>CBDBLO010000002.1:0-2185281 GCA_965207075.1 Candidatus Nitrosopumilus sp. | reverse complement strand
CAGCCCGGACGAGATGTCGAGCGACGCGACCTGCCCCCCTCGGGCGTACGACTGCCCCCGGCCTAGGCGCGCCCCGAGACCGTAGCCCTCGAGCACCTCGTTCCAGCGCTTGGCCCACCAGCTCTTGCCGAACTGGCCCCTTCTTGACTGGGCCCTTATGCCGCCCTTCACGGGCTTGGGCCTGCGCGGCGCGTAGTATTCCCAGTACGGCATGGTCAGGAATCCTCCGCCGCCATGGTCGCGTCCGCGCTCAGGGCCAGTATGCTCCTCAGATCCTCGTTTGACATCTCCGTAAGCCAGTTCTCCCCGGCCCCGACGACCATCTCAGAGACGCCCTTCTTCATCTCTATGGTGTCGTCTATCCGCTCCTCCAGCGTCCCGGAGCAGATCATCTTGTGGACCTGGACGTTGCGCCTCTGCCCTATCCTAAACGCCCTGTCCGTCGCCTGGTCCTCCACGGCCGGATTCCACCCCCGGTCAAAGTGGAACACGTGGCTTGCCGCAGTCAGGTTCAGCCCCGTGCCCCCCGCCCTGAGGGATATTACGAATATCTTCGGCTCGACGGCCCTGCCACCTTTGCCGCCGCCGCCACCACTCTCGGGGTTCTTGCCGTTCTTGGGGCCCTTGCCGCCGCCGCCGCCGCCCGCGCCATCGTCATGCCCCTCCTGAAAGCGCTCGATCATCGCGTCCCGCTGGCTCCTCGGCGTCCCCCCGTGCAGGAAGAGCGTCTCGCGGCCCAGCGCCCCCTGGAGGTGGTCCCTGATGATGCGGCCCATCTCCACGAACTGCGTAAATACAAGGGCGCTGTCGCCGGCCTCCGTCACCTCCGACAGCATCTCGGTCAGCCGCATCAGCTTGCCGGAGCGCGCGCCGCCGCCGCCGCCGCCGGATGACTGCGAGTTGTCCTTTAGGAGCACGGCGGGATGGTCGCACGCCTGCTTTAGCTTTGTGAGGGCGGCGAGTATCAGCCCCTTGCGCCTAAAGGCGCTCACGTCGGATTCGCCCCTCCGCGGCCCGCGGCCGGCCGCCCCGGGACGGCCGCCCCCGCCCCCGCCGTCCATCCCCAGGACTCCGCCCACGTCCTCGATTACGGCCTCGTAGAGGGTCGCCTGCTCCCTCGTCAGCTGGCAGTACGTTTTGGTCTCCACCTTTTCTGGCAGGTCCGATATTATCGATCTGTCCGTCTTGAGCCTCCGCAGGACAAAGGGGCCGGTGGCCGTCTTGAGCCTCTCGGCGGCCCCCGCATCCTGCAGCATCTGGATCGGGACGAAAAAGTCGCGCTTGAACGAGGACTGGCCGCCCAGGAGGCCGGGGTTGAGGAACTCCATGATCGACCACAGGTCGCCGACGTTGTTCTCCACCGGGGTGCCGGTCAGGGCAAACCGGCAGTCCGCGCCCACCGCGCGCGCCGCCTGGGCCTGCTTTGTGTTCGGGTTCTTGATGTTCTGGGCCTCGTCGAGCACGATGCCGCCCCATCCCGCGTCCCGGAATGCCTTGAGGTCGCGGTGCAGCAGCCCGTAGCTTGACACCACGACGTCGTGCCCGCCGGCCATCCTCCGGAACGCCGCGGCGCCCCTCGCCCGGTCCGCGCCGTGGTGCACCGCGACGTCCAGCCCCGGCGTGAACCGCCCCGCCTCCCTCTTCCAGTTGCCTATCACGGAGGTCGGGCACACGAGCAAAAACGGCTTCCGGGAGCCCGCCGACTGCCGCGCGTGCCGCTGGATGAGGGCCAGCACCTGGATGGTCTTGCCCAGCCCCATGTCGTCGGCCAGGCACCCCCCGAGCCCCCACCTTTGCAGGAACGCCATCCACGAGAACCCGCGCAGCTGGTAGGGCCTGAGCGTGCCGGAAAAGCCGGCGGGCTGCGCCAAGTCCCTGAGCTTCGTCTTGTCGGCGAGCTGGTCGAGGATCCGCCTGACGTGGCCGTCCCTGCTGGTGACCTCGACGTCGATCCCGCCGCCGCTGCCGCCGCCCCCGCCCGGGACGCCCGCCGCGCCGGCGCCCATCCGGATCACGTCAAGGAACGGCGCCCTGCCGGAGCCGCCCCCCTTCTGCAGGAACCGGACGGCCTGCCGGATGTCCTCCGGGGAGACCTCGGCCCATTCGCCGCGCATCCGGACAAGCGGGGCCTTGGCCCTTGCAAGATCCCGCAGCTCCCCGAGGGTCATCTCCTGGTCGCCTATTGCGACCTTCCAGTCAAAGGAGACCACGCTCCGAAAGTCAAACAGCCCGCGCGCCTTCATGCGGGGCGCCCGGACGTTGGCCTGCGCCCTTATCCGGGCCTTGGATCCGCGGCCGGTCCACCACGCGGGGAGGATCACCCCGTAGCCGGCCTGGCGCAGCGCGGCGGCCTCGCGCGTAAGGAACCGGTACGCCCCGTCCGTGTCAGTCGCGTACCCCCTCATGCTGGCGCCGCCCCCGCCCCCGCCCCCGCCCGCCGCATCAAGCCCGTCGGTGAGCGCGGGCATGATTCGGGAGGCCTGGCCCAGCGACGTGAGCAGTGCCTCCTTTGCGTTGACGCCCCTGGGCAGCGCGACTGCCGAGGATCTGGCATTCCACGCCTTGTCTGCGGGGACCAGCAGGCTGGGGTCGCTCCTGGGCTGGAGCAGGTAGCGTATCAGCCACGCGTCGTCGGATCCTGCGGGCTCCTCGAGCCGGAAGCAGAGGCGGAGCGGCGATCTTGCCTGCAGCGAGACCGGCCGCTGCCACTCCTCCACCTGTTCGTGCAGGCGCCTCACGTCGGGCCCGCTTATCTCAGTCGGCTCCGGGCTCCGGAGGTGGTGCATCCACGCGTCGTGCGCGCTGTCAAACCCGGGGCCCGCCGCGGGCGCCCGGGCCCCCGCGGAGACGGAGTCCCGCACGAGATGGTCTACCATGCGCCGGACAAAGCGCAGCAGCACGGCCTGCGGCGGGTTCCTGGGGCCGTCGGTACGGTAGGACGGGGCGCCCGCCCTTCCGCCCCGCCCGCCCTTCCGCCCCGCACCCGCATCACGCGTCTTGGTGATTGCCCGCACCGCCCCCGGCATGCGCCCCGACAGCGACTCGAACTGCTCAGAGTATTCCGCGGTTATCACCGGGTTCCATGACACCTCGTACCACCACCCGCCGCCCTCCGCGCCCGGAACCGGCTCGATATGCGGCAGGTACTGCTGCCCGGCGACAATCAGCCCCGCCAGGCGCGCGGACTCTGCCATGTATGCGAGATCGGATCCGATTATGATGCTGCTGCCCGCGTCGTACTCTACTGCCCGGCTCCCCATTATCCGGCCCAGTATGTCCGCCGCGCCGCCTTCGGAGAGCTCTGCGGCGTCAACCACCCACGGGACGCGCCTGGCGCCCGACGGCCTTGACGCGTACCCGTCGATCATGCCGCTTGACGGTATGGGGCTGCCGTTTGCGCGCGTCGGAAGCCACACGTTTGCCGCGCGCATGCGGATCGTCCCGCTTCTCCTCCCCCTCCCTCCCTTGCCGGCGCCCACCCCGAGCGAGTCCAGAATCCTGCCAAGCCGGCGCGCCCCCACCCCGAACGGGTACCTCCCTGCGCCGTACTGCGGGCCCCGGGCCCCCGGGCCCCCCCGGATCCGACGTCTCGGCCCATATGACGAGAGATCCGTCAAGCTCTCCCCCGTGAAGTATCTCCAGGCCCCGGGTGCGCCAGCCTTCTTTAAAAATCAAGTTCGCGCCCGCGGCCGGCTCTGGGAACTGCGCGCCGGCCCGCCCTCCGCCCTCGTGTCGCGGGCAAGAGGCGGCCGCGTTCCTACGCGCCTGGCATCCCCCTGACGTCGTCAAGGAACCGCATGCTCGGATCAAGCTCGGCGGCCTGCCGTATGTACGGCTTGGCCCCTTCGGGGTCGCCTGCCAGGGCGTGCAGCTGTATGCGCCACACTATGTCGGGCATGTTGGACGGCTTGAACCTCGCAAGGCGCGACAGCGTCCCCCTCAGGCCGTCCGCGTCGTCGATCGCCACTTGGACGTCCGCCTTGGTGGTGAGCGCAAGCTCGCTCGGCCCGCCCATCTCCATCGCCTCGTCGATGCACGCAATGGCCCTTTTGTAGTCCGAGTCGGGGTGGAGCGTCCCGCTCCTCGTCTCGTCGTCGAGCATGCCCCTGGCCATGGCAGTGCCGATCATCAGCTTGGCCTCGGCGAGGCGCGGGTCGTACCTGAGGGCCTCTTCAAAGTACCGGATCGACTCTCTTGTGCGGCCCGTGTTCAGGTGGGCGTTTCCCATGTTCAGGTGCAGGATCGGATCGGTGCTTCCGAGCCGGATCGCCCTGAGCCCGATGCGGATTACGTCCCCGAGGATGCCCGTATCGCCGACCCCGCGCCCGCCCCGGGCGTGTATCTCGTCCGCGCCCGCATAGTGCTTTGCAAGCAGGATGGTAGTGGCCATGGCGTGGCGTTCTGCGTTGTCCCGGTTGCCCTCGCACGCCTTCTTGATGTAGCGGACGGCGTTGTGGATCTCGTCGGCGTTGCCGTCGTTGTACATCTCAAATGAGATGGCGCCCTTGATGTGGTATACGTCCGGTGCCGGGACTCCGGCGCCCCGCATCATGTCTATGAGCTCGTGGACCCTCCCGGCGCCCCTGCCCGTCTTGCAGTACTGGACGGCCCTGAGGAGCAGCATAAACGGGGTGGCTCCGTCAGGATCCCATATGCGGTCGACGCACTCGGCCGAATCGCCCCACCGGCCCTGCAGCCCGCGGCGCACGGCGTCCGCGTAGGACGCCGCATGGCCCGGGCTCATCCCCGGGGGGAACATTTCAGACCCTTTGAATATGTCTGATTCGAGGCACTCCGTGACGGGGCTGGTGTGCGGGGGCCTGCCCTCGGGGCTCCGCTTCTCAGCGCCTGGCATGTCCCTTGCAGTGGGGCGGGCACATAAGAGAATTTGCAGCCGCGGCGCCGCCCGTACTGCATGGCGGTATGACGGCAGGCGCCCCGGGCTCTTGGCTGACTTTTTCAGGGCGGCGGCCGAGTCCCCGGTGGCCCCCCGAATGCGACAGCGGCCGCGACGCGTCTTGGCGGGCCGTCAATGCACGTAGTCGGTTCGTGGCCGCGAAAACGCGATCCTCTCGTCCATGCCGGCCCGTATGCCGCTCCGCGCCGGGGCGTCTGCGCCCGCAGCGCGCCCGCCTGCGCCCGCGCGGTTTCGCCGCAGGCGGCGTGACCGCCCCGCCCCCACTTCGCGATCCTGCATGCGGCGCCGCAGCCTGCCGCCCCGCCCCCGCCGCGCGGGCATTCCGCAATCCTTGCAACACCCGCAGGCACCGTCCTGCACGCCCCCGCCGCCCCGGCCCGTTCCCCGGCGGGGGACCGACTCCATTCTCCACGGACTCTGCGGGGCGCGGACCCTTCCCGCATCACGGGACTGGCCGCATCCGCTGCATGCGCCCCCGGCCCGCCCCCGCCCTTCCGGCGCTCCCTGATGGCGCGGTCGGCCCGCCCCTTTTCCAGCCCGGCCCTCACGGGTTTGCGCGATCGGCGCAATGCAAAACGCTGCTTCGCCGGCCTCTTAAACTTGGGGCGGGCTAGCCTCCGCGCAACAGACGGCGGCCTGCTGTCAAAAAAATTTATCCAGTTGCGAGTGTTTCTTGACACGGCGCATTAAGTAGGGTTTGCACGACGCGTGGTGTGTGAACGGCAGGCCCGAGATCACGTACGCGGTCATACGCAGGCCGACCGCCGCCGACTATGCGCAGGCCAAGGTCCCAAAGAGGCTGGTGGGCATACTCGGGTCCCTTGAGCCCGGCAGGAGGCTCACCTGCAGGGAGGTCTGCAGCGAGCACAGGCCCCGCCTGCCGGCAAACGACTCGACTGCCATCTCGGTTGTGAGCCGCGGGCTTGCCGCCGTCGCGAGGACCGGCGCCCTTGACAGGGTGGAGGACGGGCACATACCCGACGAGTTCCTGAGCCTGAGGACCGTCTCGTTCTGGCTGGGCCAGCTCCGCGGCAGCGCGAGGACCAACGTCGGCGGCTCCGGCAACACCACGCGCTCGTCGTACGCGAGGCACCTGTGGCGCTTCAACAGGTGGCTGACAAGCGGCACGCACGCCGTCCACGTGGCGGGATACCGGGGCGTTAGCAGGAGGAGGTGCTCGGGCGCGCGCGTGCCGGCAGGCGGCCCCGCCGCGCGCGTGAGCCAGGCCGCCTTTGGGAGCGTCGAGGACCTGATAGAGCTGCTTGCCAGGCCGCTGGCGGTGCGCTCGGACGTCGCCGTCATAGTGAAGCGGTATTTGATGGACCCGGCGCACCGGGGCAAGAGGGCGTCGACGATGGCCTCGACCCGGAACGCCATACTGTCGTACTTCAAGCGCAACGAGCAGGGGATCGAGGTCGCGTTCGACCCGGCCGCCACGTACGACACCACGGAGACGGTCCAGACGCTCACGCTCGGGGACGTGCGCAGGATGCTGACTGCCGCAAGCCCCACCATAACGGAAAAGGCTGTAATGCTCTGCAAGCTGCACAGGGGGCTTGACGTCTCCACGCTGATAGACCGGTTCAACTTTGAGGCCTGGGGGCAGATGGCGCGCCACTTCGGGACGGAGGACCACCATATGTGGGACCTGGACGGGTGCCCCGTGCCCGTCACGCTGACGCGCCTGAAGACGGGGTACACGCACCTGGGGTTCCTGGAGCGGGACGCGGTGGCCGCCGTGCAGGAGTACCTGGACTGGCGCCGCTCAAGGACGGGGCGCGGCATGGGCGCGGGCCTCCCGCTGTTTTTGTCGAGCGCGCTAAAGCCGATCGGGAGCGGGTGGGTGACAAACGCGTTCGCAAGGCTGGCCTGGGGCTCCGGCGTGCAGAAGAAGACCGGCAGGAACTCGTGGCGCGTGGACTCGCACGAGATGCGCTCCCTCCTAAAGTCCACGCTCATAGAGTGCGGCTGCCGGATGGACGTGGCCGACCACGTGATAGGGCACAAGCCAAAGGACGTGTACGAGAAGCAGTCCATTTTATACGGGGAGACCGTGCGGGCAGAGTACGCAAAGGCGGCCCACATGCTCAACATATTCAGCGGGCGCCAAGGAGCCGCCGCCGCGTCCGGGGCGGGCCGTGGCGGCGCCGGGGACGCCGCCGGCCCGGGCAGGGACGACCAGGCCGAGGTGCGCGCGGTACGCGACAGGCTGCAGCAGATGCTGCGCGCGGGGGGCTCCCCGGACTCCGACGCGCTGATCGGCGAGGTCGCGAGGATCGTCTGCATGAGCGACAGGCACGCGAGGGAGATCCGGGACGCGATCGGGGCCCTGTGCGGCGGCATGAGGGACGGCGCAAACGGGCGCGGCCCGTGAACAAGAAGGGCGCGGGCTGCCCCGCGCCCGGCCGGCGGCGGACGCGTGATCGTTTTTGCCATCCACCAGCCGCCCGGCTGTAATATTTTATGTAGCAATACTTCCTTTAAACGGAAGTTTCGTTCCAAAAACAAAACAGCCATAACCCTGGATGCCTCGTCTTATGGGATATGATCCAGAACAACACATCGGGAATTATATACATTAGTTCACTGCCGCCCACACTACTGCCACTGTCCCCGCCGCCTGCCCGCCCGAAAACGTTATTACCGTATAGTACCGTAATAATCTCATGTTTACGTATCGAAAGTACCGCGTTCCCGTCCGCCTGAGCGCGGAGCAGAAGGCGGATGTCACCAGGATGCGACACGGACAGCGCCACGCGTACAACTGGGCCGTCTCCAACCTCAGGGAGGGGTGGGATCCCAACGACGAGTACGGCCTGTCCGCAAGGTTCACCCAGCACAAGCGCGGCGGCGACGAATGGATGCGCTCCGTACCCCGAGCCATCCAAAGCGCCGGAATCAGGGACGCGTTTACGGCGGCCAAGTCAATGCTGAGGCGCGGCCGCAACACCATATCAGAACTGAGATACAGGACCAGAAAATCTGGCCGCGGCGCGGCGCTCAAGTGTCCCCTGGCGCCCACCGTCGTTGACAGGCGCCTGATAAAGCTCCCACGGTTCGGAACCGTCAGGTGCGACGTCCCCGACGCGCTGCTTGCAGGAGAGCCCAGGTCGTACGAGTTCGTCCGGATCGCGGGCGACAGATACACGCTGTACGTATCCTGCCGCGTCGGAGTTCCCGCCACCCGCTCTACGGGCCCCGGCACGACGATCAAGGGCGTGGACCGCGGCGCGGTCGAGCCCACCGTTGTGGTAACTCTGGACCTCCGCGGCAGGCCGCTGGCCGCCGACTCGTACGATACGGCCTCCGCGTTCAAGGACGGCCGCACCTCGTACCAAAGGCATCAGAGCCGCCTCTCAAAACAGAACAGGAGGTCCGGGCGGTACCGTGACCACCTCTGCATGCTCAACAAAAGGCTCAGGCGCGCCCTCAACCGCCGCACGTACGCGGAGTGCGTCGCCGCAAAGGAGATCTGCCTGACCGGCCGCCCACGCGCAATCGTCATGGAGGATCTCAAGCTGTCAAGCATGACCCGCAGGGGCGGCTCCCGCAAGAGGGGCCTGAACCGCGAGATGCGCTTTGTGCGCCACCACGCCATAGAGCAAAGGATCAGGAACCGCGCCGAGATGGAGGGGGTCGTTCTGGAGCATGTCGCGCCACACTACACGTCCCAGACGTGCCCGGGGTGCGGCCATACGGACAGTGACTCCCGCGTGACGCGGGACACGTTCAGGTGCGTGTCGTGCCATTACACTCAGCAGGCGGACGTAAGCGCCGCCATAATAATCGGGAGGGCCGGCCTGCGCCCCGCCGACACCACGCAGGAGGCAGGCCCTCCGGAGGCGGGAATGGCCTTCGTGAGGCGCGAACTGGACGCGCGCCGCGGCAGGTTTTTGGCCGCGGGCTTCCCCGCGGAGGGGGGATGCGAAAACCAAGCATCGGCTCGTCACCACTCCAAAACGGAGCGGAGAAACAACGCCCAAAATATGCTCGGTTCGGGGCCGCCATTACAGCGGTAATGACGGCGATGAACTAATGCGTATAATTCCCAAGACGTCGCCCCGTTACCGCATGACAGTCGGGCTGTCGGACGGCGACTTGCTGTCCTGGAGGGGCAGCTGATGGACGAGATCACACTCAGGAAGCCGGCGCGCAGGAACCGGGTGCCGGTTGGAATATTTGAAAAGGACTATGTCCCAACGGTCCTGCTGTACAGAATCTCGAGTTTTCCAAGGCTGGGCGAGATGGTCTTCGGGGGGGGGGGGGGGACGGCCCTGAAGAAGGCATACTTTGCGGACTTCAGATTCTCCGAGGACCTTGATTTTGCCTGTACGAGGGACGCGTCCGGGGAGTTTGCAGATTTCTTGGACTCTCCCGTGCAGGCCCCCGGGATCAGGCATCCTGCCGGGCTATCGACGCCGCCGCTTCCGGCATGCCGCTCCTGCGAGAATGGTTAATCTATAACATATAAAGAAGTTCAGGGTGGTTAATCTATAACATATAAAGAAGTTCAGGGTGGTTAATCTATAACATATAAAGAAGTTCCATATGAGTAGGACATGGCACAGGAAAGCTCCATGTGGGGCGCCAATCCGTGGTGGAGGGACCCTTCAAGCATACGGAGCGATCAGAAAATCAGGGATTGGGAGGAATCGGCAACAAGATACGTGCCCGGGCTGCTGCGCGCCATCAGGTATGACTTTGAGCCTTCCAATCCAGTAGTGTACTCGTTGCGGGGTCCAAGACAGGTGGGTAAGACAACGCTTGTCAAGCTGCAGATAAGGGAATTCCTGGACAAGGGCATATGCCCATGGAACATATTCTACTATACGCTGGATCTGGTAGGCACGGCGCAGGATCTGGTGGGGATTATAGAGAGGTACATGAAGATAAGCAGCGGGCTGCGCGGGGAGAACCGCTGCTATTTGTTCCTAGACGAGATCTCATCAGTGCCCAATTGGCAAAAAGGAATCAAATGGCTGATTGACAGCGGCAAGCTCGAAAACTGCACGGTCATGGTTACGGGATCGCACTCAGTCGACATAAGAAACGCGGCGGAGAGACTGCCCGGACGCAGGGGGGAAGTTTCTGACAATCATGACAAGGTCCTGCTCCCGATGAAGTTTTCAGAGTACGCATCAATGAGGAGTGACAGGATCAGGGACGTGTTAAAAAAACACCTGCTGCCGGCCCGGGACAGGAGAGGCGTATTTAAAAGGCTGCTGGGCAAGGAAATTGACGACCGAATTTATCAAGTGGGTGCGCATCGGGACGAACTGGACGATCTCTTGCGCGAATATATGATAACTGGAGGGATACCAAAAATTGTCAACGAGAAGATAAGGACGGGCAGCATAAATGAGAACTCATACAGGGCCTATCTGGACAGTATCGTGGGGCAATGGTCCGCATTTCAAAAGAACGAGTCAAAATTAAAGCAGTTCTGCAGGGCGGCAATCAAGAGCCAGGGCAGCCACGCGTCGTGGAACAGTCTGTCAAAAGAGGCAGACATTGGAAGCGCGGACACCGCCTCAAGTTACGCATACACGCTAAAGGATATGTTTGCCCTGTCGGTCATACACAGGTACGGGGACGATAAAAAGATCCCAATGATCAGAAGTGACAAGAAGCTCTACTTCCGCGACCCGTACTTCCTCCATGTGTTCAACGGCCTGGCAAGTGCAAAAGACAACTTCGGGGCCAGCCTGGACTACGTGGATCAGGAGGACAACCAGGGAAGGATTGTCGAGGGCGTGACGGCAGATCACCTGATTAGGTGGGCCTTTGCCCTGAGCAACAAAAAGCAGACTTTTGACTATTACAACCACGTGTTTTACTGGAAGGACAAGAGGAACAGGGAAGTGGATTTCGTACTGTATGGCGTGGATGATATAGAGGTCCCCATAGAGGTCAAGTATAGAAAAAGGATTGATTTCAGGGAACTGTCCGGGCTGGTGAGCTTTCTTGACAGCAGCCATGGTACCAAAAGTGGGCTGGTTGTCTCAAAGTATGACTTGGAGGCAAGATCCGAATACGTGGTAATTCCGGCTGCTGTCTTCTTGCTTCTGATGTGAACCCGGCTGGGCCGGGGAAGACGGACACGCAGGCGGATGACGCAGGGCGCACGATCGCGCGGCAGGCATGCGTGTTTGTGGGCTATGGTGCCGATCCAAGGCTCGTGCGCATTCTGGTCCTCCAGCTGTGACACCTGCGTGCGTCGGGTTCGAGTCATACCATCAAGGCATCCCCCGCCGCCGCCGTCACCGTGGATGGGCCCGGCGCGCGGCCCCGCCCGGCGCGACAGCCCCCCGGTTCTGCCACAGCGGGCAGTCAGGGCCGCCCCCCGCGCGCCTTGGAAAAGCAGCCCCCTCTTACTTTATAAGAACCGCAGGGCATCCTGACTCATGCCTGCCGCGGGGGTCGACGAGCTGGACGTCTCCATTCTGAGGGAGCTTTCGGCGGACTCGTCGGTCTCCGTGCCGCGCCTCTCAGAGAAGATAGGCGCAAACCCGTCGGTGGTGTATTCCAGGATAAAGCGGCTGGTCAGGAACCGCCTGATCGAGGGGTATACGATCAAGGTCAACGGCGAGGCCCTCGGGTACGGCGTCAAGGCGGTGACAGGCATCAAGATGGATACCAACCGCCGCGACCACATAATAGACGAGCTGTTCAGGATAGACGGCGTCGCCGCCGTGTCTGAGGTGACCGGCAGGTTCGACATGCTCGTAACGATGTATTCAGAGTCGCTTGACCAGATGCACAAGGCCGTGTCAGAAAGGATAGGCCGCATCGACGGGGTGCTCTCCTCCGAGTCCTTTGTGGAGATGAAGTCGCGCGCAAAGGCAATGCCATATATGAGAAGCGGCTCCGGGGATGATTGACACATGCAGCAGCACGAAAAGTCCCAGTCCAGGGTGGCCGTATACTATGAGCTCACAAAGCCCAAGATATGGTACCTGTTGGTGTTCACCGCGTTCGGGGCCACGCTGACGGCGTCCAACATTTACGGGGTGGAAGTGTCGCCGGCCACCTGGGCTCTGGTACTGTTCTCCGTGGCCGCGGGATCGGCGGCTGCAAACACGCTTACAAACTACCACGACAGGGACATCGACGCCATAATGGAGCGCACAAAGAACAGGCCGCTCCCCTCAAAGAGGATACACCCGGCCACAAAGGCCAGGAACTTTGGCCTGGTGCTGGCCGCCGCGTCCCTGGTGCTGGCAGGGGCCATAGCGCTCACCACCACGGTAGAGCAGGGGCTGTGGGCTGCGGGATTCATCGCGTTCGGCCTGCTCAACAACGTGCTGGTGTACTCTTACGCGCTAAAGCGCACGTCCCGCACCAACATAATACTCGGCGGGCTGTGCGGGGGCGCCCCGCCCATGATAGGCTGGGTGGCCGTAACGACTTCGGACCTGTGGACCATGGGCCTCGCGATGGCGGGCCTCGTGTTCATATGGATACCCATGCACATCTGGGCGCTGACCCTGCACTTCAAGGAGGACTACAACAGGGTGGACGTCCCGATGCTGACGGCGGTGCAGTCCGAGGGGACGTCTGCAAGGGCGATTGCCGCGTCCACCGTAGTGATGGTGGCGTTCTCCATTGTGCCGTTCTTCCTTGCAATGGAGGACGGCACCGCCATGGTGGGGCCCGCGTACCTGTGGACTGCGGTGGCCTCCGGGGCTCTGATGATCGCGCTGTCGGTATGGGTGATTGCAAAACCCATGGAGCGCGCGTCATGGACGCTCTTCAAGTTCTCAAGCCCGTATTTGGCGGTGCTGTTCATAGCGCTGATGGTGGATTCGGCCCTCTGAGGTTCGCCGACTGGCAGCCCGGCGCGCGATCGCAGTCGTCCGCCCGTTGCGACACGCGTTGTTCTTGCCTGCCGTGACACTGCCGCCTGCTTTTCGGCCAACCGCTTGGTAACGTATTGTAAAACTTTCATATACATATGTATACTAAAAGCATACAATGCTGGAAAGACTGTTCACCTCAAAGACCCGCGTGGGCATACTGTCCCAGTTCTTTCTGAACCCCGGCTCGGAGTACCACATTAGGGGAATGGCCAGGATGATTCACGCTACCCCGATACTCGTTCAAAGGGAGCTGAAAAACCTTGAACAGCTGGGCCTTTTGAAAAAAAGGAGCGTGGGAAGGATGGTCCTGTACAGGCTGGACGAGGGGGCCTCCATTGCAGGCGAGCTGAGGAGAATATTCCTAAAGACGGAGAGCCTCGGCGCGCGGCTGCTTGCCGGGATCAGCAAGGGGGAAAGGAAGAAGATACGCTTTGCCCTGATTTATGGGTCCTTTGCAAAGGGCGTGGAGGTTGCGTCAAGCGACGTTGATCTGCTCGTAGTAGGGAACGTTGACGAGGACGTCGTATTGAAGTCCGTAATGCGGACGGAGAGGGAAACGGGCAGGCAGGTCAGCCTCGTGCTGTGGACGGAAAGCGAGTTTCTGGAAAAGGCGGGACTGGGCATCCCGCTGGTCAGGGAGCTGGCAGAGACCCCGGTCATTATGATTGTCGGTGATTCAGATGAGTTTGGACGATTTGTCAAGTAAGGACGTCATAGAGGAATTCAAGCACTGATCTTCACGTGCTCATAACGGGGCAGTAATGCCGAAGCCTCCTAAATCCGGGAACCGGACGGCAAGATGGCTACAAAGCTGGGAGTCTTATGGCTGCAGGTACGTGCCGTACGATTTTATGTACTTTTTTGCAAACCACTGGAGGAACGCAAGCTCGTTTTTATCCACCTGTGCCTTCTCCAGTGAGTTGTAGTAACCGCTCCTCCCCTCATAGGGGATGTCAAGCATGGGATACCTGTTCTTGTTCAGTACGAAGTTCATCGCGAGCCTTGTAATTCTGCCGTTGCCGTCACCAAACGGGTGTATTGTCACTATCCTAAGATGAACCAGTGCGGCGAGCATGACCGGGTGAACTCTGGACTTGTTGCCTTCGTACCACTCAAACATCTCGGCCAGCATCGGCCGTACCTCGTATGGCGGAGGCGGGACAAACTTGCTTCCAGTTATGCCTACTCGATACTTCCTTATGTCTCCTGCAATATCCGGCTTGGTCACACCAAAGAGATCCCAATGCCAATCAAGCAGCAGCTGCAGTGTCAAGTCGCCCTTGAACCCAAGCATCCTGTGGAATAGTTTGTTGTGCAATTCGGCTTCCTGCACGTCTGCCATCGGCCTGTTTTTCGGGGTGATGCCTTTCTCGATCAGGTCTGCAACTTCCCTCCTGGTGAGCGTGGAGCCTTCTATCTTTTGCGTGTCGTACGTAAACCGGACTGCAAAGGACCGGGTCTCTTTTTCTCGGACCGTCTTTGGCATGATCCTGCGTTCCTTGGCAAAATTCTTTCTTATGATGTCAATGTCAGCACGCCATCGTTCATTGTAGATCTCATGCACAAAGTCCTGCATGATCTCGTCCATGTTGGGCGGGAGCGTCCTTCCGACATAGCACTCCTTTTTTCGTACCTTGCCTTTGTCCCTCATGCTATGTTCGAGATAATAGTAGGTGTTGCCACCGAGTAGTCTTTTTCGCAGTCGCACCATGGATGTTATTACCCCTACATACTTATAACATTATACTTTATTTTGTAAAATATAGGGGTATAAGCTAGCCGCGCCAAGACGCGGCATGGAGGCGCCCGGCTCACGCGCCTGTGTCCAGCCCGTTTATCTCCCCGGTGACCTGCGAGTGCTCCGCGATCAGGCCTGCCAGCTCCGCGCGCAGTGCATCCGAGTCCCAGCCGTGCTCGCTTATCAGGCGCGTCAGTTTTGACGCAATGGCCTGCTGGAGCGTGTTCTGTCTGTCCACAAGCTCCAGGAACCGCCTGCCCTTTTCCTCCTCCCTGCTTGTACCGCTGCCGTGGATGCCCGCGTCGCCCATGCGGGGTATGGGCGGGGCCTTCCATAATAGTGTCGTTTTTTGAAGGCCGCGGCCGCGGCATAATCAAAATGCTGCATGCGGCGCGGAACAAACGTTTAAGGTTCGGCGCATGACACCATGGGCATGGCCGGCGGCAAGAAAGAAAAGGACGCCAAAAAGGCAAAAAAATCCCCAGGCAAAAAATCACCACCGCCACCATCATCAGTACGGCAGGGCGCCGCTACTACCACCACCGCCGCCACCGCGGCAACCGGGCCGCTGCTGCCGTTCTCCGTCGCCCCGGACCTTGAACATTCGTGGGACCTGTACCGCGCGGCCCTGGCGGGCTGGACCGAGTCGGCCGTAGTCCTGCAGAGGTCCGCGATACGCGCGGCGGCCTCCTACCTTGACCTGTGCCACCGGGCAGTCGACCTAGACACGGAGCTGCTCAAGGGGGCCGGCCTGTACTGGGCCCAGAGGTGGCAGGACGCCTGCTCGGAGAGCGCCGTGCAGCACGCGAGGGCCGCCGCGGCCGCCGCTGCATCCCAGGGGCACGCCTTCAGGCGCGTGCAGGCCGGGCTGCTTGCCGAATACAACAGGCAGTGGGAGCGGGCGCTCGGGTTGTGACGGATATCAATATACGCACCCGCGATACCACAGAGTCGTGCACGCGACCCAGTCCGACGCAATGCAGGAATGCCGCATGCGCGCCAGGCAGATCAGGCTGCACAACCCGGATCCGTACTATACCGGGCGCCACTTTGAGCAGTACCTGAGGGCCGCGAACGCCGCGGTCGACGGCATATTCCACACGGCGGGCACCGACTTTGGGCTGCTGCCGCGCATGGGCAGGCACGCCGCGCGCGACTCCTTTGAGGCCGCCATACGTGCAAGGGGGGGACGGGACGCGGCCGCCTCCGAGTTCCTCGGGTGGTTCGACGCGCAGCATTCCGGCCCGTGGCACTCCGCGGTGTACACGCGTGCAGTAGGGGCGGCGCGCCGCATGGTGAAGACGCACGGGCGGGCCCCCAAAGTCCGGATAATGATCGGCGTGTCGGACGGGTATGCAGACGACCCCTCGTACGAGGTTGACATAGCGGGGCTTACCTCGCGTGGCAGGCTGCGCTCCCGCGACGAGCTGTCGGTGGAGGTCAGGAGGCGGCTGCCCGCGTTCCTCGACATGGTGAATGACAAGAGGCGCCGCGGCGGCGAGCCGGCCGTGTCGGCCAAGGACGTGGGGGCGCTCTGCTTTGCAGTGGTCCGGCACGAGGGGGGAGAGACGCATACGGTGGAGATGGCCCGCGCGGCGGACGTGTACGTGCAGGCCCTGCAGCGCATGATCTCCGAGTCCGAGGCCCGCATCCGGGACCTGGCCGCGCCGTCATAACGGACAGACAAGCAGGTCACCGGCGGTGCGCGTCAAAGCCGAAGATGGGGTGCTGGTCCCTGACGGTCACTATCGGCATGTACACGTACCCGTGCTCTATCCTGTCTGACAGTTCGGGCTTCTGCGCCCTGTCGTGCCCGTACCTAAGGAACGGCTTGTCGGGCTTTGCGTCGCGCATCACGTGGTAGAACACGTAGTGGGACTCCTCCATGTCGTAGGCCACCACGTACCCCAGGGCCCACAGCCCGCCCACCGGCACCGCGTATATGACGGGATCCGGCTCGTCTGGGAAGTCCGGATCGTACGTGAGCCTCGCCAGGCTGCCCAGGTCCGCAAGCTCTATCGGGTGGAGCACGTCGGGTATGTCGTCTGCCGGCGGATCGGCCTCCATGTGCGTCAGGCACGGCTCGCTGTTTACGTGTATTATGGGCGCATAGCTTGCGGAATTTGACGCCGCGTCCACCACGTCGGCGCGCTCCCTTCCTCCGTCGATTACATATGACACGTACCTGCCGTCCTTTGGAAGCGGGGCGTACATGACTACGAGTGTGTTTGCAAGGTTGAACACGGTCGCCGCGACGCGGGTGCCTTCGCCGCTGCCGCTGTTGTTGCCGCCCCCGTCGCCGCTGCTGTTGTTGCCGATGCCGTTACCGCCGCTGCCCTCCTCGCCGCCTGCGTCCGCATCATTCCCGCCTGCGTCGCCACCGTCATCCCTTACAAAACTGAAGATCCTCCTCGGGTGGGCCTGGTACGAGCATGCAAGCCTTGCCAGATCCTCGAAACTCTCAAGCGGTATGTGGCACTCCGCAGGCTCTTCGCTCACGGCGGGCGTGCAATAACGGCACTTTTATTCATTGGGAATTATAGGGATGGTAAGTTAGTGGGATCTGTCTTCTCGTGGAAATTGTAGGGAGCCGGCGGACTTGGCGGCGTTCCGGATGACCACCTTCCACTTGTTTGGGCACATGATTCAGGTGCCCGTCCTGTACGCTTGGGTGTCCCCGTCCAGTCCTAGGGGGGCCTTATGCAGTTGTGTGGATCTGCGTCCCCCCAGCATGATCGAGTCGTCCCCCTTGATACCTCGGACGACCTTCTCCTTGGCCCTCGGGGCGTCCCCATTGAAGAATTCCGTCTGATTGCTGCTCATGCCCCCGGACATGTGGATGTGCCCGTGGTGCTCGGAGTCCTTGTGCAGAAAGTTCTTGGCGCGGCACTGATGCCTCCACGCGTGGCGGAAGTTGGAAGCGTCGTCAGGCATGAGGTTGGCGGGAGCCTTGATCCGTTGCTAAGAAAAATAAATACTGACCGCCAGCAATACGCCAGCAATACGCCAGCATGGATGATACAAACCATTTACTAGCTGAACTTAGAGGCCAAATGGAAGATTTAGACATGAAAATAGAAAACGTGGCAGAGAGATTGGGCATGTTGAAAGAAAGACGAACCAACGTGAACGCGGATATAGAATATCATGAGATCCTGCTTGATAATCTACGTGTTGAAAGAACTGCCATCGCTAACCGCGTGAGCGGCATCTTGCGCAGTACCGGCGTTTAGATTATCCCATCGTTCATCGGCTTCCTTCAAAAGCTGCTCTGAGCGGTCAAAACTGCGCGCGATACACTCCAGATTATCCACGTGTTGTGGCAGTCTGTCTTTCAAACGACGCGCCACTTCTCCGCCTTTGCTCATGTGTGTATTTATGTGCATAACGCCTATAAATTTTATTGTATTATATGAAAAGTCGGTCCGCTACTCATGTGCATCCTTCTCCATCCATTTCGGGTCGTTCTTCCTGATCGCCTCGGTCGCCCTCTTGTTCCTGAAGGCCATCTGCGGCGTCTCGTAGTTGTCGATGTCCAACGAGAAGTGCAGCCTTGACTCGTTGTAATAGTCTACGTACTCCCTGAGGCTGCCATAGTGGTATATCTCCTCCTCCAGGCTGCGGTGGAATCTCTCCAACTTGCCGTTAGTCTGGGGGTGGTAGGGACGGGCGTTTATCAGGGCAATGTCCCTCTCAAGCAGCTCCTCCTCAAAGACGGTGGGCTGCCACTTCCCCTTTCCCTTCTTGCGGCCGTTCTGCCCCACAAAGCACGATCCGTTGTCGGACAGTATGGACGCGGGGGAGCCGAACCTCTTGATTGCGAGCCTGAGGAGCATTACCGCGTTCTCGGACGTGGCGTGCTCGAAGAGCGCCGCGCCCGTAACGCACCGGGACGCATCATCCAAATATGTGATGAGATTCATGCCTGAAAAGCGGGGATCCTTCATGACATGCCAGTCCGTATGCCACATGGCGTTGGAGTACGTGCGTTCGTACCGCACCCACTTGCGCCTCTTTGATCTTGCCGCCGAGGCCTCCACGGCGCCGCTCTTCTTCAACACGCGGTACACGGCGGCGTAACTAATATCGTGATTCCTTCTCAGCTCCCTTGCGGTGCGTACGACTCCGACCGGCCGCCTTTGGTGGGCGTCGGTTATCAGCCGTATCTGGGCCCCCGTGATGCAGGAGCGCGGCCTGCCCATCTGCACGCGTATGGTCCCGGTCTTCTGGAACCTTGCCCACAGCCTTCGTACATGCCGGATGGAGATTCCAAGGTCCCTTGCCACTTCGGGAGCCGGCACCCCCTTCCCGAGCCTCCTGACCAGGTGCTTCCCGGCCTTTTCTGTCAGTCCCTTTGACACTGGCTTTCGTGATCGGTACAGCCTAAAATAATCGGCTACAGTCCGCCTGATCCTGCGGTGACCTACTTTCCGTATAATAGACGCCTATAAATTTTATGGATTGCAGTCCTGAAGTTGCCAGTGTCCCGGTCGTGACGGCCATTCAGAACCCGATAGGCCTGCCAGCTCCCGACGCTTTCCGCTAAAACGCAGCCCCCGTTAATCTGCCAGTACCCTCTAGTAGTTAGTCTTTGGCCACATCGCGTTCCAGGTCTCGGCAAACCGCTTGAGCATCTCGCCGTACGAGTTCATCTGCTCGAGGCCCGCAGTGCCCAGAGACTTTTGCCAGTTCTCTGCAAACTGCGCGAACCCGCCGGTTCCCGACTCGCTGAGGGCCCTCTGCCATCCCTCGCTGAACTCCCTGAACGACTTTATGCCCGCGTCGAGCATGGCGTCCTGCCAGTTCTCCGCAAAGAGCTTCATCGTGTCGGAGCTGGTATCCACCGTCGTCTTCTTCCAGACGTCGTTGAACCTGGACTGCATCTCGGTGCTTGCGGCCTGGGCCTGCTCGTACATCCTCTTCCAGTTCTCAAGGGACCTCGAGTACTCCCCCCACAGCTCGTCCCACTCCTTGGCCGCGGCGCCGTTGCCGTCGTCTGACATGAACAGAGCCCCATCCACTCACAATTAAAGCTTGATTTTGGGCGCGGCAGCCGCGGCGGCGGGATCGCCTGCCACCACCACCTCCGCCGCATGGATGGTTATTATTTGGAGTCGCCGGGTGACGCCCATGGACGACATATCCATGGAGATCGACCCCGTGGAGATACGACCAAACGCGGAGATCAGGGGCGTCATTACGGTCTCGTACCCCGGCAAGTACGACGGGGTGGTCGTCAGCGCCCAGATATCTGACTCAAACGAGCACATCACGTACAAGTCCTCAAACGGCAGGCCGATCTCCCAGAACGTGGCCAGGCTGTTCATCAGCAGGGACTCGATGAAGGAGGGGGGCCGCACGGCCGAGTTCACGGCCGCGATCGGGTTTGAGCCCGAGTCCGAGCACGAGGTAAAGTTCAGGGCGTCGGCAATAGAGCAGCACAAGGAGATTGGCAGCTGTATCGTCTTTGCGCGGTATGCGGCTGCGGCCGCAACAGATTAGCCGCGCTCCCTGCAGTTATGACTATGACGATGATGCTTCGGTAGTCGCCTCGGTAGTCGCCTCGGCCCCCGCGCGACTATTCCGTCTTGTCTTTTTGCGCCGCCGTAGTCGGGTCGGGCGCGGCGCCGTCCGCCCCTGTCTTTTTGGCCGCCGCCGCCGCCGTCGTAGATGATGGTGATGATGATGATGATGATGATGATGCCCCGGCAGCCGGTATCTCCGGCGGGGCCTCCAGCTCCTTCTTCTTCTGCTGCGGCTCTGAGCCGAGCTTCCCGGCGCCGTTCCCACCTGCCTCGATCTCGGCCGCCACTTCCGCAGGCGCCCCCAGCTGCGGCGCGGCCTCCGGCACGGGGGTCGGCATCGGCGGCGGCGCGGCCTTCTCCTGGCTCATCCCGTACCTGTACACGTGGAAGAACCCGGCAAACACGATGAGTATCAGCCCTATGAAGAAGAGCGAGATGTTGTTCATGCCCGTCAGGGCCGCGTTGTACGCCGCTATATTGAGGAACACCTGGAACGCGAGCAGGGCCACCAGCACCCAGTTGATCCACCTCTCTGACAGGCTTATTGTAGCCACCTTTTGCGGGCCCGAGCTCTTTGCGAGCTTTGCCTTGCGCTCGGCCTCGTTTGCGAGCTTTATCATCATATATGTGAACCCGAATCCGAGCGGCACGAGCAGTATCATGGTACCATAAAAGAAGATCGGGTCGATGACCAGCCTCTCGACCAGCGGGACCGACACGTCCGGCGTGATGTAGAACCCCCAGTAGGTGGTCACCATTATCTGGGCCAAACTGGTGATGCCGAACGCCGTTATAATCGGGCGGTCCCGCCACGAGAACTTTTTGTACCTGTCTATGAACGGTATCAGCACGAACGATACTATGAACAGCAGGGGCCACAGGAGCCCTGTAACGAACTTGTCGTACTGGGTGCGCATGAACGCGTATATTCCGGTCAGGTACCACTCGGGGACCGTCACGCCGGGCGGGACGTCGGGCTGGAACTTGAAGCCCAGATCAATCGGGAAGACCCCTCCCGTGATCAGTATGGCCCCGCCGATGGCCATGACCATCGGCACGTCGAAGACCAGAAACCTCGGGAAGTGGACGGCCATGAGCCCGAGCATGACCACGGGCAGTATGAACACGTGCTGCGCGTAGAACCGCAGCACAAAGTCCGAGAACCCGCTGCCGAGCGCGGCGTCGCGTATCAGCGGCCCGACCACGGGTATCGAGGTCGTCAGCGAGGCCGCTATGCTGATTGCCAGCTCCGCCCTCTCGCTGAATATCACGTCATATCCCGTGAACGCCTCCAGTATGGTAACGACGCCCAGTATGACGCCTGTCATCCAGAGCACCTCGTTCCTTATCTTGTAGCGGCCGCTAAAGTACTGGTAGTACATGTGCAGGACCGCGAGCAGCACCATGGCATTCGAGCCGTGGTAGTGTATGTTGCGTATGTGGAACCCGAAGGGGACCTCGTCGTTTATGAACTGGACGCTGTCCCACGCCCTGTCCAGTATCGGCTGGTAGTAGAACATCAGCAGGGCGCCAGAGACGCCCAGTATGATGAACGTGATGAACGTGAGCATCCCGAGGAACCCGAACGGGCTGACGAACCTGGCCGGAAAGGAGAACTTTATGGCGGTGAATATGGTGCGGTCCACCCCCTCCCACAGCCAGTAGAAGAAGGCGACGGCGCCCGTCCTTCTCGGGAAGAGCGTCACACCCTCAGGCGAAGCGGCCATATCCTACTACTCCGTTCTCGTTGGCGGTAAACGTGGGGGGAAGTATGTACACTAGCCCGTCGGCGTCCAGGTCCAGCGTCAGCTTTGGCAGCGTGTTTGACGGCGAGGCCTGCACGGAGGCGGGCCCTATGTACGCTATGCCGGTCGACGCGTCGTACATGCTGCCGTGGCACGGGCACTCGCCCCTCTTCCTGCCGTCGTCGGGCCAGTACTTCCAGAGGCACCACAGGTGCAGGCATATCATGCTGAACGCCCGCAGCGCCGAGACGTCGCCGGCCTCGCCGCCCATCTCGGCCGGCAGCCTTATGAGCTGCCACTTGCGGAACGCCTCCGCGTCCAGGGCCGGGTCGCCGGTGGCCGGGTACGTGATCACCTCCGAGTGGTTCACCGGGAACGTGTTGATGTTGGCCTGGGTGCCGTCCGGCAGCATGGCCGGCACCCTCTCGAGTGAGGCCTGGTTGGGGTTGGGCATAAAGTTGCCAAACGGCACGAACGGAGCGAACGCGAGCCCGGTCCCCGCCGCCCCTATAAGCTTCAAAAAGTCCCTGCGTGATAAGCCGTCAGATCTGCGCTTTATGGTCTCTGACATCCTCAAGTCTGATACCTCAATTTCGCTTATAAACCTTCTAAAACGCGCCGCCGTCCGGGAGTAAAAAATGTTCATTTTTGACGGCGCCGCGTAGCCGGCGGCGCGCCGCCTGGCTTTAAATTGTCCATGCTGTGCACAGCCTGCACAGTATGGAGACAGAGTCAAAGCTGCGGGTGCACATAGCCCCGCTGGGGTTCGAGGTCGACAGGATAGTGCTGCCCGCCATACGCCTGAGGGCCGACGCGGTGTGGCTGCTCGTGCACAGCAACCGCTCCGAGGACAAGGCGGAGCCCTTCGAGGCCGAGATCAGGGAGCGCCTCGGGGGGGAGGGGATAGAGGTCAGGGCCGAGTACGCCGATCGGAAGAACCTCTTTGGCATGCTAAAGGCCGTAAGGGGGATAATAGCGGAGGAGGGGGGCGGCAACGACATATACGTAAACGTGTCGTCCGGCTCCAAGATACAGTCCATAGCGTGCATGATGGCGTGCATGATGTGGAACGACACGGCGAGCATCACGCCGTACTATGCGGAGCCGGAGGGGTACACGTCGTCGGCCGCCGAGTCCCCGGGGCGGGCGCCCGAGCAGATGTCCAGCGGCCTCAAGTCCATCACCACGCTTCCCAAGTACAGGATACAGACGCCGCGGCAGGAGCTCGTAAGGGCCCTTGCGATAGTCAGTAAGGCCGAGGGGGGGCGCATAAGGAAGGGCGAGATGGCCGAGAGGGCCGAGGAGCTCGGGATAATCACGGTCAACTCGCGCGAGGAGAACAGGGAGTCGGCTAGGTTTGCGAGCCTGGCAAAGAACATCGTGGAGCCGCTCACCGACGAGTGGAACTTTCTGCACGTGGAGAAGGTAGGCAGGACCAGGTGGGTCTCGCTTACCGAGGAGGGCAGGAACGCGGCGGAGTTTTTGCTGTGACGCGCGCGGCGTGGACTCGTACTTCGTGTGGTGCCCGCGGCGCGCGCCGGCCGCGGCCCCTGCCGGCCCCTACCGGCTACCGCGTCCGAGCAGCTCGTTGTACAGCTTGGCGGCCCCCGCCTCGTCCTCTGTCCCGACCACGACGGCCGAGCCCTTCTTCATTATGCTGACGGACAGCTCGTCTGTGCGCAGTGACAGCCCCAGGTCCCCCTGGTTCTCCACGGTGAATCCTTTTTGGCGCGCCGCGTCGGATATGGCGCCAAGGTCCACGTCGAGCGCGGCGGGGGGCGTTATCGCAAACGTGCGCTTGCCCCTGTTGCGGCCGCACAGCTCCTCGAGTACGAGGCCGTCGGGATCTTTTTTCTGCTGCTGCTGCTCCAATGTCCCGGGATCCGTTTTCCCGGTGTCGCTGCCGCCACCGACGCCGCACACGGGGCACTCCGGCGCCCTGAACGTCCGGGTCTTGTGGAACTCCATCTCCTCCAGGTCTACGTGCAGTATCCGCTCTGAGAGCGACGGCTTCCTGCCCAAAATTACATTGACTGCCTCTGCCACCTCTATTCCGCCGACAATCGAGAGTATCGACGGGTGGACCCCCTCCACGCTGCAGGTCGGCATCGAGTCCTCGTCCAGGCCGGGAAAGACGCAGTGGTAGCACGCCGAGCTTCCGGGCATGACGGTGAATGCCTGCCCCGAGACGCCTACTGCCGCCCCCGTAACGAACGGTATGCCCAGCCTGACGCACGCCGCGTTGAGCGCGTACCTGGCCTCCACGCTGTCGAGCGCGTCGACGACCACGTCGCACCCCGCCACGGCATCGGCCGCGTTGGCCGCGCCCACCGACATGGGGACCGGCTCGATCTCGCAGTGGGGGGCCAGCTTGCGCAGCTTGCGCGCGGCTACCTCCACCTTTACCTGCCCCACGTCGTCCTCGTCAAACAAGGTCTGCCTGTGCAGGTTTGTCAGCTCTATCGTGTCGCGGTCGATTATCCTGAGCGCCCCCGCGCCCATGGCGGCCAGCCTGGTGGCGATGGGGTTCCCGAGCCCGCCGGATCCGACTATGCATATCTTGGCCTGCCTCAGCTTTATCTGCCCGTTGTATCCTATCTCCTCGAGCATCACCTGGCGCGAGAAGCGCTCCAGCTCCCGCGGGGTCAGCCCCTCTGATATGGTCGCCTGCGCGGCCGCGGCGCTGCTGCTACTGCCATTCTCGGTGCCGCCGCCGCTGCCCCCAGCGACGGCCGGCAGTATATACACCTCGTCCCCGTCCCCGAGCTTGGCATCCATGCCGCCGGAGAACTTTGCGTTCTTGCCGTTGATGTACACGTTGATCAGCTGCCGCGGCGTCCTGCCGTCCGGCTCCATGACGCGCCTTGCAAAGTCGGGGCCCTTGGCCTCGACTGCCCTTGCAAACGCGTCGGCAAGCGACGTTACATCCATGTCGATCCTCTGCTCGCCGCCCCCGCCGGGGTTCAGCACGGACGGTACCACGAACGTTATGGCAGCCGCCCCTCCCGCAGGCTCTGGCGCCATTACCTGCCTGCGACCTCCGCTATTATGGCCTGCGCGTCGGCCTTTACGGTCTCCGGTTTCTTGAGCGACCTCATCACGGCCTCCGTCGCCTTGAGCCCGTTGCCGGTCACATAGCACACCACGGAGTCGCCGGGATCAATCATTTTTTGCTCCGCCATCTTCTGCAGCGTGGCGACTGCAACCCCGCCGGCCGGCTCCGTGAATATGCCCTCGGTCTTTGCAAGGAGCAGTATGGCGTCTATGATCTCGCTGTCTGACGTCTCCACAGCCGTGCCGTCGTACTGCCTTAGCCGCTTGAGGACGTACCTGCCGTCGCCCGGGTCGCCTATCGCCAGGCTCTTTGCTATGGTGTCGGGGGACTCGACTGGCACGACTGCATCCTGGTTGTTTGCAAACGCGTCCACCACGGGCGCGCACCCAGTCGGCTGGGCCGCGTGCACCCTCATGCCCCGCACGCCCCCGCCCGGCACGAGCGACGCGGACTCCAGCTCCTCGAACCCCTTGCATATGGCGTTGAGCATGGCCCCGCTTCCGACCGGCACCACAAGGTTGTCCGGCACGCGCCAGCCCAGCTGCTCGGCTACCTCGTATGCCAGGGTCTTTGAGCCCTCCACGTAGTATGATCTCATGTTGATGTTGACCACGCCGATGCCCAGCCTGTCCCCGGCCTGGGCCGCTATCCTGTTCGCGTCGTCGTACGTGCCGTCCACCGATATGTAGTCGGCCCCGTAGGAGAGCGCCTGGGCGATCTTTGCCATCTCTATGTTGCTTGGCGCGAATATGTGGCACGGCATGCCGCCCCTTGCCGCGTGCGCGGCAGTCGCAGACGCCAGGTTGCCAGTCGAGGCGCACCCGACCCTGGACATCCCGAACTCTTTTGCCTTTGAGACCGCGACCCCGGCCGGCCTGTCCTTGAAGGAGAACGTCGGATTCACCGAGTCGTTCTTGATGTAGACGTTCCTGAGGCCCAGCCGCTCGGCCAGCGCGTCGGCCTTGATCAGCGGGGTCATGCCGGCCCCTATGCTTATGATGTTTGACGCGTCCTCGACGGGCAGCAGCTCCCTGTACCTCCAGTATGTCTGCTCGCGCCCCTCAAACGTCCCGGGCTCGAGCCTCGGCAGCCCCTCGTACCTCACGTCGAGCGGCCCAAAGCACTCGTCGCACACGTAGCGGAACTCCGTGCCGTACCTCTTCTTGCACTCGCGGCACTCCAGCACCATTGCGGTCATGGAGGGAGTTCATGCAAGGGATACTTAAAACATCCTGATGTTACATCAAGCAATAGTGGATTTTAGCGGCATATTATGGGCTTGGCGGGCACCCACGGGCTGTCGGGGTTCGTGGTGGATTTCAGCACCGTATACGTGACGGGCGTCTCAAGGTCGCCTGCCGCGTTGAGCGTGTATTCTCCCAGCGCGCCGTCGCCTATGGCCCTTCCCTCGTACACGAGGTGGTGGAATCCCCTGCCGCTAGACACGTCGAGTATCAGGTCCCTGGCGGTTCTCTCGTCGCCCGGTATGCTGCCGTCTGCCAGCCCGTCGCGCGTTACGATGGCGTCTACCAGGAGGTGTATCGCGTCGTATGCGGCGAACGGCCCGTACTCGTACCGGTCGCAGATCACCCCCTGCTGCAGCAGCGTGTTGCAGAGATCGGCGTTGACGGGGTTGTCAAGCACGGTGTAGCGGGTTCCGGAGAGCTCCACCTTTTTTGCAAACTCCGCCACGTCCGCGTCGCGTACGGCGGCGGACTCTCCCGTGATGGTGGCCGTGCTGTACCACTTTACGCCATGTAGGTTTGCGAGGCCGTCGCCGGCCGACAGCACGCCCTTTACGTGGTATTCAAAGTCAAGCGGGAATCCTATGAACATCACCGCCACCTTGTCGGCGCCCTCGGCGGCTACGAGGCGGCCCACGATGCCGTCGACGGTCTGCGCGACTGACGCATGGCTGGATACGGCCTCGGCCGGATCGGCAAACCTTTCGGCCTCCGTGTACGGTATCCGGTGCTCAAAGGCGTCGGCGAGCTCCGGAGCTATGAGGAAGTTGACGATCGGATGCCACGACTCGCGGACGACTATCACGACATTTGTCTTGCCGTCCTTGTTCAGTACGAGGTCGATCACGCTCGCCGCCTGGTGCGAGTCGTTTGGAATCAGCCTGAACAGGCTGTCTATGACCACGAGGTTGACGGGGCCGACGCCGGGAAGCGGGATTATCGGGGCCGACGACCCGTAGGATACAATGGCCGCGTCGGGTATCTCGTCGTCGAGCACCCGTTTGGCGGGCGCGACAGTCGAGCTGGAGTGGCCCACGAAGTGGTTTATTCCCTGGGTCTGGACTGCGTTCTGAACCACCCCTTCGATCTCCGTCGGGTTAAGGCCCGTGACGTCCAGCGTCACGAGCGTCACGTTGTATTTTGTGCTTATGACGGGATCGTTGTTGATGTCCTGTATTGACAGCTCCATGGATTTCAGGCTGCTGGTGTCGTCGTAGCTCGGACCGAACTCCAGCAGCGCCCCTATCTTTATCTCTGTCAGCCCTTGGGTCTGGGCGTAGGCGGCCGTTCCGGCAGCAGCAGCAGTAGGATCAAGCGGCATGGAGAGTGCGGCCGCTGTCGCGGCGACTATTGCAGATGCCAGCACCAGCGTCGTGCGTATGTTGTAATTCACAGTTGATACCACGTCGCGGAGTGGGCTAAAAAGACTTGCGGTCGCGCGGCTGTATGGACCCGCCCCCCTCCTGTGAAATCTGCATGCGGATCGGCGGGCGCGAGCCCTCAGGGGGCCTGGGTACGCGCGCGGCTCCCTTGCTGGGGTGGGAAAAACGCCGGTGCCAATCCAAGGCGCCCGATTGCCATCAACCGGTAGTCACGTAATGGATGCTGTCGGGCAGGCGTGCCATGGAGGCCGCGCAGCCTCCGCGCCTCTGCAGGAGAGCCAATCGCGCTACTTTTCTGCGATACTCGCCGGGCGCCGCGGCCGAGGGCCCTCTCAGGCCTAATGACAGGCCTCGCAGCATCTTGGCCGCCTCAGGAAGGGGCTGGCAATTTCAGGCTTGCGTGGCTGCCGTGCTCCCCCTGCTTCGGCCGGTTGGAGGCTTGGTATCCCGCTTCCCCCGCGTGCAAACACGGGGCCGCAGGCCGGGCACCCCTGCCGCCTCTGCCTTGGGCCGCCCGATCCTTTGGGGCCCTGTGGCGGCGAGCTTGGTGACATCCCCCGACCGTCCTTGCCGCGGCGCGCCCTTCACCGGGGCCCGCAACAGACGCTGATAGAAAAATGGGTGGGACTCACCTGCGTCCCAGGTTCTGCACGTCTTGCTCCAGCTGCGTCACCCTCTGCTCGAGTGAGGCGATGTCCGCTGTATGGTTTGGCGGCTTGCAGTCAAAGCCGTTGTGGCCGTGCGCGCACGTTTCTGAATACCTGGGGACTGACGCGTCCGGCGACTCCGATCCGTCAAACGAGTACGCCGTCGCCGCCGCGGCCATGCCCGCCACGAACACCGCGAGCACCCCCGCCATCAGGACTGTCTTCGATCTCATGCGGTAGCTGGGGCGTGTCTGTATTTATCTGTTTCTTAAAAATTGGAAATAGTAGACTATTTCCACACGCAATGTTTTATAGCGCCGGGGTGGGACTTGTTGTATGAATCCGCTTGACGTCATAATCGCGGACGGCGTGCGAAGCGTGCTGGAGGAGGACCTGGGCAGGGTGACCTACAGGAACGTCGAGAGGGAGGTCCGGGGCATGTACGGACTGGGCGTGCGCGAGGCGGCCGGTGACTTTGCAAAGCTCGACCTGGTGCTGCGCAAGTTCTTTGGCAGGCACGCCGCCAACGTCGAATCCAAGGCGTTTCGGAAGATCATGTCCCTGGAGAAGGGGGGCAGGGGCGGCGGCGGCGCCACGCTGAACATCACGCACGATACGGTTACAAGGTACGTATTCGAGTCATACGGGGATCCGGCCAAAAGGGCCATACTCGACATGATGAGGCGCCCCATGACCGTGCCGGACGTCATAGCGGCGTCCGGGCTGCCAAAGGCGTCCACCTACAGCAGGATAAGGGACCTGCTGGACGGCGGGCTGCTGGCCGTGGCGGGCCGTGCGGAGGCAAGGGACGGCAGAAGCGTCAAGGAGTTCTCCGCCACGCTGCGCAAGGTGGCGTTTGACATGCGCGACTCGTGGATCAGCGTGAGCGCCGGGCTTGACGACGCCATACTGAGCAGGAGCTTTGCGTTCAACTCCATCGTGCAGACAAGGGCCAGGCAGTCAAAATGATGATGCCAAGGACGGTGGGAAGGAGGGACGCGCTAGTCCCGGTTGCCATACTGTGTGGATCGTTTGTGCTGCATGCGGCGGCGGTGCACCATGCCGCGGGCGGCGGCAACGACATGGTGATCAGGCTGTCAATCGTGCTGGCCCCGCTGCCGGTCGCGGCGTTCTGCCTTGTGACGGCGAGGCACTACGGCAACTCCAGGGTCTTTGGCAGGTCGTTTCTCGTACTGGGTGCGTCGTATGCGGCGGTCTTTGCAGGCGAGGTCATATTTTTCCACTTTGTCGACGCGCACGGGCTTGCGCAGTTCGCACGGGTGGGCGAAACACTCTTTCTCTGCGCGTATGTGTTGCTGGCAGTCCACGTCACGATCAACGTGAGGTACTTTGCAGATAGGTTCACCGTGCGGCAGAAGGGGATGCTGGCATCGGTGCCGGCGCTGGTCGTGCTGGCATACTCTGCAATGTTCCTGCACAGCGTCGACCATGCGCCGGCGGGCCTGTTCTACTACAACCTGGTGTTTGTCGGCGCGTCCTCGGTGGTTCTTGCGCTGACCCTGGTGGCGTTTTCGGTGTTTGTCGGCACCGCCATGACGCCGGCATGGCGGGCGCTGCTTGCCGGCATCGCGGTCGGAACGGTCGGGGATCTGGCGTACAACTATGCGTACACGCTTGGCGCGTACGAGTTTGGCGACGTGTCGGGGCCGCTGTGGAACGCATCCCACGCCATCGTCATTTACGCGTTGTACCTGCACCGGCGCAGCATATGACCGGGTTCGGGGCACGCTAGGCTACAATAGGAGCGGGTCTAGAGGGAACCGTCCCAATACGGTATTATTTCTAAGCTCTTGGTTATAGTACGGTAATCCCATTAATTAAGGTTTTGAATGAATGGGCGTTATCCAACTTGCAAATTGAAGGATAAATTTGCATAGATAGCGCCTAGATCAACCCAACTTTCAAATAAAAGTTCAAATGAACACGTGTGATGTCTGGGTTCTCTAGAACATGAGGTTGACGTGTGTCCATATGAGTAAATTCTTGAAATTTGTGTCCAAGATGTGCGCCAAATCCCCACCAACTGAGTTTTCAGGAGAATCTACATCTGATGACACTATATCGAAGTTGTTGTATGTACACGATCCCTCTCAACCTGATGCTCCTGGATTGGAAACCAGCGCCGAAATCCAACTCAAGAACCAGCACTGTATTTCACTGACAAAACCCGATGGTGACTGCCGTGTCAGGCTTACAGTATCAGATCCGTTGTCGTTAGGACTCCCTATACTTGATGATTATTACGGTGACGAGTTTATGCGACACGTGATTATGGCATGCAACCTTGTGATGAACAGGGTGGCATTTTCTACCTGTTCTTTGGATTCGTCTCATGTGACGATTCATGCACCACGATCATCTGGTTCGATAACAGACTCTGTTGCTGTCAGTGTGGGCCGTGCGGGGGTTGTATTGGACGAGGTTCATGCCATTGACGCGCTAGAAAAGATCCGATATGTGTTTGGTGCCGGTGCCGGATCCTCTTTGAAAATACACAACCTGCAAAAATCACTCGACAGATACTTGGATGGTACCCAAGGCATAAGCAAATCCAGGGCGTTTGGCAGCATATACGAGTCGCTAGAACATGCGACCAACTTTGACGCTGATAGAACCGGTGACGACTTTGACAAAGAGGTGTGTAGTATCACAAACGACAATACGTCTACTATTAAGGATCTGAGATGTCTCAACAATCGCATAAAACACGCGGATACAGCGTGCAATCGCGCCGTATTTGACGCATACAAGGAAAAACTGACCACGAAAATCTGGACCCTGCGGCCCATTGCTGCTAAAGTCATACTACGCAGACTCAATATATAGAATGGTACATCCGCCCACCCCCCAAATTGAGAGCGTCTACATACAAACAAATTTTGCACAGCAGGGAGCCAGCGCAATAAAGGGCAAAAAATTCGCTGCAAAGGACAAGATCCTGATCGTGCTTGAATTTCTGGAGGCGGGCATCAGGCGGCCGATCTATGCCGTAAGCACAACCTCAATCCAACGCGTTCTCCAAGTAGAAGACGCGGTTCATAAGGACGGAAAGCGATAAATCGAGTCCAAGGGAGCATCCGATCTGATCGAGTACAAGTGCGAGGTAGAAAAACTCAAGGCACCCAAGCCACGCCCCTCCCGTTTTCCTTGACTATTCTGCCAATCATGTTCATCAAGTCCCTCAATCCCTCTGGAATTTGGCCTTTTGCACACATTTGGTCGATCTGTCTCAGCGCAAATACGGGCTTGCCGCGCCCGCGCTTTTTTATTCCAATAATCTCCTCCAGATCGCCATTCAGCACGTGTATGTCGTGGGATCGCGCAATATCGCGCAGATCATCAAAGTCATCTGGATCATACTCTTTCCAGCGTTCTCTAGCTACTAGAGGCCGCACGCTTATCATAGCCCTTTGCTCTTTATCTGAGAATCCGTATGTATTGTAGATGTGCCGCACGACAGGCGAGGCAAGTACTTTTTTGTCTTCCATACTTATCTTCTTCTCGCATCTCATAAGAGCATCACGATCCACTATGACAATATACGGGATACCCATCTCTTTTGCTAAATATGACAGCCAACAAGCCTCATACTTTCCGCCCCCTTCCAGTACTGCCCATTCGTTGCCTTCAATGTCGGGACCATCTCCCATTTCTGTCATGATCTTGTCTGTAGACTCAATCACCATTTTATCTGATAATCCTTCTACTATGATCACTCCCATCTGGAACATCATTGAGCGGACATCAACATTCTGCATTGTTGTCCCGGCTTTTTCGTTTTCGGACAATATCTGTTCTACGTCCACCACCTTTGTCCCGGTTTCATTTGCAAAGAATCTCAGCAGCGGTTCTCGTCCATACGGATCCGTCAGGAATGGTGAATGCGTGATTATGATGATCTGATTGCGTCCTTCTTCTGCTATTTTATGCATGAGCGTCTGTATTGCCTTCTGTCTGTCTGGATGCAGACTAGATGCAGGTTCATCCAGGAGCAATATTCTGTTCTTCTGCCCGATCAACGTGGTCAAAAAAATTAGCAATTCGATGTCACCGCTAGCCACAAGCTCGGCCGGAATCAGCATCTCGTCCCTCATGAAGTTGACGGATATATTGTAATCTGGCTGCTGCTCCTCTTGGTTTTGTGCATCTCTGGCGCTTATCTGGATTCGGACATCTAGTCCCGTCATCTCTTTCATCTTTGAGATGATCTCATTGTACCGAGATATTATGGCGGGATCGTCCTTGTTATTCATTCTGAATAGAATTCTGGATAGGTTATGGCCTGTGACATTTTCAATGGGCATATTCTGCACGTCTTCTGAGATTGGCACATCTCTGATCTGTGTTGGCACTCCTGACATTTTTACTATGGATTTTGAGAACAGATGTGCAATCATTGTATTGAAGTTTATCGTATTTATTTGCTCATTCCTAACAAAATCCCGTATTCGTGCAAACTCTCGTGGAATTTCCGCCATCCTTTCAAAATGATCAGTCGAAAATTGACCAAGGTAGAAAAGGACATCATTGTCACATCCAATCATTGCATCCAGTGGATCTCCCGCAGCTTCGTACAAGTCGGATGGATACGCGTTATTGTAAAATGTAGTATCATCTAGGCCAGTAATGTGGGGCGCGGCCATGTTGAAGATTGGTTGGGCAACATGGTAGTGTGTCCGTATGTCCGCATTTATCGCCTTTGTTGCATTGCCATCCAGTATAAACAGGCTGTCGTTATCCTTGCCGATCCGTAGATATACATCTGGTGGCAATGATCTATGCTCGATACGTAGGATCGCCGTCATCGTGCCACATAGATTCCCGAAGCGCTTTCCGATATTGCTTTGCAGTATCCATTCGGTAGTTTGTCTCGCGAGATCCGCTTGCATATTGTTTGGTCCAAAGTGGGCTATAAACGAACACGTTAGAAAATCTGATATGAGTTCTTTCTCGTTGTCGTTGAACTCTACGTCTATCTCGATCTCGATTGGTTGTCTAATGTTTCCATTGTGATGGTATGCCTTTGGAAGGGTTTGGGGCCGGATCATGCAGTTGCCAACTGCTTCTATAGCTCTGAGTAGACTGGTCTTGCCCGCGCTGTTAGGTCCTACGATCGTGGTGAGTCCGGACAATCTGATCTTGGTCTGTTTGTTGCCAAACGAGAGAAAATTTCTAAGCCTCACCTCTTTAATCTTCAATACATGCCACATGTCGTTGCATCAATTAAGACTGTCGTTGGAGAGGCCTTGTCCAAAAATCTGCGCGAGATCATGTATGCTCGCTCGGGAATCATTTTGTGCGATATTGATTCCAAATTCTTGATTATAGTATGGCACCCACCTTATTAAGATCCTGATCCGTGGTTCTTCTACATTATCTAGTGATGACACTACAACCGGATATCTCTGAGACCCGATCCGTTCACTACAGACATGTGCATTTAGGTGATTATAGTTTGTGTCTAAAAACATGACGTGTATCTAAGACATGGTGGAAGACTTCTTGTATGAGATACTTGCGCCTAAACCGAGTCATCATGTGACAATGACAGAAGCAACACTCGTAAGGTTTTTTGGGAAGACTTATGAACTTATAGTGTGACGCAAAAGTCTTCGCGGCTGTCAGAACTGTGTGCGCAACCTTTTTTGATCACCGAATACATCGCCCGGCATGGATGAGAAAGACAGGGACCTGCTCATTCGGGCCTACAAGGCAGAAAAAGACCACCTCATAGGAAATAGGATCCACGCAGTCTGCATGGTCAAGATCAACGGATTGAAGGCATCCGAGGTCGCCTCGCTGTGCTACTGCGACGCGCGCACCGTCTCCAGCTGGGTTCGGCGCTTTGACAAGGACGGCCTTGCAGGCCTGAAGGACAGGCCCCGTTCGGGCAGGCCTCCAAAGGTGGCGATGAAGAGGATCAGGAAGATCGTTGCGGGAGGAGGCGGCATCACGACGCCAAGGGTGCTCAAGAATGCCATACGCGAAAGGCACGGGGTGGAGTACCACATAACAAACGTCAGGAAGATAATGCACAGGCTCGGCATGTCGGCCAAGACGTCCCAGGCGGTGCACGTCAACCGGGCGGAGATGGAGGAGATCAGGGAGTGGCAGCGGGACACAAAAAGGCGGATCGCGTACCTGAAATCGCGGGGATTTGTCACCGCGGTCGTTGACGAGTCCATATTCATCAACGACCCGGGAAGCGGCGTGAAATACTGGTCGCCGAGGGGCGTCCCCGTCATAACCGCATACAATGGAAGCCACGACAGGGTAGTGGCGTACGGCGCGCTCACGACGGACGGCAGGCAGTTTGTCAGGACGTACAAGGGATTCGACAAGGAGACGTTCCTGAAGTACCTGAAGGCGCTGGTCGGCCACTTTGGCAGGACCGCGGTAATCATGGACAATGCGCCGCAGCACAAGGCCAGAATCGTACGGGAATACCTGGAGGGGGAGCCAAACGCGAGGATCATATGGCTTCCCAAGGCGACGCCGGAACTCAGCGTGGTCGAGGAGTACTGGCACCAGTCAAAGCGTGATCTGCTGGTCAGCGAATATTACTCGACGGTGGTGCATATGCGCCGTGCCTTGTCAGAGTATTTTAGGACGGCGCGCCCCAAACTCGATGCAATGAAATTCATCAATAGAACATCCCTACCCCGCAAAAACTTTTGATCGTCACTATAGTATATGACATCAGAAGTGGTCAAACAATTACGACAAAAAATTAATGAGTCTGTTGAGTGGATGTATTCTACAGAATGGGTTGCCTTGTCACAAAAAATTATAGAATCAATAGGACCACTTATAGTGGGAGATCCAATGGGATTCATCTTTCCACTCCTCGTAGAATGTACCGATATTGTGGCTCGCGAACGATTTATCAAACATGTGCCTGACTTAATGGATCGACTAGAGCGGAAAAATTCTCTATTAAACCTAGAGTATATACACAGCCCAGAAGGTCAAAAACTCTTGAAAGAGACTTTACGAAAAATGATTCAAGAAACAAACGAAGACAAGATAGAATATTTAAAGCAATTCCTTGTTACCGGATACACAAGTAAGAATACTGACTCCGAATTAACTAATATGTTTTTTAAAATTTTGATTAACATGGAACCGATCCACATTAAGCTACTGACAGTTTTAAAAAATCCTAGAGAAATAATTCTCAGCATAGCAAACGGGCGCAAGAATAAGCCACGATCTGAAGACGACAGGCCTTATGGCAAAAATGATTGTGCGGTATATTGGTCAGAAGACAAGTATGACGATCTTAATCAATTCTATCTTGTAAGCAATCTCACAGTATATTCTAATGCGCACAATGATCTAGTCACTTGGAATATCTTAAAAGCTAAAATTGTTAAATTTTGGCTATATTTCGATCCAAATACGTTTGATTCTAATATGGAGAGCTCAATTCGTAATATGACTCATACAATAACTCCTGCGGGTATGAAGTTTTTAGATTACGTATATGACATGTAGATCTTTTATACATTAATGGTGTGGAATCAAGGGCTCACCCACAAAATTGTAAATCGGGTACAAGATCGCATACCTACCACCATGCGCCCTTAGTGATACGACCCATTTCGTATCACTCTGTAGAATATTATGTGGCAAATACTTTTGGAGTCCGTCTTGGCGAGTTTAAAAATCAAAATACGAGAACAACCTGCTTGAGAATGGATCCAGAAAGAATCACCATCATCCTGTTGCGTATCCTGATGCTTCTCTGCATGCATGGCCTCCGGCAGTTCCCGGATCTTCTTGCTGCTCTCGTTCATGGATGGGTCGGCGATCCGTCGATCAATAAACTTGTCAGCGATGTCCATCATAAGGCGAAATTTCCAATGAGCGTGACTCAAATGGGCGATCTAATGCTACAAAGTGCACGCGTACAAGGACAGCGACATCATAAATGATGCTACTAAGATTAATGACAGGCCGATAGACATTATGCCACTCATAGATTGGTTGGTGTACATTGACATGGAGTATGGCCGCCTCGTTGGTGAATTACCAGATGAGTTCGAACTGGGAGACTGAGATGGATCAAAGACCGGGATCGAGTAATTCTTTTGATCATTTGAAGACGAATTGCGCAACTGTATCCTAGATTAGTGCCTAAATTGCTTTAGGATTGCCTATGGAGGCATAGATGCAAAGTCGTCACAGGTAGCATAAGGACAATTGAGTATTAGCTCTGTTTGCAGGAATATACATATTTAATCCTCTAATCTTAGGGTGTAGTATTGATCAGCAACGAAGCTCTGGCAGCATACTATGAAAAAATTAGACCATTTTGCCAAACACATCTCAAAGAGTTTTTCTCAAGAATTCCGTCCAGTGACTTACAAAATGTAGTAAAATCTAAAAAGATTACCTCACAACAAGGGTTCCAATTAGACGAAATGTTCCTTATGGACGCCTGTGTATTCTTACGTCATTCTGTTTCTAATCTTTTAGCTTACAAAGATCTGATGTGCAGTAACTACTTGGCATGGGCAACAACTACTCGATATTACAGTATTTTTTATGCAGTGAATGGTCTGCTATGATTGATTGGCAAAGCCACAGTTCACCCTAGCGCTAACGATAAAGATATGCCTTTCCAATGGATTGGGGAAGCCACAGTTCACCCTAGCGCTAACAATAAAACTATGTCTTTTCAGTTAACTAGAAATAAAGAAATGCACTCTTACACAATAGAAACTGTAAGAGGCAACGAGCATGAAAGATTATTTAAAAATTTTTCAAAAAAATTTCCAGATTTAATGACACAGGAAGCTTCAGCATATCTTAGAAATGAGCGAGTAAATTGGAACTATGATCCTTTTTTTATGTCCCAAGACATGAACTCATACGCGCTTGAGGAAGCTAGAACTTGTTGTGAGTATAATTTTATTGATGACAATTTTGGAAATATTTCGACACCAGAATTTGCTGAATATTATAAGAACATTCGCGTCGAATATGGATATGGAGAAGTTTTTGCTTGGGAATTGATCAAGTATGGCTTGGGAATTTTAAAGAACTTAGAAAAAAGATCAGAGTTTAAAAATGACTATAATGACTTTTGGGACATTCTTATTAAAAGCATAAATGAGGTGAGGAGTAAAGAAGAAACAAAAATTGTAATCAAGTCGTTCATAGAATCACTACAAAAACAATAATCATGTGTTAGAGCACTTCGAACCACTCAGTAATTGATTCGACAATGATTTCAGAGGTTATCTCTGCCGAGATAATACTGGTTGTTACGACACAAACAATGTAGAGAAATACTGTTATGAATTTACGTTTACCACTTGAGGCGCTTTTAAGAAGATCTGTCAATTCACTGTTCCATTCGCTGTTTTCCGAGCCCAATCTGCTCTACCGTACACTTGACGAGGAACTGCACTACTTTGAGAGCCTGTCGGAATTCATCGTGTGCTACAATGAGGTTGTACTGGTTGCTTAACATAGACAATGGCAAGATTCCATTGCAGGTATTCCACAACAGAAAGGTGCTAGATGCTCAGGGAAATTAATCCGAAACGAATGAAGACACCAAGAGTAGGCAAGATCATTTTCATACAATACATCGTTTTTACGTTGTTGGATCTAGGCAGCGTCACCGCAGACGCAAATTTTATGAACGACGACCAAGACACAGACTTATGGACACTTGGAAAGATGAAAGGCACGTTGTATATTTTTTGCTTTTGGCGATAGCTGCATTTCTTGCTCTAGATTGGTATTACGTATGCCAACCGTTCTCGAATACTGGAGACGGTGAATGTATGACACTTGCTGTGTCGACAGTTTCTGAGTTTATAGTCATTTTTTTAAGCATTTTGCTTGGAGCGATAATCGGAGCGCGTTGGGCAATGCGGATGAACAACAAGTCCAAACAGAATGAATCTGTTTGAAATAAACATCACTAGGCATGGACTTGGGAATGACCTGATGGTATACAACACCTAGAGTAACGCTCATTGAAAATGTTACCTCATAATAGACAATCACAGAAAAGCTTATTGATCGACGAATTGCCGAGCCGTCCATGAGCGAGAACCGCAGGAGGATCCAAGAACTGACGGAGGCCATACATGCAGAGAGACATCAGGATCCGCAACAGGATGATGACAGCCCTAGGTGTATTCAAGAATCACTCTACAAAGATCGTCTCTGATTTTGAAGACGTGGACTGGAGCACAGTACAGCCGTGGGTTGCCCGGTTCAGCGAAGATGGCATCAGTGTCCTACAAGGTGCTTCCGGGAGGGCAGAGTTTTACGCGCAAGGCATGGGTGGATCAGGAGATTACCCAACAGGCTTGCAGGCAAGAACATGCTCACCCCGAGAAAGCTGCAGAACTAGATACACGGTAGGATGCATGTCAGGTATAGCCTGTGCAGCGTGCACAGGATCCTGCGCTTCCTAGGGTTCCCCTCCACTCACGAGATCCCTATACTTGACACTATAGGAGACGCGGCAATACGCAGACGATAGGCGAACTTCTACGACGACTGCACACCCCGCCGCGTCTCTCGGTACCAAGTAACGATACAGTGGCCGAGTTGTTGTTACATGAACTTGGGCATAAACTCGACTTGAGTTTGTACTTCACACAGGTTGTTAAAAAATTTATTCCTAGAATGACTTGGATCTCAGGCCTTTATGTACAAGATATCAATCGACTCGAGGGCGCACAGCCTACTGATGTGAACGTTTTAAACCCGTGGTTAATGTACTTCTACATGAATAATCTGTTTCCTCGTGCCGTTGGTATCTGGACGCTAGATGACATTGACAAACTCTTAAAAGTGCGCGATGTAGAGTCGGCGGAGTTTGACTTCAAAGGACGCTGTACACTTAATGATCTATCTAAACATCTTTGCGCTATGGCCAATACACAAGGAGGTTTTATCGTGCTTGGAATTGACGAGAAAAAGAAAGATCAACATCTAATTGAATTTAGTAAGAATGGATTCCGGGCAGGTGAAGAAGATAAAGTGAAAAACGACATACGGAATCAACGAGTGCAGGTCGAACCAATACCCAAGATCGAAACTAAAATAATAGACGATACACGACAACGCTTCTTCGTAGTAATTCACATAAGAGATCAGAAATTGGACAAGCCATACTTTCTAAAAGAGAAAGGCACATGTTACGTCCGGATAGGCGCGTCCACTACTCCTGCTCCTAGAAGTACCATACTACGTCTGTTTTCTAATACGGATCAGCATGTACACGATCTAAAAAACCTCAAGACAAACATAGACGTGGTAAAGGAAGTATTAGATTATTTACTTTCTGAATTTAAAATAATCATGCTTGATGCTACATACTGTGCTCCACAAATAGAGCTAGCGCTGTTCAGAGCAAGTGTCATCAAATGTGAACCATTTCTGAAGGAAAATAACATGTTGGGAGATGTGACAGATACGTCGCCCACACTAAGTATTGCTAATGTTTTGCACACGTTAGATACGTTTAACATGTATCTTGATAAACTCAATAATTCATCTGATTCAACTCGTAACAAGAGATTTCGCATGTATGTAATGCAAGGCCGGAAACTACACGAGGATCTTCCGAAGATTTCTGTGTTTTTGGCATCACTGAATAGAAAAATAAATGAATACTTAGAAAGAATGCACGAGAACAGTTGTTGACGTATAGTAATTTGAAAAAAGCTCAAAGCATTTTATGCAGTAATGCTACCATTGTCCAACATCCACCTTTGTGTTCCAATTCCTGAGCTGTATGTCACGACATTCGCGGCTGGAGAAGGGGCCAACCGACTTGGAATGGCACATCTGGAGATCAAGACAAGATGGCTTGCCACGTCGGCATTTGCGCTCTCCGAGCACCACGCATTCCGGCGGCCGTCTATACCGCAATAGTAGCAAGTATGTAGTCAGGCAGCTTACGATGGCCACCTCATCCCTGTCCAGTAGCTACTGTATGGAATTCTTCATATGCTCTAACCTGCCCTTGAATAACAGACATGCAATTGCACGCTTGATCCTGCTCCATGGTTCTGCTTCCAATTTATGAGCTGGGCACGGCCAGAGGAGAGTGAAAAAATGTGCGCAGGGAAGATACTGTGCCGCCTTAGACTTGACAGACTACCAGGCGCGCGGTCATTGCATCCCTGCATTCTAGGCGTGGAGGCCACCAAATAGGGCAAATCTACAGAACGTATCCACACAGACAACACTCGAAACAGCCTTTCTTGGCAGAGAGCAACGCAGCTTACGGCAATTTTTGCGGCTGTCAGCCACTTGCATGGTAGACGAGCTAAGCGACTTTGCCGACCCGTACGCATATGCTTAATATGCTGATGATAGGACTTTGGCATGAAGGGAAGCATGAGATGGCACGAGTAAAATCCAAAGAAAGAACCCCCAACGGTGCAAATCTCGGTTTTGAGGAGAAGATGTGGAAGGCTGCCGACAAGCTCCGAAGCAACATGGACGCGGCAGAATACAAGCATGTTGTGCTAGGGCTGATCTTTCTAAAGTACATATCTGATGCATTCGTAGAAATACACGAATTACTGGGAAAAGCGCAGGACTCTGATCCCGAGGACCGTGACGAGTACACCTCTAGGAGGATCTTCTGGGTACCCAAAAGGGCACGATGGAGATATCTGGCTGACAATGCCAAGAAACCGGAGGTTGGAGAGATGATTGACAACGCGATGGCATCCATAGAAAGAGAGAATGTGTCATTGCGTGGAGTCCTGCAAAAGGACTATGCCCGTCCCAGTCTCAACAAGCAGAGGCTCGGGGAATTGATAGATTTGATAGGAACCATCGGACTGGGAGACAGGGAGAGCAAGAGCAAGGACGTATTAGGGCGCGTATATGAGTATTTTTTGGGCCAGTTTGCAGATGCAGAGGGCAAAAAGGGTGGCCAATTCTATACGCCGGGAAGTATTGTCAGACTGCTGGTAGAGGTTTTGGAACCATACAAGGGCAGAATATTCGACCCCTGCTGCGGTTCGGGCGGCATGTTCGTGCAGAGTGAAAAATTCATCAAAGCACACGGTGGCCGAATCGGCAACATCTCAATTTATGGACAGGAGAGCAACTCCACCACTTGGCGTCTGTGTAGGATGAACCTAGCCATTCGCGGGATAGAATCCAACATGATCAAGTGGAATGGACAGGGCAGCTTTGTAAACGACGCGCACAAGGATCTGAGGGCGGATTTCATACTTGCCAATCCTCCGTTCAACGACAGTGACTGGGACGGTCACCTGTTACAGGATGATGTCAGATGGGTGTATGGCATACCACCTGCTGGCAACGCAAACTTTGCATGGATTCAGCACTTTATCCATCATTTATCACCTACCGGAACGGCCGGATTCGTAATGTCCAACGGCTCGATGTCCTCTAACACGAGCGGTGAGGGCGAAATACGCAAAAATATAGTGGAGCAGGATCTGGTGGACTGCATGGTCGCACTGCCCTCCCAGCTGTTCTACAACACTCAGATTCCCGCCTGCCTGTGGTTTGTAACTAGAGACAAAAAGAACCACCGGTTCAGAAACCGTCAGAAGCAGGTATTGTTCATTGATGCCCGCAACATGGGTACGATGAGGGATAGGCGGCACAGGGAGCTGACGAACGAGGATATTGCAGAGATTGCCGACACATATCATTCTTGGCGCAATAAAAGATCCAGGTACAAGGACGTAGTCGGATTTTGCAAGAGTGTCATGTTGGATGAGATTCATAAGCATGGGTATGTTCTTACTCCGGGACGCTACGTAGGTGTAAGCTCGCAGTTGGATGACGAAGAACCGTTTGAAGAAAGAATGGGCCAGCTAGTATTGCAATGGAATGAGCTGCAATCGAAATCCAAGAAACTGGATGCATCAATTACCAAAAACATAAAGAGCCTTGGATTTAATGTGAAAAAGGTGTGAATACATGAATCTTGACCTTACATCACTGGAAAAAGCGATTGCTCAGCTTGCAGACGCGCTCGATACATATTATGATGAAACAATTCAAAAAAGCCCAAAGCACAAAAAACACATGCGTAGTGCCGTTATACAATCCTTTGAATTCACGTATGAAATAACTCTTAAAATGATCAAGCGACATTTGGGAATGGCATTGTTTAACCCTGCAGAAGTTGCATCTATGAATTTCAAAGACATTATTCGTGAAGCATACAAAAAGGATCTTATTCGATCAGACGTTTCTGTTTGGGATCAGTATCGAAAAAATCGTGGAATTACTAGTCACACATACGATGAAGAAAAAGCACAATATGTTTTTGAAGCTGCATCTGAATTTCTACACGAAGCGCAATACGTATTATCTAGTTTGCAGGATGGCCACGCTGTCCCATCTCCGATATCTAAGAGACCAACAAAGAACGATATTGAATCCGAGATCACCAAATTGGAATCCAGATTGCGCGATCTTAATGCTGAGCTTAAAAAAACTAAAAGCTCCAAAGCTGATATATCTACAAAAAACTTGCATAAAACTTCTAGGAGTTGAATAGATCACTTGACTAGTCCAGTTGATATTAGTCCAAGTCAGTTGGAGATAGTATGTAACATACTACGCAAGTATCTTCTATCCAATGTCCGTGTTTGGGTGTTTGGAAGCAGGGCAAAATGGACAACACACGATGGTTCTGATTTGGATCTTGCCGTGGAGGGCGATCAACCTATTGATCACGATACTATGACAAACCTAAGTATTGAGTTTGATGATTCGGATCTTCCTTACACGGTAGATGTTGTGGATCTTAAAGCTGTCAACAGTAAATTTAAAAAAATCATAGACGCGCAAAAAATTCCTGTGGAAACGAATAATACACATTGGAGCAAAATGCCTGTTTCTGAAGTCGCTACCGCAATTATTGGTGGCACACCAAGTCGTAGTGTGCCCGACTACTGGCACGGAAATATTCAATGGGTAACTGCAAAAGATATAGCTAAAAATAACTCGAGGTATTTGTACAAATCTCAAGAATCTATTACTGAGATGGGTGTATCTAAAAGCTCTACTAAGATCATGCCTAAGAATACAATACTTATTACTTCACGTGGAACTGTTGGCGCATTAACTCAACTTGGCAAAGAAATGGCTTTCAATCAAACTTGCTATGCTCTTATTCCAAATGAACGTATAGTTCCTGACTATCTTTACTACGCGCTCAAAGGTACACGATCACAAATGGAATCCCTCACTTATGGAACTATCTTCCAAACTATTACAACAAAATCTTTTAAAGAGTGGCTCATGCCAATTCCCACCTTGGACAAACAACGAATCATTGCACATATTCTAGGAACATTAGATGCGAAAATAGATCTCAATCACAAGATGAATGAAACACTTGAAGTGATGGCGCGAGCATTGTTCAAGTCATGGTTTGTGGACTTTGATCCTGTCCGTGCCAAGATGGAGGGGAGATGGCAACCCGGAGAGTCTTTGCCCGGCCTTCCTAGTCATCTTTATGATTTATTCCCTGATCAATTGACTGATTCGGAGCTGGGTGACATTCCTGAGGTATGGACAATAAACGTGGTGAAAAATTGCCTCAATCTGACCATGGGCCAATCGCCTCCAAGTAAAACTTACAATGATGAATGCAAAGGCCTTCCATTTTTTCAGGGTAGTACGGACTTTGGGCTGCGATATCCTAGAAAGAGAAAATACTGCACAGCACCAACTCGCATTGCTCATGCAGACGATACATTAGTCAGCGTTAGAGCCCCTGTAGGGGCGATAAACATGGCCTGGGAGAAGTGCTGCATAGGCAGAGGTGTTGCAGCACTTAGGCATAAAACGGGTTCACGATCTTTTACCTATTATCTGGCATGGTCTTTGCAGCAGGATCTCAAACAATACGACCAAATAGGAACAGTGTTTGGGGCCATTACTAAAAACCAGCTCGAAATGATGCCAATGGTTGAACCTCCTCGAACCTTGGTTAATCACTTTGAAGCGTATGTCTCTACTTGGGACGAACGTATACGACGAAACACATTTGAGTCACATGTGCTGACGTTACAACGAAATTTTTTGTTATCGAAACTGATGTCAGGAAAAATTAGAATTCAACCAGAGGCATGGCAATGAAAAAACCAATTTCAGAAGCGGATGTGGAAGAATATGTTCTGTCTGTCTTACAAGAACTTGGTTATGAAATAATACGCGGAAAAAACGAAGAATATCTGCCCGGTGGCCATTCCGCGCTGCGCGAGGATTACAAGACAGTGGTGCTGGTGGACAGACTAAGAGGCGCACTGCAGAGAATTAATCCGGGTATTCCCGGGCCTGCAGTAGAAGATGCGATAAGGCAGGTACTGCGGAGCTCTTCCCAGCACCCGATTACCGATAACGAATCATTTCACAAGATGCTGGTTGACGGGGTGGACGTCCCAGTCAAGACGGAATCCGGTGAGCGGTACGAAAAGACATGGCTCTTTGAGTTTGACGACGACAAAATCCGTAGCAACGACTTTCTAGCAGTCAACCAGTTCACCATAAAGGGAGATGACGAGCGCAGGCCCGACGTTATACTGTTTGTAAACGGTATCCCGCTGGTAGTCTTCGAACTGAAGAATCTGGCAGATGAAAAGGCGGACATCTGGTCTGCATACAACCAGCTCCAGACGTACATGAAAAAAATTCCGGATCTGTTCAGGTATGTCGAGATTCTCACAATAAGCGATGGCATGCAGGCAAGGGCCGGAACCATGTCATCTGGCATGGAGAGATTCATGGAGTGGAAGACCATTGACGGTGCAAGACCTGGCGGAGGACTTTCTCAGACTGAGGTTCTACTACGCGGAATGTTTGAGAAGAGTAGGCTCTTGGACATCATACGGAATTTTATCGTGTTTGAGAAGGGTGAAAAAACAACAAAAAAGATGGCAGCCTACCACCAGTACTGGGCGGCCAACAAAGCTTTGCAGTCCACGATCAGTGCGCGGGGCGACACGAAAAAGGCAGGCGTGGTCTGGCACACACAGGGATCCGGAAAGTCACTAACCATGGTGTTTTATGCGGGAAAGTTGATCCGCGGTATGGACAACCCCACCATAGTAGTGCTCACAGATAGAAACGACCTTGACGCCCAGCTGTTCGGCACGTTCGGCAGATGCCAAGACATACTGCGGCAAAAGCCCGTGCAGGCCGAGGCGCGAAGGGATCTATCAGATCTGCTAAGCGTCGCATCTGGTGGGATCGTGTTTACTACCATCCAAAAGTTTCTACCGGAGAACCGCGACCAGCATCACGCCGTGTCAGAAAGAGACAACATAGTGGTTATTGCAGACGAGGCGCACCGAAGCCATTACGGGTTCGCGGCCAAGATAGTCAACAGAAACGACGCGCCGCAAGTCGCATACGGTCTTGCCAAATACCTGAGGGACGCCCTGCCCAACGCATCCTTCATCGGGTTTACCGGCACGCCGATCGAGCAAAAAGACCGTTCCACTCCCACCGTATTTGGCGACTATGTAGACATCTACGATGTGCAACAGGCAGTGGAGGACGGATCCACAGTCAGAATCTACTATCAGAACAAGTTTGTGCCCGTTGACATAAGATCCACAGAGCGCCCGCGCATTGATGAAGACTTTGCAAGGGTGACTGAAGGAAGCGAGACTGACGAAAGGGAGGAAATAATGAAAGAGTGGTCCCGCATGGAGAAGTTGGTAGGAGCACCTGCCCGCATCAAGAAGATCGCCGGCGACATTATAAGACACTACGAAGAGAGGAGCTCCGTCTTGGAGGGCAAGGCAATGATTGTCTGCATGTCTAGAAGGATATGCGTTGAGCTGCACGACGAGATCGTCGAGCAGCGCCGCGACTGGTACCACAAGGACGACGACAAGGGGTTGATCAAGGTAGTGTTTACCGGCTCTGCGTCCGATCCAGAACCGTGGCAGGAGCACATACGAAGCAAACAAAAAAGGAGGGCCATCGGCGACAGGTTCAAGGATCCCAAGGGCGCGCACAAGATCATCATAGTACGGGATATGTTCCTTACCGGGTTTGACGCCCCCTCGCTCCACACTATGTATCTGGACAAATGGATGGACGGCCACACCCTGATGCAGGCAATAGCAAGGGTGAACAGGGTATACCCGGGCAAGGAGGGGGGCCTGATTGTCGATTATATGGACATGAGCAGGGAGATAAAGAATGCCATGTCAAATTACACGAGGAGCGGCGGCCGCGGCAAGCAAACCAACGTGCAGGATGACGCAGTGTCTGCAATGCTTGAAAAATACGATGTCGTCAAGTGCATGTTCCACGGGTTTGACTACATGGAATTTTTCAACCTCAGGCCTGAAAAGCGAGTGCCGTTCATGTCCCGCGCGGTAGATCACATACTGAGGGAGCCGGGCACAAAGGAGAGGTTCCAGAAGGAGTTTGCCCTGTTGCGCGGCGCGTTCTCCATAGCACTTCCGAGGGAGGAGGCCATGAGAATCAAAGAGGAGATGGGGTTCTTCGAGGCCATAAAGGCGGCAGTCACAAAGACCACCGGATACAGCGGCGCCGACCGCGAGAGGTTTGATGTTGGGATAAAGCAGATAATCTCAAAGGCCATCGTGTCCGATGAGATAATCGACATAATCGGCAACGCGGGAAGTCCTGGTACGGAGGTGTCAATATTGTCGGAAGTCTTCCTCTCAAACATCAGGAAATCTCCCGAGAAGAATCTTGCGCGCGAGGCGCTCAGGAGGATACTTGAGGAGAAGATTAGGATATACTCAAAGAGGAACATAGTCAAGGGGAGATCCTTCCGCGACTTGCTGGAGGATACCATCAGAAGATACAATGACAAGAGAATCAGCACAAGCGAGGTCATAGACGAGCTTATCAAGATTGCAAGGCAGATCCGGGAAGAGAGAGGCAGGGGCAGAACGCTAGACTTGGATGAGGACGAGCTTGCGTTTTATGACGCGCTTGGGGTCAGTGACAGCGCGGTAAGGATCATGGGAGATGCGGTACTCGCGTCGATTGCAAAGGAGCTGACTGACATGATAAGAAGGAACGTCACAATAGACTGGACGCAAAAGGCAAGCGTTCAGGCTGCAATCCGACTGGAAGTCAAGAAGATCCTGAAGAGGTACGAATATCCGCCCGACAAGGCCAAGAAGGCCACTGATACCGTTCTGAGCCAAGCAGAAGTCATAGCAAAGAACTGGGCTGGGAGTTGATGGACTTGTTCAGACTCAAGACAACATGGAGGACTCGGTATGACGAGCTGGGCATACCAAACTACATCTACCAACATTTTGCGCATGCAAACGACAGACTCGTCATAGTTGACATCGGATGCTCGGACGGAACGGCCCTCACAGGGTGCAAGGAGTGCCTCTCTTCAAAAGGTGTCGAGGTGCATGCGGTCGGGATTGACCCCTATTCGAGCGAGGCAGCAGGGTCAAATCTGGACGAGTTCATACCCAAGGATGCTTCAGATGTCAGCGATCACGTGGAAGAAACAGACGTAGTGATATGTGTCAATGTCATCAACAACATTCATCGTAACCCGAAGAAGATATTTCTGGATGCGCTCAAGTTTCTAAAGATCGGTGGCGTTATAATCACCGACGCATACAAGATACCTCCAGAATACATGGAGGGATTACGCCAGCGCTCAGACTTTAAGAGAACGAGGCTGTGCTGCTCAAAGTATAGCGTGAGCTATTTGATGAACGCAGGAAGGCTCATGGACGTGTATGAAAAAACAAAATGATATGACAGTATTACCCCGATCATCCCAGAGTGACAAGGTGCGCTTCTAGGACGAACAGTTGACCGTTACTGTATACACAAGGCTGACGATGTCGGAATCATACTGATGCCCCAATCCTAGCGACTAAGAGATTGACATTGTTGCGCTCTGACGAGATACAGGAATACGCTGTTGTAGAATCAGCTCGCTCATATCCGGACTGTCCGGAGAATGAGTCAAAGAATTGAAGATCACGGGAAAACGGACGCCAAATTAGGCCAGTAGGCTCTGTTTTCATTTCTAGCTGTACTAGTGATGCTGTCTGTAAGTCGGTGATCGTTTGTCTGACGACGTATGTGGAAAGCTTCTTGCCTGTTTGCCATCCTGTCACTGGAGAGGTATCTTTGGGAGGAACGTACCGACGTGTTCGCGTCTTTCATATAGGATGCCCCTGCGTAACCACAAGGCGGTGGGCTGTTGCTAGGAGAAGAAGGATGCTATGCCCGAGTATGCTGGTGATTTTAAGGGGTGACCGCCACTATGGGAAGCTATCCTGTTAAAACACTGCTGGGATCTCGCTTGGCTGGGACACTCTCCTGTGGAGGACGTATTCGCGTACTCGTGGTTCAAACCCCCCACTCAGCGCCACGTTCCACCATAGGCTCTGATGTTTTCCGAATTAGAGTTGTCGTTACTCTAGGTACATAACAACCAAACCAACGTCTTGTGATTCCATCATGACTCGGCGAACCGTACGGTTTGGACCTCTGGAGTGCGCGGGCTGGCCCCGGATGAGATCTTGAGAGTGGCCATCGAATCGGACACGCCAGACCGGACTATATCTCTGAAGCTTTGTTGTGCCCGTGATTGGTTAAGGGATGGAGAGAACGAGAGGCCAAACAGGAAATGAACTCCCCGGCCGTCCTAGAGCGCGACGGACACCGAGACGTTCAGGAGCCGACAGTCGGAAGGGAGCCATCGCGCCAATTGAGCTGGTAAGAGACCGCGCGCCCAATGGGTTTGGTGTCTGGAGACGCCAGTGGGGGCAGAGACGCGCGCTTGTTTGGTGAGACTCCAACCTCCGCGGGGAGGGGCGCCGGCTTGACACCCTTCGGGTGTGACATGCGTGGGAGAGCGCAGGTTGTCGTTGAGGTGTAGTACTAATGCGAAAGGGGGCGTTCCATGCGTGTCACCAAATCGTACGCGCGCTTTCCGTGTTTTACCGGTGGGCCGGACGCGCGCTTTACACGCTTTACCGGTGGGCCGGACGCGCGCTTTACACGCTTTACCGGTGGGCCGGACGCGCGCTTTACACGCTTTACCGGTGGGCCGGACGCGCGCTTTACACGCTTTACACGCTTTACCGGTTTTTGTCCCTTAAGTAGATATGGCGCATCAAATTCTGTTTCCTAATTCGCCGTCTGGGTGCCTGTTGGATTCCTATCGGACGACGACATGGTCGTCACACCATCAGAAAGTCCCGCCTCCCGCCTCGCGCGCTATCGACTCATCCCTCCACTTGTTGTACTGGATCACCTTGAGCCTTATCTCCTGCACGATGTTCTCCCACTTGAGGGCCATCAGGTGCTCGCCGAACAGGCGCTTGAATACCGAAAACACGGCCTCCGCGATCCAGCGGTGGCCGTAGCCTATGCGGGCCTTCCAGTACGCCTGGTTCTCCCTCTTCTCCTCCCTGCCCATCAGGTCCAGGCGCGTCGCGTCGGGGCTTCCGCCCATCTGGTCCCTTACGGATATGCCCCACGCGTCGCCGGATCCCCTGCCACGCGCCGTCACGTTGATGGTGTGTGCAATGCCAGGGGTCACCCCTGCCCGCGCGCACGCGGCCACGTTCTTCCTTGATCCGTACGCGGCGTCGCCAAGCAGGAGGTCGGGCGCGGCCCGGTTCCGGGGGGCGCCCGGGAAGAATGACGCGAGCGGGGGGATGCCGGACGCGAGAAGGTTTTCGTATCTCGGGCCGCCGCCGGAACGTGGCGCGGCGGGCGGCTCCGTGTGCCGCGCGCCGCCCGCGTCCACTACCTGTCCGAGCAGCGACTCGAACATGGTCGAGTCCCCCACGGCATCGTCCGTGACCTCCAGCGCGAGTATCTTCATGGTCTCCGTGTCGACCAGCACGTGCATCTTTACAAAGCCCCGCCTAACCCTCCACTTGGCCCTCATCCACTCGCCCCTGTTGTGCTGCTTGAGCCCGCTTGCGTCGAGCGCCAGCATCCGCGACCCCTTCCTGTCCGACACCGTCACCATCCCGTCCGGGTTCCGGCGGATGTCCGCGTCAAGCCTGTTGATCCGCTTGTACAGCTGGCTGTATGCGGGCGTGTTGGATCCGCCTACCATCTTCCCGACCATCCCCTCGAGCTGTCTGTACCGGATCCCCAGCGCGCCCCTGAAGGCGGCGGCCAGCATGATGAGCGTCTCCGCGTACCGGTACGGGGCGCCGACCTTGCCCTCGTTTGCGCGCCCCACGTCATCCTCCCACCCTGGATCATACTCTATGAACAGGTCCGCGCCGCGCCTGACGTACTTTTCGTTGTCCGTTCCCGCCGCTGCGGCGCCCCGCGTCCGGCTCATGGGCGGCTCCGCCCCCTCCAGTACGCCGAATTCCCCCGGGCTGGCCGCGCCGCGCCGCCCCGGCAGGCGCCCGGAGGGGGGATCGAGTCATGGTTAAATGCCGACGCCGCGAACAGGCGTTGGCGTCTGTCTGGGCACGCAGATGTGGGATACATCGTGTCTGACTTTCGCCATAAGCATTTCAACGCCTGCATGAGCGCCCTTTGGCCGTTTTGTCAAATTTTATTGAACAAATTAACGCATGCCTGCCTCAAAGCCGCAGGGGCGGATGCCCACGGCGGAATTAGGAAACAGAATTGCGCATCAATGGTCATGGAAGAGAAAATAATCGAGCGCAGAATGCAGCTAAACCGGGGATCATTCATACTGACAATACCACGGATCATAGCAGAAAGGGCAGGGATCAACAAAGGACAGAGCGTCAGGTTCCGGGTCAGGGACGGGGAGATTGTGATAAGCCCCCTGAGCGTCTTGGGTGACAGTACGCCCGACTCTGCAGGCCCCGACAAGTACGCGAGGGCCGTAGCGGAGATGATGGCCAAGGACAGGTCCAAAAAGCCCGGCGGCCGGGGTACGGCTGCCGGTAAGAGCAAGCTGGAGCGCCTCCGGCTCAAATGACCGCAACCCGGTGAGCTGAACCCCGCGCTTTTCCTCGCCTGAAAGCTGGTCGTAGATCTGCTACACCCTTGAGCCCGAGAGCCGCATGTGACACTGCCCTGACGTGGGAGGGGTGGGGCTTCGCCTTCCGGTTGCCGCATGGAGCCCCGGTAGCGGGAATGCGGGCAGGCCGGGGCGGACGGTGGCAAACGTGCAGAATGTCAGATTTCTTTGTCACCTTCTAGCAGATACGCCCGTCACGGGAGAGGCTGGTTCCGCACCTGCGGCGGCCTGCATGGGCGCCCGCGGGCATGCGGCAGGCCCGCCGTCCGTACGCCGGCCAGGGCCGGAAGCACTTGGCGCCCACTGCCTGACTTCCTGCTCGTGTGCGTGCGGTGCTACGGGCATGCGGCAGTTACCCGCAAAGTGTCATAGAATTCTATGACGGTTTGCGGGTAACAGTCGGCGGCGTCGGGGGGGGGGGGAGGGAGGGAGGGAGGGAGGGGAGGAGAGCGTACCTGCGTCGGAACACCGTTTCCGACTTGACCATAGCCGGCAGCAGCAGCAGCCACCTCCGAGCACATGCTGCGCCCCGGGTCCCGCTGGCTCGCCCTGCCTCCCGCTGTTAAAGTGTACCACAGTGAACCTAGCGTCTGATGCCGCAAGCATACGGGGCAGGTTGCGGGCAGGCCGGGGCGGACGGTGGCAAACGTGCAGAATGTCAGATTTCTTTGTCACCTTCTAGCAGATACGCCCGTCACGGGAGAGGCTGGTTCCGCACCTGCGGCGGCCTGCACGGGCGCCCGCGGGCATGCGGCAGATACCCGCAAACTGTCATAGAGCTCTATGATTGTTTGCGGGTATGGCGGTGGCGACGGGGCGTACCTGCATCGCAACGCTCGCTTCCTGCTTGATCATCGTCGGCGGCGGCAGCCGCCTCCTGACACGCGCTGCGCCCCGGATCCCGCCAGCCCGTCCCGCCTACGGCGGGCATGCGGCAGGCCCGCCATCCGTGCGCCAGCCAAGCCCGAGGCACTTGGCGCCCACTGCCTGACTTCCTGCCCATGTGCATGTGGTGCCGCGGAGGTTACCCGCAAACTTTCATAGAGTTCTATGAAAGTTTGCGGGTAACTATGTTGGAACTTTATAAAGAGCGCGGCGGGAGGCACTGCTTCCAATTCGTGATACGCGGCGCGATCTTCTCGGAAACGCAGGCACGGGGTGGGCGAAACAATGAGTCAAAAACCTCGTGTCGGCTATGACGTAGAAGAAGCCATTGACAACCTGTTTGACGCCCTTGGGTTCCCAAACAGGGAAGAAAGGGAAAAAAGAAACAGGGAACGTGAGCTCGAAATGGAGCGTCGTAGCAGTCAGAGTAGGAACTAGGGAGTACCGGTGCTGGGCACGTATTCTTCCGTTGGCACGGCACCAGCACGCTCTATTATCGTGTCTGCCAGATCGCGTATGTGGCCAGCCCTTATCACGCATTCGAGACGGGTGGGCATGTCGTTATAGTTGCCCGAAACCTGTCTTGCTGAAGCACCTAGATCTTTGATTTTTTCATTCATCTCGACTACGCATTCGTCTATGTGGTCTCCGTCATCCTTGCTTATTTTTGAAAGGCTGTCGCGAACATTGATTCCAATGCCTACCATTCCGTCGTGATAAACGATTTTGCCTTTGTGTAGGTCTAGGTTCTTGATTAGATCTTTGAAATGGCTCACAAAGTCATCCGTTGCAGTTTCGTCTTCCATCTTATCACCTCCCCTTCCTCTCACAGAAGCAAAAACCTTTGAAAAATGAAGAGGTATTAGAAGCCACGCTCATTCCAGCGTAAACGGTTCCGAATAATAGGACTTTGCAAGATAGCCGTGCCTGTACACCTCGGCCTCAAGCTGGTGCTCGCCGGGCCAGTGCTCGCCCTGCACCACGTATGACCCCTTCATCCCGGAGTAGCCCGGGATCATAGGAATAGTGATGGAAATGGAATATGAGTTTCGGATACTTTGCAATGAGAGCCAGGCGTGTCCAAGCGTCAAGGAGACCTTGAAAAAGATGGGGTTTGTAAGCCTCAAGGATCTGCCAAACTCGCCCTCCTTCGACTTGTCTGCAAAGATCAGCATTGACGATGAAAAACAGTCGGAAAAGATCGCCAGGGAAATTTTCGAAAGGTGCAGGAACAAGGTCCAGACGGTCGAGTTTCCTATCAAAAATTAAGCAAAAGGCGCTGCTCACCATCCAACGTGCGTCTACGCATGTCCCTGAAGGACAAGGCCCTGGATCAAGCCATGTGCGATGAGCTTGAACGCCTGTTGAAGGTGGAAGGCCTGACCATCGCACAGGTGCAGGTAGCCCCGAGGCACAACCACTACAAGTGGGAACGGAGGACAAGGAACCAGAAGGCCTTCAGGCGAGCGCTGGCCAAGTACAGCGAAACACACCCGGACATCGACATCTTCTCCGAAGACATACGCAAAATCAGCCCGCTCCTCCAGTACATCATCTACCTGCTGGCAGTCGCGGGATCCATAGCCAGTATCATGGCGGTTTTGGGTTGGAGTTGATCAAGTCTTGCGATCTCTCCTTTCCCCCGCCTGCGATCTGCGTATCACGGATTCATGGTATCTTCCACTTGTACTCTCTCAGCTCCGGATTGCCGTTGTGCGGCCTGGATTCCAACCGCCCGTCAAGCTCGAAATACACCACTATGCCTTTCACCGTGTTCCAGTCCTCCCGGTCTGACAGGAACAGCCTCCCGTCTTTGCCCTTTTTGCCCGTAAAGCACTGTGACACTATGGCATCCAGCAGGAGCCATCCGTCAGATTCTTTAAGGAACTTGAGCAGGAGCTCGCACATCTCCTCAAATCTGACAAAGTCCACCTTTGGCGCCACGTGTTCCCGGTTCCTAACAAGGCCTTCGAGCTCGACGGAAAGAGGACGCTGGTCACAGTTGGGGCACCTTAGGATGATCTTCCGAGACCACTCGTCGCCGTCCTCCCCGGATACTGTTACCTCGCCACCTACGACTAATATGCCGCTCTCGCACTTGGGGCACAAGTCTCCCTTCTTGTAGCCCATGCGATCTCCAGACCCCAGATCCATATAAAAGATCGAGACCGCCGCCCGCGTATCACGAATTGGAAGCCTCACCTTGGAAAGTTACGGATAAAAGCGCAGCACGCCCGTAGGGAATAGGTGGCAGCTACGCCATACCCGGTTTGGCAGCGATCTCCTGAATCGCCGCGCGCAAGCGCATGGGGGTTCGAATCCCCCGGCCGCCGTCTCCATTGCGATCTGCCCCCTTTTAAGTGCGCGCATACTTCACATAGTACGATCCAAGTACGGTATCGCCGTCTCGCAAGGCCGCGTATCACGAATTGGAAGCAGTACCCGGCGGGACTTGGCGCCTACGTCGATCAGTGCGTGAATTCCTGCGCGGTCTGGCGCGGTTTTTCCGCGTGCGTGCGGGATGTCAAGGCGCGTGCGCAGGCGATGACCTCCGCGTCAGAATGCAGGTCCAAGGCGCGCAAACATACGGGGCATGTCTTACTGTCCATGCGGCCAGTGCCGCGGGGCGCATAAAAACCTCAGATCCCCCGGGAGGAGTAGGACTCGATCCTGCCCGCAAGCTGCTCGACCATGAGGCGCAGCTTTGCAATCTCCCTGTCCTTTTCATCCTCCAGCAGCCCTATCCTCTCCGACTGCCTCGCGTTTGCCAGCCGCAGCCTGACCGCGTCGTCTATGGTCAGGTGCGGCACCGACTGCAGGTACTCTTCTGCAAGCTCCATCACGTGCGTCTTGAAGTAGTTGCGGTCCAGGCTCACCAGGCCGACATGCCCCATCATGTACTCCTTTCTTATCAGGGACGACAGGGGCGACTCCCTCGAGGAGGACTCCTTGCACGCCTTGTTCCAGAACCGGCGGAAGCCGTTCATTATGGGCACGTCAAACAGGTTGCGGGACTTTCTGCCGGAGGCGCGCAGGCCCGCCGCGCCGGCCACCTTCTCGATCCTCCTCTTTATCAGCGGGGTGGTGGCCTTTGCGGGCAGGCTTCCGGCCCTCTTGAAGATGGGATCGCCGGGCTCCGGGGGCCTGCCGATCTCCGAGGCCCACACGCCCCGGTAATCCATTACCGCCGCGTACGCCTCCGGCGTGACGAACGCCGGATAGCTTGCGTTTGTGCGGGCGTATACGGTAAGCATGGCGCAGACCGGCTCCGCCGCAGTGCCGTCGCCTCCACCATGCTCAAAGCTGAGGACGTCGCTGCTGCTTCTGTTCCCATCGTCACTGCTACCGCCCCCGCCGGCAGCGGCGCGGTATATCGGCCTGAGATCCGACCACCGCAGCAGCTCAAACCCCCCGGCCCTTATGCCCGAACTGGCGGCGACCAGTATGACGGCCCTGTCGGCCGACCCCTTGGCAAACCGGAGCATGGACTGTATCTCCCCCCGGGTCCATCCCCGCGATTCCGTGATGTTGTCGGACTCGGGGAACGTCGAGTAGATGCGCTTCCACGGCATTGAAACGCCGTTCATGTCGAACAGCTTTTTGAGCGGCTTGAAGTAGTTGGGGACGCCCGACGGGTTAAAGTAGTCCGGGTGGTCGTGCGGCAGCGAGCTCCTCGCCCGAATCTTTCCTGATATGCGCAGCACGAGGTTCAGCGTGCGGTTCGGGTCGTCCTTTCCCAGCCGCACAAGCTGCGCCGCGCGCTCCTCAAACGTGCCCTCCAGCACCTCCTCCAGCGCGCCGCACAGCAGGCGCCTGAGCGTGCGCGTGTATGTCTTGCGGGTCTCCTCGGCCCTGATGCCCTGCCAGAACAGGTCGAGGGGCTCGGTACATGATGCGGCAGACCCACCGTCCCTCAACTCCTCTTTTGTAATCTTAATCATGGTCGGACGCACACCCCCGATCCCATAAAAGCCCCTGTGGAAGGGCGAGTCCCGCGCCCCTGCGCGCCGCCGTGACACCCCTCCCCCGGTTTTCGCCTTTCGGGCCTTTCCTTCCTACCTGTGATCATTCTTTCCACTTACCGGAGCCCAAAAGAGTACCGGTATAGTAGCGGGTCTAGAGGGATTCGAACCCACGACAGCAGGATTAAGAGTCCTGAGCGCTACCTGGCTGCGCCATAGACCCACCGTTACGGACGGCGCAAAATTACTATTATAATCTTCAGATCCGCCGGGGCGCGGGACGCCGGAGGCGGGACACGGGCGTCGCAAGCGGGCTAGATGCTCGCGGTTTGAAAACGTCAGAAACGCACGGCGCTGCCTATCCTGTGACGGCAAGCTCTTTCTGCTCTATCTGGTTGTACTTTTGTATGATGGCCGTCAGCGCGGTGGAGACCGGCACGTCGTTCATCTTTTTCTTCTCCTCGAGCAGCTTTTGATACGCGTCAAGCGTGATGTATACGGGAATCGAGCCGTTGCCCTCCAAGAGTCCGCGGACGCTGTACAGGGCCGTCTCCATGCCCCTCTCGGCGGACTTTGCAAACTTTGCCTTGTTCAGGATGGCGCCCAGCGGGCCAAAGGGCATCTCATAGTCCACTGACATGGTAACCCTGGTCAGGTTGGCCCCGAGCTCCTCAAACTCGTTTGTGATGGCCCATTTCTTGAACGGGCCCTCAGTCTGCTCTGCGGATATGCGCTTGTTGCGCACAAACTCGGTGGTCTCGCAGTCCCATTCCAGCCGCTTGCCTCCAAAGTCGCCTATCACGCGAAACGTGGTTCCGACCCCCATCCCCTCCTTGATGTCCATGGGGATCACGGTCATGCCCACCGTCTCGCTCTTCATCTGATCCGAGACGTGCTCGGGCCGCGCAAAATAGGTAAAGACGCTGTCGACTGGCACCTTTATCTCGGTGGATTTCGTGACAAGTGTCAACGATCCGACTCTTGCCAATAAGGATTTAAAGCTTTTGAAGACGATCCCAGAGTATGATGACAAAACCGGCGGGAGGGCGGCAGAAGAAGAAGGCCCCGGGGTCCGCCCTCGTCCGGGGCGTGGCCGCGATCGCTCTGCTGTGCGCGGCGTGCGCCTTGGTGCCGGGCGCGCAGGAGGCGTCGGGGCACTCCATGTTCAACTCGGCCGAGGAGTTTATGGCGGGGTACAGGGTGCAGGTTGCGACGGCCCCCGAGTTTCCCCAGATCGACGAGCCGTCGATGTTTCTGGTCCGGGTGACCGACACGGACTTTGAGGAGGTAGACAGGTTCACGATGGGAATCAGGTTCTTTTACAACGGGCAGCAGGTGGACGCGGTCCCGCCCACGGCCATAGAGGGGGGGCACTGGGACTTTGGGCACACGTGGCGGTATCAGGGAAACCACATCGTAAAGGTGGACCTCTATGACATGGTGGACAAGCCCGGGGTAACCACGTATACGTTCAACATGGGCACGCAGAGCCCGTTTGGGTACATCTTTATCATATCCATTACAGTCGGGGCGTTCTGCTTTGCAGGCGTGATGGCGTACATCTACCTTCCGAAGATGCAGCGGCGATGGCGGCGGCGAGAGGGGGGAGGAGACGGCGGGGCCGGCGGCAGGCATCCTCCGTTTGGCCGGTGATCTGTATGTGGTATGCGTGCGGGGCCGGCGGCGGCGGCGGCCGTCGTCGTCGTCCCTCCAGTACCTAGTCAGTGCGCAACGTCCGCCGTTGCGGCATCCTGCATCATCTTGGCGCCGCCGCCGGAGTTCCGGCGTAGTCCGCGGCCGTTGCGGTTGGCGTTGCCGTTGCTGCTATCGCCACTGTCGCCAGTGCCATAGTTGTCGTCACTGCTGCTATTGTTGCCGTTGCTGCTACCGCTACCACCGCTGCGGCCATGCGCAACGGCCTTTGCGGGCGACTGTATGCGGAACGCAAACAGCGTCGTCAGCAGCACCATTGCAAACAGCAGTATCCCTATCCCCAGGTGTATCGCGACCAGGACGGCGTGCAGCTTTAGGTCGATGACGAGCGCCCCGAGCGTGATCTGGACTATGACAAAGACGGTCGCAAGCGAGCTCGTGACCCTGATCTTGGCATCGGCCCCCCTGTGCAGGAAGCCGGCGATCATGGTGGCGACCACGAGCGCGCCCGTGGTGGCGGCGGCCAGCCTGTGTATCCATTCTATCAGGTATTCTTCTGAGGGCATTATGCCGTCCGGGCACAGCGGCCACTCGGGGCACGTGAGCCCCAGGCCCGCGGCCGATATGTACCCGCCAAGGAACATGAGCGAGTACAGCACGATCATGCTCGATAGTGCAAGGTACTTTATGGCAGCCAAGGCTACTCGACAGTCAGGACCCCCTGCATCCCCTGCAGGGCGTGGCCTGGAACGGTACAGATGTAATAGTACTTGCCCGGCGCCCCGGCCGTGAACGTGACTGAGCCGCTCTCGCCGTTCTTAAGCGGGCTTGTCATGGACCCTATCTCCGAGCCCCACAGCACGTTTGCAAAGTCGGCGGGGTCTGCCACCACCCCGAACGAGTGGAACGAGACGCCCACGTTGACCGTGGTGACCGTAATCTCGTCGCCGGAGTTGACCACAATCTCGGGGTTTGCCCCCTCCTCGCCCTCAAGCCCGTTGAACCCGAACGTCCTAAAGTCGTCGGACTCTACATAGTCAAACTCAAACTCGTGCGATATGCCGGTCGGGGGGGCCGCCTCTCCTCCTCCTCCTCCGCTGCCGCCGTCCCCAGACTCGGGCGCGGGGCCCACCACAATGGTGCCCTCCATGCCCTGTGCCCTGTGCCCGGGGACCGTGCATATGTAATAGTAGGTGCCCTCCTCGCCGGCCACGAACTCAGCGGTGCCGCTGTCCCCCTTCAGCATCGGGCTGTTGGGGCTGCCGATCTCGGTGCCGGGTATGATGCCAGCGGTGCCCTCCTCCTCCTGCGTGACGCCAAACGCGTGCAGCGAGATGCCGTCGCTTACCACGTTGAACACGACCTTGTCGCCCACGTTCATGTTTATGGTCGGGTTGTTGCCCTCCTCGCCGGGCAGCGCGTTGAAGGCCATCGTGATAAAGTCGTCAGCCTCGATGAAGACTAGGTCCGAGGTTATGGTTTGGCCCGTCTGCTCCGCCTGCTCCGCGACGGGCGCCGCGGTGGAGGCCGCCATTATCGCCACGATCGGGGCCGGCTCGGATATCCAATAGTCCCACATCCCGAAGAAGATGGCGCCTCCAACTATGCATATGCCCAGCATTATGGCCATCATCTTGCCGGTCCTGGCCGGCGTGGTCATGTACACCTGCTGCTGCGTCCCGCTGCTTCTGCCGTCTGCCATCTCTTACCACACTACCATCATCATCATCATCATCATCAATGCGAGGGGTTCTTTGCCTCAAACGGGTAATAGTACCTGCCGCCCACGCCGAACGGGTCGTCCGTGTTTGCCGGCTCGCCCTTTGCGGAGCTGTGTATCATGTTTGCCAGGAACACCACCATGCTGACCCCGATTATCATAGCCCCTATCGACGCGATCTGGTTCATCGCGATCCACTCCGGTATGGGCGGGTAGTCAAATATGCGCCGCGGCATCCCGTACAGCCCGAGCACGTGCTGCGTAAAGAACACCAGGATGGTGCCGATGAACGACATTACAAAGTGTATCTTGCCCATCGTCTCGTTGTACATCCTTCCGGTCACGTACGGGAACATGTAGTAGAGGTACCCGATGGACCCGAACGCTATGGTACCCATCACAAAGAGGTGGAAGTGTCCGACCACCCAGTAGGTGTCGTGCGTGGTAAAGTCCAGCGGCATTGCGCTGTTGACGACGCCGCCGGCACCCGCCGAGAAGAAGAGCGCGATCCCGCCGACTGCCCACATCATGGGGGTGGAGAACCTGATGCGGCCGTTCCACATAGTGGCGATAAAGTTGAACACGTGCATGGCAGACGCGGGAACCGCCGCCAGCGTGCCGACCATGAACACGGTCTTTTCGGTAAACGACATGCCCGTCGCGTACATGTGGTGGGCCCACGAGGAGAACCCGACTATCGACAGAAGGACGAACGCGAACACCCCGGAGCTGTAGCTGTAGATCGGCCTCCTGGAGAACCTCGGTATTATCTCGTACATCATCCCGATCGCCGGGATCACAAGCACGTACACCTCGGGGTGGAAAGTGAACCAGAACAGGTGCGCGTACGCTATCGGGTCGCCGCCGAGCGCGGGGTTGAAGAAGCCGCTCACGCCGAGGCGGTCGGTGAGCAGCATCAGCAGCGCGGCCGCAAAGGTCGGGATTGCGACCAGTATGATGAGCGACGAGGAGAGGAAGGACCACGCCAGCAGCGGGACCTGCCCTATCGACATGTCCGGATGCTTGCACTTTAGTATGGTGACGACGAAGTTTATCGCGCCCAGCACGGAGGATACGCCAAGGATCTTGAGGCCGAATATCCACATGTCGGCAGCCGGCCCCGGGGCGCTGATTATCGAGTAGGGGGGAGTCGCGTACCACGTAAAGTCCGCAAAGCCGAGCCATATCAGGGCGCCGGAGGGAGGTATCATCCAGAACGCGATCGCGTTGAGCTTTGGGTACGCCATGTCCTTGTACCTGACCATTATCGGGACAAAGTAGTTGCCGACTGCAGACGCGAAGGGTATGATGAACAAAAAGATCAGCGTGGTGCCGTGGACTGTGAATATGCGGTTGAACGTCATCGCGTCGCCTATGATCTGGGCCCCCGGCAGGAACAGCTCCGCCCTGATTGCGAGCGCCAGCGCTCCGCCCAGGAACAGGAACGCCAGGGACGTTATGAGGTACAGGAGCCCCACGTCGGTGTGGTGGGTCGAGAACATTATCTGCCATATGGGGCGCGGCTTTTGCAGCTCTAGAACCATGATGCGTGTGCACCTCCCGCCACATTATAATCGGTGGCATCGGCCGGACGCCCGGCCCGTATGTTGATCATAATGTCAATGCTCGTCCCCATCCCACATCCTCTCCGCGTCATGACGACGGCTCCTCCACGTACAGCGTGCCGCGCATGTTGTAGTGTATCAGCCCGCAGTACTCGCGGCACTGTATGTCGTGCACGCCCGGCTCGTCGGGCGCAAACCACACCGTGTTCACCCTGCCCGGGACCGCGTCTATCAGCACCACGTAGTCGTGTATGTTAAACGAGTGTATGACGTCAGTGGCCACCACCTCGAACTTGTAGGCCTTGCCCGCCTCCAGGTGCAGCTCGCCTATCTCCTTTGTGCCGTCCTCGTGCTCAAAGGTCCAGAACCACTGCTGCCCCGTCACCTTTATGATCTCCGCGTCGGCCGGGACGTGCTCGATGAGGCGCTCGACCTCCCAGGCCTCGGCCCCGACCCATGTCATGAGCGCCACCACGATCCCGATGTATATCCACTCGGGCCAGTTTGAGTGATGTCCGGCCATCTACCAGTCAGTCCCCTCGTACGGAGTAGGCTTTGCCTTGGGGTGCGACTCACGGAAGCGCCACACCTGCCAGATTATCGTGCCGGATACGACTGCCCCGACCGTGAACGCGACTGTCATCATCCTAAAGAACAGGTTCCAGATGAGCACGCGGCGGTCGATGTACTCGCCGGGCTCGTCGCCGGCCGCAAGCGCGACGCCGGCGGCCGGTATGATCGCCACTGCCGCCGCTACTGCTATCAGTACCAAGGATATTCCAAGCATGCCCCTCATCAGTAATTGACTCACGTGGTTTCAGATTTCTATTTAAGGGTTTAGCGGTTGGATTTTGGTACAAACGTCGAATAACTGCGGCGCAGGGCGGTTCGGACGCCGTGCGGCTCCGTCATGGGTTTGCTGCCGGCTGCGCGTGTGCGCCGTCCGGGGATGGCCCGAAACATGCGGTGCGCGCCGGACGGCGCCGCGATGCCCCAGATGTCACCGCGGCCCGCGCTTGTGAGTCTGGGGGGGGGGTAGGGGGAGGAGGGAGGGAAATCGCTGACGGCGCCACTTGCCGCTTGGCTGTTCCTGTGTTTGGGTCGGCCGCGTTGAGCCGTCGGCCGCGTGCCGGCGTCGAGCTGTTTGTCCCGTGAGTTATGGCGCGGCGGGAGGGCGGGCTTTTGGGAGAGCCCATGCTCAATAATTATAAGATGGCGTTGCCGTACCACTGTAAATGATAGGCAAGATCATAATAGGACTCGCGGCGGTTGGTATAGTTGGCGGTATGTTCTTGGCGTCCAGCCTGTCGGACTACGATGAGCACAGAGCCGACACTGAGCGGTTCATACTGGACAACCCGCTGTCGGACTATGTGAGGGGCGGCTCGGAGCAGCCGGACGAGCCAGAGGAGGTCTGGAACACGGCAGGCGCCTTTGGAATCAACAAGGAGGCGTACAGGCTCGGCGAGGACGTGTTCTTTGCAGGGACGCTGACCCCGGGCCAGCAGGTGATAGTCAGGGTGGCAAGCCCGGAGGGCAAGATCTTTTTGGAGAGGGCGTACGACGGGTCCGAGCGCGAGGTGGCAAAGTTCTACTTCAGGCCGGACACGTCTGCAATCAAGGGCCTCTACGAGGAGGACCAGCTGGTGGGGCAGTGGATGATATGGTTTGAGGGGATAAACAACGACGAGATATTCTTCGAGGTGGTCGACGAGTTCGCCCCCGGCGCCGAGACGGACGTCGTGGACTTGCAGGGTCCGCCGGCCGGCGACCCGGGGCAATAGCCCGTGCGGCTCTCCGACTCGGCAGGTGTGGTGCGCCCATGTGCCCTAGGCCGTTACTGTCTTGCAAGCCTGTTGTGAAAGCACGCGCGCTCCCCCTTGTGGCACGCGGGCCCCGCCGGCTTGACCAGGTATATGATCGCGTCAGAGTCGCAGTCCACCAGTATCTCGCTGACGTCCTGGACGTTTCCCGACTCCTCGCCCTTCATCCAGAGCTTGTCCCTTGAGCGGCTGTAGAACCACGACCTGCCCGTGCTGGCCGCGAGCCCGAGCGACTCGCGGTTTGCGTATGCAAGGGTCAGCACCTCCCGCGTGTCCGCGTCCTGTACTATAACGGGGACGAGCCCGCCGCCCTTCTCAAAGTCGATTGCGTCAATGTCGATCTGGGCCACTGCGCCCACGCAGCGTGCGCATCTTATAACCTTACAGGAATGCCTTTGTCCCTGAGGATCCGCTTTACGCCGGACACGCCGTACTCTTGGTAGTGGAATATGGAGGCTGCCAGCGCCGCGTCCACGCCGGTCGCCCCAAAGACGTCGGCCATGTCGCCGGGATGCCCGCAGCCGCCGGACGCTATCACGGGAATGGAGACCGCGTCCACCACGCGCCTGGTGAGCTCGTGGTCGTAGCCGTCCTTTGTGCCGTCCCTGTCCATGCTGGTCAGCAGTATCTCGCCTGCGCCGAGCCCCTGGGCCCTTCTTGCCCACCGTATGGCGTCCACGCCGGTGCCCTTCTTGCCCCCGTACGTGTGCACCTCAAACCAGAACCGGCGGCCGCTGTCATCCTCCAGCATGACCGGCGGGCCGCTCCCGCCCACGCCGTCAGCGGAGCCCCCGCCCCCGCCGTCAGCGGAGCCCTCGCCGCTGCGCCCGCGGTCCGCGGGCTCCCCGTAGTTTCTCTTCGCGTCTATTGCGACCACGACGCACTGCCGCCCAAACAGGCCCATCATCTCGGTTATGATCGGCGGGTTGTTTATGGCGCCCGTGTTGATCCCGACCTTGTCTGCGCCGCTCAGCAGTATGTTGCGGGCATCCTCCATCGTCGAGACGCCGCCGCCGACGGTAAACGGGATGTCTATTACGGACGCCACCCCGCGCACCAGCTCCCGGATGGTCTTGCGCCTCTCGTCTGACGCGGTAATGTCCAGGAACACGAGCTCGTCGGCCCCCTCGTCGCTGTACCGCTTGGCCAGCGCGACCGGGTCGCCCGCGTCCCTGATCTCCACGAACCTGGTCCCCTTTACCACCCTGCCATCCTTGACGTCAAGGCACGGGATTATGCGCTTTGTCAGGGCCGTTGCGGGTCGCCCTCCTCTTCCTCCCCATTTCCGTCCGTTGCGGGGCCGCCCCGCGCCATCCTCTTGGCGGCCGGTATGGTTATCTTTCCGTCGTACAGCGCGCGCCCCAGTATGACGCCCCACGCCCCCGCGTCCCCCACGGCCGCGACGTCGCGCTCGTGCGATATGCCGCCGCTTGCAATGACGTCGATGCCGCCGGATATCTGGCAGGCCCTGCCCATGTACGACGTGTCGGGGCCCTGCAGTGTGCCGTCCCGGCCGACGCTTGTCAGCAGGTACTGGGTGACCCCTACCTCGCGATGCAGCGACGCGACGGACTCGATCATGTCAAGCCCGGTGTTGCTCTGCCACCCGCGCGTTACGATGCGGCCGTCCAGGTGATCCGCGGAGACCACCACGCGCTGCGGGCCCAGCTCCCGCACCAGCGCGGCAAGCGACTCCCTGTCGGAGAACGCAAGCGTCCCGACCACTATCCGGTCGGCGCCGGCCCCGGCCGCGTCCACCGCGGCCCGCACAGTGCGCAGCCCTCCCGCCACCTGCACTGGTATGGAGACCGCGTCCACGACGCCGCGGACTGCGTCCGCGTTGCTCCCGGAGCCCAGCGTGGCGTCCAGGTCCACCACGTGCAGCATGTCGGCGCCCTCCGACTCCCACCGGCGCGCAGCCTCGGCCGGGCTGTCGCCGTATACGGTCTTCCTGTTGGGGTCGCCCCTGTAGAGCCTGACTACCTTGCCGTCCATGATGTCGACTGCCGGGATCACCTTTATGGCGCGCCGCCGCCCCCCTGCCGCCCCTGGGCTGTCGGCCATTACCTGCGGCACACCCCCAGAAAGTTCCGGATCATCTGCCTTCCGACGGGGCCCGACTTTTCGGGGTGGAACTGCGTCCCGAGATAGTTCCTGTACTCGACGGCGGCCGGTATTACGATGTCGTTGTACGAGGACTCGGCAGTCACCACGTCGCCGGCAGTCCCTCCCGGAGGGGGCGTTGCCGGCAGCCTGGCCATGTACGAGTGCACAAAGTACACCCACGCGCCGTCCTCCACGCCCTCCAGCAGGCGGCCCCTCCTCCTTATCTGGAGGCTGTTCCACCCCATGTGCGGCACCTTCATCGTGTCCGGCAGGGAGGCCACATCGCCGGACATGACGCCAAGCCCGGGCTCGGATCCCTCCTGGCTCCGTGCAAAGAACATCTCCATCCCGAGGCATATCCCAAGGACGGGCATGCCGTGCCCCACGTAGTCTGAGAACCTGCTGTCCGGGTCGCGTGTGACCGCCTTCATTGCGGGGTCAAAGTTTCCGACGCCGGGAAGCAGCAGCCCGTCGTAGTGCCTGGCGGTGTCCGCCGCGGCGTTGCTGCCGCCGTCGCCGCCGCCGTCGCCGCGACGACGGTCACCGTCCCCCCCGGGCCGCGCTGCAAAGTCGCGTATGACGTCTGCCGTTGCGCCCTCGCGCTCAAGCGAGTTTTTCAGGCTGAATATGTTGCCTGCCCCGTAGTCGAATATGGCGACGCGCGTCATCTACATGGAACCCTTCGTGCTTGGCGCCCCTCCGGCCCGTTTTGTATCTATTGCCAGCGCGGCCCTGAGCGAGACGGCCAGCGACTTGACGGCGGCCTCGGCCTTGTGGTGGTCGTTTTGGCCGTATCTGACGTCCAGGTGTATGCAGGCCGCTATGTTGTCTAGCAGCGACTGGAAAAAGTGTTCTACGTCCTCCTGTGGCATGTCCTCGATTGCGGGGTTTTGGCCCGACGGCTTTAGCGCGAGCGACACCCTCACGTACGGGCGGCGCACCAGGTCTATGGTGGACTCGGCAAGCGACTCGTCAAGCGGGACCGACGCGTGACCGAAGCGCGCTATGCCGGCCCTGTCCCCCAGGGCCTTGTCTATTGCCGCGCCGACAGTTATGGCCGTGTCCTCTATAAGGTGGTGCTTTATGCCGTCAAGCGACTCGGCTTTTACTGTCATGTCGATCATGGAGTGCTTTGCAAGGGATACAAGCAGGTGGTCAAGAAAGCTGAGCCCGGTGCTGACCGAAGCGGCGCCGTCCCCGTCCAGGCTGACCGAGGCGGATACGCGGGTCTCCCCCGTGGCGCGCTCCTCGGTGGCGCTTCTTCTTCTTGCCGTTGCTATTGTTGCTGCGCCGCCGTCATCATTATCATCATTGTTATCGGCGCCTTGAGCGGAGGGCATCACACATGTATCTGCCCCTCTAGATTTAATGCCTTTGGAATCTCCAGTACGGAGCCAAGCGTAAAGTACGGGATGCCCGCCCCGGCCGCGCGCTCCAGGATCCTGCGCCGCTCGTCGGGATTGACGCCCGTCCCCGTGATGCCGCAGAATACGACGTCGGACTCGGCGTCCCTTGCCATCGCAGCGTCCTCGGCGGAGTCCCCCACGTATATGGCCCTTCTGCAACCCATGCCCCTTATGCAGTCGTCGAGCCTCTCGGGGTTGGGCTTTGCGTGCTCCCGCGGCTCGTCCTCAAGAAAGGCAGAGTTCCCCAGGTCGAACCACCCCATGACGGGCTCAAGCGTGTACCTGGCCGCCTGCAGCCCGCGGCCCGTCACCATCGATATGCTCTTGCCGAACCTGCCTGACAGCGCCTCCATGACCGCGTCCGTCACGATGACATCGTCGCACCTGATGTGCCCTGCCTCGTTTCCGAGCAGCGGCCTGCCACCGCGCCCCTTGTATATGTCCGAGCCGTAGAACTTCTCGTCAAAGACGCGGCACAGCAGCCCCCCTCTGTCCGGCGACGGGTGGTCCAGGAGCTCCGCGGCGCGGGACATTCCCGCATAGTCCCGCATGTGCCTTATGACTGAGGCGATCCCGTCGGAACTGGAGCTTTTTACTGCCATGTCGATTGCCGACCCGTACGTGCAGCCTCCTGCCAGGTGCGGCATTACGGCCGCCAGTGTTATGGCGCACGACACGTCGGTCTCGTCGTTGAAGAGCCCCGTGTTCTTGAACCTCTCCACCGTGTGCCTTGACACCGCGTGGTGCGCGGGCATGTCGGGGATGGCAAGCTCCGAGGCTATCCTGCCGGTCATGTATTCTACAGTCTGCTGTATGGCGCGGTGGTAGGAGCCCGACACGTCCACCAGCACCCCGTCGCAGTCAAACACGATGCAGTCGGCGTCCCGGGTCACGTCCCGTATGGCGTCATAGTCGGCCGGCGCTGCCTTGGTGGTCGTGCTACCGTTGCCGCTGTTGCCGCCGTCGCCGTCCCCCGCCAACGAATCACCCCAGCAGGTCGCGGATTGCAATCAGGAACCTGGAGTTCATCTCCCGCGTACCGACCGTCACGCGCAGGCACCCCTGCCGCCCCGCAACCCTCCCAAGGCGGCGCACCGATATGCCCTGCTCTGCCAGGGCCGCATGCACGCGCTTGTAGGCCCCCTTTACGTCAAACAGGACAAAGTTCGCGTCAGAGTCGAACACGTCAAAGGTGTCGTACCTCCTCAGGGCCTCTGTGATGCGGGCGCGCTCGGCCTTTACGGCCTTGGCCGTCTCGCGTATCTGGTCGGAGCGGCGCAGCGCCTCCAAGCCCGCCTCGATTGAGATCGTGCTGAGCGGGTACGGGTACTGCACCACGTCCGTAAACGCGCCGGCAAGGCGCCTGTCGGCAATCATGTAGCCCAGCCGCAGTCCGGCGAGGCCGAACGACTTTGAGAGCGTGCGCACCACAGCCAGGTTCGGGTGCCTCTTTGCCATGCCCGATACCGTATACCTGCCAAACTCGCCGTATGCCTCGTCAATTATCACCAGGCCGTCGAACTTGGATATTATCCTCTGCAGATCGGACTTGGCAAACTGGAAGCCGGTCGGGTTGTTCGGGGAGTCCAGGTATAGGACGTCGGCCCCTTGCGCCCTCTCCAGAAACGCCGACGCGTCGAGCGTCATGTCGTCTGAGAACGGCACCCCGTCCACCTGCATGCCGTACAGCCGGCACCGGTCCTCGAAGAATCCGAAGGTGGGGTCGGACGTCAGTATGCGCACTCCTCCCCCTCCTTCCCTGCCTTGCTTCGCGCCCGCCGCCGCGGGGCCGCCGCGCCCGCCGCCGGCCACATGCGCAAGCAGCATGTCCAGTATCTGGTCAGACCCGTTTCCGACTGCAATCATGGACGCCGGCATCCTGGTGAACCTTGAGAGGGCCGCCACCAGTCGCTCGGTTCCGCCAAGCGGGTACTCCCGTACGTCGGCGTTCCTGCGGGCCGCGATTATTGCGTCTATCTGGAACTGCTTTGGGACCGTATAGTTCTCGTTGGAGTCGAGCTTTAGCGCGCCGGACAGCATCTCGGGCTTTTGGTAGCCGCCCACCTTGGATATGGCGTCAAGACGGTCTGCAAGCAGCCTTGTCCTGGGTCCTGCGCGGGGATGTTTGGGTGATGGTTTGGGTGATGGTTTGGGTGATGGTTTGGGTGATGATGATGATGACGATGATGATGATGGTGACGCTGACGAGTCTGATGCGCGCCTTCCCATAAACGTCCCGTTTTTTCGCTCTATTATGATGTTTCTGCATTGCCGCTGCTTGCTGCCGCCGCCGCCGCAATGCCGCCGTCATGCGCGCCGACGCCGGCGCCGGCGCCCTGCCCCCGCACCCTTGGGCTTTAGCCTGCCGCGCACGGCCTCGTAGTGGTTGACCAGCCCCTCTGCGTGCGTAAGCTCCCTCATCATGCCGTCAATCCCGCGTAGCGCGCCCCTCGTGGACCTGACTGTGGTGTGCACCTTGAGGTAGTCAAGCACCGAGAGGGAGCCGCGTACTGCCCCGGTCCGGTTGGTCGGCAGGACGTGGTTTGAGCCAAGCAGGTAGTCGCTTGCAGCGGACGGCGAGTTGCGCCCGACCAGTACCAGCCCCGGCGACGTGACAGAGGACTCGGCCCGGGCCGCGCCCTTGGACATCATTATCTCCAGGTGCTCCGGCGCCAGCGCGTGGGCCACTGCGGCCCCGTCCTCCATGCTTCTCACCACCGCGATGAACCCGTTTCTCGACAGGCTCTTTGATATCAGCGGGCCGCGCTCGAGGCCCGGCACCAGGTCATCCAGGATGCCGTTGACGCGGCGCGCCAGTGCGGCGGAGTCGGTTATCAGGTAGCACTGCGTATCCTCGCTGTGCTCGGCCTGGGACACGAGGTCCAGGGCGACTAGCCGCGGCGGCGCGTCCGCGTCTGCCAGTATGCCAAGCTCGGTGGGCCCTGCCAGCATGTCGATCCCCGCGTCTGCTGAGACCAGCGACTTTGCGGCGGTCACGTACGCGCCGCCGGGGCCCACTATCTTCTCCACGCGGGGGATGGACTCTGTGCCGTACGCAAGGGCCGCCACGGCCTGGGCGCCCCCCGCGCGGTATATCTCAGTGGCCCCGCACATGTCGGCGGCCACCACCGTAAGCGGGTCGATCATGCGGCCGGCCGCGGGCGCCCCGCCGTGCGTGGGCGTGGAGTCGGAGTCGGAAGGGGGCGGGAAGGAGGACACGGGCGAGACCGCGACTATCCTCGGCACGCCTGCCACGGCGGCGGGCACTATGGACATTACCGCCGAGGACGGGTACCTTGCAAGTCCGCCTGGTATGTAGCACCCCACGCTGTCGATGGGGGCAAACCTGCGCGACACCGTGGCGCTGGCCGGGGGCCGCCCGTGGACCGTCTCGACCTTCCCCTTGAGCTTTCTCATGGTGCGCCTCTCCAGCGCGGCCAGCCGCGCGGCCGCCTCCCTTATCGCCGCGTGCTGCGGCTTGGGTACCATCCCGTATGCGGATCTGATCTCTGACTCCGAGAGCCGGAGGGGCACGCTGCCGTCCGAGAGCCCGCCGAACCTCCTCTCATGGCGGTAGAGCGCCGCGTCACCCCCCTCTCGTACGCTTCGCACTATGGAGCGCACGCGCGCGAGGTCGGGCCCCGCGCGTCGCCCCTGCCCGTCCCGCACGAGCCGGGCCGCAAACCCCGCCGGGTCCGCCCCCCTTCGTTGTGTGATGACGCGGATCAATTCTCCTCATCGCGCTTTATCTCTTCGAGCTCCAGTATCTGGCGCGGCTCGTGGACCACCAGCCCCTGCGCCGTCCTTCTGAGGACCGGTATCAGCCTGTGGAACTCTTCTTTTGGTATTATGGTGTTGATTCCAAACCACCCCGGCTCGCTCAGGCTGCTGACAGTCGGCTTCTTGAGCGACGGCATCTCCCCGAGCAGCCTCTTCAGGTTCTTCTCCTCGACGTTGAGGTACAGGTGCAGGTACTTTACGCCGTGCACCGCCCCCCGCAGAAGCGTGATGATGTCGTATATCTTCTCCCGCTTTGCCGCGTCGGCAAGCGAGTCCCTGTTTGCAATCAGGTGCGCCGACGACGTCAGTATCTCGTCGGCAATCTTTAGCTTGTTCTGGCGCAGGGTCGTGCCGGTCTCGGTCACGTCTATTATGCAGTCCATCTCCTCCGGCGGCTTTGCCTCCGTCGCCCCGAACGACAGGTGTATCTGCACCATGTGGTTGGACCCGAGCCGGACCCACGGGGTGACCACGAGCGGCTTCTTTGAGCCGTAGTGCTTTTTGTACGAGGGAAGCCTCCTGATGAACTCGGACGCCGTAGTGAGGTACTCGGAGGATATGCGCAGCGTCCTCTTCTTTTTGGCATAGTCTGCCACCATGGCGTCAAGCGTCGCGTAGCGGTACTTGTCTGGAAACGCCACCACGAGCCTGATGCGGCCGTACTCGAGGTCAAGCACGGGATCCACGTCCGAGTCGGTCTCCCCCACCCAGTCGCGGCCGGTTATGCCCACGTCGTAGAGCCCCTCCGCCACCATGTTTGGGATCTCCTGGGGCCTGAGCATCTTGACTATGATGCCGGGGTCGTCAAGATAGACGCGGTACGTGCGGTCCTTGCGGTTGACCTTGGTCCAGGCCCTCTCGAGCAGCTTGAACGTGGCCGCCTCAAGCGAGCCCTTTGGAATCGCAAAGCGCACCTGCGCTGCCTTCCTTGGCGCCATGCGTGGTATCTCATGCGGGCGCTTATAATCTAGTAGCTTTCCTGCAGTTGCGCGCGCCGTGCGGTGGAAACTGCCGCTGCCGCTGCCGCTGCCACTGCCACCGTCACTCCGCGGCCCGCCGCCCCGAGCCTAGTATGTCCCTTGCCCCCTGCATCGAGACAGCGCCCCCCGCCACCATCTCGCGGACCACCCTGTCCACCTCGCCCGGACCGGCCCCTGCGGCGACTGCCAGGTTCCTTGCATGCAGCCGCATGTGCCCCTTTTGTATGCCGTCGGTGGCAAGCGCCCGCATGGCCGCATAGTTCTGGGCCAGCCCCGCAGACGCCATTATGCAGGCAAGCTCGCCGGCCGACCCTGCCCCCAGTATGCGCATGCACGCCCTTGCGACGGGGTGTACGGTAACCACGCCGCCCACCACGCCGACTGACATGGGCAGCTCTATCGTGCCGACCAGGTCGCCGCTGTCGTTCCTGCCCCACTGCGTGAGCGAGCGGTACCTGCCCGTCCTGCACGCGTACGCGTGGGCGGCCGCCTCTATCGCCCTGCCGTCCTGCCCCGTCGCGTTCGCGACTGCTATGATGCCGTTCATCACGCCCTTGTTGTGCGTGACGGCGCGGTACACGTCGCAGTCTGCAAACTCAAAGGCCGATATCATGTCGCTTACCACACCGGGCCCCCCCACTGTATCCTGCGGGAACGTGGCCTGGGCCCTGACCGTGCGGCGCGTGGAGTAGTTTGAGAGTATGCGCAGCAGGGCGCGTGCGCCCTTGCCCCCGCATATGTCCTCCAAGAGTGGCGCCACTGCCTCGCACATGCTGTTTGTAATGTTGGCGCCCATCGCGTCCCCCACGTCTATCAGCAGCTCGGCAATCAGCATTCTTCCCGACGGCGCGTCCGCGACGCGGCACGATACCTCCTTTGCGCCGCGGCCCATCTTGGAGAGTGTCGAGCTCTTCGTGTTTGCGAGCGCGATTATGTCCTCCGACCTCTCGGCTATCCTGCGGACGGCCGCGTCCGTGTCGGCCACGTCCAAGAGCTGTATCTGGCCTATGCTGTATGCCTCCGACGATACTGCGCGAAACCCGCCGCCCACGCGGGCCGCCTTTGCCCCCTTTGACGCGGCGGCGATCACGGAGGGCTCCTCTATGGCCATCGGGACCAGGACGTCCCTGCCGTTTACCACGAAGTTGGTGGCGACCCCCAGGGGCGTGGCAAGCGTGCCGATGGCGTTCTCCACCATGTTGTCGGCCTGCTCGAAGGCGAGGCCGCCGGACGCATCCCTTAGGGCCTCGGCGTCCTCGGCGCCGAGGCCGGCGGCGTCGGATATTGCGCCCAGCCGCTCGCCGCGCGTCTTTTCAAAGAATCTTGGTATGGCCGATGATGAGGATGATGATGGTGTCGACGGCGTTGTTGCTGACGACGTTGATAGTGATGGCGGCGGCGAGCCGGCGCCCTCCCCCTCTCTTCCCATGCAAGCCGTCACCTCTTGATATGTATAAGCCTGTCATCATCAGGGCCTGCAAAGCCCTTGCCGTCCGTGTTTGACGTTATTACGTACACGCTGCCGTCCTCCGGGTGCACCGCGACGTCCCTTATGCGCCCCGCGCCGCTCAGTATGGTCTGCTGGGACGGCAGCCCCTCCTCAAAGTCGATCTGGTACAGGTTGGACGCCCTCAGCGACGTCATCACAAACGGCTGGTCCAGCCCCAGCCTGTCGTGGTCGTAAAACGCGATTCCGCCCGGCTCTATGCTCGGGTCGTAGCACAGGACGGCCGCGCCCGCGCCGTCCTCGTCACCGGAGCACTCGCGGTCGGGCCACCCGTAGTCGGCGCCGGGGGTGATTATGTTGATCTCGTCGTTCTTCTCGGGCCCGTGCTCTGCGACGTACATGACCCCGTCGCCGTCCCACGCGATCCCCTGCGGGTTGCGGTGCCCCACCGAGTACACGGCCGAGTCCGGGCCAAACGGGTTGTCCTCCGGTATGGTTCCGTCGCCGTTTATGCGCAGTATCTTGCCGGCAAGCGAGCCGGCGTCGCGCGGCAGGTGGGACGCGCCAGATACGGTGCCCGTCCCGACGTACAGCTTGCCGTCGGGGCCGAACTTTACAAAGCCGCCGTTTGTGAACTTTGAGCCGGGGATGCCGTCGATTATGTCCGTCGCGTCGGCCAGCCTGCTGTCGGCCTCTGTGATGCGCACCACCTTGTTCCACAGCGTGGCGGCGCCGTCCTGCGCCCCGGCGCCGTCCTGCCGTACGTACGTGAGGTACACGTACAGGTAGTGGTTCTCATCAAAGTCGGGGTGCACTGCAATCCCGAGCAGCCCCCCGCCAAAGGTGTCGGCCGCGCGGAACGCGGCAAGCGGCTGCTCCAGGAGGGTGCCGTTCTGCACGACGCGGACTGCGCCCGCCTTTTCGGTCACAAATACGCGATCCCCGTGTATGGCAATGGCGCGTGGCTTTTCGAGGCCGGTTGCAAGCGTGGATACGGACGACGCGGCCGACACTGACAGCGTGTCGCCGTCTTCCCGCCCCGACATTGCGGCCGGATCCGGCAGCGGCAGCGGGTCGGCCGGGGACGAGAGCACCATTACGGAGAACGCGATTGCCCCGGCAACCGCCGCGATCTGGATCCTTTTGTCCATTACAGCTGCAGATCGTGCCTGCTAATTATCTCTTGGTTGGGAATGCCCGCACTACCGTCTGGCCGCCTTGGGCCTCTTCTTTGTCCGGCGGCGGCCGTTGCCGCTGCCGCTGCTGCTGCCTGCGCCCTTCTTGGCCCCCTCTGACTTTGCAGCAGAAGTAAGCCTTGCTATGTCCGCCTTTAGCTCCCTGCGCCTGGCCTGTAACTCCTTGACTGACTTTGCCGTCTGCTTCATCTCCAACTTTGCGGCCTTTAGCTTTGCGTCGGTCCGGTGGGCGGGGCCGCAGTACACCACTATCCTGTCGCTCTTCTGGTAGTGCGTATAGTACAGATACTTTTTGCCGTTTACCGTCCTGACCTCCTGCTTTGCCACGTGGTATGTTACGCGTCATTCTCTTTTAACTTGTCGGTTGCAGCCGCCCCCGTCACTGCCCCCGGCCTTGTGACAGAATGGCACAAATGCCTGCCGCCCCCGGTGACGCGTTCCTTATTCCTGCTGCGGGCATCGAACCGTCAGGGGCCTGGCAGGCCGACCCGTCTCTCCCATAGTTTCAGAGGCGGGCGGTGCGGGATGGCTGCTTGGGGGCTCGGACGGTTCTGCGCGCCGTCGCCGTCCTACTACTACTACTGCTACTACTGCTACTGCTACTGCTACTGCTACTGCTGCAGCAGTCGGGCACGTCTGCGGGCGGGCCCCCAGTGTGTGCACAAACTCCGGGCCGCGGACGCTCGTATTGAAAGGCGTATATACGGCGCGGGTGCCGCCATTCTCTAGCGGGGTGGGGAAGTCAGACACTTGAGGGCTAGGTCATCCCGGCGGGCTCATAACCCGCAGATCAGTAGTTCAAGTCTACTCCCCGCTATTATCATAAACGTGGAGCCACTCGAGGCCGCGGTCGGGCGCCCCCGCGCGGTTCCGCCTCTCCAGCCTCTGTACGGGCCTGGTCAGGTGGCGCTGGGCCCCCGCGTCCGGAATGTGCAGCCCTGTCCTCACCGCGCGCTTCTTTCTTACCTCCACCTTTGACGCCGCGCGGCTGTCCTCGCACCTGGCGCACTCGAATCCCTGGCCCACCCCCTTTGACTTCATCCTCTTGCCGCATGCGGGGCACGCGGGGTTTGCGAGGTACGAGTCGTCGGCAAGCGATACGACCTCGATGTACTCTGCGTTGAGCACCCTCTGGCGGCCCCTTGAGGCCTTCCGGACGCCGCCTCCCACGCGCACCTCGTCGCCGGCCACGAGGCGGCGGGCCACGCCCGTCATCCCGGTGGGTTTGTACACGGCGCACCTGACTCTCAGTTGCCGCCGTTGCTGCTGCCGCCGCCGCCGCCGCCCGCCCGATTCCACCTCGAAGAACACGTGCCCGCCGCGCTCCACTATGGGACTGTCGGTCACAGCACCGCGTATCCACCCGGACGCAAAGGGCCTCATGTACTCCTCCGTCAGCTCGTTGCGCAGGTGCGCGCCCGTCCCCTGGTTCGTTCGGAAGATCATGTACCCCAGCGGGGACTCGTCGCTCCTGATCATACGCGAGGCGGCCACAAGCGAGGCGGCGTCCTCGCCGCGTATCCCGTAAAACACGGGGTCCGGCCCCCGCGGCGTGATCAGCACCCGGCCGCTCCTCTTGTCATAGCTGTTGAACGTGTTGGGAAACGTGCGATCCTGCATGCTTTTTACGCTTGCAGGCGACACGACGCGCCTGGTCCCGCACATCTCGGCGCGGCGGTACGAGAGCAGCTCCATCGTGTGGTCGTCCCACTGGTATCCGGTGGAGCCGATGGCCCCGACCAGCCCCTGGCCGTTCCCCATGTAGTGGATCTCCAGGCCGTTGTCCCTTGCAAAGCCCCTGGCGTCCGCCCTGCCTATGAGCTGCCAGAGCGCCAGCCGGCCGAACCCGGCAAGCGGCTCCGGCACGTCGTCCCCCTCCCAGAACACCAGTCCGGGGTTTGCGCCGCGCGCGACGTCCGCGTGCTCGAACACGGTCCTGCGTATCTCGTCCTTGACGCGCCCGGGATCGCCTGTCCTGATGCGCATGGACACCGCGCCGTTTCCCCGCGTCTTCCACGGGACGTTGGGGTTGAACCTGACCAGCCTCGGATAGTCAAGAAACTCTGCCGCGCCCCCCTTCCGGAGCGACCCCGCAATCACGTACGCGAGGTACGTGGTGCACATCCCCGCGCGCGAGTCCGTGTCGTCAAACCCCACGTTGAGAGTGACATCCGAGCCCATCGCCAGAGCTGGGGGAGGCGCATCATTTAGGTTGTTGTGGCAGCAGCCGAGGCGCCGCCCGCGGCATTCCTTTAAATTAATACGGGCGGTGCGTACCGCATGATATCCGTAGACCTCGACAGGATCTTCCGCGTAATACGGGACAGGCGCCCCGCGTCAGTCTCGCTGAACGGCCCCGACGGGATGCTGCCGCAGGTGCAGGACGCCGCGGAGCGCATAACGGCGGAGTTTGGCATACCCGCGTACGTCATGGCCGACACCACGTGGGGCACCTGCGACCTGAACTCCAACGGGGCAAGGACGCTCGGCGCCGAGATCCACTTTAACATCGGGCACACGATAAACTCCGAGACCATTCCGGGCAGCGAGAACACCATACTGATAGACGCGTTTGACGACGTATCGTTTGACTCAGTCGCCTCCAAGTGCGCCGAGAAGCTGCGGGGCATGACCGCGTCCCTCGTGACGGACAGCCAGCACCTGCACCAGCTGGGCCGCGTCAAGAAGATGCTCGAGGAGGGCGGCGTTAACGTGGTGATCGGCGGGGGCTCCGGGCAGCTCAACGACGGCCAGGTGTTCGGGTGCGAGTTCTATCCCGCCCGAGAGGCGGCAGCTGGCGGCGCCGCTGACGCGCACGTGTTTCTGGGGCAGAGCAACTTTCACGCGGCGGGAATCGCGCTTGCCACCGGGCTGCCCACCTACGTGCTTGACCCGTACTTTGGCGAGGTGCGTGAGGTATCCGAGTTTGCCCAGAAGCTGAAACGCAGGGCGACCCTTGCCGTGTACAAGGCAGCCGAGGCCAGGACGTTCGGGGTCATAGTGGGCCTCAAGGAGGGGCAGCTCTCAAAGACGTTCGCGCTAAAGATCAAGAGGGAGCTGGAGGGCGAGGGCAGAAAGGTGCACCTGTTTGCCATGACCGACATCACAAACGAGCGGCTGGCCAACATACGGGGGGTGGACGCGTTCGTGCAGGTGGCATGCCCCCGCATATCGACTGACAACAAGTTTGACAGGCCCGTCCTGTCCACCCCGCAGGCCAGGATGCTGCTCCGGATAATCCGCGGCGGGCAGGCCGACGAGGACTACATGCAGGTTCCGCACTGGCTGTGACACCGCCGCCGCCGCCGCCGTCCCGGCGCGAGCCTGCTGACAAGTCCGGCTAGCCGCCAGGCTCTGGCTCGGGGCGGAGTCCGGGGCGGGGCGCCGACGTCTGGCGCATGTGCGGCTTTATCAGGATCTTCCCAAACAGCCCCCTGCCTTCCAGCATCCTCCGGTGCGCGCTGGCCGCGTCGTCGAGCGGAAACACAGAGTCTATCATCGAGCGTATCTTTTTTCTGGACATCCAGTACAGCCCCCGCTCAAGCTCGGCCCTGGTCCCCTGCGTCGAGCCCAGTATGCTTATCCCCTTGAAGAATATGTGCCTCAGGTCGGTCGGCGCGTCGTACCCGGTGGTGGCCCCTGTGGTGACTATGGTCCCCCCGTAGTTGAGCAGCCCGAGCTCCTTTTTCCAGTGCGAGCCCCCGACGTGCTCGAATATCACGTCGACTCCCGGCGGCTCCCCGTTCTGCTTTGGCATGCCGCCCGCGATGCGGCGCACCTCCCTGTGCCAGTCCTCCCTGCGGTGGTCCACCGCGTGGTCGGCCCCGAGCTCCAGGAGCCTGCCGAGCTTCTCGGCGCTTGCAGTCGCAATGACGCGGCACCCGAACAGCTTTGCGATCTGTATGCCGTAGCTTCCGACCCCCGAGGCCCCGCCCATCACCAGCACTATCTGGCCCGGGCGCACTGCCGCCCTGCCCACCAGCATGTGCCACGAGGTCAGGAGCGTCATCGAGGCCGCGGCCGCGTCGTCGTACGTGACGCCGTCCGGTATCGGGACCGCGTTTGACTCTGGCAGCCTCGAGTACTCGCAGTACCCGCCCCACAGCGGGCCGGTCTCAAAGCCCCAGATGCGCCTGTTCCTGCAGTCGTACTCCCTTCCGCCCGTGCACCTTTTGCAGGTGCGGCACGACAGGTTCCCGTGCGAGACTATCCTGTCCCCCGGCTTTACGGTCTTGACGTCGGGGCCCACCGCCGTCACTATGCCCGCCGCGTCGCTGCCTGATATGTGGGGCAGCGGCACTGCCAGGGGCTTGCCCCTCATGCCCCAGATGTCGTCGTAGTTGAGGGCGGCCGCCTCCACCCTGAACACCACGTCGCGGGGGCCCGGCTCCGGGTCGGGGACGTCCCTGACGTTGAGGATCGACGCAAAGTCGTCATTCTCGGCGTACCTGTCGTATACCAGGGCTTTCATGACTCGTCTCGCATATATGCCGATTATATTGATTCTGAGGCCGGCCGGAGGCCGCCTGAACCGGCCCGAGATCGGTCCACTCCTCTCCCGCCGCCGATGATGACGACAAACAATTATAATCATACTGTCCCAAGCGGCCGCATGGCTGCAGCGGCAACTACAACGGAGAGTGCATCTGTGATACTTCCCGGCGACGGCATAGCCTCCATAGAGGAGTACGAGGCCGGCGCGAACACGTTTGATGACGGCGACATGGTAAGGGCCGCCACGGTCGGCGAAAAGATCATAGACCGCGAGACGTGGACGGCAAGCATCAGGCACCCCCGGGTGTTCTCCGTTCCCAGGAAGGGCGACGCCGTGATAGGCACGGTAGCGGCCGTGATGTCCTCCATGATGGCAATCCGCATCGACTACATCAACGGCAGGCCGACGACCTCAAAGGTCGAGTGCATATGCTCCACGCGCAACATACGCAGAAAGAACGTGGCGCTCGTGGGGGACGTGGTCGCCCTGAAGATACTCGGAAGCCTCAACGGCGCCATACACAGTACGATGAGCGCGCCCGAGCTCGGCGTCGTGTTTACAAAATGCCGCAAGTGCGGCGGCTCCGTCGTACCGCTTCGGGACGTAATCAAATGCACGGAATGCTCGTGGATAGACGAGCGCAAGCTCTCAAACAGGCTCAACAACGGCGACTTTGTAAGCCTGGGGCCGGCAGCCGACCCCGCCCCGCGCGGCGCAAAGGGCGGCAGCGATGCCTCGGGGTGAGCGCGCCACGTCCTCTGTTGACGCCGCCGACAATGCCACCGACAACAGCAACAGCGGCACGATCCGGGTCTCGTTCCCGGGCGAGCACGGCGCGTACAGCGAGGCGGCGGCGGCATCATTCTTTGCGGGAAAGAAGGTGGTGGAAACCGTGCCGCACCTCACCTTTGCGGCGGCGATAGGCAGCACGGTCGACGGCGACACTGACTATACCATACTGCCGGTGGAGAACTCGATAGAGGGAAGCGTCGGCGAGAGCTACGACCTGCTCACCTCCACCCCGCTCGTGGCCGCCGGCGAGATGCACCACCGTATAAGGCACTGCCTCATAGGGTACGGCCGGATCTCCGACGTAAGGCAGGTGTGGTCGCACCCGCAGGCCCTGGGGCAGTGCAGGAGGTTCCTTGAGGGGCGCAAGATGAGGGCGGTCCCCGCGTACGACACGGCGGGCAGCATCAAGAACGTCAAGGACGCAAAGGACCGGGAGGTTGCCGGGATCGCAAGCAGGGAGGCGGCCGAGCTGTACGGGGTGCCCGTAATCGCGGAGGACATCGCGGACAACTCGAGCAACTACACGAGGTTCCTGATACTGGCCGCGCGCGGCCGTGACACGTCGGGCCTGGCGCCCGCGCCCGGCGCGGGCGGCACCACCACCACGTACAAGACCTCGATAATACTCTCCCTAAAGCACGAGCCGGGCTCGCTCTACCGCGTCATCAAGAATTTTTACGAGAACGACGTCAACATGACAAAGATAGAGTCGAGGCCCACACGCGGAAACGCGTGGGAGTACAACTTTTACGTCGACTTTGAGGGGCATGCGGAAAACCCCCGGATAGCCGGCATGCTGGAGAGGATATGCAGCGACTCGTCCGTGCGCGTGCTCGGGTCGTACCCGTCCGCCGCGCCGCCCCCCGTCGAGTGATCAGAACCCCTTGGGCCTTCTGGTCGCAAAGCCCATGCTGAACCCTATGATTATGATCCCGGATATGATCACCATAAAGTCGAACGCGATCCATATGGGGTCCGAGCTTCTCACGATGACCGGGTTTATCTGCAGGTCGCCGCCGCCGGTGTTCTTGATGCGTATGGTGGTGTCGCCGGACTCTGCGTGCGTCCACGACAGGGTGGTAGGGCCGCGGTATTCCGCGTTCGGGATCTGCAGCCCGCCGCCGGGGCTCGACAGCGTGACGTTGAAGCGGTCGCCGGTTATGCCCATAGTCTGGGCCGTGTTCTCGGGCGCCGGGATGAGGTACGACACCGACTCACCTGGCAGGACGGTGTACTCCTCCGTAACCGTGATGGGGCCCAGGTGCATGACGAGGGCCGTGGCGCCTATCCCTATGATTACGCTGCCGACGACCACGCCGATGATCGTAATCTTTGACCACATGCGTGTGATCCGGCCGCTTCAAGATAAAAAGATTGGCAGGCGCCGGCGCCAAGTTCCGGCATCCAAGCATCACATAAGCGAGACGTCGTGCGGGTTGCTCTCCGCAAACCCGGCCCTTGACATCTTGACAAACTCGGCGTTCTGCTGCATCTGCGGTATGGTGTGCGCCCCGCAGTAGCTCAGCCCGGAGCGCAGCCCACCCGCAAGCTGCTTTAGTATGTCCGTGACGCCCCCCTTGTAGGGCACCATCGCCTCCACCCCTTCTGCCACGTAGTCGTTGAGGTCGTCGTCAAGCGACACGTATCCTGTCTCCTTTGACTTGCGCCCTATGGACGCGGCCAGCGACGCCATGCCCCTGTACACCTTGAACCTCTTGCCGTTCTTTGTCAGGACCGTCCCCGGGGACTCGTCGGTTCCCCCCAGCATGCTGCCCACCATCACCGAGGAGGCCCCTGCAGCGAGCGCCTTTGTGGCGTCGCCGGACGTGCGGGTGCCCCCGTCTGATATTATCGGGACGTCGTTCTCCCGCCCCACCTTGGCGCAGTCGATCACCGCGGTCAGCTGCGGCACGCCGGATCCCGTAATCACCCTGGTGATGCATATCGAGCCGGAGCCCACCCCGACCTTTACGGCGTCGACGCCGGCCTTTATCAGGTCCTGGGCGCCCTGCGCGGTGGCCACGTTTCCGGCGATCAGCTCGCAGTCGGGGAACGCCCTCTTGATGTTGCGCACCGTGCCCATCGCGTTCTCGCTGTGGCCGTGCGCTATGTCCACCACCAGGACGTCGGCGCCCGCCCCCAGCAGGGCCTCGCCCCTCTCCATAAAGTCTCCCTTTACGCCGACTGCCGCCCCGACGAGGGGCCTGCCCTTGCCGTCTACTGACATGTTTGGATAGTCCGACGTGTTGATTATGTCGCGGGACGTGACAAGCCCGCACACTACATCCTTCTCGTCCAGTATGGGGAGCTTTTCTATGCGGTTGTCGTGTAGTATCCTCTTTGCCTCCTCCAGCCCCACCCCGGGGCCCGCCGTCACCACGTCCTTGGTCATCACGTCGCGGACCCTGTCGGCAGGATCCGCAAAGAGTATGTCGCGCCCCGTGATGATGCCCTCCAGCCTCCCCGTGTCCTTGTCAAGGACGAGCAGCCCGGACACCTGCTTGTCCTCCGAGTACTCGCGGGCTTCTTGCACCGTCCTGTCGGCCGATATGGTATAGGGGTGCTCTATCATGACGCTGCCCGAGCGCTTTGCCCTGAGCACCTCCTCTGTCTGGTCCGCTATGGACAGGAAGCGGTGTATTATCCCTATCCCGCCCGCCCTGGACATGGCGACTGCCATTGCAGACTCCGTTACGGTGTCCATGTTGGCGCTCACAAACGGCATGTTCAGCGTTATGTTGCGCGAAAGTTTCGTGGTAAGGTCGGTCTGCGACCTGCTTGTTATGTCAGAGTACTTGGGAACCAGCAGGACGTCGTCAAATGTCAGTCCCTCCCTGAACTCCGCCAATGAAACCCTGCTTGGATGCCTTGGATGCGATTATAAGTTTTGTGAGTTGCCTGCGCCTGGAAACGCCGGCAATGGCGGGATCAAAGGCACGCGACGCGCGGCGGGTCAGATCTTGCCCTTCTTGTACAGCATCTCTGCCAGCAGGACGGCCCCCTTGGCCGACCCCATCTTTTTGTTGTGCGAGAACAGCACGTACTTTAGGCCGTTCTCGAACAGCTCCTCCTTTTCGACCCTGCCGATGGTGGTGGTCATGCCGCCGCCCACCGAGCGCTCCATGCGGGGCTGCGGCCTGGTCGGATCCTCGTGGAACGCATAGTACTCGTCGGGCGCCGACGGCAGCCCGTCGATTGACACCTCCCTGTTGTAGTCGTCGTATGCCTGCTTTGCGCGCTGGGGGTCGATCTCGCTCTTGGTCTCCACGAACACGGACTCCGTGTGCCCGTCGATTACGGGCACCCTGGTGCACGTGCAGCTTATCAAAACGTCCGCGTCCTCTATCTTCTCCCCGTTGAGGGTGCCCAGTATCTTGCGGGTCTCGCGCTTTACCTTTTCCTCCTCCTTGGGAATCCACGGCAGGATGTTGTCGGTGATGCCCATCGCAGAGACGCCGGTCTTGCCGCCGCCGGATATGGCCTGCATCGAGGTCATCATGACGCGGTCGACGCCGTACTTGTCATATAACGGCTTTAGCGTGATTGCCAGGCCCGTGGTGGTGCAGTTGGGAAGCGGGGCCACCCATCCGTTCCAGCCGCGGTTCTTGCTCTGCACGTCGAGCAGGTCGGACTGGGCGTCGTTGATGCCAGGTATGAGTATGGGAACGTCCTCCTCGTACCTGTACGCCGAGCTGGTCGATACGACCGGCAGCAGGGCCGCCATCTTGGTCTCGATGTCGCGGGCCGCCTGCGACTCTACTGCGGAGAATACTAGGTCCAGGCTTGACGTGTCGATCTCGTCTATGGAGCGCACCGTCATCGACTTGATGTACTCCGGTATCGGGCCCTCGACGTCCCACGCTATGATGCCGCCCGCGTTCCTTATGGCGTCCAGATAGTTCTTGCCGGCAGAGCGCTCTGACGCGGCAATCTGCGTGACCTCAAACCACGGGTGGTTCTCCAGGGACTGGACGAACTCCTGTCCGACGGAGCCCGTGACGCCTATTATGGCCACCCGCTTCTTTCTGCCATCCGGGGGCTGCTGCCGCTGCTCTTCCATTGTGTACGCGGGGGATGTTTTCTTTTAATAATCCTTTAGCCGCCCGCATGCCCGCACTCCAAAAGACACTATACCATCCACGCCACCACCATGGCATGGGCCGCGTATCACCCCGCATAGCCGGACACGTTGCCGTAAGGCACGGCGGCCGGCTGGCGTACAGGGCGGGATCCGATGTGGTCGACTTCAGCTCGAGCATCACGCCGCTTGGGACCCCGCCCGCGGTGGTGCGCGCGATCAGGGGGGCCGCCCGCACGGTCTCCGAGTACCCAGATCCCGGATCCGGCGCCCTGCTGGGGGCCCTGTCGCGGTATACGGGGCTGCCGCGCTCGAATCTGGTGGCCGGAAACGGCGCGGTGGAGATCATATACGCCGCCGCGCACGCCTTTGGCGGGGGAAGAACACTAGTGTGCGCCCCGACCTTTGGCGAGTACGAGGCGGCGGTGCGCATGTACCACGGCGGCTCGGGGATCGTGCGCCACGCGGGGCAGAAGAAGAAGAAGAAGAAGAAGAAGAAGAAGGATGCGTGGCTGTCCCCCACCGACATTGACGGGCTCGTAAGAAGGGTGCCGGACAACGGCATGGTGTTTTTGTGCAACCCCAACAACCCCACCGGGGAGCTGCTGACGAGGAGGCAGGTGCGGGAGGTACTTGACGCGGCGGCCTCCGCGGGCTCGTGCCACGTGCTGGTCGACGAGTGCTTCATCGAGATGTCCCGCAACCCGCGCGAGTCGGTCATGCCGTACGTGCGGAAGGAGAAGTATGGCAACCTCGTGGTGCTGCGCTCCCTGACAAAGTCGTTCGGGCTGCCCGGCATGCGCGTCGGATACGCGGCCGCCCCCCGCGACGTGGCGGACGTCATACGGAAGACGACGGTGCCGTGGAGCGTCAGCTGTCTGGCCGAGGCGGCCGGCGTGGCGGCCCTCAGTGACGCGCGCGGCATCCTCGGGAGGACGCGCGATGTAGTGCGGGCCGAGCTGCGGTACGTGCAGGGGAGGCTGTCGAAGATACCGGGCGTCGAGTGCCGTGACACGGACGCGAACTTTGTCCTGGTGAGGACGAGGCTCGGGGCGCCGCGCCTGCAGGGGCTGCTTGCCGGGAGGGGGATGCTCGTGAGGGACTGCTCTGACTTTGCGGGCCTTGACGGCCACCACGTCAGGATCGCCATAAAGAGGCGCAGGGAGAACAGAATGCTTGCCGACGCGCTGGAGGATATCATGCGATGAGGAACATAATGGTGCAGGGAACCTCGTCGGGCGCGGGCAAGAGCGTGATCGCGGCCGCGCTGTGCAGGATACTTTCCGACATGGGGTACGCGGTGGCCCCGTTCAAGTCGCAGAACATGTCACGGTACTCGTATGTGGCGCCCGGCGGGCGCCTGGAGGTCGCGTCGGCGCAGGCAGTGCAGGCGGCCGCGGCCCGCTGCGACATAACGCACGAGATGAACCCGATACTGCTAAAGCCCAGGGGGGACGGCACGAGCGCCGTGTACGTCAACGGCACGATGCGCGGCGTGATGGACGCATCCTCGTACTATGACGGGTTTGCCCTCGGTGACGGGCTGGCAGCCGCGTCAAGGGCGCTGCGGTCCCTGATGGAGAGGTTCGAGGTGGTGGTGCTCGAGGGCGCGGGTTCCCCCGCCGAGGTCAACCTTGCCAAATATGACATTGCAAACATGAGGATGGCCCACATGGCAGGCGACGCGCCCGTGCTGATCACGTGCGACGTGGACAGGGGGGGCGCGTTCGCATCGCTTGCCGGGACCATGAGCCTGCTCCCCGAAGACGACGCCCGGCTGGTCCGCGGGTTCATACTCAACAAGTTCCGCGGCGACGCGTCCATACTGGAGCCCGGGTACGCCGTCCTCCGCGACGTGACCGGCGTGCCCGTCGTGGGCACCGTCCCGATGATAGACGGCATGGGCATACCCGACGAGGACTCGCTTGACAGGCGCCCCGGATCCCCCCGGTGGGACTCGGGGGAGCCGCCGCCCGGGTTTCAGGCGGAGCTGGACAGGCTTGCGGGCCGCGTGAGGGACAGCGTGGATGTGGACGCGGTAGTTAAGATGATATCTGAGGGGGAGTGACAGGCGGGATGGCGGGGCTATGATGGAGTATGCAGTGCTGCACCTCGGGCTTGTCGTGTTCGGGGCAGTTGCAATCGACATGGCGCTGGGGGATCCAAGGAACCGGTACCACCCCACCGCCTGGGCGGGCGGCCTGATGGCAAGGATGATCTCGTTTTCTGCCGGGCGCGGGTTTTGGGCCCAGAGGCTCGGGGGCGTGGCGGCAGTGGCGGCGCCCGCGTGCGCCGCCGTGGCATTGCTCTTGCCGCTGCACCATGCGGCGGGGCACGCCCTTGCAGCCCTTGGCTGGGGCGGCGCCGGGGTGGCGGCTGGAACCACCGCGGATCCCGCGCAGTACGTATATGCGGCCGTGCTCGTGGCGGCGTGCTGCGTGCTCTTGAAATGCACCATCGCGGTGCGCGGCATGCAGGAGCACGCCTATGCCGTAGTCGAGTCGCTTGAGGGCGAGGGCGGGGTGGCGGGCGCGAGGTCCAGCCTGTCGATGATAGTGAAGAGGAAGACGGGATCGCTTGACGAGGAGCATGTCATATCGGGGGTGCTTGAGAGCATCGGCGAGAACACCGTCGACGGCGCGACGGGCTCGCTGTTCTATTACGGGCTGTTCGGGCTGCCCGGCGCGTTTGCGCACCGCATAGTAAACACCGCGGACTCGATGGCCGGATACCGGGGCGAGATGCTCGGCAGGCTCGGGTGGTTTGCGGCCCACGCCGACACCGTGCTGAACTACGCCCCCGCCCGGCTCACCGGCATCGCGATGGTGGTCGCGTCCGCAGCGCTCGGGTATGACTGGAGGGGGGCCCTCCGGTCGATGGTCCGGGACGGTGGCTCGACTGCAAGCAGGAACTCCGGATACCCCATGGCAGCCCTTGCCGGGGCGCTCAACGTCCGGCTTGAAAAGGAGGGGCATTACGTCCTGTGCAGCGGCGGGCGGGCCCCGAGCACCCGCGACGTGAGGCGCGCCGTGTCGCTGATGAAGGCAACCGTCCTGGTGTTTGCGGCCGGGGTGGTCGTCCCGGCCGGGGTGGCGTCGGGTGCAGTGGCGGGCATGATGCTTGGCGCGGGCGGGGCGTGATGCGGGCATGGCTGTGAAGGGTCTGTTGGGGCATGTGGCGGAGGGCCGCGGTGACCACGGCGGCGGCGGCGGCGGCGGCGGTTACATGGACTATGGCTACATACATGATGGTTACATATACGGTGGTTACGTAGATTATGGTGATACCGACGATAATGACGGCCGTGGCATCCTCGACGGTCGCGGCATCGGGATGATGCGGGGGCGCGGTGACGGTCTGCAATGACTGCCTCGGCTACGAGCACGGCGGGCGGGCTTGCATCCGTCTTTGCGTTTCTGAGCATAATCCCGGTGCGCCCTAGTGTACGCGCAGCCGGGGCGGACTCCGCGCACGCCGGCCTGTACGGCGCGGCGAGAAGCATGCACCTGTTCCCGATTGCGGGCTGCGTAATCGGGCTGCTTGCGGGACTGCTTGCATGGGTACTGCTTGCGGTTGCCGGACTGGAGCCGCTGCTCGCCGGGCTCGTGACCGCGGCCGCGCTACTCGTCATAACGGGCCTGCACCACACGGACGGGCTGGCCGACTTTGCAGACGGGCTGATGGCAAGGGGGACGCGCAGCCGCAGGCGGGACGCAATGAAGGACAAGTCCACCGGGACGGCCGGGACGGCCGCAATAGTGCTGTGCGTGGCAGGCCTGATAATCACGATATCGATGCTTGGCGGCGGCGGCGGCGACGATGGCGTCATGCGTATAGTGATTGGCCTCGTGCTTGCAGAGGTCGCCGCAAAGTTCTCGATGGTCGTAATGGCGTATGCGGGGCGCCCCGCCCCGGGCGGCGGCTCGGGCGCCATCTTTGCCGAGGCCATGAAGGACGGGCGCAAGGTGGCCGCGTCGGCGGCCATGACAGTCCCGATACTTGTCATACTGGGCGGACTGGTGCCCGGGCTTGCCATGCTCGCCGTGTGCGTGCTGGCGCCCGCGGCCATGGCGGGGCTTGCCGGGCGCAGCTTTGGCGGCGTGACGGGGGACGTGTTTGGGGCCGCAAACGACATAGTCAGGATAGCCTCGCTGGCGGTGTTCGTGTCGCTATGATTGGGGTGGTGATGGCCGGAGGCAGGGGCAGCCGGATGGCCGCCTCAGCTGCAGCCGCCGCCAAAAACGATGAGCCTCCGCCGGAATCATCACCGCATGCGGCCGACCGCGCTACATGGGACGAAAAGCTGCTGCTGCCTGTCAGCTCGCCCGCCGCGTCCGATACAGGGGCGTCAAAGCCCGTGGTCTCGCACGTGATAGACGTGCTGCTGGGCTCCGACCAGATAGACACCGTAGTCGCGGTGGTGTCTCAGGACAACGCCCCCCTCACAAGAAAGATGTTGTGGGATAAATACCATAACAGCGGCGACGACGACGACGACGCTGATGATGATAACACCGATGACGACGACGCTGATGATGATGATGATGATGACGACGACGACGCCGACGACGGCTCCATACACATAGTGGACTCTGCCGGGGCCGGATACTCTGAGGATCTTGGCTACGCCATGCGCCATATGCTGCAGCGCCGGCATCGCGGAATCCACGACGGCGTACTCGTGGTATCCGGAGACATGCCGCTCTTGGATCGCGGCGTCGTCGCATCCGTATCCGCCCGCTATGCGCGCGGCGCCTGGACCAGCATAGTAACGTCAAGGGAGTACGCCGGACTGTGGGGAATGAGCCTCGAGTACGAGGTTGTGGTGGACGGCACCGTGTGCTGCTATACCGGGGTCTCGCTGGTCGACCCTGCCGTCATGGAGCCGGGCGCGCATGGTGCGGTCCCGCAGCGGCACGCCATAGTGGACGACCACCGCATCGCGTTCACGCTGAACACCATACAGGACTATGATCGTCTGGCGCAGCACATGCGGCGGTCGGGCATCGAGATGCCGTGACTCACTCGGATGCCGGCTCCGCCCCGGCCGCGGCCGGGATCTCGGCTATGTGGTCTACTGCCCCCTTTACGTGCCCCCCCACGATGCGCGCCTTTGAGCCTGACGACGACGCAAGCGGGTTGCCGCACTGGTTGCAGAACACGCGGGTGGTTGCGTGCGAGTATACCACCTGCTGCTCGTTGCAGTCGGTGCATTCAACCTTGTAAAACCTGCTGGAGGGCGCCGGTATGTCCACGTGATCCTTCTTCATTATGCCGCCACCAACTCGAATTTCTTGATGCGTATACCCGGCTTGTTGAACTTCTTCTTGCACGTGGTGCACATCAGTATGGGAGTTACCTTTTTTGTCACCTTGGCAGGCTTTGCCAGCTTGGGGAACTTCTGGCCCCCGTACCCCCGCTTCCGCTCGGCGTGCCTGCGCTCGCCCCTTGCCGAACCGCGCCTCTTGCCCGCCTTGTATATGGAGACCTTTTGCTCCGTGTGCGTCTTGCACTTGGCGCAGTACTTGCGAATCACCTTGGGGATGTTCATGCAGGTGCGCCTCCTCGCCCGTAATTTAAGCATTGGATCGTCGTGCGCGGCGGGGGCTGCTGCTGCGACGCGACGGCGCCACGCGTATTGAAAATAAATAGATGCGGCGCGCATGTGACGCATGGCCACCGCCGCCACTGCATCGCCGTCCCCCCGCGCGCCGCGCGACCCGGCAGACGCCACCGGCCTTGTCATAGCGGCCGCCATGGGGGACGAGCCGGCCGACACCATACTTGAAAACTGCTCCATATACTCTGTGTACACCGGCGAGATCCTGCACGACATGCAGATCTCCGTATACGGCGACCGCATCTCGTACGTGGGACACGACGCGTCCCACACCCGGGGCCCCCGCACCGCCACCGTCGATCTGGGCGGCAGGCGCGTCGCGCCCGGGTACGCGGACCCGCACATCCACATCGACCAGTTCGTAATGCCCGCGGAGTTCGCCAAGGAGGCGCTGCTGTGCGGCGTCACCTCGCTGTTCTCGGATCCCATAGACGTGGTAAGCGTGGCCGGGCACGGGGGCTTTGAGGAGTTCCTGCGCGCGGGGCGCGGCCTGCCAATCCGCATATTCCAGACCGTGCCGGGCGGCCTGCCAGTCGATCCCAGGTTCAGCAGGCGCGGCAGTGGCGCCATGCATGCAAGGCAGGGGGCGGCCGTGCGCCGCAACCCGGACGTGCTTGGAATGGGCGAGGTGTTCTCGTGGACAAAGGTGACCGAGCGGGACCCCCGGACCATGCGCTCCATATCGGACATGACGCGGCAGCACTGCATCATAAACGGGCACACGGCGGGCGCCTCCGGAAAAAAGCTGGCCGCGTACGTCGCGTCGGGCATAATATCGTGCCACGAGCCGATAAACTTTGAGCAGGCAATAGAGCGGCTGCGGCTCGGGATGTGGGTCATGATACGCGAGGGCTCCATACGCCGCGACCTTGAGGGGATCGTCAGGGAGGTCATATCTCACGGGCCCTACCTTGAGAGGCTGATGTTCTGCTCCGACGGGCTTGATCCGGCCGCAATCAGGGAGTTCGGGCACATAGACCACTGCGTCAGGGAGGCAGTCCGGCTCGGCATACGCCCGGTCGACGCCGTTACAATGGCGACAAGAAACGTGTTTGACTACTATATGATGGGCCGCGACCTTGGCGGCATCGCCCCGGGCAGGCTTGCGGACATACTCGTGATGAGAAAGGGCGACCACTCGTCGTTCCGGCCGGAGACCGTGATGGTCGGCGGCAGGACGGTGGTCTCAAAGGGCCGCCTCGTTGTGGACGTCCCCGCAAGGAGGACGCCGGCATGGATACGGCGCACCGTGAGGACCCCCAGGCTCTCGGCGTCGGACTTTGCGGTGCGCGCGGGGAGGGGCCGCGCCACGTCGGCCAACACCATCGTGCTGAAGACTGAGATCATAACGGGGTTGGGCACGGCCCCGGTTGCATGTGACGGCGACGGGCGGGTCGTGCCGCACCCGGACGCGGCCGATGTGTGGAAGGTGGCCGCCTTTGACCGCGTACGCGGCGGCGGCGGAAGAGGAGGAGGAGGCACCAGGGGCAGGCGCTCCGTGGGGTTCCTAGAGGGGCTCGGCGGGGACGTCGGGGCGTTTGCAAGCACCTGGAGCTTTCATGAGAACGACATGATCGTCATAGGATCAAACGACGCGGAGATGGCGGCAGCCGCGAACCACCTGACTAGAAACAACGGCGGGGTGGCAGTATCGCGCAACGGCAGGATTGTCGCGTCCATGCCCCTGCAGTTTGCGGGGATAGTATCCACCGCCCCCTTTGATACCGTGCTAGAGCAGTTTGAGCAGGTAAACGGCGCGATGTCCGACGCTGGGTGCCGGTTTGAGAGGCCCGTGCTGGTGCCCCTCTTCCTGCCGTTTCTGGCGCTGCCCTTGGTCAGGATGACAGCAGGCGGCATGGTGCACGTCACCGAAGGCAGGCGCGTCGATCCCCTTCGCTATGGCGACGCGTAGCGTGGCGTGCATTCCAAGGGGGGACTCCACCAAGTAATATTAAAAAAGGGGACTTCTTGCATCCGGATCCGAAGCATGGCATCTATACAGCAGGGCCCGAACGGACCGGTACTCGTACTAAAGGAGAGCGCCCTGCAGCAAAAGGGCCGCGACGCCCAGCAGAACAACATTACGGCGGCAAAGCTGGTCGCGGACCTGGTAAAGAGCAGCCTGGGCCCCAGGGGCCTGGACAAGATGCTGGTCGACTCGCTCGGGGACGTCACGATCACAAACGACGGCGCCACGATACTAAAGGAGATAGACGTGCAGCATCCGGCCGCCAAGATGATAGTGGAGATATCAAAGACCGTGGACAACGAGGTGGGAGACGGCACCACGTCCTCCGTGGTGTTCGCGGGCGCGCTTTTGGCCGCCGCCGAGGATCTGCTCAAAAAGGACGTCCACTCCTCGACCATCGTGGAGGGCTTCCAGGAGGCCGCCGAGAAGACGTTGGAGGTATACGGCCAGGTGTCCGAGAAGATCAGCCCCGGCGACAGGGCAGAGCTGCTAAAGGTTGCAAAGACAAGCATGGAGTCCAAGCTGATATCCGAGGACAGCGAGGAGCTTGCCGGCGTGGTGGTCGACGCCGTGCTGAGCGTGGCCACAAAGACAAAGGACGGCAGCACTACAGTCGACCTGGACAACATAAAGGTGGAGAAAAAGGCCGGCGGCTCCATACACGACACCCAGATTGTAAAGGGGATCATACTTGACAAGGAGATCGTCCACAGCGGAATGCCCTCAAAGGTCGAGGGCGCAAAGATAGCCCTGGTGGACACGGCGCTCGAGATTGAAAAGACCGAGATGAGCTCGGAGATCAGGATAACCGATCCTGCCCAGATGCAGATGTTCTTGGAGGAGGAGAACCGCATGCTAAAGGAGATGATTGAGAAGATAAGGCAGGCGGGCGCCAGCGTGGTGATCTGCCAAAAGGGCATTGACGATATCGCCCAGCACTATCTGGCAAAGCACGGCATGATGGCGGTCCGGCGCGTAAAGGAGAGCGACATGACAAAGCTTGCAAAGGCATCAGGCGGGCGGGTCATAAGCAACATCGACGACCTGTCCCCAGATGACCTGGGCGCGGCCGACGTGGTGCAGCAGAAAAAGGTCGAGTCGGACAAGTGGGTCTTCATAGAGGGATGCAAGGACGCGCGCTCCGTGTCCCTGCTGATACGCGGCGGCTCGCAGAGGGTCGTAGACGAGGTGGACCGCTCCATACATGACGCCTTGATGGTGACAAAGGACGTGATTGAAAAGCCCGCCATAGTGGCAGGCGGCGGGGCGCCCGAGGCGTACGCGGCGGCCCAGCTGAAGACGTGGGCCGACAGCTTTGACGGGAGGGAGCAGCTTGCAGTCAAAAAGTTCGCAGAGGCTTTGGAGTCGATACCGCTTACGATCGCCGAGAACGCGGGGATGGACCCGATAGACACCATGGCCACCCTCAGGGCGCGCCAGGGCCAGGGCAACAAGTGGACCGGGATCGACGCGCGCAACACGGAGATCGCCGACATGCTAAAGAAGAGCATCGTGGAGCCCGTGGCAGTAAAGGAGCAGATAATAAAGTCCGCGACTGAGGCGGCGTGTATGATCCTGAGAATCGACGACGTTATCGCCGTGTCCGGGCCTCCGGGCGGCGGCGCCGGCGGCGGACCGCCCCCGATGTAGATTCAGTGCGCGGCTTCCTAGTCTTGTCGCCTGAACGCAACCTGCACCAGGACAGAGTCATTCTTCCAAACGGGATGTCCGTATCGCCGGCCCCTGCATGTGCGCGCATACTGCATATGGGAAAAATCATAACACGCGTCCTGCATACGGCATCAGATGGACCGGTACAGGATAGGCGTGGATCTGGGCGGCACGAAGACCGAGGCGGTGCTGCTTGACGGGCAATCCCGCATAGCGAGGAGGGAGAGGGTGCCGACCCCGGGCGACTATGCCGGGATCGTGGGCGCCATTACGTCTCTGGTCGAGCGCGCGGCCGACGGGCTGCCCGGCGGCCTCGGCTCCGTGGATCACATAGGCGTCTGCACGCCCGGCACCGAGTACGGCCCCGACAAACTCATCGCGAACAGCAACACGCCGTCCCTCAGGGACAGGCCGCTGCGCCGTGACATACGGGAGGCGCTGCGCCGCGACGATATTGCCGTAGAGAACGACGCCAACTGCTTTGCGCTGGCCGAGTCGGTGATGGGCGCCGGCTCCGGGCACGACGTGGTGTTTGGCGTGATAATGGGGACCGGCGTCGGCGGCGGGATAGTGATCGGCAGGAGGATACACCGCGGCGCAAGCGGCATTGCCGGGGAGTGGGGGCACCACACGCTTCATGCGGGGGGCAACCGGTGCTACTGCGGCAGGAGCGGGTGCGTCGAGACGTACCTGAGCGGGCCCGCGCTAGAGTCCGGGTGGGCCCAGATGACGGGGCGCGCGGCGGGCATGCCGCAGATAGCCCGGTACGTCACGCAGGACGGCGGCCTGGCAGGTGACGCGCGCGGCCTGGAGGGTGCGCGCGCGTGGCTTGAAGAGGCAATCGAAAACTTTGGCCTGGCCCTTGCAAACGTGGTCGACATACTGGACCCGGACGCCATAGTCATGGGAGGGGGCCTCTCAAACATGGACGTCTGGTATGGCGCGGGCGCAGAGTCCGTCCGGAGAAACGTGTTTTCCAGCCTGGCGTCGGACGTGCCGATACTGAGGAACAGGCTGGGCGACTCGGCAGGCGTGATAGGCGCCTGTCTGATATGACGTGTGACGCTGGCACCACCGGCACCACCGGCACCACCGGCACCACCGCACAACCAAACAACGGTGCGGCCACAAGCAATATCTCCTGCCGGTGGCAGCGCCCCCCATGAAGCGGCAAGAGGTGGTGATAATGGTCGGCGTGCCGGGCAGCGGCAAGACCACCTATGTCAGGAAGGAGCTGTCCGGCCACGCGCACATATCGCTTGACATCAACAACAAAACGCTCAAGCGCGGCGACAGGACCACATTGCTGGAGAGGTACCAGCAGGAGGAACCGCTGAACCTCGGACAGCAACCGTACGGAATGCCCCCCAATCCGGCCGGTAGAGAATACCGCGGCTCCCTCAGCAGGGAGCAGGGCAGCCGCAACCGGAAGCGGGAATATATGCAGATGGCCGACGCGCTCGGGGCAGGCAGGGACGTCGTGATAGACGACACGAACCTCACAAGTACGATACGCTGGCCCTACATACTGATGGCGCGGCAGTACGGGGCCACGGTCACGGCCGTATACTTTACGGACGTTGCCTTGGCGCTGGAGCGCAACCGCGCGCGCACGGGCAGTGACAGGGTCCCCGACCACATACTGCGTAGGCAGTGCGGGATGCTTGAGATGCCCCGTATGGAGGAGGGCTTTGACTGCACGCGCTGGGCCGGCGTATAGTTGCCCGCGCGGCGGCCGCTCACGCTTAATAGTCAAGGGCCCCGCTCCCACGTATGGCAGACACGTTTGAGGAGGAGAACGAGAAGAGGGGCATGATATACCCGGCCGGGTACAAGCCGCGGGTACCGGCGGATGCGGGCGACGCGGCGAGGCCCGATCCCGCGGTCAGAAACCAGCTGCTCAACTCCATACTGCAGCAAAGGCCGTCGCCGGGGGGCGCCGTCCCGGTCGACACGGACCTGTTTGCGGTGATGGCCGCGCGCCGCTCCACGCGAAAGTTTGCAGACCGTCCAGTCGAGCCCGAGAAGGTCGACAGGATAATAGCTGCCGCCGACACGGCCCCGACTGCGGGAAACTACCAGGGGTTCGAGATATTCCTGGTGCGCGGGCCGGACACAAAGCGGAAATTGGTGGCCGCGTGCAACAACCAGCCGTACGTGGACGCCCCGCTCGTTTTGGTGTTCTGCAAGAACCCCGCGCGGGTAAAGTTCGACTTTCCGGACTACATACTCAGAAAGTTTGCAATACAGGACGCCACGCTGGCCGCGGGTTACTCGCAGCTCGCGGCCCAGGCCCTGGGACTCAGCTCCATATGGATAGGCATGCTTGACGAGCAGAAGGTGATGGACGCCCTGGGCACCGACCTGGTCCCGTCCTCGGTGCTGTGCGTCGGGTATCCGAGGCAGGCAAAGTACCCCAAGCCCAGGCGCAACCTGTCGGATCTGGTGCACGTGGTGTGGTAGCCGCCGCCCTTTGGACGCCCGGCCGTCACTGCGGCTCTATGGTCGCCGGCGGCTTGCTTGATACCGCGTACGAGACCCAGGTCACGTTGTCTATCTCGTTTGTTATGCGGTTGCTCATCCTCTCCAGCAGGTCGTGCGGCAGCCTGGTCCAGTCCGCCGTCATCGCGTCAGTGGAGCTCACCACCCTTATCATCACGATGTTGCCGTACACCCGCCCGTCGCCCACCACGCCGACTGCCCTGTCGTCCCCGACTGCCGCGTACGCCTGCCAGACCTCCGAGTAGAGCCCCGCCTGCTCCAGCTCGTCCTCCACTATCTTGCCTGCCACGCGCGCAATCTCAAGCTTTTCTGGCGTCACCTCGCCCATTATGCGGACCGCCAGCCCGGGCCCCGGAAACGGGTGCCGCATGTAGATGCTCCGGGGCACCCCGAGTATGCGAGCCACCTCCCTGACCTCGTCCTTGTACAGGTCGCGGAGCGGCTCCAGGACCTCCAGGTCCAGCCACTCGGGCAGGCCCCCGACGTTGTGGTGGGACTTTATGACCGAGGCGGGGCCCTTTGAGACGCCGCTCTCAATCACGTCCGGGTACAGCGTCCCCTGGGCAAGCCACCTGAACGGGCCGCGGCTCCTTGCAAAGTCGCTGAACACCCTTACAAACTCCTCGCCCACTATCTTGCGCTTTGCCTCCGGGTCTGCCACCCCCCTGAGCTTGCCGAGGAATTTTTGCGCCGCGTCCACGGCCTCAAAGTTCATGCCAAAGTTGTCCCGGAATATGCCCGTAATCTCCCGCGACTCGCCCTCCCGCAGGAGCCCGTTGTCCACAAAGACGCACTTTAGCCTGTTTCCTATGGCCCTGTGTATGAGGACGGCAGCTACGGTCGAGTCCACGCCCCCGCTGACGCCGCACAGCACGTTCCCCTCGATGTCTGATATCCTGCCGACTGCCTCCTCCACGAACCTTGACATCGTCCAGTCCCGGCCTGCCTTGCATACGTTGAGGACAAAGTTCTCCAGTATCCGCGAGCCCTGCTCCGTGTGCGCCACCTCCGGGTGGAACTGTATCCCGTATACGGGCGGCCCGTCCCTTGAGGCGATCGCGGCGGCCTTGGAGTTTTCCGTGTGGCCTATGACCTCAAAGTTCCGCGGGACCTGCTCCGCCTCGTCCCCGTGGCTCATCCAGGCCCTGACCGAGCCGCCAATGCCGCCCAGCAGGTCCGAGCCGCCGCCGTCGACTGTGAGGGTGGAGGAGCCGTACTCGCGGTTCGCGCGCTTTACGCGGCCGCCGTACCTGTGCACTATAAGCTGGTGCCCGTAGCATATGCCGAGTATCGGCAGCCCGGACTCGAAGACGGCGTCCTCCGGGATAGGCGCGTCAGTGTCGCTGACGCTTGCGGGCCCCCCCGACAGTATTATCCCCTTTGGGTCGTGCCGGGCCAGCTCCTCTGCCGTAATGTCGTACGGGACGAGCTCCGCGTACACCGAGAGGTCCCTGATCCTCCTGCATATGAGGTGGCTGTACTGGGAGCCAAAGTCAAGCACGGTGATCCTGTCAGTCACGGCGCATCATCTGCCCGGCTGCGCCGCGGCCGCGGCCTCCTCCCTCTCGAGCATCCTGGAAAACGACCATCCCGCCGTGCTCAGGATCTCGCTTGCGCGCCGCTCGTCCCCGTAGTTCTTGATCAGTATGCGCCTGAGGCGCCCCGTCCCGGGGTCGGCGTCTATCTCGTAGCTTATGGACTCGTGCTCCTGCAGCGAGCCGCTGCGCACCCTTTCGGCGTCGCCCTTCTGCATGCCGCCCAGTATCCTGTCTATGAAGAACGAGCGGAACGGGGGCACGTCCTCGGCCAGGCCCTGCAGTCCCTCTGCTATAATGATGCTGATGCGGTCCTGCGTCCGCTGCACGTCGGCCAGGGGCTTGCCCGTGCCGCTGTCGGTGATGACAGTGCCGCTGCCGGACGGCTGCTCCGGCGCGGCGTTCTCTGGTGCCGCATCTGGCGCCTCGTGCGGTTGCGCTGCCGCTGCCGAGTCTGCGGCCTCCGCACCGTCTGCGTTACCAGTCTCCGAGTTCGCGCCGTCACCGCTACTGCTACTGCTGCTGCCATCGCCCAGCAGATCCGCCGCGCTCGTAAAGCTGGATTCCGTGACGATCTTTTCAAGTATCTCGTAATTGCGCTCAAGCAGCCTGATCTCCTTTTGGTGCGCCTCTATCTTTCCTGCAATTCTCTTCTGTATGGATATGACGTCCCTTACCTCGTCCTCGGAGAGCTTCATGGAATGAAAGGGGGGCCGACGGATATTAAACTCATTCTAGTGCCGCCGCGGCGCGCAGCGCGGTTCCTCTTCCCTTCCTCCTCTTCCGCCGCAGCGCTCGCGCCCGGCGTCACTCCTCCGGGCGCGCGGGCCCCCTGCGGCCACCCGCGCCGGGCGCCAGAAGCCTGTCCACATCACTGTATGTGATGCTCTCAAACCCCGCTATGCGGCAGTCGGATGCGGTGTACAGGCGGCGGCCCCGCCTGGGCCGGCCGGCAAGCCACACCTCCAGCAGCTCCCTTGCCTTTAGCAGCTTTTTTGCCTTCGTGGCGCGGTCGGACGCGGCGGTCCTGGAGTGCCTGCCCACCTCCTCCCCGTCGAGGTCCATGCCAAACAGAATGATCCGGCCCGCGCCAAAGTGGTCGGCCGCAAACACGGCCCTGTCCCCGTCGGTAAACCCGCCCAGGTTCCTTATGCGTCCGACGGGGCCCGCCTGGGTCGTCCCCATGCATGCGCGAAACCTTCTGACATGGTGCAGCATGTGCATGTTGTCCCCGTGGGCGTGCGCTATTATGGCGGCCCCCTTCTCGGAGGCCTCCGCATGGCACTCGACGTCTCCGTCCAGGTCGGTTACGATGACGTGCGGCATGATGCCGCGGTCCACGAGGGGTTTCGCGGCCGTGTCCGCGGCGATCAGGACGGCCGTGTCCGCGTGCCTTGCAAGGGTATCAAGCGACTCGTCAAGGGAGGGCCCCGAGCCGGCCACCAGCACGGTATTTCCTTCGATCATCCTGCGCAGCGCGGGGTATGCGTCGGGCATGCCCGCCTCATCCAATATGTGGTCAAGCATGCGGGCGCTTTTGTCGTCCCTTGCGGTGTCATACGCAAAGTCGGCCAGTATCGCGTTGTACATGTCCTGCCATGCCGTTGTCGCTTCCGTTTCCTCCTCCTCCTCCTCCTTCTCTACCGCCGCGCCGTCCATCACAGCATCACATGGTTCAATTATGCCGTGCGTTGATAAACCGTTGTGACCAGTGTGATCGGGGGCATTCGCGCGGGTCCCGGCAGCCCGGTGCGCGTAATGGGTGTGGTGAACGCCAGCCCGGAGTCGTTCTACGGGGGTTCCGTGTATATCACGAGGCGCGCCATCAGGGACAGGGCAAAGTCGATAGAGGACGAGGGCGGCCACTACGTGGACGTGGGCGGCATGTCCACCGCGCCATATCTGGAGACCGGGGTATCCGAGCGCGAGGAGTCGGACCGCGTCCTCAGGGCGGTGGGCGCCGTACAGGACGGGTGCAACCTGCCCATATCCGTCGACACGTGCAGGGCCGCGGTGGCAAAAAGGGCGCTGGAGGCGGGGGCCGTCATAGTCAACGACGTGTCCGGGCTCAAGCATGACGCGGGGATGGCCGGAACGGCGCGGCGCCACCGCGCGTCTGTAGTGGTATGCTCGTACGGCGGCCCCGGCAGGCGGGTGGCGGCCCCGGCGCGGGACTATGTGCGCGACGCGCGGCGCCTGCTTGCCGAGAGCCTCAAGATCGCCTCGAAGGCGGGCATTCCCGCGTCGCGGATAGCGGTAGATCCGTCGATAGGATTCTTTCGCAAGAGGGCCGGCGGCCCGCTTTACACCAGGATGGGATCGACTGACTGGGTGTCGCGGGACGCGGCCGTGCTGGACGGCCTTGCCTCCATCAGGGCCAAAAAGGCGATGCCCGTAGTGGTATCCGTGTCAAACAAGTCGTTTCTGGGCGCAGTCACGGGGCGCGCGGACGTGGCGGACCGCGCGTACGGGACGGCCGCCGCGGAGGCGGTCGCGGTGATGCGGGGGGCCGACATCATCAGGACGCACAACGTGGGGGCCGCCGCGGACGCCGCGTCGGTGGCATCCAAGGTCGTGGGCAGGCAACACAGCCGCCGCCTATGAGACCCGCACGAGCGTCATTCTGGTCTCGGCCGTCTCTGCGGGCGGGTCAGCCCCGTGTTCTGCCGCCGCCGCCGCCGCATCATACACGAGGGCGTCTGCCATGACCTCTGCGCCCATGCCCGCCCACCTTTCTGCCATGTTCCGCAGGGTGCGGCGCCCGTCCATCGCGCCCTCCGTGGCGCCGGACCACTCGCAGCTCATCACGTGCTTTCTTGCCACCCTGTGCATCTCGCGCATCCCGCCTGCCAGCGTATCCTCGTCAAGATAGTTCAGCAGCCTGTGCGTGAACACCAGGTCTATCGACGAGTCCGCATACGGCATGTCGGTAATCATCCCCCTTGCAAAGCACCCGGACCGCACGCCCTCCCTTGCGGCCCCGACTGCCACGTGGTTGGGGTCGAGCCCGAATACGTGCACTCCGTCTGGCACCAGCCTGAGGTCGACGCCGGTCCCGCACCCCACCTCGAGCACGCTTGCGCAGCGCAGCTCGCCGGCCGTGTACGCCACCCTGCCTGCAAACCCCGCATCGTACCTTGACTCGTTTGATCTGGCGTACTCGTCCCAGAAATTCTCGTCATACCTGCCGCGGTACCGCGGTGATCCGTCCATGCCTCTCGCAGCCCCCCCCCTTTCCAGTGCCGCCTCGCGCGCTCAGTGCTTGCAGCAGCACTTTGCCATTACCGTGTCAAACGTGCAGTCGTGGGGCCCGCCGTCGCCTGACCTGCCCGCCATCGGGATCTCCACCATGCACTCTGCGTGCCTTCCCTTCTTGCAGAACCAGCACACCCCGTCGCTGTCATTCTCGGCGCAGTCCACGCATGGTGTGGTGCCGCCTGATTAAAAAACCATTAATCTCTGGCGCTGGGGGGAGGTCCGGACGGGCGGCGCCTTGGACGTGAGTCTCAATTAGTTCAGGCCGGCGCAGTCAGATGAACGTGAGCCACTGCCTGAACCTCTTGTCCTTGCCCATGGCGGCGCCCACGAACGACTTTTGCAGCGCCTTTGTGACGCGGCCCATCCTGCCGCTCCCTATTCTAGTGCGGTCGACCTGCGTGACGGACTTTACCTCGGCGGCCGTGCCCGTCATGAATATCTCGTCGGCCGTGTACAGGTCGGCCCTGTACAGATCATACTCTGATATGTCGATGCCGTCGGCCGCGGCTATCTTTATGACGCTGTCCCTGGTGATCCCGCTGAGGCACCCGGTCGAGAGCGGGGGCGTCAGTATGCGCCCGTCCGTGCATATGAAGATGTTCTCCGCGCTGCCTTCTGCGACCCTCCCGTCTCCGTTGAGCATGATGGCCTCGTCGTAGCCGTTCTCCAGTGCCTCGACCCTTGCGAGCGCGGCGTTGGAATAGTTGGCGGCCGCCTTTGCCTGCACGGGCTGCGCCCTCGGGTCGATCCTAGTCCAGCTCGACACCATGCACCTTGCCCCTGAGAACTTGCCTGCCTTCGACTCGCCCATCTTCCAGGGCCAGCAGGATATGGAGACGTCCACCTTGTTCTTTGTGGGGGTGAGCCCCATCTCGCCGTACCCGTAGTATGCCAGGGGCCTGATATAGCACTCCTTGAGCCTGCATGCGCGCACCGTGTCGATTATGGCGTCTGCAATCTGGCCCTTGGTATATCTAATCTTCATCGAGTACATCTTTGCGGAGCGGAACATCCTGTCCACGTGGTCATCCAGCCTGAATATGGCGGGGCCCTCCGGCGTGTTATAGCACCTGATCCCCTCGAACACCGACGTCGAGTAGTGCAGCGCGTGCGTCAGGACGTGCACCTTTGCATCGGCAAACGGCACCAGCTTGCCGTTCATCCATATCTTGCCGGACTCTTTCATAGCGGGGCCAAAATGCATGCTAATTTAAAGAATGCACGCCGCGTTGCGGGGGCCGCCGGACGGTGGCGCCGCGCGCGGGCGGGACCTGGGACGACACCGTGCCGATCTGCAGTGTTACGGCCTCGGGTCTTGGGCTCCGCCGAACAACCCCAAGCTAGAAATCTTACGTATGCGTACGGAATGCGTGGACTGGACGCTGGGGTTTGTCGCAATCGCGCTGCTTGTGGCGGGGCTCGTGGGCCAGGCCTTTGAGATGCGCCGCATCAGAGTGGCGCAGAGCGGCAGCGAGATGGGCTCGCCCAGCGTGTTCGCGCACCGCTCCAACTTCAAGTGGTATGCCATAATAGGCGCCGGCATCATAATCTGGTACGTGGCTGAGAGGAGCTAGATCCAGACCCGATCTATATAGATCAGCCATAAATACTCAGACGTACAACATATGTCAAGCGTGTTAAGGGTAACGCCCGGGCTGAATCATGATACAGGCCCAAGAACAAACCCTTGATGGCGGTAACGGGAAACCGTTAACGCCAATACTAATCCGGTTGCGGGCGGCTGCGCGCTAGCCCGCGGCCACTATCTCGCCGTGTATCGACGCGATGGCCCTTGCGACGTTGTCGGCCGCGTCCTCTATTACGATGATTATCCTCGACGTCTCCTCCTGCGCGTCCATGTTCAGTATGTTGAGCCCCGCCGAACCGACGCACGCGCTGGCCCTTGACGCGACCTGCTGCGCGCGCCACATCTCGTCGCCGATCAGCGTGACTACCCCGCGGTTGTACGTTATGGTGGCAAGCGAGTCGAATGCCATAAAGTATTTCTCGTTGCGCCTGATGTAGTCGGCGTCCAGGAACAGCATGCGCCCGAACTCGGTTCCGTCCTTCGTATACGGGGACAGTATGACAAACTCGCTGTACCTCTTGTCGTTTTCAAGCGACGTGAGCAGCCTCTCCATCGCGGCCTTTTCTATCCTGAATATGGCGCAGTTTGACTTGCCCGTGACCATCTTGATCGGGCTCGAGGACCCGTCGGGATCCAGCGCCCTCGTGATGGTGGTGGTCTTCTCCGGGCGGTTCAGGTTCGTTATGATGATGGGAACATCCGCCCCGTTCTCCACTATCTCCTTGATCGCGATCGGGTCTAGTATCTTCATCCCGAACATACCCGCGAGCCTGGCCTCGTTGTACGACAGCTGGGGCACCTCGCTGAGGTCGTCCTTTACTATCTTGGGGTCCGCGGAGACCACGGAGCTGTCCTTTTCAAAGTCGATGCTGGTGTCGTATTCCTTGTGGAACAGTATGGCGACGTCGGCCGCAGTGCGGTCGGTGCCGCCGCGCTCGTACGTGGTGATCGTGCCGTCCGTGGTGCGGCCGATAAAGCCGCCGATCGAGACCGCGTCGTTTGCCTCGAGCATCGCCTCCATGGGCCCCAGGCGCTTCCTTGACTCCTCGGCAAGAAAGTTCGACGACTCGATGTTGCTGTCGGTGATGATGGGCCAGTCGTCCAGCTCGACGGAGTCCGACCTGATGCCGTTGTGCGCCAGTATGTGCTTCATTATGTGCGACATTAGTACCTCGCCGGAGAACGCGAGCGCCCTTGACCTGACCTCGCCCTCGAACCTCCTCTCCGTGCGCGCCTCCTCTAGCGCCTCCCGGGTCCTTGCAAGGCCCTCTTCGGCGATGCCGCCGCACGCGTCTGCAGTCTCGGCCGCGGCCCCGCGCAGGTTGTCGCGCATCAGCGCGGCGTACGCGTCCGTGACCGTATCAAGCGAGTACTCTGCCCCTGATTCGGCGTTTCTGCCCTGCTCTAGTACGATGTCAGTCAGCGAGCGTATGGTGCCGTCTTGGTTGGCGGTGAGGGGGGCCGAGAACACCGCGACCACCTTGGTGTCCGCGTCACGCTTCAGCTCCCTTATGCGCTCGACTATCCTTGGTATGTGCACGCCGTCGGGGCCGAGCGCGCTGCCGCCAAACTTTGCTATGACCAGCCTCTTCCCTGCCATGACAGGGTATGCGGACAGTCCATCTATATGTTGATCACCGGTGGGCTGCAAGCCCGGGGGCGCGGTGGCGCGGATACGGCGGCGGGCCGCTGCCTATCCGGCGGCAACAGATGCAATCAGCTTGGCCGCGTCCACGGCCCCGGCCGCGTCCACGGCCGGCCTGCGCGGCTCGTCAAGCTTTGCGCCTATGATTTCTGCAAGCCTGTCAATGTCGGATGCCGCAAACCCGAGCCTTGCCGCGTTTGCCTCCTGCTCAAAGTGGCCTGCGATCGGGATGAACACGGACGGCGTGCCTGCCGCCTCCGCCTCGTCAATGGTCGAGCGCCCGGCAAGCGAGACCAGCACGTCTGCTGCTAGGATCAGCTCGTGGAGGTTGTCCACGTACCCCATGACCCTGGCATTGCGGCCGCGAACCTCTTTTCTTCCTGCGGCCGCGACTGCAATCGAGGGCCCGGAAACTATTACCGTCTCCGTGCCGCCCCCGCCCCCACCGCGATCAACTTCGGCCATGGCATCCAGCACGCGGTCGATCAGAAAGGCTCCCGCGTCCGTGCCGCCGACTGACACCAGCACGATCTTCTTCTCAAACCCGCAGGCTCGGCGGATCTCCTCCCTTGTTCTGCTCGGACTTCTCGTTATGGGGCCTACTCTGAACACGTTTCCAGTACTGTGGCCGGTCTCCGGCATTATCACGGCGTCGCATTTTTCCATCATCTCGCGCATGGCCCTGTTCATCCTCCCCTCGATGGCGGTGCCGGGCCAGCCCTCAGTAAAGCTGGTCTGCAGTATGTCGGTAATTAGGATCGTCTTGATTCCCATCTCCAGTGCCACGGCAACCGATGCAAAGTCCTCGTCGCTCACCACCATGTCCGGGTTCTCGCGTGCGATGATCTGGGATGCGATTCTCTTGCAGTCTTTGTAGTACCGGTAGTATCTCCACAGCCATCTTGCGGGGTTTCTGAGCTTGCCGTTCCCGTCGACCTCGAACCTCGGGGGCCTGTACTCGTCGCGGACTGACTCCACGGCGCCCGCAAGCAGACGCGCCGCGCCGCCGCCGGTCGTAAAGCTGACGCCCGACCCTAGATGCGCCGAGATCGCCGCGTCGCGCGTGGCGTGCCCGAGGCCTATGGGGCTTGTGAAGAAGCTGATTCTCTTGTCTGACATGACCGCATCCTCTTTTTGCATACATGAATTTCTAGCTTCTTTGGCCGCCCCATCTGTAACCACTGCCAACCGGCCGTCAGGAACCTAGGGAGGCAGCTGCTACGCGCAAGGGCTGGCCTCCACTCAAGATTTAAATGGATTTTGGCAACGTCTGCCCTTGGGCTCATAGTCCAGCTCGGTTATGACGTCGCCCTTACACGGCGAAGATCCGGGGTTCAAATCCCCGTGGGCCCATTTCCGTCTTATGCGAATCGGTTTTAATTCGAACTTTGCCGCCTGAACCCGTGCCTGTCAACGTATGGGTTGGGGATGATTTGGCATTTAACCCTGCTGGTAGAGTTTGAATTACTTTCGATTCGAACTCTACAAGAGATGGATTGAGACGTCAGGCATGCTAGCCTACAATAGAAGGCGGCTATCTGAGCTGCAGTGAGGCGACCACGGAGAGTCTGTGTCAGAAGGCACCGGCCGATCGCCGTCTTGCTAGCGACATGGCGCCTGCTGTCGACTATCCTTCTGATTTGAGATTGGCAGCTTGTACATCCTTGTATGCGCCTTGAAGCAGACAGGTTATTCGTATGCAGAAGATGTGTCTCACAGACAATACCTGTTACACGGTGTTTCCGGAGTTCGATCCCATCACATCGCGAATGCGCAAGACTGTACGGTAGGATCAGGCGTATGCAGCGCCTTGTTCCTTGTTGTTGCACATTTCCGCCTGACGCAGGCGGAACAGCATCGACAGTTCGTCGCGCCATGTGGGCGGATCTAAGGTTGTACGCTGGAGGAGTACCCGCGAGAAACGAACTTGGTGTCTCTTTGCCCAACTGCATCATCTTTCCAGTACCGGATCTATTCTTGGAGGCGAATCTGCCCATCTGTCCTCCTTGACATCCTCTAACCTAATCGATAGGGTTTGTTAGACCGACTTAGCTTTTAGTTTGACTATATCCATAAACAAACCTTTATGCTAGCCAGTGGATCTAAAGATGGTAGAGCTAGCTTGGGACGATCATATACAAGAGATCTTAAAATGATTCCCGATGTTTATAACTGGGCATTGACAACTCCCATAGACAAGATCACAGAGTTCGTAAGACGTTCTAAAAAGATGCCATTGTACGTGATAGGATCTGGCGGATCTCTCTCGTCTGCAACTTTCGCGTCGTTACTACACCAAAGGACCGGAACCATCTCAAAATACCTAACTCCACTCGAATTTTTAGGATATGATAATATTAGTAGTGACTGTTCCATAATGATCATTACTGCTGGAGGAAACAACACAGACATCTTATCAGTTTTTGATCGAGCTACCAGTCTTGGAATTAAAAACATCGGTATTATGTGTGCAAGTACAAATAACAAATTAGTAAAAAAGGCCAGTAGTCTAGATTTGGTGCATTCAATAGACATTCCTACAGGCAAGGACGGCTTCCTTGCAACAAACTCATTGATAGCCAGCATGGTTTGGTTATGTAGAGCATACATGAAGACACACATGTGGCCCTTCAAGATGCCACAACTGGACGAACTATGTGGAGAGTGGAAACCAGAGGATCTTGAGAGAAGATTGACAGATATTATCAGTCGAAATACGATAGTGTGCCTTTATGATAATTGGGGCAAAACTGCTGCAGTAGACTTGGAGTCAAAATTGGTTGAAGCAGGCCTGTGTAGTGTGCAGCTTGCAGATTATCGCAACTTTGCGCATGGTAGGCATAACTGGCTAGACAAAAATAGAAATGAGACATCCGTAGTTGCTTTTGTAAACCCGAATTGCAGAAAGCTTGCAAGCAAGACTCTTGCACTTATTCCGGAATACATGCCACAAGCAAGATTTGATACAGGTTATGAGGGACCTGCTGCATCAATAGCGCTTATTATTCAAGTATTGCATGCGGTAAATCTTTTCGGCACTGCAAAGGGAATTGATCCTGGCAAACCACACGTTGCTAGATTTGGAAGAAAGATATATCATCTCACAATGCCACGTGCTGTTCCTGACGCATGGTGCAGCGTCGAAAAGATGGCAATCTGCAGAAAGTTTGGCCATGCGAATCCCGACGTATCTGAAACCAAGACACGGCTAAAATTGTTCAGAAAATTTGCAAAAAATATTTCCGGACAGAAGTTTGGTGCCGTGGTATTTGACTACGACGGTACTGTATGTGATTCCAAACATAGATCTGATTATCCATCAAAAGAGATCGGATCTCTTATCACAACACTCCTAAGCAACAACATTGTCATAGGAATAGCGACAGGACGAGGTAGATCTGTGAGAAAAGTATTGCAAAAAATAATCCCAAGAAAATGGCAATCGGGAGTACATATCGGGTATTACAATGGCGGCATTATAAGAGGTTTAAGTGATGACTTCACGCTAGATGATGATGAGACAATAGACGAAGCATTAATGGGATTTATGTCGCATCTGGATTACAGAACCGTGCTTGATGATTGTACTATCGAACGACGACCAAAACAGATCTCAATTCAAACGAATGACCATCTTCCAAGTGACTTGGCTCATACCCTGTATATGATAGCCAAAGAACACAAAAACGTAAAGATAGTAGAGTCAATCCATTCCGTTGACATCATACCGTGCCAAGTATCTAAACTAAGTCTAGTCGACCATATTCAGAGAAAGTTACCGCAACAATTACAGGTTCTGTGTGTTGGTGACAAAGGAGAGTATCCGGGCAATGATTTCGAGCTGCTAAGCACGAAGTTCTCCCTAAGCGTAGGCGAAACGAGTAATAACCCTGACAGCTGTTGGAATACATTGCCGTATGGACTGTATGGAGAAAGTGGGGTTCTGGAATATTTTAAAAACGCTGTGCTTTATGATGGGTATCTCACACTGAATGTTGCTGGAGGCACAAAATGAAAGATTCATTAACAAGAAAGCTACTTACAAAGGTAATTGACTGGCCCCCTAGTAAGTTAACGACAGAAAGATACGATCTGCAAATGCTTGCGGATTATAAATATGACGAATATCAACAATTTGCCCCTGGAATGAGGTTCATTGGGAATTTGGTACTCTGGTTAGAGCGATTTCCAAGCGCCGAAGAGAAAAACACAGCTTATGAATATATCAAACGAAATCTGGTATTCATATCTACAAAAGAACTTGAACACCTGATCCAGATGACGTACATGGATACAATACGGCCATATCTCATTAACCTTGTAGCTGAGAAATATAACATTGAAAGGTTTGCTATTAAAAAAATTGTAAATAATGTAAATTTCGAAATAATGCAAAGAAAATGTTTGTTTTTAGGGTTGAGCGACGGTGCCAAACTAGATCTGTTCAGAAGACTATCTGCGTCTCTTAAGCATGAGCAAATATATCCTGCATATTTGATTACCGAAGAAAAGGCAGATGAACTTAAAGAAGAGTTAGATTGTGATATAAAAAATCTTACTAAAAAACCAGCGGATGAAAAATATGAAATAGTTTTTCTCATTGACGACTTTTCTGCGAGTGGTAAAAGCTGCATACGCGAAGAAAAGGAAAATGCGACAGGTAAAATAATAAAAACAGGCAAAATAATAAAATTTCTTAAGCAGATTATTAATGATAACGACAAGTTTAATTTTATTGCAAAAGCGATTGATATAAAAAAATTAAAAGTATGTGTGGTGCTGTATGTTGCTACTACTCGTGCCATACAATGGATTAGAGATGAAGTGCGCAAACATGTTGCACACACATCTATACAAGTGAATGTGTGGGCCATACAAGAAATAGATGATTCTGTGAATTTGAGCTCCGATGAACTTGACAAGATGGAAGATATATTAAAAAACAATTTTCAGTATAAAGATATTGTAACATCACAGTATAAAAATGGCAAACATACTAAACCATATTTGGGGTTTGACGAATGTGGCCTACCATTAATTATGAGCCATAACTGCCCAAACAACTCAATGACTATATTGTGGTATGAAAATGTAGGCAAGAGTATACCGGGATTGTTTCCTAGAGTACAGCGATATAAAGGCGATTGATTTGAAAACACCTCGCAATCCATTTACAATGCGCTCATCAGAGACAATTGAAAACCAAATGATATTTCTAAGATTATTTGGCTCGGGAATTTTAGAAGTGTTGCGTGACGATTATTTTTTAAATAAAACAGTAATCTTTAGAAGCAGTCCTGGCGGTGGTAAGACGTCGCTACTTAGGTTATTTAGTCCAGACTCGTTGCATGAAATATTTCAGCGCCAATCTCAGTATAGAGATCTCTTCCAGATATTAACGAAGTACGGTGCTATGAATGATAACGGGCCTGCGCTTCTAGGAGTATATCTTAGATTGTCTGAATACGGCTCAATATTGGATTTGGATATACCTGACGAAAGAAAGATGCAATACCTTTTCTCATCTATTGGTTACAGGCTAATTATAACAGCTTTGCTTGGAATATTAAAGTTGAATGGTCTGGAGACTCAGGATCTAGAACGAATACGCATATCCAAACCAATTGGCACAGTAGTAAATTCTTTGAATCTCCCATGCAATGGGAAGGAGCTCTATGAACAAGCATTGACACGAGAACTGGAAATAAACAGATTAATAAATCGCTTCGATGTTCCTTGGAATGATAACGTACAACTAATGCTTGATTTTGAACATTTACAAATTATTGCTCCAAAAAATATTCTTCTTGATGGAAAGAGTGTAGTGTCCAAAACATTAGTTATGCTAGATGATATGCACGAGCTGCGCAAACCCCAGAGAAATGCATTGCTTCGTGCAATAGTGCCAAGACGATTTCCAATCTCCATATGGCTTGCGGAGAGGTTAGAAGCACTTGAGACGCCAGATTTAATTCCAGAAATACTTGGAAGAGAATACGACGGAGTGTTTCTTGAAGAGTTTTGGGAATCTCGGCCGCGATCATTTGAAAAATTTGTAAGATCAGTATCTAGACAAAGAACCAGCATGGCTAGCTTAGACGTTGAAACGAACTCACTAGATCAGCATCTTGTAGATGTGATAGATGCACCAGAGTGGACCCCCACGTTTACACAATGTTTGGATAGTATCAAAGCCAAGCTTGAGACAGTATCTGGGCGAACAGACATCTATAACAAGTGGATAGCAGACCTGCGCTCCAGATCTAGTCCAACTCTTGATAATCTGATTAGCTGGCGTGTGCTGGAGATAAAAATTGCACGAGAAGAAGCTAATTCACAGACTAAGCTCTTTGACATCCCCCTGGATGACGAGCTTGATTCTGACGGTAATCTTGATGCCGTAGCAGAATTCTTCCTATATCATGAGTATGATATTCCATACTATTTTGGGTTTCAAAATATCGCGAAATTAGCTACGTACAACATCGATCAATTTCTAGAGGTGGCTTCTGCATTACTTGACGAACTAGAATCACAAATGATTAAAAACGATAAAAATTCTAGTCTTTCACCAAGGACACAAGAAAGGATAATCAAGGACATTGCAAGTACACGTTGGAAACGAATAGCAGGAATACATAACGGTATGCAAGCGATGAGCTTTCTTACGAAATTTAGAGACTTTGCAATAGAGCAGACGATAAAGCCTAACGCACCATATGTCCCCGGCGTTACTGGCATAGGAATCTCAAATTCAGACTACAGAAAATTCATAGAACAACTACAACCAACAGGAAAATACAAACAATTATCTGAAGTTTTACAAACCTGTCTCAGCCACAACTTGCTTAAAGCTAAATATTATGCAAAGCAGGGAAAGATAGGTAACGAGTTTATTCTTTTCTACTTGAATCGATCGCTATGCGTGCATTTTGGTCTTCCTTTAGGTAGAGGGGGTTGGAGGAAAAAGACCCCTAGTGAGCTATGCAATTGGCTCGATCTCATGTCTCCAAAAATTCAGATGAAAGAGGTTGGATGACATTGCGCTGGGAGGACTACTTGCTTTTTAAGAATGATTCATTCGATGACTTCTGGAAAACACATTTGGCAAAAAAGCGAAATCTTCTGATAGTTTTAGGCCAAGGATTTGATCCACGAATGTGCTTGTGCGCAGAAGCAATTATGAAAAATCCTAGCTATGGACTTCGTGACTTTATTTTGATCCAATTTGATGAGGGCAAAAATTCTCCATCTACCAAATATGACGTTGAGATTCAACAAAATAAATCTAGATTGGAAAAATTAGTGAATGCTGTAGGCACTATTCAAATCAAAAATATTTCAATGAAAGCTGATGATGGATACCGCATTGGTTCCCGAAAAGCCGCTGAAATATTCAAAGATCTCGGAGAGTTTGAAAAATACTCAGACATAATAATTGATATATCGTCTATGCCCCTTGATGTATACATGCCACTAATAGGTAAGACATTACATATTTTGAAGGATACTTCACGCATAAACCTCCATGTTGTAGTTGCAGAGGATGCTTCTGTAGATAAAGCCATTAGAAAATCTGGCTTGGTAGATAAAGCATCATACTTGCATGGTTTCACTGGTGACTTGGACATTACCTCTGGTGAAGATGAGGTAATGATCTGGATTCCAGTGCTGGGAGAAGGTAGATACGATCAGATGATACGAATTAAAAATCAAGTATCGGCTAAAGAGATATGCCCAGTATTGCCGTTTCCATCTCAGAATCCTAGACGTGGAGACGATCTCATGCTAGAAAATAGAAAATTTCTTGTGGAAGAGTCTGATATAGAGATCCGGAATATGATATACGCCGCTGAACAAAACCCTTTTGAGGCTTATCGTGCAATTCATCGAGTAATCCACGGCTACAGACGCTCGCTCTACCCTTTGGGTAAATGTAAAGTTGCAATTTCTGCTTTGTCAAGCAAGCTGATTTCATTGGGGGTCTTCCTAGTGGCATATGAAGAGGGTATTCAAAACAATGAAAAAGTTGGTATTGCATACGTCCCCTCAGATGGTTATATCATGGATAGAGAGATGATTAGTAGGTGGAATCCGTCTTTTGCTCAATTATTTTCGTTATGGATTACAGGTGAATGTTATGTATAGTATCAGCGAGCTGCTTGTAGCATTCTACTCGATATTAACATCTTTAACACTGTCTTCGCAGCTTCAAAAGTTCGGAATTCATTTGGTAACACGGGTGCTGAATCGTGGTTGATTCAATATGTGTGGGTACCGGCCTAGTTGCTCTAGATGTCATATACGATAGTAACACACAGCCACCAAGTTTTTTTGCAGGCGGTTCTTGTGGCAACGTACTTACTATACTTGCCAGTTTTGGGTGGAGAACATTTCCCATGGCACGACTAGGTAGAGATGTGGAGGGCAATCGAATGATCGAAGATATGGAAAAATGGGGAACTAACACGGACTTCATCCTGCAAGAAAGCGACACAAGAACGCCCCGAATAATAGAAAGAGTTTTTGCAGGGAAGCGGCCCTATCATAGGTTTTATCTCAAGTGTGAACATGGGATATGGCTACCCCAAAGAAAGATCTTTACACTCAAGCTACTGAAAACCATCCAAAATCAACTTCCTCCTGCAAATGTATTTTATTTTGATCGTGCCACACCTAGCGCATATAAATTAGCTTGCTACCTGAAACAACACAATGCAATTATTGTGTTTGAACCCCCAAAATTTCTCTCCAACAGTTTATTTTTGCAATGTCTAAAGATTGCGGACATTGTAAAACATTGTTACAATAGATCAACAAGTCTTGAAAAACTTGGCATATCTGTCCCACTGGAAATTCAAACAATGGGAGAAAGTGGACTACAGTACAAGACAAATTTTTTAAGAGACACGGGATGGAAAACGCTATCTTCATTTCCAGTGAATAATCTGGTTGATGCTGCTGGATCTGGTGACTGGTCAAGCGCTGGAATGATTCATTGTCTACAAGATTGCAAAAATATCAGGTTAGTGAGTAGGAAGCGTTTGGAAAACGCGCTTAACTTTGGTCAAGCGTTGGCATCTCATAATTGTAATTATATAGGTGCTAGGGGAATGATGTATTACTTGCCGCAAAAAACTATTATAAAACTAGCAAAGCGTAGAATGAAGAACCGACAGCTTCCTATAAATTTGAAATCTAAAAAGATTAAAATAAATTCAAAATTTATCACAAAATGTAAGGTCTGCATTTGCTCTGAATAGCTTGGAACAAGCGGACTAAGAGGGATCACATGGATTAGGTACTGGTGCAAATTCGTGATATGGGCGTCAGTCTGGCCCGTGTCGTTAAATACCGACACCAAGAACACAGTCTAGGTAGGCCGTTAGAAGTGTTTGGGGGAGTCTACGGCAACGCCGAATCTGGAAGCAACAAGTATTAAATATACAGATGTAAGTCTCTTGGATCATGACATTAGAAAAGAATTTGAGGGTGGGCTTATCTCGTCCTCCTAGGTTTTGACTCGTTGTGAAACGAGTAGTTAGGGAGATAGACCACACATCTGGTCTTGATAACGTGGACGCCACTATAGGCGCCGTGAACAGAAAACTCGCGGAAGATGATCCAAATGCGGGTAAACATCGAGATCATACGCGTAACACGGGTCTGGTCATAGCAGTCATAAAACTGTTCACTTAGACCAACGCCCGCAAGGGCACTCTTTTCTTTGATTCCTGTAAGTTTGCAGGCCGGGTGGGGCCGCTACAATAAGTTTCCCAGTAATCGATTCCGTGCCCATATCACGAATTTGTACCAGTACCTGAAATCGTAACCGGCATGCTTTAATCATCACGTACGGCACACAACACATGACTTTCTGGTTTGTGCGAGCAGGCAAATACGGCGAACGTGAACAGGAGATACAAGAGAAGGGCATCATTGCAATAGGATGGAACGATCTGCCAGACCTGTCTGGCATACATCAAAAGGAGCAGCTTTCGGATCTGTATGCCCAAACATATACAGATCGAAAAAAAGCCTCTGTAGCAAACCATGTAGGCCAAATATGGAATTTTTTGCACAGTATCAAAAAAGGCGACCTAGTGGCGACGCCGCTAAAGTTGCAGCCTTCTGTGGCAGTAGGGGAGGTCACTGGCGACTACCAATACAACCACAGCTCACCGAACACGCTACATCAGAGGCCTGTAATCTGGAAAAAAACCATAATGCGGTCGGAATTTGACCAAGACATATTGTATTCATTGGGCTCCCTCCTGACAGTAGGACGGATCAATGCGAGGGACGCCGAATCTCGCGCAAGGGATATGCTGAGTGACAGACACATACGGAGAGGAGATGTAGACGGCGGGGATGATGCAAACCAGCCATTTGACTTGGAGGTGCTGTCAAAGGACCGTATAGTCAGGTTTCTTGAGAGTAAATTTATGGGACACAATCTTGCACGGCTGATTGATGGAATTCTAATCGCAAAGGGATATGTCACGAAACGCTCACCGCCAGGACCCGACGGCGGCGTGGACATACTTGCGGCATCGGGCAAGCTAGGCTTTGATGATCCGAAGATATGCATACAGGTAAAGTCGTCACGCGCGCCGGTGAATGTCACGGTGCTGCGGCAGCTGGAGGGTGTCATCCAAAGCTTTGGCGCAAGTTATGGCATACTGGTGGCTTGGGGCGGCCTTACCAAGGCGGCCGATAGCGAGATAAACAGGGCGTTTTTTCGTACACGGTTGTGGGATCAAGATAAAATTGTAGGCGAGCTGACGGAGAACTATGACTCACTCGATGAGGAATTAAAATCGGAGATTCCGCTGCAGAGGATCTGGACGGTTATCGATAACAAGTCAGATGGTAGGGATTGACGGCGATGATCTCTATCCCATGATCGAGCAGTTCGGTCTCAAATATAGCGGATAACTACAGATAGCGAATTTGATCCGTCTCTGCAACAGTGCTTTCGTAGGATAAGACATAAGAATACAGCATACAGATTCTCAAATGTGACAAGGGCCCATACCAAGCAACTGCTTGCGTCTCTAGGAGTGTCATATGACACAAGGCGCTCTCTGGAATTGGAAGGCTGGGACTGTTACAGCCTCAACCACGCATCAAAGTCAAGAAACACACCCATACTGATCGTGGACGGGGGGCAGAGTGGAAAAGCCCCCAAGACTGTTACAGATCTCAAGCGGGTGGTCAGGAGATTCCCCTCCTGCGTGATACTGGCATCCGGCCTCAAAAAACTCCTCATACGCACCCCGGACAAGACTCACATGGTGTCGCTTGACAGCGATGCAGAATACAGCAGGATAGCAAAGATACTAGAGGCAAACAATGTCGGAGATGCAAAAAACAACATCGAACTCATTGCTCGTCTTGAGGATTCCATAGATGCGATACCTTCCACCACGTACGACTTTGAGAACAGGGGACTGTTCTCCACCCACTACCTGAGAAATCGCGTGTTTGATGACGCGTCCGGCAGCGAGGGCGCCATAAAGGCCCTGCGCGACGCTGGCACCGACGCGCAGAGTCTCTTGAAGGCCTTGGGATGGAGGAAGACAAGCGAGCCTCGCAGTGGGACAGTACATGTCATAGTCACGGACCAAGAGAACTTTAGCATACGTGAGAGCCGCGACGACGTAGTGCCAAGCTACCGGGCAGTATCTGCGCTCTCCAAGCACCGGTGGGTGATACTCACAAACGGCGCAAAGTGGCGACTCTACACCAGCAGGGTGTCTGCATCCACCACCAACTATTTTGAGCTGAACCTTGCCGAGCCGTCTGATACGGTGCTGCAGTATCTGTATATTATATTTGGATACGCATCCTATGCTGGCAAGAGCCCTCGGATAGACCTTTTTTTTGATCAGGGCAAGGAGTTTGCAACACAGCTGGAGGAAAACCTGTCTGAGCGCATCATGAGTCAGGATGGTGTCCTGCTAAATCTTGCAAAGGGAATCTTAAACCATAACATGAAAACAGTCTTTGATGCTGAGGAGCTTGCCTCTGCCAAGGAGGCCGCACTGCGCATAATATACCGTGTCTGGTTTGTGGCGTATGCCGAGTCAAGAAACCTACTGCCCATATCTGACAAAAAGTATGCAGCCAACATGTCGCTTCGCGGACTCAGAGGGAAGCTTGACATGCACGAAGAGCAGGACGGTGACTCGTGCTGGAAGCACCTACTAAAGATGTTCGCGGGAATCCGGGACGGGAGTCCAGAAAACAACCTGCCGCAGTACAACGGCAACCTCTTCCGACATGATCCGGATATAGACAGGATGAGCATTCAGAACCGCTGGCTCGTGCCCGCCTTGCGCGACCTGCTTGAGCACAACGGGGACACCATCGACTATGCAAGCCTCGGAGTCCGACACCTTGGCAACATACTTGAGAGCGTCATGGAATTCTCGATCCAGCAGGCCAAAAAGGACGTCATGCTGCTTGTAAAGGGACACAAGATCGTGCAGGTGCGGGCGTCCCGCGAATCAAACTATTCGTACAAAAAAAATGATCTGTACTTGGCCTCAAAGGGAGGCCTGGCGATGCGCAAGGGCACCGGAAGCTACTATACGCCCGATGAGATCGTAAAGTTTCTCGTACGCCGTGGACTGGAGCCGATACTGGCAGACAGATCCTCTAAGATCGGGCGCGACGTCGCATCATACGCCAAAAACCCGACACCTGAAAACCGCGACGCGTGCATGGAGCATCTTCTTGACATCCAAGTACTGGATCCGGCGATGGGCAGCGGCCATTTTCTGGTCGAGGCACTCAACCAGCTGACCTCGTGGGCCACTGAGACCATGAAGAAACATCCGAAGCATCCACTGCTCGAAGAGCTGGAAGTTGATCGCAAGACCGTCGTTGACGAGCAGGAGAAAATGGGAGTGTCAATAGATCTCAACCTCCTGACGCATGACGTCCTGCTAAAGCGCAAGATAATGAAGAGGTGCATATTCGGCGTGGACAGCAACCCGACCGCGACTGAGATTGCAAAACTTGCATTGTGGCTTGATTCTTTTGCAATAGGGGTGCCGTTTACCTACATGGATCACCACATCAGAACGGGCGACTCGACGATAGGCGTATCTCTTGATGACCTGAATGGAGTTAAGAATCAGAGCCTTGATGACTGGATGCCTGGAGAGGAGTCAAACGCGATGTTGGAAGATGTCTCGACGAGTCCGGATATCACAGTTTCGCAGGTACGGCGTAGCGAGGCCCTGTACGAAAAATACGCTGAATCCGTATCCAATACCAAGAGGGTGCTTGACGCGTTTGCCGCATCGATAATCGACGACACGATGTTGCCAAAAAAGTCCGGCATGGAGTTTGTCCACCGGTTCGGGCGGTACGGTAAAAACGAGGATAAGACAATACGGGACGCACGCCGCAAGGTCTCGGAGATTGCAGAGCGACGAAGATTCTTTCACTGGGAGCTGGAGATGCGAGACGCGTTTACCGATGCACGGCATGGTTTTGACGTCATCATAGGAAACCCGCCATGGGATAAAATAAAACCATTCGATGATGAATTCTTTACTCCGTACTATCCTGCGTTTAAATCACTTCCAACAAAGGCCAAAAAGGAAGAAATTATGGATATATTACTTCAAAACGACGAAATAAAAACAGAGTATGAATTATACAAAAAATCATTTCTGGAAAAAACTAATTTTTATTCAACTGCATCGACATATCAGATGCAAGGAAGTGACGCCCGAGATCTTTCAAAACTGATACTTGAGAGAACGTTCCAACTATTATCAGAGAATGGAGTTATATCAATGGTTATCCCATCACAGGTTCTAGCATCCTCTGGTTCCACAGATATCAGACAAGAGATACTAAACAAGGAGATAATTCAGTTATACGTATTTGAAAACAAAGGAAAAATATTTGACATTCACTCTAGCTATAGATTCATGCTACTGACACTCAGGAATTCAAAAACCAAAAAGGACGAATTCCCTGTAGGATTTTACCTACACCACTTATCATCATTAATTGACCACACCATAGAAAAGGAAAAATTTGGCAAACACTCCAAGATAAAAATTCGAGAAATGTTCCCCGAAACTTTAACCATACCAGAAAACATGTATAATACTAGTGACATACTCGTCAAGCTATACAAACATCCAAAATTGGCAGACGCATTATCTGAAGACGGTATGTCTATATCATTTGCTGACGGATTTCGCAAAACAGACGACTCTAAACTGTTCCGCGAAGACGGCAGGGGATGGTCCATACATGAGGGCAAAACGATTCACCAATATAATCACACATGGTCCAGACCCATGTTCACCGCACAGTCGAGAGCCGGACTCAAACGGGAAGACAAGCCAAAGTACGCTAAAAAGCACCGAGAATTTTACAATTCTTACAGACTTGTATTTCGAGACGTATCAGGTCCAACAAATATGCGAACCACAATTGCAACTATTATCCCACCAAAAACATTTCACACGTATGCCCTCCGCTCCGTTCTAATAAAACGGGATGGAACACTATTGTTAGATGACGCGTATATTCGCACAATGGTATATCTGTGTGGCGTATTCAACTCTACTACCTTTGATTTCATTTCAAGGCAGATTATACAAGTGCACCTCTCCACACTTATTTCAGACATTTCAATTCCAAACAAATACAAAAATGAGATCTCCAATCTGGCCGCTAAATTACTAGTTGGTCATACCGACTTCGCAGGATTGGCAGAAACTATGCATATTCCCAATAGATATCTGACCGTCGCAGATCGCATAGACATTGCAGCCCGACTCGACGTTATAGTTGCAAAGGCATATGGCATTGACAAACAAGAATACAAGACAATACTAGAATCCTTTAAGCTGTTCAGAGAAAACCCCGACTTGTGGAACGAAAAGGAAATAATCTGGGACAACAGCAATCTCAAGGAGTTTTACGGTGAAATGAGAAAAAAAGCGCTCGAGATATTTGATGATGTAAAATGAACAAAAAAATCAAGCAGGACATAATCGACAACACCACAGACGGCATCACTATGCGCGACGTACTCAATTCCGAGATACCGTTCACCCACAACCTTGACATATCAACGGGCTACTTTAACGTGCCCGGTTACGCACTGCTAAAGGACGCGCTTGACGGACTAGTCCACGAGAGAGGCGGCAGGGTGCGGTTGCTGCTTGGAAAGCCGGCGCTGGTTCCGGATGCGACGTTTGAGGAGATGGCCGAAGAGGGCGGCGAGGATGCGGTATCGCTCAAGAGCGGCCTTGACGAGTCGGAGCTGACGCTGGACGCGATGTCAGACACCGCATCGCTCCTGCGCCTTCTGAGCATGGATAACGTCGAGGTGAGGCTTGGCAGATCCAGGTTCAACCACTCCAAATGCTACATATTTGACGACGACACTGTATTCATCGGCTCCAGCAATTTTACAAACGGCGGACTGACTGCAAACAACGAGCTGAACGCCGGGCTGTACCAGCCGGCCGTCTCTGGGAGGACCCGCGTATGGTTTGACCGCATGTGGGCCGAGTCCAAGGACGCCAAGCAGGATCTGATAAACCAGCTCGAGTCATCAAAGTTCGGGATTCCCGCGTCCCCGTACGACGTATACATCAAGATGATATTTGAGAGGTACCGTGAGCTTCTGACGCCAGACGACGACATCGGACATCAGTACAGCATAGAGCTTGCAGAGTTCCAGAAGGGGGCGGTCCACACCGCAATGCTCGTGTTATCAGAATTCCAGGGAGCCATGATCGCGGATGCCACAGGCCTAGGCAAGACCAACATGGGCATGGAGATCCTGCGCCAGAAGATCCTAAAAGAGGGCAGGAGGGCGCTCCTAGTGGCCCCGTCCCAAGTGCTGCGATCCATGTGGGACAAAAAGCTCAAAGAGTCCGGAATAAGCGTGTACAAGCAAGTTACCATGGAGTCGCTCGGGCGCGAGAACGCCCTTGAGAGATGGAACGAGTACAGAAACATCGACTTTGTGCTGATAGACGAGTCGCAGAACTTTAGGTCAAAAAACGCCAACCGTAGCAGGAACTTGGCAAAGATAATGACCATCGGAAAGTCAAAACAGGCGCTCCTGCTGTCTGCTACCCCCATCAACAATTCGATAATGGATCTGTACTATCAGATGTCCATAATTACCCGCGGCGACGACTCATACTTTTGGCGCACCATCGGCATACCAGACCTGTACAGGCACATGAGGGACGCGGCAAACAAGGAAGGGGGACTGGCAGCGGGCCTTGAGAAGATCCAGAGGCTGCTTGACGGAATAATGATCCGCCGCACGCGCTCGTACATCAGGGAGGTGTATCCCAAAGATACGATAAACGGCAACCAAATCAAGTTCCCGGAGCACGAGTACTCGCCGATCCACTACTGCCTCGCGGACCTGTACGGCAACATATTCCAAAAGATACTGGAGGATGTCGACAGGCTCACCATGGCCCCGTACGGATTGGAGCAGTACAATACGGAGGCCACGGAGGACGAAAGGGCAAGACACATGGTTCTGTCACACCTGCAGGTGATACTGCTGCTCAAGATGTTTGAGAGCAGCGTGGAGGCGGTAAAGTCAAGCCTCAAAAACAAGATACGCCTGTACGAGCACATCATCAGCATAGCAGACAAGGGTAGGATGGTAAGGGTAAGGAAACTCAACCAGATCATCGCAAAGGGCAACCACATCATGAACAAGGCCGACACGTACGGCGACGACACGTACGGCGACTTTGACATGGACGAGTTTGTCCTTGGACAGCTGCAGAACATGGAGACGGAAGAGATGGGGTCAAGCTACGACATGGAAAGGTTCAGGGAGGATCTGAGGTCGGACCTTGTCATACTGAGAGGGTTGTGGGACGAGGTGGGAAGGGTGACCGCCGACAAAAAGCTCGAGGCGGTCCGGGACGCCATATTAAGGGAGAACGCGCTGGGGTCGGAAAGCCACAAGATCCTGATATTTACAGAATACATCTCGACTGCCAGATACCTACTCCGTGAGCTGCGGACAATGTTTCCTGACAGTACGGTCGAGTGCATAACGGGCGACACCAAATCCGACACTCGATCCAAGTACATTGAGAGGTTTGCGCCCGTGGCCAACCTGTCTGACGGCCAGCCGCCGGAAGGGGATCCGATTGACATTCTCATATCAACCGAGGTGCTGGCAGAGGGGCAGAACCTGCAGGACTGCAACTACGTGATAAACTACGACCTGCCGTGGAATCCAATGAGGATTGTCCAGCGGATAGGGAGGGTCGACAGGCTGGGCAGTCGCCATGATATCATACACTCAAGGGCGTGCTACCCGGACAAGGAGCTTGACGGCATACTCCAGCTGATGGGAAAGCTGCTAAACAAGATAAACACCGTAAACGAGGTCATTGGCCTTGATGCGGAGCTTCTGGGCGAGACCCCACACCCGCGCCAGTACAACGGGAACCTCAGGGAGCGGCTGAAAGTTCTGGGCGAAAAGGGCTCGGCGGCGTCAGATGTGGTGGAGCAGATGGAGAGGGATTCGGATCTCATGCCACAGAACACGCCGCTCAACGAGATTGCCAAGCACGCCAAAAAGATAGGTTTGGACGAGCTGCGCGCCATGCCGATTGGAAGGCGCAGTGGCAAATCAGGGGGCGACAAGAACGAGTGCGTACTTGCGTATGTCAGGACAAAGCCCGAGAGGCGCGTCTACTTTGTGGTATACGACTGTGAAAGGAACGAGGCGTATGTACCTGAAAACGAGTACGACGCTGTCAACAAGGCCCGGTGCTTTCCAGACGAGGAGATGTACCTTCCAATGGATGGTGACGACCACCGAAAATCGTTTGAAGATCTGATCCGGATAGACAAAAAGGCAAGGGATGCAATCATACACAGTGACGACGTGGTGAGACAGTACGCCAGAACCCCCCAGAACACTGGGTTTGAAAAGACGCGGACTAGACTCATAAGCGTGATAACCGAGGCGTACAGGTCCGGCAAGATTGACTCTGAGAGCGCCGGGCGCGCAGACGCCGTCATAAACAGCGCACAGCTGCGGCCGTGGGGTGTCGAGCTACAGGATATTGTGGACGGATACGAGCGTGACGGGGACGCGGACATGCTGATCAAGGAGATTGATCTCATAGGCGAACAGGTGGGGGCAGGTACAGAGGATACGGACGCTGACGCGGAGATAGACTACGACGGGATGAAGCTCGTGGGCGCCATGTTCATCACCACGTCACCGCAAAAGGACAAGTCGGGTGACGGCCTCGACAGCCACATGTAACGCGTCGCCACCCACACCCGCCACCCACACCCGCCACCCACACCCGCCACCCACACCATCGGCTACCCGTCCATGTTTCGGGCAATGAAAAGGCGGGCGCGAAGAGCCCTCGAGAACAGTCTTCCAATGCCCGGCGAGCAATCGGCCCCCCAGTCGTCCTGGGCGAGGAAGACATCGGGAACAAGAGCTGCTGATGGCCGAACTCGTCAGAGATGGCCACGACAGGATGCTCAGAAGTGGGCCTGTGCGGCTTGCGCGTGACGCTTGGACTCTGTTGCCTTGAAACGTTGGTCGAGATGGATTCCCGTCCTATTGGGAACGCGCCGACCTAACAACCCTCTGAGTGTGACATGTGTGGGAGAGCGCTGGTCGTCGTTATGGTATAGTACCAATATGCGAGAGGAGCATTCCATGCGTGTCACTCAATCATGCGCGCGCTTTCCATGTTTTACCGGTGGGCCGGACGCGCGCTTTCCATGTTTTACCGGTGGGCCGGACGCGCGCTTTCCATGTTTTACCGGTGGGCCGGACGCGCGCTTTCCATGTTTTACCGGTGGGCCGGACGCGCGCTTTCCACGCTTTCCATGTTTTACCGGTGGGCCGGACGCGCGCTTTCCACGCTTTCCATGTTTTACCGGTGGGCCGGACACATGCTTTGCCTGCTTTACCGGTTTTTGTCCCTTAAGTAGATATGGCGCATCAATGGTCATGGAAGAGAAAATAATCGAGCGCAGAATACAGCTAAACCGGGGATCGTTCATCCTGACAATACCGCGGGCCATAGCAGAAAGGGCAGGGATCCGCAAAGGACAGAGCGTCAGGTTCCGGGTCAGAGACGGGGAGATTGTGATAAGCCCCCTGAGCGTCTTGGGTGACAGTACGCCCGACTCTGCAGGCCCCGACAAGTACGCGAGGGCCGTAGCGGAGATGATGGCCAAGGACAGGTCCGAAAAGCCCGGCGGCCGGGGTACGGCTGCCGGTAAGAGCAAGCTGGAGCGCCTCCGGCTCAAATGACCGCAACCCGGTGAGCTGGATCCCGCGCTTTTCCTCGCCTGAAAGCCGGGCGTAGGTCTGTTGCACCCTTGAGCCCGAAAGCCGCATGTGACCCTGCCCTGGCGTGGGAGGGGTGGGGGCGCCGCCTTCCGGTTGCCGCATGGGAGCCCCGGCCAAGGCCGGAGGCACCTAGCACCCGCTGCCTGACTTTCTGCCCGTGTGCGTGCGGTGCTACGGGTATGCGGTAGTTACCCGCAAACTGTCATAGAATTCTATGACAGTTTGCGGGTAACTGTGTCGGCGGCGGGGGAGGGGAGGGGAGGGAGGAGCGTACCTGCACCGGAACACTGTTTCCGACTTGAGCATTACTGGCCGCAGTAGCCGCCTCTTGGCACGCGCTGCGCCCCCAATCCCGCCGACTCGCCCTGCCTCCCGCGGGCATGCGGCAGGCCCGCCATCCGTGTGCCAGCCAGGCCCGAGGCACTTGGCGCCTGCTGCCGGATTTCCTACCCATGTGTGTACGATGCCGTGGGCCGCGGTAGTTACCCGCAAACTTTCATAGAGATCTATGAAAGTTTGCGGGTAACTTCACGTGCGCCGGTCATGCGGCCGCACCGGCATCCGGACTGTCCGTGATAGGGCAGGCGGGCATGCGGCAGGCTTGCGCCGGTCATACCATCTCTGTCTGCCTCTTCGCCCTCGACAGACCGCGCTGCCTTCGTGCCAGAGCTGGTTGGATCCAGATGCGCACGGCGTCATGCCCCCGCATCTACAAAGCACTTATGGCAGTCTCAAGCATATACGACAATGACGATGCACGGCTGTATCGAGCGCAGTGTGGGACTTGCGGAGCTGCTGGGCCGGCAGGTGAACGAGGTGGAATCGAGACACTCCTCCGACAGGCTCTTTGTAAGGGGGCCGATGAAACTCCCGCTAAGGCGTCCGCGCGTCTCGGTGATCGGAACTAGGGAGCCCACTGAGAAAGGGATCATGGACACCAGGGAGATCACGCAGATCCTAGTCGGGAGGGACGTTCTGGTCGTGAGCGGCCTTGCAGCTGGGATAGACGCGGTGGCGCACAGGACCGCGATCGACTGCAAGGGCAGGACGGCGGCCGTGCTTGGAACACCCCTAAACCGATCGTACCCAAGACAGAACGCCGGCCTTCAGGAAGAGATCGCGGCAAACCACCTGGCCGTATCGCAGTTTCCGGCAGGGCATCCCGTCACTAGGAAGAACTTTGTAATCAGGAACAAGACTATGGCCCTGATATCAGACGCCACGATAATAGTGGAGGCAGGAGACGCCAGCGGGTCGCTGCACCAGGGTCGGGAGACCCTGAGGCTCGGCCGCCCCCTGTTCATGACCAAAGCCGCGGCGTCAGACCAAAGGCTGGCCTGGCCGCAGGAGATGATCCGGCACGGCGCCATGGTGCTGTCGGATCCTGGCGACGTGTTTGACTTTTTGCCGTCCGGGCTTCCCGTGCCCGACATATTCTCCTAGGCGTTAAGTGCGGATCACCGAAATGGAGTATGTCTCCTGCCCAATTTGAGATCCAGTGTTTAAATATCAGAGTCTCTAAGAATATACACGGTTCCCGCCAGCGGATGTTGGCTGTAGGGTTCCTTTGAGAGCCTAGGGACCGCCCTTATCTAGACACGATTCCTCTACGATAGTAATAGCCATTGGGGTTGTAATACTTCTCCTTGACAGATTCCCATCTGTCCTGTTTCGTCCCGTTACTTCTATACTTGCTATGCGTTGCGTATGCAAAGAAGTCCGCCAATTGCAGTATGGGTTCCTTCAAGGGGTCGCCACTGCGTATATCCCCTATGATATTCTTTAGCTCTACATACTGGTTGAGTGCCAGCATCCTCTTCAGTCCCTTCATAGTGCCTTTCAGCCTTTTGCGTTCAGCTCGGTTGATCCTCTCGTAGATCACTATTCCCTCCGAGGCTTTGGATGCCAGAAAGTCTTGGAACCTTTCGAGCATCAGCACCAGAGCGTACGCCTTGGGATCCTCCGGCTCGTCGTATTTGTCGAAATGTCTCGCCAAGTTAATCGCGGACGACAGCAATCTGCATGGAGAATTACGGATTATGTCAAACATCCCGTCTGTTAAACGCAGCCTGTCTGAGTCGGAGAGCGAATCATAGGGCGGCGCCTTTTGGATGAGCTGCTGGTAGTGGAGCTTGGTCTCGTCTACTGTCGATTGCGGAAAGAACGACAAGGCCAAGTCAGTGACATCCATGCTCATATTCAATCTCGTCTCCTCATCTACGATAATGCCCCCAAGCGTGAACCATTCGGAGCTGCCGGATATTGGATTGCGGTTTGCATCCAAGTACCTTCCAGGATCCCCTGACTCGTCAATGTATAGGAAAAACGTCATTTTGTCCTCCTGATGTTAGATTCTTGGCTACATCCCACGTACCTGATATCCACCGATGTGCCGACCGTATACGTTCGACTGGGCCAGCAGCATCGCTTGATCCATCCATACGGATCGTACTCGCCGCTCAACAGGAGGGGTTGCAAGGGGGATGCCTCGGGCGCCCCGTGGCTGGTCTGTGTGTTGCGAACTTTTGCTGTAGGTGTCCAGTGCCATCCATGTTCATCCTCCCGCTCGTCGGACTTGAGGATCTGGACTTGAGTCTCGACCAGCCGGAGAGGGTATCTTGTGTCTGCCATTATCCGCATGGCCCCCTAGATGTCTTCGCAACTAACTTGCCTCTCTCCGCAGATCTCATGCGCGAATGCTCGGTTTGTGACTATAATGTCTCCGATCTCCTTGCCGTCATAGCCGTCCATGCCTGAGTGGAAATTCTGCATATCACTTAAGTCTTCCACGCATTTCCGTCTGGCCTCAAACTCAAAGCGAACTAATTGTCGTACAATAGACTGCTCAATCCCATTCAATGTCCTTTTATGTCAGTTTTACTACGTAAGAAGCATGCCATCACATAAGGATACCATGCGCATCAAGCAGATGCACAGGACGCTACAGATCCTGTGCCTGTCTGGCTTTGAGTTAAAGATGCTAGATGTACAGTTACAGCCTAACAGATGCTCCGAGTGCCACAGTCACAATATCGAATATCCGGACAATGATCCACGTGTCTCGCTAATCTCATGCGGTGAAGACCCCCTCTTCAGCTGTACTGGAACGATATACTGGCTGGCAAAGTGTAATGACTGTGGGTTCGACATGCCCATATGCGTAACATACAACTACAGTGCTGAGTCTGGCACCACGGTTACCAGTCAGGATTTCTTTCTTGACCATGCGGATACATACAGATGCAGCAAATTTTCAAGATGAGGACGCCCGGCATCACTGCTACGGACAACGCCTGCATCTTTTTTTCAACACCTGACCGTGTGGTATCGTCTACGGTGTGCTCCAAGCCAGCCGGCGCCGTGGGCGGCAGCATTCTCGATGAGCGTGATCCTCCTGTTGTATTCTGGTGAGCGCCCCGAGCCCTGCACGGGCATGATGTCGATCCCGATTGCTTCTGTGGGGGGATTTTGCTCCCCCGAGCCCGTGCGTTCACTGCACAGCTCCGCCACGTTGGTCTTTGGGCTAAGCATCTGGGTGACTGTGCAGACTTTTTCGTCGGGTGTGAATCTGGTTCTTTTGCCTGTCATGCCTCGGCCTGCTCCCGTTGTTAAAGTATGCATGTCGATCAGCCTCCTTCTAGTGTGGCTCCCACAAAACTCATGATCTGTGGCGTTTCCATTTTTGCCCCAAAAACGGTCTCAATTCATGGTGTCTAGCCCACATTCTAGCATGATCAGGGTGCTTGACAAGCTGCAGCGGCAGGCGCCGCGCATGTTCGCGTTCCTGGGGCACTAGAGTCGATCCCACAAACAACGCGAGTGAGGGAGCACTGCGCTATATCGTGGTCTTCCGGAACATAATCGGGCAGATCAAGGGAGGCCCCCGAACCATGAGGCGCTTGGCAGATTTTGCCGCGTGCGTCCTCACGTGGAGAAGGCAGGGCAAGAGTGTGTACGAAGAGGTCGTCTGGCGGATACAAGGACACGTGAATTCATACTTTCCATCCACTGCCCGCGCTTTGGAACAGCTCACGAATCCACAAGAAGCCGTCACGACTTGGGAATCTTGCGCCTGATCAAAAACCTCTCCCCGGGCAGGTCCCTTACCAAGTCCCACCCCTCCGCGGTGCCTGCCAGCAGCTCGTCTTCATCATCCACTATTTTACTCTCAAAGGGAGACTGTCTGGGGGCCTTGTTACCGGCCGCCTTTCTCCGCGCGTCAGGGGCGCTTTGATCCGCCTCTTGAGCAGCCGTGGGCGCCGTCATATCCACATTGCGTCCCGCGCCGCTGTCCTGCGCGGATGTCATCGCCGCCGGTTGCCGCGCCGGCGCGCCCCGCGCCCCGTCCAGAACCCCGCCCGCAATCATGGCATCGGGATCCAGCCCGTACATCTTGGCCTGCTGCCTCCACATCCCAATCAGCATCCTGCGCTTGTCATTTTCCGTATCGTGCACTGCGTCAGTCGACAGGAACGCCTGACTCTGCTCAAACGCGCGCCTCATGTCCTCGGTCATCTGCTCGGTCAGCCTGCCCTTGTTTGTCGTATACCTGGCCTCCATGTCCCCCTTGTGCCCCATGAAGAACTGCCTGTACGCGTGCGTCATGCACCCGTGGCTCTCTGCAATCAGCAGCTGGCTGTCAAAGTACGCCCTCAGCGCATAGGGCCGAGCCTTTAGCACGCTCCAGATTCTGGGGCGTAGGATGTGGCTTATGGCATTCGTGTTCAGGAACCGGCCGCCATTCTCGTCCAGCCTGCTCCATCCCTTGAGGCGGTATCCGTGGTCCACCGTTACAAGCGGCGAGCCCGGCTTCAGGCGCGCGCCCTGCGCCATCCTCTCCCTCAGATACCCGAGCACGTACTGGCAGCCCTCCTCTGCAAGGAACGTAAAGTACTTTTTTCTGATCTTGCTCAGCCGGGGCCTCACCACCACCATTGCAGGTGTCTTGGAGAACCGAGTGTCCACGCCGTCAAGCACCAGGTCCGGCAGGTCCGAGAGCACCAGCCCGTCGCTCCTGTCTGCAAGTCCGATGACCTGCGGCCTCACCCCCGCAAAGGCCATCAGGCTTATGACGGCCCTGCTCCGCGGGTCCGCCGCATCCAGTATCTTTTTGAGCTGTTCCCTGTCGGGTACCTTTTCGTCCTGTATGGTTGTCGGTATGTCCATGTTTGCTATCTTGATCTTGCGCCTGATCTCTATGTGGTTGTACTCCAGCCAGGACTTTACGGAGGTCATCATCCCCTTGATGTATCCGGGAGCGTACTTTTTCTCCTCCATCCACGACACGTGGTCCAGCAGTATGTTTTCTGTCTTCATCGGATCATTTCTTCCCGTCCTCGCCAGCTCCTGCGGCGTCATGCCCACCCTGTCACAAAACAGGTTGAGCCGGCCCAGCCTGACGCTGCATGTAACGGCGCTGGACCTGCGCAGGTTGTCGTGCCATCGCCTCACATCCGGATCACTCAATAACGCCCTTGGTGGCTTGTCTGCCAATCTGTTCCAACTTCGGAGGCCCGAATTTGATTTAAGGATATTATTTTGATCCGTAACCTCGCCTGCAGGCGGCGTAATTCCCCCGGATTTGGACGCCTGAGCATCGGGTTTTCTGGTTGGAGCTGCTATGGATTCGGCGCCGGATTCCGAAACTAGTTCCTTGACGCGCGCGTTACGCTTTGATACAGCGTTGTTGCGGTTGTTGAAATGATCGTCCCGCCGGCACGGCCCCCGTGGGCCCACTCCCACTCTGGGTTCAAGTCCTTTTCTGCAGTATGACCTTGCCGTTTGTCAAATCTGCGTGACCCGCCTGCCTACGTGTAGGCACGTAGTTCACTCAGATTTGACAGAACCCGCGGCTATGCACGTGGAGAAGGGGCGTCTTCCCGCCCTGCACGATCCTCAGCTTGGCGGTCCTGCGGCATCTGTCCTCCTGTAAAACACGACCCCGCGCGCGCCGCGGTGCTTTTCCGCGAACTCCGCGAGGCCCGTGGCCGCATCAAATTGTATCATCTTGATGTCTGCGCCGTCTTGCTTCCCGCCCAAGAGCCCCAGCCATCTGCCGGCCTCTTGTGGGAGCAGGTACGTCATGGCGGCGCCCGTGCCCTCTGGATCCGCGTCCCTGAGGACCGTGACCAGCTTGCGGTCCTCCACAATGGAGGCGCGCTTTGTCTTGAGGTCCACCAGGTACGGGGGGTGCGCATCCGTACCCGGGATGGCGATGATGCCGCGCGCGTTCTTGATCAGCTGTCTTGCGCGCCGCACCTCCTTGGGGGCCGCCTGCTCACCGTCCGGCGTCACTACGACTGACTTCCCCTCCCTGCGGTATCGGGGGAAGTCCGAGAGCGTCTTTACCTCCTCGAAGCTGGGCCATGCAAAGCGGGCGTCGGTCACGGGGCGCGCCCTTATCAGCCACGACACCTTCTGGGCCAGCTCCTGCTGCATGTCGGTTCTTTTCCCGGATATGTGGTGCGGGATATAGTACGGCAGCGCGAACTGCGACAGCTTTGCGCCTAGGAACTCGCAGAGCTCGCCGAGTACCGCCGCGGCCCCGGGCGCTAGGTTGAGCGCGATGAACTTTTGGTGCACCGTCCCCCTGCACGCGCGCGACAGGGCCGCGGCCTCCTCGCTCCCGTGCGCCGACACGTAGTCCGACACTCTGCGCAGGAGGAGCGGGTTGATCCCCGTGGGCCTGTGGTTGCACTGGACGTGCCTTACAAGAAAGTCCGGCATGTCTGCGCATTTTATGACCATGCACCTGATCGATTCCGCGCCCGCCGCCAGGGCGCCGCGGTATACGTCGCCGTCTGCCATCAAATATAGCGTGCCGCCTACGCTGCCCACCCTGACTGCAGGGATGTCGCTTGCATGACGGGGCGGCTGCTGCCCGGCCGCCGCCTCTGTAAAGATGTCCTTGTATGCGTCCACCTGCTTTTGCAGCGGGACCGTAACGTCAAGATCGTGCCGCCGTATGGACCTGGTACGAACCTGCTGCAGTCGCCCCCGCGGGTTCTGACTGCCCGTCACCGCACCCCGTACCTCCTCTTTGCTATCCGTATGGCCGCCCGCGCCGCCCGCGCCCGGCTGGGCTCCCCGTACTCCAGTACGGGAAGAATGGCGCGGGCCTCGCGTGCAAGCGCCTCCGCGACTACGGGCTCGTACTCGTATGCCAGCGACTGGATCTCGGTGCTTATGGAAAACATGTTTGGGGGTGGCGGTGAGGGCGCGGGTGGCAGCAGCGACGGCGGCGCGGGCCCGGCGGCACCGGCACCGTCATCACGGCCGATGCCGCCAAGCGCGGCGTGCCCGACCTGGTCAGGAAATCCTATCCTGCGCAGCATATACTCCCCGGTCTCCTCGTCGACGTACGCCGAGGCCTCCATTATGACATGGAGGTACGAATGCGCGTGCCTAACCCCCAGCTCCATGCGTATGGCGTCCAGTAGCCTGGCCTCGTTTAGCGGGCAGCCCCGCATCCTGCAGACTCCGTGAAACGCCAGAACCATGATCTTTGCCTTTGTCATGCGCATGCCGGGCGCGCGGCGCAGTCTTTGGTACCACGCCCACACGTCCCTTCCCACGCCGTTTGGAATGCCGAGCTTTTGCGATATGTTGCTGACTGCCGACATGTCGCGCTTTCGGCGCACGAACCTGTCGGCACGCAGCCTGCGGTCCGGCTTGCCGCCCACCTCCATCTCCAGGTACAGGTTGGTCCGGGTGCGCGGAAGCGCCGCGTGATCCCCGTACATCTGCCGCCCGTCCTTCCCCTTTACCACCCCGCACGCGCGGCAGACGATCTCCCCCTCGGAGGTGGCCGTCTCACGGCGGGCATCGTGCGCGCATGCATCCGCGGCCACCTTTTGCCCCCCGAGACGATCGTGGGATGTGCTGTGCGCAGTGCATTCTGGGGCGGTTGTGCTCATACGCGTGGCAATGGCGCCTTTGTATTTGACGTTTTTGTAATTGGTACAACCCATGATAACACCGGAGCGCGCCTACCGGATTTTTCCGATCGTGCATACGCTTCACGCCAAGGTTGGGCGGCGCGTAGTTTATCGCTGACGCCAGGGTTGGTCCGTACACGCGCACGCGCAGCGGCTAGTCCTTGTCCTAGTGTTTTTTTGCATTCTGGACGGCTTGCGCCTGTAGATCCTCGTCGCGTGACTCGTAGGGAATCCCGGAGGCTGTCCACGTCTCCCTGCATACCGGCCCGTCTTGCCCGGTTCAGCCGTAGGCCCTGTGCACGCCCAGCCAGTCATGAAATGGGGGTGCGGCAGGAGACCTGCCGCAACTGTGCTAGGGCTTTGGAGTAGGTGGTGTTTACATAAACACACTCGCCAGTCTCGACTGCCGCATGGCCCTGAACTCTTCTGGCATGAGCGATGACATGGCCACGTTTACCGTATGCCTGCCGACAGTCGTTTTGCCGGTCTGTCTCACGAAGTCCTTCCCTGCACCATGTGGCGTCTCTATTATGGTGCGCGGAGACTTCTCGCCCTGTACCAGTATGCTGGGCTTCCTTCCATGATCCAGGAGCGTCCCGGACGACTCCACCACGAAGACACCCGGCTTGGATTTCCAGCGTGCCCTCTTTTCGGTGAGTGCGTCTGCAATGGCCCTGCCGGGCAGTTGCTTGTCGGCGTGCATGCCGTGTCTGGCCGCCGCACGTGCTCCCGCGCAGCCTTGCGCATCTTTCGCTTTGGTACCTTTCATACGTATAGTACGCATAACAAGTATATGAAGTTACTTCCTAATGCAATATCATGAAATTCTGGCACCACCGATCTGTATACTACGTAATTTTGGGCATGCGCCACCCAGTGCACGCAGGGGATTTCAGATGATTTCCGCCGTCCAATCTTCCGTCAGCCGGCGCCGTCGATGCGGCAGCAGCTGCGGCTCTGCAGCCCGCGCGTGATCCACCATATCGAGAACAGCAGCACCCCCGCCGATATCATCTTGAGTTCCAGTCCCTGCATGGGGAACAGGGACAGTCCCCCAACCGCGCCTAGTATGACGGCCAGGGGCGCCGTGCATGCGGGGCATCCGGGCGTAAAGGCCGCAAAGACCCCGCCCAGTATGGGTGCGGCAGTCGAGTTCGGCTTCTTTACAAGCAGGTTTGACATCATCCTCATGCGCCTTATCTTGAACGCCATCAGTGCAAAGTTGATCCCCGCAAGACCCGAGATGACTGCTGTAAGTGATACGGACGCCGCGATGTACGCAGGGGCGGCCGCCATTGCAACCCCCGACTCAAGGTGCAGGGGCAGCATGGACATCGTCAGTACGTAGTATACGGCGCCGAGCCCGGCCCCGCTTGCCGCGGCTATCCCGGCGTATCTCCGCGTGCGGAGCACCTCTTTAATGACCTGCATCTTGGTCTGCATCGTACCAGTGACAGTAACCGCGTACGACTATTTTACCATTCTGCGGTGGCGGCCGCGGCAACGGTAGCGGCAATTGATGTGGTTGTTGCAACTGCCACTGCCACGCGACGGCGACGATGCTACTACTACTGCTGTGATGCGGCGTCAGAACCCGCGCAGTCCCTGTGGCCGCGCCACCTCGGGGTGTTGCCTGAGCCAGTCTATCTGGGAGAGCATCTCCCGCTTGTCCTGAGGGAACGTCCCCTTTATCATGTAGGCGTTGGAGCCGTGGTTTGCGCGGAATACCGTCTGGCTGCCGTCTCCGGGGATCTCTATCCTACTGACTATATCGTACAGCTCGTCGAGCGCCTCCCCGTCGTTTATCGTTGCAAACGGCTCTGCAAACTTGTCGTGAAACTCCTTCTTGATGCCCTCGTCAAGGTGCAGCGTGAGCGTCCCCACGTAGTGCGGGGCGCATGCGCTGATCACTTCTGCCGTGCCCCTTGCGTGCTCCCTCGAGTGCGCGGTGCCGCCGAGCCCCAGTATTATCATGCACGACATGACGTACCCCGCGGCCTTTGCCTTGTTCACCGACTTTATTATGGTCTTTGCGATGGCCCCCTTTGTGACCTTTTTGAGTATCACGTCAGAGCCGCTCTCTATCCCCAGGTACAGCATGTCGAGGCCCGCTTCCTTCATACGGCGCAGGTCGTCCTCGCTCTTCTTGAGTATGTTCATTGGCATCGCATAGCACGATATGCGCTCGGCGCCTGCAAACCTTTCGCGTATGTACCTGATTATCTTTATCATGTAGTCTGTGTCCAGGTTTAGCGCGTCCCCGTCGGCGAGGAAAAAGCGCCTCGCGTCAGGCTGGTATCTGGCCATCATGTCTATCTCCTCCCTGACTGCCTCCCAGGGCCTCTCCTCGTACTCCTTTGAGCGGTACATGTCGCAGAACGAGCACTCGTTAAAGGAGCAGCCAAGCGTCACCTGGAATATCACGGACCGCGCCTCGGACGGCGGCCTGTACAGGGGCATGTCGTATGACAGCATACGCATGTATGGGCCGCCGCGTCGTTATATGCCTTTATTATCAGTACGGCCGCGCGCCGGGGGCCAAGGACGTGCGGCCCTCTTTGGATAAAAGTAATTAAGATACGGGGGGCATCCAGCTCTCACATGGAGCCCCCGCTGCTTGTCCTGTCGATCATATCGCTTGTCAACATCGGCATACTGTCCGCGCTTATCGTGCTGTTTGCAAGAATGTTTGCCGCGACAAGGGCGCATCTGCCGCTTGGCATGATCGTGGTGGCCGTCTCGCTGCTGCTGAACAACGTGATAGGGGCGGCGGCGTTCTTCTCGCACGACATGCTGATATCCGAGTCCGTATTCCCGTATATGCTGGCAGTCGGGATCACGGAGCTTGTGGGGCTGAGCATATTCCTCAAGATAACGATGGACTAAAAGTCAGGCTTTTGGTACAGTCCTGTAATGCTGCGCGACTATGTCAGGCTGAACCAGAGCATGTTTGTTGCAATAGCGGTGGCGCTCCCGGTGTCCGCGGTCGTGGCCGATTCCCTGTCCGGGCTGGAGCCGCACCTCAACGCCACGTACGCCACCATAGTGGACTATGCCGCGTATCTGGGCACGTTCGGGCTCATGTTCTACATTACAAACAGGCACAGGTACAGGGCGGGCCCAGGCGGCCGGCCCGCCGAGGCCGACCCGCGCTCCGACCTCAAGAAGATACTCGCCTCGCTGGGGGCGGGCGAGGTGGCGTACGGGGTCGTCAGGTGGATCCTGCACTACTACATGATTGACGCGTGGGGCTACGAGCCGTACGCGTCGTCGGTGACCGCCCAGGTAGCGGCAATTGCGGTGTACTTGGTTGTGATGAACCTGAGCGTGAAGGCCACGAGGATGTACAGCAGCAGCAGCGGCGGCGGCAAGGAGGGCCAGAAATAATACGTGCTGCCGCTAGGCCCCAATATGGCAGTCAGCATGTACGTGGACGGCTCCGGCAGCCCAAGGGGTGGGTTTGGCTGGTTTGTAAAGGAGACAGGCGAGTCGCACTACGAGAGGCGCGACGACGTGACAAACAACCAGGCCGAGTACATGGCCATAATATCGGCCGTGCGACACGCGCGCTCAAAATCGGGCGAACCCCCCTATGACGACGTGGTGATATACAGCGACTCCCTGAACACGGTAAGGCAGCTCAACCACGAGTACGCCATAAACAACGAGGCGCTCCGGGAGCTTGCCATGCGGTGCTGGTCGGAGATTGCCGAATTTGGCGGCCGCCGGCCGGCTGTGCTCTGGGTCAGCCGCAAGGAGAATCTTGCAGGCAGGATGCTTGGCAGCTGAGTCGCATACGGCGGTGGCTTCTGCAGCCCCGCGCGCCCCGATGCTGCCATAACTGCGCGGGGGCCGGTCCGCCGGACTTGGACAAAAAACAGATTTATTGTATTGCCAAGCCTCGCAGGTCAGTGAGTGCTACATCTTCGTTCCTGTCCCCCAAGGCCATTGCCGTCATCGGGGCGTCTGACAAGAAGGGCAGCGTGGGGGCCACCATCACCTCCAACATCATGCACGGCTTTAAGGGAAGGGTGTACCCGATCAGCCCCACCAGGGACACCGTGTTTGGCAAAAAGGCGTACAAGTCGGTCCTTGACATGCCCGCCCGGGCGGACCTGGCAGTCATTGTAATCAAGAACACGCTCGTGGCTCCGGTTCTGGAGGAGTGCGGCAAAAGGGGCATCAAGTCCGTCGTTATAATCACGGCCGGGTTCAAGGAGGTCGACGAGAAGGGCGCCGCCATGGAAAGGCAGCTAAAGGAGATTGCAACCAAGTACGGCATCAACGTGATAGGGCCCAACTGCCTGGGCGTGATGAACCTCGACCCGAAGACCATGATGAACTCCACGTTCCTCAAGATCACCCCAAAGTCGGGCAAGATCGCGCTCGTGTCGCAGTCGGGCGCCATCTGCGCGGCGCTGGTGGAGGATGCCAGCGCGCAGGGCATCGGGTTCTCGGCGGTCGTCAGCCTGGGAAACAAGGCCGCCATGAGCGAGGTCGACGTGCTCAAGATTTTGGCAAACCACCGGCAGACCAAGGTCATCGTGATGTACCTTGAGGACATGGGCGACGGGCAGGAGTTCCTGCAGGTCTGCCGCGACATTACAAAACGCCTCAAAAAGCCCGTCCTCGTGCTAAAGTCGGGCCGCAGCCCCGAGGGCGCAAAGGCGGCCATGTCCCACACCGGCGCCCTGATGGGCTCCGACGAGATATACGAGGCGCTGCTGCAGCAGAGCGGCGCCATAAGGGTGGACACGATGGAGGAGCTGTTCGACTACGCCACCGCGTTCTCAAAGCAGCCGCTCCCGGCCAAGGGCGACCTGGTCATTGTATCAAACGCGGGGGGTCCCGCCATAATATCCACCGACGCCTGCTCAAAGGCCGGCATAAGGATGGCCGACATCTCCAGCATATCCTCAAAGATAGACGAGGTAATCCCGCCGTGGGGCAGCTCCCGCAACCCCGTCGACATAGTGGGCGACGCGGACTTTGAGCGGTTCCGCAACGTGCTTGAGCGGGTGCTGAGGCACCGCAACGTCGGCTCCGTCATTACGATGTGCACCCCGTCCGGGACCCTGGACTACGACGGCCTTGCCCGCGTCATAGTGGAGATGTCAAAAAAGCACAGAAAGACGATGCTTGCCAGCCTGATGGGCCTCGACGAGGGCACCACCAACCGCGACATAATGGCCGCGGGAGACGTCCCCTACTACACGTACGCGGAGGGCGCCATAAGGGCGCTAAAGGCGATGGTCAGGTTTGCGGGATGGGCGGGCGCGCCGGCCGACAAGCCCAGAAGGTTTGCGCGAGTCTCCAAGCCCGCCGTGAGGCGCATAATAGACGGGGCCCGCAGCCAGGGCCGCTCGGCCCTTCTGGAGGACGAGGGCAGGGACGTGCTGCAGGCGTACGGGCTGCCGCTCCCGGAGTCCGTCCTGGCCACCAGCGCGGGCCGGGCGGTGTCCGCCGCGTCCAAGATCGGCTACCCGGTAGTAATGAAGATATCCTCGCCGCAGATAATACACAAGTCCGACGCCGGCGGCGTCATGGTGAACCTGAAGAGCGCCGCAGAGGTCCGCTCGGCGTTTGACGCCATAATGTCCAACGCCCGCAAATACGACAAGAATGCGGAGCTGAGGGGCGTCATAGTGGCCGAGATGGTCTCCGGCGGCAAGGAGATGATCATCGGCTCCAAGCTCGAGCCGGGGTTCGGGCCCGTGATAATGCTGGGGCTCGGGGGCATATACGTGGAGGTGCTCGGCGACGTCACGTTCAGGCTCGCCCCCGTGGGGGCCGCCGAGGCCGCCGCGATGCCGCTCTCCCTCCGCACCTCAAAGCTGCTCGGCGGCGTGCGTGGTGAAAAGCCGTCCGACGTAGCAAAGCTTGCAGAGTGCATACAGCGCCTGTCCCAGCTGGTCACGGACTTTGCCGACGAGATCGCGGAGCTTGACATGAACCCCGTGCTGGTGCTTGCCAAGGGCAAGGGGTGCCGCGTCCTTGACGTGAGGATAGGGCTGACCGCGGCCGGATGATACAGCACGCCCGCAGGCCGCCTACATCGTTATAGAATATTTATACGGCAACGTTCCAAATCTGTGTATGGCGGCCAACGTCCTCAAGACGATCAGGACGGGCGACGAGTACATCGAGAGCCTGCGGAACCGCGATCTCAAGGTGTACCTGTTCGGCGAGCTTGTAAAGGAGCCCGTGGACCACCCGATGATAAGGCCCTCGATCAACGCCGTCGCCGAGACGTACGATCTCGCGGTGCGCGAGGAGGAGCTGGCGTCGGCCGAGTCCGGCATCACGGGGCTGCGCGTCAACCGCTTCCTGCACATTGCAGAGTCGGCCGAGGATCTCGTGCTGCAGAACAAGATGCAGCGCAAGCTGGGCCAGAACACGGGGACCTGCTTTCAGAGGTGCGTCGGGATGGACGCGCTCAACTCCCTCCACTCCACCACGTTTGAGATAGACGAGAAGCACGGCACCGACTACCACAAGCGCTTCTTGGAGTTTGTAAAGATGGTCCAGCGCGAGAACCTGGTGATAGGCGGCGCCATGACCGACCCCAAGGGCGACCGCAGCAAGGGGCCGTCGGAGCAGGCTGACCCCGACCTGTTCACCAGGATAGTCGACCGCGACGAGCGCGGCGTGTACGTGTCGGGCGCAAAGGCGCACCAGACAGGGTGCATCAACTCGCACTGGATAATACTGATGCCCACGGTCAGGCTCACGGAGTCCGACAAGGACTGGGCCATCGTGGGCGCCGTCCCGGCCGACGCCGAGGGCATCACTTACGTTTACGGCAGGCAGTCCTGCGACACGCGCAGCATGGAGGGCGGCGAGGGAATCGACGCGGGGAACGCAAAGTTCGGGGGCCAGGAGGCCCTGATGGTGCTTGACAGGGTGTTCATCCCGTGGGAGCGCGTCTTCATGCACGGCGAGTACGAGTTTGCCTCGATGCTGATAGAGCGCTTTACGTGCTACCACAGGCGCAGCTACGTCTGCAAGACGGGGCTTGGCGACGTGCTGATAGGCGCCGCGGCCTCGATGGCCGAGTACAACGGAGTCCCCAAGGTGTCCCACATCCGGGACAAGCTTGTGGAGATGACGCACCTCAACGAGACCATCTTCGCGGCCGGCATAGCGTCGTCGCACCAGGGGCACCGCATGAAGTCCGGCGTGTACCTCAACGAGGACATGCTCGCCCAGGTCTGCAAGCACAACGTCACTAGGTTCCCGTACGAGATAGGGAGGCTTGCGCAGGACATAGCGGGGGGACTGGTAGTCACGCTGCCGTCCGAGCGCGACCTGCGTCACCCGGAGATCGGCCCCATACTTGAAAAGTATCTGGTCGGCCGCCAGGACATTCCCGTCGAGGAGCGGGTGAGGATGCTGCGCCTCATAGAGAACATGACCCTCGGGCGCAACGCGGTCGGGTACCTTACAGAGTCGATGCACGGGGCCGGCTCGCCGCAGGCCCAGCGCATACAGATACAGCGCCAGATGCAGCTGGAATACAAAAAGGACCTTGCAAGGAACCTGGCCGGCATACGCACCAAGGGCGACGCAGAGTCAAAGGAGCAGTCCGAGTACTTTAAGCGCATATTCAAGACCGACGACTCGATAATCTGAGCCCGCCTGGGGCAGGGGACAGACAGCTACAACTGCTAGTCATCGCGCGCCGTCACGGCGCGGCGGCATCGTCGCCCTTGTCCCGTCCGGGCCTGTCACCCGGACTTTTGGACTCCTCGCCGCCTTTCTCCTGCGGCCCGTCCCCCACATATTCAGAGTCGCCGCCTTTCTCCTGCGGCCCGTCCCCCACATATTCAGAGTCGCCGCCTTTCTCCTGCGGCCCGTCCCCCACATATTCAGAGTCGCCGCCTTTCTCCTGCGGCCCGTCCCCCACATATTCAGAGTCGCCGCCTTTCTCCTGCGGCCCGTCCCCCACATATTCAGAGTCGCCGCCTTTCTCCTGCGGCCCGTCCCCCACATATTCAGAGTCGCCGCCTTTCTCCTGCGGCCCGTCCCCCACATATTCAGAGTCGCCGCCTTTCTCCTGCGGCCCGTCCCCCACATATTCAGAGTCGCCGTTATATCCGGATGCGGCGGGCCCGTCTGTGCCATCTTGGCCTGCGTCTGGGGCCGCGCCATCGCGCCCCGGCGCATCGGCCTGCAGCCCGTCGGCGTCTTTCTTGTCCGTATCTGTATCGTCACCAACGACATCGTCACCGGCTCCGTCTTCGCCGTCCCGGGCCGCGCCAGAAAAGATGGCCTTGCCGTCGTCCTTCTTTCTTGCCAAGAGCTGCTTTGATATCATCACCCCTATGATGACTGCTATTATGATATAGTTGACCGGCGGCTTTAGCGCCTGCGTTACGTATCCTATCTGGGGTATCACGTGCTCGACCTTGCCGATATACTCTTTCTCCGTAATGGGAAAGTCCGTCCCCGGTATGGATGCCCTGTTGGCGTCGCCCTTTGTGCGCAGCGTTCTGGGATCGTCGTCTATCACGTTTGCAACCCTGTGGACTATGACTCTGTTGTGGTCAGACGGCCTGTCGAACACTATGACGTCGCCCACCCCTAGCTCGTCAAATGGGTGGTTTCCCTGCACTATGAGCACGTCGTATATCTCAAGCTCGGGTACCATGCTTCCGCTTGCCACCACGTAAAACGGGTTTGGCATGCCGAATGCGGCGTACAGCCCCGCCCACACTATGATTATTCCCGCTATGACTATGCCGGCATCTCGCAGGATGCCCCTCGGTATTGAACTTGATGCTGACAACTGACTGATCGTTTTCCGCCGAGGCTGCCAATATCAACCATTACAATTTGGCGCCGCATTCTTCGCAGAACCTTGAGCCTTCTCTGTTCTCAAATCCACAGCTACCACATCTGCCGCTGTTGCCGCCGTCGGCCGACACAGCTGCCACGGGGGCGTCGGCCGGGCCACCACCGCCACCAAGCAGTACTATCTCCCCCACCTTTCTGACGCGGCTCCACGGTATTGCCTCCTCGCCCCCGCCGTCCTTTGCTATCACTAGCACCATTGCATTTGTCGAGTCTATGCCAATTCGGTTTACAATCCCGATCTTTATCGCATTCTCATCGTATACCACCCTTCCGTTGATGTCGCTGACACCGGACGCATCAGATGGCGTGCCGGCCGGTTGCGGCTGTTGCTGCTGTGTTTGTGGCGACTGTTCTGCCACGTTTGGCTGCAGCGGCTGCTGCTGCGGCGCGGTGGTGGCAGGTGGCGCAGATGGTGATGGCGCAGATGGTGATGGCGCTGGCGGCGGCGCAGATGGTGATGGCGCTGGCGGCGGCGCAGATGGTGATGGCGCTGGCGGCGGCGCAGATGGTGTCTCGGCTGCCACCGTCGGCGTCGGCGCTACGCTTGGCTGCTGCTCTTGACTCTGCGGCTGCTCCGCAGTCAGGCCCGCCGCCTGCTCGTCTTCCTTTCTGAATTCCCTGTACTCTGCGATTGTACTGTTGCATACCTTGCAAAAGTATCTGCCCTTCTCAACCAGTGTCAGGCCCTGGGCGACCTCCTCGTTGGGATTCTCGTAATGTATCTCCGGGGATCCCTCGTACTCCTTGTCGCACATGTTGCACATGTGCTTTGACATCCTGTCCGTGTCCATCCTGCAGAGGGGAGCCAGGAACAGGTCGGGGCCTCCTATGCTTGCCTTTGTCTGCTGTTCGTCAGTCAGGGCCGCTACCACGTAGCCGCCGGATCCTCTGAGCTTTTTGACCCTGAGTTCCGAACTCATGATCTGCCATCATAAAGTAGGGATTTAAGCATATGCGGCACTCTTGTGATCATCTTTCTTCTCGGACACGGGCGCCCCCCGACTCTGCAGTCCGAGCTGTCAAGGTTTTTAGGTGGTAATACTGTGGGAGGCTGCATGGGCACCATACCAATCAAGGATGCGCAGACTTGGGAGTCGGAGGTAATCAACTCTGAGATTCCCGTATTCGTGGACTTTTGGGCAGAGTGGTGCGGCCCGTGCCGCATGGTCGGCCCCGTGGTAGAGGAGCTAGCGGGCGATTATGACGGAAAGGTCAAGTTCGTCAAGGTCAACGTAGACGAGGCCAGCGAGCTGGCCTCCAAGTACCAGGTGTACAGCATCCCCACCCTGTTCCTCTTCAACAAGGGCGAGGTGGTGAAGCAGCAGATCGGAGCCGCATCCAAGGAATCCTATCAGGACATGATAGACAAAGTACTTGCGTGACTCGCGCTCGCCGATCCTAAAGTAATTAATACAGTCCGCGCCGGAGCATGGCCATGTCGTTTGGCGAAGTGGACACGCTCAACATGCTGTTTGAAAAGCTCAGCAGCCTCTTTGACGAGTCCCAGGGGTATTACGAGTCGTTTCTTGACACCAACAACATGTACAAAAAGGGCCAGATCAGCGACAAGGAGTTCTTTCAGAGGCTCGGGGACTATGTGGTCGCGTACTCTGCGCTGGAGTTTCTTGCAATAAAGGTGCTGTTTGAGATTAAAAAGTCGGTGGCCACCGGGTCGGGGGCCACGCAGTCGCCGGGGCTTATGCCCGGCATGGGGAGCCCCGGAATGATGCCCGGGGCGGGAGGCCCCGGAATGATGCCCCCTAGAAGCGGGACGGCCCAGAATCCGGTGGGAGGGCCCCCTGGAATCGTCTCTGCAAACGAGGCGTTTGGAAACGTGGGCACGCTGCCGTCGCCGGACCCCTCGCTCGTGCACCGGCAGCAGCCCGGCACCGCGCAGCCGGGCGCCTCTACTGCTCCCCCCCCTCCTTCTGGCGCATGCGCCTCGTGCGGGGCCGCGCTGCGGCCCAACGCAAAGTTCTGCACCGCGTGCGGGGCGAGGCTGTGATCGCAGCCGCCCCTGGCCGGCGGCGCGCGGGATTGGTTATTGAAATTTTACAACAAAACTTACTGCGTGGTACCGCAGTCCGGGCAGAACTTTGCAGTCTGTGATATGCCGATGCCGCACTCAAAGCAGAACCTGCCCTTGGCGTCTTCCTTTGGCGCCTCCTCCTTGCCGTACGTGTTGCCGTACGTGGCGCTGCTCAGGACCGCCCCGGACGGCTCGTACTTGTCGTCGTCTATCATGACGGGGGCATAGTCCTGCTCTGTCATGAACGTCAGCATCCTTGGCACGCCGTCGGGTTTCTGCCCCTTCGGGTCCGGCACGGTGTCCCCCAGCCAGAAGGCGAACCTCGTGAGCGTGAGCTCTGGGGTGGAAAAGGCCAGCGTGTGCTTTGACATGTACTCCTGCGCCGCCTTCTTGCCGTCAAAGACCTCCATGCGCGTCACATCCGGCGCGTGCGTATAAGAGTTTTCAAGCGGTGCGCGCCGCATCCGTCGCCTCGCGGGGCACGCGCAGCGGCCCCCGAGGGGGCGTGGACCCACCGGCCGCGGGCCCGTACTGTAACATCATGATGGTGGTGGACCGGGGGGGATTTGAACCCCCGACCTCCTCGTTGCGAACGAGGCATCATACCCCTAAACCACCGGCCCTCTGGCATGCTCCGCACAGTCCGCTTTTATTCATTTTCAACCGCCTCCTGCGTACGCTCTGTTATACAAAAAGTCGTTCACCCCCTGTCCCGGAGCCTAGGCAGGCTGTGTGTCAACATGCGCAGTGGAAATGTGGGTGTGTGGGTCTGGAGCAGGCGGCGGCGTAAATACGTAAGCCGTGAGAACCCAGACAGAGTGAGGCTCGACACAAAGCAGGTACGATGGATACTGCAAGAGAAGCACAAGGGTGAACTCACCAACGCTCAGATAGCCGAATCCATGAAGGTCTCCGCGCGATGGGTGAAGAAACTCTGGTCCAGGTACAAGCACAAGCGGGTGAAGGACGTGGTTCATCCGCCCCGGATGGGCAGGCGCGTTGCCAGCATGTACGGCCGCAGGGAGCACGCGGCGGTACTGAACGCGCGCGGCGGCGAGCACGTGAGCGCATCCCTGCTGCGAGAAAAGATCCGGAAACAGTGCGGTCTTAATATCCCACTGGGCGTCATACACAGGGTAATGGTGGAGGAGAACCTTGCCCGGGAGGAGCCGGGCAAGAAGAGAAAGAGGCGCAGATGGGTCAGATACGAGCGCACGCACTCAAACTCGCTGTGGCACACGGACTGGAAGCAGATCCACGGCGGAATGCACGACGGCCGCTGGTTCCTGTGCTACGAGGACGACGCGTCCAGGTTCGTGACGGGATATGGAATCTTCGACAACGCCACCACCGAGAACGCCCTCAGAGTGCTTGACGAGGCCATCAAGAACCACGGCAGGCCGGCGTCGATCATGACGGATCACGGTGTGCAGTTCTACGCAAACGAGAAAGAGGCCAAGGCGCGCGGCGAGAGCGGGTTCGAGAAGAGACTGGTCGAGCTCGGCATACGCCAGATACTCGCGGGCGTGGGGCACCCGCAGACCAACGGCAAGATAGAGCGCCTGCACGGAGAAATACAGCGCAAGCTGCACGAGTTTGAGGCCATAATGATGAGGAAGAGCGATCCGATGGACCTGTTCATGCAGTGGTACAACTACCGCCGGACGCACATGTCACTGAATGACGACGAGACTCCTGCAGAGGCGTTTGAGAGAAAGATGGCTCCCAAGGGGGAAAGGATCATAGATGAGCAGACGGGTGAGGAGTACGATGCCAGATAGGGAGGGGGGAACTACTTTTTGGATACCACACGCCTCTTGCGTACGCCTCAAGGCATAATAGCGCAGCAGGGCCACGCCAGGCATGGCCACGCACGACACAGTCATTGCCGGATCGCACGTCGTGCTTCCGGACACCGGGGAACTCTCGGATGCAAACATCGTGATTGACGACGGCCTCATATCCGGCATTACCACGGACCTGCCGCCGGCCGACGTCCGCATAGACGGCAGGGGCCTCGTGTCAGTCCCGGGGCCGATAGACCCGCACGTCCACTACGGGGTGTACTCGCCCATCGACAAGGCCGCCCGGACCGAGTCGCGCGCGGCCGCAATCGGCGGTATAACCACCATGATGCGCATGCTCCGGCTTCCAGGCCCCTTTGACGAGTCGCTGCCCGAGCAGCTCGATGCGATGTCGGCAAACCACCACGTGGACTATGCCGTACACGCGTCGGTCTTTACGCCCGAACAGGTGCGCACCATGGAGTTCTGCTCTGAGAAGTGCGACGTGAGGTCGTTTAAGATATACATGAACCTCGGGGGCGAGGTGGGCCACGTATACATGGACATGCCGCCCGGCTCCAAGGAGCTGGCGCCCTCAAGCGTCCACGTGGATGACCGCATGGTGCGGGAGACGGTAAGGGAGGCCGCGCGGCTCGGCTGCCCCGTGCTCGTGCACGCCGAGGATTATGAGATGTGCGGCTGCGGAATCAAGACGGCGCGGCAAAAGGGGCTCGACGGGCTCTCCGCCTGGTCCGAGAGCCGCCCGCCGACGTCGGAGGCAAAGGCGATCAAGACCGTGTCGGGGTTCGGCCGCGAGTACGGCTGCACCATATACTTTGTCCACGTGGGCTCGGCCGAGGCCCTCGGGCAGATCAGGGCCGAGCGTGCGCTTGGCACCCGCATATACGTGGAGACCTGCCCCCACTATCTCACGCTGTCGCACGAGGGGAGGGGCGGCTACCTTGCAAAGGTGATGCCGCCGATCCGGACGGGCCGCGACAGGGACTCCGTGTGGCAGTCCATATCGGACGGCTCCATTGATACCATAGGGACGGACCACGTGGCAAACCAGCTGTCGCTAAAGCTCGGGGGCGAGGACGTCTGGGGCGCGCCGGCGGGGTTCCCGGGAGTCGGGACGTCGGTGCCGATAATGCTGCACGAGGGCGTCAACTCGGGCCGCATCACGGTCGGCGAGTTTGCCCGCCTGACCAGCCAGAACGCCGCCAGCATATTCGGACTGCGCGGCAAGGGCCGGATTGCAGTCGGGTGCGATGCCGACATTGCGATGCTTGACCTCAAGCGCGAGAAGAGGGTCACGTCGGAGATGTTCGGGGGCTTTTCGGACTATTCCGTATACGAGGGCATGACGCTTCGGGGGTGGCCCGTCAGGACGATTGTGCGCGGACAGGTCGTATCCGACGAGTTCGAGATGGTCAGCAAGCCTGGGTATGGCAGGATGGCAGGGCGCCCCGGCTCGTCGGACTGACGGCCCCTCCCCCGCGTGGAGCTGTACCTGCCGCACGCGCGTGCGCCGCGCGTGACTGCCGCCTCATGCCCTGAGGTCCGGATCCCTTTCGCCGTACGCGTCGGCGCGTCCGGACCTTGCGCGGATCTCCCTGAACTTGCCGCGCCTGCCCGCCTTGTATATGATGTCGGGCCTCCTTGCAAAGATTCCGGACTCTGCGACCCCGGGTATGCGCCTTATGGCGCCAGTCAGCCTGCCGGGATCCCGTATGGTTCCAAAGCCGCAGTCCAGAATGACGTTTCCGTTCTCGGTGAATACGGGATACCCAGAGTCCTGCACGCGCAGGACGGGCTCCCCCCCCATCTCCGTTATCCTTCTTTGGACCAGCCGGCGGGCGAGCCTGTGCGCCTCCACCGGGACGGTCCTGGATATGTTCCTGACGAACTTTGTGGCATCCGCCATTACCACCACCCTCTGCGCCATGTTGAACAGTATGTTCTCGCGCAGGAGGGCGCCCCCGCCCCCCTTTACCACGTATCCGCTGGCGTCTATCTGGTCCGCGCCGTCATATACTACGTCGACCATGTCCGTCTGGTCCGCGCCTATGAGGGGTATAGCGTCACCCACCTCCTCCTCGATTACGAGCTTGATCTGAAGCGAGGTCGGGACGCCGATTACCCTGAGGCCTTTGTCCCTGACCAGTCCTGCGATCTCCCTTGCGACTGCCGTCGCGGCGCGGCCGCTGCCAAAGCCTACCCTTGTAACGTCGTCTTTCGCGGCGGCGGTGCGCGCGACGTACTTTGTCGCATCCCTTGCCGCCGCCCTTATGGCGGCGCCGTATGCGGCCGACGACCTTGGCGCCATCTTATTCGGACTCCGCCCTGTCAAGCTTTTCCAGGGTCTTCTTGATGTCGCTTATGGCCTCCTCGAGCTCCTTGTCATCTTCCTCCTCTTCCTTCACGTCATCCACGCCGCCTTGAATGCCGCTGTCGTCACCGGTGAGCCTCGCCGCCTCGCCCTCATCTTGTTTTGGCGGCGTGACCTTGCCGCCTGCAATCGCCGCCGCCGCTGGGGAGGGCAGCGTGGTGGGCTCGGGCCTGCCTGCCGCGCCGTCTTCCGTGCCCGCGGCGTTAGGTATGGTTTTGGGCACTATCGCAGTTGCGACGTCGGGTACGATCAGCGATGACACGTCTGGCATCTTTTTCTCCTCCTCCGCCACTGGCGCGGATTCCTTTTCTGGCGCATCCCCTTTCTGTACGGCAGCGGGCTTTTCTACCGGGAGCTGCTCCTGCAGGCCCCGCCCCGGCTGCTGAATCTGCTCCTGCCTTTGCGTCACCGGCGCGTCTGTTGCGGCCTGCTGTTCTGCTGCTGCCACAGGCGCCTTCTTTTCGTCCGTCTTTATCCTGAACTCTGGTTTTTTCGCGGCAGGGATGCTCGTAAGCGTGGTAATCTCAAACGGCCTGACGCGCCTCTGTCCTGGGATCGGCACGTCCGGCGCAACCTTGGTGTCTGCCGTCGCCGCCGTTGGCGCCACCGCCGCCGTTGGCGCCACCGCCGCCACGCCCCCTGCGCCTCCCGTACTCTGCGCCTCCGCCTTCCCGGGCGCTATCGCCTTTTGCTGCACCGCCTTGATGTCGGCCACGGCCGACGATATGTCGTAGATCTTTGCGTCCAGGCCTGACAGCTTTTGATCCATCAGCGTGATCAGCCCGTCCCCGACGGGGCCCAGGTCCGGATGCCTCTTCGCGTCCTCCATCTTTTCAAGCCTTGCCATCACCATCCCCATCTGGCGCTGGTATCTGGCAAGCAGCCCCTCCTTCTGCTCCCTGGGCATCTCCCACTCTGCTTGGTACAGCCTGGTGATGGTCTTTGCAAGTACCTCCTTCTCCATCCTCAGGGCCTTTATCTGGCTCTGGATCTGGGAGCTTGCGCCCAGCGTGAGGATCTGGCCGCTGCCCGACCTCGCCCGCACTGCCGCCGCTGTGGCAATTCCTGCTAGCGAGCTTAGAAGAAGGGCAATCTCCTGCATTCTACGTGTACCACTTTATCCAGGAATACTTTCTGCGCTTTGCGTCGGGAAATCCGCAGCTGGCGCACCTGTGGTGTCGCTTGTGAAGCGAGTTCTTGCCGCAGCGCCTGCACCTTATGTGCACCTTTTTCTTTGTAAAGCCGCCCATTGATGTGGTGCCCTTTACCATTGCACGCCACCCACTACTGCTGCTGCGATGCCGGGGGCGGGGATATCATCACCACGTTGTCGCCCCTCACCACGATGGAACCCAGGCTCTCCGCCTCGCCCTCCGCGGGTATCTCCTCAGAGGCGTCAAGCAGCAGGTTCATGTGCTGGTCAAAGCCGAGCAGGTTTCCCCTGATGGTCTTGTTCCCCTTTAGCTTTATCAGTACGACCTGGTTGATGCTCTCATCAAGCACCTTTACTGCCATATCAACGGACATCTTTCTCGACTTTGGGGCCTTTCGCTAGTATATTAAAATTTACGGCGTTCTTTTATGATCAGTATGGTGAGACGCCGTCCATCCCGAGCAGCATCTTGGCGTACTCGGACACGATGCCGTCGGCCTCGCCCTGGGTGGGGGCCTCGGCGTACACGCGCAGGGCCGGCTCGGTGCCGCTTGGGCGCACCAGGACCCACCTGTTGCCGGCATCCGACAGCAGGACCTTGAGGCCGTCAGAGTCGTCCGATACGTCCAGCGCGTCCCTGAGGCGCCCCATGACGGACCGCGCGGTGCTGCCGGCACTCCTGCCGCCACCGCCACCGCCATTCTCCGCGCACCTCACCTTTGTCTTTGCAGTATACGAGGGGGGCAGCAGGCCGGCGTGCTGCGACAGCGTGATCTCGGAGCTTGCCAGCGCGTCGAGCATGAGCGCCAGCGTCATGCATCCGTCGCGGACCGCGTTGTGCGCCCCGTACATGAACCCGCCGTTCTCCTCGTATCCTATCAGGGCGCCGGTCTCCCTCATGCACTGCGAGACCTCGACGCTGCCTATCCTGGTGCGTATGACGTCGGAGCCGAACTCGGCGGCCACCTTTTCTGCCGACGAGCTGGAGTTGAGGCAGGTCGCAATACTCGAGCCCCTGCTGCCGCCCAGTATGTGCCTTGCAAGTACGAGGGCCGAGCGGTCGCCTATTACTATGCCGCCGGTCTCGTCGCAGAATATGCTCCTGTCCCCGTCGCCGTCAAACGCGACCCCGAGGTCGGCGCCGCTGCGCACCACCTCCCGGGACAGTTGCGAGAGGTTCTCCGGCGTGGGCTCGGGGCCCCGCCCCGGGAACCTGCCGTCCACCTCCCGGTTTATCACCGTGTACCGGCAGCCGAGCATGCCGCACAGCTCCGCCGCAAACGGCCCCTGCGCGCCGTTTCCGGAGTCTATCACGACCCTGAGGCCCCTTGACGATATCGCCTGCCTGTCGACCCGGGACGCCACGTCGGACACGTAGTCAAACTCCCGCGCGGATGATATGGCTCCCCATTCCCCATTCCCTGCCGCGCGGACCCCCCCGGACGTAATCCTGTTCTCTATCCGCAGCTCGTCTTGGCGTGATACCTCGATGCCGTCTGACGCGACTACCTTCAGCCCGTTGTATGCCGGCGGGTTGTGCGACGCCGTAATCATTATGCCTCCCGCGTACTGCGGCTTCTTTCTTACCTCGTATTCGAGGCAGGGGGTTGACAGCATGCCGGCAACCGCGCAGTCTATGCCCGCGTAGCTGAGCGCGGCCGACACCGCGCTGCATATGAGCGGCCCCGTGCTGCGCCCGTCGTATCCGACCAGCACCGTTGTGCCGCCCCCGTTGTCGCCGCTGCGGTTCGCGCCACTGTCGCGTGCAGACGCCAGGAGGTGGGAGCCTATCGCGGCCGCTGCGGTGCATGCAAAGTCGAGCGTAAAGAATCCGCGCCCGGGGATCCCGCGTATGCCGTTTGTGCCAAAGTATGCGCCCACGGCGTGACGGCGCGCTGACAATAGATAAATTTGTGTCCGGGGTAGCGGGCGTGCGGGAGTTGCCAAGCCTGGTCAAAGGCGTAGGGCTTAGGACCCTATCTTTTAGGAGTTCGTGGGTTCAAATCCCATCTTCCGCACCATGATTCACGCGGGTTGCGGGCGATCCGCCTCCCCCTCTGCCGCATGTCCGGCGGGCCTGGCGTACCCTGATGTCGGACTGCCGCAGGCAGCCTCCATGGTGCCGACCCAGTATCGCGGCTTGCCGGCATCATTCGCAGGCGTAATTATCTGATCTAATAAAATCCGACATCGACGTATAAATCTTTATAAACACAAGATTAACAGGAGTGACGTGAATAACGGAGCCAAATATGGCATTATCGGAGCTGCAATAGCGATTGCAATAGGCGTGGCCATTGCGGCATCGATGGGCGGAGACGGCGACGTGCCAGTTGAACCCCCTGTGGAACCCGTGGTACCGGTGGAGCCCGAGGTACCAGTTGAGCCCGTAGAACCCGAGGTACCCGTTGAAGAACCAGACGTGACAGAGGAAGAGCCCGGCGAGATTATGACCGTGGACGTGGGAGTCCTGCTGCCCGCCACCGGCGACCTAGCAAGCCACGGCAACGAGAACAAGATCGCGCTCGAGTTTGCCGTCGAGGACTTTAACGAGTACCTAGAGGAGAAGGGTGCCGACTGGCGCATGAACCTGGTAGCAGAGGACACGCAGTCCAACCCCGTGGTCGCGCTTGAAAAGGTACAGTCCCTGAACTCAAAGGGGATAAAGTACGCGCTGGGCCCAGAGTCCAGTGCGGAGACCCGCAACATCATGTCGTATGCGGACTCCAATGACATGATTATACTCTCACCGTCATCCACGTCGCCAAAGCTGGCCGTGGCCGACAACATATTCAGGTTCGTCCCCGACGACACAAAGCAGGGCAAGGTGGTCGCCACGCTGCTTGCAGACAGCGGCATAAAGGTGGTGGTCCCGATATACCGCGGCGACGTGTGGGGCGACGGACTGTTCGAGTCAACCCAGGAATCGTTCACGGAGATTGGCGGCATCGTGGCAGAAGGCATACGCTACAACCCGGAGATAACCACGTTCTCCACGGAGGCCGAGGTGCTCTCAGACGCGGTGGAGGCGCAGCTTGCAGAGTACGAGGCCGGCGAGGTCGGCGTATTCGTGATAGGCTTTGACGAGGTGGTGCACCTGTTTAACTCCGCCATAGAATATGACACACTCAACTCCGTGCCGTGGTTCGGCTCCGACGGCAACGCCGGCGCCGCCCCGCTCGTAGAGGACGCGCGCTCCGCCGAGTTTGCCACCAACACGGGATTCGTGGCGACGCAGTTTGCCGCATCCGACAACGAGGTCTCCGAGATGCTCAGGGCGGACTTTGTCGAACTGACCGGCTCGACGCCCAGCAACAACTACGTCTTCTCATCGTACGACAGCGTGTGGGTGCTGGGCCTCTCCATGGAGGAGGTCGGCTTTGACTCGCTGGACATAAAGGATCAGCTTCATGCCACCGGCATGTCGTACACGGGCGCGCTGGGAACGGTTCAGCTCAACGAGGCGGGAGACCTGGCCATATCCGACTATGAGCTCTGGTCCGTCATTGACGGCGAGTGGTTTGCCACAGCCAGGTACAATGCGGCCACCGGCGAGATCATGCAGAAGATGGACACCGGCGATACTATGATGGAGGACACCGAGGTCATGACCGTGGACGTGGGAGTCCTGCTGCCCGCCACCGGCGACCTGGCAAGCCACGGCAACGAGAACAAGATCGCGCTCGAGTTTGCCGTCGAGGACTTTAACGAGTACCTAGAGGAGAAGGGCGCCGACTGGCGCATGAACCTGGTAGCAGAGGACACGCAGTCCAACCCGGTAGTCGCGCTTGAAAAGGTACAGTCCCTGAACTCAAAGGGGATAAAGTACGCGCTGGGCCCAGAGTCCAGTGCGGAGACCCGCAACATCATGTCGTATGCGGACTCCAATGACATGATTATACTCTCACCGTCATCCACGTCGCCAAAGCTGGCCGTGGCCGACAACATATTCAGGTTCGTCCCCGACGACACAAAGCAGGGCAAGGTGGTCGCCACGCTGCTTGCAGACAGCGGCATAAAGGTGGTGGTCCCGATATACCGCGGCGACGTGTGGGGCGACGGACTGTTCGAGTCAACCCAGGAGTCGTTCACGGAGATTGGCGGCATCGTGGCAGAAGGCATACGCTACAACCCGGAGATAACCACGTTCTCCACGGAGGCCGAGGTGCTCTCCAAGGCCGTCGACGCGCAGCTTGCCAATTATGAGGCCGGCGAGGTCGGCGTATTCGTGATAGGCTTTGACGAGGTGGTGCACCTGTTTAACTCCGCCATAGAATATGACACACTCAACTCCGTGCCGTGGTTCGGCTCCGACGGCAACGCCGGCGCCGCCCCGCTCGTAGAGGACGCGCGCTCCGCCGAGTTTGCCACCAACACGGGGTTCGTGGCGACGCAGTTTGCGGCGTCTGACAACGAGGTCTCCGAGATGCTCAGGGCGGACTTTGTCGAACTGACCGGCTCGACGCCCAGCAACAACTACGTCTTCTCATCGTACGACAGCGTGTGGGTGCTGGGCCTCTCCATGGAGGAGGTCGGCTTTGACTCGCTGGACATAAAGGATCAGCTTCATGCCACCGGCATGTCGTACACGGGCGCGCTCGGGACGGTCCAGCTCAACGAGGCGGGCGACCTGGCCATATCAGACTATGAACTCTGGTCCGTCATTGACGGCGAGTGGTTTGCCACCGCCAGGTACAATGCGGCCACCGGCGAGATCATGCAGAAGATGGACACCGGCGAGGCGATGATGGAGGATACCGGCGATACTATGATGGAGGACACCGAGGTCATGACCGTGGACGTGGGAGTCCTGCTGCCCGCCACCGGCGACCTGGCAAGCCACGGCAACGAGAACAAGATCGCGCTCGAGTTTGCCGTCGAGGACTTTAACGAGTACCTAGAGGAGAAGGGCGCCGACTGGCGCATGAACCTGGTAGCAGAGGACACGCAGTCCAACCCGGTAGTCGCGCTTGAAAAGGTACAGTCCCTGAACTCAAAGGGGATAAAGTACGCGCTGGGCCCAGAGTCCAGTGCGGAGACCCGCAACATCATGTCGTATGCGGACTCCAATGACATGATTATACTCTCACCGTCATCCACGTCGCCAAAGCTGGCCGTGGCCGACAACATATTCAGGTTCGTCCCCGACGACACAAAGCAGGGCAAGGTGGTCGCCACGCTGCTTGCAGACAGCGGCATAAAGGTGGTGGTCCCGATATACCGCGGCGACGTGTGGGGCGACGGACTGTTCGAGTCAACCCAGGAGTCGTTCACGGAGATTGGCGGCATCGTGGCAGAAGGCATACGCTACAACCCGGAGATAACCACGTTCTCCACGGAGGCCGAGGTGCTCTCCAAGGCCGTCGACGCGCAGCTTGCAGAGTACGAGGCCGGCGAGGTCGGCGTATTCGTGATAGGCTTTGACGAGGTGGTGCACCTGTTTAACTCCGCCATAGAATATGACACACTCAACTCCGTGCCGTGGTTCGGCTCCGACGGCAACGCCGGCGCCGCCCCGCTCGTAGAGGACGCGCGCTCCGCCGAGTTTGCCACCAACACGGGATTCGTGGCGACGCAGTTTGCCGCATCCGACAACGAGGTCTCCGAGATGCTCAGGGCGGACTTTGTCGAACTGACCGGCTCGACGCCCAGCAACAACTACGTCTTCTCATCGTACGACAGCGTGTGGGTGCTGGGCCTCTCCATGGAGGAGGTCGGCTTTGACTCGCTGGACATAAAGGATCAGCTTCATGCCACCGGCATGTCGTACACGGGCGCGCTGGGAACGGTTCAGCTCAACGAGGCGGGAGACCTGGCCATATCCGACTATGAGCTCTGGTCCGTCATTGACGGCGAGTGGTTTGCCACAGCCAGGTACAATGCGGCCACCGGCGAGATTATGAATAAATGAATCTCTTAACAGTCAACGAACTCCGAAAGTCCTTTGGGGGGCTGCACGCTCTGGACGGCGCCACCCTCGATCTCCACCCAAACAAGATCAACCTACTGATCGGGGCCAACGGCTCGGGCAAGTCCACCCTGATCAACACCATATCGGGACTCTGGGCCCCCAACGGTGGGCGCGTCACGCTGCGCGGCAAGGACATCACCGGCCTCCCGCCCCACCGGATATTCGAGCACGGCATCATGAGAACGTTTCAGATACCAAAGCACTTTGCGGGACTCTCCCTGATGGAGAACATGCTGATGGCGCACCCAGAGCCCGGGGAGAGCTTCCGCAAGGCCCTCGTGCCGTCGCAGTGGAAGTCGTACGAGGCGAGCCAGACAAAGAAGGCCCTCGGCATCCTCGAGTCGCTGGAGCTGCTGCATCTCAAGGACAAGCTGTCCTTTGAGATATCCGGGGGGCAGATAAAGCTGCTCGAGCTGGGAAAGACGCTGATGGCCGATACGGAGATAATCATGCTCGACGAGCCGATAGCGGGCGTGAACCCCACGCTGGCGCACAAGATCTTCAAGAAGATAAGGGAGATACTGAAGGGCGGCGTCACGTTCCTGATCATAGAGCACCGGCTTGACATCGCGCTGCACTACTCCGACTATGTCTTCGTGATGGGCGACGGGAGGGTGGTGGCGCACGACTTGCCCGATCGCATACTGGACAACGAGGCGGTGCAGGAGTCGTATCTTGGCAAGTAGCGGCAGCGGCGGCGCGCCGGGCGGCGACGACCACCAGGGGGCACCTTTTACACGAAACGCGGGGGGCACCGCAGGTAGCGGCAGCGGCGGCGCGCCGGGCGGCGACGGCGGCTCCCACGCCATAGAGATCAAGGAGCTGGCCTGCGGATACGGAAAGAACCAGGTGCTGCACGGCGTGGACTTTAGCGCCGACTTCTCAAAGATAACCGCGATAGTGGGCTCCAACGGGTCCGGAAAGAGCACGCTGCTAAAGGCGCTATTCGGGCTGTGCGACGTAAAGTCCGGCTCCATACGGGCGCTGGGGCGCGACATCACGCACATTCCGACCCATGCCATACTGAACTACGGGATATCGTACATGGCGCAGAGGAAGAACGTCTTCCAGGACCTCACGCTGCGCGAGAACCTCGCGGTGGTGGCGGGTCGCCACAGGGCCGACAGGGCCATGGACCACTTCCCGGAGCTCCTGCCGTTCCTGGACAGGCCGGCCATGACACTCAGCGGCGGGCAGCGGCAGCTCCTCGCCATGGCCATGATCCTCGTGCACAACCCCAAGATAATGCTCTTCGACGAGCCCACCGCCGCGCTCTCGCCCAAGAACGCGGACATCATAATAGAGAAGATCAAGAACCTGAACGCGGAGCATGACAACTGCATAGTGCTGGTCGAGCAGAACGTAAAGTACGCGCTCCGTAACTGCGACAAGGTGTACCTGCTGGCAAGCGGGAACGTCGTGTACGGCGGCGATCCGGAGACCCTGCTCCACGACGAGGACCTGGCGTCCAAATACCTGGGGATGTGATGAGCCGATGACGATCATACTGTTCGACGGACTGATATACGCCTCGGTGCTCGCCGTGCTGTGCGTGGGGCTCTCGCTCACGTACAAGATCACGAGCGTCCCGAACTTTGCGCACACCTCGTTTGCGATCCTCGGCATGTACATGGCGCTGATAATGGCAAAGGTGCTCGACATGTCCGTGTACCTGGCGCTCCCGGTGGCGTTCGCGGCCTCCGGGGCGCTGGCGCTGTTCATGTACTACGGGATAATCCGCATACTGCAGAAGAAAAAGTCCTCCCTCATCTCGCTGATCATCGCGACGCTGGCCTTTGACATGTTCATGATCGGCGTGCTGAACATAATAGCGGACGGGATCCGCAACACGTACCAGGTCAACTCGCGCGACTTTACGCTGCGTAGCCTGGACATCGTGATCGGCGGCGACGGGGGGCTGCCGCTCGTATTTATCGTGACGCTGGTCCTGCTGGCAGGGCTGGCGCTCGGGCTGTACTGCCTGCTGTACCGGACGAGCTTTGGCATGAGCCTGAGGGGGGCCATAGAGAACGAGTCGCTGGCCCAGACGCTGGGCATCAACACGCGGACGATATTCTGCTTTGCGTGGTTTTTGAGCGGCGGCCTCGCCGGCATGGCCGGCGTGCTGATGTCCATGTGGTTCCAGGGGGACCCGAGCCTGGCGGCCATAATGCTGCCGAGCATATTCGCGGGGAGCATAGTCGGCGGCTTTTCGAGCGTGTACGGGGCCATACTGGGCGGGGTCCTCGTGGGGCTGTCGGAGGTGGTGGGGACCAGCATCCTGATCGACCTTCTGGGGTACTGGGTGATCCCGTACAGGCCCGTCATACCGTTCATCGCCATGATCGCGACCCTGCTCGTGCTGCCGGGAGGGCTCATACAGCTGATCACAAAATACCAGAAGCGCAAGAACATGACCATGAAGAAGACAGAGGAGGAGAAGGAAGGAAGCAAAGAGAAGGAGGAGGAGGACGGCGTTGGCGCTTGACCCCGCGGTCATATTCATAGGCGACCTGGTTGCCATATTCTCGGTATACCTGATAATCAACCTCAGCCTCAACCTGGAGTTCGGGTTCGGGGGGGTGCCGAACTTTGGAAAGGTGCTTGCGGTGGCGGGGGGCGCGTTCGTCATGGGGACCATCCCTTTCATGGTGTTCGGGATGCTCGTCGACTACGGGGCACTCGAGCCCGTGGATGACAACATCATGCTCGTGCACCAGATAAACGCGTACATCGAGGCGCACCCGGAGAGCGTGCTGGGCGTCTTTGCCATCACGCTGATCGTGGCCGTAGCCGTGGGCGGGCTGCTGGGCCTGGCGTCCGCGTACCCGGCAATCCGGCTGCGCGGCGACTACCTGGCCATCACGCTGCTGGGGTTCGGCGAGATAATCAGGATCGTCGGGATCAACCACACGTCGCTGGTAGGCGGGACGCTGGGCATCTCGCTGCCGGACATGCTGGCGTTCGTGCCAAACGAGTACAGGTTCCTGACGGCCAGCTTTGTGCTGCTGGCGTTCGCGGGCGTAATCTACCTGCTCGTGGCGCGCTTTACAAAGTCGCCGGTGGGCCGGCTGCTGAGGGCGACGCGCGACGACGACCTCGCGCTGCAGACTCTCGGGCGCGATCCCGTCAAGATAAAGTTCAAGGTCATGATGCTTGCCGGGATGCTCGGCGCGGTGGGCGGCGTGATGTACGCCTCGTACGTGGAGGGCGTGGTCGCGTTCGGCTACGACAGGCTGAACTGGACGTTCCTCCCGTTTGTCATGATTATAGTCGGCGGCATGGCCAACAACAAGGGCGTCCTTGTCGGGACGTTCCTGTTCGTGGCGATCAGGAAGCTGGTCATATATTACAACGACTCGCTTGACGGCCTGCTGCCGTTTGACATCATATGGCTGGACTATTTGGCGCTCGGAGGGCTCATGATACTGGTGCTGATATTCCGCCCCCACGGGATCATACCGGAACGGCCGCAAAAGACCAAGAGCCTGGAGAAGGGCTGACCCGGGGCCGCGCGGACGGCGCGGCGGCGGCAACAATGAGGAGGCAACGGCGTGCGTGCCGGCCGGCCGGCCTCCGCCTGAATCCTCCCAACACGCACCGCATGAGCGTGGGCAGCCATCTCAAAGTACATATTTCGCAGGTTGCGCCGTCCCTGTGCGGGAGTCGCCCAGCCTGGTCAACGGCGTAAGGTTCAGGTCCTTATCTCTCAGGAGTTCGTGGGTTCGAATCCCATCTCCCGCACCACTCCTGCCTTGCAGCGTCCTCTTGTCTCTGTGCCTGTGAGGCGCGCAAGGCCCCGCCCTCTGCCAAGACCAGCGCTCTCTGGCCGGGGATCCATCCCCCTCCTCTCCTCACCACACCCGCCGCCCCTCTTGCAATGCGGTCCGATGCGCCCCCTAGGTGATCCGCTACTTTAGGTCCGGGCGCCGCCTGCCGGATTCCGGCCCCGCAGTCACACGCTGCAGGAGATCAGTCCCCTCGCGGTCGCATAATCCAGCCGCCGCCGGTAGTGCCCGTCCTCCCTCAGCCCCTTGAACGGGGCCAAAAACACGTCGTGTATGTCCCGGCGGAATCTGTACAGGAACTCGTTCAGCTCCTCTATGGTCCTTGACGTCACCCTGACCCCCGGATCAATCCTGGTTATGCTCCGGTCGCTGTGCTTTACCGTGCGGTGCGCCAGCTCGGAGCCCCTGCAAAACCTTATGGACGGCTCCTTGGTATTGTCCACCCCCCTCAGGCCCAGCGCGCCCCCTGGTGCGTTGAAGCGCACGCGCCTGCCTGACGCGGTCCGGACGTTGAGGTTGTACCTCTCCTCCAGCTCGTCAAGGTACCCGAGGCGCTCGTTGTCGGCCCATACCTCCGTCCGCCGCGGGCGCGGCGTAAACAGCGCAAGGCACACGGGGTTGTCGGTGTCGGTGAAGAGGCGCCGCTCCAGCAGCACGAATGCCCTGAGCCTGTGACGGAACAGGCGGCTCCGGATGAACGTGGCAGGTATTATGAAGGCAACATAGCTGCAGCTTGCAAGCGCCAGTTCCAGTGCATACTTGTAAACGTCGTCGTACCTGCAGGGCGCCCTGAACTCGAGGCCCCTGCGGCGGGCAGAGTTCCGGGCAAGCCAGGGCGGGTTCGTTACGCACGCGCGGTATCCGGTTGGAAACGACTCGAGCGTGTCCTGGCGCCTTACCCGGACGCCGCCGTCTGCAGGCCGCCCGGCCCCGCCTGCAACGTCGTAGCATGCGAACCTCGAGCACGCGTTGGAGTCCTGCAGCATGCGCACTATGTCCTTGGCCCCTGCAAAGGGCTCCAGAACCGTGCAGTCCTCGAGGCCCGCGCCCCGCGCCCAGTCCTTGAACGGCCTGAGTTCAAACGGGCTCTGCTTTGTATAATACGCGCCGTACTGCCGTTTTCTTGCAGCATGGGGCATGCGGTTGTACCGCACCGCTGCCTTATATCTCGTAATAACCGCACCGCTGCCGCCCTCCCGTTTTTAAGAATTAATATGCCCGACCCCGACCCCGTAACCGTCCATAATGAGCCGCAAACCAAAGAGAACCGTCGTGGGGATCACGGCGGTGGGCCCCGACAAGGAGGGGGTGGTCGCCGCGTTTACCAACTTTGCATTCAGGCAGGACGGCAACGTCGAGAAGATAAACCAGAACGTCATCAAGGGGCTCTTCGGGATGCACATGGAGGTCTCGTTTGCAAGGGAGGTTGACACGGGACGGCTTGACAGGGAGATACAGCGCCTTGCCTCCGAGCAGAACATGGAGGTCTCGGTGCACCACGAGACAAACTCGGAGAAGAACATAGCCGTGATGGTCACAAGGGAGCCGCTCTGCCTCGAGGCCATAATCGCGGGGCGCGACTCCCTCGCGGGCCGCATATCCGTGGTGATCGGCACGGAGAGGACGCTTGCCCCCGTCGCGAGGCGCGCACACATACCGTTCGTGCTGATACAGGAGAGAAACCAGTCAAAGGCCGAGGAGCGCATCCTGCGCGCGTGCAAAAAGTACGACATCGACGTGATTGCGCTGGCGCGATACATGCGCATACTGACCCCGAACTTTGTGTGGAGGTATCCCAACCGCATCATCAACATACACCCGTCGCTGCTGCCCGCATTTCCGGGAGCGTCGGCGTACGAGCAGGCCCACGAGCGCGGCACCAAGATAGTGGGGGTGACGGCCCACTACGTCTCCGAGGACCTGGACCAGGGGCCCATAATATTCCAGGATTCCTTTGAGGCGGATCCCGACTACACGCTTGCGGAGATAAAGCAGAGGGGGCAGCGGCTGGAGGCAGCGCTGCTATTCAAGGCCCTGAAGATGCACCTTGCAGGCAGGCTCGAGGTCAGGTGGCGCAAGGTGCACGTGCGGAGGTGACGCCCGTGGATGCGCGCCGTGAAGCATGGGGGATGACCGATCCGGGAATCCAGGCATCCGTGCGCGGCGGCGTCCGTGACGCGACGACGACAGCAGCAGCAGATAAGGCATCAGTGGCTGCCGCAGCAACAGCGGTAATACCCGTCGGCTCGCTTGAGCAGCACGGTCCCCACCTGCCGGTCTCTACTGACTCTGTCATCGCGTCGGAGGTGTCCCGCATGGTGGCCGAGCAGAACGGCTACCTGTTGATGCCGGTTATCGCGTACGGCGTGTCGTACGAGCATGCGCCGCTCTTCAATGCCAGCACAAGCCCGGACTCGCTGTCCCAGATGATATCGGACCTGTGCGGGTCGCTGTACGGGAGCGGCATCTGTAATATAATCATAGTAAACGGGCACCACGGGAACATGGAGGCGCTTGGCAGGCTTGAACGCCTGGTGAAGGATTCGACTGGCAACGGTGGCGGGCCCGCAGTTCGGGTGTTCAACTACTGGCGCTACATGCAGCGGCAGCAGGAGCTGGGCCACGCCGGGTTTGCGGAGACCTCCATGATGCTGGCAATATCTGCCGGTTCGGTGAGGATGGACCTGGCGCAGAAGGGGCTGGTAACGGACGGGATGCCGCCGGAGCGAATCCGGGAGATCTCCGAGCTTGCAAAGCGGTCGTTCCCGGAGGCGACCGGCAACGGCGTCTGGGGGGATCCGGCCGGCGCGACGGCAGAGGCCGGGCGCCGACTCCTAGGCGAGTCGGCCGACGGCATAAGCGGGGAGTGCGCGGAATGGCTTGGCGGGAGCGCGGCGCAGGCGGGATGACTCACGGTATGCATACTGGATGACGGGGCGATGGACAGTCGGCTCCATCCGGCGCCTGCATCCGGCACGCGGATCATGCTGCTTGACGCCTTGGACTGCGCGCGGCACGCGCCGGGCGCGAAGGCGGCCGTCGTAGCGGCGGCTTGGTTCCCATATGTCTGCAGATTAGGGGACCGTCGAGCGGGGCCTTTTGACCGTCTTGGTGGGTCTGAGGCAGGGTGCTGCGTTCATACTTTGCGGCGCGTGATCTGGGCGGCGCCTGCTCGTTCACAAATGTTATTAACCAGTTAAATGATGATACAGCAGTATACATGTACGATCTTTCAGACACACCGCAGGCAAGACTGGCGCGCGGCCCAAAGGCCGCCTCTGCCCCGCATGCCACAGGCAAGCTGCTGATCGCAGCGGTGGTAGCCGTGGCAGCCTTGGCCGCCGTCGGCATGTCGGAGGCGGCGATGGCGCAGACCACTGAGAAGATAAAGATCGGCGTGCTCTCGGCATCCCTGCCCATCTTTGAGGAAGGCCCCAACCTGGCAATGGAGGCGGCCCGGGATGCCTGGAATGAGGAATCCTCAGCTCACTTCAACGCAGAGCTGGAGCTAAAGTTTATTGACATCAGGGGGAATTTTTCGGATCCGGCCCATGGGCTATTTGTGGGACAGCAGATTGGCGCCGCCGCCCAGGACGGCTACAAGCACTTTATCGCCCCGTCCGACGATCAGGCCCTTTTTGTAGTCCAACAGGTCGTAAACAATATACCAACTCTGTCAGATACAATACTCATATCGCCAGCATCTCAGTCCACCCTGCCACCCTCCCTGGCCGCGGACGACAATCTCTTCAGGCTGGCGCCCAACGTTGCGACGCAGGGCGAGCGTCTCTTAGAGCAGTTTGACAGGCAGGGCGTCGGGAGCGTGATTATAGTCACCGATGCGGCGTTCGAGCCGCTCGTAGAGCAGGGCTTCTTCCCAGACGACCTGCACGACCACTACCAGCCTGACGCAATTCCAATATATGGTTTCAACGACTTGGCGGCTAACACCGAGTCGCTGATCCAACTGAACGACGATCTAACCGCGCTGATTGACCAGCACGGCAGTGATCGGATAGGGGTATTCGCGGCCACGCAGCCGCCCACCTTCGTTACCATGGCCCACGCCATTGCGGCCAACCCGCAGCTGACCGTCCTAGACGACGTAAAGTGGTTTGGCTACAATTATCTCGGACACTCTCCCTTCATTACGGGCGACCCAACTGCCGCCGCATTTGCCGATCGTGTAGACATGAACGTCGTTGTATTCGAGATTGCGAGCACCGACGTCAACGCCCCGCTCGCAGAACTGCCGACGTTCAGCCCCGGCTTTAGAAACTTCAACTTTGCCTCGTACGATGCAGTCCACCTCTTGGCCGACGTCCTTGCAATCGGCGGCGTTGATGGTGATGGTGCAGACCTAAAGGCCGTCATATTTGACGTGGCCAACAACAACATGGACCCGGTGCCCCACGAAAACAGAATCCTGGGCGAGGGGGCGATGGGCGACTACATGCTGGATCCGGCGACGGGTGACCTGACTGAAACCAGGGCGTACGTCGTATACCACGTGGTCGAGGTCGCCGACGGCGTCTACGACTGGGTGGCGCTGGCTCCTCCCAACGTGTGCCGCTGATCACGGCGTGCCGGGGTTTCTTATTTGCAGGACGTGCCTGTCTGTTACTGGCAATTAACAAGCCTCTCCGCTTGTTCGCCTCGCGGGCAGAGCAAGGCCATACTCGCAATCGTGATTGTCGTTGCTGTGGCGGGATCCAGTCCCGTCCCTGTCTACGGCCGACGGTGACCCTGCCGAGATGGTGACGGCGGCAAAGCTCAGGCGGGCGGGTCAGGCGCAGCTTGCGGGCGTTTACACGGCCGACCGGAAGGGATGCCATCTGGACAACGGCGTGGCAGTCATCATAGGGTCGTTCGACTTTGAGGGCACGTCCGTTGGGGACGCGGTTGCAGGCGCCGCGGACTAGGGTTACGGGCGCCGACGCGCGCCCTGGTAGTCACATGCAGGCAGGGCCCGCTTGCGCCGATGGCGCTAAGGGAGCCCGGAATCGCGAGCCGCGGGACTGGGAAAGACGTCCGGTGCGCCGGAGACGAGTCGGAGTTCATGACAAGGAGCATGCTGGCCAACCGAGTAATGACTATGGCAGCGGCGTGACGGCAGTTCCCATGGAGTTTGGCACGCCTCCGCTGCTGGACGTAGCCGTACGAGCTCCTGCTGAACTATGACATCATCGACTCTGAGCCCGACGTACGGGATGGAATTTCTAAACTAGCGCTACGCACGGCACGTATGACGTACGGCGGTTGCGTGCCTGCACCTGTGCCTCCTTCCATCATCACACCCCCGCGCGTGCCGCGCGGCTGCCGGTGCCGCCTATTGGTGATAGTCCACAATCTCACCCGTGGCCGCGTCATACCTGGCCGCGGGCGCCCACTCGCCGTCTGCAACTATCAGAAACTCATAGTCCGTGACGTCCAGGTCCCCCGCCTCGTTGAACGTGACGTCACCCAGCGCACCGGTGCGCCCGGTGACGGTATCTGGGAGCTGCTCTATGATGTCCTGCACGTCAGGCCCCGCCGCCTCCATCGCGAGGCCCAGCGCCCACAGGCTGTCATACGACGCGTAGATGTAGTTGTTGTTGGGGGTGGCGCCCGACCGCCTCTCAAACTCATCCCTGACGTCCCTGAACACCTCGTTGTCCGACGCAGAGAACTGCAGCGCCATTAGCCTGGTATCCTCCGCAAACTTGGCCGCGCGCTCGTCGTCCGTGATGGTGTGCGCCCCCGTGACCCCCTCGGAGCCGATCCACTGTATGCTTCGCAGGTTCTCGTACTCGACCGCGGAGTTGAACATGTGCGACGCCTCGTCGAAACTTATGAGGAGGACGCCTACCTCGCCGCGCTCGTACGTGTCGTGCAGCTGGGCCACCAGACTCGAGAGCGCGTGCATCTCCGAGGAGAACGTGGTTATCTCCGGGTTGTAGCGTATGCCCTCTGCCACGACGCCGCCCCTGTCCTCAAACGCGGCCGCCGCCGTCTCAAACAGCCCGTCGCCCCATATGTCGCCGCGGTATACGGCTACTATGGCCTTGATGCCGCGGTCTTCTAGCAGCGCCGCTATCACGGTGCCCTGCTTGCTGTCGTCGGGGACAAACCTGAATATGTTGTCGCCCGGGATTGCCAGCTTGGGCGACGTGGACGAGGGCGATATCAGCAGCATGTTGTTGGAGTTCACGTACGCCATGATGTTGCGGATCTCCGCGCTCGACGACGGCCCCAGTATGTACTTTATCCCCTTGGCGTCAAGCGACTGTATCTTTTCAAGGGCGGTGATCGGGTTGGTCTGCGTGTCTTCCGCGACGAGCCTCATGCGCCAGTCCGCCCCCTTGTCCTGCAGGTATGCGTTGAAGTGGTCCAATGCCATGTCCAGCCCGTATCTCGTGTCGATCCCGTAGCTTGCCAGGTCCCCGGTTACCGGGATCAGCGCCCCGACGTCTACCGTCCTTGTGTCTGATGACGCCGCGCTGCTGTCGCCATCGGCCCCGCTGTCTCTCCCGTCATCCGTGTCCTCGTCTGCCGTCTCGTTGACATCGCCGGGCGCCCCTGCATTTTCTGGCACCGTCGTGGCGGCATCCTCCGGCTGCATGTCGGCGTCCATGTCTGCGGGCTCGTCGGCTGGGTACGAAACGGCCGCAGCTGCAATCCCTATTGCAATCACGGCCCCGACGATGGCATATATTGCAACTTTATTCAATACGGATTTGTGCGGAGCCGTTTCTATAAGTCTTTAAAATGAACAGTTGCTAAGAGGAGATACGCGTTCGTCCGCGCCCTCCCAGCCCCACACAGTGATACGCGCAGTCAACAGGCCCAGGTAATCATGCCAATAGTGCTTGAGATTCCAAATGACTGTGATTATCCAACATCTTCTGGGAAATGACGCTCAAGTTGAGAATTCTTTATGAGTGCCCCGGCTTTAGCCGAAATGGTTGAAGAGAAGGTACAAGATTACGATACTGGCTTCTGCAGGCTTTGCCGCCTGGGCTGGCTTGACCGGGCCCAGCATGTGCATATTTGTTGACGGGCCCCAACCCAGTTGGTTGGGATCTGACAACGGCTGTGGCCCCGTGGTCACGTACGAGTTTCAAAAGTACTTCGGGATTCTCTGGCATGAGACTGGGGGTGGGAGCGTCTGGGATGTGGTGAAACATTTGAAAGGATCGGCCATGGGCGTTGAGTACTAACCCGGCACCCCGCCTGCACTAGAACCGTGTCGGAGGCTGGCCTGACACTGTCAAACGCAACGCGGTCCGCGCCCTGTAGATGGTGGACCGGAATGTGTCCAGCACGGCAATGCGGGGGGCACTCCCATCCTGTGCCTGCATCACCCTAGCATTGCCATGAACCGCCCGCCCCTGTGCTCCATGATATTAATAATCTAATGATTTTTAATAATAACTATGAAAGATTCTGAAATATTTAATAATATATAAATAGTGCCGGGCCGATACCAGTGGCATGACCAAGACATTCCAAGTAAATCTTGAAGTTGAAGAGATCGGCAGGGCGCAGGACCGGATGCATAAAGTTCCAAATGTCTACGCCGGCATGGGAAGGGTGTACGGTGTTAGCGTGTCTGGGAGCCGCATCCCTTTCCAGGCCTGGCTTTCCAAAATGGATGACGCGACCTTTGGGGACAGGGGGCAGAGGATTGACTGGCATCACGCCATGAGCGGGACCCCTCAGATTAAGAACGCACCATGCGGCTAGTCCGCGCTCCCACCTTTTTATGATCTGCAATGAACGTTCCCAGATTCATAGTAATTGGAAAGGAGGGAGTTGGAAAATCACAGCTAATCTCGTCGCTTACAGGAAAGGATGCGGGGGGCAGCAACATCAGGGGCTCTACGATCTCAAGTGAATCCTACAGCGGCAACAGGTTCGACTTTGTAGACACGCCGGGAATAGTTTTTGACTCTGACAGTGAAACGACAAGGACTGCAATCGCGTCAATGCAGGAGGACGATTCCATACTGCTTGTCGTCCGTGCCACAAGCATGGATGAGGATCTCGAGTACCTCTTTTCATTGGTCAAGGCCAAAAAGGGGGCGATAATAGTGACGAATTGGGACAGGGTGGCGAATTCAAAGAATGCTGCCATAATTGAGCAGCTGGAGCGGGATCTGGGGATGCCCGTAATTGCCCTCGACGCGCGGAGGATCACAGAGTTTCAAAAGAGCAGGATCGGCAAGACGCTAGAGAATCCCCGCACCTTTTCAAACAAGACGTTCCACACCGGAATCTCACTCAGGCCCAAGTCGACGGTCCTTGAAAAGAGGCACATGGGGATCGTAATCGGGATGGCGTCGCTGCTGGCCCCTTCTATACTGTCAGTTGCAGGGGCCAATTACTTTGCAGGCCTCGTCCACCCCATAGTGGCAGATCTCATGGCAGGGCCGGTGGAGCGCCTGGAGGCACTGCCGTTGCCGCCTTTGCTGACGTACATCCTTGCCGGGGAATACGGGCTCTTTTCCATGGGCCCGTTCCTCTTTGTCTGGGCGGCGCCGACAATTACCATATACTCGCTGCTGCTCGGTGTCTACAAGTCGACAGGGCTGCTGGACCGCACGTCACTGGCGATTCATCCGCTGGTAAGAAGGATCGGGGTGAGTGGAAGGGACGTGACCAGAATAGTGATGGGTTTTGGCTGCAACGTGCCTGCTGTAATCAGCAGCAGGTCCTGTTCAGGCTGCTCTAGGGGCACGACCGTCTCGGCAATAAGCTTCGGCTCTGCGTGTTCGTATCAGTTTGGTGCGACCATCGCGGTCTTGGCCGCGTCCGGCATGCCGTGGCTGGTGGTTCCGTTCCTGATCTACCTGGCCGGAACCACCGTTGTCTACTCCCGGCTGGTCAGTACAAGGAAGAACCGCTCCAAGCTTGGCATGCCGGTGATTGACGGCCAGGTGTTCTTTGAGAGGCCCACGTTCAGCTCCACCTGGAGGGAGTCAAGGCAGAGCATAACGCAGTTCTTCAGGACGGCACTCCCGGTCTTTTTTGCGATCACGTTTGTCGCATCCCTCCTGAACTGGACGGGCGTCATAGCCCTTCTTGCAGGGGAGCTTGGCCTCATAATGAGCCTGTTCAACCTGCCGGGGGACTCGGCGCTTGCAGTAATGTTCGGCTCCATCCGGAAGGACGGGCTGCTGCTTCTTGCCGAACCCGGCATGGCGGACTCGCTTTCGGCGCTGCAGGTACTGACGGGCGTCTACCTGGCCGGGACGCTGCTGCCGTGCATCGTGACTTTCCTGACCATAGTGCGCGAGATGTCGTGGAAGTTTGCAGTCAGGATGGCGGCAAAACAGATCATTGCAGCCGTCGCGTTTACGCTGCTGCTGGCGCATTCTGACAAACTTTGGAATGCCTTTCTTCAGATTTGACCAAAACGGTCCACGGCCGGTCCAGCCATGTCATGGCGTGGCCCCAGCCTGGGTTTTTAGGATTTTTGCAAACTCCTCAGACAGTTTGCGCCACGCCTCGTCCATGCGCTGGACCGGATCGGATGCATACTCTCTCTGCAGTGACTTGCTGCGGTATGACTGTCCGCACGTGGCATGCACCCAGTTTTCATAGCTTTCCAGCCACCTCATGGATTCAACGAGCATCTGCAGCATCCGCAGCGCCTCCTCCGCGGTTTTTGGCATTGTGCGTCGCGGAAGCTGGTCACAGCTCCACGTGTTGGGCAGGAGCGAGCTGACCCTGACGAATTTCGGTTCAAACTCGTGGCGCCACAAGAACAATCCGTCGTTTTTTGCAGAAAACATCATTCCAAAACCCCACAAAAGTACCTGCCCGTTCTGTGTAATGAGCGAATACTGGCTGCTTCCCATGTCCGGGTTCGGGGGCCTCTGTCTTGTAAAGCCGTACCGCAGCAGCAGGTTGTCTCCGTGCCGTATGTCTTGTCCCATGCAGTACAGCTGCTTTGTAAACAGTTTTTTCCACTCCTTCTGAAGGCGCTTGGGGACGCGCATCGTGTGGATGTGGGCCGACTTTCCCATTGTAGAGCTCTGCGCGGTCATTTCAGATCTGCAACAAGTCAGTCCTTGGGACATGCGTCTTGGCTCTCGCCTCAGGCACCCCGCAGTCATCTCGTCCTGCAGGCCTCGGCCCTTTCTGGCATCCGAGATGCTGCCAGGCCTGCCGCAGGGCCCCCGTCTCCCAGCACCCCGCGCCCGCCCCCGGACCGGACAGCCTCCGGTTCGGTAATGCCTGCATTCCTTCCAGCCTCGATGTTACAACCTTCATGCTCCCAATACCCCCGTGGCGCCTCTGTTTATTAAGATTTTGAATAATATTAATATTTTTTGATAAAAAAAATCCAAACATTAATAACATTATTGCCCAGACCGCAACTAGTGTTTGAAACAGTCGTGGTGGGTGCAGGACCGTCGGGAATAGGCGTGTCAATAATACTGAAAAAGTTGGGGATCAACTTTACAGTCCTGGAACGCAATGCCGTCGGCAGTTCCTTTCTCAAATGGCCAAAGCAGATGAAGCTGCTGACTCCCTCGTTCTTTAGCAACACCTTCAAGATGATAGATCTCAACGCAATAACATACGACACCTCGCCTGCACTGACGCTGCAGACGGAGCATCCCAGCGGGCAGGAGTATGCGACGTACCTACAGAACCTCTCAAAGCACTTCAAGCTGCCAATCCGGACCGGCATCAATGTAAATTCGGTGCTAAAGACAGAGGGTGGATTTGTCCTGGACACCGACAAGGGGAAGATAGAGACCATGTTTCTAATCTGGGCGGCGGGGGAGTTCCAATACCCGAGGGACAACTCGTTTCCGGGTGCAGAGTACTGCATACACAACAGCCTGATTACCAACTGGGACGAGGTTAAGGGTGACGATTTTTTTGTCATAGGCGGTTATGAAAGCGGCATGGATACTGCGATTAATCTTGCAGAGCGCGACAAGCGGGTCACGATAATCGACACGAAGAACCTGCTTGACAGTGATGAAATAGATCCCAGTAGGATAATATCCCCGTACACAAAGGACAGGCTGAGAAGGGTCAACTCTGCCGAGACGGTAAAAATATTCATCGGGCGCGTGACCCAGGTGGCAAAAAAGCACGACGAGTTTGTAATTTCGACGGGGAAAACAAAGATCCGGTCAAAGACAAGGCCGATCCTTGCCACCGGTTTTACGGGAGGCCTCTCGCTGATCAAGGAGATGTTCCACTGGGAAGAGGAAAAGGCACTGTTGAATTCCTATGACGAGTCCACAAAGACCCCGGGCCTCTATGTGACGGGGCCGTTGCTACAGCAGCACAACACGATCTTCTGCTTTATCTACAAGTTTCAGCAGAGGTTTGCCGTGATTGCAAACCACATTGGGATGAGGTTGAGCAAGGACGTGTCCGTAATCAACGAATACAAGAAGGAAGGCATGTACCTTGAGGATCTCAAAAGCGTCAAGGACAAATGCCAGTGCTAAAACCAAGGACTGCCGGCCGTCACATGGACGGCAAGCCGTCCCGCTGGAATCGCATACATTAGCGGGACACGATATGCAAGTCCGGCGTGGAACTTGTCATGCCACTGCTTGGCAAGTATCTGCGATTGAGGATGCAGTCAGAGTGATACCCAATCGTAGAAAAGCCGGCCTTGTGTAGATTCAAGTCTGCGAACCGTGCCTGACGCCTGCCAAAGTCGACAAAGTCGACAACATTGTCGACTTCCGTGCCTGACGCCTGCCGAACCTGTGTCCGGAGCCCCCTTGGGATCGGCGGAGCCGACCGAGCCGACAGGATGCGTAGGTGCTCGGTTCTGGACGGAGCCCGGGGCAGGCCGCTGGACATGCCCGAGACGCCTCGTGTTCTGGACCGGCTGACGGTAGTAGGGTCACGGATGCCCCGGGCGACCTGCGCCAAGAATGGAGTGCGAGTTACCGATGGGGAACACGTTGATACCGACACATGCGGTTGGTGCGCGAGAACGTTGAACGGTAACTGCGCGCCTCATGAAATGTCTGGGATTGTAAGTTTCCAGCGGGAGTGGTGATTGAGTTTGGCTGCCTGTTGGCCGGAGAGGGAGGCGATTGACCGTCCTCGGAGGTAACCGACGAGGGCGGTGACGTATACGCATGACACGGCGGGCGGCATTGAGCCGGCGCGCCCATGGCGAACACCGGCCGGGAACGCGAACGCGCAGCGCTCCAAGACTGAACCTCGTGCCAAACAGGGAATGAACACTCCGACCATCGTAGAGCGAGGAGGACACTGGGACATTCAGGAGCCGACAGCCGGAAGGGGGCCATCGCGCCAATTGAGCTGGTAAGAGACCGCGCCCCCTCCATCGCCGTCCGCGCGCAGCCCCTTGACATCCGAGGCGCGCAGCCCGTTGGTCCCGTCATGGTTGTCTATCACCTGCGGCTGCAGCCCGGCAAAGGCCATCAGGGACATGCAGGCGCGGGTGCGCGGATCAGCTGTGTTCATGATAGACTCGAGCTGCGCCGGGGTGGGCACCTGCTCGTCCTCCAGCGTTACGGGGATCCTGGCGTTTGCCATCTTTATCTTGCGCCGTATGTCGACATAGTTGTACGTCAGCCACGACTTGAGCGCCTTGACGACGTCCTCTATGTATCCCGGCGCGTACTTTTGCGACTCCATCCACGTCACGTAATCAAGTATCATGTCCTCGGCCTTCATGCTGCTCTCCCTTCCAGTCGCGACCATCTCGGCGGGGGTTATCCCGGTGTTCTTGTAGAACAAGCTGAGCCGCCTTATCCGGGAGTTGGCGGTGAGCTGGCTTGAGCGCGCAAGGTTCGTGTGCCACCTTGCGACGTTCTCGTCCGCTTCCAACAGCTTTTTTGAAGATCCCCTCAACCGCTCCTCCAAGATCACCAGTTTTGATTTAAGGCCAAATTTTTGGCCGCCGGTGCCGGGCTGCAATGTGGTCATGTTAGCCATGCTGCATAACCTCGCGCGCGCGTGAGGCTTGCCATCCCGGACCGCAATGCCCCGTTGTAACGGGCTAATCCATTTGCATTCTGCCCGCACGGGGATCCCGGCGCCCGCTGCACGTGGCATAACCCAGAAACTGCTTCCTCGGTATATGAATAGAAAATGGACCGGAAGGGATTTGAACCCTCGATCCGATGCATGCCATGCACCTATCCTACCGGACTAGACGACCGGCCCACGGTCAGCAAAACTGACCATTCCTGCCACTTTTTAATCAATTATTAACGTTAGCACCTTGTGCGGCCCTCGTTCACCGCTATTGTCGTAACTGCTTGCTTGGTCCCTCTACGTCAGTCTGTCAGTATGGTGAAGGGTACCCCCACACGTGACAAACGCTCTTGGAAAAACCAAAGCCGCTGAATTTGTAAAAAGCTGCCGCCCTCTCCCGTTACTCTTCTAGCGGCCGGCAGCCTCCGGGCATGCCAGCTCCGGTATCCCTATCCCGCGCAAATACTCGTACGTCCTGTCGTAATATCCGGGATCCCTGGTGCTGTCACTGTCATCGCCGTGCGGGACGAATATCACCATTCCCTGCCTTGCCCGCGTCAAAAGCACCCTGTACGCATTCTTCAGGTACCTCCGTTTGTGATCCTTGTGTATGTTGTTCCACCTGTCCCCTACAAACTCCTTGTAGTTCCACCCGTCCTCCGTATACCGTAGGTCCGCGTCCCATGCGACGCACACCCAGTCAAGCTCCAGTCCCTGTATCTCGAATTCGGTCGCCACGTACTCCAGTCCGTTTGAGGAGCGCGGGTCGTCTGGGGGGTTGAGGAACCAGTGGGTGGCCTTTGGCGTGAGCTCCACGTATATGCCGTGCGGCCTCAGCCGGTACGACTTTGCGGCCGCGACGATCCCAAACCGTTCCGTGCCCCGCGCCCTGCTCCGGAGCCACCTCTTTGCCCGCCCAAAGTCCCTTGTCACCATGATGGGATACCTGCTTATGCCGGACAGCGTGACGCCCGCAGCCCCGGCGTCAAGGTCCAGAAGAAGCCTGACGAACTCCGACACGTGCCTGCTTCTAAACGACCTTATGGACGTGGCAAGGTGGAGCTCTGCGCGGTATACGGGCCGTATGCCGCCAAGCATGTCCTCGATCCGGCCGCGGCCGTCGTCGTAATTCTTCCCCAAGTACTCTTCCCCGTTTATCTCCGGGGAGACGTACACGTCCCATCCGGGATGGCTGCGCCTCATGGAATCAAACCACTCTGGCAGGCCCGCCTCCCCGTGGTTGATCTCCTGCCCTCCCCCGACAAGGCAGACGAGCACCGCCCAGTCCGCGTGCCTGTCCATCGTATTGATCACGTATTCCGGCTGCGACATGCCGATCTCCCTTCCCTTCCTCTTCTTCATGAACCTGTCAAGCTCGTTCCTGCTCCACGCGCGCTGCGCCTCGTCGAACACCACGACCCTTTCGTGCGGCGGGCGGTCCGAGTCCATGGCCTCCGTGATGAACTCCCTGACGGGCTGTATGAGGGCCGCGGCCTCCCTGTATGCGCTGCTCTTCGTGACCCTGGCAATGGTGGGATCCCTGGCGCGTTTGGAGCGCTCCCTGTCGTACTTGTCGCGCGCGAGCGCCTCGCGCAGGACGTTTACGAGTGGGCCGTTGCCGGACAGGAAGACGGATCCGGCGTCATCATTATCGTCATCGTCATCGTCATGGGACGGCCCGTCACGTGGCTTTACAGTCAGGTTCAGCCCCACCAGGGTCTTGCCCGCCCCCGGTATGCCGGTCACAAAGCATATTGATTTCCTGCCGTTTTCTCTGGAATGTTCTATCACGTCCTCGACTGCCGACTTGGTGCTGGTGATGTTCTCCGCTCCCGCCTCGGAGCGCGTTATGTCGCACACGTCGTGGTTGTTGTACAGGGCGCGCGCGGCCTCGATGATGGTCGGCGTGGGCTTGTATGCTGTTCTCTCCCACTCGAGCGGGTCTATCGTAACCCCGCCGCCCTGAATCCCCGCCGCCCCGCATATGATCTCGCGCAGGTTTGATCCGTTGGAGCACACGACCTCAAAGACCCCGTCCTCCCGCATGTCCAGGCCGTATGCCGCCCCCGCCCCCGCCTCGCTGGCCACCAAGACGGGCAGTATGGGCTTGTCGTGGCTCCCCTCGTGGAAGTTCTTCAGGTCCACTGCATAGTCCGTGCACTGGTCCATGTCCGCCCGCCTGTACTGGCTTTCGCCGATCTTGAACTCCAGTACGAATATCACGCCGCCGTAAATTATTACGGCGTCGGCCCTCTTTCCCATGCGGGGTATGACAAACTCCAAGTAGACGTGGGCGCTGCTGCTATCGCCGCCGTCCATCTTGCGCAGCTCGCGCGCCATTATGTCCAGCTGGCCCCTCCACGCCCGCTTCTGCTCGTCCGTGGGGGGCATCTCGCTCCGGTCCGCCAGGGCCGAGCGCACCTGCGCGGCGTCAGTCCTCAAAAAGGACTCCAGACCGTCCGAATAGTACGCCCTCACGCCCTGTCACCGCGGCGGCGCTAAATATGGATGCTGATCCTCCCTTGCGTGACGGGCCCCTGGATTGGCGCCCCGGCGCGGCTCTCGGGGGCGCCGTACCTGCATGTGATCATCACAATATATTTAACATCTGGAGTGGCCGTTTTGCTATTGGTAGTAGACAACAAGGCTACGGTCACGTACGTCCAGCTGCTCAAGGAGGACCTGGTGATCATGAGGCTCGTCCCAAACGAGGGGCCCGTGCCAGAGTTCAAGGCCGGGCAGTTCATAACGCTTGGCATGCCGAACCCCAACGAGGGCGGCAAGATTGTGAGGCGCGCATACTCCATAGCGTCGCATCCGGAGAACAGGGACTATATCGAGCTCGTAATCCGGTGGGTCCGCAAGCCCCTGCCGGGCAGGCTCACCACCCAGCTGTTCAACGCCAAGGAGGGCGACGAGGTGCTGTGGCTCAAGCCGAGCGGCAAGGCACTCGAGATAAACGAGACCATGCCGGACGGCTCGCCTGACACGAGAAGGATGGTCTGCATCGGGGGCGGCACCGGGCTTGCCCCGTTTGTCAGCTATGCGCAGCACCTGCACCACGTCGGCGACAAGCGCGAGATCGTGGTGCTGCACGGCGCAAGCTACGTCGACGAGCTGTCCTACAAGGACCTGCTGACCGACCTGGAATATGACAGCACACAGAGGGGCAAGGACCAGTGGAATTTCAGGTACAGGGCCGCAATCAGCAGGCCGCAGGAGTGGTTCAACCGGTCGTGGTCGGGCCAGATTGGGCGCGTCGAGACGTTCCTGCGCCCGCGCGCGGACGGCGTGTCCCCGCTGGAGGACCTGGTCGGCGAGGAGATAACAAAGGAGAACACCATGTTCTACGTGTGCGGCTGGCAGGGCACGATAGACGGAGTGATGGACTTTTTAAAGCCGAGAGGGTTTGTGACGGAGCACGACAAGCGCGACGACGGCAGCTTTGAGGTCAAGTACGAGTCGTACGGGTGACCTCCTCCTTCTCCCGCCGCCGCATAGCCACAGTTGAAATAAGAGACATTACGGTTTAGGCGCAGTTGGCCACCCGTGACGATGATGCTACGGCCCTGTACCTTGCCCACCTCAACCCCGTCACGAACGCGCACGTCGAGATCATATCGGACCTCAGGGGCGCCGCCGGCAGGGTCAAGGTGATGCCGGTCGTGTTCAGGGACCGCGACCACAACGAGGTCAACAGCCGGAGCTTTCCGTTCAGCTTTGAGTGCAGGAGGGAGATGCTAGAGTCCGTCTTTGGCGACTCCATTGTGATATCCGACGACTATACGTTCCACGCCCCCTTCAAACGCTACATGCCACCCCTGCTCTCGCCTATGTCCTGGAGGCTGCGGAGGCAGATACTGCGCGGGGTGGAGCACCGGAGGTACTTTTCGTACACGGGCGACCGCACGGAGGGCTACATGCTGCGGCTCTACAGGCTAAAGCCGCGGGTGGGCACGAGGAGGCCCATCTCGGCCGCGTCAGTCAAGGAGAGGATGTACGGGGCAGCGCTGGCGGAGGGGGGCGCCGGCGGTGATCACGGTCCTGATGACAATGATGATCATGATCGCGGCGATGATCATGGCAGTGACGATCATAATGGCGCCGGCGACGACGACAGCAGGGGAGCCGGCCCAGAAGAGGGAAGCGCCCCCGGCGGGTGGGAGTCCGACGTACCGGAGCCGGTCGCGCGCATAATCAGGAGGGAGTGGGACGTGGTCAGGAGGTTTGCGGGCGCCGAGGACATGACCACCAGGATCGTCGGCATGAAGTTCCCAAAGGAGTAGCGCCGGTGCGACACGCGCCTCGCCGCCTGAGCCCGGTTGAAAATAGATTAATACAGAAACACGGCCGCAACATGCGTGAAGCTTCCACTGTGCCGCCTCGTGTGGATTGACGGCTCGTACGTGCCGCTTGAGCAGGCCACCATACCGATAACCACCCATGCGATGCACTACGGCACCACCATATTTGAGGGGGTCAGGGCGTACTGGAACGGCGATAACCTCAACGTGTTCCGCCTCGACGACCATATACGCCGCTTTAGGCGCTCCGGCGGCTTTTACGGGATATCGCTCAACCATACGGACCCCGAGGTGTCTGACGCCATCACCGGGATCTGCAGGGAGAACAAGCTCAGGGAGTCGTGCTATGTCAGGCCCTTTTACTTTGTGGGGAACCACGGCATAAACCTGCACGTCACGCCCGACGCGCCCACCGTAATGGCCGTCTTTGCGTTCCCGTTCGGCGACCTGTTTGAGAAGGGCGGCATATCGGCGGTCACGTCCTCGTGGCGAAAGTTCTCCGACGCGTCGACCCCGGTCCAGGCAAAGATGGGCGGAAACTACCTCAACTCGATAATCGCCACCGGCGAGGCCAAAAAGGCCGGCGCGGACGAGGCCATACTGCTGGACCTGTCCGGAAACGTGAGCGAGGCGCCCGGCGAGAACATCTTTGCGGTCATAGACGGCAGGCTGGTCACGCCCACCCTGGCGTCCTCCGCGCTGGAGGGCATCACCCGCGACACGATACTGGAGGTGGCCCGCGCCGCTGGAATCGAGGCAGTAGAGCAGGACATGACGCGCGCCGAGATGATGTCGGCGCAGGAGGTGTTTCTGAGCGGGACGGCCGCCGAGATCACGCCGGTGACGGCGATCGACTCCAAGAGGATAGGGGACGGCGGCGGGCCTGGCCCCGTCACGCGCAATATGATGGAGCGGTACACCGACATCGTGATGGGGCGCGCGCCAGAGTACGCCGACCGCTGGCTGACACCGGTGTATGGCACATGACCGAAGGCGGCGGCACGAGGCTGGCACTCGTCGGCACGGGCGGGCCGGGGTGCGGGCGGATTGCAAGGGTGCTGTCTGCCATGGGCGCGCTTGCGGCCGTGTGCGACCCGGACGGGCGCAGGGCCGCGTCGTGCGGCCGAGAGTACTCTGTGGGCCATTACGGGGACGTCGGCGGCATGATCCGGGGCGAGGCGTTTGAGGGGGCCGTCGTGGCCGCACCCGCTGCTGATGCCCGCGCAGCCGCGGCCTCTGAGCTGCTTTACGCGGGAAAGCACGTGTGCGTGCAGTGGCCGCCCGCGTGCGACGTGGCCGGGATGGAGTCGCTGCTGGAGCTGGCAGGCCGGAAGAAGGCGGTGCTGTCGTGCCTTCCAGTGGCGCCCTCGGGCATGGCCGCAGAAGCGATGCGCGACGCGGCATCGTCTGGCGCGTACGGCCGCCTGATGTCGCTTGACGTTCGCGCAAGGGGCGGCTCCGCACCGGCGTACGCCGACCGGGACGACTGCGACTATGGGGACGAACGCGGCGGTAGCCCGGGCGGTGACCATGCAGATAATGACCATGCAGATAATGACCATGCAGATAATGACCGTGCCGGTAATGCCCGCGCCCGCGCCATGCGCGCCATGCAGGCAGACTACGTATACGCCGCAAACCTGGCGTTTGACGCCGCGCCACACGTGGTCTTTGCCGTATCGGGCGGCCCGGGGGGCGGCCGCCCGGAGGGCCGCCTGACCACCATACTCGGATACGGCGGCGGCTCGGCTGCCACGATATCCATCAACCTGGAGGCCGGCTGCGGCTCTGAGACGGCGGAGGTTGTACTGGAGGGGGCGGTCATAAGGGCAGACCTGTCTGAGGGGCTCGTCACAACCGAGCTTGCCGCGGCCGGCAGCGGCCCAGACAGCGCCGCAGGGAGCCGGGGCCATCCGCGCGGCAGCCTGGACCCCGACTCGCAGCTGCGGTCCTGGCTTGGGGATTTCGTGGACGCCGCAAGTCGCGGGGGCAAACCGGAGCGCCGCGGCCGCCGCGTTGCGCGGAGCGCCGTGCACGCGCTCGCTGCAATCAAGGCCGCCAAAGCTTCACTTTTATCTGCAAGGCGGGGGATCCCCATATACCTGGATCTGAGATAGATGAAGAAGAGCGTGATGATGGACATACTGGCGTGCCCCATTGACAAGCACCACCCGCTGGAGCTCCACGTCGTAAGCGAGAAGGGGGACGGCACCGTGTCGGAGGGCGCGCTGTACTGCGACAAATGCTCCCGGTTCTACCCGATTATGGAGGAGATCCCGATAATGCTCCCCGACGACCTGCGCGACAAGGAGCAGGAGACGGAGTTTCTCGGCAGGCACGCCGGGTCGCTCCCCGAAAAGATAACCGCGCGCGCGAATCCGTGGCACCTGTGACCTTGTGCGAAATCTCTAAATCATCCACATGCGCGCGCGCCGTTGCTATTGTCTCCTAACCTGCCCCGCGGCATGAGGGATTTTGACGGGGCCGACTCTGCGGGAATCGAGCGCATCAGGGAGCGCTTTGTACGCGCGTGCGGGCTGTACGGGTACGGGCTCGTGGATCCCTCGCCGCTTGAGAGCCTCTCGACCCTGGAGACCAGGTCGGGGCCCGCAATCAGGGACGAGATATACCACTTTGAGGACAAGGGCGGCCGCCGGGTGGCCCTCCGCTTTGACTTTACCATGGGGCTTGCGAGGCGCGCCGCGCAGCAGCGCTCGGAGAGGCTGCCCTCCAAGGTCGCCAGCTTTGGGGGCGTGTTCAGGTACGACGAGCCGCAGCAGGGCAGGTACCGGTACTTTCACCAGTGGGACATGGAGGTGTTCGGCAGCCCCTCCGCTGACGCGGACGCGGAGATAATCGAGGCCACGTCACTGCTGTTCGAGTCCCTCGGGATGAAAAAGGGTATATCGATACGGGTCTGCCACCGCGGGGTGGTGGAGTCCCTCGTGCGCAGCGTCTTCGGGCGGGAGACACCTGCAGGCGAGATGTCCGAGATCCTGCGCGCCATGGACAAGGCCGCAAAAAAGCCGAGGGATGTAATAATATCCGAGTATGCGGACGCCGCGGGAGGCGGTGGGCGCCCGGACCGCGCCGACATGCTAGGCGAGCTGCTCGAGTATGCCTCCATGCGCGGAAGCGCGGACGAGATAGCCGGCAGGCGGGGGGAGATCTCGTCGCTGGACGGGTGGGACGATCTCGCGTCGCTGTCCGACTCGCTTGGGAGCCGCGGCGTGGACTGCGCCGTGGTAGACCTTGGAATCGTGCGGGGGCTTGACTATTACTCCGGGATGGTCTTTGAGGTGTTCGATGACCGCGATGATGACGGCGGCGGCCCGCCCTCCCAGTACGGCTCGCTTGCCGGGGGAGGCAGGTACGACGCGCTGATGAAGGCCTTTGGCAGGCCCGACCTCGGGGCCGCCGGCGTGGCAGGCGGGGTGGAGCGCACGATGCTTGCGATGCGCCGCAGGGGGCTGCTTGGCGGTGACCGTGACGGCGGCGGCGGCGCCCGGGCCGGCGCGGCGTACTTGGTCGCCGTGATATGCGCCACGCCGGACGCCAGGGGGGTGGCCGCCGGAATCGCGTCGGCCCTGCGCCGCGGCGGCATTACGACCGAGTTTGACATCGCGGGCCGCCCCCTCAAAAAGCAGATGGCCTCGGCGTCCCGCGCGGGCGCCCGCGCCGCCATAATCGTAGGAACCGAGGAGGTGCAGAGCGGGCAGGCGCTGCTCCGCATGATGGACACCGGGGAGCAGAGCACGGTAAGACTCGAGGAGCTGACAGGCGACCCGCGCTCGGTCATTGCACGCGTCAGCCAAGAAAGGCCCTTGTGAGCATCATTATCTCGGGCCCCGTCGTGAGGGATCCGACCACTATCGCGTTGTTGTTTGCAAGCATGCCGGAGGCCACGTAGGGTATCCCGTTGTTTATGGACGCGTGCTCTATGCCGCGGACCCCCAGCAGGTTTGCAAACGCCTTCATCTCCTCCTCGTCGGTCTCCGGGTGGACCGCAGCGCCCGCGTTGTTCGCGGCCATTACGGATCCCGTCTGGTACATGCCGGCTATCCTGCCCTGCATGACCTCCACCCCCAGTATGTCCGATATGGCGCCGCACTCCCCCCTTGAGAGCCATGGGGACGCTATGGCCCCCCTGTCGTTTGCGCACACCAGGTTGCCGAGCGCCGTGAACTTGGAGTCAAGCACGCCCACGTTGAGGCCGGTCTCCGACTTGAGCACGGCGTACTCGTCCTCAAACGCCGTCCTCGGCAGCATGATCCCCGAGTTGTTCATCACAAGCAGGGTGCCAAGCAGCCTGGTGTTTGCCACCGACGCGTTCACGCGGCGCTCCACCCCCAGGTGCCCGGCAAGCCTGTCGGCCTTTTCGGGCGCGAACCCGCTTGGCAGGAGCAGGACCGAGTCGTTTGCGGCTGCGTACACGCCCACGTTGGGCCCCCGGTACAGGTCGTACTTTATGATGTCCACGCGAAACATGGGCGGCGGTGCGTTATGAACCTAGGGGATTCGATACCGGTACCGCATCCTGCGCCGCGCGGCACCCCCGTTCCGGCCCGGCGGTGTCGCCTGCCGGCGCCCGCACTGTTTATCTTTAAATAACAATGTCTCTCTTATCTTGTCATGCCGATAGCAGAAAACTTTCCCGAGGGCTTGGAGCCCATAGGCAAGATCGAGACGGCCGACGGCCAGTTCCACTTTGTGTGGGGCCCAGGCAAGGACAAGAACGCGGACGGATCGCCGGCGGAGGTACTCTCCGACGAGGACGTAAAGTCCGCGTACGCGGCGCGCGGCGAGGAGCAGGTTCCGCTAGGCGTCAGCGGGACGATGGTGGCAGTCGACTGGGACTCGTGCGTGGCAGACGGCGCCTGCATAGAGGCGTGCCCCGTCCAGGTCTTCCAATGGTACCGCACGGAAAAGGACATACCCGCCAAGGACGTGCCGGGGCAGTACTTTGAGGGCACGGGCAGCTCCGTCAAGGACGAGAGGGCCGACTTTACCGACAAGGCCGACCCCATCAGGGAGCACGACTGCATATGGTGCATGGCGTGCGTATCCGTATGCCCGCCCCAGGCCATAAAGGTGGACCAGTCGAACCTGGAGGCGCACGAAAAGGCGGCCGGGACCTTTGTAAAGATAGAGGCCGGCACGCCGAACCCGCACTCGCACGACTGACAACCCTTTAGTTTCGACTAATTTTATTTAGATTTAAATAATAATCACAGGCACGTGGGATCATGCCAATAGACGAGAAATTTGTAGAGAATCTTGAAGTCATCGGCAAGACCAGCCACGCAGATGGTGAGAACAAGCACTTCATCTGGGGGCCTGGTAATACCGAGGGCGATGCATTCTCCAACGACGATGTCAAGGCCGCATACGAGGAGCACGGCGAGGAGCAGGTCCCGCTCGGCATCCACGGCACCACCGTGGCAGTCGACTGGGACTCGTGCGTCGCCGCTGGCTCGTGCATGAGCGTCTGTCCCGTGCAGACATTCCAGTGGTACCGGACCGAGCAGGACATTGCTGCGGCCGACTGCCTGGACGCCACCTTTGAGGGCACGGGCCTGACAGAGCAGGACGAGCGCCTGGACTACTCCGACAAGTCACAGCCGATCAGGGAGCACGACTGCACCCAGTGCATGGCATGCCAGGAGGCATGTCCGACGCACGCCATCCTGATAGAGCCGTCATACCTCGAGTACCACGAGAAGGCAGACGGGACCTTTGTCAAGATGCAGGGCAGCTCGGTCAACCCGCACGCACACGATTAGAGGATATCTCCTCTGACTTTTTTTCCACCTGATGTGCACGCGTGGCCGCATGCACGCGCACGCGCGTACTGCGGCACGGCGCAGTCCCTTCATGGGCCGCAGTGCAACAAATTTTAACCGCAAGGGGGCGCGGCCCCTTGCAGAGGTCGCCTAGTTCGGTAGGGCGCGGGCCTTGAGAGCCTGTGTGCGAAAGCACGCGGGGGTTCAAATCCCTCTCTCTGCGCTACATGTAGGGTAGAATACCTGCATTCAAGGCGTGCATACCATACGCGATGCATGCGCAGCTGCTGCCTATGGCGCTCGACACGGGGTCGGAGTCCGTGCGGCGGCTCCTCAAGGGGTTCCACAGCGAGGCCACAAAGGTGGGGTACGCGCGCAAGCTGTGCCAGTTCTTGGACGCGTGCGGAGTGGCGCCCGACGCGTTCCTGGCGTAGGCGCGCGGCAGCCCGGCGGGGGTGCAGCGGCTCATGATAGACTACATGGAGGAGCGCGAAAGCCGGGTGTCCGGCTCCACGATAAACCGGGTCATGGCGGCCCTCAAGCACTTTTTTTGAGATGAACGATGCCGAGGATACAATATCCTAGAAGAAGATCGCAAAGATGATGCCCCGCGTCCGCAAGCGGCGGTGACTGCGCGCACACCATACAGGAGATGCGGCAGATGATGGACGCGGCTGACCTGCGCCTGCGGTGCATCATGCTGACTTGCGCCAGCTCAGGGGTGCGGGTGGGGGCGTTTGGGGACCTGTGCTGGGGGACGTCACGCCCATGACAAAAGACGGCGCCGCTGCCAAGGGCGAGGTCGATGCCGCCATGTATGGCGGCAAGCAGCTCCGCGTCGCGGAGCAGGTGGGCCCAGCAGCGGCAGCAGCGCCGTACCCCGAACCCGTTGTATGGCGCGTACCCGTCCGTCACGGTCGGAATGCCAAAGTACGGACAGTGCAGGTCGATCACCGCCTGCCCGCGGAACTTCCCGCCGTGACCGTGATGCCGAGCTCCCCTATGGACACTCACGCATGGCCTCGGTTTTTTCCCATCTTGGCCGGTTATGTTAAATTGGGGCGCGCAACTGCAACAGCATGTGAACCCTTCGGATAGATGCCACGCCCATGGTTCCTGCTGTCACACAGTTCCGCCTGACGCAAACGGAACGAAGTCCGCACGTCGCGCCACGTGTGCGAACTTGGGGTTGTGCGCGGCATGCTTGCTAATCTGCTGCTGTTGTCATGATGGTGGTGGGAAGAACGCGTGGAGCGCCGGAGATTGGTGGGAATGGGACGCGGATCAGGGAGCCCGCGGCCACGGCATGTTCCAGTACGCGTGGGCCGACTCTACGGACTTTGTCACCACGTGGGCGGCCACTGAAACCGACAAGGCCATAACGATACCTGTGGATGGCGCCACTGGCTCCTACACTGTGGACTGGGGCGACGGCACCACCAACTCCAGCGTGTCCGGTGACATATCGCACACATACGATGAGCCGGGCGACTATGCGGTCAACATATCCGGCGACTTTACCCGGATATACTTGGGTGGCGACCCTGCAAACGCCGCCCAGCTGCGGAGCATCGACCAGTGGGGCAACGCGTCGTGGACGTCCATGGCATCCGCGTTCAAGGGCGCGAGCAACATGAGACTCTACGCGCCCGACTCGCCCGACCTCTCCGACGTGACCGACATGAGCAGCATGTTCGAAGACGCCTTCTTCTTTGACGGCAACCTCTCCGCGTGGGACGTGTCGGGCGTGACCGACATGAGCTACATGTTCGCCCACGCCTCCTCCTTCAACCAAGACATCTCCGCGTGGGACGTGTCGGGCGTGACCGACATGAGCTACATGTTCGCCTACGCCTCCTTCTTTGACGGCAACCTCTCCGCGTGGGACGTGTCGGGCGTGACCGACATGAGCAGCATGTTCGCCTACGCCCACCTCTTTGACGGCAACCTCTCCGCGTGGGACGTGTCGGGCGTGACCGACATGAGCTACATGTTCGCCCACGCCTCCTCCTTCAACCAAGACATCTCCGCGTGGGACGTGTCGGGCGTGACCGACATGAGCTACATGTTCGCCTACGCCTCCTCCTTCAACCAAGACATCTCCGCGTGGGACGTGTCGGGCGTGACCAACATGAGCAGCATGTTCGAAGACGCCTCCCTCTTTGACGGCGACCTCTCCGCGTGGAGCACCTCCAGCGTGACCGACATGAACCGCATGTTCTATGAAACCAATGTCTTCAACCAAAACATCTCCGCGTGGGACGTGTCGGGCGTGACCGACATGAGCAGCATGTTCGCCTACGCCGTCCTCTTTGACGGCGACCTCTCCGCGTGGGACGTGTCGGGTGTGACCGACATGAACTATATGTTCTCCGGCGCCGTTGTCTTCAACCAGAGCATCTCCGCGTGGGACGTGTCGGGCGTGACCAACATGAGCAGCATGTTCGAAGACGCCTGGGACTTTGATGGTGACCTCTCCGCGTGGAGCACCTCCAGCGTGACCGACATGAACCGCATGTTCTATGAAGCCTTAGCCTTCAACCAGAGCATCTCCGCGTGGGACGTGTCGGGCGTGACCGACATGAGCTACATGTTCACCTACGCCTTCTCCTTCAACCAAGACATCTCCGCGTGGGACGTGTCGGGTGTGACCGACATGAACCATATGTTCGCCCACGCCTCCTCCTTCAACCCGAACCTGGGGCTCTGGTACATACAGCTCAACACCACGGACGTGGGAACGGACCGCTCGTTCGCGGCCCTCATCTCGCCCCAGAACGATTATCTGACAGGCCACAACCCGAATTACTCCCTCGTAACCGGCACCGGATGTGACGACAATGAGGATTTTTCCATATCGGACAACGTCCTGAAGCTGAACCCCAGCGCCCTTGCCCAGAGTTCGTACAGCGTGTGCATAGAGTCTACCGGTAGGATCATCGACATAGGTGCGCTCACCACCCTCACGCGGCAGGTAACTCTGAGCGCGAACCTGCCTGTCAACAGGGCCCCCGCCGCAAACGCCGGCGCCGACCAGGCGGTGGACGAGCGCACCACCGTGAACCTCAACGGCACCGGCTCCTCGGATCCCGACAACAACGGGCTGACGTACTCTTGGACGTCGTCGCCTGCCATACCTGCCCTGCAGACCTCCAGTTCGGCCACCCCGTCCTTCACGGCCCCCGATGTCGCGTCTGACACCCCCTACACCATAACGCTCAACGTCACTGACGGCCAGTTGTGGGACACGGACACCGTCACCGTCACCGTCAGGGAGGTCAACAGGGCCCCCGCTGCAAACGCCGGCGCCGACCAGTCCGCGTCGGAGCGCGCCACCGTGAACCTCAACGGCTCGTCCTCCTCCGATCCGGACGGCGACGCCCTCACGTACCGCTGGACGGCTCCTGCGGCCATAGCGCTCAGCGGCGCCACCACCGCCACGCCGTCCTTCACGGCCCCCGATGTCGCGTCTGACACCCCCTACACCATAACGCTCAACGTCACTGACGGCCAGTTGTGGGACACGGACACCGTCACCGTCACCGTCAGGGAGGTCAACAGGGCCCCCGCCGCAAACGCCGGCGCCGACCAGGCGGTGGACGAGCGCACCACCGTGAACCTCAACGGCACCGGCTCCTCGGATCCCGACAACGACGGGCTGACGTACTCTTGGACGTCGTCGCCTGCCATACCTGCCCTGCAGACCTCCAGTTCGGCCACCCCGTCCTTCACGGCCCCCGATGTCGCGTCTGACACCCCCTACACCATAACGCTCAACGTCACTGACGGCCAGTTGTGGGACACGGACACCGTCACCGTCACCGTCAGGGAGGTCAACAGGGCCCCCGCTGCAAACGCCGGCGCCGACCAGTCCGCGTCGGAGCGCGCCACCGTGAACCTCAACGGCTCGTCCTCCTCCGATCCGGACGGCGACGCCCTCACGTACCGCTCCGGATCACGGCCCCGGCGACGCCCTACACCATAACCGCTGACGGCTCCTGCGGTCAGCGCTCAGGAGGTCGCCACCACCTCGGATCCACGCCGTCCTTCACGGCCCCCGATGTCGCGTCTGACACCCCCTACACCCTCAACGTCACTGACGGCATAACATAACTTCGGCACGTCAACAGCGCCCCCCGCCGCAGGCAGGGCCGACCAGTCCGCACGACCCGTGAACCTCAACGGCGGATCCGGACGGACGAGCGCGCCACCACCACCGTGAACCTCAACGGCACCGGCTCCTCGGATCGAGCGCACCACCGTGAACCGACAACGGCACCGGCTCCTCGGATCCCGACAACGACGGGCTGACGTACTCTTGGACGTCGTCGCCTGCCATACCTGCCCTGCAGACCTCCAGTTCGGCCACCCCGTCCTTCACGGCCCCCGATGTCCACCGGCACCGGCTCCACGCTCGGATCCCGACAACGGTTCGGGCTGACGTACTCTTCAACGTCGTGACGGCCTGCCATACCTGGTTCCTGCAGACCTCCAGTTCGGCCACCCCGTCCTTCACGGCCCCCGACAGTCGCGCTCTGACACCCCCCCACCGTGAACCAGGGGGCTGGTCAACAGGGCCCCCGCTGCGGCCAAACGCCGGCCCCCTACCGACGCAGTCCGGCACGTGCGGAGCGCGCCACCGTGAACCTCAACGGCTCGTCCTCCTCCGATCCGGACGGCGACCGCCCTCACGTACCGCTGGACGGCTCCTCGGTCCTCCTCAGTGACGTTGAGCACGACACCCCCTACACCATAACGCTCAACGTCACTGACGGCCAGTTGTGGGACACGGACACCGTCACCGTCACCGTCAGGGAGGTCAACAGGGCCCCCGCCGCAAACGCCGGCGCCGACCAGGCGGTGGACGAGCGCACCACCGTGAACCTCAACGGCACCGGCTCCTCGGATCACGTACCGTCCTTCACGGCTCCCGATGTCGGTCTGACCCCCCTACACCATAGCGCTCAGCGGCGCCACCACCGCCACGCCGTCCTTCACGCGGGCTCGTCCTCCTCCGATCCGGACGGCGACGCCCTCACGTACCGTTGGACGGCTCCTGCGGCCATAGCGGGACACGTTCGGCCACCCCGTCCTTCACGGCCCCCGATGTCGCGTCTGACACCCCCTACACCCGCCGCAAACGCCGGCGCCGACCAGGCGGTGGACGAGCGCACCACCGTGAACCTCAACGGCAACGGCACTCGGATCCCGACAACGACGGTACTCCTCGGATCCCGCCATACCTGCCGAGTTCGGCCACCCCGTCAGGCCCCCCGACCACACCATAACGCTCGTCACTGACGGCGTCGGAGCGCGCCACCGTGACCAGTCCGCGTCGGAGCGCGCCACCGTGAACCTCAACGGCTCGTCCTCCTCCGATCCGGACGGCGACGCCCTCACGTACCGCTGGACGGCTCCTGCGGCCATAGCGCTCAGCGGCGCCACCACCGCCACGCCGTCCTTCACGGCCCCCGATGTCGCGTCTGACACCCCCTACACCATAACGCTCAACGTCACTGACGGCCAGTTGTGGGACACGGACACCGTCACCGTCACCGTCAGGGAGGTCAACAGGGCCCCCGCCGCAAACGCCGGCGCCGACCAGGCGGTGGACGAGCGCACCACCGTGAACCTCAACGGCACCGGCTCCTCGGATCCCGACAACGACGGGCTGACGTACTCTTGGACGTCGTCGCCTGCCATACCTGCCCTGCAGACCTCCAGTTCGGCCACCCCGTCCTTCACGGCCCCCGATGTCGCGTCTGACACCCCCTACACCATAACGCTCAACGTCACTGACGGCACGCTGCACGATACCGACACCGTAACCATAACGGTTCGGCACGTCAACAGGGCCCCCGCCGCCGAGGCAGGGGCCGACCAGTCCGCGTCGGAGCGCGCCACCGTGAACCTCAACGGCTCGTCCTCCTCCGATCCGGACGGCGACGCCCTCACGTACCGCTGGACGGCTCCTGCGGCCATAGCGCTCAGCGGCGCCACCACCGCCACGCCGTCCTTCACGGCCCCCGATGTCGCGTCTGACACCCCCTACACCATAACGCTCAACGTCACTGACGGCCAGTTGTGGGACACGGACACCGTCACCGTCACCGTCAGGGAGGTCAACAGGGCCCCCGCCGCAAACGCCGGCGCCGACCAGGCGGTGGACGAGCGCGCCACCGTGAACCTCAACGGCACCGGCTCCTCGGATCCCGACAACGACGGGCTGACGTACTCTTGGACGTCGTCGCCTGCCATACCTGCCCTGCAGACCTCCAGTTCGGCCACCCCGTCCTTCACGGCCCCCGATGTCGCGTCTGACACCCCCTACACCATAACGCTCAACGTCACTGACGGCACGCTGCACGATACCGACACCGTAACCATAACGGTTCGGCACGTCAACAGGGCCCCCGCCGCCGAGGCAGGGGCCGACCAGTCCGCGTCGGAGCGCGCCACCGTGAACCTCAACGGCTCGTCCTCCTCCGATCCGGACGGCGACGCCCTCACGTACCGCTGGACGGCTCCTGCGGCCATAGCGCTCAGCGGCGCCACCACCGCCACGCCGTCCTTCACGGCCCCCGATGTCGCGTCTGACACCCCCTACACCATAACGCTCAACGTCACTGACGGCCAGTTGTGGGACACGGACACCGTCACCGTCACCGTCAGGGAGGTCAACAGGGCCCCCGCCGCAAACGCCGGCGCCGACCAGGCGGTGGACGAGCGCACCACCGTGAACCTCAACGGCACCGGCTCCTCGGATCCCGACAACGACGGGCTGACGTACTCTTGGACGTCGTCGCCTGCCATACCTGCCCTGCAGACCTCCAGTTCGGCCACCCCGTCCTTCACGGCCCCCGATGTCGCGTCTGACACCCCCTACACCATAACGCTCAACGTCACTGACGGCACGCTGCACGATACCGACACCGTAACCATAACGGTTCGGCACGTCAACAGGGCCCCCGCCGCCGAGGCAGGGGCCGACCAGTCCGCGTCGGAGCGCGCCACCGTGAACCTCAACGGCTCGTCCTCCTCCGATCCGGACGGCGACGCCCTCACGTACCGCTGGACGGCTCCTGCGGCCATAGCGCTCAGCGGCGCCACCACCGCCACGCCGTCCTTCACGGCCCCCGATGTCGCGTCTGACACCCCCTACACCATAACGCTCAACGTCACTGACGGCCAGTTGTGGGACACGGACACCGTCACCGTCACCGTCAGGGAGGTCAACAGGGCCCCCGCCGCAAACGCCGGCGCCGACCAGGCGGTGGACGAGCGCGCCACCGTGAACCTCAACGGCACCGGCTCCTCGGATCCCGACAACGACGGGCTGACGTACTCTTGGACGTCGTCGCCTGCCATACCTGCCCTGCAGACCTCCAGTTCGGCCACCCCGTCCTTCACGGCCCCCGATGTCGCGTCTGACACCCCCTACACCATAACGCTCAACGTCACTGACGGCACGCTGCACGATACCGACACCGTAACCATAACGGTTCGGCACGTCAACAGGGCCCCCGCCGCCGAGGCAGGGGCCGACCAGTCCGCGTCGGAGCGCGCCACCGTGAACCTCAACGGCTCGTCCTCCTCCGATCCGGACGGCGACGCCCTCACGTACCGCTGGACGGCTCCTGCGGCCATAGCGCTCAGCGGCGCCACCACCGCCACGCCGTCCTTCACGGCCCCCGATGTCGCGTCTGACACCCCCTACACCATAACGCTCAACGTCACTGACGGCCAGTTGTGGGACACGGACACCGTCACCGTCACCGTCAGGGAGGTCAACAGGGCCCCCGCCGCAAACGCCGGCGCCGACCAGGCGGTGGACGAGCGCACCACCGTGAACCTCAACGGCACCGGCTCCTCGGATCCCGACAACGACGGGCTGACGTACTCTTGGACGTCGTCGCCTGCCATACCTGCCCTGCAGACCTCCAGTTCGGCCACCCCGTCCTTCACGGCCCCCGATGTCGCGTCTGACACCCCCTACACCATAACGCTCAACGTCACTGACGGCACGCTGCACGATACCGACACCGTAACCATAACGGTTCGGCACGTCAACAGGGCCCCCGCCGCCGAGGCAGGGGCCGACCAGTCCGCGTCGGAGCGCGCCACCGTGAACCTCAACGGCTCGTCCTCCTCCGATCCGGACGGCGACGCCCTCACGTACCGCTGGACGGCTCCTGCGGCCATAGCGCTCAGCGGCGCCACCACCGCCACCCCGTCCTTCACGGCCCCCGATGTCGCGTCTGACACCCCCTACACCATAACGCTCAACGTCACTGACGGCCAGTTGTGGGACACGGACACCGTCACCGTCACCGTCAGGGAGGTCAACAGGGCCCCCGCCGCAAACGCCGGCGCCGACCAGGCGGTGGACGAGCGCGCCACCGTGAACCTCAACGGCACCGGCTCCTCGGATCCCGACAACGACGGGCTGACGTACTCTTGGACGTCGTCGCCTGCCATACCTGCCCTGCAGACCTCCAGTTCGGCCACCCCGTCCTTCACGGCCCCCGATGTCGCGTCTGACACCCCCTACACCATAACGCTCAACGTCACTGACGGCACGCTGCACGATACCGACACCGTAACCATAACGGTTCGGCACGTCAACAGGGCCCCCGCCGCCGAGGCAGGGGCCGACCAGTCCGTGGATGAGGGTTACACTGTGCGTCTCGACGGTTCCAACTCCTCGGATCCTGATAATGATGCCATAACGTACGCTTGGACGGCGCCCTCCGGTATAACCCTACAAAATGCCGCCACCGCGACCCCGTCGTTTGAGGCTCCCCAAGTCTCTGCGGACACCCAATACAACTTTACACTTACAGTGTCTGACGGCCGGCTATCCGCCACCGCCACCGCCACCGTGACCGTTCAGGACACGCCGGTGCGCATGCCCGCGCCAACACCCCCACCACCCAACTCACCGCCCTCCGCGGACGCGGGGCCCGACCAGACAGTCGACGAGGACGACGCTGTGACGCTTGACGGATCCGGATCTTCGGACCCCGACGGCTCCATTGTATCGTACACCTGGGCCGCCCCGCAGGGCGTAACCCTCCAGAACGACAACACTGCGGTTCCCACCTTCACGGCGCCCTCGGTATCGGCCGACACCGGTTACACGTTCGCACTCACCGTCACTGACGACGACGGCGCCACCGATGCCGACACCGTAACTGTGATCGTCCGGGACGTGCCACCCACGCTCGCCGCCCCGAAGGTCTGCAGGTAGGCAGAAACACTCGGCCCGGACGCCGGCCGCCTCGCGGGAGCCCGTGTCGACCGGCGGCCGTGTGATCTGTAATCCGACAAGGAATAGACGCCCTTTCTATATACGCACTTAAAATCCCTCTCTCTGCGCTGTTGCTTTGTTTTGTGGCAGATGCGGTCACCGCGGCCGTCGCCGCAGCGGCCTGTTACGGTGTTGCTGCGGCCGCCGTTGCAGCCGTTGCTACCGCTACCGGCCTAACGTCCGACCATTCTCAGGCCTACCGGGCCAAGAATATACAAAAACTTGAGTCCGCGTCATTGCCAACAAGTCTTGCGGTTTTTTCTGAAAAAAACGTTGGGAGACGGGGGGTGAAATGCAAATGAACAGGCAATCCGATTTAGACAAGCACGCAAACCAGCGTAGTCCAAATAACGACGAGTGCTGGCACAGTCGTGAAGAACCTGGCGATGAAGGCTAGGGACTAAACCCCCTTTTTATACGGGGGCGTGGAGTGATTACGACATATCCTCGCCTCCGTTTTTTTGTGCCTAAATTTGCACTGTGTGAGACTCACTCGGGCATGAATCTGCAGTGGCGTGAAAGCATACAGTCGCGGCCGGATAAACGTAATATGCTGCGGACACGCAGTACCACCATGAGCGCGTGGTTTCACAGGATGGGCAGATCGCGTTAACCAAGAGCTGCAAGGACGTTGTCGCCGTGATGGAGCAAGACAACATGGATCCGCGTATAGCAAAGAGCATCACGCACCTTGACGGACTGGCCGCCGACGATCCCGACGAGCCGACCGTCGACTTGGAGTCGCTGCAAAGGTTTGCCGCTTTTATCATAACGCGGCGTCACCTGCCATGCCCGCGCATAGGCCTCACCCACGAGGGCTTTATGGAGATTGCCTGGGATACGTCCGGCGGGGACATGCTGTCGATGTACTTTTTGCCCGTCGGTGACGTCGGGTTTGCAGTCATTCTTGCCACATACGAGTCCGCGCCCCGGCAGCGCAGCCTTGGCGGCCTGCTACCACCTGATGACATGATGAACGCGATTCGGCCGTTCGTTGACAAGTTGATCTCCGCATGACCGACAAGGGTATTCCGACGGGAGCTCACGCATACTGGTATTGCAAGCCGTCTTCCGTCGTTGACGGGAACTAATGGCCGGAGCTTTTCGAATTCGCAGGAACGAAGATCACTTGTCGGTCAACTGGGCCGAATATCTCGGAGCATGGGACGTGGCGGAGGCGGCCGGCATGGTTTGCAGACTACTGCGCGGCAAGGACTACGAAGTCAAGCCCGGCGGAAGGATGGCAGTAATTGGCGTAGGTACGGCCGTGTCCGCTGCGCTTGACGCTGCCAACAAGCGGATACGGATCAGGCACATGCCAAGGCCTGGAGACGCGTCCCACTCGGGCATATTCGGATACGCATACGACGACTATGAGATCGCCGCGGCTCTTGCAAGACGGGCCCAATCCTTCAGGACGAGCTGAGGCCGCCGCTCTGGAAGCCGCAGTGACACGGTTCTCCAGTGATCTGGGCAGGTTCTTTGGGCATCTGGGCCGGGGGGGGGGGGGGAACATGCCGTGCGTCTTCAGACGGTTCGATTACGTGGGCCCGGCCAGTGGAAGCCCCTCGAGACGAGGTCTACCCGGGCAAAATTTGCGCTCTTTTCCGCGTCTGTCCCGCTGGCGTACTGGCTCGGGCTGATGCTGGTGTAGCTACAGCTCCGAATCTCGGCAATCCGGCCAATCGCGGCGTCCTGCCTGTGCGGCGGCGGGGGGAGGGGGAGGGAAGGGGGGAGGGTGGGCAGAACGGCCTTGAAGCAATGCCTTCCAGATGCTTCAAAATACTACTTGTTCGCCATGCCTGCCACGCATGGCAGATCTGACGGGGGACGACGGTTCTCGGCCCGTGTAAGCTCGCCCATGTCAACACGGAACCGACGCGAAACCGACAATGCGGCCGCAACCACTCCGGCGGGGCGTTAAGGTGGGTGAGGTATGCCGCACGACCGCCATGGGCAGGCCCGCGCAACACATATGCCACGAGATTCCGTGACGGCCGTATGGTTCGCCCAAGAAGGGACGACGACGTGATCCACCGCATGTCGACTTACCTGATGGAGCACCACCACGAACTGATCGACACGTATGCGATAGAGTGCCCGTACGAGTTTGATAGCGAGGATCTGGATTATTTCGTGTCGCACGTATGGGGTACGTATGCGGCGATCTTGCCCGGAACCAAGACGCGCCTGGTTGACGATTATGCCAAAAAGCGCGTCCGTGATCCGGACATCGCGTCAAGGATACGGCGCGCGGACAGGATCCTCGTCGATACCTTTAGGGTGCTGGATGCGGATCGTGAAAGCGGCAGGTTTCTGCTTCGCTCCGAGGCAGGAGGAGCCGAGTACCGGGCGGTGTCAGGCGTGTCGGTTGCAGACGCCATTGCCAAGGGGGGCACGTACGGCCTCATGATCCACCCGTGGGAGGAAGACGGCTCGTACAATATCGGGGCGGTGCTTCCCACAACCGGACGGAAGCGTAACATGCCGACTTCCTGAACGTGCCCGGGGCACTAGTACTGGCGAGCGCCGCTGCCCGTGTGCCGCCCCAAACGTACCGTAGCACAAGCCGTAACATGTCGGCTTCCAACCCCGTTCCTGATTGCTCCTGTAGGCACGTCACTCGTTGTCCGACAGGGGCCCGGCAGGTGTCGCGGGGCGAATTAGGAGACGAGGTTCCTGCGCCGTAGCCCTTTTGGTGGGGATACCGGAGCAGAAATGCGATCCGCGTGGCTGGCGCCACCGCGCATTGGATCCATTATGCAAGGTGAACGGAATGGACGGTTTTCCTGCATGCATGCTTAAAATTCCCCTCCCTGCGCTGCTGCTTGCTGCCGCTGTGCGGCCCTGGCGTTCATGTTTATGATATGCTCATGGTGACGGCATCTCCAATGGCCTGCGCACCGTGCAGTACCGATGCCGCGCGGCAGCTACTTGCCGGCCCCGAGCGCCGCAAGCTCCGCGAGCATGGCGGCAAGCTGCACCTCCGGGTTTGCGCCCGACAGTATGCGGTAGTCGTACTCGGCCACCACCCTCAGCATGGCGCCGAGGCTCTCGGCGCCGGCCGACCTTGTCACGGCGGCGCTCGCGTACTTTACAAAGTCCGACTCCGACATGCCGTACACGCGGGTCAGCTCTATCATCCTCTCGCGCGCCCCTGCGACGTCTCCCGCAATGGCCGACGCGAGCACCTTGTCCACGTCCGATACCTTTGAGAGCCCGGCCGCCGCCTCCACGCCCTCTGGCGTGACCGACCGGTCCATGCCGGCTGCGGCCTGCATGATGTTGATGGCGTGCCTCATGTCGCCCCCCGCGTATCCGTATACGGCCTCCAGCCCGTCCTTCTTGGCGCTCACGCCCTCCCTCTTGGCTATATGCGCCAGCCTCGAGACTATATCCTCCTTGGAGACTGCCATAAACTTGAAGGTCGCAAACCTGCTCTGTATGGGCTCGATTATCTTCGATATGTTGTTTGCAATCATGATGAACCTGCACGTGCGCGACGCGTCCTCTATGATGCGGCGCAGCGCGGTCTGCGCGTCGGCCGTCATCTCGTCGGCCTCGTCGAGTATCACCACCTTGAAGGGCACCTCGCTTATGCCCGCAAACCGGGAGTAGCGCTTTATCTTGTCCCTGACCATCCCGATGCCGCGCTCGTCTGACGCGTTCAGCTCCAGCGTGTGGTCCCTGTAGTGCTTGCCCAGCACCTGCCTTGCTATGCACAGCGCGGTGGTCGTCTTGCCCACGCCGGCAGAACCCGAGAAGAGCAGGTGCGGCATCTCTTCGGGGTTCTTGAGCAGGGCCTCCAGGCTCTTGATTATCTCCGACTGGTTCACCACGTCTGCGAGCCTTGCGGGCCTGTACTTTTCGACCCACATGCCCGCGGCAGCCTCGCCCAGTGACATGCCGCGCGTGCGGCGATCCCATTAATAAACTCAGGATCGGTTCCCGCCGCCGGGGCCGGCCATGCAACGGTAAAGTACGGTATTTATATGGGGCCGCGCGGCCGTTACCGCACATGATGGATAAATACAGACTTTGTAATGGTGGGACAAATGAGCGTCGATAAGGTTGGCCAGATACACGCAGTCGAGTACGGGCTTGAGGAGGTCGAGTTTGAGGCCGGCAGCGACTTCAAGGTGAGGGTCGGGGGAATAGACGTCGCCGCGCGCCGCGGCGAGACGACCAGGGTGCCCTACTGGGCCGGGCTGGTGCTTGAGAAGAACAACATGGGGAGCATGAGGCTGCCTGACATGATAGCGGCGCTCAAGCAGGCGCTTGCAAAGGAGAGGATTGCCGGCTCCCGCGCGTTCCAGGCGCTCGAGCCGCTGTTCTACGTAAAGCTAAAGGCGGCCATGAGGCACCTTGAGGGGCGCGACTATGACAGGGTGTACGACATGCTTTTGGAGCTGTTCCGCATGCGCAACGCCAAGATCGTCTCAAAGGCAAGCTCCATGAAGCTGAGCGCGGACATGAAGTCAAAGCTGACCGTCGAGGAGCAGGCGTTCTATACCGTGGTGCACCGCGAGTGCGCCGAGTTCGAGGCGCAGATAACGGCCGTCTCGTCTGACGGCATGGGCGACATGGAGATCGTGCACGAGGAGCCCGAACCGGGCCGGACGCCCGGCGGCAGTACGGCGGCGGCATCGGCAGCGGCATCGGCGGCGGCGGGGGGTGAGCAGCGGCAGTGAGCGGGCAGGACTCGGCCCAGATGGATCCCGCGGAAGGGACCGACGACGGTTCGGGCCCCGACTACACGAGCTCGGCGCTGTCAGACAAGGCAAGGCAGTTTCTGACCGGCTTCCAGGACCAAAACGGCGAGCGCAAGTACGTGAAGATGATAGACGAGATGATGCCCAGGGAGACGCGGCACATCGTGGTGGACTACAACGACCTCATCGACGAGCGCGAGGTTGCAGACATGTTCGTGCACAGCCCAGACCTCATACTCGCCGCGTTCTCGAGGGCCATATGGGAGATACTCCAGGTCCGCTTTTACGACTACGCGGAGCAGGTGGGCGAGGAGATCAGGGCGCGCATAAGCAACTACCCGCTGATGCGCAGCCTCCGCAAGATAAACGCCGACACCATCGGCACGATGACCAGCGTGTCGGGCATGGTGGTCAGGGCGTCTGAGGTCAACCCGCTTGCAAAGGAGCTGGTGTACGCGTGCGGGGACGGCCACTACACCAAGATCGTGCAGATAAAGGGCATGGACACAAAGCCGCCCGCGGTATGCGACAACCCGGACTGCAAGCTGCGCGACTTTGAGCTAAAGCCAGAGTCCTCAAAGTTCATCGACTTCCAGATCCTGAGGCTGCAGGAGCTGCCCGAGGACCTGCCGCCGGGCCAGCTGCCCGACTACATCGACATCATGGTAAAGCAGGACCTGGTCGACAACGCCAGGCCCGGCGACCGCGTCGCGCTGACGGGTCTCGTGCGCGTCGAGCAGGAGTCCGTCGCCGGCATCGCGAGGACGCGCAGCAGCCTGTACAGGCTGCGCCTGGAGGGCAACAACATAGAGTTCCTCGGCGGCCGCTCAAAGTCGTCGCGGAAGATAGAGCGCGAGTCGATATCGCCGGAGGACGAGAGGGCCATACTGGCGCTAAAGCAGGACCCGGACATATACGGCAGGCTGATCGAGTCGTTTGCCCCCCACATCAAGGGGCAGCACCTGATCAAGGAGGCCATCCTGCTGCTGATGGTCGGGTCCGTGCAGCGGGAGCGCGCAGACGGCAGCAAGATACGGGGCGACATCAACGTGTTTCTGGTCGGCGACCCCGGGACGGCAAAGTCCGAGATGCTAAAGTTCTGCTCCAGGACGGCCCCGCGGGGGCTGTACACGTCCGGACGCGGCTCGACTGCCGCGGGGCTCACCGCCTCGGTGGTCAGGGACAAGACCGGCATCATGATGCTCGAGGCGGGCGCCGTCGTGCTGGGCGACCAGGGGATGGTCGCAATAGACGAGTTTGACAAGATGAGCGCGGAGGACAGGAGCGCGCTACACGAGGTGATGGAGCAGCAGTCGGCAAGCATCGCAAAGGGCGGGATCGTGGCCACCCTGAACGCGAGGACGTCGATACTGGCTGCCGCAAACCCGCTGTACGGCAAGTACGACCCGTTCCGCAACATAACTGAGAACATCAACCTGCCGATCCCGCTGCTCTCCAGATTCGACCTGATATTCGTGGTCAGGGACCAGCCGTCAGTCGAGATGGACACGGAGATCGCGCAGCACGTCATAAAGCTGCACTCTTTGCAGGGGGCCGACACGGCCAACCTGGTCGACGCGGACCTGCTTACAAAGTACCTGGCGTACGCAAAGCGCTTCACCCCCAAGATGACAAAGGAGGCAGAGCAGCTGATTGTGGACTATTACATCAAGATGCGCAAGATGGCCCAGTCGGAAGACATGACGCCCGTAACCGCAAGGCAGCTTGAGGGACTCATACGCATATCGACTGCGCGCGCCCGGCTCCTGATGAAGGACATGATAGAGAAGGAGGACGCGGAGAGGGCCATATACCTGCTGGAGCAGATGCTCCAGGACGCCGGCGTGGACGTCAACACGGGGGAGATCGACGTCGGGGTGCTGAGGGGCAGGCCCCGCAGCGAGGTCACAAAGATGCAGCTCTTCATGGACGTGCTGGGGCGCCTCTCCGGCGAGCAGAAGGAGCCGGTGGAGGAAAAGGCGCTGGTCGCCGAGCTGGAGAACACCGAAAAGTTCACGGCCGACGACGCGCGCAACTTTATTGAAAAGCTAAAGCGTGATGGAATTATTTATGAGCGGCATCCCGGCTTTTACAGCAAGGCATGACGAAGGAGAAGAAGAAGAAGAAGACGGGAGGGGAGCCCGGAGGAGATTTTCGCGTATCCGGGCTTGGCGCGATACCGGCCAGCGCCAGAAAATTCCTCGGGTCGCGCGGGTTTGTAGACCTGTACCCGCCGCAGGCCGCGGCCGTCGAATCTGGGTTGCTTGACGGTAAGAGCCTGCTCGTCTCGGCGCCCACCGCAAGCGGAAAGACGCTGGTCGCGACTCTAGCCATCCTGTCTCACCTGGCGCGCGGTGGCGGGCGCGTGGTGTACCTGAGCCCGCTCCGGGCGCTCGCGGCAGAAAAGTACGACGAGTTCGCGGCCCTCTCCGGGGTGAAGGTGTCGGGGGCCGGGTGGCGGGGGAGGCTCCAAGCGCTGCGGCAGCAGGGCGGGGCCGCGCGTGCCGATGCCGCAATCACGACTGCCCGCCTGACCGGCGAGCGGGGGGCCGCGGCCGCCTCCCGGGGCCCCGTGAAGATCGACGACGCGGACATCGTGGTGGCCACAAACGAGGCCATGGACGCGGCCATGCGCCGCGGGCGCGAATGGACGCAGGAGATAGGCCTGATGATAATCGACGAGATACACCTCATCGGCGACGAGTCGCGGGGCCCTACGCTGGAGATGATACTGACGCAGCAGATACAACATCAGCAGCAGCAGCAGGAGAAGCGGCGCCAAAAGGGACCCTCGCCCTCAAAAGGCAGTACGGACGCGCCACCGCCGCCACCGCCGCCAGCCAAGATGCAGATCGTCGGCCTGAGCGCCACCGTCAGCAACGACGAGGAGATCGCCAAATGGCTCGGCTGCACGCTGGTCCGCAGCACGTGGAGGCCCGTCCCGCTTGCGGAGGGCGTCTGCGACGAGGCCGGCAGCGTCATGATGAACGACGGCCGCAGGTTCGAGGTCGGGATCGGCACAGAGGGGATGCCGGCGCGGCTGGGCATACACGCGGTGTCAGAGGGCGGCCAGAGCCTGGTGTTCGCGGCCACACGGGCGAGCGCCAGGGCGACCGCGGTAAAGGCGTCAAAGCGGGTTGGCAAGATGCTCTCAGATGACGAGAGAAGGGCGCTTGGAAGGATATCATCAAGGATACTGCCCGCAAGGATGAGGACCGATGCCGCAGGGGCCCCCAAGGGCGGGCGCAGGCGGGACGGCGCCGCCACCGCAGCAGCAGCTCCCAAATCTGCTGCTTCCTCTCCACCTCCTACAGCCGCTACAGCCGCTACAGCCGCTGCCGCTACCCCCGCATCCACCCCCACGGAGCTCGAAAAGGACCTGGCCACCCTCGTCTCCACCGGCGTGGCGTTCCACCACGCGGGCCTCTCAGAGCGGCTCCGTGATATAGTCGAGTCCGAGTTTCGCCGCGGCTCGATAAGGCTGCTTGCGTCGACCCCAACCCTCGCGGCGGGGGTCAACCTCCCCGCAAGGCGGGTCGTCATAGCATCAGTCAGCCGCTACGACGCGAGGTACGGGTACAACAGGCCCATCAGCGTGCTCGAGTACAAGCAGCTCTGCGGGAGGGCCGGCAGGCCCCAGTACGACAAGTACGGCGAGGCAGTCATATCCGCGACGGGCCCGCTGTACGAGCTTTTGGAGCGGTACGTGGACGGCGAGCCCGAGCCACTGGAGTCCGGCATCGTGGCCGAGAAGGCCATGCGCACGCACCTCCTGACCGTGGCCGTGCTGAACCCCGGAATCCGCCAGGACGACCTGCAGTCGTTCTTCTCCGCGACGCTCGGGGGGCTCCAGTACCCCGGGAGCGAGGTGGAGGACGCGGTCGGCACGGCGGTGGAGTTCCTGCTCGAGCACGGCATGATCGTCTCAAAGGGCGGGAGGTACGCGGCCACCTCCCTGGGGAGGAGGACCTCCGGACTCTACGTGGATCCCGTAACGGCATCATACCTGCGCAATGTGGCCGCGGGCGCCCCGCGCGGCGGCAGCGGCCGGCGCGCGCAGAGGCACACGCTCGGGTTCCTGCACGCGGTCATATCCTGCGACGAGTTCAACCCGAGGCAGGACCTCCTGAAGAACCACTACCACTTTGCCGAGAGCCTGCTGTCGGGCCCGCACCGCCCGGAGCTGCTCTCCCCTGTATACGCCGAGGAGTGCTCCCGGAGCCTGCTGGTGCTGTACGACTGGATGAACGAGCGCACGGACAGGGAGATAGAGACCGCATACAAGACGCAGTCCGGTGACCTGCACCGCATGACCGAGAGCGCGGCGTGGCTTGCATATGTAATGCGCGAGATGGCACGGGACGCGGGACGCGACGACCTGCTGGCGGAGCTTGCCACCCTGCGCACCAGGCTGAGGTCGGGGATCAAGGAGGAGCTTGTGGAGCTGGCGTCGATCCGGGGGGTGGGCAGGGTCAGGGCGCGCGCCATATATGACGCCGGACTGCGGAGCATCTCCGACATCAGGGCCGCGTCCCCGGCCAGGCTTGCCACCATACGGCAGATAGGGCCCACCGTCGCAGAGTCGATAATGCGCTCGGTGTCGGGCAAGCCGGCGGGGTATGGCAGGAGGCGCGCGCCATGACGGTATCTTCGTAACGTGCAGCCGGGGACGCCTCCCCTAATCATCTTCCATCCACAAAGCATCTGCCGCTTTGTAAAAAGTCAATTACCTGGTCGTGCGGGACGTCCAGCGCGTACGAAAACTCGGGGCCGCAGCCCGCGCTGATCTCTATCCCCTGATGCAGGACGTTCTTTCTTACCGCCATTGAGATGCTTTGCGCGTCGCTGGTTTCTGAGGTGTACTGGACTACCCTCCATCCCATAAAATCGCCATAGTGGGAAGTGCCGTAATCCGGATATCTTTCAGTGAAGACCCCTACCTCTGGAATCCGTGCAAAGTCTTTTTCAACTGCCTCTTCTGAGGGATCCGGCATTATGCTGGCAATAGCGCCAAAGGCAATCATAAAGAGAACCGGCCCCATGATGATTGCCACCAATCCGGCCGGGACGGCGATGCCTACTATCAGCGGAATCTTGTACCTTGCCCTCAACACCCCGGTTAGGCCCGCCATGCCCATAAAGAGTTCCGACCGGCCACCACATGCCGCAGTACTCACAGGGCCGCCAAGGCATACGGTGGCCAAAACGGATGGTTCGACGCATGGCCGTCCGCCTCGGGGCGGACTGACTGCTGCGCGGTGCGGGGCGTGCGCGAAGCAAGCAGACGAAAAAAAAGAAAAGAAAAGAAAAGAAATGTGCGGATGCCTGCTACTCGTCTGAAAACTCTCGCACTATCCTCGGAAAGAAGATGGGCGGGGGCCTCTCACCCCCCCGATGACTGTGCAATAGCGTGATCTGTTTTTGCATACAGTCCGAACCCGTCTATAACTATTAAGTATCATTACCATACTATGCATAGTTTACATAATATTGTAAATATTCATACCTTGCCTGACCCGTGGCGTACACCCTCAGGTCGAAATCAAAATGTGTGAAAATTGACCAAATGGTGTACAAAAACAGTTCACAAGCTTTAGATCCGACCCCGTGACACCGTCCGCGTGTCAGAGGAAGCCTTGCGAGAGGATATCAAAAGGCTGCACGCCCGGATTGACAGCCTGGAGGACACGATTGGGATCCTCCTTGATGCTCAGACGGGCGGCGCAGAGTCCAAGCTGCTGAGGGGGGAGCTCAGGAAGGCGTTTGGGAGGATACGCGAGCTGGAGGAGGAGAACCGGAGGCAGCGGGAAGAGATGGAAGGGATGAGAAGGAAGATTGCCTATTACGAGAGCGAGAACATGCCAACGTCGACTCCGTCAGGCTATAACGGTGCGCGCGACAAGTTCCGGAGGAGGCGCGGCGAGGACCCAAAGGGCGGGCCCGGGGAAAAGATCAGCCGGGAGGACGGCGGCGATGAGGACGACGTCACTCGCGGTCCAAGCGGCGGGAGGATCGGGCCCCCGGTCGGCCACGCCGGGGCCTCGCACCACAACAGGGCCACCCTTCCGCCGCTGTACTACCCCGTGGACGACGCGGTGTCCGAGTGCTGCAAAAGGCCGCTCGCGGGGATGCGTCCCGCGTGCAAGCTCGTGTACGACCTTGACGCGTGTTACGCGGTGCAGTGCGCCATGGCGGTCATCGGCAGGGCCGGGTGCCCGTCCTGCGGCCGCGTCTTCAGGGCGCCGAGCCCGTTTCTTGACGGGACGTCGCTTGGGCCCGTCCTGCTGTCGGTCATACTGATGATGTTTGCGGCGGCAAACACGGACGAGGGCATCGCGGACATGATACGCGGCATATTCGGCTTCGAGCTGAGTCCCAACGCCGTGAGAAACGGCAGGAGCGCGGTCTCCACGCACATACAGTCGGGCATGCTCGCCCGGATAATGCGCATGATTCAGCTCCGGCCGCACATCCAGATGGACGAGTCAAGGTACGGGCGCGGCGACGGGCACCACGGATACGTCTGGGTGGCGTACACGCCCGCCGCGGTGTTCGTCCTGTTCTCGCCGACCAGGTCCGCCTCGGTGCTCTCCGTCCACTTTGCGTGGCTCCGGGGCAAGCCCGTGACATGCGACGGCTACGCCGGGTACCCGGAGCTGACCGGCACCATACAGCGGGACTTTGTCCACATACTGCGCAAGGCCGAAAGGGTGGCGGTGGTCGGCAAAAAACCGGAAGACGAGGCAAGGTACGACATGCTGCTCGGGCTGTACCGCGACGCCAAGCGGATCAAGACGCTGGCGCCGCTCACCATGATGGAGCTCTCGCGGCGGGCATACGCGATCGCCGCGTCGTACGAGGATCCCGGGTTCCGAACGCACCTGCTAAACGCCATTCCCAACCTGTTCACGTTCCAGGCGCACCCGGGAATGTCGCCGCACAGCAACGACGTGGAGCGCGAGATACGGGACGGGCTCATACCGCAGCGGAACGTCAGGCGCAAGACCATGACGGCAGGGGGCAGGCTCCTGATGTCGGTCCTCCTCACGTTCACCCGCACATGCCACCGGCAAAATGTTTCACCGGGCAGGGCGCTCCTGGAATACCTGCTTGACCGCGATTGGAGCCTGTTTGAGAGGGCCGGTGACACCCCGTACTCGCTCACAAACCCCGACGGCACCAGATACTCCGTCTTTGGCGGGCCCGGCCCGCCCCGGGACAGGGCCGCGGTGGCCGCGTGAGCGGCGCGCGCCAGAATCAGGCGGATGGCGCGCACCCCGGCCTCCGGTTACGATCCCGCCTGACGCGAACGGGACGGCGTCAGCCCGTGGCTCCATGTCGAACGACCTGAGGGTGTACCCCGTGGCTTCGTGACGGGACTCTTTTTAGCGTGCGGCGAGCTTGTGTCTGCATGGGCGCGGGATGCGGCACGAAGACGGCCCCTGCGGCTGCCGCTACGGCAGTCTCCGTAGTCCTTCTCTTTGCTGCGGCCGCCTTTACCGCCGGGCCGGCCCACGCCGCCGGGCCGTACGCGCAGGCCGACTATCCGGGACTGGGCGTCCGCGTCCAGACCATCGCGGACGGGCTGGCCGTGCCCTGGAGCATCGACTGGCTTCCGGACGGCACCGCCATATTCACCGAGAGGGGCGGCACCGTCAGCGTCATAAGGGACGGCCTGCAGGAGCCAGAGGCCGTGCTGTCCGTCGCCGCGGGGGGCGGGGCGGAGGCCGGCCTGCTGGGAGTCGCAGTCGATCCGGACTTTGAGGAGAACGGGTACGTCTACCTGTATTACACCTACGTTGATCTCTTGTCGCCCCCCTACAACAGGATAGAGCGCTATACGTATTACGACGGTTCTGACGGCAGCGGCGGCGGGGACGCCACCGACCCGCCGCGGCTGGGCGACGCGCACATCATACTTGACCGCATACCGGCAAGCTCCTGGCACGACGGGGGCAGGATACAGTTCGGGCCCGACGGCATGCTGTACGCGGCCACGGGTGACGCCATAGTTCCGGAGCTGTCGCAGGATATATCGTCGCTTGCCGGGAAGATACTGCGCATGGACCGCGACGGCGGGGCGCCCACCGACAACCCGTGGGAGGGCTCGCTCGTGTACTCGATGGGCCACAGGAACCCGCAGGGCATGGACTGGGATCGCGACGGGCGCATGATCATAACGGAGCACGGGCCGTCCGGGCGCCTGGGGGTGGGGCACGACGAGATAAACGTGATTGCAAAGGGCGGTAACTACGGCTGGCCCGTCGTAATCGGTGACAGTACCGACAACGGCGGCGACGGAGCGCCGTACGAGAACCCCGCGTTCCACACGGGCGGCAGCACGTGGGCCCCGTCGGGCGCCGAGTTCTACGAGTCCGACGTGATACCCGAGTGGCAGGGCCGCTACTTTGTGGCGACGCTGCTTGGGCGCACGCTCCAGATGGTACAGCTGGACCCCGACGGCGCGATAGTGTCGCACACGCCGCTGTTTGGGGGCGAGTTTGGCAGGCTGCGCGACGTCCAGACGGGCCCCGACGGGCACCTGTACGTGCTCACAAGCAACAGGGACGGCCGGGGGGCCCCGGTTCCGGAGGATGACCGCATACTGCGCATCGAACCGTTGTACGAGGCGGCGCACAGCGGCGCGGCCCCAGAGCAGCAGCAACAACAGCTTCGCGTGCTCACGTATGACGGCCCAGAGACGGCCGACACGGGGCCGCTAACGGCCGCGCTGCGGCATCCGGGATACGAGGTCCCGTCCCTCACATTTGACATAGGACAGAAGAGCCTGGACTTTGGGTTTGCCAAATCCGGCACGGACAGCGGCCACGGGCATGCGGGCTCGTCCCTCTCCCTGTACGTGCAGAGGCCGCTGGTCTCGGCCCCCTTTGAGGTCGTGATATATGACGAGTCCGGGGACATGATACCCGTCTCGGAGGCCTCTGGGCATGCAGGCTATCTGGATGGAGGTGACAACGGCAACGGCGACGCAGCAGATCCCGCGGCCGCCTATGCGGTACGGCACGGGCCGGACCACTACATCATAACGGTCGGCACGGGACTGGAGAGCGGGCGCGTTGCGATAATCGGGGAGCACGTGGTGCCGGAGTATCCGAGCGCGATACTCGTGATGGCCGCGGCCGCAGTTGCCGTCGTCGCGACCCTTGTCCTTGCCGCGGCAGCCCCGCAGTCGCTGGCGCACGGCGCGCTGCGTGCCGCGCGCAGCGCGGGCGCGCGCCCCGGTTATGGCCCGCCGGCCGCCGCGCCGGCAAGCCCGATGGCCTCTCCAAAGTAGTACCCCGCCAGTATGGTCGCGCACGCCCAGACCGCCGAGCCCGCGTACGTGTATGTGACGAACTTGAGCGCCCTCATCTTAAACAGTCCCGCCGGTATGGATATCATCTCCCTCATGACGGGCATCATCCTGCATATGAACACGGTCTTGTCGCCGTGCCTCCCAAACCACTCCTCGACGCGCTCTAGCTTCTCCTCGGATATGCGGAGGCGCCCGAGGTACCTGAGCATCACGGCCCTGCCGAGCTTTAGCGCCACCGCGTATATTGCAGTGGAGCCTATCGTGGCGCCCGCGGCCCCCAGCATGACGAGCGGGATGAGGCCCTCCGGCGGAACGCCGCTCTGCGACGCGATGAACCCGGCCGTCGGGAACACGGCAAGCGTCGGGACGGGCGGCACGATGGTCTCTATCAGGGCGGCCAGAAATATGCCCTCGTACAGGTGACCGCCGAGAATCTCCGCAATCCATGCAAGGAACTCCTCAAACGGCTCCATGCTGTGCGGCCCCTGTGCCTCACTAACTACCTTTCCGATGCCCAGAATAGGACAATCTGCTATATATGGAGAGGACGCCGTGACCGCATGGGAGCAAAAAAGCTCGCCGCGATTGCGGCGATCGTCATCGTGGGGGCCGGGGTCGGCTATGCCGTATCCCCATATTTCACGGAATCTACAATCGACGAGCCGATGCCGCAGGGCGTGACGGTGATGCCGCCCGCGGATCCTGCCGTCCCAGTTGTTGGCGGCGGCGACGGCAGCGGTGCAGGCCCGTCCGATCTGCAGGATATGATGACTCCCGTATCGTACGCCGGGACCTTTGTCGGGGTGGGAGACGGGATACACGACGCCGGCGGGAGCGCCTACACGATACCCCTCGGGGACGGCAGCAACGTCCTGCGCCTGGAGGACTTTTACTCCACGAACGGCCCCGGACTGCGCGTCTACCTTGCCACCGACACAAGGGCCACGGACTACGTATCCCTGGGCGACCTGAAGGCAAACCGCGGAAACCAGAACTATGAGATTCCAGAGGGGCTCGACCTTGAAAAGTACGACCACGTGCTGATATGGTGCGAGCCGTTCAGCGTCCTGTTCGGGAGCGCGGAGCTCTCCGCCCGGTGACGCCCCGGCTTTGCCGCGCGTGAGACGTTAATAGTGGCACAACTCAGGCAACCGCGTGGAGCGAGGCTACCGGTTCTTGGAGCACGCCACCGACGCGGTCGTCGAGGCGGAGGGGAAGAGCATGCGGGAGGCCTTTGCCGCGGCCGCCGACGCGGCAGTCGACCTGACGCTTGACCGGGGCTCGGTGGCCGAGTGTGACTATGTGGAGATAAGGGCGGAGGGCGAGGACCTGTCGTACCTCTTGTACAGCTGGCTTGAGGAGATAATATTCGCGCTGATAACGCGCGGGTTTGCGATAAGGCGGGTCGAGATTGACGAGGGGGCGTCGTCTGACCTGGACGCCGCGGCCGCCTCCGGTGGCGATGGCAGCGGCAGCAGCGCCGCGGAGCCCCTTTCCATACGCGCGCGAGCCTACGGCGAGCCGCTTGACCTGAAACGGCACGGCTTCAAGCTGGAGATAAAGGCGCCGACCTTTCATGAGATGAGCATCAAGAGGTCGGAGGCGGGCGCGTCTGTGCGATTTCTGCTTGATCTGTGACCTGCAGGCAGGCGTACACCCAGCGCGCGGCGGACTGCTCACGCTTTTAAACAGTTAGCGCGAGCATCGTATGATGCACGCAAGCATCCCGCATATGATCGCCGTGGTGGCAGTGGCAGCGATCGCCGCCGCCTGCCTCGTGCCGTCCGCCATACCCGCCCACGCGCAGGCCGCCGGGTCCCCGCCTGTCCCCGCCGGATTCGTAGAGCCCGGCACCGACCCCCAGACCTACGTGGACCGCTACCACGCGGAGCCCTCGTACAAGGAGTGGTTTGACAATAACTATTCACAATATGACTCGATATACCACGCTGTGGGGCTTGCCGACCCCAACGCGGCCCCGGAACCGGCACCACCGTTTGCAAGGGATGCTGCGGCGCTCGCCCCGTTCGTCGACCCGGCAGTCGACCCCATCACCTACGTGGAACGGTACCTCACCGACCCCTCGTACAAGGAGTGGTATGACGCAAACTACCTTGCAGAGTACGGCTCCATATACGACGCGGTGGGGATTCCCGACCTCGACACGTTTGTAGACGAGATGGCACCGCCCCCGTCAAGGGACATCGCGGCGCTCGCCCCGTTCGTCGACCCGACAGTCAGCCCCTGGACCTACGTGGACCGGTACCTCACCGACACCTCGTACAAGGAGTGGTATGACGCAAACTACCTTGCAGAGTACGGCTCCATATACGACGCGGTGGGGATTCCCGACCCCGACGTGTTTCTAGATGAGCCGGAACCGTCCCAGCCCGCAAGGGATCTCTCGGCGCTCGCCCCGTTCGTCGACCCGGCAGTCGACCCCAATACCTACGTGGACCGGTACCACACGGAGCCCTCGTACAAGGAGTGGTATGACGCAAACTACCTTGCAGAGTACGGCTCCATATACGACGCGGTGGGCATACTTTTGATACCTGCCAGTTTTGTAGACCTGTCAGTCGACCCCCAGACCTACGTGGACCGCTACCACGCGGAGCCCTCGTACAAGGAGTGGTTTGACACGAACTACGCGCAGTATGATTCCATATACCACGCCGTCGGGCTGCCTGATCCTGCCGGCGGCAGCGGCGGCGGTGTCCCGGCCGAGCCGGAGCTGCCCCCTCCCGTGGTGGCCCCCGGAGTCGAGCTCCCGCCCGGGCTTGAGCTAAAGCCGGGCCAAGAGTACGGCGAGTGCGGCGAGGGGACCGAGCTTGCCAACGGATACTGCGTCATAATCGGGACCGAGCCGCCCCCGCCCCCAGTAATCTCCACGACGGGGCCTGACGCGGCCGGCAGTGACGACGAGAGGGGCGGGGGATGCCTCATCGCGACTGCCGCGTACGGCTCTGAGATGGCGCCCCAGGTTCAGCTGCTCCGGGAGATACGGGACAACCAACTCGCGCAGACGCAGGCCGGCTCGTCGTTTGTGGAGGGGTTCAACGTCGTGTACTATTCGTTCTCGCCGCACGTGGCCGACTATGAGCGCGAGAATCCAGTATTCAGGGACATGGTCAGGACGCTCCTGACCCCGATGCTCTACACGCTGGGCATCATGGATCACGCCGGCTCCGAGTCCGAGGTGCTGGCGTACGGCATTGCCGCGCTGCTTGCAATCCTGATGATATACGTGGGGGCGCCCGTGCTGGCGGCGTCGTACATGCACAGGTATTACGCGCGATGCCGGGAAGACGGCGCGGTTGCGCACGGGAGTGATAGGAGGGAGTCATGCTGATGAAGGCCGGCCGCGGCGGCACGGGGCGGGCCCTGCCGATCCCTGGGAGTTACGCGCTCGCGGCTACAGTAGCCGTCGCCGCAGTTGCGCTCGCGGCCGCATCGCTGGCATCCGGCGCCTATGCCGCGCCGGAATTTGCCCACATATTTGATGATGAAGACATAGCCGGCGGGGCAATCGACGGCCCCTATGATGTCGAGCTGAACATGAACCTCAGGGGCAATGTCGTGGACATCTACGTCGTGGAAAAGGACAAGGATCGGGTCAGCATATTCCGGACTCACGACAAGTTTGACAAGCGGTTCGGCTCTGCCGGCAGCGGCGACTCGCAGTTCTCCGACCCGGTATCAATCGTGAAGTATGACCTCGAATTTTTTGTTCTTGATGCGGGCAACCAGCGAGTCAAGGTGGTGGACAGGGACAACAAGTTTGTGCGCGAGTTCGGCTCGGACGAGCTGTCATCGCCTACTGACATCGCGGTGGACACGGCGACCCAGAGGGTGTTCGTATCGGATGAGGACGGGGACAGGATCCACGTGTTCTCCACTGACGGCACGTACAAGGACGCGATTAAAAAGTTCAACACGACCGACATGTCGAACCCCTCGGGCCTCGTAGTAGACGAGATAGGCAGATACCTGTACGTGTCGGATACCGAAAAGCACCGTATAGGCATATTCAAAATACTTACTGAGCGGGAAAGATGTCACAGCTACACGGTGGAGGCGGCCAAGGGGATCTGCTACGTGGGGGAGTTCGGCAGCGCAGGCATTATAGGCACCGCGAACGGCACATTTAACGGACCGACCGGGCTCGCGATAGACAAGAAGACCACGCCCAACAGGGGGGAGCTGTACGTGTCAGACACCGTCAACGGCCGGATACAGATCTTCAGCTTCCTTGAGAGGGGGGGAGGCGAGTCGTGTCCCGACGGGACGCAGAACCTGACTGACGTGGTATGCTACGTGGGCAAGTACGGCTCCTTCGGCGAGGACGACGGCGAGTTCAGGTCGCCGCATGGGATTGCAATCGACACGAAGGAGCGACTGCTGTATGTGGCAGACACCGGCAACGACCGCGTGCAGGTGATAGAGCTTGACGCGCAGTCCGCCTCTTCATCGTCTTCATCTTCATCTTCATCATCGTCGTCGTCAGGCACTTCCTCCTCCTCCTCCTCCGGCACCACCGTCACAAAGCCGGACTCGCCGCGCAGCGTCCGGGCGGTCCCAATCTCCCCGACGTCCATACTAGTCGACTGGGAGGCGCCGAGGCAGAGGGGCGGTACCGTTTTACCCATAATCGGATATGCAGTAGAGTACAAGGCCGTCACGGGATCCTCCGTGATCGACTTTACAACGCTCACGTCAAGAACCAGCACGAATGCGACTGCGCTCTACCACACCAACCTTGACCCCGGCACCACCTACACCTACAGGGTCTCTGCAATCGCGAGCGGCGCGGACGCCGCCAGCGCCCCGTCTGCGACTGCACCGACACAGCCTGAGGGGACCGACAAGCCCACCATGGTGGACATCGTGGCGATGTCCCCAACCCATGTAAAGATGACGTGGCTGCCTCCCTCAGACACGTTCGATCTGCCGATCAACGGCTACGTCGTGCAAGAGAAGATTGGCAGGACCTATTTCACGGTAGATGACGGCGAGGTGGGCAGGAGTGAGCGCTCGTTCATGTACAGGGTGGATACGAACACGGAGAACTCGTTCCACGTGTACGCCCAGATTGGAAATGCAAACTCGCTGCCCTCGGATCCCGTCACGATCAGGGCGATCGACTCGTCGTTCCATACCGGAGTAATCGAGCCCGATACCGTGGAGCTTGTGTCGTTGTCGGCGCCCAGCCCGCCGATAAAGGTGAGCGCAAAGCCGGTAAACGACAGGCACATAGACGTAACCTGGAGCCCGCCGGCCGACGACGGCAACCTGGCCGTCACCGGATACACGGTAGAGGCCAAAAAGAAGGGCTCGTCCTCGTTTACGGAGCTTGCCAGCGGCGTGACTGGGACAAAGTACGCGCACAGGGGGCTCGATCCCGGCTCCGAGTATACCTACCGCGTATACGCGACAAACGCGCAGGGGTCAAGCGGGGCCTCAAACGAGAGCACCACCGAGGCGCGCATAGTCGGACTGGTGATAAATTCCGTCGGCTCGCTGACAGTCGACGAGGGCAAGCCGGCGACGTTCATAGTGACGGTGTCAGGCGACGCCTCCTCAGGCGCCGCCCTCTCGCTTGCCAACGAGCCGGAGGGGGCCAGCATCGTGCCGGGGACGGGGGCCTTTTCATGGACGCCTTCATACGACCAGGGCGGCAAGACGTACACGTTTGACGTCGTGGCGGCCCGGGGCGAGCACAGCGACAAAAAGACCGTCCGCATAAAGGTCAACGACGTGCAGGATGCCGATGTGGAACAGCAGCAGCAACAGCAGACAAGGTCTGAGGAGCCAAGGGACGCGCAGCAGCCCGATGCCGGCACCGGCCTGGCGCCGTTCGTCGACCCGTCAGTCGACCCCCAGACCTACGTGGACCGCTACAACGCGGAGCCCTCGTACAAGGAGTGGTATGACGCAAACTACCTTGCAGAGTACGGCTCGATATACGACGCGGTGGGCGTGCTGCAGGTGCCCGCCAGCTTTGTAGACGAGTCAGTAGACCCCCAGACCTACGTGGACCGCTACAACGCGGAGCCCTCGTACAAGGAGTGGTTTGACGCGCATTACTCGGAGTATGATTCCATATACCATGCCGTGGGACTCGACGATCCTGCCGCAGTGGACGACACTTCTGGTGGCGCTGTTGGCGGTGATGGTGATGATGGCGCCGACACCACCGAGCCGGCTCTGGATGAAACCGGCTCAGGGGAGACGCCGGATGAGCCCGCGCGCCCTGAACTCAGGCTTGATGTCCCACTCGCGCCGTTCGTCGACGAGTCAGTCGACCCCCAGACCTACGTGGACCGGTACAACGCGGAGCCCTCGTACAAGGAGTGGTTTGACCAGAACTATGCGGCCGAATACGGCACCATATACAGGGCGGTGGGACTGTTTGAGATCCCCGCGCCGTTCGTCGACGAGTCAGTCGACCCCCAGACCTACGTGGACCGGTACAACGCGGAGCCCTCGTACAAGGAGTGGTTTGACCAGAACTATGCGGAATACTTCTCGATATACCACGCCGTGGGGCTGCCCGAACCCGACGTGGAGGAACCCGAGCCGCCTGCAAAGCAGTATGGCATATGCGGGCCCGGCACGAAGCTGATCGAGGGCGTCTGCACGATCGTAAATAATGGGTAGGCGCATACGCGACAACGGCAACGGCCGCCCCCTGCCCAAACCAGTAGCTTTTAATCACAATGCGTGGCCGCCGCGTCATGGGCAAGCTCTCAAGGAACCTGCGCGTCTGCGGCAACTGCGGAATCGTGTACTCTTCTGTGAGCTTTACCAAGTATATCGACCAGTGCCCCATATGCAAGTCGCGGCGGTACGAGCAGATCCCCATAAAGGATCAGGATGACGACTAGGACGGTGCGTGGCTGCCATGGCGAGCGGTGCTAGTCCGGACGGCGGCGGCGCGGACGATCCCGAGCTTGAGAGGCTAAAGCGCAAGAAACTGCAGGACATGATAAGCGCGCAGCGCAGCAGGGAGCGGGGGCAACAGCAGCAACAGCACCCGGAAACCTCCCGCGGCGTTGCAAACCTGTCGTCTGCCACCTTTGCGGGCGCGGTGTCCTCCCCCCGCCCGACGCTCGTCGACTTTTGGGCCCAGTGGTGCGGGCCCTGCAGGGCAATGCACCCTATATTCGAGGATCTGTCCGGCTCGTACCCGGGCATCGCGTTTGCGCGCGTCAACGTGGACGAGTGCCCGGACGTGGCGGCCCGCCTTTCCATCAGCTCGATTCCGACCTTTGTCATGTTCAGGTCGGGCGCCCCGGTGTCACGCGTGGCCGGCGCGGTGGGACGCGACGCGCTCGACTCGATGTGCCGCGCCGCCGCAGCCGCCGCTGCCACAGCCGCGGCCCGCCCCGGCGATGCGGGCTGACCCATACGCCCTGCGCGCGGACACTCCCGCCGCACCTGCAACACTTCCCTTTCTGGACTCCCGTCAGTACGCGTACGCGGGATCCTTTTCGCGCTGCATCCGCACTATCTCCTCGAGCACCTGCTGCTCCTCGGGGCTCAGCCTGCCCCAGAACCTGTTCTGCAGCTCCTTTGCCTCCCTTGAGGAGGGGGCAGTATAGTATGTCGAGCCCTCCGTCACCTGCCTGCCTATGGCCACGTCGTTGACGGAGCACGCCACCTCCTGGCCCGCCGAGGCGGCCGGCACGGTCTTCTTGTCAAGCTGCAGCTGATGTATGGTGCCTATCCTCCTTGCCGACTCGCTCATGAACGGCGCCTTTTGGCGGAGCGTCCCCACGTCGACCCGTATGCCGAACACGGCCGGGTTGCTGTTGCGGAACGCCATGTCCTTGAGGAAGGTGAACCTTGCGACCGGCGTCGTCTCGGAGAACACGGCGTTCTCCTGGTCTGCCGTGTCCTCGGTGACCCACGCGCTGTACGAGTCTATCATGCTGTAGATCACCTTGTCCTCGAAGATCCGTATGTGCGCCGTGTCGGCCTCCTCCCTCGCGTCCGGAAGCACCCTCACGTTGAACGCGAGTATGACGCCAAGGTGCCTGTCCTTCTCCTTTATCGCCTTTGCCTGCACGATGTCGCGCCTGTTGACGGGCCCGATGTCGGCCTTTGAGACGGCGACGCCCGCGTCCCGGAGCATGGACACCGTGGCCTCCAGGGACCCTATGGTGTCGCACCTCAGTATGACGCCGCTCGCGGTCTGCGTGTCGTCAACGAACACCGACTCCATCTCGGATTTGATCATTTCCGCGTACCTCTCGGCGTCGGACTCCGCGGAGTCCCCAGACGCCACGTACAGGGTGCTGCCGGGCAGCACGCCGTCGAGCTCCGGCGAGGTTATCTTCAGGCCCGCCGCCGCGTCGACGCGGCTGACGGGCGTGAACTTGTCTCGCGGGTCGCGCATCTCGTCGAGCGCCTTTGGCAGCAGGATCGCCTTGGGCCTTGCCACCGCGACGGAGTCGCGCCTGGCGGCCACTATAATGTCGTCCTTTCCCATGGACCCGTCGATGAGTATGACGTTGGCCGAGGGCCCAAGCCCCACCTCGTCGTTGACCTCGAGGATCATGCCGCGGGTCTCCTTGCCGGAGACGCCCAGCTTTTTCTGCAGGTACTGCTGGGTCAGCCCCACGAGCACGCCGAGCAGCTCGGGTATCCCGACCCCGCTCCGGGCCGATATCGGAACGATCGCGACCTCGCTCTTAAAGTCCCGCACGCGGCTGAACGCCTCTGCCTTGTACCCCCTGACTGACAGCGTGCCGACGACATCGTATATCTTCTGGTCCAGGTCGGCCTGCACCGACGGGTCCTGCTCCTTTAGGGCCTGCGATATGTAGGGCGACTCCGTCTGCCGCCACCCGGATATCTGGTCGCACTTGTTGAGGGCTACGACAAACGGAACCTTGCGCTCGCCGAGTATCTTGAGGCTTTCGGTGGTCTGCGGCTGGAAGCCCCTGTTCACGTCGACCACGAGTATGGCTATGTCTGCAGCCGAGCCGCCCCTGGACCTCAGGTTCGTGAACACCTCGTGCCCGGGCGTGTCAATCACGAGTATGCCCGGGATCAGGCTGCCTGCCTGCGACTCGAGCCGCCCGTACAGGGCGGGCCCGCACATCTTTCGTATGACCTCGATTGGCAGAAAGCTCGCGCCGATGTGCTGCGTGATGCCGCCTGCCTCCCTGCCCTGCACGCCGGTGCCGCGTATGCGGTCAAGCAGCGAGGTCTTGCCGCTGTCGACGTGGCCCAGGACGGCCACTATGGGCTGGCGTACGGCCCTGCTCTCCGGGGACTGCTGTCCTTTCTGCGTGGCTGGCGACGTACTGCATCACCCACCAAAGACCACCCTCGATTCGTGCTCGAAACTCTCCCCCGAGTCCGACGCGTGTATGATGTTGTCCGTGAATCCCAGGCCGTAGTCGCCGCGTATGGAGCCCGGCTGGGCCTCAAACGACTTTGTGGCCCCTATCATGGTGCGCACGGCCGGGACCGCGTGTCCGCCCTCCATGACGGCCGCCACCACCGGCCCCGAGCATATGAACGAGACCAGCTCGCCGAAGAACGGCTTTTCGCTGTGCACCTTGTAGAACTGCTCGGCCTGCTGTTTTGTAAACTGGAACATCTTCAGGTGCGTGATCCTGAAGCCCTTCTGCTCGAACCTGGCTATGATGGAGCCCGTAAGGTTCCTGGATACCGCGTCCGGCTTTACTATGAACAGTGTCTTCTCAGTGGTCATCTTGTATCATCCCTCGCGTGGTGCCGCCATGCATGGCTATTATTTTCTTTTGATTCCGCCCTTTACGTACTTTTTCGTCCACTTTAGCTTGCGCGGGTCCCTCTTCAGCTCCAGCGCGTTCTTCTTGCACTTGGAGGAGCAGAACCACAGGACGGTGCCGTCGTTCTTTGCAAGCATCGTACCGGAGCCCTTTGGGACCGGCCTGTCGCAAAAGCTGCACGGCTTTACAAGTAGGCTCATCCTGTCATTACCCCCTGTGTTACTTTATCTTCTTGGCCTCGCGCTCCGTCTCCCTGAGCATGAGTATCTCGCCGGTCCTGATGGAGCCCTTTACGTTTCTAGTCAGTATGCGCCCCCTGTCCTTGCCCGTCAGTATGCGCACCCTGACCTGTATCACCTCGCCTGCTATGCCGGTCCTGCCCACTATCTGTATCACCTCTGACTGGACCACGTCGTCAGCCGAGGCCATGGCCTGCTTTGAACCACTGGACGAGCCCGCCGCGCTCATTTGCCGTCAGCGCCGTCCTTTATCTTGGCTATGGATGCGACCACCTGGTCGACTATGTGCTGGGCATCGCCGGGGTCTAGTATCGCTGCCGCCGCGGACGTGATGTCTATGCCGATGGACTTGCCCAGGTCGTCCTTTGAGGGGACGAACGCGTACGCCGCGCCCTGCTCCTCGCACAGTATGGGCAGGTGGGCCACCACCTCGGGGGGCTCCACGTCCTCTGCTATAACCACCAGCTTTGAGGTGCCGCGCTCTATGGCCTTTGTGGCCTCGTTTGTGCCCTTTCTAACCTTGCCGCTTGTCGCGGCCACGCGGACGGCCTCCAGAATCGGGCTTACCAGATCCTCGGGCGTCTCGAACTTAACGTAATATGCCTTTGCCATTGCCTGTAGTCACCTTTTGGATCATTCTCAGACTGGGCTCTAGACTTTGGTTTTAAAAGTGTTGAGAGCCTTTCTTGCCGCGCGGCCGTTTGACGCCCGGCAAGCATGCAGGCATGCCGCCGGTGCCGGCTATGCCGCCCGCCGTGCCGAGAAACGCGATACCGGCTGGGTTCTTGCGAATCCGTGAGCTGACCAGAGACTGCTGACAACTCACGAATTTGCGAGAGCCGATTAGACATACCAATAAATGACGTGTCGAGCATGCACCGTTGATGAACCGCGGCGTGTTGATCGACTATCAATTGGCGGGATGGTCAACCGATAACGAATCGCAAATCCGCAAAGATTACTCCGACATTCATCGCGTGGGCAAACCGGATGTTCTTGCCGCCGACAGCTCCGACTCGGAACTTGCATCATTCTGTCTGGAACGCGGCTGCGACCTGATGACGTGCGACAAGGAGGCGTACACACACATGCTGAAAAAACGCGGCGTAAGGTCCGTCCAGATATACGAATACGGTACAAACAAAAAATCCGGCCCACCAATCTACATCATCAAGCCGGTCACGTCCTAGGCCAAATGTGGATCTTGCCATACTGGTGAACGCTACGTTGAAATAAACATAGCCCGCATGGTCATGGGTTGAATCTGACTGATACGCTAGCCGAAGTTGTTGTCATGCTGCAATCAGCGATCCTTGTGGTAGCGGACATTGTCATTTGGATTGGTGCTGCCGTGTTGCTTGCCGTAATCGTCATCGGAGCGATTCGTCTGATCGGCCGTGTGGCGGGATTGCCCACCGAAAAGATATTCGAATGCGCAAGGATCGTGATGGACCGGAAATTTGAACAGGTCAAGGAAAACAAGGGCGGCAAGCAAGAGCCGTTTCGCCTAGATATGCTGGGCGTCAAGATCCGGGCGGAGGGGCTCACCGGTAGAGTAATCTTTCTGGCGTTGCTGGGCTCCATCGCTGCGGCCGGCGCCAGCATTAATTCTTGGATTTGGTTGGATTGGACGTTGGTAGGCAAAACGCCTTGAGCGTTGGGCTTTTCAGTTTCTGGTTTCTGTTGCAAATTCGTGAGTTGTCGGCCGTCTCTAGTCAGCTCATGAATTCACAACAGGACCGCTGACTGTTACCATTATTAACCTGCGTTGCCAATCTGCCTTGACTTGAACGACGTTGCACGGATCCTGGAGACAGGTGACAGCGCGCAAAAGATAAGCGTCCTTGAGGGGCTTGCCGCCACGGATCGCCCCGACATAATAGAAAAGATGATTGCAAGGCTCGACGACGACGACATCCGGGTGAGGGGCGAGGCGTTCAGCTCGCTGATACTCAACGAGAACCGCATATACGAGCACCTGATAAAGGGCTTGGACTCCGCAAGCAAGAACGTGCGCGGCTTTGCGTCGCTGATACTTGCAAACAGGAATGAGACCGATTCGATTCCGGAACTGGTAAAGCTCGCGCGCGACAAGCGGTCCATGGTAAGGTCGTGCGCCGTGGGAGCCCTGGGGCACATGCACGCGGGTGGTCCCGAAGTGGGGAGGGTGCTGGCCGAATCGCTGCTTGATGACAGCTCGGAGGTCCGGAAGAGCGCGGCCCACGCCGTAATCACTACTGGTATCGATATAGCGCCGGACGTGGTCGAGCGGGTGTCGGACTTGTGGGCCGGGGACGTGCAGGACGATCCGGACCTCGGTGTGCTGCTCGGCCGACTCAAGGAGAGGGGCGCGTGACTGCCATTTACGTCGTTGTTGTGATGGTGGCTGGTAATTATGATGGCTGATTATACATGTGGGGGGCGTGGTTCTGGCGCGTGGCTCGTTTGTCGCGGCATAGTGCGCGGCGACAGTAGCAGGTGACCCCAATGGAAGAAAACCTCGGCATCACGTCGTCCTACGAGGAGTGGCTCGACGAGTTCATCATGATAAACTCGGATCCGGCCAGGTCCGACAACAGCGGCGCCGGCTCGCCCCTGACGAGGCGCGAGTACTATGCCCAGTACTGCGGCCCCGACGTGGACCCCAAAGACGTCTACGAGCAGCACCTTGCAGCGTACAGGGAGAACCGCTCGAGGGGTGCCATAGCGGAGGCGCCTGCAGGCGGCGCGGACGGGCCCGGGGCAGGCGGGAACGCGCAAGATCGTAATCCTTAAGATATTGCGGCCCGTCCTGTTGTGACTAGACATGCACGGCCCTGCTACGGGCAGCCCCCCGGTACTGCCCTCCGGAAAGATGGTCATGTGGGCACTCGCGCAGGTCGTGCGCGGGCCCGGCAGCACCATCTCCAAAATGGAGGATGCGCGGGGCAGGACGTGCGGCAGGGGGGACCTGACGCAGCGCATCCACAGAGATGACGCCGTGTGGCACGGCGCCGGCAGCGTTATCGAGCAGGTAGCCGATCTCTTGAACCTTGACCGCAACATGGTGCTCGGGGGCGGCATACTGGCAGTCGACTTTTACCAGTCCGTCATGGCGCAGATCTCGGCGCTACGCGCCAGGGGGTGCATCGCGGACTGGAGGGCCGGCGGACGCCTAGGGGTCTTCCGCCTAGCGGATCCCTCGAGGCTGCCAGCCATCGACCCGGGCGGGCTGCGCCCCGCGTCGTACGCCAGGGCGTCTCCGGCCACGTCGTACGCCGGACTGGCCAAGAGCTTTCTGTCCATACTGAGTCACGGCTCAAAGGCCAACACGTACAAGTTCGCACTCGCACGCGCCATCTTGGAGTACTGCCGGGGCGACTACCGCGGCGCGGGCCGGGAGGAAGAGGGGGAAGAAAGGCAGTCAGTCCTGCGCATACCATACGAGTACCTGGCCGACAAGTTCCTCAGGTACTACTGGCACCAGGAGTACGTGCTGCACATGCGCCAGAACTATGACGCAAAGCACGTGCCACACGCCATAACAAAGCTCAGGGGTGTGTTCGGGGAGAGCACGCCCAGCGACTACTCGCTCCTTGACAGAAACGACAAGGACAGGGCCAGGAGGCTCGTACTGAAAAACGTGTTCGGGCACGCCAGATCCAAGACCTCAATAGTGGTGCCACGCTTTCAGAGGGTCCCCGTCGGAAACCGGACGGTGGAGGTGCGGTCGTTTTACGACTATGACGACGACGAGCAAGCCATCACGCTGAAACCCGAGGCGTTTGAGTTCTTCCAAAAGTATTACGCGCTGCTTTCAAAGGCCGTTCTCGTAGAGTGGACAAGGTTCCTCGAGCCGATAAACCCGACCCTGCCGAGGCTCATGACAAAGATCGAGATGATGGACGCCAAGAGGAAGGCGCTGACCGAGTATCACAACATGTTCAGACCGTTCACGGACTGCTGCTTTTACTGCCGCGACAGGCTCGAGCCCGGCTGCATACAGGTGGACCACCTGATCCCGTGGACGTACATATACGACGACAACGCGTGGAACATGGTGCTGGCCTGCCAGCCGTGCAACTGCAAAAAGAGCAACTCGCTTCCGGAGGACGAGTTTCGTGACGGGCTCGTGGAGAGAAACCGCAGGCACCGCGACGAGATCCCCAAGCTGAGAGAATCGCTTGACATGCTTGACCGCGGCAGGGGGTGGGAGGCAGAGATTCACGCCCACTACCAGACGTGTAGCGAGTACGGCTTTGGCACCATACACCTTCCCTGAGGCACGGGCGCGCTCGAGCAGTACGGTTGCCACCGCTACTATTGTCATCGTAGCGCTCTTCCGGCACCGCATCTTAACTATAAATAATACACAGCCTGTCGAGCTGCAATGTCTACCGAAGCAAGGGACACCATATTCATAGGCAAGAAGCCACTGATGACGTACGTGACTGCCACGGCGATTCAGCTGGTAAACCTGCCAAAAGTGAACATCAAGGCTCGGGGGCTCAGCATCGGGCACGCCGTAGACGTCGCCCAGCTCGTCTTGAGAAAGACCGAGATTGCTGGCTGCTCTATCGGAGAGATCCGCATAGGTTCCGAGTCCCTCAAGTCTCAAGACGGACGAACGCGAAACGTATCGACGATCGAGATCGAAGTAAAGAGAAACTCCTAGCGAGTCCCTCTTTTTTGGCATTTTTTATACTATTTTTGGCGGCGTGGCTGCGCGCATGCCGCGCCTATTGCTACTATCGCGGGCGGTCAGTGACCCTTGTCGTTACTGCTTTTGCCACCGCCGCCGTATTTGCTCTCCATGCTCCTGAACTTTGAGAGGTTTACGATCTCGTTAAACTGGTCAAAGCTCACCGCGCTCCTCTTCGACTTTCTGGTGGCGCCAGTCTGCCGCAGCTCCGCAAGTATCCTTGATGCCGCGTACGCGCTTGCAAAGAGCACCGACAGCGGGTACAGTACCATGTTGAACCCCATCCCGTGCAGCTTTTGCGCCGGGCTTATGGGCGTGACGCCGCCCTCTATCATGTTTGCAACGAGGGGGGCCCTTATCTCGCGCCCTATCCTCTTCATCTCGCCTATATCCCTGGGGGCCTCTATGAACACGGCGTCCGCACCCGTCTTCTTGTTCTGCCTGCCGCGCTCTATGGCCTCGTCGAGCCCCAGCGTCGCGCGGGCGTCTGTGCGCGCCACTATGACAAAGTCAGAGTCGCCCCTGGCGTCCACCGCGGCCCCGAGCTTTTCTGTATATTCTTCCTGCGATATGACGTCCTTGCCCTGCATGTGGCCGCACCGCTTGGGCCACCTCTGGTCCTCAAGGAACATCCCCGACGCGCCGGCAGCCTGCAGGTCCCCCACCAGCTTCCAGACGCTCAGGGCGTTGCCGTACCCGGTGTCCGAGTCCACTATTACTGGAGATTTGGTCGCCGCGCATATGCGCCTCGCGTTCTCCACCGTTTCGGCGGCCCCGACGAACCCGTAGTCCGGCATGCCCAGAAGCGACGCGGACGTGCCGTACCCGGTCTGGAACATGGCGTCGAACCCCGCGTTCTCCGCTATCCTTGCGCCCAGCGCGTCGTACACGCCGGGTATGACCAGGGGCGAGCCGCCCCTCCTTACCATCCTGCGGATGCTCTTCTTCTTCTTTCCGGGTTTGTCGGCGGAACCTGACACAGCGCAGGAGCGTCCCGGTTGTTATTTATGCTTGACGTCACCCGCGGCGCTGTCCAACTCTTGTAAGCCGCGCCCCAATTTTATGGACAATTAAGCAGGCTTTGGGCGATGGGCGGGTCCGTTTCTGCCGCAATTGTGGCATGTCCGGCGGCAAGTCTCCGGTTTTTGATTGCGTGTGGCGCATCAGTCTGCAGCGTACGCTGGGGGGTGCACTGCTCCCCTGCGGACGGATGCAGAATCAGGCGACGAGATTGTAGCAGACGCACTTTAGCGCGAGCTGCAGCTGCCTCATGCGGAACGTCTTTGCGCGCGCGACGGCGCCAAACCTCTCCTTGATGACGGAGAACGCGGTCTCTACCAGGCTCCGCTGGTGGTATGCCCTGTCAAACCCGTCACGGTCGCTCTCGTACCACTTCAGCATCTGGCCCATCGGATGCAGCCCCCTTGCCCGGGAGTTCCTCCTTGGGCATATGACCGGACTGCGCCCGCTGCGCGCGATCACCTTGCAGTTTGCCTTGCACAGGTACGCGGCGTCCAGTATGGTGCGGCCACTTCCCTGCGGTATGCGCCCGTACATCTCCCGGAACACCGGCGAGTCGTGCCGCCGCCCCGCGGTTATCGCGCACGTCGCGATCCTGCCGTGCGGCGCGACCAGTATGTGGAGCTTGTTGAACTCGCGCCGGGATATGATCCCGCGCTTGGCGTCCTCCCAGTCCTCGTATTTCACTATGGAGAACCCCGACGAGTCGCCCAGCAGGGTACCGCGCGCGTCGTCCCCTGCCTGTCCGGCGAGGAGCCCCAGCACGAACTCCATGTCGTCTGCAAGCTCTCCTGCCCAGCCGTGGAGGCCGGATTTTGAGGGAACTCTTTTTAGCCCGTACATGCTTACGGAGCCTGAATGCTCATCCAGGTACTCGACGTGTCTGCGGTACGAGTGGCCGCGGTATGTCATGTCTACGACGCACACGATCCTGGAAACGTTCGTATCGGTGGCGTCTGGCAGGGTGTCGCGGATCAGTTTTGCTAGCTGCTTGATCCTGATCCTTTTCACCCTGCCCTCGCCCCTTCGCTTTCTCTCATACGTCTTGTAGTCGCGGCACTCCTTGATCTTCTGCCTTCGCCGTTCCGCCTTGTACGCCCGCACATGGGCATCCTGTCTTCTCTTGTCGTCCTTCCTGCTTCTTTTGGAAGCCATTGACGTGGCGATTACAATATGATCAATAAGCTTTGCCACCGGGGCGCGTCATGATCTTTAAGCTTTTCGTGACTTTGGCGGTGAAAAGTTGGACAGCGCCGTCACCCGCGCTATTTTACGGGGATGCTTGTCTCGTCCACGTCTTCGTCCTTGGAATCCTCCTCCGGGCTTCCGTCGCTCTCGGCAGGCTCCCCCATCCTGGCAAGCTCGTCCCTCAGAAACTGCCTGTACCGCTCGGCATCCTCTGCAGTCATCCTTGCCGCGTTCTGGCCCAGTATGGCCGCAATCGAGGCGATGCGCTCTATCACGTCTGCCGCGACAAACCTGCCGGCGTTGCCCAGCCTGGAGAGCACGTCGATCTGCCTGTCTATGCCGTCCTTGATCCTCTTCATGTCCTCTGCCGTGTCTGCCCCCTTCTGCGTGAGTGCGTACCTGCCGCCCCCGCTGTCCTCGGACTCCTCGATCAGCCCCTCGTCAAGCAGCCTGCCGAGCAGCGGGTATATCAGGCCCGGCGAGGGCTTCCACTCCCCGCCGCTCTCGCCTGCCGCCCTGTCCATGATCTCCTTGCCCGTGTGGGGCCCCTCCTGCAGTATGCTTATGATGTAATACCTCGAAAAGCCCCTCGGAATCGCGCTCTTCACCCTCTCAAACCAGGCCGAGCTCATGACGTTATATCGCTAGCGATATATTTTAGTCTTGCCGCGCCGGTTATTACATTTTTAATATCTCTGTGCGGAGCGTCCGTGAACGATTATGGTCGATACCATAGACGAGTATGACCTGCTTATATGCGGCTCCGGTCTAGCGGGGCTCAGGGCTGCCATATCGGCGGCCAAGACCGCCCCCAACCTGAAGATAGCCGTCGTTTCCAAGCTGCAGGTGATGCGCTCGCACTCCGTGTCCGCCGAGGGCGGCACCGCCGCGGTGATGTTCGAGGACGAGGGCGACACGATAGAGTCGCACGTGTACGATACTGTAAAGGGAAGCGACTTTTTGGCCGACCAGGACGTGGCCGAGCGGCTCTGCGTCGAGATGCCCCGCGAGGTACACCAGCTCGACCACTGGGGCATGCCGTGGTCCCGGCGCAAGGACGGCCGCATCGACCAGCGCAACTTCGGGGGGTACAGCTTTCCGCGCGCCACGTACGCGTCAGACAAGGTGGGGTTCTTTGAGATGCAGACCCTGTACGACACGTGCCAAAAGTTTGAGAACATATCATATTTGAACGAGTGGTTTGCCACCTGCATAGTTCATGACGGCCGCAAGTTCCTGGGGCTTACCGCCATAGAGCTGAAGACGGGCGCCTTTTACTCGATAAGGGCAAGGGCTCTAATCATCGCGACCGGGGGGGCAGGCCGGCTGTACAGCTTTTCGACCTACGCGCTGTCGTCGACCCCCGACGGGCTTGACATGGGGCTGAGGGCCGGCATGGCCCTCAAGGACATGGAGTTCGTCCAGTTCCACCCCACCGGGATAATGCCCTCCGGCATCCTGATTACCGAGGGGGCCCGCGGCGAGGGCGGATACCTGCTGAACAGCGCCGGCGAGCGGTTCATGAAGCGGTACGCGCCCTCAAAGATGGAGCTGGCCCCACGCGATATAGTGTCGCGGTCTATAATGTCCGAGATCCGGGAGGGCCGCGGGTTCAAGCACGAGACCGGCGTGGACTGCATGAAGCTTGATTTACGCCACATAGGGGACGAGCGCATAAAGGAGAAGCTGGGGGGCATACGCGAGATATCGATAAAGTTCTCCGGGATAGACCCGGCAAAGGACCTGCTTGACGTCAGGCCCGTGTGCCACTACATGATGGGGGGGCTGCACACCAACATTGATGGGGCGACAGAGATACAGGGCGTGTGGGCCGCAGGCGAGGCCGCCTGCAACAGCGTGCACGGCTCAAACCGTTTGGGCGCAAATTCGACGTCCGAGTGTATCGTATGGGGTAAGATAACCGGCGAGCAGGCGGCCATGTATGCGGAACGGCAGTCCTCCGCGTCCAGGCCCCCGTGGCCGCACCACGTGGTGAATGCGGAGGAGAAGCGCATCTACGACGGCATATTCCGGGGCGGCGGGGGCGCAAACCCGTACGAAATACGGCAGGAACTGACCGATGCCATGAACTCCAACGCGTACGTGTACAGGAACGGCGACGAGCTTGCAGAGGGACTGCGCACCGTGCGGGCCCTGCGCAAGGAATCATGGAAGCATGTGGATGACAAGGCGGCCGAGTACAATACCAACTTTACGAACGTCATGGAACTGGACTCGATGTTCAGGGTGGCCGAGATCGTGCTGGTGGGCGCCATAAACCGCAAGGAGTCGCGGGGAGCTCACGCCCGCACCGACTATCCAAAGCGCGACGACGAGAACTATTTGCACCACACGCTCGCGTATTACGACCCGCAGGGCCCCATAATGAAGACGCACCCGGTCACAATCACCAAATACAAGCCGGTGGAGAGGAAGTACTAATGGCTTCCGTGGACCAAGAGGAGGGGGATGCGGGTGTAGAGGCCGGGACAGATTCCCAGGGCCGCTATGACGGCGCCAGCAGTGACAGCGGCGCCAAGGCCGACGGCAACAGGGCCGGCATCGGGGGCATGGCAAACCCCGGCAAGTACGGGATAGAGCGCGTCGCGTACTGGCTGATGCGCCTGACGGGCCTCGGGCTGCTTGCGTACTTTATCGGGCACATCTACGAGACGAGCAGCATCTTGCAGGGCAAGATGGGGTGGGACGAGTTTTTGGCCATCACGCAGACTACGGAGGGGCACATCCTGCTTGCAATCGTGATAGGGATGTGCGTGTTCCATACGGTAAACGGCATACGTGTCATGCTCGGGCACGGCGGGGTCGGCGTGGGCAGGGCGGCGCGCCCCGATTATCCGTACGTGCCGGCGTCCCAGAATTATAGGCACAAGTTGGGGATATACACGGCAATCGTGCTTGCCGCGATAGCGATGATGTACGGCCTTGCCGTAATGTTCGGGGTGTGACAATGGCGTCTGCGATACTCCGGGAATCGACCATAATGAAGATCCATTATGGCACGGCGCTCGCGGCAGTCGCCCTGGTCGCGGTGCACGTGCTGATGAGGCTTACCTCGGGAGGGTTTGCCGAATCGCTGGAGTACGAGACCGTCCTTGCAAACTATAGGTTTTTGCCGTACGCGCTTATGCTTGAGATCATACTGGTGCTGCTGTCAATACACGGGTTCAACGGGCTGCGCGTCATACTGCTGGAGCTGCGCCAGGGGCCCAGATACGAGAAGGCAGTATCTTACGGCTGCGTGGCTGCCATGTTCGCACTGATCGCGTACGGGTCTAGAACCATTATTATGACCAACATGGGGATGGTCTGATCATGGCATTGCAGGCAGCATCTGGTCCGGCTTCCGCGCAGCGGCCGGGCACGCAGCGCTCAATCACGCTCCGCATAGCCCGCAGCAACCCCGCGCACGACAGCAGCACAGTCGGGTTCGACGACTTTGAGGTCCCGTACGAAAAGTGGACCACAGTCCTGGACGCCATACTGGAGGTCAAGAAGAGGCTGGACCACTCCGTGGCAGTCCGGTACTCGTGCAGGCAGGCCACCTGCGGCTCGTGCGGCATGATGATAAACGGCAGGCCCGGGCTTGCCTGCTTTACTAAAATCGACGAGCTGAACTCCTCCGTGGTTACGGTGGAGCCGCTGCAGAACTTTCCGGTGATACGTGACCTTGCAGTCGGGTTTGACTCGCTGTTTGAGAATCACCGCGAGGTCAGGCCGTACCTGGACAGGGACGACACGGAGCTTGACGATGTCGCGGACGGCGAGCTAAAGGAGTACCCGCAGTCGCCGGAGGAGCTGGAGCAATACATACAGTTTGCAAACTGCATAAAGTGCGGGCTTTGCAACGCGGCCTGCCCCACGATGGCGACGGACTCCTCGTTTCTGGGGCCGCAGGCTTTAGCCCAAGCGTACCGCTACGTGGGCGACAGCAGGGACCGGGGCAAGGACTCGAGGCTCAAGGTAATAGACGACTCGCACGGCATATGGCGGTGCCACTTTGCGGGCTCCTGCAGCCAGGTCTGCCCGAAGGGGGTGGATCCCGCGATGGGCATACAGATGCTCCGCGGGTACATGCTGGGTTTTGGCGGCGGCAGCGGCAATAACCAAAAGTGACAATGGTTATTGTGCCGGGTGCGGCGCAAAAGAGATTGACGGATCCGTTGCCGTCACACAGCAAGACAAGGATGCTTGGTAATTGTGGTGGGTGCTGCGGTTGCCGCCGCCAACTATTTCGGCGCGTCAGTGGACCACGATGACGCCTGTGGCGGGGGCGTGGATGCCTCTGGCTGTGATGTTGATGGCGATGGTGATGTTGTTGACGTTGATGAATCGGAACCCTCCGCTCCCTTTGCCGGCTCGCCTGCCTGCGACGCGCCCTGACTCCCACCGGCCGCCTTTTTGGGGTTCGGCGAGTTGTTGACCTGCTGGTTTATCTGCTCTGCCATAAAGTGGTTTGAGACGTTCACCTTTACGTCGTCGACGCCGTCTACCATCAGCAGGTTGTCGTGTATGTCCTGGCATATCTTGAACCCGTATATCGCGGGGCAGAACGGGCTTGTGAGGTGAAGGTCCACCCTCACGTCGCTGTCGCTTATGTCGACCTCGTCTATGAGCTCCAGCTCCACTATGGACATGTCTATCTCCGGATCCACGATCTTTGAGAGCTCGTCAAATATCTTGACCCTCTTCTGCTTGATCTCCTGCTGGCTCATATGGCATCACTCCCATTTATGCTATATATAACCATTAGAGAAGTAACGCCATGTACCGTGCGCGCATGGGGGACGGCGGGCCCGACCCCAGGATCCTCGGCTACCTGTCCTCGGCAGAGGAGGATGCGGAGATCATACGCTATGACATACTGGGCAGCCAGGCCCACGTGCTTATGCTGCTAAAGACGGGGATCATATCGCGGACGTCGGCCCGCCGCATACTGGGGGCGCTATCCGAGATCCTGCGGAGACGGCGGAGCCTGTTTGCGCGGAGCGGCTCCACGTATGACGGGAAGAACGCGGGCGCCGCAGAGGACATACACGAGCTCGTCGAGTCGCTCGTAGTCGAAAGGGCGGGGGCCGCGCACGGCGGCAGGATGCACGCGGCCCGCTCGAGGAACGACCAGGTGGCGCTCGATATACGCATGAAGGTCCGAGACGACATCAATGTGATGTGTGGCCACATCCTGGATGTAGCCGAGTCCATGGTACTCTTCGCGTCAAACCACAGGCGCACCGTCATGCCGCTGTACACGCACATGCAGCAGGCCCAAGCGGGGCTGTTCTCGCACTGGCTGCTCGCCCACGCCGACGCGCTGCTCAGGGACTATGAGAGGCTGTCTGACGCCTACGGGCGCGTGAACAAGAGCCCGCTCGGGGCGGGGCCCGTGGGCGGGACAAGCCTGCCGATTGACCGCGCTTATACAGCAGAGCTGCTGGGCTTTGATGGTATACTGGAGAACTCACTTGACGCGACCGGCACCCGCGACTTTGCGGCCGAGTACGCGGCCGCGGTCTCCATAATGATGTCCAACCTAAGTCGACTGGCCGAGGATATAGTGGTGTGGTCCACGTCGGAGTTCTCATTTGTGGAGCTGGAGGACGACATATCTTCGCCGTCGAGCGCAATGCCCCAGAAGAAGAACCCAGACGTGCTGGAGATCACGCGCGCCAGGGCGGCCGAGGCGGCCGGATACACGGGCGCCATACTGGGGATAGTGGGGGGGCTTGCCTCCGGGTACGGGCGAGACCTGCAGCGTACAAAGCCACTCCTGTGGATGATATCGGATACCGGAGTATCGGCCCTGCTTGCAGTCCAGTCAGTGCTCGGCGGCATGCGCGTAAACAAGACCCGTATGCGCCGCGTGGCGGAGGCAAGCGACCTGGTGGCGCTAGACGTGGCCGAGCGACTCGTGCTTGAGCATGACGTGCCGTTCCGGACGGCGCACGGCACGGCGGCCCTGCTTGTACAGCACGCCCATGCGATAAGAAAATCAGTCCGCAAGATGACTGCAAGCGATGTCAGGGGCGCGCTCAGGAAGGGGGGCTTAGTTGATGCAAAATTGTCCCCCACCGCATCTGATCCAAAGATACTGCATGTCATCACGTCGTCCCTTGGGCCTGTCCCGTCCCTGCGCGGCCGGGTCTCGAAGGGCTCGTCGGGGTACGCGGAGCAAAAACGCATGATATCTGCCCGCAAAAGGGCCATCACAAGGCTCCGGAGCGCGCTTGGGGAGCGCCAAAAAAGTGTTGACGAGGCATTCGCGTCCCTCAACAAGCAGGCCAAGAGCGTATAATCGCTTAGTTTGCTCGTCTCCGTCTGATTTTGCAGAGTATATACGACTGTTGCGACAACATAATGAAACGTCCATCTCGAGAATTGGCCTGACCTCTGTTTCTCAAAATATTCTCATTCAAGTGCTGTCATAACTGCATGTCTTTTGCATCATGATGCCTTTGGGATTGTATACTTTGTCTCCCTCTCCAATCAAACTTTTCATGATTGGCGCCACCAGATCAGATCCGTGGTCTTTGTGTCTCCCGTCTTGCGCAGCTTCTCCGGCATCTTTACTGCCACCTTTTCTATCCTGTCGTGCGTGCATAAAGGATGAAGTACTTACAGGACAACTCAACTGAGGCCAAGAATAGACATGTTTATCTTATGGCATGTAGATGCAGAGCCATATGAAGGCAAAGGTTCTAGACCTGAAAGATACAAGGTGCCCATTATGCAACAAGCCCCTTGCATCTGACGAGTATGTCAAGGCCCGCTCGCAACTAGAGGTTGAAGTCAAACAGAGATACGAGCAGGATGGGAAGAAGAGAGCCGAAAAATATGAAGAACAAATAAGAAAACTTGAAGAACAACACAAAAAGGAAGAGAAGAGCAACCAAGTCATCCATGACGAAGAGGTAGAGAAACTAAAAAAGAGCTTAGAGTCAATGCACGACAAACAAATCGCCGACATGGAAAAAAACTATGAAAAAATCACCAAACAAAACCAAAAGCAGTTTGAGGAGTTGGGTAGGCAACAAAAACAGAACTATGACACAATGATTCAGGTGGAAAAGAAGAGACTAAAGACGTATGAGCGCGAAGTCAAATCCGCCCACAAAAAAGATCTTGAAGAGAAAGCCCGACAGATTCGTGACATGAAGAAAGAGCAGGCAGATCTCAAGAGGGAAGGTCAAGAAAGACTCAAGAAAGAACTTGGAGAAAAGAATAGAGAAATTCAGCAGATGAAGAAGAATCAAATTTCGTTTAAAAAAGAAATTCAAAGCTCAGTGAGAAATGAGTTTAGTGAACGTGTTTTCAAACTAGAAGATGACCTGAGGCAAAAAGAGACTCAGATCGAGCGCGCCAACAAAGATCTTGAAGAATTAAAGATTGCCAAAACACAGCCGGAGCTCAAGGGCGAGGTCGGGGAACAGGATCTGTACGCCACCTTGACGCACACCTTTACCGATGACCTGTTCAAAAGACAGAAGAGGGGAACCTCCAGCGGGGATTTGATTCAACAGATACGTACAACGACTGGATTCTTGGACACACTGATCGTATACGACAACAAGTCTGCCGCCACTGTGACAAAAAAGGACATTGAAAAAGCAAAAAAGTACAAAAAGATTCACGGCACCAATTATGTACTTATAGTTGCACGCAACTTGCCCAAAAAATCGGTACCCAACGGACTCTTGGGAAACCAAGACGGCGTACTACTTGTCAATCATTCCATAGTGACAGAGGTGGCACGGCAGATCCGTACTGGCATAATCGAGATATCAAAGCTGACAAAGAGCAAGGAGGATCAGGATGCAAAACAGTCAAAACTGTACGAGTACATAAACAGCAGTGAATTCTCAATGATTCTAGAATCATTCCACAGAGTCAACGAGGACCTGTTCACACTACAGAGCAAGGAGGAGAGAGATCACGAGACTCTATGGAAGACCAGAAAGTCACTGCAGGATCAACTGCGAAGGGCAAGCAATGACCTGTCGAGTGGAATAGAAAGCATTACACAAAGAGAAGCAATCCTAGAGATGCAATAACAAAAGGATTATGGGTAGGAATGTCACACGAACTAGTAGTCTTTGACCCTGTCGCAACCGACTCTCTGTGCATCAAGTTTGCGCTGGACAGCTTGAGCGCGTGCTAGAGGCGCTACAGGCACCAGCACAGTGCCGTGGCCATAACCCTAAACCCGAGGGCAAGATGCCCCACCAGATCTGGCAGATCAGCGGGCTCTACTTCGTTGGGGACTACCATAAGCTATGGGATCGGCACAAATTTGGCCGCGCACAGCTCCATGCTGTGTCACCCCAGGACAGTGAGGCGGCTGCGGCCGTGACGGCGGCGATAACGGCATAGGCGTGCATGAATCCATTTACGCACGAAAGCTTTCCGGGAATCCGGACACGAATCGAAGCCGACCCGAACGCGATTCTGGGCACAATACATTATTCAATGAGCATGCCCGCGTGTCGGTTACGATGGCCGCAATAGAGTCTGCCACGCTTGGAAGTCTTGCAATCCCGCGGATCATAAACGGGATGTGGCAGGTGGCCGGGGGCCACGGCGTGATTGCGCCGGATGACGCGGTCTCCGAGATGGGGCTTTACCACGACGCGGGATTGACCGCATGGGACATGGCGGACATCTACGGCCCCGCCGAGGAATTTCTTGGCAGGTTTCGGGACGGACTCGACCCCGGGCAGAGACAGAGGTCGGTCGCGTTGACAAAGTTCGTTCCCAGCCCCGGACCCATGACGAGGAGCATCGTGGAGCACCACATTGACAGGTCGATCAGCAGGATGAACGTGGACGCCATAGACCTGCTGCAGTTTCACTGGTGGGACTATGGCAACCCGTCGTACTTGGACGCACTGCGCCATCTGGAGATCCTACGCGACGAGGGAAAGATCAGGCATCTGGCGCTGACAAACTTTGACACGCGGCGTATGGAGGTGATGGTGGACAAGGGCGTGACGCCGGTCTCAAACCAAGTGCAGCACTCGGTGCTCGACTGCAGGCCGCAGGTTGCAATGGCTCCGTTCTGCCAGAGGTACGGGATAGGGATGCTGGCCTACGGGACGCTGCTTGGCGGGTTCCTCTCCGAGAGGTACCTGGGGGCCGCGGAGCCTGAACGTCTGGAGCTTTCAACGTACAGCCTGCAGAAATACAAGAACATGATAGACGCCTGGGGCGGATGGCCGCTGTTCCAAGAGCTCTTGTCGGCGCTGGATCAGGTTGCAGAGAGGCGCCAGGCAAGCATCGCAAACGTTGCTGTACGCTACGTTCTGGACAGGCCCGGGGTGGCGGGCGCCATCATCGGCGCGAGGCTCGGGATTGTCAACCACATAGGTGACAACCTAGGGGTGTTCTCATCAAGGCTCGGCTCCGATGACTATTCGCAGATTGAGGAGGTGACTGCTCGCTCAAACGATCTGTATTCTGCGATCGGGGACTGCGGATCCGAATACAGATAGACGGAGGGCCGTGCGGACTTTGTCCCCACGTTTCCGCAGCCGAGGCGGGCGCGCGTATTTTGCAGGCCGCACGCTCCCCCCAAGGGCCGCTCCGGGATCCGGGCCCGCGCGCAATCTAGTTATTTGCCGCGTCCGGAATTACAACGTGGGGAACCGTGAGATGGCCGCAGTGGCGCTGGCCGCCGTCGCCGCCGTAACGGCCGTGGCCGGAATCCAAGACGCGCATTCGACCCACGTCTCCGTGCCGGTCCTGACGGCCGGCGGGGATCTGGAGTACCTTTTTGCAGATGATCTGATCATTGCGGGCTGGGTCGAGTATGGCGGGAGTCCCACCCCGGACGTGCTGCTGAACATAAGGGTCTCGGATCCGGACCGCACGCAGGTCTCCGAAACCTTTGTAACCAGCGATTCCAACGGGGAGTTCGAGTACGTGTTCGGGTTGCCCGAGGGCAGCATGCCGGGTGACTATTCAGTCACGGTCACCAGCATGTGCTGGGAGCAGCACAGGCAGATATGCACACACAGGACCGCGCAGGCCACGGTGAGCGTGACGGGAGCGGGGGCCGATCCGGGCGTCCACATACCGGAGTGGGTGAAGACAGTTGCGGGGTTCTGGGTGGACGGCCAGATCGACGACGACGACTTTGTCCGGGCAGTCGGATTTCTGATACAGAGTGGGGTGATCGTCATCGGGGATCCGGGCGGGACAGACCCTGACGGGTCCGGGGCCGTGCCGGATTGGATAAGAACGAGCGCCGGGTACTGGGTGTCCGGCGACGTGTCCGACGACGAGTTTGCGGCCGGGATAGAGTGGCTCGTGGGCAGCGGCATCATACCTGCCGGCACTTAGCGCCAGGGGGCGCAAAAAAGGGACCGGACGGGAAGGCGTCCGGGCGAATCATCCGGAAGGGAATCCGAGCAGGCAAGACGGCGCGAGTCCTACTCCGACTCGGAAAAGACGATTGCGGGTCTAAAAACTACTCGCAAAGGGCAGTAGCGGGCCCAAACAGGTCTACCGAAGGGAAAAGGATCCAAGGGCGGTCGAGAGGATGGCCGCGGTGAACGCAGCGTATTGCAACCCGGAGAGCGCGCAGCGCGCAGGCTAACTCGCTCATGCGGTGTCTGAACCGGGTCTTGGCGCGGGCAAGGCGGTTTGAGGAGGGCGGGGTAGACGCCCCTTAGCCCTCCCGGTAGCGGAAGGCCTCCGAAGATCAGACGGGCGACGATGGATGACATGCTGTCGGGCGGGACGGGCAGAGACCGCCCCGCGGAACCCCCGCACAAGGTACGTCAAAAGGGAGGGAGAGGATCCTGTTCCACGCGACGTACGTCAGGAGGCTCATGTAGGGAGGGCCGGGCCCTCCACCAAGACAGCCACCGCGGCGCGCCATACGCGCGGGCAGCGGGACGACAAGCTCGCAGCGCCACCGGACGAAGAGGCGCATTGTACGTCCGAAAAGGGCCGGATTCGCCGTTGCGGCGATGGACGAGGCATTCTTCATACATAATGACGCGGCGGGTCACAAGTATTGGTCCCCCATGGGAACCCCGGTAAAGGTTACACATGCGGAGGGACGCAAGAGGCTGACAGTGCTGGGAGCAATTACTGACAAGGGGCGGCAGCTCTTTAGAACCACGACCGTGGGTTTTAACAGCAAGACGTTCATCCCGTTTGTCAGGGCCCTTCTCCGACACTTTAAAAAAGTCACACTGATAATGAATCGCGCATCCACGCACAAATCCAAAATGATGAAAAAGAAGTTCGACAAAAACAAAAACCTCGAGATTATTTAGCTGCCCAAGGCCTCTCCGTACCTTATTAGACAATATGCGTAATAGGCATATTCATAATGAGCATGGACAATTTTGTGCCTAGGCTCTGCCCAGAAAACGGGTTAAGTGATCTTAATCACAAGATCTATAAGCAAACTCCGCGGTAATGCGGCATGGGAATGCGGATGTTAAAGGCCGCGTGGAAGGCCGAAGATGGAGGCGATGATCAATATTTCTGCGTCAGCGACGGCGCGGAGGAAAAAGACTGGTTGTCGGACGTGCCTGCCACCGGAACCCTGCTGGAAAGCGCGGGAGACACGGAACTGTGTCTTGCGAGCCTGAGAAGAGTGCTGGCGTCTGATGCAAAACTGCACGCGATGACCGGGTACAACCGCGAAGAGTTCGGGATGCTGTACCGCGCCTTTGTCGCGAGGTGGGAGGTCATGGAGGCCGAGGAGATCGAGAGGAGGCGGCAGTACGGGGAGGCGCGCGCGGGAAAGAGGGGCCCGCGCCCGGCCGCGGACGCGTACGAGGACTATATCAGGAACGTCCCGCTCGTACGCGACGATCCCATGAGGGCGTCGGAGCCGGGCAACAGGTGCGCGCTCCACCCCGCGTACGTGCTGCTGCTCGACCTGACACGCAAGTACCGCAACAACTGCCAGGACCAGCTGGGCGTCATGTTCGGCGTCGACCAGGCCGCCGTGTGCAGGTACATCAGGGTCGCGGACCGCATACTGGCGACGATGCTCCCGACGCCGCACAGGTTCATGGATGTCCTGCGGCACGCCCACTCGCCCAAGGAGTTTTCCGCGCTGTTCCCCGGGGGCGTGGCGGCCGACACCATACTGGTCGACGGGACGCACGTCCGGTTCGTCAGGGCGCAGGGCAAGGAGGTGCGCGACGCCATGTACTCGGGCAAGAAGAAGGCGTACACGGGAAACACGGTGCTCATGACCATGCCCGACGGCATGGTGATCGCGATCAGCCGCACGCGCGAGGGCCGCGCGCACGATATTACGATAACCAGGGATCTCATCGAGGGCCTCGGGGCGTTCGCGGACGACGTGCTCAAGGCCGACCCGCCCAAAAGGACGCGCAGGATGATCCTCCGGGTGCTCGGCGACCCGGGGTTCCAAGGCCTGGACAAGGACCTGCCGGGCGCCGACGTGGTGACCCCGATAAGGAAGCCGAGGGGCGGGGAGCTCACGAAAAAGGAGAAGAGGCACAACAAAAGGCTGTCCAAGGAGAGGGTCGCAGTGGAGAACGCCATCGCGTCCGTCAAGCACTACAGGCGCGTCTCGTCCATATACGAGGGGACCCTCGAGGGCTTTAACGCCGAGTTCAACGTCGCGTGCGGGCTTGCCAACGCGAGGCTCATGCTCCGAAAAGGCACGTATTGCCACTGGCAGTCCGTCTTGGGTGGCGGCGGCGGCGGAAAGGGCCGCTGACGTGCCGCCGGCGGCAGCCTGCCGCCGGCTGCCGCCGCCAAAAACAAATCGCGGAAAAGCCGGCCTCCCGTCGGGATTTTTCCGCGGCCGCAGTCACCATAATTAGCCGAAATTCGGGCATTTTTACGACATTTTTGGAGCCGTAACTAATTCTCGGCCCTGGCTATGCGCTCCCGCATGCGATTAATTCCCCAAAGCGCCTAGAATCACCGTGATATGTCTTCATTATGTGTGCCTGTTTTAATTTTTTCTTCAATTACGCATATTGTCTAATGCCTCGGAGCACCGTTGGGGCAGGGGAAAACACGACGTCATGAACTCGGAATATTATCCCACTTTTGAGGATATGCGCAATGTGGTATCAGAATATTATAGAACAGCAAAATTCAATCTTGATATATTTGCGTACCTTGACAGAAAGACATATGAATATGCATGAATTTTTGATCGTGACTATAGATCCGCCAGCTCCTTGCCCATCTTTGAGAATACCCAAAAGTCAGAAGCCATCGGGATGTGTGAACAGAAATCACTCTAAAATCTTCTTCATCTTAGCGTATTGCTCTTCGGTGATCTCGCCGCTAATCAATTTCATCTTGAGCGCATCAAGCGGATCCTGTGCTGGCGCGGATTGTGCTGCCGCAGGTTGGTTTGGTGTTTTTGTTGCCTCCTTTACTGCGGAAACATAACGTTCTATGAGAGCATGCATTTTGTCAACGTCATTTTTGCTGACATCCGACATTATGAAGCTGCCTCCTTGGGTTCGAACAAATGATATCGTGGCTCTCATCATTCCTTTCTTGATTGTAAAGTCCCCAACATCAGTCCATTCGCATGATTGTATCGTGTCACCTACCATGCCAGGCACGCGCATTAGACATCTTTCATTGGTTATGAAGAACGTGGATGGCTTGACGGCTTTTTTCTGTGTTGACACAAGAGCGACTTCCTCATCCGGTCTTAATTTGTCTCTAATTTTTGCAATTTCGTGTTCGCCGCCACGAATCATATCCAAAGTGGGGGCGAATATGTTATAAACATGATGGTCTATGGCGACGATCCCGGTACATGACGCCCATATCACGAATTGGAAACAGTACCGCGTTCTTGCCGCTGTCTGACGCCCAAATCCGTAGCCTTGGCGTGAGAGGGGGAAGGGGTGAGAAGTACAATCTGGTGCATGTACGTGTCTGCATGTAACATGCAGACTTCCCAACGTATCTAGAACATCGCAAGCATTGGCGGATGCCGTGTCCGGCGTGTAATCCCGGAACCTACGCCCCAGAGAGTTCGAATCGAAAGTAACTCGAACTCAACCAGCAGGTTAAATCTCACTTTGCCCCGAATCTGCACGTTGACAGGTACGGATCCAGACAGCAGAGTTCGCGTTGAAATTGACTCGAAAACGATGGTAGCGGGTCTAAAGGGGCTTGGCGCGAACGCGCGCAATCATGACAAGCGCAACAGCACAGGGCCAAAAACAAACCCGCGCCACAAAGGACGGGGCAGGGGGCCCGGCGCGACGCGCCCCGTAGATCCGGCGGCTAAACCCCGCACACCAGACCCCAAGTCAAAAAGAACCCATCCGTCGACAGGCGGAAGCCCAGATGACAATTCGGCCCTTAAATCGGATTCGGAGCTACGCAGCTGGAACAGAATGACAGACGATCCCCCAAAGGCACTGCTGAACGATCCCGACGTAAGGCGGTGGTACGACAACATGCGCAGGTCCAGCGCCATCACGTGCAGCGTCAGGCTCAGGCGCCTGAACCTGTTCTGCTCTAGGGTCGGGATGACGCCGCACGAGCTGTCGCAGACCGGGAGGGATGATCCGATGAAGGTCGAAAACGTGCTGCTGGACCACGTGTCGTGGATGGAGGAGAAAAAGTACGCCCCCGGGTACACTGCAGGGGTGATAGGAGCTGTAAAGTCTTGGCTGGAGTACAACCACATCGAGATCAGGCGCAAGATCAAGATAGCGGACTCTGACGTGCCGGTGAGCATACAGGACGAGAAGGTGCCGGACAAGGAGCAGCTCAAGAAAATGCTTGACGCAGCAGACCCGCGATGCCGCGTGATCATAAGCATGATGGCCTTTGCAGGGGTGAGGCCGCAGGTCATGGGGCTGGCAGACAAGAGCGACGGACTGATACTCTCGGATCTGCCCGATTTGGTGCTAGACGGGCCGGACACGCGTTTTTCCAAGACCCCTGCGATGGTGGTGGTGAGGCCCAAGCTGAGCAAGATTCGAAAAAAGTACTTTACGTTTCTGGCAGAGGAGGGCTGCCAGTACGTGCTGGGATACCTGCGGGAGAGGATGGCGCACGGCGAGCGCCTAAAGCCCGGCTCGCCGCTTGTAACGCTGGATCACGGATACCGCCTCAAGGGGTGGGACAAGCTGGGCAGGAACGACAGCAGGTTCATGGTAACAGGCGCGCTGGGCGCCGCAATCCGGCCCGTCATCAGGAGCGTGATGCGGGCGCGGCCCTATGTCCTGAGGGCGTACTTTGATAGCCAGCTTCTGATTGCCGAGAGCCACGGGTGCATGACGCACGCGTACCGACAGTTCTTCATGGGGCACAAGGGCGACATGGAGGCGCGATACACCACAAACAAGGGCAAGCTAACGGAGCAGATGACCGAGGATATGAGGCGCGCGTTTGAGCAGAGCCAGTCGTTCCTGTCCACTGATGAGATGCGCGATTCAGAAGAGGACAAGCACAAGATGCTAATCGGGATGTGGAGGCAGCAGGCCAAGATGTACGGGCTGGATCCGGACGCCATGATTGCAGGCGGGACTCTGGACGGAGCGCGAGACGTGCCGCCGTTGCGGCAGGCTATGGCTGCATCCGCGCGGGACGGCGGAGCGGGACGCAATGGTGATGCGGCGGCATCCGCGGCTACCCTGGAGACGGATCAGAACGCCTCTGGCGCGCGGAGAAGGGCGGCGGCAGTGCAGGCGGCAGGTGCCGTCCCGGTTGTCGATGCCAATAACAAGATCCCTAGACAGTCCCCTTTTGAGAGCAAAATAGTGGGTGACGAGGCCGAGCTGCTGGCAGGCACCGCGGAGGGGTGGGACCTGATAAGGGATCTGCCCGGCGAGAGGTTCCTGATCAGGCGCAAGATTCCAAGGTCGTGATGGTGTGGGATCGTCCCGCCTCGCACGCTAAGATAAATAACAGCAGCATCCATACGCGCCATGGCACGGCGCCAACGTATGGCAAATGCATTGTCCGGTAAAACGGGGCAGAAATCCTCGCGTCTGAACCTGACCGTGGACATACGCGACTTTGGCCCCATAGCAAAAGCGTCAATCTCCCTCAAACCGCTTACCATATTTTGTGGCCCAAACAACTCGGGCAAATCCTATGCGGCGTTACTCCTGCACTCCATCGTGTCGACATGTGCCTCGCCTGGAAAGAGCAATATGCCCCTCTTCTCTTATGCGAGGCGCTATAGCGTGCAATACGACGTAGAGCGCATGATGGCCAAGATGTCCAGCCTGATCAATGCCGGAAAAGACACGGAGATACCGGGAGACACAATCGAGGAAATGGTACGGGGGCATTTTGAGATGGACGCCAAAGATCTAAAACTCGAAATTGAGCGCAATTTCGGTGACGCCAGCGACAAACTGGTCAGAACGGGAAAAAGATCGTTCTCCGTGAAGATCGCCGCCAGTAACGGAGTTGAGATTCGCATACACAGCAAGAAGAGCGCAACCGTAAACTGCCCCAAGATCCAGTTAAAGCGAAGAATAACGTTCAAAGGCGCAGGGCGCAGGCGGACTATTTCCATGGACGATAACTCGGACAAACTCTCGATGATCAGGGTTGATCCCACCGAATCCCCGGAGGAGCAAGCACTAGAAGTGGTTTATCGCCTCGGACTTTCCATATCAAAGTACGTGGATTACGAGCTGCCGTCAGCCTCGTACTATCTTCCCGCTGCAAGATCGGGCATTTTACAAGGACACCGGGCGATTACCTCGGGCATCGTCACCAATGCGACGTACGCAGGAGTGGAAGGAATGGCAATTCCCACACTGCCCGGGGCCGCATCTGACTTTATATCGTCAATCATTGAAATGCCATCTTCCACGGGCCCGTTCAGCGACATTGCAAGCAGCCTCGAAGAGACCATACTGGACGGAAGGATCGGCCACACTGCAGACGCCCGAACCCGGTTCCCTACGATAACGTATGATCACAACGACAGCGCGATATCGTTGCACCGGACGTCTTCCACGGTGTCCGAGCTTGCAATCCTGGTTCTGTACCTCAAGCACGTGGTCCGCGAGGGCGACCTTGTCATACTCGAGGAACCGGAGGCGCACCTGCACCCGGAGGCGCAGATGATTCTGGCCCGCCACATAGTAAAGATGATACGGAAAGGACTCAACGTGCTGATCACGACGCACAGTTTTTTCGTACAGAGCCTACTGAGCCAATTCTTAATGAGCGGCAAGGACAACGCGGCCACAAGCAAGAAACTCGGCTTTGACAGGGACGACTACCTGCTGGAGGACGAGGTGGCCCCCTACACCTTTGCAGTCTCAGACAAGGGCGGCAGCATCGCAAAGCCCACAAAATTCTCCGTCGACAACGGAATATCCCTGGACGAGTTCGTAAAAGTGATTGAAAAGATGCACCGCAGGCGTATAATCATAGAACAGAACGCATCGTAAGGGGACGCGGAAATGTCGCTTGAGCAGGTACGCGAAAAGTATGGGGGGTGGCAGGCATCTTGCAAGGAACAGAATTGCGGGCTGAAGACAGACAGATCGCATTGCGTCGCCATAAAAGCAGAAGAACATCGCTCTGGTGAGCAAGAGAGCATGTGCGACTGCATTGTGTTTGCAGACTACGGGAAACTCGTGGTGGGTGTCTGTGAGCTTAAGAGTGGACACGTCGACCCGACGCAGGTGCAAAAACAACTGAACGCAGGCGCAAAATTCGCAGAACAGATGTGCACAGACTGCCTGGGGGGACTCAGGCCAAGCGTGCTTCCGATCGTCTTAACCAAATCCATTAGTGACGAGACTCGGATAATGCTTTCCGTAACTAAGGTGGAGATCTACGGAAAGGGCCGTGCGCTCATACATGAAAAATGCCACATGCACATATCCGACATTATACGGAAATATTCGTGACGTGGCTGCGAGCGCGCCTGTGGTACAACCCTTCGTCCTTCCCAAAGAGCGGGCTCCTGTAATCGCGGGAGACTAAGCCGCGGACATGATCAATCCCAACATGATCCTCCACCCCAACCACCGCACAGACTATGCTTGACGTCTCGTGCGCGGCTTCTCTGAAGGGCACGCGTATACGGAATATGGCTCTGCATATGCGAGCTGCCTGCGACAAGGCAGAACATAGTACTTAACTTGACTGACACGACCAGACTCCGATTTATCCTGTCCGTCAAGATGAAGTGACTCTACGTCCTCCTTGAGTAGGTAGTATGTGTCTAGCAACCGGATTCACAAGAATCGGGCATTTGTTAGCCTAGTATTGATGTGTACTTATGATTCGGGCGCTTGTTCTTGTTGCGTGGAAGAACTGTCCTGCATGATCAGCGGTACATCATACGAAGGAAACGTTATGTTGGTACCGTCTATGTCTATAGACACCATGTCATTCGTTAGTAGTACTAGGTGCATATCCTTGCGACTCTTCATCGCATTCCGGTAGTATGTGATTAGATTAGCGTGTATGTCAGCAAATGCGGCCTCTTCTGATTCGTCTAACTTGACTATGGGTACACCATGCATCTCTAAAAATTTTTCAGTTATAGGGTATCCATGTGATAGCAGTTTTTCGGTAAATACGGGGATTAGTGCATCTATCTTTTCATTATTGAGTTCCTTAGACATAAAAATTTCACGAAGATACTGTTTTGAAGTTTCTTCAGAAACTCTGTAGGCCCCAATCAGGAGGGGAGAGAGCTTGTCAACCAAACTTACTTGTACAAGTGGGTTGCCAACATCTATGATGAAGTCAACCATCTTCTTGATCGAAAAAGATGGAACCATTTGATCGGAGGTAGTATCTAATATTTGAGGATCAAGCGGTCCCAATTCACCCGCCCGACACAGTTGCAGTTGATCAGCGCCCAATGCAATCAATGCGGCGGCACTCTTGGCATAGAATGGAACGATTACTGTGACAGTCTTGGCGTATGACTTGAGCAATAGAAGCATCTTGTAGGCAGAATCAAGGTCTCCGCCCATAGACTCCAGAACGACGTCTAATTTTTCCATATTTCCCATTCTCCTCAATACGTTGTTTAAGGACAAGGCTACTGATTCGTCAAGAGGACTAAATGAAAACAGCACCAACACCTTTGAGTTGCGCGTCGCTTGAATGTTGTCAATGTGTGCTTGTATGGTAGTAACTATGTCGGGCATGGCGTCGCCTTGGTTGGGATTGTCTCCCTCTGATTCGGACATTCTTCTTCTTCTGTAGTGGAGTATCCTTGTCCAATAAACCTTTCAATGAAGTAACTTTCTCGGCGTGCCAGCCCGCATTGTCGCGCAAGCGCTTGTAGTCTCGGAATGTCCTAAGCGCCTCCAATTCTGCAGACGAGAGCACCAGTGATCCAATCTTAATACGGGTTGTTCCCATTCTAAATTAATTAATCGAAATAACAATTTAAGTTAAGTGCTAAATGAAAGAGTATATATAGCTCAATTCGTGTTCCGTTGCGAATCCACGGATTTGACTCTGATGAAAGCGGGAGCCCACTTTCTCGTCCTTTTCCCCTGTCTGTAGTGCCTGTGCCTGCTGTGCCTGCTGTGTGTAGCTCACGAACTTGTAGCGGTACCTTGCCAGCTCCCAACGCTTTCCACGAGAAGCCAGCTCCCGCTAAGTTACCAGTCCCGTATGACCACACGTCATGGCAGGACGTCATGGCATGGAATGGCAGGGCCCCAGCCTTGGACGGAACGGATCGCCCCGAGTCCCGCACCTACGTCCCCATAACTGTGAGATGGTAACAAAGAAATCTTTGTTACCATCTCACACTTACCGGCGCCAAACGGCGCGTACGACTGCATGCTTGGTCTTTGGTACTACTGACACGAACAACCTCCTCTTGGGCAAGGGTTGCGGACGGGCCTCAGAAATCCGGCATGTTACGATATGGGCTACGTTTGGCGCATGCCTCCATGCGTGCTTATACCGGCATGCGGCAAGGACGCCAGTGTGGTGGTTGGCTGGCGCACGCGGTGGCGGTTACCCGCAAACTTTCATAGAGCTCTATGAAAGTTTGCGGGTAAGTATAGTCGACGTCTGGCGTGGCTATGCTCGCGAGATGACCATGCGCGGGGCATTCGGCAGTCTTGATCTCTTTCGCGGCGGCATGACTAGCGCACGCGGTGGCGGTTACCCGCAAACTGTCATAGATCTTTATGACAGTTTGCGGGTAACTGTAGTAGACGCCCGGCGTGGCTATGCTCGAGGGATGGCTATGCATGTGGAATTCTGCGGTCCTGACCTCTCTTGTGCGTCGTGCGTGCACGCTTGGATCGTTGTATATCCGGCGTCTTGACAGGCGCCTGTAGCAACTATCCAGAGCTGGCCTCGCTTGGCCCGGTTGCGAGTGGTTCTCTTGGAGCATCACTGGCTGGCAGTTGGTCTGACGGACCCTGGCATGCCGTACCGCCCAAGCAACTGTGTGCGCTGGAAGCGTCTTGTGTTCTGCGCGGCTTCTCAGGCGGTTGCCATTCTGCGAAAAATCCGCCTTTTATGCATCCCGCGTGTCTGACGGCGTGCTAAGGATAGGGCTTGACATCGGGACCGGCTTTGTAAAGTGCGTCTCAGACCACGGCTCCGTTGTGTTCCCGTCGCTGTACGTCAAGAGGACGCACGGGGACTGGGCCGACGCGGATTCCGAGGCCATAGGCGAGAGGGCAACCAAGATGCTGCATACTGCAGGGGCGGCCACCGTGCGGCCCATCGTACGCGGGAGGCCCGATCCCAGGTACCAGAAGCAGGTGGAGATGCTGATCCGGGAGGCAGTGTCCCGGATCCGCGTCGCGGCAGGCCGCGCCGCGGACTGCAATGAAAAGGCCAGGATGGCCGTGGGCCTGCCGTACGAGGCCTCAGACTGCCGCGAGGCCATATCCAAGACGGTCAAAAGGTGCGTCCCGGCGGACCGGTGTGACGTGGTGGCCCAGGCCGTGGGGACGCTGGTCGAGATGGACCGGAGCACCGGCATGGTGGTCTCCATAGGGCAGGGAACCAGCGAGATCGTGGTTATAGAGGACAACCAGGTGATCGACGGGGAGAGCTCCCGGTGGGCCTCGGAATTCATAACTCGCAAGATAGGCAAGTTTGCGCATCTGGACAAGGACTTGCTGCACCGGCGCAGGGAGACGTGCAAAAAATACGCAAGGGTGCTTGCAGGCAACCTGGCAGACGAGATAGCGGACATGTCCTCCGGGTACGGCCACGCGTACGATGTCGTGCTTTCAGGCGGCGGGCTGCTCATCCCGGGGGTGCGCGACGAGCTGGAGTCGAGGCTCAAAAAGAGGTTCAAGATCAGCGTGCCGGCCGACCCGGTCATGAGCAACGCAGCGGGCCTCTACAAGCTGCTGGTGGAGTGACTGCGATGCATCTGAAATACGGACAGGTGACCGGCTGATGGGATCAAGACGCTGGCGCCTGGCCAACCGCAAAAAGCCCGAGGGGCAGCTGGACCGCACGAAACACTTCCTTGCGGCCGGGACCGGCAGGCTGGCCGCCTGCTCGGTCATGATACCGATCGAGATGGACGCAAAAAAGGCCGTGCTGGCCGCAGGCGACCTTGCCGGCACCCGCACCCGCAGCTTTGAGGTGTGGTGGGATGCTGTGGAGAAGAGGATGGAGTTCGTCCTGGTGGCGGAGGAGGGCGACCTGGACGCCTACAAGCAGGCGTTCTTGAACATGTACCCGAACGCGTCATTCTCCGCAATGGGGAAGACCGAGCCGGACTGGTTCGGGCCGCCGGGGCCGGACTGCCAGATATTCGACGTGGGCACGCGCCACGGGCACTACTCGACCGTCTTTGACAGGGCCAGGGCGCACCACCTCATGAGCAGGGTGGCAAGGCTGACCCAGCTGTCCAGGAGCGCCTGGATACAGTTCGTGTTCAGGCGCCACTCCTTTGACTCCTTTCTGCGCGGGCACGTGGGCCGCCTCGACGCCAGATCGCTTGAGATCAAGCGGGGCAACTACCTCAGCACGGCCGAGCTCATCACGCTTTCGGACAAAAAGCCGCACGACCACCCGGAGCTGGGGTACGACTTTGCCAACAACTACGCGGGTCTCCAAAAGCACGCCACGCTCAAGACGCAGTCCGCCCAGGTAATAATGAGCGTCCGGGGCATCATAAGGGGAGACCGCGAGATCAACCTCAACTTTGACGAGATCGAGTCCCTCCCGGTGGAGAACGTGTTCTCGGGGCACGAGCACCTGACCAAGTTTCCATACAGGAACCGGGATTTCTGGGACGAGAAAAAGCCAAGGAGGGTGGAGGTCCGCATAACTGACAGCGAGGAGCGGTGCCCGCGCATGGACGTGTTCGGGCGCAGGCTGCTGCCGGACCCCGACAAATTGCTGGGCGCCGCGCTAAAACGGTACTTTGACAAGGGGCTGCTGGGTGGGTACCGCGACCGCCCGCCGCTGCCGTTCCTCATACTGAACCTGCCGGAGATCCCGCTGCTCGTGCACCTGCCGGATCCGGTGGACATCCCGAACCTAGAGGCCACGAGAGGCGTTACAATCCCCTCGAAATCGTCTGCAAAGGCGGGCGCGCCGCTGGGGTTCTTCAGGCCCAAGCCGGCAGGATTTGACTGGAGCGAGACATGGGGCGCCGCGGTTCCCTCCAAGGACGCGGACGCCGCGGTGATATCGCCCGCGGACTTCGCCACCCACGTGTATGCGGTCGGCGCGTCCGGCTCCGGCAAGACCTCGCTGATCAGGGTCATCGCAAAGCACCTGGAGGCGTGGAATGAGAACGGGACCGCGTGCAACGCGTTCATATACGTGGATCCGAAGGGGGACGACTCCCACAAGTTCGTCAGGCAGTGCGGCGCCGGCTCCGTGTCCGGGGGGCGCGTCCACTTTCTGGACCCGCAGCAGACCAAGTTTTCGATAAACCCGCTGGAGCTGCCCGCGCACTCGCCGTGGGAGCGCGAGGAGGTCGTGTCCAGGCACGTCGGATACTTCATGAAGACGATAGAGGAGTGGTACCAGCAGTCTGCAAGCTACGTGCAGATGGAGCGCATCTTCCGCGCCCTCTTGTTTTACATATACGTAAGGCACGACGCGCCCACGTTCCTTGACATACACCACATCATACTCAGGCTCCAGGACAGCGGGCAGCAGGCCATGCCCGAGATCATACAGGCGTACGGCACCCCAGAGCCCGAGATGAGGCAGGCGCTCGACAGCATCGCCACCCTCAAGGGCGACGCGTTCATGCCGCTGCTCAACCGCATAGAGCAGTTTGCAACCGATCCCGTACTCCGGCGCATGTTCTCGGTAAGACAGGGCACGGTGGATTTTGCCGAGCTGATCAAGCCGGGGCGCCAGACCGTTGTCAGGATATCGCCGCTGAACCTTCCCCACCACGTGCAGCCGCTGGCGATGCAGGCGTTCATACTGAAGCTGTGGTTCACCATACAGGAGCGCGCCAACCGCACGCCCGACGAGTCGGAGCGCACGCAGGTGGTGCTCGCGCTCGACGAGTTCCAGATTGTAAAGGATCTGCAGGTGCTGCAGCTGATGCTCGAGCAGGCAAGGTCTCTGGGGCTGGGGCTCGTGCTGTCACACCAGACCACCGAGCAGATCAGCGACAAGCAGCTGGGGCTCATCACGGGCAACTCGGGCACGCAGATGGTGGGCAGGGTCAACGGCAAGGATGCCTCCCGCATCGCGCAGATCTGGGATCCACAGTTCCAAAAGGCGCTGCAGCAGCAGCTCTCAAGCCAGGAGTACTTCCACTGGACCATGCGCGAGAAAGCGCCACCGGGGCAGGAGCAGCCCCCGCCCGTCCAGTTCTGGCTTGCCAGGCCCCCAGACATGATAGTCACGGACGCGGAATACGACAGGTATGTCAAGGCGCAGCTGGCCAAGTACGGCGCCGGTGTCGTGGGCCCAAACGCCATGGCGCAGGCGGCCCGCGAGAAGAGCAGGTGGCTTGAGAGCATAACAGTTGAGCTGCCCTCCAGGCTGGAGTGGGGAATCATGCGCCTACTAAAAAACGAGGACATGCAGCAGGGACAGCTTGCAGACCATCTGCAGGTACAGAACCGCGACGAGGTGGCCTCCGCCCTCCGGGACATGGAAGGCAGGGGACTGGTCGAGCGCGCAGGCACGGTGCGCACGTCGCCATATATCCTGTCAAAAAAAGCGGTGAAGGCATACTTTGAGTTTGACCACACGGAGGTGGGCACGGCATCAGACGTTGAGGAGGTGGCGCAAAAGGCGGTTGCGGCGTACCTCAAGCAGGGCCTGTTCGTGGCCATGGCGTCGCAGCGCATCAAAAAGGGCACCGACCGGACCGACCTGGTCGCGTACGATTACGACAAGGAGGCCCCGATATCGGTGGAGATCGAGTCCGTAAGCGAGGTCCAGAGCCACCCGGAGCACGTCAGGTACAACATGACAAAGTGGGCCAAGATGGGCTTTGCCGAGTGCCACGTCTGGTCCAAGAGCCCCCGGATAAAGGACATCAGGGCCCGGCTAGACGAGGAGCAAAAAAAGAGAGTCTTTGTGATAGTCATCTCATCCTGAGCTTTTCCATGCGGCTGCTGGCGCCGCCGTTGCCATCTGGCCTGTTTTTAGACAGGGCTTCTTCAAGAGCGTCCATGTAGCCGGCATCCTCGTTATCCGCCGCCCGAGGCCCGTCGTACTTGTCAAGCGCGGCAGAATCCCTGTCTGCCTCCGTCACGTCTTTCTTAGTGATGCTCGCCTCGACGGGCTTTATGATGACCTTGTTCTTTGATACGGCAAACCGGACGTATTGGTTCCTGCGTATCCCAAGCGCGTGGACTATCTGGAGCGGGATGGTCACCATATAGGAGCCCTGCCGGAACTGCACCTTTCTCTGCATGTCCTCCAGTTCCATGCAGTATGGGCCCGCGTATGCATAAAAGGCAAGAAAAAAGTGCATGATATGCATGTCCCGCCAATCTTACGTGCATGATATGCATCTGTGGCATGCATGATATGCACTTTCAAGGTCTTCGGGCATGCATAACATGCATGTCTATAATGCATGATATGCATATGGCATATGCATATTATTCACTTTGGTTATCCTAGATCGACACTTCATGTCCATCTATGCTGTCAACCGGACTCGCATTTGCTCATAGACTAACAAAACGAACCAACTCACACACAACCCAGAAGATCACGGGGGCCGCCTAGCGGCGGCCCCCTCCCACCATACAGTCGGGGCTATCGTCCCGACTGCCCGCGAAAAACCACACCAAGCCAACGGGGTCAACAGGCTTCATCCCGCATCGGCCTCCGCGACGAGCCTTGGCCTTGGCGACGGCATCCAGAAAGACCTTTGGGGGCCACGGTATCGGAACCGGCAGCATAGGCAACATCCACATGATCATGCGCGAAAAACTACGAGGCTCTGATTTTTCGGCCTCCCGTTCTCCCCACTCCCCCCGGCCACTCACGGGCGCAACAACGACATTCACGCGGGCATTGTCCGATCCGGCGTGTTCAGTCTAGCGACCCGCGCTCCCTTGGGTCTCGTCCGGAGCCAACCCGTGCGCTCCCAAGGATCCAGACCGTACGGCCGGCCGGGTCATGATGGGATCGGCAAGGAGGTTTGGCTGTCATGTATCGAGTGACGACAGATCTGGTTCGGAAAATATCAGAGCCGGTGGTGGAACGCGGCGCCGAGGGTAGGATTTGAACCGCGAGTACACGAATACGCCCTTCCCACAGGAGAGCACCCCCGCCAAGCGAAGAGAACCCAGCAGTGCTTTGACGGGCTAATTTCCCATCATAGTCGCGGTACCCTTCAGAAGGGCAAATCGAGAATACGCTCGGGCACCATCCTTTCTTCTCTTAGTTCACGCTTTATGGATGATCCGAAGCATCTCTTTGGTGTGAACCGGTCATCTGTCGGTTCCTGGCCCTGTGCTTCCTCGCCCCGGGACGGCTGGATTGCCGATTGTTCGCTGGACATGGAAACTGTTCTTGGGGCTCTTCGCGCCAGCTTTTTCATTGCTCATGAGACATGGACGGGTCTCAGGTGTCGGCGTGTGGGAGATGACGTCAACACGTTACGTATGACTGTCAAGGCCGTCACTTGACCTGCTATTTTACGGCGGGGTGATGAACATGGCACCCACAAGCCTCATCCTGTCGTAGTCTATAGTGTGACGCAAAAGTCTTCGCGGCTGTCAGAACTGTGTGCGCAACCTTTTTTGATCACCGAACACATCGCCCGGCATGGATGAGAAAGACAGGGACCTGCTCATTCGGGCCTACAAGGCAGAAAAAGACCACCTCATAGGAAATAGGATCCACGCAGTCTGCATGGTCAAGATCAACGGATTGAAGGCATCCGAGGTCGCCTCGCTGTGCTACTGCGACGCGCGCACCGTCTCCAGCTGGGTTCGGCGCTTTGACAAGGACGGCCTTGCAGGCCTGAAGGACAGGCCCCGTTCGGGCAGGCCTCCAAAGGTGGCGATGAAGAGGATCAGGAAGATCGTTGCGGGAGGAGGCGGCATCACGACGCCAAGGGTGCTCAAGAATGCCATACGCGAAAGGCACGGGGTGGAGTACCACATAACAAACGTCAGGAAGATAATGCACAGGCTCGGCATGTCGGCCAAGACGTCCCAGGCGGTGCACGTCAACCGGGCGGAGATGGAGGAGATCAGGGAGTGGCAGCGGGACACAAAAAGGCGGATCGCGTACCTGAAATCGCGGGGATTTGTCACCGCGGTCGTTGACGAGTCCATATTCATCAACGACCCGGGAAGCGGCGTGAAATACTGGTCGCCGAGGGGCGTCCCCGTCATAACCGCATACAATGGAAGCCACGACAGGGTAGTGGCGTACGGCGCGCTCACGACGGACGGCAGGCAGTTTGTCAGGACGTACAAGGGATTCGACAAGGAGACGTTCCTGAAGTACCTGAAGGCGCTGGTCGGCCACTTTGGCAGGACCGCGGTAATCATGGACAATGCGCCGCAGCACAAGGCCAGAATCGTACGGGAATACCTGGAGGGGGAGCCAAACGCGAGGATCATATGGCTTCCCAAGGCGACGCCGGAACTCAGCGTGGTCGAGGAGTACTGGCACCAGTCAAAGCGTGATCTGCTGGTCAGCGAATATTACTCGACGGTGGTGCATATGCGCCGTGCCTTGTCAGAGTATTTTAGGACGGCGCGCCCCAAACTCGATGCAATGAAATTCATCAATAGAACGTCTCTGCCCAGCAAAAACTTTTGATCGTCACTATAGCTAGCGTATCTGACGTCTCAATCCACTTCTTGCAGAGTTCGAATCGGAAGTATCTCGATCCCAACCAGCAGGATTAAACTCCATTTGCTCTTGAACCTGCATGTTGGCAGGCACGAGTTTGGACGCTAAAGTTCGAGTCAAAACTATTCCACTATGATCTGTCCCGTGCGCCAAGGATGCACTAGACAGTACCAATCGTATGTACCTGAGGAGTCAAGGCTGAATGTGTATGACCCGCCCGGCATAACAAGCCCACTGTCAAACGTACCGCTGAGTCCGTCTATCGCTGTACCGGCAGTAAGCGTGTGGGCCGCATCGTCGGTGTTCATGAATGTTATGGCGGTTCCAGGATCCACGGTCAATATCCCGGGTATTGAGCAACCCTCAATGGTTGCCTCGCATCCCACAGTTGATGAGCCCGGCATTGGCTCTATTGTATCTGTTGGTGTCCGTGGCACGTCTTGATTTGGTTCTGGTCCTCGTGGAGCTGGCGGATCTCCTACTATGATCTGTCCCGTGCGCCAAGGATGCACTAGACAGTACCAATCGTATGTACCTGAGGAGTCAAGGCTGAATGTGTATGACCCGCCCGGCATAACAAGCCCACTGTCAAACGTACCGCTGAGTCCGTCTATCGCTGTACCGGCAGTAAGCGTGTGGGCCGCATCGTCGGTGTTCATGAATGTTATGGCGGTTCCAGGATCCACGGTCAATATCCCGGGTATTGAGCAACCCTCAATGGTTGCCTCGCATCCCACAGTTGATGAGCCCGGCATTGGCTCTATTGTATCTGTTGGTGTCCGTGGCACGTCTTGATTTGGTTCTGGTCCTCGTGGAGCTGGCGGATCTCCTACTATGATCTGTCCCGTGCGCCAAGGATGCACTAGACAGTACCAATCGTATGTACCTGAGGAGTCAAGGCTGAATGTGTATGACCCGCCCGGCATAACAAGCCCACTGTCAAACGTACCGCTGAGTCCGTCTATCGCTGTACCGGCAGTAAGCGTGTGGGCCGCATCGTCGGTGTTCATGAATGTTATGGCGGTTCCAGGATCCACGGTCAATATCCCGGGTATTGAGCAACCCTCAATGGTTGCCTCGCATCCCACAGTTGATGAGCCCGGCATTGGCTCTATTGTATCTGTTGGTGTCCGTGGCACGTCTTGATTTGGTTCTGGTCCTCGTGGAGCTGGCGGATCTGATGTTACAGGCGGTTCAGTCGTCAGCGGAGGGAAAGTTACAATGACGGTGGATGTTACAGGCGGTGACAGCGCGGCCGGATTGTCGGCCGACTCCCACACGAACGCCGTGGCGCTATACGTGCCTGCTTCGGTAGGTACCCATGATACCGAGGGACGGAGCGTCTGCCCAGCTTCTAGCGTGCCAGAGATCCCTGCTAGGGCCATGGTGATTCCGTCGGAGTCCGAGATCTGGACAAGGTAGACGAACGTCTGCGTGCGGTCCTGACGATTGGTCAGGCCAGACGCGATCTGTACCTGTTGGTTCGTGGATATGGTGTCAAGGGCGTTTCCGGAGACGTCCATTATCCACAGGTCCGGGACAAAAACCCTCTCAAGCGGAGGCATCGGTGCGCCGATCGGCGCGGTGGGGGTAGCATCAAACCCGGTAACGGCTGCCGGAGAGTTTTGGTTCTGCAATGAGCTTAGGTGCTTGTTGCTTCGGTAGTCGGCCACGGTTAGCTTTTCTCCCCAACTGACGTGGTTATTGTTCGGGTTTTGAAATCCGTCCGTCCCATATATGGCCACGATGGCGGCAAGGTTGAGGCCCGAGGGCGTTTTGGATCTAGATCTCAAGTCGGGGCAGGTGGGAACACCATCCTCCACGCTACACATCCTGTCCCCTCTTATGTTGAACGTGTGCCCCACACCGACGGCGTGTATGAACTCGTGTACGGCCGTTGCCTCAACGTCCTTGTTGGTCCGGCCGTCTTTGTAGCAGACGGCGGCCTGCACAGGTTTATGGCCAGTGAGGAGAGCGTAACCCAACACAGTGTCACGGCACTCATAGTCGTCGTCACTTGTAACCACATTGACTATGATATCGGGCTTGTGGGTCGTACGTTCCCCCGGCGCTACCACCTCGACCCCTACGTTCCAGTTCCCGTCGCCGTACTCCTGCTCCAACATACTGGTGAGCAGCTGTATGCCCTCTCGGACAGGGTAGATGTACTCCCTTACTTCATCATACGAGTATGGGCTGGGCACTATCAGCATGCGAGGGGCCCGTTCAAAGTCCAGCGAGTAGTAGAGTTCCATGTAACCTTCGCCTTCGGTGGGGCCTGGGGCCGGTGCCAGCGGGTCGGTGGGGCCTGGGGCCGGTGCCAGCGGGTCGATGTCCAGCTCCTCAATGGGGGTTGCCAGCCTGCGGTACAGGTCGTCTCCCTCAAAGACGGCTTGTATCTCGATCGTATAGTCAAAAGTATCCACATCCTCCACTATCCAGTATGTCGCAAAGCGTCCTGACGAATCTACGTATGCGGTGGCGAGCAGGTCGTCAAATCCCAGCGTGTCGTCGTCCTTGATGTAGACGATGGACCCTTCCGGACTGCGGCCGTCCAGCATCAGCGTGCCGGAGAGCGGAATCGCCTCGCCGAGCGCGGCCGAGGTCTGTATCGGATCCAACGTCAGGGAGCCGCCGCGCTTGTAGACATTCATGGGTTGCCTGCGGCTCTGGTCGTCGGAGTATTTCCCGTCCCCGTCGAATTCGGCGTAGATGTCAAATTCGATCTCCACGGTACCCGCCTCGACCTTCCAGTCTATGGAGAACCTTCCGGCATTGTCGGTCGTCCCGCGCGCCAAGTAATCGTCGGGTCTGAGCGTGTCGTCGTCGTATATCGCGACGGTCCTTCCGGATAACGGGGAGCCGCCGCCCGTAAGCGTGCCGGTGAAGGTGACCGTATCGCCGGCGTATACCCGGTTCGGTATCGGATCCAACGTCAGGGAGCTGCCGCGCTTGTCGTAGACGCTCGTAGTCTGCCTAGGGCTTTCGTCGCCCGAGTGTTGTCCGTCTCCGAAGAATTTGGCGTAGATTTCTTCAGAGCCGGTATTCACGGTGCCGGCATTGGCCGTCCATTTTATGGAGAACCTTCCCGCGTTGTCGGTCGTCCCGCTCGCCAAGGGGTCGTCCGGCCCGAAGTCGTCCTCGTATATCCAGACGGTCCTTCCGGATAGCGGGGAGCCGCCGCTCGTAAGCGTGCCGGTGAAAGTGACGGAGTCTCCTGCGTAAACTGACGAGGGAATTCTGTCAAGAGTCACATGCGTGGAGCCGGAAGAGGAGATTTGGACGCTGTAGGTTGCGCTACGAGCCTCTGTGACTTGTGAGCTGCCCTCGTATTCGGCGTAAAAGTCCCATGCTCCGCTACTGCGTGGCTGTGCGGTCCACGTACCATAGAATTCGCCGTTGTCGTCGGTCGTAAGCGTCCCAATAACATCATCCCGTCCAAAGCTCACGTCGTCTTTGATGTAGATCGTTGCGTCCTGTATGGCGTGCCCCGAAGTGGTACTTAGCTGTCCGGAAAAGATCACGGTGCTTCCCGTATTGATCTTGGAGGCAATTGGATCAAGCACCAAGACCCCGGTGTATGTTTGTGCCTCTGCATAATTGGCTAGGGAGAAGACCAAGGCGCAGGCAATGGGCATCAACACAACGTGTCGTATATCCAATGATCACGAGATCTGCACTACTGTTAAAAATACTCTGTTGAATGTGGTGTAACCGTTTATCGCTCTGCTTGTATCCGGATACGTATGGCATAACTTGTATCTAGATTCGGGGAGTGGGTGGGTGGGGGGTCAAACGGTTACCTGTTATGATTGCGGGTCCTACGACGGCCCTGAGTTCTGCATTGTGGCTCCGTACGCTTGGTGCTCGTATCGCTGGTAATCTGTGCTTTGGAGAGTTTGAGTTGGAAGTAACTCGAACTCAACCAGCAGGGTTAAATCTCACTTTGCCCCGAATCTGCATGTTGACAGGCACGAATCCGGAGGGCAAAATTCGAGCTGAAATCGACTCGCAAAGGATGATTGCGGGTCTAAAGGGAACCGTCCCAATACGGTACTAATTTTAAGCTCTTAGTTATAGTACGGTAGTACTATTAATTAATGCTTCGATCCGTAATTCCGGGGTAATACTTGAGTTCACTGTGTTGAAGGGATATTTCTGCAAGGTATACAACAGGAGCATTAAGCTGTAACTACTTGAACATTCACTTTGTGCATGATCGGGTTTGCAAGATGTATTTCGAACTCTTGGGAGGGAATCGAGTAAAGCTATGCATTTTATACTTGGAACTGAAGATAGGTGATGTTATGTTCGATTGTACGGAGTTTCCCTTCACTGTCATAATATACCTAAGCACTAACTGGGCAAACTTTGGCCTCTGGATACTTATGCTGATGCCTATGATTGTAGGACTAGTAGTCTACGGTATATATCGCAACAAGTCGCCAGGGCCTGCAACGTATGTACGGAATGTCGGTTGGCTTCTTACCGCTGCATTGATTGGATTGCTTGCACTTGGATGGCTTTACTCGGTACTGGACCCCATTTTGGGCGTGTGTTGAATGATCCGTTGTAAATTCGTGAAATATGTACGAACTGGACGGTTCCGAAACCACAACGCTGATAACTCTATACCCGTCAGGCAAGGCATGACGGCCTATGCAGAGTTTGAGCGGCAGGCAAGGGCCGCGCTTGCAGACCACTTGGTGGGGGCCCCGCTAGAATAGGACTGATCAGCGATGCACACTTTAGCACATGGGGGCATGACAGGCAGGAAAACCCGATGGAGTACGGACGAGAAGATTCGTATGGTCATTCAAACGTTCGGCCCGCAGGCCACCGTGCTGTTTCTTGCAAGCGGCTCGTGGACAGCGATCTCTTGCAGCTTCCGATGTACTGGATGCGTGCCTGTCCCTCTCCTCCTCCCGATGCCCAATACTTATAGTCAGGCACGATACCACATGTGAAGATGGTTCGTTCTACATAATCGCGTCAAATCCATTCCTTTCCAGACACGACACCTGATTCATAAGGTAGTACTACCAACTTTGAATGGCTTTCCTATTCGGAGAATTGTGGCATGAGGGAGAATGGCACTTAAGATTGTCCTATGCCCATCTCCGATAGAAACCGAGATGGTTTTCTTTCACGATCGGATATACTAAGCGGGTAAGTAAGCGTCAGACTCTTGTGTGTACGAGTGATAGCAACAAAACAAACTCTCCTCTCCTCTTGCATTTGATTGCTTTCGTCTCCTTCTTTAACAGCCTGCCAGCTGGGTAGTTCGTCTTCGGCCAATCGGATCAGGTATACATGATTAAATTCCATACCCTTAGAAGCATGTATTGTGTAACAGGGTATAGCTCCCGCCGGCATCGGTGGCGCTTTAGGACAGAGATCAATATGTTGCAACAATGCGCTTAATGTCACCTGCTCGCGTCCAATATTACCTACGGCTTCATGTACTAGTGCATCCCAGATGTCTCTCTCTTCTTTGTAATCGGTCTCATAGTCAGGATCTGGATTAGCTTCCTGTCTACGCTCAAACCATTCGAAGCAATCTTGTACAAAATTTTGAACATCTAGATTGTCAGCCAGTTTGGGCATCGATGTCTGCAAAAACATTCTTGTGGTCGAATCTAGATCCTTTTGTAGCGCCACTCGCACCCATGCACGAAGATAGTCCCCTTTAATTATTACAGCTTCAGATAGTACATCACTCATGATCAAATTTACGCCTTCAAGTGTATAAAACCACTTGCAGACTCTGTGTAGCTGGATGCCACTCTGTCTCGAGTTTGCCAGTCTCAGAATGGAATGCAGCCACACCATTCGCTCATTTGTAAATTCTTTTTTGTTTGTGGATAAATGCCCATGTAGGCCGTACTTGTTCAACGCGACGGCAACTTGTTCCAGAGCCTTGTGCGTTCTAGCAAGGACGGCGTGGCCATCCTTGGAACCTGTGTGCCTCTCCGCTATATCTTTTGCAATCCAATCTGCCTCCTCTTCGGCCGTATCAAACGCTCTGACTCGGATGATGTGATCTGGGCCATCTGATTTGCTTGAAACTGAATTCACCATGCGGTGGGAATTGTGCGCGATGAGCATGTTGGCCATCTCGACCACTCCTGATGGGCATCGATAGTTCTCTGGAAGTTCGAGAATTTTTGTATCAAAGTCCTCCTGAAGGGATTTAATTCCCATTAAGCTGGCGCCTTGCCACTCATAGATTGTCTGGTTATTGTCGGCCACAACAAACAGATTTTTTGTGGCTGGATTAACTATTTTACACAATATACCATACTGCGCCAAGGTGGTGTCTTGGAATTCATCCACGCATATATACGGGTATATGCGCCTGATCAAGTTTGCCTTGCCCGGCTTCGAGAGCAGTCTCAGAGCTTCGGCTATCAGCGCATCAAAATCTAGCTCGCTGTTTTCAATCATCAGTTGCCGATAATGCACGTAAACATCTTTAATCTGCTGCGCGCTGTAGTGGGAATCTCCTTGAAAAAACTCAACGTTCGTATCGATTGGAATGTTTTTCTTTGTCATTCTTGCTACAAGAGACAGCATGTGTTCGTCGGCATGATTCACCGAGTGCTCCATTCCAGCTCTTGACATGGCATTATTCAAGACGGCTAGGCGGTCTGCCTTCTGTGACAGTATGGCAAAGTCGGGACGAATACCCAAGTGGTGGCCGTGTTGGCGCAGGACGGCGGTACTGAACGCGTGAAATGTAGTAAGATGAACCCGCTCATCCGAGTTTGGAACCAAGCCTCTGACGCGTTCTTGCATTGCCATGGCAGCTTTGTTGGCAAACGTTAGTCCCAGAATGCGAAAACTCTGTCCCACAGATTCTTCCATAAGGCGCGCTATGCGGTAGGCGAGAACGCGGGTCTTGCCCGAACCAGGTCCAGCAAGAACCAAGAGGGGTCCTTCCTCCCAATTGACCGCCCTGAGCTGGTTGGCATTCAGTGATGACACGTCCACCATGACTTACGCCCCTCTAGCAAGCTGAATCGACGTGGTGATGATTCGTGATATGATCTCTGGAACACTGTCTTTGCCCGTTTCACACATCTCTTCAACAGCCGAGGACGCCGCCGCAGTTTTTAACTGACTTTTCTTGCCAACTACAGCCTTCCAGTATGCCGCGTCTTTTGTGAATGTTTGGTTGTCGGTGTCACTGGAGACGTGTCGCTCATAATGGTGACCGTAGCCTTCCATGCAAAGCATGACATCAAAAGTGTATTTCAGCTGGCATATGCGCTTCTCTTTGTCCTCACCGTGGAGCTCACCTTCTGCGCTTTGGACGTATCCGTTGCCTGCATCATCACCATCTGCAACAACGAACCATTCGATCCCAATTTGTTTGGCAAACTTGATCAGTGTCCGAGGGCTGCTTATGTGAGGATATTCGACACAGTATACTCCTTCACGAGCTAGGTCTATTCCACAAATGGCAGCGCATCGTTCAAAAACTAGACTCTCGGTTTTTCCCTCCACTAGCAACCAGCACCGTGCGAAGAGCATATTTCCACGAGCCATCCGGATGTGGTGGTCAATTGTGCTCCTGTCTTTGGGACTAAAGGTATTCCTATCAACCGGATAGACAGCAACCTCTCCGTCCTTGCGGCGAAGGCACCGCAGAGCAGATATTTCAACACTTGAGACAAGATCACCAGAGTGAGTAGCGATTATGTTCTGCCCATACTGGCTTTCAAGCAAGTTGGTGACAGAGTGGATTGCAGAAGGATGAAGATGCGCCTCTGGTTCTTCAAGGGTAAGAATAGCAGATACAAGATCAGAGTCTTGCCCATCAATCTTGTTTTTGAGAAACGCCACAAACAGGCAAATTGTCGCTAAGCTTTGCGTCCCCTCACCATGTTTTTCAACCGGAATCTTCGCGCCGGTAATCGACGAAAGAGACACCCTCGTTTGGGACAAGATGTCGAGTACTTTACTTGGAAGCGCTGCTATGCTTACAGGATCAGAACTTGCAAGTGGAACCAGCTTGGTAATATCTTGAAGAGATTCCTTGACCGCGGAAAAAGACTTGTGGGCCTTGATGATTCTCTGGTTAAGACTGGCCAGTTCGTGCTCCAAACTCTGCAGCAAGCCTGGATCCATCGACACTGCGCGTACAAATGGGCCCCAGAATGTGGAGTTTGGCTTGAACGCACGATCAGAATCGCGTTTTGACTTTAGGGAAAAGACTGGAACCAGTGACTGTAATGTTTTTTTGTAGCGAAACGTGTGTTTACCTAGTGATTCTTTGTTTAAGTTCAGAAAATCCCACTCTGGAACGGAGTCATCCGTGGTAGCATCGTATTTGCTTCGCACGCGCAGTGTCACACTATGCCGATCAGTGATATCATCCTGTTGAATTACGTCACCTAGTTTCTGAATTACGTTATCCGGCCATTCTTTATCGATTTGTTCAGAAAAATGTAGGACTATCTCAATTGGGTCACTATCTGATGCGTGACTGTCGCTTGCAGCAAGGTAGTGATCGTATTTTGTAAACCTGATCCTTTCGTTGGTAGCAGTACCGCCCAAAGCTAGCTGTACGGCATCCAAGATTGTTGACTTTCCGGTGTTGTTCTCGCCGATCAAGACGGTAGTCTGATCTAGCCTTATGCTCAATTGCCGAATCCCCCTGAACCAAGCTATGTCAATCCGTTCCAAAAACATAGTGTTGTTACTCCCGTGGTTCTTGTTTTGCACAATGACTTTGCAACATGTTCGGTTGTATCACATGCTTGTTCAAAAGGATTTTGTGGCACCTTCAGATACGGGATAGGCACAACATAATAAGAAGCACGTTGATGTAATGATATGATACAAGCTAAAAAAGGTGGGGGCGGCGGCTGGCCTAGCAAGAAACCCGGCAAGCCATCCGGTGGCAGCAGAGACAACAACTAAAGTGCTTTTGCTCTAGTGTGAGGAGTATTTCTATCTATTACCAATTTTTTGATTTCAGAAACTGCTTTCATAGATCTTGTTTGTAAACTACTTGTTCAAACCGATGGCTCTCGCTGGAAAGACGTTGTGGTCATTGTACTGATTGACATCATATATCAGAGCTTACGTGTAGAGGTTCCTTCTCGGTAAGATGCCATTTGGTACCTTTAGCATGTCTGACAATACGAACAGGTACAGCATGTACATGTTGTGTATAGAATCCGAAGTGACATGATTCTCAGATACGGTATATAAGCCAGATTTAAGAAAAACGTAAAAAGAACCAAAACCGACATTCTGATAATGAAGAAATCGAACAAAGTGATTGTATCATGGCAACAGTATTGAAAACAGACATGGGTGAGAAAGGAATCTACGACGGACGCAACACGTTGAACGATCTCACGGGTAAGGAATGGCTCCAAATGTCCAAGAGTGTGTGGATGAGCAAGAGAAACGCCATAGACAAGGATGCATTTGAACACCCCGCTCCATTTTTGGTCGAAGACATCAAGAGGCTAATCCTTCTGTTTACCAAAAAGAATGACAACGTATTAGATATTTTCATGGGTAGTGGCACAAGCATGATCGCTGCTGCTATGACGGGCCGGCACAGTACAGGTATAGAACTTAACAAGCAATATTGTACTCTCGCTAGAAAAAGACTTCGTAAGCTCAAGATTCCAAGACGCATGTATTCTGTAATCCCTGGAGATTCATTAAAGGAGATTAGAAAGCTGGATGCCATTGACTATTGCGTTACATCCCCTCCATACCACAACATATTGAAAAACAAAGGTCGTGGAATCCGTCACGATGGAAGCCAGAGAAGACAAGGTGTGGAATACTACTCGGATGAATCAAATGATGTGGGCAACAAGAAGACATACATGGCATACTTAAAATCTATTGAGAAAATAATGGCAGAGCTATACAAAAAACTTAATGAAAAGAAATATTGTACAGTGGTGATCAGCGACTTTACGGTAGCCAAGAAAGAGACCAATGCCCACGGTGATATGATAACCCTTATGCAAAAAACAGGTTTTGAGTTCGTAGGAAACATTATTCTAGTACAGGACAGCAAGCCGCTGTATCCGTTTGGGTATCCATACGCATTCAAGATAAACCACGTGCATCAATATTTACTGAATTTTAGAAAGATCTAACGCACAAGCTGCAAAAACGCCTGTTCTGTTCCATACCTGTGGCTTTTAAGTTTGTCATACCAGATAACTTTCCAGTTGTCCTTTGTAAAGTAGTCTATGAACATTGGCTCTTTCTTCTTCCTCTCAAGGAAATTCTTCCGTTCCTGCGGTACGACCATTATTCTCTTCACCGTCACATCTTTGATGTTTGAACACCTTTCAAGAGCAGAAGTTATACTCGTGGAATTCTCAACTTCGAATGCATACTTTACAATACCATCTTTTATCCACAACACATCTATGTTCTTGACCCGGTCCGCATTTGGAACGTCTAGGTCAAAATCCTCGCATATCTCTTTCATTTCCTGATCTTTTGCATGGTCCGGTGACCACACCTTATAGCCAAATTGTACTCCTAGTTTACATAGGATTTTCTCCAGCTCGGTGTGCTCACGGGTAACCTCCTCCTTGCCCATGTTGGGGTTTATCTTCCATTTACCATCTGAAGTCTTGCCTGCGTATTGTTGCAGATATTCTTTTATATTTTCGGTGTTTGGCGTAAGAGAATTCGGGAATTTCTCAAACAGAGACTGCAGAACCTCATCATAAGATACTTTGTACCGCGACTGTAGAATAGATATTACGGATGTTTCAACCCTTTCGGATAGGGGAGTTTGCAACTTGTGCTGCGTCTGAGCACCGTCGGACAACCACCACTGGTTTTTCACCATCTCAACAAAATCCCCGTCTCCATGCAAGATGGTGGAGATTTGGTCATCACCCGTAAAGTCAATTTGCATTCCAGATTTGCCCATCTCGGTGTATATGTGAGGAATCATGGCTGAAATTTCTGTCGGCTCTCCTCTTTCAGCAATTACTTTCTTGGCTTCATTTTTCACGATATTTTCAAATTTGGTGGAAATGTATTGAGACAGTACACTGGGTCTTTCTTTAGGCTTGAAGAAACGGATGTAGAAATCACTGACCGACGTGCCCCAGGGTGAGGACGCCCCGGTCTCTCCGGCTCTACGGTTCATCTGAAAGAGTATCTTTTCAAGAACAAAACCCTGATCTTGACATGCTCTCAAGATCGAGTTGAATATAATGGGTTTATCATTGTGGAACGTGACAGTCATGTATTTCTCGGGTTTGAGAATTTTATAGATCTGCCCAAATGCCAGTGACAGCATCCTGTGATATTCAGTAAATGGTTTGGCCTTTTTGGCATCTATTGTAATCTCGTCCTCAAACATCATCTCAAAAGAAGGATCCGTGAGCCTTAGCCACACACTCCATATAGAGCTGAGGTCAAAGTACTGTATCAAGCCCCCATAGGGCGGATCCGTGATTACATAATCCACACTGTTTTCAGGTATGACATCGCACAGTTCAGCAGTGTTGTGTTTTAAAAGGAGCATATTTTTCTCGCCATCTAACAATTCTTGGACGTCTCTCGCGGGTTTTATCTTGCGCTGTAGTCGCTCTGCAGAACTTGCCTTTCCCTTTAGTATGCCTTGGTTTTTTTCCACTGCTCTTTCAAACAGAATAAACGGGTTCATTTCCATGTTCTTTCTCACCTTGAGGAAACCTGGTCTCCCCCAGCTTCCAGACATCACTCGGTCTGAATTCTCCCTAACACTTGGGATCTTTGTTGCCAGATGCACCATTGAGACAAATGCGAATTGGAACATAAACCTCATCTCTTTTGGTTCTATACGGTTGATCCTGTCAAAGATACCTGCCAGTGCATATAGGTTTCTCCGAGTATACAACTTGTCATACGATTCGCCAAAATTATTCACTGCCATGCTGAAGGATTCTGATTGTGGAAATTTGTTATTAGGATAGGGCCATTTTATGTCAATATCGTCAGATTTTGTACAAAGTTCAAGATCATTGGATGTGGGTTCTTTGCCCAATGGTTTTTTATTGCATGTACATTGATAGAATATCTTGTATGGAATGCCGTTCTCTCGGTTCATAGTGCCAAGCCGTGCGTATTTATGACACTGAATGCATTTGGTTTTGAACAGGCCGGATGACTCTTCAAGATCTCTCAGATCCTTCTTGATGGATTGCCACATGTCTTTGATTTTTCTTGTGTCTATGTCCATGGAAATCATCTGTGTTTGAAAAATTGCGATTGGGTTTAGATCTACTCCTATGGCTTTTCTTCCGAGCCTCACGGATTCGATTATGCCTACTCCACGACCGCAGAATGGATCAAGAATTATATCTCCTTGGTCTGAATAGCGATCTATGTATGCAGACCAGATGTTGTGAGGTTTCCCGCCCCACCACTTCATCATCTTGTACATCATGGGTCTTTTTTCCTCTGGGAAGGCAGTATTGATGTGGTTCATTGCATACCTATCGAATATAGTGTTTTTATTCTTTTCAAAAAGCAGAACTTTCTAAAAGTCACTCCCATCACTGTGGAATGCGTATTGATGTCTGCAAGGTGTCAAAACATGCAAGGTATCGAGTCTTACCGTTATCCGTAGACTTGGAAGCGCGGCCGGCTTGCTGTAGGTGAATTGTACATTCATTAACACGATGATTTGGAAGCACTGTAGCGCATCCTGTCCAATTTGTGTGGCAGTAGAGTGGCTTGTGATACATTGCAAAACAATGCCTTTCAATCGGGTCAGATTGGAGAATTATGTACCAGATTACGTTATGAGCTATACTTAAATCTCGCATCTCCGAAATTACGACATGGATGATGATTTGCCAATTCGCATTGAACAGACTCTTGTAAATCTTTTAGGAATGTATACTTCTGATGAGGAAGAGGTTCTGATACTTGAGGCTGTGGCTAATGGAATCGATGCAGGAGCTACAAAAATAAAAATCAATTTTCACAAGGAAGAAAACAATAATTTTATAGAAATCCATAACAATGGCGCTCCTATGAGTCCGAGAGATTTTAAAAATTATCATACAATATCGTTGTCAAGCAAGTCGAAAGGAGGATCAATCGGTTTTGCTGGTGTTGGTGCAAAGATATTCTTGGGTTCAGATTATGGCAAAGAGATAGTTACCATCACAGGTGAGGGAAAAAATTTCTTTGTTTCGAGAATGTATAAAAAAGGCCATCTCATCAAATATGAGACAAGTCTAAAAACTCCGAAAGTCAAAAAACTACTGCCTGCGCATTACTACCAACCGAAAGGAACCATATACAGGGTTAAGCTTCCGGTACTAATCCTAAACAATTTATATGAGTATATAATAAGCATAATCCAGTTCTGGTTCAGTCAGAGAATCTTGACAAACCAAATGTCGATATTCGTAGACGGCAGGAAAATAGACGCATGGGAGCCAAAAGGGCAGAAATTTAAAAGAACTGTAAAGTACAAGTCACACAAAATTTACTGCTACTTTTACATTTCTGATGATCCTGCTCCCGACGGGTATCTTCATCTTACATATTCGGTATTTGGAAAGAGAATAAAAAATGAAGTCGTCAGCTTTTCCGACAACATTAAGGATGGTATGAACAACAAAGTGTTTGGAATCGTCGAAGTTAATGTTTTGGCGGCCGAACTTACAAGTAACAAAGAAGATTTTAAGAAATTGCCAAAGGTAAATGAAGTTCTTAAAACAGTCAAACAGTGTTTTTATGACTTTCTGAAAGAACGGAACCTGATATCAGGTGATATACACAACACTCGTAGAAAACAGGCGATTGATTCTAGACTCACTGAAAGACTAAACGAGATTTTGAAGCACAAAGAATACAAATTTTTGGGTCCGCTTATGAAGATTGCCCAGCAGAGAATCCCCATGCTGAACTCCGATGGAGATGTAGATGCTGATTTGGATCCCGATGCTGATCCACCATCATCTCCAACTATAGATCCTCCCCCAATAGACAGGACGAGCGTTGATGTCGATGATTGGAGTGTTAATGATGAAAATTCCAAAGATGCAAAACACGAGGAAGGTGTCTTAAAAGACGACGATAACGATGCGCCGTTGAAGGCCAAAATTAAGAGAAGACGAAGCGGCGGTATTGATATTTTCGATTTGAATGATCCTCACAGTGCCGAGGAATGCTGGGTGCAAGAAACTCCGGAAATGGCGATTGTCTATAACACTGCTCATCCACTTAATCAGAAATACAAGGAGGCAAGCCCCGTTTACAATTACCACAAGGCTAGAGTTATTGCAAGTGCTGTTGTATCATACGGCGCTAAAAATGATGAAACTATAACCGCTGAAAAAGCCCTGAATTTCTCCAGAGCCATACTAAATCAGATGTTGGAATGAACAAGATACCTGTCAAAATAGCGCTGATAAAGGACAGCGAAGGATTCGAAAACATCACGATGGGCCTAAACAGTATGTATTATTTCAAGGTCCGAGAAGATACTCATGAAAAGCTATTAGAATTTAACGGACAGTACATCCAGACAATTAAGAAGATCAAGCGCGTAAAGGCTCAAAATACTCCAAAGCAATACTCTAGGATGACTTCAACTATGTGGTGGAAGATAGGAAGAGTATTGTATGTATTCAATAACACGACTGAGGATGACTTCTTTGTAACCAACTATTCAACTGCGATAAAGAGAGATACAGGAATAAGCTATCCTAATGAGGTAATGGCTTTTGGTAAATATCTAGAAGAGAAACAAGTAATCGATAAAGTTCCGTACTATTATTATGGAAGACTTCTTAGAAAACACAAAACGTTGAAGCGTTATGGGATCTTTGAACAGGAGCTAGAAAAGCTAAACAAGATGGGCATTGATGGGAATCTTCCGGGATATAACAACTACAGGAAGATGCTTGCGCAGGCGGTGTGCGATGCTAAAGAGCTACGCCAGAAATACAGACCAGCAAAGAAAAAACCTATCCAGACCAGATTCTCCTAGACTTCAAAACATACTGATAATGATAATTTGTTTTGAACACTACGGCTATTCAAAAGGATCCAGAGGCTTCTGATGCTATGTTCTAAGAACGTCTTCTTAATAATTTCAGAAATCAAGGCCGATCGTGTGACTAGTACGTATATGAAAGCCGCCGACTCTGTTGGCCGGCCATGTTTTTTGTGGGTGGTCAGGCCGTCAGGCCTGACAAGAGGTGGGAGGGGGCCGCCGCCAGGCGGCCCCCGTGATCTTCAGGATTGTGTGTGCGAGTTGGTTCGTTTTGTTAGTCTATGAGTAAATGCGAATCAGATTCCCTTCGTAGACGGGTGTGGGTGGCGGCCCGAACCATGCCTACATGCATATTCTGTATTGCCTACATGCATATTCTGTATTGCCTACATGCATATTCTGCATGCCCCAAAACCCGAAAAGTGCATATCATGCATCCTCTGGCTGCATAAAATGCATGTGAAATGAGGCGTCTGGGCATATTGTGCACTTTCTTCTTGCCTTTTATGCATACGAGGGCACATGCTGCATGGAACTCAAAGATGTGCAGAGAAAGGTCCAGTTCCGGCAGGGCTCCTATACCGTGACAATACCGCTCCAGATAGTCCACGCGCTCGGTATACGCAGAAACCAGTACGTCAGATTCGCCGTATCAAAGAACAAGGTCATCATGAAGCCCGTCGAGTCCGACATCACCAAGAAGGACATCGCGGAAGCCGACAAGGACTCCGCCGCGCTTGACAAGTATGACGGGCCGCCGGAAGACGCGGGCGGAGGTGACGGCGGCTACATGGTGGATCTCGCCGAGGCTCTAGAGCGCAAGCCGGACCGGGGGCCCAGCCGGATGGAAAAGCTCAGGATGAAATGACAATCACGGAGACCCTCTTTTTCTGCTCTCCGTCAAGCTGCTCCCTGATGCCCTTTATCTTGGGGCTCTTGGACCAGACGTGGCACTCGACAAAGCCCATCTTGGCCCACTTTGTCATGTTGTACATGACGTGCTCCGGGTGGCTGTCCACCTCGCTGACCGACTCTATCTCGACGCTTATCGGAACCTCCCGGGCATAGTCATAGGCCACCAGGTCGGTTCGGTCTCTGCCTTTTTTGATCCGCTGGGAGGCGGCGGCCACGAACAGTCCCTCCTTGAGGTATGCCGAGACCGCCTTATCTGCCACCTCGGCAACGTCGGGCGCGGTGCCCACCTCCGCATGGTCGAGCTCAAAATACGTCCGCTCTATCTCTTTGGAAAGCCTGTACGGCGAGGTGCGCACCGTACCTGTACGCTCCACTATCCCCCTGCCTTCCATGTCTCGGAGCGCCGCGGCCACCTCGTCGCGGTTCTGGACCCTGAGTCCCTTGGCAAGCTCCCCCTGCTGCATTTCAGAGTTCTCGTGCAGGAGGCGCATTATCCCCCACTCCAGCTTTGGGGGCAGCTCTACCGTGATGTTCCCAAGCCACATGCTCTTCTCCCTGGCCGCCTGCGCGATTGCGTCGGGGCCGATTACGCCTGCGCCGTATTTGGCCAGCTGCTTGCTGACGAACGCGTCATACTCGGCGTCACCCGTCATCATGTCCGGCGGTCTGGAGAGCCAGAACTGGACAGGGGGAGGCTGCTCGAGTCCCGGCGGCGCCTTTTCGCGGATCGTCCAGTGAAAGTACTCTTGGCTTGAGAGCTGTTGCTGCAGCTCTTTCAGGAACTGAGGATCCCAGATCTGGGCGATGCGGGAGGCGTCCTTGCCGTTCACCTTGCCGACCAGCTGCGTGCCCGAGTTGCCTGTGATGAGTCCCAGTTGTTTGTCGCTTATCTGCTCGGTGGTCTGGTGTGACAGTACGAGTCCGAGCCCCAGCGACCTTGCCTGCTCCAGCATAAGCTGCAGCACCTGCAGGTCCTTTACAATCTGGAACTCGTCTAACGCGAGTACTACCTGCGTGCGCTCCGACTCGTCGGGCGTGCGGTTGGCCCGCTCTTGTATCGTAAACCACAGCTTCAGTATGAACGCCTGCATCGCCAGGGGCTGCACGTGGTGGGGCATGTTCAGCGGCGATATGCGGACTATGGTCTGGTGGCCCGGTTGTATGAGCTCGCCAAAGTCGACGGTGCCGTTCCTGACCGAGAACATGCGCCTGAGCACCGGGTCTGTCGCAAACTGCTCGACGCGGTTGAGCAGGGGTGTGAACGCGTCGCCCTTGAGGGTGGCGATACTGTCGAGCGCCTGCCTCATCTCGGGTTCGGGGGTGCCGTACGTCTGTATGATTTCCGGCATGGCCTGCTGTCCGCTGTCCTGGAGCCGGAGTATGACGTGGTGGATGTCAAGGAAGGTGGGCGCGTCGTGCTTCATGTACATGTAGAACAAAAGCGCGCGGAAGATGCGCTCCATCTGCACGTAGCTGGCAGACTGCTGGTACCACTCCTCTATGGTCTTCATGAAATATCCGACGTGCCTAGACACGACCTCCTCGCGCTCCCACGGCGAGTGGTCCGGCAGCTCCAGCGGGTTTATCGAGAACTTTGTCTTCTGGGGGTCCAGAAAGTGGATCCGCCCGTCCGATATGGGGCCCGGACCGCACTGCCTGACGAACTTGTGGGAGTCGTCCCCCTTGGGATCCACGTAAATGAACGCGTTGCGCATGGTTCCGTTCTCGTTCCACACCTCCAAGTGCTTTGCGATAACCCTGACAAGCGAGGTCTTGCCCGAGCCTGACGCGCCGACCGCATACACGTGGGTGGCGAAATCCGCGGGTGATATCACCGCGGCGTCCTCGTCCTTGGAGGGCACCACGACGCCCCATGTCTTGCCCCAGTCAAAGTCTCTTGGCTTGGGCCTGAAGAACCCCAGCGGCGCGCCCGCCTTTGCAGATGACCTCGAGGGGATCGTAACACCCCGGGTGGCCTCTATGTTCGGGGTGTCCACGGGATCCGGCAGGTGCACGAGCAGCGGGATCTCCGAGAGGTTCAGTATGAGGAACGGCAGCGGGGGGCGGTCGCGGTACCCGCCCAGCAGCCCCTTGTCAAAGTACCTCCCCCGGGCGGCACCCAGCAGCTTGTCGGGATCTGGCAGCAGCCTGCGCGCAAAGACGTCCATGCGGGGGAACCGCTCCCTGCTGTCGGTTATGCGGATCTCCACCTTCTTGGGCTTTTTCTCGTCCCAGAAATCTTGGTTTCTGTATGGAAACTTGGTCAGGTGCTCGTGCCCCGAGAATATGTTCTCCACCGGGAGGGACTCGATCTCGTCAAAGTTGAGGTTGATCTCGCGGTCGCCCCTGATCATGCCGCGGACGCTCATGATGACCTGGGCGGACTGCGTCTTGAGCGTGGCGTGCTTTTGGAGGCCCGCATAATTGTTGGCAAAGTCGTACCCCAGCTCCGGGTGGTCGTGCGGCTTTTTGTCCGAAAGCGTGATGAGCTCGGCCGTGCTGAGATAGTTACCCTGCTTGATCTCGAGCGCCCTAGCGTCGAGGCGGCTCACGTGCCCGCGTAGGAAGGAGTCGAATGAGTGGCGCCTGAACACGAACTGTATCCAGGCGCTTCTGGACAGCTGAACCAGCCTTGCCACCCTGCTCATGAGGTGGTGCGCCCTGGCCCTGTCAAAGACCGTCGAATAGTGTCCGTGGCGCGTGCCCACGTCGAATATCTGGCAGTCAGGCCCCGGCGGCCCGAACCAGCCCGGCTCGGTCTGTCCCATTGCGGAGAACGCCGCGTTCGGGTACATGTTCAAAAACGACTGTTTGTAGGCGTCCAAGTCGTCCTCTTCTGCCACTAGGACGAACTCCATCCTCTTGTCCGCCGCGTCCCACCACACCTCAAAACTGCGGGTGCGGGCGCCGGCAAGGTCGCCTGCCGCCAGCACGGCCTTTTTCACGTCCATCTCGATCGGTATCCTGACCGAGTAGGCGGCCAGCCTGCCGGTTCCGGCCGCAAGGAAGTGCTTTGTGCAGCCCAGCTGCCCTTCGGGCTTTTTGCGGTTGGCCAAGCGCCAGCGCCTCGATCCCATCAGCCGGTCACCTGCCTGTATTTCAGATGCATCTCAGTCACTCCACCAGCAGCTTGTAGAGGCCTGACGCATTGCTCATGACCGGATCGGCCGGCACGCTGATCCTGAACCTCTTTTTGAGCCTCGACTCCAGCTCGTCGCGCACCCCCGGGATAAGTAGCCCGCCGCCGGAAAGCACCACGTCGTGCGCGTGGCCGTACTCCGCGGACATGTCCGTTATCTCGTCTGCTAGGTTGCCTGCAAGCACCCTTGCGTACTTTTTGCACGTCTCCCTGCGCCGGTGTAGCAGATCCTTGTCTAGGTGCGCAAACTTGCCTATCTTGCGAGTTATGAACTCAGACGCCCACCGGGAGCTCTCCCCGTCTATCACTTGGTTGTCCTCTATCACCACGATCTCGCTGGTTCCCTGGCCTATGGAGACCACCATCCCGGTACTCTTATCCATGTCAACCAACGTCCCGACGGCCTGGGCCACCACGTCGCACCGGTCAGCGGGGACGCATCTTCTGACCATCTTGGATACGGCCTCCCGGCAGTCGGAAGCCTCGTACGGCAGGCCCACGGCCATCCCGGTCTTCTCACCGCAGTCCGCGGCGCGGCCGGCCGCGACGCGGACCCGGGATACGGCCTCCCGGATCAGCATCTCCACCTGTTTCTGGTACCTGGGATCGGGCCTCCCGCGCACAACGGGCCGCACGGTGGACGCCCCGGAGGTATGCAACATCCCGGCTGCCCTCTCCCCCACGGCCTCGTAATCCGCATCGGCCCAATCCCCGTGTGTTCTTTTGACGTACAACGATGGAAACCGAACTGCCCCATGATCCGAGACGCACTTTACAAAGCCGGTCCCGATGTCAAGCCCTATCCTCAGCACGCCGTCAGACATACGGGATGCATATAAGGCGGATTTTTCATGGACTTGCAAGAACTGACAGGCCGACTGGCATCAACGGGATCCGTGATGTACGGATCAAACAATAAAAAGCACGCATTATACGGACAGTCATGGCCGACGACAGTCCGGGCTGGATTGAGTTCTACAGCGAGTTTGCAGACAGGCTGCTCAGATACAGAAACGACCGCAGGCCGCTGATCGATGCCATTCATGGAATTCACAGGGAGCTGGGCTTTAACATAATGACAGACAAGTTTAAGGACGGCTCTTCAGAACCGATACAGGACATATGCCCGTTCACGACCATGAGTGAGTTTAACCGCAACGTGAATTATCAGAACCGCATCCATACGCAGGGCCAGCTTGCAAACCTCTTGGGTGTCAGCACACCCCCGCCCGACGACTGGCCGGGCGTCCCGGTACTGGACAGCCGACGGCGTTGGTTTTTCCAATACGCCCAGAAGCGCGACCCCGACCACATTAATGAACTCTGGAATGTCCTTGCACACGCGCTGGCATATGCAAACAACAAGTCCAACCGCTCCAAGCTCGTAGAATCATTTGACACTGTAATCAGGCTCGGCACCCCGTTTAACACGCTTACCATCGGATTATTCTGGATCAGGCCATACGAGTTCCTCCCATTGGACTCTAGCACAAGACAATACCTTGATTACACCAAAACATCTGATATAAATCCAAATAACTGCGAGGAATATCTAGATCTAACTGAAAGAATACTGGCGGTACTCAAAACAAATACTGACATGAGCTCATTTCCAGAACTGTCAGCTGAAGCATACAAATATTCGCGTGTCAAGAAGAAAGAAGAGAAAGCCGAATCCAAGAAGAAAGAGAAAGCCGAATCCAAGAAGAAAGAGAAAGCCGAATCCAAGAAGAAAGAGAAAGCCGAATCCAAGGATACTAGAACTTCTGACTCTGACGGTCTATCATATTCCATCGAGGACATAGTCAAGGACGGATGCTTTGTAGAGAAATCCGAACTGCAATCCATCATGAGCATGCTGGAGAATACAAAAAACCTGATCCTCGAGGGCCCTCCGGGTACTGGCAAGACATACTTGGCAAAGAGGCTGGCATTTGCACTCATAGGCCACAAGCCAGATCCAGGGGTGAGGACGGTCCAGTTCCACCCAAACCTCTCGTACGAGGACTTTGTGAGGGGCTGGCGGCCGGATGGGAGCGGGCTTGCTTTGCGGGACGGGCCGTTTCTTGACGCGATAAATGACGCCAAAGAGCAAGAGGGCCGCAAGTTTGTCATAATCATAGAGGAGATAAACCGCGGCAACCCCGCAAGCATATTTGGCGAGATGCTCACGCTGATCGAGGCGGACAAGCGCAGTGATGATCATGCCATATCGCTAAGCTATCCGCGTGACGGGTCCGAACAGGTACACGTGCCACCAAACCTCTACATCATAGGCACCATGAACGCGGCAGACCGCTCCATCGCCTTGGTAGACATGGCCCTGAGGCGCCGCTTTGACTTTGTCCGCTTGGATCCTGTCTTTGGTGAGACTTGGCGTGGGTGGGTGCGCGAGAATTTCGGAGCAATAGACCCCGACATTCTGAGTAGAATCGGGGATGCCATGACGTCCCTCAACGAAAGAATAGCCAAGAACGGGATGCTGGGCCCCAACTTTAGGGTGGGGCACAGCTACGCGATGCCCAAAACCAATGACGAGGTTCCAGACACAGGGACGTGGTGGAGACGGGTGGTAGAGTACAAGATCGGCCCGCTTTTGTTGGAGTACTGGTTTGAGGATCCGGAGACTGCACTGGCCGAAAAGAAAAGGCTGCTTTCGGTATTAGGGACTTGAGTGAACAGTCAGGCGCGGAAGCCATCGGCAAGATACCGGTCAGAAACCTGTGGCTGCTGATGCTGTATGCGTCGGATCTCTACAAAAAGCTGCGGGACACGCCCGAAAAAAGGGTTGCCGCGGAGCAGAATCCCGACAAAATCCCGGATCTGGTTGCAGAGATCCTAACGGCAGAGGTGGAGCGGCGCCTGCGGCGCATGCTCACCCACGAGCTGCAGCGCAGACAGGCCGACCTGACCCGTGTCAGGGGGCGCATCAACCACATCCGTACAAAACGCCGGCACCTGCTCCAGCGGGGCAAGATAGCGTGCAGCTTTGACGAGTTTACCGTGGACGTCCCAAGAAACAGGTTCGTCATGGCGGCATTGGATCGACTGGGTGCGATCGTCGAGGACAAGAATCTCAAGCGGCGCTGCCGCATCGACGCCGCCGCATTTGCAAGGTACGGAGTCTCTAATTCGTTTGACGCAAGGCAGCATACGGCCAGCATTAGGAACGCAAGGCACGGCCAGGACGATGCGAGAATGATTGCCGCCGCACAGCTGGCATGGGATCTCACGATACCTACGGAGGAGTCCGGGCGTCTGGACGTGGTTTTGCCTGACAGGAGCAAGGAGAGCCTGATAAGAAATCTATTTGAAAGGGCCGTGGGTGGTTTTTACAGCATAGTGCTTGACAAGTGGCAAGTACGTCTGGGCGAGTGGATTGAGTGGCACGCCGAACCGCACACTCCAGGAATAGACAAAATTCTGCCTGAAATGAAGACCGACATCATTGTTGAAAAATCGGACAGATCGCATCGAATAGTAATCGATACCAAATTCACGGAAATCACGACTCGGTGGCACCGCGAAATATTGAAAAGCTCGAACATATACCAGATATACTCGTATCTGAGATCCCAGGAACGCGAGGGCAACAATCTGTCGATGACTTCCACCGGAATGCTTCTGTACCCATCAGTGGGAACCGATTATGATGAATCGGCTACAATACAGGGACACAAGCTCCGCTTTGCCACGGTGGATCTGGCGTCTGACGCTGCAAGCATACGGGACAGGTTGCGGGGCCTGATTCCGGACTAGATGCGTGGCGGGGCCGCGACTGTGCCACGGCAGCCTGCCCATTTTTGCAGTGTTTGGCGGGGGTCCCGGCAGCCAGACTGCGGGCAGGCCGGAGCGGACGATGGCAAACGCGCAAAGGTAACAAAGATTTCTTTGTCACCTTCTGACAGATACACCCGCCACGGGAGGGGCCGGTCCCGCCCCCACGACGGCCTGCGCAGGCGCCCACTACCAGACTTCCTGCCCGTGCGTGCGGTGCTGCAGGCCGTTGCAGATGCCCGCAAACTGTCATAGAGCTCTATGATTGTTTGCGGGTATGTCGTCGACGGGGGAGCGTACCTACATCGGAACATTCGTTTCCGGCTTGATCGTTGCCTGCGGGAGTCCCTTCCCAACACGTGCTGCGTCCCCAGTCCCGCCGGTTTGCCCTGCCTCCCGCCGTTAAAGTGAGTCACGGTGGATCTAGCGTCTGATGCCGCAAGCATACGGTACAGGCCCACCATCCGTGTGCCGGCCAGGGCCGGAGGTGTGCGGGGGCACCCACCGCCGGACTTCCTGCCCGTGCGTGCGGTGCCGCGGGCCGCGATAGTTACCCGGAAAGTATCATAGAGCTCTATGATAGTTTCCGGGTAACTGCCGGTGGCTGGGCGTACCTGCATCGGAACGCCCGCTTCCGGCCTGCACAGCAGGCGGCAGCCACCCTTCCGACACGTGCCGCGTCACCCGATTCTGCCGGTTCCCCCTGCCCCCCGCCGTCAAAGTGTGCCACGACGGACTTGGCGTCTGACGCTGCAAGCATACGGGACAGGTTGCGGGGCCTGATTCCGGACTAGATGCGTGGCGGGGCCGCGACTGTGCCACGGCAGCCTGCCCATTTTTGCAGTGTTTGGCGGGAGCCCCGGCGGCCTGCGCAGGCGCCCGCGGGCATGCGGCAGGCCCGCCGTCCGTGCGCCGGCCAGGACAGGGGGCGTCTAGGCGCCCGCCGCCGGACTTCCTGCCCGTGTGCGTGTGGTGCCGCGGGCATGCGGCGGTTACCCGCAAACTGTCATAAAGTTCTATGACAGTTTGCGGGTAACTCTGGCGGTGGCGGCGGGCGCGTCTGCATCAGAACACCCGCTTCCTTGGCCACCGGTGGTGGCGGCGGCGACAGCAACAGCAGCTGCCTCCTGGCACGTGCTGCGCCCCCGGTCCCGCCGGCTCGCCTTGTCTCCCGCTGTTAGTGTGCCACGGTGAACCTGGCGTCTGATGTCGCAGGCATGCGGGACAGGTTGCGGGGCCTGACTCCGAGCAGGCTTGGACGGATGGTGGCAAACATGCAGAATATTCGATTTCTTTGTCACCTAACAGATACGCCCGTCACGGGAGAGTCCTGCCCCGCCCCGCGGCGGCCTGAGCAGGCGCCCGCGGGCATGCGGCAGATACCCGCAAACTGTCATAGAGCTCTATGATTGTTTGCGGGTATGGCGGCGGCAGCCACCGTCTCTCGGCACGTGCTGCGCCCTCGGTCCCGCCGGCCCGCCCTGCCTCCTGCGGGCATGTGGCAGGCCTGCCGTCCGTGCGCCGGCCAAGGCCGGGAGTATCTATGCGCCTGTCGCCGAACTTCCAGTGTGCGTGGGGTGCCGCGGGCCGCGGAGGTTACCCGCAAACTTTCATAAAGTTCTATGAAAGTTTGCGGGTAACTCTGGCGACGACGGGCGCGTCTGCATCGGAACGCCAGTTTCCAGCTTGACCATAGGCGGCAGCCACCGTCTCTTGGCACGTGCTGCGCCCCGGTCCCGCCGTCCCGTCCCTGCCCTGCTGCCCCAGTTTGCCGCAAACCCGGGGGCTGGCGCCTCCATGAAGATCCGAAGGCGTACGCCTGTCGCGCGTCAAGCTGCGGGTGAGATGCAGCAGGCGACAGTACATTCCGGCGGCCCGCCTGCGGGCACGCCACACACCAAGTAGCCATCCCAGACGTGGCGCCTACGCCGATCAGCGCGTGAACTCCGTGACCCGGTCCGGCTTTTCCGCGCGCGTGCGGGACGCTAGGGCGCGTGCGCAGGCGATGACCTCCGCGTCAGAGTGCAGGTCCAGGGCGCCCAGACATACGGGGCACGTCTTCCTGTCCATGCGGCCAGTCCCGCGGGGCGCATAAAAGCCTCAGATCCCCTAGGAGGAGTAGGACTCGATCCTGCCCGCAAGCTGCTCGACCATGAGGCGCAGCTTTGCAATCTCCCGGTCCTTTTCGTCCTCTAGCAGCCCTATCCTCTCCGACTGCCTCGCGTTTGCCAGCCGCAGCCTGGCCGCGTCGTCTATGGTCAGGTGCGGCACCGACTGCAGGTACTCCTCTGCAAGCTCCATCACGTGCGTCTTGAAGTAGTTGCGGTCCAGACTCACCAAGCCGACATGCCCCATCATGTACTCCTTTCTTATCAAGGACGACAGGGGCGACTCCCGCGAGGAGGACTCCTTGCACGCCTTGTTCCAGAACCGGCGGAAGCCGTTCATTATGGGCACGTCAAACAGGTTGCGGGACTTTCTGCCGGAGGCGCGCAGGCCTGCAGCGCCGGCCACCTTCTCGATCCTCCTCTTTATCAGCGGGGTAGTGGCCTTTGCGGGCAGGCTTCCGGCCCTCTTGAAGATGGGATCGCCAGACTCCGCGGGCCTGCCGACCTCCGCAGCCCACACGCTCCGGTAGTCCGTTACCGCCGCGTACGCCTCCGGCGTGATGAACGCCGGGTAGCTTGCGTTTGTGCGGGCGTATATGGTAAGCATGGCGCAGACCGGATCCGCCGCAGTGCCGCCGCCATGCTCAAAGCTGAGGACGTCGCTGCTGCTGCCGCCATCGTCACTGCCGCCCCCGCCGCTGGCAGCGACGCGGTATATAGGCCTGAGATCCGACCACCGCAGCAGCTCAAACCCCCCGGCCCTTATGCCTGAGCTGGCGGCAACCAGTATGACGGCCCTGTCGGCCGACCCCTTGGCAAACCGGAGCATGGACTGTATCTCCCCCCGGGTCCATCCCCGCGATTCTGTAATGTTGTCGGACTCGGGGAACGTCGAGTAGATGCGCTTCCACGGCATTGAAACGCCGTTCATGTCGAACAGCTTTTTGAGCGGTTTGAAGTAATTGGGGACGCCCGACGGGTTAAAGTAGTCCGGGTGGTCGTGTGGCAGCGAGCTCCTTGCCCGGATCTTGCCTGATATGCGCAGTACGAGGTCCAGCGTGCGGTCCGGGTCGTCCTTGCCCAGCCGCACGAGCTGCGCTGCGCGCTCCTCAAACGTGCCCTCCAGCACCTCCTCCAGCGCGCCGCACAGCAGGCGCCTGAGCGTGCGCGTGTACGTCTTACGGGTCTCCTCGGCCCTGATGCCCTGCTGGAATAGGTCAAACGGCTTTGTACGCGTTGTGGCAGGCCTCTCGTCCATTAACTCCTCTTTTGTAATCTTAATCATGATCCGGACGCACACCCCCGATCCCATAAAAGCCCCTGTGGAGGTGCGAGTCCCGCGCCCCTGCGCGCCGCCGTGACACCCCTCCCCCGGTTTTTGCCTTTCTGACTTTCCTTCCTACTTGTGATCATTTTTTCCACTTACCGGAACCCAAAAGAGTACCAGTATGGGAGCGGGTCTAAAGGGATTCGAACCCTTGACAGCCGGATTAAAAGTCCGGAGCGCTACCTGGCTGCGCCATAGACCCACAGCGTACTGCGCTTCGTGCGTACAATTTAGTCCTTTCAGGATGCAGGTGTGACGGTTCAACCTTCCTCCTCTCATCAACTGTCTGGTGTGCGGCCGCCGAGTAAACCATGTACTCTCTCCCCGCCCAGTCGCCGCGGGGGCGGAGCGGGGACGGTGGTGCCATGGGAACTGGGCAGTTAGTCATACCTGAGCAAACTTTTAATCTAGCCCGTCTTGTAGTCAGATCCGTGCCCTTGTAGTATAGCCAGGTCTAGAATTCGGCCCTGTCACGGCTGAGACGCGTGTTCAAATCCCGCCGAGGGCGCCATCTTACTCTGCATAGCGTCTGCTGCGCTTGGCATGCGACACTGATCATCCCCGGATGCTTCCGCCCTTTCAAGTCTTAAAAAAGACGACTGTGTCATGGATACATGGCCTCAATCCGGGATGCCGTCCACGGCGACGTGCCATTCGTACTCGACCTGCTGTACGAGCTTGGACGGCCCAGGCCTGCCGACAAACAGGAGGAGGACACGTTCAAGAGAGTCATATCTGGATACATCGAAGATGCCGACAAGGGGCTGCTCGTGGCCGAGTCCGACCATGCGGTCGTGGGGCTGGCATCCATCATGTTTCTTGTCAGATGCAACCACGCAGGGCCGGAGATGTACATTCCAGAATTAGTTGTCCGTGCTGATTGCCGCGGCAGGGGCATCGGCAGGGCCCTAGCCGGGGAGTGCATGAGGATTGCCGCCACGCGAGGATGCCACCGCATCAGACTGGAGTCGGGGAACCAGCGCAAGGACTCGCATGATTTTTACCGGCATCTGGGATTCGGCCAGCAGGCGCTGTCGTTTGAGTTTCTGGTTTCATAATTGACTATAGCTCTGCCGACGTGATTCTGACCTGCCATTCATTCTTACACGGCTCGAACCCGACGCGTGACTCCGACTGCCAAGAGGCGTGGAGCGAGGCCTTGGTAAAACAGATGCCCTTCACGCGCCAGAGGGGAAATGCAGTCGAACGCGGCATGCCCACCTGTTCATGACGCTGCACGGGTGCACCGGATACACGTCGTAGAAGAGCCCGTGCGTGCAAGGCGGATTGACTGCGCCGTCTGGACCGCTGGTGCACCGGATACAGGATACCTGACGGCCTCGGCGGAGTGGGCGCGGCTTACTGCGGTGCGATTCACGAGTCGGATCCTGCCAAAGAAGCGGCGCCGCCGCCAGATCGGGCGGATGACAACGACAATCCGGCAAACGCCATCTGACAGCACGCAAGTCCGGCGTCACGCCGGTGGGACACCCTACCTCCTCCCGCCTGAGCTAATCTTAAAATTCTGGCAGTTGGATGCCCCTCTTATTGTCCGAGGCAAAGGATTCACCTGATACCGCAGCGCCCGACTCAAAAAAGGAGGCTGACGCCACCGGCACTGCCGCGCCCGCCGCTGCCGACGCCGCCAAACCAGCAGCTAAGAGCAGCGCCAAGCCTGCTGCAGCAGCCAAGCCCACACCTGCAAAAAAGGCAGACGACAAAAAGGAAGAGGAGCCTCCCGAGGACAAGGATGCAAACGCGCACGCGGCCATGGAAAAGGCCAGGGCCGCCATAAAGGCGGCCGAGCAGGCCGAGCTGGACGCAAAACAGGCCGTAGAGAGGGCGGCCGCGGCAAAAAAGGCCGCCGAGGAGGCCGCGGAGGCAGAGTACAAGGCCATCGCCGAGCAGGTAAAGGCCGACGTCGCCAAAAAGGCCGCCCACACCTTCAAGAGGGAGTCCGAGGAGATCTTCCGCCGCGACATGGGCGAGCCGGAGTTCTTCCTTGACAAGAAGGACAGGTTCCCGCGCCCCATCCTGACCCCGCAGCAGCAGGAGTCGCTGACGCGGCACGCCGAGACCCCGCAGGACCAGACCCCCGAGTACGTGCCGGAGCACGTCCTGAGCCCCGAGTTCGAGGGGGTCTCAAACTACGAGCGTGGGGTCTCGTCCTACCTGGAGGAGCTGCGCTCAAAGCTCAGGAAGCTAAAGCAGGTCAAGGACGCGGAATCCGTAGCCGGGGAAATGGAACGCGTAAAGGCCAACATAAAATACCTCGAGTCGCTTCATGAGAACTTTTACCTTGGAATGAACGTATTTAGGACCGCAAGGGGCGGCCGCTCAAAGGTGGCGTGACTGGATATGTCTGACAAATGCAGCGTTGACTCTGACATTGTAAACGCCAGGGTCACGTTCAGAAACGTTCCCATGTACACGCTTGCAAAGTTCATGTTTGACGACGTGGACGCGGCCGCAGAGGAGTTCAAAAAGATCCCCGGCGTCGGGGAGTGCGTCATAGTGCAGACTGCAAGCCGCGTGGAGGTGTTCCTGGTCAGCCACATGGAGCGCTCCGACCAGCTGGACCTGCGGCGCGCGGACAGCAAGGGGCTCATCCTCAACCGCATAAAGGAGGTCTGGATATCGCTCTCGACCCTGGATCAGATCGACATAGACCACATAGACCAGACCCTCGAGGTGTACAAGGGCGAGGACGTCTACCGGAACCTGCTGAGGCTTGCCACCGGGCTTGACTCCATCGTGGTGGGCAAGCCGGAGATATACGACGAGATAGTGCAGGCAGCGTCAAGGGCCAAGGACGAGGGACTGTCGGGCCGCCTGCTTGACACGCTGTTCGCGTCCGTCATCAGGATAGCCACCCGCATACGGGAGACCACCGAGATAGGCGACGACGTAACCTCGCTTGGGGACGTGGCAGTCAAGATGGTCGAGGAAAAGGTCGGCGTGGACCCCAAGAAGAAGGTGCTGCTCATCGGGACCGGGGAGCCCGCGGCCATGCTTGCAAAGGCGCTCATAAAGGCCGGGGTGGGCTTTGACGTGACGAGCCGCACCCTTGAGAGGGGGGCCGGGTTTGCAAAGGCGCTGGGCGGCGGGACGCCGGTGGAGTTTGAGGCCGCCCTGTCCGGGTTTGGCAAGTACGACATAGTCCTGGTGGCCACCACTTCTGACTATTTCCTGATCACGCACGAGCGCGTCAGGCTGGTGATGGAGGACAAGAAGAAGGGGACCCTGATAATGGATCTGTCCGACCCGCGCACGGTCGACGAGGGGGTGACGGCGTTTCCCGGCGTCAAGCTGATGTTCAGGGACCAGGTATACGAGATGTACCTGGAGAACGCAAGGGCCCACGAGAGCCTGGTTCCGGCAGTCGAGAAGATCATTGCAAAGGAGCTGCCCATCATGTCTGTCCAGATGAGCCACCTGGACTGATGCGGTCAGAGCCCCTGCTTGCGCATGACAAACTGCAGTATGGCCTCTCTGGAGTATTCTATGCCGTGTTCAGTCTCCATGTGGTCCCTAAAGCTGTCGACCACCTCGCCTTCCTCGCCCTCCGCTACGTAGTCGCACTCAAAGCCGTAGTCCCTGCAGGCCAGCTTTACCATGCCCGCCCTGACTATACTGATTATAAAAATCCTGTATTCCGTGCCGCCCCTCCCGCGGCGCCGGGGTCACCCGTACGACTCGTACTTTATGCTGTAGCTGCCGTCGGGGTTCTTGTCGTGCTCCGTCACAAAGCCCCTGCCGCCGATGGCGTCGATCACGCCGTCTATGGTTCCCTGGTAGCCGCAGATGTAGATTATGGTGTTCTCCGGCGTGATCTGCTCGCCGACCATCTCCTCTACAGGCGAGAGGCCCGTCTTTTTGTTCGGCACGAAAAAGGACTCGACCCTTCCCGTGTGGCCGTTCCACGACCTGTTGAAGAACTCCTTCGGCCTTGATATGGCGGCCTTGTACCTAAAGTTCCACTTGTCCCTGCCCCTCTTCTCGCTCTCCTCCTCGAGGCCCGTCAGCAGCCGCTTGTAGCTCAGCTCGTCCACATAGCTTGCCCCGTGCAGCACCACGACCTCGCGGCGGTCGTTGGTGTCGTGGAAGTGCTTTGCAAACGCTATGAACGGGGCTATTCCGGTGCCCCCTCCGACGCATATGATGCGCCTGTTGTCCTCTTGGCCGTCGGGGAGCGTCTCGCTTATCTGGAGCGCCGCGCCCGTCGGATCGCCGAGCCAGACCTCGTCGCCCACGTTTGCATAGAACAGCTCCGTGGTCACCCTGCCCGGCAGCGGCTTCCTGACCCACCTTATTACAAACTCGAAATACTCGCGGTTCTCCGGGTGCGACGCTATGGAGTAGGCGCGCCTGACTATCTTCTTCTCAGTCGGTATGGGGACGCCTATGGTCAGGAACTGCCCCGTCCTGTAGTCCGGCATGCCGCTGTTCGGGACCAGCCTTATGACTATGAGGTCCTCCTTTAGCAGCTCCATGTACGTTATCTTTGCCTTGACCTCGCTTACCATTCAGACAAGCTCGGACGCGTCGGTTAAAAAATATTGCTTTTGGCGGCGCGGCTCCGCGCCGCTGTCTGTAGCGGCCGTGATGCCCGGCAGCGGTTCGGGCCGGCGCCGCAGGCGCGACCTGGTGGGCCCCGCCGGGAAGGCTGCCGTTCCGCGGCCGGCCGCGGCATCCGCCTGGTATTTTTTCCGTGCGCGCGTGCCGTGTGTACGGCCCGTGTTCTCCGTCGTCATTTTTACTCCCCCTCATTCACGTGATCGAAACAAGTGATCATGCCCGTGTGATCACTCTGGTGTGGCGTCCGCCGCGTGCCCTGATCCGAAATATAGCTATTTATTGCAATTTGCCGCGCGCGCGGCATGACGCTTGAGTTCACGTACCATGCAGCGGGCGGGGAGCACGCCACGCGGCGCGAGGATGCCGACATGGTCATCTTCAAGGACATCGACGTCTCAGACAAGATGGTGATGTGGAACTTTAAGGGGGGACCCAAGCCCGACTTTCTTCCCGACAAGATCTCAAACCCCGGCGAAATCGACCTTACGATGGAGGAGCTCGAGGAGATAAGAAAGCGCGACAACATATCGGTATCTGTACTAGACGTGGACGTCGAATCTGGGAGCGTCACGCCGCGCGACGGCACGGGCTAGCGCGCTAAAAGCACCGCGCCGCGCGGCTAGGGTTTCAGCATGACCTTTAGGGCGTCGCCTTCCCTTGAGCGCCTGACGGCGGCCCCAAACCCGTCTAGCGGAAACGTCGAGTCCACCATGTGGTCGACCTGCACCGTTCCCGTCGCGAGCGCCTCTATGGCGGGCCCAAAGACCCCGCATCTGGAGCCGACCAGCGTCACCTCGTGTACCACGGCCGGCGTCAGGTCCGCCCCGCTCCCCGACGCGGTGGTGGACTTTAGGACCAGCGTGCCGCGTGGCCTCGTCAGATACATCGCGTCTGCGAAGCCGGACACGCTGCCGCTTGCGTCCACCACGATGTCAAAGGCCTGCCTGTCGCCGTCTGCGGTCCCGTCGCCGCCTTGGCTGCCGCTCCCGTTTCCATTCCTCTCCCTCTCATCCTCATTCCCCTCCCCCGCAGGCCCTGCCCTCAGGCGCGTGCTGATGCCGAACCTCTCAAGCATCTTCAGCTTTTCTGCATGCCTGCCAAAGCATGTAACGTCGCCGTGCGACATCCTGAGCACCTGGCATACCAGCTGGGCAAGCCTCCCGTCGCCCACCACGGCGGCCCTGTCGCCTGCCGCCGCCTGCACCTGCTCGCTTATCTCAAATGCAGCCGCCAGCGGCTCGATGAACACGGCCTGCTCGTCGGAGACCGAGTCGGGCACGTAGTGCAGGTTTCTTGCAGGCAGTGACAGCCGTTCGGCAAACGCGCCGTCGCGGCCCTGTATCCCGAGCACGGTGCGGGCGGGGCAGTGGCGCTCCATGCCGCTCTGGCATCTGCCACACCGGCCGCACCCGACGTTGATCTCGCCTGCCACCCTTTTTCCCACCAGCGCCGTATCATGCGTTCCTGACCTCTCGACCACGCCGACAAACTCGTGTCCGGGCACCCCGCGGTACGACATGTACCCGTCGAGTATCTCCAGGTCGGTGCCGCATATGCCGGCAAGCGTGACGCTCACCGTGGATTCGCCTCCTGCAGCGGCATTGCCGCCTGCGCCGGGATCCGGATAGTCGTTTGTCGTGCGCGCGCCTACACCGTCAAAGTATACCGCCCTCAACGAGGAGCGTACCCGGCACGGCCGCTTAAATGCATCTGCCGCCGGCGGGGCGCCCCGTTAGGGGGTGCGGTCAGTGGCTCCCCAGCCCATTCCTGTCACTATGGAGTCCAGCGCGTCCTTGTTTGACGCCATCACAAACGAGATGCGCGTTTCATAATCGAGGCCGGCGTCAAGCGGACTCATCTGCTCGTCTAGCAGTATGCCGCCGGCCTCCCTTGCTATGATGTATCCGGCCGCAATGTCCTGTATGCGTATCATGCCCCTTATGTCCACAAAGGCGTCAAGCAGCCCGCGCGCAAAGAAGGCCATCTCCAGCGCGTTTGCGCCAAAGTGCCTGATGTGGTTGTTGCCCTCAAAGAGCGGCTGCATCCTGGCCGTCATGTCTGGCGTCGCCCAGGATAAGTTGACCCCGACTATACGGTATATGGGATCCGTATCGCGGACGTGTATGGGCTTGCCGTTCATGTAGGCCCCGCCCCCGGCCGTGGCCCAGTACATGTCGCCGTTGCTCAGGTCCGTCACGACGCCGGCAGACACGGTGCTGAGCCTGTCTCCCGTGGCAAACGCAAGCGAGCTGCAAAAGAACGGGACGCCCCTGACTGCGTTTGCAGAGCCGTCTATCGCGTCCATTATGACATAGCCGATCGGATCCTCTGACAGCTCTACCCTGCCGCACTCCTCGCCCAGCACCACGCACGGCAGGCCAGAGCGCTCCAGAAAGTCGAGCACGGTCTTTTCTGCCACGATGTCTATTCTCCTCGACACGTCGCCGCCGGCCCCCACGCCGTAGTTCCCGGCCGCGTCCGGCGTGCCGGCCATGCCCTTTGTATTCTGGTATATGAGGCGAGAGGCCTCCTTTAGTATCCCTATGACGTCGTGCGACACAAGGACGTGTCCGGCACGTCGTAATTTAAAGAAAGAAGGGACAGCATGGAGGGATGCAGCAACGGGGTAGATGCAGCAGCGTGGACGCAGCAGCGGAAGGGGGCGGCCGGCGCGGTGCCTTTTCTTTCAATACATAAATACGAACGCGGCGCCGCGCATACTGTGCTAGGCAAAAACCAGTCGGTCTTTGACAAGGGGGCGCTAGCAAGCACAAAGCCCGGCAAGCAGCTGATACGCCAGAAACTCTTCAAGTCAAAGGGATACAGGCTGTTTGACAGGTACAAGACCGAGGCCGAGGAAAACTTTGCGGACTTTGCGCGGCGGTTTGCGGCCGACCTGCACGGCGCGATATCCTCCGACGGCTCGCCGCACGACACCGTAAGGAGGTTCGCCGACGAGGTGGGCTCGCCTGAGATGGGGTTGTCCCCCTCCGGCGCGGACGCGGCCAGGGATCGCTTGCAGAGCATGGACGAGCTGCAGGTCAGGGTGAACCGCATACTTGACTCCAACTTTGTAAAGATGACGTTTCCCGTGTTCAACGCGCTATATGACGGGGCGGCCGCGCTTCGCGGGGACGACCAAGGCGACGGCCTGCGCCGCGACATAGTGGAGGGCCACATAATGGCCATCGACCTCAGCGAACCGATGGACCGCATCGTCGACAAGGACGAGGACCTAAAGTACTTGGACGACTACCGCCTCATGAACCCGTACATACTGGGCCTTGCAAGGAGCCGCATATCAAGGGGCGGCGACGCCATACTCGGATCGTTTGAGGCCGGCTTTGCCGACGCGCGGCTGGGCCAGGACCTCGACGAGCAGCTAAAGTCCGCGCCCGGCGAGATAACCGAGGACGACATGACCACCTCGTACAAAAAGTACAGGGCCGTGATGGGCACGGCGGGCCGCAACATGGCCCTTGCCGAGAGGCCGCTTGGCGACATATTCTATCTGGGCATGGCAAAGGCCGCCGAGGGCGTGGGGTGCGGAAACGAGATCGAGGACTCGATAAGGGACCGCGCGGTAAAGGTCCCGTCCTGGCCTCTGTATTATTCGGTGCTGTCGGGCAGCTCGCAGGCCGGCTTTGAGGCAGCTGCCCGGAAGGGTGACCTGTACCTGCAGGACGCGCGCCTTGCGATATCGCTGCTGCCCGAGGAGTTCGAGGCCACGGAGCTCTTGGAGTTCCTGTTTGTTACGATGGAGCACTACAACAGGTACTGGTACGACAGGCTGCTGCAGCTTGGCGCGTGGGACGAGTTTGACTCCAGCCTGCCGGCGCGCGGTAGCGGCGGCGCGGACGGTACAGGGAAGGCAGAGTAACATGAAGGGGGAAGGACGGGAGGGCGCACCCGAACCATGATGTGGTCCGAAAAGCACCGCCCCTCCTCCGTGCGCGACATGGTCGGAAACGAGGAGCCCCGCGCGGCCATCGTCACGTGGCTTGCAAAGTGGAAGGCGGGCACAAAGCCCCTGCTGCTCGTGGGCCCCCCCGGCGTGGGCAAGACCACGATGGCGTTCCTGCTTGCCGAACAGTTCGGGTACGACATGATAGGCCTCAACGCAAGCGACGTGCGCAGCAAGTCAAAGATAAGCGAGATTCTCGAACCCGTCCTGGGAAACGCCGCCGTAACGGGCAGGCCCGCGATGATATTCATCGACGAGGTGGACGGGATACACGGGCGCAGCGACTACGGCGGCTCGGCCGCGCTGGTCGACATAATGAAGCGCACGTCGGTGCCGATAATACTTGCCGCAAACGACGACACCCACGACAAGATGAAGCCCGTGACAAAGGCGGCCACCACGGTGAGGTTCCGCCGCGTCCCGCCCCGCCTGCTGCGGGCGTACCTGGAGGGCGTGCTGAAGTCCGAGGATGCCGGCTCGCCTGACGGCCCCTCCAAGAGGGTCGGGTACGGGATGCTCATCAAGATCGTCAACAGGTCGAGGGGCGACATACGCTCCATGATGAACCTAGCGCAGTCGTACGCGACCGGGTTCAACCCGCAGACGGAGACGCCGGATGACGTGCTTGCAGCGGAACAGGCGGTGCCGGCGTTCTTCGGGGCCGAGTCCGCGGAGGAAGCGGCCGGCGTGCTGCGGCGCATGCAGTCCGACCCGCGTGAGAAGATTGCCGCGTTCTACTCCAGCGTGGTGACAAGCAGGGGGCTTGATCCCGCCGTGATGGCCGAGCTGCTCCGTATCATATCGGATGCCGACGTGCTGTACGGCCGTATCATGCGCACGCAGAACTGGAGGCTGCTCCGGTATCTGGACGGTTTGCTGCTGGGCATGTACGGCGTTACAGCAGCGGCAGCAGCAGCAGCAACCAAGGGAGCGGGACCGTCGGGCGCCTCTGGATCCGGCGGCGCGGCCGCGGCGATAAAGTACGCCAAGTACAACCTGCCATGGCCTCTCCTGACGCGCATCCGGTTTGACGGCGCCAAGATAAGGGCGCTTGCGGCCGCAGTGAGGCCGGCGCTGCACGTGTCTGCAAGCACGTTTGGCTCTATGTTTCTGCCATACATGCTGCACTGCATGAAGTCGGGCGCCATTGTGACGCCGGACCCGAAGGAGGATGAGAGCGGGGAGATTATCGCAAAGGAGGCCGCGAGGCTTGGGGCGTCAAGGGGATAGTATGCGCCGCCGCCACCGCACCGCGCGCGGGCCATTGTATTTGGAGGGGAGGCATCTCGGATGAGCCTTACGGATTACACGGATGATCAAAAATGGAGAAAGATCACGATGAAGTTTACGGGCAAGTGCACAGAGTGCTCGAAGCCGATCCTCGCCGGCCAACAAGGGATGTGGTCCAAGGGGGCCGGGGTCAAGCACCTTGGCTGCGCCGGAGTCGACGGCGACGACGGCAGCAAGGAGGGGCCCGCGGGCAGGATATCGTGCGCGGTGTGCGGCAAGCCTGCCGGATGCCAAGAGTGCGAGTTCCAGGACAGCTGCGACATACCCAACGTCTCGCCCAACTGCCTGTGCCATGACTGCAGCCAGAAGGGTGACGTGATGAGCCTTTACCAAAAGTCGACGGGCAGCAGGTTTCCCCCGCTCCTGCAGGGCTGACCTACCTGCATGCCGCGCGGCCCCGGCCCACGGCGGCCTGGCACGGCGGCCTGGCATGACGCGGCCGGACTCGTCTGCAAACGGCACACCACAAAGAAAAAGCCCGAAAATCTAGTTTGATATATAAACCTGCACTAAACCCGTCTCATAGTGCATTCTGAAAAAATCAACAAGTTTAGGCAGCACCGCGAGACGGCGCTGCAGGGCGGAGGGCCCGACCGGACAAAGGCCCAGCATGAAAAGGGCAAGCTGACAGCCCGCGAGCGCATAGACCTGCTGCTTGACGAGGGGACGTTCGTCGAGGTGGATCCGCTTGCCACGCACCACTACCACGAGTACGACATGCAGAAGAAGAAATACTTTACAGACGGGGTCGTCGGGGGGTACGGCAAGATAGCGGGCCGGCAGACGTTCGTATTCGCGTACGACTTTACCGTGCTGGGCGGGACGCTCAGCAACATGGGGGCAAAGAAGATTACGAAACTTATGGACCACGCGGTCCGCACCGGGTGCCCGGTCGTGGGGATAATGGACTCCGGGGGGGCCCGCATACAGGAGGGCATAATGAGCCTGGACGGGTTCGCGGACATATTCTACCACAACCAGCTCGCGTCCGGCGTCGTCCCCCAGATAACTGCCAGCATAGGCCCGTCGGCGGGCGGCTCGGTGTACTCGCCGGCCATGACCGACTTTGTCATCATGGTCCAAAAGGCCGGCACCATGTTCGTGACCGGCCCCGACGTGGTGAAGACCGTGCTGGGCGAGGAGATATCATTTGACGACCTGGGCGGGGCGGTGACCCACGGCACCAAGAGCGGGGTGGCCCACTTTGTCGCGAGCAACGAGTACGACTGCATGGACTACATACGCCGCCTTTTGTCGTACCTGCCGCAGAACAACTCGCGCGGCCCCGAGCCCGTAAAGTCCGACGACGATCCCAACAGGCTCGACCACAACCTCATAAACATACTCCCGGAAAACCCGCTTGAGCCGTACGACATGAAGGAGATAATAACCAAGATCGTCGACAACAACGAGTTCTTCGAGGTCCACGAGCTCTTTGCGCCCAACATCATAGTGGGGTACGCGAGGATGGACGGCAAGGTGGTCGGGATAGTGGCAAATAACCCGATGCACCTGGCCGGCGCGCTCGACATCGACTCCTCAAACAAGGCCGCCCGGTTCGTCAGGTTCTGCGACGCGTTCTCCATACCGATCATAACGCTGGTGGACACTCCGGGGTACATGCCCGGCTCGAACCAGGAGCACAACGGGATAATCCGGCACGGCTCCAAGCTGCTGTACGCGTACTGCGAGGCCACCGTCCCGAAGATCGCGCTGGTGGTGGGCAAGGCGTACGGCGGCGCGTACATCGCGATGGCAAGCAAGAACCTGCGCACGGACATCAACTATGCGTGGCCCACGGCCAGGTGCGCCGTTTTGGGCGGGGAGGCCGCAGTCAAGATAATGTACCGCAAGGAGCTGCAGGCGGCAGACGACGCCGAGTCGCTCAGCAAGGGACTGGTGGACGAGTTTGTAGAAAAGTTCGAGAACCCGTACGTGGCAGCCTCGCACGGCACCGTGGACAACGTGATCGATCCGGCCGAGACCCGGCCCATGCTCATAAAGGCGCTGCACATGCTTGCAGGCAAGCGCGAAAAGCAGCTGTCGCGCAAGCACGGGAACATAAACCTGTAATATGATGTGGTGGTTGTATGGTGAGTTCCGGTTGCTACAGCGGGAGTGGAATGGAGGCTAGCCTCGCATGATCGAAAAGGTACTGATCGCAAACAGGGGCGAGATCGCGCTGCGGGTGATACGCACCTGCCGCGCGCTCGGGATCGGGACTGTCGCGGTATACTCCGACGAGGACACCAACTCGCTGCACGTAAAGCAGGCAGGCGAGGCGTACCATATAGGCCGGGCGGCCCCCGCCGAGTCGTACCTCAACCAGGAAAAGATGCTCGACGTGATCAAAAAGTCGGGCGCCGACGCGGTCCACCCGGGGTACGGGTTCCTCTCAGAGAACGACGACTTTGCGCGCCTGTGCGAAAAGAACTCTGTCAACTTTATCGGGCCCAGCGCCGACTCCATGAACCTGTGCGGCGACAAGATGCGCTGCAAGGCCGCGATGCTAAAGGCCGACGTGCCGACGGTGCCGGGCAGCCCGGACCTGGTAAAGGACGTGGAGGAGGCCGTGTCCACCGCAAACGACATCGGGTATCCGGTGCTGCTAAAGTCCGTGTACGGCGGCGGCGGCCGCGGGATCAGGCTGGCCTCAAACGACGAGGAGCTGCGCGCCGGGTACGAATCTGTAACCGGCGAGTCGATTGCCGCAGTCGGCAAGTCGGCCATACTGGTCGAAAAGTTCCTTGAAAAGACGCGCCACATCGAGTACCAGATGGCGCGCGACAAGCACGGCAACACCGTGCACCTGTTTGAGCGCGAATGCTCGATACAGCGCCGCAACCAAAAGCTGATAGAGCAGACCCCGTCGCCTGTCGTCGACGCCGAGACCCGCGAGCGCGTGGGCTCCATAGTCTGCGACGCGGCCGAGGCAGTCGATTACACGAACCTGGGCACGGCGGAATTCCTGCGCGCTGATACGGGCGAGTTCTACTTTATCGAGATAAACGCGAGGCTCCAGGTGGAGCACCCCATCACGGAGTACGTGTCGGGTCTGGACTTGGTGAAGCTGCAGATCGACATCGCAAACGGGGAGCCCCTGCCGTTCAAGCAGAAGGACCTCGTGATGAACGGGTATGCCATCGAGTGCCGCATAAACGCGGAGGACACGTTTCTGGACTTTGCGCCCTCCACGGGCCCCGTCCCGGGCGTGGAGCTGCCGGCGGGCCCCGGCGTGAGGTGCGACACCTACCTGTATCCGGGGTGCACGGTCTCGCCGTTTTACGACTCGCTGATGGCAAAGCTTGTGACGTGGGGGCAGACGTTTGAGGAGTCCCGCAGCAGGATGCTGGTCGCGCTCGACGACTTTTACATACGCGGGGTGGAGACGTCCATACCGCTCTACAAGACCATACTGCGCTCCGACGAGTACAAGGGGGGGCAGCTCTCTACTGACTTCCTGAAGCGGTATAACATGATCGAGAGGCTTGAAAATGACATAGCCGAGGACAAAAAGTCAAGGGCGGACGCGGCCATGGCCGCGGCTGTGATGCACTCGGAGTTTCTCAAGAGCAGGGCCAGCGGGGACGACAACGACGGCGGCAGCGGCAGCGCAGTCGACGCGGACGCGGGCCACCGCCACGAGCAGTGGAGGATGCAGCAATGAAATTCTCAATAGACGGGGTCGACGCCAAGGGGATGGACGCCGGCATGGGCGAGCCGCTTGGAGGCGGCGAGTACACGGTCCGGATAAACGGGGCCGACCGCAAGCTTCGCGTCCTTCGCGTCACGTCGACTGGCATCGAGTTCATGCTTGATGATGTGTACCACAAGGCAAGGTACGTCTCCCGCGCCACCCGCGAGATATCCATGATCGTCGACGGTGTGGAGATGTCGCTTGGCATGCACGCGGGCTTTGATGATATAGTATACAAGAACTCCGGCGGCGCGGGCGCGGACGGTGCAGGCGGCGGAGCCCAGTCCTCCCTGAAGAGCCAGATTCCCGGCAAGGTCGTATCGGTCGCCGTGTCCGAGGGCGACACGGTCGCAAAGGGCGACGTGGTATGCACCCTGGAGTCGATGAAGATGCAGGTGGCAGTAAAGGCGCACAAGGACGGCACCGTGGGATCCATCAAGATAAGGGAGTCTGCCACGGTCGCAAAGGGCGACACGATAGCCGAGATCAATTAAGAAGCTGCCGACCTTCCGTGCGGCATTGCATCTGGCTGTCTGCCTTTATCGGTGCACTCCGCCGATCCTAGTTGGTTCATATTGTAATGCCTGCAAACCTGCTTGGGGACGTAGGTTAGCTTGGTAGACTGCCAGCCTCGGGCGCTGGAGATCGTGGGTTCAAGTCCCACCGTCCCCACCATCATTCATACTTGCGCCGGCAGGACGGCGCCACTCACCGGTCCGTGCGGCTTTCGCCACCGCCGCCGCCCTCTTACAGTGCGGCGTCTTTTAAGACCTTTATAGAGCGTGAAAAGGCATGCATGCAATGACCCTGAACGTTGGCGACGCCGCCCCGGACTTTGAGCTTCCGGACACGGATCTGAAGATGCGGAGCCTAGGCGAGTTCACCGGCGAGAAAAAGGTTGTTTTGACGTTTATTGTCGCGGCAAGCTCCCCCGTGTGCGAGACGGAGCTGTGCACCCTGAGGGACTCGTGGCAGGAGATCTCCGATGCGGGCGCGCAGGTCGTGGCGGTCAGCAACGACGGGCCGTTTGCAAACAAGGCGTTCGCGGCCGCAAACAACTACACATTCCCGTTCCTGTCCGACTACAACAGCAAGACGATAAGGGACTACGACGTGCTGATGAAGGATCTCTTGCACATCAAGGACTATAACGCCGCAAAGCGCTCGGTCTTTGTGATAAACGAGGACGGCCGAATCGGATACAAGTGGGTGACCGACAACCCCTTGGAGGAGCCGGACTATGCCGAGATCAAGAACTACATAAAGGGCTAGGACCCTGCCGTCTCATTTCGTGGTTTTTATCACATGTGCCAAGGCGTACTTTTTGCCTGTTCTTTGCCCATGCCTGATCCCGCCGTGCAGGCGCTGCCAATGCCACCGATGTTGCTGCCACGCGACGGTCAGTTACGTCGCACGACGCCCGATGCCCGTCGGCCTTGTGATGCCCAGCGCTTGGCATGGATAGTGTGCCCTGCTTGGTACAGGCTGGCCCTGAGGTAACGGCTACAACCAAGACGGCTCCGGGCGCGATACGCGGGCCGGACCCGTCCCGGTGGAAATACCGGCGCCCCGCCCGTTGATCGGTGGAAAATTATGAGTACATTTTTTATGCCTATATTTCAAATTTAAAGGATAGCTTTTTATACAAAAATCAGAGCCACAATCTAATTATGGTCGGGGAGTTGGCGGGAAATTACAGCACTGTAGTACTGATGTTCGGCTTCGCCGCGGCCGCAATGGCCCCCGCCCTATTCGTGTCCCGCATGGTGTCGCCCCGGAAGCGCAGCAACCCGGTAAAGTTCCTGCCCATGGAGTGCGGCCAGGTGCCGTCGGGGGAGGGCCGCACGCACTTTATGATGCAGTACTATCCGTACATCCTGATGTTCGTGGTGTTTGACGTGATGGCCATATTTCTGTACGCGTGGGGCAGCTCGCTCTTCGAGCTCCCAAAGAGCGCGACCCTGCCGATGATAGGGTTTCTCGGGATAATGTTTGGCGCAATGGCGTTTGCGCTGTACCAGTCGGGGAGGCGGCGGATATGGTAGTTTCTTATATGCGCGGCTCATACTGCATTCAAGGCGAGCGGGATTTGGCGGTATCTGTAATGACATACAGGGCATGGCGGCGGTGATCGGTTAGATGCTAAAGGACGTCATGACCCCGGAGAATGCCAACGTGTTCGTGGGCAAGCTTGGCGACATACTGGAGCGTGCGATCGACAAGCCTCTGGGCTATGCAATCAACTGGGGGCGCATATGGTCCCTGTGGCCCGTGCACATAGAGACTGCCTGCTGCAGCGTGGAGTTCGGGGCCGCGTCCGGTCCGAGGTATGACGTTGAGCGGTTCGGAATTATAGAGGCGTTCGGCTCGCTGCGCCAGTGCGACCTGGTCGTGGTCCAGGGGACCATAACCCGCAAGATGGCCCCGCGGCTGAGGCTGGTCTACGACCAGATGCCGGAGCCCAAGTACGTCATTGCGATGGGGGCGTGCGCCATTACGGGCGGGCTCTACTTTGATTCATACAATGTGCTGCCTGGAATCGACGGTGTGATTCCAGTTGACGTATACGTGCCAGGGTGCCCGCCGAGGCCCGAGACGCTTATCCAAGGCTGCATCCTGCTGCAAGAGAAGATCAAGAGGATGAAAGCCAGGAAGATCGTATAATGAGCAAAGATCCACAGGCCGCTGCAGAAAAGCCGGCCTCAGAAGACGCAAAGCCCGAGACCAAGCCTCTGGATGCAGATGCTCCCACAGGCGCATCCGCCAAGACTGTCGCCGGCGAGTCCAAGAAGGCTCCGGAAGGGGCGTCAGACGCCAAGAACGACGCCGCACCGGACAAGCCCGATACTTTGAAGGATGAAAAGCCAGCTGCAGCCGCAAAGCCAGCTGCTGCCGCCAAACCCACCCCCGCCAAGCCAGCTGCTGCCGCCAAACCCACCCCCGCGGCCAAGAAAGCCCCTCCACCACCCCCGGCGGCGCCAGAGTTTGAAAAGGGCGTATCCGACAAGATCCTTGAAAGGTTCGGCGACAAGGTCGAATCCACGTTCATAAAGCCTGGTCGAATAGGGATAAAAGCGGGGCGTGATGACGTGCATAGCGTGGCGGAATTCATCAGGGACGAGCTGAACTATGACCACGTGGAGTCCGTGTCAGGCGTGGACTATGCGGCAGACGGGGAGATCGAGGTGGTGTACCACATTGGATCATACACGGACGACTCGCTGGAGAACCAGATAATCGCCCTGTCCACGAGGGCGCAGCGCGAGGACGACCCGATACCGGGCGGGGACGCCACCAGGCTGCCCACCTTGCGCGACGTCTTTTACAGCGTCGAGTTCCACGAGCGCGAGATATTTGAGATGTTCGGGGTCTATTTTGAGGGGCATCCGGACAACCGCCGGCTGCTGCTGCCAGAGGACTGGGCCGACCTGCCGCCCCTCAGGAAGGACTTTGCGATAAAGGGGAGATGATTACGACGGCGACTACCGACACACCAACCGCGACAACGGCTGCAGCGCCCCCTGCGCCTACTACTGCCGCCGCCGCATCCGCAGCCCCGGAGCTTCCGCCCGGACTCGCGCTGCAAAAGGTCGACGAGCGCATAATGACGCTCAACGTGGGGCCGCAGCATCCGGGCTCCGGACACATGCGGATCATAGTCCAGATAGACGGTGACCACATAGTGGCCTGCGACCCGGACCCGGGATACGTGCACCGCGGCGAGGAGAAGATGGCCGAGTACCGCAACTACATCACGAACATCCCGCACCTGGAGAGGCCCGTCATACACGACTCGTGCAACATCCTGTACCCGTACGTGCTGGGCGTCGAGGAGCTGCTGGGCATCGAGACGCCGGAGCGCGCAAAGTACGTGAGGGTGATAGCGGCGGAGCTGAACCGCTGCATATACACGATGTACTGGCTTGCCATATACGGGATATTCCTGGGGCACTCCACCATGTTCATGTGGCCAGCCGGGGACCGCGAGCTGCTGATAGACCTGATGGAGAAGATGACCGGCGCCCGCGTCACCCACGCGCACTTTGTCCCGGGCGGCGTGCGCAACGACCTTCCCCCGAACTTCGAGGACGTCTGCCTGAGGCAGGTGAACTATTTTGAAAAGCGCATCAAGGAGTACGCCGACATATTCTACGACAACCCCATACTGATATCGCGCACCCGGGAGACGGGCGTGCTCTCAAGGCAGGACGCCATACGCCTCGGCACCACGGGCTCCGTCCTGAGGGCAAGCGGCGTCGACTACGACGTGCGCAAAAAGGAGCCGTACGACGTGTACGACGAGCTCGATGTCAACACGAACGTGATGAAGGCCGGAGACTCGTACGCCCGGTCGCGCGTCCCGTGGCTTGACATGATGGAGAGCTGCAACATCATACGCAGCGCGCTCGAGAAGATTCCAAAGTCCGGCTCCGTGCGCGTCAAGCTAAAGCCGAACCCCAAGGGCGGACACGACACGGTATACAAACGCGTCGAGTCAGGCCGGGGCGCGCTCGGCTGCTATATAGTATCTGACGGCAAGCCGGAGCCCTACCGCGTAAAGATGAGCGTCGGCTCGTTCCGCAACCTCATCGCCCTGCCGTACCTGCTCAAGGGCGAGAAGCTGGGCAACATGCCCGCCGTATACTGGAGCCTGAATTACTGGCCCGTGGAGGCTGACAGGTAATGTCCGTTATCGCGCCCGACTTTAGGCTGAGCGGCTTTATCCGCTCGATATTTGACAACGCGTTCTGGGCCCTGCTGCTGGCAAACCTGGTGGGGATACCGGCCATAATGATGGTGCTGTTCTACATCGAGATGCCCGTGATAAACGGCGAGCTGCTCACGCCGTTCCTCGCGTTCACCTGGCTTGCCGACCCCTCCAGGACCCTGCCGATAGTGCACGCGTTCATGGCGACTGACATGTTCCGGGTGATGGCGTTTCCCGGGTTCGGGTTCGCCGCGCTGATCGCGGCGGGCACCATATTCGTCGAGCGCAAGCTGCTTGCAAAGCTCCAGCTGCGGGTCGGGCCGTTCTACTGTGGCAAGATCGAGGGGATACTGCAGCTGATGGGCGACGGGCTCAAGCTGATATCAAAGGAGATAATCATACCGGCAAAGGCCGACAAGCCGATATTCTGGGTCGCGCCGGTCATATTCGTCGCGACCGCGGCCGCGTTCGTGGCGCTGATTCCTGTAGCCCCGGGCTGGGTGGTGGCCGACGTCGACCTGGGGCTGATTGCGGTGTTTGCCGTGATCGGGTTCTTCCCCATTATCACCATACTGTCCGCGTGGTCGGCGAACTCAAAGTTCCCGTTCATCGGCGGCATCAGGGCCCTGTTCCAGATGGTCTCCTTCGAGATCCCGCTCATACTCTCGCTGCTCGGCGTCGTGATCCTGACGGGCACCCTGAACCTGTCTGAGATTGCGGCAAGCCAGTCGATGTTCCCGTGGATAATATTCCTGCCCATCGGCGCGGTCGTGTTCTTCACCACCATGCTTGCGGAGCTGGAGAGGATACCCTTCGACCTGCCGGAGGCCGAGTCTGAAATTGTGGCGGGATGGCTCACGGAGTTCTCCGGCATGATGTACGGGCTCGTGCAGCTGGGGACGTACCTCAAGCTGTACGCCTTTGCGGCTTTGTTTGTGGTGCTCTTCCTGGGCGGGTGGCACGGGCCGATGGTGGTGCCGCCGTTTCCAGAGGAGATACTGACCGAGGGCATAGTAATGGGGCCCGTGACGGCAAAGATCCCGGGGCTCCCGCTGTTCACGCAGGAGATGCTCAACGGCACGCTGTGGTTCGTGCTCAAGACCGTAGGCGTCATATTCTTCATCCTGCTGCCGAGGGGCGTGTTCCCGCGCATCAGGATAGACATGCTGCTGAACCTGGGCTGGTCCAAGCTGATAGGGCTGGCCTTTGTTAACATCTTTATTGCACTCGGGCTGGTTTACGCTGGAGTCCTGGGACCTGGAGGTATGCTGCTGCAATGAAGACTGCCACGGGAATCATACGCGCCCTGAACTCGGGGGTAAAGCACCTTGCGGTAAAGCGCTTTACGCTGAGGTATCCTGAGGAGAAGCTGGAGTTTGTAGGCGACGGGTACCAGTTTGACCCGTCCACCGGCGTGGGGATCGCGGGCCTCAAGGGGAGGCACATGCTGTTCCACGACCACTGCACGGGGTGCCAGCTCTGCTCCATAGCGTGCGAGGGGGTGGCAGAGGCGATCGGAATGGTAAAGGTGCCCGAGGAGCAAAAGCAGAACAAAAAGTCGATAATGCCGCAGATAGACTACGGCAAGTGCGTCTTCTGCGGGCTGTGCGTGGACGCCTGCCCGTTTTATGCCCTGTACATGACAAACGACTACGAGCTCTCGTCCTTCTCAAAGGAGGGCCTCATATACACGCCTGCCCAGCTGGCAGTCAAGCCGTACGTGAGGCAGGACTCGAGCATCCAGATAACTGAGCGGGGTGCGACCCATGGCTGACCCGGTGTTCGTGGTGCTCGCCGTGGTTACGGTGGGCTCTGCAATAGCGGCCCTCGAGCTGCGCTCGCTCGTGTACGGCTCCATCGCGCTAATGGGGACGCTCGGCGGGATCGCGGGGTTCTTCCTGCTGCTTGACGCGACGTTCGTGGCGCTCTTCCAGCTTGCGGTATACGTGGGTTCCATCGCCGTGCTGATACTGTTTACCGTGATGCTTGTAAAGCGCGAGCTGATATTCAAGAAGATAGAGGACAAGAGGCGCAAGTTTGCCGGCGTGGCGCTGATGCTTGTGACGATGGTGGCCCTGGGAGCCATATTCATCGACTCGGGGATAAAGGACATCACGACAGACGAGCCCCCGGTCGACTTTAGGGAGATAGGCTCGGACTTTGTCACGTATTACTGGCCCGCGCTCATACTTATGGGGCTCATCCTTGCCGGCTCGGTGACTGGCGCGCTCGTGCTGGCTCGGAGGGAGGATATAGAGGAGAATGGTCAACGAACTAGTTGACTTTACGCTGGTCTCAATCGCCCTTTTGGGGATCGGGATCTACGGACTTGCAGTAAAGCGCAACTTTATCAGAATGCTCTTTGCAATCGAGATTATCATAAACGCGGCCAACCTGAACCTGGTGGCCTTTGGAAGGTTCATCCCCGAGAGCGGCGGGCAGACGCTGGCGCTCTTCTCGATTGCGATTGCGGCAGCCGAGGTGGCAGTCGGACTGTCGCTGATTATCGTGGCGTACAGGATGTACCAGAACGTGGACGTTGCGGACTTTAGGAGCTTGAGGGGCTAGGAAGAGCGAGAAGAGTAGGAAGAGGAGGATGAGCAGAGAGAATTGATTACCCCCGACTACGCCCTGATGCAGGCTGTGTTCCTGCCGCTGCTGCTCTCCCCCGTGGCATACGTCCTGGGGCGCAAGGCGGGGCCCACGGCCGCAATGTGGTTTACGTTTGCCGTGCTCCTGTACTCTACCGTGCTCGTGGTGTCCGCGGCCCTTGACGGGGGCGTCACGGAGGAGCACTACCCGTGGACCGAGACGTTCGGGGAGTTCGGGTTCCTGATGGACGGGCTGGCGTCGCCGTTTGCCATCGTGATATACGTGCTGTCGACCATTCTGGCGCTGTACTCCAAGCCGTACATGATCCACAAGTTCAGGGAGCAGTTTGCCGAGGAGGGCCGGTCGGCGCAGGGCAGCAGCAGCAGCAGCAGCGGAGAAGCCTCTGTCTCCTCGTCTTCCTCCACTCCGGCCACCGCCGCCGCGACAGCGACCGCCGAGTCCCACGAGACGTCGGCCGCGCTCACCTCGTACGTCAACGCAAAGTCGGGCCTCTACTTTGCGCTATACCTGGTGTTTGCCATGGGGATGCTCGGGACCGTCCTTGCGACCAACCTCATCGAGTTTTACATATTCTTCGAGGTGATGCTCATACCCGGTTTCTTCCTGGTGGCGCTCTGGGGCGACGGGCCCCGCAGAAAGATAGGCCTCATGTTCCTGTTCTGGACCCATGCAGGCGCAGTCGTGCTCCTGCTTGGCTTTCTTATGATCGGGCTCACGGTGGGAAGCTTTGACTTTGCGGACATCGACGAGTCCGTACTGCCGTCTGACATCGCGCTGCTGTCCGGCGTGGCAATCACGATAGGGCTCGGCGTAAAGCTGGCCGTGTTCATGTTCCACATATGGCTGCCCTACGTGCACGGCTCGGCCCCCACCCCCATCAGCGCGCTGCTCTCGCCTGCGATGATCGGGATCGGCGCGTACGGCATCTTCCGGCTCGTGGTGGAGCTGCTGCCTGCCACGTACTCGGAGCTCTCCATATGGCTCCACGTGTGGGGGCTTGTCACGATGATATACGGGGGCGCCATGGCGCTCATGCAAGACGACCTCAAGCGGCTGCTGGCGTACTCTAGCATAAGCCAGATGGGATACCTGCTGTTTGGGATAGGCTCCGTGTCTGTACTGGGGCTGTCGGGCGCCGAGATGATGTATGTAACGCACGGGCTCGGCAAGGGGCTGCTCTTCATGACTGCCGGGATCATCATAGTGAGGGTGGGCACCCGAAGCATCTCGAAGCTGGGCGGCCTTGCCGGCAAGATGCCCATCACCGCTGTCTGCGCCGTCATAGGCGCGCTGACCATAATGGGCGTTCCGCCCACAAGCGGGTTCATGGGCGAATGGATCCTCTTTTACGGGGCCCTTGAGACGGCGATCGAGGAGGACTCGATGCTGCGTACCGTGACGTTTGCGCTGGGACTGCTTGCGACCGCGCTTACGATGTCCTACATGCTGTGGATGCTAAAGCGCGTCTTCTTTGGCAAGCTACCCGAGCACCTCTCAAAGGTCAAGGAGGGCAGCTGGTACATGACGGCGCCCATGATGGTGCTGGCAGGCTTTACGATCGTACTGGGGATATACCCGGACATATTCTTGGAGACCATCGTGCCGTACATGGAGTGGGTGCTTCCCGCTACAGGCGGCGGTGATGGCATGGCCGCAATGGCAACGGCGACTGCCGGAGGAGGAGGCGGTACGTAGATGGCAGCAGAGTCCGCCCCCGCGTCCTTCCTGCCTCCCATCGACGCGGTCCCCGAGGCCGCGTGGCTGGTCTGGGTCATACCGTTTGCCGCGGCCCTGATAATGCCGGCGATCGGCAAGGGGTCGCACCGGATAACCGGGTACGCGGCAGTCGGATTCGCGCTGATGTCGGCGCTGTCCGCGTTCTCGCTGCTTCCGATGGCGCTTGCAGGCGGGGAGATACACGACCAGATAATGTGGATAGAGGCCATCGGGCTCAAGGCCGGCGTGCTTGCCGACCCGCTGTCGGTGATAATGGCAAACGTGGTCGCGTGGATCTCGTTCCTCATAATGATATACAGCACGGGCTACATGAAGGGCGACCGCAACGTCGTGCGGTTCTGGTTCTGGATGCTGTTCTTCATCGGCTCGATGCAGCTCATCGTGCTGTCCGACAACCTGCTGCAGGTCTTCTTCGGGTGGGAGGGCGTCGGGCTTGCGTCGTACGCGCTGATCAGCTTTTGGTACCGCGACAAGAAGAAGGACCACGTGGGGCAGGAGGACCGCCGCGTCCTGGGACTCATGGACTACTACGCCCCGACGCACGCCGGCATGAAGGCGTTCATCATGACAAAGGTCGGCGACGTGATGATGATCGCCGGCATGCTGCTGATATTCCTGTACGCCGGCACGTTCGGCTTTCGCGAGCTTGTGGGCGACATGGCGTGGGCAGTCGAGATGTCGGCCCAGGGTCTGCTGGTGCCCGCATTCGTGTTACTGTTTGGCGGCGCAATCGGCAAGTCGGCGCAGTTCCCGCTCAACGAGTGGCTACTGGAGGCCATGACTGGACCTACCGCCGTCTCCGCCCTGATACACGCGGCCACGATGGTAAAGGCCGGCGTGTTTCTGGTGGCCCGACTGGGGCCCATCGTGTTTGCCCTGGGCGCCGCGGGGATACTGGCCGACCAGTTCTTTGAGATCGTGGCGTGGGTGGGCGCCATCACGGCCCTGCTGCTTGCGACGCAGGGCATGACCAACCCCGAGATAAAAAAGGTGCTTGCGTACTCGACCGGCTCGCAGATCGGGTACATGATGATGGCCCTCGGCGTGGCGGGACTGTCGTACCAGTACGTGGACGGCTACACTGCGGGGTTCTTCCACCTGATATCGCACGCGATGTTCAAGGCCTCCCTGTTCATGGCTGCAGGCTCCCTGCTGCACGTGGTGGGCTCCAGGTTCATGACTGACATGGGCGGCCTGCGAAAGCACATGAAGAAGACGTACGCCTTCATGTGGGCCGCGGGCCTGGGCCTCATGGGCGCCCCGTTCATCACGACGGGGTTCTGGAGCAAGGACGCCATATTCGCGGCCGTATACGAGTCCGGCTCCGAGTGGGCGCTCCCCCTGTATGCGATCGCGGTGCTGACCGCTGTTATCACGGCGTTCTACACGACGCGTATGATCGGCATGGTCTTCTTTGGCCCAAAGTCCGAGCACGTGCAGAAGATGGAGGAGGAGGGGCACCGAGTGCACGAGGCCTCGGTCTCCATGTGGGTGCCGTACGGGATACTCGCGGCGCTGACGATCGGGATCGGCATCATCGGGCTGTCTGCTGAGGAGGGGCTGCACCACCTATTCGAGGTGTATCTGGCCGACTCGTTTGGCATACACGGGGCCGAGAAGGGCACTGAGATGGCGTCCATACTGCCAGGGTTCCTGCAGGGGCTCAACCCGGTGGCGCTCGGCTCGTCGCTTGCCGCCTTTGCCGTAGGGATAGGGCTGGGGTATATCTTCTACATCGGCCGGCACGTGGATCCCGCCAAGTTTGTCAATTCCAACATCTTCTTTTACGCCATACACAAGGTGATACTCAACAGGTGGTACCTCAACGCCATCATATACTGGTGCTTTGTGGTGGCCCCGCTCTGGCTTGCGCGCGGCGTGTCCCGATACTTTGAGAAGACCGCAATAGACTACGGCATGAACGACGGGCTGCAAAAGGCCGCCGGCTGGAGCGCCAGGGTGGTGCAGGGCACGCAGACCGGCGTCTCGCAGTCGTATCTGTTCGTGTTCGGGGCGGGACTGCTGTTTGTGATACTGATGCTGATGATGTGATGGAAATGGTGATGATTATGATGATGATGATGATGGCAGCGGAGACGACAGCGGCGACGGCAACGACGGCGGCAAATATGACGCCGGTCGCGTCACCCGGGACGCCGTACACAGCACGGGAGGTGGCCTGCCAGAGATGATCCCGCTCGACTCCACCCCGATGATACTTGTCGCGATACTCGGCACGGTCGGCGTTATACTCCCGCTGATAAGCATCGCCCGCCGCGAAGTCGGCGGCAGCTCGTCAAACACGCTGTACGCCGCAATCGCGCTGGGCGCCCTTGCCGCGTCCATGGCCTACGTGGGGTACGAGTTCCTGTACGGGGATATGCCCGCCTCGGCGATCTTCTCCGAGGAGGTGCTCTCAGACGACGCGTTCGGCGGCTTCTTCGCAGTCGCGATGCTCATAGTGGCCATCTTCACCGTGGTGGGATCGTTTACGTACATGCGCAAGCACGAGAACGCGTCGCCTGCCGTGTACTACTCGCTCATCCTGCTTGCGACCATAGGAATGGTGCTTGTCGCGTACTCCACCGACCTGGTGATGCTGTTCGTGGCCTGGGAGCTGATGAGCATACCCACGTACATCCTGGTCGGGTTCATGAAGAGGAACCCCGCCTCAAACGAGGCCGCCATAAAGTACTTTCTGTTCGGGGCCCTCTCGTCGGCGATAATCATATACGGAATATCCTTGTCGTACGGGCTTACCGGCTCGACGAACATTGGCGACGTGATAGAGGGGTACGCGTCACTCGACGCCTCACTGATGCCGCTTGCACTGCTCTCAGTCGGCATGCTGATTGCCGGGTTCGGCTTCAAGATGGGGCTCGTGCCGTTCCACCAGTGGCTCCCCGACACGTACGAGGGGGCGCCCGCGCCCGTAACCACGCTGCTTGCGGCCGCCACCAAGAAGGCCGGGTTTGCAGCCGCTTTGCGTATCGTGATAATGGGCGCCGTCGCCCTGAACACCGACTGGACGCTGGCCCTCGGCGTCATCGCGGTGATGACCATGACAGTCGGCAACGTGGCCGCCATCATGCAGAGGAACCTCTCAAGGATGCTCGCCTACTCGAGTATCGCGCACGCCGGGTACATACTGATCGGGCTCGCGGTGGCGCCGCACAGCTCGCTGGGGCTGCAGGGATCGATGTACCAGATATTCAACCACGCCGTGATGAAGGGCGCCGCGTTCATCGCCGTGGCCGGAATCGTGGTGGCGCTTGCGGTCACGCACATAGACAAGCTTGCGGGGCTCGGGCGCCGCATGCCGATAACGTCGCTCGGGCTCGTGATATCGCTGTTCGCCTTAGCTGGCGTCCCCCCGTTGTCCGGGTTCTGGAGCAAGCTCATGCTGTTTGGCGGCGCGCTAGACGCGTCCTCGGCCCTGTGGTGGGCCCCGTGGCTTGCCATAGCCGGCGTGCTCAACAGCGCGCTCTCCCTTGCGTACTACGGCTGGATAACGCGCAAGATGTACTTTGAGGGCGAGACCAAGCGCCGCGTGTCGGAGCCAAAGCCAGTGGTAGCGGTAATGATATTCTCCATACTATTTTTGGTGGGCTTCGGCGTGTATCCGGAGCCCCTGCTGCAGTTCATCGAGTTTGCCACGCCGGTGATTGACTGGCCGGGCCAGTAATAGCAGTAGCAGTAATAGTAACAATAGCAGCAATAGCAGTAGCGCCAGCCGGCGCTCCCTATACGGTCACATCTTAAACGACGTCAGCCTGATGAGGTTCTCCAGGCCGTCCTTTGCCGGGTGGTCCGGGATCCTCCTGAGCCCCGCCTCCGCCTTTTGCGAGTACTCTTTTAGCAGCTCCTCCATGTGGTCGAACGCGTGCCTGGGATCCGAGCTGCGCTTTATCAGCAGGTTGAACAGCTTGTCCTCGTTCTTCCAGTCGAGCAGGTCGTCCCTTATCTGGTACGCTATGCCGATGTTCAGCCCGTACTCCGTCAGGGCCTCTATCTGCTCCTCGGAGCCCCCTCCGATTATGGCGCCCGTCCTGGCCGCCACCTCGAACGCGGTAGCGGTCTTGTACTCGATTACCTTGAGATAGTCGTCAAACGTGACGTCCTCGCTTGCCTCGAGCATCCCCTCTATCATCTCGCCCTCGCTCATCCTCATCGCGGTGGTGGCCAGGTCCTTTGTCACGCGGGAGTTGTCCAGCCTTGAGCATATGGCAAGTATGAGCCCGAGCACAAAGTCGCCCGTCAGTATGCTCGTGTTGTACCCGTATTTTATGTGGAACGGGTCCTTCTGCCTCCTCACGGTCTCGTTGTCTATTATGTCGTCGTGTATTATCGACTCCATGTGCAGGAACTCGACCGCGCACGAGGCCGCGAGCGTGTTCTCATCCACGCCCCCCACGCACTCGGCCGCGAGCACCAGTATGACTGGCCTGATCCTCTTGCCGCCCTCAAGCGAGTACTTGAGCGGCCCTATGAACTCCGACTCCGTATACAGGGCAAGCTCGTCGTTGAGCGCCCTGTCTATCCTCTCTATGTAGCGGCCGTACGACTCCGCGAGCGGGTTGATCTCTGCGTTCTCTCTTTCCATTGAGGCCGGCCTGCGTCAAGGCGGCCACGTCACTAATTAAATCTTGGTGCTCCAGCCGGGACTTTCATCTGATGATTTTGAACCCGGGATCACTGCCTTGAAAGGGCAGTATGCTTGACCGGTCTACACCACTGGAACAACGCGCGCATTTCCAGGGTTGGGAATAAAATTCTTTGCGGGTCCGGCGTGAGTCGGGCCTTCCACCGAACTTTCCTCGCGATCCTTGATCGCCGCGGCCGTCCCGGCCCCTCCCGCGCAAGGGGCGCCCCTGATTCACTCGTAAAGATTCGTGAATTGTATGATCCGGGCCTTTGGTTTATCCTGAATCTGTATGCCGCAGGCCTTCACTGCAAACACCGCATGGGCAGGGGCGAACAATTTTTTGGACCGGATGGGCATCCGGCGTTATTACCGATTGCGCTTTTTTCTTTTTCTCCACACGGCGACTCCTGTAATTGTTATCGCCAGAATGGTTATGAGCGCGGATAGCAAGAGCATGCTGTATTGGCCAAAAAAGCTGTAGTCCTGCCTGTAGTGCTGTACCTGCCCATACTCGTCTTCGTGCGAACTTTCATAGAAGCCTGAGATCTGTTTTGTTGTGCACATGTTGGTTGCGCCCGTGGCCTGACTTCCGGCGTATATGAAGACTTGGTATGTCTCCACTATCTTGTAGTCGACCTTGCAGCTACTCGCCAGTATCGTGTCATTTCCGTAATAAACTATGCTTGAATCATCAAAGACGTACTCCCCATACGGGTAAGTCCCTTTCTGTACCTGGTGAATGTCAAAAATAATTTTTCGCGGGCCATCGCCTGCAATGACATCTTTCACCGTTGCTTGGAACGCCCCTTCGGATTCTGTCCACGCCATCAAAAAATCCGGGTTCGATGAGCAGGAGCAGGCAAAGGAGTTTTGGACCTGCAAGGAAGTGACGAGGACTGTCAGTGACAGTGCCAAGACCATTATCCACACCTTGCCCATGCCCGTCTGAAGACGCATCCCGTATAACGGAATATCGCTGCTGCGGCCGTATGCATGGATGAACTCTGGACACTCCGGCGGGAGGGGAGGAGCGCGGAGGCCAGGGGCAGCCGCCTGACATCACGCACGACTGGCTTGCCGGGGCAGAAGACGGCCCTGCCTGGCTCTACGACGTTAAGAAGGGGCCGGGTCCATACGCACTGTAGCCGTCCTTGGAGTCCGTCGGGCGCACTGGCGCCTTGCTGCCTGTGGCGTTGCCGCCCTGCAGCATCCGGACAGCCGCCCTCACTGCGATCCGGCCGACAAAGATTTTTTTAGTGGTTTTATGGAGCCGAGACATGAGCCTTTTGAGGCGTATAGACGAGATAATTGCCGAGCGCAGCCTGCTCAAGCACCCGTTCTATGAGATGTGGTCTGCCGGCGAGCTCTCAGCAGAGTCACTTGCCGGCTACTCAAAGGAGTACTTTCAGCTTGTAAAGGCGGTGCCCTTGTTCATGGACACCATAATGGAGGCCGCCCCCGACTCTGAATCCGTCAACTCCGAACTGGCCGAGAACCGCCGGGAGGAGGCCGATCACATCGGCCCGTGGATCGAGTTTGCCGGCGAGCTGGGCGTGTCCGAGTCCGAACTGGCTGGGTATGCGGGGCTGCCAAAGACGCGTCAGGCCGTGCATGATATGGGATACCTGATGGGGGCAGCCGGCTTTGACGCGGGGGCATCTGCGATGTACGCGTTTGAAAAGGAGATTCCGCTGGTAAGCCAGACCAAGCTTGACGGCCTGGCATCGTTTTACGGGATGGACGGCGAGCGCGCCACCAGATACTTTGAGCTGCACACCGAGGCGGACGTCAGGCACGCCGCGCTCTGGAGGCAAATCATCGAGAACTCCGACGCGGCGGCGAATCCGGACGGCGAGCAGGCATCCGTGCTGGAGGACACTGCGTCAAAGTCCGTGTCCGCACAGAACCTTCTGCTTGACGCGTGCTACGAAGAATACTGCTGACGCTCATACTCTGCCGCGTCAGGCGGGCTGTATTGTGGTCAATTTGCAACACATGCATGCAACACTGGGCGTCATCACACGTCAATGCAGCAGCATTCCTACGCGACAGCAGATATATGGTTTTGGATGGAAGGGCATTCCTTGGGTTGGGTGCACGCCGGACTGGTCATCGTAGCTGTGATTGGTGGATCATCTTGGCTGGCCCAGATGCCTTTCTTCATCCCTGATGACTGGATAATGGACGCGGTGAAGATGGGCCAGTTTCACGATACCCGGCTTGCCGTCATACACCTGATAATGATGATTCCGCCGCCGGTGGTCATGGGTATCACCATCTGGCGCGGCAAGGCGTTTGGCGAGCCATCAAGGACTGATCGTAGGATAACCCTGCCGGGATGGGCCACCGTCGGGTTCTTGGGGCTGTGGTGGGTGATGTTGTGGGGTAGCGTAGGCATGTACCAGTTGGCTAGGTGGTTGGACTGGTAGTTGCCCACGTCGGCAGCTTTTACTTGTTGCCAGACGAAGGTCCTCGTCCCTGGGAAGATCCGTCAGGCCACCATGCTGCCAGTTCCACTGACAAGTCCCGTTCAAACTCTACACTATAATTGGCAATCCGGACACGGTGCGCGCCGGCGTGCACTTGCCATGCATGGGATATTTTAAAGCCGCCTGACTGGGTGCATTCCGGCTGCGCGCTTAAATCCGCTTGATCCATGTTAAATCTAGTCTGAGACTTCCTGCTGCTGCTGCTGGTGCTTTGATTCCTTCATCTGGTTGTCAGATGGGATCTCGCGTCATGCATGCGTTAACGCGTGTCGACAACCTCCCCGCTAACAAGTGAATGTTTTTTGACAAAACGTGCGATGACTCCTTTTCACACCTGCAAGATGCCTGCCAGTTACCAACGATTAGCGCAAAAGAATCTGTTTTTTCCGGGCTGGATTGACCGGCTTGGATTTGGGCCTGTGTCACCCAGACGGCCGTCCTTCCAGCTTGCGCAGTATCTCGAGTTCCTGCTCCAGCTCCGGATCCCCGATTGCATTCATCTCCATCTCAAAGTGGCTTCCAAACTGCCCCATTATCGCCTGATAGTCGCCGGACACGATCAGCGGAATGGACTGCCTCTCCCACTGCCCCAGCGGTACACTGCCGACATGGTGTGGCACGCGGATCCCTTCGGACAGGAACGGCGGCATTCCGTCCTCATAAAACGGGTAGCCTGCAACCTCGGATCCCTGGGAGTGCGCGTAGGACGCCCTCTCCTCAAAGGCCCACGTCTTGACGAGTTCTGCATACTTTGCAAGGAGGACTCCCTTCCGGATTCCCGTGTTCTCGTAAAACCCGGCGCCGCGATCCTCAAGCTCAAACGTGACGGAGTCCCCGCCCGTCCTGCCTGCCCTGTCCTGGTAGCTCGTATCCAGAGTGATGGACGCGTCACTGGATGTTTTTTCCAGCTTGAGCAGCACTATGCCGCCCTTTGTCTGACCGTCCTTGACCTTTGACGGGAACAGCGTGTTTATCCTCATTATCTCCCCCGTGGCCAGATCCGCCTCCGGGGATCCGTATACCTGCCCTATCGAGTACCCGTCCGACTCTAGTCTCAGGACAAGGTCGAAGACTAGCGGCGTGACCATGAATTCAAACTCGTCAGTCATCCTGTCCAGGAATGACGAGGACGAATGTATGGAGTAATAGTTGGCTCCGCCGACCTTGGTGATGTGCTCCACCAACTCCGTGTTAAAGTCCACGCCGATCCCTATCACGGTGGCGTGGATGCCCTTCCGTGCATTCTTCTCAATCATGCCAAACAGCCCGAACTCGCTGACCATGTCGGTGTTCGGCATTGCGTCTGTGAGGAAGATTATCCTGCTCTCATACTCGTCCGGATCCGCACCCCGCACCCCCTCAAAGAGCGATGTGCCCGACCTGATTCCCGCCTCCATGTTTGTCCCCCCGTCTGCACGAATGGTCAGGATGTTCTTCTTCAGCCGATCGCGGTCGGCTGCCCCCATGCTTTCTAGCGGCTTTGCGATGTGGGCGACATTCTCAAAGAGCACCACGCCGAGCCTGTCATCATCCCTCAGGTGGTCGATCATCCCGGCAATGGATTCTGTGGCAACGTTGATTTTTGCCTTGTCAAAGTCGTCCCCTGGCGCACCCGGACGCTCAATCTGGTTCCCAAGCTGGTCATAATAGTACCTGTCGAATGGGCTCTGCATCGATCCCGAGACGTCTAGAACCACGACCAGGTTGAGTTTTTTCCTCTCAAAGTCGGATTCTCTTATTCCGGAGTTCAGCCCGACTGACAGGTAGTATTCGTCCTTTTCTGAGAGTGGATCCTGCGAGATTGCGTAGCTGTACGACGGGCAGAACAGTTTCTCGCATTGCTGCACTGCGCCGGTATCAAAGTAATAGTCACTGAACAGGCCCTCGTATGTGATGTCAGTGTGGAGTGGGAGAAAGTCATTTTCCACGTTCTTCCTAAAGTTCTCAACGTCCTGCGCGCCCCCCGCCGTGAAACCGATGCCTGCCGATTGCCTCTGAAGGCTCGGGGACGACGGGGAGCTTTGCAGGCCGCTAGAACCTTCCTCTAGCATCCTCTCTGGCTGTTCGTTCCACGTGTCCGAGTTGAACCTGGCCTGGTTGTAAAGGCTGGATGGCTTGCCTGGTGGCTTTTCAACGGACGTGTTGTCGGCGGGGTCGTCTTGCGCCGTCTGTACCGGGACCCACCCCCGCTGCTGCAGTGCTTCTGCAGACTTCTCATAGAGGCACGCCGGCACGCCCCTCGGCGTCTCCATCAGTATCCTCGAGTCCCTGCACTGTATCTCGTCTATCGGTACTCCGGAGTTATACTGGGCCAGGGGCGTGGGAGTATCTGCCAGCGCAGGAATGGCAGCCATGCCGGCAACCAGGACAAGCAGCAACGCGGGAAGAGCCACTCTGTCCATTGGAATGCATGTGCCGTTTTACTAGTAAAGACTTTGTCCAGATCCGGTGGCTGGATATATCCTCTCCTCCGGCCGGGGTCGCCGGGATCAACCTCTTTCGGTACGTGAGCTTGGCTTATTCTGCCTGTCTCTTTTGAGCCGTGCCTGAATCCGCGCGATGATGGCCGTTTGCTGTGGGGCCTTTCACAACGTTTTATACCCCATGCGCGGGTCTCTGCTTGGGGGCCCGTAACTCAGCTTGGTAGAGTAACCGGCTCATAACCGGTGAGCCATGGGATCGAAGCCCTTCGGGCCCACTCAATTATGACGATCCGGACTCGCATATGCGCGGCGCGTCTTGGCGGCTTGGCCGCACCGCGCGCATGATTAGTCTTTTAAGACGGCTATGCGCAGGCACGACGGCCGCGATGAAGAATCAGAGTTATGTCTGAGATGATGATGTAAAGGCATTTGTCTGAGCAGGCTGCTATACGGACGGGCACCGGCGTGGTTGTGTGCCGTGGGACGTCCCAACCGCAGAGATTTATTTTAGCATGTGCCGCATTTAGCCATGCCCGAGATATGGCTCAATTACGGGGCGACGGAGGTGGTCCTGGAGATAATGGCCGAGAACTTGGAGGAGACGATCAATTCGGGCGGCAGCGGCAGCGACAACAGCATGGTAAGCAAGGTCGGAAGCCTTGGCGGGGAGTCGGTGATGCCGCCTGACTCCGCTGGAGATGATGGTGGCGGTGGCGGCGGTGATGATGATGGTGATGGCGATGGTAACGGCGGCGGCGGCGGAGATACCGCCGCTGAGGGCGGCGGGGATAACGGCTATACCGGTAGCGGTGATGGGGACGGCACGGGTCACGGTGACATCGGTTCGGACGGCGGCACGCCTGCTGAACCCGCCGCCGACAACAACGTCGGAGCCGACGCCCTGCCTGACAGCGACGCCGACGGCCGCGCAGGCGCTGGCGGCAGCAGTATTGATGGTACCGATGACAATGCCAGTGACAGCGACGCCGGCGACAAAGCGTACGATGGCGTTTCTGTCGTCGACACCACCACTACAGTCGCCCCCCGCATGGCGCGCGCAAGAGACCACATCTCCGCTCCGCGCCAGCTAGAGTCCGGCGAGATTTCCGATATCCTACGTGACATCGACGTGGCAAGACCCTTCGATCTGGTCCTGCTGCACGACTCGCAGGCGGTGCGGCAGGTGGTGTCCTCCGTGTTTATGATGTGCGAGCAGCGGGCGGCCCAGTTTCCAGGCATATTGGCCGACCGGGACGTCCTGCCTGCCATAAAGCCCGGACTGCCGGAGGGAAGCGTGGCGGCCGAGTTCTCTGCTGATGTGATCGGAGGCGGGCATGGCCATGCCGGCGGCGGCGACAACGTCAGCAGCGGCGACGGCAGCGCAGGAGACGCGGCCGGGAAAAAACGCAACCTGATCTTTGTGGCCGAGGCCGAGTTTGACGGACTGTTCGGGTACGAGACCGTGTCGACCCGGCTGCTTCGCCGGTTCGGATCCGACGAGATGCTTGCCGCGTATGCAAAGCGCGACGGAAACATGCCGTCGCCGGGCCGCCGGACTGGAAGCTTTGCAGAGGCGGTAAAGTTTGCCGACCGGTTCGAGATAGGCGGGATCGACATAGTGGCAAGCTCGGGCGGCATATCGGACATCTTCACCGGGCACCCGTCTGAAACCGCCGCAAAGGCCTCCGCGTCACTCGAGTCCGGCTTTATGCTGGACGTGGAGCGGCAAAAGACCCTGATTGCAAGCACGGGCAAGGCGTCAAGCAACGCCACGCTCGGCGACGCCCTCTCCTCTGTGTGGAACTGCCACCAGGCGGTGCGCGACCGCGGGTTGCTCGTGCTGGTGGCCGAGTGCGCGCGCGGCCTGGGACCGGACGCGATCCGGATGCGCGTGGAGGGGAGGCTGCAGCCGGAGGAGCTCCCCAACCCGTCCACATACGTGGACGGCATGGAGGAGCTGCTGTTCCTGCAGGAGGTGCAGAAGCGGTGCCAGGTCGCGCTCGTCTCGGTGCTGCCGGAGATGTACACCAAGAGGCTCGGGCTGGTCTCGCTTGGGGGCATGCAGGAGTCCGTCGCGTACCTCAAAAAGACGCAGGGCGCGCGGCAAAAGGCCTCAGTCGTTATGGACGGGTCGCGCCTGCTGCTAAGGTAGGAGCGGGATGCCGGACGGGATCGGGGCGCACAGTACCGCGAGCGCCACTATCCCCAGGTATGCCACCTTTCTGTTGGACGGGAGTTCCGACACGTCGTCCAGGGGGCTGGCGCTCGGGTTGCGCGAACTCATGAACAGTATCAGCACCGCCATTATCCAGTATCCCAGTATGACGAGCACCGCGAGGCTCCCGTAGGTGGCGTACCTGTGTACCTTTTGGCCCATCAGCGTCCTTGCCATGTGCCCCCCGTCGAGCTGCCATGCGGGCAGCAGGTTGAGAAACGTGATCAGGAACCCTATCCACGCCGCAAACAGTATGGGCGTCATTATCACCTCCCCGCCCTCGACCCCCTTGCCGAACGCGGCCAGGCTTGCCGTCATCAGTAGGGGCTCGCCCAGGTTCCACTCGCCGAGCGCGTTGGACTCGAAGAGGCCGGCGGCCACGTCATCTGCTATGACAGGGGCCGTGTACGCGCCGTACACGGACACCATGACGGCGACTACGAGTCCGGCCACGGGGCCCGCTATCGCCACGTCAAAGAGTATGGGGCGGTTTATCGTCAGGCCTCTTGACTGGATGAACGCGCCAAACGTTGGGATTCCGATCACCGGCAGCCCCGGTATAAAGTAGGGCCACGTCGTCTTCAGGCCGTGCATGCGCGCGGCGACGAGATGTCCTGCCTCGTGCACCCCGAGTATGCCGAGCAGCGCCAGCGTGTATATGACCGCCATGCTGAGCGGGTCGCCTATCTCGATTACGGTGTTGGTGCCGGCCGTGCGGTAGAACCCGTCGATCATCACGAACGTGACCACGACGCCGAAGAGCAGCCGCGGCGTCCACGACGAGTTGAGCATCCTGCCGCCTTTCTCCTTTTTGTAGAACTTTTGCACGATGATGTGCCGTGAGCCGCCCGACTCGACCAGCCTTGCGACGTATCCGGTGCCTTCCAGCGCCTTGGCCAGCCCCTCGAATTTCTCCCTTACTGCAATGTCGCTTATGCTGAACTCGAGGGAAAACTCCGTCTTTGTCATCGAGTCGACCATAAACGCGGAGTGCACCATCTGTATGACGTCCGCGTGCGGCCCGTCCTCCCCGTCCATGTCAACTGTGGGCGGTGCGGCTCTTATTGTCTCTTGCTTGCCGCAGCGGACTTGAATTAAATATCGTCGCCGCCAATTTGCGCGCATGCAGGTGATCCTCAGGAGCGTGGGAGGCTGTAGCATACGAAGGGCCGACGTATCTGACATAGTCCCCGTGATGGAGGTCAACCTGCGGACGCTGCCGGAGCACTACTCGGACTATTTCTACGAGGCCATACTCTCGGAACTGCCGGAGGCCTTCCTGGTGGCCGAGGCCGACGGCCGCCACGTCGGGTACATCATGTGCAAGATCGAGCACGGCTTCTCCAACTTTAAGAGGCTGGGCTTTGTCAAGAAGGGGCACATGGTATCAGTCGCCGTGCTTGACCGGTACCGCAGGGGCGGGATCGGGCGGGCCCTGGTCGAGGAGGCCACAAAGGGCATCGCCATGCGCGGGTGCGACGAGTTCTACCTGGAGGTGCGGTGCAGCAACACCGGAGCCGTGAAGCTGTACGAGGATCTCGGCTTTGAGGTTCGGCAGAGGCTTGGCGCGTACTACAAGGACGGGGAAGACGCGTACCTGATGTCCCTTGAGATGAACTGATCTTTTTGCGCGGCGTGGGCGATGGAGGCAACGGGGCCCCCGCCTGATCACCGGCTGCAAGCGCGGCGCCGCACCCCCCGCGGCAATAATGCCGCGTCCATGGCGTATGCGTAACATCTAAAATGGCCGTACCGGGTCCGTCTGGTGTGAAGGTAAGGGTATCTGGATCCGCAAAGCCCGGAGTTGAGATGTTGTGCGGGTTTGCGTTCTCTGATGACAAGGGACTGCCCCGCTTTGTGAGCGCGGGCGGGCACGACAATGCTGTATCTGACAAGGATCTTGCATCGGCCCTGAGACAGACTGCCCGGGACGTGGCAGGCAAGCAGGGCCGGATTGCCGTGATTCCGGTCCCGTCCAGAAGGCCGGCAAGGCGCCTGCTTGTCGCGGGGCTTGGAAGCCGCAAGGACGCCACGTACGACGCGGTGCGCCACGTGTCCGGAAAGATTGCAAAAAAGGCAGCAGAGCTAAAGCTCGGGGAGTTTGCCGTCGTGGTGCCGTGGCTTGGAGCCGGTTCCACGCAGGCCGGGACCGCCTCTGCCATTGTGGAGGGATCGAAGATGGCCACATACAAGTTTGACAGGTTCAAGGGCGCAGGCGATGACGACTGTGACGTCGGTGACGACGGCGACGGCAGTTTCGGATATGGCGCAGAGGGCGGTAGTAGCAGCAATGGAGCGCACAGCGGACCGAACCGCGGGGGCGCGACTCGCGGCTACTCCCCGCCCGTCACCAGATCGGGGCTGGTCTCCGAGGTGCTCTCGGCCGGGGACGCGGCAGGCCCCGACCTGGTCATAGTGTGCGACGGCCCGCCAAAGAAGAAGAAGGGGGAGACGCTTGACGACGTATCGAAGGCAGTACGGACATCCTCTGTGGTATCCGACGGCAACCTGTTCGTGCGCAGCGTGGCAAACCTGCCCCCGAACGAGTGCACCCCCCAGACACTTGCCGACATTGCGCGCGGGATCGCCAGAAAGGACAGCCGCCTCAAGTGCACCGTGGTGTCAAAGGGCGCCCTCAAGAGGCGCGGCTTTGGGGGCATCACGGCGGTGGGGCAGGGCAGCAAGAACGAACCCAAACTGATAATACTCGAGTACAGGGGCGCCCCGGGCCGCCGGAGCGGTCGGGCCTCTTCTGCCACCGGGCCGATTGTTCTGGTTGGCAAGGCCGTCACGTTTGACACGGGCGGGATATCGCTCAAGCCGGGGGCCAGCATGGACGAGATGAAGTTTGACAAGTGCGGCGGCTGCACCGTCCTTGGCATAATCAGGACGGCCGCCAAGCTGCGGCTAAAAACCGACATCGTGTGCATAGTTCCCGCGGTGGAGAACATGCCCGGCGGCGAGTCGTACAGGCCCGGCGACATCATACAGCTGTACAGCGGCAAGACTGCGGAGATACTGAACACGGATGCGGAGGGCAGGCTCATCCTCGCAGACGCCCTTGCATACGGGGAGCGCCACCACAAGCCCCGGGAGATAATCGACTTTGCCACGCTGACCGGTGCGTGCATCGTCGCGCTGGGAAACGACGTGGCGGGAATGGTCTCAAACGATTCAGGCCTGGCAGATGCAATCAGGCAGTCTGCCGCGCGCACCTCCGAGTCAGTATGGGAGCTCCCGCTTAACCAGAACTATATGGACATGATAAAGTCGCCCGTGGCCGACATGAGGAACATGGGGATCGGTAGGGCCGCGGGCACCATTGTGGCGGCCGCCTTTCTGAGGAACGCGATAGAGGACACTCCGTGGGTGCACCTGGACATAGCCGGGGTGGCCTGGACGCAGACGTCCACAAAGTCGCGCTCCTACAAGTCAAAGGGGGCCACGGGGTTCGGGCTGCGGCTCGTAATGGATCACCTTCTTGAGCAGTGAGCTCTGTTGCGCGCAACTAGTACCCGCGGCTGTTCCTGTCCGGCTTGCCCACGTTGGGGTTTCTCCAGCCGTGCTTTTCCATCATGTGGTTGAGCAGCCTGATATCGTTGTCGCACCGTTCGCCGCATACGGAGCACGTGGGGCTCATGGCATGCGCGGCGCGCGCGGCCGATATTAATCGTGTGCCTTGTGGCAACGACAATGGTGGCGACGACAATGGCTGCAGCGACAGTGGCAATGATGATAATGAAAATGCCAGCACTGTTGCTTCCCAAGGGCTCTCGCATCTTAGTAGCACAACAGCGACATCAGGTTTGACTTCCAAGTTCGGAACGGGATTGGGTCGCGCCCTGACGCTATGGCCGGCTTGGCCCGCGTACCCGACGCCTGCCTATTAACGTAACGGATCCCGTCCCGCGGCGCGTGTGGGCGCACGCAGGTATAAAGCGAGGCCGCTCCACATACGTTCATGACACACAGGGTGGCCGTCCTTGACACCGACCTCTGCCAGCCGCGCAAGTGCGGGCTGGAGTGCATAAAGTACTGCCCCGTCAACAAGTCCGGCGCCGACTGCATCACGCTGGACGAGGAGGGCACGAAAAAGGCCCGCATAGACGAGGACATCTGCAACGGGTGCGGCATATGCGTCAAGGTGTGCCCGTTTGAGGCCATCACGATAGTAAACCTCGCCGAGGAGCTGGCGTCCGACAAGGTCCACCAGTACGGCCCCAACTCGTTCCGCCTGTACCGGCTGCCCGTCCCAAGGAAGGGCGAGGTGATGGGCCTGCTGGGCCGCAACGGCATGGGAAAGAGCACCATCGTGGGCATACTGTCCGGAAACATAATGCCCAACCTGGGCAGGTACGAGGATCCGCCCCAGTGGGACGAGATACTCAAGTATTACGGGGGCACCGAGCTGAAGGGCCACTTTGAGCGCATCATGCGCGGCGACGCCGCGTTCTCCATCAAGCCGCAGCAGGTCAGCATGCTGGCGTCGGCCTTTGAGGGAACGGCGTCGGAGCTGATTGCAAAGTACGACCAGCGCGGGGTCGCGCGCCAGATGATCCGGGACCTGGACCTCGCAAACTCCGTGGACCACAGGCTGTCGGAGCTCAGCGGGGGCGAGCTGCAGCGGGTGGCCGTGGCAGTCGCCGCCTCAAGGGACGCCGAGTTCTACTTTTTCGACGAGCCCTCCTCGTACAACGACGTGTTCCAGAGGATCGGCGTGGCCAGGGTCATACAGGATCTGGCCAAGATCGGCAGGAGCGTGATGGTCGTGGAGCACGACCTGACGCTGCTTGACTTTCTGAGCGACTACATCGAGGTGGTCTATGGGGAGCCCGCCGCGTACGGCATAGTGTCAAGCGTGCTCTCGACCAGGGTGGGCGTCAACGTCTTCCTTGAGGGGTACCTGCCCTCCGAGAACGTCAGGTTCAGGGACAAAAAGTTCTCGTTTGACGCGTCGTCCGCGTCGCAGCCTGACGACGCGTTCGTGACGGGCGACGTCATAGTGTCCTATCCAAGCCTTGAGAGGAGGTACGAGTCGTTCTCCGTGAGCGTGGAGCCGGGGCGGGTCCGCAAGGGCGAGATCCTGGGGGTGATGGGGGCAAACGCGCTGGGCAAGACCACGATGATGAAGATGATTGCCGGCGCAGAGAGGCCCGACTCCGGCGCGGTGGACTCGAAGATAAAGCTGGCCTACAAGCCCCAGTACCTGCAGGGCTCCTCGTCGGACGCCGAGGTCGTATCCCTACTGTCTGAGGCAAACGGGGATCCGATCGAGGGGAGCATGGAGGAGGAGCAGATCATCGACCCGCTGCGCGTCAAGAAGCTGTACAACAAGGCCGTCTCGCACCTCTCGGGGGGCGAGCTGCAGAAGGTGGCCGTCGCCGCGTGCCTGCTGCAGAAGGTGGACCTGTACGCGCTCGACGAGCCGTCTGCATTCCTTGACGTGGAGGACAGGATAGCGCTTGCAAAGTTCATACAAAAGTTCGTCAGGTCGTTTGGCAAGTCCGCGATAATCATCGACCACGACCTGCAGCTCATGGACCTGATATCCGACAGCATGATAATATTCGGCGGCGAGCCGGGCGTCCGGGGGGAGGCGACGGGGCCCATGCCCAAGAAGGAGGCAATGAACCGATTTCTCAGCTCGCTTGACATGTCGTTTAGGCGGGATGAGAGGAGCATGCGGCCGCGCGTCAACAAGCCGGGCAGCAGGCTTGACAAGTCGCAGAAGACGGAGGGGAGGTTCTACTATGCGTGACGCGGCCCGCGCAGGCCGCGGGGCGGCCGTCCCACCTCCCCCACAACCACAACCACAACCACAACCACCGCCGCCCCGCGCACGCGCCGGTTCGTCCATATTGCGCCCGGCGGCCACCGTCCCGTGACGCACCATGACCCGCATGCTGAAGCGAGCGCTGGAGGACGTCCTGACTGAGTCGGAGGCGGCCGAGTTCGTGTCCGCGTTCGACCAGATAGGGGAGATAGTCGTGGTGCGCATACCGGATACGCTGCTTGAGAGGAGGTTTGAGATCGGCAGGGCGCTGCTCGACGAGATAAAGATCGTAAGGAGCGTGTTCTGTCAGGCGTCTGCAGTCGACGGCGAGTACCGCACGCGCAAGCTGGAGCTCATAGCGGGGATAGACGACACCACCACCACGTACAGGGAGTCCGGCTGCCGGTTCGTGGTGGACGTGGAGGGCGCGTTCTTCTCGCCCCGGCTCTCGCACGAGAGGGAGCGCATAGCCTCGCTCGTGCGGGACGGCGAGTCCGTCCTGAACATGTTCGGCGGCATCGGCATGTTCTCCGTGATTGCAGCCATGAACACGGCGTGCACCGTATACAGCGTGGACTCGAACCCCGTCGCGTCCAAGCTGTGCGAGAGGAATGTGGAGCTGAACGAGCACTACGGGCGCAAGAACAGGAAGAGGGGGCGCAAGATGGCCGGCCGCGTGATCCCGATATGCGGCGAGGCCTCGCAGGTGGTTCGGGACCGGTTCGACGGCACGTGCGACAGGACGCTCATGCTGCTGCCTGAGAGGTCCGACGAGTTTCTGGGCTCGGCGGTCCGGGCCACTGCCGACGGCGGCGTCATACACTACTACTCGCACGTACACTCGGACTCCAAGGGGGACGCGGCCGCGCTCTCCGAGCGGCACTATCTGGACGTGGCGCCCGTGCGCTCTGAGATACTGGGCTCGAGGATAGTCAGGGCCGTGGGGCCGCGGTATTACCAGACCGTGGTGGACGCGGTGATACGCAAGGGCTAGGGGGCGCTGCCGCCGTTGCCGCTTCCGTCTTCGCTTTTGTCACCGCCGCCGCCGCCATCATTGCCGCCGTCTCCGCCCACGTCACCCGCGTCATCGTAGGAGGTTATCGTGGCCGACGTGGCGCGGGTCGTCGCCGTCACGTACCCTATCCACGCTATCACCCCCAGTATGCCCCCGACTATCATCAGCATGGAGAGCTGCTGTATTATGGGGCTCCACTCTGAGAGCATCAGCAGGTACGCGTATACGAAGAACCCGGCAATTGACAGCGAAAATATCATGATGCCGGTCCCCTTGCGCCTGTCCATGCCGTGGGGCTCTGCGGTAGTTATTTAATGGTAATCGGTTGCGGCGGGTCTTTGCGCGGATCGTGCCCGGGGCCTGCCAGTGACGATTCCCGGGGCCTGCCCCTGCGCCCTGCGGCGTGCGCCCTGTAAGCTGCATGGCATGCGCGGCCGCTGACTCTGCGCGGCACGCTTGTTGCGCGCGTAGCCTCCTGCGCCGCTATTCTGCCGGCAATGTCGCGCTGTCCGCGTTGGGTATCCTCACCGCCATTGCAAACCCGGCCACTATTGCAATGATGGCAAAGTACATCACGGCCACGTACCCGTATGCGAGCGCTATGGCGCCTGCCGCAACGGGACCGATCACGGCCGCGATTGATATCGTGCTGCTGAAGATGCCGGTGCTGGTGGACTTGGGGTTGTTGTCCATGAGGTGGAAGCTGCCCCCCACGTACAGGAACGCCCACGTGAACCCCACCAGGGCCATGAACGGCATGGCCTGCCACCACTGTTCGATCATAGCCAGTCCCACAAACACGAACGCGGTCATCCCTATCCCGACCTTGAACTTTGTCACGTTTGAGATGTGTATGCGGAACGCCATCAGGTTCATCACCACGAACGCCGTCGCCGTGTTTGCCACGTATACCACGGAGACCTGCCAGAGCTCGGCGCCCATGGACTCGGTCAGCATCAGGGGCAGGACGGTCCAGGCCGCGACGGCCCCCACGTGCCTCATGAGCAGCGCGAGGAACAGGAACCTGTTGTTCTTTATGACCCGCTTGGTGGTGCCGGGCGCCGTCTCCTTCGGCGGCCTCGTATCGGACAGCCTTGCGGAGCTTGCAAGCCCCGCCGCAAACAGGCCCGCGCTGGCAAGGAATATCAGGTCCGTGTCGTTTGCAATGCCGGCGGCCACTATGCCGGCAAGCCATCCCAGGGCGTGGAACGACACGACTGACGCCACCTTCTTCTTGTGCCGGCCCGCCTCGTACGCATACGCGAGCAGGGGCGGGATCATCACGCCGGTGGCCACCCCCGCCGCGATCCTTGCAAGCAGCAGCATGTGCGCGTCGTCTGCAAAATAGTGCAGGGCGTGCACTATGGCGCACGCGGCCAACCCGGCCCTTATGAACAGGAGGCGGTGGCCCCGTTTGTCAGACAGCCGCCCAAAGTACACCTCGGAGACTATCTGCGCCATGCTGAACGACGCCACTATGATGCCGATCTCAAATATCGCGTCGGTCACGCCGCTTGCTATCACCGGCATGAACATCAGCACCGCCGATATCCCGGCGTGCTGGAAAAAGGTGGTAACCCTGATGTGGTTGTCCATGCCCGACGATGTCCGTGACATGTTGTGGGCGCCGTGGCAGGCCTGTTTTATTTGGAGCATGTGCCGCCGCCCGCGTCGCGCCGCGGGTTTGGACCTGCTGTGACGACTGCCGGTGACGGCACGGCGATCACAATGACTGTGCCCCGGCAACCCTTCTGACGCAGTCGCGGTGCATGCCGGCCGCGTCCTGTCGTTTTCTGACTCGAGTAGATTTTTATTCAATTTGGGGCGTGAGTGACTGCATGGGGCTGGATTACTGTACGATTCGTTCAAAGGTGCTGCGGGCCCGCAAGCTTGTCATACGCGGCACCGCGGCCGCCGGCTCCGGGCACCCCGGCGGCTCGTTCTCCATGGCCGAGATACTGGGCTGCCTGTTCTACAAGCACATGCGGTACGATCCGCGCAACCCGCAGTGGGAGGACAGGGACCGGCTCGTCCTCTCAAAGGGGCACGCGGCGCCGGGGCTGTTCTCGAACATGGCAGTGGCCGGGTACTTTGCAGAGTCCGAGATTGACACGCTCAGGGCGTTTGGAAGCAGGCTCCAGGGCCATCCCGACCTAAAGTGCCCCGGCGTCGAGTTCTGCGGCGGCTCGCTTGGGACCGGGCTCTCGTATTCTGTGGGGGTCGCGCTTGCGGCCCGCCTTGATTCCAGGCCCTGCCGCGTATACACGGTGATCGGGGACGGCGAGTCCGACGAGGGCCAGATATGGGAGGCCGCCATGGCCGCCTCCAAGTACGGGGTGGACAACCTGACCGTGTTCCTCGACCGCAACTTTATCCAGCAGGACTCGTACACGGAGCGCGTCATGCCGCTTGATTCCCGGCTGGGGGACGCCGAGGAGATATCTACAATGTGGCTCGACCAGGACAGGTGGAGGACGGGCGACAAGTGGCGCGCGTTCGGGTGGAACGTGATCGAGATTGACGGACACCGCATAGAACAGATTGACGACGCCATAAAGAGGGCCCGGGCGCACGGGGGAGCTCCGACCATAATCATATCGCGCACCATAAAGGGCAAGTCCGTCGAGCACATGGAGGACAACCCCCAGTGGCACGGCAAGGCGCCCGCAGGGGACATGGTGCCGATAATCAACGCGGAGCTGGAGTCCCAGTCGATAATAGCGCCGTCGATAATAGCCGGCGACATGACAGACCTGGCCGCCGAGGTAGTCCGGTGCGCCGAGGGCAGGGCCGACTACATCCACCTCGACGTGATGGACGGCAGGTTCGTCCCGAACAGGACGTTCCTGCACGAAAAGGTAAGGGAGCTGAGGCCGCTCACGCTGATCCCGTTTGACACGCACCTCATGATAGAGGAGCCACACAGGCACGTGCGCCAGTACGTGGACGCCGGCAGCGACATAGTTACGGTGCACGCAGAGGTCACGGACGCCGACACGTTCGGCGAGATATCAGACATGCTGCGCGAGAACGGTGTGGGCGTGGGCCTTGCAATCAACCCGGACACGGAGCTTCCGGAGTGGTCGCTTGGGTTCCTTCCCGGGATAGACCAGATCATAGTGATGTCGGTGGTGCCCGGCAGGTCGGGCCAAAAGTACATCGAGTCGACCCACCAGAAGATGGCGCGGCTCATGCCCGTGCTCGCGGACAACGGCTTTGCCGGGTACGTGGAGGCCGACGGGGGCGTGAACCTTGAGAACGTGGCGTCGGTGTTTGCCGATGGCGCCCGCGCCTTTGTGGGCGGCGGCGCCATCGTGTCGACCCCGGACGTGCGCGCGTCCATACGCGGGTTCAGGCAGGCGGTCGCGACCGCGAGGCGGAGGATGCTGCTTGACCTGGCCGACAGCCTCGGGGGCAGCGACCTCGTGGAGCGCTGGATAGACCTGCACGTGGTGGGCGCCAGGCCGGCCGAGGTCAGGACAATCGCGCAGGAGGCGGGTTACGTTGCCAGATGAGCAGCCCGTCCTGACTGACATGCGCACAGCGTACGCCGAGGCCCTGGTACGCGAGGGCAGGGGCAACCCGGACGTCGTGGTGATGGGGGCCGACACGACGGACTCCCTGAAGACCTCCAAGTTCGGCAGGGAGTTTCCCGACCGTTTCTTCAACGTCGGGATCGCGGAGGGCAACCTCGTCACGATCTCGGCGGGGCTTGCCGCGTCTGGCAAGACCGTGTTTGCAAGCACGTACGCCATATTCCTGCCGGGGCGCGCGGTGGACCAGATTCGCAACAACGTGGCGTACCCGTCGCCCGGCGGCCGCGGCGGGCTCAACGTAAAGCTGGTGGCCTCTCACGGCGGCCTCTCGGTGGGCCCCGACGGCGGGTCGCACCAGCAGCTTGAGGACATCTCGATAATGAGGACGATCCCAAACTTCCGGGTCATGATCCCCGCCGACACAGTGGCAGTCTCGGCCCTGACGCGCATGATGGCCGCAGAATACGGCCCGTTCTACATGAGGATGGCCCGCTCAAAGACGCCGCTTGTATATGATGATGATGATGATGATGATAACGACGGCGGCGCCGACAAACGATTTGAGGCGGGGCGCGCAAACGTCCTGCGCGACGGCTCGGACTGCACGATAGCCGCCTGCGGCATTACAGTCAGCATGGCGCTCGAGGCCGCCGACCTGCTGCGGCGCGAGAAACAGATGTCCTGCCGCGTACTTGACATGTTCTCGGTAAAGCCGGTAGACGGGCGCGCGCTTGAAAAGGCGGCGCGCCAGACGGGCCGCATACTCACTGCCGAGGAGCACAACATCATAGGTGGGATGGGCTCGGCAGTGGCCGAGTCCGTGTCCGAGTCGTACCCGGTTCCGATAAAGCGCATCGGCGCGCTCGACGCGTTCGGCGAGTCGGCCCGCGACGCGGAGGTGCCCCTCCTCCTGCAAAAGCACGGGATCACACCGTTTAATATGGCGCAGCAGGCAGGCGCGCTCGAGAGGTTGCCTGAGAGATGAAGATATTTCTTGACACGGCCGACATCAGGCTCATCAAAAAATACAACGACATGGGGCTCGTGGACGGCATTACGACAAACCCGTCCCTGCTTGCAAAGGCCGGCGGCGATCCCGCCGGCGCAATGGCCGAGATATCCGACGTGATAAAGGGCGACGTCAGCCTGGAGGTGGTGGCCACCGACAGCGACGCGATGGTCGAGGAGGGGCGCAGGCTGCGCCAATACGGCGACAACGTGGTGGTGAAGGTGCCCATGACCCCCGACGGCCTGGTCGCATGCCGCCGCCTGTCGTCTGAGGGCATTCCCGTAAACGTCACGCTGGTGTTCTCCACGAACCAGGCCATACTGGCCGCCAAGGCGGGCGCCAGGTACGTGAGCCCGTTCATAGGGCGCATCGACGACACGGGCCACGACGGCATGCAGCTGATCGAGGACCTGGTGGGGATATTCCAGAACTACGGCTTTGAGACCCAGATACTGGTGGCAAGTGTGCGCCACCCCGTGCACGTAAAGGAGGCCGCAATGCTGGGCGCCGATGTCGTGACGCTGCCCCCGGCCGTGCTTGAAAAGATGCTGCACCACCCGCTCACGAAGATAGGGCTGGACAACTTTCTTGCAGACTGGGCAAAGCTGACCGGCCGGGGATCATCCTCCCAGCCCTGACGTCGCGGAATCCCGGTCTTGCCGCGTCATCGTACGCGCCTCGCCCCGCTTGGACGCGTGGCCTATGGTCCGGCTTGCAAAATCCTGGACCGCACGCGCACGTACGGACATGCCCGCCCGCAGAAAATGAAAAAGTGGTTTGCACGAATGCTACTTTGAGGACTTTGACTTGGTTCCCCTGCCGGCACTCATGCTGCCCTTGTACTTTGGCCTGTTCTTTGGTTCTGGGACGTCCTTGAGCTTTCTGGAGCCGGTTCCCCTGCCGGACGTGATCGTCCTCTCTCCGGCTGCGCTCTTGCGCGCCGCCTGGATCTTCTTAAACTCCTCACCCGTCCACTTTTGGGGGTTGTTGTCGACCTCTATGGTGCCTGTACCCCTGCCAGTTCGGATTCTGATCTTGACCATGTCACGAGTTGAATTAGCTTGTATTTATCATGTTCCATGATCATATGATCTACGTGCTTGCGGGCCCGCACCTGCTTGATATATGCGCGGCCGCATAACAGGTACATGAGGGGCATTCTGTATGTGGTGATCCCCGCCGTCGTGCTGGGCCTGGTATTGGCAAACGCCTTTTACGGGCACGTGCTATTCGGGTACGCGTACGACCGCGCGATAAACAAGTATTCAGTGTACGTGCACCTGCAGCCGGGGTGGGAGAGCCATCCGGGCAACATACTGTTTGACGTCACAAACGTGTGGTCCGGCCCCGCGGCCGTCGCCGCTGAGGGAGGCGGCAAGTCAGGTGCGGCCGCCTACCTGCCCGGCTCCACGGACCCTGATGACATCTCGTCGCTGACCTCGTACAACCGCAACCAGCTCCAGTACCAAAAGTCCAAGCCTTACGTGGAGCTCCGGCACGAGTTCAGCGGTTGCGAGACCCAGTGGCGCCCAATCCCGTACAGGTATGCCGCAGATACGCTGCGCAGCTGGTCAGAGGCTGCAAGCGGCGTGCAGGCCGGGGGCTCGGACGGGGAAGGGGCCGGGCACGTGGAGCCCGCGTTTGCCGAGGCCGGCACGGGCGATCCGTACGTGATGGTGTTCCCGAACGCGCCAAACGAGGCGTACGGCCCGGACGAGCAGTCCGAGCTGGTGCGGGACGGGTACGCGCAGATCATACCTGTCTGCGTGGCGTCCGGGACGGCGGGGCAGTCCACATACGACTATGCAATAATGGTAAACGATCCGGACATCGGATTTGACGCGTACTTTGTCAGGTCCGCCGAGGACGCGGCAGCCCACGCCTCGTCGGGCCGCGGCGGGGTTCCGGCGTTCTACGAGAGCCCCGGATGCCACGTCACGAACCACAACAGCTTTGCCGGGACGTGCCACGGGGTGGAGCACGGCTCTGGACTGCTGATAATCGTGCCCGACATGCTTGATCTGTCGCTTACAAAGGTGCGCGTAGGGCTGCATGAGCGTCCGCAGTAGCCGCGCGCCTGCCTCCCCTCCCGCCGGAACCACGCACGAACCTGCTGCCGCCGCGTGCGCCGCCGTGCCTAGTTGGTCATCCAGCCGCGCCGCTTGAAATACGCAATCATGAGTATGGCCGGTATGATCGACGCCAGCACCAGTATTGCAAACGGCGTGAACGCGCCCAGCGCGGAGTCCGCCTCGGACGCGCCCGCAATGCCGCCTGGGAGGCTCACGTTCATTCCATAGAACGTGCCTATCACGGTGGCCGGTATGGCGAGCGTGAATATTATGGTGAGCATACTCAGCACCTTGTTTGTCTTTTCGGTGCTCAGCACGTAGTTGGTGTCCTTGTAGATCTCCATGGTCTCCCTTGACTCCTCCAGGGTCTCTATCACCTTGTCTATGTGGTCGATTATGTCGTCGTACAGCAGCATCGTGTCCTCGTCCCTTACGTCTGAGAACTTTTGCACGCACTTTGCTATCTCCTGGACGAACCTCTTGAGCGGGTTTGCAATTCTTCTCTGCCTGTTGATCTCCCTCCTGAGCATGGCAATGCTCCTTGCGGCCGACATGCTCTCATCAAACACCCTGTCCTCGAGATCGTCGAGGTTGGCGATTATCTTTCTTGACGTGTGCATCAGGTCGTCGACCAGCTCGTCGATTATGGTGTGCAGCAGCATGCTGGTGGGGCCGCTGAGCGGGCTGCCCCCCTTGTACGCGTCAAGCCCCCCCTGCTTCGCGGTCCTGACCAGGTCCGTCAGCGGTTTTAGGTCCCCCTGATGGACCGTAATCAGGAAGTCCTTGCCGACGAACATCGAGAGCTGGCTGTTCCTGAGGATGCCGCCCTTCTGGGCCAGCGGCGGAAAGTGCAGTATGACAAAAAAGTGGTCCTCGTAACTGTCAAGTTTTGGAAGCTCGAACTTTGTGAGGCAGTCCTCCACGTTGAGCTCGTTGAGGCCGTACTCCTTTACGATCGTTTCCAGGCGCTCCCTGTCGGGGTTCTCAAGATCCGTCCATGTCAGCTTCTTGCCCTCGATCTTCTGGATCCTCTGGGGGCTCTCCGTGCCGCCGTCCTCTGCCTTGGCCCCGCCCCTGAGCCTCTTGGTAATGAACTCCCTCTTCAAATCGTAGAGTAGGCTTTTGGATCAAATTTAAAGCGATCGACCTTGTCGGAGCCGTCCGACCTTTCCCCGCCGGTCCGGACCGCGCCCCGCCGGCACGAGCCCCCCAAAAATGGCGCCCAGTCCGTTGGAGCCCTCACGAGGGATCGGCTCCATCCCCGCCGCTGCCACTGGCTCGGAAAGTGCTTTCCTGCGTGACGCTCGGCGCCGGGGAGATTCACGGGTTTGCATGCGGGCACACGGGAACCCGACTGGTACGACTGGACGGCGCCGTGCAGCAGCAGCAGCAGCAGTTGCACATGGGTTTTTTTCGCTGCACCATGCCTGCCTGGCGCGGTACGGCCTGATAATCCGCCGCCTATTTGAACGGCAGCAGGTAGTTCATCCCGTACCATGTTATGGCGAGCGCGATTCCTATCCCGAGCCACCAATAGCGCATAGCCTGCGTTTTAACTGCTTGATAATAAATCTACAGCCGGCGCCGCGGTTCTTCATGCTTGGGGTATACGGCCGATTCTGCCGCGTTGTGACGCTGGACGGCATTAATTATCATAATGACAACGGCAATAATGGTTGCAACGACATATCTCCTTCTCCCGATGCGGTGGTGGTACGTACCAGCGCACTATCGCCACGCCCGCCGCCCACGGGTCGGGGCGCAGTGACATTCGCAGGTGCCTGCGTTCTCAAATGCGTGTCGGGCGTTTCCCCATGCTTGGCGTGTTGCGTAATTCGTCGGCCTCCCGGACAAAATGGAGTTGTCAGATGGCCGACAGGCCACGTGGCTGCGCACTGCAGTCGGGCGGCCTGTGCCATGCCGCAGGGCCGCACCCTCCGGGCGGAGCGGATTGTGGAACTGCGCAGCACGCTGCCAAAGAAGGACAACCCATAAATCCCCTGGCACCGTAGACGCATTATGATTAGTTCGCGCAGGATAACGTATATCGTCATCGGCGCAATGGCGGCATTCATCATGTTCAGCGTCGTGTCTGTAGGCCCCAAGCCGGTACATACACCGTCGGCAGTCATATCCATAGCGGAGGGATCGTTTCTGCAAGGGTGCGAGGCCGAGGGTATCTGCTACATACCGCAAGACCTCACGGTACGAAAGGGCGCCACCGTAACATGGAACAACGACGACACGGAGCTGCACACAGTAACGAGCGGCGCCTCCAGCGAGACTGCGGCACTCGAGTTCGATTCTGGGATTATGGAGGTCGGGGGATCGTTTGAGCACACGTTTGAGAGCGCGGGCACCTACGAGTACCACTGCACCATACATCCATGGGCAAAGGCCGTCGTAGTAGTCAGATGAGCCGGTGCGCGCATCATCAGGCGCATCAGTCCAGCCCGCTTGCATATTCTGGGGGATAAACCGCGTGTCCAAGCTGCGCGTGATGGCATAACATACTGCATAATTCCAGTCCACCCTGCTCTAAGGGTGCCGCCCTGCGACGGCGCGGGCCCGTCCAAAACGGCGGACAACATCTCACAGCGTGCAGCCATGGGGGGGGGGAGTGGGAGGTGGGCAAGGTGGCCGAATGGCCGCCCCACATATCATCTCAAGGGTTAATTGGGGGCCCTGAAAGTGCCAACCACGTGGCCTTTGTAGTACAGTGGTTAGTATAGAGGATTGTGGATCCTCGGACAGGGGTTCGATTCCCCTCAAAGGCCCCTCCATCACCACATGCAGCCCTTCTGCACGGACTTGATCCTGTTTGTGAAATCTAAAGGCGTGCGTGCAGGGGAGGGGGAAGAGAGACAACGCGCATGATTCCCGGATCCGGGGCGCATGCGCTGCGGCACCGCGGAGCACGGGCTAGAATATGCCAAACTTGCTTGACTCCATCTCCTCTTTTATGGCGAGCTTGAACCGGGGCGCGTCGCCATCGCCGGATGCTGCCACGTTTCTCTCAAGCCACGTGAGGAACTTCTTGTCAGGCCCCTTGCCCCTGAGGCCGTCAAAGTCCGCGGGGCCCATGACCTCGCGGAGTTTCCGTATGAGGGACCTGTTGACGCTCAGCACGAAAAAGTGCCACCCGAATGCAAACTCCGAGTCGGTCATGGCAAACTCGTCCTCCGTGTGCGTCATCTGCTCTAGCATGACCATCTGCCTGGCCAGGGCCTTGCTGGCGCTGTCGTAGTCGACTGCAGAGACGTTGATGTTGAGCCTCCCGTCCCCAAAGTCTCCAGCGCCCGTTGCCATACGTGAAGTATGCCCGCCGCCGATAAAAATATTGCACCGCCCCTAGGGATCCTTTTGCTGATCCCTTGTCAGCAGGTGGTCAAAGTCTATGTCAAAGTTCATCTTCATCAGCTTTACGTACGTGGATATGGGCTCCGGTATCTCCTCGCCGCACGCTATGCCCAGCCGCCACGCGTTGGCCCATATGGTCAGGGTCTGTATGATGGTCAGAAACCTGTCGTTTGCGGTGCCGGGGGGCCCCAGCGCCTTCGTGTACCTCTCCGCATGCTCCCACGCCGTTACAAAGTCCACGCAGTCCCTCTTGAATACGGCCCTCAGCTGCTCGCCCACGTCTTTTGCGGGCCGGAGGGGGGTCTTGCACATGACGTACGGAAAGTCCACGGCGTCCGGCAGGCATCCGGGCAGCGGGCCCCACACGGTGAGTATTCGCGTGCCATCGCCAAGCGAGCCGAACCTCTCTGCCATCGCGTCGATGAGGTCCGAGTCGTTTGCAAACCAGAACAGTATCACTGTCGCGTCCGACATGTCCGCGTCGCGTATGTCGGCGCACTCGAGCCGGTACCTGTCGCGCAGGCCTGAGCCCTGCGCGGCGTCACCCCCCTGCGTCACCCCCCCAAGCAAGGCGCGCGCGTCGCGAATCTTTGACGCGTCAGAGTCCACGCCCACCGCGCGCCTGGCGCCAAACTCTGTGAGCGCGATTCTGATGCCCTCTGCGGATCTGCCGCATCCAAGGTGATACACCGTGTCGTCGGCGCCAAGCCCTGCCAACCTGAACATATCCCTGAGTGATCGCTGGCTCAGCTCGGCGTCCGCGCCGCTCAGCATGTCGTCAGGAAGCGTCCTTAGGTATTCTTCTATCTTCAACTGTCAAGTCACCGCTATCGCCGCCCGTCTTTTTTTTCTTTGTGCGGGCCTGCCGGCACGCGCGCACGCAGCTGCCGGCGCGCCCCGGCGCGCCGCCCCCGCCTGCCGCCGGTCTTACTCCCTTATGCTCTCCAGCTTTGATACTGCCTGCCAGAGCTGCGTCCTTACGTACGAGGGCATGTTGGGATCCTGCGTGACGTCATCAAGCATGCTGATTGCGTTTGCCGCCCTGACTGACAGCGAGTATTCTGTGCCGTTGAGCTCGGTTATCAGTTCCATGATGGATTTCTTGATGGTTTTGGGGGTGGTGCCGCTCTCCGCTATCTGCGTGAGCGTCTCCAGGGAGTCCTTCATGGCCTCCCGGTTCTGTGCATCGTCTGCCATGTATGACTCGTCTTTTTGGGTAGTAATATAGTTAAAGACGCCCGGGCCTTCTTGGCGCCGTCACACCTCTACGAAGAGGCTGCCTGATTCTGCCGTCACCTTGTACGAGCCCAGGTCCCGTATGGGCGCCGGAAACTTTGCAAGCTTGCCCGTGGCGCAGTCAAACTCCGCCTTGTGCCACCCGCATACTATGGTGCCGCACGTGCCGCCGTCCTCGCCCTTCCCTTCTTCCTGCCTCAGCGTGCCCTCCGAGAGGGACGCCCCGGAGTGCGTGCACGTGTCGTCAGTCGCGTAATAGCTGCCGCTTACGTTGGCCACCAGTATGTCGAGCCCGTTGACGGTGGCCTTTAGCATGCCGCCGGATGCAATGTCCGACTCGCTGCATACGAGGTGCTTTCCCATGGGTTTTGTTTTTAACCATGGCGTCTTAAGTCTTGCCACGGGGCGCGTGATGGTGAGGGTTCGTAGGGTTCGTGAGGGGGATCGCGGGTTTGTCTTGGGGTACTGCCAGGACACGTTTGGCTGGGGCGACTACATAGGCGACGTCTGGGACGACTGGCAGTCTGACGGGGGGTTTCTGGTGTGCGAGGACTGCGCGCCCGCGTCCTCTTCGCCGTCGGGCCCCGTCGGCGTCTGCCACGTGCACATGTCGCCCGGACAGGCCTGGATAGAGGGAATACGGGTCCATCCGCAGTATCGCCGCCGCGGCATCGCCACGTTCCTTGTGAGGGAAGCCGAGCAGATGGCGATTCGGAGACTGCGGCCGTCGCTACAGCAGCGGCAGCAGCACCCCCGCCCCCCGCCCCGCGACGTGGCAGAGGATGGCAGGCTGGCGTCTGCCATGGCAATCGATGCCGGGAACGAGCCGTCGCTTGCAATGGTGCGGCTGCTCGGATACGAGGTCACGAGCGCGTGGACGTACCACAGGCTGCTCCCGCGCAGCCCCGACGCCGGCGCGCGCCGCAAGATCACCCCGCTGCGCGATCTCGACTGCGCCGCATACCCGCATTTTGTAAGGGAGTGGAGGTGGTTTGAGACCCGCAGGCTGGGCGCGCGCGGCGCTCTCTCGGAAGACCCCTCCGTTGTAGTCACGGCGCGTCCCACGCGTCCGGACGGCGGGGCACCGGACGGCGGCCGCCGGGCAGCGGCCGTCGCCGTGCTTGCGGCCGGCAAGACGGTCGACGGCCCGGGCCGGACCCTGTATGCCACGCTCTATCCGGGCGCGGATCCTGTAGGCGCGGATGAGATGATTGCGTTTCTGGCCGGCGCGGCGGCCTCCGAGTCGTGCGCGGCGACCAACGTCTTTACGCTGGGCGGGCTGCCGCCCGGCTGCCGGAAGTGGCCGCGGCACTTTTTTGAGTTTTATCTGGTGAACAAGAGGCTGGCATGAGCGCGGCGCCCGTCACGACGGCACCTTTCTTACCGTGTTGCGGATGGAGCCGAGTCCCTCTATCTCCATGTCGATTGTGTCCCCGTCCTCCAGGTACGGGGTGCCGGGATTCTTCAGCGCGACGCCGGCAGGAGTCCCTGTCGATATGACGTCCCCCGGCTCGAGGCTCATGACCCTTGAGAGCTTTGATATTATCTGCGGTATCTTCAGCAGCATCATTCCCGTCGACGAGTCCTGCCTGGACTCCCCGTTGATTCTGGTGGCGAGCCTCAGGCCGTGCGGGTCGGCTATCTCGTCTGCCGTGGTAATCCAGGGACCGCAGGGCGCAAAGTCGTCAAACCCCTTTCCCCTAGTAAACTGCTTGTCCTGGAACTGTATGTCGCGGGCCGAGACGTCGTTTAGTATCATGTATCCAAACACGTACTCCATGGCTTCCTCGACGGCAACATTCTTGCACCTGCCACCGCCGCTACCGTTCCCGACCACCATTGCAAGCTCGACCTCGTAGTCGAGCTGCCTCACAAAGTCCGGGCACCGTATCTCCGCGCCCGTGCCGGTCAGGGCGGTCCTCGGCTTTATGAACAGCACGGGATCCTCGGGGGCGTCGAGCCCCTGCTCCCTTGCGTGGTCCGTATAGTTGAACGTGAGGCATACTATCTTGCCGGGGCTTGGGAGGGGGGCCAGCAACTCGTAATCTGACACGTGGCTGTTGTACGGGACCTCCTTCTGCCTTGTCTTGTCGTACCACCCGCCAAAGAGGAACTCCGCAATGTCTCGCGGTATGGGCACGCCGGTGGCAAACGTGATGTCGTCCCTGGTCGCGATCCTGCCGTCCCCATCCACGATCCCGTACGTCTCCCTGGACGACCACTTGTCGGACCGCTCGTTTTTGCGCGGCATAAGGCGTGCTATTCTCATGTCTAACCGTGCGTAAAGATCACGCGCCTGCCGGTGTCCTTCCTGCAGTATCCGAACCTGACAAACTGGATCTCAGCGCCCTCCTCCACGTTTTCAAAATGCGGCTCAGTATAAACTTCTGTCTCCTCCAGGCTGTCCTCGTCAAACTCCTCCCCGTCAAACGGCCTCTTCGGTATGGCAAGCCTTATCCTTACAGCAGTCTCTCTGGAGACCCACTGCATCTTGGCGTCCTCTGCGGTCTCCTGCTTTTTCTTCTTTGCCGGTTCTGCCGCGGCCTCGTCTTGCAGCGCCTTCCTTTTGGCAGGCGGCATCTCGATCTTCATCTTTTCAAAATAGTACAGTATGTCGCCTGCCCCGAACGGCTCGTCTATGTCCGCGACGTATCTGGCGTATACGTCTACGTCCTCCTCCCTGCTTTTGACGCCGCTACCGCTGTCGCCGTACGGGATGCTCCTTGTGCCGCTGCCAAGACCATGGCGTGTTATACCGCCGCCGCCGCCGCCGATCCCGACCCCCTCTTTGGCGTCCCGTCCCGGCAGCCTCGTTATGACCACGTATGCCAGGCCCAGCAGCCTTACTATGGAGCCCTCCTCCAGCCTGTCAAAGTCGCCTCCGGGTATGTACACGTCGCCGCTTGCAGGCATCACCCTCTTGCCCATTCCTTCGTGCAGCGGATGGTTCGGCACCCCTGTCCGATCTTCCATCTGCTTTTGCGCTTCCGTGTCGTCGCGTATCACGAGCCTCCTCGGGTTCATTGTCATGAACAGCCTGGTGCTCTGCGCGTCTATCATGCTGCGGTTTATGGACTCAAGCGTCTCGAAGGGCGCTACTGTGTCTGCCTTTGTCATCCCAAGCGACTCGACGAACTTTCTTACCGCCTCGGGCCTTATCCCCCTGCGCTTGAGGCCGCCCAGGGTCGGAATCCTGGGATCGTCGTATCCGGTTATGCGGCCGTCCTCCATCAGCGGCTTTATCACCCTCTTTGACGTCGGCATCCCCTCAAAGGCCAGCCTTGAAAAGTAGTGCTGCCTGGGCTTCCTCATGCCCAGCGCGTCGAGTATCGCGCCGATCAGCTCGGCCCTCGTCTCGAACTCCTTTGAGCGGAACGCGTGCGTGATGCCGTGTATGCTGTCCTCCACTGCCACTGCCATGTCGTAGCTCGGCCAGACCCTGTATTTGGCGCCCTGCCTGTAGTGCGGCGTGCTGATTATGCGAAACAGCACGGGGTCGCGCATCACGGCGTTGTCGGCCTTCATGTCGCCGCGGAACCTCATCACGGCGTCGCCGGCCTTGATCTTTGCATTGTGCATCTTGCTCCACCTTTTGTAGTGCTCGTCGGGGTCGTCCTTTCTGCAGCACTTGCACTCGGCCCGTTCCCTGCGGTTCCTGCTGATGGCGTCCTTTTTGCAGGTGCAGACGTACGCCATGCCGGACGTTATCAGTTTCTCCCCCTTCTCGTACATGATCTCTATGTCGTCTGACGTGTACCTGACGTCCTCTTTCTTGAACTCGAGCCCCAGCCACTCGAGCCCCACGTTGATTCCGGCAAGGTACTCTTTTCTCTCGGCGTCGGGGTTTGTGTCGTCGATCCGCAGTATGCACCTGCCGCCGTACTTGGCCGCATAGTCCCAGTTTATGATGGCCGCCTTTGCGTGGCCTATGTGGGGGTACCCGTTGGGTTCTGGGGGAAAGCGGGTGACGACGGCCCCCTGCTGCGCGCCCTCGAGTTGCGGAAGCCACGCGCCGGGCGCATCGTCCTGACTTGGCGGCTTATCTGTATCCGGTTCTGCCTGCGGCGTGCCCGCTTGCCGCCTTGCCGCCTCCAGCCTTCTGCCCTGCTCGTCGGCAGGCATGGCGTTTACCTGCGACACCACGTCTGCCACGATTCTTGACACCCTGGGAATCGAGTCGCGGAGATCCTGCCTTGTCCCGAGTATCTTTCCCAGTATGTTCTTGTCCCTGGTCCGGCCGCCGTGCGCCGCGGCGTTCTCCAGCGCCAGGTACGTGATGTGGGCCTTCAGCTGCTCGTCACTGCCGCCGTTGTCCGCGTCATTCATGCCGGGTTCCGTATGTGGTTGTTTGGACGGCGGCGACTCTGATGGCATCGACTCTGATGGCGATGATTCTGATGCCATCGCTCACACACTTCTCTTTACGACAAAGTCCAGCAGAGCCTCTAGCTCCCTTCTTGCCCTCCTGTTTGGATAGGATGCCAGGCTGTCCCTTGCCTTCTCCGCGTGCCGCATGGCCATCTTCCTTGCCCTCTCTTCCACCCCGAGCTCGCGTACGGACTCGACTGCGCTGTCAAGCATGGGCCTTGATGCGCGCGGGTTACCAAACGCTCTTGATATGGTCCTCCGGTGCTTGGTGCCGGACGACGCCTTGATTGCCATCAGTATGGGAAGCGATTTCTTGCCTTCCCTGATGTCGTTTCCCACGGGTTTTTTCGTGACTGACGCGTCGCCCGTCACCCCTATCAGATCGTCTGTTATCTGGAATGCGATTCCGAGACTGCGCCCGAACCGCGAGAGGTTCTTGACATCCGACGCCCCCGCGCCGGCGCATATGGCGCCCATAGCGCACGACACGTCAAAGAGGGCCGCGGTCTTTTTGCCTATCATCGTAATGTACTCCTTTTGGGACGGCAGCCTCTTTGCCTCTGCCATTTTGATGTCGAGCATCTGGCCCTCGCACACGTCAACGCACGCCGTCGCAAGGCGCGACACGAGCTCGTGCGTCTGCCTCTCCCTTTTGGGGTCGTCAGGCCCGGCGCCTCTCCTGCTCCCCCTTCCGGCAAGCGTCTGGTACGCCTTTGAGAAGAGTATGTCGCCTGCAAGTATGGCCACCGGCACGCCGAATCTCTTGTGGACGGTGGGCACGCCGTGGCGCACGTCGTCGTTGTCCATTATGTCGTCGTGAAGCAGGGTAAAGTTATGCACCATCTCTACTGCCGACGCCGCCCGGCGGGCGTCTGCCACGCTGCCTCCGAGTATCTGGCAGCTCTTTATCACCATGTAGGGCCTCAGGCGCTTTCCACCGTGTATGATCAGGTGCCTTGCCGCCCTGTACAGCTCGTCGGGGCTTCCGGCCAGGCTCCTTGTTAGGTGCGCGTCCACCGCGCGGGCGGTCCTCTTCATGCCGTGGCCCGCGCCGCTGCCGCCGCCAATGCCATTGCCCCGCGCCCCCGCCTTCTTCATTGCCCCGCCAGCCTCCAGGACTCTTTTGGCATGTGGCTTGATATGGCGTCAAGAAGAGAGTCCTTTACCTCCGCGGTCATCCACGGGTCCAGTATTCCGGAGTGCTTTTCGAGCGCCGCGCGGTCGGATCTGTCAAGCAGGTACAGGGCCACCAGCATCCATGGGCAGTATGCGCCGGGGTTCTCGGCCGCGTCGGCCGCCATCTGGCCTGCCGACACGGTGCGGACCCCGTCTATCTCTCCCCTTATCTGCACCACGTCTGACGCGTCGCGTATGGTGCCGACCAGCGTGCCGCATATCTCGTTCTCGGATCCTATGTCCCTGTACGGCACGTGGTACTCGAACTTGTGCAAATAGTCAAACTCGGCCGTAATCCCGAGCTCCTCTGGCATCCTCCTCTGGCATGAGGACACGTAGGTCTCCGACTCGCGCGGATGGCTTGCAAAGGTGCCGTCCCAGTATCCTGGCCAGAGCATCTTCTCCCCCGCGCGCCGTCCCAGTATCAGGCCGCCGCTCTTCTCCTCAAAGAGCAGGGCGGTAAACGCCCTGTGCAGCTTGCCGTCGGGCAGGTGGCACCTGACCTTTTCCTCCCTACCGATGGGGTTGTCGTGCTCGTCGACCAGTATTACGTACTCCGCATGCGGCTTGTCCTGGCCCGCGGCAGCGGTAGTGGCAGTGGCAATCGTGGCGTTCGCGGCTGCAGTCATTCTACTTGATCCTCCTCTTGGCCTTCTTGGATGCCGTCCTTTTACTTTTTTTCCTTTTCCCGTCCTTTGTGGCGGTGTCTGCCTCGAAGAGCGTCCCCCGGAACCCCCCGGATGCCGCCGCGTCGCGTATCCTTCTTGGATGGTTGCCGTTTACAAGCGCGACCTGTATGCCGTATCCGGCAATGCGGGCGGCCTCTGCCACCTTGCGCGCCATTCCGCCCGTCACGTCCATCGCGCCGCCCCTTGTGGAGCTGAGGTCTGATGCCGCCGCCAGGCCCGCGCCCGCGGGTACGCGCTCTACCAGCCTCTTTGACTCCATGTCCGTATAGAGCCCGTCCTCGGCGAGCGCAAATACGCAGAGCCTCGGCCTTGCAATGCGCGCCACATGTGACATTATCTTGTCGCCGGACAGGATGTACGTCTTGGAGCCGTCCCCGTACCATACCGCGTCCCCGTACGTGACGGGGGTCATCTCCGATGCGACGGCTATGTCTGCAACCTCGCGCACCCTTGAGGGGATGGGCCTCGGACCTGTCATGAACCCAGAGGGGGCCATCGCGTAGGGCCTGAGGCCGCCCCTGAGCAGTTCCTCTAGGATTATCAGGTTCAGCTGCACCATGGAGTTCTTTACCACCGAGACGCCCTTCGGGTCATAGTCGCGCTCTGCAGTGTGCATGTCGTACCTGACTGACCAGTAGTGTCCAAACGACCCCCCTCCGTGCACTATGATTGCCGGCTCCTCGATTTTTGCAATCGCCCTTGCCATGCTGGCAATCTTGGACCTCGACGCGGAGAGCGGCTTTGACTTGTCGGTTATCACCGAGCCCCCCAGTTTTATGAGAATCAATTATGCATCTTCCGGGCATTCGGTTAAAAAAGTATTCAAACCGCGGTGCATCCGCTGTAGTCTATGCCGGCCGCAAAGCAGTCGTGCCCTCTGGATGCCAAATCCGCGGCCGCGCCCTCCATGCCGTCCGGATCCGTAAACGCAATGGCGCAGCCCCCGCCGCCTGCGCCCGTGATCTTGGAGCCGTGAGTGACCCCGTCCATCTCGTCTATCATCTCGTCTAGCTTGGCGTTTGAGACGCCTATCCTGCTCAGGTATGACTGGTTGAGCGAGGCCCACCTGCCCAGCATGGATGCAGTAGACTCCCCGCCGCCGTGCTTGGCGGCTTGGGGCGGCTCTGGCGGCTCTGGCGATCCCGCCACACCATCCAGCAGCGCCCCGGATACCAGCAGTTCGGTGACGTCTGAGACCAGCCTGGACTCCATCCGGCTCAGCTCCTCGAACTCTTCGGGATGATCTCTCCTGAACCCTGAGACCATCCCGACTACCGACTCCGTGTTGTGCTTGATTCCGGAATCGGACACGACGAGCCCGAACCCGGGGCCCCCTTTATGCCGCCTTATTGCGGCCCATCCTGACTTGATGTCGTATGTGATCATCCCCCCCAGGGCCGACGCGGCCGTATCCGCCCCCGACGCGTTTGGAAACGCCGTCCTCTCGGCCTCGGCCGCGACGCGTATGATGGTGCCCGTATTGTGCCCGGGGTGCTGCCCCAGGACTCCGAGGGCAGCGGCTGCTCCCGCGACGCAGCACGCCGAGGACGAGCCGAGGCCCGCGCCGGGCGGTATCTCGGACTTTACGTCAAGCGTGATCCCCCCGCCGCTGCGTCCCGCCATCCTGCAGGCCTCCTTTGCTATGTGGTACAGGGGCCTCAGGACGGGATCCACGTCTGCCGCGTCGCGGCTAAACGACTCGCACTCCAGCGTTCCCAGCTCGGAGGTTATCCGCACGCCGTCTGACTTTGCGGCCCCCACGTGCACGCGCCTGTCTATTGCGCACAGTATGGAGCTCGAGCCGTACACGACAAAGTGCTCGCCGAACAGTATGACCTTGCCGGGCGCGGACGCGACTATCCGTCCACCGCCAACACCCATCTTGGCGCCATCCTGCATGCCCATATCTTGCCGTGTTTTTTTGTGCTATTATTGATGTTGTCCTTTATCCTCTTCTCTCAGACGCCGCCGTCTCCGCAGCCTTGGCGTCGTGGTGATGCTGCTACCATTGCTGCCATGCAATAATGACGCTGGCGCGCCGCCGGAAATAATGCGCGTGCGTTCCTGACGCCGCGGGCCTACTCGATGTCTTCCTCGTTTGCCTTTGTCTCAAAGTCGTCGATCTCAAAGCCCACCGGGTCGTTCTCGCCGATCTCGCCGCGCTCTATCATGATCTGGCGCACGAGCAGCCAGTAGATGGTGGCCAGCGCCTTGCGCCCCCTGTTGTTTGCAGGTATTATCAGGTCGAGATCCGACGTGATGTTGTCGGTGTTTGCAATCCCGATGACGGGTATTCCCGCGTTCTTGGCCTCCGTTACGGCCTGCTCGTCCATCTGGGGATCCGAGACTAGCACGAGCTTGGGCTCGATATAGTACGGCAGCGACGGGTTTGTCAGCGTGCCCGGCATGAACCTTCCGGTCAGCATCTTTGAGTTGAGCCTCTCGCAGAACTTTTCGATGGGCGTCGCGGCGTACTGCCTTGCAGAGCACACTATGAGGTTCTCCGCCCCGATCCTGTTGATGAACTTGGCTGCCGTCTTTATCCTCTCAAACGTCTTGTCCAGGTCAAGCATGTAGAGGCCGTCAGTGCTGGCCTTTGTGATGAACTGCCTCATGAACTTTGTCTTTACCTGCGTCCCGACCCTGATTCCGGTTACGAGTATCTTTTTCTGTATGTCGGTGGTCTCCAGGGACTGCTGTTGCTGCTGCTGCTGCTGTTGTGGTGATTCTGCCTCCGGGGGCTGCTGCTGTTGGCTACTCATGGATTTCACAACTCTGCCATGCCTTGTATTAAATCATGCTCCGTGCCGTCTTGGGACTCTGCAATCCTGAGCAGTTCGTTGAGCTTTGCCACCCTCTCGCCGCCTACCACCCCGACCTTGAGCATCTTTGATCCCGTCGCTATCCCTATGTGCGAGATGTGCGACTCGGTGGACTCCCCGGAGCGGTGGGATGTCACGAGGCTGATGTCGTTTCTGGCGCCCGCCGCGGCAAACTCGAGCGCGTCGTAGAGCCCGCCCGCCTGGTTGACCTTTAGTATCGCCGCGTTGCAGGATCCGCCGCGCGCCGCCTTTTCGAGTATGGCCGCGTTCGTAACGGTGAGGTCGTCGCCCGTAACCAGCACGTCCGGGAAGCGCGCCCTTATCTGCGCCATGTCCTCAAACGCCTCCTCGTGTACGGCGTCCTCCGCGTATATCAGCTTGAACCTGGATATCAAATCCGACGCAAACTCGATCTGCTCCCCCGGGTCGTTCTCAAAGCCGGCCCTGTCGTACACGTACCTTGACCTTGACGCGTCCCACTGGGTGGACGATGCAAAGTCGACGCCAAGCGAGACCTCCCTGCCGAGCGTAAACCCCAGGTTCTCGCATGCCTTGGCAGCTGCCTGCAGCGCCCTTTCATTGTCGAGCTTGGGGGCCCATCCGCCCTCGTCTCCCTTTCCGCCCGAAAAGCCGGGATCCAGTTTCTGCAGGACCCTGCGAAGCTCCGAATGGACCTCGAGGTTTGTCCGTATGGCGTCCTGTACGGTGTCCGAGCCCGCGGCGCAGATCAGGATCTCCTGTATGTCAGGCGTCCCGGGTCCAGCGTGCGCCCCCCCGCCCAGTATGTTTCCAAGCGGGAACGGGAACCTGTATCGCTTTGCCGACGACGACGACGACGCTGACGGCGACGACGAAGTGGATGCCAGTGGCGCCTGCTCCCCCAGGAACCTGTAGAGCGGCTTGCCTGCTGACTTGGCCGCGGACTCCGCGGCCGCTATGCTCAGCGCAAAGGCGAGGCTGCCGCCCATCTTGGGGTACCCCGGCTCCGGGTCGATCTCCCTGATTACTTTGTTCATGGCGCCCACGTCCCCGGGGTCCGCGCCCGATATCCTGCCGGCGTTGTCGTTGAGTATCTGGAGGCTCGCGGCCACGCCACCCTCCGGAAAGCTTGCCGTCTCGTGGATCCCGACGCTTGCGCCGGAGGGCGCAGCGGCCCTGCCCGCGTGCCTGTCATCTGTCGTAATGTCGACTTCTATGGTGGGACTGCCCCTGCTGTTGTATACGAGACGGCCCCTTACCGCCGTTATGGCAGGCATTACTCCATCTCTGTCTGGATCTCTGTCTTCCGCCTATGCATGGCCTCATAGAACGGGATTATCTGCTGGATTGTCTCCACAGTGGTTAACAGCATCCTCCTGCAACAGTACCTCTCGATGCCGAGCTCGTCTAGTATCTTGTCTGGACTCACTCCTGCCGACTGCTGACTCTTTTCCTGATATTCGTAAAACCTGTCTGAAATCAGGCTCCCGCACGTAAAACACCTGACGGGAACAAGCATACGGCCGAAACCGACCAAGGATTATAAAAACCATGCAAGGGCTTCCACTTGCGGGCGTTGCCCAGCCTGGCCAAAGGCGCTAGCTTGAGGGGCTAGTCTCTCAGGAGTTCGTGGGTTCAAATCCCATCGCCCGCACCACATGATCTTGCAAGTACGTACTGCCGCCGCCGCCGCCGTTGCGCGTGCAAAAATATACGATTCATAAGCCGTTTCGAACCATCCGGTGCAATGCGTAAATGGATGTTTGAGGTGCGGTCCCGTCCATTCGTACTGCTTGCCGCCCTGTTTGCGACAGTCTCGCTCATGGTGTACGGCGGAGCGACCGCGCCGCTCGACGAGGCGGTGCAGTCCGCGCTGTATCACGTTGTAGGTGACCCCGCACTCGACGGGATAATGCAGTACGTCACGGAGGCCGGCGACGTGTTCAACATGATGGTCTTTGCGATTGCCATACTGCTGATTCCGCGCACGAGGCGCATCGGGATCACCCTAATGATACTGATTGTGATCTCCACCCTGCTTGCGGGGTACGTAAAGTGCGGGGTGGACAGGAACGGCCCGGAGTACGAGTTTGAGGGCGTCCCGTTCCCGGTCAGCATAAGCAGGGACACCTTTGCGCTGTTCTGCGAGGGAAGCATTGCCGCGTCGTATCCCGCGGGGCACGCGGCGCGGGCAATGGCGCTTGCCGCGGTCCTGGGGTATGCCCTGTCCGGCCGCTTCCCGCGCGGAGCGTACCTGATACTGCTGTATCCTGCGCTGATGTCAGTCAGCCGCGTCTATGTCATGCAGCACTATGTGATGGACGTCGTGGGCGGCGTCATAATGGGTGCCATGCTTGCCGGTGTGCTGATGCACAAGACAAAGCTGTACCGCATGTTTGAGGAAAAGAACAGCGGCTAGGGCAGCCGCGGCGGCCCCGACGCCGGCCCCGCCGCGATGCGCTAGTCCCCAAACCCCAGATCCTCAAGCGCCCCGCTGCCTATCAGCACTATGGCGTAATGGCCTTCGTCGTGGTGGTACGTCCAGTATTTGATGTCGCGCGTCTCGTTTGCCTGCCGCAGCCCGTGCGTCACGCCGGTCGTCACGGCATAGCCTATCCTCTTTGCCAGCTTGGAGTTCGCCTTTGGCATTATCACCCTGAAGCCCCCCTTCTTGCCCTTGAATCCGAGGCGCACCATGTCCTCTACTGCCTCCGCCGCGTCTCCCTCGTCCTTTACGTCGTACGTTTTGAGCACGGGCACGTCCCTTGGGTGGAACTCCATGAGGCTCGTTGCGGCCCGCGCTATAATAAGAAGAGTCTGCAGCCTCATGGCTGGCATCCTTTCGCGCGGCGGCCGTGCCGCGATGCCCATCCGGGTGAGGACGGCCGGCGGCCCGTACGCGCGGCGCTATGCGCCAATCTCGCGCGCCATGGTCTCAAACGCGCCCTGGACGGTGTGCACCTCTGATATGACGTTGTGCGTCACGCCCTTCTTTTTGAGCTCGTCTGCCGTAAACGGGCCTATTGCCACCACGGCCGTGCGGGACAGCTTCTCTGTCAGTGCGTCCGCGCCAAAGTCCTTTGACATTATCTCCACAAACCCCCTCACGGACGACGCGCTCGTAAACACGATTCCGTCTATCCGGCCCCCTGCAAACTCCGTTCTGAAGCCGTTCCACGTGTCGGTGTCGGAGAACGCGCACACGTCGTACAGGTGCAGCTCCACCACGTCAAGCCCGATCTTCTCGAGCAGCTCCTTTAGAAACGGCGTCGATGCGCCGCTCCGCGGTATTATGGCCTTGCGGCCTACCGCGTTCAGTCCCGTGAATAGCTCGCCCACTCCGACTGACGAGTACGTCTTTGGGGGCATCTCGTTGACCCTTATCCCCTCCGACTCGAGCGCGCTGCGCGTCTTCGGACCCACCGCGACGACTGTCATGTTTGCGACTGCGAGCCTGAGCCTCTCGTATGTGGATCCCGGCTGTGCGGCGGATCCGCCGTCTGCGGCCTCCGCTTCTCCAGTCTGCGGACCACCACCCTTGTCCAGCTTGCGCGCGGTATCAAAGAGCAGCCTTACCGCCTTTGAGCTCATGAATACGGCATAGTCCGGCGACTCCGCCCTTGCGGTGCCAAGGAACTCGTTTACTATCTTGTCTCCCTTGCTGACGAGCTGTATGGTGGGCAGGGCGTGCGCCCTGATGCCCCTGCCGCGGGCCATCTCCAGAAACTCGGCCGCGTCATCCGGCGAGCGTGTTATTGCAACGGTCCTTTGCTGAGTCGGCGCGCTGCCGCCCGCCTCGGCCTGGACGTCCTGGCTCATCTGTCCTCTCTCCATCCTATCTCGCCTGCAAGCCCGACTACGCTTCCTATGATTATGTTGGCCGGCGGCCTGACCCCCGCCCTCTTTACCTTTGACTGTATGTTGGAGAGGCTGCCTGTTATGGTCCTGTGCTTTGGCGTGGTGCCGTCCTGTATCACCGCCACGGGCGTCTTTGGATCCATTCCGCCTGCGACCAGCTCGCCGCATATGGTGCCGATTCTTGAGAGCCCCATCATCACCACTATGGTGTCGACTGACCTTGCCAGACGCTTCCATTTTACGGCCTCCCTTCTCTTCTCCGGATCCTCGTGGCCCGTGACAAAGGCCACGGAAGACGAGTGTTTTCTGTGCGTGAGCGGTATGCCGGAGTACGTGGCCGATCCGATGCCCGACGTGACGCCCGGCACAATCTCGTACCCTATGTTGTTGCGCCTGAGGAATTCGGCCTCCTCGCCGCCCCTCCCGAACATCACCGGGTCGCCGCCCTTCAGCCGCACTATGCGCCTCTTCCTCTTGGCGTGCCTCAGCATCGCCTCGTTCGTGTCGTTCTGGTGGGTCGTCGGGTCGCCGACTGCGCGGCCAACGTATTCTTTCTCTGCGGACTTTGGCGCCATGTTCAGGATCTTCCTGCTTACGAGCCTGTCGTACAGTATGACATCGGCCTTTTGCAGCAGTTCGACTGCGCGCATGGTTATCAGCTTGGGGTCGCCGGGGCCCGCCCCCACCAGGTAGACGGTGCCGGTGCCCGTGCCCTTCTTTCCTCTCACCCTCGGTTCCACTCTGCTAGCCCCTCCCTCCATTTTAACCCAAGTCTGGAGACGCCCTTTGCCATCATCTCCGCGCCGGCCCGTCTTCCGACATCTGCGGCGGCATCGGGGTCCCGTCCCCCCGCCGCCACGTCCACGGTAATGTAGTCGCTGCCGTCGATGGAGAACGCGTCGGCCCTGATTGCAATGCCGCCCCCTGTGTGTCGGGCCAGGGCGCCTACAGGAAACCTGCACCCCGAGCCCACCGCGTCTGACAGGGCCCGCTCCGCGTCGGCCTCTGCCCTGGAGCCTGCGTGCTCTATGCCCCGGAGCATCGCCGCGGTGTCCGTATCCTCCGCCCTCGATATGACTGCAAGGGCGCCCTGTCCCGGCGAGGGCAGGAAGCCGTCTAGCGGCAGTACGGCGTACCTTGCGTCAAGGTTCAGCCTTGCAATCCCCGCGTACGCTAGGACGACCCCGTCCACTGCAGCGGCCGCACTGTCACCGCCGCCGCCCCGTATCTTTCCTATTCGCGTCTCCACGTTTCCCCGGATGGGCTTGACCACCACGTCTGGGCGCGCCCTTGCGATCTGGACTGCCCGCCTCAGGCTGCTTGTCCCAATGACGGCGCCCTGGCGCATCTCCTCGAGGGTGCTGCCGTCTGCTGTTATCAGTACGTCGTCTGGCCTCTCGCGCTCCGGAACGCACGCCAGCACGAGCCCGTCGGGAAGCTCGGACGGCACGTCCTTCATGCTGTGCACCGCAAAGTCCGCCCTCCCGTCTGCGACTGCCCTGTCCACCTCCTTTTCGAATATGCCTTTCTGGTCTATGGTAAAGAGCGGGCGCGCGTCAGTGTCGCCCCTTGTGGTTACGGTGGTTATCTCATATGACGTGCCGGGGTTCGCCTCCTCAAGCTGCCCTGCCACCGCGCCTGCCTGGGCAAGCGAGAGGCGGCTGCCGCGCGCGGCCACCACGTATCTCGGTTCTCCTGCCGGCGCCCCCACACCGCTGGCGCTTGCGCCCGCGTCAGTCTCTTCCATTGTCCCTTACCGCCCTGAGCCCCGCCCCGTACGCGTCGGCAACGCGCTCGACGTCCCTGCCGTCGTGGGCGTATGACAGGAACGCGACCTCAAACTGGGACGGGGCCACGAACACCCCCTTTTTGAGCATCGTCCTGCACAGTATCTGGAATTTCTCCCTGCTGCACCTGAGCGCGTCGGCGCTGCTGCCCACCTTGCGCTGGGCCGTAAAGAATACCTGCATCATGGACCCGACGCGGTTTGTCACGTGCGGTATGCCGCACGACGACGCGGCATCCTCCACCGCGTCTGCTATGTGCCTTGAGTTCCTGTCGAGCCTCGCGTACATGGCGCTTCCCAGCCTGCCCATGACCCTCAAGGACGCGACGGCGGCGCTGACTGCAAGCGGGTTTCCTGCAAAGGTGCTTGCCTGGTATACGGGGCCCGACGGCGCAAGCTTTTGCATTATCTTCCTTCTGCCCCCGACGGCCGCGATTCCAAACCCGTTGCTCATGGCCTTTGCCATGGTGGTGATGTCGGGGCTCACGTTGTAGTGCTGCTGGGCCCCGCCGGGCGCGACCCTGAAGCCTGTCACGACCTCGTCGAACACCAGCAGTATGCCGTTGTCCCTTGTAACCTTGCGCAGCCTCCTTAGGAATCCCGGCTTTGGGGGTATCAGCCCCATGTTTGCCATTACGGGCTCCACTATAACGCACGCAATCTCGTCGGCGTGCCCCTCTATGACGCGCTCTGCTGCCCCCGCGTCGTTGTACCCGGTCACTATGGTGTCCCTCGACACGCTCTTTGGCACGCCTGCCGATGCAGGCACCCCGTAGTGGGCGGCGCCCGAGCCGGCCCCAACCAGCACGGAGTCGTGCGCCCCGTGGTAGCAGCCCTCGAACTTTAGCACCTTGCTGCGCCCCGTGTAGCCCCTTGCAAGGCGTATCGCGGTCATCGTCGCCTCGCCCCCCGTGTTTACGAGCCGGACCATCTCCACCGACGGATATCTTGATATGATCATCTCTGCGAGCTCCGACTCTGCGTCCGTGGGGGCGCAGTAGAGGGTTCCGCGCCCAAGCTGGGCCTCGACGGCCCTTACAATCTCCCTTCTGCGGTGCCCCAGGAGGAGGGCCCCGTACCCGCAGCACATGTCGGTGATCTTTTTCCCGTCGGCGTCCCACATGTGGCTCCCGTCGGCCCTTCCTACAAAGAACGGGTACGGCTCAAAGTAGCGCACCGGACTGGTCACGCCAGACGGCATGGCCTTTTTGGCCCTCTCAAACAGGGCCGCCGATCTTTCTGCCATGCGTTGCGTGAGGCGCCGCTCTATTAATTTCTAGTAGGGATGCCGCGGGCCGGAGCGGAAACCGCGGCGCGCGGCGTCGGTGCGCCCGCATCAGGGCGCGTCACCACCACCACTACCACCGTCGTCGTCACCGCCGCCCCCGCCGCGTACTGCCTGCGCCCGGAACCTGCGCCTTGCCAGCACGGCCGCGGCCACCGTCCCTGCAAAGGGGGCGGTCCAGTACAGCCACAGGTCGGCGACTGCGCCCGAGAGCACGGCGGGGGCGAGCGCCCTTGCGGGGTTCATGGACGCGCCCGACACGTTTCCCATGAGCAGTATGTCGAGCGCCACGATGCCCCCTATGGCCGCGCCGCCAAACCCGCGCAGGCCCTTTGTGTACACCACGTACAATATGACGCCCATCAGCATGGCGGACGCCAGCACCTCGGCCGGAAACGTCACGATAACCGGCAGGTCTCGGTTCGGGGCGTTTGCGCCAAGGTCGGCATCCGTCCCTATGAACGCCATGACAAACAGGGAGCCGAGCACGGCCCCGGCCAACTCGGCCGACAGGTACCACGCCAGCTGGCCCCTCTTTGTGTGTCCGGTCACATAATACGCGATTGTCACGGCTGGGTTGAAGTGGGCAAGCGACACCCTTGCAAACAGGCCCACGCATATGACCAGAGCAACAAAGGGCCCCGCGGCCGCGATATACAGCCCGTAGACCCCCTCCGCTTGGGCGTCATACACCATGGTGCCCGTCGCAAGTACCACGAGGACAAAGGTGCCTATCAGCTCCACTGCAAATATCTGCGCGCCTGTGTATCCGGACATTGCGGTCACCCTGAAGTTTCGCGGCGCCCGCCGCCGTGGGCCGCTGCCGCTGCGCGTACGCGTGCCATGCCCCGCCTGCCCCTACTCTCCGTCCATTTCCCCTACGAGCGCCCGGACCCTGTCCCTTATCTGGTCCCGTATGGCCCTGACCTGCCCTGCGTCCACACCCTTCGGGTCGTCGATCTTCCAGTCTGCCACGCCTTCTGCAAACAGGGCCGGGCACGCCTCCCTGTCCATGCACCCCATGTTTATGACAGCCGACCCTGCAAGCATCTCCTGCGTCACTTCCTTCGGTTCCTGCCCTGAGATGTCGATCCCGACCTCCCGCATGGCCCTGACTGCCTCGGGGATTACCTGCGCGCCGGGCCTGGTTCCTGCGCTCTGCACCCTGATGTGGGGCGCCATCTGCCTCAGAAAGCCCTCTGCCATCTGGCTGCGGGCGGAGTTCTCCACGCACACGAAGAGCACGCCCTTTTCAGCGGTGGGTCCTGTCATGCCATTGATATAAATTATAGTTTATATAAATCTAAATTTATATGAATAACGACGACTTGGACGCAGGCGGCAGCGGGGGCAACCACGGCGACAGCGGCACGTGGCTCCTGAGGTGCATATGCGACGAGACGCGCTTTGCCATGCTGGAGATGCTCCAAAAAGAGAAGGAGATGTGCGTGGGTGACTTTGTCTCACACCTCCAGAGGGATCAGCCGCTGATATCGCACCACCTGAAGAGGCTCAAAGAGTGCGGGATCCTGACGTCAAGGCAGGACGGCAAGAAGGCGATGTACCGGATATCAAACCCGCGCCTCGCGGGACTGATCGCGGACATTGCCGATGCCGGACGGCAGATTCCGAACCTGTGTGGCGGCAGCAGCGGCGGTGACGGCATGGGTTCGGACGGCCGCGCGTGCGGATGCTGACCCCCCCCGGGGGGGGGGGGGGGGGGCGCTACACTCAGAGCGCGATGCATCCGTTATTCTCGCCGTTTATCACGCTGTCGTGCCAGTGCGCAAAGCGGTCGCTGTGCTCCGTGTGTATCGGAATTATGTTCTTTGCATTGGACTCCTTTGCCACTCTCTTGATCTGATCCCCCGTCCCGTGCCCGGAGACGTGCAGCGTAATCCACGACTCTTCGTCCCTGATCAGTCCAAAGTGGTGCAACCACCGCTTTATCCTGTCGTGGCCAAGCTCCATCTCGTCGCTGAACGGCTCCGTGGACGAGTGTATGTACGACGAGCCCCCCTCCGGGCGTATGTCGATCAGCTGCTGCAGGTTGTAGTCGTTGCAGTACAGGACGTACCCCTTCTGCGCTGCCTTTACGTCTGAATACGTGGCCTGCTCCGCCTTGCCGTTGATTATCTCCTTTTTCCACCCCTCCGAATAGTCCCCCATCATCAGGCTGTCGTCCCACGTCCCCTTCTTGGCCCCTGCCAGGCCCTTGTTCATTCTGGGCAGGAAGATCTTGATGTTCGGATCGTCCAGGCGCGGGTACGCGCCCCTGTTCTCCTTTGAGGACTCGAACCGCTTTAGCAGGTATGCCTGCTTGAAGTCGATCAGCATATACCTGCCGGACCTCACCGCCGCGTTGTACAGCGACAGGAACCTGTCGAGATCCCTTACCGGATACGACACCACCGACAACTTTTTTGTATTCTGCATGACCTCGAGCGCGTCCTCCTCCACGCTCTCCTCCGTGGGAGAGGATCTGACGCCCACGCGCGTCCCCTCGCACAGCATATAGTCCGGCTTTTCGGAGCCGCACGCATCGACGAACTTTTCTGTCTCCTTTTTGCGCCTGCCGTGGAACCTGAGATCCCCTGTATACGCGATCGAGCCTGCCGACGTGTGTATCATGAACCCGCACGCCCCTGGAAGCGAGTGGTCCACCGGAAGGGGCTCGAACTCGATGGAGTCTACCCTGTACTTTTTGTACGGCTTTACAAGCGATATGTTGCGGCCGCGCTCCTCCCTGTTCTTGCTGCTCGTGGCCCAGCTGGTGCTGCCCTTTGTATTGGTGTACGTCTTGAACTCTTCTTTGTATGTGACAAAGTGGCCGCCTCCCATCCCGGTGTCCTGAAGCGCCTGCATGATGATCTTGGTGGCCTCCGTGCAGTATACCGGGATGTCGGGCCTCAGGTAGTGTATGTACTCGCAGTGGTCCACGTGGGCGTGCGTGAGCAGCACGCCGTGTACGGAGTCCTCCGACTTGCTGTCCTTTTTGAACCACCCCTTTGGATCCGGCCCTTTTGCGAGGTGCCCTGTGTAGTCCTGCCTGTATGTGCCCTTTATCCGGGGGAGCAGCCCGAACTCAAACAGGTCCGCCAGCGCATTGCCCTTCCTAGGGCCCATCATCATGTCATAGTATCTGCCGTGCAGCCCCATCTGCATCCCAAAATCCAGGAATATCCTGGTCCCCTTGTCCTCGAGCAGGAACTTGTTGCCGCCTATCTCGTTCATCCCCCCGTAAAACGTGATTCTTGGGCCCCTTGCGGTCGCCAATGCCATGGTGGCGTCGCGGGCGCTAATAAGGCTGGCGTGCTGCCGCATGCGCTAGTGCTTGCCGCTTACGATGTAGTTGACCGCCCTGCTCATGTGCATGGCATGATCCGCAATCCTCTCGAGGTATCCGAGCAGCAGTGCCTCGACTAGCGCGCATCTCTTGTCCGTGCCGGATGCGCCCAGCATGGGGAGCCTCTCCTTGTATATCTTGTCCACGTACTCCTCGTTGACTGCTATCATATCTGCCTTGCCCGTGTCGAGCATCGCAAATGACTGCAGCGCGCCCTTTGCCATCTGCATGGTCTCGTTTGTCACCTGGTGGAGCCACTCGTTGTTGCACGACGATATGTCCCCGAATTTGTCGCGGACAAACGTTATGTCATACGAGTATCTGCCGAACCTGTGGAGCGCGTATGATATCTCGATTGCCGACCTGATGAACCTAAAGTCTGATGCCACGGGCTGGAACTTTAGCATCGTGGAGAATACCAGCTCCCCCACCTCGTGGTATTTTTCGGTAATTTCGCCTGACATGTCCTTGACCTCCGTGATGGGGTTTGTCCCCTTGAGGTACGAGTTGATCGCCGTCTCCAGGCTCTGTATGGCCAGGTCGCCCATCTCCGACATCAGCGCGGACAGCTGGTGCAGGTTGGGGTCCATGAGTCGCGTCATTTTCACAGCTTGTATCATGCCCTGATACTTTAATCGTGCGCGTCAGGGGGACGGCGCCGGATTCGTGCCCGGCCCGCCCGCCGTGATACATCTTGGTTTGCCGCGCCGTCGCTTGGCCGCGGCCGCGCCCGACGCCTGTATGGTTGATCAGCCGAACTGGCCTTCGACATACTTTGCGGTCAGCTCGTTTCTGGGGTTTTGGAATATGTCGTCGGTCCTTCCGTGCTCTATGAGGTCGCCCAGATACATGAACGCCGTATAGTCCGAGCACCTGATTGCCTGCTGCATGTTGTGCGTTACTATGATGATGCAGTACTCGCTTGAGAGGTCCTTTATCGTCTCCTCGATCTTCTGGGTCGCAATCGGATCCAGCGCGGACGCCGGCTCGTCCATCAGCAGTACTTCGGGCTGTATCGCAAGGGCCCTTGCAATGCACAGCCTCTGCTGCTGGCCTCCCGACAGCTCGATTGCGGGCTTTTTGAGGTCGTCGCTCACCTCGTCCCACAGGTACGCCATCTTCAGGCAGTCTTCCACGATCTCGTCGAGTATGGCCCTGTCCCTCACTCCGTTGAGCCTTACGCCGGACACGACGTTGTCGTATATGGACATGGTGGGAAACGGGTTTGGCTTTTGGAACACCATTCCGACCTTTCTCCTGTGGTATATGGGGTCTATGCTGGAGTCGTACAGGTCCGTCTGGTCTATCGTGACCCTCCCCTCCACGCGCGAGCCCGGGGTCATGTCGTGCATGCGGTTAAGGCAGCGCAGAAAGGTGGTCTTGCCGCACCCTGACGGCCCTATCAGCGCGGTGATGGAGTTTTCTGGGAACTTTAGGCTGATGTCCTTTACTGCCCTGACGTCGCCATAGTATACGTTGACGTTTTCTGTCACCATCTTGAAGCGCTTGTTTGCAAAGACGCCGCCCTGTTTCTTGTCGCTTGGTGCCCGCTTTTGCGGCTCGGCCGTTATGATGTTGCTCATAACCTATGCACTGCCTCCCCTCATGTTTGGCAATAAACCTTTGCGCGATCTCCTGCCGCCGTTTGCCCCGATGCTGCCGCCTCTTCTCCCTTGGAAGTAGTACCGCACGCCGACGTGTATCGCGAGTATTATAATCACCAGGACGAGCGCGGCCCCCCACCCGGCAAGCCTGGCCTCCTCGTACGGCAGCAGCGAAAAGCGCCATATGCGCAGGGGCAGCGCGTCCATGGGCGCGTCAAGAGACGAGAAGAACTGGCTGCTTCCAAGTATCGTCATTATGAGCGGGGCCGTCTCGCCGCCTATCCTTGACACGGACAGCAGCACGCCGGTCAGGAGCCCGCGCTTTGCGGTTGCAAGCACTATGCGGAACGCGATCGTGGCCTTCTTGAGGCCAAGCGCCGTGCCCGCCTCCCTGTATGTCCAGGGCACCATCTTGAGCTGCTCCTCCGTGGCCCTTGCGACTATGGGGAACATGATGAGCGAGAGCGCAAAGGCGCCGGCCCATATAGAAAAATGCCCCAGCAGCAGGACGATTGCAAGGAACGCGAACAGCCCGAGCACGATGGACGGCACCTCCATGAACACGTCAAGCAGGAACCTCATCTGCTTTGCCAGCCTGCTGCCGCTGCCCACCTCTGAGAGGTACACGCCGGCGCCGATTCCTATCGGTATGCCTATCAGCGACGAGAGCCCGATGATGATTATGGTGCCCTGTATGGCGGGCCCCACGTTTATCGTGCCCGCGCCTATGGCCCCGGGCTCCTCTGTGAAGAATTCGACTGAGAGGGCGGGGGCCCCTCCGACTATGAGCTGCCCGAGTATCCAGAAGAGCGGCACTATGGCGACTATGGCGCACGCCGTAATCCCGCCCACCATTATGCGGTCCACCTTGAGCCTGCCGCTCACGTTTGACTTGAACATGGCCCTGATCTCGGCCCGCCGCCGGCTTCTTGGGGTGGATGCCGCGGCCGCCGCCGCCGCCCCTCCCTCACCGGCCGGCCGCGGCCCGCCATCCCCGTAGCGCGCGCCGCCGGTCAATTCCTAATCGCCCCCTCCCTCACCTTTAGCATCCTGGTTACGATATAGTGCGCTATCACGTTTACCGCCATGGCCACGAGCAGCAGGACGAGCCCGATGCCTATGAGCGCCGGCAGGTGTATGGACGCAGGCGACGCCTCGATGAACTCGTTTGCTATAATGCTCGACATGGTCTGGCTGGGGTGGAACAGCGACTGGGGTATCGCGGCAATCCCTATCGTGTTTCCTATCAGCATCGTCACCGCCATCGTCTCCCCGATGGCCCTGCCCAGGCCGAGTATGGACGCGCCCATCAGCCCTGCCTTTGAGTACGGGAATACTGCCAGCCTGAACATCTCCCACGTGGTGCTTCCCAGCATGTACGCGGCCTCCTTCTGCTGCTGGGGCACTGCCATCATCACCTCCCTCGAGACCGCGGATATGGTGGGTATGATCATTATGGCCAGTATGATACTGGCCGAAAGCACGTCAAGCCCGAACGGGGCCCCGGAGAACAGGAATATCGAGTCGCCAAACGCGTCGTGAAGAGGCTCCTCTATCCAGTCCCTAAAGTATATCCTGAATACGAACAGACCCCACAGGCCGTACACCACGCTTGGCACCGCCTCGAGCAGCTCGATGAGGTATCCCATGGGCTGGCCGATCCTCCTCGGGACGATCATGACGAACATCGCTATGCCGATGCTCAGCGGCAGAGCTATCGTCATGGCGATCGCGGACGTGATCAGCGTCCCCAGTATGTACGGCAGGGCCCCGAACGATTCGCGGCCCTCCACCGCGTTCCAGTCAGTTCCGGTGATGAAGCCTACCACCCCCTCCTCCTGCCAGACCGGTCCTGACTCCCAGCCGAGCTGCAGCACCATGATCAGGATGATCGCGAGGACATAGACGCCTGCAATGGCAGTTCCCACCTTGAACAGCTTGTCTACGAGTGGGGGCCGCCCCTCCCTTGCAATCCTGCCCCCGAGGCGGTCCTTCTGCATGTAACGACGGGCGCGCCTGGGGATATTTGCCATTGAGCTATAGTCTATGGTCTTACCGTACGAAGCCATATTCTATATAGTCCGTCTTAACGGGCGGCTCCGCTCTGTCGCTTTGTGATGGGGCGGACGTATAACCCGCATGCGTGTTGTGTGGCGAGCGCACCTTCTGTCATCCAAGCTAGAAACAAAAAATTACTGCCGCTGTCGCGTCTGGCCGTGCGTCACTATTCGACTATTATGATTCCCTCTTTGATCAGGAACTGTAGCGCGCTTATCAGGTCGGCGTCTGATATGCCCCCCTCTGCATAGTATCCAAAGAGGGTCTTTACCCATGGCGGGATGAGTTCCACGTCGCCGCCTGGCATCGCCGGTTCTGCCGAGACACTGGTCGGTCCAGTGTATACGGGCTGTCCATGATATGTGATCTTGGCGAGCCCCTCCAGCCCTATGCTCTGCACCGGTGCCGAGATCGGCACGTACAGGAGGTCCTCGTTGTACTGCTGCCCGTCGGTGATTATCCACGCAATCAGGTTCGCGATCTCCTTTGCGTGGTCGTAATCCCTGGCCGAGCCGTCAAGATCCGGGTGCAGTATCAGGTACGAAAAGCTCGTAATCGGGTACGAGTTATCACCCGGAGCCGCAAGCAGGTCTACCCCCCTCCAGCTCTCGTGGGCGTCTGGAAGCGTGGGCGCTGCCCCGCTTGACGCCGCCGACGCGCTCTCCAGCGTTGGCAGCACAAAGTTGGTCTTGTCCCCGTTCTGTACTGCCGCGGTCGTCATGTCCTCCTGGAACGCGTAGGCAAGCGTGATGTACCCTATTGTCCCCTCCTCGGACTTGACCAGTGCCGCGACGCCCTCGTTTCCGGGAGCTCCTCTTGCGGTAGGCCATGGCACGCTCTTTCCTGCGCCGATCTTCTCATCCCATTCGGGACAGGTCTTGGCCAGGTAGCTGGTGAACGCGAACGTCGTGCCTGATCCGTCGGATCTAGCTGCCACGAATATGCTCGTATCGGGCAGGTCGATTCCGGCGTTGTGCACAGCTATCTTGGGATCGTCCCACTTTGTGATCTTGCCAAGATAGATCCCGCACAGGGCCTCTTCTGAGAGGTTTAGTCCGCTGTCGATTCCGGGCAGGTTGTACGCTATGGATATTGCGCCTATCATCTCCGGTATCGTGATCGAACCGGGGGCCCTCTCGTACTCTGAGTCTCTGAGCGGCACGTCTGACGCGGCGAAGTTGATCGTCTTTTCAATGTGCTGCTTTACACCGCCCCCGCTTCCGATTGACTGGTAGTTGAGCGCGATGTGCGGATTGATCTCGGCATACTTTACCCTCCACAAGTCCATCAGCGGAAACGCAAACGTTGCGCCTGCCGCGTCGATCCTGACCGAGCCTGCTTCCTGCGCCTGCGCCGCCTGCATGGTCCCGCCCGAGGTGTATGCGGGCAGAAGCGAAGTCATTAGCACTGCGATCAGCGCTATCGTCGCAATTCGTCTCGTCACTGCAGCTCTGCCCTCCGAAGGCTACTTAGTCCTGTGGTGTATAGTCTATGTATGCGTATGATGAGGACATGTCGGGTATGGTCTGCCTATATGCATATGGTTGCGGCCGGCTGGACAGGTAGTAGTGTGATCACTGCACCGCGCAGCTGATCACAAGGTCCATCTCGCCTGTGTCGTGGCAGGCGTCCTGCGCGTCGTCCGGCCCCCCGCCGTCAAGGACGTTTGCGCCCGTCCCGCCTACTATGACGTCGGAGCCGTCGCCGCCCCTGAGTATGTCGTCGCCGCCACCTCCAATTATGTGGTCGTCGCCGCCACCTCCCAGTATTACGTCGTCGCCGGCCCCGCCGAATATGCAGTCGTCGCCGGCCCCGCCGTACACTATGTCCCTGCCCTCCTGGCCGAATATGAGATCCGGCCCGTCCGTCCCGTTGATTATGTTGTTGTCCGAGTCGCCGATTATGTGGTTGTATGCCGTGCCCTGAATGCCGCACGCCGTGACGTTCACGTACTGGTGGGCCTCTGCGCGGTTCCCGTAGCCGTCAATCGCGGTCCACGTTATGGTCGTGACCCCGACTTGGAACGCGTCCGGGGCGTTTGAGCGCATCTCTGCTATGCCGCTCTCGTCATGGGCCCCCGCCACGCCCGTGTCCACGAGGGTCAGCATTCCGGTCGCGTTGACGGTTATGTCCGGCGGGGCTACAATGGTTGGCGGGATTCCGTCCCCCTGCTGTCCCTGCTGCTGCGGCGTTTGCGATGACGCATCGCTGTCCGCCGCCTGCCCCTGGGGCGGTACATACTGCGGCGTCTTGAATGCATGTATAGAGTGGCCAAGCGAGTCCACCACGTACAGCTGGCCGTCTATCCCCAGCTCTATGTCGGTGGGGAATACAATGTCCGAGTAGATCAGCCCCAGCCGCTCGAACACGTCAAGCGGCTCTGAGCTGGTGCTCAGGTTGAGGTGCATCACGTTTTGCGAGTGGGCGTTTATGACGTGTATCGTGCCGTTGTCGCCCAGTTTTATGCTCTCGGGCATGAACCGGAACGTGCCCGACGCGTCAAACACGTGCGATGCAACGTACGTCCCGTTTGCAGTATAGTGGTCTATCCTGCCGGCGCCCCTGTCCGATATGTACAGGCTGCCGTCCCCTGCCACGTCTACGGAATGCGGCATCACGAACCTGCCCGGCTCCGTGCCGGAGCCGCCAAAGGAGAGCAGAAACTCGCCGTCTGATGTGAACTTTTGCACGCGTTGGTTGCCCGTGTCCACCACGTACACGTATCCGTCGGCGCCGACTGCCATCCCGGTCGGCATGTGCATCCTGCCCTCCGCATCGCCGCCGCTTCCCCACTGGGCTATGTAGTTGCCGTTTGCGTCGAACTTTTGCACGCGGTTCAGGTCCCTGTCGGCCACGTATATGTAGGCGCCGTCAGTCGCGATTCCGGACGGATACCTGAACTGCCCGTCGGCGCTCCCCTGGCTTCCCCACTCCGTGAGGAACCCGCCCTGCGAGTCGAACTTTTGCACGCGCTTGTTGCCAAGGTCCGTGACGTACACGCTGCCCTGCCCGTCCACCGTTATGAACTGCGGGTGCGCAAAGAAGCCCTCCCCGCCTATCCCGTGCGAGCCCCACTCGTACAGGTGCGTGCGCCACCCGTCGCTGAGGGCCGCATGGGCAGCGGCAGTGCCGGATCCGTACTGCGCCGGGCTGTCGACGGCCGCCATGGCCGCCGCCACCGCCGCGGCCATGCATGCCACGGCAACGGCGTATGCTGCAGTGCGCATGCCTTTCCTGCCGCCCGTCATGGCGCAGGGTGGCCGAATCCGACAATAAGGCGCCGTGTTAGCAAAGGTTCTCCATTTTGTCAAATTTTTGTCAGTACCTGCGGCGGGCTGCCGCCCGACAGTCAGAACGGCTTGTTGACGTCCCTTGTGAACACGTAGCTCGCGACCACCATCGTGCACGCGACAAAGGCCGATATTATGCCGAGCCCGGCCAGCATCGCGATGCCGCCCTCCGGGACCCCCGTCATCATCTCCCTTATGATGAGCACCGCGTACGTGACGGGGTTGAACTTTGCAAGCGTGGCGAGCCACTCCGGCATAAGCTCTAGCGGGAAGAGGGCGGGGCTGAGCATGAACAGCGGCATGCCGAGCATGTTTATCAGCCCCCAGAAGGTCTCCTGCGACTTTGCAGTGGCCGCCACCGTCACGGATATCCCGGCGAATCCCAGGGAGAACAGTATGACGATGCCCATTATGGGGGCGATCATCAGCGGGTCTGAGAACGTGACCCCTATTGCAAGCGCGATCCCGAGTATGAGGCTGGCCTGCAGCGCGGCTATCAGGGAGATTGCCGCCACCTTGCCCAGGGCGATCGAGGAGCGCGAGATGGGCGTGGTGAGCACCTTGTTCATGAACCCGTACCGCCTGTCCCACAGGGTGTTGACCCCGCCGAATATGCTGGTGAATATCGCCGTCAGCACTATCACGCCGGGCGCCATGAACTCTATGTACTGGCCGTCAAATCCGACTGACTCTATGAGCGGCTGGGTTCCGGCAAACGTGTTGCCCACTACCACTATCCATATGGCCGGCTGGATGATCCTGATGAATACCCCGCTCTTTGACTTTTTGTACCTCTTTATCTCGCGCCAGAATATCGTGTACGCGTCGTACGCGGCCGACGCGCGGAAGGGCGCGTCAGTTGTCACGGCGCCCCACTCCCCCCTCTCCTCCTCTTCCTGGCAAGCTCCAGCCCGCGGCTGAACCCGGAATCCTCCTCGTCCCTGATCTCGTGTCCGGTATGGTGCAAAAACACGTCGTCAAGCGTGGGCCGCGTCACGCTGATTGCGTTTATCGCGACGCCGCATCCGGACGCGGCCCCGAATATCTTGGGGACCGTCCCCGTCCCGTTTGACGCCACCATCGTTATGGCCCCCGAGTCGTGGTCGCACCTTATGTCAGACAGCACTCCGTCCATGCCCCGCAGCCCCTGCAGCATCCTGTCCGAGTCTGCCCGCGGCACCTCTATGGAGATCATCTCGCTGCCGAGCGCCTCCTTCATGCGCGCAGGGCTGTCTATGTCCACTATCCTGCCCCCATCTATTATGCCGACCCTGTCACAAAGGCTGTCTGCCTCCTCCATGTAGTGGGTGGTCAGGAAGACGGTCACGCCGTACTCTGAGTGTATCCTCCTGATGTAGTCCCATATCTTCCTGCGCGTCTGTATGTCGAGCCCGACTGTCGGCTCGTCCAAAAACAGCACGTCTGGCATGTGGAGCAGTCCTCCTGCTATGTCCAGCCTCTTGCGCATGCCGCCGGAGTAGCCCACCACCTGCTCGTGCTGCTTTTGGTCCAGCTCCACCAGGCCGAGCATCTCGTCTATGCGCGATTCTACCATGCTGCCCGGCATGTGGCTGAGCCTTGCGTGCAGCTGGAGGTTCTCCCGGCCGGTCATGTACTCGTCTACTGCAATGTCCTGCTGGACGTATCCTATCTTCTGCCTGACGCTCTTGGGCTCCCTTGAGACGTCGGCGCCCCCCACAAAGGCCTCGCCTGAGGTGGGCTTGAGCAGGGTGGTGAGGATCATCATGGTGGTACTCTTTCCGGCGCCGTTGGGGCCCAGGAATCCGAATATCTCCCCGCTCTTGACGCTGAATGATATGTCGTCGACCGCGGTTGTGCGGCCAAACGACTTTGTCAGGTGTCTGGTCTCTATGGCATCCATCGTACGCGTGGGCGGGGCGAGGCCCAATTATAACTTGGTAGATTTGAGTGGGCGTCCCGCCGCTGCCGCCGCCTCGACGCCTGCCTGAGCGCACCGGGACGGCCGATATCTTTGACGAGCACGCTCCGGGCAAAAACCAAAAAAAGGTCGGTCGGCACGCCCGCAGTGCGCAGGCCGTGCCATGCGCGCCGGTCATCCGACGCCGGGACGAAAATACTGGATGGTGCGCCGCACGCAGGAAAGAAAACACGGCGGCAGTCTGGTCGCTATTCCATCCGTTTGAACTCTTTTTTGGTCATCTTGAGGATCACCCTCTCGCCAATCCCCCATATCTCTGACTTTGAGACGATCTTGGTGTTTGTCAGGCCGTCTGTGATCTCTATGGACTCCACCTCGTCGGTGTCTGGGTTCTTGTGTAGCCTCTTTATCTTGCCCAGCTTGTGGCGGTCCCCGTCGATGACAGTGGCCCCGGTCCTTATGGGCGGCCTGCTCAGGTGCAGCGTCTTCTCTGAGAACTCGTCTATGTAGTCACTGGTCAGGTAGTAGTCCTTGCCAAACCCCTCGTGTATGGTCACTCCTGAGACCACCAGCGTCTCCGGGTTGATGTGTATGTGCTTTACCTTGCCATACTCCACGCCCTCTCTGTCGATGACCTTTTTGCCCTTGAACGTGTCGGCAGTCATCATGCCCGCAGGCACGTCCTCTAGTCTTACTGACATGACGTCTGGTGGCAAAGTTTGCTTATCAACGTGAGCATTGTCAAATTCCACCAATGGCGTTAAATTACTTGACTTGGAACCCGCGGCATGCCCTCGGATCCCGCCGTTTACGCGACCGGGCCGCCGCCGGAACCGGCGGGCAGCGCCACGGCACTGGGGGCGCCGGACGGGGCGGCGTTCAGGGCTGTTCTTGTGACAAGGGGCCGCCGGACCGGCAACGAGCATGCCGTCCCGCTCAGGGCCGTGTCCCGTTCTGGCAGGCTCTACTTTTCACGGCACCGGCCGGACGGGGACTGGTACCTCAACGCGGCTGCCAACCCCGACGTGGTGGTGATCCGCGGGGAGCAGAGCGCGCGCGGCGCGGCGCGTATAGTATCCGACGAGGGCCTGCTGCGGATCATCTCGGAGCTAAAGTATCCCGGACAGGAGAGGGCAACGGAGCGCAGGGTGGCAATAGAGGTGTCACTTGACGGATGCCGTGATGATGATTTTGCTACAGCCGGATGATGCTGCGGCAGCCGCGCGCAGCTTCATAACAAAGAACCAAATCCGCACCTTTAAATCCATTCTATAGGATCTTTTACTTGAGAGCGGAGATTATAAAATAATGAACAATGTGATTCTGGCCGTCATCATAGGTATCGTCGCGATTGGAATCGGAGCTGCCCTTGTGCTTGCCCCCGCCGACAATGCTCCGCCGCCTGTCGTTGAACCGCCGCCTGTCGTTGAACCGCCGCCTGTCGTTGAACCGCCGCCTGTCGTTGAACCGCCGCCTGCAGATATACGCTTGGACAACGGCACGTCGGCGCAGCAGCCGACACCTGCAGACGGCGACGCGCCGGCGGTAGCAACGGATCCAGTCCCACTCTCTCCGGCACATGGGATCGAGGGGGCACTGGAGATAACCACAAGGGAGCAGCTTGTCGACCTGATAAACGCGGCGTCCTTGCAGGATCGGTCCGCGGGCAGGTGGCAGGCCGGCATGGGCTCGGACATGATGATGTTTGCAAGATCCGATGTCATGATGGCAGAATCGGAGCCCGGGATGATGTTCGATGATGCCGCGGAGACGGCCGGCGTGGGAGACGGCACCGACTATTCGACTACAAACGTGCAGGTCGAGGGCGTCGACGAGCCGGATTACGTCAAGAACGACGGCCAGTACGCATACGTGGCGGCGCGTAACATGCTTACGATCGTTGACGTGTGGCCTGCCAGCGACATGGGCATCGTCACAAAGGTGGCCCTTGACATTGATCCGGACTACATCCGAGACATGTTCCTCAACGGGGACGACTTGGTGGTGTTCTACACCTCGCAGAGCGACGATCTCGTGATACGAGAGTACGACTTTGAGCCGCGGCGGTCGTACAAGCCTGTCACGCACGCGGTCGTACTGGACGTATCCGACCGTTCGGCGCCCGAGATCCGCACCAAATACTCGATAGACGGGTGGTTTGAGGACGCCCGGATGATAGGCGACAGCGTCTACGTGGTGGCCACGAGCCATGTGGACTATGACCGTCCGGACTTTCCCATAATCCTGCGGGACTCGGAGGAGGTCGCGCCCCGGATCTTTTACTTTGATGATGAGTGGAACCTCTCGACGTTCACGACCCTCGCCGAGATAGACCTCTCTGGCGGCGACGGCGGCGGATCCATCTCGTCTGAGACGTTCCTGATGGGCAACACGGGCACGTACTATGTGACGCACTCGTACTTTTACCTGACGTACCTGCAGAGCGTGCCCCCGGGCTACAACTACGAGCAGGCCGCCAAGGAGCGCTTCTTTGAGGCGATCGTCCCACTGCTGCCGGCCGAGGTACAGCGCGACATACTCGACGCGCAGGAGGCCGAGTGGCTTGAGGGCTCGCGCGGCCAGTGGCAGGTGATTGCCGAGATACTTGAAGACTACTACAACGGGCTTGGGGCCGGCGAGCGCGACAGGCTCTTTGAGCGCATACAGGACGCGCTGGTATCGTACGACTCGGCGCTTGAGAGGGACCGCACCAAGACGGTGATCCACAAGGTCTCGATAGGCAGCGGGGAGGAGGGCGGTATCGAGTACGTGGCGCGCGGCGCCGTGCCCGGCAGGCTCCTCAACCAGTTCTCCCTCGGGGAGAGCGGCGGCGGCGACCGGCTCCGGGTGGCCACCACGACCGAATACTATACGGAGTACGGCGGCTTTAGCAGGTCAAACGGGGTCTATACGCTTGACCACAACCTGGAGGAGGTCGGCTCGCTTGAGGACGTGGCGCCCGACGAGAGCATATACTCGGCCAGGTTCATGGGGGATCGGCTGTACCTTGTAACGTTCCAGCAGGTGGATCCGTTCTTTGTCATTGACATATCCGGCGACACGCCGCGCATACTCGGCGAGCTCAAGATTCCGGGCTTCTCGAACTACCTGCACCCGTACGATGAAAAGCACGTGATCGGGGTGGGCCGCGACACCACGCTTGACGGCGACAGGTGGGTTAGGCAGCTGGGGCTCAAGATAGCCCTGTTCGACGTCTCGGACGTCTCGAACCCGTCCGTCTCAGACGACCTGATAATAGGGGGCTCGGAGACGTACTCGGACGCTCTGTCGAGCCACAAGGCCTTCTTCTTTGACGGTGCGCGTGACATACTGTCGATGCCCGTCAAGGGCCCCTACAGGGATCTTGGCGACACGCTGCACCCGTCCGAGTCCGAGAACGTGATCGAGTATGACGACTATTACAGGGACTACTGGTCGGGATTCTACGTCCTGAATCTGGACGCGGAGGACGGCATTGCAATACGCGGGACCGTCTCGCACTCGGCCGTGTCGGCGGACCCGCTCCCCTACGCGGACGGATCGGCCAGGACGTTCTACATAGAGGACGTCCTGTACACCATATCCGACGGCGTGATGGTCGCCAGCGACACGGACTCGCTTGAGCGGCTCGGGTTCGTCAGACTGGCCGGGACGGGCGCGCTCGTGGGCTACTTGGACTGACGCGCGTGACGCTCAAACAATGTGCACTATGGTGGTCAGGCCCCTCTTCTCGATCTCGCTTCCGTCCGAGTCCACCTCTGCAAACGTTACCGTAAACGAGATGAGGTCCCTGCGCTGGGCGTCCTCCGCGTGGAGGGTCAGGTGCGCGTCAAGCATCCCGCAGGCGTCCGGCGGCAGCCCCTCGTCTGAGAGGTACGCGCCGCACGTTGACTCCGTTCTGAACCTGTCGTCCTTGAAGTGGAATCCGATCTTGATCCTTCTGCCCTGCCTGGCGGCCCCCTTTGCGACCACCTCTATGGGCCCCGCACTCGCCTCCGTGTACCCGGACATCTTGTTTACAAAGACCCCGATCTCAAGGGGCCTGCCGGCCGTCGCCTCTGCCATCTTCTGCAGGCCGTCGTTCATTGCAATGTCGACTGACTTGATGGTCTGGGCCACCTTTGCTATCCACTCGCAGCTCCTTTCGACGGCGGCCCGTATCCCCTCGCGCCTGCGGGCATCCTCGTCCTCGGGCAGCTTGTAGTAGTCGACCCAGCTCTCGTAGTCGTGCTGTATGTCCCTGACAAAGTCTATGCAGATGCGCCTGTACTCGTTGACGTCGTCGGTCCTCTCCGATTCGTCCTCCATATACATGGCGGCGCTGGCGCCGCTGTTGTCGTCGCTGTAGTCCGCCGGCATTGCCATGGCGTGGGTTAGGCACGGGTGTAAAAAAACCCTTATCACTCAAAGCGCAGATTCACTGTATATGTTAATGATTATTTGAGATTGTATAATAATGATGGACAAGTCTGCTAGATAGGCTCCGCGACGGGTCGGACTGGCGCCTGTTCTGATGCTGGTTCTGTCCCGAAGTATGGGGAAGAAGAGAACAGGACTCCCCCGGGAATGGGCGGGCGTACCGCGGGCGCGGGTATGTAGAAAATTCACTGACGGCGGCAGGAAGCCGCTTCTTTTCACCTGGAAGTGGGGGGTGGGAGAGGGGCGTATTCTTCGCACCGCCTTGTCAATATTATTTACTCTTGTGCCTTATGTGCTAATGTACGATAAAGTTAATATGCCGACTTTCCACTATTTTGCCGCATCTACTGTCGGCCGTGCCAGGTTCCGGAGACAGTCGCTAGGCTGGTCGCTGGCCGTATTTGTGGTGCTGGTGGCAGCGGCTGCCACGGTTTGGCCTGAGCTGGCGGATGCGCCGGGGCATGCGGCACTGCTGCCGCAGGCGCACGCGCAAACGCCCGACACCGGCGCCTTTGTCACCACGTGGAACACCACCGGGACGTCTCTCGGCACCAAAAGCCTGGCGGGTATCGGATTTCACATAGGCGTGGCATCCGGCGGCCAGGTGGCCATAGACTGGGGGGACGGCAGCCCGCCACGGTCGTACAACGCATCCGGATCCGTGGACCACTATTACATATACGACGGACCCGCCGTACTCAGAAATTCCACGGTGTCGATCTCCGGCGACTTGACGCGCTTTTACTTTCACTACTATGATGTTTTCCGAACCTTTGATACCCCGAAAATGCTCCTGTCGCTGGATCAGTGGGGGGATACCAAATGGTCCGACATGACGGAGATGTTCAAAGGTGCCACAAACATGCAGTACCGGGCAACTGACGCGCCGGATCTCTCCTCCCGACCCTCCGTGCTCAACATGTTTTACAACACGTATCTTGACGGCGACCTGTCCAGCTGGGACGTGTCCCCAATGACCAGCACGCGATACATGTTCAACAAGGCATACGGCTTTGACGGCGACCTGTCCAGCTGGGACGTGTCCAGCGTGACTGACATGACGTACATGTTCTCTGATGCCTACAAATTCAACGGCGACATCTCCGGCTGGAACACCTCCTCCGTGGAGTACATGACGCAGATGTTTCAGGTCGCAAATGCCTTCAACGGCGACATCTCCGGCTGGGACGTTTCTTCCGTGCAAAGCATGTATGCAATGTTCGCTGGCGCAAGCTCCTTCAACGCCGACATCTCCGGCTGGGACGTCTCCTCCGTGGACTACCTGTACGGCATGGCTTCCATGTTTAGTTACGCTACCGCCTTTGACAGGAATCTGGGACCGTGGTTTGTCGTCCTGGAAGACACGTACGTGGACCACGGCGGGACGGCAGTTGCGAGCATATCCCCGCAAGTCGGGTTTGACACGGGCGTTGACAACTACAACATCACGGGCGCCGACGCCGATCATTTCGCGATTACGGACGGACGCCTTGTCCTCAATTCCCCGTCCGACTACCACACCAAGTCCGAGTATTACATAACGATAACTGCCAACACCACCGAGGTGAACCTCATTTCTCCTGGCGTGGAGAATTCCATCTCTCCCACCATCAGGGTCAACCCACCTTCCCAGTCGGCCCCGGCCGCCACCTCCATCACGAGGCACACCCCCACCGTCGCCACCACCGACAGCGGCACGCTCGTGTTCAACGTGACGTTCAGCAAGGCCGTGACCGGCGTGGACGCGGGCGACTTTGAGCTTGCCCCGGGCAGTCCGGAAGCCGACACCCTGATATACGAATACTCCAGCTCGCCGGCCCTGTACGTGCCGTACGACGTATACAAGAATGACACGATTGCCGTCACCGACTCCGGCGCGGCCTCGTCCGTGTCCGTGTCCGTGGACATCGAGCACGAATACATCGGCGACCTCTTGGTGCAGCTCGTGGCGCCCGACGGCACCGCCCGGACGCTGCACGACCACACCGGCGGCAACACCGGCAGCATAGTCGAGACCTACGAGGTGGACTTTGATGGCGCCGAGATCAGCGGGGACTGGGCGATGCGCCTCTACGACAACTACGACGGAATAGAAGGCACCCTGAACAGCTGGAACCTGACGCTCGGGGTGGAAGTCGACCAGGTGACTTCCGTGACAGGCTCGGGCAGCCAGTACTATGTCACCGTCGCGTCGCCGCAGGCAGGCACGTACAACCTGGACGTCGCGCAGGACAACGACATCGTGGACGGTTCCGGCCGCGCGCTGTTGAGCCTTGCCCCGACAGGCGACGACCAGTCCTATACTGTCACCACCTCGGTCCTGCCGGTTGTCACGCTGGCCGGGCCACCGACGGTGTCCGTGCTGATCGGTTCCGCGTACGCGGACGACGGCGCCACGTGCGATGACGGCAACGGCAACGACATCTCGTCCAGGCTGGTCACGGCAAACCCCGTAGACACGGATGTCGCCGACACGTACACCATAACGTACGACTGCACGTCAGAGTCCGGCAGATCCGCCGCCCAGGTGACCCGGACGGTGACCGTGTCGGATCCGCCGCCCTCCGTGGTATCCATCACCAGATATGACCCCGCCACCGTCGCCACCACCGACAGCGGCACGCTCGTGTTCAACGTAACGTTCAGCAAGGCCGTGACCGGCGTGGACGCGGGCGACTTTGAGCTTGACCCGGGCAGTCCGGACACCCTGATATACGAATACTCCAGCTCGCCGTCCCTGTACGTGCCGTACGACGTATACAGAAATGACACGATTACCGTCACCGACTCCGGCGCGGCCTCGTCCGTGTCCGTGTCCGTGGACATCGAGCACGAATACATCGGCGACCTCTTGGTGCAGCTCGTGGCGCCCGACGGCACCGCCCGGACGCTGCACGACCACACCGGCGGCAACGATGACGACATAACCGAGACCTACGAGGTGGACTTTGGCGAAACCGAGATCAACGGAGACTGGGCGATGCGCCTCTACGACAACTTCAACGGAGACGAGGGCACCCTGAACAGCTGGAACCTGACGCTCGGAGTGGACATCGACCCGGAGATTTCCGTGACAGGCTCGGGCAGCCAGTACTATGTCACCGTCGCGTCGCCGCAGGCGGGCACGTACAATCTGGACGTCGCGCAGGACAACGACATCGTGGACGGTTCCGACCAAGCGCTGTCGGGCCTTGCCCCGACAGGCGACGACCAGTCCTATACTGTCACCGTTACACCCCCGCCGGTCATCACGATGGCCGGATCGCCGACGGTGTCCATGCTGACTGGCTCCACATACGCAGACGACGGCGCCACGTGCGATGACGGCAACGGCAACGACATCTCGTCCAGGCTGGTCACGACAAACCCCGTAGACACGAGTGTCGCCGACACGTACACCATAACGTACGACTGCACGTCAGAGTCCGGCAAATCCGCCGTACCGGTGACCCGGACGGTGACCGTGTCGGATCCTCCGCCCTCCGTGGTATCCATCACCAGACATGACCCCGTCGTCGTCACCACCGACAGCGGCACGCTCGTGTTCAACGTGACGTTCAGCAAGGCCGTGACCGGCGTGGACGCGGGCGACTTTGAGCTTGACCCCGGCAGTCCAAACATCCTGAGATACGAATACTCCAGCTCGCCGTCCCTGTACGTGCCGTACGACGTATACAGGAATGACACGATTACCGTCACCGACTCCGGCGCGGCCTCGTCCGTGTCCGTGTCCGTGGACATCGAGCACGAATACATCGGCGACCTCTTGGTGCAGCTCGTGGCGCCCGACGGCACCGCCCGGACGCTGCACGACCACACCGGCGGCAGCGACGACGACATAACCGAGACCTACGAGGTTGACTTTGATGGCGCCGAGATCAGCGGGAACTGGACGATGCGCCTCCACGACAACTACGACGCGGACGAAGGCACCCTGAACAGCTGGAACCTGACGCTCGGGGTGGACGCAGATCCGGAGATTTCCGTGACCGGCTCGGGCAGCCAGTACTATGTCACCGTCGCGTCGCCGCAGGCAGGCGCGTACAACCTGGACGTCGCGCAGGACAACGACATCGTGGACGGTTCCGGCCAAGCGCTGTCGGGCCTTGCCCCGACAGGCGACGACCAGTCCTATACTGTCACCACCTCGGTCCTGCCGGTTGTCACGCTGACCGGGCCGCCGACTGTACACGTGCCAACCGGTTCCGCGTACGCAGACGACGGCGCCACGTGCGATGACGGCAACGGCAACGACATCTCGTCCAGGCTGGTCACGGCAAACCCCGTAGACACGGATGTCGCCGACACGTACACCATAACGTACGACTGCTCGTCTGCCTCCAACAGATCCGCCGCCCAGGTGACCCGGACGGTCATCGTGTCGGATCCGCCGCCATATGTGGAATCCATCACGAGGCACGACCCCACCGTCGCCACCACCGACAGCGGCATGCTCGTGTTCAACGTGACGTTCAGCGAGGCCGTGACAGGCGTGGACGCGGGCGACTTTGAGCTTGCCCCGGGCAGTCCGGGCGCCAATCATCTAGTTCACGCATACTCCAGCTCGCCGTCCCTGCACGTGCCGTACGACGCGTACACGACTGACACGATTACCGTCACCGACTCAGGCACCGCCTCGTCCGTGTCCGTGTCCGTGGACATCGAGCACGAACACATCGGCGACCTTCTGGTGCAGCTCGTGGCGCCCGACGGCACCACCATGACGCTGCACGACCGCGCCGGCCGATCCTCCGACGACATAACCGAGACCTACGAGGTAGACTTTGGCGGAACCGAGATCAGCGGGAACTGGACTATGCGCCTCCACGACAACTACGACGGAGACGAGGGCACCCTGAACAGCTGGAACCTGACGCTCGGGGTGGGTGTCGACCCTGAGATTTCCGTGACCGGCTCGGGCAGCCAGTACTATGTCACCGTCGCGTCGCCGCAGGCGGGCGCGTACAACCTGGACGTCGCGCAGGACAACGACATCGTGGACGGTTCCGGCCAAGCGCTGTCGGGCCTTGCCCCGACAGGCGACGACCAGTCCTACACTGTCACCGCCCCGTCTGGATCCAAAACGTTCACGCGTACCAGCTCGCCGTCCCTGCACGTGCCGTACGACGCGTACACGACTGACACGATTACCGTCACCGACTCAGGCACCGCCTCGTCCGTGTCCGTGTCCGTGGACATCGAGCACGAACACATCGGCGACCTTCTGGTGCAGCTCGTGGCGCCCGACGGCACCACCATGACGCTGCACGACCGCGCCGGCCGATCCTCCGACGACATAACCGAGACCTATGAGGTAGACTTTGGCGGAACCGAGATCAGCGGAACATGGATGCTACGCCTTCACGACAATTACGACGGAGACGAGGGCACCCTGAACAGCTGGACACTTACGATCGGCTACGGATGACGTGTCTGAACAGCCAGCCTCCGATGACCAAACCTGCAGGCTGCAACGAGCATCGCCCTCTGGCGCTGCCTGATCGGCCAGAACCAAACTGACTTGTACGCGCAGGCGTATTCCAGACGGCCTGTTGCCAAGGGAGAGATAACGGCAGGCGGGTTCGATGTGGTGCATGCGTGGGTGTTATAGAACGCGCAGGCGTGGAGGCAGGGAGGCCGCGGATGGAAAACCCCTGATCCTTCGGCAAGCCGGTTGCAGGGCGGTCACTTGCTTTCCGCCGTCCGGTCCACTCTTCTGCAGATCATTAAAACCAGTTGCGCGCCCGCCGACTGCTTACCCGCACCGCGCCCGCCACCGCTAGGTAGGTATATCAACCGAGGCCGCCGGCCCCGTGTGATGGCTGCATTCTCGCAGATTACCGCCGATCTGCAAGGCCAGCTCAAGCGCGATCTGGCCCAGATAATGCTGCTGCTGAGGCGCAACCCCGCGCTGGGATACGCGCGCATAGTGGAGATCGGAAAAAAGGTGGGCCGCAAGTACAACATGAACCTGGTGGTGAACTTTCCAAAGGAGGGGCGCATAAACGAGTACGACATGTACGGCAAGCGCGACCTCAGCATGATAATAGACTACGAGCGCAAACGATTTCCGATAGACCGGGACGTGATAAAGTCGAGGGCCCGCGAGATATTCGGGGACTCTGTAAAGATACAGGACGCGTACATGTACGAGGACAAGGAGGGTGTGCGGGTGTATACGGAGGGGTGGAAGATAGACATCCTGCCCCACTCGCTGCACGTGTGGACCGTGTTCGACGAGCGCGTGACGGCCCTGTGCGACTGGCTGCTTGACGAGGTGTACATGGTCAAGGCCTAGGGCGCCGCCCGCCGGCGGAGCCCGCTATACGCCCTGCAGCTCGTCGAGGAGCGCCTGCGCCTCCGCGTCGTCGGGGTCTGCCTCTAGGATGCGGCTGATCATCGTCAGGGCCTCCTCCTTTTGGCCCAGCGACAGGTGGGCGTTCGTCTTTAGCTTTAGCGCCTCCGCGTCGTCGGCCTTGAGATCCAGGGCCTTCTCAAAGTACGTTATGGCATTCTTCGCGTCCTCCACGATAAAGTACGCGCTCCCCATGATGAACATAAAGTCGTGATCCCTCTCGTACTTGGGTTCCAGCTGCCTGCCAAGAGCGATGGCCTCGCGGTACTCCCCGTCGGCAATCATCTTTCTCATCCTTCTCTTGGGGTATAGCATGTCCGTCCAGCCTCCTGCATTATTTGTCGTCGTCGCATCCGGCCGCCGGTCAGGATACCGTCATTATCCCGTTCTGTATGAGGTACTGTATCCCCTGGACAAACGAGCCGTCGTCTATGAGGCCTTCTGCCCACCACCCCGCGTTGGTCTTTATCCAGCCGGGTATCTCCGCAGATGCCGCATCGGCGCCGTTGTCGCCGCCCCCTGACTCCGTAGCCGGTATCTCTATTATTCCCTGCTTGATCAGGTACTGCATCCCCTGGACAAACGAGCCGTCGTCTATGAGGCCTTCTGCCCACCACCCCGCGTTGGTCTTTATCCAGCCGGGTATCTCCGCCGCCGCCTGTCCAGGCTCTGGCTGGCCGCTGCTGCCGCCCGCACCTTCATCGTCGGGATCCTGGACGCCAATCATTGAATTCTCATATATTACAATTGGAATCTCCACATAGTCGGGCGGATCGGTCGGGACTATGTTCTCCGGCGACTTGCCGTACACCCATATCACGTAGTTCGTCGTGCCGGGCCCCTCGTCTATGGGAATCTCTATCAGGTACTGCCCCGACGCCGAGTACAGGAACTGCCTCCCCTCCTCTGAGGCAAGCGATCTTGTGGGCTTTAGGTTCTCGTCTACCGTCCATACGTCAAACTGCACCTGGTTTAGGAACTCGGTCTCGTCGTACTTGCTGATGAACTTTATCAGCCACTCCATGCTGCACCCCTGCTTTGGATCCTCGGGGCCGTACGCCACGTGTATCTGGTACATCGCACCCACCGTGGATTTCTTGACCACGGTGTCCTTGTCAAAGCCCGTCCCGCATCCCTGGGCCGCCATGAGCTCCGACGTCGGTATTACGTCCGTAAACGGGTTCTCCGTCACGCCCTCCTTGTAATCCAGCAGTATGAACTCGTACTCGGTGGGGGGGATTCCCTCCGACACGTGCGTGTACGTCTTTGCTTTTATTGGGAACGGGAACCCGTCGACTATCCAGACGTTGCTTGACGCGCCGCCGGTCTTCCACCCTATGCGTACTGTCTCCCAGGTCTCTCCCGCGGCCCTCACCTCCTCTATTGCCAGGGGCAGCACCTGCTCGCCTCCTATGTTGCCTATCTTGCCCCACGAGGTGTCGCTGAACGCCTTTGGCCCCTTGCCGCCCTGGTCGCTGTCGGCAGTCGCGAATGCGGACAGCCATACCACGGAGGACTTGAACGCGCCGCGGTACACCCCCAGTTCTTCCGTACCGCCCGTCGGCTCTGGCGCGATCTTGCCCAGCTCCATGTTTCCCTTTGTTATGCGGTTTCCGTCGTATACGACTACCTGCGCGAGCCATTTTGTCTCGCTGCCGACCTGAATGTCGCCCTCTATCCACATCTCAAGACTGAACTTGGCGCACTCCTTGTAGTCCACGTAGCACATAGAATACGAGAAATAGTCTCCCTGCTTGAGGCCCTCGCCTGCATACCACGTGCCCTCCTTGTCCACGCCGCCCGTCTGGAACTGGGCGTGGGCCTCGGGCGCAAAGCCGCCCGCGCCTGCCGCCACTACGAGCAGTATTGATGCGGCCGCCATAGCGGCGTATGTCGTGGCAGCCGATCCCCTGACTGCCGCACCGGCCAGACTGCAAAACTTCAAGCTAATTTGTTTTGTTCGACCGATTAGTTAAACCTTTTTTGGCCTCCCTGATTTTCAATGGGCCCGAGTCCACACTTGTCGTCTTCGTATAGGCAAATATAGCAGTACCATACACCCGATCATATGTGCGAATGCTCAAAGGTGCACCTCTTCGAGGTCGAGTTCAAGCTGGACGGCCTGGTAGTCGTACCCACGCACAAGAATTGCGGGTTCGCGCTTGACGAAAAGCAGGCAGAAAAGTTCCAAAAGGCACTGGTAAAGTCCTGGGGCATGGAAGTCGAAGAGTAAGCCGCGGCCGCGTCGTGCCGTCGCAATGCCCGATTCGGCATATCGACATCCTTTAAAGCCGCATGTTCGGATCGTTGTCATGAAGGCAAGGTTTGCAAGTACGTGCCCGGCGTGCAATGACGCCATAAAGGTGGGCAAGGAGATAACAAAGAACTCCGAGGACAAGTGGGTCCACAAGGCATGCTCTGACGTTGAAGACGAGCTTCCCTGACCCCGGTCGCGCGTGCGCGGTACTGTTCTGCTGCCACCGCCGCACCTGTAGAACGGGTTATTGCACGCGGCGTGCATGCTTGGCGCGTCCCGTGGTACGGACGCGGCGCGTGTTATGCGCGGCGGGCCGCCCGGACATTCTGAACAAGTTATTTAAGTGAGGCTTCCAACCTACCGGCATGGGCAGAAGCATTATGCTATTTGCAATTGTGGCTTCCATTGCCGCAGTCGGCGCCGTGTCTGTGACGGCCCCGGGCGACGCCATGGCGCACCCGTATCATCAGGGCGTGACAACCACGCCGATCAACGATGAGATCAGCATACAAAAGACCGACGTGGTACTCCGCGTGCCTTCCGACAACGCGCTCCCGTGGGGGTTTGTGACAGGCCAGGCCTCTGAGCACGTGGCGGACTATCCCGTAGTCATACAGTTCTACCAGGACGGCGAGCCCGTGCACATGGCGCAGGTCGACGTTAACGAGGACGGTTCCTACGAGTACCAGTTCAGGGTACTGTCAGTGGACCTCGAGACGGGGCACACGACGCACATCTTTGAGGGCGACTATCTGGTGTCTATATTCAAGGTGGTTCCGACAGCGGCGCCGCCGGTTCCGATTGCCGGAGCCGTCTAGACAATTCTTTGCAGTTTTTTGCATCCTTTTTTCGCACCTGTTTTTCGCCTGGGCTCCTTCCCCTTCCCTTCTTGCGGGCGCGATGCCGCCTGCACCCCCCTTGTGTTTGGTTTTTTAATGGCTGCATGGGCGCCCACGTGTTGGGCTCATTGCAATCATCCTTGCCGCCGGCCGGAGGCCGGCACAAGACGGGGCCGTGGAGCCTGGCAGAACTCGCGTCGGGGCCCCGCGACGTGCGGCTGTCACGCCAGGCGGAGCTCTTGCGCAAAAAGGCCGCGGCATTCGGAAAAAAGCGCAAGACGCTGTCGCCTGAAATGCCTGCCCGGAGCTTTGGTAGGGTCCTCCGCATGCTTGAGGACATAGTAGACCTGAGCAGCCGCACCGAGGGGTATGCGTCCCTGCTGCATGCCGCCGACACGCAGTCCGACGAGGCCACCTCGCTTCTGATGCGCATGTCAAAGCTCGACTCCGAGGTGTCAAACAGCATCCTGTTCTTCAGCTTGTGGTGGAAGCGCCACATCGACGACAGGAGCGCCGAGAGGCTCGTGTCCGGCTCGGGCGAGCTTGCCGACTACCTGCGTCACAAGAGGCGGCTTGCCAAGTACTCGCTAAGCGAGAAGGAGGAGAAGATGATCAACACGCTTGACGTGACCGGAGCCTCGGCGCTCGTAAACCTGTACGACAAGATAACCAACGCGTACCAGTACAGGATGCGCGTGGGCAAGAGGACGCGCACCATGGCCCGCGAGGAGATATCCAACTACGTGCGCAGCGCGAGCCCGCGGCTCCGCAGGGCCGCGTACGCCGAGCTGCTCTCAAAGTACGACTCTGAGAAGGGCGTCATAGGGCAGATATACCAGAACATAGTACAGAACTGGGCCGACGAGACCGTAAAGATGAGGGGATACAGGTCCGCAATATCGGCCCGCAACGTGGGAAACAACCTGGATGACCGCACGGTCGACTCGCTTCTTGCCTCGTGCAGGAAGAACGCACCCCTGTTCCAAAAATTCTTCAGGACAAAGTCGCGGCTGCTCAAGGAGAGGCCGAAGAGGCTGCGGCGCTACGACCTCTATGCGCCGGCCGCGGCGGCCGGGGCCCGGCGCAAGGGCGGCGCGGGGGAGAGGAGGTACGCGTACGACACGGCAGTGCGCATGGTCCTTGACACGCTTGGCTCGTTTAGCCCCGCCCTCGGGGGGTTTGCAAGGAGCGTCATATCCGAGCGTCACGTGGACTCTGCCACGCGCCGCGGCAAGCGCGACGGGGCGTTCTGCAGCACGATATCGCCCGGGGTCACCCCGTACATCCTGCTGAACTATACCGGGCGCATCCGGGACGTCTTCACGCTTGCCCACGAGATGGGGCACGCCGTGCACAGCATGGCGGCCGCCTCCCGCTCCATCCTGGTGCAGCACGCGCCCCTGCCGCTTGCGGAGACCGCGTCCACGTTCTCGGAGCTTTTGCTGTATGACAGCATGGACAAGGGGCTGTCAGACGGGGAGCGCCTCGGGGTCCTGTCTGAGAAGATAGACGACATGTACGCGACCATAATGCGGCAGGCGTACTTTACGCTCTTTGAGGTAGAGGCGCACAGGATGATATCTGCAGACGGCGGGGCCACCATAGACGCGCTCTCGCAGGCATACCTGCGCAACCTGAGGGACCAGTTTGGCAGGTCCGTCGACGTGTCAGATGACTTTGCTGTCGAGTGGAGCTGCATACCTCACTTTTACCACTCCCCGTTCTACTGCTATGCGTACTCGTTTGGCAACCTGCTGTCCCTCTCGCTCTTTCAGAGGTACAAGAGGGAGGGCGCCGACTTTGCGCCCTCGTATGTGGATATACTGGCGGCCGGCGGCTCGCAAAAGCCCGAGGATCTGCTGGCGTCACACGGGTTTGACATTACGTCCGAGTCGTTCTGGCAGGAGGGATTCGAGTACGTATCCGAGCAGGTCCGGGCGCTCGGCAAGCTTGCCTGATTGCGGTCATGCCCGTATGATGATGATGGTTGTGGTGGCTGTGACGGCGGCGCAGCTGCTGCTGTCTGTGTAATGATAAAGGGGCCGGCAGTCCAACGCACGAACTGCCGGCCTGTTCCCCGAACGGTTTGAGTTCGATGTCGCCGTGCGTGCGGCGGGGTGCGATTTAAACCTTAAACTTTATACTTCTTGCACGGGACGTGCAGCGCATGATGATGATGGCGGCGGCAGCAATGTGCGCGGCGGCAGCCGTCGCGGCCTGTCTTGTCGCGCTGCCGTACGCGTCCCTTGCCCCCGCGTACTCTCAGGTCGAGGTGGGACTTGCAACGTTCCATGAGGGCGCCACCGTGCTCGTGGACAGGACGGGCTCGCACAACGTCTCCGCATCCGTCACGCTGCAGAGCACCAGCATACTTGAGATGCGGGTCCCGCAGCCCCTTGAGAAGCAGCTGAGGGACGACGCTCTGATTACGGCCGTCGTCGTGACAAACCAGGGGCGCTGCGTCCTAGGCGTGAGCGACGACGAATCGTGCATACTGGTAAACATGGAGCGCGATCCCGAGGCGGCCGGAATCATATCGCTGCAAGACTCCTCGCGAGAGAGGGCCGACGCGTACATCGGGGCAATAAACGAGGCGCTCGACACAGACGCCTCGTACCATTCTGTGTTCGTGCACTCGGGTGGCGACAGGTCCGGCGTGTCGGCGGGACTGCCCGGCATTGCCTCGGGTAGGGCCACCGTGTCGGTGGTGTACGTGATGCCGATGGCGGACACCGACTGGATGTATCAAAAGATGTCCGCAATACTGCTTCCGGGAACGATAAGGGAATCCGGCGGATTCTATGACGCGGCAGGAACCCTTGCGTCCCAGGACAACTCAAAGATGCTCTTTGCGATAATCCCGTCTGACTCCGGCTCACTTTTGCAGCTAAAGGTGGCGTCTGCCAGGCCCGTAAACGCGTCGGCAGCAGACGTCATCAGGCCGCTTGAAATGATGGGACTTGAGACGCTAGAGCGCTCCGAATACTTTTCGTCCGGGTTCTACCCGCTCAACTCGGTAGTCCAGGTGGCCATCTCCTCTGCAGACGCGGAAGCCTCCGTACGCGGCTCGGCGCAGGCAGAACTTCCCACCCGGGTCGTGGACGGGGAGAAGATACCGACTGACGTGACGGGGGACGGCTGGATATTTGACCCGGACCGCGGCAAGCTGATACATGCAAAGTACATCTTTGGGCAGCAGAAGACTGCGCTTGAACCGGGGGACCTTGAGATTGTGCTGGCCGTCGGCGGTAGCGGCGATGGCGGCGCTGCAGACGGCATAGACGGCGTGGATATTACAGGTACTCAGACCGACGAGCAGCTGATGGTCGTGATTACGGTGGTCGCGATCGCGGCCGCCGTCGCCATATTCTACCTGCGCGGCTATGGCGGGGCAAGGCGCAGGCAGCCTGCATCATAATCTCAGATGTGTCGGCAGCCATCCGCGGCGCCCTGTTCTATCTGTTCGTCCGCCTGTCCTCGCCGCATTGTGCGGGTCGGGGGCGCGTCACAGCAGCAGTACGGCCGCTGCAAACACCGTGGTCCACTTGCCGTCCTTGTCGCCCCGCGCGGCCTGCGTGATGTTGTGCGTGTTGTATATCTGCCCCGATATTGACCACTGCTGCCTCTTCTCGTCCCAGTTCTTGTCCACGTCAAAGGGTATTCCAAGCGACGACGCAAGCATCTGGGCCGCTATGTCCTCCGCATAGTCCCCTGCCTGCTCCTCGTTTTGCCCAAACGAGTCGTACTCTGAGAGGTATCCGTACCGGCCGGTGTCCTTTGGCCTTGCAAGTCCGACGGACGCGGCGCACATGCGGTGCGGCTCGTTTGTCTGGTTCTTCGAGTATATCGTAAACAGTATCTGCCCGGGCTTGATCTGCTTGAGCCCCTCCCTCCTTGACACCATCTTGGCGCCCGGCGGGAATATGCTTGATATCAAAACAATGTTGGTCCCGGCAATTCCGGCGTCCCTGAGCGCGTACTCAAAGCTCGTGAGCCTGTCCTCGTGCACCCCCTTGCCCTTTGTCATGAAGAGTTTCTTCGCGACCAGATCCAGCATGTCACGCCCTTTGGGAATTGTTATTTAAAATTTGGCCGCGCATGGCAGCACCCGCGCCAGTGACCCAAACCCCTCACGACTGCTGGGCAGTCCAGTGGACTAACTGCGGCCTATTTTCTGCCACCTGATTCGTCCCTGTCGTTTTCCCGTCTTTTCTTGCGCTTGCGCTTGTCCGGCGACCTCTCCTCCTGCGTCAGAAACACGTATGTGAAAAACGCGCCCAGGCCGATGTTGACTACTGCCATGAACGTGATTATCATCGTCACCGCCGGCGGCGCGACCCCGAGCCCTATTGCAATTCCCATCGTGCCTGTTCCAAAGAAGAGCATCGCAAGAATCTTGGCCTTGACAGGTGAGATGTAGCGCATGAGCAAGGTGCCTCCTGCATGATTATAAAGCAAGTGCTTTGCCGTCGGCACCATCGCCGCCACTGCCGCGATTGCCGCCGTCGCGCGCATGCGGCCACCACGTGGCAGCCGAGAATGCGGACGCAGCTTGCTCGGTTATTGGGGGGCGGGGCGCCGGCTATCCGTGCCTACGCCCGCCGGCTGTCCGCACTCCTGCGCCCGGCGGCGCGTTTTGCGCACTCCTGCACCGATGACGCCCGCGGCGATTCGCAACATTTTAAATTTAAACGCCGCCGCCGCATGCCGTGCCAATGTAGCTCAGTCTGGTTAGAGCATTCGCCTTGTAAGCGAAAGGTCGTGGGTTCGGATCCCATCATTGGCTTTTGTAAAAAACGACTTGCCCGCGGCTCTGCGCAGCGCCGTGATACGACCTGGCCTGCCTCCGTCGGCGCCGCGCCCGCGGCGGCGTCCGTCAGTCCTCGCGCAGCGCCGCGATCTGCCGCACAGCGCCGCTTGGTACGTGCAGCCAAACTTGTAGCTGATAAAAAACTTCCCGGTATGTCTTATATGGTTCGAACCGCTACTACATGCAATGAAGACAAAGACGACGATACTGGTCCTTTTTGCTGCAATCCTTGCATCGCTGGTGTCCGCGTCGGCCGCCCCCGCATTTGCGGAGGTCCCGCCGTGGATAAAGAACAACGCCGCATGGTGGGCCGAGGGGCAGATATCGGAGGCCGAGTTTCTTGCAGGAATCGCGTACCTGATATCGTCGGGAACCATAACCGTGCCCGTCGACCCTGCGCCAGACGGCGGCCCGGACGGCGCGGCCGGCGCGCAGGAGGGCGGCGTCCCCGAATGGGTCAAGAACAACGCCGCGTGGTGGGCCGACGATCTGATCTCCGACGACGACTTCCTAAACGGGATACAGTATCTGGTAAGGGCCGGCCTGATTGCCGTGTCCGTCCCCGCGGAATCCGGGAGCGCTGAGGAGACTGGCACCGCCGACCCCGCGTCTTCGGAGACGGAAAACGACTCCATACTGGCCGAGCTCGAGGCCCAGCTTGCAGAATGCGCCAAGATAACAAAGGCGTACAAGAGGATCGACTGCGAAAAACCAGTCAAGCAGGCCATCCTGCTGCACGACTATAGGACCAACGCGGAGCTGTTCTCCGTGGGCCCGATAAACTACTACTGGTTCGGGATGGGAAGCGAGGGGAACAGCTTTGAGATAAGCCCGTCGGGCCAGGCCCTGCTCTCCCTACGGATGCTCGCGGAGAACACGAGCGACGAGATAGAGTCACTTGACTGCACGAGCCCGTCCCTGTGCAACTACGACGTCTGGGACGGTTCCACTGCGTTCAGGTACGCAGGCACCGACTTTACGAGCGGGCAGATAGTGCTGAACCCCGGGGACGCAAGGGAGTTTAACATGCTGTTCGGCCCCAACGTCGGGTACGGCGGCTCGCAGTTCCTGTACGACGAGTCAAAAGAGTACCACTTCCGAATAAACGAGTCGTTTGGAAGCATGATGGTGCCACTTGACCTTGGCCAAAACTGAGCCCGGATCGGCGCGGCGTAAGAGCAGGTCCTAGCCGGCCGTCCCGCGGAGCTGGCGCCCTGCGCTCTTTTTTACTCCCCTTTTCTTTTTTATGAGGCTGTACATGATCATCCCGACGTTAATTATTGAGACTATCTCGACCAGGTCGACTCCGTACAACAGCCAGTCGAGCACGGGGTGGACCCTTGAGACGTATCCGGCCTCAAGCATCATGTCTGCGTTCCACACCATGTGGGGAATCTGGATGAACTGTATTACCGCGATTATTATCACGCTTCCCAGTATCTTGTCCTCGTACCAGTTCCAGAATTTGTTCCATACATTCATGGAAATACTTGACTGTACCGCATAATAAGCAGATTGAAAATTAGACTAGTCTAATTAGGATGCGCTAATTAGGATGCGCTAATTAGGATGCGCTAATTAGGATGCGCTAATTAGGATGCGCTAATTAGGATGCGCTAATTAGGATGCGCTAATTAAAAACATTAATTATTTGACGCATTTACTTTTCCGGCAAGAAAAAATTAAACTGTCCTGCAAACCCGGCGCCGCTGCTGCGCGCGTCTGCGGCCGTCGCGCAGTTGTCTTTCCGCCAAGTAAGAACGCAGCTATGCTCGGCTGCCGCCACTTCGCATACCGCTCCGCCAAATGCGCCGGGCGCTAGCTTCTGCCGTCTGCCCCTATTTTCTCCCGCTTGACCCACACAGTCTTGTCCCCGCGATCAAAGAGCTCCACGTGTCGCGCCCTGAGCCCGTCCCTTGCCGCGTCGGCCTCCTCGTATCGACCCTGCCTTCTCAGGCCGTTGCGCGCCTCTACCTCGGAGTTGATTGCCGCGGCCTCGGCAGGATCCATGTCGGGCACCCTCAGGCCGAGAATCCGGGACATCCTTGAGAGCTCCGCTTCCGCGCCGGCCGCCCACCCCGGGTCCAGCGCGCAGCCCGCGGCCATGGCGTTTGCGTCAGACACCACGTCCATCACCGCCGACACTGCCAGGTGCGTGTTGAGATCGTCGTCTAGCGCGGCGTCAAACCTGCCCCCCGCGTCGGCCAGCCTGCCTGCGGCGTCGGCATCCCCGGGGCCGCCCCCGCCTTTGCCGCCGGCATCTCCCGCCGCGTGCATCAGCTCGTAGTGGCACGCCTCTATCTGGCGCCACTTTGCAAGGCTCTCGCGTAGGTTTTCATCCGAATAGTCCACCGGCTTTGAATAGTGGCCTGACAGGCAGAACAGCCTGATCACGTTTGGGCCCCAGTCCTCCAGCGCGCGCCTCACCGACCTGATGTTGCCAAGCGACTTTGACATCTTCTCGCCGCCGATCGTCACCATTCCCACGTGCATCCATATCCTGGCAAACATGCCGCCCGTCCGGGTCTCGGACTGGGCTATCTCGTTCTCGTGGTGGGGGAATATCAGGTCGCGCCCCCCTCCGTGTATGTCTATGCAGTCGCCCAGGTATTTCGTACTCATCGCGGAGCACTCTATGTGCCAGCCGGGGCGCCCCGCCCCCCACGGGCTGTCCCACGACGGATGCCCGGAGTCGAACTTCCACAGGGCAAAGTCGAGCGGATCGCGCTTTGCCTCGTCTACCTCGATGCGGGCGCCGGCCCTCAGCTGGTCCGTTTTTTTCCCGGAAAGCTTGCCGTACTGCGCAAACTCCGACACTGCAAAATAGACGCCGTTTTTTGCCACGTATGCAGCACCCCCCCCGATAAGATCCTCGATGAACCCTATGATGTCCGGTATGTGCTCCGTGGCCCTCGGGTACGAGTCGGCTTTGAGCACGTTCAGCCTCTCAAACTCCTCGTGGTACCTCCTGATGTACCTCTCGCCAAGCTCCGAGGCCTGTACCCCCTCGTCTCGCGCCCGCGCTATTATCTTGTCGTCGACGTCCGTAAAGTTCTGCACCATCGTGGCCTGTATCCCCCTGTCCTCGAGGTGGCGCCTCAGGACGTCGAACGTTATGATGGTCCTTGCGTGGCCTATGTGCGCGTCGTCGTATACCGTCACGCCGCACAGGTATATCGACACGGCATTGGCGCCCTGTTCTGACAGGCTTGACCTCTTCCCGGAGAGCGTGTCGTGTATCGTGATGCCGCCTGCGCCACTGCTGTTGCCGTCGCCTGCCGCCATGCCTCTGCTCCTCCACCCTGTTACCTGACGTCGTACGTCTGCCCGAGGTTCTCTTTGGCCGGCGGCCCCCTCTTGTGCCCACTTGAGCGGTTCATCTCCAGTATGTTCTGCGCCCTTGAAACGTCGACCCGGGCCGCCTCCGCGGCCGCCTCTACAGGCATCCCCTTCTCGATGGCGCACCACAGCACGGAGTCGATCTCCTCGTACGTGGCGCCAATCTCGGCCTCCGCCCCATCCCCCCTTCGCAGGAACGGGCTGCTCTTCTTCCGTATTATGGCGTCCGGCACGCCCAGGTGCTCTGCCAGCCCCCTTACCTGCAGCTTGTAGAGCGAGACTATCGGGGCCACGTCGGACGCGCCGTCGCCGTACTTGGTAAAGTATCCGATCAGGTGCTCGCTCCTGTCGCTTGAGCCCAGGACCAGCAGGTTCTTTGCGTTTGCGTAATAGTACAGTATGTTTGACCTGACCCTTGCGGCGAGGTTGGCCCTGGCGTCCGCGTTGGGCTCCAGGTACATGCTGTACTCGCGCAGTATGGGGGCTATGTCCACGAGCTTGTGCTGCATGCCCAGTATCGATATTATCCTCTGGGCGTCGGCCGTCTCCGACTCGGGGGTTACCGTCGTGTCCGGCATCATTATCGCGAGGGTCTTCTCAAGTAGCCCATCGGCCCTGCACAGGTACGCCAGCACCGCCGAGTCGATCCCCCCGCTGAGGCCCAGCACGAGCCCGTCTGCGCGCGCCTCTGAGATCCGTTGCCGGATGTAGCCGCGTATGCGGCCCGCTATGCGGCCATAGTCCTGCCCCGTGATCTCCGATGTGATGTCCGCGCCCAACGTGACACCGGGCGCCCCGTATCAGAATAAAGGTTATGTTGCTGTAGCTGTTGCTGTCGCCGCCGCACCGGGGGACGCCGGCATTTATCACTCGGGCCGCGCGCACTACACGTCGACGTATATGCCGTCGTCCCTTACGTCCACCGCGTACGTCTGCAGCTTTACGTCCTTCATGTAATCCTTGAGCTCGCCGGTCCTGATGTTGTAGTGCCAGAAATGCAGAGGGCACTCTACGATGTCTCCCTCAAGCTTGCCCGGCGCGATGGATCCGTCCTGATGCACGCACAAGTCGTCCATGGCGTGGTATCCATCCTGGTTGAAGAGCGCAATCTGCCTGCCGTCCACCTCAAAGGACCTGCCCTTGCCCGGCTGCACGTCTCCCTTCTGGGCGATCTTCCTCCATGCCATGAGTGTGCGCGCGCAGGGCGCGTATTTAGACTGTTTGGCCCGGGGCCGGAAGCTGTGAGCCGGCCGGTGCAAATGGGGAGGCCTGTGATCGGCGCACATACGCGTCAATGTCACGGTTGGCATAGTAGGAATAGGAGAATCCGAAGCCCGGCGGAAAAACCCCGGTACTGCGCGTCACCGCACTGTCCCTCCCACGGAGTCTCCCGCCGCCCGGCAGTTTTGCCGGATCCCGCCGGGGTGGCGGCTGCGGCGCCGCGGCGCCGTATAGGATTTTATAGCATGTGCCGGCGGGGCCAGCATTGAGCAAGGTAAAGGGAGGGGCCAAACTTGAGCGGCAGGGCAGGACCTCGTACGAGTGGGCCAGGTCCCACATGCAGATACTCGACAATACCATATCCCGCCTCAAGAAGAGGGGCGACGGCAAGCCCCTCAGGGGCGTTACGGTCGGGCTGTGCCTGCACATCACAAAGGAGACCTCCGTCCTGCTGATGGGCCTCAAGGGCCTGGGGGCCGAGGTGGCCTGCTGCGGGGGCAACCCGCTCACCACCCAGGACGACATTGCCACGTTTCTGGCGTCGCAGGGCATACACACCTACGCGTGGAGCACCGAGACCCAGAAGGAGTACGACTGGTGCATCTCAAAGGTGCTGGGGCACAAGCCCTCCATACTGGTGGACGACGGGGCCGACATGAACATAATGGCGCACTTTGATCCGCGCTTTTCCAAACTTGACATAAAGGGGGCCACGGAGGAGACCACCGCGGGCGTCAACCGCATACGCGCCGTGCAGAAGCAGGGCAAGCTGCGCTATCCGGTGATACTGGTAAACGAGGCCCACACAAAGCACCTCTTTGACAACCGCTACGGGACGGGACAGTCGACCATTGACGGCTACCTGCGGGCCATGAACCTGCTGATGGCATCCAAGCGCGTGGTGGTTGCCGGGTACGGCTGGGTCGGCAAGGGCGTGGCCGCCCGGTGCCGCGGCATGGGCTCGCGCGTGGTGGTGACGGAGGTCGACCCGGTAAGGGCCCTCGAGGCGTTCATGGACGGGTTCGACGTCGAGCCCATGTCAAAGGCGTGCAGGACGGGCCAGGTGTTCATAACCTGCACGGGCATGCGCGACGTCATCACAAGGGAGCACATAGACCGGATGCCGGACTCTGCCGTTATGGGAAACGTGGGGCACTTTGACGTGGAGATTGACAGCGACTACCTGCTGAACCGCTCCCGGTCGGTCCGGCAGGTCAGGCCCAGCCTCGACGAGTGCGTCCTGAAGAACGGCAAAAAGGTCTACCTTGTGGGCAAGGGGCGCCTTGCAAACCTGGTCGCGGCAGAGGGGCACCCGCCGGAGGTGATGGCCCAGTCGTTCTCAAACCAGCTGAGCTCCGTAATGTACATACTGGAGAACCACCAGAACATGAAAAACGAGATACTAAACGTGCCCGAGTCGATAGACAGGCAGGTGGCCGTCGACGCGCTCGGCGCCCTGGGGGTCAGGATAGACAGGCTCACCAAGGAGCAGTCCCAGTACGCGGAGAGTTGGTAGGCTTTTAACCAATGTGCCGCACATCCAGTTCATGAAATCGACGACAGGCGGCACGCCGGGATCCGCCCGTCCGCCCACGGCAGGGCCCGGACGCGCGCAGCCCGCATCCGGCACGCCGCGCCGCAGGGCCATAATAACGAGCGCCCTCCCGTACGCAAACGGCGAGATACACCTGGGACACGTCGCGTCCACGTACCTTCCGGCCGATGTCACGTGCCGCTACCTGAGGATGGCGGGGACGGAGGCGTACTATGTATGCGCGTCCGACGACTTTGGCACGCCCATCCTGATACAGTCCGAAAAGGAGGGCGTAACGCCGCGGGAGTACGTGAGCAGGTGGAACAGGAGGGACAGGGAGGACTTTGAGGCGTTTGGCATCCGGTTTGACTACTTTTCGCAGACCAGTTCGGAGCGCAACGTGGAGTTCGTCCAGGACGTGTTTGCAAAGCTTGACGAGGCCGGGCACATATTCGAGCAGGACGTGGTGCAGTTTTACTGCGAATACGACTCAAAGTTCCTGCCCGACCGCTACGTCAGGGGCACGTGCCCCTACTGCGGGGCGCCCGACCAGTACTCTGACCTCTGCGAGGCCTGCGGCCGCGTCCCTGAGGAGATATCCGACCCAAAGTGCTCCATATGCGGGGCCGCCCCGACAAAGAGGCGCTCCTCCCACGCGTTCTTCCGCCTGAGCAGCTTTGCCGGCCCGCTCTCGTCCTGGCTTGAGGGCAACGAGAACCTCCAGGCCGACGTCAAGCGGTACGTGCAGAACTGGATAACCTCCGGGCTCTCGGACTGGGACATCACCCGCGACATACCGTGGGGGGTGCCGGTGCCGCCGCGGCGTGACGGCGACGGGGCTCCCCGGGTCTTTTACGGCTGGTTTGACAACCACCTTGCGTACATATCGTCCGCGATGGAGTTCCTCGAGTCGAAGGGAATGAACGGAAAAGAGTTCTGGAACTCGGCCGACATTTATCATTTCATCGGCAAGGACATAGTATACCACCACTACCTGTTCCTCCCCGCGATGAGGCTGGGCATAAACTCCGAGTTCAAGCTGCCCGACTATGTCCCGACGCGCGGGCACCTGACGCTGCAGTCGAGAAAGATCTCAAAGAGCCGCAACTGGTACATCGGGCTGCGCGAGTTTCTCCAGCATTTCCGGGCCGACTATCTCCGGTACTATCTGGTGGCCATAAACCCGTACTCGCAGGACGACCTGAATTTCGACTGGGACGAGTTTGCGGCCAGGATAAACGCCGAGCTCATAGGAAATCTGGGCAACCTGGTCAACAGGGCGCTTGGGTTCACCGCCAAGAAGTTCGACGGCGTGGTGCCGGAGCCCGGCCCGTTCGACGACATGGACGAGGAGGCCGCGTCCCGGATCGCCGGGCTTGCGGCCGAGACCGGCGCGCTGATGGACCAGAACCACCTTGACAGGGCGCTCAAGAAGATAATGGCGTTCTCGTCACACTTCAACCAGTACTTTCAGCACAAGGAACCGTGGAAGGCCGTCCCCAAGCAGGGGTCCGAGGGGGCGGCGGCAACGGCAGCAGGCAATATGCAGTCTGCCCAGACGTGCATGTACCTGTCAATCAACGCGGTGAGATCGATTGCAGTGACGGTGTGCCCGTTCCTCCCGGAGTCGGCCGTGCGCATATGGGGCCAGCTTGGGCTGGACGGCAGCCCCGAGGACTCTGCGTGGGGCGGCGCGTCGGACATCCTCATAAAGCCGGGCCACCGACTCGGCTCCGTCTCCCCCCTCTTTGCGCGCGTCGAGGACGACGAGATCAAGAGGCACAAGGAGCAGCTTGGGCGCTTTGATGATGGTGGTGGTGATGGTGGTGGTGATGGTGATGGTGATGGTGATGGTGGTGATGATGATAATAGTTCTACAACCGACCCCGCCACCGACTCCGGGGGTAACCGCGGCAGCAAAGACGGCAACCACTCGCGCGAACCGCAATGATTCCCGGACATGAACCCCTGCAAAACGCCGTGCGCGCGAACCGCGTGCCGCGAATCACCACGCGCGGCTGTTACAATCTGGTTGACGGCAGGGCCCTGCGCCCGGGCGTGACGTACCGGCTGTACCCGCGCCGCTACTTTGAGGACGTAATCCGCGGCTCGCCCGAACTCGTCGTAATGGTACACGGGCTTCGCAACGACGACCGGGGCGCCTTGGAGAAGGTGGTAATTGCAAGGGACATGCTCGCCCGGCTGGGCCGCGGGGGCCGCGGCGCCCGGAAAGGCAAGCAGCTGCCGCCCGTGGCGGGGTTCAGCTATGACTCGAACACGCTGGGCGCGCACGTCAGGAGGCACCAGCGCAGGGCCCTTGAGGCCGGCAGGCGCATTGCAAGGGCAAACGGCAGGCATCTTGCCAGGTTTGTAACTGACTTCAAGCGGGACCGGGCAAACTTGGACACAAGGGTGCGGCTCCTCGGGCACTCGCTTGGCTCGGAGGTGGTATTCCATTGCATGATGCACCTGGCCTACGGCTCGCTGGGAGGCCCACCTGCCGCGCCTGACGGGGCAGCGGCCGCTGCCGCTTCTGTTGCCGCCGGACTGCGCCCCTCATCGCGCGGAATCATAGAGAGCGTGCACCTCTTCGGCTCGTCCCTGCCTGCGGACGTGCAGGATGGTGCGGCGGCGCGGAGCGCGATAGACCACACCGTACGCGGCAGGCTGGTAAACTGCTACGCCCCGTCCGACGACGTCCTGCTCCAGGCCGAATCAGAAGAGTTCTTCCCCGGCGGCGTCGGGCCGCTGGGCCTGCGCGGCGCCGCCTCCCGCGCCGGGGCCCGCCGCGGCCCGCAGCGCGGCCGCAAGAAGGGGGTGCCGGTTACGGCCTCCAAGTACCGACAGAGGCTGCTGCGCCCTGCAAACCACCGGTTTGCAAGCTACGCCGACGCCCTGCAGTCGTTCCCGTAACGATCGGCTGACTCTTAAGGGCACGTCGCGCCGGCCCTGCATGGCTTCTGGCAAACGGGAGGGGCCGGCGTCGGTCAACTTTTGCGTCCTGGGCCGCAAGGAGACCGCGCTAGAGTTCGGCAAGGCGGGCACGTCCTCTGACATCACCATCCACGACAAAAAGGCGCGCGACATCGTAAGGACGTGGGTGGTGGCAACGGGGTTTCCAGAAAAGATCCCCCCCTTGTTCCAGGCCATCTTGATGTCAGAGTACGTGATCTTTCATGTCGATGCGCTGGACCGCTTTACGGGAGAGCAGATCGTCGCCCTGGACACCCTCGGCAGAAAGGACGGCATACTGTGCCACACGTACGATGTCGACGAGGGCAGGCTGGACTCCATGATAAGGGGGACCGTAGTTGAGAACTACAGGAGGGTGGACGCGTCGGAGCTGGCGCAGGCAGTAGACGCGCTGCCTCCACTGGCCGGGGACATTTCAGCAGGCTCAGAGGGGGCGCACGGGCGGCCCGCCGAGGTTGAGGTAGACCACTCGTTTGACGTAAAGGGGGTGGGGGCGGTAATACTCGGCAGGGTGACGTCCGGCTCCGTAAGCCAGTATGACACGCTGACGCTGCATCCGTCTGGCTCCGAGGCGCTGGTAAAGTCCATACAGATGCACGATGATCCCGTCGGCACTGCGTCATGCCCCGCACGCGTGGGGCTGGCAGTAAAGGGCCCAAAGCCCGAGGACGTGCGGCGCGGCGACATCCTGTCGGCGGCCGGCAACGACGCGATTGTAGACTCTACGGATCTGGTGCTGGACTACACGCCGAACCGGTTCTACAAGGCCGGACTGTCCGAGAGGCAGGGGTGCATCGTGTCGGTGGGCCTGCAGGCAAGGGCCGCGACGGTCTCGGGCGTATCGCGTGATGGTGATTCTGGCGGCAGTGCAGGTGACGGCGGCGACCACAATCTCCCGGGCCCCTGCAGGATCTCCCTGAGCCTTGCAAAACCGGTCACATACCACCACGGCGACACGGCCGTCATCCTCAGGCCGGAGGCCGAGCCTATCCGCATTGCCGGCTCGGGGCGCATAGTCCCCCGGTGACCGGCCGCGCGGCCGCTTGCAATGCCTAAAATAGCATGCATCCCTATCATACCCATGGGTGGCATGCGGCCCCGCAGGCTTACAGTCGGCATGACCGGAAGCACGGGCGCCATATACGGAATCAGGCTGTTGGAGGTGCTCAGGGACCTTGGGGTTGAGACGCACCTCGTAATGTCCGAGTGGGCCTCCAAGTGCGTCTCGATGGAGACTGATTATTCGCCGTCTGATGTAAAGGCCCTTGCCACCGCCACGTCCGATGACGCCAACATGGCATCTGCGATATCTAGCGGGACGCACATTACAGACGGCATGGTTGTGGCCCCGTGTAGCATGAAGACCGCGTCTGCAGTCGCGCACGGGTATGACGACACCCTGATTGCAAGGGCTGCCGGCGTCACGATAAAGGAGTGCCGGAAGCTGGTACTGGTTGCAAGGGAGGCGCCACTGTCGGCCATCCACCTTGATAACCTGCTAGGGCTGGCGCGGCTCGGGGTTGTGATTCTCCCGCCCGTCACGGAGTTCTACACCAAGCCCGGCACCATTCAGGACATGATAGACCATACGGTCGGCAAGTGCTTGGACCAGTTCGGGATAGAGCACGAGCTGTATGTCCGGTGGGGGGCGCCACCGCGGGTGTGACGGCATGCCGCGGTTCTCGCTGACCACCGTTGCAAGTGCCGGGCTCGAGTCCACGTATGCGACGGTCTGCAACCCGGGGTCGTACCAGGACCTGATACCGCATCACTACCCGTCGGTCCGTATAATGTCGGTTCGGGGCGACACCTCGGTCGCCGAGGAGCACGTCGTGCTGGGAGGGCGTGAGCTGGTGCTGATGGCAAAGCACGTGGCGACGCCGCCGTACAGACACGAGACGTTCGTGATCGGGGGCGACGCCAAGGGCTCGCACGTCGTACACGAGCTTGCGGGCGCGGCAGGGCACGCAAAGCCCGACCCGGGCGCATCGGCCGCGCATCCCCCGAGGCCCCGCACTGTAATCACCACCGCAGTCGAACTGAGGACGGGCCGCCTCGGCATGCCCTCGTGGCTGGGAGGCGGCCGTGACTCACTTGAGGAATCCTTTGCGCAGATAATGGCGGAACTCGCGCGGGCCGCAGAGGAGGAAGAGGACAGCAGCAGTGACGGCAGCAGCAGCAGTGATGGCTCATGATCCCTGCCTGCTCACACTCTGTCCGTGGGTGCCATGCCGCGCAGTCTTTTGGGATGCCCGCGTGAGGTATAATTCCAGTTTGATCCGGCGCCGTCCATGGCCTGGGGGGGGGGGGGCGCCTGCGGCCGACTATGGCGATTCGATACTGAAGCGATAACGGTGGAGTAGCATGTGACGCTGGCGGCAGGGTTACTGCTTTTGCTCCTTGTCCTTGAAGTCGTTTAGCTCCTTTTCGCCCTCTATCTTGCCCTTTTCAAACTCGCCCTTGGCCTTGCCCATAGTCTTTGCAAGCTCTGGTATCTTCTTTGCTCCAAAGATGAGCACCACCACGACGATGACCAGTATTATCCACTCTTGTCCTGCTATGAACCCGGCGAGGCCTGCCAGTACTGACATGCAATACATTGGCAGTTTTTGGATTTAAGTGTTCGATTTTTGGGTCCGGGGGGCCGTGCCTGCAGTGCGGGCGCGGCAGGCGCGGCACGGAGCCTCCGGCCGCCGCGCGGCCGGGGCAGACAGGCCTACGTAAGCTCGTCCCTCACCGGAGCCGCTGCACGCGCACGTGCGGTCATACCGCCGCGTCTGGGCTGGCGCTCTGCGTCCTTGCCCTGCGCATGATGAACGCGGTTCCGGCCGCGTACAGCGCTATCATCGGGGCCGCGATGAACCACATCGTAACGCCGCTGCCGTCGGGCGTGATTACGGCCCCGAATACGACGATGGCCACTATGGCATACCTTGCATTGCGCTTCCAAAAGTCCGGTGAGACCATCCCCGACATTGTGGCCGCGTACATCGCAAGCGGGAGCTGGAACGATATGCCAAAGGCGATCAGGAACTGCAGCACAAACGTCACAAAGTCTATCACGTTCAGGAACGTGACCAGCCCGGCCGACTCGCCGTACCTGTACAGAAAGTCCAGTATGTACGGCACCACCATATAGTATGAGAATATGCAGCCCGTCGCAAACAGCCCTATTGCGGGAAGCGATATTGCCCTGCTGACGTGTATCTCCCTCTCCTCCAGGGCGGGTCTTATGAACGCGGCCGCCTCGCGCACTATGAGGGGCATGGAGGCCGCGACCCCGACGAGCGCCGCTATGTATATCTGGGCAAAGAACGCCTCGCCCGGGGCGGTCTGTATGAGCTGGACCGTATCGGGTACCAGGGCGTCCCTCAGGTGCCCGGTAATCTGGGCCGCGATGTTGTCAAGCGGCTGCGGCGCGGGGTAGTACAGGGTTATCGTGCCGCCGTCCGCGCCGACGGCGGCCTGGTACGGCTCTATGTGAAACGTGAGTATGAACGTCGTGATTATCGCCACCGCCAGCACGGCGCGGACGGCGCGCTTGCGCAGCTCCTCTGCGTGTTCCCCGAACCCCTCAAGGCCTGACATGATCGTGACTATACTCGCACCAGAGTAATAATGATTATGTGGGAACCGGCAGCAGCTTTGCCTCTGGCAGACCCGCGTCCTTCAGCTCCTCCTGGCTGGGCCCCTCAAACTCGAGCGATATGACTGCCTTTGCATTAAACTCCGACTCCATGTCGGATGCCAGCCGCCCAATCTCTGACGGCGCGTACACCTCGTCTGAGCCCGACAGGAATATCCTCTCGCTCTTCTCCATGGGCTTGCCGCCGAACCTCTTTTGCAGGAACGACGTGATGGACTGCAGCTCGTCCCTCCCTATGTTGTTGTGGTAATAGCAGACCCCCTTTATGGACTCGTAGTCATACGGCGTCCCGTTCCTGTACTGAAAGACGCCGATGAACCTGGCCTCGTCTTCTGGCTGCCTCACGCACTTGATCTCCCAGTTGAGCAGCTTGGACTCGTCGTACTTGAACTCGGACATCTCGCCTGCCTCGAGCTTCCAGTACCTTGACCTGTTCCTTGCCATTGCCGTGGGGGCGCGGTGCCCGTATAAATTCCAACTTGATGGGCGTGCGTAAGTTACCCACTCCCCTCCCGACACGCGCCTCGCCTAGCAGGCTTCTTATTCAGACGTACACGATTCTGGTAGGGGGTGTCATACGTCGGCATTCCCATTCGTGAACATGCCTCTTCCGTGCTCCTACATGCCCGTCCCGGTGGACTGTTGCCGTGGTTCCACGGATATCATATAGAAGGATCAGCCTTTGCCGTAGACTGACTTGTGATCTCCTACTACCACCAGCAGGATTATCTTTTGCCAGTTGATGACCTTGTAGATCAGCCGGTACGAGCGCCCAATCTCATATGCAAGGTATCCCTTGAATCTGCCTTTTTTTTTGAATGCCTGCCTCTGCGGGATTTTCAGATTCTGCAAGGTGCAATATGGCCTCGTCTACCCTGCTTTGTAGCTGGGACGGCAGTCTTCTGTAGCTACTGACAAACAGGCCAGTTCGCTCTATGCGCCACAATGTCATTCAGGCCTGTGAAGATCTTTGATCAGCGCTTCGGCCGTTTCAAATGACTTTGGCCGGTCCTTCCCGGATTCGTACTGTTCTATTGCATATTCTTCGTTTGGCCACAAGCTGTCGTCTGATGCCTGTTTTGTCTCTGACATGCATTGTGATACCTCCAATTGTTTTTAAAACTGTCTGCGCTTTCAGTGCATGAGTTCACGTTATCCTAAAGTCCGGCGTTGATTCTACCCATGGCATTGTACACAGGGCATCTGAACTCGTGCCTTTCAATCAGGGTCACTACCCCGGGATGGCACCGGGTTCAATAGTCTGCCAAAACCCCCTTATCGACGCGGGTATGAAGGCCTGCGACATATTCATGGCACGCCTGCTGGCCTAGGACGGCTGGGGGCACAATCTGACAGAAAGGCCTACAAGACAATCATGCCCGGCTAGGCTGGGTGCCATCTACGGTCGTAGGATCTGTATGTTACGGGGGTGGGGGGAGAGGGGGAAGAGTGTTGCCCGTTACGCGCACGCAAGCGGGCGCAGGATGCTAGACGGCCGGTTGGTGAACATCCCCGGTGTGCCGTCATGCTGTGCTTGCGCGGCGCCTTCCAGTTTTGCGCTGCGGGGCCTGGATGCGGCAGCATTTTCTCGAAGTTTTCCGTTGCACGCTGTCGTCACACTGGCCTGGCCGCCGCGCGTCGCCTCGATAGGTAGATAATAGACAAGTTCCGCGCCGTGCCATGCGGAGGTTCACCGTTACGGTCGTAATTGAGAACAAGCAGGGCCTCAGCGACCCGGAAGGCGAGACCATACTCCGAGATCTGGTACTCAAGGAGGGGCGGGACGAAGCGAGCGGAGGCGGCGCCGGCAGTAACGGCAACAACGAAAGCGGAAACAACGGCTGCCGCATATCCGAAATCAAGACCGCGAAGATGCTGCGCATGACAGTTGATTCCCAGGATGCCGAGTCTGCCGTACGGGACGTTCGCAAGGTGTGCGACGCGCTGCACCTGTACAACCCCATTGTCAGTATGGTGGACATAACGGCCGAGCCAATCCCGTGAGTAGGCCGGGCCGCCGCCATGTGCGACGATCCTCTGCACGCGCCTGCGACAGAATAAATACGACTCTGACGTTTGCGCCTCGTGAAGGTCGGAATCGTGGTATTCCCTGGCAGCAACTGCGATCGCGACATGCATCACGTACTGCGCGACGTGTTCGGGTTCGACGTGCAGTACATCTGGCACACAAAGACCGTTCCTGCCGGGACGGATGCCGTGGTACTGCCCGGAGGATTCTCGTACGGCGACCGCCTGCGCGCGGGGGCGATTGCGGCGCACAGCCCCGTAATGTCTGACGTCCGGAGGCTGGCATCCGAAGGCACCCCGGTACTGGGCGTATGCAACGGCTTTCAGATCCTGACAGAGTGCGGCATACTGCCCGGAGCCCTCCTGGTAAACGAGTCGCTTGGGTTCATGTGCCAGTGGACCGACCTGGTTGTGGAGAATGCATCGACCCCGTTTACGTCGATGCTGTATATGGGGCAGCGAATCCCGATACCGATTGCAAACGGCGAGGGCCGGTACTATGCGGACGAGGACACCGTGAGGGACCTGCAGAAGGGCGGCCGCGTCGTATTCCGGTATGCCGACGGTTCCGTAAACGGCTCCGTAGGCGGAATAGCGGGCATATGCAGCGACGACGGCAACGTGGTGGGGATGATGCCGCACCCGGAGCGGGCCGCAGAGTACGAGACGAACCCCGTGGACTGCGGGCCCGCGCGCATGATATTCGAGTCGCTTGCAGGCTGCATACACGCGCAGCAGATCGATCACGCCGGGTACGTAGGCAGGGGAATGGAAGAGGAGGAGGCAAGATCGCAATGAGGGATACCCTGGACGCCGCGGCCGCCAGTGGGGCCACGCCTGCAGCCATGCCGGAGGATGCGTTCCGGCGTTGAGCCTCGAGCAGTCCGAGCTGGACTATCTGACGTCCCGGCTGGGCCGGATCCCGCGCCCGGCGGAGCTCCACATAGTGGCCGCCGAGTGGTCGGAGCACTGCTCGTACAAGTCCTCCAAGAGGCACCTGCGCATACTTCCCACCGACGGGCCGCTGGTCATCTCGGAGAAGGGATACGACTCGGGCGTGCTTGACGTGGGGGGCGGCTACGTGGTGACGGCCCACATAGAGAGCCACAACCACCCGTCGGCAGTCGAGCCGTACGGCGGGGCCGCCACCGGCGTGGGCGGGGTGATACGCGACATACTCTCGGCCGGCACCAGGCCGATCGCCATACTGGACGGGCTGCGCTTTGGCAACCCCCGCACGGATCCCAAGTCACTGTGGCTCTTCAAGAACGCCGTGTCCGGGATCGCGGACTATGGAAACTGCATTGGAATTCCCACGGTCGGCGGCGAGCTGGAATTTGACGACTCGTATGCCGGATACGCCATGGTCGACGTCGCGGCGATCGGGTTTGGCAAGAGGGACAGGCTGGTGAGAAACCACGCCGAGCCGGGCGACGTGGTCGTGCTGCTCGGGGGCCCCACGGGCCGCGACGGCATCGGCGGCTCGCAGTTCGCATCGGACTCGCTGGAGACCGAGGACAGGTCCGCGGTCCAGATACCGGATCCGTTCATTGAAAAGCTGCTGATAGAGGCGGTGCTCGAGGCCCGCAGCGCCGGCGCGATACACGCCATGAAGGATCTGGGCGGCGGAGGCCTGTCGTGCGCCGTATCTGAGACTGCCGACGCGCTCGGGGTCGGAATCACCATAAATGCGGACGCCGTGCATGCCCGGGAGGGCGGCATGTCCGTCGAGGAGATAATGACATCCGAGTCCCAGGAGCGCATGCTGATAATTACGGACGGCGTCCGGGGCCTGCAGGCCATAAGGGAGATCTGCTCCAAGTTTGGCGTGTCACACTCCGTCATAGGGGTGGTAAAACGCGACGGCATGATGCGCGTGACGTCGGGGGGGAGAAGAACAGAAGGCGGAGAAGAAGAAGAAGAAGACGTGGCAGCAGAGATGCCCGCCGAGGTGGTTGCAAACGCGCGCCTCCTTGACCTGCCGCGCCAGAGGCCCGCATACCTTGACGGGATAGAGGACGTGTCGTGCGCGCCGCACGCGCAGGGGGGCGGGGGTGCCGCGGACTATACCGATATACTGCGCAGGCTTATGACGTCGCCCAACATTGCCAGCCGCAGCTGGGTGTACTCCCAGTACGATCACGAGGTCGGCATACGCACGGTGGTGCGGCCGGGGGCCGACGCGTCGGTCCTGCGGCTTGACAACGGCAGGTACCTGGCCGTATCCATGGACGGAAACCCAAAGCACTGCTACGTCAACCCGCGGCAGGGCGCCATCGGATGCTTTGAGGAGGCCTGCCGCAACGTGGTGTGCACGGGCGCCGCCCCGATAGGAATGCTTGACCACCTGCAGTTCGGGGATCCCACGAATCCCGGCGTGTTCTGGACGTTCGTCGAGTCTGTTCGGGGCATCTCGGACTTTGCAAGGGAGATGGGCATCCCGTGCGTGGGGGGCAAGGTCAGCCTGTACAATGAGACGCCGTCGGGGCCGATAAAGCCCACGCCGGTGATAGCAGTCTTGGGACTGGTGTCGGGCGACGGCAGCAAAGACGGCGGCGGGCGCGCCGATGATTCTGCAATGCAGCGCATGCGCGCGAGACCCGCGGACGGCGACCACATCATTGTGGTGGGGTCGACCAAGGACGAGATGGGGGGATCCGAATACTACGAGTACATCCGGGGCGTGGTGGGCGGCAGGTGCCCCGCCGTGAGCGCCGCGGAGTCTCGGCGCAACTCTGGCGCCATACTGGACATCACGAGGAGGGTGGGGCTCTCCCACATGGTGCACGACTGCTCAAAGGGCGGGCTGGCCGCCGCGGTATCCGAGGTGTGCCTCGGTGCGGGACTGGGCTGCGACGTGGACATTGCAAGGGTTCCACGCGCGCACGATGCCGGCACCGCGGCTGACGGCACCGCCGGTGCGCAATCGCGCGAAATGCCAGATGACGTGACACTGTTCTCCGAAAGCCACTCCCGGTATGTAGTGCTGGTCCCCGACGGGTCCCTGCAGGAAGTGGAGGATCTGCTGGCCCGCTCTGGCGCCGCGCACGCGCGCATAGGGCGCGCCACGCGGGGCGCACAGGACGGACGCATCATATTTCGCAGTGGCGGCGGCAGAATCGTTGCAGACCTAAGCGTTGATAAGACTCGCGGGGAGTGGTCAGGTGTGTTGGGGGGGATGGTGCACGGAGCTTGACGACAGGCCCCATGAGAACTGCGGGGTTGTGGCCATATTTAGCGTACGGGGGGCCAACGTCGTCCCCATGTGCATAGACACGCTGAGGGCCCTCCAGCACCGGGGGCAGGAGGCGTGGGGCATCGCGGTCCCCGGCAAGGCGCCCCTCAAGAGGATGGGGCTGGTCTCCGGCTCGTCGTCTGATTTCAGGAGGCTTGCGCACGAGTACGCGTCCCCCGCCGTAATAGGGCACGTCCGCTACTCTACCGTGGGAGGGGGCGGGCTCGAGCACGCCCAGCCCCTCAAGGTGGGGGACATGTGCGTGGCCCACAACGGCACGATAGCAAACGCCCAGGAGATCTCAAACATGGTCGGCGGGTGCACGTTCACGCCGCAGAGCGCGACTGACACCCTGGTGGCGGCCCACAGGCTGGTCTCCCTGATGTCCGACAACAGCGGGCTCGGGCAGGCCCTCTCCGTCCTGAAGAACGAGATGGTCGGCTCGTTCTGCTTTACCTTCATATCCGACGACGGCTCCGTGTACGCGGCGCGGGACCCGAAGGGCTTCAGGCCCATGGTGCTGGGCCACAAAGAGGACGACGACGTGTACATCGTGGCATCCGAGTCCTCGGCGCTCTCCGCCGTGGGCGCCGAGCTGCTCCGGAACGTGGAGCCTGGCGAGCTCTTGCGCATAAGCGGGGACGGCCTCGAGTCCGAGCGGTTCTCTGACGACGCGTCAAGGGCGCACTGCTCCTTTGAATTCACATACTTTGCGCACCCCTCAAGCAACATGGAGGGCGCCAACATCTACGTCGCAAGAAAGAACATCGGGCGGCTCTTGGCGCGCAAGTTTCCCATACGGGACGCGGACCTCGTCGTGCCGGTCCCTGACTCTGCAAGGCCCGCGGCGCTGGGATACGCCCAGCAGCTCGGACTCTCGTTTGACGAGGGGCTGCTCAAGGACCGCTACAGCAAGAAGGGGCCGCTGCGGAGCTTTATCGAGCCGCACCAGACGGAGCGCGTCGAGATAAACAGGTGGATAATGCCCATAAGGGAGATCATACAGGGAAGGCACGTGGTCGTAGTCGACGACAGCCTGGTCCGGGGCACCAGCTCCAAGTCGATAGTAAAGGCCCTCCGGCGCGCCGGCGCGCGGAAGATCAGCATGCTGATAACGTACCCGCCCGTCACGCATCCCTGCTATGCCGGCATCGACTTTCCGTCACAGGAGGAGCTTGCAACCAATTCGGGGGGCGCAAGGCCGGACATGACCAGGGAGGAGATGACCGAGAAGGTCCGCCGCGACATAGGCGCCGACTTTCTGGGGTACAACGACGCGGAGAACCTGGCCGAGGCAGTAGGAATGCCGGCAGACTCCATGTGCTTTGCGTGCTCCACTGGAAACTACGAGGCGCTGGGTGTGACCCCGCAGTTCCGCTCCAGGAGGGAGATGAAGGGGGAGATGCACGGGATGGCAGAAGAGGAGAAGGAAGAGGAAAAGGAAGAAAAGGGGCCCGGCGGCGCGTGATTCCATGGTCAGGGCAGTCTGGAACGACACCGTACTGGCCGAGAGCGACGATACGGTCATAGTCGAGGGCAACCACTACTTTCCGGCGGAGTCGGTCAGGATGGACATGATGCGGCCCAGCGACACCACGAGCTTTTGCGGCTGGAAGGGGACGGCAAGCTACTATACGGCGGTGGCGGGTGACCGCACCAACGAGGACTGCGCCTGGTGCTATGCGGACCCGAGCCCTGATGCCGCGCACATACGCGGCATGGTTGCGTTCTGGAAGGGCGTCAGGGTGGTGGCCGACTGACGCCGCCGACGCCGCCGGTGGCCGCCCAGTCGCGGGCCGGCGCAAGCATTTTTCCCGCCCCGTGCTGCCCCGCATGAGGAACCCTAGACATTAATGTAAGATTGGCGATGTATGCAACGATGAAAAAGCGTGGACTCTATGCGGCCTGCGCGGGGACGGTACTGTTCGGCGTGTCGCTCCTGGCCGCAAACTCGGTTGCCGAATCCTCCTTTATGGGCCCTGCGGGGTTTGACGTGTCGTCCATCTTCGATGGCATGTTCAGCACGATTACAGACGAGATGACGGTCATACCGGGCGCCACAGAGCGCGTGTCCTTTGCGGTGGAGTCAGACGGCGTTCCCGTCATATGGGCGGTCCATGTGACAGACTATGAGCCCGGCGACTCCCTGTCAATCGCGGCGTACGGCCCCTCGGGGAACGCGTACGGCCGGTCCGCCCAGGTTGACGAGATGGCGTTTGAGGCCGTGGAGCAGGCCAGTGCAGGCCCCATGGACGTTGAGATAACAAACACCGGCCCCGAGCCGGTTACGGTAATCGTAATGTTCTCCGAGGATCCGGAGAATTCAGAGATGTTTATGGATCCCGACTCGCCGCTGAACAAGCTGATCTTTCCGCTCGTTATAGCGGGCGCGGCACTAATAGCGGGACTGATCGTAATGGTTGCGGGAATCGTCATCTTTCTTATAGACATGAGGCGGCAGCAGAGAATCAACAAGTTTGACGACTGGTCGTCCGGCCGCTGATCTCGGCGCGCCGCCTGTCCGGACGCCGCCTGTCCGGACGCCGCCTGTCCGGACGCCGCCTGTCCGGACGCCGCCTGTCCCCCGGTGCCGCCGAATCCACTGCATGCGCATGGAACCAGCATCCGGGGCGCAGGATGTCAGACTTTTTAAACGGACACTTGGGACACAGCTTGTGTCTGACAGCAACCATGGCAACCACGACAACGCCGCGCCCGACCCCTCGCAGCCGGCAGCCGACCAGTACTATTTCGGATTCTCGTTTTACAAGCTTGATGCCAAGTGGCGGTGGATGGCGGACCTAGCAAAGGAGGAGTCCGCAAAGGAGGTCAAGAACATACTGGACTATACGGGCGTGTCCTACCGCTCGTACTCGACCGTCGGGCTCCGCGACGACGCGGACTTCCTACTATGGTTTGCCGCCCGCACGGTAGACGAGATCCAGACGGCGACAGAGCGCCTGTACGGCACGGTCTTTGGCAAGTACATTATACCGTCTCGGACGTATCTGTCGTGCACCCGGCCCTCCGTGTACGCGCCAGGCGCAGGGCCGCAAGGCTTTGTGGCCGGCGACCCCCCCAAAAAGTACGTTGTCGTGTACCCGTTTACAAAGACCCGCGAGTGGTACCTGCTGCCGCAGGCAAAGCGCCAGGAGATAATGGACGAGCACATTGCAGTCAGCCGCAGGTATCCGCAGATCGTGCTGAACACCACGTACTCGTTTGGAATCCACGACCATGACTTTATGCTGGCCTTTGAGGTGGACGACGTACGGGACTTTCAGGACCTGATAATGGACCTGCGTGAGACGCAGGTCTCCTCGTACGTAAAGAACGATGTTCCCATGATAGTGTGCGTCAGAAAGGAGATTATTCCGCTGATCTCCAGCCTGGGATGACGCGGCTTCGCGCACCTTTTGCGCTTATGGGCAGGTCTGCCTGCACGTGCCAGGCCTCTGGCATGCGCGGTCACACGCCGGGGCGGCGACGGCAGCAAAGACGGCGGCGGGTTAGACATAAATTTTCTAGCCCGCCCGTCCACCATCATGAGATACAACAGGCTCGGCAGGTCAGACATCAAGGTCTCCGAGCTGGGGTTCGGCGCGTGGGCAATTGCGCTCGACTGGTGGGGCAAGAAGATAGAGGAGGACGAGGCCCTGAGGATGCTCAAAAAGGCGTACGACGTGGGGATCAACTTCTTTGAGACCGGCGACATGTACGGCAAGGGCAAGAGCGAGAGGCTGATCGGACAAGCGTTTGCCGGGATGCGGGACGAGGTCGTAATATCCACAAAGTTCGGCTATGACTTTGCAGGCGTAGAGCAGATCGGGCACTCCGAGCTGCCGCAGTGCTTTGACGCGGACTTTGCCAGGCGCGCGCTGAGGGCGAGCCTGGAGAGGCTGCAGACGGACCACGTGGACGTATACGGTCTGCACAACCCGAAGCTGCACCACATCCGCGACGACTCCGTCTTTGAGACGCTCGAGTCCATGGTGTCCGACGGCCTGGCCAGGACGTGCCAAGTGGCTCTGGGGCCCGCCATAGGCTGGACTGCCGAGGGGTTGGAGGCCATGGGGCGCCCGTGCGTATCTGCGGTCCAGACCGTATACAACGTGCTGGAGCAGACTCCTGGAAACGAACTGATGCGGCGCGCAGAGGAGGCGGACATGGGCGTCCTGGTGAGGGTGCCCGAGGCCTCCGGCATACTGACAGGCAAGGTAAATGCGGACACCAAGATAGACGAAAAGGATCACCGTTCGGTGCGCAAGGGCCAGTGGATAAAGGCGTCGCTCCGGAAGGTAGAGCAGCTCAGGCCCATTGCAGACCGTAACGGTCTGACAATCACGGAGCTTGCAATGAAGTTCATAATGAGCAAGCGCGGGTTTGCGTCCGTCCTGCCCACGATGACCGAGCTTGACGAGATTGACGCGTACGCGGGCATGGCCGACGGCAGGTACATCCCGGAATCCGACATGCGCGCAATCGGCGCGCTGTACGACACGTGGCCAGAGTACGAGCTAAAGGCAACCATACCTGCGGCAGGCGCGGAATGAGGGGGCATGGCTGACCGGATGCGGCGGCGACGACAGCGGCAGCCGCAGCAGGGACGTGGGCCGCAGCAACAGAGGCCGCCGCCATCGTCATCTGTACCGTCATCCCCATCCACGCCTAGGCGCGATGCAATGCTTGGCGCCATAAGGCAGCTGGACGGCGCCCGCATAGGCCGCCCAAAAAAATGGGACAAGATTTCAAGAAAGGTGCGCGCAGACGAGCCGCTCAGCGCCGCGGAGGCCGAGTATTATGCAAGGCTGACGCGCATATACAGGCGGCCCGCGACCGGTGCGCCGCGCAAGAGCTACCATACCGCGCTGTCGGGCGCGGATCAGAGGCCCCGGTGCGCCGCATGCAGTGACCCTTCTGACTTTTACTGCCACATGAACGACCAGTACCTGTGCCGTGTGCACGTGGTGGGGCACGACCCAAACGAGTAATCCTGGAGTGGATGGCCGCCGGCAGCCCTCAGGGCCGCGGGGCGCTGAGCATCTCTTCTTTCCGCTCTCCTGCACGCGCCGCATCCGGCCTGAACTCGTGCTCTACAAAGTACTCTACGCGCGTCTTTTTGAACTCCCTTGAGCTGAACAGTATGGTGTACTCGTCGACCCCTACCTGGCCCTGTATCTGCCGCGCCATGTCGCGCGCCTCGGACTCTGTCTTGCAGTGTATCATGGAAAACACGTTGTAGGGCCAGTCCTTGTAGGTGGGCCTCTCATAGCAGTGGCTGACCTGCGGAAACGCGCCCAGCTTTGCGCCGACCTCTTCTATGCGTCCCTCTGGAACCTTCCACACGATCATGCCGTTTGCCGAGAACCCCGCCTGCCTGTGCCTGAGTATGGCCGCAAACCTCCTCATCACGCCGATCTCCTCGTACCATTTCATCTTCTCGAACAGCTCGTTCTCCGTCACGCCTAGGTTTTCCGCGGCCCTGGCAAACGGCTCGTCGATTATGTCCATGTCCTTTTGAAGCTCTCTGACAAACTCCTTGTCGCGCTCAGTCGGCTCAAATTCGACGCTTCTGATCTCCTTCTTTTTCTCGGTGGGGGCGACCTCGTGCTTTTTGTCGTCTACCATGTCGAGCTTTACGCCGATCTTGAAGAGCTGCAGGGTGGGCAGCATCCTGACCCTGCGGATGCCGTCGAGGCCCGCAAACTTGTCTAGCTCGTCCTTGAGGCTCGAGCCGGGGGGGACTGCCAGCGTAAACCACAGGTTGAACTCGTGGTCCCGCTCGTAGTTGTGGCTCACGCCCGGGTGGCGGTTTATCTGCCGCGCCACATGCTCGAGGCGCCCGGGCTCTATCTCCATGGCCACAAGCGAGCTTGTGTATCCGAGCCGGCGGGTGTCAAATATGGCGCTCAGCTGCCTCAGTACGCCGGACTTTTTGAGGCCGGTGAGCCTGTCCTTTATGGCGTCGGGGGTGACGCCAAACTTTTCTGCCATGGCGTCAAACGGGCGGCTCACAAGCGGGAACGTCCACTGGATCTCGTTTAGCAGCTCCATGTCGAGGTTGTCCATCTCGTTGCCTGTCAACGGGCGCCGTTGCATGATATTGATTAAAAGTGTAGCCATGCCGCATGCCCTGACTGCACGCGGACGGCTGTGGCTGCGCGCCCTGTGCTCTACTCCGCCTTGCTGCGTTACGCTCCGCCCGCTCGTCCGCCCCTACCCACGCCCACCTCGTACGAGCCGCTGGCTTGCAACCGGCCGCGTCGCCGCCGCGCGCACAGGCAACGGATGGCAAACACGGCGCAGTGCGCATGCCGGCGGCGCACAGGCCGTACCGGCACGCCGTCCGGCTGTAAATAAATAACTCTGGCGCATCATCATACGCGTGATAATAGATCTTGACGTGACGGACAGGACGGTGGTGGTGATAGGAGGCGGGGCCCAGGCAGAGCGGCGGGTCAACGCGCTCTTGCAGGAGGGCTGCCGCCGCATCGTGGTGCTGTCGGCCTCCGCGTCAGACGCGATCAGGAAATGGTCAGCTGACGACGCCGTCACCCTGGAGGAGAGCGACGTGGCGGACAGCTCGTTTCTTGACCGGTACGGGCCGTCCGTCGTGGTCGCCGCAACGGATGATCCAAAAGTCAACGGCATGGCGGTCTCCGCTGCCCGCTCGAGGGGCATCCTCGGATACAGGTCCGATGACTCTGCCCTGAGCGACTTTTCCCACCCGTCGGTCATGCGGATTGAGGGGGGGATAACCGTTGCAGTGTCCACGGGGGGCCGGAGCCCTGCCGTCTCAAAGCAGATATGCCAGAAGGCCGAGTCCGTGCTCCGCGGCGTGATCACTTCCCGCGAGGTGGCGCACATGCGCATACAGGACGCGGTGCGGCGCGCCGCCAAGACTGCCATAAAGACGCAGGCCGAGCGCAGACGCCTGCTGGAGGCCGTGATGGCCGACAGTACAGTTGATCGGTTAATAAGAGACGGGCGGTTTGGTGAGGCCGAAGAGCGCGCCATGTCCATGCTGCGGGGTGACAAAAAAACATGAGGCAGAAGATCATCAACGCGCGCGTCACGTTCCACAACTCGCCCATACACGTGCTTGAGCGGTTCGCCATACGGGACGTGGACGACGCGTACGAGCAGTTCCGGCGGCACTCTGGTCTGGACGAGTGCGTGATAATACAGACGTGCAACAGGGTGGAGCTCTTTGCGCGTACGGGCCCCGGGGGAACCGAGCGGCTGAAGCGGACGTGGGCCTCCCTTACGGGGCTCGACGAGGTTGCGTTTGATGAGAACCTCGAGATGTCCGAGGACGACGAGGCGCTGCGTCACCTTCTCAAGCTCACGTCGGGACTGGACTCGATGGTGCTAGGGGAGGAGCAGATACTGGGCCAGATAAAGAGCTCCATTGCCGAGGCGCGCAAGACGCGTTCGTCGGGCCGCTACCTGAACACGATATTTGACAAGGCGATACGGATCGGCACCCGGATACGCGGCAGCACGGGGATCGGCAGGGGGGGCGTCTCCGTCGGCTCTATGGCGGTCCGGCTTGCCGAGGAGAATATCGACGACATGAAGTCAAAAAGGATACTGCTTATCGGAACGGGCGAGGTCTCGACCCTCGTTGCAAAGTCGCTCCTGCGCAGGGGGTACGCGTTTGACGTCACGAGCAGGACCCTGGGCCGTGCAAGGGCGTTCTGCGAGTCGCTGGGGGGCTCCCCGGTGCGCTTTGAGGAGGTTCTGTCCAAGTTTACCGGGTACGACGCGATGTTTGTCGCCACCACCGCCCCGTACTCGCTTGTGACGTTTGAGAAGATATCGCAGGCGGTCTCGGCCGGACGTGCCGGAGGTAACAGCGGTCACGTCGGTGGCAGTGGCGAACCGGACGGCGGCCACCGCCGTGGCATGATGATCCTCGACCTCTCAAACCCGCGCACGGTCGACGAGCGGGTCGCGACGCTGCCCGGCGTCAAGCTGATGAACCTGGACCAGATATCTGAGATGGTGGAAAAGAACCTGACGGCCAGGGCCGGCAAGGCCAGGGCCATCGAGGATGCAATAAAGGAGGAGGTCGGCGTACTGGAGGCGTCTGTGAGGCGCCTTGCAGCGGAGCCCATAGCCGAACACGTGTTCAAGAAGATCGATGCCCTGCGAGAGAAGGAACTCCAAAAGGCGGTACGCGCGCTCGACGAGACAGATGCTAGGCGCATAGGCATAATCGACAGCCTGACGCGCGAGATAGTGGAGAGCATCGTATCACCCCCGATCAACAACCTGCGCAAGGCCTCCGAGCGCGGCGACTCTGGCGTGATTGCGCTTGCAGGCAGGCTGTTTGACTATGGGGGTGACAGTGACGGTGCGGCCGATGCCGGTACCGCCCCTTCAGCCGATGCCCGCGCCCCCGCCTCAGAAGACCCCGCCCCGAAAAACTGACGCGGATACCTCCGATATGCGCGGCACGAACCCCCATAGTAGAATCCTGCCGCACCTGGCAGCCCCAAGGGCGGACGGCGCACAAATGTGATCATGCGCTTGCAGCATGGGCGCGGCCTGCCCGCTGCCCTGCACGACATGCGGGAGTCGTCAAGGCATACCCTCTCGCCGCCCTCGATTCTCACTAGGATTATATCTTGTCGATCACACCATAATGCATAATGCAGTTTCCAACACGGCGGTTGCGCAGGTTGCGAAAAACCGCAAAGATGCGCAGCTTGGTCAGGGAGACCACGCTCCTGCCGTCTGACCTGGTATGCCCCGTGTTCGTCCAGGAGGGGATTAACGAGCGTGTAACGGTGAAATCGATGCCCGGCATGCAGCGCCTGCCGCTGTCGGACGTAACCGGGGAGGTCGAGTCAATCAAAAGCACCGGCATCCCCGCCATCATGCTGTTTGGCCTCCCCTCGTCAAAGGACGATGCGGGAAGCTCCGCGTTTGCCAGGGACGGGATCGTGCAGCGGGCCGCCTCTGAGGTGCGCCAGGCCTTTGGAGATGACATCGTGATAATGTCCGACGTCTGCCTGTGCCAGTATACCTTGTCTGGACACTGCGGTGTCATACGTGAGGGCCACGGCGGAGATGGGGGAGAAGGAGGCAGCCCCGTCATAGACAACGATTCGAGCCTGGAGGTGCTTGCCAAGATCGCCGTCAGCCAGGCGGAATCCGGCGTCGACGTCGCCGCGCCGTCGGCAATGATGGACGGGCAGGTGTCTGCAATCCGGACGGCCCTTGACGACTCGGGGTTCTCTGACGTGCTGATCATGTCGCACTCTGCAAAGCACCGCTCCGGATTCTACTCGCCGTTCCGTGACGCGGCCGAGTGCGCCCCGCAGTTTGGCGACAGGTCGACGTACCAGATGCCATACACCAACGCCCGCGAGGCCATGATGGAGGTAGAGGCCGATGCGGAGGAGGGCGCGGACATTGTAATGATCAAGCCGGCCCTTGCGTACCTTGACTTGGTGGCCGAGGCGCGCAGGCGCCTTGATCTGCCGGTCGCCGCATACAGCACCTCCGGCGAGTACGCGCTTGTCAGGGCGGCGGCCGCCGCCGGATACGTGGACGGTACGCAGATTGCCCTCGAGATGCTCAGTTCCATAAAGAGGGCGGGCGCCGACATAATAGTCACATACTTTGCAAAGGACGTGGCAGGATCGCTTCTGGCAGAATGAGAAACGACGAGCGGTTTGAGATTGAGAGGGCGTTTGACTTGGTGCCGCACGTGCTTGGCTCCAGCTGGGCTGCCGTGTGGTTCAGGATGAGGCGCGAGCGCAACCCCACACGCGCCGAGTACCGCGCCAAGGCGCTGGAGTACCTGAGGATGGCCGAGCCGCTCTTTGATTCCTTCCCGGACACGCCGGAGTTTGCCGACATACGCCGGTACATTGCGGCGCGCCGCGACCGGGAGTATGAGAGGATAGTGTCTGGCCGCAACAACGAGATAGAGAAGAGGTACGATCGCTACATCGACTACGGGTAGCAGCGGCGCCTCGCATGCCTCTGGGGACCGCGGGCTCGTCAGATCCTCCAGATTCTGGGCCTCGTAAACCTCAGCCTCTTTTTCGTGATCAAGAGCGTCCAGTCTATGAACGCGAACACAGCTACCACGCAGAGTCCGATGCCGTCGACTACCAGTATCCCCACCAGCCTGTCCTCAAATATCCCGACAAAGGGGCGCAGCACTATGTCCCCCAGGTGTATCATTATCACATACGATATCATCCTGCCGGCCCAGAAGCCGGCGTATATCCCTGCGCTCTTTGCATGCATGAGCCCGTATGCGATGAACAGCATGTTGCTTGGCAGCGGGGTCGCGCCAAACAGAAACGACGCAAGCACGTACCCGTACCTCTTGCCGTTGAGGTACCTGCCTACCGTGTCAAGGTTTTCACGCTGCTCGGGCCCCACAAACCGCCTGAAGCGTATGCTGACGCGCTTTAGGAGAAACCTGCCTGCGGTGGCCCCCGTGGCCCCCACGGCCGCAAGCAGTATGACGTCCAGGGTCGGGTCAAGCAGGTGGAACGAGGCCAGTATCACCCAGCTTGGCGGCATCAGTATGGGCGACGCGTTGACGCCGACTAGCAGCAGGAATATCCCGGCATACGAGAGTCCCCCCACCGCATCAAACAGGGGATCTGCCTCCATCTTACAGTCATTATTCGAGGAGTCCCTTGCCGTAAATCCCTTTTTGTCGTGGGTTGCCGGCGTACGGCGCCGGCGTGGGTTTGTGGGATTTGCGCGTGACCGTCCGGCCCCGCCCCGCTTGCCGCCAACCGCCCGCAAGATATTGCATTACATTGTACAAAATTCGGAAATAATTTCATCTTTTCAATATATGGCGTCATATGTCATAAAAAATGAACAAAATATCCAATACTTTTATAAGCAATCACGCCTGCTTTTTGCACATGACCGAGGTTGTCTCCAAGTGCTTTAGGTGCAACCTAATATTCAGGGACGAGAGCCTTGCCGCGATCCACAGAGAGATCATGAACCATTCGACTACGAGGGTCCGCGTGCAGGCTACGCCCGCTTCACAATAGATGCAGAGAGTGGGATCTAAAGTGTACATGTAGGGAAAACCGTACATTCCCATCATATTATAGATCGCACGGCCGCCGGTCGGCACAGGTTCCTGCAACGCGGCCAGGCCCGCCGTCCACGACGCATTGACGTTTTCCAGGCATGTAAAAAAGTGTGCCGGAGGCATCCGGAACGCCCCGTCACGGACTCGTGGGCGCGTAGCAAGCCCCCCGGTGACAGGCGTATCTGTTAGATGGTAACAAAGAAATCTTTGTTACCATCGCGCATTTGCCGCCGTCCGCTCATGGCCCGCCCGCAGTCCGGCCGCCGGGACTGGTGCGGCAGACGGAGGACGGCGCCCGACAGAGGGGGCAGCGCCTCCATTCCTCTCTCCACTCCACCCGCCGAACCGCGTACGGAGAAAAACCGCCTTTTATGATATCGGGCACATGCCATGCATGGTACTTTCAGAAAAGGACCCGGAAGACAAGCAGAAGATGAAGAACGGTGTGATCGGGGTGGTGGTGCTCCTCGTGCTGGGATCGCTCTCGCCCCTTATAATAGAGGAGTTCACCAACGTCAACCTGGAGACGCTGTGCGAACAGGGCCAGGACGGCGCCGACGCCGAATGCCTGGAGGAGGGCGACATAAAGGCGACCGTCCTTGAGGGCCTCGGCTACGTGTCGATCATCATCGCCATTGTCGGGTTCGTCGGGTTCGTCATAGTGGGCGTCAAGTATTGAGGGCGTCGACCGTCCTTGCGTGCCTTGCGGGCGCGCTGCTCGGGACTGCGTACGCCTCCGGGTGGACGGTTCCGGCCGGATGGGCCTGGGGCCCCGTCTCGTTCTGGCTTGCGGCCTGCTGCCTGGACATGGCGCACACCGTAAGGCACCGCCAATTTTTATTCAAATATGAGCAGAGTTTGGTGCTCCGCATTCTGGCCGGACGCCTCCGACTCCGGATGGCCGTGCCGGCAGCGCTTGCGGCCGAGGCGGCGCTCGTCGTCTTCTCGCCGTTTCTGGTCACGCATACGTGGGATACGGAGTTCCTCTGCGTGGCGGCCGTTCTGGCGGGCGTTGTGCACCTGTCCGGGCTTGCCGAGAGCCGTTCGTTTGTGCGCCGCGCGGGCGCGGAGCCTGCCGGCCGGGGACAGGACTTGATCAGGACGTAATTGTCGCGGCGTCCGGGTGCCGCGGGCAGCCCGTCGGCCGGCTGCCGAAACCCCGCTTAAACGCAATTGATGTCAGACGTAATGATGAAGATCGGCCTCGACATCGGAACCGGCTTTGTAAAGTGCGTCTCCGACTACGGGGCGGTGCGCTTTCCGTCGATATACGTGAGGCGCATCCACGGGCTGTGGACGGAAAAGGCTACGGAGGCGGTGGGCGACAAGGCAGGCTCGCTGCTTGACACCATGGGCGCCACTGCCATAAGCCCGATTGTCAGGGGCAAGCCGGACTCCAGGTACTACAAGCAGGTGGACATGCTGCTGGCCGAGACGATGCGCCAGGTCCGCGGGCTGGCAAAGGCCCCGGCCGACACGGACGCAAAGCTCCGCATCGTGGTCGGCCTGCCGTACCACGCGTTTGGCTACCGCGAGTCCATGACAAGGGTGATACAAAAGGCGCTCAATACGGAGGCGTGCACCGTGGTCGCCCAGGCCTCGGGGACGCTGGTGGACCTCGACCTTGAGAGCGCCATCGTGGTGTCCATCGGGCAGGGCACAACCGAGATCGTGGTGATAGACGACATGGAGATCATAGACGGGGAGAGCTCCAGGTGGGCGTCGGACTTTGTAACCCGAAAGATAGGCAGGTATGCCCACCTCGACACGGACCTGCTCCACAGGAACCACGACGTGTGCCACAGGTACGCGAGGATAATGGCCGAGAACCTGGCCCGCGAGATACACGACGTGTCCGGGCAGTACGGCAACCGGTACACCGTAGCGCTCTCGGGAGGGGGGCTGCTGATCCCCGGCATGCGGGAGAGGCTGGCCGCCAAGCTAAAGGAGTTCAAGGTGGTGGTTCCAGACGATCCCGTGATGAGCAACGCAAACGGGCTCTACAAGCTGGCGGAATAGCCTGCCGCCGCAGGGCGTGCGCCGCTTATGCAGGTGTCACCGGGCAGCCAGTCGCATGGATGCCGGCGCAGTCCCTCGCGGACAGTGGAATGCCCGGCGGCGCGTCGCGCCCCCGGGTCTTGGAAAGAGGACAGTCCAAAGAATATCATAGAAGAGTCAGTCCTTGCCGTAGACAGACTTGTGGTCTCCCACTACCACCAGCAGGACTATCTTCTGCCGGTCGACGACCCTGTAGATCAGACGGTACGAGCGCCCAATCTCATACGCAAAGTATCCCTTGAATCTGCCTCTTTTTGGGACGCCTGCGTCTGCGGGATTTTCAGATTCTGCAAGTTGCAATACGGCCTCGTCTACCCTCCTTCTCATCTGGGATGGAAGTCTCACGTAGCAACGGACAAACCGGCTTGTCCGCTCTATGCGCCACAAAGTCGTTCGGCCCTGTGAAGATCCTCTATCAGTGCCTCGGGGGTTTCAAACAACTTCGTCGTGTCCTTTCCGGATTCATACTGTTCTATCGCATACTCTTCGTTTGGCCACAGGCTGTCATCTGATGCCTGCTTTGTCTCTGACATGCATTACGGTATTTCAAATTGTTTTTAAGACTATCCATAGTGAATCAATTCTGCATCCCCCTCCATCCCGTCTGCTTCCACCATCCTGATCTGGATGCAAATAGGGAATGCGGATGAGACTGCGCGTTTGCGGGCTTAAAAGGAAACCGCCGTCCTGACTGCATGCCGAGGTGGCGAATCTCAAACAAAAAGATGCCCAGAGGGCAGCTGGCAGACGTCAGAAAGATCATACGCGGTCCAGAGAGGCCGTCCGCCCGTTCAGTAACTGTACCACTGGAGTCGGACCCGCAGAGGGCGGCAAACGTCGCCGGGGGCCTGGCAGGCGAGCAGGTACGGAGCTTTGAGATGTGGTGGGACGCGGCAGAGTCGAGGCTCCGGTTTGTCATCATATCAGACGAGAGGGACGCGGGCGACTTCGAGCGGGCGTTCCAGGTCATGTATCCCAACGCGGCGTTCGGTGACATGAGCGAGACCGTCCCCTCGTGGTTTGACCGCGGGTCCGCATGCCGCGTGTTTGACGTGGGGACGCGGCACGGCCACTACGCGACGGTCTTTGACGAGCCGGGTGGCGGCGGTAGTGGGGGGCACAGCCTCATCACCAGGATGGCGAGCGCCGTACAGTCGGCCAGCCGCGCGTGGATCCAGTTCGTGTTTGCGCGGCTTGACTGCACGCCTTTTCTCCGCACGCACATGTCGCGGCTGGACGCGCGGTTCATGGAGATAAACCGCGGCGACTACACGTCGTGGGGGGACGAGATCACGGGGAAAAAGCCGCGCAAGCACCCGGAACTCGGGTACGACCTTACAAGCAACTACAAGGGCCTCAAGAAGCACGTCATGGCAAAGATGCAGGGCGCGCACCTGGTAATGAGCATAAGGGGGCTGGTGCAGGGCAACAGCAGCAACGGCGGCAAAGACATCGACCTGCCGTTTGACAAGATCTCGGCGCTGTCGGTGGACGGCATCGATTCCACGTACGAGCATTTGGCAAAGTTCCGCTACAGATATGACAGGTTCTGCTCCGACGCAAAAAAGTCCCAGATCATGGTGCCCGGGTTGCGCGGTTCGCGCGACCACCGGGTGTGCATGTTCGAGTCGCGGCACCTGCCAGACCCGGACCAGTTTTTCGGCCGCGCCGTATCAGAGTATTTTGACAGGGGGTGGTGGGGGCTCCGCGGGTACAGGACCAGGAGGCCGATGCCTTTCCTGATCCTGAACCCGGTGGAAATGCCGCTGTTCGTGCATTTGCCCGACCCGTCCACGCCCAACGTGGAGACCACGCGCGGCGTGCGCCTCCCCTCAAAGCCGTCTGAAAAGGAGGGCGCCGGCATCGGCTTTTTCGACTCGCTGGACGATCCCGGCCCGCAGCCCGGCCCTGCGCCCGGGGACGCGGGGGCGGGAATCGCAACGGGATGATGGTGGCGCTTGGCCGCAGGCCGGAAGAGGGGCAGGGGGCGCCAGTGGGGCGAGATGGCAAGATCCAAGGATGTAGGCGCGGCGGTCATATCCCCCACCGACTTTGCAAACCACCTGTACGTGGTGGGCGCCTCGGGATCCGGCAAGACCTCGCTGATCCGCCTGCTTGCAAAGCACCTGGAGGCGTGGAACCGCAACGGCACGTTCCAGAACGCGTTCATCTACGTCGACCCGAAGGGCGACGACTCCTACAAGTTCGTCAGGCAGTGCGACCCCGGCACGGTCGGGCGCGGCCTCGTGCATTTCCTGGACCCCCAGAAGACCAGGTTCTCGATCAACCCGCTTGAGCTGCCCGCATACCGGGATGACGAGCGCGAGGAGCTGGTGTCCAGGTACGTCGGATACTTCATGAAGACCATAGAGGAGTGGTACCAGCAGTCCGCCACGTTTGTCCAGATGGAGCGCATATTCCGCGCCCTGCTGTTCTACGTGTACATGGAGCACGACTCGCCCACCTTCCTTGACATACACGACATGATACTGAAGATGCAGGAGAGCGGGCACGACGCCCTGCCGCAGATAGCAAGCACGTTCGGGACCCCGAACCGGGAGATGGAGCAGGCGCTCCTGAGCATAGCGGCGCTCAAGGGCGACGCGTTCGTCCCGCTGCTCAACCGGATAGAGCAGTTCGCGACCGACCCCGTGCTCAAGAGGATGTTCTCGGTCCGGAGGGGCACAGTCGACTTTAGGGAGCTGATCAGGCCAGGCACGTACACCGTGGTGCGCATATCGCCCCTGAACATGCCCCACCACGTGCAGCCCCTAGCGATGCAGGCGTTCATACTAAAGCTGTGGTTTGCCATCCAGGAGCGCGCAAACCGCGTGTCCGGCGAGGAGAGGACGCAGGTGGTGCTGGCCCTCGACGAGTTCCAGATCGTAAAGGATCTGCAGGTGCTCCAGCTGATGCTTGAGCAGGCCAGGTCGCTGGGGCTGGGGCTGGTGCTGTCCCACCAGACCACAGAGCAGATAAGCGACACGCAGCTCGGACTGATCACCGGGAACTCGGGGACGCAGCTCGTGGGCAAGGTCAACGGCAAGGACGCCACCAGGATGGCCCAGATCTGGGATCCCCAGTTCAAGGGGGAGCTGACCAGGCTGCTTGCAAGCCAGGAGTACTTTCACTGGTCCATACGGGAAAAGGCTCCGCCCGGAAAGGAGCAGCCGCTGCCCGTCCAGTTCTGGCTGGGTGCGCCGCCCGAGCTGCTGGTGTCTGCCGCCGCGTATGACGAGTTCCTGGCCGCCCAGCTTGCAAAGTACGGCCGCGGCACGGTGGAGGATACCATGGTCAGGCAGACGATCGCGGCCCGCAACAAGTGGCTTGAGAGCATAACGGTGCGGTTCCCGACGCACATGGAGTGGAGGATAATGGTCATGCTTCTAGACAAGCCGCTGCAGCAGGTGGAGATGGTGTCGCAACTGCCGGTGTCAAACAGATCCGAGGTGCTCGACGTCCTCAAAAAGATGCAGGCAGACAGGCTCGTCAGAAAGACCGATCCCGGAAACCGCCTCTCAAGGTACGAGCTGACGCCGGAGGCCAGGTCCGCATACTTTGAGCCCCGGTTCGACGAGGTCGGCTCCGCCGCCGAGATCGACGACCTGACGCGGCGCGTGTTTTACAGCTACCTTGAGCTGGGGATGTTCGTGGCGGTGGCGTCCCAAAAGGTGACAAAGGGCCGCGACAGGACCGACCTGGTGGCGTACGACTATGGCAATGGCACGCCCATAAGCGTGGAGATCGAGTCGGTGGTCGAGGTGCAGAGCCACCCCGAGCACGTCCGGTACAACATGGTAAAGTGGCGGGACATGGGGTTCGGGCAGTGCCACGTGTGGTCCAAGAGCCCGAAGGTGCAGCAGATCTACGACCACCTCTCAGACGAGGAGAAGCGCGGGGTTCTGGTTACGGTCACTTGAGCCTGAGGCGTTCCAGCTTGCTTTTCCCTGACGCTCTCCTCGGGCCCGCGGATCCTTCGGACTTGGCGCCCTTTGCCATCATGTCGGTTATGGCCTTCTTGTACGGGTCGAGGCCCTCTGGGTCCGCAGCGCCGCCGCTACCCACGACGTCCGTGGGGCTGATTACAATCTTCCCGTCCCTGATCTCGAACCTGACACTCTGGCCGTTGCTGATCCCCGCCTTTCTTACTATGTCCTGCGGGATCGTCAGTATGAAGGAGCTTCTCCTCATGTGCACCCTGCGCTCGATTACGTCTTTTTCCATGGACTCAATGCCCCGGATCCACTTAAGGGGAAAACGCGCGCTAAGCATGTGAAGCGCGCTCGCGGCACGCGCGCTAAGCATGTGAAGCGCGCTCGCGGCCCGTTGTGGCGCGCTAAGCATGTGAAGCGCGCTCGCGGCACGCGCGCTAAGCATGTGAAGCGCGCTCGCGGCACGCGCGCTAAGCATGTGAAGCGCGCTCGCGGCACGCGCGCTAAGCATGTGAAGCGCGCTCGCGGCACGCGCGCTAAGCATGTGAAGCGCGCTCGCGGCACGCGCGCTAAGCATGTGAAGCGCGCTCGTGGGCTGATGGCATTTATCTGCTGTCCCCCTCGCACATAACACAACCCCTGAACGACGGCCAGCTCCTCTCACGACACATTCCACATGGGGGGTCACCTCGAAGCGCCGCGCTCCCGCCCTCCAAGCTGGCATTCATCGTGGGCGCGCCGCGGAACCGGCCCGTCGGCGCAATGTTGCGCGTTGTGGAGATTGGGGCATTTCTCGCCCCCTCGTCGGTTCCCTCCGAGGGGGCTCAGCGCCCTCGTCGGTTCCCTCCGAGGTCGCTCCATTGTCTCCCTCAGCCAGCAGGCGCCCGCATTCAGCTGTCAATCTCTCAGGTATCTCACAGCCTCCACTCTTTCAGGCGCGCGGTTGTCATTCAATGTTCTCGCGCGCCAGCTACCCGGGTTGGGCATGTCCAGAGGCCCGCCCTGGGCTCCGCCCAGGGCGGGCACTTGTCCATCTTATCGGCTCAGTCGGCTCCGCCGACCCTAGGGGGGCTCTAGGCACAGGCTCAGCAAAGTCGTCGGTATGACGACTTTGCTGACTTGGCAGGCAGGCAGGCAGGCAGGCAGGCAGGCAGGCAGGCAGGCACAAGAGTCCACAATGTTGTCGACTTTGTCGACTTTGTCGACTTTGTCGACTTGAATCCACCAGGGTTGGTTTTTCCACGGCCGAGTATTATTCCCTGATTGTACGTCAATGGGAGATCAAGCCGCTCAAACAGTACATCAACAGGCCTGGAACAGCGCGCCCGTCACCGTCATTCGGACTCAGTGACAACTATGACCCCGCTCTGTACGAGGAACTGTATGGACCGCACAAACGTGTCGTCGTCAATGGCGCCCTCGGCCCACCACCCAGCGCTGATCTTTACCCACTCCGGCAAGGACGCCTGGCCGGCCGCGAGTTCGGAAACGGTCGCGGGCCGCGCGTCCACCGCCGCCGGCGGCGCGTTTGCGCCATTATCCTCACCCGAGGCGTCCTCCTCCGCGCCCACGATAACCGAAGACATTGTATCGGTGTCCGCCCCCCAGTACGATCCTCTTCTTCCTCTTCAGATATTCTGCACCGGGCCGGTACTTGACACCATCGTCTATGCGCATCTCGGGAACTATGCGCTCCACCCACCCCCGGACCGCCGGGTTTCTGTTCTCCCGCAGCAGGTCCGTAACAGTAACGCCGTAATCCCCCTCCACCAGTATGTAGCCGTCCTCGAACGCCACATCGCATAATTTGCAAAGCAGCAGGCCGTTCGCGGGGTTCATCGAGTTATCGGGATCCTTGATTCTCATTACCTTAAACGGCACGATGTGGGCGCCGGTCATCCACCTCTGCAGGTCGAACCGGCAGAACAGGCAGTACCCGTATTGCTCCAGCAGTATTCTTTTGAACATCCCCTGCTTGCTCCTGACAAACGTGGTACCCTCCTTTCCGCGGCAGTGAAAATTCCCAGCCTTCATCTCCCGGCTCGCCATCTCCTCTTCAAACCTGACGGCGCTCACGGTGTTCAGCCGCCAGACACCCTTCTGCGTGTTCGGCACGTCCGTCAGCAGGTCAACTATGACGCCGTTCACGCGCAGATCCCGGATCACGCCCACGGTCGCGTTGTAAAACGAGTTCCCGTGCTTGCCGCCGCTCTGATCATACGAATAGTCCTCGATGTTCAGCCCCAGTTCCTTTGCGACAAATACGTCGAGATCCGTCTTGTTGTGCCAGACCGGCTTGTCGAGGAAATCGAGGTTCCGCGGATCCACGCCGCGGCGGGCGTCGGGAATCCGGTCGCCCGGCCGGTTCAGATATCTCATGACCAACTCGCCGATGCCATGAAACTCGGGGTGCTTCCGGTACTGGTGCGCCGTCAGGTATGCTATGTCCATTGCCGCCAAATACACGTGCACGGCAGGCGATATATCAATATCCGTGCGCCGGCTTGGCCCGCGGCGCGGACACATCCCCCTCTGCAAACACATGCTGCGGCGCGCCGGAGGCAGGCCCGAGTTTTGTCCATGCCCCGTGCCGTTCCCACTTGCCAGACTGCAGCCGGCAGCCAACTCGCCCATCCTTCTCGCGGCGGCCCGTCAGCCCGCCCTGGAGGGGGGCGGTGCAATCTTGCGCGCGGCCAGGACCTCCCTGACGTCCGGGATCTCCCACGCGTACTGTATGTGGACGCACATATGCTCGTCGCAGTACTCGCACCACGCCCGCGTGTCTCGAAAATACACGGACAGGATCCTGCCCGCTCGCCCAAGCTTGTTGTCCAGTATCTTCACGTGGTCCTCGTACATGTTGATGTGCTCAAACCGCGTGCGCTCGAGCCTCTCGATCTTTTCGCGGAGCGCCAGGTCCACGAACTGGGACATGTTCGTTATCCCGTCCTTCCTTACCGCGTCTGTCCGCAGCATCCTCTCGACCTCGTCCATCATGGCCTTCTTCACGTTGACCGTCTTCCAGTCTTCCTTTCCCATGTTGTACCACAAGCATATGTTGTTTTTATTGTTTATGTTATACTTATGATACATTTACAGCGGGACTCCTGCCGCATGCCGGCCGCGCCGCCCTGGACGGCGCCTGCCAACTCCCTCTTACAACATATTTATCATAAAGGATAAATACAAAATTGACGGTAATGCTGTTGCATGGAGAAATGGGGGACGGTCCTGGCCGGGACTGAGGTTCGTGGGGGGATCGCCTGCCGCCCGGACAGCGGGACGGAGCCCGCGATGACATGCACGGCACAGTTCGTGGACCCGGAGCTCCGCGGGAGGCCAGAGTGCGCACGAAGGGGGAACCGGAAGAGGGGTTTTGGCAGAGATGATGATGATAATGGCAACGACGGCAAATCGGAAAGACGCGGTGCGGGCCGCGATCGGGATGATGCCGGGGCCGCCGGCCCTGCTGCCGGGGCGATGCGGCGGCCGCACGAACCAAGCTATTGCGGACACCACATCATGCTGGCGTGCGCGGCGCGAAGGGAGATGCGCGGCCGCGACGCGACACCCGCCCCGCCGGGGGCCATGTACTCTTACAACGGCGGCCACGGTTCGCCAAGGACGGCGGTCCGGCGGCGGGACGGCAACAACCGCGGGGAGGCGGCAGGGAATGCCAGTTGATACGGCAGCGGCGGCCGGGATCGGGCCGGAGGACGCGCTCGGGTACGAGCGCGTCATGGGGGGACACCGTGAGGACGGGACGATTGTCATGATACTGGCGATGCGGGATAGTCGTTGTCACGGGATGCAGTTTTTTTACGCCGACGCACGCGTCGGGGAGGCGTGCATCCGATAATGCCCTGCCGCGGGACGTGCGACCGACACCGGGTGAGCAAGCCGGGCAGGCTGAAGCGGTACGCGGCGGGCCAGGTGCGCTGTCAGCAGTGTGGCGTCTGGATGGTCAGGGACGAGCCCGCGTGCCCGTGCTGCGGCCTGCGGCTGCGCCGCCGGGCCAGGCGCCGGTAGCGCGCACCTGGGGGCAGGGCGCGCATCCTGCTTAAAAGCGGTTGCCGGTGGTGGTGGCGATGATGGGGGTGCGAAAAAACGGCAGATATGGACGCGGTCCGCGCAGGTGCATCGGTGGCGGCAGACGGCGGCCGGGCCGGACGGCTGCGCCTGTCCTTCCTTGCCGGGAAGCGGGGCCGGTGGTGACGGGCATGCCGCGCACCGGCGGGGCGGGGCATGCCGCACAGCGCGCGCCGCGCGGCCTGCGCCATGCCGTCATCATGATAATGGTGGCCGCAGTCATCGCGGCATCGTGCGCCGCACAGGATGCAGTCGTCTGGGCGGACCACTCCGCCACCGACTGTATATTTCACGTGAGCGGCTCGACGTATCCAGTTACATATCTGGGAGAGCCGCGGCAGAACCCAGATAACACGTACTACCCGGGGGACGCGTTCTACTACGTGTTCCGGTGGTCCGAGCGGTCAGACGACCCCGCCGGCTGCTCCGTCCGCGCCCCGCTCCTCGAGACGAGCCGCCTGCAGCTGGACCACCGCGCAGTGTGGGTCGACTCCAACGGCCGCGAGGACCGCCGCGCGCCCCTCGAGCACAGGGACCTCGACCCGTCCGTGGCGTTCTTGGCCAGCACGGACTTTTACGCGGGCAGGGCGGTGGCCTCGTGCAAGGAGATGTTCGCAAAGCCCGGCGAGTCCCGTACGTGGAGGTATGACAAGTGGGTCGTGTACGACAGGATATTCCTCACAAAGGATACGGACAGGCTGACGGAGTTTGAAAAGACGCTCAAGTCCAAGGGGTACGGGGGCGAGCCGGCCTGGGGGTGGTGGACCGACAGGATTGACGCAAGGTCGAAGCACGCGCAGGACCTGCCGTACTGCCCGTGGGCCAAATACAAGGGAGGCAACATCAAGGGCGGCATCATCCCGGAGGACCAGAAGCTGAACGACACCACGGCCGGCCTGCCCAGTGCCCCTCCGCACATGAGGCCCTACGGCGGCGGCATATTCTACACCACGACGCACGGCTGGGGGATCACTACCGGCGCGGACGCGCCGCATGCCCACCTCACCAGGACGCCGGCCGACCCCGGGAGTGCGGAGTGGTTCGAGGAGCGCGTGCGGGAGGCGTGCGACGGGCTGGGCGCGAGATCCGGCTGCGTGTACGGGACGGCCGAGGTGCGGCCCGAACGAGGCGTGTGCGTCTCGGATGTAGTCGGCGCGTACGGCGCCGTGCTGGACGCGTGGCACAAGCGGCTGCCGCCGTACGATATACGGGATGGGGACAGAGGCCGCGCGGGGCCACCGCCACCACCCGGGTATCCGGCGGGTTCCTGGGCGCACCTGCTGTCAAACCGCTCGTATGCGTTTACCATAGACACGGCGCCGCCCGGCATGCACCCAGAGGCGTACGAGGCGCCGGCCGGCGGCGACGCGTGCGCAGGGCCCGCGACGGACGGCGCGAAACTGGAACTTACGGCGTCCGGCCACTACTGGACGCCGCACCATTACGCGAACGACATACCGGTGAGGGGGCTGGAGGAGGTGAGTAGGGACGCGGGACCGCCGCTGCAGGACGGCGAGCTGCTAATCATACTGACAAAGCCACCGCTGCACCATGTAGAGGGATATGACGCCAAGAATCTGGACGGCACCTACTACTATGAGGATCCGATATATGTGCGGCACGAGCCGTCGTGGAAGTGGAAGGACGAGCGCAGCGCGCACGTCAGCTTCGAGACGCACCGCCTGCCCCCCGTTACACTCCCGGTGATTGACGAGTTTGATTGCCCTCCGTCACCACCGCCGCCGCCAGCTGACGGGAACGGCACTGCCACGCCCACCCCGCATGCGGCAGTACCGCCGTGCGAACATGTGGTCAAAGTAGACTCGCCGCCGTGGTTGGCCGAAAGTCTGTGGTTTGGCAACGGCGACGGACTGACTGTCCGGGCTACCGGCATGTCGCACGGTTTCGACACCTATGAATTCGTCTACAACATGACCGCCTACAACCTCGGCAAACAGGTCGCAGGCGCGGTGAACTCCACCGAGGCCGAGGTCGTGCCGTACGAGCCGTCCTACGAAACGGTGTATTCGTATCCCGTGCTTGCGGACGCCCGCGAGTACGCATTTGACGATCGGCACGGGATCGCCATGAGGTACGGCGGGAGCTGGCAGGACGATGTACTGCACCCGATGCGCCGCTCGTTCATCAACGGGTGGAACGGAACGGGAGGGGGACACGACCCATCCACCTACAACCACTTTGGACAGGACCATGTGCTCGGCACGGGCCGCAATTCCTCGCCCGGCCACACCGCGCTGGAGCACGTGCAGGACACGCAGACTGCCATGTTTGTGCAGAACGGGCACGGCACAGTTCTGTTTGAGTGGCCCGTGTCCGAGTGGGTGTTCTCTGTGTATAATCAGACTGCAACGGGGGAGTCAGCAAGTGCCGCTACGGTTGCGAAGGCGGCAGTCAACGAGAACGTCACCTCGCACCTGCAGGTCTACAGCCACGACTTTGCAAGCAGGAACACTCTGCTGTACGAGACGACGATGCGCTATCCGGAAATGCCGTTTACAAAACATGTCACGGTACAGTCAGTCGACCACACAGGCGCCGTCCAGACTACGGATGACATCACGTTGCGGGTGATGCCATATGCGGAGCTCGGGGCCGAATACTTGGCGGACTACATACGCGACAAGATAACGTGGGATACAGGTGATTCGACTATAGCACAGACTATCCTGAACGATACGCACCCAATGACACAGGAGTGGCGCACATCCGACGGCGTAATCAACGTCACAATACTGCGTACGTCAGTACACTTTGATGATATTGCCATCCAGAACGCCACAGGTCTGCCGTTCAGCGGCAGGCTGACGGACATCCACGAGCTGGCAGAGCATCCCGAGGCGCTCCGCCTCACCGCTCCGTACGATCTGGGGCTAAGTGTACTGGCTCCGATGTCTCTGTACATCACAATAAACGGCTCCGACGAGCACGTCATTCACCACAAGTACTACTCGTTTGGAGGGAATGAAACGATCCGCATTAACGCCCAAAAAGACAACCCAGTAGACGTCACAAGGGAGTCCGGTAGGATAATCATAGAACAACCTGAAAACTTTGGTATAGTCAAACATGTGGAGATAAACGGCACGCGTTTGGAACAACCATGTCCCATAGGATGCACTGTGTTGTTTCAACCCGACACTGCCTTGGAGATCACACTGTACAACGAGTGGGGTGGGGCGGCTCGCGGCGCAGTTGGCACGCTACATACGTCTAACGCATCGCGGGCCGATGAACCGCAGTGGCAGGTTATAGGAATTGCAACGATCTTGTTGGCGCTCTCACATGCAGCATACAAAAAGCTGACAAAAAAGTACTAATAGAAAGAGGACTTAGTGTTAAGACATCCATTGTTTTTGTTTTAACGCAGTTACTGAACGAGGTATGTAATACCATAAATAAACCCCGCAAATCGATTGCAAAAATTATTAATCGTTCATTCCAAATAATGGGGTAATTTTCTGAATTTCATTTTTCAATCCCTTATTATATGCGTCCACTATCTCAGGGAAAAAATCCATAGTATAACACTCTGAAATTGTTGTATATGCTCTTCCTATGATTTTGATTTTTTGTGGGATTTTCAGGAATGGAATTTGAACTAATTTATCATTTACGAGATATTTCATTTCGTTGCTTCCCAAGTACCAGCTATCATGCGCCAAAGCATTACGAAAATCCTTATCTAACATTTCGGCCATTTTATCATTATAATTTGGCAAACCTTTGAATGTATTAATAATCCCACCAAATGTGGGAGGTTTTCTTATCTTAGTTTTTGCTATTGCGCTCAAATGTTCTAAATCTAATGTTGCAATGAAAAACCGTTTCAAGAGTTCATAGTGTGCTAAACCAAAACTACAATACAATGTAGTCAATTCAATAAAAACGTCCGATTGAGTCATTTGAGGCTCATTCGGAGTCTTTTCATTATGTAGCTGTCGGTATTCTTCTATGTGGCAACGTACAATTGCAAGTTTACGATTTAAATTGTTGAATTGCTTCTCAATCCGTATTAGTTGATTTCCATAACGTTCTATAAAATCATTTTTTGTAAAACACTTTTCAACTTTTAATATGGTGTATAGTGATTTTGACAAAGATATTGCTTCAGTGTCACTTAACATATATCACTTTTCGATTAGTTTGTAATAAATTCTTTGAACCTTTGATTATTCTGTGTTAACAGTTGGTGACCGAATGCCTATCAATTGTCGTTCTCACAAGACAGTGGTCTTCGTCCGCAGGAGGTACACGTAGGCGCGGCCTAGATGTATGTCGTTTCTTTTGTTCTCAAACATTTGCGTAATTGTCTTGCCTTCTGTTTCGATATATTTTTAGTATGATTTCTCCAAGACTATTGCATTCCGGATATTTTATGTACTTCTTTCTGTTACCCAACGAGCATCACATCACGTGGAGTGATTGTGAGTGTATTATTTTTGGTACGAATTCAGGCGTCTGTTGTCTTGGGCGCGAAACAACAGGGCCGTGTTTGCTTCTAGATGTGAGTTTGAGACGGCTTGGGTCCATACTATGTCGTTACCCAAATGTATAAGATAGCACGTTTGTGATGTATAATTAATGAATGAAACGCCGCACATTGAAGATGTCAGAACTATATTTCCAGACAAGTTTGGCATAAAGGACAGGCTACGCACCAGTATGACACAAAACCCAGAATTCTTAACACTCACGCTAAAGGCGTACGATCTGCATCTCCACCTGCGAGAGCAGGAGCTGTCCATTGCAGAGTCAATCAAAACAAGCGAAAACGTGAGCGTCTTTGATCACCAGATCCTAGCAGCACAGAAGGTCAAAAACGAGCTTGGTGGATCCGGCATACTTGCGGACGAGGTAGGACTGGGAAAAACGGTCGAAGCCGGCATACTGATCAAGGAATTCCTAGTCACCGGACTTGCCAAGAACATACTCATTCTTGCGCCCCCGTCACTTCTGCCCCAGTGGCGGGACGAGATGTCAAGCAAGTTTGACCTGGACTTTGTTATACACCGCGACGATTCCAAATCCCAAGACATACAATCCCATAACCTTTTGCTGATGTCTCATTCTTCTGCAATATATCCAAGACAGTCGGTGCCGCTACACTCCACGTACTGGGATATGGTAATAGTCGACGAAGCCCACAGTATGAAAAACGCAGCGACGAACAAGCACAGGCTGGTACGAGGCCTTCCAAAGCGCAATCTACTGTTGCTCACCGCCACTCCCATTCAGAACAACCTCGAGGAGATGTACAATCTGATCGAGCTGTTGCGCCCAGGATGTCTTGGGACGTGGGCGCAGTTTCGCAGCAAATATGTCGCAGACACGGCAGCAAGAAAGATTCGGCCTTTAATGCGAGACGAGCTGCAGAGAATCCTGTCTAAATTCGTCATACGCACAACCCGCAACGAAGCAAGAAGATACATAAAATTCACCGACAGGATCCCTCACACAAGGATTCTCATTCCCCGCCATTACGAATCCAGTCTGTATAATGCAATAACAGACATTGTCAGGACGCAGTACAAGGCTGGCGGCGATACGCTTGCTCTGATGATTTATCAGAGACTGGCATCAAGCAGCACGGCGGCATCAAAGAGAGCTCTCTACAAGATGAAAGGCAACGGACTGATCTCCGAGGAGATATACCGGAAGCTCATGTCAACTGCGTCTGCAATCCGGGAAGACTCCAAGCTGTCCGAACTGCAGGGAATAATCGGTAACAGCAGATCAAAGTTTCTGATATTCACAGAGTTTTACGCTACGCAAGATTATATCGCCGAGCATTTGCAAAAAAATGGACATTCCGTGACGCTGTTCAACGGTAGGATGAGCCCGGAAGAGAAGCGGGAATCTGTAACCAGCTTCAAGAACGACGCATGTGTCATGGTCTCTACAAGCGCGGGTGGGGAAGGCCAGAACTTTCAGTTCTGTCACAATATCGTAAACTACGACCTGCCGTGGAACCCGATGCGTGTGGAACAGAGGATAGGGCGAGTTCACAGGATAGGCCAGAAAGACAACGTCCACATATTCAACCTCGCGCTCTCGGGCACGATTGAGGCGTACATACTTGAACTGCTATACATGAAGATCAACCTATTCAGGATGGCGCTTGGCGACATGGATCTCATGTTTGAGGACTCGTGGGCGGGGGGCTCTCCGCGTACGTGGTTCACAGAATACATGGACGTGGCAAACGAACAGGAACAGAGAAACAGATTCTCTGCGCTAGGAGACGACTGGAACGCCCAAAAAGAAAGAGCGGCCGATGCAATACAGGATTTTAACGCCGGCGTGTTTAGAAACTTTGACCTGTCCGTACTAAAGGAGAAAGCGTCATGAACATGCAAGAAGACATACGAGATCTTGTCCTAGGGTTCTTTAATGGAGTCAACGCGGACATTGTAAACACGGACGACGAGGCCTACGTGATACGCGTCCCAGAATCCTATCGACACACATTTAGAGCATGGGAGCTGTGTATCGTGTTCGATCGTGATGCGGCATCAAGGCATGATTATGAGTTAGTGGCACCGGGCAACAGAATTCTGTCACAGATTATCGAGATCTGCACAGGCAAGGGCCCGGTGAAAGTAAGAAATTTGGCCAACGGTAACAGTAATGCCACAATACGCTACCATTTCTTTATCCGCTTCTCGGGCCGGTCAGACATGCTCGCATTGGATCATGTGGATGTGGAGTTGGCTACAAGATCCGATGCAGGCATCTCAGATCATGATGGCGCCTCGCATTCGCTGGATTGGATGAGTCCGGATGAAGTCACAAGAACGTATAGTGCAGCCATAAAGGAATTGCAAACACGACATGATGGTGCGTCCCTTGCATTCCTACGCGATGCAAACCAGAGATTCGGCGACGATGTACGATTGTTTACAGAAAAGTATGATCTTCGCGTACGTGAGCTCGACGAATCCATAAACCGCAAAGACAGGGGATCCGTCGACTCTGACAAGGCGCGCGAATTCCGCTTTCAAGTGGCAGACGAGATGGATGCCCTTGAAGAAGAAAAAAAGAGCCTGATCGGCACCATACAAAAAAAGCACAAGGTGGTTCTATCGTATGGACTCGTAGCATGCGAGATAATCTTGGGCTAAACCTTAATCCATGGTGAACGCGGTAGTTCATACGGGAGTCAGACTGGAGACTCACGTACGTGAGCAACTACTTCCTTTCTGCCCCATTTGCATCTAGGGGGACAATGGTACAGTAGGAGCCCACGTGTCAACAAGGGAGTGAGGCGCGGAGGGGGAATTGTTGCAATCCAGACATGGCAATCTGGTAACCACTCAACCCTTATGCCTGAGAGAAGCCAGATTATGAAATTCGTGCCTAAACTTTGGGAGGAATCGAACGGTTACGCAATCTTCAAGAAAATGCTTTTATTTGTAAACCCCCGTTCGTTTACAATGGCCGAATTCAAGGATATCTCGTTAGATAACATCAAGGTTCAAAAGCACAACGTGCGCATTCACGACATCGATCAGGGAATAGAAGACTTGGCAGAAAACATCAGGGCAAACGGATTGTTGCAGCCAATTGCCGCGTATTATGATTCGGGACAATCCTGCTATGTGATCCTTACTGGACAGAGAAGACTGAACGCGCACCACTACCTCAACGACAAGTATCCCGAGGAAGGATTTGACAAGATCCAGTGCAAGGTAATACCAGAACCAGAGACCGATGAGAAAAAGAAGGCGCTCTCCCTCGCAGAGAACATCACGCAGCTTCCCATGACCAACCCGGATCTGATAAAGGCGGTAACGGATCTTTACAACGTATACGGCGACTATGAGATGGTGCGGCAGGAGTTTGGCATCAGCAAGCGGATGGTAGACAAGTACGTCCGGCTCGCAAGACTTCCCGAAACACTAAAGACGGCAATCCAGGAGGGCGAGATTCACCACAACCCAAAGAAAGCAGAGAATGCCGCCCTTCGTGCAGTTGACGCGCTACAGTATACAAAAAACGGTTCGGTCCCTGAAGACCGCGTGTTGGAGATGGCAAAGGCGATGGCAAGACCTGAGATTGAACCTGCAGACCTTGCCGCAGAAGCCGCGCGCGGAGGCAGCATAGGCGACATGGAGGCGCGCGCAGCAAAGAGACAGAAACTCAAGACAAAGATGAATATTGATCTGTCCACAGAGACTGCCGAAAAGCTCCAAAAGGTCTCAGAGTCCAGCGGCGACACCGAAAAGGCGCGCGCGACCCAGTACGTTGTAGAAGGCGTGGAAAGGGATTATACCCAGATAGGTGATTGAATTAAGCAAGCTTGTGATGGATGTACAAACATACTCCAAGCTCTTAAACAGTGTGGGGCAGCAGGGGTTGGGTTCTGGCAGAACGCGCCCACTGTCACCAGTTCAATGTGCAGAGTACATCCAGCGCCTCATAGATGAGGAAGGCGAGAGTCTAGACAAGGTTGCCGAGAGGTTGAACCTAGGCAAGCAGAAGGACATGTCAAATATGTACAAGCCACGTGACACGTCTCAGATAACCTCGTTTCTAAACCTGCTCAAGGTGTCACCAAAAAGCAGAGAGATGGCGGGGTGGTCAACTGACGAGTATCCGCTCATTCCCTTCTCGACAATATCACAGCTCTCAACCATGACTCCGGAGGATCAAGACTTAATCATACAGTCCATACTGAGTTCCAAGAACAAAAGACGGATCCTCGGCAAGGAGGACATTAAACGAATAAAGAAATGGCGCAAGGAAAATCCGGATCTATCCATAAGGGAGTGTATAGAGAAGGTTCTCCAGCTAAAACCGGTGACCGTAGTGACCCACATGATTGTAGTCGAGGTCCATGACAGACTGCGCCGATTCATAGAGTCAAACCCAGACTATGGGGAAAAGCTACTTGCCATGCTGCGGAGCGGTTTGGGAGGTGAATTCTACGACATCAACGTTGGCAAGTCCGTCATGGCAATATCCATGGACGAGGATGCATATGGACCGTTCTACGAGCACCAATACAAAAAGGGTTCGTCATACACAAAGTTTCTGGATGGGTTTTTGGAGAGCAGGATTGAATGAGCGGGTCATAGATGTTGTCTGCAACGACAACTCTGCAAGAAACTGTACCATCCGGCTTGACGGAGTATCGTGCGACGGATACATGGAGGGAATGCTGATTGGCGCGTTTTCTCACTTTCACGACGATCACATAAGAAGTATCCCGTCATGCATAGCATCATACAACGTGCTCATAATACACCCAATAACCTTCGAAGGCATAAACGCGCTACATCCCGGGATGAGGTACAGGGAGCAGTGGGTTCCACAGGACTATGACACGGAGTACAAGTTTGATGCCGGAACTCTGAGGCTGCTAAAAGCAAACCACATACCCGGTTCTTCTCAGATATACGTCGAGTCGGACGGGAAAACCATGCTGTACTCTGGAGACTTCGGGTACCCGGACGTGCAGATCAGGCAGGCGGATCACTTGGTAATCGACTCAAGCCACGGGGATCCGTGGTATGACGGAAAGACAGACAGGCATTCTGTCAAGAATCGCATGTTCGAGTATGTCGAGGAGTACTTGGAGTCGCGCCCGCAGATAGTCGTCCAGGGGCACTCTGGGACACTCCAAGAGATCGTGCGTCACTTTGAGGTTGGCTACGGCAAGAAGATGGACAGTAACATCGCATTTGTCATGGAAGAGCGACAAAAAAAAGTACTGCTTAGTATCTACCGTGCCGAGAAGGACAGGTTCCGTGACATCGTGGAATACGGATCACACGACTATTGGGCTCTGATAAACAACAGCAAAAAATGCGTAATATTTTCCACCTCCAGCATACTTGACGAACAGTTACGTTCGTTGCACAAAATAATTGTCGACCAGTACAGATTTACAAAGTCCGATGCGCCGATAATCCCGTTTGAAGGCGGGTGCAGGTTCAACTTGGCGGCTCACGCATCAATAAACAAAATATACCAGTACATTGAGTCGGTAAACCCGAAATGCGTAGTCACCGATTATTCCAGGAGCTCGTATGCCAAGCAGCTTGCCAAGCTGATTGAACAGAAGTTTCCAAACATCAAAACCGAGTACAGGCCTCCTTACAATGTTCACGCTTGAGCACAGTATTCCTCGTCGTACCACCGCCTGAGATCCTTGTACTTGCGTGGGAGCTGAAACGGAAGAGGAGCGATTGAACCTGATTCCCTTGTAGGGTGACAAGGATCTCCTTTCTTGTAGAGTCTGTACATGCCGTGCCCAACGCGGTATGTCTTTCGATGTGGGTATTCGATTGCGGCAGGACTGTTTGCAACACAGTGAGACGAAACATGTGTCACAATAGTAGAATCAGATACATTGCACAGATTTTGTTCCCTGATCCTTTCTATTATCTGGTTGGTTGAAAACGTCATCTTCAGTCCACGTTCCTTATGCAGAGTTGCAACCGCAATCCATACCGCCTTGGGCGTAGATATGGGTGCTGTTGGCGGCGCAATGTCTTTTTGATGCGTATGGCTTCGTAGTGTATCTCCACCGTCACGGGAGGCAACACTCAGATGTCTTGAAATCCCTTCGGCGGTTTGCAATACATCTTCTGTGTCCCCATCATCGCTGTCCCAGTCATGCCGATTCACAGCAAAAAGCGCAATCTGAAGTGAGATCTGCGGGTCTGTGTGAAGTCCGTCTTCGTTGAGCGCTCGCAGTTTCTTTGGCAGACGGAGGGGGGTTCGTATGTGGATCTTGATCGTCTCTTTTGGTATGTTTGGATATTTCTTTACCATAGCATTAACCGAGCCAACGCGAAGAAATTCCACAGTAAGCTTCTTTTGCAGATCTTTGTCTATGGTTTTTTGACTTGCATAATACTCGTCTAACATCTGTTGTGCCAACTCTTCTAAGGAATTTTTGACTTGCGTGCTCGGAATGTCTTTGCCTATGGCGTTTTCAGCAAGTTCAACCTCAGGACGGCTTTCGGGTATGCACTCAGCTTGATGCTTCGCGTACTTGAACAAAAGATCAGGTCGCTGTCCGTCACGCCGAACCTCTGTTACGGTCATGTTGGTCATTCTTCTGAATCTTGTGGCAATGCCGTCCATCTTCACAGCAGAGGCGTTCAGCAGGGACTTCAGATCCTTCATGTAGATGCCGTCTGGGTGGGACTTTACCAGGTCAAGCGCCTCTTCAACAAGCTGGTTGAACCTGCTCGCTGAAGTGGTGTCTGTATGTGGAGAGGGTTTGAAAGTGTCCTCAGTTGGAAGCCTCGCGTATTTGAACAAAAGATCAGGTCGCTGTCCGTCACGCCGAACCTCTGTTACGGTCATGTTGGTCATTCTTCTGAATCTTGTGGCAATGCCGTCCATCTTCACAGCAGAGGCGTTCAGCAGGGACTTCAGATCCTTCATGTAGATGCCGTCTGGGTGGGACTTTACCAGGTCAAGCGCCTCTTCAACAAGCTGGTTGAACCTGCTTGCGGGGTCATTTGTGTGCGACATATGTCGATCAATTTGTTCTATGGGTCGTTGTTTTTTACTATTTTTCTCTCATTTCAGTCTCCCAAAGGCACAGCAATAACAAGATCATACAGTGAAGGATCACAGCGGTATCGTGCGAGCCTCTTGTGACCAAACACACGACCGGATTGTGACGTGACTTACGTAACAGCCTATTCGTATTTCAAGACATCCTTACATCCTTGGATCGCGTCATGTAGGTGTGCTTATTCTCCTCAGATCCTTTACCGCTCCCGAGATTGCGTCTATGACATGTCCCACCTCTGCTTCGGTGTTGAATCTTCCAAGTCCGATCCGTATGGACGAATGCGCGTCTTCTGTGCCCATGCCCAACGCCAGCAGCACGTGTGATGGTTTGACTGTCTGGGTGGTGCATGCGGATCCTGCGGATATTGCGATACGTTCTGATATGGAATTGATGATGGCCTTGCCGTCTATTCCCGGAAACGTGAGGCTGATGTTGTGAGGAAGTCTTTTGTCCGGGTCGCCGTTGTGCACCGCCCCGGCCGTCTTTGAGAGGGCGTCGATAATCTTGGCCGACCACTTCTGGAATCGCTTGTTTTCATCTGGCATCTCTTTTTGCGCTATCTCGGCCGCCTTTCCAAACCCGACTATGCCTGGCACGTTTAGGGTTCCGGGGCGCATGCTACGTTCCTGGCCTCCTCCATACATTGACGGCAGGATCCGCACCCTCGGCTTTATGGCCCTGATATAGAGGGCCCCTATCCCCTTTGGTCCGCACATCTTGTGCGATGAGAACGACATCAGGTCGATGTTCATGTCTTGGACGTTGACTGGAATGTGCCCCACTGCCTGGGCCGCGTCCGTATGGAACAGCACGTTGTGATCATGCGCCACATCTCCAATCGTCTTGATGTCTGCTATGGTTCCGATCTCGTTGTTTGCCGTCATTATGGATATCAGCACGGTCTTGTCGGTAATGGCGTCCCTGATGTCCGATGTGGAGACATGCCCGTGTCGGTCGACCGGCAGATACGTAACCTTCTTCCCCCTAGATTCGAGATGCTTGGCGGTGTCAAGGACCGCCTTGTGCTCCGTCACGCACGTAATCATGTGGTTCCCCCTGTCCGCATACGCCTCCATAACACCTGTTAATGCCAGATTGTCAGATTCCGTGGCGCCGCTCGTAAACACGATCTCGTGGCCCTGCCTAGCGCCTATCAGGCTGGCAAGCCGCTCCCTTGCAGTCTCCACCACCACAGATGCATCGTGTCCGTACGGATGGTCCAGGCTCGACGCGTTGCCAAACTTTTCTGCAAAGTACGGCATCATCTCGTCTAGTACGCGTCGGTCAAGCGGCGTCGTAGCGTGGTAATCCATGTATATCGGGTGGGCGACATCAGTCAGCGGCATTTCGCTCCTCGTCTATGATCCTCTCAATATCTGCCAGGTCGTGTATGCGGGCAAACAGCGCTATCGCACCCCTGTTAAAGTGGGCGCGCGTCATGCGGTTCAGGTATGTCTTGTGGTCCAGTCTGTCGCGGTTGAGCCTCTGTATCATCAGGGCCATGAACACGTCCTCGTACTCGCCAAACAACACGGAGGGGTGTATCTCCGATCCCTTTTCGTCAAACTCGTCGGGGTTTGGCACGGACGGGTTGTTCAAGGACATGCATATAGCAAACCTGCCGGTAATGTTTGGAGTCAGGCCCGTTCTAGACTTTAGCTGCGCAAGCAGGTTCTGCGAGCGGTAGCTCATGCGCAGTCTGCTAAACCGCGGCAATTTTGTCATCCTCCTTCGTATTCAGGTCCCAAAAGTATCCGTTGCGCGGCGACGTGGAGCCGGCATCCTCGTCAAACGCAAGCAGGTATGACTTTGTCATGTGGGCAGACATCGCATCGTACTCTGGTTTCTCGATCTCTGTGTCTGTGGAGAACACTAGGGTCTGGTGTGATGCCGCAGGCAGGAACCTCCCGACAATACTTGCCCTGTGTTCGGCATCCAGCCTCGCAAGCGGCGTGTCGATCATAAACGGCAGCGGCCTGCCGGACGTCTTTGCAAGAGCCCACAAAACGGACGTCGCAAACATCTGCTTTTCACCCTCGGAGAGCATGTCCTTTGGCTTGATCTTGCCGTCCCGGTCGTATATGGTAATCTCAAACGACTTTGAGTCTATGCCTATCCGGTGAATCAGGTTCTTCTTGTGCAGCAGGATTCCGGTCGCGTCAAGCAGATATTGCTCAAGGAGTCGTATCTTTTTGACTCTCAGCCTGTCTGTGAACTCCTCCAACACCTCTTGCACCTCGTGCGTGAGGCGTATCTGCTCCTTTGTCTTCTTGCCCTTGTACGCCCTTGATACTAGGTCGCGCATCTTCGTGTCGATATGTTGCAGCAGGGCCCTGTTGCTGGATATCTTCTCTTCCATGTGGTTCATCTCCTCCTGCAACGCTCCCCGCTGCGAGTTCAGTTCTGCCACCCTTGAAACGAGCGGCCCGATCTCGTCGTCTGCTGGCGCGCTTGCGATGGCCGATTCCAACGTGGTGATCTCCTTGTCATACTTGACAAGCGAGGCCGTCTCCTTTCTGAGCGCGGGAAGCAGTGTATTGTTGGCCTTGCTGACGACACCTTTGATGGACGCGGCTTGGGACTCGGAGAACCCAAATACCAACGTCCCTTCTGTAATCGGGATTTTCTCCTTTTTGGTGAACCTCGTTATGGAGGATGTTATGATGCGTTTTTGGCTGGCGTTCAGTGCGGCGTCTTTGTACGCGTCCCTTAGCATCCCCGACATCGCCCTGATCTTTTCATCGAACATCTTGGCGCCTGCCCTGTCCCGAAATATTGAAGAGTCCGAATCCACATGCTTCAACAGTTCGTCAAGCTGCCTAGGTATCAGTACAAGCGGCAGCGCGTCGGCACACATGTCGGATATCCGTCTGCGCGCAACCTCATATCCTGACCTTGCATCGCCGAGCCGCGTCTTTGCGTCGTCCCTTCCGCTTGCGAAGGTTCCGCCTATCTTTGATATGTCCGACTCGGCGCTCTCGATCTCGTTTGACAGCGCGTCCATCTCGGTCTGTTTTTGCGCAAGCCGCTCGCGTAGGCGTTCCACGGTCCGGACAGTCCCGTCACGCTCCGTCTCGCATTCTGTGATCTCTTTTTGCAGTCGCTTGTCGTCACCCGTCAGGTTTCTTGTCAGGTTCACCTGCAGGTCCGCACGCAGCTGCTCCACGACCTCGATTCCTAGGAGCGACTTGAAGGAGTCTCGTATGACTGCGTCCTCCGACCCTTCTTTTGCCATCGTCACTACTTTCTCGCCATCAAAGAAGAACAGTCTGAGTATGCCCTTTGGGATCAAATCCGACACGAACGACTGCCAGTGGGATGCCTCTATGGTGTCGAGGCGCTCAAAGCGGGTGTGCGAATCCGTGCGTTTTTTGACGTCCAGACACTCCTCCGTGCGGCCGTATGCCGACTTCTGCCATGAGCGTTCCACCCTGTATTCGATCTCTTTTGAGTTGTGGTAGAACTTGAACTGGACTGCCACCGAGGCACGGTCGGCCGTGACGGAGCTCTTCTGGTACCTGTGGATCTTTTTTGCCAGAAACGCCTCATACGCCTTTCTTGTGATGCGCCTGTCGGCCGCCGATATCCCGTACAGGCAGAGCGGGACGGCCTCAAAGAGCGTGGTCTTGCCCGCGCCGTTGGTGCCGCCGACAAGTATGATGGGCCTGTCCGATGCAGGTGCAAGATCAAACACGTTTTTCCCGCCGTACACCCCATAGTCTGTCAGTACGATCTTTGTGATTATCACGCCCCGTTGCCACCCCCGGTGAACTTCTTCATCTCGCTTTTCTGCTGCTCCAGCTCGTGGACTATGGCGCCCAGATCGTCTCGCCATTCCTCCGAGAGCACCTTGGTAATCTTGGGGTATATCCTGGAATGCTGGGCCATTCCCTGCGACTCGTGCTCCGTGTTTAGCAGCTTTGATACGAGCAGCGCAGGCACGCCGCGTTTGTTGCAAATCTCCTCCAGCAGGTCCTGTTCTATCACCCCGAACCCGCCCAGATCCTCCTGGGGCGGGATCAGTTTTTCGTCCAGCACCCTTTCGTATATCTGATATGCTGTGTTCTTCCAGTCGCCGCGCTCCATGCGCCATATACGCTGGATCTCGTGTATCTCCTCGTCCTGTATGAGGCATATATGCGGGTCGGGGCCGGTCTGCCTAACCTTTTTTTGAGCCACCAGTATCTTTTCCAAGAACTCCTGGCAGAACTCTAGCGTGTAGGGTCCGGGAACCAGCTTTGCGTACGGATCCGTGATCTTGCCGTCACTGCCAGCCACTTTCAATTCCATCTTTGACTCTTGTATCTTCTCATCAAAGGCTTTTTTGCGCGAGTCGTCTATCAGCTTCATCTGCCCTGTGCGCCGCTTGAGGGACCTCACCTTTTTCCTGACTGTGGGATCCTGAGTCGCCTTTAGTTCGTCCCTTAGCTCAAGCAGTGGCTCCATCCAGTCCTCGCCGCTCTCAATCGTATTGCGGAGCGAGATGTCATCCTCTACCACAGTGCACGTCCAGCATCCGAACCTGCTGTTGCCACAGGAGGGCGTGGTGGAGTCAACCACCAAGGGGCACTCGGATGCGTTTGCGTTCTGGTACACGGCCAAGAGGTCGCGGTTGTTTGCACCCCACGGGTTCTCCTTTTGTAGCAGATAATTCCACACGTCTTTTGCGGTAAAGTCGCGGAGCGGCGTGTATACGTACGTCTGCGCAAACTTGGAGTGACGCGACAAGAGGCTGCCTTCTATCTCGTACAGGTTCATCAGCTGCTGTCTCGAGCCGCTCTCGTCCTTTCTGGTTCCGAGGACTACTACCGCCTCGCCGTATTCGGACACCTTTTCCTGAATGAACCTGTCGGCGTTTCGTATCTTTAGGCGCTCCGTGCACCATCGAAACAGGTTGCTTGGGGCCGGAAACCCCTTGCCAAGCAGGCACACCCAGAACGTGTCCTCTATGACGGGCCTGACCAGATTGGTCGATATTGGAAGGTGTGTCTTTTTTGACGCCTTTTCCATCATGTCAAGCGTGGTAGTAATCTGCTCTACTATCTTGGGTGACTCCACCAGTGTGTCTGATGATATGATGTAGATACGCTTTGCGAGCTTGGCAGGCGGCAGCTCGGTCAACGCGCCCCATATCAGCTGCACCATACAGGTAGAGTCCTTGCCCCCGCTGAACCCTAGTATCCAAGGGCGGTTATCACCCAAGTATACGGAACGGATCTCATCGTGTACGTCCTTGAGAGTTCGTTTTGAAAAGACTGATTTTGTCATTACATGCCACCATCCACTCTGTCCGGTACACCCAACCTAAACAGAATCTCGTTTGCAGCGCGCTTGATGCCCAGTCGGTTCTTTAGCATCTTGCCGTCCATTACGACCTTGTCCTGCCAGATGGGGCTGTTACGGGACCAGTCGATGTCCTGCAGTCCCCTTATCTTTTGCTTCCAGTTCTTACGCCGTGTTAGTACATGACCGACCATGCCTAGGGCGTGTAGTATGTTTGTGTGGGCGTGTACATACTGTTTTCTCATATCAATCGGCGTAATTTTTTTGTCCATTAGTAGGTTCCATTGTGGAATGTTTCTGGATACGAGGGTCCAGTATTCTGCGGCCAGCTTTTGCTTTTCTGCTGAGATCGATTTTGTATTCACCTTTATGTCCAAGAGACGGCGTGTGGCCTCGCCGATGCCGTTGAGTGTAAACACCGTGTGTGAACGGTTTGATATGTTGGTTTTTTCCATCTCTGTTCGTCCGGCAAATATGTCAATGTCGTTAGCCAACGTCACTATGAATCTAGCAAATGTGTCTCGGTGGTCGTACAACAAGGCGAGTGACTTTGTGGGTTTTACTGCGTTCTGATTCAAATCTGCAAACATTTGTTGACTGTGCTGCAATCCTCGGTCTTCGAATATCACGACAGGTATTCTTTCTATGCCTACGTCCTTGTTCTTCTCGTATGCGGCCCTTATTGCTGAGCATCTATGCTGGCCATCGTTTACCAGTATGGTGGCGTTCGATGGTATCGTTATTTTGCCTACTTTGCTCTCGTAGCTATCTTTTGGAATGGGCTCAAACTTCATGGGTTTATCTACTGATACAGTGACTGCCGAAAACACATAGTTATCAGGGTTTTCTAGTATGTATGATGCTATTTTTGATATCCGAGATTCACGTATCTTGCGCTGAGCTCTCATCTCAGGCGGTATCCCAGAGGACATGTCAAATGCAAAGTGCTTTACAACCGTGGCAAAATCGCACATGGCAACGTAGAATTCCCTTTTTGCCTGCATGCCTCTTGTTGCGTAAAACGCCATGGCACCCTCGGCGTCATTAGCATATGACAAATTGCTCATGTTATAAGGTTTTGGAAGCATGTTATAAGGTTTTGGAAGCATGTTATAAGGTTTTGGAAGCATGTTATAAAGTTCTGGAAGTGTTTTCCGTGGTAGTGCTGGGAATTATCATTAGACTAAGAGCCAGGGTGCAGAATGGTACATAGCGCATGTACAATTGCGATTCAGGACGCGGGAACATAGACATGCAGCTTGCTGCAGAGCACTGAATGTAAAAAAGTTTAGACACAATCTTGGCATCATGTCGGCACAGTACGAGTGCGTGAAAAGAACACAATCCGTTCATGAACGCCACGATTGCACAGTACTTGAGTGTATGTACGGGCACTACAATTCTTGGACGATAGACCTGTTTAACCTGCATGTTGCATCAGCACAGATGGTGAAATTTGTGCCCAGATTTTGAGTTAGATTGAACGGTTATTACGACACGGCAATGCTTTTTAAGACCTTCAAAGAAACGGATGTGTGATATCTAGGCCTGGAGACACACCACAATTCTTTAGCTATGCAGTTCATTATGCGTTAACTAGCTCCAAAATTTCTGCGGATGACTGGCCGGATTCGGTCAAAGATTTTGATCCGAACTCAATTCAAATCCCAGCATATCAAAGAAAAATAGTTTGGAAGAAAAAAGAAGTCGAGGAATTTCTGAAGTCAAAATCAGTCTTGCTCGGTACTGTAATTTTAGCTTCTGGAAGTGATAATACAGGCATAATTCTTCTAGATGGCTTACAGAGATTTGCCATTGCCACTGCACTGCTAAAGTGTTTATATCCATTAGTTCTTTCACCAGAGCCAAAACTGCAAGACATCTGCAATGAATTTAAGCTATTGAAAGCAGAAGTTTCAAGCAAACAACCCATTTTTGAGCACAATGATAAAATGTTGCGCGAACACACGAGGTATGGCATTAGTACTAGTTATAACGAACTGTACTCCGAAGTCGTCAATTTTGTAGAATCTGAATTACAAAGCACCCCAAAGGAATTTGCCAGTAGAGTGACCAAGACGTTTGTAACAAAACAAATTGCTATAGACAGATATTTTGGATTTAAAAATAGAAGAGAGCTTACAAATACATTTATCAACATAAATTCTACAGGAATAATATTATCAGAAGTTGATCTTTTAAGGTCTGAAATAGTTCAACAAGCAGATGCCATGCAATGGACCGGAGAAGACATTGATGAAATGGAAAATCGCTTTACGGATATTTTTCAATCTAAACGAATAAAGGGCACCAAAGTGTTAGGAAAAAATTTGTACGATGTATTAAGCAATAACGAATCAGAAGACAATCAGAGCAAGGTTTTCCAAAACTGGCACGCTCTAAAACAATTAGATGTATACGACCTTCTTGACTTTATAGAAGATTTTCATAATCGATCTGAAATGGAAAACGAGAACAATGTCGGTCATAAAAAATATCCATTTTTATATGAAATAACACAATGTGGTGATTTACCTTTTTCGTTAGCGCTATGGTATTTTTACAAGCACACATACTTAAAAGGAAAACAACCGGATTTTCTTGATGGTAGCTTTGACACGGAACCTGAACAACACGTATTGTTACGAGCTTTGTATCGCAGAATGATTGATGGTACAATTGGAAGAATTGGACCTATAGTTGCAGACTGCATCCAAAGAGATTCTGTAACTATGAGATATTTGGCAGACCAAATAAGCAAGGACACAGGAGCAAGTGATCTTGATTCGCCTCCTGCAGAAGATTGGTTAAAGTTATCACTCAGACGGGTTGGTAGAAATGCAATTAGAAGAATTTTCAATGCATGTTTGCTTCCAGACAGAACCAACGCGGGTGGAAAATTTGATCCTGTAGAATATGGAACAAGGCAACATCACTGGAATTTAGATCATCTAATACCCAAAGCAAATCGTGCCTCATCAACGATCGAAGATGAAGAGATGGATCAAATCACGAATTTGGCTCCATTGCCTTCTAATCTAAACATGCAAGCAAAAAATTATCCCTGCGAAAGAAAACTTAAACCACAAGAAATTTATTCGACGGTTACAGATAGACATCCATACCTAAAATGGCTGGTCAATAATCACTATGCCAAATACAGTGATGCTACCAAAATAGATGACAAACACCCACTAAATCTAGCAAAACTTTTAGTTGTTAACTCAGATCCACCTATTGGTGATGAACGAATCGATAAAATTTGTGATTTATTACGAAACAAAATCTAGCTTTCTAGCCACTTCATATGATCGTGCCAATGATTACAGAAGGCCTGAATATTTTCATAGCGTATGGAGTCACTACCCTCGCGTACATACAGCTGCTGTTCTTGTTTTTGTTTTATAATTAGTGGTGTTGAGCTGGGGATTACTTCGATAACACAAACTTCTTTATTGTTACGCATTTTTAATATTCGTCTTTCTTTCACACAGGGATGAAAATCATGCTTTCCCAACATGCTTTCCATCGAATTCTTTAATTTTATTAAAAAGCCATCAGAATTGTTCTTATAAGATAATAATTCATAATCTTCCTCTAATCCTAAAATTTCTCGTGTATCGTCACTTACACCAATATATAAAATTCCACCATGTTGGTTGGCAAATGCGGCAATTGTTTTGGCGATCGAATGAATGCCATTTTTAGATTCTCTTTTTTCATTACTTTTCTCGTAATGATTTCGATCAAAAAGCATATTGGCTTTAAACTCCAAAGTTTCACTTTCATCAAGTTTTAAATTCTGTTCAAAATCTCTAACTAGTTGCTTTAGTTTACTATGTTCATTTATTTGAGTACGAAAGTCTTGCACCCTCCCAGTTCTACCATTGATGTCTTTGATTCGTATCCCACTATGATGATACGGGATTTTCGTCAGCGCTTTGTCAACTATAGTATCAATCAAGTCACCACTACGCTCATCCTTAATCTGAACCTCTGCACCCTCTTTAACATCGTCCAATTTGCGTGGATCCACAATAGTGATTTTTTTATCAAATTAAAAAATATAACGTCTACCATATACCACAAATTGTACACCACTGATAAGTTCGAAGCTTACCTGCAAAGACTTGTGCTACTTAAACGAGCTGCAGTACCATGTCCTTGAAGAGCAACGACAGTACGCCATCTACAGATTCGACGACTAAGCGCTGAATCCGGGCGTATGATCCAAGAGTATCAAACTGGGCAAACAGGAACAAAAACCAGCACCTTTATCACCGGGGATGACCACTACATCATAAGAGGACTACCTCTCACTATGCTCGCAGAAGCCGCGTACATGCGGCTCAATGCAGAATATGTACCGTTCCTTCACGTACCAGAACATATCCAGCGACGACGCCATTTCTCTGCTAAAGCGCACGTTTGAAAAGGGTGTGAACTAAGCTCTGCGAACAAAAGATCCTGTTTTGTCTAGATTCTGTGTGTGCAGCTTGGTTCATACCGAAAAGAAGTCAAAGACGACAAACGATTTTGATGTATAGAAATGCGAAATAGATACAGTCGAGTATTACTTGGCCAGCTATGCGCCTAACACCATAGAATGTTCTTGGGAAGTCGACCCGACGCACCATGTCTTCTCATCTTTCATGCACCTTGTCTCTATCTCAATGTGTATCATCAATTGTTTAGATTGATTCACACTACGATACACGAAGCGTCAAATGTTGTACTCGTCGAAAAAATCCTGATCAAATTTTTTAATTGTGTATGTTTTGGAATTAGTTACTCCAAGATTATACTTATCCATCAATTTAGCAAGTTTTTGACCATCAATTAATACTACACTGAAATTAGCGTTACTTTTAGCAAAATCTTTGGCATCTCTAGTAAATTTGCTAGTTGTTATAAACACCCCTTTTTTTGTAGCCTTGTCGCTTAGCGCTCCCATAAACTTCTGGATTTCATCCTTGCTCACTCTGTTGGTTCTCCATCTCTTTGCTTGAAGATAGATCTTTTCCAGTCCTAATTCATCTTGGTTAATAATGCCGTCTATTCCTCCATCTCTTGTTTTTGGGAGATCTGTTTCCAAATCAGGCGAACCATACCTCATTGCGGTCAGCACTGTGGAGACTAATCTCTGAAAGGCATATGGATCCATATCGTTAATCTCTGATAGCAGCTCGTCATGCAGATTTGTTTCTAATATTAGAAAATTCTTATCAATCAATTCCTGAGGTGACAGCTCATCGCCGTCAGAGTCTTGTGTTTCTGATCCTGTATCTCGGTTTCTGTGTAAAAAATTCCGATATTCTGGAAACTGTGATAGAAAATTAAAGCCACTCATGTTGGGATTTCTTATCAAAATATTTCTTTTTTGGTCGCCTTTTTTGGTTATCTTGAATACCCCAATTTCAGTATTTTCTAAAAGCCCAATGTTTCGTAGTGTAGAAATTGCCCACGCAACTCTAATGTAAAACTTCCCCCTTTTTCCTACCGGAGTAAGCTCTAATCTTTCCTCTTCTGATATTTCAAAATGTGCTGCTAAATGATTTACAACTTCTTTTAGCCTGTGTAACTCTTTATCCGCTAGCAATTCTAGTATAGGACGTATCATCTTGTGGAAAACGGGAATCAATACCATAATGATAAAAAATTTAAATATATAAACCATTGACAAGCTCAGAAGGTAACCGTTCAGCCTTCTCCAGAATTCAGGTATGAGTCCAACCGTTCACCCCTTGGCGCAGGCACGCGGGTTGAACGGTTACACTCAGAAGATAGCGGTGCAGTAGAAATCATTCAAGAAGGCAACAGGGAACCACTGTGCGAGTATGCTGAGGAGATGAGGCAATCCATACGTACGATGCTGAGGGAAGAGATTCCGATTGTAAAAATGTACGATTATTTAGCTCGCTGACTATGCATGTCGTGTTCGACTCCTGATCCGTGCAGAAAAACGTACTGATAGACTTGCTTAAACATGAATCGTGGAAGGCGCTTTGTTGACAAGCGGGGACAACTATGCCATCTGTAGGTTCGACGACCAGGCGCCGGACTTGGATGTGGTTCAAGAGTATCTGATCGGACAGACGGGGGCAAAAGCCAGTGTCTTTGTCACCAGAGACGGCCGATACATCATAAGGGAGCCATCCCTCACTATGCGCGCCGAGGCCGCGTACAGGCGGCTCATGCAGAACATACACCACTCCTTTACGTATCAGGACATATCCAGCGACGACGTCATCCCGCTGCTAAAGCGCACCCTCGAGGAGGAGTCAAAGGCGACAAACGACTTTGAGGTGTGGAGGCGCGAAAAGGAGGCAGTCGAGTACTACCTGGTCCGGGACGTGGCGGGGTACGCCGAGCTCGACGTCCTGATACGGGATCCGCACATAGAGGACATCCTGTGCCTGCACTGGAACAGGCCCGTGGCGGTCGTGCACCGCGAGCATCCCCACCACACCCTGCTGAGCACGAACGTGACATTCCAGACCGAGTCGGCGCTGGAGCGCCTCATCCAGCGCATATCGCAAAAGTACGGCGAGCCGCCCAGCGAGACCCGCCCCATGACCTCGTTTTCCGACGAGCACGGCATACGCTACACATTCACCGGAAACAGGAAGATCACTCCGGACAGCCCGACCATGTCGATCAGAAAGCCGTCAGTCTCCGCCGTCACCATATACCACCTTCTGCAGAGCGGCCTGCTCTCCGTACTGGCGGCGGCCTACCTCTGGTGTATCATGGACCTCAAGGGGTTCGGCCTGGTGATCGGGGCGCCGTCGGCCGGCAAGACCACCATGATAAACGCCATATTCACGATGTCAAACCCCAACTGGCACTATTTCACCATAGAGGACGTGCTGGAGCTGAAGGTGCCGCACCAGTACGTCAGCAGGCACCAGACCACCACGAACTCGTCGCTGCACGGGGAGCAGGGCGCACCTGCAACGACGCGTGGTGGCAACGACAACGCGGGAGGCGCGGGAGGCTTTGGCGTCTTTGACCTGTGCAGGCTGTCCATGAGGTTCCGCCCCGACTTTGTGGTGGTGGGCGAGATACTCGGGAGGGAGGCAGACGGCCTGTTCCAGGCCGCCGCGTCCGGGTCCGGGTGCATGTGCTCGTTTCATGCAAGCAGCGCGGAGCACGCCATGACCAGACTGGAGGCTCCCCCGATCTCGCTCTCCAAGTCCCAGACCAACCTTCTCACGTACATCCTGCACATGTCCTGGGTGCTGCACGACAACAAGAGGCAGCGCAAGCTCATATCGATTACGGAAGTCTCCAACCGGGCAGGTGCGCCAGACGCGGCCGCCGCCCCCCACACGGATGACAAGAGGTTGCTTGACGCGATATTCTGGTACGATCCCGCAAAGAACAGGCTGGTGCCGGACGATTTGGACGCGGTCGTAAGAAGCAGCACGGCCCTGCAGAACGTAAAGGTCATGCTGGGGGTCGACGACGTCAAGAAGAACCTGGAATCCCGGGTGCGCGTCCTGCAGGGCATACTGGATGGGAAGACTTCCGACATAGAGTCCATACACGGGGCGATAAACCGGTACTATGCCGGCAGTGGATGCACATGACGGCGGGCAGACGGCATCGGTTCGGCGGCGTTTCGCACCCGCGATCAGTCCTTGCAGGCACGGCCCCGGCTCTTCCGGTGCCTTCCAGCAGCCTGATGCGCCTTTTATCCCGGCTGTACGTCTGATACCATGAAGGACAGGCCCGCGTTCCTGTTGCAGGGACCCGCGATACTGGGCATGATGCTGCTCGGATTCGTGGTGTACGTGGGGGTGATGACCGCGTTCACGGGCGTCATACAGGGCAGCTTGGCAGACGCCATAACCGAGGTCCCCACCATGCACGCGTACGACGATAACGGCAACCGCGTCTCGTCCGTGCCAGAGGAGATCGCCATAGCCGCGCAGCCGCACCTTGAGCGCCGAGACGAGCTGCGCGGACTCGCTACACTCCACATGCAGAACGCCGACTACGAGGCGCTGACGCGGACGGACGAGGAGATCGACTCCATAAACTCGGAACTCTTAAGGATGGGGTACCGCGACACCGACAGCAGCATCGCGGCCATGTACTGGTGGTTCGCATACCCCGCATCTGCCATACTGGTCGCGATGACAATATTCTCGGGCGCGGGGCACTTCTGGGAGAAGGGGTTCGGCATATGGCGCCGCGGCGCGTCTCTTGATATGTTCAAGGCGTCGATCTTCGGACTGGTGGCCATATTTCTGGTGCCGGAGGTGTGGGACGTGTTTGCCATACACATGACCGAATTCTCCAGGCACATGATGAACCCCGGCGGCGATCCCCATACGGTAATCGACTCGCTCTGGTGCAAGATGGGGGCCTCCGCCGCGTGCATGTTCGACTTTGCCGGCGTCCTCGACCCTGTATCGTGGAGCACGGCGCTCGCAAGCCCCAACGACTTCGGGCAGAGCCTGATGGGCGAGGTGTTCATGCCGTTCTTCAAGCTGATGCCGGCGCTCGTCGTGTCACTCGTGGTGTTCGTGACGGCAAAGGTGCGCGTGCTGTTCATCAGTATCGTGCTGATCACCTTGCCGATGTGGCTCGTCCTGCGGAACGTCCCGTACCTCAAAAAGCACGCGAAAAACATGATAGACAACATGGTGGGCGCCTCGTTTGCGCCGTTTCTCTCGGCTGTAACGCTGTACGTGGGCTGGACCCACATCTCAAACTCACCCATGCCGTCGCTTGAGGAGTGGGTCTCCGTGCTGGGGATAGTCACGCTCGCGGGCCTCTGGCCGCTCATCCTGGCGCCGTTTCTGAGCAACGTGACGGGCTCCATCCAGGGCGCTATCCAGACCGCGGTCATCAGCAGCAGCAACATGGCCATGCAGGTCGGGATGGGGGGCGCCGTAGGCGCGGCCGGCGGCGCGGCGGCAGGCGGACTTGGTGGCTCCCTCAGGGGCCTTGCCGCGGGGGCGGGCCGGGGCGCAATCGGGAGCATGCCAGTAGTCGACAAGCTGGTGAAGGGCGTCGGAAGCGAGGGAATGCTCGGGGGAACGGGTTCCGGGGACGACGGCGGCGGTGCCGGTCAGGCCGCCCGCGGCGCGTTGGGCGGCCCCGCATCCGAACCGTCCGACAGGGGCGTAAGGTAGCGTCCGGCAGCCAGAATGGCGCCATTCAGCAACAAGTGCATCGTCCCGTTACGAAAGCTTGCGTCCCACGGTTGGACTGGAGTCGTTCCATCCCTCCACAGCCAGCAGGGAGCTGTCATCCGTCCCGCAACGGCGCCCCGCAGTCAAGATTAATAGCGCAGGGCGCGCATGCGCACCATGCCCGCAGGACCTATACTTGTCACCCTTCCGCAGAGGACCCTCAGCTACTGGTACGAGAAGGGCCTCTCGCGTTCCGACTCCAAGACGGACCAGGGCATCAGAACCCAGGATATATCGTATTTCAAGACGGATGGAAAGGTACGAGTCGGCATAAAGAGACACGTGCCAACAGACTGGCCGCATGCAAGGTCCGAGATAACGGGCCTTGGCTACGGCGACTGTAACCATTTTATCGGATTTGAGAACAACAGGACGCGTGAGCTGATACAGTTTGCGCGCCGCGATGCGGATGACTGGTATGCCGACGTGCCCATCGGTCGAAGTGATTGGAAGGGGTTTGTGTGGGGATGCCACACCGGCACGGAATCCGTGCTGAACACGGTGGAATTATTCTTTGAGGAACTTCGCTGGTTTGATTCGCTCCCGTTTACGATGCGCAGGGTATCAGACCTGAAAAGGTTGGGCGGGACAGAGCGCTAGTCAACGTAGCGTCACACAAACGGCATCAAGAAAAGAATATAAGGTACAGTACGGTACACATAACATGCCCATAATATTGCAGAGGGGCGAGGTAATGGAGTCTCAGCACAAGATCAGCACCAGGTTCGGCGGCGGCATGTTGCACGTCACAAACAGGGCCCTGATAATCGAGATCAAGAAGAAGGGGATCCTGTTCCACAGGCTGCACAGCCAGATGGCCGGCATAAAGGCAGGCGGGATCAGGAAGATAAGGCTGCTGTGGCCAGAGGGCTCCGGCCTGTTTGACTTTGAGTTCAAGGCGTGGGGCGCTGGAAGCATCGTGCGCTCGATCCGCGAGAAACACGACTATGCTGACAACTACTCGCTTGACGGCGTCAGCAGGGTGATATTTACAGAAAAGCAGAGGAAGAGGGCGCGCAAGGACCGCGAGGGGTGGGCCGCCAAGCAGCTGCGCGGCGCGGAGGACGGGGGCGACAAGCAGGCCGCGGAGATGTGGAAACAGTTCCTGCTAGACGTGCACGGCATATCGTGCAGCCGCTCCGTGCGGATACCGGGGCGCGTGGGGGACCACCTGTGCTGGAACGACTCCTGGCTTGATGACAAATACGCGTACACGTTCAACCGCTACTGGCTGGGCGGCCGCTTCCCAAAGGCCCCCGTACGCGGGGGAGGGACGGACCCCGGGACGGGCGCATACCGCATCCCGGTGGAGCACGTGCGGTTCTTTCACGGATATCCGTACGTCCGGGGCGACGCCTTTGCGGATCCTGTGTACGGGCAGGGGTTCCTGGTTCCGACCATGCTGGAGTCGATGCTTGACAGCGAGATCATGGAGAGGCGGTACAGGCCACGCGACAGGCTCGAGACGGGGGTCGGGATGGACTCGGTGGATCCCATCGCCATGCTGGGATACCTCAACGATCCAAACGAGGCCGCCCCGGGCAGCGGCGGCCCGCTCACCCGGGCAGAGTCCGGGTTTCTCCGCGGATATGGCCTTGTGCCGGACGGGGAGACCGGACGGTCAGGCTGATGGCTTTCCCGCGTCCGGAGCTGCCAAGAGAATGCGCGTCCCCGGCCAAGATTCACGCGCCGGGCGCGCCCCGCGGGCACGGACATGCCTGCACGGGCCGCACCTTCCAGCTCTGGCCATCCTGCCGAGACTCTGCAGACTACAAGCAGATATTCATAAATTGCAGCACGGAGATCGTTTTTTCATGGCCACCATAACCGCGTATACGATGCCCGAGGTCATCGACATGGCCAGGCGCGCGGGGCTTGGCGAGGTTGCGGACCGGCTGGACTACCTGCACAGGCTTCCGCTGGAGAACGGCGCCGACCCGATGGATCCGGACTCTGCAAGGTCGCTCGTGGACTTTCTGACAAGGCACCACCAGGATCTACCGAAGCCCGGGATAACGGCTAGCGCCGATGGTCACGTGCATGCAGATCTGGAATTCGCGGGGGACAGTGACGTGGACATCGAGTTCCTGCCGTCGGGAGATGTCTGGTTCATATATTCCGACAGGGATCAAGACACTGGATCCTACAAGATACGTGAGACAAAAATGTCTACGCAGGATTACATGCTCAAAAGGATCATGCCCCGCGCCAACCATGCCATGTGAGCCATGACCGACGTCAACCGCCTTGACCGTTTGTGCCGATACTGCAGGCCGGGCAATGTTTTGGACGGCATGCCAAGAACAAACGCCTTTCTGATGCGGGCCTCCGAGAAATACCTCTCAGTCAACGTCCTGCCCGGCGATCTCGAAGTGGAGGCGGGGCTTGCACGAATCAACAAGATACTGGGCGCAAAGGAGTATGACACAAGCCCGAACGGCAAATTTGCCGTCTTCAGTGCGGGACGAATGATATCGTACGTGCGGGAACTCGGAAACGTGGACATCAGGATAGAATGCAAGCCCTCGTCTGATGATCCGACCCATGCAGGCATTGTGCTGGCGGGCAGGCACGACGCGAACGCGCGGGATAGGTTGACGCGTACCATGGCGCGCGCAATGGCAACGTTTTTCAGAAAAAATCCCGATTCCATATACCCCGTGCGCTGACTCGGCGGGCCGCACCCACGCCGCCGCACGCCGGTCCCGTCTCTCCGGCCGTCCGGACCCACATCCACATATCGGAGGGGTTTTTGGCCAATGGGAATCTGCGTGTGGCGGGCCTCCCGAATGTCAAGAAGAAAAAAGAAGGGGGTGCGCCGCGGGCTACTGCGGCGATATTACCTTGGTCTGCGAGTACTGCCCGCCGCCGGCGATGTCGGCCCTGACCTCGACGAGGTACTTTTGGCCGATGGTGAGCCGGTGGTAGGCGTCGTTCTCCACACTTGCGGTCTGGTTTTGCGAGCGGTCCTCCGTGTCCCCGACAAAGATCTTTTCGTTTACGGTCGCCGTGACCCCGGAGTGGATGCCGGCGGGCTCAAACGCGGCTATGAACAGGTCGTCCTCGTCTACGTTCTTGTTGTCGATGTCAAGCGTGACTATGACTACTGCGTTGCTGATGTCAGTGTTGCCGGAGTTCTTGATCATGCCGGTGATGTACGAGGTGGTTCCCGTGTTCTGGATGTTGAGCCGCTTTATCTCCACCGCATCCAGGATCAGTCCGGTCGTTACGATGTCGGTGGTGGTGGTTGCCAGGATGCCTCCGATCGACACCACTATACCGATCAGTATTATGGTGACGATCATCCCGGAGATGGCCTGGCGCGGTTGGTTCTTCACGCTACGTGCCATTTGGTTTGGATAAAAGGCGCAAACGCCCAAACCACAAGGGGCGCCGGGCGCGTGGAAGGAAAAATGCCGCTCAGCCCAAAGGATGATTCGCCCGGAGGCACTGCTTCCAACTGGTGACATAGTCAGGAACGGCAGGCAGGTCACGGATTGAAAGCCGTGTCTGAACGGCAGCTTTTTTAAGATGTCATGTAATGCGCGATGCTGTTGGTGGACGAAAGTGGGAGCATGACCGCGGATGTTCGCGTCTTCAAGGCTGTCTCCGACACCGAACTCACCGAGTTGTCTGACACAGGGTTTGATGATGAGAAATCGATACAAGAGTCGTCTGACACAGGGTTTGACGAGGAGAAATCGATACAAGAGTTGGTACAGCATAATCTCGAAAAAATGTTCGGCCTCAAGTTCTTGGCAACCGAATTCAGGGTCAGAATCAACGACGTTGAGCATTGGCTGGACACCGTTGCGTTTGACGAGGAAGAGAATACGTTTGTTGTCATAGAGTACAAAAATACTCTAGGCAAGGGGGTGCTTAACCAGACCAGAACATACCTGAACTGCATAAAGTATCGGAAAGACGCCTTCATACTGAAGTACATCGAGAAGACGGAAGACTATCGTAACACGAAGGAGTTCGAGTGGGATGAGGCATATGCGATCATAGTGGCGCCGAAGTTTTCCGAAAGGCAGATAGTCAGCGCCAAGCACGACAGGTATTTGGAATTGCACAGGATCAAACGATATGACGACGACATCATAGTAACGAGGCGAGCAGGCGGAGCACATGAGAGAGTACCAGCATCCGCATCCACAAAGGCCGGAAACGGCCGCCCCGAGTCCGTCAGGGATGTTGATGACGCAGAAAAAGACTATCTTGGCGAGAAAGGTGCATCCGATGCAACCAGAACGGTCTGGCGCAAGCTAAAGGAGCGCGTCCAAAGCGAGCTTGCTGGCACAAGATTCGACATGCCCTGGTATGGGGGAGGCTTTTATCTGCCGAACGGACGCGTCGTCTGCGTGATCACGGTGAAATCAGACAAGGTGGAGCTGTCATGGAACGTCAAAAAGGATCAAGAGCAACAAACTGATGACTTCGTCAAATATCACAAAACATGGAAGGACGGGACGAAGAATTACAGGGCTTGCGTTGACACGGCGGCCCACATAGAGAATGCAGCGCGGGTCGTCCACACAGTATACGACCTCAAAAGTAAGTGACGGGGGCACTGACTCCAATCCGTGCCCTAGCCAAGAACGGCAGGCAGGTCACGGATCGTAGAAAGTACCCCGTACAGAAATGCCGCTTGTCAGGCCCGTCATGGCGTCTGGCCGGACTGCCTTTTGCGCAAGGCGCGTGACGGTGGAGCGTCCCCAGGCCGCCGGAAAAATAATCTCAGAACGGGAGCGCCGGCACCCCGGCGGAGCCCGCAAGCCTGTCATAGTACAGCATGCCCGCTATGACCGCCAGCAGCACCCCGGTGTGCAGGCTGTGCAGTATGGTCGCGTACCTGATCTGAGAGACCAGGACCATGGAGCAGAACGCCCCCACTACGACGAGCACCAGGTTCAGCTCCGCAAGCAGCCCGCCCGCGTCGTATCTCGGGTACGGGGCGTCCGGTACCCCGACGGCGCCCGGCGCTGCGGCGCCCGCCAGGACGTCGAGCGCGGCGAACTGGTCAAAGCTCATCACCGGGATCATTATGATCATCATCACCACGATGACGGACCCCATGTATCCCGTCATCAGCGGCGTCGCGGTCTTGGCGGACATCTCCTTTTTTGTCTCGATGTGGTGCGACGCGAACAGCGCCAGCCTGTCCAGGACGGCGGGCGTCACGGAGCCGCTGCGCGCCGCCTGCGCCATCAGTGCCATGACGCAGTCGGCAAGCCATGAGCCCGTCCGCACCTCCTGCAGCGCCCTTGATATCTCGACGCCCAGGAGGATGCGGGACCTGACGTTTCGCAGTATATCGTTGAACTGCGTGGTGTACGGGGCCATGGCTTCCGCGGACGTAAACGCCGCAAAAAAGCTCGGGTTTGAGCGCATCTTCTGGTTTATGTCGCGCACGAACGAGGGCACCGACCTCTCCAGGTTTGACATGCCGGCAAGGCGCCCGCGGGACATGCAGTGGTTTGTCACACACCACACGGCAAGCGGGGCTGCCGCAATCTCCCACCACCACGACGACGACATGCCAAGTACAAAGCAGGCGACGCCGGCTGCTCCCGCCGCCGCCACGGGTATCCTGCGGACGGGTATTCTGCCGGCCGGCACGGGGGATGCCGAAGCCGCCCTCGCCACCATAACCGTGGTGATGGCGGGCACCGCCAGGATGCCGAAGCCGCACAAAAACAAAAGCGTGTACTGGTCCATCATTATCCCGCCGACCACGACGAATATCGGGAACATCGCGAGCCCGAACGACCCGATGGTGGCAAGCATCTCGGCAGTCGACGCGTACGCGTCCATCCTCTGCTTGGCGGCCGTGTGGTACTCCCGGAGCCTCTCGTGCAGGTACGCCGAGGTGCCGACGCCGCCCGTGGTCTGCGACACGGCATAGCCGCGCAGAAAGTCCTGGAACGCGGCCGACGGGTGCGCCGTACCGAGGTCGTGCAGCACGTCGGCAAACGATCTTGAGAACACCCGCATCTCGCGCCGTATTATCAGGGACTCGCGGTACATGGCGGGAAACATCGGGCCGTTGCCGCTGCCACCTCCGAGCGCCTCAAAGGCCCCGTGCAGCCCGCGGCCGGTCTTTTCCATGATGTCGCAGTATATGGCAAAAAAGAAGAGCTCCGCGTCCGCGCCAGCCGCCCTCTTTCGCGCGGCATCCCGGAGCCCCAGGCTTCCCATAAAGAGCAGGGCCGGCGGGGCCGCCAGAAACAGAAATGCGTACGGCATCCCGGTGGCCGCGTACAGCACGGCCGAGACGCAGGCTGCGGGAATTACGCCGAGAAGCGCGGCGCCTACGGATTCAGTGGCCTTTTGGCGCGGGGAGGCCGCGATGCCGGCCGCCGGGACGTCACGCGAGTAGCGCCCCGCCAGATACCGGTGCATCCTCCTGACGACGCCAAACCTCAGCATGGCGTGGCCCGCTCTACCCGTAATCATTTCGGCGTCCTGCCTCGCCCTTTCTGCTCCGCGCCGCCGCCTCCCGCCCCGCCCTTGCAATCCCGTCGAGCGCGCCGCCGACCGCGTACGATATGCGCGGACCCGCCCTCCTGTACGCGACGTATCCTGCAGCCGCCGCCGCACCCGCCAGCGTAATGTACATGGCGCGCGCATAGTCCGGCTCGTACACGGCGGTCACCTCGACATCCCGGTGGGCCTGCATGACAAACGCGGGCGGCTTTCCGGGCGCCCCCTCCCAGTACGCCAGGCGCTCCGGCACGAGGTACGGTATAACGTGGCCCGGCTCCGCCCGCACCTGGACGTCGGCCCCGTACGGGTATATGCCGCCGCCCGTACCGCCGTTGACGAACACCTGCACGCTCCTCTCGTATGTGGCGGTGACCGTTATGGCGTCGCCGCCGGGCACCACGCGTATCCCGTCGTATACGCCGTCGCCGTCCTCGTCAGTCAGGTATCCGCCGCCTCCCCCGTATGCCACGTCGAGCAGCCCGTACCCCGAGTCGAGGGTCTCGGGAAACCCAAACTGCAGGTGCTCCGGGTGCCGCAGTACGGCCTCAAACGGCGTGACGAGCGTTGTGCCGTTGCGCAGCGAGAATTGTATCTCGAGCCCGCTGCCGCCGCCGTCTGACACGGCATCGACCCTGAGGCGGACCGCCATCTCCGAGTGCACGGGCACCGACACGGCGCCGGGCTCGAACCCGTCTATGTGGCCCCGCACCACAATGGTGGCGTCGCCCTGCGTGGCGGGGGTGACCCGGAACACCCCGGGCGCGGTCTGCTCCACGGGCCAGGGCGACTCCACCTCGTACGACACGCGCGGGAGGGCGCGGGCGGCGCCTGTCGCGTCACTGCCGCCGCCGCTTTCGCCTGCGGGCAGCGGAGCACCGGACGCCGTGGGCGACGACTCCACGCGGATCTCAAACGGCTTGCCCGCGGCGACCCGCGGCGGGGCGTCGGCCGTGAGGTTCATTAAATTTAGAAACGACACGATCTCCTCCTGGACGCCGCCGCCCAGGGAGTGCAGGATCCCGACCAGGTGGGAGCCGGCGCCGGATACCGCCCCGACGGTCCCGTTGTGGTATAGGAAGCCCGTGGCCGCGGCCGCGGCGGATGCCGCCGCCGTATCCACCCTCTCCACCGGTATCCCGAACGGGTCGACCGTGTGGACCGCAACCGGGAAGCCCTCGCCGGAATGCACTACGGACGGCACGGCCATCTCTACTGAGACCGGGACGCCGCCCGGCGTGACGGTGCCGTATGCGGGGCCCGCCGCCCCGGGGCTGCCCTCAAGCGTCGCTACCACGCCGGTCTCCCCCGTGACCGTACCGTATATGACGGCCGTGTTTGGCGATGACATGGATGCGCCGACCCCCGCGCTCTCGACACGGCCGTCCCCGAACGCCACGGATACCATCCTGTCCCGCCCGAACTCGTCGCGCACGTCTATTATCCGGCCCTTGTCGTCCGTAACGCTTGCCATGTACAGCGGCTGCGCGGCGCCGGGCACGGCGGGAACCGGGACGAGCTGCAGGCGGTAGCCGGCCTCGTACGGGGCGGCCACGCGGAGCGTTCCTGTGGCCGTATGCCCGCCCGAGGTCACGCTTACGTCGTATGTCCCCTCGCGGCCCGCCACAATCGGAAAGTCGTACGCGTTCGTATACCTGGTCGGGTGGGCTACGTGGACGGGCTGGACTAGTATGTCCTTGTGGGGCGCCGCCACCGTCACGTGGTGGTAGTCGGTCCTTGCGGGGATCAGCCGCGTGTACTCGGATTCCGTGTCTATCCTCGTGCCGTTCTCGTCGTATGTGACCGTGTGCGCGGTCTCCGTCTCCAGGTGGTAAAAGCCCACGGTTCCGCGCGCGGCGTGGCCGGTCACGTCGGGGTAGACCCAGAATCTGATGTGGTTTGCCGGGGGCTTTTCCGGCAGCTCCCGCGGAAGCTGCGGGATGCCTGGGTGCCCGCCGGATACGGCGGCGCGGGCGTGCTTGTCGACAATGCGCTGCGCGTACTCCCGGAACGTCTCGGCCCTGCCGCCGCCGCACCCGGCCGGCCCTGCCGCCGCCGCACTGCCAGTTCCCGCGATACCGGCATCGCGCGTCGTGACGTTTTCTGGGGTCTGCAGGGTGCTATCGCCGCCGCCATAGTCGTCATTGGCGTCACCAAACACAACCGCGCCGACGCAGACGGACGCAGACGCCACTCCGTACCCCGGTATCGCCGCCGTCAGGGCGACGTGTCCGGGCTCCAGGCCCGCGTAGGCGGTACCCCGCGCCACGCCGTCGCGCACCACGACCGTGCCGGAGCTCGCGTCCTTGTTTGCGGGGACGCTTTCCGTAAGCCGGACCACGTCCACGTCCGTGGTCTGCAGCTCGCCGCGTATCGCGCGCGGCGGGTGGAAGGGGCTGCCTCCCCCGTCATCGCTTCCACCCTTTTCCATCCATATTGTATAATGTATGACTCCCCCCTGCAGAACCACGTCCGGGACGGCCGCCATGTGGACTGTGACCGCGTCCCGGTCGTATGTGATGCGTTCCGTGTCGGGATCCAGCCCCGCCGACGCCGCCGTCACGGAGCCGGACCCGTTGACCTGCAGCGCAAGCACGGCATGTGTCTGTCCCTCCGCTATGGGGACGGTCCGGGGCGCGCCTATCATGCCCGACGCCACCATACGCACGTCCGTATCCCGTACTGCCTGCACCGGATACCCGTTGCCGTCAAGCACCACCACGACTGCCGTGATATCTGATGCCGACGTCACGTTGCCCGGCATCACCAGATCCAGGCTGCTCGGGCCCGTCGACGGGGAGAACACGGTGCCGCCTGCCAGCCCGATGTCGCCCGCGTGGGCGGCGTGCACCTCCGCGGGCCCGCTCCGGACCGCTGTAATCTCAAAGACACCGTGGTTCATGCCCGGCGGTATGACCGCGGTGGCCGGTATACTGACAGCCACGGAGCCCGTCGCCAGATATACGGTGCGGTCAGATATGGCACCAAAGGGCGCGGGCCTGTCAGTTACGGCTACCCCGTGGTACGTCTGGCCCGCGATCATCTTGTCTGGTATGTGCAGGTAGAGCGCAGCCTCCGCAGGGGTCGCGCCAAGCGGCGCGGCGTGCCCGCCCTCCACTGTTACGTCCATAACGGCAAGAAAGGAGACCGCGGCGGCGCATATCGCCATCAAAAAGTACGCTGCCTGCCGCGATCTCACGACATGTCAATTGCGGATTTGATAAAAGGCAGTGACGGCCAGCTCCCGTGCACACGTCCGCAGGATCCCGCAGAAGGCGGTCTGCGTGCTCACTGCAAGGGGCCGCAAGTCAGTACAAGATACAGTGACTCGCGCACATGTCCCGAATGAGCCTCTTGCTAGACACGATCGACGCTTTTGGGACCTGAAATACTAGATACAAACGTCCTCATCTCATGCATCCCCCGGGCATGGAATGAAGTGCGATGGCGGACGGCTACACTCCTTTCAGAGTAATCTTCATGTCCTTGACGTACTCTTCTGCTTTCTTGATCTCAGTGTACATCTCTTGCTCTATTTTATCTGCAAACGTGTTGCGGTACTGCCTCTCAAGCATTTTGCCCGTATCATCAAGATTCGTCTTGATGGATTCAAGCTGCCTTATCACGTCTGTAAGACCCGGATCCTCCTTCAGACGCGCCGCCTGATCCCCGCCGGTTTTTCCACCATTTAGCTCCGCTACGCGCCTTTGCAGGTTCTGCACTTCTGTTTGAAAATCACACCTGCGCTCCTCAACATAGCGTATGGACTGAGCCAGTTCGTGATCACCGTATTCGGCCGGCAGCCTTTCTTGTTTTCTTACCTTTTGCAGTTTCCGTGACTTGACCCGTATCTCGTCTGCGTGCATGAATAACGTGTCTATCATCTGGTCAAGACGTTTAATTTTTTCCGACATGCCGGCCCTCTTCGGACCGCTCCCCAAAGGTTCCCGCCGCCTCCTGAGCTCGGACGCTTTTGAGGCGATCCGGCGTAGGAGGCCGACAGAACCGGTGTCGCTTATGTATCCCATTACCATATGCTTCAAGTCACCACGCATGCTTGACATCAGCTTTGAGATTTCTGCACATAGTCTCCCATAGTCATCGACACGGCTGTCCACGCCGTAATAGCGTTTGTGCTCCTCCAAACGCTGTTTGAATTTCGGCCCAAGACTGTCCAGTTTGTCAAGTATGTCCCTGTTCACCCAGATCTGGACTTCGTAGGGATATGATGTAAAGTCGTCCTCCAACGTCTCAAGCCTCCTTCTGAGCCTTTTCATGTTTCCAGAAAAGTCCTTCTCCAGACTTTTTTGGTCAGGTTCTGCCGGGTAATACCTTTTCTTCCCGCCGTCTTTCCGGAATGTGATCTCCTCGTCATCCAGCAGCCGTTTTATGATCCCCGCAGCTGTGGATTTTGCCATGTCGTTTTTGACACGCTCTAGGAGGTCTGTGTGGGAAATTCCAGGCTGCGATTCAATCTGCCTTTTGATCCTGTCCTCCCTTTCCCGCTCATCCATATGTATGCGAGATCTGGACTGATCCGTTTAAACATGCGGTTTCCACCCGGATCAAACCACCATTCGAATACACAATACCCTGGCGTTCCAACATATGTCATGGGCGGATACACGGGAACCGGTGACAAGGCCGACCTTGACAACCATTCCAAACAATGCAACCCAGAACACGAAGAATACGATGGCTACCAGGAAGACTAGCAGCCATCTTCCCCCCCTTTTTTAAAAATATCTTCCGGGCACGCTAACGTGCTATATTCACTGATCACCCTTCTCGACAGGTGCGGCCTTCGGCGGGGCGCAAGTCGCTCGACTGTACTGCAGGCTGCAAGGGATGTATTGCCGTGCTTCCAAGCCTGCTTCTACCGGTGTCGTCTCTTGCAGACCATGCCAATCTGGTGCCAACGCGTGTACAAGGCGCCGCGGTTGCACCTCATGGCCGGTCGTGCTCATAAGGTGGTGGTCAGTACGGCGGAACGCCTGCCTGGTCTGGGGGCACCACGCGTGGGAGCCACGTGATCACGGGTGCGCCAAACAACGCATTCTCGATGCAGCGCCCGGCCGATGAACATAATACGGCGCGGACACGCAGTACATCATGGAGCGCGTGGTTTCACGGGACGGGCAGATCGCGCTGACCAAGAGCTGCGGCGACGTTGTCGCCGTGATGGAGCAGGACAACGTGGATCCGCGGATAACAAGGCGCATCACGTACCTCGACGGTCTGGCCGCCGACGATCCTGACGAGCCGCCCATCAGCCTGGAGTCGCTGCAAAGGTTTGCCGTCTTTGTCGTAACGCGGCGTCACCTGCCGTACCCGCTCATAGGCCTTACCCCCGACGGCTTCATAGAGGCCGTCTGGGATACGTCCGACGGGGACATGCTGACAATGGATTTTCTGCCCGTGGGCGACGTCAGGTTTGTAGTCCTCCTTGCCGCATCCGAGTCCAAGCCCCGGCAGCGCAGCCTTGGCGGCATGCTGCCACCCGATGACATGATGAGCGCGATCCGGCCGTTCGTTGACAAGCTGATCCGCGCATGACAGGCAAGGACATTCCGGCTAGAGACCACGTATCCGGATACCGCAGGCCGTCCTCCGTAATCAACGGGAGACTGCTGCCCTGCGCCTTTGAAATCCGAAGACGCGAAGGCTACCTGTCGGTCAACTGGATCGAGTACCTCGGAACGCGAGACCCGGCCTCCGCCACCGCCTGCCCTGCAGCGATTACTCGCTGAGCCTTCCCACGGTAAGTATGGTGTCGCCCACGTCCACGTCGACGCGCGACGCGGACGGCGCGCCGTCGGCAAACCCGCCCGGGCTGTACGACACGGATATCTTGCCGTCGACAGTTATGACATCGCCCGCCTCCACGTCTACCTCAAGCCACCCGTCCAGCTGGCCGCCGTACGACCACTCGGCCTCTATGTCCCCTGTCAGGTGGTAGAGGCAGTTGTAATAGTACGTCTCAAAGCCGGTGCGGGCCAGCTCCACGTCCCTTGCAAAGGACTCGGCGGGCGCGCCAGCCCCCAGCGGGACGGACTGGACCGTCCTGCCGTCGTTCTGCACCCTCACATACGCCGAGAACGAGGGCCTGGGCATCCGCTCCTCCCATGCAGTCAGCCGGTCGTCCACCGTATCGTGGAACTCGGAGAGGCAGTCGCACGGTCTGGTCGAATGCGCCCCGCTGTCTACACAGCGGAACTCCGAGTCAAAGCCGTACGTGGCGCCGGCCCGTCCCGCATACGGGGTCTCGACGCGGATCGCCATCTTGCCCGTATACGGGACCGTCATGCTGCCGCTTATCGGGAATGTCACACCCACGTTGTAGTCGGCGCCGCTCCGGATCACTTGGAACACGCCCGGGTGACCCTGCAGCGGCGCGATGCCCGCGGGACGGGCGAGCGCGTCCGGGTCGTGCCCCAGGCTGGAGCAGGGCTCGTACAGGTGGTGGAGGCCGGGCCTGAGCCTGTCGCCCTCCTCCCAGTAGTGCCACGCGGGGCTCCCGGCGGGCCTCGGCGTCGCCCCCCCGAGCCCGCCGTCGGACACGAGAAAGGGCCTGTCGTATATGATGTGCTTTTCCCACCTGGTGTGCCACGACTCCCCGGGCTTGGTGAACAGGATCTTGCAGTATGCGCTGCTGTCAGAATGGTGGTACGCGATTACGGCGCCGGCGCCCCTCTGGCCTGCCGAGCCCCCGTCCAGATCCATGACTGCCACGTGTCCAAACGTGTCCGCGGGGGCATCATGTGACGGGGCGGCGCGGTCAACCGTGAATATGGCGCCCCGCGCCGTCACGCCCCGGAACTCGTAATCCTCGTTATTTAGCAGGGCCGCCATTCCGCCCGGGAGCGGCGGGTCCGTCCCGCCGCCGCCCGTCAGGTTCAGCGTCTGGTACGCGCGCACCGTATGGTTGACGTGCCACGCCCCGGACAGCGTCCCGTTCTCGTAGCCCCGGAACTGTATCACGTCCACGTCCCTTGCTATATTGTTGGTGAGTATGACGTGCGCGCCGTCGTGGATCTCGCCCCGCACATGGGGCGACGACAGCGGCGTGCCGGACGCCCCCGCCCGCTCCAGCATGTCCCGCTGGATCTCCCCGAGCTCGGCCTGCTGCGCCAGCCCCGAGTATATGCCGTACAGCCCCAGGGCTATCAGTGACACCATCCCGATTACCACGATTGGGTTCATGAAATCACGCTCACCTGACCAGCTCGTACTCGTGCATGATCCTGGGATCCGCAGATATGTTGTGGGGGTCGTGCCACCTGCTGTACTCTGGGAACGGCATGCCCGATATGATGACGGTCCGAGACTCTGCGGTCGTGTCGTATCCCAGTATGGACCCGTCCCCGTCCCGCGACATGATCGAGAGGGGCACGCTGTAAAAGTACGCGTCGATCTCCCCCCAGTACGCCCCCACCTCTAGGTTCCGCTCCCCGTACGGGGCAAGGTGCAGGACGGTGTCCTGGATGGAGCCCGCAAGCCACACGTCCCACGCCGACGTCGGGTGCATGGTCATGGTATTATGGTCAAGAAGCATTACGGTGCTATCGCCGTCAAAACCCACTACAACTATCCAGGCGGGGCCGTACGCATGATGCGTCATACTGTGCACAAAGTCCATGCGCAGCGTATAGCAGGGATCCGGGTGGGTCGCCTCCGCGGCGTGTATACTGTGGCACACCTCGTACGTGTAGGAGTCGCCCACAGTCAGGCCGTCCCCCAGACGCCAGGCCAGCTCCGCTGCGTCGTCGAGTTCCGCATGCCCCGCCGCGGGCAGAAGGGCTTCTGCCATTCCAGCCATGTCCGCGCCAAGATCCGGTAGGGCAGCAGCAGCAGCAGCAACAACAACAACACCAGCAACAGCCGCCACGCAGGCCAGGAGGAATATGAGCATGTCTTCCCCGGCATGAAGCGGTCCCGGAGACCCTTCCCGTGCGGTCGTGGTGGCTGGGCGGCGGTTCACTGCATGCCAAGGCCGCCTTTTGTTAAAAGCGGGAATTTTCAGTTTCCGCCGCGGGCGGCCGCCATCCGGCGCCGACAAGTGTGAGATGGTAACAAAGATTTCTTTGTTACCATCTCACAGTTACGAGGGCCCGGGCGCGTATCCCGTGCGATGCGGCGGCAACGGCGGCAGCGGGGCGCCACGCGCGCCGTCCGGCGCCGACAAGTGTGAGATGGTAACAAAGATTTCTTTGTTACCATCTCACAGTTACGAGGGCCCGGGCGCGGATCCAACGCGGCGTGGCTGCGGCAGCGGCGGCAGCAGGCACCGCTGCGCCGCAGACCGCACGTCCCGGGACCGCCAGAAGCGGGAGCGCTCCGGGATTTGGCAAGCGGGGACCTGGGAACAGATCAGAGAAACACCGCAATCCTGGCAGTCGCGCCCGCGGCCGCCCGCGCAGGCGGTAGCAGCGGCATCCTACGCGCCCGCCGCCGGACGCCCGTCGTCGGCCGCGGCGACGTCAGGCACGGCCCGCAGCACCAGGGACTTGCCCCTGGTCTTCTGGACGTAAACATAGGTGTGTTTTTTCCACCCGAGCTCCCTGACGAGGTCCGCCGGAAGGCTCACGCCCCACGACCCCCCGTTCTTCTGGATTATCTTGCGTATCAGCACCGCCCGCCAAAGACACGGAAAGCGTAAAAGGGCAAAGGGACGAACCCGCCCTTCCGGCGCGTCCGCCCCGGCGCAGCCTGCACGACCGCCCGCGTCAAAGGCATAATACGGTAATCTACCCTTGCAGACAGGTAAATTACCAAAACATCAAATACGACAAGCACCATTGGTACCGGTATGAGCACCATCGCGCCCGGAGGGACGGCATGCGGCAAGGCGCCCGATCGCCCCGGGGGGCAGGACGCGGCCGCGGGGGCCGCGCCGCCCTGCGTGCACGGCGCCGCCCGCGAGACGGCCACCCCCGAGGGGGAGATCGTCTGCCGCGCGTGCGGGGTGGTAAAGGGGGAGGACGAGCAACAGCGCCATGCAGGACAGGCGGCGCCCCCGCGCACCAAGACCAACCTGTACCTTGAGATGGAGGTGGGCGGCAAGCCCGACCGCAGGCTGCGCGCCGACAGGTTCGTGCGCCGCAGGAGCGACATGGCGGCCGTCAGCAACATATCGCAAAAGCTCGGCATCCCGAACGGCGCGGGCAGGGACGCGTGGGCGTGGTACCTCAGGCTGCGCCGCGCGCCCGGCATGCGCATGACAAAGGCAAAGATCCTGGTCCTGGCGTTCCACGGCGTCTGCAGGATGTGGGGCTGCCCGCTGGACGGGGACAGGCTCCGCGACATCATACGCGCGGAGATGGGCGTGCGGCACGCGCACTCGTACCTCCACGTTATAATGGAGGCCTCCTCGTACGTCGACGTGGAGACGGGGGAGCACGCGCTGCGCAGGACGGGGTTCCTAGACATGCTCGAGCGCTGCGCGCCGGGCTCCCGGGCCTATGCGGCGGGGGACTCGTCGTCGCCGTCGCCGCGCAGGTTCTCAATCAGCACCGAGATCCAGTCCCTGGCTTACAAGTACGCGCCCGGGGTCGCCGAGGCGCTGGCGCGCGAGGCGCGCGCCATACTCCCCGTGCTGGAGCTGAGGGAGCCCAACAGGGCCCGGGCGGCGCGGGCGGCCATACGGATAGCAAAGAGGAGGTACGGGGCGCGGTGATCGGGGGATATGGCGCGCGCGGGCGGCTGCGGCCCATCCGCACCGCGTCCATACGCGTACACGAGCTCGACGTTACGGTCCCGCTGCAAAAGCAGGTGGACGCGTACAGGCGCGTCTTTGAGGAGGAGGCGGAGGCCGGGCGGCCCCGCCCGGAGGACGGCGTCCCGGCAGTCAGGGTGGGCAGCGTGGGCGGCGTACCGTACCTGATGGCGGACGGCGACATATACCGCGGGGCGCTCGCGGCGGGCACAGAGTCGATCAGGTGCGCGGTCACAAAGTGCGCCGACATATCGGACTTTCTCGTGAGGCACGTCCGGTACAACCACAGGCCCGCCGGGATCAACCCGCTGCTCCTGCGGCGGGTGTCAGACTACGTGGCCATGCACGGCAGCGAGAAAGACGCGGCCGCGCTGTCGCGGACGTGCAGGGGGACCATACACCAGAGGTTCCTCGCGCTGAATCTGGAGCCCGGGGCGGCCGCGGTGCTGGGCCAGCTCTGCGCGTTCCTGGGCACAAAACTGTCCCAGTTCGTGCTGCCGTACTATATCCCGCACCACGTATCCCGGCAGAGGCCCGACATGCAGGAGGAGCTGGCCCGGGAAGTGTCGGGGCTGGTACGGACGCGACCCGTGACCGACGCCCGCTTTGCGTGGCCAGGCCCCGAGGAGATAGAGATACTGTCAGACTCCCCGCGGTACCGCCCGGAGGGCGAGTCCGCCGTAGTGGTGACGCCGGAGGGCGAGTCCGCGTCCCCCAAAGAGGTGCGGCGCGCGGAGCGGCTGATCAAAAACGCGCGCGACGCCATCGTCATCCCGGGCACCGACGCGCACCCGCCATATTTAGTGGACCTCAAGACGAGGCGCGTCTCGGCGGTGGACGACCGCGAGGCGGTCACGGTCCTGAGGGAGGCGGACCCGGAGGGCAAGGGCTCCGCGGCGTACCTGTTCCCGCGGAAGGCCGGCAGGTGGCTGGGGCTTGCGGGCGGCAAGAAGGACGGGGCGGACGTCAGGATGGCGCGGTTTGACGCCGCGACAAGCCTTGCGGAGTTTGCGCAAAGGCACCGCGACGCGCGCGGGGTGGTGTTCTACAGGGGGCGGGGCGATGCCGGTCGTTGACCGCGGGGCGCCCCGCGCGGTGCGCATGCTCGCAAAGCACGCCCTGTCGCCCAGAAAGTACAAGATAAGGACGGTGCGGGAGGGCCGCGGGTACCCGCCGAACCCCCGGCGGATGGCCCTGGCCGGGCTGATATCGCGCACCGACGGCCGCAGGCACGGCCGCAGGCCGCCCGTGCTGACTACGGCCGGGCGCGGGTTCGCCCTGTCGGACGACCTGGGGGTGCAGTTCTTTGAGGTGTGCGTCCTGGCAAAGGTGTACGGTGTGGCGCGCGGCATGGCGGCCGGCGGATGCGGCGGCGAGAGCGGCGGAGGGGGAGGCGAGACGGCCGCAAACCGCACGGTGACGATCCCGCTCAAGACCGTCCAGTACTTTTTCGAGGACTGGCCCGTCCGCCCGCTGCGCGTCCAGTACGCGCTGGCCATGCTCCGCAGGCGCGGGCTGCTCCCGAGGTCCAGGTACAAGAGGGTGGCGTGCGACGTGGAGCGGCTCGACTGCATAGGCGGGAGGCTGTCGGAGATGGACAGGTGGGTCGACGAGACGGGGGAGGAGATACGCCGCGTACTATTACATGGAGACTGAGCTGGTCCGGCTGCTCATGGTGCTGGGCATGCTGGCGGCAAACTCGTACACGGACATCCGGTACAGGACCATACTCGGGGGCGACCGCCACTATATGTGCGCGGGTGCCGCCGGGTTTGCGCTGTTCGCGCTCGGCGGCGGGCTGGCAGACGCGGGGGCCCTGTTCGGGATGGTGGCGGGAGTCACGCTCGCCCTGGTGCTGTACAGGTGCAGGGCGGTGGCGTCAGGCGACTGCGTGGTTTTGCTGGCAGTCTCGGTCACCATGCCCGCCGCGTCCGGGGTGCCGTTTCTGCCCGTCCTTGCGGGGCTGCTCGGCGTCACCATCCTGGCGTTTGCCGTGGTGGGATACAACGTGGCGCTCAACGTGTCGCACGCCGCGGGGTGGTACCGCCACCCCGCGGCGGGCCGCCGCCCTTTCTCCGCGTGCGGGACTGCGGGCGCGCTCAAGAAGGCGGCCGCGTTCCTTACGGCGCACCACCGGAGGCCGTGGGAGAGGCACGTGGTATACATCGACGACGGGCGGGGCGGCTTCTCGCTGCGCGCGACGCCCGTGGGCACGAGGGAGTGGGAAAGGGGCGGCGCGCAAGGACGGCCCGTGATGGTGGCCGCGCCCGTGATCCCGTTCCTGCTGGCATCGACGATCCTGCTGATACTGCTGCTGCCCCCGGTGACCGCGGCCTAGGGTGACGCTCTGAAAATTCCGCCCCGTAATGGACAGCCGCAGAAAGGCCTGTCGATCTACGGCCCGTACGCATTCGCGCGGCTCCTGCATCGGCCGGGCGGCCTCCCCGTACGCGTTTTTGCCCTGCCTGCGCCGCGTGGGGGTGCGCGCGGCAAAACCGGCCAGGCTCCTCATGCGGGGGGCAGCCCCGCCTGACGTGTTTCGCCCCGGGAGGGGCCGCGCCGCCGTACCCTCCGGCCTGGCGCCCCGCCTCCCGGGGGCGGCGGGCCCGGCACCTTGGCGCCTGCCACCCGCGTTGTGCCCGCCGGCTGTGGCGGCCCCACAGGATCCGTCCACCGCATCCGGCATCAGGGCGGCCCCGCCGCCCATACTAGTCGCGACGCAGTCTCCAGACTGCGCCGCGTTCACGTACGCGCCGCCGCTGCCGCTGCCGTCGTTCCAGCGCGTCTCGTCAAACCCCGCCGTCGGGTACCGCTCGACCATCTAAGTGTGCCCTCCGTCCCGGGTCTCACGGCGTCGGACGCGCGCCGCCGCTGCCGCTTGCCGCCGACCCTGCTGTCCTGACGCCCGTTACGGCCCCCGCCGTCCCGGCGACTCCCAACGGGACGCGCTCCCTCCGGGCCCCGGGAACCGGCCCGGCTAACCGCCTGCCGGAGTTGCCCTTTTCTGGCAGGCCGTTGGGGGCCCCGGACGCGCGCCCGCACGCGCACCGGGCCGCTCCTGTGACGTGTCTGGCCTCCTCCTCCAATGCGGGCACCCGTTGCTCCAACTGCTCCCTGCTGACGCCCCCGTCTCCTTCACGCAGGCGGGCTCAGGCCGCCGGCATTAGGGCGCATGCCCGGCATTCGCGGCCTGGGAGGGACGCGTGGATCCATGCGCCGGGTATACCGTAGCAGTTAAGTAGCATGCGTATTTGTTGGATTACATTGAGCGCTTGTATCGCATCCCGCGCGCCCCGGGGGGGGGGGGAGGAAGCTTTTGCTGGGCGCGGCGATGCTGGCGGTGCTTGCGGCGGCCGGCCTTGCGCTCTGGGACGCGCAGGCGCAGGTCGGCAACCTCGTGCTCTCCCTGGAGGCCAGGGACGGCATAGCGGACGATGCCACCCTCGAGCTTAACGGCGCCTTTGGCGTCGCCACCTTCCAAGTCAACGGCAGCATCTACGCCGCGGTGGCGTCAGCTTTCGACAACGGCGTCCAGATACTCGACGTCTCGGATCCCTCAGACATCTCGGCCACCGACCAGATAACGGACGGCGGCTCCCTCGAGCTTAACGGCGCCCGCGACGTCGCCACCTTCCAGGTCAACGGCAGCATCTACGCCGCGGTGGCGTCAGCTTTCGACAACGGCGTCCAGATACTCGACGTCTCGGACCCCGCAGACATCTCGGCCACCGACCAGATAACGGACGGCGGCTCCCTCGAGCTTGGCGGCGCCAGCGGCATCGCCATCTTCCAGGCGGGCGGCAGCACGTACGCCGCGGTGGCGTCATTTGACGACGACGGCGTCCAGATACTCGACGTCTCAGACCCGCACAACGTCACTGCCACCGACCAGATAACGGACGGCGGCTCCCTCGCGCTTGACGGCCCCCGCGCCATCGCCACCTTCCAGGCAGGCGGCAGCATCTACGCCGCGGTGGCGTCAGCTTTCGACAACGGCGTCCAGATACTCGACGTCTCGGACCCGGGCAACGTCACCGCCACCGACCAGATAACGGACGACGCCACCCTCGAGCTTAACGGCGCCACCGGCATCACCACCTTCCAGGCGGGCGGCAAGACCTACGCCGCGGTGGCGTCATCTGCCGACAACGGCGTCCAGATACTCGACGTCTCGGACCCCTCAGACATCTCTGCCACCGACCAGATAACGGACGATGCCACCCTCGAGCTTGAAGACGCCACCGGCATCACCACCTTCCAGGCGGGCGGCAGCACGTACGCCGCGGTGGCGTCATCTGACGACGACGGCGTCCAGATACTCGACGTCTCAGACCCGCACAACATCTCTGCCACCGACCAGATAACGGACGACGCCACCCTCGAGCTTGAGGGCGCCACCGGCATCGCCACCTTCCAGACGGGCGGCGGCACGTACGCCGCGGTCGCGTCATCTGACGACAGCGGCGTCCAGATACTCCAGCTTGCAGCAGTCGACCCGCCGCCGACGTTCGTCTCGTCCGAGCTCAACACCGCGACGGGGAAGCTGAGCATCACCTTTTCGGAGGCAGTAGACGTCACGCCCGTCTCGATGGTCGAGGCGGCCAAGATACACGTGAGGGAGTCGGGCAACTACACGCACGGCGTCACACTGACTGCCGCCGAGCTTGACACCGCGGCAGACTCTGCCACCATCACGTTCACCCTGACGGCGCAGCACCTGGCGGCGGTTCAGGGGTTCACTACACCGGAACTGACGATCGAGCCCGGGGCGGTGCAGGACGCGGCCGGCAATACAATAGTCGGCACGTTTGACGTCTCCACGGCCTCATTCGTGGACTCCTTCTCCGTCTCGGCGCAGGAGGGTTCCCCGCAAGGCGTGGCGTTCTCAGGCGACGGCGCCAAGATGTTCGTGGTGGGCACTAACGGAGACAGCGTAAACGAGTACGGCCTGACCGCCCCGTTTGACGTCTCCACGGCCTCATTCGTGGACTCCTTTGACGTCTCGGCGCAGGAGACTCTCCCAAACGGCGTGGCGTTCTCAGGCGACGGCGCCAAGATGTTCGTGGTGGGCGCTTCCGGCGACGACGTAAACGAGTACGGCCTGACCGCCCCGTTTGACGTCTCCACGGCCTCATTCGTGGACTCCTTTGACGTCTCGGCGCAGGAGGATTTCCCAAACGGCGTGGCGTTCTCAGGCGACGGCGCCAAGATGTTCGTGGTGGGCACTATCGGAGACAGCGTAAACGAGTACGGCCTGGCCGCCCCGTTTGACGTCTCCACGGCCTCATTCGTGGACTCCTTTAACGTCTCGGCGCAGGATACTCTCCCAAACGGCGTGGCGTTCTCAGGCGACGGCGCCAAGATGTTCGTGATGGGATCTTCCGGCGACGACGTAAACGAGTACGGCCTGACCGCCCCGTTTGACGTATCCACGGCCTCATTCGTGGACTCCTTTGACGTCTCGGCGCAGGAGACTCTTCCAACCGGCGTGGCGTTCTCAGGCGACGGCGCCAAGATGTTCGTGGTGGGCGCTTCCGGAGTCGACGTAAACGAGTACGACCTGGCCTCCGTCTACCCGATCACGCTGGCACTGGTGGTCGACGCCGGGGACGACCAGACGGTATCGCCCGGCGCAACAGTCACGCTTGACGGCACCGGCTCCGCTGGCGCCGGCATATCTTACTCGTGGGCCCAGACGTTCGGCGCCTCCGTGACGCTCTCAAACACGACTGCCGCGTCCCCCGCGTTTGCGGCGCCCGCCGGGACCCACACGCTCACCTTTGCGCTTACTGCAACCGACACGGAAATGCAGACGGGCACCGACACCGTCACGATAACGGTCGGCAGCCCCGTGCTCGCCCTGGAGGCCAGGGACGGCATAACGGACGGCGGCTCCCTCGAGCTTAGCGGCGCCTTTGGCGTCGCCACCTTCCAGGTCAACGGCAGCATCTACGCCGCGGTGGCGTCAGCTTTCGACAACGGCGTCCAGATACTCGACGTCTCGGACCCCTCAGACATCTCGGCCACCGACCAGATAACGGACGGCGGCTCGCTCGAGCTTGACGGCGCCCGCGATGTCGCCACCTTCCATGCGGGCGGCGGCACGTACGCCGCGGTGGCCTCATTTGACGACGGCGGCGTCCAGATACTCGACGTCTCGGACCCCTCAGACATCTCGGCCACCGACCAGATAACTGACGACGCCACCCTCGAGCTTGAAGACGCCCGTGGCATTACCACCTTCCAGGTAGACGGCAGGACCTACGCCGCGGTGGCGTCATTTTTCGACGACGGCGTCCAGATACTCGACGTCTCGGACCCCTCAGACATCTCGGCCACCGACCAGATAACGGACGGCGGCTCGCTCGAGCTTGACGGCGCCCGCGCCATCGCCACCTTCCATGCGGGCGGCAAGACCTACGCCGCGGTGGCGTCATCTGCAGACCACGGCGTCCAGATACTCGACGTCTCAGACCCGCACGACATCTCGGCCACCGACCAGATAACTGACGACGCCACCCTCGAGCTTGCCGGCGCCACCGGCATCACCACCTTCCAGGCAGGCGGCAGCATCTACGCCGCGGTGGCGTCATTTGCAGACGACGGCGTCCAGATACTCGACGTCTCGGACCCCTCAGACATCTCTGCCACCGACCAGATAACGGACGACGCCACCCTCGAGCTTGAAAGCGCCAGCGGCATCACCACCTTCCAGGCAGGCGGCAGCATCTACGCCGCGGTGGCCTCATTTGACGACGACGGCGTCCAGATACTCGATATCTCGGACCCGCACAACGTCACCGCCGCCGACCAGATAACGGACGGCGGCTCCCTCGAGCTTAACGGCCCCCGCGCCATCACCACCTTCCAGACGGGCGGCAGCACGTACGCCGCGGTGGCGTCATCTGACGACGACGGCGTCCAGATACTCCGGCTTGCGACGGACACCCCGCCGGTGGCAGACGCCGGGGACGACCAGACGGTCACACCAGGTACGACGGTCACGCTCGACGGCTCTGACTCGGAGGACAACGATTCCATAACCTACTCGTGGGCCCAGGACTCGGGCACCTCCGTGACGCTCTCAAATACAACTGCGGAATCCCCCACGTTTACCGCGCCGGCGGGCCCCGCAACCCTGGTCTTCACCCTTACCGTAACGGACACGGCGTCCCAGTCCTCTACTGACACCGTGACAGTCACGGTATCCGCGCCAAACGTGCCGGTCGCAGACGCGGGGCCGGACCGCACGGTCGGGTCGGGCGCCACCGTCACGCTCGACGGCTCGGCCTCGACTGGCACCTCGCTTGACTACCTCTGGGAGCAGGACTCGGGCCCCGCGGTCGCGCTCTCAAGCGACACCGCGGCATCCCCCGCGTTTACCGCGCCCGCGGGCCCCGCGACCCTGGTCTTCACGCTCACGGTGGAGGACCCCGAGTCGCGCCAGTCGACGGACTCTGTCACCATAACCGTCAGGGCCGCAGAGGCGCCCGTCGCAGACGCGGGGCGGGACCGTACGGTCTCCTCGGGCGCCACCGTCACGCTTGACGGCTCCCGCTCCACCGGCGCGTCCATATCCCACTCGTGGGCCCAGGACTCGGGCCCCGCGGTCTCGCTCTCAAGCGCCACCGCGGAATCCCCCACATTCACGGCGCCCGCGGGCCCCGCGACCCTGGCCTTCACCCTCACGGTAACCGACTCCTCGTCACGCACCGACACCGACACCGTCACCATAAGGGTCTCCGCGCCGCCCCGCGACCCCGACACGAACCCCAACCTGTACCTGCTCCACCTCCGCTCGTCGGTCCCCTCGCAGGGAGACCCGGACTATTCCTCTGACGCGCGATGCGTCGACCCGCAGGACGGCGACATCTCGCACCTCGTCACCACCAGCATAACGCGCGGCCAGACGGGCGCCACCATAACGTACTCTTGCACCGACAGCGACGGCAACCGCTCCGCCATATCCAGGGCGGTGGCGTCCGTCACCGACACCTCCCCGCCGAGGGTCGTGCTCAACGGCGCCTCGCCGACGACGGTAAAGCTGGGAAGCGCGTGGAGCGACCCGGGCGCGACGTGCGTGGACGACGTCGACCCGCCAAAGCCCGCCACCGTCTACTCCAGCCGCAACCCGGTGGACACCGGCACGGCGGGCAAGTACACGATAACGTACTGGTGCGAGGACAGCTCGGGCAACTGGAACAGCGGCGACAACGTCAGGACCGTGTACGTGACGGCCGACGAGAACCTAAAGCCGGTCCTGAGCATACCGGACATACCGCCCGTCAGGGTCGGGGGCAGCTTCACGCCCCCGCCGGCGACGTGCCACGACGCCGAGGACGGCGCCATAACCGACATAACCATATACTGGTTTGACGATCTGGACACGAGCAAGGCCGGCACCTACTACTTCAGCTACCGGTGCACGGACAGCGCGGGCAAGTTTGCCGAGAAGGTGACGTCCGTGACCGTCTCCTAGCCGGGCGCGGCCGCGCCGGCGGCAAGTGTCCGCGATCGCGGCGCGGGACGGGCCCGCACTCCTGAGCCGGGGCGTACAAAGGGAGGCTGCGGCCGCGCGCCGGGGATCCCGCTACCGCACCGGGCGCGGCAGGAGGGGCCGGACGTCCCGGGTTGCCGGTTCTTGGCAGCCCTCTCCCCCCCCGCTCTTGCGCACCCGCTTAAAAGCCGCACGGCGCACCATACGCGTGGAGATCATACGCGAGCGCCTCTTCGGCGGGCCGCCCCGGCGCACATACGGGCACGCATACTCGATAACCCCGGCAAACTTCCGCATACTGCCGGAGGAGAAGCGGCGGCGCAGGCTCGCAGAGTTCTTTGAGCTGCTCAGGATGCTTGAGCATCCGGCCGTCATCACCCTTGAGCGCGTGCCCATATGCGTCGGGGGGGACGGCGGCCGGGGGGACGGCGGCGGCGGCAGCAGCAGGATGGACGTGCTGCGGGTCATGCTCGACGCGGCAGACCCCCTAGATGACGTGCTTGAGAGGCTGGGATTCTCGTATACGATAGACGAGCCCCGCGGCGCGCCAGAGGTCACGGAGCAGTGGGCCCGGGACTTTGCGTGTGTAATGGACGGCTCGCCCCTGTACGGGAGGGCGTACACCGTGTACGGGGCCCCCGCCGCGCTGCCGCCGGCGTGGGTGCACGACGTGTTCGGCACGTTCCACCGGCTCCAGATACGCGTGGCGCCGGTCCGCCCCGACGACGCCCTCCGCAAGATGGAGAACCGCGAGCTGCTCTACAGCGGGGTGCGCACAAGCAGGGCCGACGTCCAGAAGAAGCTGCGGGACATACGCGCCCTCAAGCGGGAGCTCGAGCTCGGCAACACGTCGGCGTTCTCGTTCACAGTCAACGGGTTCGTGTTCGCCGCATCCAGGCGTGAACTCCGCGGGCTGCACCGTGCAGTCAAGCGCAACACGTCGGCGATGAACGTCCGCGTCACGACGTCGCTTGGCAGGCAGCGCCACATCGTGCAGGGCGGGGGCGCGTCGTGGCTGGGCGCCATACACAGCATGCATGTGCTCTACCCGTTCGTGTCATCCGACATGCTCGAGGTTCCAAACGGCGTCGTGCTGGGCCGCAACCTCGACACGCAGGGCCCCGTCATATACGACGTCAACCTCCGAAAGAACCACAACGTGTTCACGGCGGGGACCACCGGATCGGGCAAGTCGTTTACGAACAAGGTGCTGCTCAAGCGCTTTCTTGAAAAGCGCCCGGACACCATGTGCATAGTGATAGACCCGCAGGGCGAGTACGCCGAGCACGCCGAGTACTTTGGGCTTGACAGGGTAGAGGTGAGCCCCGGGTACGAGTACGGGCTGGACCCGTTTGCCGTGCTCGGCTCCCCGGTCGAGGCGGCCGACCTGCTGGGGGCCGCCACCAACGCGCCCAACCAGACCAGAAGGGAGTGGAGGAGCGTCTGCGATGCGGTGCGCTCGGTAGGAGGGCTGTACGAGGCAAGCTCCGAGGCCTCGAGGGGGTACCTGGCAGACCTCGTCCGCGGCGGGGTCTCCAGCGTCTTCAGGGGAGCCCCTAGGTTCTCGGACAAAATGGTAATATCGCTGAGGAACACGGACGGGCAGGAGTACGAGGGGCTGCTGATCCTGCTTGTCCTGGCGTACGCGTGGAGGCGCGTAAACGAGCTGCCGGCAAAACAGTGGAAGTTCGTCCTGCTTGACGAGGCGTGGCGCATGACAAAGCTCGGGCACAGCATACGCAAGATAGGCGAGATGGCGCGGCAGGGCCGCAAGCGCTCGCTGATATTCGCGGTCTCCACGCAGCAGTTCTCCGACATGGACCGCGCGCTAGACGACGAGTCCAGGCTCACCGAGCTGTTCGACACCAAGGTGATAATGCAGATGCCGCAGTCGGCCGCGCGTACAATGGGCGCGGCCCTGGGGCTCACCGAGCGGGAGATCGAGCGGGTCACTAACTTCCGGTCCGGGATGGGGCTGCTCCAGACAAGCGACAACGCGGTATACCTCAGGTTCGAGGCGACGGCCGACGAGGCAAGGCGGTACTTTAACACAAAGGCGGTGCGGGGGTGACGCGGCGCAAGCGGCGGCACGCGGTGTCTGGGATGATCGAGGTCCTGGTGCTGGTCTCGGTGGCGGTAGTGGGCGCCGGCGCACTCGCGGCGTGGTTTTCCGGCGCGCACGACGTACTGCAGGGGGCCGAGTGCGCCGCGTGGGTGGAGATGCACGAGATATCCGACAACACGTACTGGGCCCAGGCGACGGTGCGGAACACGGGAGACCACCCGATGCTGGAGTACCGCGTCACGGCGGGCGCCGGCGACGCGCCCGCCGCGTCGTCCCGCGCGGTGTGGGAGCCGGGACAGACCGCGGTGCTGGAGTTCGTAACGACTGGCGTGGAGGAGTCCGGCCTGCTGCCCGTGAGGGTGGTGGGACTCGTGGGAGGCGGGGTGGGGGGCAGCGCACTCTGCGAGGTGGTCACGCCGTGAACCAGATGGTGCAGTACGTCCTGATATTCGGCGTGGTCGGCGTCTTTTTCGCGGCGCTGTACCAGGGCGCGACTGACGACGTCGGGGACAGGATCACGTCGTACGGCGACAGGCTCGACCTGTACAAGGCGCAGGCCGCGGAGCGCCTTACGCTGGTGGAGATAACGGACACCGAGCCGGCCACGGCGGACCTGATAAACACCGGCATAAGAGACGTCAGGATAAGGCACCTGTACGTGGACGGCGTCAGGGACGGCGCGTACACGGTCCGGGACAGGGACGGGCCTGTCGACGAGCTGCGCGTGGGCAGCCTGGTCCGCATCACATCGGCCCTTGACGGCGGCACGGTCTCAGTCGTCACGGAGAGCGGCAGGGTCTTTAGGCTCGGCCAGTGACGGCAGTGACGACACGGCAGACGTGATCTCGCCCATCATGGCGGAGCAGTTCCCGGAGGTCACGGAGACCTGCACCAGCGAGTCCGCGTCGCCGTTATGAAAAAAGTTGAGCAGTATAGTATTGTGCGATACCTGCTCTGCAAATACCAGATCCCGGAGGGGCACCGCAAAGTGGCTTGTCGGGCCGCCGCCGGCGGTGCAGAGGATCGTTCCGTTCGCGACTATCTCCAGCTCGGCCTTGGTCTTTCCGTAGATCCTGACGCGGTAGATGCCCATCCCAATCACCTGCTGCTGCTGCTGCTGCTGCTGCCGCCGCCGCCGCCGCCGCCGCCGCGGCGCACAAACCGCAGCGTCCTGCGCAGCAGGACCGCGCCGCCCTCGCGCTCCCGTATGGTGAGGATCCTGGAACCCTCGCGCTCGGGCCTGACGTGCAGCACAAGCGCTCCCTCTGCAGACGTCCGCAGCGCGTCTATCAGCTCGTCATCCAGATAGCACCGGACGAGCCTGTTGCCCAGCACGGCTCCGCCGCCGCCATGTATGGTGACGCGTATGGACTTTAGCTCGTCCAAGTCGGCGCACGGTATCTCCCGTATGCGGTCGGCCTTTTGCGCGGTGTCGACGTCGAGCCGGCGCGGGAACCCGAGCACCCTGGATTTCTTGCGCGCGTCTGCCTTGCCCCGTCTCTTGCGCATCTTCTGCGCCCAGCCACCGCCGCCCGCCCCTGCCCGGAGGCGGGCCGCGAGCAGCGACAGCACGGCAAGCAGCACGACGTCCGCCGTCCCGTACGGAGTCTTTATGATTCCCAGCGCCGCGCCCGCCCCCAGCGGCAGGAGGGCCGCGCACACCGACATCCAGTCCCGCTCTATCTCCACGTTGTCGGGCACCGCAGCCCAGTAGAGCGCGGCGGACGCCAGGCCGAAGACGCCCAGCACCGCCACGTTGCGCAGCGACATGAACCCGAACGGGGTGGTCAGCGCGGGCTCCTCCCAGCCCGAGTAATCCCTGAAAATCAGCACCTCGGAGGCCTCTGTCAACCCGCACACCCCACGCGTCCCCGCGGCACGCGGTCCCGGCGGGCGCTTCCGCCCGCACAGTCGGGGGCCGCCCCCGCCCCGTCACGCCCCCCGTCCCCGAGGCCCAGAAGCGCCTCCCGCACGCGGGCCTGCTGGGCCCCCAGCGCCACCCTGAGATCCGCGATCTGGACCCCCACCGACGCCAGCTTGGACCTGATCAGCGCGATCTCGTCGCTGGAAACCGAGACCGTAACCCTGCGCTTCATCACACGGTACGCATGCGCCCGCTTATAACGCCGGATGGGCGCGGCAGTCCCCGCACGGTTTCGCCGGGCGGCGCGCCCCCGGCCCCGGCTGCAGGCAGGAGCGCCGCGCGCCGGCCCCTAGCGGCCGGCCCCGGTCTTTGAGATCAGGACGTTCTCGAGGATCTCCCGCACCGACGCGTAGCTGCTCTCAAGTTTGGCAAGCCGCTCGTGCAGGTCCTCGTTCTCCCGCTCGATCTCCCCCACCTTTTTGTCGCTCATCGCGGCCTGCCTCTCGATGGCGCCCCGGAGCTCGGCCTCCTCTGATACGGTCAGGTTCGGCACCGCCGCCGCATACTGTTCAAGCAGGTACTCCTCCGGCGGCTTGTAATAGTTCTCGGCGTGCCCCATCAGCTTTTCCACGTCGATGGTCTTCATGGTGCGCTCCGCGTTCGTCTTAAAGTACTTGCGGAACCCGTGGATCTGCTTGAACTCGTGCCCTGCTGCGCGCGCCCGCGTCCTGTTGCGCATGTTGAGCGTCCTGAGAAACCTGCCCATCATGTTTGATATGGTCTTGGAGGCAAGGGGCGTGGCGATACCCGGATCCTTTCTCAGGTCCTTGCGGTACGGGTGGGTGTCCCAGGCATCCCGTATGAGCGGCGAGTCGTCCGTCACCCTCTCGCCTGCCTCCTCGCGCATCGCCCTGTACCTGAGCAGTGCCTCGTGGCACTCGGGGCTCACAAACGTGACATACTCCTCTGCCGAGTCCCTGTACACCAGGAGGCGAGCCGCGCGGACGCCGCCCTCCCCTGCGGGCACCGGCGTTACGTCCCCCCACCGCATGCCGTCAAACGCGCCCACCCTTATCCCGGAGCTTGCGCACACCAGGATGATGCACCTGGTGCGCGCGTCGGCCGCGTCCACCATGAGCCGTATCTCCTGTATGGTGGGGGCGCGGTCGCTCCCGGTCTTGCGGACGCGCGGCATTATCTTTGTTATTTTCTTCCACGATATCGCGTCCTCCGCGTCGTTCATCTCAAAAAAATGCTTTAGCGCCACGACCGTCTGGTTTATCGTCGAGCCGGACACCTTGTTCCTGCGCTCCTCCACAAAATCGATGATGCGCCGCCGCACTTTCACGGGGTTGCCGCGCGCCTCTGCCAGCAGGTCGTCGGGCGCAATACCGCTCGCGTCCAGGAACTGGCACAGCTTGCGCGAATACCCCACCCTTGTCTCCCCGCTTTTGAATCCTTTGAGGAACTGCCGGACGGACTCTGACTTTACGTCGAGCGCCCTCGGCAGCGTCTGCCCGCGCATTACAATGGGTACATACGCCCCGATATTAAGTATTTCTGCATCATTTGTAGTGCAGAGAGTGGGATTCGAACCCACGAACTCCTAAGAGAAGGGATCACTTACGGATCTTGAGTCCCTCTCGGTTGACCGGGCTTCGATATCTCTGCGACTATGCGCCCGCACAGTCGTTATTTCTCAATTTCGATCCGCCTTGCCGCCCGTGCCCGCCTGCGACAAAGGCTTATAATTACTTGCATGAAACGGGGCAGTATGACAGACTACGTAACGGTCGAGCAGGCCAAAAAGATGCGCGGCGGGATTAACATCAAGACTTCCGTCAAGAGGCTGGGCGATCGAAGGACGGTGACCCTAAGGTCCGGCGAGCCAAAGGACGTGTGCGACCACATACTTGCCGATGACTCCGGCGAGATAAAGCTGACGCTCTGGGGTGACGACATCTCCAAGGTCAAGGAGGGCGACATTATCGAGATCATCAACGGGTATACCAAGGAGTTCCGGGGCGAGATATCGATATCTTCTGGCAAGTACGGCGAGATGAAGGTCAACCCCACCGACTAACGTCTTTCTCTTCGCTCTCACACGGCACCGCATGCATTCCTTCGGCCCTGGAGGGCGCCGCACGGATGCCATTATCAATACCGCGCGCGTACTGGAAAACGCCGCCTTGTTGTTGCTGTTATTGTTGCTCTGCGGCCGCCCCGCCGCGGACCTGTCATTTCAGCAATATTATTGGGCGACCTGTTGCTGCTCTTCTACCACCCAGTCGTACCCGTCTTTTTCGAGCTTGTCTGCAAGAGCCGAGTCCCCCGTCTTTAGGATCTTGCCGTTTGCAAAGACGTGCACATAGTCTAGCTTGTCAAGGAACCTGAGTATCCTTGCATAGTGGGTTATGACTACTATGGTGGATTCGGTGCCTGACACCTGGCTTATGGCCTTTGCGACTGCCTGGACTGCGTCGATGTCAAGTCCAGAGTCGGGCTCATCGAGTATCGATATCTTGGGCTTTAGCACGGCCATCTGCAGTACCTCGGCGCGCTTCTTCTCGCCCCCCGAGAATCCCTCGTTGAGGTATCTTGAGAGAAACTCCTCCTTTAGTCCGACCTTTTCGAGGTTCTCCCTGAGGTACTTTTGGAACTCGCGTACCGTGATGAAGACCTCGCGGTCGTCCCCCTCGAGCGCCTTGCTCAGCGAGTTGTACGCGGTGCGCAGAAAGTGCGAGAACCCGACGCCGGACACCTCTGTTGGGTATTGGAATCCCAGAAACAGTCCGCGCCTTGCACGCTCGTCGGCCTTCATGTCCAGTATGCTCTGGCCGTCAAGCAGTATGTCGCCCTGCGTCACCTCGTACTTTGGATGCGCAAGCAACGTGTATGCAAGCGTGCTCTTGCCGGAGCCGTTTGGACCCATTATGGCATGGACCTGGCCCGCGCCCGTCTTGAGGTTGACCCCCTTGAGTATCTCCTTGCCGTCCCTGCTGACGTGCAGATCCTTTATCTCGAGAACCGCCATTGCCGCGCGTCCTTCGCCTCGATATATAATGCAGACGGTATTTAGCTGATCCTAATGGCCCCCCCGCAGGGCCGGCCCCCACGCAGCTGCGGCAAATCCCCCGCGATGTAATAAAAAATAAAAAGTCTCGAGGTCGTATGCGCACTCATCTGGTCAGCATGGCGCGCGCCGCCGTGTTTGTGGGGCGCAGGGCCACTGTGAGCTCGTAGCTTGTCAGTATCTCTCTGCAGCGGTTGCGTATGGTGACCTCTGTCACCTCGGCCACGGTTGATATCTCCCTCTGCGGGATCCCGTACCCGAGCAGTATGGACGCCATGTACAGGTATGCTGCGGCTATCCCACTTGGCGACTTGCCGTCCGTTATGGACGCGTTCTTGGTCTTGCCTGCCATGTCGAGGGCAAGCCTCTCCACCTTGGTATCGACCTGCGCCATGTTTGCAAACTTTGAGATGTACTTGTCCGTGGTGACAGTCGGCGTGTTTATCTGGCCAACTCCCATCACCAGGTTGCGGTAGTACTTTGCCGCCAGTCTCGTCTTGGGCTTCTTTGAGGGGCTCGTGCCGCGCGCAATCTCGTCAATGGAGCGTACGACGCCGCACTGCTTGCATGCCATGTAAAGGATGGCAGATGCAATCGCCTCCACTGACTTGCCCTTGATGTTGGTCTGGCCGTCGATGTTCCTGTACAGTATGGACGCCGTCTCCAGCACGGTCTTTGGGAGGCCGAGGCATTCGGCCGCGGATCCCATTACCGTCAGGGCCGCGACAAGCCTCCTCTCCTGGGGGCTTGAGACCCTGATCCGCTTCTGCCAGTTTCTGAGGTTGTTCATCTGGCTTGCGATGCGCCTGTCTATGGCCTTGCCGCTAAAGTCCTTTGCCGACGGGCCGATTGCAGTGGTCACCCCCAGGTCGTGCTGGGCGTAGGTGTTCAGTCCGGAGGCCCTGGCGAGCCTGATCTTCTCCTCGTGCTCGGCATTGGCGTTCTCCGGCCCATAGTCTACCATGTGGCTGTCTGTTACGATACCGCATCCGGTACAGATGGTCTCGCCGTTCTGCATGTCGTCCACTAGCGGGGACCTGCATTCCCGGCAGACTTGCTGTTCTTCTCCTAGCATCTTCATCTTGTTCTTCTTCTCCTAGTCTTTTGCGCAAATGCCTGGGACTCGCGCTTCTCGTACTGCTCTTGGCCCGCAAAGACCGCCCTGCCGACGTGTCTTTTGATGCTGTTGGTAAGGGCTGCTGCCGAGGCAAACGGGCTGCTGACGGGGCCGATAAGCTCCATCACCCTTGCCACGCGCGTGCCGCCTTTGTCGCAGAGTATCTGGCCCTCGGGCAGCGGTTCGGATATCTGTATGATGACCCTGCCGCTGCCTGCCACGTGCAGTATCTTGCCGATCTCACGCATTGCAATCGTACTGAGTGCGGCTCATTTAAGATATGGGTCGATCAAATTTGTTAGATCTAATAGCTAGTTTTGAATCAGGGTTTCTGGTCGCCGGACTTTTTCTTCTTCTTTGACTTTGCGGCCCTCTTGGCGACCAGTCTCTTTGATATCATGTCAAGTATGACGCCCTTGGTCTTTCCTGCCTTTGGGAGGGATATGTATCCGGATCTGAGGTAGGGCCTCTTTGGAAGACGGGCCCTCTCATTGGTCTCTGCTATGTCCAATCCGGCCTCTGTTGCCGCGTCGGACAGCTCCTTGAGGGATGGATCAAAGACGCACCTTGCAAGGCCCAGCTTGCGGCCCTTTGATTTTTTGAGGTTTTTATTGAAATAGTCGAGCCACACTATGACCTGGTCGTAGTCCTTCATTTCTATCCTGTATTCGGCTCCAGCTTGGCGGCAAATATTTGTTTTGCAATTAACCGTTGCCTGGCGCGCCGCCTCGTCGTGCGGATTGGGGCTGGCCGTGACGGCAAGAGGGTGCCGGCGGCAATTATGGTTCTGGTGCCGTGGGAACTTCATACGCGGTAATATAGCGATGACGACGGCGACACCGACTACAATAATAAAATACGCTGCCGGCCGCGACGGCGATCGCGTGGAATTGGCGCCTCGGTTCTGTGACTGCCATTTCGTGGCCGCGTCCTGCGCCCCTGCCCCCCGAATCTGGCCGCGCCATCCTCAATAATTAGTACGCGGCCAGCCGGCTGCGGGATGTTCCTTATCGTCACACGGGGGGCATCAAGCGGCGGCACGGCGCGGCGCATCCCGTAATTGGGGCCGGGGCAGCGCGCGAAAAACTCCGATTAATTTTCCAAGGATCGCGCGTTAAAGGGGTTTTGAAAAGAGGAGCCGCCTAGGAGAAACCGCGCGGGCTTGGAATTTGTTTTTGATGGCGGCTGGGGAGGGAGGCGGGGGAGGGAAAGGAGCAGCGGGGCAGGGGAGGGTAGAGAGAGGCATCCACTTCGGGACGGTCACGTCGGCTTGGCGGGCGCCTGCCGCGGCGCCGTGCCCTGCCTGCCGCGGGCCTTGCTGCCTGAAAGTCGCCAAAACGCATGAAATCCGTGCGTGTTGGGCGTGGCCAGCGCCGCTGCCCGTGCGGCATGCCTGCTGGACTGCCAGAAGGCGGCCTGACTGGGCACGCAGGCCCCCGCCGTTCTTGGAGGACAGCCCTTTGTCGCGGATGCTGGATGGGCTGCCCTGTCATGGGATGGCGTGAGGGGTAGCCGTCCGGCCCCCCTTGTTCGCCGCATGCGTAACTGGACTGACGGACGTCGAGTCGGCGCAAAGGATCTGGACTGCGTCTGCCCCTCCTTCGGGGTGAGCTCCGTGACGGTTGTTATCCGGACCTGCGGGCTGCAGGGCCGCGCGGCGCGTTTTTTTTGAGAGAGACTGGTTGTAAAGAATCAGGAGGGCGGAGATTATTCAAGCGCACCTGCAACCACCATAAGATCCCGGCGTTTCTTCGGGCCCTTTCTGCCCCGCTTGCTGCTGTCTGCAAGATGTTCGTGCATCTTGTCGGATGCAGCGATCACGCAGCAGTTCCATCGATCGGCGTGATTTTTGCCGTAACGTTGCGGCCCGTATACGGCATCGCCTGTTTTTTGGATGGCGGGCATGGCATATTTTTATGATCTGCGTTTGCAATTAGGCAGACGTATGCCTGATTGTATTTTATCGGTGTGGAATATTTTTAATTTGTGCAAAAGCAACGCGAGGGCCAAAATCCGCATCCGAGAAAAGACATGATGGCATATGCGTACATGAGTGCGGAGGGAAATCAGAGCTCTCTGCCTTGCAAGATCGTGCTATTTTATGCGCGCGCCTACCTTCTCCCCCGTGCAAGCATGAAAAATACCCCCCGCCTGCAGCAATTGGCGTACGAGCAGAACCGCAACACGCGTGATCCGCTGGTATTGTTTTGCTCGCGCATTCCATATTTTTTGAACTCGCCGGATCCGAAACCGGGTACTCGTTAGTCTTCAAGCGTGTATTTGCAAAGTTTCAACCATGACATCAATTCCCGTTATGGTTATTGGATCCTGCCTGTAGAATCTCAAGGACAGCTCGGGCTTGCCCATTAGTCTTGGCCTTTTTTTGATACTCGGCTTGGCACCTCAGTCATTTATTGGCGCATTCGCGATTGCTGTCCTGCGGATGTCGCGTTTTGGCAAGTCCTGCTGCATTTAGCTCCGAGCGCGGATCGTTGGCATTGCCTGCCGGCCTCGTGCCTGTCTGGCAGGCGCGGATTGTTATGTTCCGCCTAGCGGCATAGGCGCAAGCATCAGAATCTGCGCTGTGGGCGCAGTTTTGCCGTACGCGTTGCCGTTGTTACCACTGTTGAATGAGTGATGCCGCCATGCCTAACGCGCCGTTGGGTTACGGCGCGCCTCCGGCATGGGACAGATCCCTGTACAGAGGTGCGGGGTGCGCCCATGCCCGCCCCTCACTTCTCCGCCCACTCACGCTCAGGTTCATTCCCGCCCGCCAGCCTGCAACGTTTTTATTTTCAAACCCCGGCAAGAGGCCTGATGAGTAGCAAAAAGAGGTCCGCGCCACTTCCCGCGTCCAGCGGGGGGCTCATGAGGTTCTTTGAGGATGAGACCAAGGGGTTCAAGATAGATCCGCGAATAGTGGTGTCGATTCCCATCAGCCTCATAGTGGTGTCGTGGGCAATCGAGCTCTTTTTGGCGCCGTGAGCAACATGGACACACACGACCGCCCGGACGGCGAAGACGGCGTCTCTGTCATACATAACAGGTTCTCGCTTACCCTGCTGAATCCCGCATCGCATTACTTTTCGCTGGCCGCGTCGCTCGGCATCGCCGCGGCGATATCTGCGATCATACACGTGTTTTACCTGCCCGACTCTGGGAATATCGCGGCCGTCGTATTCGCATCGGTGGCAGTCCTGTTTCTGACCCAGCTGCTCGACACCCGGTTTACGAGAAAGAAAGAGTATTCCAAGTCCCTGCACTCGTCGCTGTTTGCGAACCTGCTGTGGCTTGCGTCCCTCCTTGCCGGCGTCGCCGCCGGGCTCGTGCTGGCAAAGGAGCTGACGCCGTTTTTTGTCACGCTCGGAATGTTCCTGTTTGCAAGCTTTAGAATCGGCATATACACCACCACGCTCGGCGTCTCGCTGAGGCGCGCGTGGGCCATCTCAATGGTGCAGCCCCTCGCGATGTTCCTTGTGATCGTGCCGTATGACGCGTGGGCCGACGTGCTCGGCGACCTGTTTGCGCTGGGATACGGCGTGTCGTTCATGGTCATTGCCACCGTGTGGTCGCACCTCACCGACGTGGCCGGCCGCCCCGGCATGGAGAGCACACACAAGACCATCCAGGCGTATCTGGCCTCGCAGGTCGACGACTACGAGGATGCCGAGAAGATAATGGAGCAGCGCTCAAGCGAGGCCCGGGTCTCCACTGCGCAGATACGGCTCTCGTCAAAGAACTCCGGCGGCCAGTTCCACATAGTGCTGCCGGACATCCATCCCGGCCCGTACCATCCGGTGGGCGGAAGCAACATTCCGTACCTGATATACAAGAATCTGGACTCGTCTGCCATGGTGATGCACAGCGTGTCGGACCACGCGCTGAACCTGCCGTCCAGGGCCGAGGTCGCAAATTACCTGAGGACAATCGAGGAGTGCAGCGTGACGGAGGAGGGGCTCCGCTGCACCGAGCCGGTCACGGTCACCATAAACCGCGCCCGCGTGATGTGCATCCTGTTTGGGAGGCGCCCGATACTGTTCCTGTCCCTGTCACCACACGGAATGGAGGACGTGCCAAGCTACGTAAAGACTGAGATTGTGCAGTATGCCGAGAACCGGGACTATTCGGGAGCGATGATCGTGGACTGCCACAACGCGATGGGCGCCACCCTCTCCGAGGACGACGGCAGAGACATGCTGGAGGCCGCAAAGTCGTGCCTTGACAACCTGGTTGCAAAGGACACCCATCCCATAGAGTTCGGCTATGCAAACTCTGATGCCATGGACATACGCGCCAACGACATGGGGCTGGGCGGCCTGGGGGTGGTCTGCCTGAGGATAAACGGCAGGAAGTTCCACATCGGATGGGCCGACGCCAACAACATGGAGAACGGTGTGCGCGAAAAGATAATCGAGCACCTCGCCTCAAAGGGGTATGAGATGCTTGAGATATGCACGTCTGACACTCACTTTTCGCGCGTAAAGGTCAGGAACCGCAACGGGTACTACCAGCTGGGGCTGGTGACGCCCGCCGAGAGGCTGTCCGGGTGGTTCGAGGAGCTGGCCTCGGCGGCCGAGCGCGACACGTCGGCGGCCTCCTACGAGATACTGGAAAACGAGGCCGTGATCCGGGTGATGGGAAGCGGCATATTTGACGACTATTCAAAGGCGCTCGAGAACTCGCTGCGGATCACAAAGTATTTTGCGCTCGGCGGCGCAATCCTCTTTGTAACCGGGCTGTTCCTCTAGGCGCGCGCAGTCCCTGCTGGAGGGGCCCCGTTGCTGTCCGTTATCGTCCTCATCCTGTCCAGATGCCCGTGGAACTCGTCTACAAACGACGAGAATCCGGCTATGGGCACTATGGGCACGTTGCCTACGAACTCTGTCTCGTGCCGGTACAGCGTCACTATGACCGGGGCCGCCACTGCGCCCGGCGTCTCGGCCACGTACCTGCGCGTGCGCTCGATCTGCTTTGAGACCGCGTCGGAGACGGCCGACGGGGTTGTGCGCTTCCAGTGCTTGCAGTCTACAAGCATCGCGACCCCCATGCGTATGCCCACCACGTCTATCTCGACCGCGGGCTTTTTGAACCTCAGGTTCTTCATCACCGCAAAGTTTCTCGAGGCCAGTATCTCGCCGGCCAGGCCCTCAAAGTCCCTCCAGTCCATCTCTTCGGCTATCTCGTCTAGCCGCGCGGCACCCTCCTCCAGCATCATTATCGCGGCCCGCAGGCGATCCCCCTGCTCAAAGTGATACGCGCCGCCTACGGAGCGGCCGATCCCGGACTGCTCGAGCCGGTCCAGTATCCTCCGCGCATCTTGCATGCCGACGCCGGTCACGGCGCTGTAATCCTTGGGGGACACGCCCCCCTGTATCATCCCGCGCAGTCTGCGTGCGGTCATCATGCCGGCCATGGCAGTCGGGCGCGCCCTTGAGATATAACGGTTGATCGGCGCCTGCGCGGCATGCCCGCGGCGCTACGGCGGCCGGCCTGCACTGCCGCGTGGCGCGGCAGTGGAAAAAAGGGAAGCTGCCAGGGCGGGATCGTACTCAATAGTTTTATTACAACAGGGTGGAATCGACGCGCATGAATGGCGCGGTGCGCGGCAATGACGGCTTGGCTGGCGGCACCCTCCGCTCTGGGCTCTTTATCTCGTGCGCGGCCGCGCTGCTGTTAGCGCTGGCGGTTCAGGCCCCGCCGTGCGACGGCCTCTGCGAGGCCCGCGCCGACGGCGGCGCCACGTACGTGGACTCCGTGAGGTTCGTGCAGTACCTTGATGAGAACACCGCGCTCGAGGAGGTGCGGGGCGGCGGCCTTGACATGTACTACTACCACGTCTCGTCTGACCAGCTCGAGTCACACCAGTCGCGGCAGGGCCTAAACGTGCACGAGTCGACGGGCGGCTCTTACAGCATACTTGTGAATCCCGCGGTCTCCGAGTCCGCGTTCAACCCGTTCCAGGACAGGGACGTCCGCTTTGCGCTAAACTACCTGATAGACCGGCGCCTAGTCGTAAACGAGCTGATGGGCGGTTACGGCGTGCCGATAATATCCCACTACGGGCCCTACGATCCCGAGTACCTCACGGTCATCGGACGGCTTGCGGCCTTTGAGTTTGGGTACAATCCGGCGCTTGCCGAGCGGATGATATCTGACCGGATGCATGCGATGGGCGCGACCAGGGACGCGGGCAGCGGCGCGTGGATGGCAGGCTCCGAGCCCGTCTCCGTCTCGTTCTTCATACGGAGCGACGATCCCGTGCGAAAGTCGATAGGGGAGATACTCGCGTCCGAGCTTGAGCGGATGGGATTCGCCGTACAGAAGGAGTTCGGCGACCTCAACAAGGCCTTCGTGGTGGTGTACGGCTCGAATCCGGCGGACCTGAAGTGGAGCCTGTACACGGAGGGGTGGGCAAAGTCCGCGTTCGTAAGGTATGACTCGACGGGACTCAGCCAGATGTACTCGCCGTGGTTCTCAAACATGCCCGGGTTCAACGATCCCTCGTACTGGAACTACGAGAACGGGATGCTTGACAACGCGACCCAGCGCATCTACACGGGGGACTTTGAGGGGGAGGAGGAGCGCGCAGAGCTCATCCGATACGCCGTCGCCGAAGGGGTCTCCGAGTCCGTCCGGATATTCATCGCGGGCAAGAACGTCCTGTACGTGACGCACGAGTCCGTCAGCGGGGTGGTAAACGACTTTGGCGCCGGGCTCCCAAGCCGGTTCACCCCGATAAACGCCAGGGTGGACTCGCCTGCGCCCGGGTCGCATGACGGTAGCGGCGGCAGCAGCAGCAGCGGCGCCGAGGGCGAGCTCCGCATAGGCGTCAAGCAGATCTACCAAGGATCGTGGAACCCCGTGATGGGGTTCAGGGACGCGTACAGCAGCCAGATCGGGACGCTCCTGTCGGATCCGGCAGTCTTTCTGCACCCGTACACGGGCAGCGTGATCCCGCTCCGCGCGGAGTGGAACGTCACTACCGCGGGCCCCACGGGCGCCCTCGGCGTGGCCAGTGACGCCATCCTCTGGGATCCCGTGCAGCAGCAGTGGCGGGAGGTGGGCCCCGGGGCCAACGCAACCAGCGTGGTGACGTTCCGTTACGCGCTGGGCAACTGGCACAGCGGCGCCGCGATGGACATGCTTGACATCGTCCACTCGCTGTACTTTGCAAAGGAGTGGGGGACGCACACGGGCCCCGACGACGCCACGTTTGACACGGAGTTTACGTCAGTCGCGGCCCCCAGCGTGCAGACCATAAAGGGGATCAGGCCCGCCGGCCCTGACACCGTCGAGGTATACGTGGATTACTGGCACTTTGATGAGGGGCAGATCGCGCAGTGGGCGTCGCCGGGGGTCAGCATGCCCTGGGAGATGATTGCCGCAATGGAGGGCGTGGTGACCGACGGCAAGGCCTCGTTTTCGCGGTCCGGGGCCGCAAGCAAGGGCATCGGATGGCTCTCCGTAATCGTACCCAACGACTCTGCCATGATACGCGACGAGCTGGAGTCGATGAGGGACGCCAGGCACGTGCCGGCCGCGCTCGCGCACGCACGGCCGCTTGCGGGGCTGGTCGGGGACCCTAGCGGCGGTGGCGACGGCGACGGCCAGCACTATTTCCAGTCGCGGTACGATTCTGCCATATCGTGGATCGACGATATGGGGCACGCCATGGTGGGCAACGGGCCGTTCTACCTTGACTTGTATTCGCCGGAGTCCCGCAGCATCAGGCTGATATCCTTTGGTGACGAGACGTACCCGTTTGAGCGCGGCAGCTGGTCGGGGTTTGAGCGCGCGGCGTTCCCGGAGATCGCGGGGGTGGATATACGCGCAAGGCCCGTCGTGGCCGGGGGCGAGATGCGCGTGGATGTGTCCACCAGGGGCGCGGACTCCGTCCTGTATTTCGTGACAAGCGGGCGCGGCGAGGTCGTGTCGTCCGGGACGCTGCCTGTCACTGCCGCCGCTGCCGCCGACACAGATACAGCCGACATGACCTCCGTTGTGATTGGGCCTGGCGACACGCAACTCCTAAGCGAGGGGGCAAACACGGTGCGCATATTCGCCCTGTCGGAGACTGTCCTGAGGCCCGACATCTACGAGGCCGGGTTTCTGGCAGTCTCGTCAGGCGGCGCGGATCCCGGTGCGGGAGGCGGCGGTGACATCGACACCGCCGCCGGTATCGGTTCCCCGGACGCCCCGGAGGCCGGACCGCAGGGCGGCGGAGGAGCCCCGGCGTTAGTGACACCTGCGCCGCCGCCGGATGCAACCGCCGACGAGTCCTCCGTGCCGTATGCAGTTGCAGCCGGCCTGGCGCTTGCAGTGCTCGGGGCCGTGGCGTACTGGGTGCGCAAAAGAAAGACGCAGGCCTCAGACATGATGACTGCCGCCTCCGGAGAATGACGCCCGCGCATGCTCGCGCATCTGGTGGCTGCCGGCGCCGATGCTCGCGGCCCCCGAGGGCGTTCGCGCGGCGGCGCTCCAGCTCATGCCAGCCCGTACCCTGCTGCTATCTCCGACGCGTCGTCCTGCCCGGTCATTGCGGCATACTCTGCCAGAATGTTGCGGTTCAGGTCGTAAAACGTGTGGCCCCATCTGAACCTGCCAAGCACGTCGTGGGCCATGTCGTCATATCCCATGATGAACAGCGAGGCCGCTATGGCCTCTGCCGTCGTCAGCATGCCCACCTTCGCGTAGTTTACTGGGTTTCCTGCGAGGAGCGGCGGTAGGCGCCTCGAGGATCCCGCGTCGTACCGGCGCGCCGCGCCGCCGGCTCCTCCTCTTTTGCGCCCCCCTCCCGCATCGCGGGGCGCGCCAAACTCCCCTCCTGCAAGCCTCCAGGAGCAGTCCACCCCGACTACTGCCCCTGCCGTACGCCCGTCAGACGGCATCAGTATGGTGTTGCTGTAGGGATTCAGTATTATGGCCCTGCGGCCGCGCGGAACCCCCTTGATCTTGCGTGCAATGCCTGCCTTGAGTAGGCGCGCCGCGGTGCACTTTCTGGGATCGTCCTGATACCTCATCAGGACATCTACTCTCATCGCACGGCATGGGACGCCTTCATATTTGATGCTTTTTTGGGCTGTGCCGCACGGCCCCGCGACGCCGGCAGCGCCCCCCCACAAAAACGCAGCGCCTGCCCGCAGCAAGCTTGTCCCTACGGGGATCCGCAGGGCAAGGGATCCCGACTGGGATGCCGATGCGCTCGGAGAGTCATTAGGGCACTGGTACCGCGCGGCCGCGCCGGCTGCTACACTGCCGCAAACGGGTCGGCTGATTGGTCGCGTGACGTGTACGTGCGGCCCCGCCATGAAAGCGACGGGTTGGGGCGCACGAGGCCCGCGAGAAATCCAGCCGCGACTACGAAGCCGCCTACCGGTGCAAGCAGCCCGTACGGCACGCCTATCCCTAGGCCCGTCCTTGACTCTAGGACGGCCCCCGTCCAGACCAGGGCTGATGCCACCGCGCTGGCGGACGCGGCCAGGACTGCGGGGACGAGGCCCGCCCACAGCCCGCCCGATGCGGCGGCGGCAGCGGGAATGGCGGTACTTGGGAGCGCCAGAAACGGCGCAAACAGCAGGAACGTGACCGCGGCCGCAATGCCGGTCGCGGTGCGCAGCCCGTACTGCGTGCGCAATGGAATCATCAGCCTCTTTAGCGCGTTCCACAGCGTGTGCCCGTCCCGGGCCCAGACGGCCTCGATCAGGTGCTCGCCCCGGAGCATCAGCATGCGGTGCCCCGCCTCTTTTGTGCGGCGGCCCAGCGCGCCGTCCTCTATCATCTCGCCCCTGACGCCCTCGTGCGCGCCGACTGACAGGTACGTTTCGCGCCTTATGATGAAAAAGCTTCCAAAAAAGTAGCCGGTCTTGCTGTCCGGACTGTTGACGTTGAGTGCGGAGAACCGCGTGTGGAGAAAGACCGATATCATGGGCAGCGTGGCCCTGGTCCAGAACTCGGGTGCAAGCATCCGCGGCATCACCGTCAGCGCGTCAAGCCGGCCCCCGAGCAGGCGGCGCACGGCGAGGCCGATCATCCCCTTTGTGTGGCGCGTGTCGGCGTCCGTGAACAGCAGCAGGCCGCCCTTGGCCCTGCGGTACCCCTCCATGCAGGCCCAGTTCTTTCCCATCCAGCCGTCAGGCTTTGGCCTGGCAGAGACGGGCACGATCATGCCGGGGTGGCGGCGGGCGCACCGTTTGATTATGTTCATGGTATCGTCACCAGACGAGTCGTCGATTGCGACGACCTCGTAGTTTGGATAGTCCTGGACGGCGAGCGACTCGAGGCAGCGCTCTATGTAACCCTCCTCGTTGCGGGCCGGGAGTATGACAGACACCATCGGGCAGTCTGCGGGGCCGGAAGCGGCGGCGGGTTTGGCACCGTCTTTGCCGCCACTATTACCACTACCACTACCACCATCATACCCACCGTCACTCTCATCATAATCGTCATCAAGGTACGGGACCAGCCTGAACGTGGCCGACATCGAGCGTATCAAGTACACCCAGGCGCCTGCCACGCATGTCATGATGGCCGCAACGGCGCAGAGCGCCACGTCTGCCGCAAGGGTCTCAGACATTGCGCGCATCACACCGACTTTTCCGCGGCCTCCTTGATGGACTGCATGGCCATCTCGGTGCCGTTCCTGATGTGCCCCTTTAGCATGCCCGTAAACATGCCCATCATGCCGGTCATCTTGACGTCCCATACGGTGCGGAGAAGCACAGAGCTGTCGCCGTCGCCGCCGCGCCGCTCCATGCTGACTGTCTTTGTGCCCTTTATGATCCCGTCAGTGAAGACCGCCTCGATCTTTTCTTCCGGGTACAGGATCACGTCCTGCATGCACTTTTGGTCCCGGAACGCAATCGTAATCTCGCGGCGAATTGTGTTTTCCTGCCTTGAGATATTGCGGACGGACTTTGTGCCCTTCCAGTACGTGGGCTCGTTGTCGACGTCGGATATGATCTTCCAGACAGTGCCGGGCGGCGCCCGTATCTCGACGTCCACTACGATCTCTGCCATGGTGGTACGGTAAACCGCATTAAATATATTAGATTCCGCCACTACACATGCAGGCTGTGATGGGCACCACGCCTAAAATCCAGAACAGTAACTCCGGTTCTAACGGCGTGTGCCATTCTTCCGTCACAGCCATCACTTAAAATGACCCCTCGCGGCGGCACCCAACGTGGCGCCAAGGGGCAGAAGCGGCAGAAAAAAGATACGCACGTTTGACGGCCCCTCGTTCTGGAAGAACGCGTACGCGCATCAGAGGGCAGCGCTGCTACGCATGGTCGGCGTGCCGGAGGACAAGGTTGCAGAGATGTCGAGCTCCGCGTATCTGGACCTCCCGGTTGACGCCAGATACGACATAGAGACCTCGCCGGACGTGGATGTGCGCGGAATACTGGACTGAGTGCCGCGTGCAGATGCCGGCAGTGCGGGTCCTGCTGCTGCTGTTGCTGCCCCCTCCACCACCGTCCTATGCAAGCGCGCAAGCGAAATTCATTTTAAGGCACCCGTGTGCCGCAACACATGGAGCTTGCAAGTTATGAGGATTTTGCAAAGTTGGACATACGGGTGGCAAAAGTGACTGACGCCAAGCCCATAGAGGGAAAGACGCGCATAATGGAGGGGCGCGTCGATCTGGGCGGCGGCGACGAGCGCAGCGTGATAATCGGAGGCGCCCAGTACCATACCCCGGAGGACATGATCGGGAAGACCGTTATCGTAATAGCCAACTTGGAGCCAAAGAGGGTGGCGGGCATCGAGTCGGACGCCATGCTTCTTGCCGCAGACGTGGATGACAGGCCGGTCTGGCTGACGCCGTCCGGCGAGGCTCCTATCGGGGCGCCGGTCAAGTAGCGGCGGTAGGATCCGCACCCGCAACGCGCATCCTACTCGTACGCCATCAGATCATACTCCTCCAGCATGGAGTGGAGGTTGTTGACCGAGCGGTCGACGTCGGCCTCCTTTTTTGCGCCCGTGCAGACCAGCTTGCCGGAGGAGAACAGCAGTATGACGGTCTTCGGGTCTAGCGTGCGGTGGATCAGCCCCGGGAACTGCTCTGGCTCGTACATGCTGCGGGGCAGCGAGCGCGCGGCCTGCTCCAGGTGGATCCGCCCGCCCAGGTTTATCGAGGCCACGATGTTCTGAATCTCCACTGTGGCCTCGTTTTTGACGCTTATTCCCCCCTTGCGCAGCCTCTGCACCACGGTCTTGACGGCCTTTCTTGCCAGCTTCTCGGACTTGGAGCCGGTGCATACCATCTTGCCGGAAGTGAATATCAGAGTGGCAGTCTTCGGGGTCCGGAGCCGGAACACCAGCCCTGGAAACTGGTCGGGATGGTACTCGACGTCCGGAAAGGTACGCGTAATCTCGTTGAGGTCCATCGGCTGGTCTACGGAGGCGGATGCGACCACGTTCTCCACGCGGATTACGGGCTTGGTCTGCGGCATGCCATGTGTGCACAAACCGCATAATAAAAGGACTCGCCGACCCCGGATGCAATAATCTCGGTGGCGGCAGGGGGAGGAGGGCAGAAGAAGGGGACGGCCGCCATGTCATAGCGGCGCAGGTCCTCCCTTTCGAATCATTTATGTTGAAAACGGCCCCTGCGCACTCCAGTGAATTTTACGGGATTTGAACTGGACCAGCTGCTCGGGATGGGAGAGGAGTCAAACCCGCTGATGATGCTCGTGTGGATACTGCCCGTAATACTCTTCGTGTTTTATGGCCAGAGAATACAGCTCTATGTGACGTCAGGCGAGATCAAAAAGGCGATAAAGAAACTTGACGCGTACAGGTCAGAGTCAAGGGACGAGCTGCTTGGGCACCTCAGGGATGTCACGGGCAGTCAGCAGCAGCAGCAGCAGCAGCAGCGCCGGCCGCCTGACCAGGCCAAACCCGACGAGCTTGCAGGCAAGGTATCCAGGTTCATAGACTATATCACGATAATGCCGGTGGACATGGATCCGTCGGGAATAGTGCCAAAGGTAAAGCACGTGATGCGCACAAGGGAGGACGTGACGAGGAGGCAGGTCAGGGCCCTTGCCCCGGGCGTGGCAGACGAGCTGCAGGCGGCAAGGGTGCAGGTCCTGCTTGAGATTGCGTCCTCGCTGCACATGATACACAAGACAGTCAACCACATGTTCCTCACCGCAAAAAGGCAGAATAACTATCCGCTCATCCTGCCGCTGCAGATGGCGCTGCCCTTCGTAATGGAGCAGGCCGAGGCCCTTAGGAACGCCACCGGGGCGTTCAGGGAGGGGCATCCCGTAGGCGACGGAATCGGGCCCATGATAGTCGGGAGGATGATGCGTGGGCTCAAAAAGGAGGAGGCCGCCCTGCACACGGTGCTTGCAAGGGACTCGTACGAGGGGCGCAGCCTGTTGCTGCTAAAGGCGCGCGGACCCGCCCCCGTGGTCGGAAGGCCCGCAGACGCCATATCCTACATCGCGGAGTCGGGGCAGGAGATACATGCCATCATAATGATAGACGCGGCCCTCAAGATGGAGGGCGAGGATTCGGCAAGCGTATCGCACGGGTTTGGCGCCGCGATAGGGGGGATCGGCACGGAGAGGTACGAGATCGAGGAGTACGCGCTGGGGGCCGGAATACCGATCTTTTCGATAGTGGTAAAAGAATCCGTAGAGGAGGCCGTTACCATAATGACAGAGGAGATAGCACAGAGGGCCGACGAGATTGCAGTCCAGGTGCGCGAGATGATACTCGAGAACGCCAATGAGGGCCAGACAGTGCTGGTCATCGGGGTCGGAAACACGGCGGGTGTCGCGCAGTGACATCTGGAAGCGACAGGAAAAAGAAGAGGCTCGTGACGGAGTACACCACGACCACATGCCACGGATGCGGGGCCACTGACAAGAGGAGGTTCAGGCGCGGCGACGTCGTATTTGAAGACGCGCCCGAGCCCTGCCCCGAATGCGGCGGTGCCGTAATGATAGACAAGATCTTCGGAGAGATTCTGGAGTGATGCGGGGCCGGCTGCAAGCCGGGTGCAGCGGCAGCGGCAGCAGCGACAACCGCGTCCAGAGCGCGGCGCCGGGCTCAGGGCGCCGCGGTCACCAGCGTCACGCCCTCGTCGGTTGGAATGAACGTGTGCTCTGCCTGCGCCACCCGCTGCCCCTCGGCCTCTACAAGCACGGGGTAGGCCTGGACGGCCTTTTTCTTTACGAGCACCTCTAGCAGCTTCCTGGCCTCCCCCTCCTCCCATTCGGACGTAAGCCACCTGAGCGCGAATGGCAGCGTGTTGAACCTCTCCCAGATGCGGTCAAGCATACGGTCGGCCGCCTCGCTCTTTGTCCTCTTGCGCGACACGAGCGCAAAGATGTTCTTTATGCTGCCGTTGCGCACAAAGCCGCCGCCGTCACGCGTCGTGACAAACGGCTCGCACGCGTACGCGGACTGGTCCGACAGCGAGAAGCCGCCGATCGACCATATGTTCGGGATGGTCTTGCCGGCGTGTATTGTATATTGGTCAAGGGAGTGTCCGCTCAGGTTGGCGATGGGCTTGAACCCCAGGTCCCTGATCGACGACTCGATGGTACGGCCTATGTCGCGCGCCTTTACCCCCGCCTTCATCATGGAGAGGGCCTTTGCGAGGGCTTTCTCGGCCGCACCGACAAGCGGGTCGTACTCGGGATCATAGCACACGGATACGGCCGTGTCTGCAATGTAGCCGTTGACGTGTGCCCCGAGATCAATCTTTACCAGATCATCATCCTTTATCTCAAGGTCGTCGTCAGGCTCGGCCGTATAATGGGCCGCAATCTCGTTGATGCTGACATTGACTGGAAAGGCGCAGTCCGCGCCGCGTTTTTTGATCTCGGACTCGACGTACTCGCACAAGTCATACGCGGTCCGGCCCACCCAGTCGGTGCTACGCGCAATCTCCCTGACCTCGCCTGCGATCCGGCCCGCCTTTAGATAATCCTCGACCTGCACAGCGCGACAGACGGGACGCGCACTTAAAATGATTGGCAATGGGGCCCGTCTGGCGTCCGGTGCGGCCGCGGCGCGCGCGGCGTGCCTGAAGGGTGGGGAGGGGAGGCCGATGTCATGCTTAAATTGGGTCTGGCAAGAATGCGCAAATACTGGGATCGTGGTCTAGCTTGGTATGATTCTGCGTTTGGGACGCAGGGGTCGCAGGTTCAAATCCTGCCGGTCCCATTTTGCCATACACTGACATTGCCGCTGCCATACGCCGCCACCGCCATGCGCCGCGACTCCCGCGCTGCGCCGCTGCGTATGGGGGGCAGGCCTTCCCCCCCACTCCAGCGCATCCATACTTTTATCACATGCAAGAACGCCACTAGCCGCGCCGGGCAATGAGGACGAGTTAGAGTATTGACAGATGAGATGACTCAATTGCCGAGCTCGGCATCATTTTTACAAGCGCGGGTTCGGCATACGGCATGGAGTTTGGCAGGCGCGACGTCCTACTGGTGGCCGGGCTGGTGCTGTTTATGATAGGGCTGATTCCGTTCATGGCTCCCGTGTACGCGGCTGTTATAGTCATAGCAATGTACTTTGGCATCAAGGTGTTCGTCGCAAGGCGCAACCAGGCCGTCCGCGACGACCTGGGCCCTGAGGGCATATGCATGGAATGCGGCGGGAGTATATCCGGCGGGAGGTGCCCCGCCTGCGACGCCGCCGGTGCGGAGCGTCCTGCTGCATGACGCGCGCCTCGGCGGCGCCTGTGATTCGCCGTCGCCCATGGCCGGGGACGCCGGGCTTGCGCGCGAAGGACAGCTTTTCGGCTTGGGGGTTGGGCACGTCTGGCCAAGTACATACTATTTAACAACTAGCTCAAATTCGACCAAGTCCAACTATAAAAGCAAAGTGCGCCACAACCATACGTATGACATTAAATACGCAGGCCGCGCAGACGTGCGGCTCGCGCAGCAGGCGGGGCTGCCGCGCCAAGACGAACGGGAGCGGCGCGAGAATCCTGCTGCCTGTCCCAAGCATGGTTATGATTATGGCAGTGGCGGCAACGGTAGCCCTGACAGCAACAGCAGCAGCAGCCCTAACATACGACGCGCAGGAGCCGCACGAAACCGTCTGGGGCGCCTTGGACGTGAGCCGTGCCGCGTACGCGCAGGGCGTCGCGGGCGTCGCCGGCCACGTGGTGATAAACGAGATAGACACAAACCCGCCCGGCAGCGACACGGCAAACGTCGCAGAGTGGGTGGAGCTGTACAACCCCACGTCCGAAGCAGTCGAGATAGGCGGATGGCAGATATCCTCCACCACGGGCCTCAGGAAGGCCATGACGATACCGGAGGGGACCAGCATAAAGCCCGGCCAGTACATGACGTACACGTACGAACGGATATGGTTTGCAGACGTGGGCGAGACGGCAGAGCTGCGCGACGGAGACGGCACCGTAATACACAGCACTCCTAGAATCACCGATACGGCAGACGACTCAAAGTCGTGGCAGCTCATATACGACGGGTACTCGTCTGGCGACAGCGCCCTGGACTGGAGGCTCCACACGTCGACGCCGGGGTCCTCAAACGGCAAGATCCCGCAGGCGGGATCCGCGGAGCAGCTCACAATCACGCTGTCCGCGGACCGAGAGTCGTACAGCTTTGGCCAGACTGCCGCCATAAGCGGCGCCGTGTCGGAGAGAAGATACATCGAAAAGCCGTTCTTCACGACAGAATCGGTCACGCTTGAGATAAGCGGGCCCGGTTACAGCGAGACGGTCACGCTGTACCCCGATGCGAACCTCGAGTTCTCGACCCTGCTCGTACTGCAGCAGGTGCGCGGGATCCAGGGCGGCACGTACGAGATGTCGGCCGAATATTCCGGAGCGTCCGCGTCGGCCTCCTTTGAGGTGGGGTACGAGGAGGTGGAAGGAGCGGCGCCTCAGGACGACGGCATTACGATAACTGTCGACAGCGCGACGTACACCCCCGGGCAGGAGGTCGTCGTGTCCGGCACCGTCAAGAGGGCCGTCCAGTTCGCCACGTTTGACGTTACGGTCGTGGGCCCCGGCGGCAATACCATATCTACCGGAAGCCTCGGCCCCGTAAACGGCAGGGTCGGGACGTCCTTTCTGCTCAGCGCGGTGAACCCCGCGTACGGCACGCACACCATACACGCCTCGTACGCCGGCAAGAGCGCCACCGCCTCATTTGAGGTCGTCGCAGAGCAGCGGGTGTCTGAGCGCATAACGCTGACGTCCGACAGTCCCGTATACGAGCCGGGCCAGTCGGCAGTGATAAGCGGCAAGATCAACAACGTCTGGACCGCCGCACTAGACCTGAAGATCGTGCAGACAAGGCAGGGCTCCGTGCCCGACAGCAGCACGGGCAGCCACTCCGGATTCAAGAGGGGGGAGTTGCTGCACGTGGCAGGCGACGGCTCCTTCGAGTACACGTTCCACATACCAAACAGCACGCAGAGGCTCGGGGACTACTGGGTTACGGTTGCAGGCGGCGGCGGGACGGCGGGAATGGTGATATCGGTAGTCGAGGACGCCGACTCGTTCGTGGCAGTCAGCGGCCCGCTCACCATCACAACGGGCAGTCCCGCATACGAGCTCAACGAGCCCATAGTATTCACAGGATACGCCACGGACGCATACACGGGAACCACCACCGAGTACGCCACCACGTCAGTCAGGATACACATAACGGACTCCGACGGGTCGCCGCTGCGCAGCCAGCTGGAGGGAGACGACGTAAGGAGGGGCTTTGGAGGCGGCATGGAATCTACCATATACGAGGCAATCGCGGTGCCAGAAGAGTCCGGCAGGTACACCGCGACCATAAACGCACTGCCAAGCATCTTTGGGGCGGGAAACTACACGGCGGTCGCGACGTACAAGGGGCTCACGGCCACGACGGAGTTCTCCATCTCCGACCAGTACGACATATCGGAGCCGGAGATCACGACGGACAAGGAGGTGTACGGGCTGGGCGAGACCGTGACCGTCAACGGGGCCCTGCCGGGGAGCGGCACAAAGCACGTGTCAATCACGCTTACAAGGCCCGACGGCTCGACCATACACAGCAGTGCGCCGGTAGTGGGGCAGCACTTTTCATGGGAGTGGGACGCGCCAAAGGCCGAAAGGAAGCACACGCTCAAGGAGGGCGAGCTGCGCGGCAGCAAGATGACCGTGTTTGGCGCGTACACGATAAAGATCTCGACCAGCTCGCATAACGACATCGTATACTTCAAGGTCTCAGAGGACCCCCTCAACGACTCGCTTGCAAAGGAGCCGCTGATCGTCACCACCTCAAAGGCGCTCTACAAGCCCGGCGACGACTTGGAGGTCTCTGGCATAGTGACGCTTTACGAGCACGGCGGGGAGGGCCTCAGGGCGCCGCTCAGGGTCGCCATAACGGTGAGCCAGGACTCGTTCCCATATACGAAGATCTACGAGGCGTGGGTCTATCCGGACAACGGCGGCGAGTTCTCAAGCGTGTTTGACCTGCCCCTGGGCGTGTTCAAGGAGGGATCCTACAAGGTCTCGGCCCTGTACGGGCCCGCCAAGACAAGCGTGCTGTTCCGCATGGCAAACGACTACGTGGTGAGCTCAAGCGACCCCCTCTCCATGAGCGTCTCGACTGACGCCAAGACGTACCATCCCGGCCAGACGGTTACGATATCGGGCGGGCCCAACAAGATCATATACGTGAAGGACTACAGGGTCAGCGTGTACAAGACGACGGGCCAGGAGATAGACTGCGGCACGGCGGCCTGCGGCGACCACATAGGGCCCATAACAAAGATCAAGCCTGATTCCACAGCCTCGTTCGTGCACCACTATACGATACCGGAGGGCAACGGCGCGGTGGGCACCTACGAGGTGACTGCCCAGTCGGCAAACTGGCTTGAGCGCATAACGTTTGAGGTCGTTGAGGAGCCGCAGCAGCCGCCGCCGTCACAGGAGGAGACGTCTCTGACCGTCCCGGAGGTCGTGATTACAAAGCACAGCAGGCTTCCGGGCTCGGAGTTCGTGATAGACGCACGCGCAACCGACTCTCTGGTGTTCGGGGACGTGATGCTCGGCGCCCGGCCCGTGTCCGTGTCCGGCTCCATGATCACGACTGCAGGGGAGGAGCAGTCGGTGAACCTGCAGGTGCTCTCAGAAGACGGGGCCTGCCTGATAGGCCCCTCCGAGTCATGCATGATAAGCGGCTCGACTGAGTCCCAAGGCGGGGCGTACGCGACAGTCCAGCTCGAGGACGGGACGCCCCTGAGGGTGGTGTACGGAGGGCCCGACAAGAGGCTCGAATACTTTGCCATACATACCGGGGCCGGGGAGGACTATCTGCCGGACATGACGTGGACCGTAAACGTGCTCAAGGACGACCAGGTGTCCAGATTCTACTACAAGGTCGCGTACAAGGTCGACTGACCGTGACGGCGGCAGCGGCAACAGAGTCCGACTGCCAGCACCCCCGACGAATCCGGACCAGTGCAGGGCTAAGGGGCCGGACCGCGCCGGTTGGCAAACCCTTTTAGGTCAACCTAGCGGTCGCGGGTCATGGGAAACTCTGGCGTGCTTGCCGGCGGCGTGGTGGGCGCCATAATCGCGGCCTCCGTAATGTTCGTGTTTGTGGTGGGGCCCATGTGGAGCGCGGACGGCGGCGACCCGACTGAACCGGCGCCCTTTGTTACCAACGGCCACGGCGGCGACCTGCAGACGCTCTCCGAGCATGCCGCCTCGGGCGCAAAGGCGTCTGCTTCTCGCGATCTCACACTCGTGGAGATATTTGAAAAGACCGAGCCCGGCGTGGTTCGGATCAACGTGCAGCGCAGCTCGGACGTGGTGGTCAACGACGGCGGGGTCGGCTCGGGATTCGTATACGACAAGAAGGGGCACATCATGACAAACTCGCACGTGGTGCAGATGGCCGAGAGCATATACGTCACGTTCCTTGACGGCCGCTCATACGTGGCCGAGGTGGTGGGCGTGGACAAGTTCACCGACATTGCCATACTGCGGGTGGACGTGGATCCCGACCTGCTTCGGCCCCTTGCGTTTGGCGACTCCTCCGGCCTCAGGGTCGGCGAGCCGATTGCCGCAATCGGAAACCCGTTTGGGCTGTCCGGCTCCATGACGGCTGGAATAGTGAGCCAGGTGGGCAGGCTGCTGCCGTCCGGCTCGGGCTACTCGATACCCGACGTGATACAGACCGACGCGGCCATAAACCCGGGCAACTCCGGCGGACCCCTGCTGAACATGAGGGGCGAGGTCATAGGCATAAACAACGCCATACAGTCCACCACGGGCGAGTTTGCGGGGGTCGGGTTCGCGATATCCTCCCAGACCTTGGTAAAGGTCGCCCCCACCCTGATTACAGACGGCTCGTACGCGCACCCCTGGATCGGGATATCCGGCAGGGACATCGGCCCCGAGACTGCCAGGCTCATGAACCTTGAGGAGACAGTCGGGTTCCTCGTGGTGGACATAATCGGCGGCAGCCCCGCCGACGAGGCCGGGCTGATGCCGTCTGAGGACACGGTGGTGATACGCGGCGAGGAGCTGAGGATAGGCGGGGACGTCATACTTGGAATAGACGGCCAGGACGTCAGGAAGATAGACGACATATTGATACACCTGCAGCGCTCAAAGTCGGTGGGCGACACGCTGGAGCTCGACATCCTGCGCGACGGCCAGATGATGGAGCTGCAGCTGACGCTGCAGCAGAGGCCGGGCTGATCTTTTCCTAATTGTCACCTTTGAGCGTACCATGATGGTTCGCGCAGCAGGCTGCAAGCCCTCCGGCGCCGAGGCCGTCCGCATGTCAATCCGGCCAATGCCCGGAACGGCCAGGCCGCGCCGCACGCCGCGCCTGCAGGCGCGCGCCGGTCTCCACCCAGCTCCTTTCCACCACCACCACCACCACCACCGTTCCGGACGCGCCATTCCCGTACAAGCATAAATACCTCATGACTCGAGTCGAACTGTTGAGCAAGCTCGTACCCGGTTCCGAATGCCTCAACGGCGTCCTGGAGGGCGGCAGGGCGGCAGGAGTCCCTGAGATGACAGATATCGTGAGCGACGCTGCCGCCGCCTGCTCGGAGTACCGCGGCGCCCGTGACGCGTCCCTCCGTCCTGCAAGCCGCGATCATGGCGATGGCGATCCGCGCGCGCTGTTCGCGGCCGCGCGGATACTCCAGTCACGGCACAAGTCCCGTACCGTGACGTTCTCAAAAAAGGCGTTCATCAACGTGATAAACCTGTGCCGCGACATCTGCTCCTACTGCACGTACAAGGCCGAGCCGGGGCAGACAAAGTCCGTGATGATGTCCAGGCAGCAGATCGACCTCTCGCTGCAGATGGCAAGGAGGTACGGGTGCATAGAGGCGCTGCTTGTCACGGGCGAGCGCCCCGAGGAGCGGTACGAGGAGGCCCGCCGGTGGCTCGGCGAGAACGGGTTCGAGTCGACGGCAGACTGCCTCGCATACGCGTCTAGGAAGGCCCTTGAGCTGGGCCTGTTTCCGCACACCAATGCCGGCAACCTCACGCGGCCCGAGATGGCGGAGCTGCAGAAAACCAACGTCTCGATGGGCGTGATGCTGGAGACCTCGAGCGGCCGCCTCGCGTCGGAGCCCGGGGGGGCCCACTACCTGGCCCCGAGCAAGCGCCCTGAGGCCAGGATCGCCGTGCTGGAGGACGCAGGCCGGCTCCGCATCCCCATGACCACCGGAATACTGCTCGGGATAGGCGAGACCGTACGCGAGGCCGTCGAGTCGCTTGGCGTCATACGCGACATGCACAGGCGGTACGGGCACATCCAGGAGGTGATAATACAGAACTTTTGGCCAAAGCCGGACACTGCCATGCGCCGCGCCCCCCCTGCCGACAGGGCCTACTTTATGGCCGTCGTGGCGGCCTGCCGGGTGATGATGCCTGACATGAACATCCAGATTCCCCCGAACCTGTCGCCTGGCACGTACGGGGAGTTTCTGTCTGTCGGGATAAACGACTGGGGGGGAGTCTCCCCGCTCACCCCGGACTATGTAAACCCGGAGTTTCCGTGGCCCGCGATACGGCGCCTGAGGCGGGACACGGAGGCGGCAGGGTACAGGCTCGAGTGCAGGTTCCCGGTGTACCCGGAGTTTGCGCACATGGTGCCCGAACGCCTCCGCGACATGATGTCGCGCGTAGCGCAGGCGGACGGCGACGGCGGCGCGATGCTTGTAAAAAGGGAGCTCTGGGAGTGATGGTGACTATGACGGCGGTGACGACAACTGCAGCAGCGACTACTGTCACTGTACCTGATGCACACGCGTCTTCCGGCGCGGCCCCGGCGGGCGGCGACGGTGGCGCGTTCTCCAGCCTCGCAAGGGGGGCGGACCCGGACATCCGCGACATACTTGAGCGGGCGCTTGCCGAGGAGGAGATCTCCGAGCGCGACGCCCGGGCGCTGTACGCCGTGCCTGATGCCGACCTGCACCTGGTGGGGATGGCCGCCGACGAGCTTCGCAGGCGCCGCGTGGGCGACGTGGCCTCGTACGTGGTGAACCGCAACGTCAACTTTACAAACGTCTGCATAAAGCAGTGCGGGTTCTGCGCGTTTAGCCGCGACTTTAGGGGGGAGAAGGAGGGGTACATGCTGCCCGTCCATGAGATCGTGAGGCGCGCAAGGGAGGCGCACGAGCTTGGCGCCACCGAGGTATGCATCCAGGCCGGGCTGCCGCCGGACATGGACGGGGGGCTGTACGAGCAGATATGCCGCGAGATAAAGCGGGAGGTTCCGGGTATACACATACACGGGTTCTCGCCGGAGGAGATCCTGTACGGGGCGACCCGCTCAGGCGTACCGGTGGAGGAGTTTTTGGCGCGCGTCAAAGAGGCCGGGGTGGACACGCTGCCGGGAACGTCGGCCGAGATCCTCGACCAGGGGCTGCGCGACTCGATATCGCCGGGGCGCATAACCGTGAGCGACTGGGAGCGCGTGATACGCGGCGCCCACGCGGCGGGCCTCCGGACCACGTCCACCATGATGTTCGGGCACGTCGAGACGATGCGGCAGAGAGTCGCCCACATGGCCCGCATACGGGACATACAGAGGGAGACCGGCGGGTTCACCGAGTTCGTGCCGCTGAACTTTGTGCACACGGAGGCGCCCATGTACATACGCGGCACGCATGACAACATACGCAAGGGGGGCAGCGGGCGCGACGTACTGCTGACGCACGCCATCGCAAGGATAATGCTCAACAACTACATAGACAACATACAGATGTCCTGGGTCAAGGAGGGCCCCGGCATGTCCCAGATTCTGCTCAGGTGGGGCGCAAACGACTTTGGGGGCACGCTGATAAACGAGAGCATATCGACCTCTGCCGGCTCCGCGTACGGACAGCTTCTCAGGCCCCGCGAGATACGCCGCATGATCAGGGAGGCCGGACGCGTCCCGGTCGAGCGTGACACGAGGTACAACATACTGCGCAGGTTTGCGCCGTCAGACGACGACGATGATGACTGTTATGGTGGCTTCCACGGTGGCAACGACAAAACCGCCGCCGGACTGCGCAGCGGCCCCGGCCCCGGCGGCAGTCCAGGATCAGACGGGCTTGACTCTGCCGACGCGTCCTCGTTTGGCTCCTATGCAGAGCTGATAACGATCTCAAAGTTCCGCTATCAGAACCCGCGCGGCAAAAAGCAGTCGGAGTGAGGCGCCCCATTGCCGCCCGGTCCGTCCGCCGCATCGCCGCGTCCGCCTGACTCGCCAGCGGATCCCGAGCGCCTGCTTGGTATGGCAGTCCGGCTTGGCGCCGACGAGTGCGAGGTCGTGCGCGCGGCCCGCCGCGTCACCACCATTCGGATCACGGATTCCGCCGTATCGGAGGCAAAGCAGGTCTCAGACGACCAGTACGGCATACGGCTGGTGGCGCGAGGACGCATTGCGTCGGCCTCGGTCCCCGCCGGCTCCGGCCGGGCTTCTGAGATCGTCGGGCGCATGGTACACGCGTCCGGAAGCATCCAGCGGCCCTGCAGGTTCTGGCGCGGGCTTGCAGAACCCGCATCGCGCGGGAGGCCGGGCGAGCTGCGCGGCACGTACGACGCGCGCCTTGACCGCATGACCTGTGGGGAGGCCGAGGATCTGGCAGAGCGCATGATTGTGGCCGCCTCGAACAAAAAGGTCGGGGCAATTACGGGCTCGCTTCACGTCGTATGCGAGACGTTCGAGGTGTCAAACACCCGCGGCCTGCATGATGTCGAGACGTCCACGTACGTGGCGGGGCTTGTAAATGCCGAGTCGGCCCTGCGCGCGGGCGGCGCGTCTGCGTCTGGCGCAGCGGCGCAGCAGCAGTCGCAGCCATATCCAACCGTCTCTGGAATCGGATACGGCAGCGCTAGGACGCTTGACGGCTTTGATCCGGAACGGGCCGGGGCCGACGCCCGCGATATGTGCATCCGCTCGGTAAACCCTGTCTCTGTAGACGACGGTACGTACACGGTCATATTCGAGCCGTACTCGGTCGGTGAACTGCTGGCCTTTGTCGTGGCACCGAACTTTGAGCTCAAGCGCGTCCTGGACGGGCGCAGCTGCTTTTCGGGCAACGCGGGCCGCCCCGTAGCATCCGAGATGCTCACCATACAAGACGACCCCCACGCGCCGGACGCCATCGGCTCGCATCGCATAGACGCGGAAGGCATACCGACTGCAGGCCGCCCGCTTGTAAAGCGCGGGGTGTTTGAGGAGACATACTCTGACCTCTTTGACTATTACAGGGCCGTTTATGATAACGATGGCAGTGATAACGGCAGTGACACCAACCATGGTGGCGCCAACGACAGCGCTACGCCCGACTGCCATGATGCCGCAAACGGATCCTCTGCAGGCGCCTCTGGTTCTGATTCTGCGGCACGCGGCCCCGTCGGAGAAGATCGTGTGATGGCAGCTGCCAGGCCTGGAAACGCGACGCGCATGGCAGTCCCACTGGGCCGCGGCGCCGACCCGATACCGGTGTCCGCCCCGCACAACATGTCCGTATCCTCCGATGTGGAGCGGATCCCACCCGATGAGATGATTCGGGATGTGAAAAGGGGGCTGCTGGTAGGCCGCCTCTGGTACACGTACGCGGTAAACCCGATAAGCGGTGACTTTTCATGCACGGCGCGCAGCGGGATCGCGCTCATACGGAACGGGCGGATCACGCGCCCGGCCAAGCCCGTGCGCATAATGCACAACCTGCCACGGCTGTTGATGGACGTCTCCGGCGTGGGCGACGACACCCGTAACGTGGTACAGTGGGCCTCGCTCTCGTCAGTCACCCCGTCGATACGGGTGGAGGACGTCCCGGTCATGCGCATATCGTGACGCGCCGCATCAGGCGCGCCGCATCAGGGCGTGGATCGTGCGTGCAGCCTCGGAAGGTAGCTTTCAACCATCATCGCCTAACATGATCCTTGGATAATAATGGGAGCCATACCGAGCGCTTTTGTAGATTCGGTTGCCGTCGCCGTTGCTGCCGCTGTTGTCACTACCGAAACGGCAGTAGAGACTGCATCCCGCGTCTCACCTTACAAGCGACACTCCAAGGTATGCGACATAGCCCGCTGCCAGGCATATGCCGACGGGCCTGCCTATCCGCCCCGTTTTTAGCGCGGCCAGTAGCGCGGCGCCAAACGCCAGCATGATCCCATAGTCCACATACGTGTCGTCTGATATCGCGACGCCCCCGAGCGCCGCGCCCACCCCCATGATCATGAGCACGTTGTAGATGTTACTCCCGATTATGTTGCCCACGCCAATGTCCTGCTGGCCCCTGCGGATCGCCATAATGGACGTAATCAGTTCCGGCAGCGACGTTCCGATTGCCACCACCGTCAGACCTATCACCTTCTCTGAGAGGCCGAACGTCTTTGCCAGTATTACCGCATGGTCGACTGTGAGAATCGCGCCCACATACAGCAGGGCGATTCCAGCGCCTATCATGCCCACGTTCCTTGCATAGAACTTGCCGACCGGCTGCTGGACCTGCGTCGCGCCCGGTTCCGACCGGCTGTCCGGCGGTGTCGATGGCTCCTTCCCGCCTGTCTCTGCCCTCTGCCCCTTGATGATCCTCATTGTCCTGTACGTGACGACACCGAGACCTGCAAGCAGGATGAACCCGTCGTACTGCGACACCTCTCCGTCTGCCGAGAGCGCGACCAAGAGCACGGATGCCCCGATCATGACTGGGATCTCCTTGCGCAGGACGTCCCTTCCAACGGCCAACGGGATCAGCACGGCGGATATTCCTATCACCATGCCGACGTTTGCTATGTTGCTGCCGATGATATTTCCGAGTATGATGGCCCCGTACCCGCCCGTGGCGGCTGCAACGCTGGCCGCCAGCTCGGGTGTTGACGTCCCGTATGCGATGACTGTCATGCCGATTACGAAACTGCTCACCCTGAACCTCTTTGCAATCTTCTCGCCTCCGCCCACCAGCCAGTTGCCGCCAAAGCAGAGCAGGGCCAGTCCCGCCGCCACGAGCGCGGCGCTGGCCAGGACCTCTTCCATGCCTGTACGGCATGGGTGTTATGTTTAAAGGAGATGATCATGGGACGCGGCGCTGGCAGCTGTCCCGGCGCCGGAACCCCGGGCGCGCGTCAGAAGCGCGGCACGACGGCATCATCCCGCCCTGAATGTGACGCCACTTGTCACTCTTTCTCCCCCGCCCCTCAAACGTGACTGCCAAAGGTAATTAACACGCATGGTGCAGCGCGTTGTTGTGGATGCATGTGAAACAATTTATCTGGTGCGGCTTGCGTGTGGATTTATGACTCGACACGCGGCGGCATGCGGGCGCGCGCGGCGCGTCGAGCGGGGGCCGATGTGAAACGGCCACCACGTACAAGTCGGCCGGGGTCGACATTGCGTCGATCAAGAAGAGCCAGAACCGAATAGGCCGCATAATAGCCGGCACGCACCGGGCGCAGGATGCGGTCCGGGTGGAGCACGGGTTCGGGCACTATGCTGGGATCGTCAGGATCGGCGGCAGGGGCGCGCGCATAGCGACCCATACGGACGGGGTCGGGACAAAGGTGATGGTCGCAAACGCGCTGAAGAGGTACGACACGGTCGGAATAGACTGCGTGGCCATGAACGTCAACGACGTGATATGCACGGGCGCCACTCCCATATCGTTTGTAAACTATATTGCGGCGAACCGGAACGACGAGTCCAAGTTCGCCGAGATTGCCCGGGGGCTTGCCAGGGGGGCAAGAAGGGGCGCCGTGCCCATAGTCGGCGGCGAGACTGCGGTGATGCCGGGGCTGTTTGGGGGCGGCAACAGCAGAAAATTCGAGTTCGACCTTGCCGGCACGGTGGTCGGGCTCCTGCCCCAGTCAAAGAGGGGCACTGCGGGGATTCTCGGCGGCCGCATCGTCAGGGGCGACGTCATAATTGGCGCCCACAGTACGGGACTGCACTCAAACGGGTACACGCTTGCAAGAAAGGCGCTCGACGGCACGCCCCTCCGCTCAAAGCTGTACCGGGGAGGGCCCACCGTGGGGGATGCGCTGCTGGAGCCGACTGAGATCTACGTCAAGCCCGTGCTGGACATGATACGGGACGCCAAGATCGAGATACACGGCCTTGCCCACATCACGGGGGGCTCCTTTACCAAGCTGACGAGGCTCAAGCGCATAGGGTTTGAGATCGACGACCTGCCCCCCATGCCGAGGATAATGCAGCTTGTGATGGAGCGCGGCCGCATCCCTGTGAGCGAGATGTACCGCACCTTTAACATGGGCGTGGGGTTCTGCGTGGTGGCCCCGGAGGACTCGGCCCCTGCCATCACAAGGGCGTTTTCAAGATACCGCATACGCTCGAGGCGCATAGGCCGCGTTACGGCCGACGCCGGAGTCACGGTCGGGTCTACACGCATCGCGTGACGTCGGCCTGACAGGACGCGTTGGCCTGATCCGACGGCGCGGCGCTGCCTGCATGCGCGGGAGCTCGGACGTGTACGGCGGCGCCGCCCATGCCCGCAGAGGCGCCCGCAGGTACCGGTGCATCTGAGGGGAGGGCTGCCGGCGCCATGCGGTGACAACTGCCGGCGCCATGCAGGATCCGGGTTTGCGCGCGCGTGTTCCGAGGCGGCGGGACGGCGTGGCCGTATATATTGCACGTTGGGCACGCGAACTGCATGGCAGCCGAGGCCGGTTTTATCGAGATTATCATTGCGGTGGGGATCCTGCTGTTTGCCGCAAAACTGATGGCGGAGCTGTTCCTGCGGCTAAAGCTGCCAATCGTACTCGGCGAGCTTCTCGCCGGCATGATCGTGGGGCCCTTTGCGCTCGGCTCGTTTCTCATCATAGACGGCTCGAAGCTGCTGGAGATAGGGCCCGAGCTGAAGCTGCTCGGCGAGATTGGCGCGATCGTGATACTGTTCATGGCGGGCCTCGAGATGACGCCGCGGGAGTTTCTACGCGGCGGCAAGGCGTCCTTTACGGTCGGGACGCTCGGCGTGGTCGTCCCGTTCTTTGCGGGACTGATGGTCTTCCAGTGGTTCGGGTTCGACGCGCTCCAGTCCATGATGATCGCGACCGCGCTGACCGCGACGAGCATCGCGATATCGGTCCAGGTGCTCAACGAGCTTGGCAAGATAAAGTCGCCGGAGGCGCGGCTGATCATAGGGGCCGCAATCGTGGATGACATACTCGCGATCGCGGTGCTGTCGGTGGTGACGTCGATTGCGGGCAGCGCAGACGGGCTTGAGAGCCTCGACGTTACGGAGGTGACTATAACCATACTGCAGGTGCTCGGGTTCTTCGCGGCCATGCTGATAACCTCGGTGGTCATAATGCCCCGCCTGATGTCCACCCGGTTCTGGAAGGCCGAGGGCAGCGTGGAGGGCATAGCTACGGCGTCGTTCTTCGGGGCCGCCGCGTTTGCAGGCTCCATAGGGCTGTCGCCCATAGTGGGGGCCTTTGCAGTCGGCATGGCGCTGTCCACCACGAAGATATTCAAGGTGGTCGGGCTGTACACGGAGAAGATTGCGCTGATATTCGCGCCGCTCTTCTTTGCCATAATAGGGGCCCAGGTGGACTTTAGGTCGGTTGACGCGACCGTGCTGATGCTCAGCGGGGTCATAATGGTGATTGCAATCTCCACAAAGCTGTTCGGGTGCGGCATTCCGGCGATGCTGTTCCTGAAGAGCCGGATGCGCGGGATGCGCGTCGGGGTCGGGATGGTCTCCAGGGGCGAGGTGGGGCTCATCGTGGCCGGCGTCGGCGTGGGCGCCGGGATACTGACGTCGGAGGTGTACTCGACTGTCGTGATCATGGTCGCGCTCACCACCATAATCACGCCGATATGGCTCAAGATGCTGTACAAGAACGAACCTGCCTCGGAGGCCGGACAGGCGCCCGAGTCCGGGGAGGACGGAGAGGACGGCCCCGGAGAAGAGAGGGTGGTGTTCTAGATGCGAGAACCGACTTCCGCCGGGGGGCCGCCGTATGTGACTTGCCGCAAAGGCTGGCGCGGTGCCGCGACATGGCCGTGACCTTCCCCTCGCGCACGGACGCGGGCAAGATGAGGCGCGCATGCCGCGAGATTGCGTCCGCGCTCCTTGAGATGGACGGGTCGGGAGCCGGCCACGACCCGGGACGCGTGCGCCGGGTCATATTTGACGCGTGCTCTAGGTATGGGTTGCCGAGGGTGCCGAAGAACCGCGAGATTCTGTCGGCCGCGGCCTCCGGCATGCCCGGCGACAGTCCGGCGCATGGCGCGTGCGACAGCAGCAGCAACAGCAGCAGCAGCAGCGGCGGCGGCCAGCAGATCCGGCTACAGGATGATCCCGGGCTCGCGGCCCTGGGCCGGATGCTCCTCAAAAAGCCCGCAAAGACGGCCTCCGGCGTCGCCGTGGTGGCCGTGATGCCAAAGCCCTTTGCGTGCCCCCACGGCCGGTGCACGTACTGCCCAGGAGGGCCCGAGTACGGCACCCCTAACAGCTATACCGGGGCCGAGCCGCCAGCACTGGACGCCATAAGGTACGATCACGATCCGGTCCCGCAGATACGCACCAAGCTGGAGCAGCTGGAGGCGTTCGGCCACGACACCTCGAAGACTGAGATCGTGATAGTGGGCGGGACGTTCCTGTTCATGCCACGGCAGTACCGAGAAGCCTTTGTAAAATCGTGCTATGACGCGCTGAACGGCGCCGCGTCGGACAGCCTGGCGCAGGCGCAGCTCCTCAATGAGACGTCGCGCGTCCGCTGCGTCGGGCTCACGGTGGAGACCAAGCCGGACTATTGCATGGAGGAGCACATCGACTCCATGCTTGGCTACGGCGCCACGCGGGTGGAGATCGGCGTCCAGTCGCTGCGCGATAACGTGTACCGCATCACCAACAGGGGGCACACGTACGCGGACGTGACAAGGTCGTTCCAGCTTGCAAAGGATGCCGGGTACAAGATTGCCGCGCACATGATGCCGGGCCTGCCCACAATGACGCCGGACATGGACATCGAGGACTTTGCCAGGCTGTACGACGATTCGGACCTGAGGCCCGACATGCTGAAGATATACCCGTCGCTCGTGATACGGGGCACGCCCCTGTACGAGGAGTACCGGAACGGAAGATATGAGCCGTACTCTGATCAGGAGATGATACGCGTCCTTGCAGAGGCAAAGAGGAGGATCCCAAAGTGGGTCCGCATAATGCGCGTCCAGAGGGAGATTCCGCCGTCGCAGATAGTGGCGGGCCCCCGGCAGGGAAACCTCAGGCAGCTGGTGCGCCAGAGACTCGAGGAGCAGGGGACTCCGTGCAGGTGCATCAGGTGCAGGGAGGCAGGGCTGTCGCGCCGCCGCAACGCCTGCTATGATCGCAATGACGGGCGTGATGGGGCGCACGGACGTGCGGGCAATAGCAATAGCATCGGCAGCAACAGCAGCAACAACAACGGCAGCGACGCCGGACAGTCCGCGCATGCGGGGCCGGACGCCCTGCGCCTTGACGTCGTACACTACGACTCGTCAGGCGGCAGCGAGGCGTTCATATCGTACGAGGACGATGCCGAGAGGATATACGGGTTCGTCCGGCTCCGCCGTCCGGGGCCCGGCGCGCACAGGCCCGAGGTCTCGGCCGAGACGTGCCTCATAAGGGAGCTGCACGTCTATGGAAGGATGGTGGGACTGGGCGCCCCGCCGCCGACTGCCCCTGCCTTAGGCGCCGCGATACAGCACTCGGGGCTGGGACGGGCCCTAGTGGAAAACGCCGAGAACGTGGCGCGAGAAAGATTCGGCGCGCGCAGGCTCCTGGTGATAAGTGCCATTGGCACTAGGGAATACTATCGAAAGCTGGGATACTCGTTATATGGGCCCTACATGGCAAGGGATCTGTAGTGGTGGCGACGTTGGTGGTGACGGTGACTATGATGCTGGCAGTTTCGACGCCGGGTACGCGGGCGGTGCTGCCATGACTGACACGCGGGATGCTGCAAAGGCGGCGGCGGAAGGCCCACTCGACGGCGGCCGCGGCAGCGGCGGCAACAGCAGCAGCCGCGACGGGGGCGGGGATGTCATCGGACACGGGACGTGGCTTGACAAGCTTGCATACGAGCTTGTGCGCCGCGAAAAGTCGCTTGGACGCGACACCGGCATGATTATAGTCGAGAGCGGGCTTGGCGCCTCTGGCATTCCCCACATAGGCAGCCTGGGTGACGCGGCCAGGGCCTACGGCGTCAAGCTGGCGCTGGGCAACCTTGGATACGACTCAAAGCTGGTCGCCTACTCTGATGACCTGGACGGGCTGCGGAAGGTGCCCGACGGACTGCCTGCCTCGCTTGAGGAACACCTGGCAAGGCCCGTCTCGCTTATTCCGGATCCGTTCTCGTGCCACGACTCGTACGGCATGCACATGAGCAGCATACTGCTCGACGGGCTTGACAGGGTCGGCATCGAGTACGAGTTCAGGCGGGCATACGACACGTACAGGCAGGGACTGCTTAGAGACCAGATTCACGCCATACTGTGCCGCAGCGCCGAGATCGGCGAGAAGATTGCCGAGATGGTAGGCCAGTCAAAGTACCAGCTGTCGCTGCCGTACTTTCCGGTGTGCGAGTCGTGCAGCAGGCTCTACACGGCGCAGGCCGTATCCTACGACGAGTCGGCGCGCGCGGTATCCTACGAGTGCCGCGACACCCAGATGGCCGGACGCGCCATATCCGGGTGCGGCCATTCGGGCTGCGCCAAGATCGACGGGGGCTCTCTTGGCAAGCTCGCCTGGAAGGTGGAGTTTGCCGCCCGGTGGGCCGCATTTGACGTCAGGTTCGAGGCATACGGCAAGGACATAATGGACTCTGTAAGGGTCAACGACTGGGTGGCCGAACACGTGCTGGGGTACGCGCATCCGCACCACACCAAATACGAGATGTTCCTTGACAAGGGCGGCAAGAAGATATCAAAGTCTGCAGGCAACGTACTGACGGCGCAAAGATGGCTGGAGTTCGGCTCCCCGCAGTCTATACTGCTGCTGCTTTACAAGAGAATCGCAGGCGCGCGCGAGCTTGGCATACGCGAGGACGTGCCCTCCCTCATGGACGAGTTCAACGAACTCGAGGACGCCTACTTTGGGCGCGTCCGGAAGGAGCTGCGCGGAAACCCCGCCAAGCTTGCCAAGGCCAGGGGGCTGTACCTTTATGCAAACCTGCTCAGGCCGCCAGAGCGCCCCGGCGCGCACGTCGGGTACATGCTTGCCGCGAAGCTTGCAAGGGTGTACAAGAACGACCGGACCAGGCGCGTCGTGGAAAAACTGCTCGAGTACGGGACCATACCGGAACCCTCGCCAGAGGTGGAGGAACTCGTACGCCTTGCCGGCAACTACGCCGACGAGTTTGACGAGGGGGGCGGATCCGCTGAGATTACGGTTGACGACAACATGCGCGCGGCGCTCGGAAGCATTGCGCGCATGCTAGACTCCGGGCGCGGGACCCCCGATGACATCCAGACGGGCATATACGACGCGGCAAAGTCGTGCGGGGCTCAACCAAAGGACGTATTTGCCGCTCTGTACCAGATAATACTGGGGAGCCGCCGCGGGCCGCGGCTGGGCCCGTTCATAGCCGACATCGGGGAGGCCCGGGTGTCAAAGATGATAACGGAGCGCGTGAGCTGAGATGGTCCACTCTGAACACAACCGCTCAAGAAACGGCGGGTGGTTCGCGCTGATAATACTGGGGGCAGTCCTGCTCTTTCTGGCGCCTACAATACACCCCGAGGAGCCTGAGATGGGAGTGGCCGCGTTTGCGGCGGGGCTGGTGATAGGAGGCCTGGGGTTCTTCCTGCGCTTCGTGAGGGGCAGAAAACGGGACTGACTGGCCGGCGGTAAATGGCAAGATTCATTTTTCAGTGGGCAGGTGGCACGTCATGGGATTTTTTTCCAGGTTCAAGGGCAGGCAGACAGAGAATCGGGACGACACTGACGGCGACACTGGCAGCGATCTACCCGACTCGGATGACTTGGTGAGTCCGCCGCACGGCGAGGCGCCCGATACGCTGAAGGATGACGGGGGCGGTGACGGCTCTGATGATGGTGATGGCGCCGCCGATGTTGATGCCACCTCCGGCGCAGAGGAGGAGGATGACGGCGATGACAAGCGCCAGTTACGCGAACCCTCCCAAGCAGGCGGCGTCGACAGTACTGGTAGTAGTGACGGTGATGACAATGGTCATGATGATCGCGGCAATGATGATGATGATGATGATGATGATGATGATGATGATGATGATGATGATAACGACAAAGATAGTGGCCGCGATGGCGACAAAGTGAAACCTGACCCCGCCGCTGTGAGTGCCCCCGATAATGGCTCAGACGCGGGGGCAAATTCTGCACCATCGGGAGCCCCTGACGCGCATCCTGTCGAAAAACGAGAGCCTGAGGATGTGACAGCGCAGAGGGCAGAAACGCTCCGTGAGCACGAATCCGAACTTAGACAACAAACCCGCGATGAAGAGGATATAGCGCAGAGGATAAAAAAGGTCAAGGAAGAGTACGGCGTCTCTGTCAAGAGTCTGATGGAGACCAAGCGGGAGCTCAACCAGAAAAGGGACGAGATGTCCGCGACCAAGGCCAGTCTTGAGAGAATGCGGGCCGAGATTGACGAAAAGCAGGAACTCCGCGCCAAGACCGAGGCGGAGACTGCAGAAAAGAAGAAGGAGCTTGCAAGGGTGCAAACCCTGGTAGAGGAGGCGCTGCTGTCACACGGCGAACTGGAGAAGAAGATATCGGCAGAACAGCACGCGCTCTCCGCCATCAAGACCCAGCAAGCAGAAACCGAGCGAGAGCTTGAGGAGATAAACGCGCGGCTTTACAATGCAAGGGAGGAACTCAGCAGGCAGGATCAGTTCCCGGAGCCCGGCGCCCTCTCAAGCGCGGAGCGCGCATTCATACAGGGCGGAACGGAGCCGGCGGCGGCGGGGCAGGAGGCCCCCCGTGCCGCACCGGGCCAAGACGCGCCGCAGTCACAGCAGGGAGAGGGGTCTCAGAGGTATGCCGGGGTAGTAGAGGCCGCCAGCGTGGTGGTCGCGTCCCTAAAGTCCAAGCTTGGCATGATGCAAAAGGAGCTAGAAGCCGCCCAGCTCATGCTTGAGCAGGAGAGGGCCCAGCACGAGGCCACAAAACGCAAGCTGGAATCCCTGATGGGCCGGGACAGCCCAGACAAGTAGACGGATCCAGCGACCGTCTCTGCTGCTATGACTCTGCAAGGCGCGCACCCCACTTCTTTCTCACCTCTTCCTCGGTCGCGCCCATGTCATACAGTGGGGACGTCACGCTGGATATTCTCGACACCTCTACGGCGATGACTGCGCGTATCTTGCTCCTGATTCCCATCCTCTCGTACATTCCACGGGCCCTTCTGAGCATGTCGGCGTCCCGTATGACTGAGGCCGTGCCCTCAAACAGGTACCCCTTGCGCAGGACGGGGTCGATCGAGCTGATCTCCACGCTGCCGTTCTCCTCTATGTTCCTGACCGTGTCCGGGGATCGGATGTCCGCGAAAATCAGCGTGCTCTCGTCCAATCTTGCTATGGTGCCCTTTGGCGAGACGTTGGGCTTGCAGTCGGGGCCGATCGTCGCGACGTACCCGAGCCTCTGCTTGTCAAGAAAGGCCGAGATCTCGTCTGTTATGATGCGTGCACCGGTGCGGTTTGCTGGGTCTGGCGGCATGTCCGGCCCCGATCCCATCATTCGCGCAAAATCGCGGCGGCGTTCCTCGCAGCCAGTGCCGCCGCCCCTGCCGGTGCGCGCATCAGCGCATGACCTCTGCCATATACTGGGAGAAGAAGAAGAATCCTATGCCGCCGCCTATTATCGCAACCCACGCGGCGATCTGCTTTGCCCTTGACATGGCAGGCGTGCGGCCTCGTCATTATTGAATCTAGAGACTGGCATGTGCGGCGCAGCGGGCCCCGCCTCACTACAGTCTAATTGGGCCTACGAGGGTGCCAGTCTGTTGCCAGTGGGAATAAGAAGCGTCGGCCGGTTCTTTCTCTTCATTGCAGGTGGCATCGCCGTAATTATAGTGGGTTTTTTCATGCTGAGGGGAAACATGAGAATGTGGGACAGGTCCAAGTCGGATGCCGATGATGATGATAGTGATAATGATGATGATGATGCTGCTGCCGCCGCCGCTGCCGCTGATGACGGTTAGGGCGGTGATTCTGGTGGTGGCAGCGGTGCTGACAGCGGCAGGTCGATGGGGTAGAGTGCCGATGCGCCGGTTTGCGGCATTGGTCTAGGACGACAGATGGTAATTAGCGCGCTGATTGGGGCGTACAGTGCGCCTTCCGTGACAAAACCCCTAAAAGAGAACGCCGCATATTATAGTAATGCGGCTTGACGCGGCGGCGCGGAGATCCCTTGACTCGTACGTGCAGCGGCGCATACTGGAGATACCGGGCGAGGTCAGGCAGTCCTTTCCGAGCGCGGGGCGTATATGGAAGTGCCGCAGCGAGCCTGACTTTTTGTATGGATACTACATTGGCAAGATAGAGGAGGGCTCGCTGCGGTATCTGCTAAAGGCCACTAGGGCTCCGGGGGGCGGATACTTGGACATGTTTGAGATCCGGGGGGTGATAGAGTCGCACCGGGCGGAGATCAGGGCCGCCGTCGACTCGGCCTTGACAGTGAGGTAAAAATACAAGCACGTGCAACCGTCTGCATGGTTGGCCCACAGGATGGAGGGTTTGGATTCGACCGGTCCCGCAAATACAGCAGCGTCGACAACCTAGATGAGATCTGCGTGCAGTGCCAGGCGGGCCAGCACAAGCGCTGCTTCAAAAAGGCGGGCCAGCAAGAGTCGTGCGAATGCGAGCAGTGCATGATATTTGGCTGATCCGGAACCGGCCTTCCTTGCGCGGCCGAGATGTCCCGCGCGCATTGCGGCCAGAGGCCACGGCACGTTCCGCCGCCGCCGGTGATTCCAACAACCGCGGTAATCCCGGGCAGTCAACTGGGTCAAGGGCCGTGCTAAAAAATGCGCCGCGCCGAGTGACGGGGAGATCAGGGCGAGAAGTAACCGCCGTCCCATTTTCCCTCCCCTCACTTCTGGCGCAAGCGTATGTCGCCTGTGGTGGCAGCAGGATTGCGCGGAAACTAACGGACTATAGCTCTGTCTAGTTTCATGCTTTAATACTATGGAACCGCATGTATCTCGTGCCAGACAACCAAGCGCGCGCCCAAAGCACGCAACGGGCCGCATCCCCCTACGTGTTTGAATGCACGTTCTGCGGCAAGGTCTTTGGCTCTGACGTGATGGGGTTGGCCCTTCACATAGGCCGCACCCACGATCGTACGCGTACGCACCGGCGGCGAGCCCCGGGATAATCTCTGAAAATGCGACGGGCTATTTGCCGCAAGTCGTAAGGCCGGCGCGTGAAACTCCCGCATTTATGGGGTGTCTGGCGCGGCCGGAGCGGCTGCGCCGGTACCGCCGCCGTTTCCTGCCCCGAGAATCTTGTCTATCTCGTTTACTGCAATGCCGTCCCTTCCTATGGTGTCGAACTTTTGCAGTATGTCCTCAAACTGCGCCTCCTCGTGCACCTGCTCCTTTACAAACCAGCTCAAAAAGTCAAACGTGGCATAGTCACCGCCCTTTTGTGCGGCTTGGGCCATCTTGTGTATGGCCTTTGTGACGGCCTGCTCGTTTTTGAGGGCTGCCTTGATCAGATCCTCGACTGATTTGAACGCCGTTACGGACGGCTTGTCGATCTTCGGGATGACAGCCCCCGCACCTATGGTGTTCATGTAGTTGATTATCCTCAGCATGTGGCCCCGCTCCTCGGCCGACTGGGCGTAAAAGTAGGATGCGGTCCCCGGATATCCTGCAAGCTCCGCCCACGAGGCCATTGCCAGGTATGAGTGGGATGCGGCTGCCTCGAGAGCAACCTGATCGTCGAGCTGCTTTTTCATTGCCGGTGATATTTTCATAGATGTGCCACTTGTCACGTCGATAAAAAGGATTCGAAGGGGTAATCTCGTATCCAATCCAAGGCAAGACTCTGCAATAAAACAGGCTGTTTCTGACAGTGATGGTGCAGCGCTCTCTTATGATGTTGTGCACACTACAGGCATAGGCCGGCCCTATGGCAACACACAAGGTTTGTGGCACTGCCCCCCCAACAGTCGGTAACGAATATTATATGGCCTTTTTTATTTTCACCATGAAAAGCAAAAAGCTGTTTTTTGCAGGTTTGGCATCAATGTCAGTAGGCATCGTATTGTCATTACGGCCATACAATCCTGAACAGTTCAGAACTGTTCATGAGTTTACAGTGCAATGCCATATGCGCTCGGAGCATTTTCTTGAGGCTTTTGGAGGAATACTTGCGGAGGCTGATTGGTGCCTTCACAATACCGGTTTGTCTGTGCTGCTCTATGCAGTTATTGGCTTGGGGTGTTTTCTAGTTTACAGGTCTAGATTGATCAACCCAAAGCACTAACAGCATTCGGATATCATACTCGTGGGGGAAGATGCTTGCTGCGTCTTGTATGATGATCTTCCATTTGTTGCTGCCTGCCATTCCTGGTGCGCGCCCGCGGCCACGCCCCCCGGCCCGCCGGCTACAGGTCCTCAAGGTTGTTTTTGAGGTCTGAGCTTGACACGTCGGGCATCGGTGATTCTATCCTGACTATCTCCACGTCAAGCCCCAGTTTGCTGCAACCGTCCTTGATGTCCTCCTTTCTGTGCGCCTGGTCGTATCCGAGCGCTATGACGTCGGGCCTTATCTCCTTCACGGTGTCAAAGATGCTCCCCTCCGCCCCGATGACGCACGCGTCCACAGTCCTGATCATGCTTACGAGATACTGGCGTATCTCCTCGTCGTGGCGCAACGGGGCTTTCCTCTTGCTCCTTCTTGCCGTGCTGTCGGAGGCGACCACGACCACCAACATGTCGCCTAGGGATCTTGCCGCGTCTAGCATGTGTACGTGGCCATGGTGTATTATGTCAAACACGCCTCCGGTGAGCACCACCGTGAGGGCGGCGCGGCCGTCCTCCGTCACCCTTGCGTCCTCCGTTATGAGGTTCTGCCGCACCAGGCTTCTGATCCGCTCCTCTGTCTCTGACTCTGAAAAGATCTTTGACATTGCAGAAATGGGATCTGTATTTGTCATGCTGCACGCGTGTATAATACGCAGCGTGTTCTTGTCGTCCCGGCTGATTTCGGGTTTTTGCCCTGCGCCAGTGCGCGGTTCTGGCCCCGCAGTTTTGTAATGCTGCTTGTCATCATCCGATGACTGTTTCATCGCAGTGAGGAGTCACGCATCCAATAAATAGCTTCATGGCTCTGCCGCCGTTTCTGGGCGGCCCCGCGCGTTTCGACAGGATCCTAAATATACACATACATTTTGAATGAAGCGTGCGGGCAGCTCGCGCGCGGGCCCTGCCCCGATTCGGCCGTCGACGCAACCCCAAAGGTAATAACCCGCGCCATTGCAGCAGCACCGGGTGCCGATGATGGAATCGGAAAAGCCTTCTGAGGCATGATGAGGATTATGAGTGATGAGGCACCTCTCTTAACGGATGCGCAACCGCCCCCGCCCCACACGCGCGCGCAGCCGGGTTCGGGCCACGCATCCAAAAAAGGACTGAGGCTGGCATCCCTGTTCTCCGGCGGCAAGGACAGCGCGTATGCCGCGTACGACGCGCAGGCGCAGGGACACGAGGTCGCGTGCCTCGTGTCGGCGTTTGCCAAGTCCGAGGAGAGCATGCTGCTGCACAGCCCGAACATCAGGTGGGTGGGGCTGCAGGCCGAGGCGATGCGCGGCGCGCCGCCCCTGCTGTCCCTAGAGGTCGGCTCCGATGACACACAGCGGGAGCTGGGCGCCCTAAGGCTGCTGCTGCAGAGGGCAAAGCGCGAGTACGGCGTGCAGGGCGTGGTGCACGGCGGCATCAGAAGCGAGTTTCAGCGGTCGAGGTTTGCCAAGGTCTGCGGCGCCCTGGGGCTCGCGGTAGTCTCGCCGCTCTGGATGCGCGAGCCGGCCGGGCAGTACATGCGCCGCGTGCTGGACGCGGGGTTCGCGGCTATAATAACAGCCGTCTCGGCAGGCGGGCTTGACGGCTCGTGGCTGGGGCGGAGCATCACCCCGGACTCGCTTGCCGAGCTGCGCGCCCTGTCTGAAAGGCACGGCTTTGCGCTCGACTTTGAGGGCGGCGAGGCCGAGACGTTCGTCCTGGACTGCCCGCTGTTTGAGAGTCCCATCGAGATACTCGACTATGACACGGTCTGGGACGGGTACAGAGGAAGGTTTGAAATATTGGACGCGAGGATAATGCGCCATGCTTGACGGGCTAAAGGAGAACCTGGGGGCCGCCCTCAAAAAGGTGCTAAGATCCTCCACCGTGGACAAGGAACTGATAGACGAGCTTGCCAAGGACGTGCAGAGGGCTCTCATACAGTCCGACGTCAAAGTGGGGCTCATACTGGAGGTGACAGAGCGGCTCAAGGAGCGCGCGCTGGGCGAGGACCTCCCGCCCGGATTCTCAAGGAAGAACCACCTCGTAAAGATACTGCACGACGAGCTGGCTGGCCTTCTGGGCGGGGACTCGGAGTTTGAGTTCCAGTCCGGCAAGCAGAACAAGGTGCTGCTGCTTGGAATACAGGGGAGCGGCAAGACCACGATAGCCTCGAAGCTGTCCCGGCTGCTGACGCGGCAGGGCTACAAGGTGGGGGTGATCGGGGCCGACACGTACAGGCCGGGCGCGCTCGTGCAGCTGCGCACGATGTGCGAGAAGGCAGGAGTCGAGGTGTACGGCGAGGAGAAGAACGACGACGCGGTCGCGGTGGTCGGTAACGGGCTGCGGCACTTTGAGCGGGAGCCGCTTGACATCATCCTGATTGATACGGCGGGCCGCCACAAGCAGGAGCAGGACCTGCTTGACGAGATGAGCCGCATAGGCGCGGTCGCGTCGCCGGACATGGCGATGCTTGTCATAGACGGCACGATAGGGCAGCAGTGCTTTGGGCAGGCGGAGGCGTTTCACAAGGCGATACCCGTGGGCGGCATCATAATCACCAAGATGGACAGCTCCGCCAAGGGGGGCGGGGCCCTCGCCGCCGCGGCCGCGACCGGGGCCCACGTGATGTACATTGGGACCGGCGAGCGCATAGACGATCTTGAAAAGTTCTCCTCATCAGGCTTTGTCGGCAGGCTGCTTGGGATCGGGGACGTGCAGGCCATTCTGGAGCACTTTAAGCGCATAGAGGACGAGTCTGACGAGGTCAGGATGAAGCGGATAATGGGGGGCAAGATGAACATGGAGGATTACTTTTACCAGCTCGAGGAGTTCACAAAGTCCGGCTCCATGCGGGGCATGCTTGAGAATCTTCCCGGATTCTCCGGGGCCGGCTCGGATCAGCTCGACAAGGTGGACAAGCTGGAGGAGAACATCGAGAGGTGGAGGTACATCATGCAGAGCATGACCCCCGCCGAAAAGGCCGATCCGGATCTGATAAAGAATGCGTCCCGGACGCAGCGCATAGCTCGCGGGTCCGGGAGGCCTGACTCGGAGGTGAAGAACCTCCTCAAGACGTACAAAACGTCGAAGAACATGATGAAGGCCGCCAAGGGGCGCGCCATGCGCGACATGCTCAAGCGGATGGGGATTGGGTAGCGGTGCGTACTGTCGCAAGTGGGGGCCGGCGGGACGGGGGCTGGGGTAACAACAACAACAACAACAGCAGCAGCAGCAGCAGCAGCAACCGCAGCCGCAACCGCAACAGCGTCGGCGGCATTGTAGGACATGACGCTGAAAAGTACCTGCGGAGGCAGCGCGCGGCGTGAAGCCCGACGTGCCCGACCCGCGGGATGCCGCCCGCTCAAAGGCGTCTGCACTGCTTGGCAAGTATGACCTGTGCGATTACTGCCTTGGCAGGCTCTTTGCAAGGAGCCCCGGACTGGCATCATACGAGCTGTACGGCAGGAGGCTGCGCAGCTCGCTAGAGGCTGCAGACGGCCCATCCGCCCAGTGCTATGTCTGCCGTGGGCTCTTTGACAGTCTGCCGGACATGCTTGACCTGATGGAAACGACCGTTGCAGAGTACGAGTTTGACACTTTTGCCGTGGGGGCCACGATCAAGCCCTCCATTCTCGACAGGGACGACCACGTGCGTTCCGTGTACAGGCTGCAGGGGTCCGACTGCATAAAGACGGGGCTCGTAAGGGAGCTCGGAGGCCGGTTTGCCAGGATGACGCGCCGCCGGCAAGACAGGCACGAGCCTGAGGTGCTGATCAAGGTGCAGCCCGCGGACCGGTACTGCGAGGTGAGCCCAAAGCCGGTCGCGGTCTTTGGAACGTACCTCAAGCAGAAAAGGGGCGTCCCGCAAAAACAAGAGGCGTGCACCAGCTGCCTTGGCCGGGGGTGCTCGACGTGCGGGTTTCACGGAATACCCGCATGCGGGGAAAGTGTGGAGGGGCAGATATCGGATCTCCTGTTTGACCGGCTGGGGGGCAGAACGATCCGCTTTACCTGGATTGGCGGCGAGGACAGGGAGAGCCTGGTTGCAGGGCACGGCAGGCCGTTTTACGCCCGCATACAGCGTCCAAAAAGGAGGCGCGTACGGATATCCCGGGGCATGCCGCTCGGTCACGGCGTTCTGGTAAGCCGGCTGCGCGATGTCGCCGCGTCCGATGCGGGGCCCCTGGCCTTCTCGTCGCGCGCAAGGATACAGGTCAGGATGACGCCTCGTGCGTTTGTAGAAACTGGGGGCGATGCCGACGCTAACGGTAGCTGCAACGACGGCCATGGCAGTGGCGGCGGCGATGGCGGCGGCGCTGGTGCAGGCTCGCCGGCCGCCACCACTCCTACCGCCCACGACGCGACCGGCCCGTCCCTGCTTCGGAGGCTGAGGCGGCTCGCCGGCCGCCCGCTGATGATCCGCACCAAGAACGGCCGCGAAGCCGTAAAGTCCATAACGCGCCTCGCATACAGGAGGAAGGAAACGAATTCGTTTGTAGTAACGGCCGACCTGGACGGGGGGATCCCCATAAAACGGCTGGTTACGGGGGACGGGGTCCGGCCCAGCATATCCGAGGTGCTGGGCGTTCAGTGCGAGTGCGTGCTGTTTGACTTTGAGGACGTGTGGCTGCGTGACGGCCCCGCGGATGCCCCTTCTGGCGCACGCGACGCCTGACTGACACCTGACGGCGGCGCCTGCACGGATCCTGCTTGGCGCGCAATGGCAACAATTAACTGTCGGGCGTCTTGGCGCAGTGCATGACAAAGAGGAAACGCGGCAAGCACCAGAGGCACGCGGACCAGATGGCCGCCACGCGCAGGAGAAAAACGTCCGGCAAGCCAAAGGCCTGACAATGCATGGGACTCGTACGGCCGCTGCGCATGCAAGCTTTTTTACGTGCATTGCCGCTCTGCCACACAGTTGGACCCCCTACAGCGGCTAAGAGATGCGCACGGGACCGCGATGATTCCGGACGACATATTTGAGCTCGTGGCCAAGAGGTTCCCCATCGCAGTCGACGGGATAAACCGAATCGAGCGGGCCTCGCAGGCAAGGTTTCCTGTCGCATACGTGGAGCCGTCCGTTGTCATGACCCGCGCGGATCCGACCATAGGATACGGAATACTGTTTGCCCGGACCATACCCGTATGCTCCGGCGACAAGTTTGGGATCGTCATACAGATAACGGCGCCGCTGATCGCGTACGGCCTCAAGGGCACCATACACGCCGTGCTTGCTCACGAGTTCCTGCATTACCTGGAGCTCGTGTGGCGGGTCTCGCAGATGAGGATAACCTCCGACTATACGTCCTCGAGCCTGTTTGAGAACGTGTACAGCGACGAGTCCCGGCTGTTTGATCCGAGGGCCGTCTTTGATGACCGCACACTGATCAGGCACATAACAAAGAGGTTTCCGGCGGGATTCAGGGATTACAAGCTCGAGGACAAGGTCTCAAAATACTGGCAGTCTCGGCGCCTTCCAAGCACCACGGTGGACATCGCTGAAAACAACGTAAAGATACCCGCCGAACTGCTTGCCACCGCAAGGTTTGACCCCGAACTGCTTGCCACCGTGGAGCAGATACGCGAACGGAGTCTGAAGCTGCGCAGAAAGCGGCTCTACTAGCGCCTATTGCTTGAACTCGGTAAGTCCGCACTTGCCGCACGCGTGCCTGTCCTTGTGCTCTGACATGAATACGCCCTTGCCGCACCGGGAGCAGATCTTTTTTGTACGGCTGAGGCTGTCGCCGTCCAACTTGTAATAACTGCTGATTCTGGGACTCGAGCCCTTCTTGCCGTCTCCCATTACGATGCAGCCTCCGCTTCCTTGCCGCCTGATGATTCGTCCGCAGAGGCCTCGGGCTCTGCGTTATCGCCGTCTTGGGCCGCCCCCTCTTCCTCTGCCTTTTTTGCCCTGCTTTTCTCAAGCCTTGCGAATATGGTGGGATTGACGTGCTTGCGCGCCAAGGACTCGTCGTCGTATACGTAAAACAGCCCCGTTATTGCAGGCCTCCCGACGTGGTTTCTGAGCCTCATCGGAATTACCGTCTTGCCGTCCAACCCGTACTCCTTTGAGACCATCTCCACTGCGTCCAACCTGCTGAGTTTGCCGCCAAGGCCCGCAAAGTCACATGTAATCTCGCGCCTTGATAGCAGCGCGTTGTTGGTATCAGACACCTTGCCCACAACTGACATGTACCATGTGCCCCCGAGAGATTTCATATAAACCTAAAGTCAGTGTGTGGGGGGGGGGGATGTGTGTAGGAGGGGAGATGCGAAAAACGCATGGATGGCAAATAACAGTCAGCCAACCCCTCCTTGGCAGTTGGTACACGCGGACTCGTAATCCTGTGGGTTCTTGCAGGCCTGCGCGTGCCTGTCATATGCGGGGTTGGGCCCTGCATGTCTGTGCGTTTGTGCGTGCGTTCGTGCGTGCCCCAAGACAAGGAATTTATGAAAAGGGTTGTCGGCTATGCGCATGGAGAGGTACATGCTGCACCTCAAAAACGACGGAAAGTACGGCCCCCGCGACTCCCGCAGGGTCGTGTACAGGGCCCGCGGACTGGGAATGCGGACAGGCGCCTCTGTGCGCGTCGCAAGGATCGCAACCCAGTTCATAGAGCTTGACGTGTCAGTAGAGGCCGGACGCCTTGATGAGCTGGCAAGGGACCTGGCGCCGATCGGGCCCGTCGACAACGTACGGCACGTGATAGAGGAGGAGATTGAAAAGGAGCAGGGCATAAGGGACGGCATATTCTACTTTAACAGCGAGCGGTTCTGGGAGAGCCACGAGGCGTTTGAGGGCGTCTGGAAACAGTGCTTTGGCAGGGAAAAGGAGCTCGTGCAGGGGATCATACTGGTCGCAGTGGCCTTTGCGCACGGCCAGAGAAACGAGGCGCTGATAGGAATAAGGATGCTAAAGCGGGCCCTTGAAAAACTTGGGACGTCCCCCTCCAAGTATCACGCCATAGACGTGGACATGATCAGGGAGAGGGCATCTGATATGCGCACAACGAAGAAACTGGCGCTGTTCGAGATATGACGCGCGCTTGTGGGCTGCAGGGCCCGTGCGCCCACCGCACACCCGGAATATCAATAACTGCCGACGCGGCCGCGTGGCACGCGGCCGCCTGCTGTTCGCCGTGCGGTTCTCAATCGGGGCGCGTGCCCCTTCCTTGAGCGATTCGCCTTAGCATGCCAAGCGCGGTGGGGATCACGTCTGCCCCCGCAAGCATTCCTATCCTGCCCCTTGCCGCCTGGGATTCTGTCATTCTTGTGGTGCCGTCCCCCGGTATGCCGTCGTGTGATATCACCACCGGCACCGGGTCGTCGCTGTGCCCGTGGTTTATGCACGGCGTCGAGTGGTCCGCCGAGATCACTACTGCGGTTCTCGACGTGTCTATGCCGTCAAGCAGTCTTGCAAAGAACCGCCTGTCGATCTCCTCGATGTTCTCCTTTTTCCCGACTGCGTCCCCGTCGTGCCCGAACTCGTCGGGGCCCTTGATGTGGACGTATATCGCGTTCTGGGTCTCCATGGCCTCGGAGGCCACCCTGGCCTTTTCCTCGTAGTCTGTCAGGCCCCCGGCCTCGAAGGCCTTCATCCTGAGCACCTTTGATATGCCTATCTCGACTGGCATGTCGACTATGCATGAAAAGTTCATCCCGTACCTCTGGTTGATGGGCTCGACTCGCGGGTACTTGCTGCCCGCGTCTCGGAGCAGTATGCAGCTGAGCTCCTTCTTCCCCGCCGCGACGCGAGCCGCGTTGATCTCACTGCCCCCCATTATCGAGATTGCCTGCTCTGAGAACTCGTTTGTCGCGTCCGCGGCCGCCGCAGCCTCGCCCGAGCCGTCAAGCGGGACGCACCTCTCGACTTTCATAAAGTCGGCAACGGCCTTTGCGACCCCCATCCCGCCGATGTTGGTGTACGCGGGATCCGTGTTTGATATCTTTGCCGAGTACGGCCTGCCGCCGCCCCTCCTCAGCCTGACCGTCACGCGGTGCCCGATGGTCGGGGAGACCTTTACAGACATGCGGGGGTCCGAGAACCTGACGCTCTCCTCAAGCTCCCTTGATATGGCCTCCGAGTCGGCCGGCTCTATGTGCCTGCCGGCCCTCCTGTCGGTTATGACGTTGTCGCCGCCGCCCCTGTCAAGCGTGGCAAAGTTTCCGCGCAAGGCCAGGTCCCCGTCGGCAAAGTCTATCCCTATGCCGATCGCCTCTATCACGCCGCGCCCGGCATAGTCTGCATGGCTGAACTTGTATCCCAGCATGTTGAATACTGCAATATCCGACTCCGGGGCGATTCCCTTGCCCACTGATATCACCCTGCCGGACGCCCCGTTTGACGCTATTGCGTCGAGTGCGGGCGTGGATGCGGCCTCCAGCGGCGTCCTGCCCCCAAGGTCGGCGTGCGGCAGGTCCCCGACCCCGTCAAGCAGCACGTATATCATGCTGATGCCGGAATTGTTAGCGTCACCCGGACTGGCGCCATAATTAGCGGCGGTGCTGCCGTCATGTCTGCCGTCATAACGAGAAGAAGACACTGACTCGCAGAATCGGGGCTGTGTTTTAAAGCTTGGCTGCTTTTGCCGCGGTCTGTTGCAATTGCATGGACTGTCGTCTTGGCGCGCGCTCCGGTTTGGGCGCCTGCCTGCGGGCATGGCTTGGGACTGGCAGGACGGGGGAAGGCGTGGTGGAGATGGAGGGGGTGGGGGGGGGGGGAATGGAGGAGAATGGAAGGGAAGGGAAGGGAGCAGGAGCAGGAGGAGGGGAAAGCAAGCCGGGAAGGAGCCGCGGATTCATGCGCGGCTCTTGTACTATCTGCGATGATCCCCGGACGCCATTTCCAGAGATCACTGCTGCGCGCATGGGCCGGGGCGGCAACCGGACACCGCGCCACCTGCGCCGCCGCTAACCTTCTGGAAACTTTTTAACAGCAATACGGTATCTCTTGGCATGGGAAGCATACGGGTCGATTACGCCTCGGAACGCTTTATGATAATATATGAGGGGGACGATTCGGGCGTGGGCGCCAACTCTGCATACGCGTCGGGAAACGAGAAAAAGACAAACCCCTCGATGCTCTCCCTTGTGATAAAGGACGGCATACTGCGGCGGCAGCAGGACATAGACGGCCAGATAGTAAAGGGGTGGGCCGTCAGGGTCTTTGAGAGCAAGAATCCCGTCGTGTCCGTTTCGGCCGGAAACGATTATGGCAAGGAGCCGTTTGAGAGCCAGCCGGCGTACGGGCACCACCTGGTGCTCGTGGCCTCGCCGGATCCTTCAAAGACGCTGGCCACCATAGACTCTGAGCAGTGGTCAAACGCGCTCGTAGTGGTGCAGGACCGCCTTAGGTGGCTTTACACGCAAAAGGGCGTCGCCTACGTGGCCGTATACGCGGATCACGTCGGCGGGCTCAGGGGAAGGTCAAAGGTACACCCGCACCTGAACATCGTATCGTTCCGGATGATTCCCCCGACCGTGAACGACGAGATGGAGTCGTACAAGAGGACGCAGGAGAAGCGCGGCACGTGCCCCACGTGCCACATAATAGAGAGCGACGACCAGCTGAGGCGCGTCCTGCAGACTGAGAGCTTTGTGGCCTACTGCCCGTGGTCCCCGACGTACCCGTTTGAGTTCTGCATCGCCCCCAAGAGGCACGCGGTCAGCTTTGCAAAGATGTCGCAGAAGGAGATTGAGGACCTGGCGCTGATGATCAGGGCCACGCTTGGCGGGCTTGCAAGCATGATAAAGAACGTGACGTTCAGCATGGTGTTCCACCTGTCCGCGGAGCGCAAGAGCAGCCGCCTGATGCACTGGCACATCGAGGTATACCCCGTAACAAAGCAGTGGTCTGGCATGGAGCGCGGGTATGGCATACACCTCAACGACGTGTCTCCCGAGGACGCGGCAAAAAGGCTGGGGGCCTCGTGCAGAAAGGAGCTGGCAAACATGGTTGGCATTGGTTGAGTCTTGCTGCTGCGCCGCCCCCACCTGCAGGCTCGGCGGGCGCGCCGGGATTTTTGCGCGGAGGCGGATTCCCGCACCGACTTGAATGATTTATTTGCCAACGCCTCGGTGCGGCCGTGATGGCGCTTGAAAAATGGCTCGGGCTTGCAAGTCTGGCGCTCTTTGCAATGTTCTCGGGGCTCATGATAAGCGTGTATGGGTTTCTGACCGACGTGCCGGATGACTTTGACTACGCGCTGTCCTTTGAGGCCGATCCCAAGCTGCTCCAGTTCATATCGATAGGCGCGGCGCCCGCCGGCGTGATGGGGGCGATCGCGTTCATCATGTCCAGGTATTATGGGTCGAGGCCGGTGGGCCTGCTTTTGATCGGCGGCGGCGCCGTCATGCTGGCCGGAATGTACGTGTGCCACGTGATGCTTGAGAGGATAGACGAGGTGTACGTCACGGACGCGCTGGCGATCACCCCCTATGTGTTCATGGGGATGTCGGCCCCCGTGGTGGCGTTTGGCGCGCGCCTCTTCAAGCGCAGAAAGAGGCGGCCGAAAAAAGAGTATTTCTAGCATGCCGCATGCCTTGCCGCCATCGCCACTGTTGACATCGCGGCTCCACTGCAGCCGTCGCCGCAGCTGTACTGGCCTGCGAGCTCATATCTTGCCCAGGCGCTTTATGTACTCCTGCTGCGCCATCTCGTAGGACTCTTTGTCCCCGATGTCCAGAAAACTGTTTCTTGGCGCGATGTACCCTGACACCGCCCTTTTCTGGGATATGGCCTTTTTGATGAGCGCGTCCATGCCGTACGGCTTGTTTGCCGGAATCATCTTGATTATGCCCGGCTCCATTACGTAGCATCCCATGTTTATCGTGGCCGCAATCTCGGGCTTTTCCCTCCAGTCGGTCACCCTGCCGGATCCTGCCGTCTCTATGACCCCGTACGGCAGGTTGGTCTTGTACGTGCTGAGGCCCATGGTAGCAAACGCCTTTGATTCCTTGTGGTGCTTTATCATGCCCCTCAGTGAAAAGTCGTATATCGCGTCCCCGTACATGCACACAAAGGTCTCGTCTATCATGTCGCCCGCGGTCCTCAGCTGGCCCGCGGTGGCAAGGGGCTTTGTGGATGCCGCGTACTCTATGCTGACGCCGAACCTCTGGCCGTCCTCGAAGTAGTCCTCGATGGTCTTTCGCAGATAGCTGGTGCATATTATCATGGACTTGATGCCGTTCTTCCTTATCCAGTCTACGAGATGTTCCAGTATCGGCTTTTCGCCCAGGGGCAGCATCGGCTTTGGCAGAAACGTGGTGTACGGCTGGAGCCTGGTTCCGAGGCCGCCTGCCAGTATGATTGCCTTCATCGTGGGTGCTGGCGTTGGCGCCATTATTTATGTTCGCGACTTCGCGCGTGCTGTGTTGCGCGCGTGGCGCAGGCGCGTATGTCCCCCCCTCCCGCCCCGGCGCCCTCATGCGGGGGCGGTTACCTGCCGCACCTTTGCCAGCACGTCGTCGGGGGACTCTCCGAATATTATGATCATGGGCTCCTTGCCGTGGTCGCCGTCGTGGCATACCGCGTCTGGGGCCGACTCGGCGTCCCTGATTGCCTCTGAGACGCCCCACTGCACGGACGACCCCCTGGCCTTCGTGCCTGCCGGTTCGAGGCTCCTGTCGTAGCGCGCAACGGTCATCCCGGATCCCGTGATCCTGCCTATGGTGCCCCTGTCATATCTGATGTTGACTGCCGATCTTATCCTTGGGAATTTCCTGCTTGCGGCGACCAGGGCCGCGGCCACGTGCTTTGAGCCGCCATATGCAATGTCCCCCGCCACTGCAACCCTTCTGCCCGTCCGGACTATCCTGCCCCGTATGCCAAGCACATTTTCCGCGCTCCGCGGACCCGTCGTTTCGGAGTGCACAAAGTTGGTCTGGCACTCTGGTATGTGCATGTATATGCCCTTGATGCGCGTAAACTCCGTTATCGCACCTGCAAGGGCCGATGCGGCGCCGGACATGCCTGCGCCATCCTGGGCGTGAATATCTCCTGCAATGCCTGCGCCCTTTCCCGCATTGGTGGCGTTTCCCATGAGGCGCGCGACAAATTTTTTCGCGCCCCTTGCCGATTCCGTCACCGGCATGCCGGACGCAAGGCCGCACAGAAGCGAGGCCGCAAACGCGCACCCGCCCCCGTGCGTCTCGTACGGCACGGCCCGCCCGCGCAGGCGGCGCGTCCTCGTCCTTCCCCTGGCGTCGCGAGCCGCGACCACGTCGTAATAATAATTGCCGGACTTGACGCCGGTGACCACGGCAGAGCCTGCGCCAAGCTCGTGCACCACCCGCAGCGCAAGCCTGTCGTATGCGTCGGCGGCCCCGTCGAGTTCCGGATGCGCCGCGCGCGTCCTGGCGCCTTCTGCCCCTTTGGTCGCGCCTCTGCCTTCGCCCCGGGCGCAGTCAAGCAGCAGGCGCGCCTCCTGCACGTTCGGGGTCGTCGCGGTCGCAAGTGGGATTATGCGCCTTGCATAGTCGCGTAGCGCAGGCTGCCGCATGAGCGTTCCTCCCGTCGTGGACTCGATTACGGGATCCGCCACTATGGGCACGGAGCCTGCCAGTTCGGCCAGGCGCCTTGACACGGCCCTGACGGCCCGCGAGGTGTATATCATTCCCACCGCCACCCCGGACACCTCAAAGTCGGACAGCATCGCGTCGAGCTGCGACTCTAGCATTCTCTGGGAGACGGGCTCGGCCCCCACAAACGAGGACGTGTTCTGGGACGTCACGGCCGTGACTACCGACAGCCCGTAGACGCCGTGAGCCCCGAACGTCCTGATGTCGCCCTGGATGCCTGCCCCAGACGAGGGATCGGAGCCACCTATAGACAGGAGGTTCATGGGTGACATGGAGCGCATGGGCTATTTTGCATTGTGGTTAGGTGACTGGTAACAGCAGCCGCAGCCGCAACCGTCTACTGCATACTGCGCCTTCCCCAACCGCATATGACGCCTGTAGCCCCGTTGGCCGCCCTTGATGTTGCATGCTGCGGCCGGCCCCCTTCACGCCGCCACCCTCACCACCACTGCTAGCTTGATGACTGCGAGGCGCACTTGTATGAGCAGAAGACATCACGCGTGTCGTAGAACTCTTCTCCGCAGTGCCTGCACACCCTGATGGCCCTCATGCGTACTGTGCGTCCATACCGTATTTAAGGACGGCCGGGTGTCGCGGCTCAGCACATACACCACGTCGCGGGACGCGCGTACCCTGCAGGTCGGATGTCCGCCCTGCCGGCGTTCTCAGTGCATCGGGGGCCAGGCCTGGAGGTCGCCGCGCTCCTTCCCGTCGGCAGGGTTACACCTCCCCCCCCGGCCGTGACGTGCAGGTGCGCTTTTTGGAGCGCGGATTTGCGGACACGCCCTGCCGCAAACGGGGCGGCGGTTGCCATTCCTTACTACTTAAATCGGGCCGTCCCGTGCGCATGGCATGTCAACCCAGATGGCCGCTGCAAGGCGCGGTGTAGTCACGGAGGAGATGAGGCAGGTCGCGCGTGACGAGGACGTCTCTGCCGACTGGCTGGTATCAAAGATGGCGTCTGGCGCCATTATCATACCTGCCAACAACGCCCGCCCGCAAAAGTCCCATGTGCACCGGGTCGGGATAGGGCGCGGACTCAAGACAAAGGTCAACGTCAACATCGGGACCTCCACGCTCAACGTGGACCTGCCAGGCGAAATTGCAAAGGCGCGGGTGGCAGTAAAGTACCACGCCGACACCATAATGGATCTGAGCGACGGGGGGGACGTCAAGGGAATACGGCGCAGGCTGCTGCAGGAGGCGCCGATAACGTTTGGGACGGTTCCCATATACGAGGCGTACAACTATGGCGTCGAGGAGCACAAAAACCCGCTGAACCTGACTGAGGACGACTATCTTAACGCGTTTGAGAACAACGCAAAGGACGGCGTGGACTATACCACTGTCCACTGCGGGATCACCAAGGACATTGCAAAGCGCATACTAAAGGTGAGGCGGCACGGCGGGGTGGTCAGCAAGGGCGGCACCATCACGGCCGCGTGGATGCTAAAGCACGACAAGGAGAATCCCTATTACGAGCACTATGACTATCTTGTGGAGATTGCAAAAAAGTACGACGTGACTTTCAGCCTGGGCGACGCGCTGAGGCCCGGCTCCATTTTGGACTCGCACGACGAGCTGCAGGTGCAGGAGATGATCAACATATCGCGCCTCACGAAGCGCGCCCACGAGCAGGACGTGCAGGTGATGGTGGAGGGGCCCGGACACGTGCCCCTCAACGAGGTGGCCGCAAACGTCCGGCTTGCAAAATCGCTGATCGGGGACGTGCCGTACTACGTACTGGGCCCGTTGGTAACCGACGTGGCGTCCGGACACGACCACATCGCAAGCGCCATAGGCGCCGCCGTGTCGGCAAGCGAGGGCGTCGACCTGCTGTGCTACCTGACGCCGTCCGAGCATCTGGCGCTGCCAAACGAGGAGGAGGTAAAGGCGGGACTCATCGCGTACAGGATTGCCGCACACGCCGGCGATCTTGTCAAGCTGCGTGAAAAGGCCATAAAGTGGGACGCCGCGATGACCGAGGCCCGCCGCACACTTGACTGGGAGCGGCAGATTGCGCTCTCAATCGACCCCGAGGAGGCAGCGCGCATACACGGCAGGACCGGGCAGCACCCGGGAAACAACGTGCCGTGCACGATGTGCGGCGGGGCGTGCGTGTACATGATGCTGCCGCAGCAGAAAAAGTACGGCGACAGCGGCGACGGCGGATCCGCAAAACCCGAGATCCGCAACACGGCCGCGGCCACGACCCTGCCATCATAGCGCCCGTTCTGACACCCGGGATCATCTTGAAAGGGCCTCTGGATGCGGACGTGATCCAGAGCACGTTCATTCCGGGCGGGTTATGCCACCAGTCTTGTGCGTGGCTGGGGCAGGCTACTGAGCCCCGAGCCCGCAATGACAGATCGGTATCGCCGGTTTGATCTGCGCGCCTGTCTTCATATCAGGCAGGACATCACCCTGTAAAGGTCGGGGACGGTCTCGTACTTGCCCATCTCTGATATCCTCACCCACCTGTAGTCCGAGTTCTCCCAGTTGAGCCTTACGGAAGGACTGTCGGCCTCAAACAGGAACGCCGACACGACCCATTCGTGGTTCCTGTACTGCGGCGACTTTATCCGTATGCCGTCAGCGCTTCTTATCAGCCTGATCTTGCTTTTGGTAATGCCCGCCTCCTCGAATATCTCCGTCTTTGCGCGGTTCAGGGGTTTTTCGTTGCCCTCTATGATCCCGCTGACCCCGGACCACTTGCCGCGCATGGTCCTCACCCTGTTGCTGCGCCTCAGGAGCAGGACCTTGTCGGTTCTGACATCCCGCACGAACGCGGTCACTATGCCGGTGGTGCGCACTGCCATGTTGCCGTCTGCGGCAGGCGGACGGCCGGCGCCTCGCGTGCCGTTCTCCTTTCTGTATCTTCTGCCTTTGGCGGTTCTGTCGGCCGACATGTTGCGGCTGCGGCCGTTGCCGCGGCTGCTGCCGCCTCCGCCACTATTATGACTCTCGCCGCCCCCGCTGCCGCGGCCACACCTTTCTGTTCCCTTTCTGATAACTCTGCTGCCGGCATCCCCGGCGCTACTTTTCAACTACCTTTACCATCTTTGTCATTCTCTTGTACGACTCCCTGATGTCAGTGTGCTCCGCCAGGCGGTCCTGGCAGTCGGTGATGTATCCTATTACTTCGTCGGTCTTTGACTCCTGCACTGCGGTCAGCAGCCTGCCTATGTCCTTCCAGAACTCTTCGGCCACCCTCCTGATCTCGGGGTTTGCAATGATGGTCTCGATGAGCTCCGGGGACTCCGTCATTATGCTCTCGGCAAGCGTCTTTTGCAGCCGGAACGTGGTGCCCGACATCTTTTCTGTCAGCAGCACCTTTTCGTCCTTTGATATGATGTTTGCAAAGACCAGGTTGAGCAGGTGCGTGAGGCCCAGTATGACGGCTATCTTTTTGTCGTGCTCTGCGGCGTCTATCGTGACAAAGTTCGCGCCGGCAAACAGCGACTTTATCACGGTAAGCTCCTTCTTGGCGTCCCGTATCGGGACAGATATGATGTTCTGCCCCTTTATGGTGCGGATCCCGGGCCCGAACATGGGGTGTATGCATATGGGGTTGACCTTGGCTGGCATCTTTGAGAGTGATGAGACCACCTTTGACTTTTCAGAGGATATCTCTATCAGGTAGGTGCCCTTTGGCATCTCCTTTGCAATCAGCCTTATGATCTCCGGCGTCCTTCTGGTAGGGGTGCACAGCACCACGTAGTCCGTGCTCAGCACGCCGGAGACAAGCGACTGTGTCGTCTCTATGCCCTTGACGGTGACGTCCTTCTCCGAGTCGTATCCGGTCACGACAAAGCCCTGGTCAAGAAAGTACTTTGCAAACCAGCTGCCCATCTGGCCCCCGGCCCCTATCACCGTCAGGCGCCTGTTCTTCCTCCTTGCCGCCGCCATTACGTGTGACCTCCGTCTAGCATGCTCTTTAATCTATTCATTCCTTCAATTAGTCTGTTTGTGTCCTCGCGTGCGGCCGATATCCTGATGTAGTCCCGGTAGTTCTCGCCGAACCCCGAGCCGGGAGCCACGGCGACCCCGTGCTCGGAGAGCAGCCGTTCTGCAAGGCGCGCCCCGTCCGTGCCGACCCGCGCAAACAGGTACATGGCGCCCTCCGGCTCCGCGTACTCCATGCCCATCTTGCGGGCCTCGGACGCAAGGACGCCGAGCCTCTCCGATATGGTGCGGGCGTTGCCTGACACGTCCTGGCCGACGGCGGACAGCGCCGCGCGCTGCACGGGAGCAGGGACGCTTGTCATGCACAGCGACAGGAGCGACGCAATCCCGTCGACTACGTGCCCGTCTGCCATTGCATACCCGATGCGGAGCCCCGTCATGGCGTGCGACTTTGAAAAGGACTGGACCGCGATGGCGTTCTGGTACCCGTATGACGCGACGCTCCTCCACGGCTTGGCCCCGCTGACGTACTCTGAGTATATCTCGTCCCCTAGTACGTAGATGCCGCGGTCCGACGCAATCTCCATTATGCCGTCCATTATGTCCGGCCGCAGGACCGCGCCGGTGGGGTTGTTTGGATAGTTCAGTATCACCATCTTGGTGCTGGGGCTCACTGCATCCTGTATGTCCTGGACTGAGGGCATCCACGCCTCCTCAAGCGAGGCCTGCACGGCGCGCACCCTGGCCCCCACGTGCGCGGCGCAGTCCCTGTACGCGGGCCATGCGGGCTCCACCGTTATGACCTCGTCGCCGGGGCCCAAAAGCGCGGACATGGCGGCGAACACCGCAAAGCGGCCTCCCGGGGTGACCGCTATGTTGCCCGGCCCGATGCTGGCGCCAAACCTCTTGGAGCCGTACTCGGCAAGGGCGTCTAGGAGCGCCGGCACCCCCCTGGGGCCCTCGTACCTGATGTGCCCCCTGCCGTACGACTCGGAGAGCGCGGTCGCCACCGAGTCTGGCGGCATATAGTCCGGCTCGCCCACCTCCATGTGGATTATCTGCTTGCCCTCCTCTTCCTCCAGCCTCTTTGCGGCCTGGAATACGGACAGGTGCGTGGGCCTGCCCTTCCCGTCTCCGCGGTGCTGCGACTGTATCGTCGTGGACTCGTCGAGCAGAAAGTTCAGGAACCTGGATACCGCGGCCTCTTGCGGCGCCGGATCCCCCGCGCTGCCCCCGAACTCTTTCCTGCACGCGTCAAGCACGGCGCCGCGGAGCTGCTCTTCCCTGGACTCGTCGGTGATCCCCATGCCGAGCCCTTTTTTGGCCCTGCCTATGTCAGATGAAATCTGGGCCCTCCTGACGAAGAGCTTGGCCATCTCGACCGTGACGCGGCCGATCTCCTCGCGCAGCTCGCCCAGCTCGTCTTCTGTCATTTTTCTAGCACCGGCTTGATGTGTCTTGATACCAGCGCGTGGTCTGCGACCACAAGCGAGACCAGCGCGTCGACCACGGGCGGCGCCCGGGGCACCACGCACGGGTCGTGCCTGCCCACCACGCGCAGGGTGTCGTTGCTCATGGTGTCGACGTTTACCGTGGGCTGGCTCTGCGGTATGGACGACGTGGGCTTGAAGGCCACGCGCATCGTTATGGGCATGCCGTTTGATATGCCGCCCAGTATGCCGCCTGAGTTGTTCGTGTGGGTGACGACCCTCTTCGTCCCGTCCCCGCCCTCCGTCACGTAGTACGCGTCGTTGTTCTCGGAGCCATAGGTGTTGGAGCCGGCAAACCCGGATCCGAACTCGACGCCCTTTACCGACGGGATGGAGAACATGGCCGCGCTGAGGTCGGACTCGAGCGAGCCGAAGACGGGCTCGCCGAGTCCCACGGGGATGCCTGTTGTAACCGACCTTATGACGCCGCCAAGCGAGTTGCCCTTCTTCTTCACGTCCAGTATGGACTTACTCATGGCCTCTGCCGCCTCCGGGTCCGGGCACCTTGCCTCGCTTCCGTATATCTGTGACTGGTCGTAGCAGCGCTCGGGGCCGCTGCGCGCGGCCGCCCCTCCGGCCTGGCCGCCCATTGTGACGCTCCCTATCTGCTGCACGTAGGAGCAGGTCTCGACGCCCAGCGACTCCCTGAGAAGCTTTCTTGCAATCGCGCCCCCCATCACGTGCGTGGCAGTCAGCCTGCCGGAGAACCTGCCGCCGCCCCTGTAGTCGTTGAAGCGGCCGTACTTTACCATGGCCGTGTAGTCTGCGTGTCCCGGCCTCGGCTTGATCTGCATGCTCTCATAGTCCCCTGAGCGCTGGTCGGAGTTTTTCATGATTATCGTAATGGGCGCGCCCGTCGTGCGCCCGCGGTACGTGCCTGAGATGATCTCGGCCCTGTCCTTCTCCGCGCGCTGCGTCGTAATGGCGCTCTGTCCGGGACTCCTCCAGTCCAGCATGGGCTGTATGTCGTCCTCTGCGAGTTCCAGTCCCGCCGGGCACCCGTCAAGCGTGGCGCCAATCTGCTGGCCGTGGCTCTCGCCGAAGCTTGTAAGTACGAGTCTCTGGCCCATACTGTTTCGGGACACGCATGTGGTATTGTGCACGTGCTTATAATTCCTAATAATTGCGGGGCGACAGTCGGGGCCGTACCTCTTGACTCTGCCGCCGCCGTACTGTCCCCGCGGACCTGCTGCGCAATATGTCGTCATACTAAGGAGCAGGCGCCGCGCTCACGCGGCGTCCGTTATGCGGGCGCCCAGCGCCACCATGTCCCTTATGAATCCGGGATATGACACGGAGACCGAGCCGGGGTTCGATATCACGTATTCGCCGCCCGCCCGCATGGCCGCTATGCAGAGCGCCATGAAGAGCCTGTGGTCGTTTTCCGGATTCAGGTGCGTGGCGCCGGCGCCGCCGCCGTCCCGGGGCGCCGCCGCGCTTGCGCCTGCCACCAGCCCATCCTCCAGCTCGTCTACGTTCACTCCGAGCTTTGGGAGCTCCCTTGCCAGTATGGATATCCTGTCCGTCTCCTTTATGCGCGCGTGCCCCACGTTGGATATCTCAATGCTGCCTCCGCATCCGAGTGCCATTATGGCAAGCGGCGGCAGCAGGTCCGGGTGGTTTCCAAGGTCAAACTTGCCTCCCCTCAGGCCGCCGTCCGGCATGCCGACGCGCACCGTCTCGCCGCCTGCCGTATCCGTTATCTCTATGGACGCCCCCATCGACTCGAGCATGTCTATGAACGCCTCGTCCCCCTGCGGGAGCGCCCCCATCTGGGCCTCGACTGCGACGTTCCCGCCGTTGAGGGCGGAGGCCGCCAGCAGCAAGGCCAGGCTGGAGGCATCAGACGGCACGGCAAACCCGCCTGCAGGCGGGCTGATTCTCTGCGGCGCTATGCGGTACATCCTGTAGGGCACCTGGGTCTGGACCGACACGCCGAACTCGCGCATCGCGCTGATGGTGGACTCTAGGTAGGGCCTTGAGACCATGCCCCCCGTTATCGTGATGCTCATCCCGGAGTCCGTCTTGGGCGCGCACAGGAACAGCGACGTGACAAACTGGCTTGAGACGTTTCCAGGTATCTCCACGGCGCCTCCCCGTATGGGCCCGCGTATGTGCAGCGGGGGGCGGCCGTCCGCGGAGCTGCACGAGGCGCCCATTGCGGATAGCGCGTCGAGCAGCGGCTGCATGGGGCGGGTTCTGAGGCTGGAGTCCCCCGTGAGCTCGACGCGCCCGTCAAGCAGGGCCGCCACCCCCGCGGCAACCCTGATCGTGGTGCCGGAGTTTGCCGCGTCAATCCGTGTGATCTCTGCGCCGCCACCCCCGCCGCCGTCTGCCCCCGCCGCGCCGCCGGGGCTGCGGGCCTTTTGTATGGTGTCCGTGACGGTAAGGGTGCCTGCCTCTGTGTCGCTGCCGTGACCTGCTTCTACCGTAATTGACGCGCCCAGCCTCCTGCACGCCTCGATGGTGGCGTCCGTATCGGCCGAGCGCAGGACGTTTGACACCCTTCCGCCCCCGGAATCGGCTAGGGCGGCCAGGAATATGGCCCTGTGCGTATAGCTCTTGCTTGGGGGGCACCTGACGACCCCCGAGAGCGCGGACTGTGACACGCTACAGTGTGTCATGGGCCTCTGCCTTCTTGTTGCTCAGTCCGGACACTATAGTCCTGCCTTCCATCGAGGCGGCAAACACCTTGCTGACCCCCTGCACGTCGGCGTCCTTGGCGACGGCGGCAATGGCGGGGCCGTTTCCGGATACGGACGCGGCCAAGGCCCCCTTCTCGGCCAGCCTGGCCACGAGCTCGGGGTCGGAGCCGAGTACGGACGCGGTCGCCAGCCCGTTTATGGTCATGGCCTTCCAGTACTCCGCCCGCTTTGCCAGTCCCCATGCGCCGTCAAAGGCCTCCCTGAGCAGCCTGAGCCTCTTGAGGTTTCCGCGCCTCCTGCTCTTTGGTATGAATATCACCGCCGACATGCCGCGGGGCGCGCGCTGGTGCCGCACGAGGCGCCGTCTCGCGTTGTCGGTTACGTTGAACCCCCCGTAGTAGCATGAGCAGGCGTCGTCGTATGCACCCGTGATGCTTACCTTTGACGCGATGGACGCCTCCACGCCTGCTAGGAGTATCTGGTGATCCGACATGCGGAGCCCGAATGCCCTGTCGCATGCAAGGGCCACGGCAGACGATATGGCGCTCGAGCTCTTCAGTCCAAAGCCGGCGGGCATCTCAGAGGATATTGCTATCTCTATCCTGTTTGACTCGAGCTCGGACTTTGGGACGACGCGCTGCACGGTCTTCTGTATCAGCCTCGAGCTGAACGGGTGGTTTGGCCGCCGCCTACCCCCACCGGGGCGCCTCTCACCCTCCTTCCGCCCGTCCTTTCTTGTCACCGTGATCCCGCTCCTGCCTGGCACCGCGAGCACGTCGGCCTCCACCCTGAGCGCCACGCCGAGGGTGGCCCCCTTTCTGGTGGCCAGTGCGTTTACTATTGATATGGCGCCGTGCACGGTGGCGCTTGCGCCCTTCTGCCCCCGCGCCGCCCCTGCTGCTCTCTCCGTTCCCCTCCCTCCTCCAGCCGTCATACCCCTACTCCCAGAAGGGCCCTCTTCATCGCGTCCCTGGGGGCCTCGACCCCGTGCCATATCTCAAAGGCCCTGGCGGCCTGCCCCAGCAGCATCTCGTACCCCATTATGCACGTGGCGCCCCTCTCCTTGCCCTTCTGTATGAGGTCGGTCTTCATGGGCATGTATACCGTGTCGTATACGATGTCGTCCCTATTAATGGACTCTGGGGATACCGGGATGATCTTCTCGGCCGATGCCGGCAGCCCTATCGAGGTGGTGTTGATTATCACGTTGCACCCCTTCGCGGCCTGGTCGGCCTCTGACAGCGGGACGGCCCTGGCGTTGGGCAGGCCCGCGAGTCCTGCAAGTCTGGCCATCTCCGAGGCGGCCTCTGGGGTGCGGTTTGCAATGGTAATCTCCGATGCGCCCCCGAGTCTTGCCAGGGCCGCGATGACGGCCCTCGCGGCGCCCCCCGCGCCCAGCAGCAGCACCGAGGCCCCCCTGAGGCTGATCGACCTCCTGCGGAGCGGATCTGCAAACCCCTCGACGTCTGTGTTGTACCCCTTGAGCGACCCGTCGCCGGCAACCTCCACCGTGTTTGCGGCGCCCACCATGCTGCACGTCTCGTCCGTCTTTGACAGGTGGCGCATAATCTCCACCTTGTGGGGTATGGTGACGTTGAATCCGGCAGTCCCTATCTTTAGGAGTGACTCGATTCCGTGCGCAAGCTCGCCCCTTGGTATGCGGTATGCTATGTACGAGCAGTCGCTCATTCCCAGTTGCCTGAACGCGGCGCTGTGCATGTGCGGCGAGAGCGAGTGATCGATTGGATCCCCAATCACGGCAAATGTTCGTGGCACTGTATGTGCGGACACGACTCTTGATTTAAACTCAGGGGTCATCTTTTAGACGGCCGCGGTTCTGCCGCGGGTTGCTGTCAGAATCTGGCCAGCTTCCACCTGCTGCGTGCTGCCGCGGGCGGCCCTGGCTGGCCGCCGCGCGATCCGCTGGCATGCGCCGGGCCCTTTGTGTCGGCGGCGCATACGCGGCGCGCTGAGGTCCTGCGGCCTGCGGTTGCGGGTTTTCTCATCCACGTTGCGCCGATATGCCCGACGGCGCAAGGCGACGACCGCGACTCGGGCCGCGCTGCCGCGCGCAGCATGCGGCCGTCATGCGGTTCCCGCACCGTTGCCGCCACTGCCGCCGTCTGTGACGCCCCTGGCCTTTTCTAGGGCTGAGAGTACGCCCTCGATTGAATCCAGTATGGCAATCTCCCTTTTCCTGTCCGTCTCCGACTCAAGCTCGCCGGCAAGCGACTCGAGCTTTTTCTCCAGAACGTCGATCAGGTTGCGCCGTTGCTGCTGCTGCCGCCGCCGCCCCCGCAGTTGCGCGCGTGCGCCCGTCCTCTCTGCGCCCGCATGATCTTCTGCGTCGCTGCCGCCGTCCTGGGGGGCCGTTATCGGCACGTCCCGTCTCTCCGGTTCTTGTCCGCAGCTGACGCACAGCGCGTCGCCATCCTTGATCACCCTGACGCCCCCGCAGTAGGGGCATGGGTGCCCCAGCAGGGTGGCCCCGGCAAGCAGCATCTCCGCGGCGCGCCTGACGCGCTCCCTCTCTTTCTCTCCGCCGCCGTCCTTGTGCGCCAACGCGCCCCGTATGACACGGGCGCTAAAAAACTGCGCCGTCCACCCTTCCGAGCCGATGCCGCTCGCCGCGGGACCCGTGCGCCCGTCCTCTCTGCGCCGCCTCTTGCCGATGGCCGCACCGGGTTTCACTAATCCGCGCATGCGGCCGGCTACAAACAGTTTTCAGAGAATCGCGGTGTGGATTCGGCACCCCTGCCTGAACCTGATCGAGGCGTCAAAATTTGTGCGTAATTTCTGATATTTTTATGGACAGGCAAACCCGCACGAGTCAAGATCTCTGTATTATATGAAAAGTCGGTCCGCTACTCATGTGCATCCTTCTCCATCCATTTCGGGTCGTTCTTCCTGATCGCCTCGGTCGCCCTCTTGTTCCTGAAGGCCATCTGCGGCGTCTCGTAGTTGTCGATGTCCAACGAGAAGTGCAGCCTTGACTCGTTGTAATAGTCTACGTACTCCCTGAGGCTGCCATAGTGGTATATCTCCTCCTCCAGGCTGCGGTGGAATCTCTCCAACTTGCCGTTAGTCTGGGGGTGGTAGGGACGGGCGTTTATCAGGGCAATGTCCCTCTCAAGCAGCTCCTCCTCAAAGACGGTGGGCTGCCACTTCCCCTTTCCCTTCTTGCGGCCGTTCTGCCCCACAAAGCACGATCCGTTGTCGGACAGTATGGACGCGGGGGAGCCGAACCTCTTGATTGCGAGCCTGAGGAGCATTACCGCGTTCTCGGACGTGGCGTGCTCGAAGAGCGCCGCGCCCGTAACGCACCGGGACGCATCGTCCAAATATGTGATGAGATTCATGCCTGAAAAGCGGGGATCCTTCATGACATGCCAGTCCGTATGCCACATGGCGTTGGAGTACGTGCGTTCGTACCGCACCCACTTGCGCCTCTTTGATCTTGCCGCCGAGGCCTCCACGGCGCCGCTCTTCTTCAACACGCGGTACACGGCGGCGTAACTAATATCGTGATTCCTTCTCAGCTCCCTTGCGGTGCGTACGACTCCGACCGGCCGCCTTTGGTGGGCGTCGGTTATCAGCCGTATCTGGGCCCCCGTGATGCAGGAGCGCGGCCTGCCCATCTGCACGCGTATGGTCCCGGTCTTCTGGAACCTTGCCCACAGCCTTCGTACATGCCGGATGGAGATTCCAAGGTCCCTTGCCACTTCGGGAGCCGGCACCCCCTTCCCGAGCCTCCTGACCAGGTGCTTCCCGGCCTTTTCTGTCAGTCCCTTTGACACTGGCTTTCGTGATCGGTACAGCCTAAAATAATCGGCTACAGTCCGCCTGATCCTGCGGTGACCTACTTTCCGTATAATAGAACGAGTCAAGATCTCTGTAGAGTCGGAAAATGATGTCACGGTGTGTCGTGACATTGCTCCACGCATGCCTGGACTCCATATGAATTTTGAATTCCCGGTTCCGCTGGGCCAGCCCAAGCGGCCGGCAGCGTGCCCGACGTGCGCGAACTGCCGCGAAAGGTACGCTTTTACATGATCGTGCGCAGCATACGCTGGAGGGTCCTACGGCGGGGTTGACTGAGGTGTCTTACCCGTCGTCATCCTTGTATGACCGGCCCTCTGGGAGCCTCCGCTCGCGGTATGCGTCCGCGGGCGTCTGCCCGTACAGGCTGCCGTGCGGCTTGTTGTTGTGGTTCCTGACGAACCTGGCAGTCGGGTCGCTCTCCATTGCGGCGGGGGCGCCAAACGGGGCCGCCGTGCCCGGCGGTCCCGCAACGTCGGCAAAGTGCCCCACCTTGTACTTGTACTCCTTGAACACGCGCTCCGCCTTGCCATTGGTCTGGGGATGCCCCACGCGCGCCAGGATCTGCTTTACGCCGGCGTCCCCGAGGTGCTCCTCAAAGTGCGTGCGCCCCCTTTCGCGCTTTGCCTCGGACTCCATGGCGTAGAACTGGGATCCGTGGTCGGTCAGGACCGAGTACGGCGTCCCGTGCGCCAGGCAGGCCTGCTTGAAGACCGCGGTGGCGTTCTCGGACGTGGCGCGGTCAAACACGCCGTGTCCGACGATGTACCGGGACGAGTCGTCCACGTATACGATCAGCCACCTCCCGTCCTCCAGCTGCGTATAGTCCGTGTGCCAGAGCGTGTTGCTGTGCCTCCGCTCGTACCTCACGTACCTGCGCTGCCTCTTCTTGGCGTGCTCCTCGCGCGCCAGCCCGTTCTCAAGCAGCACCCGGTGCACGGCGTCCTTTGGGACGTGGTCCCCCGCGTTCCTGATGTGCCAGTATGTGGCAGACGCGCCGTTTACGACCCGGCCGAACGCGGCCAAAACCGCGGAGTGCTCCCTGCGCCCCGGCTCGCCCTTCCGGTGCCTGCCGGGGCGCCTTGGAAGGTACAGTATCCGCCCCGTGTCGAGGCGCCTGAACCGGCTCCAGATGCGCTGCACCTGCCTTATGCAGACCTTCAGGATGCCTGCAATCGTCTTGTTGCTTGTCCCCCTCCTCTTTTCGCGGACGATGAACCTTGCGTCAAGCGTGTCCAGCTTGCGTATGGGCTTCCTGCCCTTCTCGCTGGCGGTCTTGAGTATGCGCTCGGTCTCCTCCCTTTGTTCCTGTATGAGGACATGTTCGTCATACTTGGTTTGAGGTGTCATTACGCCTCCCTCCATGTCGGCTCTCTTATGCGTCGGGGTGACATGATTCCCCGACTCTTCAACGAGTCAAGATCTCCTCAAACCTTAATAGCATGTGATGCCAATCGGTAACGAACGTGGCGGTAATCTGTAATACGTGTGGCCTACCCGATGACTTATGCGCATGTGGGGAGCTTGCCAAGGACAGCACCAAGATTATAATCAGGCTGGAGACGCGGCGCTTTAAGAAGAAGGGGACGATGATCGAGGGGCTCGATCCCAAGATCAACAGCCTTGAGACGGTCGCGAAGGATCTCAAAAACAAGTACGCCTGCGGCGGAACGGCAAAGGAGGGATACATCTTTCTGCAGGGCGACCACCGCGACACGATAAAGGACACGCTGGTCTCGCTCGGCTTTGCCGAGGAGAGCATAGAGCTGCATTGAGATGCCCCCGGACAGCAGCGGCAGCATTGACGATGATGACGTCGGCGGCGCGCGGGGCGGACAGGACCGGGGCGACTGCAACGACGCGGGCCGCCGCGCCGATGACGACAGTGGCGCTGCTGCCGGCAGCAGCAGCGGCAGCAGCCCCGCGCCTGCCGCCCTGGCAAGGCAGTCCCTTGCGCGGCAGCTGCTCGGAGTCCCCCACGCCGCCCTCATATCGGTGACGTTCGGACTGTTTCTGGCATCCTTCCCGATGGGGGCGTTCGTGGTCTTTGCAAGCGGCATAGGGGGGGACATCAACTACGACCTGCCGCTGACGCACCTGAGCCTGTTTGAGGGCACGGGGCTGCACCTTGCCCCCACGCCGGTGTCAGTCGGCGACGCGTTCGTGATACTGTGGCTTGGGTACCTGGTTGCGTTTGCAACCGCATGCATGGGCCCCGCCCGCGGGTTTATGGGCGCCATATCTGACGTCATAGCGGGCCGGCGCACGGCGCACCGGTTTGACAACTCCATGCTGGGTGTCATAACGTGGTTCTCCATACTGGTGCTTGCGTCAATCGTAATAACGGCCGCGCAGGGATATGTAGGCATAGAGACCGCCCCGCCCGAGTCCGAAAACGACCTTGTGGAGTTCTTTTACGTGTCGCTTGCGCCAATCGTGGAGGAGACCGGCTTTAGGCTCGTGCTTGTCGGGATACCCGTCTTCCTGATGTATTCTGGGCGCTTCTCGTTCCGGTACGTGGCGCGCTGCCTGTGGCGCCCCGACGCGGTCGGCATCGACGATCACAGGAGGGCGCTCGCGGTGATCGTGGCAGTAGGGCTCCTGTTCGGCTTTGCGCACATAGCGCTGGGCGAGCCGTGGAGCGAGGGCAAGTTTGCGCAGGCGGCCGCCGGCGGAATCATCCTGGGGTGGGTGTACGTCAGGTACGGGTTTGTCGCGTCGGTCCTGGTCCACTGGGCCACCAACTACTTCATATTCTCGCACGCCCACTTCATATCGCAGACGCACCTCGTCCCGCTGGAGGAGGCGTTCTCCCACACCATGATGCTCTCAGTGGAGGTGATACTGGCCGTATGCGGGATCCTGTCGGTAATCGCGATAATAATTTCGTCAAGAACTGCCGGTTCCCTACGCCGAGACCATCCCGTCTAGCGCCGTCTTGAGCCCCTTGTACCTGTTGCGTATGGTAACCTCCGTCACGCCGGCGGCCTCGGCCACGTCCCTCTGGGTCTTGTTCTCGCCGCACTCGGTGCACGCCACGTACAGCGCGGCGGCAGCCAGCCCCATCGGGTCCTTTCCGGCCGATATCTTGTGCTGCTCGGCGAGCTTTAGTATCTTCGTTGCGTGGCGCTTTGTGCGCTCGGAGAGCTCCGCCTTGCTTGCGATCCTTGAGATGCACTTTATGGGATCGACTACGGGCATCGTAATGTCAAGCTCCCTGAGGAGCAGCCTGTAGCACCTTGCGATGTCCTTGCGCTTTATGTTGCTTGCCTGGCCTATGTCCTTGAGCGTGCGGGGCGTCTCCGTGACGCGGCACGCCGCGTACAGCGCGGACGCTATGAGGGCCGATATAGACCTCCCCCTGACGAGCCCCTTCTCGAGGGCCTTTCTGTATATGTGGGCCGCCTTCTCGATGACGGCCTCCCCGACCCCGAGCTTGTCCTTTAGCCTGTCAAGCTCGCTGAACGCCTGCCTGAAGTTGCGGTCGACCGGCTCGTGCACCTGGCTCCTGTTGTCCCACGTGCGCAGCCTCTCGATGGTGCTCTTCATGGACGCGGCCAGCGGCTTGCCTGTGGCGTCCCTGTTCTGGGGGTTGATGATGGTTGCAAGCCCCATGTCGTGCATGGCAAGGGACGTGGGCACGCCGGCCCTGCTCTTGTTCTCCCCCTCGTTTGAGAACGAGCGCCACTCGGGGCCCGACTCCTCTGCCTTCTCGGACACCACGTAGCCGCAGCTGCCGCAAAAGTTCTCGCCCGTGCTTCCGTCCGTGATCATGGTGTCGCGGGCGCACCTCGGGCACCTCTCCTTTGCATTGATCGAGCCTGCTATCTCCATTACCAAACGCCTCCAAAGCTTTTTATTCTACTCTGTAATGTTGATTTAACAACTATATAAGTATTTTGTAGACTTTTTAAGTGTGGAGTCATGGGCGAGGCCTGCGCCGCCCCGGCCTAGCCGGCGTGGGCCCGCATACCTATAACTGCCGCCCCGCCATGTACGGTGTATGCACCCGCGCCTCGTCTTTGACCACGGGACGATACGCATCGAGAACGCCCGGATGCTGGAGATCCCGGATGCCAGGTACGACGAGCGCAGCGGGACCCTGCGGGCGTACGGGATGAGCTACCCCGGCGTCCTCAGGTATCTGGAGGAGAGCGAGATTGCGCACGACGACGAGGTGAGGCAGTACGAGGCCATGCCCGCGCTGCACGCGGAGATGCAGCTGAGGGACTACCAGCAGGACGCGGTCGACAGCTGGCAGAGGGCGGGGATGAGGGGGTGCGTGGTGCTTCCGACGGGCTCCGGCAAGACGGCCGTCGGCATGCACGCCATCTGCAGGGCCGCCGTGCCCGCCCTCGTGCTGGTCCCCACCATTGACCTGCTGCACCAGTGGACGGAGTTCCTCCGCGGCAACCTGCGCGTAATGGGATATGAGCGCGATCGTGCGGATGGCGGCAGCGGCAGCGGCGGAACGGTTGCAGTCGGGCGGCTCGGCGGCGGGTACGACGACATCCGGGCGGTGACAGTGTCCACGTACGACTCCGCGTACGCCAGGGCCGCGGAGCTTGGGAACAGGTTCGGGCTCCTGGTGTTCGACGAGGTGCACCACCTGCCCGCCCCGGGCTACAGGCTGGTCGCAGAGCAGTGCATCGCGCCGTTCCGGCTGGGGCTGACTGCCACGCTTGAGCGCGAGGACGGGCTGCACTCCGAGATTCCGAGGCTGGCCGGCGGCGTCGTGTACACGAGGGGCTCGGGGGAGCTTGCCGCCAAGAGGCACCTTGCCAAGTATGACGTGCAGAGGATACGCGTGCGCCTGACGGACGCCGAGCAGGCCGAGTATGCAAGGTGCAGGTCCAAGTTCCTCGCGGGGCTGCGGGGGCTCGGCATGAGGACCGAGTCCATGTACAACCTAAAGCGGCTCATCCTCATATCAAACCGCAGCAAGGGGGCCCGCAGCGCGCTGCTTGCAAGGAACAGGGCAAACGAGATTGCATTCAACGCCGCCGCGAAGACGGCCGAGCTTGGGCGGATACTGTCCGAGAACTGCGGGCGCGCCACCGCGCGCGGCCGTGACGCCTCCGCGGATGCCCCGGGGGCGAGGAGGAAGACCATAATATTCACGCAGAACAACAAGATGGCGCACTCCATATCCGACAGGTTCCTCATACCGATAATAACCCACAAGACCGCAAAGGCCGAGCGCAGGGACGTACTTGACGGATTCAGGGACGGAAGATACGTGGCCGTCGTCACGTCCCGCGTGCTTGACGAGGGGGTCGACGTGCCCGACGCGGAGCTCGGCGTCATCGTGAGCGGCACGGGGAGCGGCAGGGAGATGGTGCAGAGGCTTGGAAGGCTGCTGCGCCCAAAGAGGGACGACGCCAGGGCCAGACTGATCGAGATCGTATCCGAGGAGACCCGGGAGGTGGGCAGCAGCGCAAGGCGCACCGCGGCGCTGCGCCGCAACGCGGCGGGGCGCGCCGCGGGGAGCCGCGCCACGGGACAGGGGCGGCGCCGCGGGGGGGGGGCCGGTGACCGGTAATGCTGCCGTCTGAGCTGCTGCGCGCCCGCACGAGCAGGGGCAGGATATACCCCATGTTCTGCAGCGTGGGCGGTTCCGATACGGGGGCAGGGGGAGGCGGCGACGGAGCCTCCAAGGGCGGCGCGGCTGCCGCCGCCGACACCGAGCGCGAGCTTGCCTCCGAACTCATCTCAAAGTTCGAAGACGCGTCTGCAAGCGGCACGAGCCGGGGCCAGCTGCACCGCACGATATCTGACATGGAGCCCGACTATGACTACAAGCTCGTCAGGGGTCTCCGCACGCTGCTTGAGCGCAGGTCCTCGTTTGCGACGCAGAGGCCGGAGTCCTGCCCGCCGGGGCTCGACCCGTACGACGTGAGGCGCGCCCTCTTCGCCGAGTCGTCCGCGGCGGGGCTTGCCACGTCCGCTGCAAAGAGGGACGCGATAATGAGAAGGGCGGCCGACGCGTGCGGCATCCGGCCGCCCGACGTCCCGCGCGTCATGTGGGCCGACCTGGAGGAGAACCAGGCGCTGGAGCGCTTTGATGCAATCTCCGTCGGGGACCTGCTGCTGTGGTACAACATGTCGCTTGCTCAGACCCTGCTGTTTGGCTGCGCCAGGATGGAGTTTTACGTCAGCGAGGGCCCGTACTGGAAGGAGATACTGAGGGCGGTAAAGGCGCGCGGGCTCATGTACGTGCTGGAGGCAGGCGACAGCGCGGGCAAGAGGAAGGACGGCGGCGGCAGCAGCAGCAGCAAGGAAGGCGAGGTCCCGTTGCGCTGCATACTTGAGGGGCCTCTCAGCGTCTTCAAGATGACCACCAAGTACGGCACCGCCTTTGCGCGCCTGCTTCCGGTGATAACCCGCACCCCGTCGTGGTGGATTGACGCCACAATCTCAAGAAAGACGCCGGGCGGAGTGAAACTGTACAGATTTGAGATGGCAAGCGACTCCGCGCATGCCCACCTGAGGGGAACCGAGTACGGGCCTCGGCATGGAACCGACGCGGACCCGCAGCAGTACGACAGCGCAGTCGAGCAAAAGTTTGCCGACATCCTGTACGCGCATCTGGGGCGCGGCGACCCGCTCGGATGGCGCATGACGCGGGAGCCCGGGCCGCTCATATCCGGAAACAAGGCCATGCTGCCGGACTTTGTGTTTGAGCGGCTTGGGCGGCGCGTATACCTTGAGATCGTCGGGTTCTGGACCCCCGACTATATCCGCCGAAAGTTCGCAAAGCTGCGCGACATGCTGCTGGTTGAGCCCGCCACCACCGCCGGCAGGGGCCGGCCCGGGGCAGGCCCGGGGGCCGGCGGCGGTGGCGGCATCGACATGCTTGTGGGAATCGACTCCTCGCTCCTGTGCTCGCAGGCCTCGGAGGTTGCCGGGCTGCCGGGCGTCTTTATGTTCGGCAGGGACATATCGGTAAAGCCCATACTGGACCACCTGGGCGAGATTGACGCCGAGCTGGAGCGCGAGGCGGCCTCCGGCGCGCGGCTCTCGCCGGGTGATGTCGGCGCCGACGTGATTGCGATACGGGACGTTGCAGTCAGGCGTAAGGTGCCGGAGGGCGCCGTGCCCGGCATGTTCGAGGCGTCCGCGCCCGGGAGGTACGTCCGGGCGGGCCCGTTTATGGTATCGGCGGCAAAGGTATCCGAGATGTCAGAGGCGGTTGACGGCGGCCCCGAAGGGTTTGTGGACGCGTGCCGCATACTGGCAGGCGCCAAAATCCCGGAGGAGTGCCACGCCGAGCTCTTGTCCTGCATGGGCTACGACGTTGTCTGGCCCGACCTTGATCCGAACAACGCCAGAATTCAGAAGAGGGCAGCATCCGGAGGGGGCTAGCGGCCGCTGCGGTTTTTGCAGGGCGGCCCAAGGGCAGGCGGCGGCCCTTTCTCGGGTCTGCGGCGGCGCCTCTTGCGAGTTATCTGAAGTGGAGCGCGCAAGATGTCTGCTGCGGGTTCGGTGCGGAAAGCGGCTTCGTGCCGCTTGGGGTGGGAGGGGGGACAAATGCAACACGGCCGGATGCCGCTGCCGCATTATTGCATTAAATACGGAGGTTCCACGCCCCGTGCGTAAGATGGAGTATGCGCCAGACGCGTCACCCGGTGCGGCGCGCGCCGAGGGACAGGACGATATGAAAAGGCGGGGCGCGCGGCAACTGCAGAGGCACGACGCGGACTCGCACCGCGCCGCGTCGCCCACGGTTCTGGTTACCGGCGCGACTGGGTTCATCGGCTCGAGGCTGATCCCGCGGCTGGCCTCAGACGGGTTTGACGTAGTAGGAATGAGCCGGAGGCGGACGGGCGGGCAGGGCGCCGGCCCCTCCAAAAACGTGCGATATGTCCAGGCCGACGCGTTTGATCCCGAGGGGCTCGGGAGGGCCATGCGCGGCGTGGATGTCGCGTACTACCTGATACATTCGATGGAGGGCGGAAGCGGCACATGGCAGAAGTTTGCAGAGCGGGAGATGCTCCAGGCCAGAAACTTTCTTGGGGCCGCAACGCGGGCGGGCGTGAAGAGGATCATCTATCTTGGCGGGCTTCACGACGCGGGCCGCCACCTCTCGCCCCACATGAGGAGCAGAAAGGAGGTCGGGGAGGCGCTGGCCTCAGGCGGCATCCCGGTGACGGAGCTCAGGGCCTCCCTGATAATCGGCGCCCGCGGAAGCTCGTACGAGATGCTGCAGTACCTTGTGGAGCGGCTGAGCGTGATGGTCTGCCCCTCGTGGGTAAAGTCCATGGCCCAGCCCATTGCAGTGGGAGACGTAATAGAGTACCTGGCAAGGTGCCTGACGGCCGATGCCACCGTCGGAAGGATTCTTGAGATCGGAGGCCCCGACAGGGTCACCTACGAGGACCTCATGAGGATGTATGCCGGGCGACTTGGCAGAAGATTGTTCATACTGCAGATACCCTTCCTGACGACGCGGCTCTCGTCGTACTGGGTGGACCTGGTGACCCCCGTCCGGGCGTCGCTTGCCAGGCCACTCATAGACAGCCTTGTGCACGATACGGTGGTTACGGACGACTCGATGTCTGACATAATCAAGATCCGGCCCAAGCCCGTGCGCGAGTCCATCGATATTGCCATCGGGGAGACTCGGAGGCTTGCCGCCGCAGGGGGAACACAAGAGAAGGGGGCAGTGGAAACCGGGGGCGGCGGTCAGGGGGCTGGCCGTGCCGCGGTTCTGGCCATGCTGGTTATGCTTGGGGCGATTGGAACTTCCTACTATTGGCTGGACGGCAGGGCCGACGCGTACCATCCTCTCTGGCTGTCGGGCTCGGCACTGTGGCTTGCCGCCATTGTGGCCGCGGCGGCTATGGTCGTTGCGGGGACGCGGCTGGGATACCTGATTGCCGGCGTACTGTCCGCGGCGGCAGTCGCATTCTGGCTTGTCGACAACGCCCACGTTGCGCTTGGCTCACCGATCATAGCGGCGCTGCCAAGCGAGGTGATAGTGGCGCGCAACTTTGCCGGCGCTATTCTCGCCGCTGCCACCATGGCCGTCTCGCACCTCATGTTTCACGGAAAGAGGCACAGGTAGCAGGCGCCGGCATGCCCGGATACCTCAGGAAGGTGAACAGGTGGGGTTGTGGGGGAAGGAGAGGGAGAGGGAGGGGGGGGGGGAAAATGGCGCCCTCTGGCGTCGTCCCGAGCTTGAGGTCTTGTCTATGGTCGGCGGCCTGCAGGATCGAGTCAGTTGCCCAGGCCGCGCTTTGGAAGAAACGGAATCAGCGCCCTTGCAAACTCCATCACATTCTTAGTCTGGATGTAGACCGTGCCCGGGCCCATGATCTCAAGGACAAGGGCCTCACCCCCGAACAGCGACGTCTTCAGGCTGCCGTGCTTCGTCACACGGTATTCGGCCGTAGTGGTCAGCGCCACCAGCTGGTAGTTGTCCAGAATCATCCTCTCCCCGCGCTCTAGCTTTTTGGCGATTATTCCGCCCCACGCGTTGACGAACATCTTCCCGGTTCCCACCGTTTTGAGCATGAAGAGGTTGCTTCCAAAGATCCCCTTGCTGAACCCCTGCCACTTTGTATCCAGTGTCAGATCGGTGGTTGAGCAGACAAATGATCCCGATTGGACGATAAACTCCTGGTCCACGTCGATCACCGTGATGTCACCCAGCATGTTACCTGTCAGGCCCAGCCTGCAGCCGTCCTCCTCGGCGATGAACTCGTTTACAAAGAAGGACTCGCCACCAAACGCGGCCGCCTTTAGCGACTTGAAGAGGCCTCCCTTTCGCATCCTAGTCTCGGTGCGCACCGGTCCCTGGATAAACGCCATCGCGCCTGCCTCTGCGGTAATTGCCTCCCCGCGGTTCAGCGTAAACTCGACCAGTCCCACCGGGTTCTTTACTATCTCGTACTCCAACGCGGGCACCCTTTTTCATATGTATTTAAACCATGATCTTGTTGGTTCTTTTCAGGCGTGCCTTGCCTGCGTTGTCCCGATCCGCAGTGGGTTTGGACACTTCTCACAAACGGCGGCAGAAAGCGAATCGGGACGCGTACAACATCTCTGTCATTTTTTTGTTTATGGCGATACGTGGTGTATGGGGCGGACCCTTTCAAATTGAGAGCGCCCTAATGGCTGGGCTATGTGCCCAGTACTGGCGCCACCGCGTGGGCGGCCATCGAGGCGCTGCTGGACGCGCTGGGCCGTCACGGCGGTGCGAATCCGGCGCGGCTGACCGTACGGATCGACCGCGGAAGCCGGTATATCGGCAGACCGTTCAACGCGGCCATCAGGGGCCTCCGGCCCACATCCCACCTTTTTTATCCTATTGGTGGGAGAAAAGGACATGATGAAATTTAGCAAAGTAGAGCCGGCCTACACTTCAAAACACGGGTGCAGGCTTGTATGGCGTGGCATTGACGAAGACGACTCTGATACTGTCATCCTCAACAAGGATGAGTTAGATTCCCTCATTGATATTTTGCAGAGGGATTCGACGGGGACGGTAATCTTGGAGGATCAAACCAGCACGATCCTTGTGAATTCAGACGTCACCCAATTTTCCTTGCAGGGACATGAGTTGCTTGAAGCAGACACTTTTGAGCTCCAAAGACAAGTGCTTGAATATGCCAAGATACCGCATGAGCCGCAGTACATTTACGCCAGCTCAAAACAATTCTACCCCTCAGTCTGGATAAGGGAAGACAGGGAGAAAAAAGAGGCACATCCGTCTGACAGCAGCCACGAAGGACAGGCAACCCGGCAGTCTCTTGTGCACGCCATACTCCACTCCGAACCCACAAAAACAGGACTGCAGCTCCCAGAGTCTGATGTCTTTAGGATATTTGCAACGCGACGATCCACGAGAAAGTTTGCAAAAACCAAGGTGGAAGACTGGAAGATTGACAAGATACTGGCAGCAGCAGATACTGCACCCACCGCGGGAAACTTTCAAGGCCTGAAGATATTTTATGTAAAAAATGACAGGACAAAGGAGGCTCTTGTGGAGGCTGCCAACAAGCAGCCGTATGTCAACGCCCCGGTAGTGCTTGTGTTCTGCATGGATCCGTCACGGGTCAAGCTAAAGTTCCCTGAAAACATACTGGAAAAGTTCTCCGTTCAGGATGCAACGCTTGCAGCATCACATGCGCTGATCGCTGCGGCGGGCCTGGGACTGAGCTCAATCTGGATCGGCATGATCGACGAGGAGAAGATAAAGTCGATCCTTGGGACAAAACTAAGGCCGTCTTCGATTCTCTGCATCGGATACCCAGACAGGAAGAGACCGCCAAAGTCAAGACGCAAACTGAAGGAATTGATCGAGGTCATAGAGTAGCTGGAACCTTGCCTGTAAAATCGGGTGCGGCTTGGTGTCTGTTTTGCATCCGTGTTGGCAGTCCGCCCCCATCTGATTTTCATGCAGACGTAACAGGTTCTGCAAGTCCGACTAGAGTGCCGCTTATTGAAATTTCGCCTCATATGCAGCGGTACAGAAATTTGTAGATGTCGGGCCTGATTGAGCACGTCCTAAAATATTCGGACGCCGCATGCGTCAGGTTCTTCAGTGCCTCATGGTGTTCGGAAGTGGCAAACCTGCATTTTGCATATCTTTAGACGGACACGACTGCGCTGGGCACAAACAAAGGCATTCTACCTGGGATTTTGTTGCAGGAGATGCGCGAGTCGTTTACGCGATCCGAAGAGCTCCTCGACCTCGAGGCCAACACGCCAAAAGATGCGGTACTGGAGTAGAGGCAGGCAATGTACGACACGATTCAGAAAGCTACGCCAGAGCAGCTGGACCTGACGCTAGAGGCGTTTCGCAAGGCGGGTGCCGGCAAGATAGGCCTGGCTGCAATCAGCTCGTAGCCTCGTGCGATGAGGTCGAGCATGTGCTGGCACGTGGGTGCCGGTTTGTCGCCTCTCTGCCTGACGGCCGTATCATAGTGGAGCCTCCTACATCCTGCAATATCATCGCCAACGATCGTAACGTAACATCATCGGAAACAGTGGTTCAAAGCTAGAGTGGAAATGGACCGGGTGGGATTCGGACCCACGACCTTTGCGGGCTGTGCCTTACGCAGTGTGAGTGCGTCATCCAAACCAGGCTAGACGACCGGTCCGTTCTGGCTTGAAAATACGCCGCTTTTTTGTCTTTTGCTCGTCTGTTCGGGGCTTGCAGGCTCTGCCCGCCCGCGAATCAGGCCGACATCACCCATCTGCCAGAAGATACTGGGCACGAGTCATGCATCGCGCGGCGGACTCCTGCCGTATTCTGAATGCTTTTTAAATCTGGCACCCTCACCTACTCCGTGAGTACGCTGCTGCAGTATCATTCCATGGTGCTGGTCTCCACAATGGTGCTGGTCGTCGCAATGGCCGTTGCCGCCACAATCGTGCCGCAGGACGCCTCGGCGGCGGGGGCATACGTGGACAGCGTGACGTTCATCAAGCAGGATCCAACCGCGGCCGTAGACAACCTGATAGCCGGGGACATCGACATGTACTATTTCCCTATATCTGAAGACGAGTCCCAGGTGGTGCGCGATGCTGGACACAGAGTACTGCAGTCTATGGACAGCATCGTCTACTCGATGTATGTAAACCCCACTGACGATCACACAAATGGCTTCAACCCGTTCTCGCTGCAAGAGGCCAGATACGCGATCAACTACCTGGTAGACAGGGACGGAATAGCGGCAAACGATCTGCCCGGCTCGGGCTCCAAACTCTTCTCTGCCATAACCCCGCGACATCCAGACTACGGCCTGGTGCACGACGCGCTGGCCGCCCTCGGACTGCGGTACGACCCAGGGGAGGCCGACCGCCTCTTTGAAGAGGCCCTTGTCCCGGCGGGAGCCTCAAGGGATTCCGACGGCCGATGGACCTACGGGGGCGAGCCCATAGAGATAACGGTATTCGTCAGAGACGACGACGCGGTGCGCAAGTCGATAGGGGAGAGACTCGTGGCGGATCTTGACGGGGCGGGCTTTGCAGTGAATACAGTATACGGGGATCTGTCCGCTGCATTCAGCGCCGTGTACGCCTCCGATCCCGCGGATCAGACGTGGCACTTGTACACGGAGGCCTGGGACGGTCCCGGGGCGATCAAATATGACGATTCCATACTTGCGACATTCTACGCCCCTTGGTGGGGCTACCTTCCAGGCGGTCTGGAGGAGCACCTGTGGAATTATGAGAACGAGGAGCTTGACGAGCTGACGCAGTCTCTCTACAATATGGAGTATGGCTCGCGGGACGAGAGGGCGTCTCTGGTAAAGCGCGCGACCGAGCTTGGCGTCAGCGAGTCCGTCCGCATCTTTCTTGCCGCCGAGAACGTGCTGTACGCGGTGAGGGACGGCATCACGGGCGTGGTAAACGCCCAAGGTTTTGGAATCGTAAACAGGTTCACGCCGATCAACGCGCAGCTGCCGGGCGGTGGCACCAACCTCGACATAGGCGTGTTCCATGTGGCGCAGGGCTCCTGGAACCCGGTCGGAGGGCTGTCTGACTCGTACAGCCTTGTCGTGTGGTCGCTTTTGAACGACCCGGGGGCGGTGCGCAATCCGCACACTGCGGACTTGGTGCCTGCAAGGAACGTCTGGACCTCGGTGGAGACTGCGGGGCCTGACGGCGTGCTTGCAGTACAGCCAGGTACGATGGCCTGGAGCGCAGAGGATCGTGCGTGGGCCGAACTGCCTCCTGACGCGACTGCCACCAGCAAGGTTGTGATCGACCTCCGTCCCTCAAAGTGGCACCACGGCCTGCCGATGGACGTGAATGACATATTTTTTGCCGCATGGTTCGCCATTGAGCACAGCCAGCTGGAAGACGATCCGCGCATTCCGGTGGGGCTGAGGGTGCCAGACGCGGGCCGGGACACGATCGAGGTGTATCTGGACTACTGGCACTTTGACGAGGCCGAGATTGCCGGCGCCGCGGCCACGTGGAGCGCGCTGCCTTGGGAGGTGTACGCCGCCATGGAGTCTGCGGTTGGCAACAACCAGACCTACTGGGATTCGGCCGAGGCGTCTGACCATGGCGTAAGCTGGCTTGACATGCTTGACGCCTCTGACATCGCCCTGATAAGGGGCCACCTGGTCGCGCTCAAGGGCGCGAGCCACGACTCCCACGTGCCTGGCTTTCTGTATATCGACAGGACAACCGCGTACGCAAGCGAGCGGTACGACGCGGCCATACAGTGGATAGACGCCAGGGGGCACCCGGTGGTGAGCAACGGGCCGTTCTACCTTGACTCATACTCGACGGATTCGGACGGCACCATCACTGAACTGACGGTGAAAAGGTTCGACGACCCGTCGTACCCGTTTGCGGCGGGCCACTGGGACGCATTTACAATCGATCCCTCGCAGAGAGTCTGCCGCTGACGGGGGCGCGCACCCGTGCTCAGGCCCGCACTTCTGCCGCCACAGCGCGGCCCTGCGGTCTTCATTGCTGCCCTTGCGGGGCCTGCAGCGGGATTCCAGTTTTCGGCACGTGCCGCCGCTCTACTTCTTGATGCCTAGGTTGCGGTTCTTGAGCCGGAGGTACGGGTTGCGGCACTTGCGGCATATGGCCGACCCGATCGCATTCACCCCGCATGAAGGTCCCTGCGCCCGTCGCATGCGGCATAATCCTAAAGCTTATTCCACGAATATGGATAAAAAACATGAATCTCGTGGGTTCGAACCCACGACCTTTGCCTTGCGCAGTATGAGCGTGTCATCCAAACCAGGCTAGACGACCGATCCGTTTTGAGCTGACAATTACGTTTTTTGTCTTTTGTTCGTTTGTTCAGGACTTGCAAGCTCTTGCCTGCCCGCGAATCAGGCCGACACCACCCCCATTGCCGGACGATACCAGACCGAATCACGCGTCACGCGATGGACTCACGCTGTACTCCGAATGTTTTTTAAACCTGACATCCTCAATCGTCCCGTGAGTACATCGTTGCAGCATCCTTCTGCGGTACTAGTCTTCGCAGTGGCGCTGGTCGTTGCAATGGCCGCTGCCGCCTCAATCATGCCGCAGGACGCCGCGGCGGAGGCGGGGGCATACGTGGACAGCGTGACGTTCATCAAGCAGGATCCGGCCGCGGCCATAGACAACCTGATAGCCGGAGACATCGACATGTACTATCTCCCGATAACCAAAGACGAGTCTCAGGCGGTGCGCGATGCGGGACACCAAGTGCTGCAGTCCACGGGCGGCACCGTCTACTCGATGTATGTAAACCCAACTGACGACCACACAAATGGCTTCAACCCGTTCTCGTTGCCAGACGCCAGGTATGCGATTAACTATCTGGTGGACCGGGATGACATAATCACAAACGTTCTGCCCAGCTCGGGCTCCAAACTCTTCTCTGCCATAACCCCGCAACACCCAGACTACGGCCTGGTGAAGGACATGCTGGCCGCCCTCGGACTGCGGTACGACCCGGCGGAGGCCGACCGCCTCTTTGAAGGGGCCCTTGTTGGTGCGGGCGCCTCGAGGGATTCTGATGGCAGGTGGACCTACGGGGGCGAGCCCATAGAGATAACGGTATTTGTCAGAGACGACGACGCGGTGCGCAAGTCGATAGGGGACAGGCTCGTGGCGGATCTTGGCAGGGCGGGCTTTGCAGTGAATACAGTATACGGGGATCTGTCCGACGTATACAGCGCCGTGTACGGCTCCGACCCCGCGGCCCAAACGTGGCACTTGTACACGGAGGCCTGGGGCGGCTCTGGGGTGATCAAATACGACGATTCCATACTTGCGTCGTTCTATGCCCCTTGGGCGGGCAGGCTGCCGGGAGGTGCGGAGGACAACGCCCTGTGGAAGTATGAGCACGCGGAGCTTGACAGGCTGACGCAGACCCTCTACCGTATGGGGTATGGCTCGCCTGACGAGAGGGCGTCTCTGGTCACGCGTGCGACCGAGCTTGGCGTCGACGAGTCCGTACGCATCTTTCTTGCCGCCGCACACCAGTCGTACGCGGTAAGGGACGGCGTCACGGGCGTGGTAAACGCCCCGGGCTCTGGAATCGCAAACAGGTACACGCCGATCAACGCGCAGCTGCCGGACGGCAGCGCCCACCTGGATATCGGCGTGCGCCACGTGGCGCAGAGCTCTTGGAACCCGGTCGAAGGGCTGTCTGACACATACAGTCTTGATGTGTGGCGGCTTTTGCGCGATTCTGGGGCGGTGCGCAATCCGCACACTGCGGACTTGGTGCCTGCAAGGAACGTCTGGACCTCCGTGGAGACTGCGGGGCCTGACGACACGCTTGCAGTGCCGCCGGGCACGATGGCTTGGAGCGCGGAGGCTGATGCGTGGACCGAGCTGCCTCCGGGCACGACTGCCACCAGCAAGGTTGTGATCGACCTACTCCTCTCAAAGTGGCACCACGGCCTGTCGATGGACATGAATGACATATTTTATGCCGTGTGGTTCGCCGTCGAGCATAGTGATCTGCCCGACGATCCGAGCATTCCGGTGGGGCTGAGGGTGCCGGACGCGGGCCGGGACACGATCGAGGTGTATCTGGATTATTGGCACTCTGATGAGACCGAGATTGAAGGCGCCGCGACCACGTGGAGCGCGCTGCCTTGGGAGGTGTACGCCGCCATGGAGTCTGCGGTTGGCAACAACCAGACCCACTGGGATTCGGCCGCGGCGTCTGCGCGTGGCGTAAGCTGGCTTGACATGCTTGACGCCTCTGACATCGCCCTGATAAGGGGCCACCTGGTCGCGCTCAAGGGCGCGAGCCACGACGCCCACGTGCCTGGCTTTCTGTATATCGACAGGACAACCGCGTACGTAAGCGAGCGGTACGACGCGGCCATACAGTGGATAGACGCCAGGGGGCACCCGGTGGTGAGCAACGGGCCGTTCTACCTTGACTCATACTCGACGGATTCGGACGGCACCATCACTGAACTGACGGTGAAAAGGTTCGACGACCCGTCGTACCCGTTTGCGGCGGGCCACTGGGACGCATTTACAATCGATCCCTCGCAGAGAGTCTGCCGCTGACGGGGGCGCGCACCCGTGCTCAGGCCCGCACTTCTGCCGCCACAGCGCGGCCCTGCGGTCTTCATTGCTGCCCTTGCGGGGCCTGCAGCGGGATTCCAGTTTTCGGCACGTGCCGCCGCTCTACTTCTTGATGCCTAGGTTGCGGTTCTTGAGCCGGAGGTACGGGTTGCGGCACTTGCGGCACCTGGTCGCGCCTATGTCGTTGCGGCAGCCGCAGTCAAAGCATATCTTCATGACCAGGCGCGCCTGCTGGGCTATACGCTTCTTTTCCGGGTCTGTAATGGGCATCACTGGATCGCCTTCCTTGCTCTTTTTATTCTAATCGCTGCCGCCAGTCGTGCCGCCGCCGCCCCCATTCTCCATCTTTTTGGCAAGCAGAACCGGCACCTCGGCGGGCCTCTTTGCAACCGGGATGTTTGCCTTGTTGAACATGGATATCTTTGACTCTGCGGAGCCGTACGTGCCCATCACGATTGCGCCCGCATGCCCCATGCGCTTCTCCTTGGGGGCCGCCCTTCCGGCTATATACGCGACTGTGGGCTTTGCAAACCCCGTGTCCATTATGCGCTGCGCCAGCATCTCCTCGGAGTCTCCGCCTATCTCCCCGACCACCACCATGCCGTCTATGTCCGGCACGTCCCTGACCATCTCAAATGCGTCGATAAGCCTGGTCCCGTTCACGGGATCCCCCCCTATTCCTATGGTGATCGCCTGCCCGAACCCAGCGCTGCTCAGCGCGTCGGATATCTCGTAGAGCAGAGTGCCGCTCTTTGAGAGTACCGCTATCTTGCCGGGCTTGAACGGCGTGGGGGGCATTATGCCTATCTTTATGATTCCGGGTATCATTATTCCCGGCGTGTTGGGGCCTATGATCCTGGCGTCCTTTTTCTGCGCCATGTCCAGCGCGCTCATGGTGTCGCGTATCGGTATGTGCTCCGGTATCGCGACCAGCAGCTCGATTCCGGCCTCGAGCGCCTCCCTTGCGGCGCCCAGGAAGAACTTTGCCGGGACGAACACGGCAGACATCCTAGCGCCCGTCGTCTCCACCGCCTCGGCCATCGTGTCGTATATGGGTATGGCATCATCAAACCTCTGCCCCCCCTTGCCGGGGGTTACGCCTGCCACTACGTTGGTCCCGTATGAAATCATGTTTCTTGTATGCAGCGAGCCGTACGCCCCGGTTATCCCCTGCACTATGACGCCCTTTTTGTTGTGGTCCGCGTCGCCCGGGCTTCCCCTCAGCACCTCGAATATGTCCCTCAACTCTTCTTGCCCCCAAGAACGGCCGCGTTTATGGCGCCCTCTACAGAGTCGAACATCTCTGTCCTCGAATCCCTCAGCATCTCCTTGGCCCTGTCGGACTCGGTCCCCTTCAGCCTGGCGTATACCGGCATGTCTATCAGGCCCGACTCGTACGCCTTCAGGAAGGCCTCGGCCACCACCGTCGTCTTGACTATGCCCCCGTACAGGTTTACAAGTATGCTCCTGACGCCCCTTATGCGGCTTATCAGCGTGAGGGCCTCGTATACCGACTCGGTGGTGGCGCCCCCGCCCACGTCAAGAAAGCACGCCGGCTTGCCGCCGCTGTCTGACAGCATGTCAAACGTGGACATTACCAGCCCCGCGCCGTTTCCCACCACCGCGATGTCGCCGTCGAGCTCTACAAGCGAGAACCCGCTCTTCTCGGCCCTCTCCTCTATCTCTGACTTTTCCTGGTACTTTGCCAGTTCGGGGTGGCGGAAGTTGGAGTTGTCGTCTGTCACGAACTTGCCGTCGAGCGCTATTATGGATTCGTCAGGGGTGATTGCCAGCGGATTTATCTCCGCGAGCTCGGCCTCCTTCTCTATGGTCAGCCTCGAGAGCCTGACCAGGGTGTCTGCAAAGCCGTCTGCCAGCCTCCCGTCAAGGCCGATCTGGCCCGCGACCTCCAGGGCGGTCTCGCGCGACACGTCGCCCATGCCGACCTCCCTTATGGTCTGGCTCTTTACCGACTCGATCTCGACCCCGCCCTCCGATGACGCTATTATCGTGTAACACCTCTTTGAGCGGTTCAGGAACAGCGACACGTACAGCTCCTTTTTGATGTCTGCCATCTTCTCAAGGAGCACGGCCCTTGCCTTCTCGCCTTTTATCACCAGGTTCATGACCTGCGGGTACCTTATCTCAAACTCGTCTGGGTTGCTGCAGGACTGGACGCCGCCGGCCTTGCCCCTTCCTCCGACTGGCACCTGTATCTTTATCACAAACGGGTATCCTAGCTCCCCGGCGTGCCCTCTGGCCTCCTCGATGCTGGTAGACGACCTGCCGTCAAGAAGCCTTATGCCGTACTCCCTGAACAGCTCCTTTGCCTGGTACTCCAAGAGGCGCATGCCTGTATCGGTTTGGCGCCGTAATTTAACGACTGTGACTTGCGGTTCCTGCAATGGTCGCCAAAACACCTGCCGCCTGCCTGCCGCCCACTGTCAGCCCGGCGCCCTTTCGTCTTCTTCCTGTATCCCGAGCTGCTCCTCGAGCCTGCTTGTTACATCCGCGAACCTGTCCTTGCTCTGGCCAAGAAGCACCTGCGGGTACTCGACTATGGAGTGCACCACCTGGCGCCTGAAACTCGGCACCAGCATCCCCCCTGACGTGACTATCTGCTCTATGACAAAGCCCGCGGTAAGCGTGCACACGATCTCCTCGTAGCACCCGTCCTCCTCCTCTAGCGTCTGCCTGTACAGTATTATGGCCCTGTCAGTCTTTGATGCGATATCCGAGCCCATCATGAGCAGATTCTGCAGGCGCTGGACCTGCCACGCGTCAAGGCTTACCTGCTTTACCATGAATTACATTGTGTGGTTTTGTATTTAACCGTGAACTGGGACTGCGTGCGTGGGTTCTGTCGCACGTGCGCCTGCACGTACCTGCATAAAATTTGCAGCGGGCCGCCGTTTTCCAAATTTGCGCGGGGTGGCCGGCGCGGATTGCCCGGTTTGCGGCGCGGTCCTTTTGCGCCGTAATTGCAACAAAGCCTGCCAAATCGCCGCGGCGCGACCGATGTCCGGTCACGCCATGTCGAGCGCGCGCGAGTGCTTTCTTGTGTGCGGCCTCTCGCCGGAATACTTGCGCCTCATGTGTCCGGACGGCCTCCCGTACAGGAGCTCCAAAAACCACGACTCGTGCTCTATCTCCTCGGCCAGTATGTCCTTTGCAATGTCGTACGTGGCCGGATCCTTGCCGAGTGTCATGTTGCATATGTTGTTCCAGTTGACTATGGCCCCCTGCTCCGCCTTGAGGCACTTTTCGAGTATCGCCTTGTGGTCAGTCGGGTCCGGCGGCAGCTTTAGAAAGTCGCACCCCGAGATGCGTATGAACTCCGTCGCGTCGTTGGGCAGTGATCCCCCGAGCTGGTATATGCGCTCTATGCACGACTCAAAGTGGCTCAGATCCTCCAGCCTTGCGTCCTCTATTATCCCCTTTAGCCCCTCGCCCTCCATTCCGGTGCAGTGCGCCCTGAGGTTGGTAAAGTAGTAGTACGCGGTGAACTCGACGGCGGCGTTGCGTACAAGCTCGTTTATCAGCGCGTCGACGTCAAGGCCGTTCTTCTCAAGTACCGTGATCCCGATTACACCGGGTGACTTTTTCTTCCCAGAGGCGGCCGAACCGCTCCTCTTTCTCTTCGCCGCTCCCGGCTTTGCAGTACGACCCGTCCCTGCCATGCTGTCGTGCACCGATGTTCCCATAAAAGCTATTCTACGGACACCCTGATCCCCTGGCCGTCTATGTCCTCGTCCTTGTAGGTATCGCAGGTCTCCTCAAAGTTTATCCCGCGCACCCTGACCAGGAACGCGAGCTCGTCGGCCCTCTCCTCTAGCATCTCTCTCTGCTCTGCAGTCAGCCCCAGTATCGACGCGCGCTCCAGCATGTCTGTGGGGTTGTAGCCCCTCTCCTTTCTGAGCGACTGCAGCCTCCTTGCGACGTCCTTTACGAGCCCCTTTGCAGTCATCTCCCTGTTCCTTGACGTGGTCAGAAATACGGCGCAGCTATTAGCGCCGGCGCCCCTCGAGGCAGTCGCGTACCCCTCGGCCGCGTCGTATCCTATCGCGACGTCCTCGCCGTCAAGGCTTATTGTAACTCCGTCTTCGACGCGCACGTCGTGGGAGCCGCGGCGGCGCAGCGACTCTGCAATTTCCTTTGGGCGCGTCTCTCCAAACTTTCTTACCAGGTCTGGCATGTGCCTTTTGGCCTTTGGGCCCGCGCTCTTGCCGTTGAGCTCTGCCGTTATTGTAATGGGCATGCCGATCTCCTCAAGTTCCAGGGCCAGCCTTGCGGCCGACTCGCCGGCCGCGCCGCCACTGCCACCGTCGCCTGCACTGTCTCCCGCGCCACTGCCACCGTCGCCGCCCATGTGCTCTGCCTCCACGATTGAGAGCCTCTCGACGTTGATCTGCTCTTGGAGCATCGGGGCAAGCGGATCGAGCCTTGACTTTTGCCCCGCGCGCACGCATATGACCGCCTCGTCAAGAGGCCACCTTCCCTTCAACTTCTTGGACATGCGGGCCGCGCCGCATGCCGATATCGCGCCTGTCATCATGTCAAATGACCCTTCAAGCGCGGAATCCTCCATGCCAGCATCGCGCTTGGGCCATGCCGAGAGCAGTATGCTTTTGCCCACCGCGCCTCCGCCTGCATCGCCGGAGCCAAATGCGGACTGCCACAAATACTCCGTGACAAACGGGCACAGTGGGTGCATCATCACGTCAAGCGTCCTGAGCACATGGCACAGTACCGCGTATATGGCCAGCCTTCTGTCCCTGTTGTCGCCGTCCTCGTTCCATATCTCGGCCCTTGTCATCCTCACGTACGTCTGGCTGAACGCGTTGACGATATAGTCGTCTAGCGCCCTGGCCGCCTCGTGGAACCTGCACCTCTCGTTTTTCTCCGTCACGTTGGATATTAGCCCCTGCAGCCTTGAGAGCAGCCACCTCTCCGGCTTCCTTAGCAGGTCCTGGCCGTCCGCCCACTGCACGGTGTGCGCCGACTCGTCGAACCCGTCGTATCGGCTGTTCTGCGCAAAGTACAGGTGCAGGTTGTACAGCGTGCTGATGGTCTGGTGCGGCCTGGCGTTCATCTCCTGTATGCTAAAGCTCAATGGCTCTATCGGCGAGGCCTTCCACATGCAGTACAGGCGGATCATGTCGGCCGGGTGGTCCTCGAGCAGCTTTCTGCCCTCTAGGACGTTTCCCTTGCTCTTGCTCATCTTTTGGCCGTTCTCGTCAAGCACGTGCCCCTGGAACAGGAACGCCCTGAACGGGGCCTCGGGCTCCCCCCTGAGTATGACGTTCTCAAGGAGCAGCGTGTAGGCCCATCCGCGGGTCTGGTCAATCCCCTCTGTCAGGAACGGGGCCGGCACGTCGCTGTGGTACGTGTAGTCGTCAAGCGACGACCACGGGGCCGAGCCGCTGTTGTGCCACGTGTCAAGCACAAAGTCCTCCCTTGTCGTGTCCACGCCGCTGCAGCTGCTGCACCGCACCTTTACGTTGTCAATCCAGGGCCTGTGCAGTTCAAAATCAACCCCGTCGGGAAGGTACACCGAGTTGTTCACTATCTCGGATCTGGAATAGAGCCACGTGGATTCCTGGCAGTCGTTGCACTTCCACACGGGCAGAGGGCATCCCCATATGCGCTCCCTTGATATGCACCAGGGGTGCCTGTCGTTTATTATGCCAAGGAACCTGTTTCTTGGCTGCTCAAAAAAGTACTCGACCTCCTCGGCGGCCCGCGTGGCGTTTCCTCCTATTACACCGGTGTCGTAAAAATATCCCCTGCGTGCAAGCCATACGAGCGCGTGCCCGGAGCGCCAGCAGTGCGGATAGCTGTGCTTTATCCGGCCTATCCTTACCAGGGCGCCGCGCGCCCTTAGCTCCTCCACTATCGCGCGGTCCGTATCCCTGACGGGCACGCCGGCATACCTGTCGCCGGCCTCCCAGGTGAACCGCACCTGGTCGTCAATGGGGCAGAAGACCTCGACGCCCCGCTTGGCGGCCACCTTGATGTCCTCCTCGCCGTTTGCGGGGGCTATGTGCACAAGGCCGCTTCCGGCATTGACGTCGACGAACTCCTCGGCCACGACCTTGTGGTACTTGTCCGGGTGTTTTTTGAGCATTGCATCAAGCCCCGGTACGGTGTCGCGCAGGGGGTGCTTGTAGCCGAGGCCGTCAAGGCTGGAGCCCTTTGCGACCTTTATGATCTCGTGGGACTCTGCCTTTATCTCCGATAGGAATCCGTCCAGCCGGGTCTTGCCCACTACCCATACCCTGCCGTCACTGTCGCCACCACCACCGTTGCCACCGTCGGGATCCTGCCTGACCCTGACGTACGCGTACTCCTCGTCGGGGTGGACGCCGACCATCGCGTCAGTCAGCAGCGTAAAAGGCATGGTGGTCCACACCACCAGATGGACGCGGCCGTCCTCGCCGACGCCTGCCTCCCCTTCCAGTTCTACTGTATAGTACATCGAGGGGTCCACCACCTCCTTGTATCCCTGCCCGACCTCGGCGTGGCTCAGCGACGTCTGGCAACTCGGGCAGTATGCGATTACGGTATAGTCCTCCCTTATGACGCCGGACTCCTTTGCGCTTTTTATTATCTTCCACTCGCGCTCTATGAACTTGTCATCAAATGTGCGATACGCCTTGTCGTGATCAAGCGAGATGCCAAGCTGCCTGTCCGCCTCCTCCCACTCCGTGGTGTTCTTTGCGACTATCTTTTTGCACTCTGCCACGATGCGCTCAATTCCAAACCTCTCGATTGCCTCTGCCTTGCCGCCGGTCACCCCGAGCTCCTTTTCTGCCTGCAGCTCGATTGGCAGCCCCTGCGTGTCCCATCCGGCGTTGAACTCTACGTACGCGCCGCGCAGCGTGCTGAACCTGTACCACAAGTCCTTGATTATCCTGCCCCTCAGGTGCCCCACGTGTGGCGGGCCGTTCATGGTGGGAGGCCCCTCTATGAACCTGGCCTTTTCCCTGTCCTTGGCGGACTCGAGAAGATCCGACGCGACGTCAGTCTCGGCCAGATATCCCCTCACGCGCAATTCTATGCGCTTGGCATCGAATTTCTGAGATAATTCCATTGTCGGCCCTTGGCTGTGGCATCTGCGCGCGGCATTATAAAGCTAGGATCAGGGCCGCCCTGCGCGACGGTGTGCTTGGGGGGGGGGGGGAGCGGCTGCACCGCGCGCGGCGGGGCTTGGTATGGGCCGGTTCCGGCACGCGCACGCTTTGCCGCCGCATGTGGCATGTCAAAGGTGGGCCGTACGTGTCCAATCTTTTAATTACGTTCGTACCTCGCCGTCACTACGACCCGAATGAAGTTTCTCCTGGTGGGCGGGGGCGGACGCGAGGCCTCCTTTGCGCTAAACCTTGCAGGCGCGGCGACAGAGATGCAGAGTCCTCCCGGCGGCAGTCGGGACGCGCCCCTCGTGTACGCCGTCACGCCCCACGAAAACCCGCTCATTGCAGACTGTACGAGGCGATCCGGCGGTGATTACACAATTGGCAACCCCAGCGACCCGGATACCGTGCTGGAGTACGCCCGCCTGCACTCTGTAGATTATGCATTTGTAAACGCCGACGAGCCGCTTGCCAACGGGGTGGTGGACGCCCTCGTACGCGAAGGCTTCAAGGCGGTGGGCGGCACCAAGTCCGCCACCCGCATAGAGTGGGACAAGGTATATGCAATGGAGATGATGAACCGGCTCTGCCCCGAGCATACCCCGCTTTACAGGATTGTACGGGACGAGCGGCAGCTTGGCGATGCGATATCCGAGTTTGAATCCCGCGGCATGCACCTCGTGGTAAAGCCGCAGGGGCTGACGGGGGGCAAGGGCGTCAAGGTGATGCCGGAGCACCTGGCGTCATACGAGGAGTGCGCCAGGTATGCATCAGAGCTGCTTGTAGCGCACGGTGGCCGGCAGCAGGTGCTGCTAGTCGAGAAGCTGGACGGGCTTGAGTTTACCATCATGGGACTCACTGACGGGACGCATCTTGTGATGTCCCCCGCCACGTACGACTATCCGTACCGGCTCGAGGGCGACAGGGGGCCCGGGACGGGGGGCATGGGCTGCTTTTCTGACTGCGTCACGCTCCCGTTTCTGTCCGATTCGGATCTGGAGGACTGCCAGACTATAATGCAGAGGGTGATAGACGACATGCGCGCGCGAGGCCTCGGGTTTACCGGCGTGCTCAACGGCGGGTTCTTCAAGACCGCGGACGGAATCAGGTTCATGGAGTTCAACAGCCGGTTCGGTGATCCGGAGTGCCTCAACATAATGTCCGTATTGGAGACGCCGCTGTCGGAGGTGCTGGTGCGCATGTGGGAGGGCACGCTGTCCGGGGACACGGTGTCTTTTGCAAACAAGGCGAGCGTCTGCAAGTACCTGGTTGCAAAGGAGTACCCCTCTGCCAGCCCTTACGCCTCCTGCTTTGAGGTGGACGACGACTCGGCGGGCAGGCTGGGCGTTACGGCATACTATGCGTCCTGCGTGCGCGCAGTCGATGGCGATAATGACGGTGATGGTGATGCACATGATCACGCCGGCGATGACGGCGCGCCGGGCGGCGGCCATGCGTACAACAAATACCGCACGCTCAAAAAGTCCAGGGTGGTGGCGTTTTGCGCCGCGTCGGACACCGTGCAGGGGGCCTCTGACAGGGTCAACGAGGCAATCGACTCGTGCGTCAGGGCCGGGGGACTAGAATACAGGCGCGACATAGGCTCCGCCCAGAGCCTGGACGCCATGGATGCGCGTGCAAAGGGGCTTGGGGCCTCGCGTGCCTGATGCCGGCTCGACTTTTTTTTTTTGAGGCGCGCGCAGAACCCGGATCATCTGGCGCGCGCCGCGCGTTCTGCCCCGCCGTCCACGTATCTTGTCCTTTTCTCGGTTACTATCATGTCCACCCTTGCGTCGTGCGGGTCGGCCGGGATCCTTTTTGCGACCTGCTTTTCAAAGAGTATTGCGCATACTGTCGTCGCGGCCCCCCTGCGCCTCTCAAGATACCTGTCATAGTATCCGCGCCCGTAGCCGAGCCTGTGCCCGTCGGCTGACGCGGCTATGGAGGGCACTATGACCATGTCAAGCCCGCGCGGCGGGGCCTCCGCGCACGGGCCCGCCGGCTCCATTATCGCGCTGTACCTGCGGCCCCGCTCGAGTTTTGACACGTCGCGGACGCGGCAAAAATCCATCACCTCGTCGTCCGTCACCCTTGGCAGGTAGAGCTCCTTGCCGGCTGATATCGTTTCTGATATTATCCCGAGCGTGGGCACCTCGCTTCCTATGGGGTGGTACGCGCCCACGGTCAGGGCCTCTGAAAACTCCCTGCACGAGAGCAGCCTGCGCAGTATGCGCCCCGCGGCAATCTCCGCGTACTCGGCCGACGTGGCGTCCCTCCTCTCAAGCAGGAGCTTGCGGAGCCTGCTCTTCTCTGCCTGCACGCGCTCAGAGCTCAATTCCGTTTGCACCCGCCGCCGCAGCCGTGGTGTTCTTTAGCAGCATCGCAACTGTCATGGGCCCGACCCCGCCGGGCACCGGCGTCGCGTGGGAGGCCTTTGATGCCACCTTCTCATAGTCCGCGTCGCCTGCAAGCTTTCCGTTGTGCCGGGTGATTGCCACGTCTATTACGACGCACCCTTCGCTAATCATGTCCGGCGTCAGCTCGAACCTGCTCCTGTCGCCGACTGCCGTGATCACCACGTCTGCCATGCCGCTGAACCTGGCAATGTCCCCGGTTTTTGAGTGGCACGTGATTACGGTCGCGTCCCTGCCAAGAAGCAGGTGGTACAGGGGCTTGCCGACGAGACTGCTCCTGTTTATTATCACGACCGTCTTTCCCGCGAGATCTATCTTGAAGTGGTCCAGCATGTACATGACTGCAAGCGGGGTGCACGGCACGTGTCCGGCCTGCCCCGCCGCGAGGCGGCCCATGTTGGATATGCCGAGCCCGTCGACGTCCTTTTCTGGCGATATCCTCGATATCGCCCCTGGCGCGTCCAAGTGTCCGGGCAGGGGAAGCTGGAGCAATATGCCGTGCACCCGGGCGTCCGAGTTCAGCCTCTCGATGAGGGCGTTGAGCTCGTCCTGCCCGACGCCGGCCCCGAGCCTGTGGTCTGTTGCGTTGATCCCGACCTCTGCGCACGCCTCGTGCTTTTTCCTGACGTACGTGGCCGAGGCCTGGTCGTCTCCGACCAGTATGGTCGCAAGGCACGCCTCGACCCCTTCGCGTTGGAGCCGGAGCACGGATCCCTTGACGTCCGCCTTCACCGCGTCTGCCAGCTCGACCCCGTTGATTCTGACGCAGGCCATGCGGTGGTGCGCGCCCGCGAGGGTATTAAACCCCATGCATGGCGGGATGCGCGCCGCGCGGGCCGGGCGCCGCCCGCCCGATCATCCTCATGTTAAAATCAGAGGCCCCTGCACCCCGGCCATGCCGCCGAGTATACGAATGACTGCAAACGGCATCGTGTGCCGTGACGGATCGCAGGAGGTCTGGCTCGACCCAAAGGCGCCCGTTCCCGGGGCGGTGAACTTTGTGTCGCACGCGCACACCGACCACCTGCCGGCGTCCCGAAACGGGCGCGATGGCGACCGCTGCACGCTGCTGGCATCCCGGCAGACGCACGCGATAGCCGCCGTGCGCGGGTTCAGGCTCGACGATCATTCCGAGCACGCTGACGGCTTTGAGATGGTCGACAGCGGCCACATCCTGGGATCAAAGGGGCTCCTGTTTGGCGAGACGTTCTATACGGGCGACGTCTGCACCCGCGACAGGGGGTTTCTGAGGGGGGCCAAGGTGCCCCGGTGCAAGACGCTGATTACGGAGTGCACGTTCGGGCTGCCGGAATTCGAGTTTCCCCCCGTCCAGGACGTAACGGAGCGCGTAAACCGCCTCATATCCGAGATGTACGAGCGGAGCGTCCCGGTCGTATTGATGGGGTACCAGCTTGGCAAGGCCCAGACCCTGACCCGCCTGTTCGGGCACTGGATGCCTCTTTACTTTCACGACTCCGTGCTTGAGATGAACTCGCTGCACGGGCAGCTCGGCGTAAGCCTTGCCGGCGGCATCGGGCATACGGAGGCCGAGTCCAGGGGCCTGCTTGAGCGGAGGCCGTGGCTGATGATATCCCCGATGCTCTCCGAAAAGTCCCGGTTCGTCCGGGATCTAAAGTCAAGATACGGGGCCGTTACGATCGGGTTCAGCGGGTGGGCAAAGTCCCCGCGGTTTGCGTTTGGCAGGAGGGCCGACTATTCGATACCGATGAGCGACCACTGCGACTATTCCGAACTGCTTCGGATGGTGCGGCAGTCGGGGGCAGAGACGGTGTATACGACGCACGGGTTCGAGGAGGAGTTTGCACGGGACCTGCAAAGGCTTGGAATCGATGCCGCGCCGCTGACCGTCGCGGGAGCCGACGGTCCGGCGCACTGACGCCCCGCGCCCGCCTTCTGCCTTGCGTCATGCATAGTTACTCGCGTCGCTTTTTGCTTTATCGCGCGGCATCGCGCGCCGACTGCACTTGTCTATCTGGCGCTGCCGCCATCTGGCATTGCTGTCGCCGCCGCGGCCATCGTAACGTCTGGAGCACTTGCCTTCTCCTCCCCCTTCTCCTTGCCCCTCGTGAGTCCTGCCCGCATTCCGCGCCTGTTCGTAAATTTGCTGCACGTGCAGCCGTCTGATAGGCATATTCCGGTGTTTCGAAGATGGTCGTGCGAAAAGTGGCCGCACCCCTCTGTTGTGCATATGCGCCTTTGCGCCTCTCTTTGAACTACGCGCTGTGCTATGGTGTTTGCCTTTACCTTGTCGTACCCCCTCCTGTCCATGTAATAGTGGACTATTTTGCCGTACAGCACGTCTGGATTGAATTCCTTTTCAATCATATCTGTAATACGGCTTTATCGTATTAAAACAGGGTGCATCACTCACCCGGCTCGAGTAACCCTCGCGCGATTGCCGGTTTTCCCGACCTTAGATGCGGACAGGCCCGTAGATTAGGCCGGCCTCGAATTACTGCGCCTCATGTCAGCACGACCCCTATGTCCATCAGGTTTGTGTGCGTGGGCCCCGTCCTGATGAGCGACGGCGGCATGGCCCCGCCGCTCTCGCTTCTTTTGCGCCGCCCAAAGAACCCCCCCGAGTCGCTGTTCCTTATCGCGTCGTTTATCAGTCCGATGTCTACGCTCTCGTTTTCTGCAATGGCTCCTGCGTTTATGGAGTTGCCGTCGATTCCGTCCGTGCCCGCCGACGCGATTACCAGCCTGCCCCTTCTTCTTCCTCCCCCTCTCTTCCTGTCCTGCCCTGCGGCGCCGCGCATCTTCTGGCTCTTTTTGAGGAGTCTGAGCACCATCTCCTGGTTCCTGCCGCCGACGCCGCGCCCGAGTACCTTGATCGTGGCCTCTCCCCCGAATATGACGCACCTGCGCCCGTCGGGTGGTATCTCGCCATAAACTGCGTCTGCAGCCTCTTTGATGTCGCCAAACACCTGGAGCGGCGTGGACTCGGACGGCCCGTACCCGAGCCTTTTGGCGGCCGAGACCATCGCCTCCAGGCAGTCCCTGTTTCTTGCAATCACATAGTTTCCCATCATGCGGCCCGTGCCGGAACCGGCGGACTCTGCGGGGCCGTCACGCCGCGCCCGGGCCCCTTTGCCGAGGTAGTCGATGACTGCCTTGTCTGCCTTTTTTGACAGCCCGTATCTGGCAATGACTCCAAGCGCCGCCTCGTACCTGCCGTCCCCGCCGCCTGCGGCCTCTCCCAGATACGTGGGACCTGACGCTATGCTTGCAACGTCGTCGCCCTCAACGTCTGACATTATCAGGCTCATTGCGTCGCATCTGAGGTGCCCCGCCAGCCTCCCGCCCTTTACGCCGGAGAGGGCGCTTCTCACAGTGTTGATCTCGCGTATCGGCGCGCCGCACCTGAGCAGCAGGTTCGTCATGTGCACCTTTTGGCCCAGCGTGATCCCGTCGGGCAGCGCAAGCAGTGACGATCCCCCGCCCGATATCAGGAATATCACGAGCTCGCCGCGCCTCCTTGCGCGCAGAAACTTGATGGACTCCTTTGCGGCCCTGACGCTCGTCTTGTCCGGCACCGGGTGGCCTGCGTTGAATATGCGAAACTTTCTGCCCCTTATGGCGGACCTGGACCCCCTTGGAATCGTTATGACGCCGCCGGACAGCCTGTCCTGCAGTATGCCGTTTGCGGCCCTGGTCATAGAGTCCGCCGCCTTGCCAAACGCCACCGTGTATACGCCGCTATAGTCGTCCAGGCGCACGGCCGCGCCGGGGCCAGGCGCGCATATCCTGTCTTCCTTTACGTATCTTGGTATGAACATGGCCGGATCCGCCGCGGCCAGCCCCGCCTCCAGAATGGAGATGCAGTCCCTCCGCCTGTCGCTTTCTGCGATTATCTCCTCCCTGCCCGATATGGTTATGGCGGCGGCGGCGGTATTGTCACCGACGTTGCCGCTGCCATTGTGGTTGTCGCCCCCGGACTGCAAGATATAATAATGAACCACATCTCGGCCATTTATGCACACCGTGCGCATCCCGAAGATCATCAACTTTGGCAAGGACGCCCTGTCCCAGACCGAGTATCCCAGGAACGCGCTCATAGTCACCACGGTCCCGCCGGAGCTGTCCGACAAGTGGACCTCCAAGATGGGTATAAAGGACTTTATGCTGTACGACAAGGTGACGCCGGAGCCATCGATTGAGGACGTCAATGCCGTGATATCGCAGTTCAAGGACAAGGATCCCTCCGTCCTGATAGGGCTCGGGGGCGGGAGCTCGATGGACGTGGTAAAGTACGCGGCTCCCGAGATGAAAAAGGAGAAGATACTGATACCGACCACCTTTGGGACCGGCGCCGAGATGACCACCTACTGCGTGCTAAAGTTCGAGGGCAAGAAGAAGCTGCTCCGGGAGGACAGGTTCCTTGCCGACATGGCGGTGGTTGACTCGTACTTTATGGACGGCACGCCGGAGCAGGTAATCAAGAACTCTGTGTGCGACGCGTGCGCGCAGGCCACGGAGGGGTACGACAGCAAGATTGGAAACGACATGACAAGGACGCTGTGCAAGCAGGCGTTTGACATTCTGTACGCCGCCATTATGGAGGACAGGCCGGAGGACTATCCCTACGGCTCCATGCTCTCCGGCATGGGCTTTGGCAACTGCTCGACTACGCTCGGACACGCGCTCTCCTACGTGTTTTCAAACGAGGGAGTACCCCACGGGTACTCGCTGTCGTCGTGCACCACGGTGGCGCACAAGCACAACAAGTCGGTATTCTATGAGAGGTTCAAGGAGGCTATGGAAAAACTCGGCTTTGACAGGCTCGAACTAAAGGCAGACGTGTCAGAGGCCGCCGACGTGGTCATGACCGACCGCGGACACCTGGATCCCAACCCGATACCAATATCAAAGGGGGACGTCGTAAAGTGCCTAGAGGACATCAAGGCCGGCAACCTGTGAGTATCTGCCTTTTCTGGTCTTTTCTGCCGATTGCGTGATGGCGTCGTCTTCTTATTCTTCTGTTGCTGCTGCTGCTGCCTGTGCTTTCCGCGGCGCCGGGGTCGTTGCCATTTATACGCCACAAGCCGCCCACAAGCCGCCCACAAGCCGCCCACAAGCCGCCCACAAGCCGCCCACAAGCAGCGCCCGCGCCCTTGCCTATCGATACACTTTTGTATTCTCACGCAGGAGTTTTCATGAATGGGCAGGACCGGGATAAAGTTTGGGATTCAAAACGGGCTGAATGTCGCCCGCGCCGGCTATACGGAGGACCAGATCCTGACTGCCTGTACGCTTGCCGACAGGACCGGCTATGACTCAATATTCTATATGGACCATACGAACGTCCCACAGTGGACCAACGCCATCGTGCTTGACCCCTGGGTCATGCTGTCCGCAATTGCGGCCGTCACAAACAACGTAGAGCTCGGGACGTGCGTAACGGATGCCATCCGCAGGCACCCCTCAAACATCGCCCTTGCGGCAATCACGCTTGATCGCGTCTCAAAGGGCAGGGCCATACTCGGCATAGGCGCCGGCGAGGCGCAGAACCTCAAGGAGTTCTGCATTCCGTTTGAAAAGCCCGTCTCAAAGTGGGAGGAGCAGATAGAGGTTGTACACACCCTGTATGGCTCGACACCGGACAACACCGTGGACTATGACGGCAAGTACTACAAGCTGGAGGGGGCCTGCCTGCAGGCGCCGCCGATCAGGAAGCCCAGGCCGCCCACGTACATGGCGGCCGGCGGCAAGCGCACGCTTGCCCTCACAGGCAAGCTCGGCGACGGCTGGCTTCCCATCGGGTACACGCCGGAGCTCTTCGAGGATCACGCGGGCCAGATCAAGGCGTCGATGGACGCAAGCGGCCGGACGCAGGAGGAGAAGGACAACTTTGAGTATGCGCTGGACATAGACGTGTACTTTTCAGACGATTCTGAGGAGTCGTGGGCGCGCATGAAGGAGGCCGTAAAGGTGAGCCTCTTCAAGCCCGAGATACTGCGGGTGCACGGGCTCAAGGAGATAGAGGGCTTTGACTTTAGAAAGTACTTTACGGAATACTCGATGTCAAACCAGGACTGGATAGTAAAGATGAGGGAGGCCGCAACAAAGATTCCGGACCCGATCGCGCGCTCCTCCACCGCCGTGGGAACCCCCGACGACGTGATACCGGTATTCGAGAGGTTCATGGAGGCCGGCGTCAACCACTTTGTCATCAGGTTCTGGGGCAAGAACTATTTCGGCTCGATTGACAAGTTTGCCAGCCACGTGATGCCCGCCCTGCGCGAAAAGGCGGCCGCGTCGTGACTGCCGCACCCGCGGCATCCGTTCCGCGCGACCCGTGCCTGCACATTTGATTTATAGCACTATGCGGGGTACCTCCCCCCATGCAGCATGCGGGCATACTGCGCATCAAATCCAGGGAAAAGATGATCGAGTTCCTCAACTCTGAGCACATAGGGCGGATCGCAAGCATGGACCGCGACGGGTACCCGCAGGTCATACCGATGAACTTTGCGTACCTTGACGGATCCGTATACATGCACTCGCACACGCGCGGCGAAAAGCTGGACAACGTCGCCCGGAACCCAAGGGTCGGGTTCGAGGTCGACAGGGAGCTGGAGTTCCTGCCGTCCTACTTTGAGGATCCACTCGACGCGTCGGTTGCTGACACGCTGTACATCAGCGTGGTGATAAAGGGCGCGTGCAGCATCGTCTCCGACCGCGGCGAGAAGGCGCTTGCGCTCAACGGCCTCATGGCAAAGTACCAGCCGGAGGGCCGTTACGAGCCTGTCAGGCCCGACATGGGCGTGGTCGACGCGGTCGCCATCCTGAAGATCACGCCTGAGGTCATGCACGGCAAGTACAAGATAGGGCAGCACATGAGCCGGAAGCGCCGCCAGGAGCTCGCCGAGCAGATACTCGAGCGCGGCTCCCCGACGGCCGCGGAGACGCTACGCGTAATGGGGTTCGAGGTGACCGACGACGGGCCCCGGATGGTCGACGAGCCGGTGTGGTGATCATGGGGCGCGCAAGAACCGTTGCAGCAGACGTGTCGGCCGCTGCCGATACCGCCACGGGCACGCCATTCTCCCCCCTGTATGATCATGCCCCCAAATTCGAGCTGGCCTCCCCGTTCGAGCCCACCGGGGACCAGCCGCAGGCCGTGTCGGCACTGGCATCTGGAGTGAGTGAGAACAAGAGGCAGACCCTCCTCGGGGTGACGGGCTCCGGAAAGACGTTTACCGTGGCAAACGTGATTGCCAAATGCGGCAAGAACACGCTTGTGATATCGCACAACAAGACGCTTGCGGCCCAGCTGTATTCTGAGCTAAAGCAGTTCTTTCCGCGCAACAACGTGGGCTACTTTGTGTCATATTACGACTACTACCAGCCTGAGAGCTACATACCGCAGACTGACACGTACATTGAAAAGGACACGCAGGTCAACGAGAAGATCGAGAAGATGCGTCTGGAGGCCACCGCGATGCTGCTCTCCGGCGAGCCGACCATAATCGTCGCCACGGTGTCGTGCATATACTCCCTTGGAAACCCCCGGGACTGGGACAACCTGGCCCTGCGCGTACGCCGCGGCGACCAGCTGGGGCGCGGCGCGCTGATCCAGAGGCTCGTCGACGCGCGCTACGAGCGCAACGACACGGAAGTCGCGCCCGGAAACTTTAGGGTCCGCGGCGACACGCTTGAGATCACGCCCGCGTACTCCGAGGACCTGGTGCGCATATCCATGTTCGGGGACGAGATAGAGCGGGTGTCGATACTTGACAAGGTGTCGCGCGACGTGGTGCGGGACCTGCCGGAGCTGCGCATATTTCCCGCAAAGCACTACCTTATCGCAAGCGACGTGCGGGCAAACGCAATCCTGTCGATCAGAGAAGAGCTTGCCGGCAGGCTGCCCGAGCTTGCGGAGCTTGAGCGGCAGCGGCTGGAGTCCCGCACGACGTATGACCTCGAGATGATCGAGGAGCTCGGATACTGCTCCGGCATAGAGAACTATTCGAGGCACTTTGACGGCCGCAGGCCGGGCCAGCAGGCGTTCTGCCTGATGGACTTTTTTGACGAGGACTTTCTGTTGGTCATAGACGAGTCGCACGTGACGCTGCCGCAGCTGCACGGCATGTACAAGGGGGACCACTCGCGCAAGCGCGAGCTGGTGACGCACGGATTCAGGCTGGCCAGCGCGTACGACAACAGGCCGCTGAGGTTCGAAGAGTTCGAGGAGTACGTGATGAGGCACCCGACAATATTCGTGTCTGCCACCCCGGCCGCGTACGAGCGCGAGGTCTCCTCGGGGGTGGCCGAGCAGCTCGTGCGGCCCACGGGGCTGCTTGACCCCCGCGTGGAGCTGCGGCCCACGCAGGGACAGATGGACGACCTGATATCGGAGATAGGCGGCAGGGCCGGGCGTGGTGAGCGGGTGCTCGTGACCACGCTTACAAAGAGGATGGCCGAGGATCTGGCCGAGTACCTGTCGCGCAGGGACGTGCGCGTGCGGTACCTGCACTCTGAGATAGAGGGGCTGCAGCGCACGGAGCTGATACGGCAGCTGCGGCTGGGCGAGTTTGACGTGCTTGTCGGGATAAACCTGCTGCGGGAGGGGCTGGACATACCCGAGGTCTCGCTTGTGGCCATACTTGACGCGGACAAGGAGGGGTTTTTGCGCAACACCACGAGCCTCATACAGACGTTTGGCAGGGCGGCGCGCAACGCAAACGGCTCCGTCATAATGTACGCGGACACCGTGACCGACTCGATGAGGGCCGCCATGGACGAGACTGAGCGCCGCCGGAGGAGGCAGTCCGAGTACAACGAGCGGCACGGGCTCGTACCGAGAACCATAACCAAGGCAATCCCCGCGGGCGCCGCGGACTCGGGCGCGTTTGACGACTCGAAGACAAAGTCCGTACACGACATACACAGGGAGCTTGCCGACTTGGGGGCCAAGATGGAGCAGTATTCGCACGATCTTGACTTTGAGCAGGCCATAAAATGCAGGGATACAATAAAAAGACTGACGGAGGAACTCGAGTCAAGGGATGGTGAAAAGGGTGGCGGGGGCCGCGGACGGCAGAAAAAGAGGACTCGCGTTGGCAAGAAAAAGGGCGGCGGGGGCCGCGGCAAGGACCGCAACGGTCGCGACGACGCCGGCGGAGATGGCAGCGTCAAAAAGGGGCGCCCGTAACGGCTCCGCGAGAACTAGGCCCCTGGGTTCTGAATCTCTCTCCTCCTCCTCCTCCTCCTCCTCTTCCCAATCACCCCGTCACCCGTACGGTTATGACACGACGCCCAACGGGATCGACCCCGCGCAGTATGCCGGAAGGCTCACCGTGCGTGGCGCCCGGCACCACAACCTCAAGAACATCACTGCAAGCATGCCGAAGAACAGCCTGGTGGTGATAAGCGGCCTGTCCGGCTCCGGCAAGTCGTCGCTTGCGTTTGACACCATATACGCGGAGGGGCAGAGGCGGTACGTCGAGTCGCTCTCCGCGTACGCGAGGCAGTTTCTGGAGATGATGGAAAAGCCCGAGGTGGACTACATCGAGGGACTGTCCCCTGCAATCTCCATACAGCAGAAGACCACTGCAAAAAACCCGAGGTCCACCGTGGGAACCACCACCGAGGTATACGACTATCTGAGGCTCCTGTACGCGCGCATCGGCGTGCCGCACTGCACGGGGTGCGGCAGGAAGATATCGACGCAGTCCCTTGACGCCATATGCGATTCCGTGCTCCGGATGTACGAGGGGCGACCGGTCCTGGTGCTGGCGCCCGTAATACAGCGCAAGAAGGGCACGCATGAAAAGGTGTTTGACGACGCGAGGCGCGACGGCTTTTCGCGCGTCCGGGTCAACGGCGAGGTGGCGTCGCTTATGGGCGGCGGGGGCGTAGGGCGCTTCCCGGCGCTTGACAAGAAAAAGTGGCACGATATAGAGATCGTGGTGGACCGCATAACGCCCACCGTGCAGGAGCGCTCTCGGCTCTTTGAGTCCGTACAGTCTGCGATAAAGGCGTCAAAGGGAACGGTTGTAATATCTGTCGCGTCGTCGCGCGGTGCGGGCAGTAGCAGCAGCAGCAAGAGCTCCCGCACCCGCGGCCGCGCCAAGGATTCTTTGAAGGACGCGGTATTCTCCCAAAAGAACGCGTGCCCGCACTGCGGGCTGAGCGTAGGCGAGATGGAGCCGCGCAACTTCTCGTTCAACTCGCCCTTTGGCATGTGCGACGAGTGCCACGGGCTGGGCGTCAACCTGCAGTTTGATGAGGATCTCGTGATTCCAGACCGGTCCATGTGCCTGCTCGAGTACCCGATCGTCCCGTGGCGGGGGCAGTACTCTGCATACAAGACCGACAAGCTGATCGACGTCGCAGAATACTTTGGGATCGATCTGACCACCCCGATTGGGAACCTGGGCAAAAAGGAGATGCAGCTCCTGCTGTGGGGGGCCCCTGAGACCGGCCTGAGGCGGGAGAAGATGTCCACCCTGAAGGATCCCGAGACGTACAACGGGGTGATGAACGACCTGTATTACATGCTTGAGAATACCACGTCAGACTCGAAGCGGGACTGGCTTCGAAAGTTCATGCGCGACATACCGTGCGGCAGATGCGAAGGCAAGAAGCTCAGGCCCGAATCGCTTGCAGTCAAGGTGGGCGGCAGGGGGATAATGGAGGTGTGCGACATGTCAATAGAGTCGTGCCACGAGTTCTTCTCCGATCTGCGGCTCTCGGACATGGAGGCGTACATTGCGCGCGACATACTAAAGGAGATCACGGAGCGGCTGGAGTTTCTGATGAACGTCGGGCTCACCTACCTGACCCTTGACAGGCGGAGCTCCACCCTGTCCGGCGGCGAGTCGCAGCGCATCAGGCTTGCAACCCAGATAGGCTCCAACCTGACCGGCGTCCTGTACGTGCTCGACGAGCCCACCATCGGACTGCACCAGCGGGACAACGAGCGGCTCATCCGCACGCTCACAAAGCTGCGCAACCTGGGAAACACGGTGATAATAGTAGAGCACGACGAGGAGGTCATACGAAGCTCCGACTATATCGTGGACCTGGGGCCCGGGGCCGGGATACACGGGGGGCACGTCGTGTTTGAGGGCACGGTCCAAGAGATGCTGGCCGACAGCCGGTCGCCCACAAGCGCGTACCTGCGGGGGGAGATGACAGTATCGACTGAGGCGCGCAGCGCAGACCCCGAAGGCGACGGCCGCCGCACCGTCGTGATCCGGGGCGCCTCTGAGCACAACCTAAAGGGCATAGACGTGGAGATTCCGCTCGGGCGGTTTGTCTGCGTGACCGGCGTGTCCGGCTCCGGCAAGTCGACCCTGGTCACGGAGGTCCTCTACAAGGGGCTTATGGCGCGGATGTACCAATCCACCGCTAGGGCGGGCGCGCACAAGAGGATAGACGGCATGCAGCGTGTCGACAAGGTGATAGAGATAGACCAGTCCCCCATAGGAAGGACGCCGCGCTCGAACCCGGCCACGTACATCGACGTATTCACCCCCGTGCGCTCCATATTCGCCTCGACCCCGCTTGCACGCACGCGCGGCTACGAGCCGGGCCAGTTCTCCTTCAACGTCAAGGTGGGCCGGTGCTTTGCGTGCGAGGGGGCGGGCGTAAAGCAGATCGAGATGCAGTTCCTCTCCGACGTGCAGGTCACGTGCGACGAGTGCGGCGGCAAGCGGTACAATTCTGAGACGCTTGCAGTCACGTACAAGGGAAAGAACATCACGGAGGTCCTTGGCATGTCGATAGACGAGGCGCTCGAGTTCTTTGCAAACGTCCCCGCGGTGCGCTCAAAGCTGCAGACCATGGCCGACGTGGGGCTCGGATACATCAAGCTGGGGCAGCCCTCCACCACCCTGTCGGGAGGGGAGGCGCAAAGGGTAAAGCTTGCATCCGAGCTGTCCCGCCCCAGCACGGGCAGGACCATGTACATACTCGACGAGCCCACCACCGGGCTGCATTTTGCAGACGTGCAAAAGCTGCTTGACGTGCTTGACCGGCTTGTCAGGATGGGAAACACCGTGGTGGTCATAGAGCACAACATGGACGTGATCAGGAACTCGGACTGGATAATAGATCTGGGCCCCGAGGGCGGCGAGGCGGGCGGCCAGATAGTATGCACGGGGACGCCCGAGCAGGTGGCCGAGGTGCCGGAGAGCCACACGGGCCGGTACCTGCTCCGGGATCTTGCCGCAAAAAGGCGCAGCAGGACAGACAAGCAGTGATATTTGGTGTGGTTCCTGCTGTGACTGTCTTTTGAAATGACTCCTGCTGACACCGCCGCCACCGCGCAGCCGCCGCCACCGCAGCGGCCGTTTGACATGCAGCCTTCTGCGATACCTGATAGCCCCGGGGTCTACATAATGAAGGACGGCCAGGGGCGCATAATCTACATCGGAAAGGCAAAGAGCCTGCGCAAGCGCGTAAGGTCGTACTTTGGCAACAAGACGCACGATAACTACAAGACGCAGAGGCTGGTAGGGCTGGTGGCAGGCGTGGAGTTTGTGATAACTGACACGGAGGGCGAGGCCTTCTTGCTCGAGTCCAACATGATAAAGCGGCACCGGCCGCGCTTTAACATAGAGCTCAAGGACCAGCAGCGCTACACGTACCTGCGGATATCCGATGAAAAGTACCCGCGGCTGCTGGTGTCCCGGCGGACCCGGGACGGGCGCTTTCTTGGCAAGGGGCAGACCTTTGGGCCGTTTGTGCAGGGGAGCTCCAAGATACTCACAGTCGGGGCGCTGAGAAAGGCGTTTCAGATACGCATCTGCAAGACGCTTCCGAAAAAGGTCTGCCTGGAGTACCACCTCGGAAACTGCGAGGGGCCCTGCGAGTTCGAGTCGGCCCAGAAGAGGTATCAGGGCCACGTCGACGCCCTCAAGGACGTCCTTGCGGGATCCGACCAGCTAAAGATCTTCTCTGAAAAGCTAAGGCTGCAGATGAAAGAGGCCGCCGACGCGAGGCACTTTGAGCGCGCAATCGAGATACGGGACACGCTTGTCCGCCTTGACGGGCTGAACTCGGGCCAGAAGATGGAGCGCGTGAAGAGCTCCGACGAGGAGTACTTTGGCATCGCAGTACGCGACCACACGGCCGTGGTCATGACGTTCCGCATGATCCACGGGGTGATCCGGGACAGCGACAAGTTCGTGTTTGACGCGATGGCCGACAACACGTTTGCCGGGTTCCTGTACCAGTATTATACGACTAGGCGCATACCGCACCACGTCGTACTGAGCGAGATGCCGCAGGACGCGGGGCTCTTGGAGTCCCTGCTCTCTGAGCGCGCAGGCCACGCGGTGGACATGTCGGTGCCCCGGAGGGGCAGGCGCAAGGAGATGGTTGACCTGATACTACGAAACGTGGCGATAGTGCATGAAAGCAGCGCCGGCGATCCGGCGGGCGGCACCGGCGGCGGTCATGGCGAGGCTGGCGGCTCTCCCGGTGCCGGGGACGGCCGTACTGGGAGCGGCCGCGGCCGCCCCGCATCCGCAGAATCTCCCGGACTCTTGCAGCTGCAGGGCGCGCTCGGGCTCGCGCGCATCCCGCACGTAATAGAATGCTTTGACGTTTCGAACCACGGCGAGGCGTTTGCGGTGGGCTCGATGTCGCGGTTTGTGGGGGGCGTTCCTGACAAGCCGGGGTACCGCAGGTTCAGGATAAAGACCGTGGACGGCCGCGACGACTACGCGATGATATCTGAGATTGTCTACAGGAGGTATCGCCGCATCCTGGACGGGGGGGCGGGTGGCCGCGGCGATGCTGGTAACAGCGACGCTGCCCCTGCCGCCGACCCCGGCACGGACAAAAAGACGGCAGAGCTTCCGGACTTGGTGGTAATTGACGGCGGCAAGGGACAGCTTGGCGCCGCGCTAAAGTCACTTTTCAAGCTGGGACTACGCGACCTGCCCTGCATCTCGCTTGCAAAGGAGAACGAGGAGGTGTACATGCCCGGGCGCAGCGACCCGGTCGTGATTCCAAGAAGCGATCAGTCACTTAAGATACTGCAGCATGCCCGGGACGAGTCACACAGGTTTGGCGTGTCGTACAACCGCACTCTCCAGAAAAAGATGATGCAAAGCCGGTAACTGAAGCCCCGTCTTTTCCATGCATGCCTGACGTGGTACGGGGTGATCAGGAAGCGCCGTGTTTGCCGACATGGTGCCCGCAGGCTTTTGCCTGATGCCGCACACCAGAGTGGCTAATCTCTGCGTAGCTTTCGCGTGATTGGCTCACACGCGAGCCGCGCACGGCGCGTACTGCCGGTTAAAAAACAAAAATAAAAAATCCTAGTTTACAGTTACCGTACCTTCCATCCATGGATGAACCATGCAAAAGTACTCAATGGTGCCTGCCTCTCCAAACGTATGCTCAAAGACCGCTCCGGCCATGACCAGGCTGCTGTCAAAGATGCCCGTGGGCCCGTCCGTTGCGCTGCCGCTGGTTATGGTGTGTGCAGCCGTGTCGGAATTGATCCATGATACTGTGTCACCTGCGTTGATCGTAACATCTGCTGGTACGAAGCATGCGTCGTCCACCTCACATCCCGGCAATGCCGTTCCTTCTGGCATGTCGACTGTGACTGTCTGGGGTCCTGCCATGGTATCCTCTTTCTCAGATGTCTCTGCGTCCTTGTCCTCTCTTGCCATGTCGTCTCCATATTCAGAGTCACCATACTTTTCCTCCATTGCGTCCTTGTCCTCTCTTGCCATGTCGTCTCCATATTCAGAGTCACCATACTTTTCCTCCATTGCGTCCCTGTCTTTGTCCTTCATCATTTCTGACTTTTCCATCACACTGTAGTCGTCTGTCTCTTCGCCGTCTACAAGTATGAGATCGACTACCTCGATGCCTTCTTTTGACTTGATGAGCGTCAGTTTCCCGTCTTCTACCGCGTCGATTGCAATGACCACGGAGTTATCCTCCGTGACGACGCTGGCGTCAGTTACCATTCCACCCTTGATGTAGTACGGAACGCAATGGCCGCTGATTCCAAGCTTGTTTTCTGGACATTCTGTCTCTTCGTCGCTTAGCTCATACGATGACGATATGAGTATCTCGATCGTCTCCGTTCCTGCTCTAAATTCGATGGTAAGCGCCATCTTGTCCTTCATTGTCATCTCTTTGTCCTTGTCCATCATCTCTTTGTCCTTGTCCATCATCTCTTTGTCCTTGTCCATCATCTCTTTGTCCTTGTCCATCATCTCTTTGTCCTTGTCCATCATCTCTTTGTCCTTGTCCATCATCTCTGGCTCCGGTTCCATCATCTCTGGCTCAGGCTCCATGACTGGTGCCGGTCTCTCAACTGGTGCCACAGGCGCAAGCGTACTGCTCTGCGTCGCCTCTCCAGCCATTGCAAAGGCCACGCCTATCGCCACGATTGCAATTGAGAATCCGATTGCTGCCTTATCAATTGCTGCCATAATTACCCTGTGTATCTCTTCATACTAAATAAACGTTCTAAACCCGTATTCGTACACCCTCAGGTCGAAATCAAAATGTGTGAAAATTGACCAAATGGTGTACAAAAACAGTTCACAAGCTTTAGATCCGACCCCGTGACACCGTCCGCGTGTCAGAGGAAGCCTTGCGAGAGGATATCAAAAGGCTGCACGCCCGGATTGACAGCCTGGAGGACACGATTGGGATCCTCCTTGATGCTCAGACGGGCGGCGCAGAGTCCAAGCTGCTGAGGGGGGAGCTCAGGAAGGCGTTTGGGAGGATACGCGAGCTGGAGGAGGAGAACCGGAGGCAGCGGGAAGAGATGGAAGGGATGAGAAGGAAGATTGCCTATTACGAGAGCGAGAACATGCCAACGTCGACTCCGTCAGGCTATAACGGTGCGCGCGACAAGTTCCGGAGGAGGCGCGGCGAGGACCCAAAGGGCGGGCCCGGGGAAAAGATCAGCCGGGAGGACGGCGGCGATGAGGACGACGTCACTCGCGGTCCAAGCGGCGGGAGGATCGGGCCCCCGGTCGGCCACGCCGGGGCCTCGCACCACAACAGGGCCACCCTTCCGCCGCTGTACTACCCCGTGGACGACGCGGTGTCCGAGTGCTGCAAAAGGCCGCTCGCGGGGATGCGTCCCGCGTGCAAGCTCGTGTACGACCTTGACGCGTGTTACGCGGTGCAGTGCGCCATGGCGGTCATCGGCAGGGCCGGGTGCCCGTCCTGCGGCCGCGTCTTCAGGGCGCCGAGCCCGTTTCTTGACGGGACGTCGCTTGGGCCCGTCCTGCTGTCGGTCATACTGATGATGTTTGCGGCGGCAAACACGGACGAGGGCATCGCGGACATGATACGCGGCATATTCGGCTTCGAGCTGAGTCCCAACGCCGTGAGAAACGGCAGGAGCGCGGTCTCCACGCACATACAGTCGGGCATGCTCGCCCGGATAATGCGCATGATTCAGCTCCGGCCGCACATCCAGATGGACGAGTCAAGGTACGGGCGCGGCGACGGGCACCACGGATACGTCTGGGTGGCGTACACGCCCGCCGCGGTGTTCGTCCTGTTCTCGCCGACCAGGTCCGCCTCGGTGCTCTCCGTCCACTTTGCGTGGCTCCGGGGCAAGCCCGTGACATGCGACGGCTACGCCGGGTACCCGGAGCTGACCGGCACCATACAGCGGGACTTTGTCCACATACTGCGCAAGGCCGAAAGGGTGGCGGTGGTCGGCAAAAAACCGGAAGACGAGGCAAGGTACGACATGCTGCTCGGGCTGTACCGCGACGCCAAGCGGATCAAGACGCTGGCGCCGCTCACCATGATGGAGCTCTCGCGGCGGGCATACGCGATCGCCGCGTCGTACGAGGATCCCGGGTTCCGAACGCACCTGCTAAACGCCATTCCCAACCTGTTCACGTTCCAGGCGCACCCGGGAATGTCGCCGCACAGCAACGACGTGGAGCGCGAGATACGGGACGGGCTCATACCGCAGCGGAACGTCAGGCGCAAGACCATGACGGCAGGGGGCAGGCTCCTGATGTCGGTCCTCCTCACGTTCACCCGCACATGCCACCGGCAAAATGTTTCACCGGGCAGGGCGCTCCTGGAATACCTGCTTGACCGCGATTGGAGCCTGTTTGAGAGGGCCGGTGACACCCCGTACTCGCTCACAAACCCCGACGGCACCAGATACTCCGTCTTTGGCGGGCCCGGCCCGCCCCGGGACAGGGCCGCGGTGGCCGCGTGAGCGGCGCGCGCCAGAATCAGGCGGATGGCGCGCACCCCGGCCTCCGGTTACGATCCCGCCTGACGCGAACGGGACGGCGTCAGCCCGTGGCTCCATGTCGAACGACCTGAGGGTGTACCCGTATTCTCTGGTATGTGCATGAAGGCCGCGCGGCAGCTGTCAACGCGCTGTGCCGCCTGCCCCTTGCTGTCGCCGATATGCCGTGCTTGGGTTTGGATTGCCTTCCTTGTCACTTGCATGCGGCAGTTCTTCCCTTCTGTCTCCGTCATATCGATGTGCACTTGCTGGCCGAAGGGTTGGGGAGGAGAAGGGTTGGGGGGGGGGGGAGGAGAGGGGACGACAGGGGAGAACAGTGGTGACAGACGCGGGACTGCCTGTCCTGCGATGGCTCTCGCCTCTGCGCCATCGTCTGCCTCACAACAGCCGTGCTTTCCCCCACGCTTGTAACCTGCGATCAGCCCTTGTCAAAAAAATAAACTGTTTTTGTTTACATATTTTGAATGCATGCCTTATGGACTCTTTTTTTACATCTGGAGTCATGAGCGACTCTTTCTTTACGAATGTGATGGACGAGCTGGCCCAGACTGCCGACGACGACCCTGAACTGGCCGATGGACTCAGATGGCTTGATGATCAGGCCCAGAGGCGCGGCATCTCGTTTTACGACATGGCCTTTGAGGTTTTGTACCGTCGCGAATATTCCATATCCGATCACAGGGCGTGGCTTGACAGGCGCAACTAGGATTCTGCATGCCCTGCGTATGGTGGCGTGCGCTTGGATGTGGACCGCCTTGCATCCGAGTCTGCCTGACGTATCTGCGCGCGCCGCTGTCGCCACCTGCGGGCATCGTAATTACTGCCGCAACCATGATCTGCCGCGCCGGTTAGCTGCGCAGGTCTATGGTCTTGTACTCGCATCCCTCGGGGCCGCAGTACTTGCCCACGTAGACTGCCTTTGGCCTGTACAGCGCGGGCTTGGGCGCGGCCTCTGCAAACTTTTCCTCTATTATGTGGGCGGCCCACCCCACTGAGCGCGATATTGCAAATATCGGGGTGTTGAGGTCGACGGGTATGCCGAGCATATAGTATATCGACGCGCTGTACAGGTCGACGTTGGGGTAGATATCTATGCCCTTCTTCGTCTTCATCTCGGACATGGTGGTGGTCTCCACCCCTTCTGTCATGTCAAACCATCTCTGGCCGGTCTTTGCTGCAAGCTGCCTTGACATCTCCTTTAGCACCTGGGCCCTGGGATCAAACGTCTTGTACACTGCGTGGCCCATGCCCATTATCCTCTGGCCCTCCGACAGCCTCTCCTTTATCCACGCCTCTACGTTTTCCTGCTTGTCAATCTCAAGCAGCATCTTCATCACCTCTGTGTTCGCACCCCCGTGCAGCTCGCCGCTCAGCGCCCCGATTGCGGCGCTTGAGGCCGAATACATGTGGGCCCTGGTGGAGGCGACCTGCCTTGCCGTAAAGGTCGACGCGTTGAACGTGTGGTCCGCGTGCAGTATGAGGCACGTGTCAAATATCTTCTCGACCTCGGGATCCGGCCTGCGCCCTGACATCATGTACAGGAAGTTGCCCGCATGCGTCAGGCTGGGGTCCGGATCTATTGTCTCCTCGCCGTTTCGGAGCCGCTGCCAGCTTGAGACTATGGTCGGCACCTTTGCGACGAGGTTGATTGCCCTGTCGTAGCTTGCCTCCTTTGTGGAGAACTCCTCGTCGTAGTACCCTGCCAGGGCTGCCACGAAGGCCTGCAGCATGTCCATGGGATCCGCGTCCTTCCTCCAGTTGGACATGTTACGCTGCATCTGCCTTGGTATGCTCCGCGCGTCTGACAGCTTTGACTTGAACTCGTTGAGCTGGTGCGTGGTCGGCAGGTGGTCGTAAATCAGTATGTACGCCGTCTCCTCGAACGTGGAGTACTTGGTGAGGTCGATTATGTCGTATCCACGGTATATCAGCTTGCCCTTCTCGCCGTCGATGTTGGATATCCTGGTGTCCGCAACCTCTATCCCCCTCAGGCCGATATTCTTGGTCTTCATGCCACGTGTATGGGCCGGCGTCTATTTATTCTGTTTTGGAGCGTTTCACCCACGGCGCGCGGCTCTGCACCGCCGAGTTGTGTCAACAAACTTTAGCAAATGGCCTAATAGTTTAATCCTCTGCCATAAATGCGCATAATGGAAGAATGCGGTATGACCCCTGATGAGCGCAGAAGGCTTCAGGAGCTCGACGACATGGTGCTGGGAGCGTCACCGGACGAGCTCCGGCGCATACAGCAAGTGGACTACCGCACGCAGGTGGACGGCCTGCCTTTTTACGACGTGTGCGTGGACTCGGCCGCCCTTGTAAGCGGCCGGTACGGGGGCAGTGACGGTTATGCCTGCCAGCGCCACGGGCGCCGCCGGGAGTGACGCTTTTTGCTTGTGCACGGGCGCCGCCGGCGGTTGCATTTTGGCTGACTTGTGGTTTTTTCGCACATCCTGATTCTCCATTTAAATTGAGGCGCCCTCGTGCGGTTTTGTATGGCCTCTGCTACCACTACAAAGCCCCCCGCTAGCCGTACTCCGACTGCATCCGCCGGGGTGCGCGCGGCCAAAAAAAGGACCGCTGCTGCCACCACTGCGTCATCTGGCAGGGCCGCGAGGAGCCCTGCTGCTGCAAAGGCGTCCGGGGCCGCGCGGGCCGCTGCCAAAAGGACGCCTTCGGCAGGCGCCGCGAAGACTGCGCCCGCAAAAACCCGGAAGGCGAGCGGACGTGCGGCCGCGCCAAAGCGCACCCGAGTCGTATGCCTCTCGCACAGGGAGGACTTGGACGGGATAAGCGCCGCCGCGCTGGTAAAGCAGGCCCACGGCGGGGAGACGGTCCTGACTGACTACCCGGGACAGATGAAGGCCCTTGAGGAGATTGCGGCCGAACCGTCCCTCAAAAAATTGTTCATATGCGATCTCGGACTCAGCAAGAAAAACCAGGACGAGTTTGTCGATATCGTCTCGTCGCTTCGAAAAAAGCGCGTGCCCGTCACGTACGTGGATCACCACGCGATAGACGCCGGCACGGCGCGTCGCCTCTCGAACCTGGGAGTGCGCATGATACACAACACAAACGAATGCGCGTCGGTGCTCGTGTACGACTCGTTCAAGTCAAAGATGTCGGACCATGCGACGTTTGTCGCCTCGTGCGCCGCCATAACGGACTATATGGAGGACAGGCCCCTGGGCTCGCGGCTGCTGCAGATGTACGACAGGCAGTTTGCCCTGATCAGCGCGACGGTAATGACGTACAACATCACCGGTCACCAAAAGGACGGCGCATACCTGCAGTCGCTGGTAGACGCACTGGCCGACTCGAAGTTTCCGCACGAGATCCCCGGCTCATTCGAGTTTGCGCAGTCCCAGGTCGAGCGGCTCTCTGAGATGATAGCAAAGGTAAAGGCAGGCCTCAGAAGGACCAGGAACCTTGCGCACATGGAGATAACCGACGCGGGGGCCGGCGGCGCCGTGAACTTTGTGCTGGGCCTGTCCGGCAAGGACGTGGGCGTGGCATACAAGGCAAAGAAGAACGAGGACTTTTACTCCGTGTCCGTACGCGGCTCCAGGTCCTGCAGGGTGCACCTGGGCAAGATTGTAAACGTGCTGGCCGCCGAGCTGGGGGGTTCTGGCGGCGGCCACGACAGGGCATGCGGCGCGCTGATCCCGCTTGCGAGGATCAAAAAGTTCGTCTCGGAGCTTAACAAGCGTATCGCTGCCGCGTGATGCCGCATCCGGGCCGTCCCCGCTGTACTGTTATGCCGACCCTGCAGCGTCGTGTGTGTCGTCAAGCTTTATTGCAAATGCAAAGAGCTCGCCCTTGCCGCCGGTGAGGGACCTTGCCAGGCGGGCCATCATTCCGTACTTTTTGTCCCGCGCCTTTACCGCCGCGTCAGTCTGCTCCCCGTCCAGTATGACGGCCCCGCCTGACGCCCACGGCCCCTTGACCCTGCCCCTTATGGTGCACGGCGCAATCCTGACCCTGCTGTTGGCCCTGAGCCGCTTTGCCTTGCCCGTCTCGGATCTCGTGACCACGATCACCAGCCCGTCCCTGACGTGAAACCAGACCGGCGTCCTCACCGGCGTGCCGTCCCTCCTGTAGGTCTCTACCGTGATGTACTTTTGCCGCTCCATCATGGCTGCTACGTCCATGCTGCCTGCGTGTACACGCCGCACAATAAAAAGCAAGGCTGCGCGAGTCCCAAAACCGAGCCCGTCGGGCCGCTCGCCTTGAGGCAGCCGCGGGCGCGGCTAGCCCTTCGCCCGTATTACGGCCCCTATCTCCGTCATGACGCCAAGCGGGAGGCTCGAGGCGCCGACTGCCATCCTGCTGTGGCTCCCCCTGTCGCTTCCGAATATCTCCACAAGCAGGTCGGATGCCGCGTTGATTACCTTGGGATGCTGTGTAAACTCCGGCACGCTGTTGACAAAGCCTGTCAGCGACACTACTTTCTCGACCCTTTCGAGATCGTTCAGGTGCGACTTTGCCTGCGCCAGTATGTTTATGGCGCACAGGCGCGCCGACTCTTGGGCCCTTGCAATGTTCGAGTCTGACACCTTTCCTGCAAACATTATCTTGCCGTCCCTCTGCGGGATCTGTCCTGAGACGTAAAGCAGGCTGCCGGATCTTGCAACCGGGACGTACGAACCGGCCGGGGGCGCCGGGACGCTCGGCAGCACGATTCCCATCTCGCTCATCCTCTCCTCTATCATGCTGCGACGTGGCATGACGGTCTGTTTTTAGTTTTTGTCTATGCGTATGTGGAACCTTTCGCCCGCGTCGCCGTGCTTGGGGGGCGCATTGTTCTGCCTGACCGTCCTGACTGCATATCCGCGCCCGCGCAGGCACCCCTCGAGCATGGAGACCCAGGGAAGCGAACTGCTGCTGTTCTGGGGCGACTCTATCGTGACGTTTCGGCCCCTCGCATCCATGCAGGCGCTCCCCGAGCACACGATCTGCATTATGGCATTGAACATGTCGAGCACCTCGCCGAGCGGCCTTTTGGAGTCTGGCGCTATCCCATCCCGCTCTAGCAGCCCGTACAGCCTCGCAGCGTGGCCGCCACCGCCGTTCCTCGGATCTGCCCCGGCCATCTCCCCTAGCAGGTACTGCAGTCCGCCCGCGCCAGTCGTGCTTATGATGCGGCATATCTGGCGCGCATCCTCCGGGGCCATGTCTGCAAGGGCGTCGATGGGCATGGACTCCGACCACATCTTCTCAAATATCGCCGTGTGCGCCGAACCGAGCGTAGGGGCCGACTCGAATACCGCCCCGCGCCCGTCGGTTCCGTCGAGGATCATCACGTCCGTCCCGTCAAATACGATGCAGCTTCCCGACACGCCGTGCGAGGCCCTGGACTCCACGCCGTGCGGCAGCGCCCTGTGCGGCTCGGAGCATACCTCGCCGTGCGGTATGACGCACCTGATCCTTACGTCCTTCTTCTGCGCGGCAAGCAGCTGGTCCCTGCATCCGGACAAGAGGCCCAGGCCTCCGTCGTCGGCAGTTATTGTGATGGACGACTCTGCGCTGATCGTCATCTCCTGGAGCTTTGGAAGCACGCTGCCCGTCCCTATCTGCATGTAGCGCTTCTCCTCCGAGTCGCCTGCCCTCCTGTTCATCTCGCTTATGTTCTTGAGGTCCGCCACGAGCGCATTCATTGCGGTCACCTTCTGGATCTGCTCGTGTATGATGTCGTCAAAGGCATCCTCCGGCCGGACCGCCGTGCACACCATCGCGGACTTTGTGTTGGAGGTTATGGCAAGGTTCTTGCTTGCAAGCTTTTTCATGGTGGAGTATATCTTGGTCCTCGGAATCTCCGAGTAGAACGCCAAGTCGCCTGCCGACATCGTCCCCTTCGTTATCAGGGCAACGTACGCACGCGCCTCGTACCTGCTGAGGCCCAGCTCCTCCAGGCTGACTGTAAGCGCACTCTCACCCTCCATACATGCGTGTCGCGGCACCCATAACTAAGCTGCAAAGTTAAATTCGTTTGAACAACTGATAAAAAATTTCCTAGTAACTGCGCCCGTGCGTGACCGCGGTCACTCCGTGCGGAAGCACAACCCGCTCAAATACGCGCCGCGCAATATGCATGCATGCTGGCATCGGACTTGCAGGTGGGCGTGAAGGGGCGCGCGGGGCATGGCACGGGATTTCTGCACTGGCCGAACACCGCTGCCGTCGACGCCGCCATCACCGCGTCTGGCATACTTACGAGGCTGGAGCTTGCAACGGACGCGCTTGACTCCGCGATTGCGTCCATGAGGGGGCAGGTGCGCGACGTGCGCGCACGCAACAGGAGGCTGGCCCCCCGGTACGACCCCTGCAACGAGGTGCACGCCAGGTCTATGGGACTGGAGCACGCGATGTCCGTCATGCTTGAGGCGCTGGAGCGCGCCCGCCGGAGGACGGTGACGCCTGTCACGGCGCGCCATATGCCACGCACGCTGCTGCCTGCGCTGTATGTGGTGCGCACCGCACACATGCAGCTGGCCCGGGACGCGGCACCCGCGTGCCAGAGAAGCCTGCACGACGCGTCTGTCCACCTGGGCGGTGTCATTCTGGACGCGGCCACTATATCGGGCTCCAACCTGAGCCTAGACCGGTCCAACGCGGAGGTCTCGGCAATATTTGATCAAGCAAAATTGATCGTCGACTCTAAATTAAGAAAGCAGTATGATAAACTAGAGATACCGGGAGCATGCAGACGATGCTGCTAGACAAGATACGGCGCCCGGCGACAAGCAGGCAGGGGTTTGCCGCGGCCGCCTCCATGGTTGACCAGGAAAAGACACGGCGTGCGGCCGTAGACGACGCGGCCGGCTCCTCCATAAAGAACGCCGCCTGCAGTTGTGGCGATGACAGTGACAATAATTGCAACGGTGCCGCCTGCGCCGCAGCTCTCCAGTCGGCCGGGACAGAGGAACCGTGCATCGATTTCATATCCGCCGACGACATGCGGCGCCTTGATGATGGCGAGCTGGTGGACCTGGGCAGACTCGTCTGGATTGCAGAGTATATCGCGACAAAGCATGCCGAGAAAGGGGCCCTTGGGGACGTGACAGGCCAGCTTGTGTCCATAATACGAAACTCTGCAGAGTCTCTCGACGTCATAGAGGACGACGTGCAGGAGATGCTGATCTCGGCGCAGGCGTCACTTGAACGCATAAGGGAGATGCACACGAACATGTGCGGAGACGGATCCTATTCTCTAGGTGGCGGGATCAGATCCGAACCTGAGGCGGACCCCGGTGCAGGGGCAGGACCGGCGGCAACCGGGGCGTCTGCCGCAGGATCCGCCAAAGCGGCAGTCGCCGATACTGCTGTTCGCCCCGCCGCCACCGCCGCCGCCACCGCCGCCGCCACCGCCGAAGAGGAGCCGGCAAAAGAGGCCGCATCGTGCGGCAGCCTGGGATGCAGTGCAATGCCGAGCCTTGCCGACATCGAGATCACGAACTAGCAGACAGCCTGTGCCCTTGCACGCCTAGTTGACTTGCACGCCTGTAGTTACATCTGCCCTCTGGCCGCAGTGCGGCCCCATATCCCCGGGACTCCGAGCGTATGTTGACGCCTTTTTCCCGCACGCGCGTGGCAAAAACCCCCCAAGTCGGGGGCCGTCCGTACATGAATGGTGCAAAAAATTTGACATCTAGGTATGCGTTAGTTCACATTGCCTTATACTAATTGTACCGGGCATCACACAAACATGAGCCAGACTCCCAGCGATCCCGAGGTGCTGCGGCCGCCGATGGGGCCCTCCGACGACCCGTCCATGAGCGCGCCCCAGCAGCTGGAGCGCACTGCAAGCATGTGCGCAAACGAGGCCATAAAGTGCGACTCGCAGGGGGCGCGTGGCATGGCGATTACGTACTACCAGCAGGCGATAGACGCGCTGGTGAAACTCATCAACCTGTACCCCTCAAGCAAGCTCAACCCGCTGTACAAGGACAAGTGCAACTCGTACCATGAGAGGATAACCGTACTGCAGCAGGCCCACGGGGTGGAGCCGGCAGTGGACCCGTCTGCCACGCCCGAGGAGCAGAAAAAGTCGATACAGCGCCAGGAGGACGAGAACGACTTTGAGGATCTCATAATGCGGGACAAGCCCGACGTGACATGGGACCAGGTTGTGGGGCTAGAAGAGGCAAAGAGCTCGCTGCGCGAGTCGATCGTGTACCCCACAAAGCGACCCGATCTGTTTCCGCTTGGATGGCCAAAGGGCATGCTCCTGTACGGCCCGCCCGGGACGGGCAAGACCATGCTGGCCGCGGCCACCGCAAACGAGATGGACGGCTACTTTATCAGCGCCGACGCCTCCTCGCTGATGAGCAAGTGGCTTGGCGAGGCCGAAAAGAACGTCTCGAAGCTGTTCGACATGGCGCGCCACTACGCGGAGAAGGAGTCCAAGCCGGTGATCCTGTTCTTGGACGAGGTGGACTCCCTGCTCGGCTCGAGGCAGAACGAGATAGGGGGCGAGTCGCGCTCCCGGAACCAGTTTCTCACCGAGATGGACGGCATCAACACGAAGGGCAAGGAGCTCATGCTGTATGTCATAGGCGCCACCAACAAGCCGTGGACGCTTGACTGGCCGTTCCTGCGGAGGTTCCAGAAGAGGATATACGTGTCGCTTCCCACCCAGGACGCGCGGCAAAACCTGTTTGAGCAGTACACCGCAAAGCTGAAGACCGACTACCGGCTCAACAGCGCGGGGCTGGCAAAGCTGTTTGACGGGTACAGCGCAAGCGACATCAAGGACATATGCCAGGCCGCGCAGATAATGACGGTCCATGAGATATTCGAGTCGCCGGACTACAAGGAGCCCGTGGAGGGAGACGAGCCCCCGCAGCCGAGGGACCTGACGATGGCCGACTTTAGAAAGATAATGGAGCGCCGCAAGCCGAGCGTCTCGCCGGACATGATCCGCTCGTACCACCAGTGGAGCACCGAATACCAGGCGCTCTGATGACGCACTGACGGCGCCCCCCACCCGCAGGCGTCGGGCCTGCACGGAACCCCAATCCGCCACGCTGCAGGCGGCATGCTGCCCGTCCCCTGGCGCAGGGCGACTGCGATCCGTTTCATAAAATTTAAATTTAAACCGCCTTGACTCCACGAGGGTTAAAAATAACCATAAAGGAATCTAGTCACGCAGGAAAGCACGCAAAGCTGATCCTTGATGACGGAACCGTCCTTGAGGGAGATGGCTTTGGGAGTTCTACCACCGTATTTGGGGAGATCGTGTTCAATACTGGAATGGTCGGGTATACGGAGGCCCTGACCGACCCGTCGTACAACGGGCAGATACTCACGCTGACCTATCCGCTTGTGGGGAACTACGGGGTGCCTGACCCGTCCGCACTCGACGCGGACGGCATACCGAGATTCTTCGAGTCGGACCGCATACAGGCCCGCGGGCTCGTAGTGCACGAGCTCTCCCTTGTCGCGAGCCATTGGAACATGCACATGACTCTTGACGAATGGATGCACGGACAGGGCATCCCGGGAATATCCGGTCTGGACACGAGGGCCCTTACAAAGGGGCTCCGGACGGGCGGCGTGATGATGGCGGCCCTTGCAGTGTCTGATTCTGAGATTGACGCGGACCTGATAAGGGCCAGACTTGCAGAGTCGCCCAGGTATACGTCAGAGCAGTTCATGGATGCAGTGTCGACCAAGTCCCCGCGCTCGTACGGGTGCGGTGCGCAGCGCGCGGCCGGGGGAGGCAACGGCGACGGAGGCGGGGAAAAAAAGAGGCCGATCGTAGTGATCGACACGGGCGCAAAGCATGCGATACTGCGCAACGTACGCTCTCTTGGATACGGCGCCATACTGGTGCCGTGGAACACCCCGTACGAGGACGTGATGTCGTACGACCCGGCCGGCGTCGTCATCAGCAGCGGGCCCGGAGATCCGGAGAAATGCAAGGAGACCGTACAGACTGCCGCGCGCCTGATAAAAGACGACGTCCCGACCCTGGGCATATGCCTGGGCGCGCAGATACTGGGCCTTGCGGGAAGCGCCCGCACGTACAAGCTAAAGTACGGACACAGGGGCCAGAACAAACCCTGCACCAACCTTGAGACCGGGCAGACGTACGTGACGAGCCAGAACCACGGGTACGGAATATCCCCCGACTCGCTGCGGGACTCTGAGTTTGACCTGTGGTTCTCAAACGCCGACGACGACACGGTGGAGGGCATTAAACACAAGTCGAGCCGGTGCATCGCAGTGCAGTTCCACCCGGAGGCGTCGCCGGGTCCCTACGACTGCCGGTTCGTGTTTGAGAATTTGAGGGACCTCATAGAGGGGGGGCCGGGCGAGGCGGCCGGCGGGCGCGCGCAGGATGGCAGCAATGGTAGCGACAACGGTAACGATAACGGCGGTAGCAGCGGCAGCCACGACAGCAGCGACAGCAACACCCAAAAAACATCACGCTTGCAGGATGCAGAGGAGGTGATAACAGCAACTGCCAAAGAATGAGACGCTCAAGAAGATACTCGTGCTTGGAAGCGGGGCCATCAAGATCGGAGAGGCCGGCGAAAGCCGCTGAAACGGCCGCCATTTCGACTACTCCGGCAGCCAGTGCCTCAAGGCCATACACGAGGACGGACTGGACAGCGTGCTGATAAACCCGAACATTGCGACGATCCAGACTGACACGCGGTTCGCAGACAAGGTATACCTGCTGCCCGTCACGCCAGACTACGTATCCTCCATAATAGAGGCCGAGCGGCCTGACGGGATAATGCTCGCGTACGGGGGGCAGACCGCGCTCAACTGCGGCGTCAAGCTTGACGAGTCCGGCGTGCTTGCCAAATACGGCGTACGCGTGCTCGGCACTCCGGTATCGGGCATCAAGAATACCGAGGACAGGCAGCTCTTCAAGGACGCCATGGGCGGGGCGGGGGTGCCCGTGCTGAGGAGCAAGACCGTGACAAACTTTGCAGACGCAAAGGCCGTGGCAGAGGAGCTCTCGTACCCGGTGATAATCAGGGTGGCGTACACGCTTGGCGGGCGCGGCGGGGGCGTCGCGTACAACGAGATCGAGCTGCACGAGATTGTGGAGCGCGGCATAAAGGCGAGCCTGGTGGGGCAGGTGCTGATAGAGGAGTACGTGGGCGAGTGGAAGCAGATCGAGTACGAGGTCATGCAGGACTATTCGGGGAACAGCGTAATCGTGTGCAACATGGAGAACGTCCTGTCCATGAAGGCGCATACGGGCGACAACATCGTGGTGGCGCCGTCCCAGACCATAGACAACGCCGAGTACCACATGCTGCGCTCGGCCGCCCTGCGGGCCACCTCGTACGTGGGGATTGTGGGCGAGTGCAACATACAGTACGCGCTGGCGCCGGACTCTGACCGGTACGTGGCAATTGAGATAAACCCGCGGCTCTCGAGATCCTCGGCGCTTGCAAGCAAGGCGACCGGATACCCGCTTGCGTACATGTCTGCCAAGATAGGGCTCGGGTACAAGCTGTCCGAGCTTGTCAACCGCATTACGAAAAGCACCACGGCCTGCTTTGAGCCGTCCCTTGACTACGTGGTCTGCAAGCATCCCCGGTGGGACTTTGCAAAGTTTGAGATGGCCAACAGGCGCCTCGGCCCCACCATGAAGTCTGTCGGCGAGGTGATGGCGGTGGGCCGCACGTTTGAGGAGTCGCTGCAAAAGGCGATACGCATGCTTGACATTGGGAACGACGGACTGATGCTGAACCGCGCGGACTATACAATATATGGCCACAATGAGGGTGGCGACGGCCGCGCCCCGGACGTCGAGGAGATAGAGGAGCGCCTCTCGCACCATGACGACCGCATACTGTACAACGTGGCGACCGCAATCAAAATGGGGATAAGCACCGAGCGGATATACAAGCTGTCTGCGATCGACCCGTGGTTCATAGAAAAGATACGGCACGTGGTGCAGGTTGCCGACAGGCTCGCCTCAAACGACGGCAAAGGCGGCAGAACCGGAGCAGGCAGCGGCGGCGACAACAGCGGCGGCAGTAGCAGCAGCGAGGTGCCCGCACGCCTCATGTGGGAGGCAAAAAAGGCGGGATTCTCCGACGCGCAGATAGCGCGTGCGCGCCAGACGTCCCCTGACGCCGTCCGAGAATGGCGCAAGTCGATGGGCGTCACTCCGTCTGTAAAGCAGATAGACACGCTAGCGGCCGAATGGCCCGCCGTGACAAACTACCTGTACGTGACGTACGGGGGCGGCCACGACGATGTACACCTGTCCGGCCCCGACGACCGCGGAATCGTGGTGGTGGGGGCGGGGCCCTACCGCATAGGAAGCAGCGTGGAGTTTGACTGGGGGACCGTAAACATGGTGTGGGGACTGCAGGAGAACGGCGAGAAGAACGTAGTCGTAGTTAACTGCAACCCCGAGACGGTCTCTACCGACTATGACATCTGCTCTCGCCTCTACTTTGAGGAACTAACACAGGAGAGGCTGCTTGACATATCAGACTTTGAGAGGCCAAAGGGGGTCATAACGTGCGTTGGGGGGCAGACTGCAAACAACCTTACGCTGGGCGCGGCGCGCCGCGGCGTCCACATCATGGGAACTGCCGCCTCCGACGTCGACAGGGCCGAGGACCGCTCAAAGTTCAGCGCCGAGCTTGACAAGCTGCGCATACGGCAGCCGGAATGGCAGGCGTTTGCCAGCATGGCAGACGCGCGCGCCTTTGCGGCCTCAGTCGGCTACCCGGTTATAGTGAGGCCCTCGTACGTGCTGTCCGGCGCCGCAATGAAGGTGGTGTGGTCCCGGGACGAGCTCAGCACGTATGTCAGGGAGGCTGCCGACGTCTCGCCCGACCACCCGGTCGTGATATCAAAGTTCATGCTCAACTCGCTGGAGGTCGACGTGGACGGCGTGGCCGACGGCAAGGACGTGGTGATAGGGGCGATCGTGGAGCATATAGACAGCGCCGGAGTGCACTCGGGGGACGCCATGATGTGCATCCCGCCTTGGCGCCTGAGCAACAACACCATAGATACCATCACCGAGTACACCAAGAAGATTGCCCTGACCTTTGGCGTGAGGGGCCCGTTCAACCTGCAGTTTCTGGTGAGCGACGGGCAGGTGTACGTGATAGAGCTGAACATAAGGGCCTCACGGTCCATGCCGTTTGTCTCAAAGTTCGTGCGCTCAAACCTCATCGCGCTTGCGGCCCGGGCGATTCTCGGCAAGCCCCTGAGCCCCATACCCGAGGAGAAGTGGCGCCGCACCGCCACGTACGGGATAAAAGTGCCGCAGTTCTCCTTTATGCAGCTTGACGGGGCCGATATCGCGCTGGGAGTCGAGATGCAGTCGACAGGCGAGGCCGCCTGCTTTGGGAACAGCTTTTACGACGCCCTCTCAAAGGGGCTCACCTCCGTGGGGTACAACCTGCCCGATTCCGGGGCCGCGCTGGTGACGGTGGGCGGGGCCAGGAACAAGGAAAAGCTGATTCCGGCAATCGCAAAGCTAAAGGATCTCGGGTTTGAGATCATGGCAACGGAGCACACCGCAGAGTTCATCTCCGAGGTGGTGGGGCCGGTCCGCACGGTCCACAAGATATCCGAGCCGGACCGCAAGCCGAACATCGCGGACCTGCTGTACGAGCGCAAGATTGACTTTATACTCAACATACCGAGCACCTCGACCTTGGAAAAATACGTCGGGATGCTGGAGGACGAGTACCAGATCCGCCGCAAGGCGCTCGAGCTCGGGGTCCCGGTCCTGACTACAGTCGAGCTTGCAGACTCTTTTGTAAAGACTTTGGAGTGGCTGCGCACAAACAAGACGACAAGGGATCATCTGCCGTCGTATTCTGACGGCAGCGGCAATCGGTAACGACGACGACGACGGTGGTCTGAGAATAGGCGCCGCCAAGCGCCGTGACGACAGCGCGCGACGGACAGGGACACGCCCGTGGTGCGCAGGTGCCTTGCGGCTCCGCTGCCGCCGGACCCCTCGCCGGCAGCCACCGCCGCCACGCGCTCCGCACGCATGATGGGCCGCCCCGGGTATCCTTGGATGGGACATAGCGTTATACGCACCGCATGCGACTAACCGTTGTGAGCGCGCATGACTCTTCCTCGGCAGCAGCTGGTACGGAGGCCGACGCCCCCCCGGATTCCGCTGCCGCCAGGGCCCTATCTACCGCGTCGGCAGGCAGGGTGAAGGTGCACCGGTTTGAACCGAGTGGGAGGAGCGTAATGACCGTGGTGGGAAAGGGGGGCGAGCACTGGGTGGACTCGGGCATGGGGTTCTGCTCGTGCCGCGCGTTCTATTTTGCGATGACGCGCGGCGGGGATCCATCGTGCTATCACATAAAGTCGGCCCGCGTTGCGTTGGACTCTGGAAAGGCCGAGGTGATTGTGTTTGGCGACGAGGAGTTTGACGATTTTGTACGGGGGCTCGTGCCGGAACTATAAGGCACCTGCGCTGCTGTCTCTGTAGGTGGTTGTCGCCGTTGGCGTATCACGGGGATGTCTGGTCATGGGCTGGCGCCCCTTCCCAAATGCCACAGTTAATAGGGTTCCTGCGCGTATCCATAGTTGACATGGGAGGAATGCGTGCAGATGCCCGATGAGATCGGAATCAACTCAGAAGTGGAGAGACTGGCAAACCTGATGCTGCACGACGGGATCCCTGCCGACGAGCAGGACCACGGCAAGCTTGAGCCGTATGCGCGGCAGGTGCGCCTTGACGCATGCGGCATTTCAGAATCCGACGAGAACAAGGACGAAAAGGCGTTGAACGTCGTATACGAGGCCCTCTTGTACCGTAAGATGAAGGCCTCTGATGAGAGCGGCGGCAGTCGCGGCCGGGGCACAAGCATACTTGACCAGGGCTCCGAGTTCGGGGCCGGCTTTAGCTAGCTCACCCAAGCGGTATTGTATCTATCACGTCGCTGGATACGCCCTTCCACAGTCCTATCATGCCCTCCGGCTCCACCTGCTCGACCTTTGTTATGCGCTGTATCTTTATGTGATCCGGGTTGGGCGGCATCCAGAGCATGGCCATGTAGTCGTCCACGTTCCCCACGGCATCTGGCCTTGCCATTGTTATCTTGTCCGCATCAAATCCCGAGGATGTCAGGGCGGCCGTCGCCTTTTCCCTGAGGTCCATCCTGCCGTGTAAGAAGAGGTAGACGTCTTTTGTAGTGTCGTACTCTGCCATGCAGTGCGGTCGAGACTGGCGGTAAATCAACCTTTCTGACTAACGTGATCCGCGTGGCGGCCATACGCACCCTCGGGTCTATCCCGCATTCGTTTCCGGACTCTCCATGTCCTGCCATTCTGGGTGTAGAACTTCAACGGCCTGAGCGTGAGCCGGCGGCCAACTGATGGGCACAAGAGTGTGCGCACGGCCCTGTTCCGTATCGAGATCCACCTTGCGCATCGGGGTTCCAGAGCACATGCATGGTGCGCAAGGGGGAGGGGGCGATCCCCCTCGAAGACGACGGCGGCCGCAATAGGGTTAAATTGGAACGGGCAGTCGGCAGGGCATGAAAGTAGTCACGGTTGGTAGCAAGTCATTTGTTACTAGCTTTCAGCTTGCTGGGGTCCAGGGCGTGATATCCGAGGATCCGCGCGAGGCGCTCGGGCACATACGCAAGCTGACCGACGACTCCGATGTGGGGCTGGTGCTGGTAAGCGACGACGTGACAAAGGAGATCGGGGACGCGCTGACGGCGCTGCGCGCAGAAAAGTCCGCCCTAGTGTTTGCACTGCCTGCGGCCGGAAGCGAAAAGACAGAGGTCGACTACAGGGCGATGCTAAAAAAGATCCTTGGGGTCTGACTGCCAGCGTCTGCTAGCGGTGACCCAATTGGCATTCTATTTATGGCTGGCCGCGCGCATCCGATTCTAATGAAGACCGTAACGGTGGCGGGGCCATCGCAGGTGAGGGTGCTTGATAATGAGGATGCCAGGCCGGGGCCCGGCGAACTCGTAGTCGAGATGAAGGCCTGTGGCATATGCGGCTCTGACCTTGAGAAGGTGTTCGGGCAGTACGGGCAGCCGTCGATGCGGCTCGGCCACGAGCCTGCCGGGGTCGTGGCGGACGTGGGGGAGCCTGTCGCTGACGACCCCGATGGCGGCGCACGCCCCGTAGGGTTCTCCAGGGGCGACAGGGTCTTTACGCATCACCACGTCCCGTGCTACTCGTGCCACCTATGCGCGCACGGACAGGAGACCATGTGCCCGAGATACTACGAGACCAACCTGTCGCCGTGCGGCCTCTCGGAGCGGTACGTGGTTCCTGCATGGAACGTCTCGCACGGGGGCGTCCTAAAGCTGTCTGACTCCACCACGTTTGCCGAGGCCGCGATGATAGAGCCGCTTGCGTGCTGCGTGAGGGCGTGGCGCAAGATCGACCACCGTCCTGGGGACAGCGTGGCAGTGTACGGCGTGGGGCCGACCGGTATAATGCACGTCATGCTTGCGGCGATGCGGAACTCGTCGAGCATAACGTGCCTTGACCTGAACGACTACCGCCTGCAGTTTGCATCGGGTGTAATGGGAGAGGACTCCCCGTCGGCCGTACGGACGGTGCGCTCCGATGACGGCTCGCGGCGGGACGTGATACTGGGCCAGAGCGGGGGGCTTGGCGCCGACGTGTCGATAGTGGCCACGAGCAGCATTCAGGCCCTCGCGGACGCGATATCCATGACGCGCAAGGGCGGCACGGTGATGATGTTCGGCGTGCCGTCAAAGGGCGCGACGATGGAGGCAGACATGGCCGACATCTACTCGCGCGAGATCACCCTTCTTACAAGCTATGCCGCGTCTGACCGCGATACCGCCGAGGCACTCGAACTGATCGAGTCTGGAAAGATCGACGTCGGCCGGCTCGTCACGCACTCCTACGGCCTGTCCGACTCGCAGAGGGCGTTTGAGCACGCGCGCGCGGGAGACGGGGCGATGAAGATAATAATTACGGGCGACTGACCCGCGGCGGCCACCCGTCTAGGCTTATATTTAGACGGGCGGCATGCGTTCAGTGTTGGAGTGCAAGCAGATGTGTGTCGATTCAAAGGCCTCCAAGCCGGCCGACGGCAGGGGCAGATACGAGGTGGGGCAGCGCCGCTGCAACACGTGCGGCGTGTTCTTTGACACTGCAAACATGCACTGCCAGTGCTGCGGTACCAAGCTCAGGACAAAGCCGCGCTCAAAGGCAGGCAAGGAGAGGCTGGCAACCGTCCACTCCGGATACGCCGCGACGGCCGCAGAGGCGGCGGCCCCGAATCCTACCAAGACAAAACCCGCATCTGCCCCCGAGCCAAAACGGGCGACAAAGACACCGAACTCCAAGCCGCAGAAAGGACGGAACGGTGCTGCGACGACGACTGCCAACTCAGCCGCCACTGTTGTTGCCACGCGCGGCCCGAATCTTGGCGGAATGGACTGGGGGCTTGCAAACAGAATGGCATCCATAATCAGGCCCGAGGACAACCGCGCCCTTATGCTTGCCGTGGATCACGGATACTTTCTAGGGCCCACTGAGAGGCTCGAGGAGCCCGACAGGGTCATAGCCCCCCTCTTGGAATACTGCGACTCGCTCATGCTGACGCGCGGAGTCCAGCGCACGTCGGTTCCTCCGACCACCCGGACCCCAATGGTACTTCGCGTATCCGGCGGTTCTAGCATCATAGGGGAGGATCTATCACAGGAGGATGTCACGGTATCCATACAGGACGCCATAAGGCTCAACGCCTCGGCCCTTGCGCTCTCCATCTTTGTCGGCTCAAAGTACGAGTACCAGACCATAGCGAATCTAGGTCGGCTTGTAGGCCAGGCGCAGGAGTACGGCATCCCGGTACTCGCCGTCACGGCAGTCGGCAAGGAACTCGGCAAGGACGCCAGATACCTGTCGCTTGCGTGCAGGATCGCCGCCGAGCAGGGCGCGCACATTGTAAAGACGTACTATTGCGAGGACTTTGAAAAGGTCACAAGGTCGTGCCCCGTCCCGATTATAGTTGCCGGCGGGAAAAAGATACCCGAGCGGGACGCGCTGGAGCTCACATACAATTCCATACGCGGGGGCGCGGTAGGGGTGGACATGGGGCGCAACATATGGCAGTCAGACCACCCGGTCGCAATGATACGCGCGGTCCGCTCCATCGTTCACGGCGCAAACGACGTGGACCAGGCGTATCGCATGTATCTTGACTTGGCAAAGTCCGGCTAGCGCGCGACGATGACGAGGACGCCAGCAGCTTCTAACCTCCCGGTCAGTCCGTCCTTGAGAGGTGTATGTGGACTATCTTCCATGCGGCGCCATCCTTTATCAGTACGAACGTCGCTCGTCCCGACACGGTCATGTGCTTGCCTGTAAACGACTTGTTGTCTACCAGCATGCCGGTCTGCACCAGTTCTGCTGCCACCACCGCCGCGTCATCGTACACGCTTATCTTTGGGTTCTTTATCTCGTATGAATAGTCCGATATGCTCACAAAGCGCAGCTCTTCGAGCTCAATGGTCTCCCTGTACCCCTTGAGGTCGTACGGCGGCAGGTCGCTGAAGCTCGAGAACCTCGAGTCGTCAAGCTGTATCTCCCCGAGCCTCGACAGGTCCTTTGTGATCCCCGCCCTGAAGAACTCCTCGATCACGCTGATTACGCTGCCGCTCTCGCCCAAGCCGCTGTTGTCACATGCGGTATCGGTTTAAACCTTGTGAGCAGGCCCGCCTCCTTTTTTGTACTACGGACGCCATCCCGATACCGACAACGGGAGTTCCGGCAGCCGCCTAAAAATAGACCGCACTCTGCAGATCATGCACGCAAAGGCCGAACGCGGCGTCAAGCGAAAATCACGGGAGCGGGCCGTGCTGCCGCGACTGCTTTTCCATGAACACGCGCTCGAATTCCTCGTACGGGGGCAGCCCCAGATCGTAGTCAATCTGGAGGCTCCTGCTGATTACCTTCTTGGGGTCGCACGGCGACAGCTCGGGCGGCTGGGGCCCTATGTGGGCGGCCCAGAACTCCGCCATCGTCGTCCCGTCCAGATCAAACGTCCCTGTGTACTCCACCAGATGGAAGAGGTCTTGCATCTCCAGATGACACTGCACGTAGGTGTCGCCGGGCGACATCTGGGCCATGTGGATTGCGTCACTGTCACCTGCCGGCTCGGGGGCGTAAAAGCTGATCGTGATTATGTCCGCTTGCTTGTCAACCAAGACCACCTCGCCGACTTGGTAGAAGCCTCTGTCGCTGCCGTCGGCCGCGACAACAAAGATTTCGCCGTGCGACAAGTTGGGCGCCGCTATCTGCATGGGTTGGTAGCCTTCCCTCAGGAGGTTGTCGGCCCCGCGCGGTGGCCGGCAGACGTACCTGTCCGGGCTGACCTCCACGCACGCATAGCCTTCTTCATACTCGTCATACCACCCGGTCATGAGCTCTGCCGCGCAGGCAGCATCGCAGGAGCCGTCGTCAATGTCGAGGCCCATCATGTGCCGGTGAAACTGGACGTAATCTCCCGCGTAATGCAATGCAGGAACAGTCACCAACACAGCCGCAACCGCGTAGATGACATTCTTGACGTTGTCATTCATCGGCATGTTGTGGCAGGGCGGGGGTTATTAACGAATGACAATCTGCGGAAAGGTGACGCGATGCGGTGGCCTGGCGGGGTGCGTCAGACAAGCGACCATCCTGAATGGAAGCGGCCTGCGTCGGTTGCCCTCCGGCGGGAGGCTCGGCGGCGCGCCGCATTGCCGACGGCTTTGGACTCTGCAGGTTATACGCGCCGTCGGGCCGCAACTCGAGCGCGTCCCTGATACGCGGCCATATGGGTGCGTGCCGCCGTGGCAAACTGGTATTCTGGTGGTTGCCTCTGACAGACGCCGACGGGTTTGTAACCGCGGGTCGGCAGTTACCGTGAATGATTGTAGTCTGTTGCATAACTCCCCAGAATTGCCCGGTGCAATACAGATGACCCGCTGATCTAACCACGCCAAACCGAAAAAGCTAAAGATCACGGCTGGATACGATATCTGTTGGCAACTGACAATGCAAAATACGTCAGGCGCGGAAAGGGGCTGGCAGTGGCCCATGATCCGGGCTGGGAGGAAGACCTGACGGAGGCCAACTGCTCCAAGGAGGGCGCCCCGTTCAGGTATGCCGACGGGCTGATCATGGCCGCGGCCGCGCTGAGGACCGCGCTGGGAATGCAGTACAGGCAGCTGTCCGGGTTCCTTGCAGCGATGCTGGAGGGACATGACTCGCCGCACTACTCCATACTGTGCAGGAGGATAAACCGCCTTGACGTGGACATCGACGGCGGCCTTGTCCGCGTCTCGGACGGGAGCGCGCACATGATGCTGCTGGCAGACTCGTCGGGCCTCAAGCAGTGCAACCGCGGGGAGTGGATACGCCAAAAGTGGAGGGTCAGGCGGGGGTTTGTCAAGATACACCTGCTGGCAGACGCAGGCACCAAGAGGATACTTGCAGTGATGGTGACCGACGACAAGGTGGGCGACTCCCCGGTGCTGGAGGATCTGCTGGGAACCGTGGCGGGGCGGAGGGACCGTAAACGGCGGGAAAGGCCGGGCGGGCGCGCGGCGCTAATCCGCGGAAGGACGGGCGCGGCAGGCGGCCCGATACCGCGCGTGGATCTGCCCCCGCCCAACAACCTTGCAGAAGGCATGTCGCCGCTTGCGCTGCTGTGCGGCCGGCGGCCCGGTTCCCGCGGGGCATGCCTGATGGCAGACGGGGCATACGCCTCACGGGCCAACGTGCAGGAATGCAAGGACATGGGCATCAGGCCGCTCATTCCAATCCAGGCAAGGTGCAATGCCAGGGGCATGGGCACGGGTGACGCGTGGGGCGAGGCGGTACGGGAGCAGCTCGGAGGCAGTCCGGAGACGCGCGTAAGCAGCATCGGCATGGAGGAGAGGGAGGAGAACAAGAGGTACTGGAAGAGCAGGGTGGGCTACAACAGGAGGTGGCTGATCGAGATAATCATATCCGCGTTCAAGAGGATGTTCGGGGACCACATGCACTCGCGCAAGTGGGAACACATGGTGCAGGAGATACGACTCAGGGCGGCCCAGTACAACAGGTGGCAGGAGGTAGGAGCGTAGGAACATCAGACGGCATGTCAGGACATGGCTCTTGTGACGGGCTGTGCTGAGTTATGCAACAGACTAAATGATTGAACTTTGTTTCCTAATTCGCCATCTGGATGCCTGCCGAGTCCCTATCGGACGGCGACATGGGCGTCATGCCATCAGGACGTCCCGCCTCCCGCCTCCCGCACTATCGACTCGTCCCTCCACTTGTTGTACTGGATCACCTTGAGTTTTACCTCCTGCACGATGTTTTCCCACTTGAGGGCCAACAGGTGCTCTCCGAACAGGCGCTTGAACGCCGAAAACACGCTCTCCACGAGCCAGCGAAAGCCGTAGCCTATGCGGGCCTTCCAGTACGTCTGGTTCTCCCTCTTCTGCTCCCTGCCCATCAGGTCCAGGCGCGTCGCGTCGGGGCTTCCGCCCATCTGGTCCCTTACCGACATGCCCCACGCGTCTCCGGATCCCTTGCCGCGCGCCGTCACGTTGACGGTGTGCGCAATGCCCGGTGTCACCCCGGCCCGCGCGCACGCGGATATGTTTTTTCTTGAGCCGTACGCGGCATCGCCGAGCAGGAGGTCGGGCGCGGTCCGGTCCCGGGGGGCGCCCGGGAAGAACGACGCGAGCGGGGAGACGCCGGACGCGAGCAGGTTTTCGTACCTCGGACCGCCGCCGTCGGAGCGGGGCGCGGCGGGCGGCTCCGCGTGCCGCGTGCCGTCCTCCGCATTGGCGCCGTCCGCGTCCACGACCTGTCCGAGCAGCGACTCGAACATGGTCGGGTCTCCCACGGAGTCGTCGGTGACCTCCAGCGCGAGTATCTTCATGGTCTCCGTGTCGACCAGCACGTGCATCTTTACAAAGCCCCGCCTCACCTTCCACTTGGCCCTCATCCATTCGCCCCTGTTGTGCTGCTTGAGCCCGCTCGCGTCGAGCGCCAGCACCCGCGGCCCCTCCCTGTCCGACACCGTCACCATCCCGTCCGGGCCCCGGCGGATGTCCGCGTCAAGCCCGTTGATCCGCTTGCACAGCTGGCTGAACACGGGCGCGTTGGACCTGCCTATCATCTTGCCGACCATCCCCTGGAGCTGCCTGTACCGGACCCCCTGCGCGACCCTGATGCCGGCGGCCAGCATGATGAGCGTGTCCGCGTACTGGTACGGGGCGCCCACCTTGCCCTCGTTTGCGCGCCTTACGTCATCCTCCCACTCCGGATCATATTCAATGACCAGATCCGCGCCGCGCCTGACGTACTTTTCGTTGTCAGTCTTTGCAGCCGCGCCGCGCCCGGCCCTGCTCACGGACAGTCCCCTCCTCTGCGGACGGACCGCGCCGCCGCGCCATGCTTAAAGCCATGCCCTGCAAGTATGCCTTGTGCCTGGCATCTTTGTCCCATCATTTGTGTGCGGTGGGACATCGTGTCATGCACACTTAACACCCAAGGCGAAAAATACCTGACTAACATGCAAAAAACACCCGGCCAGGCGGGTGCCTACTGGTGCAATTAGGAAACAGAATTAATGATTGGGAAACTTTATTAGATGTGACGCAGGTTATTTATGTGGTTTGAATATGATGATACTAGTGACGATGTGCGCGCGTGCCAAGGCGCCTAGGGCGCACGCCGCGGACGCCATGGCAGAGCCGGCTCCGGGCGCGGCATCGCACGCCGCCGGATCCCGGCTCTGGATGTGATTGCAGCACGATGGCAAGCGATCTCGTAAGCGAAGCGCAACACATGTCGGGCGCAAAGGCGCTGATGGTGGCAATGGAGAAGGAGGGCGTCCGACAGGTCTTTGGACTGCCAGGCGGCGCCAACCTGCCAATGTACGACGAGTTTGCAAGGTGCGACATACGGCACATACTGGTGAGGCACGAGCAGTCCGCGGCCCACATGGCAGACGGCTTTGGGCGAGTCAGCCGAAAGCCGGGCGTGTGCTTTGCGACGTCGGGCCCTGGCGCCACGAACATACTGACTGGCATTGCGACCGCGCAGGCCGACTCTGCGCCTATGGTGGCGGTGACGGGACAGGTGCCCGTGTCCATGATAGGGCGCGACGCGTTCCAGGAGAGTGACATAATCGGCATGGCAAACCCGGTCGTAAAGTACGCGTTTCAGCCCCGTGCGGCATCGGAGATCCCCGAGTCGGTCAGGAAGGGCTTTTTCATAGCCGAGACCGGCAGGCCTGGCCCCGTGCTGATTGACATCCCAAAGGACGTGCAGCAGAACGAGGCTGACATGGTGTTTCCAAACGAGTTCCAGATAAAGGGATACCACCCGTGGACCGACCCGGACGTTACAAACGTGGAGCGCGCCATTGCCATCCTGCTCAACACGGAGAGGCCCGTGATACTTGCCGGCGGCGGCACCATAATCTCGTCGGCTTTTGCAGAGCTTCAGGCGCTGGCCGAGCTCTTGATGATTCCAGTCGTCACCACGTTCAAGGGAAAGGGGGCGTTTCCAGAGAACCACCCGCTGTCGCTGGGCCCCATAGGGATGCACGGGCACGCGGAGGCAAACCGCATCATAGACCAGGCCGACTGCGTGCTTGCGATCGGCACAAGGTTCTCTGACAGGTCGGTCGGGACGTTTGAGGACTTTGAGCGCCGGCGCAAGATAATCCACATGGACGTGGATCCCGCGGAGATTGGAAAGAACCAGACTACGAGCGTGGCCGTGGTGGGCGACGTCAGGGCCTCCCTGCGCATCATGCTGAAGCTTTTGGAGAACAAGCCGCGCCTCGTAGAGGAGACCGCGTGGCTCAAGAATGCCAAGGAGACCAAGTCGTACTGGAAGGAAAACCTCAAGATACACCCCGGCGAGATGGGGGCGGCCAAGATACTCCGAAAGCTCCGCGAACTGCTTCCGGCCGACTCCATAGTGACCACGGAGGTCGGGCAGCACCAGATGTGGGCCTCCCTGTTCTTTGACGTGATACACCCGGGCACCTTTTTCAGCTCGACCGGGCTCGGCACCATGGGGTGGGGGTTCCCCGCCGCGATCGGGGCAAAGGTCGCCAGGCCCGACGTACATGTCGTGGACATTGCGGGGGATGGCAGCTTTAACATGACTGAGAACTCGCTTGCCACCGCCGTACTTGAGGACATTCCGGTTATCGTATTCCTGATAAACAACTACTCGCTTGGGATGGTGGCCCAGTGGCAGCGCACGTTCTATGAGCGCCGCATGATTGGCGTGGATCAGGGCCGGTGCCCGGACTATGTCAAGCTTGCCGAATCGTACGGGGCCCAGGGCATCAGGGCCCAGTCCCTGGACGAGCTGGGCTCTGCCCTCAAGGCCGCCCTTGCAAGCGACGTTGCGACTGTGATCGACATACCTATTGACCCCGAGGAGGACGTGCTCCCCTTTGTGGCTCCGGGCACGCCGCTCAAGGACATGATACTCCCCTCGTGATTTGCATGGTGATGATGGTGGTGATGATGATGATAACGATTAACATGGCAGCGGGTAAGGCTGCGGTTACTACCGCAACGACAACGACAACGGCGTCCGTAGGATTGCTTGATACAGGGATAACGGTGGCGCCATAATGTGGGCAATCCTGTCCCTGGTGGTGGAGAACAAGCCGGGCATCCTGTTCAAGGTGACCCACATGTTCCGCGCGCGCAACTTTAACATAGACAGCATCTCTGTCGGCGTGATGGCCAATCCCGACTACTCGAAAATGACCATCACCACGTACGGGGATGACAAGCAGATAGATCAGATAGTAAAACAGCTCGACAAGATGATAGACGTCATACGCGTGGACCGGCTTGATGAGAACATGACCGTGTTCAGGGAGCTGTGCATATTCCGCATAAAGGTGGGCAATGCAAGCGACAGCATGGAGATAAACAAGATGGCCGGCGCGTACGGGGGAAAGATACACGACGTAAAGCGCGACTCGATAATGGTGGAGCTGACGGCCACTCCTGACCAGATAAAGGCCTTTGAGGAGCTGGCCGCGCCGTTTGGAATCGTGGACGTGGCCAGGACCGGGGTGGCGGCGCTGCAGAGGAGCGGGGTGTGACATGGAACACGAGAACCGAACCGCCGCGGACGGCGGCGAACGCGGCAACAACGACAACAGCGGCAGCGGCGCGAACCCGAGAAGAATCCGCATCTTTGATACCACCCTGCGTGACGGGGAGCAGACGCCGGGCATATCGATGTCGCCGGAGCAAAAGCTGGAGATCGCGCGCAGGCTTGACCGGCTCGGTGTGGACGCAATCGAGGCCGGCTTCCCGGTCATATCAAAGGGGGAGCACAAGGCAGTAAGCATGATTGCATCTGACGGGCTCTCCTGCGAAGTCGCGGGCCTTGCGCGCGCAAACCGCAGGGACATTGATTCTGCCGCGGACGCCGGCCTCCGGTACGTCCACACGTTTATCGCGACGTCCGACCTGCACCTGCAGTACAAGCTGAAGATGTCCCGGCAGGATGCGCTGCGGAGGGCAGTCGACGCAGTAGAGTATGCAAAGTCCCGGGGCATGCAGGTGGAGTTCTCGGCCGAGGACGCCACGCGCACAGACCGCAAGTTTCTCGGCGAGGTGTTCTCGGCGGTAGCGTCTGCAGGGGCCGACCGGATTGACATCCCCGATACGGTCGGTTATGCGACGCCCGAGTATGTGGCGGCAATAACGGCCGACGCGATATCGGCCTCGGGGGGGCTTCCCATCAGCGTGCACTGCCACAATGACTTTGGGCTTGCGGTTGCAAACGCGCTTGCCGGCATCGGCGCGGGGGCCTCGTGCGCGCATGTTACGATAAACGGCATCGGCGAGAGGGCCGGCAACGCCTCGCTTGAGGAGCTGGCAATGGCCCTCAAGTGCCTCTCGCACGGGACCGGCGATGGCCGCGGCAATGGCGTGCCTGGCGGGGCCACATACGAGACTGGAATCGTATCCGAGCAGCTCTACGACGTGTCCAGGTACATCTCAAGCGTGGTGGGGATACAGGTGCAGCCAAACAAGGCGATCGTGGGGGAGAACGCATTCGGCCACGAGTCCGGGATACACACGCACGGCATACTCAACAACCCGCTTACGTACGAGCCGATAAGCCCGGAGCTTGTGGGGCGCCGCCGCTGGCTCCACGTGGGCAAGCACGCCGGCATACACGGGATGAACGCCATGCTGCAAGAATACGGGATAGAGCCGGACGAGGAGCAGTCAAAGCAGATACTAGAGAGGGTAAAGGCGCTCGGCGACCGGGGCGAGTACGTGACCGACGTCGAGCTACTGTCTTTTGCAAGCGAGGTGCTTGGCGATCGAGGCATAAAGCAGCTCGTGCACCTGACCGGCTTTTCGGTGTCCACTGGAATCGGCACCATGCCCTATGCGTTTGTAAAGCTTGACATCGACGGCGAGGAGTTCTACGGAACCGACTACGGGGTGGGCCCCGTCGACGCCGCGCTCAACGCAATTGAGCGCATAACAGACAGGACGTCGGAGCTGCGCATCAAGGATTACGGGCTCGCGTCAATATCTGGCGGCTCTTCTGCGCTCTGCGAGGTTACCATATCCGTGGAGGACGCCGACGGCAACTCCGTCTCTGCAAAGTCGGTGGGGGAGGATATAGTCACTACGAGCGTAAAGGCCGTAATCGAGGGCATCAACCGCATTATGCTAAAGAGTATGATGCAGGAAAAAACCAAGCAGGACTGACGCCTGCCGCGCCGTCGCAGGCTCGCGACATGCGCCGACTGCCGGCCCGCCGGTGATCCCCTTCGGCCCCGGCCTGCGGAAACCCATGCGGGCCGGCCCGCCGTGCCTAGCCCGCGCGCGATGAGGCGTGGGATCTATGTATTCAGATCCCCTGCCACAAGGTCTGAAAACACAGCCCGGCAGGCGTGAATTTCCGAGGAGCTGGAATCCCTGCGGGATCTGATCAAAAGCATTAAAAGTAACTCTACATATGCAATCACATGTCTCGCTGGAAGAAGGGAGCACGTGAATTTGAGATGAATGTAAACCACAACGGACTTGGAAGTCACCTGTGTAGGATCCCAAAGCCGATCATGGAGATGCTGGGGTATCCGGAGAAGGTCAGGTTTACCGTAAAGGGCAAAAAGGTCACCTTTGCTGCAGGCGGCGACCAATAGCACCACTGCCTGCCTGCCGTTGACGCCACTGCATCGCCTCTTTATTCACACGCCGCGCGGTAAGCTGGCGCATTGCTGATGTCCGGCATGCCGGGCGCCACCCTTCTGATTCGCGGCAGCCGTACCGGCCGCCACAAATCCTAAATTTCATGCAGTGTTCGTGAATTCTGTGTATTCCATATCGATGATCGCCGGCGACGGGATAGGCCCCGAGCTCTCCGAGTCCGCGCTGTCCGTCATCGAGGCCGTCTCTGACGGGGGCGGCCCCGACCTTGACGTCGTGCGCCTAGAGGCGGGCGACGGCGCGCTTGCCAGGACGGGTTCTGCCCTTCCTGCAGAGACGCTCTCTGCCATACGCGAGTCTGACGCGTGCCTGAAGGCGCCCGTGGGGGAGTCCGCGGCCGATGTCATCGTGGTGCTGCGGAGGACGCTTGACCTGTATGCCAACGTAAGGCCCGCCCGCTCGTACCCGGGCACCCCCGCGCTCAGGGACGACATTGACATGGTTATAGTCCGGGAGAATACCGAGGATCTTTACACGGGAAAGGAGTTTGAGGTCGACCGGGGCCAGGCGGCAGTGGCCCTGCGCGTCATATCGCGCGAGGCGTCGACCCGGATCGCGCGGCACGCGTTTGAGACTGCCAGGCGCCGCGGCTCCAAGATGCGCGTCACGTGCGTGCACAAGTCAAACGTCATGCGCGTGACAGACGGGCTGTTCGCAGGCGCGTGCGCGTCTGTCGCAGACCACTATCCGGACGTCTCCTTTGATCAGATGTACGTGGACGCGTGCGCCATGAACCTCATACGGCAGCCGCAGGAGTTTGACGTCATCGTGACTACGAACCTGTTTGGCGACATCCTGTCTGACGAGTCGTCGCAGGTTGTGGGGGGGCTCGGGATGGCGCCCGCCGCAAACATAGGGGACAGGTTCGCGCTGTTCGAACCCGTGCACGGGGCCGGGTTTGACATTGCCGGCCAGAACGTGGCCAACCCGTCGTCGTTTCTACTGTCCGTGTCGATGATGCTCGACTGGCTTGGCGGCCGCAACGACGACGAGTCGTGCATGCGCGGCTCGGCCCTGATAGAGTCCGCCGTGCTGGGGCTTGCGCGGTCAGGAATTGCCACGACCGACGTGGGCGGCTCGTGCACCACGTCGGAGTTCACAAAGCACGTGGTGCGCAGGATAAAAGAGGACAACATCTGACCGTCTCTTTTCTCCGCGGCTTTTGGCGCCTGTTATGTCTCATCTGCAACTGTCCGCCTTCGCTTCTGCCGCCTTAGGTCAGTCCCTGTTTTTGCCGCGCCGCCCTATATCCGAGTTGGGGGGGTTCAGCGACCAGAAGAACAGGGCCAGGCAGATGGGGATCATTATGAGTGCCGCGGCGACCAGCGATATGGTGTAGAACGTAGGGTCGAGTCCCGGCAGGAAAGGCCCTGGAAAGACCGCGTACAGCCACAGCAGCCCTGCAAATATGACGACAAGCTTGTTTCTCTTCACGAGCCGGACCCACCCCAGTCTCCTCTTGTCGATATAGCACCTCTTGCACCTCGACCTGTCGTCTGTCATGCACGACGTGCAGCAGCGCCTGTCGCAAAAGTAGCAGGTCCTGTCACCGAACATGGACCCGCAGAATTCGCACTCGGCCATGTCACCTGTATGACGGCGCCGCTTTTATGCGTGCGGCTCCCCGGCGCGCCTCCTGTCCCCCGTCTGCGGTGCACACATATTGCGGCGTACCTGCTGCCCGCGTGATGGTCACCTGCTGTATCTGCAAGAACGCAGCTGGAACCCTAAAGATAAAGGACGGCAATCCCGCATACAAGGGCAAGCCCGTATGCAAGGAGTGTCAGGGGTACAGAAGACTGCTGCAGGAGACGCGCTAGCAATCCTGACCTTCGGTTCCGGACCGGACTATCCGCGCTTGTTCCTCTCGGCCCACTCTTCGTACATGGAGATCAGGGCGTCTACGTCCTCCTTGTCCTCTGAATATGTTATGATCACGCCGAACGCGCCGTTCGAGTCGTGCCCCCTTGCAAAGTATCCCCAGTAGCTGTCCGGCAGCTTCTCAAAGTTCTTGGAATCATGCGCGACTCCGATCAGGTTGTTGCCCAGGGTCTCTGCCACATCCTTTGCATCCTTTGGATCTATCATGAGGCGCTATCTGCGCAATGTTCGAATAAACGTTGGCATGGCGGCCGCGCCTTTGTCCGCCGCGCCTTTGTCCGCCGCGCCTTTGTCCGCCGCGCCGTCAGATGCCTTCTCTGGGCGGCGGCGCAGCCGCGTCGGGTTGGGAAGCCGACTCCTCCTCCAGCCAGCACATGGCGTACCCGGTATTGGTCTCGAACTTTGGCGGTGGCGTGGTGCACTTTTCCATGGCGTGCGGGCACCTGTCGATGAACCTGCACTGCCTTGGCTCCTCGAAGAGCGCGGGCGGCACTCCGGCTATGTAGCTTGGCGGCCCGCCCCGCATCGTGGGTATCGACTTTAGAAGCCCCTGCGTGTACGGGTGCCTCGGGTTCTCGTACACTTCCTGCAGGCTGCCAAACTCTACTATCTGGCCGCCGTACATTATGCCCACCACGTCTGCAATCTCTGAGAGGACTGCCAGGTCGTGGGTTATCAGTATAAACGACATGCCCTCGTCTGACTTGAGCGACTTTAGCAGCGATATTACCTGGGCCTGCACCAGCACGTCGAGGGCGGTGGTCGGCTCGTCGGCGATTACCAGCTCGGGCTTTAGCAAGAGCGCCATCGCAATGACCACGCGCTGCTTCATGCCCCCGCTCAGCTCGTGCGGGTACCTGGACAGTACGGACTCCGAAAGGTTGACCTCCCTGACTGCGCGCGATATGGCCTCGTCCGCGTCACCGTCGTACCCGTGCCTTGAGAGCACCTCTGAGAACTGCTCGCGTATAGTAAAGACCGGGTCAAGGGAGTTCATGGCCCCCTGGAATATCATCGCGATGCGCTTCCACCGAAAATCCGCGTCAAACCCGGACTCTGGCATCTCGAGTATGGACTCGCCGCCGCACATTATCCTGCCTGACGTCTCCACCGCGTCGGGATCGAGCATCCTCATGACTGCAAGCCCCAGGGTGCTCTTGCCGCAGGCGCTCTCCCCTGCAATACCGAGGGTCTGCCCTTTTTTCAGCTCAAAGTCCACGTCATACACGGCATGCACCATGTTTCTGCCGCCCTTGGCACCACCCCCCCTGCCGTGCGTGCGGTATGCCGCCGAAAGCCCGTCCACGCGTATGAGGCTGCCCCCGTCCCCCGCACCGCGATCCGAGCCGCCCATTATGCGGTGGGCACGACCAATGGATATAAACAGCACGTAGGCAGCCCCACAGCATGCAGCGCCACTGCCGCGCCGACCTGCGGGGGAACACGGGGTGACGGTGCGGTGACGTTTGTGCGGACGCATGACATTGCGGACCTCGGCGAGGACATGATGGGCCGGACCGTCACGATATCTGGCTGGATTGAGGACTACCGGAGGATGGCAAAGCTCTCCTTTGCCACGCTCCGCGACGTGACCGGCCTCGCGCAGATAGTGATAAAGGACGAAAACGTGCCGGAGCTTAGCCGCCAGAGCGTCATATCGGTGTCCGGTACCATACAGGAGACCAGGGCCAGGGACCATTCCTTTGAGGTTCTGGCCGACGAGATCGTGGTGCTTGCCAGGGCGTCCCACCCGCTGCCAGTCGACCCACTCGGGCGCCTTGAGAGCAACATTGACACCCGGCTCAACCACCGGGCGCTGGACATGAGGAACCAGCGTACCGCGTCCATATTCAAGATGAGGCACCACGCGCTGCAGGCGCTCCGCGGCGCGCTGACGTCAGAAAGGTTCATCGAGATTACGACCCCCAAGATAATCGGGAGCGCGAGCGAGGGCGGGGCCAACCTCTTCTCGCTGGAATACTTTGGAAAGACGGCGTACCTTGCGCAGAGCCCGCAGCTCTACAAGGAGCAGATGACCATAGGACTGCAGAGGGTCTTTGAGATATCTAACTTTTACAGGGCCGAGAACTCGCACACGGGCCGACACCTGACCGAGTTCACCAGCGTGGACATAGAGGCGGCCTTTATGGACTATGACGACGTGATGGGGGTGCTTGAGAGGCTTGTCGCGTCGGCGTGCAGGCAGGTGGCGTCGGACTGCGTCGAGGAGCAGGACGTGATAGACTGCGTCGTGCCCACTCCGGAGGCGCCGTTTGAGAGGGTGACCTACGAGCAGTGCGTCGGAGAGCTGCGGGAGTGCGGCCAAGAGGTGGAGTTCGGCGACGACCTGCTCGACTCGCACCTGCGGCTGATAGGGCGCAACCATCCGGGCTTTTTCTTTCTGACCGACTGGCCGATAAAGCTAAAGCCGTTCTACATAAGGGAGAAGGACGGGCACCCGGAACTGTCGCGCTCGTTTGACCTGCAGTACGGGTACCTCGAGCTGTCCTCCGGCGGCACCAGGCTGCACGACCCGGAGACGCTGAGGTCCAGGCTTGCAGAGCAGGGGCTGGATCCCGCGCAGTTTGAGGATCACCTGGAGTCGTTTGGATGGGGGATGCCCCCGCACTCCGGCTGGGGCATGGGGCTTGACAGGCTCATGGCGGTGATGACCGGCGTGGACAACGTCCGCGAGGTCGTGCTGTACCCCCGGGATCCGGACAGGCTGTCGCCGTGACCGCCCTGCCCGTGCCCTCATTCCGGCCGCTGCCAACGCCGGTTCTTCGGTACCACGACAATTGCCGTATTCACTCTGCCACCGGATACGTGACGCCGGCCGAATTTGCCGCGCAGCGGGGGTCGAGACATAAATAAGACTACACATATGGACAGTAGTGACAAAAGCGGCTGTATTTTGTGGAATCTGCCCTAGCCTTATGCTTTCTAACACTCTGCATTCCAATCGCCCAAACCCGGTATCAATTGCCTCTGCGGTCATACTTGCACTTGTCGCATGCATGACTCCCGCATTTGCAGTAGATGGAGACCCTCAAGATCGGCTCAGATTTGACCAGAGCGGCATTGACGCGCAGGTTCAAAAAGCCGTGGCTGATGCATTGGCGCTGTACTCTCAGAACGGCCGTGGTGCGTTTGATATAATTACAAACGCGAGGAGTTCCACTTCCGATGCGCCAATCCCGCTTGTCATAAGCAGCAACACTCTGGAGGTCGTAGCGCACGGGGCGGGCCCTCTGTACGTGGGGCAGATGCCGCTTGATGTCGCAGACACGTCAGTTGGTCAGATCCGAGCCGGCCTGGAGCGTGACGGGATGATCTGGATCGAGCACATGGAGACAAACCCTGAAAACGGCCAGCCGCAGGCAAAGCGGGCCTTGCTGCACCTGCATGATGACGGGTACATATTCTCTGCCGGTTACTTTTTGGACGACTTTGAGGTTCAGCTTTTGATAGAAAATGTGGTGGTCCAGTACGAGACGTACGGGACCGGCGCCTTTGACATGATAACCCCAAGCGAGCCCGTTGTGACTGATGATCTGTATCCGTTTGTGATCGACTTTTCGTCTTGGATCAGGGTGGCAGACGGCGTGGTGCCCGACAGGGTGGGAAAGCCGGAGGGCATCCTGAACACTGCGGCCAGGTCAGTCGACGACGTCCGCATGGAGCTGGAAACAACCGGCTCTGCGTGGGTGACGTACACGTTTCACAACCCTGCCACGGACATAACGCAGCTCAAACTCTCCTGGCTCTACCTGCATGACGGCTATGTGTTTGGATCCGGCTACTATCCACCCGACTCCCAGGTAAAATCACTGGTGGACTCTGCAGTCATGGCATACGAGGTGCATGGAACCGGCGCCTTTGGGATGATAACGCCGGACGCATTTGATCGACTGTCGACGCAATCAAACTTCGTACTGGACGCGGCGACCCTGGAGGTGCTGGCACACGGCAGGCTGCCCGCGCTGGTGGGCGAGCGCTTCGAGCAGCTTGAGGCGGCAGACAGGCCCCTGCGGGACATCATGGCCGAACTGCGAAATGCGGGCGGAGCCGGAGTCTGGGCATGGCACATGGACTTGAACCCCGCAACCCGGACCGACCAGCTCACGCGCACGTACCTCGTACTGCACGACGGCTACATATTTGGCGCAAGCCTCTCGCTGCCCGACATTCGGCTGCAGGCCGTGATTGACGACGCGCTCTACACGTACAGAAACGATCCGCAAAACGGACTTGACATAATCACCTCCGGCGCGCTCAACAGACTGGACCTTTTTCCTGCAGTGAGAAACGAGACGCACATACTTGCGCACGGCACAGTGCCTTTCTTGGTCGGGCCCCTCCCGCCGCACCTGAGGATAACGACGGGTGACGGGGGCGCATTTTCCGACGTTCCGGACGGAACTACGTTTTGGACCGAGTTTGCGTTCTTCAACGCCAACACCGGAATAACGCAGATCAAGCGCGGCTGGACCCACTTTTATGATGGTTACACGTTTGTGGGCGCCTATACGATTGCAGACGCCGACACCCAGTCGGTGACCGATTACGCGCGGTTCATCTACGAGTCCAACAGCGCCAACGACGCATGGAGGGATATCATCACCCCCGACGCGCCCATCGTAACTGATGACCTGTATCCGTTTGTGATTGACGTCGAAACCTGGACCCGGCTTGCAGACGGCGTGGTGCCCGGAAGGGTGGGGCAGCCCGAACGGATCTTGGACACCTCGGGAAGATCCGTGCAGGACGTGGTTGCAGATCTCAGGAAGACGGGCAGCGTGTGGCTGACATACACGTTTCACAACCCTGCCACGGGAGTCGAGCAGCTAAAGCGCACGTACCTCCAGCTAAAAGACGGACTCGTGTTCGGATCCGGCTACTACATACTTGATTCCGGCGTCCAGGCCGCGGTGTACGCAAACATAGTCGAGTACAACACCAATGGAAGGGACGCCGCGCTCGGGGCAATCGGCACAGTGCCCGAAAGACCGATCACCGCATATGCCTTTGCAGTTGACCCGCAGACCGGCATTACCGTGGCCCAGGGCGTGGATCCGGCCCTGACAGGCTCCCCCCTCCCTGTTGCAGACTGGGACGCCATAACCGCGGTGCTCCCCGCTGAGATGATTATGAGTACGATAACAGATGCGCCCGGCATGTGGGTAAACTACCGGCACACGAATCCCGTAACCGGCGAAATCGAGATCAAGCGCACATGGCTTGTCCTGCACGACGGACTCGTACTGGGTTCGGGATACTATGCGTCTGAGATTCCGGAATCCGATGTCAAGTATGCAGTCAGCAATGCGATAAACATCTACAACAACAACAAGGACGGCGACGCGTGGGTGGATATAATCACGCCCGACCAGCCCATCACGACTGATGCGCTGTATCCCTTTGTGATAGATGCCGCCACCTGGACCCGGCTTGCAGACGGCGTCGTACCCGGCAGGGTGAACCAGCCGGAGACCATTTTAGACACGTCCACCAGGTCAGTCGGCGACGTCCTTGCGGAACTGGATGAGAAGGGCTCCCTGTGGGTCACCTACATATTCCACAATCCCGCCACGGGCATCGAGCAGCTGAAGCGCTCCTACCTGCAGCTGCACGACGGACTCGTGTTCGGATCCGGCTATTACGTACTTGACTCCAAGGTGCAGTCGTTGGCACACAGCCGCATACTGGAATACGAGCGCGACGGCAGGGCCGCGACGCTCGGGTCGATCAATACGATTCCGCCCGTGCCTATCACCATGTATGCCTTTGCAGTTGACTCCGCAACCGGCATAACGCTGGCTCAAAATGTTGATCCTGCTCGCGTGGGTACGGCAACCGACTGGGATGTCATAACTTCCGTAATGCCCGCATCCGATGTCTTGGAAAGCCTGAGCAGGGGGACAGGCGCGTGGGCAACCTACAATTACATATCCCCGGTAACGGGCAAGCCGGAACTAAAGCATTCGTGGCTTGTACTGCATGATGGTCTGGTGTTCGGAACGGGACACTACTCCTCTGACATTCCACAAACCGATGTCAAGTTTGAGGTTCGCGGCGCAATAGAAATTTACGAGAACAACAAAGCCAACGATGCCTGGGTGGACATAATCACGCCCGATCAGCCCATCACTACTGATGCGCTGTATCCCTTTGTGATAGATGCCGCCAACTGGACCCGGCTTGCCGACGGCGTGGTGCCCGACAGGGTGGGCCAACCAGAGACCATTCTGGACACGTCCCCCCGGTCAGTCGACGACGTCCTTACGGAACTGGGCGCGAAGGGCTCCCTGTGGGTTGCCTACATATTCCACAATCCCGCCACGGGCATAGAGCAGCTGAAGCGCTCCTACCTGCAGCTTCACGACGGACTCGTGTTCGGGTCCGGCTATTATGTGCTCGATACCGACGTGCAGTCGCTAACGCACAGCCGCGTACTGGAGTACTGGCGCGACGGCAGGGCGGCAATTATCGAGTCGATCAACGCAATTCCAGACGTGCCCGACTCCAAGTACTCTTTTGTTGTAGATTCCGCATCCGGCACGACCCTGGCGCAGGGAGTCAACTCCGCCAGCATAGGCGATACCCATGACTGGGATGCCATCGCCCTTGCAGTGTCTACCCAAGGCCTCTTAGACGAACTAAGCAGGGAGGCTGGCGCGTGGGTCGTCTATGATCACACGTCCCCCATAACGGGCGAGCTGGAGACAAAGCGCGCCTGGCTTGTACTTGATGACGGCCTGGTATTTGGAACCGGGTACTATTCCTCGGACATACGCAGCGAACTTGTGCCTGGAACGTTTACTGCGCGAGTCTGCCGGTAGTTGAGGTTGTGATATTTGGCGTTGTGGCGTAGCATCAATGTCTTTTTTTTAATCGGCAATGCAACAAGAGAGGCCCCCATGCCAAAGCGCTCGTGAAAAATTAACCAACAGCTTAGACATACTTGGTTCTGCCCGTCAAGCATGGCTTTGGGGAACGAAGAAGGACATGATCACGGCGCCGATCCAAAGAAGTTCCTGCATATTTTGAAGCTTTTCTGTTGAGATACATGTGTGCATCGAGGCCAGCCGTATTATTCTAAGGTGCGCTGATGCTGTCTTGCGCATGACGCCAAAGGCCTCAGTGCTCTGAATTCCGCAAGTCTCTCTTTCCTCTGTTCCATAAACATAGCTCAACCCAGAGACCTTGGTGTGGATGGGCATGCTCCAATAATGTGGGGTGGGACCAGTATCAAAAAAAGCGTCATTAATTACGGTCATGTATGCGAAGAAGGGCAGGTCAAGGACCACAAACGGCAGGACTGCTGTTACCGTAATCTTGTATCTAGCCTTCATTTTTCCTCTGAATTGCCCACACGGCCATCGCAAGTGACGGAACGGTCACTGCCAGGTAGGCAAACCCGATTCCGTTGTTAAAGACGTTCTCAAAGCCGCGTTTCTCGATGCCTTCTGCCGTGCCGGTCCATGCACCTATGCCGTCACCAGTATCCCATATGTGCGAACTCGCTGATAAGATTAAGAGCGTGAGGGCCAGATGCGCAGCTGCAAGTGTAATTATGGCAACCGCAACGGGCCGGTTCCTTGCAGGGTTTGACATCTTTTTTTGGAGCATAAATGCCGAAAGCCCCGCCACTGCCCCTACGAGCGCTGAAGCCATGGGCCCAAGGACCTGAACAAACGGAATCATCAGGGATGCCCCTGTAATCACACTTAGCAGGATGCCCGTGGGCTTGATGCTTTTTGACACCCACGAAAGCACCGACCACGACACCATCGAAAACAGGATAGCCAAAGTCATGGCGACAGCAGCATGAACGGATATTCCGTCTACCTGGACCTGGCCGAACTCAAGCCCCACATTGTCGACCCATGGAATAATTAACAGAAATGCAGCTATTGCCGTCAAAAACCCGGTTCTCAGACTCCCAAACCCCCTCTTGAAATCTGTCAACTGTGATCTATTTGAATCCTGTATGGGGTTGTTTGATGATGTGATCATTGCGCAGGTTTCATGAGTTCATGGCAGATGCCATTTTGCATTTGTTGCTTGTTGTGTGAAAGACACATGATCTGAGCATGCCAGAATGCTTGAAGAATAATTTGTTATTCCATCATGTGTCCTATTGTGGCGTGCGGAGATACCGATATTGCAGGACTTTCTTCTAAACCCGCAGGCCGGTGTGGGGACTGGCTAGTGGAACTTTTTTGCTATTGGCAAGCATGCGTCTACTATCCTGAGCACCTCTGAGCGCACGACCATCTTGTCTATTGACACCCAGATGCGGTTCTTCCCGATGGCAAACGATATGATCTGCACCTTTTCCCGCTCCTCCCACACGAACTCTACCTCGCCTAGGTTCTCGTCAAAGAAGCTCTCAAGATCGGTCTTTATGGCGATGTGGGAGAACTGGTACTTGGTGTCCTTTTTGTCAAGCAGCGGGGCGAGCTCGTCCCTCCTTCTGTATGCGATGAGCGTCCCGTGCTCGTCTATGACCCCTACAAACCGTATGTAGGGACTGATCGTGGCGATCTGGTCGCAGACTTTTGCGAGGTCTTCCCTTCTTGTCATGCCGCTTTGTGTATGGGGCGCGTATTTATGCTATTTCCAGAATTTTCGGCACTGGTTTTTTGAAAGGCTCCGTTCTCCGGCATTGCCCGTGCCGCTGGCGCCGCCGCCGCACCGGGCATTGGCGCGGAGGTGGCGTTTGAAGGTTAAATAATCCTGCATGTGACGTGGCTTGTGGACTTTGCCGACCTCTTTCCATTTGCCCCCGAGGTCGGCTATCTGAGCCTGATAATGGTCAATTTCATAGGCTCGCTTGTTCCGTTTGTCCCGCTGCCGGGCTTTCTGCTCCTTGCAACAATGTCTGTGGGGGACAAGTTTGATCTTCATGTGCTCGCCCTGACCTCGGCGTTTGCCGCCACAGCTGCAAAGCAGATAATATTCCTTGCAAGCTACGAGGGGAGGCGCATAATCAAGCAGAGTACGCGTGACCGCATGCGGCCGTTTGAGAGGCTTGTAAAGCGGTACGGGGCGGCCGCTACGTTTGTTGCGGCGGCAACTCCGATCCCCGACGATCTTGTGTACATCCCGCTGGGGCTTGCAAAGTACGATCCCAAGAGGTTTCTCGTGGCCACGTTGGCCGGCAAGCTTGTGCTGAGCTATGTAATCGTGTTCGTATCGCACTATCTGGGGCTGTCGCTTGTAGAGCCGTATATGGAGGATATTGAGAGCCCGACGCCCATCTATGTGGGGATTGTGATATTTGGCGCATCTATGACCTTGGTGGTGATATTGCTCTTGAGGCTTGACTGGCGGCGCGTCATGGGCAGGGTCGCCCCGTGGACGCTTGATGATGCAAGCGATGATGCCCGTGATAGTAAAAACGACAGTTCGGTTGCAGTTGACCGCGACGACAACGACCGCGACGACAATGACCGCGACGACAACGACCGCGACGACAACGACCGCGACGACAACGACCGCGACGACAATGACCGCGACGACAAGGGCGGCCGTGGACATGCCGATTTATGAGCGCTGATGGCAGTAACCGGTGATTGTCACTTGGCTTGCGATTGACGCCTGCCTTTCTCCCGTCCTTGTCCTCTGCGACACGGTGCTGTTACCAAGATCCTGACTCTGAAGGCTGCCCGCATTTGGCTTGGTACCGCGCTGACCTTCGGGGTGCAAATGACAGTACTGGGTCCGGCTGCAGCATCACGCGGATAGCCTAAAGTTCCAGGGCTTGCCTGTGGCCTCCCTGATTCCGATCCTTGTCGACTCGACGATGTCGTGACGCGCCACGTCGTAGTCGGGATTGCCTGTGATGCAGAGCCTCGGTCTCGTCGTGAGATCCTCGCCGTATTGCCCTGAGGATATGCACATGGCCTGCGTGAGCTTTGCAGGGCCGTCTGCCAGTATGCGCGCGTTCTGTGTCTTGCGGTTTCTCATCATTGTGGCGACGCCCTTCCTTGGTATGATCCCCCTGATCAGCACGGCCCCTGCCTCCGAACTGTCCGCGTCCCTGGCCGTTGCGTTAAAGCAGTAGTGCATCCCGTACGTAAAGTAGACGTACGCCCTGCCGACCTGGCCGAACATTGCCCGGTTTCTCTGCGTCTTGTTCCTGTACGCGTGGCTTGCCGGATCGTCGCTGTGCCCGTATGCCTCCGTCTCGGATATGACCCCCGAGATTGTCTGCCCGCCCGCCCTCCTTACCAGCGTGGCGCCAAGCAGGTCCCTTGCCACCGTGGCCGTGTCGCGCGCGTAAAATTCTCTTGGCAGGGGGAGCGAGTCGTCGCGGCATCTGGTCCCGTACGGGCCGTCAGTATGAGATGTCAGGCGTTATCACCTTTCCGGATCTGATCTCCGCGGCAATCCGTACTGCGTTCTTGATGTCTGCATCAAACGTGCCCCTTAGTTCCTGGTTGTATATGGTCGCGGCCGGGTGTATGGTGACAAAGTACATCCTGCCGTTCATGGACGCGGTCTTTCCCCTGTTCTTTGTAATCTCGGATCCCCCGAGGATGGATCCGAATGCCGTGTTTCCGAGTATGCAGATAATGCTCGGATTGACCGCCTCGATCTCCGCTTGGAGGTACTCTGAGCACTGCTGCCGTTCGTCGGCAGTCGGGACGCGGTTGTCGGGAGGCCTGCACTTTACCACGTTTGTGATGTAGACGTCGCCCCTTGCAAGCCCCGCCCTGGCCAGGGCTCCGGCCAGCCTGGTGCCCGCGGCGCCCACAAAGGGCTCGCCGCGTACGTCCTCGCTTCTGCCCGGCGCCTCGCCTACCAGCATAATGTCCGCGCCGCACCCCCCGCTGCCCGGCACCGCGTTGGTTCTCGTGGCACAGAGGCCACACCTTTGGCATGACTCGACGTCTGCCCTTATGTCATCCAGTCTTGCGGCCGTCACGCTGCCTCGCACTCCCCCCTCTTCTCCGTCTCATATGCTGCCCACGGTGGCCTTGCCGCGTATGGAGGGGCCGCCGTTTCCCATCGCAAGGGACTGCATCGGATCCCCCTTGCCGCAGTTTGTTATGGGCGTTACCTCAAAGTCCTTGCCGCACGCCGACACCGATCCGAAGAGGCCCGGAGCCGTCCCGGACACTACGACGTCCCTTACCGTCTCTGCCAGCTCGCCGTCTGTGATCTTACGCGCGTACTGGCACGAGATGCTCCAGTTGTACCTGTTCATGTCTATTGACGGTATCTTCATGTCATATATTGCATATCCGTCCCTGATGTCCCGGATCATCTCGTCGACGGCGTGGTCGCCCGGTTCTATGCACGTGCAGGCCATGCGTATCAGCGGCATGAACCCGTAGCCGGCGGCCCTCATGTTGCCCGTGGGCTCGGCGCCCCACGCGGCGGCAGTCTCCCTGCTCTGCATGTGGCCCTGCAGGACGCCGTGCTTGACCAGCTGCGTCTTTGAGGACTTGACCCCCTCGTCGTCATAGTCGTACCACCCGAGGCTGCCGGGCGCGGTTGGATCGTCAAACACGCTCAGCGGCTCTGATGCTATCTTGCCGCCTATCATGCCGCCCCACCACGCCCCCCCGGCCCACGCCATCTCCCTTCCCATCACGCGGTCGGCCTCTGAGGGGTGGCCCAGGATTTCGTGCACAAGCAGGGCCACAAAGTTCGGGTTCATTACGACATCCGCGTCGGCCACACGCCTTGCCGTGCCGGCCGCTGCAAGCTCAGAGGCCCTTGACGCCACGTACAGGCCCCTTGAGTGTGACTTGCCGTCTACCACCTCCAGTCCCCCCCTGCCGCCGACAGTCGAGTCGACTGTGCGCGTAATACGGCCCCCGCTCCTTGCATTGTCCGCAGTCGCAGTCGCGGTCATTGAGATTGTGGTGTCAGTATACTCCTCAAGTATGTCGGCGCCCTCGCTGCTTGTAAAGTATTTTGAGACCTTTTCAAACTGCGGGGCCGCAACGGAGTTTGTTATGTGCGGCATGCCTGAGATGGACTTGCTGCACTCAAGTCCCAGCGACATGATCGAGTCGGGGTCGGGATTCTTTGCAACGCGGCGGGTGATCCTTGCGGTGCGGGGCCTGACGTCGCGCAGTGCGATGCTGGCGCATGGAGCCGCCCTTCCGGCATGCGGCCCGTCCTCCTCCACCTTTCGCGCCCCCGTGCCGGCGCAGTCTATGGCGCCTTTCACCTCGTCTGCCGATTCCGGACTGGATACTGACACGAACCTCCAGACGCGTCCGCCGTCAAGAATCCTGACGCCGAGCCCTGAATCCGACACGTCCCTGACATGATCGATCCTGCCGTTCTCCACGAGTACACGCGTGCCGATGCGCGTCTCTGCCCTGGCGTCGCAGTATGCGACCCCCGGCAGGCCTGACGCATACCTGACTGCCCCGCAGGCCAGGTCCTCCAGATGCCCGTCCATGTCTCTGCGTGACGCGCCCCTCTCCTAAACTCTTACTGTTGGCTTGTGGTTCCTGCCGGCCCGTTTGCCGCCCCCGCGCCCGGTTCATGGACGCGCAGTTGTCAATTTTCGGCCTTGCCGGAAATTCCGGGCATTGTGAAATAGTACTCGTCCTCGAATTCAAAGTCCGTGGAGCCCTTTGACCGGAGCGCCTTGAAATACTCTGCGCAGTCCTCGTAGAACTTTGTGTTCTGCGCGCGCCGCAGCCTTCCCATGCCGTGCAGTCAAGAGTCGTGAATATGCGGCGCGATGTTGGATTTTCCGGCCCGTTTGGCGCGTATTTCTTGAGTCTTGATGCCGCATGGCCTCGCCCCCTCTTCCGCTGTCCCCGCCACCACCAAACAACAGCAACATCGTCATCATTCCCGCCGCCACCGTCACCACCACCACCACCAAAAAAAAAAACACCACCACCTTGTCACATGCGCCTCTCTTTTTCCGGCGCCCGGGCCGTGCCGCGTCACGTGTCTGCATACAAAGGGTTTTATCACGAGCCGGGGCCGTCCCCTTGATTGGACAAGGTTGTGGCAGACACAAGCGTCGTGATAAGCGGACAGCTTGCATCCCAGATTGAATCCGGCTCGATACGCTCCGTTGAGGTGATAATTCCGCAGGCAGTGGTCGACGAGCTGCAGTCCCAGGCCTCGTCCGGGCGCGGACAGGGGTTCGTGGGACTACAGAGACTTGACCACCTCCGCGAGACGGCCGGACAGTTCGGACTTGAGGTGTCCCACAGGGGCCAGCACGTCTCGTCTGCCGATATAGACCTCGCCGGGTCAGGGCGTATAGACGCGATAATAACCGACGTGGCAAGGGACGAGGGCGCCACACTCTACACGTCTGACAAGGTGCAGCACCTGGCCGCCAAGTCCCAGGGTATCCCGGCCGTCTTTCTGAGGGACGACGCCGCCCGCGGGCCCTCCGAGGAGGATCTGGAGTTTCTGCGGTTCTTTGATTCTGATACGATGTCCGTCCACCTAAAGGAGAGACAGCCGCCCCTTGCAAAGAGGGGCAGGCCCGGCGAGTTCAAGCTGGTGGAGATTCCGTCTGACCCGCTTGACCGGCAATACCTTGAGACGCTGTCCTCGCAGATCATTGACGCCGTACACGCCACGGAACAGAGCACGGTTGAGATCTCCATGGAGGGGGCCACCGTGGTACAGCACGGGGACTATCGCATTGCAATGACGCGCCCCCCCTTCTCTGAATCCCTTGAGGTTACGATCGTGCATCCGACGACGAAGATGTCCCTGTCCGACTACGACGTGTCAGAAGCCCTCACAAAGAGGCTCGGCGGGATGGCCGAGGGCATCGTGATTGCGGGGCCGCCTGGCTCCGGAAAGAGCACACTTGCCTCCAGCCTGGGGAACTTTTACCACCAGCAGGGCCAGATCGTAAAGACGTTCGAGTCGCCAAGGGACCTGCAGGTGGACTCGGGCGTCACGCAGTACAGCAAGCTTGAGGGCAGCTTTGAGAACACGGCTGACATACTGCTGCTTGTGCGGCCCGACTATACCATATTTGACGAGGTGCGCCGCAGGGAGGACTTTGAGACGTTTGCGGATCTGAGGATGACCGGGGTCGGAATGGTCGGCGTGGTGCACGCAAACTCGCCCATCGACGCCATACAGCGGTTCATCGGCAAGATAGAGCTTGGCATGATTCCAAACGTGCTTGACACGGTGATCTTCGTCAGGGCCGGCAGGATAGACACCGTGTACGACCTCCGGCTGGAGGTAAAGGTGCCGTCGGGCATGACCGAGTCGGACCTTGCGAGGCCCGTGATAGTGGTGAGGGACCTTGAGCGCAACCGCGCGGCATACGAGGTGTACACGTTTGGCGAGGAGAACGTGATAGTGCCGATATCGCCGGACAAGGCCGACGGGAAGAGCCGCGGGGGGATCTACAGGCTGGCTTCTGAGAAGGTGCTCGAGGTGGTAAGAAAGTACGACAGGCGCGCAGAGGTGGAGTTCACGTCCGAGGACAGGGCCAAGATCATTGTTTCAAAAAAGCACAAGGCTCGCATAATAGGCAAGGGCGGCTCCAAGATAGAACAGCTCCAGGACCACCTCGGCGTCCACCTTGACGTCCGGACCCGGGAGGAGATGCAAGAAAGCCGGGAGGCGGCAGGCCTGGATGCACCGCTCGAGGACGGCGATGCGGGAGGCCGTTATGGCGCGTCGGACGCCGAGTATGAGGATCTCAACGGCATTGACGGGGGCAGCTACAACGGAGGCGTCGATTTTGATGACAACGGCAACAGTAACAACAGCCGCAGCAGCAGCAGCGGCGACGATGGTAGTGATGATGATGATGATGATTGCGGCAGCGCCGCCGACTACGACAACTACCGATCCGGCCGCGAACGCCGCCCGTCGCGCTCTTCTGGGAGGCGCCGCAGGCGCGGTTCTGACGCCGCCGCTGCCGAGCTAAAGTTCTCATTCTCAAGCAACCGCAATCTGATCCTCATAGACGTGGGCCGAAAGCACCCCTCCAGAAACGTCGAGATTGTGGGCCGTGACGGCAGGCAGATTGCGACCGGGTGGACGAACAAAAAGGGCGTCGTAAAGATCTCGACGCGCGCGCCGGGGGGCCGCGCCATACTTGACGCCGACCTGCCAGAACGCGATATTGTGGTAAGGCTGGCCGACTGACAGGCTACTACTATTGTTGCTACTGTATCTAGCGCGCGGCATCCGAGTCCGTCTTGCCTGCTGGCTTGCCGTCCTCTTTCCGGGACGTCCCCCCGAATCCGGATATTACGCCCGGGTTTGCCTTCAGGTACGTGACGAACTTTCGCAGCTGTCTGGTGGTCTCCGGGTTGAGGTGGTGCTCTATGCCCTCGGCGTCCTGGCTTGCCGCGTCGTGCCTGATCCCGAGCATCCCGAAGAACTCGATGAGCGTATCGTGCTTTTGCCTTATGCCCTCTGCTATGCGGGCCCCGCTGGGCGTCAGGTTTATTCCGCGGTATTTCTCGTGCTCTATGTGCCCCAGCTCGTCGAGCCTCTTGAGCATCTGCGTGACGCTGGGCGCGCTGACATCCATGTACCTCGAGACGTCAAGCGTGGTGGCGTATCCCTTGAGCTCCACCAGTTCTGCAATGACCTCTAGGTAGTCCTCCATGCGGGAGCTGGAGCGGAGGCGCTCGGACTTGTGGGCCGCCTTTATGGACTCTAGGCGTCTGCTGTCCCTTGCCATACCCTTGTGACGGGCAGTCGGGTATAATTGGGTGTTTTCAATGCCGTCCCTGCCTGTGTCGTGCAGGCGTGGGCGCGCTTGCACGCGCGTCGCGTACGGACTCCATGCATGCCCTCGCCGCGCCCACGTGCTCGCGGTGGAGGCTGCCTGCCTGCCGCCGTCCGCGGATGGTGAGTCCTTATCTAGTTATTCTGTCATGTTCGATCATGCATCCGGACGACCCTGTGCGCAGGCGCATGGAACGCCTCAGGCGCATATCGCACTCTGCCTCGGCCCGCTCCGATCTGTACAAGGACGTCGCAAGGGTGGGGCACAACGCCATATCCGACGGCTCCCTAAAGTACCTGAGGAACGCGCCCGCCCCCGGAAAAAAGATCCAAAAGATCGGCTTTATCATGCTCTGGATTCCGGAGCCGACCGGCGTCACGTGCGCCGTGGGGGCCCCCATGATCCTGGCAGGACGTTACCTCGAGAAGAGGTACAACAGCTCGACCATACACGAGATCGGGCACGTGACAAAAAACACCATCTCCACGATGCGGGACCTGTAGCGCGCGTGCGGACCGTCCCATGCAGCCGGATCTCGGACTCGACGCCGCAAGTACAATTTTAAGACGACACGCGGCACGCCGATCATGGCGACGCGCGCGCAGATACTCGTACCCATATCGATTGCGGCCGTGATCGTGGGTGTGGCCGGGATCTATTCGATACCCCAGGATAGCAAGCTTGAGACCGTCGAGTTTCCGCGCGGCATGATAATGGTGGACGACGTGGCCCTGGAGGTCCAGATAGCGGACACCGAGCCGCGCCGCGTCAGGGGACTGATGTTCCAGGAGCAGCTGCCCTACGACCAGGGGATGATATTCGTGTTCCAAGAGCCCGGGGCGTACTCGCTGTGGATGCTCAACATGCAGTTTCCGCTTGACATGATATGGTTTGACGAGGATGGCGCGGTGGTGCACATAGAGCAGGGCGTGCAGCCGTGCAAGACGGCGCTCGAGATCACCACCTGCCAGAGCATCGTGCCCGGAGGCATGGCGACGTACATCTTGGAGGTCACGGCCGGCTTTGTGGAGATGCACGGCATCTCAAAGGACTCGAGGCTCTCCATCATCTCGATCTGAGGCGAGCCGGCGGACCCGGCCTGCGGCAAATCCTTATTTCTGCACGCGTGCAGTTATGGTATAATGCGAAGGATACTGATGCTGCCCATCCTGCTCGGCGCCGCGGCCGCGGTGTCCTTTGCGGGGCTGCTGGCATCCGGCGGCCCGACAGCGGAGTTGCCGGCGTCCCCGCAAGAGCCGGCCCCGTCCCCGTCAGATTTGCTGACCCCGACGTCCCCGCCGCAACAACAGGAGCAAGTAGACCTTGGCGAGGTCTTCACGTACTATGACGTTGAGCGCGTCTCTGCGGAGCTGGAGGCGCGCGGACTCTCGCTGTCTCAGCCTGCGCCGATCACGGATCATACCATACCCCAGTACTGCGCGTACTATGACGCCGAGGCCGACGGCGGGCTGACGTCCACCTCGTACTGCACCACGAGCGGCATTGTGGACGCAAACGGCATCACCGTCGGGAACGTCAACCTGGGCGGCGACACAAGCTCCCCGGTGGTGGCGGTCATAGCGCTTGACCCCGTCCCGCCCATCAGCACGGGCCGCGGGCACGCAGACGCGATATTTGAGGGTGTGATAGCGGGGCTCGTGTGCGACTGCTGGCGCGAGCAAGAGCCCGGCGGATTCGAGTCGGTGTCGGCGTGGATGGCCAAGGCCGAATCCCTGCTGGGGGACAGCGCGGACGGAAGGCCGCTAAAGTCCACGATATCGGGGCTCGGGGGAACCGACATTATACTAGAGGCCGTCCCGGCTCCTGGCGGGTACCAGTGGACCATGTTCATTTTGCAGTGACCGCGTGCGCAAGGGACCTTCCCCCGGCGTGCTCGTGCCCGGACGCCATACGTCGCCTCCGCTTCTCCTCCTTCTGCCTGCTTCGCGCCAGAACTACCCCCGGCTTTGTGCATCCTCACGCGCAAACAGTAGATTATTATCCAAACCGCCGGCCGCGCATGTGTGGCCGACAAGATAAAGCAGAACTCGCACGTCCTGTTCTACTACAACCGCTCAAAGAAATGGCTCGTGCGCATAGCTCGCGCGGATGTGCTCCATACCCACATTGGGGTGCTGAGGCACTCTGACGCAATAGGGAAGGAGTACGGCTCCAGGCTGACCACAAACAAGTCCAAGTACGTCTACCTGCTGCGGCCCACGCTGTACGACTATACCATGAAGCTGCAGCACGGAACGCAGATCGTGTACCCCAAGGAGCTGGGATACATAGTGGCGCGCGCGGGGATTGGCAGCGGGCAGAAGGTACTCGAGGTGGGGACGGGCAGCGGCTCGCTCACGTCGTTTGTGGCCAACGTGGTGCGGCCGCGGGGGCACGTCTACTCCTTTGACGTGGACTCCAAGTTCATGGCGATCGCGCAAAAGAACATCGACCGCGCGGGCGTCTCAAAGTACGTGACGCTTCAGAACCTGGACATAAAGGAGCTGGACGTGACGGATGATGCAGGCAGTGACGGCGGCGCCCCTGCCACCGAACTGCCCGTATCCGGCGCCGACGTGGCGCTGATAGACGTGGGTGATCCGTGGGGGGTGCTGCCCCAGGTCAGGCGCATGCTGCGGGGCAGCGGCTGCGTGTTTGCAGTATGCCCCACCATGAACCAGCTTGAGAAGCTCTCCGCGTCGCTTGTCGAGAACGAGTTTACCGACATCGAGTCCACCGAACTCATACTGCGCAATATAGAGGCCCGGCAGGGCAAGACGCGTCACTCCTTCCAGGGCATAGGGCACACCACGTACCTGTGCTTTGCGCGCAAGGCCTATTTTGAGAGGGACGCGGACGCGCATGGCGCCATCGCCGCCGATCGCGGCAACGACGACGACGGCAGTGACGGCCGCGGGGGCGACGGCGACAACCCTTCTGCCACCGCCGGCGCCACCGACACTGCCCGCGCAAAGCCCTCTGCCAAGGCGCGCCGCGCCACGAAAAAACCCGATCCGCCAAGATCCAGAAAGGGTGGGCGCACAGCGTCACCAAAGGGCTCCCCGGCCTCAAGAAAGGCCGCGCCTGCGAAAAAACCCAAGGCAGCGTGATGGCGCCCCTCCCCCCGGACCGTTCATCCTGCACGGTTGCACGACTGGCCCCTTCTGGCAGCGCGCCCGCGCCGCGAGATTGAACAGAAATTTATTTCCCCGCGATGCGCCCATGCGTGTTGCCAACAGGCTTTGATCTCTCACGCATCGGGGAAACGATGTACGGCGTGCCGGTCGTCACGTCCGGAACCGACGCCTCTGCGCTCTTCCCTGCCCGGGACGAGAACTCGCGCAAGGGGCAGAACGGCAAGACCCTCGTGGTGGGCGGCAGCTACCTGTACCACGGGGCCCCGATACTGTCATCCCTCGCGGCCCTGAGGTTCGGCTCCGACCTGGTGTACACGGCGGTGCCAAAGCATAACGTGTCAGCCACCAGGGCGGCGTCACCCGACCTGATTGTGGTGCCGATGGCCGATGCCAAGCTGACCCGAGGCTCTGCCACGAAGCTTCTCGGGATGCTGCCCGTGGGGCTCGATTCCGCCGCGATTGGAATGGGGCTCGCCGTGGCCGAGCGCGGGGCGCTGCTGAAACTTGTAAAGTCGCTGATCGAGATGGACGTGCGTCTGGTCCTTGACGCGTCGGCGCTCGTACCGGACGTGCTGCCCCTGCTGCCCGGTTCCAACTGTATCGTCACGCCGCATCCCGGCGAGTTTGAGCACCTCTTTGGCGTAGCGGTGCCCCCGGCGTCTGACATGGATTCGAGAATACGCGTCGTATCTGAGCACGCCTCTGATCACCGCGTCACGGTACTCCTAAAGGGGCGCACGGACGTCATATCCGACGGTACCGGCACCTGCCTGTGCAGCACGGGCGTGCCCGGAATGACGGTGGGCGGAACGGGCGACGTCCTGGCAGGCGTGGCCGCCGGGGCGCTTGCCACGTGCAGGAACCCGATGCAGGCCGCGGTAGCCGCCGCATACACCAACGGGCGCGCAGGCGAGATTGCCGCGTCCGGGCGGGGCCACCACCTGCTGGCAAGCGACCTGGTCGAGGCGATTCCCGCGGCCGTCTTTGAGTATGACCGGATTGACGCGCGCGGGCGCGCGGAGTCCGGGGATGCCGGCGGCGGGGATGGCGCCTGATGGCGCGCAAGGTGCACGGCTCGCAAAGACGGCGCGCTGCACGCGGCAGCGGCCGTGCCGGCGCCACAACCGCGGATGCCGCCGACGGCAGCAACGGCCGCGCCAAGGGTTCCGGACTTGAGGCCGCCCTGTCCGGGGTTGCCGCTGACACCGAGAGGATGGTCTTGGACCTTCAAAAGATGATCAGGCAGCCGAGCGTCTCTGCGAGGGGCGAGGGACTCGAGGAGTGCGCCCTCCTGCTGGGCTCGATGCTTGAGGACGCGGGACTTGACTCCGAGGTGCTGTACCTGAAGCCGGGCGGAGGGCGCGCGTCCGGGACCCGCGCCGGGCTATCGCCGTCGTCGTCGCCGTCGCCGCCGCCGGTGGTGTATGCCGAGAGGCGCTCGGAGTCGAACCCCGGCAAGACCCTCTTGTTCTACAACCACTATGACGTGCAGCCCGAGGAGCCTGTCGAGCTGTGGCGGTACGGCCCGTTTGACGCCGTCCGGCGCGGAAACCGTGTGTACGGGCGCGGCGCGATAGACGACAAGGGCGAGATCGCCGCGAGAATCCGGGCGGTGGGCTCGTACATCCGGGAGACCGGGGACGTGCCGTGCAACATAAAGTTCGTCATAGAGGGGGAGGAGGAGATTGGCAGCGGGCACCTCCCGCGGTACCTGTCACGGTACCGCAGGAAGTTTGCGTGCGACGGCGTCATATGGGAGTTTGGATACGTGGACCCGCGCGGCCGCCCCATAGTCGGGCTGGGCATGAAGGGGCTCTTGTACGTCGAGCTGACGGCCAGGGGGCCTTCCAGGGACGCGCACTCCAGTTTGGCGGTCCTGATAAAGAACCCCGCGTGGCGCATAGTCGAGGCGCTAAACACCATGCGCAGGGCCGACGGCCGCATCACCATATCGGGCTGGTACGACGACGTCCGGAGGCTCACTGCCCGCGACGTCCGGCTGCTTGAGGCCGAGGAGTTCGACGAGGTGTCCTTCAGGAAGGAGTACGGCGTGGACGGCTTTGTTGGGGGACTGCGGGGGCTCGGGGCCAAAAAGGCGCTTGCGGGCGCGGCCACCTGCAACATTGCGGGCATATCCTCAGGCTATTCGGGTCGCGGCGCCAAGACCGTGCTGCCCGCAGTTGCTGTTGCGAAGCTTGACTTTAGGCTGGTGCCGGACATGGTGCCCTCAAGGCAGTTTGGCCTCATAACAAGGCATCTGGAGGCAAACGGCTTTGCAGACGTGCAGGCCAGGATTCTTCACCACGAGGCGGCCGCGCGGACGGACCCGTCGGAGCAGCTTGTACGGCACGTGCGCGACGCCGCGTCGGCATCGTTTGGCTCCGAGCCCGTGGTGTGCATATCGAACCCCGCCACGGGGCCCATGCACGCCTTCCAGAAGGCGCTGGGGGCCCCGTGCGTCTCGGTGGGCGGCACGTACGTGTTCTCTAAAATCCACTCGCCAAACGAGTTTGCGCGCATAGATCTGCTCAAAAAGACCGCCGCCTGCATGTGCCGGATAATGGACATGTTCGGCAGGCAGGGCTGACAGACGCGTGTAGGTAAAAGGCTGCCGCTATACGGGCGGCCCGCGTCTAGTGCAGTATCCTCGGAATGCGCCTTGCGGCCTGGGCTATTGCAATCCTTCCGGGGCCTGCAACCATTATGAGCAGCGATGCGGCAAGCAGTATGACGTCAAACTCGACCCCTCTGTCGCCCGTCATGCTCTGGGCCCCCTTTACGTGGAATATGGCGCCCATCATTACAATCGCCAGCAGCGCCCCGGAGAACCTGCTGAGCACGCCTATTATGAGCAGTATGCCTGGCACTACCTCTGCCAGCGCTATCGGGATCTGCAGCTCCGGCGGAAGTCCCATGTTTGGCAGCGCGTTTGCAAACCCCGGGTTGAACTTGCCCATCCCGTGCAGTATGAATATCACTCCCACGGACGCCCTTACGCCCATGAACACGGCGTCATTGAGTATTCCGTCCTTGATCTCAGCTGTTCCCATGGTGTGTGACGTGCCTGCTAGCTATAAAAACCTGATTGACGAGAGGTCCTGAATGTCTTGATGGGGCCCCGCGCAAGTGATCCTAGTAAACCCTTTAATTATGAACCCAAAGTGCAGAATACATGTCAATGTACATGCCCGGTGCGACTGCCGTTGGCGTGACGTTTGAGGGCGGCGTGGTGCTTGCAAGCGAGCGCAGGGTTGCATTTGGTAACTTTCTCGTAAGCAAGTCCACCAAGAAGACCTTTGAGATCACGCCCCGGGTCGGGGCCGCGTGCGCCGGCCTTGTGGCCGACATGCAGATCCTGTCCCTGCAGATTTCCGCCCTTGCAAAAATTCGCAAGATGGAACTCAAGCGGGACATCCCGACCAATACGATTGCCAAGATGATGTCAAACATGATGTACGAGCGTAGGTATTTCCCACTGCTCACGCAGGTCATCGTAGGCGGCGTGGTCGGCAAGCCCGTGCTGTACACGCTTGATCCGCTGGGCTCGGTACTGCCCGATGACTATGCGGCCGTCGGAACGGGGGCCGAGATGGCGCTCGGCGTGCTCGACCCGCAGTTCAAGCCCAACATGTCAAGGGACGAGGCCGTGTCGCTTGCCAAAAAGGCCGTCGCCTCTGCGTCCATGCGCGATGCTGCGAGCGGCGACGGCACGGACATCATGGTAATAACGGGTGAAAAGATAGAGACGCTCTCCGAGGGCGTTAATCTTGCCACCGCTACCGCTACCGCCGCCGCCGGCAGTGGCACCGCGACTGTATAGCGCCCCCTTGGGCGCAAAAGGCGGCCCGGGATCAGGTGCAGGGCAATTATGAGACGACGGAGGGGGCGCTGGCGCGGACCATCGCTGCAGGTTTGGTAAAACACGTCTTGCTCCCCATGGGGGCCCGGCGTCACTGCTCGCGTATCTCCTTTGCGGCCTCCCACACCGCGTCTGATACGTAGTGGAGGTTCTTTAACACCTCTCCCTTTTCGGCAGCCTCGGCGTCACTGCTTGACGCTGTTGCCACCCCGACTGCCAGATACTTGCCCTGCGACTCGTCGCGTATGCAGACAATGTCGCCTTTCTCAAACTCCCCGAACTTGGTGATTCCGGGCCTCATCAGGTTGGCCCCCTTGCATACGAACCGCACGGCCCCCATGTCGACTACAACGTGCGGGAACCTCTCAAGCAGCCCGGTCTCCGTGAGGAGTGGCAGGTAGCGGCCGTCCCTGGTCCTTGCGATCCTGGTGCCGGGGCCCGTGACTATCTGGGAGCCGTCTTCAAGTGCGTGCACCCTGAGGTTCTTTATCTTGGGTACGGGTGCAAACGCGCCCTTCCACTCGGCCGATATCCTGCCCAGTATCGCCGCCGTCTCGCTTTTTGATACGAGGTTCGATCTTTTCAACCGTACGCCCCCGAGGTGATGCCCTGCCTTATGTACAGCAGGTCCCGGAGTATGGCGCTTGCCGTCTCCGTCCCGCCGGCGCCGCGCCCTATTATGGTCTGGGTCCCCGAGTGCTCCGACGTGAACGATATCGCGTTCAGCGTGCCGTTTACGCAGAGTGGATCGTCCCTTGGTATGGCAACGGGCGCCACCGTCAGCGCGTCGTTGCCGCAGGCGGCCGTCATCTTTACGACCCTGTTCTTCTTTGCGGCCCTCTTGATGTCTGCCGACGTGACGCCGCGGATTCCGGTGCAGCTCACGTCCGGCATGGTAACCTTCATGCCCATGACCCAGTTTGCAAGTATGACCAGCTTTGCGGCCGCGTCCAGGCCGTCCAGATCAAGCGACTCGTCGGCCTCCACGTACCCTTTGCTGCGCGCGTCCTGCAGCGCGGCCTTTGGCGACATGCCTTCTGCCATTGCAGAAAGTATGTAGTTCGTGGTGCCGTTGAGTATGCCGCTAAATGAGGTTATGCGCTCCCCGCTCAGGCTGTTCTTTGCATAGTCGAGTATCGGGGTCCCGCCCCCCACCGTCCCGCTGAACCTGAACATTACGCGGTTGTACGCTGCGAGCTCGTTTAGGGACGGAAACGCGAGCGCGAGGGGGCCCTTGTTGACCGAGACCACGTGCATGCGCCTCTTCATTGCGTCCGTAATGTTGGACATGCCGGGTTCGGCGTCCTTGTAATTGCTAGGGGTGGTCTCCACAAGCACGTCCGCGCCGGATACGGCCTCGGCCATCTCTGCGACGGTAGGGCTGCTGTTGCTGCTGTTGCTGCTGTTGCTGCCCGGGGCCCCGCCGTCCCTGCCGCTGGAACCGCCGCCGTACGCCGCGACCGTCCCCTTCTGCTCCTTTGCTCTGACGAGCCTCGCGCAGTCCAGGCCCGTCGTGTCGCACGCCATGCCGCCTTTGTCGGACACCGCCACTATGCGCGGCTTTAGCCCGTACCCGATGTACAGGTCGTCGGCCCTTGACTCGAACAGTCTTGCAAGGCTCTGCCCCACCACGCCAAACCCGCAAAGTATTATCCTCGTGCCGTGTCACCTGTCCCCGGCGCGGCGCAAACCACTGCAGTCCGAGCACGCATTACGGGCCACCGCGCATGTCCTGTACAATCCGATCCACACGGCTCCTGCGAGTTATTTTATGATTTTGATCCTTGGCGCCGCTCCATATGTGACCGAGTTGGCTCCCCTCCCCGCTCCTGCCAACCCTGCCCTCGCTGCTCCCATGGGCGCGCCATGTCGCCGCCCGCAGGGACCCCGGGCGTGCGCGGGTCGGGTCGGGAGGCGGAACCCTTGCCAATAGTTTTATAAAATTTTCACATACGCGGGCATACATGCGGAGCGCGCCCGTTATCGGACTCTTGGCACTCGTTGCGATCCCTCTGCTGCTCGTGACTCCTACGGATGACGCGCATGCCCAGACCACTACCGTGGAGATAGGTGCCCTCCTCACACAGGCGCCGAGCAACGCCGACCGGTTCGAGGCCATGAAGCTCGCCGTCGATGATTTTAACGCGGCCAACGCCGACTACAGGCTGAGCATCACGAGCTACTCCCTGGGAGACGATCCGCTGGCCGCGCTGCAGCAGGCGTACGACAACGGCAACGGGCCAAGATACTACGTGGGGCCGACGGGAAGCGGCAATGTAGAGCTGGTCCGCGAATACGCAGACGACAACGACATCCTTATAGTGTCGCCGTCGTCCACGGCGGCGCGCCTTGCAATAGCGGGCGACACCACGTTTAGACTCGCGCCCTCCGACGCCAAGCAGGCCCCGTTTGTTGCCGAGATCCTAAGGGGAGACGAGAAGACGCACATTGTTACGGTATACCGGGACGACGCCTGGGGACGCGGACTGGCCGAGGGCATTCCTGCAAATTACGGCGAGGTGACGTTTGTCAGCATACCCTTTGACCATACCGCGGAGGATCACGCGCAGGTGGCCGCGGACCTAAAGGCCGCGCTGGATGCGTTTACGGCGCGGGACATAAACACGGCCGTGCTATACCTGGGATTTGAGCGTGATCTGATCCGCATGTTTGAGGCGGTGTCCGAGGATCCGGCGCTGGACAGCGTGATTGACGTGAGGTGGTACGGCGCCGACGGGGTGGCAAACAAGCCCTTGATCGTGGAGCATGAGGTGGCGGGCCCGCTTGCCAACAGGGTGGACCTGACGGCAACCATATTCTTCATCTCCGAGTCGGACCTTACAAAGTCCGTCAAGGACAGGCTCGCCTCCAGGGTGCGCGGAGAGATCAACCAGTACGTCTATACCTCTTATGACGCGGCTCGCATCATCGGGGAGGCCATCAAACACGTCGGGGCCGACGATCCCGTGCGTGTAGCGGCCAGCTTTATCGACGTCGCCGACAGGCACGTGGGGGCCCTGGGCGACTACCGGCTGGACGCTACCGGGGACCTCAGGGAGCCCAGCGCGTTTACGGCGTACCGGGTCGTGCAGGAGGACGACGGCACGTTCATGTGGGATCGATTCCTCCAGGCCGAGATCACGATAGGCATGTTGCTCCTACTTGATCCCGACTCGTTTAACGACGTCAACCGCCAAAAGGCCATGGAGATAGGCGCCAACGACTTCAACCTGGAGCAGCTGGAGCTTGGCAGCGGTTACAAGGTAACTGTGACCCCGGTCGTGATAGACGACGACCCCGTGGCGGCGATAACCGATGCGCACGTCAACAAGCAGATCGACTACTTTGTGGGGCCTACCACCAGCGCGGCCGCCAAGGCCCTGCTGCCCTACGCCGACAGCAACGATCTTGTCATGGTCTCGCCGTCCTCCACCGCGCCCGAGCTGGCGATACCCGGTGACAGCCTCTTCCGCCTCGTTCCGGACGACAGAAAGCAGGCCCCGTTCATAGCCCAGACGCTTGCGGACGACGGCAAGACGCACGTCGTTATAGTGCAGCGCGATGACGTGTGGGGGCGCGACATGGTGTCTGCGTTTCGCGACAGTTACACCGGAACCGTGTCGGGCACCGTCACGTACAGCGCCGACATAGGCACGGTGGACTTTGCCGGCCTCGCGCGGCAGCTGGAGGGCGCCTTGGACGCAACGCCGGGCGCGGGTCCCGACGGAATCGCCGTCCTGTTTGTTGGGTTTCACGCGGACTTTATAGATCTGGTGAGGGCCATTCTGGCCGACGCCGGCCTTGACGACGCCGGGACGGTAACATGGTACGGCACGGGCGGCATTACGACCTCCACCTCCATCATTTTGGCCTCCGACGTGGCGGCCTTTGCTGAGTCGGTGGGCCTGACTAGCTCGATATATCACGTCCCGGGGACGGGCGAGACGGACCACCTGACCGAGCAGCTCAGGCGGCTGGATCCGGACATAGCACCCAGCCCGTACCTGCATACTTCATATGACGCCGTACACATTCTCGGCGACGCCGTGATCACCTCCTTTGCAACGGACGCGGCGGTAAAGGACATCTTTGCCGATGTTGCCAACGGGCACATTCAGGATCCGCTGCACCAGCTTCGTGACAGTCACCACGACCTGGGAACCGGGATAACGGGCGACTTTCAACTTAATGAGGCCGGGGACCTGGAATCCCCCCTGTCATTTACCACGTTTACGGTCAGGTCCTCCCCTGACGGCTCCTATGCGTGGGTTCAGCAGCCCTCTTTGGAGACGCCGGCAGTGCTCGTCTGCCGCTGACTTGACCGGGCGGCGGGCGCACAGCGGGGGAGGAGGCCGAACGGTTGCGCACGTGCCTTTTGTCCTTTCAGGCCGCCGTCTTTGCAGGCCTCAGCAGCTCACCGCAGCTTGCCCGTCCCGATCCTTTGCAGCGGCAAGACTGGTAGCAGTCCGCCCCTGCAGCGGTCATCCGCCCCTGCAGTCGCTTTCGTGTATCAGCGAGAGCGAGTTGATACAGTACCTGAGGTTTGTGGGCGCGGGCCCGTCATCAAAGACGTGCCCGAGGTGGGCCCCGCACCTGCCGCAGTTGACCTCTGTGCGCGTCATGCCGTAGGAGGTGTCCTGCACGTACTCTATGTTGCCATCAGACGCGGGCCTCCAAAAACTAGGCCAGCCAGATCCCGAGTCGAACTTTGCGTCGGAAGAGAACAGTTCTGCCCTGCAGCAGGCGCACATGTACCTGCCATCGGGGCTGTATCTGTCGTATCTGCCGGAAAACGGCGGCTCCGTCCCGTGGTTTATGCACACTTCGTACCTGTCAGGCTCGAGTACCTTCTTCCACTCGTCCGGGGTCCTTGCGTGGGCGCTGCTGCCGCCTGGATCCCGACGGGGCTTCCTGTGGCTGTCTTCTTGCTTCCTATTTGATGGTGGTGGTGGTGATGATGATGGTGGTGGTGGTGGTGGTGATGGTGGTGGTGGTGATGATGATGATGCTTGGTTGTCGTCCATTGCGCGCAATCTTACCGTGCGGTGATTCTATTTGTTGGTTTTGGGGTGCGGCCTGCGCCCGCCGCCGCTTCTCCCGTCTGCGGCGCGCCTCTTATCTGACGTCCTCTTCTCCGACTCGAACCTCTCAAGGTCATACTCCTTGAGGTCCACAAACCTGATTATCCTGCAGAGCCTCGGATGCACCCTCCTGATCTGCATGTACATCTGCTGCGCCACCCTCCTATAGTCGGCATGCCCCTGCGGTATGGTCCTGAGCTCTATCATGTGGCACGCCTCCCTGAGGTTCATCCTGATCATATAGGGATAGTTGTACGCAAAGCTGACTACATACTGCGCCTGCTCCGGGTGCCTCTTGGCTATCCTCTCAAACGCGTCCTTGGAGCCGTCAAGCGCCCCCCTGTATGCGTCGCCCATGCCTATGGCGTCCATCTCTTCTGGGATGCTGTACCCGTGCCTTGCCGTTAGCAGCTGCCTGTGCATGGTCAGCATGCGGTGCCTGTGCATGTCCCTGAACATGCCAAAGTTGTTGCACAGGTCAAACGTGTACTGCGCGGCCTCAAACGCCCTGGGTGGCCTGTGCCTTCTGTTTGACCTGAGCCTGGCCATACTGTTTATGATGCGCTCCTTTTGCCCCATTGGTATCCTCTTTGCGCGGCGCAGAGCGCCGCCGTACGTGTGGCCCGCGCCGGCGGCGTGCTCGTAGATGGCCGACGCGACTATCTTGTTGATTGCCTTTTCCTCCGTGTCGTACTCTGCGAGTGTAGTGAGCCACCCCGCCGGCCGCGCCGCGGGTTCCATCCGCGCCTCTGCCGCCCCCCTCTTTGCGGCGCGCCTGGCGCGCTCAAGGTACGCGCGCAGCTCCCGGCCGTGCCTGCCGTCTGACCTCTTTACGAACGCGCCTATCACGCCGTCAAGCTCCTTTCTTACCGCCGCCCCGATGTCTCGCTCCTCGGCCAGGCCGGACGATCCCAGTATCGACAGCAGGTATTCGAATGCGCGCCCGTTTCCCGTGATGCCGACGTTTGTCATGGTGGCCGCCGGCAGCAGCCCCCTCAGTATGTCGAGCGCCTTTGCCCTCGTGGAACCGTTGTATATGCCCCTGGCAGCGGAGGCGTCGGACTCGAGCCTCAGCTTGTCATACGGTTTTTCCTGGCCACTCTTCGAGTCCCTGAACATGTACATCCCTATGGGGTACCTCTCCCTCACGTATTTCAGCATGGGGTCGACTGCGGCCGAGTACGCGTCAAAGGAGGCGTTGCAGGACTCCTCGTACGTGTCTGCATGTCTGGATGCCATTATGGCCGGTTCGCGGTAAAACATGTACCTGCCGTCGCCGTCTCTCTTGTTCCAGGTGACGTACCTGGACGACTTTTCCAGGTATGAGAGCCCTATCCTCCTGTCCTGTATGGTCTTTACCGCTATGTTTGAGAGGCCCTCTATCGCTATCTGGGCCTCGCCGAGTTCCGCGACCGAGTCGTCGCCGTACTCTGCGAGCACCCTCTCGTAGAACCTCTCCCCGCGCGTGTCGTCTGAGAGGAACTCGTCTAGGAACACGCGGCGCATCCCCTTCGCGGTGCGGCTGTACCTTGACATCAGGGCCCCGCGGTCAACCTGGCGGGGGGTCGTGATGGCAAAGACGTTGCCGTCGGTGTTCGAGAAGTGGCCCACAAGCGCCCGCCTCTCCTTCGCGGTGAATCCGTCCTGCGCCATGTATGGTGGTTCGTGGCGGGGGCCCGTCAAAAATGTTGCCGACGCAGGCGGGCTCGGTTACTCTTCTTTTTCCGGGCCGGGGGGTTCTGCGCCGCCCCCTCCGCCGCTATTTCCGCTGCGCATCTTGCTTATCTTTATCAGGTCCGGCCCCGAGCTTGCACCCGCCCCTCCCGCCGCCGCGCCGTTCCGGCTGTTGCCGCGGGACTGCCACCTCAGCAGTACTTCCCTGAATGCAGCCGCGTCGGCCTCGCTCTCCGTGTACATGAGGGATGTGACCCAGAACCCCCCGTTGGCGGTCTTTCCCCCCACCGAGTTCATCCAAAAGTCGTTTGGCAGGTCGGACATCAGCTTTGAGTCGGGATCCCTCGACTCCGCGGCCCACCTGCTTGCGACAAAGCTCATCACCTTGCCGAGATCGTCCTTTTCGATCATACCTGCTCTTGTTTTGGTTGTTTTTTTAGTTTTACTGGTATCGTGCGTCGGGGCTGCGCCCCCGGTGCCCCTGCGGCTGCCTGCCGCGGCGAGATCCCGCCCGCCCGCCCCCGCTGTCCTTACAAGTTTTATTCCGTGTCTTGGCGTGTACTGCATGGACGGCATGCTGGCAGACCTGAAAAAGGGAAGGCGCCAGGCAGTCGCGAAGGCGATCTCGCTGGTGGAGAACGACCCTGCCGGGGCGCGCAGGCTGATCAAAAAAATATTCCCGCACACGGGCGACTCAGTCATAATCGGCATAACGGGGCCCGCGGGAGCCGGCAAGAGCTCCCTCATAAACAAGACCGTGGTCGCGCTGAACCGCATGGGCGCCAAGCCGGCCGTGCTTGCAGTGGATCCCACCAGTCACATCACGGGCGGCGCCATCCTGGGAGACCGCGTCAGAATGGCGGAATCCGCCGACTCGGGGACGTACATCCGCAGCATCGCGTCCAGGGGGGCGACGGGGGCGGTCTCCTCGTCACTGCGCAACAGCATACGCGTGCTGGAGTACGCTGGGTTTGATCCCATAATGATCGAGAGCGTCGGGGCAGGACAGACCGAGGTGGAGATATCCACGATAGCGGACGTTACGGTGGTCGTGTTCAACCCGCACACGGGGGACAGCATACAGGCGATAAAGGCAGGGCTGACTGAGATCGGGGACATGTACCTGGTGAACAAGTGCGACTTGGAGGGGGCCGACAGGCTGTACGACGCGGTGCGCGACTTTATAGCTGACAGGGCCGAGATCGGCAGCGGCAATGACAATGCTGCTGCTACCGCCGCCGCCGCCCCCCACGGCGGCCGCAAGGGATCCAGACTCGTGCCCGGACGCGTGGTGCTAAAGACGTCTACAAAGCGCAGTCCCACGATTGCAAAGTTCGCAAAGGCCCTGATGGAGATGGCCGCGCTGGCCAGGGCCCAAAAGACGGGGGATCTGAGACGCGCCAAGCTTGACGCGGAGCTTCGGGAGATTATAACGTCAAACGTGCGCGCCGCGGTGGACGAGATGGTAGACTCTGACAAGGCGGCGCAGAGGTATATCGGGAGGCTCGCGTCCGGCAAGTCAAGCCCGCTTGACGCCGCAGACCGGCTTACAGAATCGCTTCTTGGCAGCAGCAGTAGCAGCAGTCGCCGCCGCCCCTAGTCGGATTTCCGGCTTTTACGGCCGCCTGCAACGCGTGCCCGCGTGCGGCTTGGCCGCTTACTCCCCGCCCCCCTCCCTTCCGGTGCCCGTCCCGTGCTGCAGCACCCGCGCCAGCCGACGATCTTAGATTTTTAAACCCGTCGTATGCAGACGAAGTGATGGCAGCGGGAGCCACGGCAAAACGGGGCGACAAGAAGGCGGCTGCCCCAAACCCCTTTACAGACTCAAACTTTGAGGTCAAGCGCATCTACTCGCGCAAGAAAAGCGGCATTACCGCAGCGGCAGGGGACTCGGGCCGGTACCCCTTCACACGCGGAATACACCCTGGAATGTACCGCGACAGGCTGTGGACCATGCGGCAGTATTCCGGGTTCGGGGATGCCAAACTGACAAACGAGCGCTTCAAGTTCATGCTGGAGAAGGGGCAGACCGGACTCAGCATGGCCTTTGATCTTCCCACCCAGATCGGATACGACTCCGACTCCCCGCAGGCCGAGGGCGAGGTCGGCAAAGTCGGCGTCTCGATCACGTCCGTGCGGGACATGCTCCGGGCGTTTGACGGCATACCCCTCGGCAAGGTCAGCACGTCCATGACGATAAACTCTACCGCGTCCACCCTGCTTGCATACTATATCGCGGTGGGCGAATCCCAGGGCTTTGAGCCCGCGCAGCTGCGCGGCACCACGCAGAACGACATACTCAAGGAGTACATTGCAAGGAACACGTACATCTACCCGCCGGCCCCGTCGATGCGGCTCATCGGGGACATGATCGAGTACTGCGCCAGGGAGGTGCCCTCGTGGTATCCGGTATCGATATCCGGGTATCACATGAGGGAGGCGGGGTGCACCGCCACGCAGGAGGTCGCCTTTACGCTTGCCAACGCAATCGCATACATCGAGACCTGCCTTGAGCGCGGGCTGAAGATTGACGACTTTGCCCCGAGGCTGTCGTTCTTCTTCTGCTGCACGATAGAGTTCTTTGAGGAGGTGGCAAAGTTCAGGGTGGCCCGCACCGTGTACGCCAAGATCCTCAGGGAGGTGTTCCACGCGAGAAACCCAAAGTCGCTGCAGCTAAAGTTTCACACCCAGACAAGCGGCGAGTCGCTGACGGCGCAGCAGCCTGACAACAACATAGTCCGGGTGGCGATCCAGACCATGGCGGCCGTCATGGGTGGCACCCAGTCGCTCCACACGAACTCGCGCGACGAGGCGCTTGCGCTTCCGACGCAGGAGTCGGCCAAGATTGCACTGCGCACGCAGCAGATCGTGGCCCACGAGTCGGGCGTCACAAAGACGGTGGATCCGATGGCCGGCTCGTACTACCTGGAGGATCTCTGCTCCAAGATGGAGGATGCGGTGTGGAAGTACCTCAGAAGGATACGTAAGATGGGCGGCTCCGTCCGGGCGATCGAGCGCGGCTTCTTCCAGTCCGAGATAAGGCAGAATGCATACAGGCTCAAAAAGGAGGCCGACGACGGCGAGCGCGTCGTGGTCGGGGTCAACCGGTACGAGGATCCGGACGAGAGGCAGCCGGATCTGCTCCGGGTCGGGCTCAAGGTGGAGCGCCAGCAGAAGAAGGATCTCAAGCAGCTCCGGGCGTCCAGGGACGCGGGCCGGTGGTCCAGGTCCATGTCGGCCCTGTCCGAGGCGGCCGAGGACCGCGGCGCGAACCTGATGCCGTACATCATCGACGCGGCAAGGGCGTCGGCCACCACCGGGGAGATAAGCAACGCATTTAGGGAAGTGTTCGGGCAGTACGAGCCAAAGGAGGTGTTCTGACTGGACATGAGGATAGACCACGTGGCAATCGCAGTAAACGATCTGGACGAGGCCGCGCGCACCTACAAGGAGGCGCTGGGGGCCGACTCCGTCGAGTTTGAGACCGTGGAGTCGGAGGGCGTCCGCGTGGGGATAATCCGCATGGAGAACGGGCGCATAGAGCTGATGCAGCCGGTGGGCGACTCGAGCCCGATCAAAAAGTTCCTCGATACGCGCGGGCAGGGGCTGCACCACGTCGCCCTTGAGACCTCCGATATAGAGGGCGAGGTGGGCCGCATGAAGGACGCGGGGGTCAGGTTCCTGGGGGACGTCAGGCCCGGCTCGGAGGGCACCATGGTGACGTTCGTGCACCCAAAGTCGCTGTGCGGCGTGCTTGCCGAGCTGTGCTCGCACCCGAAATAGTCATTCCATCATCTTTAGCGTGTCAGACGCCGTGATTATTCCTATTATCTTGGACTTTTTTGAGACCATTATGCACTTGGAGTAGCGTATGAGCGGAACCAGGGCCCTCGCGGGCGTGTTGTAGTCCACGATGGGGGGAGCGGGCTCCATGGCCTCCTCCAGCTTGGTGCTCTTGAGGCTGTGCTCGCCGGCGTCGGTGATGCGCTTCACTATGCCGTCCTCCGTGATGACCCCGACCACCCTCGAGTCGCCCTCGAATATGGGGATCTGGCTTATGGAGTGCTCGTCCATCTTCTCTATCGCCTCGTGCAGCGTGCAGTCGGGGTTCAGTATGATCATGTCCTTGCTGCAAAAGTCGCCCGCGCGGTGGGGATCCGCCGAGTCCTCCAGCTTGGCCAGTGCGTCGAATATCTTCCGCGCGGTGTCATAGCTGGGTTTTGTGCGCCCCGACTCTATCTGGTTTATCATCGAGGTGCTCACGCCCGTCATGTCCGCGAGCTTTTTCTGCGTGGCTCCCGCCTTGAGCCTCATTTGCTTGATTGTGTCTATCCTTGGTAGCACGGAATGGTGGAGGGGTGGTCTCTATTTTTTGTTTGTGAGAATGCGGGGGAGCGGTTGGAGGAAGGGGTGGTGTGGAATGATGTGTGGAATGATGTGTGGAGTAGTGTGGAGCGGAGTAGTGTAGTGTGGAGCGGAGCCGGCGCGGCAGCGCCGTCACTGCTTTTTCCCCTTGGATTTCTTTTTCCCCTTGGAGAGCGCCTTTTGTTTGATGGCTGCCTGCGCGGCGGCCACGATCGCGATCGGTATGCGATGCGGGGACGCGCTCACGTAGCTCAGGGACTCGTCGTGGCAGAACACGACAGAGTCGGGGTCGCCCCCGTGCTCCCCGCATATGCCGATCTCCATGTCCTTGCGGGCCTTGCGTCCTAGGAGTATTCCCTGCCTCATCAGACGGCCCACCCCGCTCCTGTCGATTGACTGGAACGGGTTCTGCTCTAGCAGCCCCTTGTCCATGTATTCGGGCAGGAATTTGCCCTCCACATCCTCCCTGCTAAAGCTGAACGTGCCCTGCGTGAGGTCGTTTGTCCCAAAGCTAAAGAACTCCGCCGTCTGGGCAAGATGGTCTGCCGTCAGCGCGGCCCTGACCACCTCTATCATGGTCCCAAAGTTCACGTTCAGCCTGAGCCCGCCGTTTGCCTCTTCGACCTCTCGCCTTACCTCGTCGTATATCTGCTTGACGTGGTCCAGTTCCTCGACGCTGCTTATCTGCGGTATCATTATCTGCGGCTTTGCCTTTGTTCCCTTTTTGGCGAGCGCGGCGAGCGCCTCGAAGACGGCCCGTATCTGCATGCGGTATATCTCCGGGTATGTGACCCCGACCCTCACGCCGCGGTGCCCCATCATCGGGTTTATCTCAGCCAGCTCCCTTGCGCGCTCCAGGACGATTCTTGCCTCCTCCAAATCGGACTTTGACGCCTTGCCCTTGCCGCCCTCCATGCTCTTGACCTTTGCGGCCTGCGCCTCGGGGTTTGGCAGAAACTCGTGGAGCGGTGGATCAAGCAGCCTGATCGTGACCGGGTAGCCCTCCATTGCAGTCAGTATCTTTACAAAGTCGCTCTTTTGAAGCCTGCCGAGCCTCTTGAGGAGCTTTTCACGCTGCCCCTTGTCTGCTGCCATTATCATCTTTACAAAGAGTACGAGCCTGTCGCTCTGGTTGAACATGCGCTCCGTGCGGCACAGACCTATTCCCTGCGCCCCGTACTTGCGGGCGAGCGCGGCCGCCGCGGGCGTGTCGGCGTTGGCCCTGACGCCGAGCCTCTTTGCCTTGGCGGCCCAGTCGAGGATCTTGCGGAACTCTGGGGTGATCTCGGGCTTTATGGTGGGTATGCTCCCGGCATACACGCTGCCGGTGCTGCCGTCGATCGTAATTATGTCGCCCTCCGATATCCGGACGCCCCCGGACGTGGTGCACCCCGTCTCCGTGATCTTGAGGTCGGCGCATCCGACTATGCACGGCTTGCCCATGCCCCTTGCTACCACCGCCGCGTGCGACGACTTGCCGCCGCGACTGGTCAGTATTCCCAGCGATTCGAAGAACGCGGGGACGTCCTCGGGCTTTGTCTCCTCCCTTACCAGTATGACGCTGTGGCCGTCCTTGCCCATTGAGGCAGCCTTCTTGACGTCGAATATGGCCGCCCCGCTTGCGGCCCCCGGAGACGCTGCAATCCCGGTGGCCAGCTTTTCATACTTTGGAATCTCAGACTGGTCGGGCATGTCGTGCAGCAGCTGCTCCAACTGCTCCGCGTTGAGCCTGGTTATGGCCCTGTCCCTGCTTATCATCTTCTCGTTTACCATGTCTATTGACGTGCGCACCATGCTTGCCGCGTTCATCTTTGCGTTGCGGGTCTGCAGCAGGTAGAACCTGCCCTGCTCCACCGTGAACTCGATATCCTGGGGCTCCCTAAAGTGCTTCTCAAGCATGCTGCACGTCTTTTCAAGCTGCCTGTATGACTCGGGCATCTCCGACTTCATCTCGCTCACGTGCTTGCCGGTCCTTACGCCGGCCACCACGTCCTCGCCCTGGGCGTCCTGGAGATAGTCGCCGTAGATCTGCCTTGAGCCGTCGCCGGGGTTTCTCGTGAATACCACGCCCGTGGCGCTGTCACTTCCCATGTTGCCAAACACCATGACCACCACGTTGACCGCGGTGCCGGCCGCAATGTCCTTTGTAATCTTGTTCTTTGCGCGGTATACTATTGCCCTCTCCCCCATCCAGCTGTCAAACACGGCCGTAATTGCCAGCTCCAGCTGGGCCGTCGGGTCCGTCGGAAACTCGTGCCCGCTGTCGGCGCATATTTTTTTGAACGATACGGTGATCTCCTCCAGCGCGCCGGCGTCCAGGTCCGAGTCGTTTTCTGCCCCCTTCTCCTTTTTCTTCGCGTTCATCACGTTGTCGAACAGCCTGTCGTCTATGCCGAACACGACCTTGCCGAAGAGCTGGACGAACCTCCTGTAAGAGTCCCATGCAAACCTCGGGTTGGAGCTCTTGGCGGCAAGCCCCCTGACGGTCTCGTCGTTGAGGCCGAGGTTCAGTATCGTGTCCATCATGCCGGGCATTGATATAGCGGCCCCGGACCTGACTGATACGAGCAGCGGGTTGTCCGGCGAACCCCACCCCTTTCCGGTCTTCTTTGCCACCCTTGCTATGTGCTTTGAGACCTTTGCCATCAGTCCCCTTGGGAGGCTTTTGCCGTTTCGGTAGTATGCGTCGCATACCTGAGTGGTGATGGTGAATCCTGGCGGGACGGGCAGCTTCAGCCTGGTCATCTCGCAGAGCCCGGCGCCCTTGCCGCCCAGCAGCTTGCGGTTCTGCCCGTCGCCCTCTTCAAACGCGTATATCTCTTTCATGTGCCGCATTAACGGGAGCTTCCAAGGGTGTATTAAACCAACTAACCGTGCCCGGCTTCGGTGTGGCGGCCGGGCGCCGGCACCCGATCAGCGCGCGGAGAGCGGTCCTGCAAGATCCATTATGGCGCCCCTCCACTGCGCCGGACCCCTCTTTATTATGCCGCTTGCGACCAGGATGCCCACCGAGCCCAGTTCTGCCGCCTTTGCAACATCGGCGCCCGAGACCACGCCGGCCCCGCAGAGCAGCTGCGGTCTTGCGTGGGTTGTTGCCGTTACTGATGATGATGATGACGATTCTCTCGACGCCGCACTCGCGCGCGGCGGTTCTGACACCGCCCTTGCCGCGCCCGATATGATCTCCGGCCTTTCGGTGGAGACGGCCCTTCCCGAACCGATAAGCTCCGGGGGCTCGATGGCCACGTAGTCCGGGCCGAGCGGCACGTACTTTCTGAGCTCCCTGACGTTGCGGACGCAGAGAATGGACGTCATGCCCGCGTCGCGCAGCCTTTTGACTGCGGCCGCAATCTCTGCTGGTTTGATTCTGTGCTCGCTGTGGTTTATTATGCTGCCTTCGGCCCCTGCCGCCTTTAGCAGCTCGGGTATCACGTATCCGGTGGTGCTTCCGGCAGGCTGGACGTCTGCGTGCTGCGCAAGTATGCGCAGCAGGCGGCGGCGAGGGCGGCGGCGCGATGGGGAGGGGCCGGCGCCGCGCCGTTTCCTCGCCATGGATGCGGCCTCCTCTGCTGCCACCCCGATCATGTGCTGCGGGGGCGCCACGCATACCTCGACGCCCAGCTTGGCCGCGGCGCCGTACGCCGCCCTGACCAGCCTTCTGACCCTCGGCGCAGTCGCCACCTCCGCGTAGTTTTTGCAGTTTATGACAAGCATTACGTCCCCGGTTGGTGGTGCCCGCCGTTGATTATTATATGATACGTGCCGCCCTGCCGCGGCAGCGGCCGCCGCCGGGTCAGGCAGGGCCGGCCGCCGCCCTGGACCTGCGCGCGTATGCCTTCTTCATCATCAGGACCGTGATCATCAGGATCACGGCGGCCACGTTCGTCCCTACTATGAAGACGTCGGACACAAGCACGCCGTACAGCGCCCACAGGACGGCCCCGGCCCCGATGAATATCATCAGGTAGTTTGAGACGTCCCTCAGGTGCTTTGTCTTGTACCCCTTGTAGATCTGCTCGACCCATCCGGCCAGTATCAGCACGCCGGCCAGTATCCCTATCACGTGCAGTATGTAGTCGTCGACCAGGTGGTGCTCCACAGGATCATCCCCAGAAGAACTGGTCGAGCCCCGACTGTTTTGGCTTTTTGAGTATGACGTCAAAGTCCATGTCCATCGTGGACGTGACCTGCTCCAGGGTCGACTCGAGGAACTCCGCGTACTTTGTCGTGTCAATCTCGCCCTTGCGCGCAATCTCAAGCGGCCTCACCCCGGGCTTTCCGATGGTCTTTACAAACGAGATCCTGTCGCCCCTCTTCAGCTCCTTGATGCCGTCAAGCTGGCGCGCGGCCCTGATGTGCTGCGGCTGCGTCTTTGTGTACTCTGAGGGCGCCTTGCTGAGCATCATGCTGAATGCCATCTCGTCGAGGGGTATCTCAAGGCCCTCTATCCTCTTGCCGCACTCCTGTATCATCTTCGATATCACGCCTTTTGCCTGCTCGAACTCCTCGGGGCTCTGCACGCCGGCCAGCACCCCGAGTATGTCTGCAAACAACTTCCTGATGAACGGCGGCGTGTGCGACTTTTTGCCGGTCAGCCCCTTTACGTCCACCTGGCCTGACTTTGAGACCCCGAGGTAGTTCTTCTTTCGGTTGCTCAGGACGCAGTACCTGTACTCCTTGTCGATCTCCAGGTCGACCCCGTGGTCCTTTTTGGCCTCGTCTATCATGTACTGTACCTGCTCTGCCGTGGGGCTCTTGATGAACAGCGAGTCCGTGTCCCCGTACAGCACGTCGACGCCGGCGTCCTTGCTCTTCTTTATGGTCTCCAGTATGGTGTGCCTGCCTATGGCCGTGGTGGCCTCGGCGGCGGGCAGAAAGTACAGGGGGAATATGTCGGCCCCCATCACGCCGTAGCTTGCGTTGAGTATGACCTTGAGCGCCTGGCTTACCGCCGTGTACTGCTGGCGCTGCACCTCCGTGAGCGTCTCCTTTCTTGACAGGCTCTTGTAGTAGTTGACCCTCAGGTCGCGCAGAGACCCTATTATCTCTGACGTGATCCCGTTCCTCTTCGAGCACGCCCAGTGCTTTGTCTGGGGTATCGAGTTCTTGCGGCACTCGGGGTGGGGGCACCTGACCGTCTCGTAGGACAGGTTGCGCACCTTTATGATGCTCGGGTACAGGCTTGCAAAGTCCATCACGACGACGTCAAAGTGGACGCCGCTCTGCGGCTCCACCACGAGGCCGCCCCTGTACTTTTTGTCCTTTATGACCGCGTCTGCCGTGACGTCCTCTGTGCGCTTTGCAAGCTCGTCCCTCTTTGGTATGATGCAGTCGCGGACGCGGTGCTCATAGTACAGCAGGCTGCGGATCCACTGCGAGACCCCGAGCCTTGCGATGTCGTCGATGGGCATCCTCCCGATCCGCGATATGGTCACAAGCAGGTTCATCAGTATGCCGTCCCCGAAGCTGGTCAGCTCGTACGTGAGCAGCGCGTCGTGGTAGCAGTAGTTGGCAGTCTGGTAGAGTGACATCTCGTCAAACTTCAGTCCGTAGTCTATCTTCTGCTTGCCGAGCAGCGCCACTGAGACGCTGTTGAGTGAAAAGTCCGTGTATTTCTGGCCGAACGCGTATATCTGGAACGAGCGGTTGGACATGGTCTTGTACAGGTCTATGTGTACGCCCCGCTTGAGGGTGGCCGAGTCCTTTAGCATGTGCAGCGGGTTGTCCTCGTTTCTTATGCCGAGCCTGTCCGCCCTGTTGTACAGGTACGGCAGGTCAAAGTCGTCTCCGTTGTATGTGAGTATGAACGGGTACGACTCCATTATCCCAAACGCGTCCCGTATCATCTGCGCCTCGCAGTCCGGCTCGTAGAACTCGACCCTGATGTCGGGCCCGAGCTCGTTTGTGCCCTCCGGCGTGCCGGGCGTCTTTAGCACCAGCACGCGCCCGAACCCGTCCGTGCCGGCAAGGCCTATCGCGGTTACCGTGTTGTCTGCAATCTTGGAGTCCGGCAGCCTGCCCTCGACTGACTCGACCTCTATGTCCACGCTCAGCCGCTTTATCTCCGGTATGGGCTGGTTGAGCAGGTCGGCCCAGTCCGATATGCACTTGCGAAACTCCGCCTCGTCGACCATGCTTCCGCTGTCCACTTTGTCCCACAGCAGGCTCTTGAGCGCCAGGCTCACCTCGTCGGATATCTCGATGTCGACGGGCTCGAGCCTGCCTTCCTGCGCCCTGTAGTACCTGCCCACGACAATCCGCCTGTCGTACAGGTACGTCTCGTAGTACTTGATGTCTGACTCCCACGTCTCTATTATGTCGCGTACGCTCCTCTCCGTGTCGTCGCCGTAGGGCTTGCCGCCTATTGCAAGCGGATCGCTCGCGGTTATTTTTGAGACCTCCATCATGCAGTCGTCGGCCAGGCTGTACCTTTTGACGCGACTGATGTCAAGTATGTCGCCCCTTGACTTCAGATGCCCCAGCTCCTCCGGGCTAAGCTTTGAGTAGCAGTATGGCTTGTGCCCCGTCTCATCCCACCACAGGTACAGCTCCTTGGACTCCGGATCGTAGAACTTCAGCAGCGCCTTTTTGGAGGCGCCGTCGTACGCGGCGGAGACCAGCATGGAGGGGGGCATCGATTTCGGGTTTGAGGATTCGCCGATGTTTACGCGCATTTTGCGGCTTCATCCTCCACCTCTTCTGCTTGCTCTTCTCCTCCCCCTCCCGCGCCAGCCCCGTTTTGCGCGCCTGCCCCCGCGACGTTGGCAGCCCCAACTGCCGGAGCCGGTTCAGCGCGTTCGTCTGATATTATCTGCCTTGCCCACCTGTCTATCCTGCTGCGGTCTATCTTCTGTATGGTCACCCCGGCCTCGCGCGTCAGCTGGCTTGCGCTCTCCGTGTAGTCCTCCAGGCACACGAACCTCCTGATTCCTATCGTGATTGCCATCTTTGTGCACTCGAGGCACGGCACGTACGTGGTGTACAGCGTGGCGCTGCTCGCCGAGGACGCCTCTATGCCCAGTATGGCGCAGTGCATTATGGCGTTTGCCTCCGCGTGGTTGCACAGGCAGCGCCCCAGATCCTCGCCTGACGCGACGAGTCCCTTCACGCGCCTCTGGCACCTGTCGCAGCCCCCCTCGTAGCAGTTCCTTATGCCCGGCGGAGTGCCGTTGTACCCCGTTGCGATCTGGCGGCGGTCCCTCACGATCACGGCCCCCACCTTGCGCGCAATGCAGTTTGAGCGAAGCTTTGCAAGCTCCGCCTGCAGCATAAAGTACTCGTCCCAGTCGGGCCTGTCAAACTTGTCGCCTTCTTCCATCTTGCTTGGTCTCTGATGCGATTCGGTATTATGTATAGCGATGCGGCGGCCGGCGCGCGCCGCCCAGACCACAAGGATAAAAAAACTCCACGCCGCCCTGCGGGCGTGACGCGATACGTAGAGATGCGGTATGTGCGAAAAAACACGATCGAGCACCGCGAGTACCAGGTGAACGTGGCGGAGCAGGCATCAAGGGAGAACTGCGTCGTGGTGCTCCCGACCGGACTGGGAAAGACCGCCGTCGCCCTTCAGGTCATAGCGTCGCACATGGCGTCCTGCCCTGACGACGGCCCCGCCGCGGTTTTGTTCCTGGCCCCGACCCGCGTGCTGGTAAACCAGCATCACGAGTTTTTGCAAAACGCGCTCACCATAGACGACATCTCGCTTGTCACGGGCGAGGACTCCGCGGCAAGGCGCAAGAAGCTGTGGGGCGCCAGTGTCGTGTGCGCCACGCCCGAAATCGCAAGAAATGATCTCAGGCGGGGGATGATATCCCCCGACGCGTTTGGTCTGGTGATATTCGACGAGGCCCACCGCACCGTGGGCGACTATGCCTACTCTGCAATCGCCCAGATGCTAGAGCCGGCCGGCCCCCGCATCCTCGGAATGACTGCCACGCTGCCAAGCGACAGGGACAGGGCGACGGAGATAATGGCCAGGCTGCACATCGCAAGCGTGGCCGAGCGCAACGAGTCGAGCCCCGACGTAAGGCCGTACGTGCAGAAGACGGAGACCGAGTGGTTTCAAGTAGACCTGACGCCCGAGCTCAGGGAGATGCAGTCCCTCCTGAAGAGGGCGCTAAAGTCCCGGTGCGAGACCCTCAGGGCCCGCCGCGTCAGCGTGGGAGAGGACCCGTCCCTCTCAAGCCTGCTGCGCCTGCGCGACTATGTCCTGCGGCGCAACCGCGGGGCCGCCACGCCGCTGTTTGCCGCGATACGCATACACTACGCACTGGGCATTCTGGAGGCCCACGGCATCACGCCGTTTCTAAAGTTCTGCGAGAGGGCGCGCAAGAAAAAGGACTCGGGCGCCAAGGCGCTCTTCGAGGCCGACGCTGACTTTGCGCAGGCGCTCAGACTCGCGGACAGGGCAAAGAGGGGCGGCATCGAGCACCCGAAGATTGCAAAGCTGACTGAGCTGGTCGGCGGCATAGACGGCAAGATCCTGATATTCACGAGCTATAGGGACTCTGTAGACATGATATGCGAGGCGCTTGACGGGATGGGCGTGTCGTCCGGCAAGCTGATAGGAAAGGCGGGCCAGACCGGGCTAAAACAAAAGCAGCAGGTGGAGGCGGTGAGGCGGTTCCGGGACGGGGAGTTCCGCATAATGGTGGCCACGCGGGTGGGCGAGGAGGGGCTTGACATCTCCGAGGTAAACCACGTCATATTTTATGACAACGTACCGAGCTCGATAAGGTACGTGCAGAGGCGGGGCCGGACGGGCCGCCGGACGGTTGGCCGCCTGATCGTCTTGATTGCAAAGGGGACCATAGACGAGACGTACTATTGGATAGGCAAGCGCAAGACCAAGATTGCAGAGTCCATGGGGGGCACGATGTCCGGGATGCTTGACCTCAACAGGCAGGGCGGGGGCGGTGATGATGCTGTTGTTGTCGCTGCTACTGCTGCCGTTGACGGTGACGATGCTGCTGCCGTTGGCGACGACTATGATGATGATGATGGCGATGATGATGATGATGGCGATAGCGACAACGGCGGCCGGGGACGCGCCTCCGCCCGCGGCGCCTCGAGCGCAAAACGGCCCGCTGCCGAGGGGGGGCTTGACGAGTACCTCTAGCGGTCCCCGGCCGACGTCCCCTCATGCGGTCCTCTTGATTATGTGGTAGCCGTACTCTGACTTTACGGGTTCAGACACCTGTCCCACCTGGAGCTTAAAGGCGGCCTCCTCAAACGACTTTACCATCCTGCCCCTGGCAAAGTATCCCAGGTTTCCATCCCTCTTTGCACTCGGCGCGTCAGTCGACACCTCCTTTGCAAGCTTGCCGAACTTTTCACCGGCTCCGAGCCTCTCCATTACGGACAGGGCCTCGCTCTGCTTTGCAACCAAAATGTGAGAGCACTTTATCTTTTGCATGCCGCGCCAACGCACAATCGGTATATTATTTGATCGCACACGGCCTCAGGGAAGCGCGGCCGGGACAAGGGCCGAAAGACGCTGTTAAGATTTTTAATACCGCGTGCCGGCCTTTTTGCATGTTCAGATACTTTACGATATCTGAGGCCAACGAGGCCCTTCCCGACGTCGCGCAAAAGTTCCGCGAGGTTGCCGAGAGAAGGGTTGCCATAAAAGGCATCGAGCGGAGGCTGCAGGAGACGCTTGCGCCTGGCGGGGGGCAGGATAACCCGGGCGGAGGAAACGTGCAGGCGTACATGGAGATAAAGCAGGAGCTCAACGCGGCCGTAACGAAACTGTATCGCTCGATCGAGGTGCTCGAGGCGACCGGCGTCTCTCTCAAGGGGATAGACGAGGGGCTGGTCGACTTTCCCTCAAAGAGGTTCGACGAGGACGTGTGGCTGTGCTGGAAGGCAGGCGAGCCTGAGATAAAGTTCTGGCACGATATGGACTCTGGGTTTATGGGGCGCAAGCCGATCGAGGTAAGCGACGAATCTCTGGTCTGATGTCTGCTTCGGCGTGCGCCATCTGCATTCTTGGGGCGGACCTGGGCGCCGTTTGTATGATGATGGCTATAATGATGATGATGATGATGATGAGGAAGAAGAAGACGGTGATGATAGTGTCTATAATGATGATGATGATAACGATGGTGATGATGATGATGATGGTGATGATGATGATGATAACGACGACGACGGCAGCAGCAGCAGCGGAGCATACGGCAGTCACGCGCCGCCTGTTGCCCCGTCTGCGCCTCCTGCCTTCCTTCTGACCCTTCTGGCATCCCTGCAGATGCCGCAAAGGTACGTACTCTTGAGACTCTCAAGCATGCGGCAAAACTCCTCGGTCTTGTCAAACCCCTCTGCGACCACGATGCCGCCGGGCACCCTCTTTGAGCAGGAGGTGCAGCGCATCTCGCATTCCAGCCTTGTTCTCCTCTGCCCCTCTTCTATCCTGCCCAGTATCATGCCTGCCGCACCCCAGTCACGTCAGGGCCGTGTTAAATTAATAACAATTGCAGCTGCGTGACCGTAATGGCAACGATGTCCGCGTGGCTGCGCGTCATACGCGTAAGGTTCCTCCTTGCATCGGTCATATCGGTATCCGTTGCGTTCGCTCTGTCTGTCCGGCATGACGGAACGCTCGACCCGTTTCACGCAGCGCTGACCCTGGGCGGGGTGCTCGCGCTGCATGCCAGCGTCGACCTGCTAAACGACTACTGGGACTACAAGAGGGGGATCGACACCGCGGCGGGGCGCACGCGGATCAGCGGCGGGACGGGCGTACTGCCCGAGGGGCTGCTGAGCCCGCAGTCCGTATATCGCGCCGGACTCCTCTTTCTGGCCCTCGGCGCCACCACCGGCGCGTACTTTGTAGTCACGCACGGAATCCCCATCGCACTGATGCTGGGGTTTGCAGTTGTGGCCATCTACTTTTACTCCACCAAGATAGTGAACGTTGGCCTCGGCGAGTTTTTTGTGGCCGTGAAAGGGTGCATGATCGTGCTCGGCTCGTTCTACATACAGCACGGCTCCCTGGAGCCGGACGCCGTCCTTGCAGGGGTGGCAGTGGGCTCCCTGTCCTCGCTTGTGCTGTTCGTGGCATCGTTTCCGGACTTTGAGGCCGACAAGGCCGGGGGGCGCAGGACGCTCGTAATAGCGGCCGGAAAGAGGAGGGCGTCGGCCCTCTTCTGGCTCTTTCCCGCCGTAACTTATGGCGCAATCGTCGCGGGGGCGGGGGCAGGCGTGCTTCCGTACACGGCGCTGATCACGCTTGCAGCCGTTCCCATCGTCGCGTCCGCCGGCGCGGGACTTGCCCGGCACTGCATGTCCGCGACGGACCAGCTGCTGCCGCACCTGTCTCGGGCGCTCGTGTTTGGCCGCATAACGGGGGCCCTGCTCGTGGCCGGGATAGCAGTCTCGTTGCTCTGTCCGGAATGGTGCTAGGCCGGGCCGCGCGGCCGGCGCCCTGCCCTCCCGCCCCCGCCATAGCAATAAATTGGCACGGCGGGCACGTGCTGCATGATACCGGGATCTGCCACGCCCGAGGGGACCGCGGCGTTTGCCGAAAAATCCGGAGCCCGTGCCGGCAACTACAGAAGGTTTGCAGGACTGACGCTCTCAAACGTAGGGCTCGGCACGTACCTGGGGGACGCGGACGACCGCACAGACGCCCTCGTGTCTGACGCCGTGATACGGTCCGTGCGCGCGGGCATCAACGTGATTGACACGGCGATAAACTACAGGGGGCAAAAGGCGGAGCGTTCCGTGGGCAAGGCTGTCGCGGAGCTCGCAGAACGGGGCATCGCGTCCAGGGACCAGCTATTCATATGCACGAAGGGGGGCTACGTCACGAACGACGCGGACACGGGGCTCGGGTTCTGGGAGTACGTAAAGCAGGAGTACACGGATCCGGGAATCGTGAGCTCCGGGGACATAACGCCCTCGTACCACTGCATGACGCCCTCGTACCTGTCCGACCAGATCGACCGCAGCCTGCGCAACATGGGACTGGAGTGCATCGATCTGGTATACCTGCACAACGCGGCCGAGGGGCAGATGAGCAACGTTACCCGGGAGAAATTCCTCGGCTCCCTGTCGGACGCGATGGCAATGTACGAGGAGCGGCGCGCGGAGGGCAAGATCAGGTACTACGGTATGGCCACGTGGGAGTGCTTTAGGGTCGACGACTCGAGCCCGTTGTATCTGTCGCTCGCGGACATATGCGGCATGGCCGAGGAGGTCGGGGGGAAGGACCACGGCTTTAGGTTCGTCCAGATGCCGTTCAACCTGTATTATGACCAGGCGCTGCTAAAAAAGAACCAGGCTGTAGGGCGAGGAGGGGAAGAGCGCTGTCTCTCCGCCCTCGACGCCGCGTCCGAGCTGGGCATAGGCGTGTTTACCAGCGTGCCGTTCATGCAGGGGCGGCTGCTGCAGTCCGGCACGATGCCGGACTTTCTTGATCTGGACCCCTCTTTGCGCGCCCTGCAGTTCATACGGTCCGCTCCCGGAGTGCTGGCCCCCCTGGTGGGGCAAAAGACCCCCGAGCACGTGCAGGACAACACCCGCATCATGAAGATCGAGCCCCTCGCGCAGCCGGAGTTCTCCGAGCTCGTCTCAAGGCTGACGTCCTAGACGCAGCCGGCCGTCTCGCGGAACCTGTGCCACGTGTCGCGAAAACCGGCGCGCCTGCTGTAAAAAGATAATAGAGGGAGCTTGGGGTTTCGGCATGATGGACTCTGGCAAGATTTACGACTATCAGGGAATATGCGCCTCCGTCATGGGGATTGACCCGAAGATACGGTTTGTCGGGGTGATCAACGATCGCGGCCGGCTGGTTGCCGGCGGCATGCGCGAGAACGTAAAGCCCCTTGAGAGTGAGAAGGACGAGGAGATGATGTTCATGGAGCTTGCGCTGCGCGTAAAGATGCGCCGCGAGTTCGATGCCCAGCTCGGGGAGGTGCGGTTTGCACTCGCGCTGCGTGAGAAGGCGCTTGCCATCAGCACGCACCTTGGCAAGGATATCTTGTATGTCGTGGCCGAGCCCGACGCCGACTACGGCGAGCTTCCAAAAAAGATTCTGGACATCGCGGATGCGTAGCCGGCCCGCATTGGCGCCCGCCGCGTTTGCCGTTTGGGGGGCTGCATGCTGCCGCCACAACCCCCGCCCCTGCTATTGGAGGGCGTGCAGGTCCGCGCTGCAATCATACTATAAATAGAAAGATGCCCCACGCGGCATGTGCCTGTAGACCCTGTGTGCGGGATAGAACTTGACGAGGATCTTGCACTCCCGCACGAATACAAGGGCTCGACGTTTTACTTTTGCTGCAACGGGTGCCGCATGATATTTGCAAAAAAGCCCCGCAAGTATAGGAAGAACGCCTAGACCGGAAACGCGGCGCACATCCTGCAGAACCTGGCGCCGCGTGCGATCGCGCACCTGCAGTAGGGGCATGTCTTCCCGGGCCGGTTCGCACCGCCGTCGTCTTTCGACCCTGCCCCTGCCTCGGCCGCCTGGAACTCCGCCGGCACCCCGAACTCCCTCCTGAATATCTCGTAATAGTACATTGACTCTTGGCTCCTGATTGTAACGCCATCCTCCATTTTTGCGGCAAGCACCTTTCTGACGTACGATTCCTCGTCGATGCGCATCATGGACTCGAACAGTCCCGTAAGCCCCACCGTACCCGCGCCGTCCTGCATTGCGGACTTTGGCCTCCACGCTATCCCGGCCGGCAGGACGCCCTCAAACGCCCTTCTGAGTATCCACTTGCCGTGGCGCACGGCGCCGCGCCCCTCTCCGCCCTCGGGCGCCTGAGCCGCGCCCCTCGGGTGGTCGCGCCTGACCTTGAGTGAGGCCTCCATGTCCTGCGCAAGCTGCACCACCTCGCCGTCTAAAAACGGGGATACGGCGGTTATGCCAAGCGACCTGCATATGTCGTGGGAGGGAAAGTGCATCGTGTCGCGGATCCTCTCAAGCTCGCCTGCAAGCCTGTCCTCTGGCGTCTCTGTCAGGAACCTGTAGCCTGCAAACAGCTCGTCTGCGCCGTCCCCGGTGGCAATGGAGCGATACCCGTTCTCGGCCGCCCACCTTGCGGCCAGATACATAACCACGCTGTTTCTGATCTCTATGTCGTTGAAGTTCCTGAGAATCTTGACGGTGCTGGTTATGCCGTCTAGTATCTCGTCTGTCCCCGCGCTGACCATCTCAAGCGGCACGTCAAGCTCCCTTGAGGCCATCTGGCAGTATGCCAGATCCGTCGAGACAAAGTCCCTTGCGATTATCGCAACCCCCCTGGGGCTTCCGGCCTGCCTTGCGTGCCACGCTATTATGCTCGAATCGAGGCCTCCTGATAGCGCCACCAGGCTGATCTCGTGCCTGCCGCATGCGGACTTGAGGGCGGCCCTGACCCTGGCCACTGCGTCCCCTACCTCGCCGTCTGCCTGCAGCATGTCCGGTGTTGTTTTCATCTGGTTAAGTAGATAACTTGCGCGGACCGCCGCGCTTTAGGCCGGAGGCCGCGGGCGCCGGTTCCGCGGGGGGCGCGATTTCTTGCAAACTATAAATGTCTAGGGACAAGAAACTTTTTCATGCTGCTTCCGGCCGAGATAGAATCCAAGACGTTGATACCTGCGCTGCGCGCAATCATTGCAAAAAAGCTGGCCGAGGATCATGACATACGCGAGGACGAGATATCAAAAATGCTCGGCGTCACGCAGGCCGCAATCAGCAACTACATCCGGGGCACGCGCGGCGACCCCGTCCTGATAGGCAAGCTGCTCTCGCAGGACAAGGTGGCCGCAATGATTGACGATCTGTGTGACAACCTGGCCTCGGACATGGCGTACACGCCGCTGAGCCTCTCAAAGTTCATCGGCCTGTGCAACTACATCAAGTCGAGCCTCCTGATCTGCGAGATTCACCACAACCTGGAGTCTGACATCGACGAGGAAGTCTGCAAGGAGTGCGAGAGCATGCTCCTAAAGGGTCCTGGCGGGTTTTAGGCTGTCCTGCCGCCTTGAAGACTGCCGCCTCTGCTGCTAGCAGTTGCCGCTGTCATTACTGCTGGCGCCGTTGCTGGCGACGGCGGCGGCAATGGCGGTGTCATTGTTGATGACTATGATATTCCATTGCCGCCACAACCCCTGCCGGTGTCTAGCCTGAGGCCCGGTTGCAGCCTCTCTTGGCATCGGCCACTGATACGACGGCGTCAGTTCAGCTGTAGCCTGTCAATATGTATCTCTATTGTGGATGTCATGCTGCCTATGCCGGGGGCTGCGTCGGTGTCAAGCAGTATCTGCCTTACGCGGGACCTGCTCTTTAGTACCTCGCGCGTCACTATGTTTGCCACCGTCACGGCAGTCGGTATCGATCTTCCTTTTGAGCGGAGCGTTACGTTGCCCTTTTTTGACAGGGCTTGGACTGCCTCCATTGCGTAGTTGTCTATGGGGTTGCTGCCTATGTAGATTATGCCATCCTCGTTGTTGTCCCCGTCGTGGTAACCGCCCCCATAGTCTCCGGTCCTGCCGGCCATGCTTGGGCTTGTGCGCTCACTGTCTCCTTCCATCACGGTAACATTCCGGATTCGACTTGTAATTCTATTAAGTTTTATCGACCAATGGTTCATGGAATGCGTGCGTACGTGTATGCGTGCGAACCGTGGATCTTTGGCATGGACGGTCTGGTGGCGTACGTGCGGCCCGCGATGGACTATTTCTCAAAGTAGCTTATCGGTATATTCTGGTGATCCCCGTTTGGGAGGACGCGCCTGATTGTGATGGGAATCACCCTCTGCTCGAGCTCCTCCATTGATATGTCAAGGGACGTCCTTGCAGTCTTTGGAATTGGTATGAACGGCGGGGCTCCCTGTGACAGCTGCAGCGCCCTTGCCCCCATGATGCGCGCCTTTTCAAACCTGGTCAGCGTGGGCGGGCCCACCGTAACCTTCTGGTTCTCGCACGGTATCTCCACGGGCTCGTGATCTGCGACCTTTTCTACCACGTCCCTGTCCCTCATCTCGTCAAGCTTTCTCTCAAGCGACTCTCTCTCCTCCTCGGTCAGGGGCGTGTCGCCGTCCTTTTTCTCGATAAGCTTGCGGTACGATTCCAAGGCTCTGTTGAGGCCTATGTTCTCGTCGGGCTCCGGTTCTGCCGGTGGGGCTATTGGTGCGGACGCATCGTCGTCATCTGCCCCGGCCGCCGGAATCGCGGCAGCATCTTCTTCCTTTGCCCCTGTCGCCGAGGGCGCGTCCGTAGTCGCCTCCGTCGCCGGGAATGCTTCTTCTTCCCCCTTCTTGTAGCGGCCATCTGCGTCTGCAGAATTGGCATTCGGAGAGCCGATCATCTTGCTCTCATTGACTTCGGACAAGCAGACGATCGCCTCTTAAAACGTTATATAATCTATTCAATGGCGTCATCAGGTTGAGCGGGACGCCGTCCGTATCGCGCAGGGAACTGGTACTTGAGGTTGGAACAGGCCGCAGGCTTGGATGCGACCTGCGCCGGCACCTTTCTCCGCGGACGGTCGGGTTGATAACTCGTTCCCTGCCGCTCAGTGGAAATGCGCACAGGATGGGCAAGAGCATAATATACATCGAGACCGCGATAGACTCGGGGCTTGAGAGGGAACGCTCGGAGTTCAAGAAGGGAGACGTGGCGTTCCTGCCATCAACAGGCAGCGTGTGCTTTTTTCTAAACGATGTGGCGTCTGCAAACAAGATGACTCCGATAGGCCGGCTCGTCGGTGACGTCCGGCTGCTTGAGGATGCGGGGCCGAGCACGCCGCTCTCGATACGCGACGCTGCCGCAAGCGGCGCCTCCTAGCAGAGGGCCGGCGTATTTCTGGTCCGGCTGCCTGTACGGGCCCGTCCTCTTTCCTGTCTGTGGCACGGCTTTTGCGCAAAGGGCCGGTCCTGCCACTGCTGCCGTAAAACACTCGATGCCGGCCACCGGCGCGAACGCGTGTGCAAGTGCGGCAGCTTGGCGGCGCATGGATAGGTGACTGCCTGCATGCAGGCCCCTCCCCATATCCTCGCATTCGGGCCTGTCAGGCCGCCGCCGGCATCACAGTGTGCTATGCCGCACTGCCGTCTTTGCCTGAGGCTGCCGCGCCCTGGTACAGGTAGTGGCCGGAGTGGCCCCCGATCACGTTGACGTCACCGCTTGAGACCGTCTCCTTGAGGAATCTGTTTGCGGCAGATATCTTTACACCCAGCTGCCTTGCAAGCTCCTGGGCCGTTATCACCTTGGCGCCCCTTACTATCTTCAGGGCCTGTTCACCGTTGACCCTGACTATTATCTCCGCCCTCTTTGGGCCCGATTCTCCTGCCCCCTTGTCCTTCTTTCCCTTTTTGGAGTCTTTGGATCCTGACGACCTGTCCTTGTTGGCCGCGGTGGGCTTTTTTGCTCCTCCCATGGTGCAGAGCCGGCGGCGCTCTCCTTATAAACCAACAAAACGGCGCGGCCAGATGCCGGGGCCTGCACGCACGGCTGCGTGCGCGCAGGGTACCCGCCCCGCACACATCATTAAATACGGCGCGTGCACACGGCCGTGCATGGGCGTTGTGTCGAAGGGTGCCAAATGCAACGTGGACGGCTGCGACAACGGCGGGGCCCGTTCCCTCAACACCGTGAAAGTGGAGGGGGCGGGACTTCGCGTAAGCGGTGTTGGAAAAAAGTCCGTCCTCTGCAAGGAACACTACAAGGAGTGGAAAAAAGAGTCAAAGGATGACCGCGATCTGGAACGCGCTAGGTTCGACCGGTTCTGACCCTGCTGCATGCGCGTGCCTGTCGCGATGGTAGTCTGCGGTGAGCTGCGCGGTGCACCGCACGCCTGCCGCGCGCGTCAGCAACTGCCTGCTAAATGCTAGCCGCGACCCGAACCCAGATAGTCTGACTTTAGCCTCTCGTACATGTCGCCCAGCCTGTCGTACAGCCTCCTCGGCCTCCTCGGCTCCTCGTTTGACATCACGTACAGCGCGAGTATGGGGAACGCGATCGTGGCGTCCGCGTACACGGTTGCCATCCCACTGTGGGCGTCCTGTATCTTGCCCCAGCTCTTGCCCTCCTGCAGGGTGGCCCCCGACAGCCCGCCCGTATCCGGACGCGCATCGGTGATCTGTATGATGTAGTCCTGCCCCCCGTCGTTCCTTCTCAGTATCTGGTCAAGCAGGGGCCCCGTCTGCTGCGCCGTGTTCTTTGGAACCCCTCCCCCCAACTCTACTATCCCAGACTTTGCCGAGTCGTACACTATTGCGGCCTGCTCCAGTATCTCCCTTGCAAAGTCCAGCCTGTACTCCTTTCCGCCCAGCCTGTGCGCGGCCAGGTTGAGGGCAAGCGACGAGTCCTTCAGGGTCGATATGTACAGGGGCACCCCCTGCTTGTATGCCGACGTAACAAAGCTCCTCTCCGGATACTTGGCATGCTCCAGGCTTGCCTTTCCCATCGCGTTGCAGAACTCGGCAGTCGTGAACGACGCGCCGGAGAAGCTGTCCCCCCCGAACATCTTTTGGACTATCTGGTCCTGCGCCTCCAGCGTCTCGTAGAATTTTATGTAAACGTCGCGTATCCTCACGATCTCGTTCTCGTAGAGCCTTGCGTCGTCGACCTCGGAGCTGCCCTGCTTTACCGGCAGCCCCCACGCGAAGTGATCCTCGTGGTATACGTTGGCCCCCGTGGATATTATCCAGTCCACGAATCCGCGCTCGATGAGGGTGCCTATGATGCCGCCGAGCCCGACCGGCGCCAGCGCGCCTGATACGGTCAGGCATATGACGGCATCCTCCCGCACCATCGTCCTGTACAGGTTTGCGGCCTCGCCGAGCCTTCTTGCATTGTATCCGGATCCCGCGAACAGGTCCACCAGGTCCGATATGGTCATGTCTGGCCTTATCGACGCGTGCTGCACATCCCTGCCGCAAAACTCGTGGGGATCGCCATGCATGCCATGCGCGTGCCTGGTGCGTAATTATCCCTTACTGATCGGCGCGCCAGGGCCGGTTGAGGTTTCATGCCGGGGGCCGCAGGGTGCGGCGCCCCGCCCCCTCGCGCGGCCAAGTCCATATAGTACGGCGACCATGCTGCAGTATGAGAGTCACAGAGGTGCGCGACCCGCGCAAGGTAGAACGGGCGCCCGACGGCGCCGTTGTCGTGCTGGACTCGGGCCGGATGCCCCACGACGAGTTTGTCATCAGGAAAGTCGAGCTGCGCCTCTATGTTGACAGGGGCGTCTCCGGCGACTCGCGTGGGCCTTACTCGCTTGTCACGTCGTACGTGGAGACGGACAAGGGTTCGGTTGAGATTACATACGACGAGGGGTTCCTCGGTGAGAGGCCGCTTGAGCCTGCCGGGCGTCTGCTGTCTGAGCACCTTGGACTGTCTGCCCTGGTGTTGCGCTCTGTGATCTCCCTTAGGGCGCGCATTGCGGGGCGAGATGTGCCTGCTGACGGTGCGGGGGGAAAATGACACTGTGCCGCTCTGCGGGGCACAGGGCGGCGCCTGCTGCAATGCAGCTCACGCGTATCTTTCCTTTATTGCGGCGGCAACTATTGTGACAATGACGGCGGCAACTACAATTGTAATTATGATGATGCCGCTACTGCACGACTCTCGGCGCCTGCGTGCACCGACTCTGTCCCTCTCAACCTGCACGTTGGACGTCCGGCAGCTGGACTGCATGGATCAAAACACGCGTGCGCGTACTGCCGGTACCCGGCCGGCAGTGTTGTGGCAGGGCGGCGAATGGCACCTGCCGTCCGCATGCTCGCAGTCGCGTACTCGTAGCCGCACGCGTGACCCCGTTCCCCCGCCTGTCCGGATGCCCAGTTGCCCCCCTCCACCCTCCCCTCCCTCCCCTCCCCACCCACCGCCCTGCATCGTCTGGCAATCTCGTACATACCAATGAAACACTTAATTCGACTCTGGCTTGAGTTCGCCTTATGCGCATACTGCAACTCCATTGCGACAGCATAGAGTACACTCCCACAAAAAAGGAGAACAAGATGGCCGAAGATCTAGACGACATGTCGACCCTGCGCCTCGAGGAAGTGGTGGTGGCATTCGTCGCGGTGGAGACCGGCGATAACTCTTCTGTGGCGACTGAGGCCGTCCGGCAGATACGCGCCTCGATGATAAACGTCGGGTGCACCCGGCTGCTCCTGTATCCGTACGCCCACCTCAGTTCGGATCTTGCCAAGCCGTCGACTGCACTAGGACTGCTTGAGGAGATGGAGGATCACGCCAAGGCGGCAGACGGGGCGCTTGAGGTGTCCCGGGCTCCATTTGGGTGGACAAAGTCGTACCACGTCAAGGTAAAGGGGCACCCGCTTGCAGAGTCCTCAAAGGTGATCAGATCCGATTCGCTGAAACCGCCGCATGCTACTTCCGCGGGTGAGCCGCATACAGGTTCGGCCGCCGCCGCGCCGCGCGCCCGGTCTGGAAGGAAAGGAGAAGAAGAAGGCGGCAGCGGCGATGATAATGATACTGGCGACGACGACGACGACGACGACGACGAGGACAAGTCGCACGCGCTCGAGCGCGAATCAAGGCTAAAGTCCCACTGGCGCATACTCACCCCGGACGGAAACCTGGTGGAGATAGACGAATTTGACTTTACGGGGCACAAAAAGCTCGAGACCCTTGCAAAGTACGAGTCAGAAAAGCAGCGGCACGTCGACGAGCCGCCGCCGCACGTGGCCCTGATGAAGCGGCTTGCCATTGCCGACTATGAACACGCATCGGATCATGGAAACATGCGGTTCTTTCCCAACGGCCGGCTCATAAAGTCCCTCATCGAGTCCCATGTTACAAACCGCGTAAAGGAGTACGGCGGCTACGAAGTGGAGACGCCGATAATGTACGACTCGGAGCATCCCAGCATGGTGAGCTACTTTAACAGGTTTCCCGCAAGGCAGTATACGATAGACTCTGAGGGCAAGCGGCTCTTTCTGAGGTTCGCCGCGTGCTTTGGGCAATTCCTGATGGCCCACCAGTTCCAGATGTCGCACCACAACCTTCCGTACCGGCTGTACGAGATGACGCGCTACAGCTTCCGCCGGGAGCAGACGGGCGAGCTGGTGGGGTTGCGTCGGCTGCGGGCGTTCACAATGCCCGACTGCCACGCGTTCTGCAAGGACATGGACCAGGCAATCGATGAGATCGAGGTGCGCTTCAAACTGTCGCAGCGCGTGCTGTCCGAGATGGGTATCCCGGGCGACGACTATGAGATGGCAATAAGGTTTACAGAGGACTTTTACAACGATCACCGCGGCGTCATAAACCGGCTGGCCGCTGCGCACGGTAAGCCCATGCTGGTGGAGATGTGGAAGGAACGGTTCTTCTACTTTGTGCTAAAGTGGGAGTTCAACTACATCGACAACATGGGCAAGGCGTCGGCTCTCTCCACAGACCAGATCGACGTGGAGAACGGGAGCAGGTACGGCATCACGTTTGTCGACGAGGACAACAATAGGATCCATCCGATAATACTGCACAACTCGCCCAGTGGCGCAGTGGAGCGCATAATATACACGCTGCTTGAAAAGGCGGCCGCCGACTCCAAGGAGGGCAGGCGCCCCATGCTTCCGCTGTGGCTCTCGCCCACACAGGTGCGGATCATACCCGTCAAGGAGGAGTTTGTGGGCCTTGCCGAGTCGTTTGCGTCGGGGCTCACGACGCGCGGCATAAGGGCCGACATAGACGACCGCAACCAGAGCATAGGGAAGCGGATCAGGGAGGCAGAAAAAGAGTGGGCCCCATACGTCCTAGTGGTGGGCGAGCAGGAGTCCGAGTCCGGCAGGCTGAGCGTCAGGATCCGGGAATCCGGACGCGTCAAGGAGATGACGCCAGATGACCTGTTACGGGAGATAAGGTCAAAGACCGAGGGCATGCCGGCTGCCGGCCTCAACATGCCCGCGCACCTCTCTAAAAGACCGCAGCTGATGGTATGATGAGCTACGCAGACCTGTACCTGGGGGGAAGCGGACCGCTGATATCGGGATCCGCGCCGTCCGCAGGGCCACGCGGCAGCGACGGCGACAGCAACGGCGGCGCGGCTCCCGCGTGCTCCGTATTTGGGGTGCCCTTTGACGCGACCCATTCGTACAGGCCCGGCTGCAGGTTCGGCCCCGGCGCCATACGCTCGGCGTTCCACAACATAGAGGTGTTTCATCCGGAGATGGGGGTCGACTTGGAGGCCGTGCCGATCCGGGATCTGGGGGACATGCCGCACACGGCCTCCCCCGAGCGTATGATCGACGCGGCGCGCCGCGTAACGGGGGACCTCCTGAACCGGGGGCAGGGACCCGTCTTCATGCTGGGCGGCGAGCACCTTGCCACGTACGGGACGTACACGGCGTTTCCAAGAGGCGTCGGATACGTGGTGTTTGACGCGCACTACGACCTACGCGACGAGTACGGGGACGTGAGGCTCAACCACGCCACGTACCTGCGCCGCATCGCCGAGGAGCGCGGGACGGACTGCATACTTCACGTCGGCGCGAGGGCCTTTGCGGCCGAGGAGCTCGCATACCTGAAGGACGGCGGCATCAGGACCATAGCCGACTCGGACGTGCGGGACGGCGGCGCGCCGCGGATGCTCCGCGACTTTGCGTCCTCGTTTGACTCCGTGTACGCGAGCTTTGATCTCGACGTGCTTGATCCGGCGTTTGCGCCCGGGGTGGGGAACCCGGAGGCCGAGGGCATAACGCCGCGGGAGCTGTTCGGAATGGCAAGGACGCTTGCATCCGACGGCATACGCGTGGCGGGAGGCGACATCGTGGAGCTGAACCCGTCGTATGACACGGGCGCAACTGCCGCGCTGGCAGCCAAGATCCTGTCCACACTTGTCGCCGCCTCGCAGTCGTCCGGGCGCGCGTAGGCTGCTGCCTGAGCCGGACGGGGCGCGTAAAACAGGACTTTATAGTGATCCCGCCCACATGCAGTTGATGCTAAACAACCTCCGCGAGTCGCTCGGGCCCGCCCTTGAGAAGATGGGCCGCGGGTTTGCCGCGACCGGACTGTCGCCCAACTTTTGGACCGGGCTGGGCCTTGCGCTCGCCATGGCCGCCGCCGTGTCGTACGGGCTCGGGCCGCATCTGGGGCTGCACGAGGAGACGCACCTCGGGGTGCTACAACAGATGTCGGGGTACGGGCTGCTTGCAGGCGGGATCCTGCTGCTCGGATCGGGGTTCTTTGACATGGTGGACGGGCAGGTCGCGCGCGTCACCGGAAAGGCCTCGCAGAGGGGCTCGTACCTAGACTCCGTATCTGACAAGATTGCCGAGTCCGCGATATTTGTCGGGATCGCAGTGGGGGGATATGCGGAGCCGTGGCTCGTCGTGCTTGCCGCCACGCTCTCACTGCTCGTAAGCTATGCCAGGGCAAAGTCCGACGCGCTCGGGATACGCATGCAGGGCGTCGGGATCGGGGAGAGGGCCGAGCGCCTGCTCGTCATCGCCATAGTCGGGATGGCGGGGTACATGGAACTCGCCCTGGTTGTGGTGGCCGTAATATCGGCGATCACGCTGGTTCAGCGCATGGCGTCGACGTCCAGACAGCTGCCGCCCTGATGACATTATCTGGCGCCGACCTCCGATATTGGCTCTGCGCGCGGGCCTGGGCGCGCGCACTATCTGATGAGCCCCCGGTGTCCGCAACGGCTCTGCACCCGCGCATGCCGGCGGGGCACCCGCGCCAGCTAGCGCAGCTTGCCGCGCTTGCGCCTGTTGTCTGCCGACCTTATCTTTAGTATCTTGAAGTGTATCGCGCACGATATGCAGTACCACTTTAGGACGGTTGGGGACGCGATGTACGCGCCCTGCGCCCGCAGCTCCTTTGCCAGTGTGTGCTCTACCAGGTTGAGCCGGGACGTGACCTTTTTTGCCTTGTCCTTTGGGACCGTCTGTCCGCAGTTGGTGCACTGGACCACTCCGGAGTAGCCCTTGCCGCCTTTCGTGCGCCCGCGGCTCGCGCGCTTCAATGGCATGCAGTGCGGACGCCGTGCCTCCTTATAATCCTGCGCATGGCAATCTGATCCGAGTCGGCCAAATCACAGCGCCCGCGGCTTGCCGCGCTCTTGGTTCCACGCGTATGTGACGTTTCACCGGCCACGCGCCGTGCACGTTTCAGGAGACGTCGGGGATGGAGCTGTGGCGGGGATGGAGCTGTGGCGGGGATGGAGCTGTGGCGGATGCGACCTATTGACTCTCGTGCATTGCCTGTCGTTGGAAGGAATCCCCTCCTCCAAATGGAATGCCCGGCACGTGGCCAAAGAACGCATGAGGCAGTCAAACATACGCGAGCCCCGCCGCTTTCCGGCCTGTGGGGGTCCCAAGGGTCTGCCCGTTCTCTACTATGATCATCTTTTAATCTGAGTGTGTGCATAATGATGCATGGAGCACACGGTCGGACTGTGCCACTTCTGCCTGCGCTCAAACGTGAGGCTGATAGTGTCGCGCGGGCGCATACTGTGTGCGGACTGCCTGGCAAAGGCCGATGCAAAAAACTAAATCGGCACAGGAAGCCGGAAACCTGTGGCAAAGAGGAGCCTTGCCGTGTACGGGCACTGCACCATCGACAGCATTACTGTAGGGGGCCAGACGCACGAGCAGATCGGAGGCTCGGCATGCTACTGCGCGCTCGTGGCGCGCCAGTTCGGGTTCGCGGCCCGCATGGTTACCCGGTTCGGCCCTGACTTTCCAAGACAGTACCTCGACGACAACGGGATATCGTACAGCGGCGCCTCCGTGTCGGACTCCGGCACCACCCGGTTCTCGATCGCCGTGGAGGGAGCCGAGCGGACACTGCGCCTGGCGCACGCGTGCGACGACATACCGTACGAGCGCGCGGACGGCGCGGACTGCACCATCGCAAGCCCCCTGTGCGGGGAGATCTCTGCCGACGTCTTCTCGGAGATAAGGAGGGACTCGAGGTTCCTGCTTGTGGACCCGCAGGGGTTTCTGAGGGTGCGGGAAGGCCCCGGCGGCGACGTGGCGCTCCGGGACGCCGACCTGGACCTGGCGGGTGTGGGGGCCATAAAGGTGAACGCCGACGAGGCGCGCCACCTGACCGGCGGGTCCGGGCAGGACGCCATGGTCGCTCTCCAGAAAAAGGGCGTGGAGAACGTGCTGTACACCGACAAGGCGGACATCTCGCTTCTCAACGGGGACAAGGTATACTCTATCAGGCTGCCAAACAAGAGCATCCATGACACGACCGGGGTGGGGGACATGTTCTGCGCGGCGTTCTGTTGCACCATGGTAAGGGAGCGGGACTTTCTGTGGGCCCTGTGCTTTGCGGGCGGCGCCGCGCAGGCGGCGCTCGACTCCAAAAAGGTCGGGCTGCAAAAGGTGCCGCGCAAGGGCGCCGTGCAGACGAACGCCTCCTACTTTTACAACATGGTGAACTTCAGGACACTCTGAGCGCGGCCGCCGCACGGCGCGCATCCTGCCACTCTTTTTATTGCACGCGCGCCTTGGCACGTCATGCACATCTGCATCTGCAGGCCCGCCGTGTCGGCCTCGGCTGCGCGCTCGATACAGAGGATACTGGAGCGCGCCGGGATATCCTCAGTGTCCACCGCGTCTCCCAAGTCCGCCGGGGACGCGGACTGCATCATCGTGCTCGGGGGCGACAAGGGCGTGCGCACGTACTTTCACCGCGCGCAGGACGCGTCGGTCCCGGTCCTGGGGATCAGCGAGGGCGAGAGCAGTGGGTTTCTTGCGCAGATAGACCTCAGGGAGCTGCCGTCGCACGTGGACGTGCTAAAGCGGCAGAACTACACGATAGAGGAGTTTCCGCGGCTCGGGGTCCGGATCGACGGCAGGAACGCCTACCCGGTGCTCAACGACGCGGCTGTATTCCCCTCAAAGAGCGCCATGCTCATGGAGCACACGCTGCGGGTCAACGGCGACGAGGTCTGGCACGACAGCAGCGACGGCGTCATCGTGTCGACCCCGATAGGCTCCTCGGCGTACTCCATGTCGGCGGGCGGGCCCGTGCTGTTCCAGGACGCGGACGTCTTTGAGATAATGTCGGTCAACTCGCTTGACGTGACGCGGAGGCCGGTCATAGCGTCAAACGACAGCGTGATAGAGGTGGAGGACATCTCCTCCAAGCTCCACTGCGAGGTGGTGCTCGACGGGCTCGACCGCCTCAGGGTGGACAAGTCGATGGAGTGCACGCAGTTCCACCCGCCGGCGAGGATAGTGCGGCTCAGGAAGTCGCCCACCGCCATCGCGGCCCTTGCAAAGAAGGTGCACCTGGCCGAGGACCTCCTCCGCATGCCACCGAGCTCCAAGCTCATACTCAAGACCCTCGAGTACGAGGGCGAGCTCACGCACAGGGAGCTTGAGAGAAAGACGCTTCTTCCCGGCCGGACCGTACGGCTGGCCCTCCGCAACCTGGTGGAGAAGGGATACGTCAAGAAAAAGATCTCGGCCCGGGACGCCCGCCAGAAGATATACGAGATGTCGCACGGGATCAAGTGAGCGCGGGGCTTGGCGCCGTCAGGCGGCCCCGTCGCCTGCCGCGGAGCCGGCGCGCTCGTTTGCGCGCTCCGCCGCCGCCCTGACAAAGGCCGCAAACGACTCCTCCGGAAAGCCGGGCCTGCTGTTGAACTCGGGATGGAACTGCACCCCCATGTAGAACCTGTGGGACGGAATCTCCATAATCTCCATCCTCCTGCCCGCGTCGCTCTCGGCTGAGAATATGGCGCCCTTGTCCCTCAGGGCCGGTATGAACTCGGCGTTTATCTCGTACCTGTGGCGGTGCCGCTTTGATATCTGCGCCGCGCCGCCGTACACCTTCCGGGCCATGGTGCCCTCCGATATTGATATCGCGTTGGACCCGAGCCTCAGCGAGCCGCCCATCTCCGAGACGCCCTTCTGCTCCGGCAGCAGGTCCACCACCGGATGCGGCGTGTCCGGGTCGATCTCAGTGGAGTTGGCCCCCTCCAGTCCCAGGACGCTTCTGCCAAACGCGATTGCCGCGAGCTGGAACCCGAAGCATATCCCCAGGTACGGTATGTCGTTTTGCCGCGCGTACGTGGCCGTGTCCATTATTCCCTCCGAGCCGCGCGTACCGAAGCCGCCGGGCACCAGTATGCCGTCGTACTTTGAGAGCATGCCGCAGTCGGTGATCGACTCCGAGTCGATCCAGTCTATGTTCACCGGCCTTGATATGGACGCGCCGGCGTGCTTTAGCGCGTGGTTGACGCTGACGTAGCTGTCCGCCAGCGTGACGTACTTGCCCACCATTGCAATGCTTATGGGATCCTTTCCCGGATGCGCCATGCTCTTGACTATGGCGTTCCACCTGTCCCAGTTCGAGTAGGTGTTGAGCATTCCGAATATGCCGAATTTTGTATATATGGAATCCATTATGCCCTGCTCGTGCAGCATCTGCGGCACCTGGAGTATGGACTCGGCGTCGTGGCACGACAGCACGTCTTGGGGCGTTACGTTTGTAAACATTGCAATCTTCTGCTTTATCTTCTCGCCAAGCGGGCTGGTGCACCTTGCGGCTATAAAGTCCGGCTGGATTCCTATGCGGCGGAGCTCCTGGACGCTGTGCTGCGTGGGCTTTGTCTTCTGCTCGCCTACGACGTCAAGCTCTGGCGCGAGCGTCACGTGCACGAACAGCACGTTGTGCGGGCCCTCCTCTATGCGCATCTGCCTGAGGGCCTCCAGGAACGGGAGCGACTCGATGTCGCCTACGGTGCCGCCGCACTCCACTATGAGGAACCTTGGCTTGGAGTCGTTGCCGCTGCCGCTGCCGTTGCCCCCGTCACTGTCGCCGAAGCCGCCTGCGCCGTCCTCGCCGTAGGCAATCGCCCGTATGCGCCTCTTTATCTCGTCTGTTATGTGCGGTATTATCTGCACGCAGGCGCCAAGGTACTCGCCCCGACGCTCTGCGTCAATGACCGACGAGTACACCTGGGCCGTCGTTATGTTGTGGCTCTTTGGTATGTTCTGGTTGAGAAACCTCTCGTAGTTTCCAATGTCCATGTCGCACTCGCCGCCGTCCTCCGTTACGAACACCTCGCCGTGCGCCACGGGGTTCATGGTGCCCGCGTCATAGTTCAGGTAGGGGTCTATCTTTACGCACGAGACCCTCTGATCCGCAAGCTGCAGGAGCTTTGCAATCGACGAGGTGGTGACCCCCTTGCCAAGACCCGACATCACGCCGCCCGTCACAAAGATGAACTTGGCAGCCGACTGCATGTTGATAGAACCCTGACGCTGTTTTTGTATGTTTGGCGCGTCGGCACTGCTTCCAATTCGTGATGTAACGAATCCCATCGATCCCGCCACATCAGTCGTGCCTATGTCATGAATTGGAAACGGTACCTGTCTAAAGGCCCTGCTTCCAATTCGTGATACCGCGAATCCCATCGATCCCGCCACATCAGTCGTGCTTATGTCATGATTGGAAACAATACCCCGGTTGTAAAGTGCTTTAAGCACGGGAGGCCCGCCTAGATCGGAAAAGGACTGATGCGTATGACGTATAACCTCTATGTTGATGAAAGCGGCGATGAGGGCGACTACCTAGATGCCGACAAAAAGCCTATAGTTGGAAGCTCTCCGTATTTTGTGCTAGGAGGGATAATCGTAGACGAGTCTACCGTACAACGTTTTGAAGATGAATACGATTACATGCTCTATTACCGCTTTCACGGGAATCCGCTGCCTGAAAAATTCAAACTGCACTACTATCCGTTGCGGAACAACAAGCCTCCATACGACCAGATACCTATCGACGACAGGGAGGGCCTCGAGAAGGACGTCTTTGACATCATAAACCGGCTGGATTGCACGCTGATTTCGGCATCCATAGGCCTAGCAGCCCATTCCAAGTATCCGGAACCCGTAAGCCCAAGGGCGTATGCGCTGCACCTGTTGCAGGAACGGTTCCAGTATTTTCTTGAGGAGCGCGATTCATACGGCACCGTGATATACGAAAGGCTCAACGCAAAGATGGAAAGAAGAATCAAGCAAGCAATCCGGCGATTGCAAAAGCACAGTAACTTTCCAAAGCCAACGGACTTAACCAGAATCAATCCACGCGTGCAAAACGGAGACCCCACGCAGCAACCGATCCTAAACCTTGCAGACTTTTTTGCGTACCTTCCATATACCTACAGGATGAGCGGCCAATACTCTTCATATTATAAGTTGATAATGCACAAATACTTCAATCTGCATGGAGAGAAGTTTCGTACCGGTGGGCTGGACCCCGCTAAAGTGAGACCGATCAAAACCGAATGCTTAAGGGTGCAGGAGGCGGCAGCAGGGGCATGAGCAAGAGACGCAGCCCGCAAGACAAGGCCGACGCGGTGGTGGAGTTTTTTACCACCCGCATATCTGCCGCCGAGCTGTGCCGCAAGCACAATGTCTCCCCTGCGACCTTCCAGGACTGGAAGGACAAGTTCCTGCAGGGTGGCAAGCAGGCGCTTGCCAGCCACGGGGACGTTGACAAGAGCCACGTCCGGGAGATTGAACACCTCAAGCGCATAATCGCAGAGATCACCATAGCCAACGACGTTTTAAAAAAAACTTTGGAGGGGGCAAAAAGATGAGGATGGAGGCAGTCACCAAGGCAGCGAAATATATGAGCCTCAACAGGGCGCTGGGATACTGCGGCATGTCCAAGCAGGCATGGTATTACACTGCGCGTCCAAGGAACGTCCCGGTGGACGCGGACGCCGTCCGGGTGGTCAGGCGCATTGCGGCCAGGCGTCCCACGTATGGAACCAGAAGAATGGCGGCCCAGGTGGCCCGCGAGACCGGCGTGTCCACAAACCGCAAGAAAGTGCAGCGGATATACCGCAGGATAGGCTACATCCAGCCGCAAAAGACGAAAAACGACATCATCCGGGCAGGCCGCAGGCTCTTCAAGCCAGAGGCCCCGAACCGGCTGTGGGAGACTGACATCACGTACGTCTGGTGCGGCATTGACGGCTGGTGCTACTGTTTCAACGTGATAGACTGCTTTACGCGCAAGTGGATCGCGTACGCGTTTGACGTCCATGCCACGAGGGACGTGGCAATCGACTCGATCACAAACGCGGTCGCCGCGGAAAGGCCCGACTGCTCCAGGCTGCGGCTGCGCACTGACAACGGCAACCAGTACGCGAGCCGAGACTTCAGGCGCGCGGTCCGGGCCCTGGGCATCGGCAAGCACGAGTTCATCTGGAAGAACACACCGGAGCAGAACGGGCACGTCGAGTCGTTCCACAAGACCCTCAAAAAGGAGTACATCTGGCCGCATGAGTTTGCCAATTACCAGGAGGCAGAGAAGATCATTGCAGAAGCCATTGCCGACTACAACAAAGAGCGGATACACTCCTCTATCGGGTACATGACACCGGCAGAGTTTGTCGAACTGTGGGAGATGACGAATAAATGAGGGCAGGAATCATTCGGATTTTGGAGCAAGAAATGGTACCAAAACAGGGGGTCCACTCCACCGGCAAAGTGGAACTATAATGCGATTCCTGGGTTCACCGAAGCTTCCCGTAGCATGCATTGCAATGCGGAACCGCATATGGAGTACGTCCCCATAGTATAAAAATCTCATTATCTTAAAATTCTGTTTCCTAATTCGCCGTCTGGGTGCCTGTTGGATTCCTATCGGACGACGACATGGTCGTCACACCATCAGAAAGTCCCGCCTCCCGCCTCGCGCGCTATCGACTCATCCCTCCACTTGTTGTACTGGATCACCTTGAGCCTTATCTCCTGCACGATGTTCTCCCACTTGAGGGCCATCAGGTGCTCGCCGAACAGGCGCTTGAATACCGAAAACACGGCCTCCGCGATCCAGCGGTGGCCGTAGCCTATGCGGGCCTTCCAGTACGCCTGGTTCTCCCTCTTCTCCTCCCTGCCCATCAGGTCCAGGCGCGTCGCGTCGGGGCTTCCGCCCATCTGGTCCCTTACGGATATGCCCCACGCGTCGCCGGATCCCCTGCCACGCGCCGTCACGTTGATGGTGTGTGCAATGCCAGGGGTCACCCCTGCCCGCGCGCACGCGGCCACGTTCTTCCTTGATCCGTACGCGGCGTCGCCAAGCAGGAGGTCGGGCGCGGCCCGGTTCCGGGGGGCGCCCGGGAAGAATGACGCGAGCGGGGGGATGCCGGACGCGAGAAGGTTTTCGTATCTCGGGCCGCCGCCGGAACGTGGCGCGGCGGGCGGCTCCGTGTGCCGCGCGCCGCCCGCGTCCACTACCTGTCCGAGCAGCGACTCGAACATGGTCGAGTCCCCCACGGCATCGTCCGTGACCTCCAGCGCGAGTATCTTCATGGTCTCCGTGTCGACCAGCACGTGCATCTTTACAAAGCCCCGCCTAACCCTCCACTTGGCCCTCATCCACTCGCCCCTGTTGTGCTGCTTGAGCCCGCTTGCGTCGAGCGCCAGCATCCGCGACCCCTTCCTGTCCGACACCGTCACCATCCCGTCCGGGTTCCGGCGGATGTCCGCGTCAAGCCTGTTGATCCGCTTGTACAGCTGGCTGTATGCGGGCGTGTTGGATCCGCCTACCATCTTCCCGACCATCCCCTCGAGCTGTCTGTACCGGATCCCCAGCGCGCCCCTGAAGGCGGCGGCCAGCATGATGAGCGTCTCCGCGTACCGGTACGGGGCGCCGACCTTGCCCTCGTTTGCGCGCCCCACGTCATCCTCCCACCCTGGATCATACTCTATGAACAGGTCCGCGCCGCGCCTGACGTACTTTTCGTTGTCCGTTCCCGCCGCTGCGGCGCCCCGCGTCCGGCTCATGGGCGGCTCCGCCCCCTCCAGTACGCCGAATTCCCCCGGGCTGGCCGCGCCGCGCCGCCCCGGCAGGCGCCCGGAGGGGGGATCGAGTCATGGTTAAATGCCGACGCCGCGAACAGGCGTTGGCGTCTGTCTGGGCACGCAGATGTGGGATACATCGTGTCTGACTTTCGCCATAAGCATTTCAACGCCTGCATGAGCGCCCTTTGGCCGTTTTGTCAAATTTTATTGAACAAATTAACGCATGCCTGCCTCAAAGCCGCAGGGGCGGATGCCCACGGCGGAATTAGGAAACAGAATTTATCTTAAGCACTGCTTCCAATTCGTGATACAGCGAATCCTATCGATCCCACCCCGTCAGTCGTGCCTATATCACGAATTGGAAGCAGTGCCTGTCTAAAATGTGCTGTCACGTAACGCATCATGAATCTCAAGGGCCGCGAAGATCCTGCTTTTGTATCTGGCATTGATCTGAGTCAGCATGCCGGCGTCTACTAGTGTGGAAACGGTTCTCTTAGCAGTCGGGTATGACACGCCAAGCCGCTTTTGGGCTGACGGTATGGTGGCGAAGGGATTTTCAAACAAAGACTCCATCAAAGCGATGACATTGCCCCCCGCATTCATGTTCTGCAGGGTATGGCGATATTGTCGCTGTAGTGCCGACAGCCTTCTGGTGCTCTCTATGGCCTCCCCCGCCTGCTCTACAAAGGCCTGTAAAAAGAACCATATCCACTGGTTCCACTTGTCCTTGCTGCTTACCTCCATGAGATATCGGTAATACTCTGTCTTGTGCCGTTCGAAGAAGGCGCTCATGTAAAGCAGCGGCTCTTTCAGAAATCCTCTCTGACACAACATCATCAATATCAACAACCTTCCTATCCTGCCATTCCCATCCTCAAAGGGGTGTATGGCCTCGAACTGGTAGTGGATCATTGCGCATTGTATCAGGACTGGAATGTTATCGTGCCCGTTCTTGCAGAATGCTTCTAGGTTTCGGAGTAGTTTTCGCAGTTTTTTTGGTGGGGGCGGGACGTATGTGACCGTGGCGCTGAATGATCTTCTTTCTATAATGACATTCTGCTGGTCGCGGATTTTTCCGGGACTGGACTCCTGTCCTCGCACTCCGTCCATTAGAATTTTGTGGGCATTCAGAATAATACTCAGATCAACGGACTGGCCGCCGCCTCTGATCTGTTTCAAGGCCCATTTGAGCGCCTTTTCGTAGTTGAACACCTCCTTTATCCTTAGGCGATCTGCATCTGTCTTCTGGAAACCTCCAAGTATCTCATACGTGTTCAAATCTTCTATGGATGCTAGTGTCCCCTCGATTCTGGAACTTACGACTGCCTCGTGCCTCACGTATCGTCCGATCAGGATGCGTGGATTTTCCATCGAACTACCGATGCCGTTCAATTCTCCAACTAATCTTGATGCACTCTCAAGCAGTGTGGATAGGTTGCTGTCGAAGGTTATGTCAGGCGGCAGAGCGTCTGGAATGAATGGCGGCATGTCCTTGTTGCGGAGCGCGATATCCACCTTGGGGCTGACATGAAACCTGAATACTGGATTGTCGTCTTTGTTGATGCTTTTTTTCTTATTAACATTATTCTTCATTAATGACAATGCAGACATCCATTATATTTAAATTTAGTGTTAAAGGAAGATTGTCAAATCCGTGTGCCGGGATACGAGCTGGGAGGTTGGCCGGATCTGATCTTCTCTAGAAAGCACCAGTGGGATGTTACCGCCGTAAGCTACGGCTTGCCAGTTTTTATTACGCGCAATCGAGGCGGCATGGCAGAACACGCAAGTCCGTTACGTATGACGAAGTACTTGGCATGCTACGTAATGCAAGGGGTATCAAAAGCGAACACGTCGATCTTGAGACGGGAGTCAAGGACCTTGAGGTAAGGATTGGCCTGTGTGTAAGGCGCGTGTTCGTGTGGCACGCGGCCTTCAAACCAAAGGATATCTGGCCGCTCCCGCTGGCTTTTTTAACAAAACTCAGTTGGCTTCCGAATTTTTCCAGAAGATCAGATCCGTCAACTCTCCAGCTCGCATCCTGGCGCACAGATTTGACAGTCGTTCTCATCACACACACTCTTGACAGATCCGTATAATGCATTTGTTCATATCATAAATAATGAAAAACGGGAGAGATATTGTAAGCATTCCAATCGCCTTCTGCCGTCATTATGGGCCCGATCCAGATGCCGTATCAAAGTCCTTTAGGCCCGGCAGCTTGCGGGCCCTACCTGCTGTGCGGGGCTCTCGCTCGTTATGTTAGTTTTCCTTGGCCTCGCAGCGCCTGTTGTGCTCGTACTAGTCTGCTTGCATGTCTTTCTGCAGGAGTGGGCGCCGCCGTCTGCTACATGGCGGTAAGCGATCTTGGCCGTGTACTCAGGACGCGCCGCGCGTTGCGGCCTTGAGCCTCCTTGTAAGCGCGGACACGTTCTTCTCGACGTCCCTTGGCGCCGACTCCTTGATTATCTTCGTGTATGCGCTCCCCACTATGACCGCGTCTGCCCCCGCCCCGACGTACTGCCTGACGTCTGCAGGCGAGGAGATTCCGAATCCGACCCCTATTGGCAGCCGCGTCCCGGGGCGCCCCGCCGTGCGCTTGGCCCTGCGGATGGCGTCAAGTGCGTATCCTGCCACCGGGCCGCCGCCCGCCTTGCCCGTCCGCCCCCCGATGCGCCTGTCTCTGACGCCCGTGGTCCCGTATACTGCCACCATGTACAGAAAGCCCGTCGAGAGGCTCGCGATTCGCCGCAGCCTGCCTGCCTGGGTGTTCGGGGACGCCAGGAATATCGTGTCCAGCCCGTACCTGCGGGCGGCCGCCACGTACGGCGCCGACTCGTCGGCCGACATGTCCGGCAGTATGATCCCGTCTATGCCCGCGTCTGATATCATGGATGCCGCCCTGCCGTATCCGAGGTTGTACAGTATGTTGGTGTACGTCATGAGCACGAGCGGCACGTCCCGGTTGGCGCGCCTTATCCTCGATGCGGTCATGAGGAAACCCTCAAAGGTGGCGCCCCTGCCGAGCGCCCCCGAGCTTGCCTCCTGTATCGCGGGCCCGTCTGCAAGCGGGTCGGAGAACGGAAATCCCAGCTCTATGACGTCGGCCCCTCCTTTTATCATGCCGGAGACCGCGGCCACTGAGGCCCTCTCCGACGGGAACCCGGCCATTGCGTACGTGACGAGGCCCCTCTCGTTTCTGGCGCGCAGTTCTGCAAACCTGGACGCTATTCTGCTGCTGCTGCTGCTGCCGCTGCCGCCGTCCCCGGCCCTCCGGCCCCCCTCTCTCTCTTTACCTGCCGCCTGCAAGGTACCTCTGAACCTCCTCCACGTCCTTGTCTCCCCTGCCGGAGAGTGTGACCACGATGCGCTCTGATCTCTTCATCTGCGGTGCGATCTTGACTGCCTCTGCTATCGCGTGCGACGATTCGAGGGCCGGTATTATCCCCTCCGTCTTGGTCAGCCTCATGAACGCGTCGACTGCCTCCGCGTCGGTCGCCGAGCGGTACGACACGGCGCCCGTCTCCTTGTAGTGCGCGTGCTCGGGGCCCACCCCGGGATAGTCAAGCCCCGCCGAGACGCTGTGCGTCTCAGTTATCTGCCCTTCCGCATCCTGCAGCAGGTAGGTCATCATGCCGTGCAGCACCCCGCGCCTGCCTGCCGAGAGCGTGGCCGCGTGCATCCCGGTGCCGAGCCCGCGGCCGGCGGCCTCGATTCCTACCAGCTTCGTGCCCGTGCCTGCAAGGGGGTAGAACGTCCCTATCGCGTTGGAGCCGCCGCCCACGCAGGCAATCACCACGTCTGCGGAGCCGCCGCCCCCGGCCTGTCTTGCGACCTGCCTCCTTATCTCGTCGCCTATGACCCTCTGAAAGTCCCTGACCATCACGGGGTAGGGGTGGGGGCCGACGGCCGAGCCGAGCAGGTAGTACGTGTCGCCCACGTTTGCAATCCAGTCGCGTATGGCCTCGTTGATCGCGTCCTTCAGGGTGCGCGAGCCCGAGTCGACGGGCCGCATGGCGGCGCCCAGCATCTCCATGCGCAGGACGTTGGGCCTCTGCCTTGCCATGTCTACTGACCCCATGTATACCTCCGACCTCATGCCGAGCGCGGCGCACGCCATCGCGGTGGCCACCCCGTGCTGTCCGGCCCCAGTCTCGGCTATGACGCGCCGCTTTCCCATGCGCTTTGCAAGGAGCGCCTGCCCGAGCGTGTTGTTTATCTTGTGGGCCCCGCCGTGCAGCAGGTCCTCCCGCTTGAGGTATATCCGGGCCCCCCCAAGCTCGTCTGAGAGGTTCTTTGCGTGGTACAGCGGGGTCGGGCGCCCGGCGTAGTTTTTCAGGTATGCGCCAAGCTCCGCCTTGAACGAGGGGTCGTCCCTGAACCTGAGGTATCTCTCCTCGAGCTCCTCGACGGGGGGCACCAGCGTCTCTGGTATGTACCTGCCGCCGAACTCCCCGAACCTGCCGTTTTTTGGATACTTCCTCCTCCTGCTGTTGCTGCTGCTCAATACGCGCCCACCATCCCCCTTACGGCCTCCTCTATATTGTGACTCTTCATTATGCTTGATCCTACCAGGAACCCGTCGGCCCCATATTCGCGCACCCTCCTGATGTCGTCGGCCGATGCAATCCCGCTCTCTGATATCGTGACGCGCCCGTCACCGTCGTCACCGTCCCCGGCCCCCCGGCGCGCAGACTGCAGTATGTCGCGGGTCACGTCGGTGCTGATTGCAAGCGTGTCCAGGTTGCGGTTGTTGATCCCGATGATCTCCGCCTTGGAGGCCGCGGCCTCCTCGTACTCCTGTACGGTGTGCACCTCCAGCAGGACCCCGAGTCCCTGCCTGTGGGCGTACTCTGCGAGCCCGCCTGCCGTCTGCCCCGTGCACGCGCCGGAGCCAAACACGGACTGTATCAGCAGTATGTAGTCGGCGCCTATCCGCACTGCGGCGTCGATCTGCCTCCTGTCCACTATGATATCCTTCATCAGCATCGGCACGTCCACTGCCTGCCTGACCTTTGCAAAGTATTCCGGGGAGCCGCCAAAGAGGTGGGGCTGGGTCAGCACGGACAGCCCGACGGCTCCGCCCCTGACCATGGCGGCCGCAATCGTGGCGGGATCCGATACGGTCCTGAGCCTGCCCTCGGACGGGGAGGAGAACTTGATCTCCGATATCACGGCCGCGTGGGGGGCCGTCCTGATGCACTCTGCCAGGCTGTAGCCGGACCTGGAAAGGCTGTCTGCCGCGCCACTGTGCGCGTCCGCGTCGTATACGCCGTCGTCGAGCGCGGCCATGGAGTTTGCGACGAGCCTGCGCAGTATGTCATGCGCCACTGTTCCTTATCCCCTCCAACATCTCCATGCTTCCGGCGTGCCTCACAAACGAGTCGAGTCCTGCCGACGCCCTGCCGCTCATGACCGCGTCCATGCACACCGGTACCGCGTCCTTTAGGCTGTCGGCCGCCCCCGCGACCACGAGGGCCCCCGCCGCGTTGAACGCCGCGGTCTCTATTACCGCCCTGCCGGCCGTCCCGTCTACGGCGCCCACCACTGCCCTTGCCGACTCCGGAGCGTCCGCAACCCTGATCTCGGAGATGTCGGATCTGTGCAGCCCCACCTCCTCGGGCCTGACTGTGAATCTCCTGCTACTGTTGCCGCCGCCGCTGCCGCCAGTACCGCGCGACACCCGCACGGCGTTTGACGAGCTGGTCGACAGCTCGTCCATGCCCTCTGCTGACATTACGGTCATCGTCACCTCGGCCCCGCGCCCCGCCAGTATTATTGGTATCCTGTCCAGCAGGTCCTCGGTGGAGACGCCCACGAGCTGCCTGGATGTCCCCGCCGGGTTTGCAAGCGGCCCCAGCAAGTTGAATACGGTCCTCCTTCCGAGAGCGCGCCGGGCGGACGCCACGTGCCTCATCGCGGGATGGAACCTCTGCGCAAACACAAAGCATATCCCGCACCTCTCCAGTATCTCCTGCACCCTGGACGGCTCCGCCGAGTTGTCGTACCCGAGCGCCTCGAACACGTCGGCGCTGCCGGAGGCCCCCGACGAGGACCGGTTGCCGTGCTTTGCGACCGCGAACCTGTCGCGCGCCGGGCCGCACGACGACGCGGCCGCGGCCACAAACGAGGCCGCGGTCGACACGTTGAACGTCCGCTGCATGTCGCCGCCGGTGCCGCACACGTCGATTATCGGGCCCCTGACGTTTGGGTGCAGCCGGACCGCCCTCTGCATCATCACCCCGAGCATCGACGCAAGCTCCGCGTCAGTCTCGCCCTTTGCCGACATGCACCCCAGGAACCTCGCGTTCTGCTCGTGGCTCGTCTCGCCGTCCAGCATGGCCCCGGCCACGCGCTCGGCCTGCGCGCAGTCGAGGTCCCTTCCGGCGCACACCGCGTCGACTATCTCCTCTATGCTCATGCCTTTTCCTCCCCCCCGGCCCCCCTGGCCATGCCCAGAAAGTTTGCAAGTATGGCCTTGCCGTGCTCTGTCATTATCGACTCGGGGTGGAACTGGACGCCCACTATGGGGTACCTCTTGTGCCTCACGCCCATGATCTCGCCGTCGTCCTCCGCGCGGGCGGTCACCTCGAGCGCGTCCGGAACCACGGTGCGGTCCCCCACGAGGCTGTGGTACCTGGTGGCCCTGAACGGGGTCGGCACCCCTGCAAAGACCCCCGACCCAGAGTGGCCCACGGGGCTTGTCTTTCCGTGCCGCGCGCACCCTGCGTTGACCACGGCGCCTCCAAACGCGTGTATTATCCCCTGGTGCCCCAGGCACACGCCAAGTATCGGCGTCGTGGGGCCCAGCTCCCTTATCACGTCGGTGCAGATCCCAAAGTACCTGGCGTCCTCCGGGGTGCCGGGGCCTGGCGATATGACGATTGCGTCGTATGCGCCCCTGGCAATGTCCGATACCGAGGTCTTGTCGTTCCGTACCACCGTGCACTCGGCGCCCAGCTCCCCCATGTACTGGGCAATGTTGTACACGAACGAGTCATAGTTGTCTATCACAAGCAGCCTTGTCATGACGATGCCTCCCTGAGCGCCTGGATCATCGCACCCGCCTTGTACTCTGTCTCTTTGAACTCGTTGTCCGGCGTGGAGTCGTACACTATGCCGGCCCCCGCCTGGACGAACCCCTTCTGCCCGTTTATGAATATGCTGCGTATGGCGATCGCAAAGTCGCAGCACCCGTTGTATGAAAAGTATCCGACGGCCCCGGCATACGGCCCCCGCGGCGCCGGCTCCAGCTCGTCTATTATCTCCATGGCCCTTATCTTGGGGGCCCCGGAGACGGTGCCCGCCGGAAAGACGGCCCTGAACGCGTCAAACATGTCGGCCTCGTCAGATATCGTGCCGGCCAGGTGGGTCACCATGTGCTGCACGTGGCTGAACCGCTTTATCATCATGAGCGACACGGGGTGGACCGTGCCGAACCTGCAGACCCTGCCTATGTCGTTGCGCCCAAGATCCACGAGCATCGTGTGCTCCGCCAGCTCCTTTTGGTCCGCGAGCATCTCGGCGGCGAGCCTGTCGTCCTCTGCGTCGTCCCCCGTGATGCCCCTGGTGCCCGCTATGGGAAAGGTCTCGACCTCTGGGCCCGTGACCCTCACTAGCATCTCCGGCGATGCGCCTATGGTGACGCGTTCGCCGTGCCTCACGTAGTACATGTACGGGGACGGGTTGAGCCCCCGCAGCGTCCCGTACAGGGCCAGCGTGTCGCCGTCTATATCAAACTCAAAGCGCCTGGAGAGCACGGCCTGGAATATGTCCCCGTCGTGGATGTACTTTTTGGCCCTGTTGACCATCCCTGCAAACCCTGTCGCGTCGATGTTGGGCCTGATGTTTGCCGCGCGAAATCCGCCGCGTGCGCGCCCACTGCCCCTTCCGTCATTGCCGCCGCCGCAATCGCCGTCCGCCGCGGCCTTTATCATGCTGTCATACCTGCTCTGGCCGCGATAAAAGTAGAACGGCCTGTCGAGCTTGTTGTCGTACAGTATGCCGTCGTCGTAGACCCCGAATTCCATGATCAGCGGGTCGGAGCCGTTGGAGTCGGGCACATCCTCGATTGCGCGAACCGCGTCATAGTTTACCATGCCGACAGCCCCCCCGGCGTACCTGTAGTCGGGCTCTGTTGCGCCCGCGCCCTTTGCATCCGGGTCCGTCCCGGCCGCCGCCGCAAGCACGCTCCTGATCGCGTCAAACGGGTCGTCCGTCCTTATCTCCATGTTTTCCGGCGCGCCGCGCGCCTGCACGGCCACATCGTCGCCCTTTCCGGTGCCTCCGGCGGCGATGTCGCCGTTATCGCCGCCCCTGCGCGCCGCGGCCCTGCATATGGCCCGCACGCGCTCCGCGGACGCTGCATCTTGGACCGCTTCGCCGGGCACGACCTCGACGCGGTCTCTGTACGCCCTCAGGATCAGCGTCGGGCCGAAGCCCATGATGGACGTCTCGGCAAGCGCGTCTGGGCCCGCAAGCGACTCGAATAGAAAGGAATGCTCGTACCTGCGTGATATGCTGCTGTAGATCTGGAACTGGTTTCTGTTAGGAATGTCTAGCGGCACGATCCGCGTCCTTCCAAATGCGTCCACCCATGTATGTGACGGCCGGGGGGTTTTATTTAAACCGATTAGGCTTCCCGGTGTGCAGACTCGTGCCCCTGCCGTGACAGTCGTGTTTGGCACTGTTTACGCTGCATGATCAGCGAGCCTGCAGACTTGCCGAAACCATCAGGAATTGGGCATGGGTGGGCCCGCCCTCCGCCCCATATGGCGCGGTCGTTCCCGCTGCAGGTGCAGGACCGGGCCGTTTTTGCACGCGGCTGCGTGCGTAACCGCGGCAGGGCCAAGAACACGGCGCCCCCGCCTCCACCACGATGCGGTCCCAGTACCCGGCCATAAGTATACAACCGTAAAAGAACTATAAAGTACGGTACTTTTATATTCGCGTGCCCCCCACCCATGTCATGAGCACTATACTACAGGATCTCTACATGCCCAGGCCGCGACTGGTCTGCACCACGGCCCGTCCCGTTGCGTGCAACGCCTGCGGCAGGGGCGTCGATGACGGCCGCGGAATCAGGGCCCTGCGCACCGACGGCGGCGACATCATGCTGTGCGACCTGCACTATCCAAAACAGTGACGCGTCAGGCGCGGACAACGTGCGCCGCCGACACGCCTTCTTTTTTTCTGACTTGCATGCCTGCACGCGTAGTGCCCCTGCCGCCTATCTTGCATCAGTTGCCACGACCTGCCGGCCGCATGAGCTGATTCCTGTGCCGTCAGCCGAGCGCCCTTGTGGGATCCTTGCTGAGTATGCCGAGCACCTTTGAGACTATCTGCTTTTGGCCGCCCTCGTGCATGTCGTAGCGCACGTTGTCTGATCCCATGCTTACAAAGATCAGGTTGTCGTCGCCGAGCGGGAACGTTATCCTCGTGATCTTTTGGAATGCCGCCATTGCGTACGTGCCCGGGCCGATCTTGGGGCTCAGTGCCTTGCGGCCCTTCCATGCACTCGCGGCCCTTTTTAGCGACGCCTCGGTCTCCTCCTCTGATAGGTAGTTGGCCACCCCCTCGCGGTGGTTTACGGCAAGTATGTTCCCATCAATGTCGGTGACTATGCTGTGCCTGATGTTGACGTCGGAATCCATGATCCTCCGCAGCAGGTTTTCAAAATTCATAGATGACGTGTGATCCTGTATTACTTAAGGATTGATTTGGCGGCGCGATCCCCCGCGCCGGCCGCCTGGGTTCTGCCCGTCTCTGAGCACATGCTGACGAGGCGCCTCATGGGCCTGCAGTTTGCGCGAACAAACCCCGGAAGCGTACTGTGGCTTTGGTAGTAGTCATATATGTAGCGGTACATTCCGCCCTTCTCCGAGTCAAAGGATTCCGCGTCCCCCACCGCATACCCGCGAGACGCCATTGCCCTGTGTATCTCGCGCATCTTTTGCCTGTATGTGGCGACTGCCACTATTGACGCGGCCGCGACCGGCAGTATGGCGCCGTCTGCCCCCGTCCGGCATACGATCCGCGGTGTCTCGCACGCGCGAGGCCCCGGCGCTGCAAATTTAATTCTGGACGAGACTGCCGACGCAATGTCCGCCGACAGCCTTGGCGCGTCGGCGTCAAACGAGTCTACGCATGCGGCCTCTATGCGCCGGTTGGCTGCACTGCATGCGGCGGCAAGCCGGACTATAATGTCGGCAACGCGGCTTATCTTTGCCTCCCTGAGCCGGGCGCCCCTGCCTCTCCTACCGCCTCCGCCGACTTTGTCCGCCGTGGCCATGTCGAGTTCGCGCGGCGTTATCTCCGATGTCCTGTACATGAGCATGCGCTGCGGTGCGCTTGCAATCCTCTTGTATATTGCTGACACCGCGCTGCAGGGGAGCGTCTTTGAGTCTGCAACCCCCCACCGTCTCAGCGTACGGGACGACTCTGCCTGCATTGCGACTCCGGCAAACACCATGGGCCCTATTATGGACCCCACGCCGGATTCGTCAACGCCGCATATCATGTCGCGCACGGTTATGTTATGGACGTCCAGTAATAAAAGAGGCAGGACTGCATGGTGCATGCCTTGGCCGCTCTCCTGCGCGGTTCGGCCTGCCCCCTGTTTCTGTCAGAGCGTGCCCGTAGTGCGGCAGCTCGGGGTTGTGTGCGTGTGTGGGGGGGGGGGAGGAGGGGGGAGAGGGGAAGGGGAAGGAGAATGGACCGAGCCCGGCATCAGCCACAAGTCAAAAAAAAAAAACGGCTTGCAAGCGGGCTGCCCGTACGCTATTCGCCGTCGGAGATTAGCCACGATAACCCGATTACATCTTCCCATGCTTCTGCTTGCTCTTTTTCTTTCATGATGGTCTTTTGCACGACCGTTATATAACGACCAAGAACGATTTATTCATTTTTTTGAAGCGGCGGGCAGGACGGACTGTGGCCTGCGGGCCTGTGCGCCTGCGCCGCTTTGCCGCGGCCGGCCACGCCTGGCGCTGCCGTGCATCCCCCCCCTGCCTTGCTGCAGGCGCGGCCGCATTCGCACCCTTGCCGCACGTTACAGCGTCAGGATCCTGCCGTGGGCGTGGAAATTCTTCTGTCCGTCGACGTCTCGTTTGCGGTCTTCTCGTAGTGGTATTCCTGCCGCCTCAGATCCTTTTCTGATATTATGCGGCACTTTCTCATTGGAACCAGGCGCGATACCTGTTCGTACGTCCCCATGTCCCTCACGTCGGCCGCATACGCAATCTGTATGAGCGGGGGCTTCTCGAGGATCATGTGCTTTGCCTGCTCGTACCCGCTCCTCTGCTTCATGCCGGTGCGGAACAGCCCCGTGTTGGACTCGTCCTTTGAGACCTGCGGGTCCTGGTAGCAGCATATCGCAAACTCGTCGCCGTCCTTCTCTATTATGGTGAGGCGCGTGAACCTGTCGCTCCATCTCTCCACCGCCCTTGCGACGGCGGCCGCAATCCCGGTGTCCTCGAACACGAGCGATATCACCAGCCTGTCCTTCTCGTACGCCCATGATATGCCGTAGAACTCGGCCTGCCAGTCTATGGAAAACGACACGCCTGACTTGAGGCGATCTCAAATTAATTGCTTTGTGGCCGCCGCGCGCCATTGGCGCTTCCGCGCGTGCCGCGCCGTTGGACTTCCGCCTTTCCTCGGCTCTCCCTCTTGGCGCTCGGCCGCCTCCCGTCCCTCTTGGCGCCCTCTTCCCTGCCGCCGCCCTGCGCTCTTTTGCCGCCCCTGGGATGGCCGCCGCGCCTGTCGCCCGCGCCCTGGTGGCCGCTTCTGCCCTCTTCCTTCTCCTCGATCCTGCGCCTCCTGCCGGTGTTCAGTATCTCGTACTTCTTGCCGACCTCGAATATCTTCATCTCCCCCGACGTCGGATCGTGTATTGACTCGAGGTTGCCTGCGGAGAGCAGCATTCCCACCAGGTTCCACGTCTCTGACTCTGTAATGTTGAACTTTGTCATAATCGTGGAGAATTTTGTAAAGTAACCGTTCCGGGAGTTTCTCAGTATGAACATCTCGACCCTTTTTTCTACGGGCGGGGAGGGCTCGCGCCTCCTGGGCCTCGAAAAACGGCGCTCCCGGCCGTGCGCGCCCCTGTCATGTGACATGAATGATCAATTTTTCGTGAATACTTAATGTTTGGGATTGCACCGCGCGTCCCGCATGGCATCTGGTGTCGGCAGACGTCCCGCCGCTGCCACGTCGGGCAGTTGTATGGTGCGGCCGTTTGCGGCCAGAGGCCGCTGCCGCCGTGTGTTGATGTCGTGTCCGGGCGGCGGGTGCAGGCCCCTCGGAGGGGAGATCCGCGGGCCTGACCAGAGGGCCCTGCCTGTGGGGAGGCGCGCCTTCCGTGCCGTCCGAACTTGGAGGCATGCCGGTCAGGCCTCTGCCAGTCTTGCCCTTTGGGGGACTGCGTGTGGCTCGCGCCTGGCAATAAAACAACCTGCCTCCGCTGTCTGCTTTGATGTGTCGTTGCCGGCGCGTTATATCCTGAGCGATGTGTGATTTTTTGATCAATCAGGCCAAAAAATACCGTCCTGACCGGGGCCGTCGCACGCGCGGCGGTTTGGCCCGTCCATCCGGCAGGCAAGCCGGCCGGCTACCGCCGCCACCGCCGCAATACCATTATGACGCCACAGGTACCATATGCCGTGAGCCGCCCCGATCCCATTCCGTGGTCCCCCGGCTTGACGCTGTCGTGGGCTGACTTTCAGGCCGAGCAGAATCCTGCCGAGCTCGAGGACGCCTACAGCGCAATACGTTACAGGCCAAGGTGGACGGTCGGGTCGGAGCAGTCCGCCGATGGCTCGATTCTCTTTGAGGTTTTGGATCTCCGCATAGCCACCGAGTTCTGGCCTGTTCTTTCCTGGGCCCGCCCTGACTGCGACGATGCAGCGCTGTGCCACCAGCAAGGGCACTTTGATCTTGGGGAGCTCGTAATGCGCGAGGAGATCGGACGCGTGCGGAGCTCCGTGTGCGGAAGGCGCTTTCCCACGCGCGGCAGGAACGAGGATCAGAGAATGCAGAATGCAAAGGAGGACTCCGCGCTTGTGGTAGAGTCCGCGGTGCGCAAACTCGAGGCCGTGCTTGCAGCGCGGCAGGCCCGGTACGACAGGGACACGCGGCACGGGGCCGACAGTGAGGCCCAGCGCAGGTTTGATGACATGCTGCGTGAGGCCCTGAGGAGATGATCAAGACACCTTGCGCCGCCGCCGTTTATCGTAACTGACACTTTTTTCCATCTGTGTTGCGTGCATGGCCGCGTGCGGCTATTCCTGCATTGCCGCTTCTATTCCATTTCCGCCGTGCGGCTCCTGCCGTCGCCTGCCTCTGCCTCGTCGCCTGCCTCTGCCTCGTCGCTGTCTTCTTCTCTTGCTTCTGCTCTTTCGGCCCTCTCTTTGTTTCTTGCTATGATCTCGCTGTTCCGCTCGGCGTCCGTATGGATCTCTAAATGATCATATAATTTTTCCTTTGTGTCAAATATCTGGCTGCAATAATAGCACTGGTGCATATCACTGTATGTCTGTTATGCGTTTTAACCTTGACTGAGGTCAGGTTTCGGCGTGCTTGGCACGGCCGCCGTGCCGTGCGCGGGGAGGGGGGAGGGGGAGAAGGGGAAGGGATAGCTCTGTTACCGCACTGGCGCTTTCGTTATTGCTGCAACCGCTGCTGCTGCGCTGTTGCCGGTGACAGCGGCAGTTACTGCTTGCCGCCTGCCTTGGCGGGACCCGATCCGCCGCATCATGGTATTAATACTGACGCACCGGCACCAACCAATACCATGTTGGAGGACAAGGTTCCGGCCCCGTTCGTGCCGCGCCCGATCCAGAAGCGCATCTTCTCTGAGATAGAGTCGTGCATCGGATCCGGATACCCAAACATCGTACTGTGCGCCCCCACCGGCGTGGGCAAGTCGCTTGTGGGCGTGACGGTGGCCCGCCACTTCGGCAGCTCGTTTGTGGTCACGGCCTCAAAAAACCTCCAGAACCAGTACGTGGAGGACTTTGCGCTTCTCAGCCCCGTCAAGGGCAAGTCGAACTTTGCCTGCCACCAGATAATGTCCGAACAGAAGATGGACGACGAGGTGTACGCGGCGCGCAACGGGATGACGTGCGAGAAAGGGCGCTGCGTTATAAAAAAGACGGTCGGCGGCAAGCAGATCGTAGACACATGCAGGTTCAAGCCCACGATCAAGCAGGTGGAAGAAGACGACTGTCCCTCCGAGCCATGCCCGTACTATGTGCAAAAGTACAGGGGGCTGCTCTCGCCCCACTCCCTCTGGAACTATTCGTCGTACTTTCAGATTATAAAGTTCGGCCAGTCGCTGTTCGGACAGTACCTGGAGAGGCCCGTCTCTATATTCGACGAGGCCCACACACTAGAGGATCAGATAGTCCAGTTCATCGGATACGACATACGGCAGCGGCACCTGGAGGAGGCGGAGATCCACGCCGACCGGTACGACCTTGGGAGCGTGGAAGACACGCTTGGGATCATTACCGAGATTGCCAAGTATTACTCGGGCCGAATCCGGGACGTGGAGGAGTCGGTATCGCCTGAGTCCCTCCCGGACTTTCGCATACTCAGCCGGCTCCGGTCCATCTACGAGGAGGCGGCCCATGCAAGGCAGGAGATCTCCTCGGACATGGGGAACTTTGTGGTCAACAGGCCCGAGACCGACGCGGACGGCAACATAAGGACCATATCAATAAAGCCGATAGACGTCTCGGGCTTTGCCGGGGAGTTCTTCACCTCCAAGCACAACCTGTTCATGTCTGCCACCATCGACAAGCCGAGCTTTTGCGAGAACATGGGGCTCGACCCGGACTCGGTCGCGATCGTGGACACCCCCGAGTCACCGTTTCCCCTGGAGCACCGCGCCGTGGAGATGCTGCGCGTGAGGCACCTCAACTACCGCAGCACGCCGGCCGACGAGGCGGCGGTAATATCGAAGATAGACGAGCTGATGGACAAGCACGCCGACGCGCGCGGGCTTGTCCTGACGTCGTCCGTATCAAAGTGCTACTACATCCTCAAGGGGCTCTCAGAGCGCAACCGGCGCCGCGTCAAGATATGCCACAGCGCCAACCCCGACGGCAGAACGCAGGGCGAGATAATAGCCGAGCACAGGGACGAGCCGCGCAGCGTCCTGCTCTCCTCGTCCCTGTGGGAGGGCGTCGACCTCAAGGACGACATGTCGCGGTTCCAGATAATCGCAAAGGTGCCGTACCCGAACTACTCGGAGGAGCGTACGAGGGCCAAGATGAGGAAGTTTCCGCGCTGGTATGCGTCCCGCACGCTGACAAAGCTGCTACAGGGACTCGGGCGCTCCGTCCGCAGCGAGCAGGACTGGGCCAGGACCTACATACTCGACGCGGCGGCCGACAGGCTGCTGGCCCAGTCCCGGAACTCGGTGCCGCTGTCGTATCGCGACATGCTGGGCATGCAGGCGGGGAGCGCGTGATGCGCCTTGGCGGGAGCTGCCTGGGGCAGGAGCGAGCCGCGCGCCGCCTTGTGGCCTCCGACGCTGCCGCCGCGTCACTGCCGCACGACGGGCCTTGTAACCGCCCCTTCTGCTGCAGAGCCCACGAGTGACGCGAACTTTGCAAGGGCGCCGTGCGTATAGTTGGGCGGGGGCCTCTGCCACCCGGCCCTTCTTGACTCCATCTCACCCTCTGATACGCGTACGTCTATGAGGTTTGACTCCGTGTCTATGACGATCGTGTCGCCGTCGCGCACCAGCGCTATGGGGCCCCCGACGTACGCCTCGGGCGCCACGTGGCCCACCATGAACCCCCTGGTCCCCCCGGAGAACCTGCCGTCTGTTACCATTGCCACCTGCCTGCCGAGCCCCTGGCCCACCAAGGCCGCCGTGGTGGCGAGCATCTCGCGCATTCCAGGCCCGCCCTTTGGGCCCTCGTACCTGATCACCACCACGTCCCCCGGCACGATCCCGCCTCTTGAGACCTCCTCAAAGGCCGCCTCCTCCCGGTCAAAGACGCGCGCCCTTCCCTCGAACGTGGTCATCTCGACACCCGCAGTCTTGATTACGGCCCCGTCGGGGGCAAGCGTGCCGCGCAGTATCACGGCGGTGCCCGTCCTGTGTATGGGGCTGTCCGTGTCGCGCAGTATGCCGGGGGCCTCGGCCGCGCCGGCGCCGCTGCCACCACCGTATCTGTCCTCCTGCAGCTTGGAGCCATCCGGTCCCGCCGGAACGTACGGCGCCACGGACGCCAGGTTCTGAGATATTGTTTTTCCGGTTACGGTCATGCAGTCCCCGTTGAGCAGTCCCGCGTCAAGCAGCTTTTTCATCACGAGCGGTATGCCGCCTATGCGGTCAAGCGAGTTCATCACGTAGCTCCCGCCCGGCTTCATGTCGGTAATGTGCGGCGTCTTCTTCCTGATCCTCTCAAAGTCCTCGTACGTGAGGTCCACCCCGACCTCCCTTGAGAGCGCCAGGAGGTGCAGTATGCCGTTCGTTGACCCGCCCACCGCGTTGAGCATCGCAATCGCGTTCTCAAATGACTCGAGCGTCAGTATGTCGCGGGGCCGTATGCCCGTCTCCAGCAGCAGCCTTGCGCACGCCGCCCCCGTGTCGTACGCCATCGCCTCGCGCCTCTCGTCCTCGGCGGGGGGGCTTGCGCTTCCGGGCAGCGCGAGCCCTATGGCCTCCGATATGGACGCCATCGTGTTTGCAGTAAACATCCCGCCGCACGAGCCGGCGTTGGGGCACGCGGCATTCTCTATGTCTTTCAACTGCTCAAGCGATATGCTGCCCGCGTCGTACGATCCGACTGCCTCGTACACGTCAACTATGGTAAGCTCCCTGCCGTCGAGCATTCCGGGCATTATCGTCCCGCCGTACACGAAGACGGAGGGTATGTCGAGCCTCGCCATCGCCATCATGGTGCCGGGCAGGCTCTTGTCGCACCCTGCTATTCCCACCAGCGCGTCGTACTGGTGCGCCCTTACCATCAGCTCTATGGAGTCGGCTATCACCTCGCGGGATACGAGCGAGGACTTCATCCCCTCGTGCCCCATGGCTATCCCGTCGCTTACCGCAATGGTGGCAAACTCGCGCGGCGTGGCGCCCGCGTCAGCGGCGCCCTGCTTTGCCTTGAGCGCAAGTCGCGGCAGGTGTATGTTGCACGGCGTGGCCTCGTTGCCTGTGTGGCACACTCCGACAAACGGCCTTGCAAGGTCCTCGTCTGTCAGGGACATGGCCTTGTACATGGCCCTGTGGGGGGCCCTTGCCGTGCCCTCTACTACGTTCCTGCTCGATATGCTCATGGGATGCACGCAGCCCCGAGTCAATTATAACATTGCCTTTTTTTTTGCTGTAACGTTCGTGATCAGCGGTGCGCCACTCCTTGCGCCTTCCGTGCTGGTTAAATAGCCCGATCCGTCAACCCGCGCATGAGGGCCGGATCTACAATTACGCTGTGGCGCCGCTCCTTTTTTTCAGGAGCGGACGCGGGAGGAACCCATCCGGTTTGCGTCTACGATGCTGACAACCTCCGACTGGATCAGGGGTGCGTCAGGCCTGCAAGAATAGCGGATGTGGCGCGTGGATGACGGCTGACGTGAACGGGAAGGGCATGCAAGGCGCAGCTGTGGCGCTTTATGGCATAATGGTGCGGCCAACCGCGACACTCCGCCACATATCCTGCAATCCTGCAACATATAGTGACGATCAAAAGTTTTTGCGGGGTAGGGATGTTCTATTGATGAATTTCATTGCATCGAGTTTGGGGCGCGCCGTCCTAAAATACTCTGACAAGGCACGGCGCATATGCACCACCGTCGAGTAATATTCGCTGACCAGCAGATCACGCTTTGACTGGTGCCAGTACTCCTCGACCACGCTGAGTTCCGGCGTCGCCTTGGGAAGCCATATGATCCTCGCGTTTGGCTCCCCCTCCAGGTATTCCCGTACGATTCTGGCCTTGTGCTGCGGCGCATTGTCCATGATTACCGCGGTCCTGCCAAAGTGGCCGACCAGCGCCTTCAGGTACTTCAGGAACGTCTCCTTGTCGAATCCCTTGTACGTCCTGACAAACTGCCTGCCGTCCGTCGTGAGCGCGCCGTACGCCACTACCCTGTCGTGGCTTCCATTGTATGCGGTTATGACGGGGACGCCCCTCGGCGACCAGTATTTCACGCCGCTTCCCGGGTCGTTGATGAATATGGACTCGTCAACGACCGCGGTGACAAATCCCCGCGATTTCAGGTACGCGATCCGCCTTTTTGTGTCCCGCTGCCACTCCCTGATCTCCTCCATCTCCGCCCGGTTGACGTGCACCGCCTGGGACGTCTTGGCCGACATGCCGAGCCTGTGCATTATCTTCCTGACGTTTGTTATGTGGTACTCCACCCCGTGCCTTTCGCGTATGGCATTCTTGAGCACCCTTGGCGTCGTGATGCCGCCTCCTCCCGCAACGATCTTCCTGATCCTCTTCATCGCCACCTTTGGAGGCCTGCCCGAACGGGGCCTGTCCTTCAGGCCTGCAAGGCCGTCCTTGTCAAAGCGCCGAACCCAGCTGGAGACGGTGCGCGCGTCGCAGTAGCACAGCGAGGCGACCTCGGATGCCTTCAATCCGTTGATCTTGACCATGCAGACTGCGTGGATCCTATTTCCTATGAGGTGGTCTTTTTCTGCCTTGTAGGCCCGAATGAGCAGGTCCCTGTCTTTCTCATCCATGCCGGGCGACGTATTCGGTGATCAAAAAAGGTTGCGCACACAGTTCTGACAGCCGCGAAGACTTTTGCGTCACACTATACCTTGCGCCGTCCGTTGCGGTACTTGTGTCCGTGGCTGTCTTGGGCGCGCTGTTCCCCCCGAATGTCTTTGGAGCCTGGATGAGCGGGATCGCGTGGGATGGCGCTCTACATGCCTTGGTTACGAGCCCCATAGATGTACTGCTGCCACTCCTTGGAATATTCTGGATTGGAAGGAGGTGGGGCGGAAACCGCAGCCTTCGAAGAGCCTTCCCGACGCTGGCGTACTGTATGGTGCCCGTCGTGCTGTGGATTGTGGCGGCCCGTGCAGCATGGGGCCTGTACGATCTTGCGGTTCCGGAGCCCTTCTTCCATGACGGGCTGACTAGGACTACGTGGTTTGCGTTCGGTGGTGGCACTATACAACATGCCGTCGGACTGCTCCTCATAGGGTGGACGCTCCTGCTGCATGTAAAAGCGATCCGTATACTGAACGGATTCGGATACGTCAGATCCGCAGTAATCTTGGCGCTGGCCATACTGATCATATATACAGCCAGTATGTCTGCTGACGTAGCTGCGATAGCCATAAGCGAGCTCGCGCTGTTAATATGACCGGCGTCAGGGTACAGCAAAAAAAAAAACCAGCGGCACCCCGACACGACATGGACTGTTTTATTCGGCAGGCCTGGGTTCGAGGACAGGCTTGGGGATCCGGCCGTGACCTATCGACTCTCTAATTCATAGAAAGCTGACTATGCAATCCCGCCGCGCCCGTAAAATTAGTTAATTACAAGTGCGTGTAACGCGAGTCATGATGGCGTACACCGCGATAATCGGAATAGTCGCCGGGGCGATCGTCATGATGGCCTTGGTGTTTGGCATGGACGTGGTAAAGATGAGCATATCGACTGAGAAATACTCTGTGTTTGTGGATCCGATAATAGATCAGCAAAGCCTCTTCATTGTGGGGCGCGTCACGGTTCAGAACACGGGCTCCGAGCCCCTGACAAACGTCCGGGTCAACTTTGGCTCCGGCGACGCGCAGGACCTTCCGGTACTGAAGCCGGGGCAGAAGATACTCCTGACGCCCCCCGAGGACAACCCGATGCAGGCCGTAACCGTGAGCGCCGACAACGGCGTGTACGAGATGAAGACGTACCGCGAGCTCCCGAAGATGGTCGGCATGATGGGCTCGTAGCGTGACGCGAGGCGCGAGCCCTGCGTACTGAATATATTTATGCGACCGCACCGCACTGTGTGGATTGCGACATACGCGCGTCTGAAAACGGCGGCAACGGCAGCGACGACGACGACGCACGCGAGGGCCCTCTCGACGCATACCATGCGTTTTACCACGAGCTGATCGGGCTTGTCCGCCGCCACGCCGAAAGCGGCATCGCGCTCAGGGTAAAGCACGATGCAGAGAACCGGATCATTCGGCTGACGGGCCCCGAAGCCACCCCCCGGGCAAGGGCGGCAAGCGGCCTTGAGGACGTGGCGGAGCTGGCGCAGTCCACCGCGGAGCACCACCCGTACTGGGGCCTCTTGTACCACTCATCGGAGATGGCAGACGCGGTACTGCGCTCGTGGGACGGGGCGCTGACGGCCGACCAGGCGGCGGACATCCGGTGGTCCATACGCGAGATCGAGTCCGTCCTTGACAGGCTGGCGCGAGACTCGGCCCGCGAGTGACTCGGCCCGCGAGTGACTATGGCGCCTCCGGCGCGTGCAACTATTGCGCCGGCAGCGGCCACCGTGGCGCGGCGGCCGCGCAGGACGAAGGTGCATGATCGTGCGCGGAGCGCCGACGCGTCCGGCGCGTGTCCGGTTACGTGCGCAGCAGCAGACTCGGGCCGGATGGCAAGGAGCAAGGCGGGGCTTCCCGGGTTCGGCCTCCCCCCCCGGCCCACCCCTTCCGAATACGTTCATGCCTGTATTACATACCTAGAGATTATGAAAAATGGATAAAAGGAACAATGTGGTAACTATGGCATGCAAGAAAACACGAATGAACAAGCCGCAAGATGCCCGATATGCACTTGCAGACAGATGGTAACTGACGACAGCACCGGTGAGATCTTTTGCGGCATGTGCGGGTTGGTAGTCAACGACAGGATTGCCGACATGGGGGCAGAGTGGCGCTCGTTCTCAAACGACGAGTCAAACAGGGCCCGTACGGGCGCCAGCACCTCGCTGACAATGCACGACATGGGGCTCTCCACCGTGATCGGCCCCTCAAACAAGGACTCGACAGGCAGGCCGCTCGCCGCGGGCATAAAGAGCTCCATTGAGCGCCTGCGGACGTGGGACAGCCGCACGCAGGCCCCGACGTCGGCCGACAAGAATCTGCGCCAGGCACTCAACGAGATGGGCAAGCTAAAGTACAAGCTTGCGCTCAACGACGCGGTCGTGACTAACGCCGCGTACATCTACAGAAAGGCCATGGAGAAGAAGCTCGTCAAGGGGCGCACTATCGGCGGGCTGGTGGCCGCATGCATGTATGCGGCATGCCGCAACGCCGAGACGCCGAGGACGCTTGATGACATCTCCGACGAGATGAACCTTCGGCGCAAGGACGTGGCAAGATGCTACCGCCTGATATTCAGGGAGCTCGACCTCAAGATGCCCGTAGTAGACCCCGTAAAGGGCATATCCAGGATTGCCAGCCTAGTGGGGCTCAGCGAGAGGACGCAGAGGATTGCTGCTCGGATACTGACGGCGGCAAAGAAGAAGGGTATGGCGGCCGGCAAGGACCCCATGGGGCTTGCAGCCGCCGCCTTGTACCTTGCGTGCACAAGCTGCGGCGAGGCCAAGACGCAAAAGGACATCTCTGCGGCATCCGGCGTGACGGAGGTTACGGTGCGTAATAGGTGCGCCGGACTGCGAGCGCTGATGGATGAGTGATCCGCGGGGGCCGGGAGCATCCGGTCCTCTGCATTTTATTATTCTGATGTGATAATGGCCGCTCGGCCGTCACCTTACTATGATCTGGTTGTTCAGGCGCAGTTGTTGCATCTCCAGCTGCTCCGGCGTCGCCCCGTATGATATCAGTATGCGGTCATCCTCCATGGGCTCGTATTCGCGTATGTCCTCTGCCTCCTCGCCGTTTATCATGTACACCAGCTTGTACGTGTCGTCTGTGCAGAACTGCCTGCCGTCCGGGAACACAAAGCAGCTTTCGTCTATGCTTATCCCGAGGGTCTCAAACAGGTACCCCATGGTAACCCCGGTTGCATGCTTGTGAATCGTGGATCCGTCCCTCCCCTCAAAGTGAATCCAGCTCGACTTTAGCTGGTATGACGGGACCGAAAAGTCGAACCTGCCGTTGAAGATCTCGACCAGGATTGCCGTGTGGTCGTGCGCGCTTCCTATCGCCCCTGCGTTCTCGGGGCCCCCCGGCGCCGTGCCCGGCAGGTTGATGAACTCGATGACCGCGTATCCCACAATTGAGCCGATTACTGCCAGCACCCCCATTGCAATCAGCAGGTGCTTTCTCTTTTCGGCAGAGTGCTTTGACGCATAACTCTGGCGCTTTTGCTCGCGCTCCCTCCTCTCCTTTCTGCCCATGAATGTCTGGCCTGATGGCCGACCCTAATTAAGGATTCGTAAGGGGAAACCCGCGCTGCGGGCGCATCCCCCCCCTCCCGAATAACCAGTCGCGACCACGTTCAAAATAATTTGTCCCACGGGCCATCTTTTTGTAACGTGCGCGGCAATAGTCGGCGCGCGCAGTCCCTGCCGCGTCCGTCCCCTGATGCCCTTGGCGGCCCCCGTCATGGCAGTATTCCGCGGGCCCCGGGGAAGGGGAAGGGGAAGGAAGAGGGTTGGGGTGGGGGAGGAGGAGGGGGGACCCGGTCCAGGCGCACTTGGATATGCCGGCTGCAGGTTGCCCGCCTCCCGTCTGCGGGACGCGCACGTGGGGCGACGGCCGGCGCGCCGCGTCTGCGGCGCCGGCCTGCATCGACTTATTAACAAAACCGCGCTTGGAACTGCATGGGATGCGTGTTCTGCGAGATTGTCAGGGGCGCAGGAAAGGGCTACATAATATACGAGGACGAGGAGCACCTTGCGTTTCTTGACCTCTATCCGATAACCGAGGGACACAGCTTGGTGGTGCCAAAAAGGCACCACGAGATGATAACTGACATGCCCACTGACGATGCGGGCCGGCTCTTCTCCATCGTCCCGCGCATAGCGAGGGCGGTGCTTCTTGGCACGGGAGCGGACGCGTTCAGCCTGGGGCAGAACAACGGCAGGGCCGCCCGTCAGATCGTGCCCCACGTGCACGTGCACATCATCCCCCGGTACAGCGGCCGCGAGACCGTGTGGACCAGCCGGGGCATGCCCGAGCCTGGAGAGCTTGCGGGCCTGGCATCGAGGATCCGAGGGCATTTCTGAGATGATGCCGGTATCCGTTCCGGCGCGCCGGTTACGCCGAGGGATCCCGCGGCATGCGGCGCGCGGAGCCCCCTACCCGTGCCCCGGATTGTACCTGAGGATGGCGCCTATCTTGCCTATGCTTGAGAGCGTGGCGCCGTGCTCGGCGGTTCCTGATACCACCTCTATCCCGGATCCGGACTCCGCGGCGAGCAGCTGCAGGTAGTCTACTATGTCCTGGTTCCTTGTCACCGTGTCGAGCGCGTTGCACGACGGGCAGGGGTTGCTTGCAAGCGCAGTCTCCGTCGGAATCACCTCCTCTGTGCTGACAATCTCTTCCCGCGTCATGTGGCACCTGTTGCACTCTGACTCCACGCGGCGCAGCTTTGTGTCGTCGGTGATTATGACGGTTTTGACCGCCCTGTTCTTGAGGTGCGACACTATCTCTGAGAGGCCGTAAACCCCGAGGCCGCTGCGCGCGTTTATCTCCCTGATGAGGTCGTCGACAATCTTCTTCTCCTCCACCATGCGGAAGCCACTCAGTATGTCCCCCGCTTTCACAAAGGCCTCCCTGATGCCCTCATCGCCCGAGTACGACGCGTCTATCGTGCTTATTATCATGTTCTGGAGCCTGTACTCCAGGTAGCTGCCGTTTACAAACTCCTCCTTTGTAGGGCCGGGGCCCGACACTATCAGCCCCTTTATCTTGTACGTGTCGATGAACAGCTCGCGCGTGGTCTCGGCCACGCGGTTGTAATAGTACGTGAGCTGCATCTCCCTGAGCTTTTGAAACCTTTTTGCGGACTGCCCCCCCTGCCTGTGCTTGCCTGCCACGCCCGAGCTGGTGCGCGACAGCACCTCGATCTTGCTTCCGTGCAGCAGTCCCCACCCCGCATCCTTGGCGTCTATCGCAAGGAACCCTATCATGTTGTCGTCCTTGAGCATGTCCTTGAGCAGGTCGACGTGGAAGTGGTTGTCGCACCTGTACAGGTACTGGTTGAGATCCTTTGGGGGGTCTATCTCCCACATCCTCACCACCTCGCTCCCAAGGGGCCCCCCGCCCTCCGGCGGAAGGGCGCCGCAGAACACGGCCAGGCCGCGCTCGGGGGTCTTTTTGTACAGCTTTAGTCGCTGCACCACCTTCTTGAGGGCGTCGACCACGTGCGTCCTGGTCGTGTCGGACTTTATGTTCTCGGCCGTCCCCTGCTCCTGCTGCAGCGTGCCTATCACGTCGTGCATCTGCTTGTTCTTTGGGATGTACACCGACACGAGCTCCGTGCCGCGCCCCGTCTTTTGCGACAGCTCCTCCAGGGCGCGGCGTATCCTGTACATCTTTACAGAGTCCTGCTTTTCGACGTCGATCTTTTTCATCACACGCGCCTCTGTCCGTCGGTTATTAAATTTCATGAATCCGCGCAAGGCTACGTCTGCAACCACGATCATTGCTGCAACCGCCGCCGCCACGCGCCTGCGGCCCGACATGCCGTCTCGGGGTCAGTTCTGCAGCAGCCCCTCTATGGCGGCCACAAAGACTTCCTGCGGCTGGTTTCCCCTTATCTTTACCACGTTCTTGTCGTCGAATATCATAAACGACGGGGTTGCGTCGATCCCGATGTCCTGGCCCGCCCTGTACGACTCTGCGACCGCGTCCCTGTGCCTCTCTGACTCCATGCACCTCTCATACTCTGGGATGTCAAGCCCCGCCGACTCCGCAAGCGTGCCAAGGGCCCCCGCCGTTATCCAGCCCGTCCTCTCGCCGCCCCAGTTGCGGTATAGCGTGTCGTGGTATTCCCAGTATCTGGACTGCTCTGCAGCGCACCTAGAGGCCTCCGCGGCGAGCGCCGAGTCGGGGCCGTTGAGCGCAAAGTCCTTGAACACGAGGCGCACCTTGCCAGTCTCCACGTACGAGTCCTTGATGTGCTGGAGCGTGCCTTTGTGGAACAGGTAGCAGTACGTGCACTGGTAGTCGCCCCATTCCACCATGGTGACCTCGGCCGCCGCGTCCCCGAGCGCCGGCGAGCCGCCGGCAGTCAGGGCGGACGCGGTAAGGACGTGACCGGCGTCCGTATCTTGGGCGCCGTCGGCCGGTGACTCGTACGCTTGTGACGCAAACGCGCCTAACGCAATCCCTAGTGTTACGGGTATTGCAAGGAACATCAGTCCTGTCCTCATTGGTGGGCGCGACACGGGGCGTGAATTAACTGTTCTTGGCCGCATCCCTGTACGGCTCGGCCGCTCCCTTCGCTTGCCTCCCTTATCGGGCGCGTGTGCGGTTCGCGCCGGTTGGCGAGTCCATGTGGAAAAGTGCACAAGCCTTGGCCGGGGCGCGTCCGATGCGTCGACGATCGTTTCTACGGATTGCAATCATGCACACTGCGTGTGGCCATTAAACAGGCATGCCGCGTCGTTTGAACTTGACAGCGACGGAATCATAAACTGAGCGCGTCCTGCACCCTCTGCCTGATCGCGTCTTTGTGGGCGAGTACTGATTCTGCATTTGGATATCGGTGCACAAGAGCCATCCGAACAACTCTGTTTCCTGACTGTGCTCGTAGGTGCGCCATTTGCAGTCCGGTAGGGATTCGGCCGGCGTGCACGGGGGATTAAGAAACGAGGCTATCCGAGCCGCTCCGGGTCAATAACGGCAAAGTCTGGAAAAGGCGGGAATTGGGGCATTCTCGGGTCCGTCAGCACGCATGCGTATCCAGGTCATGCGTGCAGAATCAGGCCAGGGTGCGCAGCGCGGAGTTTTTGGCCGCGAGCTCTGCGGCAAACGGATCGGGCCCGGACGCAATTATTACGACATCACCTTCTTGAGGGCCAAGGGAGTCAAGGGCATGATGCAGCCCTGCATGGAGCTCAAGCGCGCCAGTCTGCTCTCCGGGAAATGAAAAATTGCCATTACAAAAGACAAGCGTCAGTACGACAGAGGCGCCGTACATGATTGCAAAGTCCCTCTGCTCAATGCCGGTCCGGACCAGTGAGGCGCACCCGCGCACCAGGACGGCGTGCCCGTGCAGGTCTCCTAGGATCGCGGACTTTACGGGTACCTCGCACGAGATGACGGCGGCAAGGGATCTTGCCAGTACTGTGCCGTCAGGAGTAAGGTATGTGCCAGAGCGGATCGAGTCTGCCAATCCGTGCGCCTTGAGCCGTCGTATCACCGTCTTTACCGCACCCTCGCCAAGATGAAGGGCACCACAAAAGGAATTACGGCTTACAAACCGGTCCTGCTGCAGCAGCTGCAGCGCCTTGAAGACGTGCGGCACGCCAAATGTGAGCGGCCTGGTCTGGCCCTTTGCAGATGCGATATCCTCCAACTGTTTGACATGCTCTGGGTTGTGGGTCATCTTTGATTTATAAATTGGATGTTGTATCCAAGGCTTTAAATAAGTTCCGTACGGGGTCGTGCATATGTCTGGGATCAAAGCAGCAACGATATTCATGGGTACGGTGCCAAGGCCTGTACCGGTTGCACTAGCAGGCAGCCGTTCGGCCCGTCTCAGATTCGGGCACGGATTTGACCATCCGTTTTGCGGTGTAGGCATAGGGGGTGAACGGTCGCTATGATACAAGAGCAGATCACGACTACGGCCAGCAAGCCTCCGATGCTTGCGATCGCACTACTTGCGGCCGTCTTTGCATTTGGACTATTCGTTGTAGGATATGACCAGGGACATCTCTTTAGCATAGTCCAAGGGGCAGAGGCTTTTGATGAGCTCTACCTTCACGAGCTGACCCACGATATGCGACATGCGGCCGGATTCCCCTGCCACTAGGTGAAAGACCACGAAAGCGCTTCTTTTTGTCTTTATTGTACTGGTTTCCGGAGCCCTGGCCGGAGCAATTCACGGGATGGCAAACCTTGCAATAGTGGAGCCGTACCTTGACGAGGCCATAGGAATTGAAAACCAGAATCTCTTTACGTCAGGCGAGGAGGAAGACACGCCCGAATTTTGGACATCGTACAACGCATATCGCGACTGGCAAAAGGGCGGGCAGGTTTTGGCCGGCGCAATATTGGGCACGTCCATAGGCGCCCTGTTTGGAATAGTCTATGCATTCTCAAGACGGGCACTGCCTGGAAATACGGATGTAAAGAAGGCAATCCTGCTTGCCGGAATAATGTGGTGCACGCTATACCTGATTCCCTTCCTAAAGTATCCTGCAAATCCCCCGACTGTCGGAGACGGAGAGACCGTGGTCCTGAGGGCAGTCCTGTACCTGTCTTTTATTGCAATCTCGGGATTTGGCGCAGTGGGATTCTATCAGGTGTACAGGCGCCTGCGACAGAACGCCCGGGCACTGGCATTTGTAGGATATGCAGCGTTCATCGGGACGGTATTTGTCTTGATGCCCGACAACCCCGACGAAGTGACTGCCCCGATGGATCTGGTAAACGGGTTCAGGGCGGCGTCCGTGGTGACAGTAACCATCTTTTGGGCATCTGCGGCGGTAATTTTGGGTGTGTTGTGGCACAGACTAAGGCCCGATTCTGAGATATTCTCAAAAAGCCAGAGTGGATGACTCGCTCTGGCCTGCGGCGCGGCAAGCTTGTGCACAGTTCTGTGCCGGGGCCAAAGTAACCGCGCAACCCCTGCAGGTTGGCGGTTCGTCAGATCTATTCCGCTTTAGGGCCGGGTTTTACGTCCTTGGGCTTGCGGCCGCTTGCAGGCAGGAGGTATAATCTTGCAATACATCCCGACGCCGTGGCCTGCAATGACCGTATTTTGTAGGGCCCGGTTAGGCGAAGTGTGCCCAATTAACCACACGTAAAGCGGTACGGCAAAATCTGACCCCGTGGAATTCGGGGACGCATACGAGCCGTACCGCGAGTGGCAGCGCGGCGGCCACCTCGCGGCCATACTGCTGCTTGCAATGCCCTCAAACCCGGATCCAGAGCCGGGCCTGGACGGCGCCCTGCTTGACGGGTTCAGGGCCGCGTCGATCGCGGCCGCGGCGTCCTTCTGGGCCGCGGCGGGCGTGATACTGGGGGCGCTGTGGCCGCTCCGCAGCCGCTGGGCGCCCGTGCAACCCCGCTGAAGTATTGATTCTGATTCCATATATTGAGAATTGGACAATCCGCTTAAATAGATTCCACACCATGCATACGTGTTGCCAAAATTCACCCTGCCGCAGCTGAAAAAGTACGACGTAAACCAGAAGGTGATTCTGGCGCTCGCCGACGCCGAGTCGAGGGCCATCCTGTTCTCCATAATCAAAAAATCAAAGTCAGCGCCGGAGCTTGCGGGCCGGTTGCGCATACCGCTCAGCTCCGTCTACAAAAAGCTGTCCGAGCTGCAGGCCCTGACGCTGATCGAGGTTGAAAGGACCGTCCTTTCTGACAGGGGCAGGCGGCTGAAGATGTATCGCAGCCGGATCAAGAGGGCCGACATATCCATAGGCAAGCCCGAGCCCGTGCTTACCCTTGTGCCCAACTAGGTGCGTGAGAATTGTCAAAGCCCGGAATCATAGAGCTCTCCGAAGTGGACGTCACGCAGAGGATGATGGAGGCGCTCAGCAACGTCTGCATAAGGTCCGTGCTGTTTGCGGTCCGGGAGCGCTCAAAGGACGCGGCCGAGGTGGCACGCGAGCTGAACCTGTCCGCGTCGACGGTGTACAAGTCGTTTGCGACGCTCGAGTACCTGGCCCTGGCCGAGGTCGACAGGTTTGACATATCGCCGGAGGGAAAGAAGATCAAGATGTACCGCAGCCGCATAGGCAAGGTGGAGATAACCATAGACGGACACGAGCCCGTCCTCAACATATACCCGAACACCTCAAACCCAAAGCAAAAGTCTGGTTCGTGACTGCAGCGGTAGCAACAGTAGTAGTAGTAGTAGTCGTAGTCGTCGTCGTCGTCGTCACGTGGTCACGTCGCCAAGCCTGCCTGCCTCCGACGCCTGCCTTATCTCGCGGGCTATGCGTCTCCCCATGCTCATGGGCTCGCCGTACAGGAGTGAGTAGTAGGGCGAGCCGTCCATGTAGATGTTGGTGCCCGCCACTATCCTTGCCGAGAACTCAAAGGCCGTGAACTTCGCGTCCTCGTCGTATACCCCCTCGATGCAGAACGGCCCGTTCATCCCGGGCGGCACCGCGTCGCGCGAGGCGCTTACAAACCTCTCGCCCATTGCGTACGCCTCCTCGAGCAGGGACTCGCGCAGCACGATCGGCGTGTTTCCTATCACGTTGAATGACGGCACGTCGGAGACGCCTCCGGCAAGCTGCTCTTTTGCGGGGACCCGGGCCAGCCCCTCTATGTCCGACTCGTGCCTCTGGTCGGCCCCGAAGAACTCTATGTCGCCGCGCAGGGGCGAGTAAAAGAACTGCAGGTATGCAAGCACCCCCGACGCGTACCTCTGTATGTAGAGCGGCTCGTCTGCAGATATGGTGCCGCTCTTGACAAGCGTGTCGCGCTTTGCACTGTAGTCGTCAGCGCTTGCCGCGATAAAGTATCCCTTGCCGCCTGCGGCCCCCTGACGCTTTACTATTGTTGCCCCGTCGATGTCCTCGGGGGTGGCTATGGGGTCCGGCATCCTCAGGTCGGCCCTTCGCATGAGCTCCTCCTTCATGGAGCGGTCCGATTCCCACCGCAGTATCCACTTGTTTCCGAACACGGGCGTCCTGATGGACTCTATCTCGTCCGAGCTCATCTGCGCGATCAGGGTGCCGTGGGGAACCAGCACCGCGTTGGATTCCCGCAGCCGGTCCTGGCAGGGCTCTGCAAGTATCTCTCGAAACGAGTCTACTGTGATCATGTCGTCTATGAACGGGAACCTCTTGTAGAGGCGCTCGCGCCTCTTTTCGCACACGAGGACGGTCCTGAGCCCCTCGTCGCTTGCGCCCTTTAGCACCTGCAGCGCGCAGTGCGAGCCCAGGGTTGCCACGGAGACGGGCTCTGCCATGCGCGCGGTGCGCCTGCATGTCTTATGAATTGTGGGCTAGCGTTACGGACTCGAATACCTCTTCTATCATGTCGGGGGTCATTCCGTCCCTGTGCGCGGCCGGAACCGCATCGAGCACGAATCCGTACATGTTGCTCCCGTCCGGCAGCTCGCCGCGCTCGCTGAGTATGGAGTATACCGCTATTGCGTTTGCGACCAGAGCTATAGTGGTTTCGCGGTCAGTCAGCATGCGGGGGCTCTGGCGCCGCGTAATTTAATCAGATCGCAGCATGCGGCTCGCATGCAGTCCAGAGGTGACGTCGTCACCGTTGTTGTTGCTGCTGTTGTTGTTGTTGTTGGTACCGACGATCATAGCGCCGCGTAGGCGCCGCGCTCGCCCAAGGCCGGCGCGTGGAGCGCGTGGGCTGCGCCATGGCCTGTATGATGCGATACTGAGAGGGCCTGTGGCGCGTGGGGCATCTCCGCATCGTGACTCTCAAAGTTGCTTGGGTCCTGCGAGTAGTGGTAGCCCACGTATGCGCCTGCGATGATAAAGGTGGCGATGACCAACCCGATGAGCACGTCCAATATGCCGTTGCTGTAGGGGTACTCATTATAAGGATTCGCGCACGGCTGCGCGGCGCAGCATGCCGTAACGCGGCGCCGCGGGCCGGCGATCCCATCCGTGCCGGATTGCCGCGGCCGCCCGCCCGCATGTCTTAGCCTGCGGGCCGATGCCGCGTGTCGGACGGGTAGGTGGACCCGCATCTTTTTTTGAACGCGCGCAGCCCTGCGGCCTGCTTCCTCTCGCCAGAGGCACGGTCTGGGCGCATCCCCCCCGCCGTGACAAAAACTAATTAGCTCTCGTGTCGCACGCACGGCATGGCAATCTCAAGTGATCTCGGAGGCCTGAGGCGCACGCACTACTCCTCGGATCTTTCAGAGGGAATGGACGGGCAGGACGTGACCGTCATGGGGTGGCTTTTGACAGTCCGCGGGCACGGCGGCATCACGTTTGCGACCATATGCGACAGGGACGGGGAGGTTCCGATAGTCGCAAAAAAGGGAGGGGAATGCCCCGACGAGGTGCGCGAGGCACTGTCGTCGCTCAAGGCGCACTCCTCCGTGGCCGTCCGCGGAATCCTGAGGGCCTCGCCAAGGGCGCCCCGCGGCTTTGAGGTCGTCCCTGCAGAGCTCCGCATATTCTCAAGCGTGCAGAAGATACCGCCGTTTGAGCCAGTCGCAAAGACCGTCAAGAACATCGACACCCGGCTGGAGGCCAGGCCCATAGACCTGCGCAGGTCCGTGCTGCAGCACACCTTCAAGATGCGCAGCCGCATACTGCGCGCCGTCCGGGACTATTTTGAGCGCGAGGGGTTCATAGAGATAAACACCCCCAAGATAATATCAAGCGCGACGGAGGGCGGGGCCGCACTCTTCTCGATATTCTATTATGACAAACCCGCGTTTTTGGCGCAAAGCCCGCAGCTGTACAAGGAGCAGCTCACAATGAGCTTTGAGAAGGTGTTTGAAATCGCCCCGATATTCAGGGCCGAGGCCTCCCGGACGCCGAGACACCTCTCTGAGGCGATATCCATCGACCTGGAGGAGGCGTTTGTGGACTACAACGACGTGATGGACCGGATAGCGTCCCTGATAAGGGAGTCTGCGGACGCGGCACGCTCGTACCTGGAGGGGGCCAAGAGGATCGCGGACGGGGATGTCTCCATTACGGTCCCCGAGACTCCAGACTCCATACCGCGCCACACGTACAGCAGCTTGGTCGACAGGCTGCAGGATGCCGGGGCAAAGACGCAGTGGGGCGACGATCTCTATCCGTCCGACCTCAAAAGGCTCGGGCTGGACGGGTTCTATTTTATTGTGGACTGGCCGCTCGGGCCAAAGCCGTTTTACGTAAAAGAGTCCGGAGGGGGAGCCGACGGCGCCGGTGACAAACAACAGCAGCGCATCTCCGAGTCGTTTGATCTAATGTATGGTGAGCTGGAGATATCCTCTGGCAGCACGCGTATCGGGAGGCGGGAGGACCTGGAGTCGCGCATGAGGGCAAAGGGCATGAACGTCGACTCCTTCGGGTACCATCTGGGCGCGTTCGACTATGGCGTGCCCCCCCATGCGGGATGCGGCATCGGACTTGAGAGGCTCCTCATGGCGCTCACGGGAACCGCGAACATCAGGGATGCGACGTTCTACCCGCGGGACGTCGACCGGCTCGTGCCGTGAATTCTGGGATGGTTTGAAGGGATGATTATGGGGATTACAGCGGCGTCCGGCGTGCAGCATGTCGTGACGTCCGAGATCACAGCGGCAGCGCCGGCGCATGATGATCCGAGTGACGCGGCGCCGAGGGGGGCCGGCGCCCCTGAAGCGCGCATGCAGGGGGCGTCATAGGGATGGAACTGGCGTCGCGGCGGCTGCCCCTGATGATAATAGGCGTGCTGCTTGCCATACTAGTGGTGCAGTACGTGGCAAACACGTCTGACGGGCCCACCACCCGGCTGATTGATCCTGCCACCTGCCAGATCTACGAGCCCACCCCGGGGGGCGGCAAGTCATACCTGGACGAGTTTGACCAAAAGTGCCTTGATCTGCGGGCCCTTGCCCCGTAGGCCCTTGGCGCGCATGCCGCCAAGATTAATAACGACTCTGGCCATACCACAGTCCGGATTGGTGACAGAGGAGGAGATAGAGTCCGTCTCGAAGCTTGTAAGGATACGGGTGGCCGACCACCGGGAACATATTGAAAAGGTGCGCGACATGATAAACTTCTTTGAGATGCTCGACTCGGCCGGAGTCGAGGACGACGAGCTTGTGATGGACGACGTGCCCGTGTCGCGGCTGCGCGAGGACGCGCACGAGTCCTTTGGCGGGCTTTCTGGCTACATCAGGCAGTACCGGGACGGCTATGTCAGGGTGCCGAAGATGGATTGACTGGAGGCCGCGCGCGATGAACCACTCCTCGATAATAAGGGCCTCGGCGCTAGAGTACGTGCGGGGCGTCACGTCAGGCGAGTTTACCGCCGAGGAGTTTCTCTCCGAGACGCTCTCCCGCATCGAGGAGGCCGAAACCCGGTACAACGCGTACCTGCACGTGGAGGACCGCCAGAAGCTGCTGGCGCGCGCCAGGGAGATCGACCGCGGCATCAAGTCCGGGCAGAAGGTGGGGCTGCTTGCGGGCATGCCCGTGTCGATAAAGGACAACATCTGCATGCGGGGCAGCCGCACCACCTGCGGCTCTAGGATGCTTGAGGGGTTCGTGGCCCCGTACGACGCCACCGCGGTGTCCCGGCTGAATGCGGAGGGGGGGATTATAGTGGCAAAGGCCAACATGGACGAGTTTGCGATGGGACTCACCACCGAGTTCAGCGCGTACGGGCCCAGCCGCAACCCGTGGAATACGGGATACGTGCCGGGGGGCTCATCAGGCGGAAGCGCCGTCGCGGCAGCGGCGTTTGAGTGCGTCGCGTCCCTGGGCTCGGACACGGGGGGCTCTGTGAGAAACCCCGCAAGCTTCTGCTCCGTTGTGGGATACAAGCCCACGTACGGGCTTGTGAGCCGGCACGGGCTCGTCTCGTACGCCAACAGCATAGAGCAGATCGGCCCGATCGCAAGGACGGTGGGCGACGCGGCCCTTGTCCTGGGCGTGATTGCCGGGAGGGACGAGCATGACGACACCACTGCGGATGCCGACGCCGCCGACTACCTTGAGGGCATCGAGGGGGGCGTCGAGGGCATGCGGGTGGGCATAGTCGACGAGATGACGGAGGGAGCCGACCCGGAGGTCGCGGGGGCCGCCGAGCGGGCCGCGTGGGACTTGGAGGCGGCGGGCGCCTCGTGCGAGCGGGTATCGCTTGACATGGTCGGGTACTCGGTCCCGTCGTACTATACCATCACGGCGGCCGAGGCCGCAAGCAACCTGGCCAGGTACGACAACCTCCGGTACGGCTACGACCTCCCGCTTGACGGGTACGAGTTCAACTCGTACGTGGCCGAGGCCCGCGGCCGGTTCGGGCCGGAGGTCACTAGGCGCATGATCCTGGGGGGGTACGTCTCGTCTGCCGGGCACGCCGGCAGGTACTATCTAAAGGCGCTAAAGGTCAGGGCAAAGCTGACGCGCGAGGTGGCCGACGCGTTTGCCTCCTCCTATGACATACTGATGGCCCCGACGGTCCCGATGCTGCCGTTTAGGATAGGCGAAAAGACCGACGATCCCGTCTCGCTGTTCATGGTGGACCTCAATACCGTGACTGCCAACCTGACCCGGAGGCCCGCCGTGTCCGTGCCGTACGCGGTCTCCGCGGGAGGGCTGCCTATAGGCATCCAGATGATGGCCGACTCGATGCAGGACAGGGCGCTACTGAGGGCGGCGCGGGCACTCGAGAAGGGGAGGCCCCCGCTTCCGGAGGTGCCGGATTGAGCGGGGACGTCAGCGGCGCGGGCGCCGCCTCCGCCGGTACGGCCGCCCCGCGGCCCGTAATCGGCCTGGAGATACACTGCCAGATGACCAGCCTCAAGAGCAAGCTCTTCTGCCCGTGCAGGGCCGACTACCGCGGCATGGGCCCCAACGAGAACGTCTGCCCCGTCTGCATGGGCATGCCCGGGACGCTGCCGCGGCTCAACGCGGAGGCCGTCCGCAGGGGAACGATGATTGCAATGGCCCTGGGCTGCGCCATACCTGAGAGGATATCCTTTTTCAGGAAGAACTACTTTTATCCCGACCTTCCAAAGAACTTTCAGATTACGCAGCTTGACATGTACGGCGACACCAGCATAGGGGGCAGGGGCTCCGTACTGGTGGACGGCGGCACCGTGGGGATACGCCGCGTCCAGCTCGAGGAGGATCCGGGGCGCATGGTATACGAGGGGGCGTCTGCCCGGAACCGCATATCGCTGGTCGACTACAACAGGGCCGGAACCCCGTTAGTCGAGATCGTGACGGAGCCGGACTTTGAGGGGCCCCGGCAGCTGAGGCTGTTTCTGCAGATGCTCTCAGATATGGTGGAGAACCTGGGCGTGTCCAATCCCGCCCTCGAGGGCGCGATGAGGGCGGACGCCAACGTCTCGCTTGAGGGCGGGAACAGGGTCGAGATAAAGAACATCAGCTCGTTCCATGACCTCGAAAAGGCCGTGGTCTTCGAGATTGCAAGGCAGGAGGCGCAGCATTCCCGGGGCCTTGAGGTGGTGCAGGAGACGCGCCACTGGGACGCGGCAAGAAAGATTACCGTCCCCTCGAGGCTAAAGGAGGAGGAGAAGGGCTACCGCTACCTGCTGGAGGCGGACATCCCGTGGGTGAGGATAGACGCCGAGACAGTCGAGTCGCTGAGGTCCCGTATGCCCGAGAGCGTCTCTGAGAAGCGGGAGCGGTTCGTCTCCCAGTATATGATCCCGCCGCAGGTGGCCGACGTGCTCTCCTCTGACAAGACGTACTCTGACCTGTTTGACGCGGCCCGCACCGGCAAGAACGCCAGGGAGCTTGCAAACATCATCACCACCGACTTGATGGGGCTTGTGATGGCGACGGCATCGGCGGCGACGACAACAGCTCCGGCCCCGGATAGTGATGCTGCCGGCGGCGACGCGCAGAAAAAGCGTGACGATCCCGCGTCTGACGTGATAAGCGTGGACGGGCTGCGGGAGCTTGCCGACGCGGTCGCGTCGGGGCAGATGGCGCGCAACTCTGCAAAGCAGGCGCTGCACGAGATGGCAAAAACCGGCAAGAGCCTCGCGGAGGTGTCCTCTGAGATGGACCTGGGGCTAGTATCCGACGAGTCGGAGCTCTTGGGCGTGGTGCGGTCCGTCATCTCGGAGGAGCCGCAGGCCGCCGAGCAGGCCTCCTCGAACCCGAACACCGTAAACTACCTGGTGGGCAAGGTCATGCAGAAGACCCGCGGCAAGGCGGATCCGCAGGTTACGCTGGAGCTCCTGAAGCGGTGCCTCCCGGTGGACTGACTGCGTTCCACTGCCGGTTCACGTTCCCCACGGTGCCGTCGTCGCCACCGCCACCGCCACCACGGGCCCATTATGCCATCGCGGTTGCAGCTCCGACCGTTCACCGGCACCGGCTCGGTGTTCGCACCGGCTCGGCGCCTGTCCCGGCGCTTTGCTAAGGGCGGGGAAGATGGGGGATGTACGTGTGTGCGCGCGGACGGACGGGGCGCTAGGCGCGGGCTAGCCATCCTCCTTTACGCGCGCGGCCTTCTCTTCTTTTTCCTGAGATAGCCTGCAACCATCGGGATAAACGCGCCCACGTCGGACACGATCCCGAGCGCCTGCCAGGTGCCCCTGTCCATCAGCTTTGTTACGGTAGGCTGGTTTATGTCCACCACGACCACCTTTACGTCGGCCGGAATCATGTTCCCCGTCGCGATGGAGTGGAGCATGGTGGATATCATAATGACCATTTTTGCACCCTTTAGCACCTTTTTGTACTCGCGCTGGGCCTGGGCCACGTCTGTGATGACGTCCGGCAGTGGGCCGTCGTCCCTTATCGAGCCTGCCAGCACGAACGGCACCTTGTTCCTGACGCACTCGTACATGATGCCGCTTGTGAGCCTCCCGCCCCGGACCATCTTTGCTATGGAGCCTGCCTTGAATACGGCATTGACCGCGTCCATGTGGTTGCGGTGCCCCTTGTGGGCCAGCGTCGCGTCGTGCACGTTCATTCCAAGCGAGGTGCCCAGTATGGCGTGCTCTACGTCGTGCACCGCGAGCGCGTTTCCTGCAAGTACGCCGTCGATGTAGCCGCCGCGTATCATCTCGGCAAGCGCGCCCGCGGCCCCGGTGTGCACTATTGCGGGGCCTCCGACTACGATGATCCTTCCCCCCTCTGATTTTGTCCTGTGGATGTCCTCGGCGACCCTCTTTGCAATGTGCTGCGTGGGACGCTCGCTTGAGCTGGAGCTTCCCATGAACTCAAAGATATTGTGTGCCTCGCGCGGGCGCTCCGGCGGCACCACGGCCACGCCCTCGTCTCCCACCACGATCATGTCGCCCCGCCTTACGTCCCTGATGGGGGTGCAGAGCGCCCTGCCGCCTCGCACCACGATGCACTTGTCCATCATCATGTTCTCCACGTCTATCCATTTTTTGTTGTGGTAGATGCGTGTGCGGTTGTTTGTAGTACTGTAGAACTCGTCTGGCATGACGCAGTCCCTGGGGGCCCTTTTCACGGACACGCCGGCCGGCTGCATGGGACGCGCGCCCTCCCTGTATACGGAATCCAGCATCTCCTCGAGATCATTTTTGCTCTTGGCCGTTATGCGCAGCAGGGCCCTTGACTTTTCGGTCTTCCTCTTTCCAATCTCAAACTCCAGGACGTCAAACTCCCCGTCCATGTCCATTATGGTGTCAAATATCCTAGTCAGGATCATGGAATCGACCAGGTGCCCCTTGACCTCGATCTCCTTGGAATGGGCCGTCTCGGGGGGCGGCGCCCTCTTTGCCCTCTTTGCCGTCCCTGCTTTTGCCCTCTTTGCCGTCATCGCACACTGCCTCCTTCCCTACATACTAAATGTCTTGCATCCTGTGACGCTCCTCTGCCGCTGAACGCGTATGACGTATAATTGCCGCCGCCGCCACAGTCATCATAGTGGACTGCATCGTGCCGCTCCGCTTCCTCCAATTCTTGCATCATGCCGGTAGTATGACATGCCCCTCAAACTTTGGTATGCCGTCTGCTATGAGGCTCTTCTCAAGCGTTTCTGCCTGCCCTGGCGTGACTCCCTGGACTATGGCCTTTGAGATTCCCGACCCGTCGACCAGCGCAAGTATGTACCCGCTCGTATCTGTCAGCACGAATCCCTGGGACTCGCTGACAAACGCATAGAGGTTCTCCTTGCCCACAGGCTCCCAGCTGTTCGAGTCCGGGTTGGCAAGCGCCATGGCCGGCATGGCGCTGCCGCCGGTCAGCCCGTTGAGGTACTCGCGGGCCTCCGCCACGCGTCGCTGGCCCTCCTTTAGGGCGGCAAAATACTGCATGATGCATGGATCCCGCGTCGCTATAAAAACAGTCGCGGTGGCTGGCGCATCTCTGCCCCCCGCAGTTTTTCTCCTGCGTCACTGCAGCATTGTCGTGTCGCATGACCGCGCGCCGCACGCCCCCGTGCAGGTTCAGCATATGGCGCATAGGGTTTTAGAGCGCATTTTTTGCCATAATGGGTATCGGACCCGTAGCATAGCATGGATAGTGCGGGCGATTCCGGATCGCCAGGCCGGGGGATCGAAGCCCTCCGGGTCCTCCCAAATACAGGCATCGCGGGCGCTCGCGCGATGAGCGACTGTGCACATCTGGCGGGCTGCTTCATTACCGCGCAGTTGCCCCGTAATCTGCGGCCGTGCAGCATCACACTGATGAGGCCCTGTTTCCGCTGCCATCAACGCCGCTGCCACTCTTCCCGTGTGATGTGATGTCGGAGAGTAATGTGCCAGCCGCCTCGTCCTTGATCGACGCGGACGCGGCATCCACGAACACGGATGCGCTTGCGCGCGACGCGCGGCCGGCCCTCTCATATGTGACTGCCTGGAGAGCCATGTCGATCTTGTCTGCCTGCGCCACGATCCTCGCCTCTGGCGTCTTGCCTGCACAGAATTCGTCCCATATTGAGACGTATTCTGCCCTCATCCCCTCCGGCAGCGTGGACACAATCCGCAAAAACGCCTCCGTCTCCAGCTTCTCCTTTTTGTCATGCGGCATGCTGTCCGGCGTGATGTCCCCTATCTCCGACTCTGCTATGTCGTGCAGCAGCGCCATTTTGACTGCGCGCTCCGAGTCGAGCCCCATAGCGTCCGATAGTATCATGGCCGTGACGGCGGCCCCAAACGAATGGTCGGCGACCGACTCGCCGTCGGACATGGAGAACTTTTCTGCCCATCCGGCCCTCTTGAGTTCCTTGAGGCCTGCCGCCGCCCTGATAAATTCGCCAAGCGCCATTGCGCTGTGTGCGGGTGATGCCCCTTTTACAGATATGCACGGGCCGGCAGTTCCTGTACTCCGCGTCGGCGGACTGCCTGCTCGGCCCGCCCTACAGTTAAAAGAAGCAGGCTGTTCATACGCAGCACATGAAGATTTACACCAGGACCGGCGATGACGGCAACACGGGGCTGCAGGGGGGGCTGCGCATATCAAAGTCCCACGTCAGGATCACCGCGTACGGCGCCATCGACGAGGCGAACGCGGTGCTCGGCGTCGTCCTGTCCGGCGAGCAGTGCCCCGAGGACATCCGTGCAGTCCTAGGCCGCATACAGAGCGACCTGTTCGTGCTTGGCGCGGACCTCTCAAATCCCAATCTGGGCGACCTCGGGATCCGCGTGACCCCAGACATGGCCGAGTCGCTTGAAAAAACAATAGACAGGTTCGAGTCGGAGCTGCCCCCCCTTACGAGCTTCGTCCTGCCCGGCGGGGGGACCGCCGCCGCCTCGCACCTCCATCACGCACGCGCCGTCGTGAGGAGGGCCGAGTCCCTCGCGGTGGGACTGAGCGAGTCCGAGGAGATAAACCTGCACTGCGCCATCTATCTCAACAGGCTCTCTGATCTGCTCTTTGTGCTTGCACGCGTCGCGGACCGGAGGGCGGGCCGCCCCGAGACGCCCTGGGTTCCGCCGCCGCGCGGCGACGCCCACGGACCTAGCGCATCGGGGGCCCCTCGGGAGGGGAGCGCAAACGGCAGATTTTAATTTCCAAGTCCGGGCCGTCCAACTGAGTGCCGGGGTAGCTCAGCCCGGGAGAGCACTCGGCTGAAGACCGAGCTGTCGCGCGTTCAAATCTCGCCCCCGGCACCTCCATACTTTTGCGCTGCTGTGTATGCGCGCGGTACGCGCGCATGTCGGCGGCGGCGGCGGCCGTTGGACTGCGGCATGCGGGATCCTGCCTTGCCGCCGGCAGGCACCGCCTGCATCCTGGTGCGCCGTTTGGCCGGGCTGCGCCGCCCGCGCGCACGGCAGATGACGCTAAATTTAATACCCTGCTAAATTCCCGTTTTTCGACTTTCATGTCCAAAAAAGATGCCACCGCAGGCAGTAAACCGTCGGCAGCCGCGTCTGCCGTCACGCCATCTGATTCCAAGCCGCCTGCCAAGTCCAAGAAGAGGGCGGCCGCTACGGCAAAAAGGCGCCCCGATCCGTCACGGACGCCTGCAAAGGCACAGGCGGGCGCCGCCAGATCCAGAAAGGCAAGGACTGCAGGGGCGCCAAAGGCCGCCGCCAAGGCGGGATCCAAGTCATCCTCTAGGCCTGCCGCCTCTAGGGCTGCGGCATCCAGAAAGAAATCCGGCGCCGCCACCAGAAAGGCCGGCAAGGCCGGCAAGGCCGCCGCAAGGGGGAAGACAAAGTCCGGAGGCCGCTCCGCCTCTGCATCTGACACGGACATGGCAGATATCGGGATAGTGATTATGGATGACACCATAGAAGTCGATCAGGAAAAGATCAACGAGGAGCGCAGGGCCTACCTTGAAGAGGCCCGCTCCCAGGAAGCCTTTGACTGAGGTGTCGGCAGCGGAATCTGCCTGTATGCGCGTATCTATACATGCGCGTATGTGCGCGGGGCAGCAGGCCCGCCTGCAGCACGTGCGCCTTTTCACGCTGCCTGGCTTGTGGTGCGCGTCCTGCCAGCGCGTTGCACAATTCGCCGACCTCCCGGGCAGAACGCCGCTGCCGTCATGCCCGTCAAGCACGGATCCTGAGAATGCGCAATGCGCCCGCAGGGCATCAAGGCGTGTAATGCACCATGCCTGTCCGTACTGTCCGCCGGCCTGGAAGCGCTGCCTGCGCCCTGCCGTCGGCATATCACACGCCAGTCGACGCCACGGCCTGGAGGCGCGGTGGCACGCCGGTCCGGCCTGCGGGGCAGTAGGACGGCTTGTGCCTGCTGCAGGGCCGCACCCTTTCGGAGGGGCCGCTTGGGGAATCGTGCAGACACTGCGTCTTGCCAAATGTTTATCCGTGCTGTCCCCGTATCATACACATGCGTGCACTGTGCCTGATTACAGTCAGGGCCGGCCAGATCGAGCACGTGATGGCGATACTCAGAAAAAAGCGCAAGATCATAAAGCAGATGATGGTCGTAACCGGCAGGGCCGACATCAGCGTCCTGCTTCAGGGCAACATACACCAGATAAACGGGATGGTGGTGAACTTTAAGAAGATCAAGGACATCTCGTCGACAGAGACGCTGCTTGAGGTGGAGGTGAACATGGGATGGTAAGGGCGATCATACTTGTCAAATCCCCCAAAAAGCTTATCGCGGCCAGGCTCAGAAAGATCAAGTCCGTGTCTGACTCTTTTCCCACAAGCGGGCAGTTTGACGCCGTGGCCATGATCGAGGTGGACGAGCTGGCGCACCTCAAGGACGTGGCATACCAGATACAGACGATTGGCGGGGTGGAGCGCACCGAGACGATGGTCGAGGTGCAATGAGGTTCCGCTTCCAATCAGTGATATGTCCGGACTGATGCTCCGGCCAACGGACGGGATGCAGCCGGCAGCCACACGGCGGCGCGCCTGTCACGTTAGAAACAAGGCATAATGACATGATCACCTTGCGTGTTACGCGTTGCATGCATACCGCAAGTACCGGGTCGCCATATCGCTGGCGGCCGACCAGGTGCGCCTCATCGACTCGTACCGCGTTGCCCGGCGCCACGCGTACAACTGGTCCGTCGGGAGGATCATGTCGGGCGATGCCGTGAGCGAGTACGGGCTGTACAAGGAGCTGACGGCCGTGCGCCGGGAACAGGAGTGGATGCGCGCCGCTCCCGTGTGGATACAGCGTGCGGGCATCCAAGACGCATGCACCGCGCACAAACTGGCAGCGAGGTTCGGCGGCGGCCTCAGGCACCGCACGAGGGGGCACGAGAGCCAAGTGCCGGCGCGTTCCCTTTCCCGCAGCGGAATGGAGAAAGAACGTCAGAGTACAGGCGTGGTGTTTGGCCGGGCTGCCGATTACGGCATGCCCAGCTAATATCACGGACTGGAAGCAGTTCCTGCAATGAAAATGGATTTAAGGCGCCGCTCCGCACCCTATCCGTGAACATAAAGCACGTGGGCAACGTCATACTCGCAGTGAAGGATCTTGACAAGTCGCTAGAGTTCTACCACGAGACTATCGGACTGCCCATAAAGAACCAGAGGAGGGCGTGGGTCGATCTGGGCGCTTCCGGGGCCCTCCTGAGCCTCCATCCGGCGTCGCTTACGGCCGCGCACATCGGCAGTTCCATAGAGAACGGCATCACGATAGGCTTTATCGTGGGGGACGTAAAGTCCGCCGTCGAGGAGCTGAGGGCTCAGGGAGTTACCATACACCGCGATATCGTGGAAAAGGACGCCGGCAAGAACGCGGTGATCCGGGATCCGGACGACTATCTGATATCCCTGTTTGAGCCCAACTTTGAAGACAAGGCCGAGCAGACGGGTGGATACCAGGGATTCACTCCTGCATGAGCGGCCGCGGCCTATGCTGAACGGCCTCGGCATGCTGCGCGGTAGGCGGGCTGCCTGCAAGCGACATTGTATGGGTGATCGGGCCTTGCGGTAGTGGGAATCTGCCGCGACCCGTTGTTGTTACTGTTATTGCTGCTGCTGTTATTGCTGCCGCTATTGCTGTTGCTGTTGCTGCTGGGGCAGCCCGTGTCCGCTGTCTGCCTCGTGCTTTTCAAGGCGCCTTTTGAGGTCGGCGTTCTCTTTTAGAAGGCCGTCGCGCTCGGCCTCTAGCGCGGCGATTGCCCGATGCCCGTCATACAGCGGGTGTCCGGGCGGTATCGGCAGCACTCCCGTGGAAAGCAGGCCTGACGCCTTTGCGACAAACATTCTCTTGAGCCCCTCTACTGCCTCCCTGGCCTGCAGGTGGGCGGCCGTCTCTGCACCGGGCGTCCTGTTCCTTTCTGCCATTGCCGCCGCACCGGGATCCGGCCCCGGCATCCTGATGGGCCTGCCCAGCGGTTCTGGCGGCGTCATGCCCGGGGGCAGGGCGGCGGGCGGAAGCGGCGCGCGCATGTCGGGCCAGTATGGGTCGTATGCGCGCCTGAACATATCCGCTCCGTACATGCCCTTCCCCCGCATGCCGCATATTTTTGTCTTAGGCTGGCTGGCCGGCCGGGACCGTTGGCGGCGGTGTGACTGCGATCTGTATAAAATGTGCACTTGTGATGTAAATTTTCTTGCCACAGGCATGGATTTGTTATTTTTTTGTGATCTCGGCTCAAGATCGCTTGATCATCGATCTTTATACTTTTATCACTCGCATCATATTTGCAGATGGAGTCCAACATGACCTGCCGCAAGTGCAGAATGTCCATAGACGCGTCCGAGCTTCACAAGATCGTCATATACGTGGTCCGCGAGAGGTTCACTGAACACCACTATGAGCATGTTGAGTGTCCCGACAGGTTTACCGTCTAGGCCGCACGCCGTCAGCGGCGTGCACGCGGCGGTCATTCCTGCGGATGGCCGGTGCTCTTGGATCGCCTGTCGATGAGACTCACCTCGTATACCGAATAGATCCCGCCTGACTTGCGCGAGCGGTACGACCACTCGTCCATGTCCCACTTCATCAGGCTGCACATCTTCTTTGTCTCAGGATGCAGCCTGTCGTAAACGTCGGATCCTATCAATACGTGGTTGGCGGCCGCCTTGTTCTGGATCTTGGCCGCAATGTTCATCACCGGCCCTATCAGGTCCACGTGGGACGTCTTGGCGTCCGAGCCGTACCTGACCACTATGCTCTGGCCGCTGTCGATCCCGATCTTTGCCTTTAGCTCGGGATAGTCGTACTGATCCAGTATGGGGTTTATGCCGTCGCGTATGACCGATATCATGGATCTTGCGCAGTTGACCGCGTTGTCGGCCGTCAGCAGCTGGTTTGCCTCTGCCACAAAGTATCCTATCACTGCGTCTCCAACGAACTTTAGCACGTATCCGTTGTACTGTTTTATTACATATGCCATCTCCTGCGCAAACGAGCTCATTATTATGGCGACCTTTTCGGGGGAGATCTCCAGCGCCATCTGGGTGGATCCTACCAGGTCCACGTACATTACTGCCATCTCGATGTGCTTGAGGACGTTCTTGCGCAGGTATAGGTCCGACTCGTCCTCGATACTTTCGTACTCGTAGCCCTTCTTGAGGGATTTCCAGACGCGTATCTGCGTATCTTGTATCATGGTATCAAAGTCAAGCGTCCTTTCTGCGGTCTTGCCCATCAGCATGTCGACTACCGACGCGGTGCTGCCGCTACCCCCACGCGCCTCTGGCGCGTCCTTGCCGGCGTGGTTTGCATCGTCCGCGGCCCCGGCCGTGTCGTCGTTGCCGCCGCCGCTGCTGCTGCTGCCGAGAATGCTTGACGTGGTGAGCTCCTTTGTCGATTCCCTCGCCGCCGCCGCAGGTTCCGTATCTGACTGCCCTGCCAATTCTCACTCCAGCGGAAAGTCCATCATGCAGTGCATGCACTTGCCGCGCATGCCCGAATACCTGCGGTTGTAGTACTCTGTGATTGCGCCGCTGCAGTGCTCGCACCCGGTGCCGGTTTCTTCCACAGGTATCCGTTTACATCAGTGTTATTTAGATTTATTTTGATCATTTTGTACGTGCACGTGACTGTGTGAGTGCGCATGCGGGCGGTGCGGGCGGTGCGGGCGTAAATGACTGGCACCTCATAATTCGGCAAACTCATCACAGGGTCAGAGCAGTGTCTTGTCGCAGTTAATCATCGGCGGCCCTTGTACTGTGGGCGCTGCTGCGTTATTATTTGTGCTTGCGCGATGGTGGGGGGGGGGGGGAAGAGGAGGAGGGGCACGCGCCCGCCGTCAGGTGACTATGTCCCCGAGCCTGCTGTCGTTTGCGGCGCGCCTGATCTCCATGGCTATCCTTCTCCCGACGCCGAACGTCTGGCCGTACTGGTACTTTGTATAGGGGCTGGTGGTGGCCACTATGGGGTTGCCGGGGACGCGCAGCGACACGTCGTACACTACCATCTCCAGATCCTTTGTTATCACGCTCTGAAGCGAGAACGGCCCTATCACTCCGGGACTGTATTCCTTTTTGACCGCCTCCACGAACATGTCGCCCATGGCAAGCACCTTTTCTAGCAGCGACTCGCGTATGCTTGCAGGCGTGTGCCCGACCTCTATGTTCTGGAGGCTTCCGGCCATTCCCATGTCGATCTGCTGCTCGGCGGGCAGGGCGTTGTAGTCGTGTATGTCGGTCTGTAGCCTCCTCTCTATCCCTATAAAGTCGACCTGGTCTGATATCGGGGTGTGGAAATAGTTAAAGTTCATGTACGTGCCGATCGCCAGCTCCTCTATGCTTGCCTCTGCCAGTCCCGCTTCTGATACGGTGCCGCCAGATACCTTGGCGCTGGATTTTTCCTCATAGTCCGCGTATGATGATACCGTAAAGAACGCGCGCTCCAGCGGCCTGTCCTTTTCCTGCACCTTTACGATGCACGGCCCTGCTATGTCGGCGGGATCCTGTATGACCTTCGGGTACCTGATCCCCGCCTTTTCAAGCAGGTAGTACTGCCCCCTTGCTGCGTTCCTCTCCTCTGCTGCAAAGAGGGACCTGTTGCCAAATATCGGCACCCGCAAGTCGTTCTCTATGGCGCCGTACCCGAGGTACGCAGTAAGCGACCTGTGCGGTATGATTACGGTGTTCTCCTCCAGCATCTTCTGCTGGTGCTCCCCTGACAGCATGTGGCCGAACTCGTCTACCACCACGACCTCGTCGGCGATCCTCCCGAACCTCTTGTATGGCGCCTCCCTGCCCCTCTGGCAGTATACGGTGGTCTTGAATCCCTCGTCCTTTGCGCCGTCCATTATTTCCAGCGCCGAGTGGCTCCCAAGCACGCATATCCTGATGTCGCCGGCGTCGTATGCGTCTGCCACGCTGGACATCTCTGACGCGCCTATCATGCCATGGGTGCTGCCACGCCGTATATTATTATTCTAGCTGCGGGCGCACGGGCCCCGGGCCGGCGTGTTCCGCGACCAGAGCCCACGCGGGGGCGTCTGGGAGTGCCGCGGTGGCGGCGGCGGCAGCAGCAGCAGCAGCAGCAGTGGTGGCAGCAGCAGCAGCAAGAGGTGTCGCCGCTGCAACCTGCGCGGGGTGCCCCCGCGCGTTCTAGGCAGCCGGGCCGCCGGTTACAGCCGGGTCAGGGCGCCAGAGCGGCCGCCGGCCGCCATTCCGGGGCTCCGCGTTGCGCCATGTGGGGCGCATAACGCTTTTGAGCGCTGTTTGCGGTGGCAGTGTATGCTGTATCATTTTGAGCTGCAGATGGCGGGAATCATACTGCTTAGCGCCATGCTTGCATGCGGCGTGTTTCTGTATATACGGAGGCGCCGTGAAAGGCTCTTGCAGGAGTCAGGGGAGTCGAGATTCTTGTACGGCGACGGCGACGATTCTGCCGACGCCGCGGGCGGCGCCCGCAGTGACGGCACGGAACCCAGAGACCTCGGTGGCGCCGACGACGACTCCGGCGACGGCAGGCCGTAAGACCGCGTCTGCCCGCCTGCCCTGCGGCGGCAAAGACGGCCCCTGGATCCTGCCTGCCGAACTGTCCGGCGCTTGGGGCGACAGCTCGCGACTTAATAGCGCCCGCATCCAACCACTACCATGCGCGGGCTTGTGATGGGGCGTTTTCAGCCGTTTCATCTGGGACACCTTGCGCTGGCAAGGCAGGTCCTGTCCGAGTGCGACGGGCTGGTCGTGGCGGTTACAAGCGCCCAGTTCAACTATATGGAAAAGGATCCGTTTACCGCAGGCGAGCGGATTGAGATGATCCACGACTCGCTTGTCGAGTCGGGCGCGGACATGTCAAGGTGCTTTGTGACCGCAATTGAGAACCAGTTTAACATCGCCACCTGGGGGGGATACCTGAGGGCCACCCTGCCGGGGTTCGGGCGCGCGTACAGCGGCAACCCGTATGTCGCAATGCTGCTGTCTGATCTGGGCATCGACGTGGTCACGCCGGACTTTGTTGACCGTCCCAGATACAATGCGAGCGCGATAAGGCACCTGATACGCTCCGGGGGCCGGTGGGAGGATCTGGTGCCGGACGCGGTGCGCAGGCGCCTGGTCGACATGGACGCCAGGCGCCGGCTTGCGGCCATTTTCGACTCTGACACGAGGCCGACCGAGCATTGACGGGCCCGGTACGCGCATGCCCCGTGTGCCCGGAATGCGGCGGAAAAAAGTTTGCCAGGGTTGCGCGCGGCGACGCCCCGCGGCATCCGGCCCAAGAGGACGGCAAGCGCCCCGCAGGGCCCGGGACGATGGCCCTCAGGTGCCGCAACTGCGGCAGCGTCTCGGGGTTCTGAGCGCGGTGGTTGATTAATATTAACTTCGCCAGTCCGCACCGCATGGCCCAGACGTGGAAGGACGACGAGATAAGCCTGGATCCCGTCAGGACCCAGACCGTGGCCGTCATCGGGTACGGCATACAGGGCGACGCGCAGGCAAACAACATGAAGGACTCCGGGCTTGACGTGGTAGTTGGCCTCAGGGAGGGCGGCTCCAGCTGGGCAAAGGCCGAGTCCGACGGGCACGCGGTGCTTTCTGTGAGCGAGGCCGTCAAGAGGGCCGACATCGTACACGTGCTGATCCCGGACATGATGCAGGCCTCCGTGTACCGCTCGGAGATTGGGCCCAACCTGTCTGCCGGCAACGCGCTCTCGTTCTCACATGCCGCCGCGATATACTGGAAGTGGATAGATCCCCCCTCCGACGTCGACCTGATCATGGTGGCGCCCAAGGGACCGGGCTCCAAGGTCAGGGAGACGTACCTGGAAGGGTTCGGCACGCCGTCCATAGTCGCAGTCGAGCAGGATCATACCGGGACCGCGTGGGACCGGACGCTTGGAATGGCAAAGGCGATAGGCAGCGCAAGGGCCGGGCTGATCAAGACCACCTTCAAGGAGGAGGTGGAGACTGACTGGTTTGGGGAGCAGGCCGACCTGTGCGGCGGGGCCGCGTCTATGGTGACAAACGCGTTTGAGACGCTTGTGGATGCGGGATACCAGCCTGAGATTGCCTACTTTGAGGTGCTCCACGAGCTGAAGCTGATCGTGGACATGATACAGCGGTACGGGATAAACGGCATGTGGAGGCGCGTAAGCGAGACTGCGAGGTACGGCGGGCTGACCCGCGGGCCGCTCGTAATGGACGACTCCACAAAGGAGCGTATGAAAAAGGTCCTGGACATGATCCAGGACGGCACGTTCAACCGCGAGTGGGTGTCCGAGTACGAGAAGAGCGGCAAGGACGCGTTCGAGTCGCACATGCAAAAATATGACGAGCACCAGATAGAGCAGGTTGGAAAGAGGATGCGCAAGATGATGTGGCCTGATTCCACCGAGTGATGGAAAGGCGCGTACTAGCAACGCCGCGCACAAAGCATGAATTTTTGACGTCCGTGACTTTTTTTTTACGCGCCTGCCTGCCGGCGGCAGCCGCCTCTCAGAGTTCCCGCAGCTTGGCAACGCCGGTGTTGATGTGGCTTATGATGGCCGGCAGCGGCGTTCCCGGACCAAACACGTGGTCCACCCCTGACTTTACGAGGTACGCATGATCCGCCTCTGGAATCACACCACCCCCGACAATCAGCACGTCGTCCATGCCCTTTTTCCGCATCTCCTTTACGACCCTTGGAAACAGCGTCCCGTGCGCCCCGTTGAGCAGGCTCATGGCCACTGCATCCACGTCCTCGTCCTCTGCAATCTGCGCAATCCTCTTCGGGGTCGCAAAGAGTCCCGAATAGATGACCTCCATCCCGGCGTCCCTAAAGGCCCTGCAGAGCACCAAGGCCCCCCGGTCATGCCCGTCGAGGCCCAGCTTTGCCACGAGGACCTTTACGCTTCTAGTAGCGGTCTTCTGCCTGCTCATGCGCTGTACTGCGCGCAATGCCATTTTAAAGTCTACGCTGCCGGCCTTGGCAGAACCGGCGCAAAAAGGCGTCCGGCGCAAAGCGTGCAGGTGACAACCACGATAACGGCGCGGACGCAGCCGCGGCCGCGGCCGATTTGTGGCAATGACAACAAAAAGAGGGGGGGGGGCGACTTGCAGGCGCAATTTATCCTGGCGCCGCACGCCTGCCTGCCGCCTCTTGCGCTGCCGCCCCGGCCGTTCTGAAATCTACTTAAGGCCGCCCCGGCGTCCGTCGTCATGGGTTATTGCGATTTTGAGCCCCTGCATTACGACCTGGAGTTTGAACCGGACCTTGAGAATTCCGTGTTCTCCGGCAGGGCCTCGATCAGGGCGAAGTGCCCCGGCGGCCCGGCCCGTACAATAGAGATGGACTGTGCGGAGATTGACGTGCGCTCATGCCGCGTTCGCGTGGTCCGGCAGAAGGGCGCAAGGGGACGCCTTCATACGGGCGAGCCGATAGAAATACCGGGATCGTCCCTGTCGACAAATGAGAAAAAAGAACGGCTTGTGATAAGACTGCCGCGCAGCGTGGTGCTGGACGGCGGCAGTGTGGGGGGAAGAGGAAGACAGCGCGCCGGCTGCAGTCATGTCATTATCGACCTGGAGTTTGATGGGGTGCTGAATGACCGGTTGCTTGGTTTTTACCGGAGCAGATCTAGTGGCAGCAGTGCCGGCGGCGGCAGCGACAAAAAGACGTCGTACATGGCCACTACACAGTTTGAGGCGTCTGACGCGAGGCGCGCGTTCCCGTGCTGGGACGTGCCCTCCGCAAAGGCCACGTTTGGGATACGCATCACGGTACCCGGCCCGAGATACTCTGCGGTGTCAAACATGCCAGTATCCCAGGTAAGGCGCGATCCGCTGTCTGCAAGGCGCACGTTCTGTTTTGCAGCCACCCCGGCCATGTCGACATACCTGGTCTATCTGGGAGTCGGCGAGTTTGCATACGTGCAGGACTCCGGCGGTTCTGGGAGGGGGAGGAAGAAGAAGAAGAAGAAGGGGAAGGACGGAGACACGATCATACGCGTCATTACCACAAAGCATGTCGACAGAAGGCTTGCGCGGTTCGCCCTGAAGTGCGCAAGAACCCTGCTGGGGCTCTACGAGTCGTACTTCGGCATTGCGTATCCGCTGCCCAAGCTGGACCTGATTGCGGTGCCGGACTTTGCGGCGGGCGCCATGGAGAACTGGGGGGCCATAACGTTCAGGGAGAACCTCCTGCTGTACGACCCGAAAAAATCATCCACGCGCACAAAGCAGCTTGTCGCCGAGGTGATCTCGCACGAGCTGGCCCACCAGTGGTTCGGGAACCTGGTCACCATGAAGTGGTGGAATGATCTGTGGCTCAACGAGAGCTTTGCGACCTTTATGGCAACAAAGCTCCTTGACCGGATGTACCCGGAGTGGGACATGTGGGGGCAGTTTTTGACCGACGCCATGAGGACGGGAATGGACCTGGACTCCATGAGATCGACCCACCCGATAGACGTGGAGGTGGCGTCGCCCTCCCAGATACGCGAGATATTTGATCCCATCTCGTACGACAAGGGGGGGTGCGTGCTGCGCATGCTTGAGCAGTACGTGGGCGTGGACTCGTTTAGAAAAGGCCTGAGGCTGTACCTCCGAAAATTCAAGTACGGCAACGCAGAAGGGGCCGACCTGTGGAGGTGCATCGAGGCCGAGTCGGGCAAGCCGGTGTCGAGAATGATAAGGTCGTGGCTGACGACTCCGGGGTTTCCCGTGGTTCACCTCTCGCTCAAGGGGAACGGCTCAAAGCTGCACGCGCGTCAGGAGCGGTACGTCTCATATTCCGGCAGAAAGCGCCCGCTGTCACTGTCGTCATCCGGTTCCGCGCCGGCGCCCCCGCCCAGCGCTTCCTCGGGGACGCCCGACGCGTGGCCCATCCCGCTCTCGCTACGCCATGTGCCGGGCGGGCGCCCCGCGTCGACCGTTCTGTTCTCAAGGAGATCAATTCGCGTTGACCTGGACGCGGCAGGCGCAAAGCTTGGTGCAAGGCGCGCGGCCGCAAAGGCCGCCGCGGGCAGGCCGCCCCGCAGGGGCCGTGGCGCCACCGGCGCGATAATTGCAAATCCGGGACGGACGGGCTTTTACCGCGTGCGGTACGACGGCGCAATGATGCTTGACATGCTCATGCTTGCCGACTCGGGGCGCCTTGGGGCCCCCGATCTGTGGGCCCTGCAAAACGACCTCTTTGCAATGTGTGTGTCGGGGCTCGCATCGATACGGGACTACCTGGAGCTGCTCGACGCGTACCGCAACGTGGACGCCCCAGTGGTGCTTGCAGACGTGGGGCTCAACCTGTCGAAGCTGTTCCGGATGTCGTTTGACAGCCCGCTGCCGGCCGGCGAGATAAGGTGGCACGCAGCTGAGTTTTACAGGCGGGTGCACGGCATGGTGGGCTGGAAGGTCCGCGGCGGCGAGCCGCACACGGTCTCGCTCCTGCGCGGGCCCGTCATTGCGTCGCTGGGGCTCTTGGGCGACCGGGGCGTGGTTGAGAGGTGCATGGACATGTATGACGGGCTGTCCGCGTCCGGAGGGGCTCACGCACGGGGCGCGATTCACCCCGACCTGGTGGATCCCGTCTGCACGGTCGCGGCGTGGAACAGCGGCAGGCGTGGTGGCAGCGGCAGCAGGCGTGAGACGCCTGCGAAGATGCACAGCAGGCTTGCGGCGCTGCACAAGGCAGCAGACACCACCGAGCAGAAGATGCGCTTCCTTGGGGCCATGTGCGGGTTCAGGGACCCCGTACTGCTTGAGCGCACCCTAAAGTTCGCACTGTCCGGCGAGGTGCGCTCGCAGAACTTTTTTGCGCCCATCCTGAGGGTGTCTGAGAACCCCTACGGATCCCGTGTGCTGTGGGCGTGGATCCGGAAGAACTGGCCCCTCGTATCAAAAAAGGTGGGCCACGGGAACCCGCTGCTCGGAAGGGTGATCTCCTCGCTTGCAAACGTGTGCGGGCGCGGGGACATACCCGACGTGCGCAGGTTCTTTGCAAAAAACCCCGTGCCGGGCACTGAGCGCACCGTCGCGCAGGCAATCGAGAGAATAAGAATTGCAGATGCCATGCGCGAGCGCATGAAAAGGGAGTTTGCCGGCCCGGGCGCAGGGACGCGCGCGTTATGACGACGACGGCGGCAGCGGATGTGACGGTTAATGCGCGACTCTCCTTTTTCTACCCCCGGACGCGGCCGCAAAACCCGCATTCTTGCCGCGACGCTGGCGTCTGCGGCGGTGGCCGCGATCGCGCTCGCCGTCGTATTCTCTGCGCCCGTGGAGACGGATCTGCCGCGCGGCGGCAGCGGCAGCAGCAGCAGCAGCAGTATTGACGCGCAAACCGCGCAGGAATCCATACGCATTGACGCGATATACTATGAACAAAATAAAACCGCGGTAATTGCATACGTTGATGACACCGGCGCAAAAGTCCCGGTGACGGTGGAGGTGCTTGGAATGGCCGACACGTACAGGAGGGAGTTTACCGGCCCCCAGTTTTCCACGTCTTTGCATTTCCCGTCAGTGCCAAAATACGGCTGGGCGGTGAACCCGGTGGTCTCCGAGGTGCGCCATCCGGTATTTGGGGACGTTCAGATAAAGACGGAGATCCGCGGGGAGGGCCAGCCGGCGCCGCGCACAATATATGCCGACCTGCCATGACGCTCTGCCGGGGGGACTCGCCGCGCACCGCGCGCGACTCTGCGGAGCAAGCCACCGCCCCGGCGTGCAGCACGCCGCATGCCGTACATCCACCACCGGCACCATAACCACCATCACTACTACCACCACCGCCATCACCATGCGCCCGCCTTATCCCCCGCCCCACGCCCCCAAACGGATTGGTAAAAACAATCTAACAAAACGGATCAACATTTCTTACACGCCGTAGGTTATACCGAACGCCGCATTGTACGACATGACACACGACGACACCGAGATCATCGGAAAGTCCGTCAAGGACATCTACGGCTCATACATGGGCAAGATAGTCGGCACGATAACTGAGATTGACGGTTCAATCCAGTCCGTCGGCGTCGACTGCGGCTCCAATGGGCTGCAGATGATCCCCGACGAACACCTGGTGGTTCAGGGCGACGTAGTCATCTTCATACCAAAATGGCGGCTTGACTCGCAGAGGCTGATTCGGGAGAACCAGCTGACGCTGCGCCGCCTGAGGGCAATGGTCGAGATCGTGGCCGGAAACGACGAGATGCGCGTGGATGCGGAGATCCTAGAGGAGAGATACCGCACCAAGCTCGACTCACTCCAGAAGATGATGGCTGAACTCAAGGCAACCTTGGATGCAAGGCTTGCCGAGCTTGAGGATCAGTCACGATCTGCCAAGATGCTCTTCTTTGATGCAAAGATCCAGTACAAGAGCAGCGAGATCCCAGAGTCGACGTTCGAGTCCGTAAGGATGGCGACAGGAGGCCTGATAGAGAACGCGTCTCATGAGACTGCAGAGATCAGCAACATCAAGGAGAGGATCCGCGGACTGGAGACTGAGATACGCGAGGTCAACGATCTTGTGATAAGCGGAGAGGGAATCACTGCAGGGGATGCGGCGCAGCCGCATGCCGAGCAGCTGGCAGTATCCTCCGAGCCGATGCAGGCAGTTCTGCCCGAGACGCCGAGGGGCGACTTTGCAGAACGCGCGACCGTGCCGGATGAAGTGGCTATAGGCGCCGCGACAGCAGCTACGACGACGCCGCCGTCGCCGGAGGTAACAGGAATGGTATCTCCGGACGGCGCACAGGGGGCTTTGACACAGGCAGCAGGGTCCCCCGACGAGGAGCAACCCTCTTCACCCGGGACGTCCAGCATGCCGGATGCCTTCTCCAGCGCGAACCTAGACGCAGGCGCCGCCTCGGCTGCAGGCGCGGATGGGGCGACCACGATGCCGGACCTGAACGTGCCACGAGAGGATGTTGCGGCCCCCTCGCCAGCAGAGGCAGAGGCCGCCGGCTCCCCGTATGCGCCAGGACCGGGAGCCCCGGAACCCGAACCCCCCGCTAGCGCGGAGTTTGCGTTTCCGGAACCCCCGCGCAACACGGCGGTTCGGGACACCCGGACGTCTCCAAAGAACGACGACGACTGGCTGTCGCGCATGGAATCCCAGTAACCACTGCCACCTCTTTTTTTTTAACATTTAGATAATGTGGGCGCATACAGAGCGCATGTCGGATGCCGGCAGCGGCGGCAGCAGCAGCAGCAGCAGCAGCAGCAGCATTGAACACGGGGGCGACTCCGGCAAGGCTGTGGCGGCCGGTCGCGACGGTGATCACAGCGGCGGGAGCGGCGCGCGCGGCGCCTCCCGCGACGGGCGCAGCCTCAGAAAGTCGGCCGAGGCCGACCCCGAATCGTTCTGGGCGCGGCAGGCCGAGGAGGGACTGGAGTGGTTCAGGCCGTTTGACGCGGCTCTCGAGTGGGACCATCCGTTTGCAAGGTGGTTCGTGGGGGGCACCACGAACGCCTGCTACAACGCGGTGGACAGGCACCAGCAGGAGCGCGCCGACAAGCCGGCCATAATATGGGAGGCCGAGGACGGGAACCAGAGGCGCACGATATCATACGGCGATCTGTTCGAGGGCGTGCAGCGCTTTGCAAACGTCCTAAAGTCGCTTGGCGCCCGGAGCGGCGACCGCGTCACCATATGCCTGCCGATGGTTCCCGAGCTCGCAGTCGCGATGCTCGCGTGCGCCAGGATCGGGGCCGTGCACACCGTGATATTCTCCGGATTTAGCGCCGCGTCCATCAGGGAGCGCGTCTCTGACTCGGGCTCCCAGATAGTCATCACGGCCGACGGCGGGTACAGGCGCGGGCGCATAATAGATCTCAAGAAAACGATAGACGAGGCCCTGTCCGGGCTCGACTCGGTCAGGCACGTGGTGGTGCTGCAAAGGACGCGGCACGAGATTGCAATGTCGGGGCCGCGCGACAAGTTCTGGGACGACTTGGTGGCCGCGGCGCCCGGCGCCTGCCCTGCCGTGCCGCTTGAGAGCTCCCACCCGCTGTTCATACTGTACACGTCGGGAACCACGGGCAAGCCCAAGGGGGTGCTGCACGGGACGGGCGGGTACCTGACGCACGTGCACAGCACGTTCGGGTGGGCATTCGGGGCCGGCGACGACGACGTGTACTTTTGCACCGCCGACGTGGGGTGGGTGACGGGGCACAGCTACGTGGTGTACGGCCCGCTGATGCACGGGATTACGTCCGTGATGTATGAGGGGGCGCCCGACCATCCGGGGCCGTCCCGGATGTGGCAGCTGATACGTGACCATGCCGTAACCATATTCTACACGACGCCGACCCTGCTGAGGATGCTGATGCGGTTTGACGGCCCTGGGGAAGGCGGCGGCCGGCACGGGGGCCCGTCCGGGCTTGACACCCTGCGGCTGCTCGGCACCGTGGGGGAGCCGATAAACCCCGAGGTGTGGAGGTGGTACCATGACAGGGTGGGCCAGGGGCGCTGCCCGGTCATAGACACCTGGTGGCAGACTGAGACCGGCGGGATGCTGATATCGCCGCTGCCTGCAATCGAGGACACGATACCAAAGCCCGGCTCGGCCGCAAGGCCGGTTCCCGGCATCGAGATCGACGTGCTTGACGACGAGGGAAACCCGGTCCCCGCAGGCACGAAGGGGCAGCTCGTGGTGAGAAAGCCCTGGCCGGGCATGCTGATGACGTTGTGGGGCGATGACGCCCGCTACAGGGAGGCGTACTGGAAGAGGTACCCGGGGCTGTACCACCCCGGGGACTATGCGCGCATAGACGAGGACGGGTACGTGTGGCTGCTGGGCAGGGCCGACGACGTGCTGAAGGTGGCAGGCCACCGGATCGGAACCGCCGAGCTGGAGGGATGCGTGGTCTCCCATGACGCGGTGGCCGAGTCCGCCGTATGCGGAGTCCCCGACGAGGTAAGGGGCCAGTCCATAGTGGTCTTTGCGGTCCCGAGGAGCGGCGTGCCTGAAGCCGGCCACGGCCGCCTTGCGTCTGAGATTGCCAAGAAGATACGCAGCGAGGTGGGCGCGATTGCCGCCCCGGGCGCCGTATACGTGGTGCCGCGACTGCCAAAGACCCGGAGCGGGAAGATAATGCGGAGGCTCCTAAAGTCGCTTGCAGTCGGCGACGAGGTCGGCGACACCAGCACGCTTGAGGACGCCGACGTGATAGAAGAGATAAGGCGGCTGCTGTCGTCGCAAAAACCCTGAGATGCGGCTCTTCTGGGCCGCTGCCGCCGTTGCCGCCGCTACCACTACCAATACTGCCGCCGCAGCCGGCTCACGCGGCGTCGTCCACCATGCCTGCCAGGTCGACGCCTGCCAGCATCTCGAACATCTGCCTCAGCCCGTCGCACTCGGACTTTGAGGTGTCGTCCATAACCTCGTACTGCTCCCTCCTGATCTCCTCGAGGCGCCTGTTGGCGTCCCTTATGAAATCATTGCATGTCTTGATCAGGGACCTTTTCGCAGCCATCTCCTCGAGGTCGAATATCGCGGTGTTGCTTCCCATCAACACGCCCGTGCGGTCGTAGATGCTCGTGGCCTGGAGCAGCCCGGGGAACTTGGTGCCGTCCTCCTTGAGAAAGACGATCTTTTGATCAGTGACCTTGCCCGTCTCAAACCACCTGGTCAGCGACTTGGTCATGCCGTCCCACGACTCCTTGGGGACGTGCTCAAATACCGTCTTGCCTATTATCTCCGACTTTGCGTACTGGAGCTTTGCAGCATACGTGCTGTTGCAGTCGATTATGACCCCTATCGAGTTTATCCTCCTCCACATGATGGGCGCGTCCTTGAGCGTCCTCCTGGCCTCTGTCTGGATCATGCCCTGTGTGCCAGAGCTTTGTAATTAATTGTTGAGCTGGGGCGGAGGCGGCATGAGCCCCGCACACCCCCTCCCCGCAGCCGCAAGTCACGCCCGCAAGTGGCAGCGCCCCCTCCCCCGGCATGGCAGCAGGGCCGTCTGCCGCCGCAGGCGCCGCAACGTAACGATCGCGCGTCAGAACCACTTCTCAAGGCTCTGACCGCGCCTTTCCTGGGCCTTTTCAAGCCTGTGGAGTGCGGACTGTATCCTCTCCGCGCTAAAGTCCCTCTCGGCTGCCAGATACTCGAGTATGCCGTCGCGGTCAGGCGCGCCGAACTCCAGGGCGTACCCGTCGGGCACCTTGGGCGCGAGAAATATCCTGCGTATCTCCTCGTACTCCGTCCTGCCCAGCTGTTCCTGTATGGACGGTATGTCCTCCAGCCTCTTGTGCCTCTTGATCAGCTTGAGCGCGGTCTTCGGGCCGATCCTCTCAAAGCCGCGGGGGTTGAAGTCCGTCCCTACGAGTATTCCGATGTCGACTATCTGCTCGTGGGTTATGCCCAGCGCGTCGTACACCTTGCGCGCCTCGATTATCTCGGGCACGACGTCGACGTACGTGTTGCTGTTCGGGTTCTTCCTCCTCTTGCCGCTTGTAAAGTTCCTGACGAGCCGTTTTGCCCCGAACAGCACGGAGTCAAAATCCTGGCTTGCGGATGCAAAGGCAACCCCCGTGCTTGCCATGTGCGCCGAGACCGCCTCGCCTTCTGACGGGGCGTCCACGTACGGGATGCCCAGCAGATCCAGCAGCTGCTTTGACTCTTGTATCATCCCGTCCTGAAGTGACGTGGTCTGCTGCGCAAACTTTCTGGCCTCGGCCATGTCGCCCTTGGATACGGCCTTTTCATATTTTACGGCCGCGTCCCTCTTCACCTGGCGCCTCCTCTCCACCTCTGCAGACTTGAGGGACGGCGGCTTGCCGTCAAACACGTAGACGGGCTTGACGCCGGTTACAAGAAAGCTGACGTTGCGGTTGAACAGCCCGCTGAGGTGGCTTGTCACCCTTCCGCTCGAATCGGCCATCTGGGCCCCGTCGACGCCGCGTATGCTCGAGAGGAACTGGTATATCGCGTTGTATGCGTCGATTGCCACGACCTTTGAGGCAAAGTATCCTATGTCGGTCCTCTCCCTTGTCGTGATTATGTCCTTTATGTTTACGCCCATGCCCCGGTTGCGGGCGCGTCGTTATTTTGTGTTTGTCGCCGTTGCTGCGGGCAAGCCAGCCTCCCTGACACGCCGGCGTCTCGGTGACGGTGAGCGCGGCGGCAGCAACAGCAACAGCAACAGCAACAGCAACAGCAACAGCAACAGCGGCGGCGGCGGCGCAAGGCCGCGATACATCGTACCGCATAAGCGGCGGGGATCCGGCGTGATCAATCTTTTATGGGGGCATGCACCCCGCCACTCCAATCATGGATTCGAACGACGCGGGTTCGGACGCGGGCGGCGACGCGTACGCCTCTGATGATCCGACCGACACGTCTGCTGCCGAACAAGAGAAGATGGCATTGGAGGCGATAGAGAAATTCAAGGCCCTTTGCGGGGCCGGCGACGCTGATGACAGTGACAAGCGCGAAGCGTGACGCACATGGCGGCGCCCGTAAGCGGACCATAACCGGCGCGGCAAGCAACGCCGACGTCGCGCCCCTTGGCCATGCCCGGCCTTGGAACTGGCTTGCTCTGCCCCCTCCGCCCGTCGTGGCCCCCTCCGCCGCTCCCCCCTCCGCCCGCATCCCGGGCGCGGCGCAAGCGTCCGCGCGTGCCACAATCCCACAAAATGTAAATTCGTGCCGTATACAACATGTGCGTGGGATTCTTCAACTTTGGACGCGGCGGGGACAGCGGCGGCAGCCGTATCTCTGAGTCCGACTCAAAGGAGATCCTGAACAGGGCCGACTCGCTTGCGGGATCCGGCAAGCCCAAGGATGCCATCTCCCTGTACAACAGAATACTAAAGTCCGATCCCCGCAGCACCCGGGCTTTGTACGGCAAGGGCATGGCGCTCAACATGGCTAAGAAATATTCCGACGCGGTCACCTGCTTTGACCAGCTGCTCGCCGTATCCCCCGATGACGTCAAGGCCCTCAACAACCGTGGAATCGCAATGGCCGAGATGGGCAACATACAGGACGCCGCCGAGTATTATCAAAAGGCGATAAGCGCCGATCCCAAGCACGCCGCGTCGTACTTTAACATGGGCGTCCTGCTTGATCGACTGCAGGAGCGCGAGGACGCCATCGAGATGCTTGAAAAAGCCCACTCGCTTGATCCGAAAAAGGCAAACGCGTTATTTTACAAGGGGATAGTGCTTGGAAAAATGAAGATGCACTCAGAGGCCATGGAATGCTTTGAGCGTGTCTTGAAAAAGCACCCTGATCACACGGACGCGCGCTTTCACCGAGGGATCGAGCTTGCAGAGACGGGCCGGCACGAGGAGGCCCTTCGGGTGTATGACCGTTTGCTGTCGTCGCACGGATCAAACGTGAATCTGACGTACGCAAAATCCCGCAGCCTTGCCGCACTGGGACGTTATCCGGAGGCTCTGGAACTCCTAAAGCAGGCCGCCTCGTCGCGCTCAAAGACAATCCGCCAGTGGGCAAAAGATGAGCCGGCGTTCGTACCCCTCCATGACAATCCGCAGTTCAGAAGGATTGCACGCCTGTGAGTGGGTCTCGGGGGGGGGGGGGGTGCATACACGCGCGACTGCGGCGTGCCGTCCTTGGCGCGACCCTGCATAGATATGCATCCTTCCAGCAAACTGTGATCTTATGACTGAACTTGCGCGGCGCAGTTGTTCCAGAGCACGCGTTTGGAATCTGCCTGAGCTTGTAATTCGGCGCGCGCGTACTGCCTTCTGCCTGTGAAACCCGGCAATAGGGACCGGCCGGCACGGGTTTTTCAGCGGCCCGCGCCCGCTCTTCGGTGCCATGCAAAGAATTATTACGTGCCCCTTCTCTGCACACAGTATGTCTTCTGACAGCGACGGCTATATCGGGAAGTTTCTCAAAAAAGCCGACGAGGCGGTACAGGAGGGCGTCAAAAAGGCTGACGCCGTTCTTGCCGAGGCCGTCGAAGTCGGAGCAATCTCTGCCAAGGAGGCGGCCAAGACGGGCAGAAAGCTTAGCGAAAAGGCCTTGAGGGAGGAATCAAAGATGCAAAAAAAGGCCGAAAAGGTGCTCAATGACAAACTAAAGAGTCTAAAGCGCGGCGGTAGCCGCGACTCCATGCGCGACTTGGAGCTGATCGAAAAACTAGGCGAGCTAAAGGACAAGGGCGTGATTACGGAGCGCGAGTTCCAGTCCAAAAAGAAAAAGATACTAGAGCAGATATGAGAAAGGCAAACATCAACGGCAAAAGCAACCTGAGAAAGGTTGACCCGAGCTGGTTTACCGGCCGCACCTGGATGCGCTCCGTATCCGACGTGATAGGATCCAAGGGGCACGACATGTACCACGTCCACTTCGAGTCGGGCTCTAGGACCAAGCTTCACGCCCATAACGGCGATCAGATTCTGATGGCCACAAAGGGAGCGGGAAGCCTCGAGGTCTTTGAGAGACTAGGCGGCTCTAAACGCCGCTTTGCAATAAGGCGCACTAGGACGGTAAAGCTCTCGGCCGGGGACGTGGTGTACATTCCGGCCGACATGCTGCATACGCACGGCTCTGTTGACCAAAAGAGGACGTTCTCTCATGTGGCCATCAACGTGCTTCCGGGCCGGCGCGGCGGCAACACTTCCTACAAGACCGTCTGGTACGAGTCGGACTTTGAGCGGTCCGTATCTGCGATCATATGATTGCGGCGGCGCGTCCTGCATTCGCCCTGCTGCCGTGTGCCGTGATGGCGGTCCCGAGCCTATCGTGCACAGCTTTGTAGTCAATGGCGCCGGGAAAGGGACTCGAACCCCTGAACGCTTTCGCGTAGCCGTTTTCGAGACGGCCGCCTTACCACTTGGCTATCCCGGCGACATTCCTGATTTGCACTCCGTAATAAAGCAAGACGAACCTGCGTCTGACTGCCGCCGCCACTGCCGCGGCAGTCGCGTCCGCGGCAGTCTTTATTACCGCCGTCATGGCGCCCTACGCGCATGCCGTATGAATTTGATGCGACCAAGGTGTTTGCCCACAGGTGGCCCCACGACACCCCCGAGTGGAGCGGGGATTTTCAGGAGACCGTGGATGCTAAAATCAACACAAGCTCGACTCTGCGCAAAGTCGAGCTGGCCGACCGGAGCGTCACGATAAACGGGTGTGGTTTTGAGGCGCTGAAGAATGTGGGCGCCTCCGTACCGTTCTTTAGAAAGGAATGCAGGATGATGTTTGAGGGCGTCTGCATGGGTAATTACGCCCACGTCCACGTGTACGCGGCCCTAGGGGCGGATCGCTATCTGGAAGCTTTTGCTGGCATTGCGGACTGGATGCGCGCGCACAGGTACTGACATGAACCGCCGTACGGCGCCCCTGCTGCCTGGTAATTCACGGCGGCGTCCTGCAGCGGCTTGCTATGTTATTTGTGGTGCCTCTTGAAATTCTCTGACGCTGCCACAAGCCGTTCTATGTCGCCGTCCGCATGCGCGCTGGATATTGCGCCCATCTTGCCGGGAAGCATGAATATTCCATCCTGCGCAATCATCTTGAGGTGGTACTGGTGAAGCTTGTCTTGGTCGCATAGTGCAGCCTGCTCCGCGTTGCGCACCCCCGCGTGCCTCTTGCCAGGCGCCGCAAAATGGACCATGAATATGGAGCCCGTGCCAGTTACGTCCGCAGCCTCGTCCCCGAGAACCTCCGTAATTCCAGACCTTGCACGCGCCCCCATGCTTGACATCCTGTCGTATGTGGACTGGTTGTCTCTCATGTACTCGAGCGTGGCCCTTCCGGCCGTCATGGACGCCGGGTTTGCAGAAAACGTCCCCCCTCCGATATAACTGCGGCCCGCGCTTGATGCGTCGGCGTGCGCCATTATCTCGTCGGCGCCGCAAACCGCCCCTATGGGCATTCCCCCGCCTATTATCTTTCCCAAGGTTATGACATCCGGCTCAAGCGGCATCGATTCGTACATGCAGCCATACCTGAGCCTAAAACCAGTCACAATCTCGTCCAGGATGAAGAGCGCGCCGCACCCGTGGGCAAACTCCTGGACGCCTGCCAGGTACTCGGCCGATGCGGGAATGCCGCCGGCACCGCCCAGCACGGGCTCGACTATGATGCCCGCAAGCCTGCTTTTGCACCCCGACAGGATCTTTACCGTCGCATCAAGATCGTTGTACGGGACGGAGACTATGTTGTCTGCGCCCACGAGCCCAGAGCTCTCCGACTCATTGAAGGGCCAGTTTACGCTCTTCAGTAGATCCGACGCGTACCCGTGCCACCCCCCGTCGACCTTTGCAATCACGTCCCTCTTGGTGTGTGTGCGCGCAAGCCTTGCTGCATACATGACTGCCTCGGTACCGGATGCGGTGTATCGTATCTTTTCTGCCGCCGGCACCGCACCTGATATGATTTTTGACAGTTTTATGGTCTGCTCGTTTACCGTCCCGTACATCCAACCGTCTTCCAACTGATCGTGCAGGCTGCGTACTACGTGCTTGGGAGCGTGCCCCTGTATGAGGCTCCAGTGCCCCATCCAGTAGTCCGTGTACCTGTTGCCGTCGACATCTATCAGGCTGCCGCCCTCCGATGATTTTACGACAAACGGGTACGGCTCAAAGTATCTGATGTTGTGCGACACCCCGTTTATGTGCATTTTTGCTGATTCTGCAAACAGCCTGGCCGATGTCGGGGTCTTTCTTGAATATTCGGCCTCGTATGCGTTCAACAGTTTATTCTTCCGTGCTTGTAATTTTAACCAATCCTGGGCGCGTGCTGATCGTGACGCCGCCGACTGACTGTGGCCGTGACCACGATTCTTCTGCCTGCCGTAACGCCGCGCCGGCGCGCCGCGGCCCCTCCCATCTTGAAACCCCGCCGCGGGCCGTGATCTGTCCCTGCCTTACTATTGCACGGGCGTAATCGACTGGAGGAACCGGGCGGTGCTTGGCGTGGCGCAAAGAGGGAACGCGCCGCGCCGCATCGGCGTTAGGTTTTACGAGGCGCCGCAGTCGCGCCGGCGCCGGGCCCCGGGGTGCGTGCGGAGGAAGAGAGGCAGCCTTTCCGCCGAAGGGCAGTTGCTCGGCCCTCCTGAAATCTTTGGGAAACTGGAGCGTGCGCCCTCGGGCATGCGCCGGGCATCGTGCCTAGATCAGGCCCGGGCGGTGGGCCTGCGCGCGCGGCTTCTCGCATGGTTTATATGCTTTTTAGGACATAATATAATCTGCATGCGTTTCGCAATAGGCGGCGCCTGTGATGAAGTGTGGCAACATGCCACGTTGTGATTCACGGGCCTCCAGTCACGCATACAGAGATGAGGATTTGATCAAGCGGTCAATATCTGAGATGTGAAGATTATGTGCAATAATAGCAACCACCAATTTCGACAACAAACAAAAGTCATACACAAGGACGAACGTATATTGTGTAATCATCATTTCAGAATCCGGTTGATCCTGCCGGACCTGACTGCTATCGGATTGATACTAAGCCATGCGAGTCATTGTAGCAATGCAAGGCAGACGGCTCAGTAACGCGTAGTCAACCTACCCTATGGACGGGAATAATCTCGGGAAACTGAGGCTAATTCCAGATAGAACACTATGCCTGGAACGGTTTGTGTTCCAAATGATTTATCGCCATAGGATGGGACTGCGGCCTATCAGTTTGTTGGTGAGGTAATGGCCCACCAAGACTATTACAGGTACGGGCTCTGAGAGGAGTAGCCCGGAGATGGGTACTGAGACACGGACCCAGGCCCTATGGGGCGCAGCAGGCGAGAAAACTTTGCAATGTGCGAAAGCACGACAAGGTTAATCCGAGTGGTTCCTGCTAAAGGAACCTTTTGACGGTCCTAAAAACACCGTTGAATAAGGGGTGGGCAAGTTCTGGTGTCAGCCGCCGCGGTAAAACCAGCACCTCAAGTGGTCAGGATGATTATTGGGCCTAAAGCATCCGTAGCCGGCTCTGTTAGTTTTCGGTTAAATCTGTACGCTCAACGTACAGGCTGCCGGGAATACTACAGAGCTAGGGAGTGGGAGAGGTAGACGGTACTTGGTAGGAAGGGGTAAAATCCTTTGATCTATTGATGACCACCTGTGGCGAAGGCGGTCTACTAGAACACGTCCGACGGTGAGGGATGAAAGCTGGGGGAGCAAACCGGATTAGATACCCGGGTAGTCCCAGCTGTAAACCATGCAAACTCAATGATGCACTGGCTTGAAGCCAATGCAGTGTTGCAGGGAAGCCGTTAAGTTTGCCGCCTGGGAAGTACGTACGCAAGTATGAAACTTAAAGGAATTGGCGGGGGAGCACCACAAGGGGTGAAGCCTGCGGTTCAATTGGAGTCAACGCCAGAAATCTTACCCGGAGAGACAGCAGAATGAAGGTCGGGCTGAAGACCTTACCAGACAAGCTGAGAGGTGGTGCATGGCCGTCGCCAGCTCGTGCCGTGAGATGTCCTGTTAAGTCAGGTAACGAGCGAGATCCCTGCCTCTAGTTGCCACCACTGCTCTCCGGAGCAGTGGGGCGAATTAGCGGGACCGCCGTAGTTAATACGGAGGAAGGAAGGGGCCACGGCAGGTCAGTATGCCCCGAAACTCTGGGGCCACACGCGGGCTGCAATGGTAATGACAATGGGTTCCAAATCCGAAAGGAGGAGGCAATCCCCAAACATTACCACAGTTATGACTGAGGGCTGCAACTCGCCCTCACGAATATGGAATCCCTAGTAACTGCGTGTCATTATCGCGCGGTGAATACGTCCCTGCTCCTTGCACACACCGCCCGTCGTTTCATTGAAGTGAGCTTTTAGCGAGGTGACGTCTAATTGGCGTTATCGAACTTGAGGTTCGTGACAAGGGAAAAGTCGTAACAAGGTGACCGTAGGGGAACCTGCGGTCGGATCACCTCCTTAGAAAACTCGGATGCGGTGCGTTGCTGTTATTATCACATATCTTCTGCAGTACGCCATTAACGTGGCGTATCAAGGATCGAGCGGGCGAGCCCCCACCCGGGGCCGCTTGCTGTGAGGTCGTGCATGGTCGTGTAATATGTGGCTGAATATGCCGGTGTAAAGACGGCAATAGGTGGATTGCTAGGCTTGAGGAGAGAAGAAGGACGTGGCAAGCTGCGATAAGCCCGGGGTAGACGCACGCAGTCCTTGATCCCGGGATCTCCGAATGAGAATCTCGCAATTATGCATTCCAGCGCAAGTTGGAAGTCGAACCGTGGGAATTGAAGCATCTTAGTACCACGTGGAAAAGAAATCAACTGAGATTTCCCAAGTAGAGGCGATCGAAAAGGAAGGAGCCCAAACTGAATCCTTAGGGAGATGTGGTGTTTGGTGCGGTAACATGCGAACCCGAGTCGCAGCTGAAATGATCAGGAATGTTCTGGCAGAGAGGGTGATACCCCCGTAGGCGAAGCGACAGAGGCGCTATCCGCTCCAGAGTAACTGTCCTTGGTAGTGGGCAGCGAATGTGGGTGAAAGTAGCATCCGAGGCTAAATATCTCTCAAGACCGATAGTGGACTAGTACCGTGAGGGAAAGCTGAAAAGTACCCCGGAAGGGGGGTGAAAAGTGCATGAAACCTATTGCTTACAGACGTGCGTGGCGCGAAAGGCGATCAACCCAGCTGGAGGTTCTGGCAACGGAGCTAAACGCAGGGTTATCAAATCGCCGGTGTCACGCGTTCCGTCTCGAAACACGGGCCAGGGAGCTAACCGTCATGGCAAGCTTAAGCCTGCAAAGGCGTAGGCGAAGGGAAACCGAGTTCTCGCAGCGAAAGCGAGGAGAAGCGTGTGAAAGTGCGTAGAGTCATGGCGGCTAGGCTAGAAGCCAGTCGATCTATTCCTGAGCTAGATGAAGGCGGGCGAAAGCCCGCTGGAGGTCTTAAGACGTGCTGATGTGCAAATCGTTGTTGTGACTTGGGAATAGGGGTCAAAAACCAATCTAGACTGGCGCTTGCTAGTTCCAACCGAAGCGTCTCGCAGGGCGTGCTCTGCAGAGGTAGTGTTTCCGGTAGAGCACTGATAGGGCGGCGCGGGGGAGAAATCCCTCACCGACCATTCAAACTCCGAACGGATACACGCCGTAGAAGCAGGGACACGGGTTCATGTGGCGTAAGGCTCATGACCGAGAGGGGTTTAACCCAGACCGAAGTTAAGGTCCCCAAATTTCTGCTAAGTGTCAAGCAAAAGAGCGTGTTCCCGCCAAGACAGCAGGGAGGTAAGCTCAGAAGCAGCTATCCTTTAAAAAGTGTGTAACAACTTACCTGCCGAGGGGGGATGCCTCAAAAACGGACGGGGCTAAAGTAGAATACCGATACTTTGGACGGCTGCCGAGTAGGCAGTCCGTGGTAGGTTGGCGTAGTGATCGGGCCGAAGCAGGGCGGTGACGTCCTGTGGACCGGTTTCTATTGCAGATCCTGGCGGCAGTAACAGCATAGTATGGTGAGAATCCATGCCACCGAAAGCGTAAGGGTTTCCAGGCAATGCGTTATCAGCCTGGAGTTAGTCGATCCTAAGGCCTGCCTCAACAGAGCAGGTCGAATGGGAAACTGGTTAATATTCCAGTACCCTGCGCGCAGCGTTTTAACCGTATGGCTCGCTTCCGGATAGGGGGTGTACAACCGTCGTTGTATCCAACCGTTCGAGGGCCGGGGAGTGTCGTAATGACGAGAACCGGCGCGAGGCGGGAGTGGCTCCGCGTTGGCGGAGTTTTCCTGATTCCAGGAGACCGTGAAAGGCCGTGCGGCGAGCGGCGCGCAGGCTCGTACCGAGAACCGACACAGGTGCGCTGGCTTAGAAAGCTAAGGTGCTACGGGTATACCGTATGGCGAGGGAATTCGGCAAATTAGTCCTGTAGCTTAGGTACAAGGGATGCCTGCGATTCTCGTGAAGAGCGGGAGTTGCAGGTCGCAGTGACAAGGGGGTTTCGACTGTTTAATAAAAACACAGGCGACTGCTAGTCCGAAAGGATTTGTATAGTCGCTGAATCCTGGCCGGTGCCGGTACCTAAAACTTGGGTCCAACCGAGCTAAGGGCCGGTTAACGCCGGGAGTAACTCTGACTCTCTTAAGGTAGCCAAATGCCTTGTCGGGTAAGTTCCGACGCGCATGAATGGAACAACGAGAGCCCCACTGTCCCCGCCTGCAACCCGGTGAAGCCACATAAGGTGGACGAACAGTCCATCGTCTTCCATCGGGGAGAGAAGACCCCGTGGAGTTTTACTGCAGCTTGTGCTTGTGGTATAGTAGGAATTGCACAGGGTATCTGGGAGCCATGCCCGGCGTTCTCTGGGACGTCGGTGAAGCAACGATGTAACACCAGACTCTTTTTGCAGTACCACTCATCCAGTGAAGACTGGAGACATGTGCAGGTGGGCAGTTCGGCTGGGGCGGCACCCCTTTGAAAAGATATCAAAGGGGCCCAAAGTTGAGTTCAAACGGGGCAGAAATCCGTTGAAGAGGGCAAAGCCAAAAACTCGACTGAATGGATTTCCAAACGCACGGAATTCATAGACGAAAGTCTGGCTTAGCGATCCTTCGTGTGCCCACTATTGGGGCCCGGAGGTGACAGAAAAATTACCCCAGGGATAACAGGCTCGTCGCGGGCGAGAGCTCCTATCGACCCCGCGGTTTGGTACCTCGATGTCGGCTTTTCCTATCCTGGTCCTGCAGCAGGGGCCAAGGGTGAGGCTGCTCGCCTATTAAAAGGGAACATGAGCTGGGTTTAGACCGTCGTGAGACAGGTCGGTCTCTGCCTGATGGAAGCGTGAATAACTGAGGGGAAGTTGCTCCTAGTACGAGAGGAACAGAGCAGCGTGGCCACTGGTCTACCGGTTGTCTGACAAGGCAGGCCGGGCAGCTAAGCCGTTTAGGCTAAGTGCTGAATGCATCTAAGCACGAATCCTATCCCGAGACAAGTTATTCCTTCATACGATGAAGGTCGGCAGTAGAAGACTGCGTTGATAGGGAGGTGGTGTAGATCACAAGCATTTGCGAGTGGTGAGCCAGCCTCTACTAACAGACCAACACATCGGCTCAGCCACTTACATAGAGGCCATGCGCGACACGCCTCACACGTGCCGCGATGACGTCGACTCTCATATATTACACGACCGCTTGCAAATCCTCATTTTTTTCAATTTGATGGTACGGTAGCGTAAGCTGCGCCTGCCGGCGCCGGCCTGCCGCTACCCCTTTCTTGTACGACCGTTCATGTTCCTGTTTGCTGTACATGGTTCATATCTGAATGAGCCCAACGGCTCGTGGCATGCTTGGCGTGTACGACATACTGAAGTGGTCCGTAAGCAGGGATCCGCGCAGCGTGGCGGCCATGTACGACGTGCTGTCGCCGCTCATGTGCGGCATTGCGGGGAGCCGGATGCTCAACTTTGGATACTGGGACGACGCGCACGACACGCCGGCGCTCGCGCAGGAGAACATGTGCGGGGTGGTCTCAGACATGGCGGAGCTCGGCGGCCCCCTTGCGGTGGTTGACGTGGGGTGCGGCTTTTGTGCTCCTGCCGCATACTGGAAGCGCGCCAATCCGGAACTGGTTTTGCACTGCGTGAACACAAGCTATGCGCAGCTGCGCGGGGCATCCGGGCTTTCCGGCGCCGGTGGACACGGTTGCAATGGCCGCAGGCGCCCTTCCGGTGTCGTACCGGACGGTGAAAGCAGCGCCGCCTGCAAGGGTGATCACGGGGACGGTGCCGCGTCCGTGGAAGCCCCCGTAGCCCTCAATGCAATAAACTCGTCGGCGACCGCGCTCCCGCTTGCATCGGGTTCCGTAGACCGAATTATCGCGCTTGAGTCGGCCCAGCACTTTAGGCCCCTTGGTTCCTTTGTGTCCGAGTGCAGGCGCCTGCTCTCCGAGGACGGGATTCTGGCAGTTGCGATCCCCGTCGTGACGCGGAGCCGCATGACCCTGGCCCGCCTCGGCATACTGAACTTTACATGGGCGTCAGAGCACTATCTGCTCTCGTACGTCCGCAGAACCCTGCATGACTGCGGCTTTGGAATATCCGACGAGCGGCTTGTCGGCGACTCTGTTTATGGACCCCTTGCGGATTACTACCTCTCGAATCGTCGCGACATAAGGAAGGCGGTACGTGACATGGGGTACCCGTCATACCTTGAGCCGGTGATGGCCATCTCTATGAGAAAGATGGGCCGGGCTTCGAGCGCGGGGATCATCCAGTACGCCCTGCTAAAGTGCCGCCCCCGCCCCCCCTGACACTTTTTTCTCTCATGTATGGCTGCCGCTCGCTGCGACGGCATGGCCGTGGACATGCGCTGCCCGGATGTGCGCCGTGCCACGTCAGCGCCCCGGAGGCGCCGTTGCTTACGCCGGGCCCTTCCGCCCTGAAGATTTTGCGCATCATCCTCTGCAGCGCTCGTGCGCGCCAATGTCCCTGAAGGCTGTGGTGCAGGCGGAGGCAGGCACATACGTCTGCACTCTGCGGGTGATGAGTCGGGGGAGGGGAGGAGGAGGATAGAATCCGTTGATGCTCCAAGAGGGCTGGAAAACCTAGTGCCTCGCGACGTTTGTATGCATATGGACCAGCCCTGATCAAATATGACACGGCAGTTTTCTGCATGGCCGGATGCCTTGGCACAACGTTGCTCCATGCCTACTCGCCGGCAGTATTGCATGCACCTGTCGTCTCGGGGCGCCGAGCGCGGCCCCGGGCACTCGGCCGCTTGATGGCGTGCCTCGTCTGACCGTTCCTTCCCTCCCTCCCCCCCCCACGCATGCGTGTATTGATGCTGCCCATATGCTCTAGGTTTTTATCGCAGGCGTGCGTATTCCATGCATGCATTCTGTCGATCCCGCACCGGGGCTGTACGCCCAAAAGTGCAGCAAGCTGCTCTCCGAGGATGAGATCAGGTTTGCGGGAATCGTGAACTCCGACGGCAAGCTGATTGCCGGGGGCTTTAAGGATGGCATCACCCCCCACGAGAACGACGAGACGCGCCTGCAGTCATTTTTGGAGTTCGTATCCCGGGTGTCCATACGCAAGGAGCACGACGAGAGCCTAGGACCGATAAACTATCTTGCGGCCAGACGCGACAAGGCGGTGCTGGTGAGCTTTCCGTTTCCGGTGACCCGTGTGTTGCTGCTGATCTCTGCGGAGCCCACCGCAAACATCGAGAAGTTGGCCAAAAAGGCCGTGGACATGTTTACCTCCCCTATTGACTGCCAATTGCCGTTGACATCTGCCGGGTTGGGGGAAGGCCTTGGCCGGGAACCGCTGCCGGACACAAGTGGCTATAACACGCCCACAGAAAATCCCCAAGAGGTATCGTCGTAGACTGGATTTTGCCGCCTACGTGGGGAGAGGAGGCAGTTCACAGGATCCGACGCGCGTCTGACGCCGCGTCCTTGCAGGATTCCTCGCACGCGCCGATGCCGGGCTGCGCACGTGGTGGGCCCGCGGCCAGCCGCATCCGATCATCTTTTAATGCCCATCCCCCACGTATGTTCATGAAGGCCACGTTTGGCGCGGGATGCTTTTGGCACGTCGAGCACATCTTTGCAAACACAAAGGGCGTTACATCCACCGCGGTGGGGTATACAGGCGGCCACGCGGAGGATCCTACCTACGAGGAGGTATGCACGGACCGGACGGGACACGCGGAGGCCGTCCAGGTAGAGTACGACCCCGACCAGGTGTCCTACGATGACTTGCTTGGCGTATTCTGGTCAAACCATGATCCCACGACCCTCAACAGGCAGGGACCTGACGTCGGCATCCAGTATAGATCGGCCGTCTTTTGCCACAGCGACGAGCAGAGGCTTGCCGCCGAAAAGTCGCGCGACGCGCTTGCACGGTCGGGCAGGTATCGCGGCCCGATAGTGACCGAGATCGTGCCGGCTGCTCCGTTTTACCGCGCCGAGGAGTACCACCAGAAATACTTTGCAAAGCGCGGCATTGCATAGCGCCGGATGCACGCCCCTTGGCCGAAGGCCGGCCCGTGCCCCCGGAAGTGGGAGGAGTTTGTAACGTCGCTTGGCGGGTCCCTGTCTGATCCCATGCCCAAACCCGAGTCGCCGCCGGAGATGTCCGAGTTGGGCCCACTTGAAGCACTTTTTGTGTTACTTGTTCTGTACGTCCTCGGGCCGACCGAGATCGTAGGTATAAAATCTATGAATGATACGTCACTTTAGGCACGGATTTGGGAACAGTCTGAGGGCGCACCTTGTTTCGTTACATAAATTTTAATATAGCACGGGTTTTGCTCACTGGTAATGAGCCGCAGCATTGGGACGTCGATTCCTGAGATGTTCCGTTCTGTTGATCTAGACGGCATCATAATTGACTGCAATTTGTCGTATGCGGAGAGGCTGGGCTACACCTTTGAGGAGGTAATCGGCAGGTCGTTTCTTGACCACGCGCCCGAGAGGCACCGCGACGTCTTGGCGTCCAACTTTGAGGAATGGAAGAAGACAAGGGCGCACTCGTCAGGGCACATAGTCCTCGTGACCAAGTCCGGCGAGGAGTTCAAGGTCATGCTGACTGCGTCGAGCCTGTATGACGACCACAGGAACCTCATAGGCCGCAACTCCACCATAAGGGAGATCGCGCACCTTGAGAAGATGAGCAAGATGTACGACGTCACTTCAAGGGAGGGATACGAGCACCCGGAGATCCTGCACAGGTCGGTGAACTACAACGGTGTCATAGTGGACTGCAACCAGACGTACGTTGACAGGCTGGGATACACAAAGGAGGAGGTGATAGGCGTCAACCTGCTGCATCACACCGCCCCGCGCTCCCGCGGTAACATAAGCGCCCACATGGAGAACTGGAGGAACGGGATACACGACACCGCAAAGATCTGGATGCTGCGAAAGGACAAGAGCGAGTTTCTCGTGTCCCTTGCCGCCACGGACGAGCGTGACGAGGACGGCGCCCTGATCGGCAGGACCGTCGCGCTCAGGCCCATGTCCGGGCCTGCCTGTCCGGTACAGTAACCATGCGTGCCGCCGAGTAAGGGGCCTCCCAGATCAGATGATGCTCGCCATAAGCGGGTTGAAATGCAAGCGGGCAGATTAGGATACACAAAAAATGCCATATGAAGACCGTTACGGCTGAAGGGGAGAACCTGCCGGCGGGAGCAGTACGGGGTGCTCTGTGGGGGGATGGGCCTGCGTGAAAAACCCACGCAGGTTGAGCTCCGTTTCTTCATTCGCCCAATGACGCCTGCCGGGATCTGATGTGTTCGGACTTTGTTCCATGCACTGCCCGAACGACTAGACTTATCAATGCATGATACGTGCGTCCTGTGGATGAAGGAGCGCTTTGTCGACGTGGGGGGCCACCACATCCGCTACCTTGAGGGTGGTGATCCGACTGACGGCACGATGGTCCTGCTGCACGGGCTTGGAGGCTCCGCGGAGCGGTGGGACAAGGTCTCTCCCATATTTGAAAAGAGGTTCAGGGTGGTGGTGCCCGACATGATCGGGTTCGGGCTCAGCGACAAGCCGCCGTCTGACTACACGCCGGACTTTCTGACCTCGTTTCTTGGGGATTTTGTGCGCGCCACCTGCGGACAGCGCATATTCCTGGTGGGCTCGTCGCTTGGCGGCCAGGTCGCTGTCATGTATGCGGCCTCGCATCCGGCCAGCATAGACAGGCTCGTCCTCGTCTCGCCTGCGGGCACGATGAAGAGGACTACGCCGGCGTTTGACCTGTATATGATGGCCGCAATGTACCCCGGGAAGCAGTCCGTATCCAGGGCCTTTGAGGCGATGGAGGCCTCCGACCAGAGGGCGGACGCGGAGCTGGTACGGGGTTTTATCAAGAGGATGAGGCTCCCAAACGCAAAGATGGCGTTCATGTCGGCCGTGCTGGGGCTCAGTAACTCCGGGCTCACGGAGGCGATGCTGCACTCGATAAGCTCCCCCACGCTGCTGGTCTGGGGCGAGGACGATCCTGTCGTTCCAATCCAGAACGCCGGATTCTTCCTGTCCTCGGTAAGGGACTGCACCATGTTTAGGATGAAGGGCTGCGGGCACACCCCCTATGTGCAGAGCCCCGAGGCCTTTGCAAAGCGGGTGCTCGAGTTTCTGGGAGGATCCACGGCCGGGTGACTCTGCGAACGGCCATGCCTCACAGACGCGTCTCCGGGCGCATCCGGTTCCCAATGAGGCGGCTGCCTGCAGGACGCGGCCAGACTAGTGTCCGGCCGACCGCGTGCGGACGCGTCCCCGGGTGAGTTCTATCCCTACAATTCTGCCAGACCGGTTGCTATTTATACCTCTTATTTCACACCATTACCAATGAGTGGTAATAGCAACCAGTATGATCCTACAAGGATGTTTCAGGACTGGATACAGAGAGGCGGGGAGGCACAGGCCGAGTTTGTCAAGAACTTCGGCTCGCTGATGACCGCCGCAGGCCAGACTCCGGGGACGTTCAACCCGCTTGAGACGCTGCGTCAGATGTCCGAGACGGCGCAGAGCGCGCAGTCTAGGATGATAGAGAACGTTTCTAGCATGCAGAGCAGGGGCATGGATGCCGTGATCGGCATGGGGCAGGACATGATCTCCTCCATTGCCGGCTGGGGCGCCTACAAGACCACTGTCAGCAGCAACGGGCGGATCTCCATACCGGAGGCCGAGCGCAAAGCGCTTGGAATCGGGGAGGGAGACCTGGTGCAGGTGATCATACTGCCTATTCCTAACAGACAGAAAAGGGAGGTGAACAAGCAAATATGACTGACAAAAACAACAGCAACAACAGTGGTAACAACACGTCAAGGCCGTCCTCGAACGACACGTTTGGCGTATTCAAGCAGAACCTTGACAAGATGTTCAACGGCATACGACAGTCGGTACCGCAGTACCACCAGGCCATAACAAACGTGCAGCAGGAGTACCTGCAGGCATGCGAGAACGTCGCAAACTCTGCATTTGAATTCCAGAGGGAGGTGGCGCGCAAATCCGGACTGTCTACGGGCATCCCGGAGGCTGCGGTACGCACAATCGGCGGAACGACTGAGGAGATTGCAAAGATTGCATCCATAAACAACCAGGTCATACTGACCACGATCGATGCGACTCAGCAGAACATCAAGACGTTCAACGACAACGCAAAGTCCTTTTCAAACATCAACCACGACATACTAAAGTCCTGGATATCGGCATTCCGTTTCAGGGCCAACTAGTCGCGGCAAAAAGCCCGCAAGGGCGTTTTTCTTTTATTTCTGATTTTTTTTGGCACTGGTCTGGCGGCATGATCCGCCGATTCGGGGTACGCGCACTTGGCGTGCGCGCATGGCGCCGTATGTATTGCAGGTGGCACCGTACACCGCCCGAGCTACCTGCCGCCACCACCCACACCCACACCCCAATCTTTGGCGGGTCGGTTTTCTATACAATAGGCTGTTCTCCCCCCTCGCAAGTCTTTAATTCTGGCACGGCCGTCCCCCCATGTTGGCAAGCGAGACGGAGCAGGACAGCCTCGGGGCCGAGGATATCCGTCTGGCAATAGACGATCTGCAGGCGCGCCTAGACAAGATGGGCCCCCCGCCGTCGCCGCTTGCGGAGGTCGTGGACTCTACGAATACCCTGCGTACAAACGAGTACCTCTCCGCTAGGGACGTGATATACGCGGAGCTGCTGTCGCACTATGCGCGGTATGCGCGCATGCTCGAGTCGGTGGTGGGGGACGCGCTTGACGTGCAGTCGGGACTTTTGGAGGTGCTAAGGGCGCAGTCGGAGCTGCTTGAGGACGGAAAACCACCTGCCCGCACGCGTACTACCAAGGCCGCCAAGGGAAGGAGCAAGGGCCGCGGCAGCGGCGGCAAAAAGACTGCTGCAGCATCCGCTGGTGGGCGCAAGACCCGCGGCAGGACGCCTGCAAAAAAGAGGGTGCGAACGACAACCAGTCCAAGGCCGGCGGCCGCGGGGAGGCCCCGCACCAGACGGACCTGACCCCCGACGCGCCATGCGCAAGAGTGCGCGTACGCCGGCACAGGACGGCCGTAACTGGCACACTATGACCCAATCTCATGCAGCGTATTCCAGGCTTCCTGCCATGAGCTCGACCTGCCTCCGGCCGCCCCTGCCCGTGGCGTCCGTTCTGATCACAAGCATGCCGTCGTCGTTTATTCTGGTGGCGGTTCCGGTGACCTTTTGGCCGTCAACGGTTGCGCTGACCCTTCTGCCGATGGTCGACGATCTCTTGGCCCACTCTGACGTTATGGCTTTGGCCCTCCCGCCAAGCAGCATCCCGTACGCGACGTCGAGCCTGCGGAGCATTGTTCTTACCAGCTCCGCCTTGGACGGTGTCCTCGGCGCGCCGGCCGACTCAGCCTCTTGCTTGAGCGACGCCGCGCCGTAAAAACCGGGCGCGCCTGCAAACGTTTCTTCTATGCCTTTTGCGTCCACGTCAAAGTTGATCCCTATCCCGAGACGCACGTTCTGTATGCGGTCCAGCTCCATCTCGGCCTCTGTTATTATCCCCGCCACCTTCCTGCCCCGGATCGTCACGTCGTTGGGCCACCTGAGCTCGGGCCTTATGCCGCACGCCTCCTCTATGGACTCCGCCACTGCAACGCCGGCCGCTATGGGCAGCAGGGACGCGGTCGACGCCCTGCAGTCCGGATGCAGCACGACGGACATCCATATGCCGCCGCGCGGGGACGCCCACCTCTTCCCTGTCCTGCCCCTTGCGTTGGACTGCGTGGCCGATATGACGACGGCCCCGTCGCTTCCGGGCGTCCCTGCCAAAGCCGCCGCGACATCCTGGGTGGAGCCTGCAGTGCCCACGTCGTCGTAATAGTATGCCCTCCTGCCCACCGTGCTGGTTCCTATGCCCTCTGTGATCTCCCACGGGTATGGCTCGCCGCTTGAACCCCGCAGCCTGTATCCGACCTTCTGCCTCGACTCTATGTCGTATCCCAGGCTCCGCAGCGTTTTGATGTGCTTCCACACCGCCACCCTGCTGATGCCCAGCACGTCGCCAAGGTCCCTGCCTGAGAGGTATTCGGTGCTGTGCGCCTTTAGGAACCGGAGCGTCCTTGCGGGGCCCCTGCGATCCGCCGAGTCGTAGTATGCGCGGCTGCCGTATGAGCCGTCGTCGTTTTTGCGCCTCTTGCTATCCGGCATTGCTCTTAGAAACCAATGTCAAAGTCAAATCCGCCGCCGTCGTCCATGCCCGCACCGCCGCCGCCGTCGTCCATGCCCGCACCGCCGTCGTCCATGCCTTCCGGCATGCTTTCCGGCGGAACGTACGAGGCCATGGGCATCCCAATCATGCTGAACATCATGCTGAACATCATAATGTCTATGACGCCAAAGAAGAGCATCATTGGGAGTATGGAGCGGTTGCTATCCATGAAACTCCTCATCTTTTCTTTGTCACCGGACTTGTAGATGGCCTGCATCTGGCCCCACTTGGCCTGCATCTCCCGTACGCCCTCGTCGACCTTGTCCGAACCCGACTTTGTGACGTGCATCTCGATCTTGGTGCCGAGCCAGCCTTTCTTCTCCCTTACCGTTATGTCCCCCTGCCTCTCCAACCTCTCGAGTATGGAGTTCAGCTCCTCGGGCGACAGCCTTGTCGTCTTTTGTATGCGGCCAAACTTTGTAATGCCATTTCGTATGGCCTCGAGCACGATGATCTCCTTTGAAACCGGGGATCCGTCGTCGCGGTCTTCCATGGGCGGGATTCTCCCCATGCCATTAAAATCTCTTTTTAATTCGCGTACTGCGAATTCGCGATATAGAATCCACCTTTATATACAAATTCTATACAGGGCGCTAAGGACTTATCAGCACTCACACATGGTGATCATCCAGAGCACCGCCAAGTCCATCAATTTCCGACATTTTTCGCAACAGGGCATTCCTCGTTAGCTTTTCAATTTCTAACTACCGCCATACACATGTTATGAATTTGCAGCAGTACCTTAATTCGCGGCGCCTACTTTTATGGCCGTTTGGCCCTTGGATCGGGCGTGGGCGCCGCCGTGCAGTTCTGGTGGCATCTGACCGCGCCATACGCGGGCGGTCTGGGCCTCATCATGGCGCGACTGCGCATGCACGAATACGGTATCCGCAAGGGCTTGGTGTGTTCGTGGGGGAGAGGGAAGGGGGGGAGGGGAGGTCGGCTCCAAGGGTGCGGTCTGTCTTTGTACGCTAATTGATCAAATTATCTTGCGTCAAGCGATTCCGACTTGGGGGCTTGTCGCCTTCCTTTGTCTAACTATTTATTATTGAAATCATGATGAACCCTGCCATGACCGTTGATGATTCAGAATTCCGGGACGCATCTGAGCGCTACAAACAGCTTGCGACGTTCTGGACCGACATACTGCACCTGATGTCAAGCAAGCCCGGGGCACTGGCATCAGTTGGGCCCATGAGGGCGCTTGCGGCAAACTCCAAGAAGATTACAAATGAGATGATAGAGATGAGTGAGGACATGGTGACGTTCAGCAAACACCTGACAGAGTATTATTCACAGCTTGCAGACACCTGGGGCGGGGCGCAAAAAAAGGTCAACCAGAAGATGCCGGAAATCCCGCAGGACGTGGAGCAGATCGAGGCGCTCAAGCGCGTCTGGATTGACATGTTTGACAACGACTTTACCGAGCTCTTCGACTCGCCAAAGTTTGGCTCAAACTACGGCAAGCTGGTCTCAAAGGAGCTCGAGATTGTAAAGCACTGGAACAACATATCCAACACAGTGCTGCAGTCGGCCAACCTGCCAAGCAAGGAGGAGATCGACGACGTGTACCGCGAGATTCACTCACTAAAGAAGAGGCTGAGGCTCTCGGAACTGGAGCTGCAGCGCCTGCGGCGCGCGGGTTCTGGCGCCGCTTCGAGGAGCGCGTCAGGTTCGGCACCCGCTACAGGTGTGGACAACGTACCTTCGGACCCGGGAGGGGGTGACGCCCCTGCAGCGCCTACTTCTTCCACTGTGGCTGGCGATGGGGGCAAGCCGCAGCCGCAGGATGTTCAAGAAACGCCACAGCCGACACAACATAGGCCACAGCACCAACCGCCGCAACAGCCACGTGGCGTACAGGCACAACCACCGCATCAGGCGCCGCAGCCTCCAGCCCCGTCACGCTCGCGCGATACTGCGCCACCCGGCGGCCCTGCCGAAGGACCGGTTCACCGAGAACCGGAGAACGAACCGCCCCCCTCAAAACCGGATACAGCGTCTTCCCACTCCGCGCCAAGTCCTCCTGATCGACCCGACGTACCCCCCTCAGCACAGAACGCCAAAAACCCGAGACGACGCCGCAGGCGCCCCCGACACAGGCTCTCAAAGCCGGGGCGGCCTGGCGGCCCCAACCCCCCGCCAATGCAACCGGGGTCAGCGCCAAAACCCGCGCAGGCATCTGACAGTCCAAAGGACGCGCATACTGCTGCCGTAGTGCAGCATGCACCAGACGCATCGTCCGGTTCTCTCTCACGTCCGCCGCAGGATGCGACCAAACGGGCGGAGACGGCCCCTGGTGGCGCGGCAGCCGCACCTGAAGCTACTGCCAAGAAAAAAAGGCGCAGGCGCCACAGACCCGACAGGCATACCAGACGTATGCAGCAGCAGCAGTCGCAGCAGGGACAGTCGAGACCACCGCAGCCGCAACCCGCCGCTGGCACGCGCCCCGCGCCTTCCCGGAAACCACAGGACGTGCAGAGTCCTGAAAACACCAACGACTCCGAGCGCCGGACGCGCGACACCGGCAGTGACTCGGACCGGCAGATTCCCCCTGGCGGCAAGCCCGGCACGGCCGCGGCCAGCGGGCTGCCCCGAAAGGACGGTGACACCGAGACGTGACGATCAGCTCGAACATCGATCCAAAACTGATCGAGGAGATTCTGAAATTTGGACGCAACGTCGTAAACGCGCCCCAGATGGTCTCCTCGCCGGATCAGATCATACTTGACGTGACCCGGCATGACGTGGCCTCTAGCATAGACAAGACACGCCTCCTGCACTATAGGCCGCTGACCGAAAGGCGGCATGCGACGCCCCTGCTGATATCGTACGCGGTAATCAACAGGTTCCACATCCTTGACATTCATCCCGAAAAGAGCTGGGTGCGCAACCTGCTGCGCCAGGGCTTTGACGTGTACATGCTTGACTGGGGGACGCCCACCAGCATGGACAAGTACCTGGACTTTGACGACTACGTGAACGGATACATGGACTCCTACGTGGAATACATCAAGGACGAGTCCTCCGTAGAGTCCGTGTCCCTGCAGGGATACTGCACGGGCGGCACCATCTCTGCCATGTACGCCGCACTCCACCCGGAGAGCGTCAGAAACTATGTGGCCACCGCGCCCGTCGTGGACGGGTGGAAGGACACCACCGTAATCAGCAACCTTGCAAAGCACATGGATGTGGACAAGATGGTCGAGACGATAGGCAACATGCCCCCAGAGTTCATGTACTATTGCTTTTCCGTGCTCAAGCCGTTTGAGCAGGGCGTCGAAAAATACGTCAATTTCTTTAGAAACATACACGACAAGCGGTTCGTGGACAACTTTCTGCGCGTCGAGAAATGGTTGGGCGACACGCCCCCCATACCGGGAGAGCTGTTCAGGCAGTGGATACGCGACATCTACCAGCGGAACCTTCTGGCCCGCAACAAGATGCACGTGGGTGACGTGCACGTCGACCTCAAGGAGATCACCATGCCCGTGTTCATCCAGATTGCAGTAGGAGACCACCTGGTCTCGCCGGAATGCAGCATGCCCCTGTACTATGCCGTGGGGAGCCGTGACAAGACACTGCGCATATACCCCACCGGTCACGTGGGCATGATTGCAAGCTCCCTGTCCCAGAAGAGGGTGCTGCCCGAACTGGGCGCGTGGCTTGCGGAGCGCTCGTAACTGCGTATATGTGCGGCCGGTGAAGTGGCGGCGGGCGCACATCCGCAATCTGTGCGTACATTGCAGTGAGCCCGTCCTACACTGCAGATGCTTGAACGGGGGGGGGGGGGGAGGGGAGAGGACACCGCTCGACTTTATTACGCAAGCATCTCTCCTCATACGCGTGGACGCCCGCGAGATCAAGGACGAGATTGCCAGACGGTGGCACAGGACGCTTGCCCGGGGCGCCGATACCGGAGCCGGCGGTGGCGCGCGCACTGGGCGCGGCATGTCAGTCAGCGGCTCGACGCCGCCCTCGGTGTTCGTGGGCTCATACGGGTATCCCAAAGTGTACGTGGGCCCCATGGTGCCGCCCGTACACGGTGATACCGCGATATTTGACAGTCCCGAAAGATGGCGGGAACTCTCGCTTGGCGACATCGTGGGCCTGAGGCTCGGAATGATCCGCGGGGTGAGGCAGGTGCGCGCCGATCTGACCGGCTCCGGAGGGGGCAGCCGGTACGTGGAGCAGCTGCAGGAGGTCGCCATGTCCTCGGCCCCGCTCGGATCGGACATCTCCTTTGAGAGGCCCGTGCAGATCAGGGCCGCCCGAAGCAGCTACGGTGATGACACGGGGACCCCCTTTGGGCCGATCGGGCTGGTGCGTTCTGCAGAGTTCTCAGACATGCCGCGCCCCTCGAGGCAGATCGAGAAACTGTACTATGACACGGATGCGAGCGCATCGGATGCAATGTTCTCGCTGTACGAGTCGGGCGTCGCCATGTCCGACATACAGAGATGCCTCAGCATCGGAATGCTCGGCTCAAGGCGCAGGCTGGTTCCTACAAAATGGAGCATTACTGCGGCCGACTCTGCGATATCCTCCCGGCTGCTTGGGCACGTGAGCGAGTGCGACGTGATAGATTCGTGCAGGGTCTTTTGCCACGAGCACCTTGGAAACGCGTTTGCGGTGGTGCTGTTTGAGAACAGGTGGCTCTTTGAGCTGGTGGAGGCGTGGCATGAGCCGGCCCCCGACGGCGGCAGCTGCAGCGCTCCAAAGGCCGCGGGACTGACATCATTTGCCTCCGACTGGGAGACCTCGCACCTGCAGCGCGCGCCTCAGAACACGGCGGGGGCGTACTACGCGGCCCGGCTCGGGGTTCTGGAGTATTTGGCAGAAAGACACGTGCAGGCCGGCGCGCTGGTGCTGCGGGAGATTCGTCCCGAGTATTCTGTGCCCGTGGGCGTATGGCAGGTGCGCGAGGGCGTCAGGGCCGCGATGAAGAACCCCGTTGCGGTGGCAGACAGCATGGCCGATGGCGTGCGACTTGCCGCGTCCGCCACGGGCATTGCCGCATCCGACTGGCTCGGGCACGTAGATACCACAAGGCTTGCAAGACAGCGCACACTCGGGGACTATGCATAGGCGCGTACGGCGCCGGCCTGGCGCCCTTGCCCCTGGCAAACGGCCCGCGCCATATCACGCGCAGATGCACGCCGGCAACAAGTGACAAAATACGCGCTTGGTTTTTTTGCCGCGATCCGATCCAGTTGATCCCGCGCTCTTACAGTTAAATCCCCCGCATGCGGCACCACCGGCATGAAGTTTATTGCAAGCGGCAAGGTCAAGGACATCTACGAGCTGGAGGACGACCCGGGACATCTTCTGTTCCGGTTCTCTGACCGCGTGTCCGCATACGATGTAAAATTCTCGCAGGACATTCCGCGCAAGGGGGAGATACTGTGCAGATCCGCCGAATTCTGGTTCGACCGGCTGAACGTGCCTAACCATTTCGTGCGGCGCGTTTCGGACACTGACATGGTGGTTCGACGGATGAAGATGCTGCCAATCGAGTGTGTGGTGAGGGGCTACCTGTATGGAAGCATGTATGACAGATGGAAGAACGGGGCACTGACGCTTCCAGGGGGCTCCGGCACGCAGCTGGCGTCCAGGCTCTCAAGGCCCGTGTTTGATCCGACCACAAAGTCCGAGCATGACGTGCCGGTAGACAGGGAGGCCGCAGTAGGCATGGGGCTGGTCTCCGAGCAGCAGTACGACTGGCTTGAAGAGAGGTCCATCCGCATATACGAGGACATGTCGCGCGTAGCCGACTCTGCCGGATTCATCCTGGCCGACCTGAAGCTGGAGTTTGGCATCCTCAAGGGCGAGGACGGTGACGAACAGATAACCTTGGGCGACTCGATAGGGCCCGACGAGTACCGCATGTGGCCCAAGGATGCGTACAGTCCGGGGGACATCCAGACGTCATACGACAAGCAGATACTCCGCGACTGGCTCGCAGAGCGCGGCTACAAGAAAAAGTTTGAGGAGGAGCGCAGTGCGGGCAGGGCGCCGACGGCCCCCGAGATTCCGCCTGACGTGGTGTCGGCCATGACTCGGCGGTACGTGGACTCTTTTGGCAAGATTGCGGGAGAGCCCGTGTGAGATCCCTGTCTGACGCCGTTGCAGGAAGGGATACGCCCGCACCGCGCAAAGCAAAAAATTGTGACAAGCCATGAGGCACCGATACAAGACGTCCGCGGTTGTGGCGTGCTTTGTCGCATTTTATGTGGGAATTACGCCCCTCGGGACGATCTGTATTGAGCCTGCCAACAACTGTACTTTTATCAGAGAACTTGTGATAAACACCAGGCTGACAGTTCCCGGCGGGAGTGATGACATTGAATATACGGGAACCGTCCAGGGAGTGGAAGAACCAAATGTTGGAATCTTCATCTCAGATAACATCCCGTTCTTTGCCGTGATGGTAATCGCTCCTGTGTGCGTTATCCTTGCAATTGCATTTATCGAAAAGCGCAGAAACTCCGTCCGGCCTATATCCTAGACGGCATCATACGCGGTAAATGTTGTCACGCTCCCTGCGCCCCGATGCCGGCGTCCGGCATCGCACTGCGCCCCGATGCCGCTCATCGCCTGTCGTCCCTGATCTCGCCTTCAACTCGAATTTGCAGGCAGTCCGGTTTTGCCGTCTTGCCATCGGCTTGATCCGCCCCCTGCCGCCCCCTGCCGCCCCCGATCCCTCTCCTGGCCCCCGATCGCCAACCACTACTAAATTTTTCATATTGCTATACTTTATTTACAAGAATACTAATAAAATCATTATACTACTATAATTATAGAAATAACATGATATGTTCAACCTTAAACCATGTACATCAGATTGATTCCAATATCATACCATCTTAAGTCCCACAAGAGCGATCCTAGATGGGTCGATTGTCCCTGCATGCATTGACATACTGCTGAAATAGTCGATATGCTGCCATTATTATCAGAACAGTGCCACGCACGGGGTTGGTTCAAAATATTTGCCCGGCAGGACAACAAATTGTGACATGGGCTCTCTTTAACGAACCCGTTGACTGGACCGCATGGCTACGCTACTGGACAGGCAGATCCGGACTAACCGGACCGTGTCAGTCACCATGCAGCACGCACGCGCCATAGGGGACCCGATACGCTCAAGGATCTTATCCATGCTGTACGGCCAGACGCTGTCGGCAGAAGAGATCACAGCAGCGGTGAACAGGACGGGACCAGAAAAGGCGCTGTCGACTGTGCGACACCACATAGACATCCTCAGGACGACGGGCCTCGTAGAGGTGATGAGGGTAGTCGAGTCGCGCGGCGGGATTACGAAGTACTATGGGACGTCCACGAGGTTGCTGGACCTCGAGGAGCCAGAGAACTTTGAGTCTGCGTACTCGTCGGTGATAGACAGGACGGCAAGACGGCTGGAGGAGATTCTCGGCGGAGTTCTCTCAGATATTGCCGCGTCCGGAAACGGCGGCAGGCCTACTGCCGAGTATTCGGCGTACCTGGTGGTGGAGATAATGAACCGCGCCATTACCAAGGTGCTTGAGAAGGGAAAGAGGCGCAAGCGGCAGGGGAGCGGCCGAAAGGCCGCGCGGCAGGCCTCGTCCAGAAAGGCGGATTCACGTGGGGAGAAAACAACGGCAAGTTCGCTGTCCGGTAACGACGGAGGGAACGCCAAAAAGGAAAAGACCGGCAACGGCTGACATCTGTCCTGCGCATCGCCGTCAGTGAGGCGGCGGGGGGAAATGCGCGGACTGGATTGTCTGTTGTGGGAGTTGCCCCTAGGGCGTACTGGTCACGGGGCCGGGGAGATTATATACTGCGGACTGCGCAACGCGGTGGTGTTGGTGCATATGGCTCGTATGAATGTCGATGCGGACTCGGTGAGGCACCTAAAGCGCCTGCTTTCGGGACGGAACCTGGCGTACGTGGCGACCGTAATGCCGGACGGCTCGCCGCAGGTGACGCCGGTCTGGGCAAACTGGGATGACGGGTTCATAATGGTCAACACGGCGGAGGGCAGGACCAAGCACCGCAACGTCCTGCGCGACAACAGGGTGGCAGTGTCGGTCACGTCGGCCGACGATCCGCTGCAGATGGTGTCAGTCCGGGGCGTGGTCGAGGAGATGATTCCTGACTATGACTACAAGTACGCTGACATCCTGACGCGACAGTATATGCCGGGGAGGGACAGGTACCCCTTCCGCCGCCCTGGCGAGAAACGCACCACGCTCAGGATAAGGCCCGTCAGCGTGTACGTCATGCCGGAGATACGGACGGAGCCCGGCGACTGATCCGCATGTTTCAAAACTCGTATTTAGAAAGATTTGGCCGGTGCCCGGCGTTGTCCGGATCCGGCCGCACGCTTGCCGATGCTGAAATGCCTCCGCCCTGACGGCACCGGCGCTTGGCGCCATGCATTATCATTACCCATCGAATTTTTACTATTTTAATAAAAATTAAATAGTTATGTTGGTAAACAATTGCATGGTATCGGTAATCAGAAGAAAAAAGGGAAGCGGACACTATTACTATCTTGTGTACCACTCGGGCAAAAACCAGTACGAGCGGTATCTTGGGAGGCGCGTTCCTGCGGAGATCGACTCTGTCAAAAAAAAGTTCGAAGAGGAGATGTACCTGAAGGAAAACATCCCGTTGCTTGAGGTGATACGTGACAGGTATTCCGGATACATTGCAGCCGTTGACAAAAAGATCATCCAATCCGAGAACCACTGGTTCAAGATCAACCACATATACAGCACGCAGAGAATCGAGGGCAGCACCATGACACTTGGCCAGACAAGAAATTTGTTGGAATACAACCTGTCCCCAAAGGACACCGCACTGGAGCACATTATAGAGGCAACACAGATGGAGAAAATATTTGATGAACTGCTTGTGACAAAATCGGACATCACAAAGCGGCTTATTCTGCGATGGCATGACATGTTGTTTGCAGGGACGGACGCGAACAATGCGGGGAGCTTCAGGCGTGTAGATGTCGCCCCATACGGGGGAAGGACGGAATACATGTTGTGGCCCGACGTAATCCCTGAATTGGAGATCCTGCTGAAGTGGTATCGCAAAAACAAAAGATCAAACCCCGTCATAGCGTCGGCGATCTTCCATAGCAGGTTCGAGATGATACACCCGTTTATTGACGGAAACGGAAGGATTGGAAGGCTGCTGGCGCTGTTGATTCTCCACAAGGGCGGGTATCCCATGATGAACATCCTCCCAAAGGAGAAGATCACGTACATCAAGAAACTGGAGGGATCGCAGACGCGCGGTGACCACATGATCTTTCTAAAGTGGTTCGTCTCAAAATACCTGAGGGACAACAAAAAGTACCTGTCCTAAATTGGCCCTTTTAGGCCTGTGTGAAACGGATCCAAATGCAAGCAGATCCTGCGGTGGTGGCTTGGAGGCGCGGGGGAGAAGCAGGCGGGACGGGGCAAACTCGATCGGTTGTGGATGCGCCCACATGCAGGCATGCGCACGCCGCCGTTTGACTCGCACCCGGAGGAGCCGTCATTCAATGTGGCAGTTTGCAATGCATACGGAGCCTATGTCCTTGAAGTTCTGCTCCTTTTGCGGTCTTATCAGTATGTCATACCTGGAGTCCTCATCAAACGGCACGTCAAACTGCGTGCTTCTCTCCACCACGTCGCCCGGCTCGAGCCACTCCACCAGCAGGTCCCTTTGCGAAAAGTTGCCGTATACGGCCTGGTGCCTCACGCTATCCTCTCCCTCGATGTAAAACTGGCCGCCCGAAAGGAGCGTCCTGTCCTCTCCCTTGTTCTCCGCCGTGAGCGCAACCATAACATATACGTGCTCTGGCTGCTCCTCCTTGTCGCCCATGTGGGTGTTCTCAAACGACACGGTATACTCGACGGGCCCCACCATCACGGGCTCGCCCGCGGCGACCTCTAGGTGGTCCGGCGTGTACTCTACGTACATGTAGCCTGCTATGATCATGGATGCTACTATCGCGCCAATTACTATTACTACTATTGCAACCATGCGTCTCTCTCCGCCTTTGTCGTATTATATTCTTAAGTTTGGCGTGTTTGGTGAAAGCGGACAAAGGGTACGGGGATCGTTCTTGGTGCGATATACCCCCCCTGCACGACGCATGTAGGTTGATGGTCTTGCTTTTTTTTGCCAGCCCCCTTCTCCTAGTTGCCGTTTTGGCGTCTGCCTGTCCCTCCTCCCGCCAGTCCTTTGCATGCAATATCTTCTTCAAAGCCGGCTGCGCCGCCCCCAAAAGGGGGGGTTGAGCACTCAGGCACGGGAATGAATGCCGGCACATGCCGGGCCCAGCTACCGGGATGGTTTGACCCTTGGATCCCATATGCAGGCATGGAAGCTAAACCCCCCCTCAAAATCGCGTTTTCCAGATATTTGGGATTGTGCCTGAACGCATGGCGCCGGGAGGGGGGTTTAGCTCTCAGGCGTGAAACTGCAAAATGGGTGCTTGAGGAGCGATGTCGGCGTTTTTTTGGATCTGCAGGACGGTGGCCAAAAATTGGCCTTTTGCATCCCCCTGCCGCCTGCCGAATGCCAGTTTGTAGGGTTGACGGAAGTAAGTTGTATGGCATGTAGTGGTTCGTGGTACACCAGGATGTCGATGCTGGGAGTCTTGTCATAGTCACGGAATCAGGGCTGCGTTATGCCAGAGACATTGCGGGGGGTTCGGTCCTTGGTATTTGCAAAGCCGTTTGCCCTGTGCCCTGACGCTGGCCTTTTGCCAAATTGTCTGGCGTGTCACCGGCCCTTAATTTTTGATATTTCTAATTTCGAGTTTAGAAATATTCATAATGGACGCGGCAGGTATTTTGTGGAGTCGCCACGTGCCGCGACGCGACATGCGTGTACGTGCTGCCACGCTGCGGGCATCGTTCCCTTTTCCGCGGCTTTCGCACGATTTTGTGGGGGCGCTTGGCGACATATGCAATAAACCGACCTACTTCCTGATGCTCTCAGGGTGCGTTTGGTATGTGCCTTGTACGTGTCATTCGTCGTGACGGCGGTGGTGGTGGCAAAAACTACACCATCCGGACTGCAATGTATGCTGCTATGGTGGGCAGAAAATGAAAAAATGACTGTGGCTTGACGGCGTGTCGGCCCGTATATGTCAGCACAGCGGAGGTATTTGATCTGCCACGTCCAGTCCTTCTATGATTTCCATGCTCAGGCCGTCAGGATAGAAGCAGATGTACTCCATGTTTGTCACCGTACCGTCCGCACCCTGCTCTATCGTGAGCTGTGAACCGTCATGTCCGGATACGATTATCATCTTGGTTACGCCGGACTCAAGGCTCTCCGTCTCGACGTAGCTGTCTCTATGCTTCTCCACGAATGCCACTGCTGCAGGATACTCCATGACGTCTGATGGAAGTGTGTCCATGTCCCCCGTGTCGGGTCCGTCCGTGTCAGGGGGCATCTCAAGCAGGGAAGGTGCAACGTATGAGCTGGCCGTGGCCACTATGATGCCTATGACCGTAATTGCGATCAGCGCGATTAGTAATTTTCCCATGCGCGCTGCTTGCCGCCTTTGTATTTAACCCCCAACTTTCGGATCTTATGCGATGTCGGCACGTCCTGCTTTGGTGTCCGTTCTGTTGGCACGTATGCTCGGGTCTGTCAGTGGATGTCTCAAGCTTATGCATGCGGAAGTGACGAGCGGCCGTGATTGGGGTGGCGTGGGGAGAGGAGGGTTGCGGCAAGCCCGGCTTTTGGCTACGTGGCGCGCCTGATGTGCTCCTTTACCTGGTCTGATATCCTCGTTATTTGTCTCAGTGACTCTGAAAAGTCCGACTGATTCTGCCTGTCTGCAGAGTCGATTACGACGTATACGCCCACTATGTTGCGCCCGCTGTCAATCAAAAAGCGGTGCACCGCCCCGACGTAGTTGCAGTACTCTGCGATTCGTTCCCGCACCCTTTGCTGCTCAGATGCAGTCATGTTCAAAAACCGCTGGTTCAGTCTCGTGCCAAACGGGCACCTCCTGCCGACCACTATTACGCCCGGCTGCTTGGCAGGCTCAAATATCTCTGTGCCCATGTCGCGTACGTCCGGGGGGCCGCTTATCACAACCTTGAATGAATGATCATCATCCGGTTTTTGGTACTTGAATCTCAGGCCCTCGTGGATCAGCCAGCGCTCTACACTGCTCTGGATTCGTGATGTCATGGTATGCGGGATCTGGTGCCACGATGCAATATATGCCAAGCATGCTGCAGATGATCGTACCGCGTGCTCTGCGGGGGTCCGTGGTGATTTTGGTGGCGTTGTGCGGCGCTGCACTGCTTGCATGCCGCCGCTCCCATTTTTCCAATATTTCTAAATTCGAATTTAGAAACTTTATATGCTGCCTGCATCTGGCGGGTCCTGATTATGTCTCGTGGTTGAGGTTGATTATCGAAAACTCCTCTGGCGGGAGCATCCATGCGTGTTCGTCCTGAATCGGTGTTCCAAATGCAATGAGCAGCGCGATGGGTACGACAATCGCGGCAATCCACAGCGCGGTGAGTGTGGAGCCTAGCAACAGGCAGTTTTTGGCCTTTGCCGGATCGTCTTGCCTCAGAGCAAAGTATGCTATGATGCCGCCCAGCAGTTGGAGCATCACAGGCAGCAGGAACCACCATCTACTGCGGATTGTCTTTCCGCTGCTGCTAAGTATCATGTTGTATGTGGTGTGTGGTTGCTTAAGTAGTTATTTCTGTCGACGCCTCAATCGGTTGCATCTGTATGCGCTCGCGGTACGTGCTGTAAGTACTTTGCCGCCTATATTCCGAAACATTGAAACAAGAACTGCGGCTTGCTACGTGGTGCCATGCCTGTTCTTCTTATGGTGCGCAATAGAAACGGCGGGCAGGCGTATCCCAACGAGGCGCGCGAAGGAAGTCTAATAGTTTGTCAAACCTGCTGGAATTTGCCTAGATTGGAATCTTGCGGAGGCGCAACGTGACGTATGCGATGGGGCGCCACGTGCCGCGGTCACATGATCTGTATCGACGTGAACCACTCTGCAATCTCGGAGAGTAGCCATGAAAAGAATCCTTCAATTGTGGACGCGTCGGGAGCGGCTTCCGCGCCAGATTGGTTGGCGTCTGCTGGATGTGATGGTGATAATTCGGCCGCTGCTGCTGCTTCTTCCCTGCACTTTGCAAGCTCCGCTTGATAGTCCTGTTCGACGCCGGCAGCTTCCATACTGTCGACCCCCATCTCGCATTCGGACCTGGTTTCTACGTATCCTTCCGGGGTGGGCATGCAGATGTCGCCTATGAGGCTGTATCCATCTCCACACGGAGACGCCATGCATGTGAGCGCAACGCAGTCTATTTGTGCGTTGTTTTTTGCACTTGTTCGGGTGCCTCGTTGCGATTGTGCGTGTGACATCACGCTTTATCCGGAAAACAGGCCCGGCCTGAACCTGTATTTTTAAACGGACATCCGGTAAGATCTTGCATGCATGCCACCACAACGTTTGCCGCATGCGCGACGGCCGCCGATACCACGCGGCGCGGCGCTGTATTGTGCGTCTCATGCAGCTGTTTGCCTGTTCTCCCGTCGAGGCCGCGGCTGGCAGGGATTTGGGAAAATGGTCCGAGTTCCGCATCTCCTTGGCATCGATCATCGCGCAGACCAGCTGCCGTATTGGGCCCGTTTTCTGCCAACAAGTGAGTATTGCGCCGCGGAGTTGTGGCGCCTCCGTGACTCGCCCTGGCATCACTGACATTCTGACATCGTCATGCCCGGAAGCCGTTGGATGTGCTTGAGATTCTCGTTCTGCTTGTTCGTGGCCCTTGACGGATCTGTCTTGTCCGAATGTGTCGCGTTCGCATTTCCGTACTCTGTGAGCCTCTGCCTCGGCTACCCTGGCAGCACATATGCAAGGGCTATGTGTATCACAAGCAGTACGGCGCCCAGCATGAGGCAGTTCCTGGCCTTTTGCGGATCGTCGTGCCGCAGCACAAAATATGCGATTATTCCGCCCACTATGGTGAGTAGTATGGGGAGCAGAAACCACCAATTGCTCCGTCTTTTCTCGTTGTACATGATTCTGGATTGGCGGGTCTGCTTATAACCGTTGGAGAACGCCACGGACCGGTACTCTGCGGGAACAGTTTTGATCTCATCTTCGCGCGGATCCCCTGCATACCACTTCGGAACTTAACGTGCATACGCCCGTCCGCCAACAGCGCGCCGTGCGGTAGGTTGGCTAGCGGCTACTGTCGATGGCCCGCTTTGGCCTTGTGCTGGGATTCGGTGCACGTCGGTGTCCTGAGGCCGTCGGTTCGCGGCCGTATGCGGCCTGATAAGTAAATAAAAAATTACGTCCTTCGTAGTGCGCGTACTAGTCTGCTGCCGGCAGCGCGTCCAATCCGAAACCTAATACTATCGGTATTGCAAGCAATACTGCACCAAGCATAAGGCAGTTCCTGGCCTTTTGCGGATCGTCGTGCCGCAGCACAAAGTATGCGATTATTCCTCCAACTATATTCAGGAATATCGGCAACAGGAACCACCAGTTACTCCGAGTCGTTTGGATCTGCATAACGCTGGGTCACCAAGTGTGCTTTTAACCGCTTCGCATGTGACAGAACACGGCCTATGATGTGCGGGTGGTTGCCCATTGCCATTCTGTACTCTTCGAAGAGCGGCAGAGTTATCTGCATATTCTGACGGGCGTTGCCGACTTGATCGTCTCAGACGCGGAATCAAAGACCAACAAGGGTACTGACTCTCCTCCCGTCGTGCGATAAATGCTATAGTTTACCGAGTCCGCGTCCAGATCGCCGTTCTCGTTGAATACAAGCGGTACCCCCAGCGCGGTGGGTTCCACCGTGTTCTGGTAGATGGCGTTGCCTGCGCGCGCAAGGGGAACGCTGCCAGTCACGCCGCCCTCCCTTTGCAATACCTCTATCAGAAGCCGAGTCGCGTCGTACGCGTGGTATGAATAGATGTTTGCGCCCGGAACCTCGGAAGCTATGCGCGCGTTTAGCGCGTTGGGCTCATGCTTGGTGGTCACCGTCGTATATCCTGCCCTTTCGATCCATGGTGTGATGCCTGCGTTGTCGGCCTGCGACCTGATATTGATCCCGTACCACCTGCTTTCCTGCAGGCGCGGGTCGGATGCGGCGGACCGGATTATGTCGTTTTCCTCCCCAAAGGCCAATAGCACCACTGCCGTGCTGGGCGCGTCCCCTGCGCCCGCAGCACCAAGCGCGCCGGCAAGGCGGTCCGTCACTGTAGAATAGTCGGTGGTACCGGGCGCATACGCGACGCCGTCAATCCGCGTGATGTCGGTGCGCTCTGCGACGATGTCGTACATGGACGCGCTGGTTATCCTGCCCCATGCGTCGTCCCTGTGCACGATTATGAGGTTCTCGATTCCGTCTTGTGCCATTATCTCTGCGTATACCTTTGAGGTAGCCACGTTGTCTGGCAGTACGCGGAATATGTTGTCGTCCGGGGTGCTGAACTCGGGCGAGCCCGACCCATAGCTCACGGCTATGATGTTGCCGCTGCTGAGCGCCGCTATGCTCCCGACTCCCCCGCTGTACGCGGGCCCGACTATCGCGTTTGAGCCGAGTGCCTCGAGGGCTCTTGCCTGCTGTGCGGTGCGTGACGGGTCGGTGCCGTCGTCGCGCTTTATCAGGTCTATCCTGTAGTCGGTCCCGGCCCTGAACTGTTCTATGTTGAAGTCAGACACGGCGAGGCTTATGGCGGCGCTTGCGGGCTCCATCACCCATGCAAGCTCTCCGGTCTCCGACACGATTGCGCCAAGCTTCCGCCTCTCCGGCTCCGAGAACGGGGCGAGCTCAGTTATGCCGTGGTGGTCTGGATCATACTCTTGCGTAATGACGAATTTGCCGTTTCTTATCTCCGATATGTGGACGTCCCTCTCTGCAGCGTCGCCGTACTCATCGAAGTTAGCGTCTATGCCGCGCGCGGACACGGGAGAATAGTCCCGGGCGGCCTGATCCATGTTCTGTCTTATGATGGCCGTATTAGTGGCCGAGCCTGCGCTGTCGATGGCCCTTCCAAGTATCTGGACTGTCGAGTACGCGTCGTACGTCAGGGCTGCCAGGGCGTGGCCCAGCAGGCTGTCGAGGCGTATGTTAAGCTCGTTTTCGTGTATGCCCGTCTCGATTCCCCTGTAGCCGGTCTTTTCCATGAACTGCAGCACCCTTTTGCTGCCTTCGATGCCTGGCTGCAGCGTTCCGGTTCCGTAGAACGTGGTCTTGCCTATGGCCGAGTCGGTCCCCGTGTCAAGGCCTGCCATTATTCCAAGCACCCCCGCGCTGGAGGGGATCCCGGTGACAAAGATTCCGACGTTCTCGTGGTTGTCGGTGCTCTGGAGTATCTGGATCATCTCGCCCCGTATCCTCCCGGCATCGCCTGCTATGTTGCTGCCAAACTTGATAGAGCCCAGCATGGACATGTCGTCCACGTCCTCGAGCATCCTGTATATTGTCGAGTTGAATGTCTGCCCCACCCGAAAGTCCAGGAACAAGTTGATGATCTCGGTCTTGCCGTCCTGCTGCATTACGTTTACGAACGCGTCTGCCACGTTGTTGTACGCGGAGGCCGTCCTGAATATGTTGTCGCGCAGGGAAAGCTCTGGCAGTCCGGAGCTGGATGTGACTACTATCATGTTGTTCTGATGTATGGTATCGTACGCGTCAGCGACCCCCGCGTCGTCTATGAATCCGGCCACCGCCTTTATCCCCTTTGCATTCAGGCCGTTGATTGCCCCCGTCGTATCGCTGGCGTCCCGTATCATGACAAATTCTGCTGCCAGCCGCCAGTCTCTTCCATCTTTGGCCAGTTTCTTGTTAAAGTCCTCCAGTGCGATCTTGAATGTGCGCTCCATTCTCTCGGCTACGTCCGGATTGCCTTGGATTACGATTATGCCAATCGTCCTGATCTCGGGCTGCTGCTCTTGTGCATGCGCCGCCTGCTCTGCCACATGCGGCAGCGCTCCTGCCGCGACCAGAACCAAGGCGGCCGCGGCGACTACTGTCACGGCCGGCATCGCGTATCGGGGACTGCCATGCCTCAAATCAGCGTCCATCTATGTGGCCCTGCCGGAATATCTTAATAACATTCATTATCTTTCGGGTATGTGTCCGTGCCGACTGAAATTTCGTGCCAGTAGTTACGGTATGCGCGGTGCTCGGGAGTTCACTTGGAGTCGGCCTGTGTGCACCCTCCCAGTCCTGCCCGGGTTCCCTGGCCGGACGTAGGCCCCGGCCGAGGTCTTGGAAGGGGCATTGGAGCCAGCTGCGGGGTGGTAGATGCACACCAGCACTTCTCGAGTCACCTCTGGATTCCTTTGCCGCCACTGCCGCCGTCGCCAGTCCGGCAACGGTTTATGTGCGGCCCGCACGCGCGCGGCGTCGTGGACCTTCTCTCCTCTACCTCGGCGCTGGTACTGCTGTGGTCCGACGGCAGGGCGCATACAAGCGCTCCGGCCCAGAGGTTTCTCAGCATGCTGGACTTGGGCCTGGGCGAGGGCGTCATGAGGGAGTGCGACCAGTTCTGGCCGCACTATCCGGAGGTGATAAGGAACAGAAAGTCGTGCGTGCTCGACCTCGCGCTGGACTGCATTGAAAACGACGGCACGCGGCAGGTGGTGATACTAGGGGCCGGCATGGACGCCCTGTCAATAGAGCTCTGTTCGCGGCTCGACTGCGTGGTCTTTGACGTCGACTCTGCAGGCATGGGCCGCAAGGAGCAGCTTGTCGGCCCGCTTGCGCGGGATCTGCGCGGCACCCTGAGGTGCGTTACCGCCGACGCGTCAAAGCGCGCGTCCGTGATGTCTGGACTGGCCGGGGCCGGGTGGAGCTGGGACGAGCCGTCGCTGCTGGTGGTGGAGGGGCTGTCGTATTATCTGACTGCCGGGGATCTCTGGGGGCTTGCGTCGGGATTCCCCACCGCTCATCGCGGCAGCAGGATGATCCTGGAATACCTTCTTCCCACCTCCGACATACCCGAGGATCTCAGGCCGGTGGCGAGCCGCCCGTTTGACCTCATAGTAAAGGAGGCGTACGAATCGGTCATACCGTTGGCCGCGTTTCCGATGCCGCACCACCCGCCCGGCCTGACGGCCGAAGACTCGCTGTGGGCCTTTACGACTAGATATGGCCCCGGCGATGTCGAGGCTCGCGCGGCTGGACTGGGCGGTACCGTCCTGTCGCGCCACGACATGAGATCGATGGAGGCGAGGAGAACTGGGTGCAACGCGGTATTTGGCGAGCGGAACGGGTGGATAGAGATCTGCAAGATCGCTCTGTGACGCGGGGCGCCGTATGCGTAACTTGCAGTTTTGCGCCGTATGCGCCACCGGTTCCGGGGGGATCTCGAGCCAGAGGGGCCGACAGCCTGCTATTCCCTGCCGCTTGGATTCTTTTTTTTCAGCTGACGGGCGCCTCGTCTCCCCCCCCCTCTGCCGCAACCGGCATGTCGTCCGCTCTGCGTCCGCCTTTTCCGAACCGCCGCCGCGTTTGGTTGCCAGCACCCATGCGGTAGGAAGGGCCGAACGCCGCTTTGGGGGAAAATTCAGAGGCGCAAACTCATCCAATACTGTCAGGCCCCCGGTTCGACCACTTTAAATCGCCGGGCGCCCCCGTGCGCGCATGGCCGGCCCTCTCCCCATCAGGGATCAGATACGCAAAGGATGCAAGGTGGGAATAGAGACAAAGGCCGACCGGGGCACCGGCCGGCTGACGGGGGGTACGGTAAGGGAGATCCTGACGTCCTCAAGATCCCACCCCCATGGCATCAAAGTCAGGCTGGAAGACGGCCTCGTCGGAAGGGTCAAGGAGCTGAGGACCTCTGAGATCCTAGGCGCAGGCGACTAATCATACCGATCGGGGACGCGCCCTGCGGCATGCAGATCCTCGCCACGCATGTGCTGATCTGAGTGGGGCAGGGGCGCCGCAGGAGGGGCCGCGGGGCCGGCATGCAGGGACTGCCGGGCCGCCGCTGCCGCACCGGTGTGATTCATGTCATCCTTGCAACAGTCCGCATTGCGGTCGTGACGTCTTTCCAATTTCGGCCTGTTGGCCACCCCCCACCGGAGTCCGGCGTGGATCCGAAAGGGATCGCCGGTTCGCATTCCCTTCTCCCCCCCCCACCCCGACCCCGCCTACCCGGCCGTCTTATCGGGAGAGCTAAGATTCCATAATGGTGAGATGATCGAGCGCGCCATAATTTCCCAATCCACGCGGACGGTCTGAGCGCAACCGTGGCGGCGAGGTGACGTGAGCCGGTCGGCACCAAAAAAAAAAGGAACAAGGAATATGCTGCAAGAGAGATTGTTGACGTATTTTCGAGTGCCGGCAACAAGAAACGGATTCCTGACCCCTGCGCATCTCTATGTGACTTGGCCGTCCTGCAGAAATCGCAAAATGCGCCTGAGACTGAATCCGTCAGGGAATGCCCAATAGACGTGACCGAGTAAAAAAGTTGGAATTGCCAGTTCTTGCCGCATTGGCTAATGCAGATCCTGCCTTGCCATAACGGAGAGAATTGGCATCGCGTCCCACCTGTACATCTCAGATACAAGGAATCCAGAGCAGATGTCTTTCCACTGTTGAAACAGCTCCTGCGCTTCTTTTGTGCTTGCCGCAACGACTGTCATAGACGACGTTTTGTTGTCAAACGGGCCTGACAGCATTATTCTGCCCTTGGAGTGCCAGTCGTCCACAAGCGACGTAATTCTGGATATGATGGTTGGGACCTCATCGGCCTTTGCGTCCTGATCCATGTTGCTGACCATGACCCAAAGATGTGTCTCTTCGCCACTCATGTTCTGTCAAATCTATAATTGTTTCTTAAAGGTGGTGAGTGTCTTATGGTTATGTTGCGATAACGTGGTTTATGATCTTGGTTTATGGCGCTATACCCTGATTACATCTGACGCCGTACCCGGAGCACAAGATGGTTTGATCAGGCGTCTACAAGCCCCGTCTGCTTGGCTCATGGATATCCAAAAGGCCTGTCTTCCTGCCATATGCGTGACATTCTAGCATGGAAGGCGCGCGTACCTATACGCGTGACGTCGGGGTGGCTTGGTGGCTTGGGCGCGTTGTTGCCAGTGGCGGCAGCGCGTGTGGGACATGACGTGATACCGGCCCTTCCGCTATCCGCCCGCCGATCAGGCCCCGCCACCGGCGCCCGCCTGTGAGCCGCCAGCACCCTTTGCACTTTTTCTCGACTGCCTCATGGCCGCAATCGCCCTCTCCCTCCTGGGCCTGACTATCAGTATGTATGCGGATGCGACCATGTATACGCCGAGCAGAACGATCTGCCCTATCACCGTCTCAAGGGTCGGGTATATGCCCGTCATCGTGGCCATGTTGATGTCGAGGCGCGGTATTGTGCCAATCATGCTCGTATATGGCACGATGTCGAGCACCTGCAGCTCCCTTATCGCGTTTCCCAAAAAGGCGATTGAGAGGTACGCGCCTATTCCCATCGTAAGCCCGAACAGCACGCGCAGCGGGAGCCGCTTGCCCATCATCCTCATTACAAAGTATATGGCAAGAAGGGATCCGATGCCCAGGACGAACCCGAGCCCGACGTACATCTCCATATACTTGGCAAAGCCGAACATCGCCTGGTAGAACAGCACCGTCTCAAAGCCCTCCCTGTACACGGTGAAGAAGGAGAGCATTACGAATACCATCACGCTGCCCGTGGTGGTGGCCTGCCAGACCTTTGCCTTTACAAACTCCATCCATTTTTTGTGCTCTATCTTGTTGAGTATCCAGAAGCTGACATAGAACAGCACCGCGGTGGCCGACAGCGCCGCAATGGCCTCTATCAGCTCACGACTGGCCCCCGATATCTCTATCACATACGACGCCACAAACCACGTGGCCGCGGTCGCGCCGATTGCGGCGACCACGCCGTAGTGGACATAAATCTTGAAGCGTTTGTTGCGCGACGCCTCCAGATATGTCATTATGGCGCCCAGTATCAGGACCGCCTCCAGCCCCTCGCGGAATATTATGGCAAACGACGCGGAGAACGCAATCAGCGGGGCGACCTGCCCCGTTCCCGTCACGAGCCTTTCTGACTCGTCGAGGTTGCGGTCTATCTGCGCGACAAGAGAGCGCACCTCGTGGACGGGCGCCTCCTTCTTTATGGAGCTGCGCAGCTCTGCAAACAGGTACTCCACCTCCAGCGTAAAGTCCGGGGCGATGGGCCGGAGCGGTATCTCGACGTACTCGTAGCTGTCAAGGTATGCCGTGCGGGCTGTCGCGTATGCCGACTCGTAGTCGCCCGACTCGTAGAGTATCATCATGTCCTGCAGGCTGTCCCTGATAAAGTCGATCTCGGTTCTGACCTCGGACTGCTCGGACTCCGTAGTGTCCCCCATCGCCCTTAGTTCCATGCCCGTGTCCGCCAGCGCGATTCCGGACTGGGCCGCGGCGGACTGCTCTCCCAGATACTCGATGGCGATGGACTCGCCCTGTTCCAGCTTTGGCAGTATCGTGCCGTCGAGGAATTCCAGTATGTCCCCTGCAGGCTCCTCCTCTCGTATCATGTCGCGGAGGTCCTCGCGCATCTCTATCTCGAGCGCATACATGAACTCGGCGTCGGCGGCCTCCAGGGTGGGTTCGAGATATTCAAAGTTCTCCAGGTATGCCTCTATGGCGTGCTCCTGGGCCGCATCATAGTCGCCTTCGCCAAGGGAGACGCGCATGTCCGCGTACAGGTTGCGTATGTTCTCAAAGTATGCCGCGTGGTCGCGCGCCTCTGTGGTTTCCGTCCCAAGCAGGTCGCGCTGTATCGCGCTGACGAGCGTTCCCACGGTCACAAAGCTGTCCTTTTCGTCTACGGCCCTGATCAGATCGCGAAAGAAGGACTGCTGCTCCAGGTCGAGCATGACCGTCGTGTCCGCATCGTGCGCAAACATTTCAGAGGCCTGCCTGAACAGGATCTGCGATATCATGTATGCGGCCTCGTTTTCCTGCGCGTCCTCGCCGGCCTCGAGGTACTGCTCCTCGGCGACGGTGAGCATATAGACGACTGACGCCCGCGGATCGGCCGCACCTTGCATGCCAAACCGGCCAAGATCGTCTATCGCCTCGGATACGGCGTCGGCACTCTGCTCGGCCGGGGCGTCGCCTATGGTTGCCCCTATGTCAAGCAGTGTAACGTGTACGTGGTTCGTGGCGTCGCGGTCTATGCTCCGGAACGACTCAAGGCCCAGCGCAAACTGCTCGGATGCAAACTGCGCCGCATGCGCGGCGCCTTCCAAGTCCCCCGCGCCAAGCCGCGCATGCGCGACGTCGAGTCCGGCATCTATCGGGTAAAACGCGGCAGGTGTTGGCTGCATGGTCGCACCGCTGCCGGCACCGGCCAGGTCGGGCCCCGCGGCTGCAGAGGGCGCATCGTCTGCGGCATGCGCCTGCGTCCAGAAGTGGGCGTGGTCCACGGAGTCGCCGGTGGTGGCCGGAATAGGCGCGATAACAAGCAAAAGCGGCAGGGCTAAAAGCACGGACATTGAAGAGAATCGGGCTGCAATCCCATGCCTGTCGCGTCCTGGGCGTATCAATATACGCTGTTCCCGTCAGATCAATTTAAACCCGAATTTCATTACAAGATTCTAGAAGCTGAGGTATCGTATGATCATGTGATAGCCGCATCACCGTATCAGAATTGATGGTATGATCGAGCATGAGTGGTGGTGGGCAGCACGCGTAGTCGTTCGTTCATAGTGCGTATAAGCGCAGCCGTAACGTGCAGGATCGCCAATACGCTTGGCGGCGCGCGTGATCAAAAATAAAAAAATAAAGAGTGTTTGGACGTTCTATACTGTTCGCGTCGGCAGTATCGAAACGCCTGCAATGCGGTGGCTGCGCGTGGAAAGACCCAGTACTAGTGCAACCGCTGCTGCAAGTACGACCGATGCCATGACCCCAAACTCTGGGACGATGACTGCCACCGCCTCCATCTCTACCAGTATAGCATCTATCTGATCGCTGACCTCTGATGCGGGAGCACCCTGCTTTATCATGTTGCGCAGCTCTTCCCGCATCATCACCTCGACTCTTTCCATAAGCTCCCTCTCGCCTGCTTCCATAAGTGGCATCTCTAGGAATTCGTAGTTGTTCAGGTACGCCTTTGTGACGTGGCTCAAGGCCAGATCAGAGTTACCTGCATTGTATTCTTCACGTGCCTCTTCAAGGAGCATGTTGATGTTGTCGACATATGTCAGAAGCGTGTCCTCATCACCGCCTGTTACGCCGAGAATTCCGTTTATCTCAGCAAGCAGGTAGCTGGTGCGCTCGTCGATCTCCGACGGGTCAAGCCTGTCGTCGTACGCCTCGTTTATCTCGTCGAATACCCCGACAAGCTCCTCGTAGTCGTCTCCGTCAAGGTCGCCCTCCATAGTGCGCAGAATCTGCTCGGCTTGCCACACGAATGCGGAGCCATCTTGGAACTCTGCCATCTCGGTTATCCTTCCGTCTGAGACGGCCTCGCCGTATTCGGCTATGGACGTCTCAAGCAGGGTTGTCATAAGCATCAGCTTGAACCCGTAGTAGGTGCTGAGATCCGCGCCGATGACGGCCATGCGGGCCTCCTCAACTGCCTCCTTTGCGTCGTCGATTGCGGACTGCGCCTCGCTCCGGCTTACCTCTGTGCTCGCCTTGTCCCTCAGCTCGTCAAGTATGGTCCCGAGCTTTCTGTCGAGCGCGGGATCGGCCGCGGCCAGCGTGGGCTTCATAGAGTCGTACAGCTCGGCCACCGGGTGCGTCGCGTGCGTCCTGGCAAGATCCCCGTTGCCCGCGTCCAGGTTCAGCTCGAGCGCCCTAAAGTGCCCCAACGTCTCCTCGAGCGCGGCCCCGAATTCGAGTCTTTCTGCAAGCTGCTCGTTAACCGCAACCTCGACCTGTCCGAGTACCGAGTCTGTAAGTCCGGACACCTCGGAGGGATCAAGTCTTGCATCGTACGCGTCCCAGAGGCTTCCGTACGACAGTTCTAGGTACCCGTATGTCTCGGAGCCCAGCTCGGACTCCATGGTCTGCAGCACCTGCTGCGAGCGCCACACGAATGCGGAGCCATCTTGGAACTCTGCCATCTCGGTTATCCTTCCGTCTGAGACGGCCTCGCCGTACTCGGCAGCGGACGTCTCAAGCAGGGTCTTCATGAGATTTAGCTTGAATGCAGGGTCGGAGCTGAGATCCGCGCCGATGACGGCCATGCGGGCCTCCTCAACTGCCTCCTTTGCGTCGTCGATTGCGGACTGCGCCTCGCTCCGGCTTACCTCTGTGCTCGCCTTGTCCCTCAGCTCGTCAAGCATGGTCCCGAGCTTTCTGTCGAGCGCGGGATCGGCCGCGGCCAGCGTGGGCTTCATAGAGTCGTACAGCTCGGCCACCGGGTGCGTCGCGTGCGTCCTGGCAAGATCCCCGTTGCCCGCGTCCAGGTTCAGCTCGAGCGCCCTAAAGTGCCCCAACGTCTCCTCGAGCGCGGCCCCGAATTCGAGTTTTTCTGGCACGCCGATATCTTCTCCGTATGCAATGTGTGATGTCGTGACGGAAAGCGCCACGGCCATGGTCATTATGGATGTCATTATTACTGTCCTTCTAATCATTAAATCCGACACGGGGTGTTTTGTTATAAACAGTCCGCATGCTTCATGGGTTTGATCTAGATTTCTAGAATTGGCTCTTCATTGCCGATGCCAATGGCCCTGTTATGGTGGTGGTGGTGGTAACAATAATGACGATGATGAAAGATGATGATGATGATGAGCGACATGTGATGCATTTGCGCATAGTCCTGGCATTCGTGGTTGTTTTTTGAATATTTATAATGAACACTGGCCGCAACGCGGTGTGCCATCACCGTCATCTGGTCTTGCATCTCCGTACATGTCAGGCGGCCCATCTCGGACTCACCACATACGCGAGTTTGAGTACCGTCCAAATTCCGAATGCGCGAATCATCGCGCGGCAAGTGCGCGCCGTATTCTTCTTCTTGATGGTGGTGGCGATGATGATGATGCCTGCCCGATCCCTGCCTTGGAGACATACCGCTACAATCTTGACCGCAATGGCGAGAATTATGATAATGGCAGAGATGGTGATGGCACGGGTAGCAGCGTCGGCAGAAGCAACGGCCGCGGCAACGCCCGCATGCGCGACGACGGCAAAAACTCGGCTGACAGTAACGGCGAGGAGATCGGCAGTGTCGCCTACCGCCGACGCGTCCGTATTGGCATAGATGTGGGGGGCACGTTTACAAAGGCAGTCGCAATAGACTCCGCCACCGGGGACATCGTCTCGGTATCTACGGTGCCGACCACGCACGATGCCAGACGTGGCGTGTCGGATGGAATACTTGATGCGTTTACGCGCGTGGTACACGATTCGGGCACGGCGCTCGACGACATAGATCTGGTCGCGCACAGCACCACGCAGGCCATAAACGCACTGCTTGAGGGCGACACGTATCCTGTCGGGATCGTGGCAATGGGCGTCGGCCCGACAAAAAAAGACGTCATCAAGAGGACCCGGCTTGATGAACGCAGCTCGATCCTTCAAGGCCACAAGGGCAGTTCAAGCAAGAACCTGCACACGTACCACGAATTCTTGGACACGTCACACCTGATAACAGAGCAAGAGGTCTCAGGCGTGATAGCACGCATGCGCGACTCGGGCGCCAAGTGCATAGTCGCCACTGAGATGTTCGGGGTAGACGATCCCGCAAACGAGGAGTTTGTCGCAGAGCAGGCGGCAGCCGCGGGACTGCCCTGCACCGCGTCGCATGAGATATCGGGCACGTACGGGCTTGAGATTCGCACGCTGACTGCGGCCGTAAACGCAAGCATAATGCCAAAGACCCTCCAGGTCGCAGACTTTGTCGAGGGGGCCATGTCAGAGGCCGGCGTCACCTCCCCGCTGCTGATAATGCGCGGCGACGGGGGGGTCACCAGCATGTCGACGTTCCGCTCGAGGCCCATCCTTACGGTGCTGTCCGGCCCCGCCGCCAGCGTGGCAGGCGCGCTCTTGCACCTGCGCGTCACAAACGGAATATTCATCGAGGTGGGGGGCACCTCGACTAACATCTGCATAATAAAAGACGGCAGGCCCGAGATACGCTACGTTACGATACGAGATCATCCCACGTGCATACGCTCCATGGATGTTCGGATAGTGGGGGTGGCAGGGGGCAGCATGGTTGTGGTGCGCAAGAAGCGCGTGCACCGCGTCGGGCCGAGAAGCGCCCACATTGCGGGGCTGCGGTACGCATGCTATGCCGAGAACGCATCGGATGTAGAATCGGGGCAGCTTGTCATGATAAGCCCCAGGCCAAACGACGAACCCGAATATGCTGCAATAAGGTGTGGCGACGGCACTACCTACGCAATAACAAACACGTGCGCCGCAAATGCGCTCGGACGCATACCGAGCGGCGATTACTCTGAGTGCGGCGGCGGTGGTGGTGGTGGCAGCGAGGCCGCCGCAAAAGCCGCCCTGCGCAAGCTTGGCGATGCTATGGGAGTCTCATATTCGGAGGCCGCGATGTCGGTAATCCTGACGTCCGCCCAGGAGATTACAAAGACGGTGAGCCGGGTCCTAAAAGAGTACAAGATGGAGGCCAGGACGACAAAGGTGATAGGAGGCGGCGGAGGGGCGTCCGTGCTTGTCCCGGAGGTGGCAAAAAACATGGGCATGACATACGAGAAGGCCCCGCATGCGGAAGTCATATCGTCAATAGGCGTTGCGTCATCGATGCTGCAGGAGGAGCTTGAGATTGCAATGACTGATCCGACGCCGGAGATGATATCGGCGGCCCACAAGGATGCGCGCACCGGCCTGATCAAGAAGGGAGCCGTCCCAGAGTCAGTCAGGATAGACAGCAGGCACATATCAGACAAAGGAATACTGCGCATTACGGCAACCGGCAGCGTTGCAATGGAGGAGGCCTCTGCCGGCCTGCATGGGACGACATCAGGCGAGGCGGGATCAGGTCACGGCAGAGGCGCAGCGGAGTCGCCGGCTGCAGCGGCTGCGCCGTCCGATGCCGGGATGCTTGCCGCATTCGGCCCTGATGAGGCGCTCAAAAGGGCGTCTGAGATAATGCAGGTGGACGCCGGCCTGGTAAATCTGGAGTTTGAATCGGATCACTTCATGGCGATGGTCGGACCCGCGACGCGGCGGCGCCTGTTTGGCAAGAATGACAGGCGGCGAGTCTTGGTGCTTGACAGGTTTGGCAGGTCGAAGTTGGACGTTGCATGCGACGTGATCTTTCATGGTGGCAAGCATGCCGTAACCGAGAAGCTTGACGAGTACATGAAGTCCAGACACTCCGGGATAGCCCCGCCCGTCCATCTGATAGACGACGTCAGGATGCTGGACTATTCGGGGCTGACATCGCCGTCCCACGTGCTGAGCGCCGTACGGGGCGAGCTGGCCGAGGATGCAAGGGCGGCCATAATAATAGAGGCGTGACGAAGATGCGCCGCCACCCTTGCGTCCGCCTCCGTGCCACTGCCGCCAAGCCGCCCCCGTTGGTCTATGCTGCGGGCGCGCTTGGGACAGGACGGCCGCTGCCGGTCACGTATGGCCTTTGCCGGCCTTTTTGCGCTCTTGCGTAATCTCTACCTCTACTGCCTCAAGCGGCTCGTCCACCTGGTTGCGGCGTATTGAGAGCAGCTTTGGCTTCTCAAAGTCGGCCGTGCAGTCGGGGCACGCATACACCAGCACCCTGTGCTCGTTTGGCGCCTTTGGGTTTGAGAGGCGCGGATAATACACGAGCCTCGCCCCGCAGTCCACGCAGTATCTGTTGGCCCTCCTTGTCCTAGGCAACCGCGTACAGCCCCATGACACTGGATGGCCGGACCGGTATTTACCGTCTGCGGTACGGGGCCGGCGCGCAAGAACCTGTGTGGTGTGCGGGCGGGTTATGATAGTGATGCGACGGCAATGCGGGCGGCAATGACGGTGGCGGGATGAAGAAGAAGGTGTGATGGCGCCGCCCATCAGACTTGAACTGACGACCGTCCGATTAACAGTCGGATGCTCTACCACGCTGAGCTAGGGCGGCCCTTGGGTAGCGTCTGGACATTTGTGATTTAACCCTTGCGTCCTGCGTAGTATGTTGCCGGCAGGCTTTGGGCGCTCAATAGATCATCTGCTGTTGCTGCGGCGGGCAGTATGCGTGCGGCCTGCTTATCATCTGCACACCGTTTTGAAGGCGCCATCAAAGCCCGGACCGGACGGAGGCGTGGCAAGGATGTCCGACGTATAGTATCCTGCCCCGAATATCAGGCCGTCGAACATGACGAGCCATGCGCGCTTGGTCTCCTCCTCGCCGGTCACGGGGTTGGTGTGCGGGTAGCTGACCCACGTGCCGGTTCCCCGGCTTATCACGTCCACAATGCCCTGTGATGAGTGCACCGAGGTAATGGCTCCCCAGTCGGTGGTGTAGCCTATCCAATCAGGATCCACGTTCTGCGCCACCGTGTTCCCGGTTTCTGGGTCGACCACAAAGGCGTACGTGGTGAACGGCGCGTCGGGGATAGTGTTGATGGAGGCGATGGCCGCGTCCCTGCCGTCGCGCTCGTACTCTAGTATGCGGCTGTGCGACGCCGACTGCACGCTGGAATCCAGTATGTAGTATCCGGACCCGAACACCAGCCCGTCGTGCAGCTGGAGGTACGAGCGCTTGAACTGTTCGACATCCGTGGCGGGATTGTGGAATATGTACGTCACCCACAGGCTTCCCTTCTCCCTGAGCTCTGCAAGCACGTCCCCGGGTGTTCTTGCAGACGTGTCCAGTATGGTCTCAGGTTGGTTGACCCGGGCGGGCACGACGCCGTCTGCCAGCCTGGTCCAAGTGGCCGCGTCTATCACAAACGGGTATAGCGCGTCAGTCGTGATGGGCGCATCCGGCGTTATGATGTCGATCCACGCGTCGTTTGCCTGGTTGGTCTCGTAGATGCGTATCGCGTTGCTGACTGCAAACCTGACGTCTAACGCTGGTATGTCCGATGTATAGTATCCGGCCCCGAATATCAGGTCGTCGAACATGACGAGCCACGAGCGCTTGGTCTCCGTCTCGCCGGTCACGGGGTTGGTGTGCGGGTAGCTGACCCACGCGCCGGTTCCCTTGTCTGTCGCGTCCCTGATGTCCTCTGCCCGGTGCACGGCCACGATGGCATCCCAGTCGGAGACTCCTATCAGCCTTGGATCTGCGTTCTGCGCCACCGTGGACCCCGTCAAGGAATGTACGGCAAAGACGTACGTGGATATGGGGCTCTCGGGGATCGCGTTGATGGAGGCAAGGGCGGCGTCCCTTCCGTCGCGCTCGTACTCTAGTATGCGGCTGTGCGACGCCGACTGCACGTTGGACTCCAGCACATAGTAGCCGGACCCGAACACCAATCCTTTGTGCAGCTGGAGGTACGAACGCTTGAGCTGCTCCACCCCGGTGGCGGGATTGTGGAATATGTACGTCACCCACAGGCTTCCATTCTCCCTGAGCTCTGCCAGCACGTCCCCGGGTGTTCTTGCAGACGTGTCCAGTATGGTCTCAGGCTGCCCGACCCGGGCGGGCACGACGCCGTCTGCCACCCTGGTCCAGTCGCTAGCGCGTATCACAAACGGGTATAGCGCGTCAGTCGTGATGGGCGCATCCGGCGTTATGATGTCGATCCACGCGTCGTTTGCCTGGTTGGTCTCGTAGATGCGTATCGCGTTGCTGACTGCAAACCTGACGTCTGACTCGGGTATGTCCGACGTATAGTATCCGGCCCCGAATATCAGGCCGTCATGCATGGCAAGCCACGAGCGCTTGGTCTCCGTCTCGCCGGTCACGGGGTTGGTGTGCGGGTAGCTGACCCACGTGCCGGTTCCCTGGCCCGTGGCATCGATGATCTCTTGCGCCGACAGCACGCCTGTAATGGCGTCCCAGTCGGTGGTGGCGCCTATCGCGCCGGGATCCACGTTCTGCGCCACCGTCTCCCCGGTTCGTGGGTCGACCACAAAGGCGTACGTGGTGAACGGCGCGCCGGGGATCGTGTTGATGGAGGCGATGGCCGCGTCCCTGCCGTTGTTCGAGTACTCTAGCATCCTACTTTGCGTTACTCCCTGAACGTGGGAGTCGAGCAGGTAGTAACCGGATCCAAAGACTATGCCGTCGTGCAGCTGGAGGTACGAGCGCTTGAGCTGCTCCACGCCCGTGTCTGGATTGTGGAACGTATACGTCACCCACGTCCTGCCGTTGGCCCTCAGGTCGGCAAGCACGTCCTCGACTGATCTTGCAGACGTGTCCAGTATGGTCTCGGGCTGCCCGACCCGGGCGGGCACGACGCCGTCTGCCAGCCTGGTCCAGGTGGACGCGTTTATCACGAACGGGTAGAGCGCGTCCGTCCTGATGGGCGCATCAGGCGTTATGATGTCGATCCACGCGTCGTTCTCCCGGTTGGATTCGTAAATAAACCTCGCATAGTCGGTGACCGACTGTGCGTCGGCATCTGAAACGATGTATGTCGCCCCGAACAGATAGGAGTCATAAAACATCCAAAAGGTGCGCTGGATCTGCTCCGTACCTGTAAGCGGGTTGACAAATGAAAATTGCGACCACAGCGATCCCCCGCTTCTTATGAGCGCCTCTCTCGCCTCTTCGAAATTCCTTAATCCCTCCACCTGGGGCGACGTCCCGATCAGGCCGGGCACTGCGCCGTGCGCAACTATGTGTGTCGCGTTTCTGACTACCGGAAAGACGTCTATCCTGTTGATCTCCCCGGAGCTTATCGTCTCAAAGCCGGTCTGGGGGTTGTTCCTGTATGTGAATATCGCGTCGTCGACCACGGACTGCAGCCTGATATCGGGCAGCGAGTAGCCGGCGCCAAAGATGTACCCGTCGCGCAAAGACAGGTAGGTGTGGGTAAGCTGGTCTGTCTGGGTGGCGGGATTTCGGGCCATGTGCCATATCCAGATGCCTTTCTCGGCGTCCAACCTTTCGTTGATTCGATCCAAGGATATGTCTGCCGACGCAAGGTGCGTGTCGATCGTGCCCACCAGCCCGGGTGATCTGCCATGGGCCCTTATCTCCAAGGTCTCGGCATCAAGCACAAAGGTGGACCTCGTCGAGAACGGATCGGGCGCATCCGGCGTTATGAGGTTAAACGCCCCCACACCGCGTGCCGTATACAGGATTATGGCCGAATCCACCAGTGACTGGGCCGTGGAGTCGTGCGGATAGTATCCGGATCCGAACACATAGCCGTCGTGCAGGTAGAGCCACGTGCGCTTGAGCTGCTCTATGTCCGTGGCCGGATTGTGAAACGTATACGTCACCCACGTGCCGCCGTTGGCCCTCAGGTCGGCAAGCACGTTAGTGACTGATCTTGGAGACGTGTCCAGTATGGTCTCAGGCTGATTGACCCGGGCGGGCACGACGCCGTCTGCCACCCTGGTCCAGTCACTAGCGCGTATCACAAACGGGTATAGCGCGTCTGTTATGATTGGCGCGTCGGGGGTGATTCGATCAAAGGCTCCTCTTCCATGAGACTCGTATAGCCGCACCGTGTCCTCTACAAACTGTTGGACCTCGGAGTCTGCGAGGTAGTGGCCGGCGGCAAATATGTAGCCGTCGTGCAGTTGCAGCAGGGTCCGCTTTGCCTGGTTTTGGCCATTGGCCGGGTTTATGCCGATGTGCTCTATCCACACCTCGCCATCCCGCAGGTCGGCGAGAATATCCCTGTAGGGTATGTCTGCCCTGGTCAGACCTTGTGCAGTCTGTCCGACAAAATTTGGAACTGCCCCGTGCGCCTTGATCTCCAGGGTTCTGGCATCTACGACAAACGGAATTATCTTGTTGACGTTTGACACTCCTGCAGGCGTGATCGTGTCGAATGCCGCCTCACCCTGTTCCGAGTACAGATCCACTACACGTGTTACCTCTGCCTGAACCCGCGACTCTATGCTCTCAAGATCATATGCTGTGCGCACTTGGGCCTCTGCATCGGTTACAAACGCAGGTATGGCGCACAGCGCAAACGCGATCAGCGCAATTGTAATAGATGAGGTTGCATTCGTCTTGATCGGGCGCAGGGCATCAAGTATCATACTCGTCTCTTATGAAAGTGGGGGCATGGGTGTACAAATAAATGCGTCGGTTTCGCGCTCTTGCAAATTCGGGAGATGATGTATCGGTATATCTGGTAGACGCCGTTCTTAAAACCGGCCCTGTGACAAACCCAATTATTATTAAAACTGGCCCCTGTGACAAACCCAATTATTATTAATATTGGCACACATATCAAGCGTCATAGTTATGTGCCAAGACATATTGTCATAACGCATGCGCAATGATGTGGTTCTGTCGTTTGGCAGATCCCGGATTCGCAAGAGCCCGGCTTCGGTGCCGCTGCCCTGTCGACACTTCGCGGGGTCAATTGAACCTCAAAAACGCGTCGCGTATGGAATCGGAGCGCTTCTCCACGATACCGGCAATCTCGGCATGCTCCTGCGCGGTGGGTTCCCGTCCGTACCGCGACTGCAGCGCGGATGTGGCCGCGCCGATCATCTCCCCTACAAAAAAGCCGCACATAAAGTCCCCCACGTTTTGGCACCCCCACACGTCGGCGGTCCTGGGTGCGGGCCGCGCCATTCTGTGGATGTCCAACATCTGTCCAACGTAGCCGTCAAGCCAGTCTGCAAACTCGGGGGCTAGTCCGCCGCCGTCCTTTTCGGCCATACGCGCACCGCCATGCCCATCCGGCTACTTTTCGGTAATGCCCTTTGACTTTTCATACGCGTATATCCCGTCAAGGAAGACGCGGTGGTCCTTGCCCTTTACCCTGGTGGCGAGCTCTATGTTCGCGGCAGTCTGCGTCACGTCGGTCCACACGGCGCCGGTTATTACGACGTCGTCGCCCTTTGACACCACCTTCGTGGTGGGGCCCACTATCCTGGTGCGGCGCGCGGCGCGCTCGCCCTGGAAGTTCTCTATTATGACCTCGCCGCCCTCGGCCTTTACAGTAATCGGAAAGTGGGCGAACACCACCTTCATCTTTATGGTGTACCCGCTGACAAGCCCCTCGCAGATGTTCCTTATGATGGAGCGCGCCGTGTGCAGTATCGCGTAGTCCCGCTTGCGCGGGCCCGCCGCCTTCAGGGTTATGCGGCCGTCGGCCACCTCTATCCCGACGGGTATGCTCCTAAAGCTCTGGAACGTCTTGCCCAGCGGGCCCTCGAATCCGAGCATGTGCTTTTTCTTTGTGACCGTGACGCCGTCGGGGACCTCCACCACGTCCTGCATCTTTTCGGGCCTAGTATACATATCCGATCAGAAACCCCCCTATTCCCTTCTGCAGCGCCTCGCGGTGCGACATGACGCCCTGGTTTGTAGTGACAAGCAGCATGCCCCTGTCGTACGCCGGCAGGTACTGCTGCTCCCACCTTCCGAACTCGTCGTTGCGCACCTTGAACCTAGGCGAGATTGCGCCGCACTTGTTTATCTTTGCAAGCAGCGTGATCTTGAACTTGCCGCCCCGCCTGTCGTCCACGTGCTCGAAGCCGCCTATGTACTCTTCGCGCTCCAGCGTCTTTAGCACCTCGACGGCCAGGTTCGAGGTGGGCAGTATGGTGCACTCGCGCTTGCGGCGCGCCTCGTTGTTGTACAGAGTGACAAACAGGTTTGCGAGTATGTTGGTTGCCGGCATCCGTCTCACCTGTTCTTCCTGAATCCCAGGGAGGGTGCAACCTCCCTAAAGCACCGCCGGCATATCATGAGGTTGTACTTTTGAATCACTGCCGTATAGTCGCCGCACCGCTTGCACCACCTTGAGCCGCGCCCAAAGTCGTGCTTTTTTCTCCCGGTAAACTCGTATGAACGGTCCTTTGCCATTGCTGCTACACCACCTGCACTCCGAACTCGGATGCCACAAACTCCTGCGCCTCTGCGCTCGTGATTGCATGGGCGCGCCCGACGCTCGCCTTGTGCTTGCTGCGCTTGCGTATGGAGTATCCGGGGCGGGCGAGGGCGACTGAGACGCCGAGCCCGAGTATGCCTATCTGCGGCTCGTACTTTACGCCCGGAATGTCGATGTGCTCCCCTATCCCAAAAGAGTAGTTTCCAAAGTTGTCAAAGGAGCGCCCGTTCACCGTGTTGCCCTTTGCCTCCAGCAGCCTCTTGAGCAGCGCCCTTGCCTCCTCGCCGCGGACCGTGATGGAGACGCCTATGGGCTCACCCTTGCGGATGCCCCAATCGCGCTGGCTGCCCCTCGCGTCGCGCTGGCAGGGCTTGCGCCCCCCGGTGATCTGCTCGAGCGCCTTTTTTGCAATGTTGATGGCGTCCCCGGAGCGGCCCATGCCCATGTTGAGTACGACCTTTTCAAGGTATACGCGCCTCATCGGGTTCATTGGCGCGGGGGTGGTAGCAGTAGCACCACTACCATCACCGGCAGGCAGTTCGCGGTCTTGTTCCCCCTCTATCGTCTCTGCCTGTTGGACCGACATCATGTCATCACCTTATCGCAATAACGGGCTTGTCCCGTCCTATGGGCATTATTATGTCCGCGGGGATCTCGATCTTGCGCTCCTCTAGGGCAAGCAGCACCCTCTTTGGCAGTATGAACGTGCCGGGCTCTATCGCCTCGATTGTGCCCGTGCGGCCCGCGTTTATCCCCCTGGTCACCAGAGCCTGGCAGCCCTCCTCAAGCCTCAGAACCTCGAGTATCTTCTGCTCCGGTACCTGCAGCAGGCACGCGTCGCCCACGCTGAGCTCGGTATCTGTAATGAGGGAGCGGCCGTCGTGGAACCCTACCTGGGTGCGGCCGCCGGAGATCGTAGTCTTGCTCTTCACCCTTGCAAGCTTCTTGGAGGTTTCCCCCCCGTCTGTAATCACGATTGGCGCAAGCAGCCGTCCGTCGGTTGGCACCATCCTGTACGCGTCTGGCATGCCGTCAAGCTCCACCACGTCCATCAGCCCGATGGGGTGGTGCAGCGACTTTCTGACCACGCCGTCGACCCTTACCTTGCCGGCGTATATGGTGGACTTTGCCTCGCGCAGGCTGGTGACTATTTTGAGCATGTCGCGCAGAAAGACCGCCGTGGGAACCGCCACGTGCCTGCCGTGGGGTCCGGGCCTCGTGGTGACTACAAACCTCTTGTCCTTGCGAGTGATTCCCCAAAACAGCGGGGCCATCTGCCGCTTTAGCTTTTTGCTTCCGGATATGCTCACCATTATGCCTCATCTCCCGGGCGATTCTGCTTGGTTTTATCTGCTTGCCCGTCGCCGTTGCCTTGGCTCCTGCCGTGGTCGCCGCCCATGTCATCGACGGCATCGTTGTCTTCGTTATCCTCCACATCGCCATCCTTGCCGCTGCCAGTGTCACCGCCCGCATCGGCATCACTGTCCACATCCCGGTCGCCGTCTTGGCTGTCAACTGCCTCCCTGTCCCCGCCAGTCTCATCCGGGGTGGCCTCCGCGCCGTCCGGGGGCTCTGCGCCCGTCTCGACGCCCTCTGGCGTTCCTGCTTGGAGGCGCTCGCCGTCCGTGGCCGCAGCGTCATCTGTGGCGGCAGTGGCAGCAGCGCTGGCCTCGGGGCCGTCCACGGTCTCGTCCGTCTCATACTCGCCGGTTGCCCCGATCTTGTCACGGCGCCTCTGGTCACTCAGGTTCAACCCGGTCACAAGGACGTTGGACGCGTGTATCATAACGTCAAACTTGTCCCCCTTTGCCTTTTCCTTTTTGACTCCCGCAACTGAGATGCGCCCCGACTCGACGTCGATCTTTTCCACCTTGCCGGGCACGTCTGCGTACTCGCCGCGCTTTATCATTACCGTGTCGCCCTCCACGACCCTGATGCTGCGCCTGCTGTACTTTGAGCGGAGTCCCTTTGAGAGGTTTGCAGACACCTGCTTGCTTCGCAGGGCCTGGGACGCCCTGTATATCTGCCTGTTTCTCATCTTCGTTGGCTTTACCATTTACACCACCATCGACGCTAGGTTGGCCACCCTGGGCCACTTTTCAGAGGCTTCGGCCGCGACGGGGCCCTTTATGTCGGTGCCCTTCGTCTCGCCTTCCGGCGTGATCAGCACCGCGGCGTTGTCCTCAAAGCAGACCCTGACGCCGTTGAGCCTGCGGACCGCGTATTTTTGACGCACTATCACGGCCCCGTACACCTGCTTGCGTAGCTCGGCGGGTCCTTTCTTGACCACCACGTTGCAAAAGTCCCCTACCGCGGCGGCGGGAAGCCGGGATGCGCGCGTCTTGTGCCGCGGCACGTTTATCACCTCCAGTATCTTTGCGCCCGAGTTGTCGGCGCATACTATGTTGGCGCCCACCGGTATTGACCTTGTCACGTATGGGCGGAACTCCTCCACCCCCTTGCCGGCCTGCTTTGCCATTACTTGCGCACCTCCACCACCACGTACGAGACCGACTTTGAGATCGGCCTGCACTCTGCTGCAAGGACGCTGTCGCCGTTCTGCACCTTGATGCATCCCGGGACGTGCGCGTGTATGGTGCTCTTGCCCCTCGCGTATCTCTTGAACTTTGCAAAGTATACCGGGACGTCCTTTTGGAGCGTGGCCGTCTGCCTCGCCCTTGCGCCCGTCACGCGCCCGTCAAAGAGCTTTCCTCTGACTGACAACCCCCCGTGGTACGGACAGTTCCTGTCGTCGCACGGCTGCCCCGGCGCGCGTCCTGCGCCTACCCCGATGTTCCTGGCGCTGTCGCGCCCCGCACTGCTGCTCTGGTCCTTTTCTGACATCCTGACACCATCCTCCTCCTATGCCGCCGTCCTCTCAAACGGCCTTTTTATCATGGCGTCTCCGCTCGCCGTGCCTATGAGCTCGCCATTCTGTGAGAACTCTAGGACGGCCCCCCCCTTTGGGATGCTTTTTGACGCGTCGCGGCAGAGCGGCCCCTTGTTGTGGCGCGGCGGTTGGCGGCCGGCGCGATCCCCGGCATGCGCGCGCGGGTCCTCCTCCTCCTCCATAATTGCAATCATCGACTTTGTCTCGTACTGGATTCTGCCGCTCAGGCCGACCAGCGACCGGTTCGGCGCCCCGAGTACCCTGACGTCCAGCCCGACAATCTCGTGGGACGGCACGTCTTCGGCAGACATGGTTGCGCGTGGCGCCGCATCCTTGGCGGCCAGAACCGGCGTGGGCGTTACGGTCACTAGTCACCGCCTCCGCCGGCCTCAAGCGACTGCGCGTACTCTTCCATCTTGATCTCGCTGAGGCGGGTCTCCATGCGGGCGATGTCGCGGCGTATGGGCCTCAGCCTGCCGCTGTCCTTTTTCAGCGTGCCCTTTGTTGCAACGACCCTCAGCTTTGCAAGCTCTCCTCTGGATTCGCGTATCTTTCCCTCCAGCTCCTTCCTGTCGTATTCCCGTATCACTGCCATGCTTCTCCTTCTCATCTCATTGCGGCCTCCTCTTCTTCCATGGTGTCGAGTTCCTTTATGCGCTCCCCCTCTATCTTGATGTGCTCGGACTCTGTGGCCGGGCTGCCGTCACCTGGCGCGTCGGCATCCTTCGTACCCCCGTCCACGGCATCGCCGTCACCATCATTACCGCCGTCACCATCGTCGCCTCCGGCCTCCTCCCTTGCAATCTTTTTGGCCTTGGCAAGGTCTTCTGCCGATCTCATCTCGAACTCCGGAGGCCTCCGCTCCTTGTGCGCTATCCTTATCCGGACGCCGATGAGCCCCATCGGTGTGTTGACGTGGGCTACGTCCTCGTCGACTATGACCTCCGCATGGTGCCCTGCGCGCGGCAAGACGCCGGCGGTATGCTTTTCAAAGGCCGAGCGGTCGCCCCGCAGCTTGCCGGAGACCGTAATCTGGACCCCCATGGCCCCGTTCTCCATGACCTGGTTGAGCGTCCACATGGTGGCCCTCCTGAACGCGGTCCCGCGCTCCAAGTGCGCGGCCATCCTGTTGCACATCACGCTTGGCGAGAGCTCGGGCACCTCGATCTCGGTGACTGAGACCTGTGGGTTCTTCAGGCCAAAGTTGTGCTCGAGGCGCTCCGTCAGCTCGCGTATGCCCGTCCCCTTGCGTCCGATCACGATGCCCGGGCGCGTCACGTGCAGCGCGATGCGCGTGCCCGTGGGCGTCTTTGATATCTCTGCGTGCGAGAAGCCGGCCTCCTTTATTGCCTGCTTGAGGTAGTCGTGCAGGAGCATCATGTTGTAGTTGTCCTTTATGACGTTCTTTACGGCGGACATCTCATACCTCCCTTGCCACCAACTCCAGGTGCGTCATTACGTTGTTCTTCGGGGTCGCCCTTCCCTGCGCCCTGGGTATGATGCGCTTTATCACGACGCCCTTGTGGACGGTCGCGTTGACTATCTTCAGCCTGTCCACGTCGAAGCCCTGGTATCCGGCGTTCGCCTCCAGGTTGTCAAGCGCCCTTATGAACTCGTGCGCGGTCTTCTGGGGGTAGCGGCCCGCCATCATGCCGGGATCCGAGCGGTGGCCGACCTGGCCCTTGTACCTTCCAAACGGCACGGCCCTCTCCTTGTTTGTCACGGCGGTAAGATAGTCGCGCGCCTTCTCCAGGCTGAGCCCCGATATGGCCTTTGCGACCTCGCGGGCGTGCTTGTGCGACATGTCCTTATCACGTACCGAGGCGCGGACGTGCTGCGTGGAGTCGAATCCCTGAAACGCATATCCGTACCGTGTCATAACAATCACTTCAGCGGGACATAGAGGCTTGACCTCGAGGCCCCGACGCCCGGCGCGCCGTGGGAGACCTTTTTGTTAGTAATCACGTACTCGCCCAGGTAGTGGCCGATCATCTCCGGCCTCAGCAGGACGGGCGCAAACTCCTTGCCAGAAAACACGTTTACCGTCACGCCCATCATGCTGGGCAGGATGATGAGATCGCGCAGGTGCGTCTTTATGGGATTCGTGAGGGTTCCCGCCTTGGCCGCCTTTATCTCCTCTATGAGCTTGCGTTTTGAGTCGGTTATGCCCCTGGTAAGCGAGCGCCGCTGCCTGGAGTTCAGCAGCGAGAATACCCTCTCAAGCGACAGCGACTCCAGTTCGGCAAGCGGTATTCCGCGATAGTTGAACTCTTTTACCATCTGCATGGCACCCCTCTGGTTTGCCGGTATCGGATGGCGGCCGCGTCGGCTGCCGCGGCGTCCGTCATGCGTGATGCGCCTGCAGTCATTATGCGGGCCGTGCGTGGCAGGCGGTTATTATATGTGATGAAATTATTATCTGCCCGCATCTGGCATGCGGTGCGGGCCGACGGCGCCTTGGCGGGCGTGCGTGGCGCCGCAGATGCTGCCGTGGGCGCTGCCGTGGGCGTGATTGCCGTCACCGCCGCGCCCATTATCATCCTCCTCATCGTCATCACCCCTGCCACTCTCACTCACAGCATTCCAATGTCCGTCGCAAGATCCCTTGCCATCTCCGCGCTCTCAAACTGCACGAACGCCTTCTTGCCGTATATGGTCCGGGCCGTGTTGACGCCGCGCGCCGTCTTTCCGTACAGCACCTTTATGGCGTCTGCAATCTCGTGCTTTGTCGCCGTGCGGCTAACGATAAAGCAGATCTTCGCCTCCGACTCTACCATCTCAAAGGTGCGTTCCGTCACGTAGGGCCTGATCATGATGCGCGCGGCGGTGTCGGCGTCCATCTCCCTTGCCTTGCCGTTGCCGCTGCTCATTTCAGTTCCGCCTCCCTCGGTTCGTCGTCCCCTGCGGGCTCATCGCCGGCGTCTGTATGCATGTCGTCCTGCAGGTGCTGATCCGACCGCCTGCCCTTTGTGTTACCGCCACCCGGCATCATGCCCATCACGTCCAGATGTGCGGATCTTATGCCCCCGAGCTGCTCTACTGCGGACCTCGTAAACACCGTGAGCCTTATCGGATCCGAGCCAGGCGCCAAGTCAAGCACGCTCAGCTCGGAGACCCCGCGCGCCTCGACCCCCGGAAGGGCCCCCACGGCGCTCTTCAGCGGGACGTTGCCGTCGCCGGCCACCACAAACAGCACGCTCTTGCCTACCTTCTTCGAGCGGCCCCTGAGCGAGGGGCGCCCGGAGCGGGCCTTGCGGCCCCTGAGCCGCTCCACGTCGTCGGCGAGCCCGAGCTTTTCGACGAGCGCCAGCGCCTCGCGGGCCGTTGCATGCTGCCCTATGTCGTCCTCTATTACGATTGGAAATCCCCCCTTCATCCCGTCCGCGTACCCGGCGACCCTGTGCCCCCTCGACTCGACAATCCTCCTGGACGCCGTAGCCGCGACCGCGGAGCAGAACGCCAGCCTGCCCTCCTTCTTGTTGAGTTTCTTGTAGATGGCCTTTTCTGCAGCCGGCGGGTGGGCCTGCCTTCCTCCCCTGGTCGACGCGACCTCCGCGCCCTCGCCGCGGCGCCTCCCGCCGCCCCCGCGGGCCCTTGCAATGCGCGCAATGCCCCTCCCGGTCGGCGGATCGTTGGTGTCGGCCACCACGTCCATGCCCGCCGTGGGGTGCCTTCCCTGCGGCTGGAAGGAGTGCGAGGACAGGTGCACGAACGCCTTGTGTATCAGGTCGGGCCTGAACGGCGTCTGAAATATCGGCGGCAGCGGCAGCGCGTGGCCGGATGAACCATTATCGCTGCCTGCGGCAGGCACCTCGCCGCTGGCCGGGATCACGGAGACTACTACTGCAGCTGCCGCGTCTGTACTGTTCTGGGCCACTATACCACGACCTCCAGTATGTTCGGCTTTGAGACCTTGGCGGGCTTGTTTCTGACCTGGCTTCGCAGCTTGACAAGCCTCCTGTACGTTCCGGGAACCGAGCCCTTTAGGATTACGTACTCGCCCTTTACCAGTCCAAAGTGTTTGTAGCCCCCGGCCGGGTTGATGCCCCTGTTCTGCTGCTGCAGATGCTGCGCGGATTGGGAGCCGGCGCCTCTGCGCCTTTTTGCGCCCTCGGACTTCTTCGAGCCCGTGGCAGCGGCGGCGGACTGCGCCTCCATCTCCTGCCGCCTCTGCTCCTCCTCTGCCGTCGCGTCGCCCACTATCATTATCCTCTTGTTGTATTCGGTCCTCTGGTGGAAGCCGAACTGTCCGGCCCTCGGAACAGTATACATGACGCTCTGCGGCGATATGGGCCCAAGCGATCCGACCTCGCGCACGGTCTTCCTTGACTTGTGCTGCTTCTTCTTTACGTTCCACCGCTTCAGGACGCCCTGCCATCCCTTGCCCTTTGTGATGGCCGCCACGTCAACGCTGGAGCCGGCCTCAAACGTGTCCGATATGCTGACCTGCTTGCCGAGCATCCCGCTCAAGTACTCAAACTGCTGCGCGATGGTGCCGCCGCCCACCATGCCCTCAAATATGTACGGGTTCTTCTGCTCCAGCCCCGCCTGCCTCGGCGAGACTGCCAGTATCGCGTACAGCTCGCTTATGCGGCCGAGTGACGCCTCTGCATTCTTGAGGGCGTTCTCGTCCCCGTTCTTCAGCTTGATCACCTTTGCCATCTCGCGCGGCATGTCCTCCGCGTACACGTCGAATGCCGCGTACAACCCGCGCGCGGCGTCCCTTGCATAGCCGCGAATGCCCAGTATCAGCACCGGCGGGGTCGCAAGGACGGTTCCCAGGCTCACAAGCTGCTTGCCGGCGTTGGGCACCTTCTCCCTGTCGTCGATGCTCACTATCTGCACGCAGCCGGCCTTGAAGCCGCAGTGCGCAAGTATGCGGGGCTCCTGTGCCTCGTCAACCTCGGGCCACGCCCTTATGCGGGCCTCCATGCTCTTGGCCCTTGCGCGCGGCGAGTATGCCAGGCTTCCGCGCCGCGGCGAGTGTCTCTTTCTTGCACCCATGCTTGGGGCGTGAAATTTCCGCCTCTTTTAAACCCTTTTGCAGAGTGGTTAACCCTGTCGTGAGAGATATTAGCTATTTGCGGCGGCGGGGCTTCCGTCTGTGCTGCGGCTGTGGCTGCTGCTGCTGTGGCTGCTGCTGCTGCCGGATGGGGAAAAAGAAGCATGATCGGCGGGCCTTGCATGCGCGTAAAGGCCTTGGAGCCTTGAAATGCTGCCTGCGCCTACTTGCGAACTTTACCCAAGGTTGCCGGGCAGCGCCTGCAAATTCATTCTTGAAAGGAAGGCCTGTGCCTGTGGATTTGAATCCGGCATCGACCCCCGCCGTAGCGCAATCAATATATGAATCCGATCCCGTTACAAGGTGATCTTGGGAATGCCGCACGCAGCGCAACGCACTGGCAGCAGACTAACTTGTAGCCTTCCGACGTCTAGCGTATGTCAGAGACACGGGACACCATACAGAATGACGCGTGCGCGCGCAGGCGCCGCGGCCGCGCGTGATACCGGCATGTCCGGACGGGATAGATTGTTGTGACAGTTATGAAAGGTGATAAGGGCGTGTCAGGTACGGGTGCGGCGACATCTGGGGCGGCGGCAGCAGGTACGACGGTGTTGGAGCAATAGATGGACGCCGCCATAGTTACCCCTGACACCTACGTCATGATTCACAGAGCCGCAGCACGGGCCTTGCTCCGCGCCGCTTCATGCGGCATGCGCGCGTCGCCGCAGAAGCGCACTGCGGCGGGATCCGCGGCAGTCCGGGGAGGCGCCGCCGCATGGTAGACATCTGGGTCGAGGCCGCCGCGCTCGCGGCGCTCTTGGGACTGTCCGGGTTCTTCAGCGGGCTCGAGGTGGCCCTGGTGGGCGTCCGCATGTCCGCCGTGGAACAGATGCTCTCGGAGGGCAAGAAGGGCTCAAGGGCGCTTCACCGACTAAAGTCCAACCCGGGATGGATGATGTCAAGCGTCAACCTTGGAAACAACCTGGTCAACGTGGGGGCCTCGGCCCTTGCCACCAGCGTCGCAATCAGGCTGTTTGGAAACGAGGGGCTCGGGATCGCAATCGGGGTGATGACCTTCCTCATACTGATATTCGGCGAGATCACGCCAAAGACGTACTGCAACGCGAACGCGGCAAAGATAGCGCTCAGGTACGCGCCCGTCCTGCTCGGGTTCAGCTACGCGCTGTACCCCGTGGTAAAGTTCTTTGAGATGATAACGAAGCGCGTGGTGCGCCTGACGGGCAGCAGCTACTCCCCTCCCCCCATAACCGAGGAGGAGATACGGGGCGTGATAGAGCAGGGCCGCAAGGAGAAGGCCCTGGAAAAGGAGGAGGTCGACATGCTCCACGGGGCCCTGAACTTTGACGACACCGTGATACGCGCCGTGATGACGCCGCGCACGAAGATGTTCGCGCTAAACGCGAGGATGATGCTCTTCGAGGCGCTCCCGGAGATCAACCGCAGCGGACACTCCCGGATACCGATATACGGCGACTCCGCGGACGACATCGTGGGCTTCATCCACGTCAGGGATGTGCTCAGGGAGCTGGAGCGCGACAACAAGATGACACGGCTCGACAAGATATCGCGCGAGGCCGTGTTCGCGTCGCAGGAGAAGAGGATAAGCGCCCTTTTGCGCGAGATGCAGGGGCGGCAGACGCACATGGCCATAGTGGTGGACGAGCACGGCGGCGTGGAGGGGCTGGTGACGCTCGAGGACCTGCTGGAGGAGATCGTCGGCGAGATAGAGGACGAGACGGACGCCGCGCGGCGCGCAAAGTACACGCGCGTCGACGCGGACACCATAATCGCGGACGGGGACATCGAGATCGACGCGGTGAACGAGGCGCTCGGGGCAAGCGTCCCGATGGGCGACGACTATGCGTCGCTCAGCGGGCTGCTGCACGAGAAGCTGCAGGACATACCGCAGGCCGGCGACAAGGTGGAGGTGGGGGGGCTGCGCATCATAGTCGAGAAGACCTCGAGGAACGTCCCGCAAAAGGTCCGGATAGAGAGGACTGCAAAGGCGGCGGCAGGCGGCGCCGCGTCAAGAAGCGGCAGCGGCGGAGGCGCATGACGCGCGCCCGTACCCTATGCGCGCCGGCCTATGCAAACGTCTCCTGCAGGATGCGCTTCTTTTCTGCCATGTGGAACACCCTCTCCGTGTGGGCCGCGGCCTCCTCGTAGGGCCGGCCCATGGCCATGGCCTGCAGCAGCATGTGGTTCTCCGGGATCACGATGCCGGTCTGGTCGTCCGAGTACATCATCTGTATGGTGTCGCCGTGCACCTCAGTCATGTTCGCGTGCACGTGCACGAGGTTTGTATCGACAAAGCTGAATCCCATCCTCCTCGCGCACTCGCGTATCTCGGCCGTGCCCTTCGCCCCGTGCAGTATGGCGATCCCGGGCTCCCGCCCCAGAAGCCCGTGCAGCTCTGCAGCGCCCGGCACGGAGCCCGACTCGGCCGCCTCGCGGGAGAAGCGCACGTCCATTACGTGCAGGTGCATCTGCCGCGTGGGCACCTTTACGGCCCTGACGTGCAGCTGGGACGGGGGCGGCGGGGCGGCCTTTCCGGTGTCGCCGCTGCCGCTGCCTGCCCCAAACGTTGCCATGACGTCGCGGCCGTGGTGCGGCGCCTCGGTCATCTCTATCGTGTCGGGAACCTCTTTGTCGGCCTGCTCGATGTCGGCCCACCTCCGGATCAGCGTCACGTCGACGCGGCTTATGCCGTCCCCGTACGCGTTGTGCAGGGGCACCAGCATGCGCCCCATCCCGGTCACGTTGCAGCTCCCCTGCATGACGTGTTTCGCGTTTATCGCCCTGTCGTAATTGGTCCGGGAGTTGAACAGCAGGTCCGACACGGCCTCGGGCCCCTCTACCGACTCGCCGCCCTGGTATATTGCAGGTATGCCGCCCGGCTCGTAGAGGTGCGTCTTGTTTGCGTACCCGCACCCGCCCGGCGACGCGTCTATCACGATGTCGGACTTTGCAAGGGCCGATTTTATGGTGCCCTTCACGCCGCCGTACCCCTCAAAGTCCGGCAGCTTGGATTCGGGCACGTACACGTCGATTCCCTTCGAGGCGGCCTCTGCCACCTTGGAGTCCGGAGACTGCTTGCCCACCCCGGTGACCTCCAGTTCCGGGTCGTCTAGCAGGAACGACGCCAGCCTGCTCCCTATCGAGCCGTACCCGTTTACAAAGACCCGTTTCATGCCGATGAACCGGGGCGTGGGATATTTAGTCTGTTTGCACGCGCCCAGATGCGCATGCGCCCTGGGACGGCAGTGCCTCGCAGGGAATCCCGGACGGGGGACTCGCGCAGGTCATCAGCCGGGCCTGATCAGCCCGGCCTCGATCAGGTGCGACAGGGCCGCCATGGCGTCGTCGTCGCTGACCTCGCCGAACTCCCACCACGTGAGAAGGGTTGCAACCCAGTCCGGTATGGACGGCCCCGCCTGCTCGTCCGGGGGCAGGGGTTCTGGCAGCAGCGAGTGCTCGGAGAGCAGCAGCAGCGAGGTGTACACCGCGCTGTCCGGGGCAGCTCCGGCCGCCCACGCCCACATGTCCTGCCGTATGTAGTCGGCCAGCAGGGCAGGCAGCGTCTCGCCCCGCTCAAAGCCGCGTATCGTAAAGACGTCCTGGGAGTGGCCGCGCACGTCAAAGGAGACGTGCCACAGCCCCATGTCGTCTACGCGCTGCGTGTGGTTGATGGACTCGCCGTTCCTGTACACCTCAAACGACTCGCCGCGCGTGACGGGCGGTATCTCCACCGTTGCAAACGTCTCAAAGGGGTAGCTGTTGGTGCTCTGTATCTCGACGCTGAGGCCGTCCTCTGCAAAGACGGGCCTGTAAAGCCAGGCCCCTGACTCGTACCGCATCAGGTACTTTTGGTCGCCGCGCTGCGCCGTCAGGGGGTGCACGGAGTCCGAGGAGGGGGCAAAGCAGCTATAGTACGAGACGCCGGAGATCGAGGGGTCCGCGTGCATCTCAAACGGGACGATCTGCCCCGGCGCGACTGGCCCGAGGGGCTCGCTGCGGGCCGCGTCAAGCACCGAGGCGTCGCCGTGGACGACGGCCCACAGCACCGGGTCCTCCAGCGTACTGCTGCCGGAGTTCACCGCAAGTCCGGACAGGTGCCCGCCGGGGTGCACCACCAGGGTGTGGTCGTACAGCACGTCAAGCGTAGCCGTACGCGCGACGCCGGCTGCGGACTCCATGTCGTATCCGGCCAGCCCGGCGTGCGGCGACGCGCCGGGCACCTTTACCTTGAACGGGAGCTCCCCTCCGGACGGTATCGCGCCGTACGGCACCTCCACCTCGTACGAGCGGGGCCCGTCTGAGACGTGCAGGAACAGCAGCGGCCTTGCATCCCACGGGTATCCGTTCTTTACGTTGCCCGTTATGGTGTAGACGCCGTTTGCGTCAACGTACGTGGCAAGCTCCCCTGACAGCATCACCAGCTGTCGGGGCACGTCGTCGGCAGGCGCGTCGTTCTGATCCGACCCATAATTGTAATAATAATCGCCATCATAAGCCGACGCGGCGCCGGCATGCGACGTGGCCGCTACAACTATTGCAAGGGAGGCAGCAAGCAGCGCGACATGGCGACGGCGACACGTTCCGACCACACGTCCGCGCAGAAAAGCGCCGGCCCCGCAGCTCATGCGCTGTACAGGACTGTGGGCAATATACAGTTTTGATCATGGGCAACTAGCGCAAAAGCGCAACAAACAGGCCCAGGACAGCTCCGGTGGTGGCTCGGTCTTGAGCGCGGGAGCAAGCAAGAGCCTGTCAAGCGCCGTTGCGAACGTCCATTTCAGGGCCTTGCCGCGCATGTTCGGCGTGCGGCATGCCGCGGCCGGCAGGGCGGCGGCCGTCGTCCATGCGTTGTAAAGCAGGCACGAGGACATGGGACAGTACATACGGGCCGCGGGACCGCACGCGCGGTGCTCGAACAGGGCCACTCGGTCGAAGACATGTCCAAGATGTCCGACACCATCACCAAGCGCGTCAGGCAGTAGCGGCCCTGCCCAAGGGACGTCCCGGAGGACCTCGCCGTGCCGCAGGCGGCATACTGTTGCTTGATTTTGGCAACCGGTTTCATGTGCTAGTATATATATAAAAAGTTAAGTTTACCAGAACTATAAATATGCTGCACATCATAATTATCACATGAGTATGGGCGAATGCACGTCAATGCTTGAAAAAGCAATGAGCTCGATCGGGTTTGCGCAAATGCTGCCCCCCAGTCCGGTTTATGACCTGAATGACATGAAAGGCGCCACCGGCTTGTCGGAGAGCACCATCAGAAAAAGGATGGCCCGCTTGGAAGAGCTGGGGCTGGCCGATTACAAGCGCGGCAAAGCCACGATAAAAAGGGAGGTCGTATCCCAGCCATACGTTGTTTTGCAGCGCATAATCCACTCATTGTTGTCACTCAAAAAAGCCAGAAGATTTGGGAGGCATTACGCGCCGACTGACGTCAATTTTGCAAAAAAACACCTTCCGTCCGACTCGATCATAACGCTCGACCACGGGGCTTACGCACTGACGGGGTTTCAGACCCCACTTGTCCTGCATGCCTACGTTGACAGCGTCGAGGACGTCTCCGGGCTCCTGAAAAGACACGGGTTCCGGGAGGGAAAAAAGGGACGCGTGGTGCTGCTTCCGAAGATCGGCTCCTTTGAAAACTTGATCGAGAGGGTCTTTCTTGACTGCGTGGCAAACGGGGGGCGGAGCTTTATGGACGCGGCTGCAATCATGCTGACCCACGGGGATGAGGTAGAAACCGAGGTCAGATTTACGGGGGACGTCATATCAAAAGTTCGCGAGGACTTGTTGCCAAATGAATCCGATCATTAGATAGGCCGTACGTATTTCAAGGGATTTTGAGAGCGCGACGTTCGTAGGGACAGTCGCAGTCATGCTGCATGCCGATGGGCAACGGCAATCGATGGGTATTGATTTTGTCGTCATCGAACGGATAACCGACGCGGAGTTTTCGGAGAAGGGATACAAAGTCGAATCCTAAAAAACAAGAAATACACGCCGGGGGGATTCAAAATTGACGTCTACCATGAGCGGGACCTGAACTGCATTCCACTGGAGTACATAGTAGAAACGGCGGCAGCAATTCCCGCGGACAAGAATGGAACCACAGTCAAGGCCATCTCTTTGGAGGGGCTGATCGTTTCAAAGTTCAGGGCAGGACGCGACGCGGACGTTGAGGATCTGAAAAGGCTGGCGGTTCGCCGCAAGTCAAAAATCCGCTGGAATGAGATCGAGCATCCTACCAAGTCCGATACGGGATACTCTCGAATAAAGATGGCAATCCAACTTTATGGGGACCTGTGACCTTCCTGATATGGCTCGAATCCTGTCACCGTGCCGCTCAACAATCTGTTGCTGGCAAACGGACACGCATTCATAGCCGGGAGGTTTTGCGCGTCAGCCTAGTTCGTGGTGTCGCGTGGGCGCTGAGGGGCGAATGCTAGCGGCAGTTGGCGCGGCAGTCCACCTCTGAGTTGACACCCTCGCTTGGACTTTGCAGGACTTCAGCGGGGGCTCAACTGCGGATGGCCGGCCATAAGTGCAGACAGACCCGTCCGGGCGCGCCCGTACCGGGGCCGGGCATTGTCTGCAGACTCCGCCGCATTCGCGGCCCCGGTACGGAGTCAACGTCTAAATTTACCGCGCGCCGCGCCCTTGGTTGTTGATTCACGGACCGTCAATCGGAATCGGCGCGGGCATAACGGCCGCAGTTACGGTGGCGGTGTTTTTGGCCCTGCAGGGGGTGGTGGAGGACGGCGGCGGGGACGACAACGTACTCGTCATGATTCCGTCTGACGCGGACAGGGTGATGCAGCAGCAACAGCAGGATGAAACACCAAACGCCGCATCAATGCTTCTTGAGAACGGCTCGCCCATACTGGGAAGCGCGTCTGCCCCGATAACGCTCGTCGAGTTCGGGGACTACCAGTGTCACTTTTGCAACGTCTTCTTCCACGAGACGGAGGGCAGAATACTGGAGGACTATGTGGATACGGGCAAGGTGCGTATCATATTCAAGGACTACCACATCATAGGGCCCGACTCGGTGGAGGCCTCGCACGGGGCCCACTGCGCCGGGGGCCAGGGACTGTTCTGGGAGTACCACGACGTCCTGTACGAGAACTGGACGGGGGAGAACAACGGGTGGGCGTCCTATGAGAATCTCGAGGGATTTGCATCAGAGATGCCGGGGCTGGACCTTGGCGAGTGGGCGCAGTGCATGCAGGACAGGCCGTACTCCGCGGCCATACTCGCAAGCAACCGGGACGCAAAGGCGCTCGGGCTCTCCGCCACCCCGTCGTTCTTTGTGATAGGGCCCGACGGCGAGGCCAGCCGGGTGGTGGGGGCGCAGCCGTACGAATTCTTTGCAGGCGTGTTTGACGCCAAGCTTGCGGGCGCGGGCCTGCAGTAGGCGCGGCCTCCGTCGGCCAAACACCACTTGCTGCCGCAAAAAACCCGCGCCATTCGCGCACCCCCTTCGACTTTCGCGGATGGGAAAAAGGCGCACGCCGCAGGATGCCGCAGGCAGGTGCCGCGGCCCTCCGCGCCGCCGATCGGCTGCGGCCAACGCGCCGTACAACCCCTTTGTGCAACGCATGTTTGGCACGCGCAAAAATAAACAAACAAAGACAAACCCCGCGCCAATAATACGGTAATTATATGCGGTATTCCACGCCGCACCCGAACACCGCGCGGGCAAACCGCAAAGCCTTATTAGTAAATCCGAACGAATCAGGCGCATGGCAGCGGGCATAGATGACATTGCAATATACATTCCGAGGCTGTACCTGGACGCGTCGGACTTTGCATCGGCGCGCGGACTTGACCCCGTAAAGCTGGAGAAGGGACTGGGCGTCTCGCAGATGGCGATGGTCGACGCGGACCAGGATCCAGCATGCCTCGCGGCAAACGCGTGCCTCAAGATAATGCAGAGGAACAACCTCTCACCGTCGGACATCGGCAGGCTGTACGTCTCCACGGAGTCGTCGTTTGACGAGTCGAAGGCCATGAACTCGTACGTGGTGGGCATGCTGGAGCAGGTGTACGGGCCCGGCACCTTTGAGCACTGCGGCGGCGTCGAGACAAAGTTTGCGTGCGTGAGCGGCTCATACGCGCTGTACGACAACACGAACTGGATACGCGCAGGCGAGTCCGAGGACCAGTACGCCATGGTGGTGGTGTCGGACATTGCAAAGTATGACCTAGAGTCCGGCGGCGAGATGACCCAGGGGGCGGGGGCGGTGGTAATGCTGCTCTCCGACGAGCCCAGGCTGCTCTCCTTTGACCCGCGCGTCACGGCCACGTCGATAAAGGACGAGTACGACTTTTACAGGCCGTTTGGCAAGGAGACGCCAATCGTCCACGGCGAGTACTCCAACATGCTGTACATGATGCAGGTGAAAAAGGCGCTCGAGACGTACAAGAAAAAGGTCCGGACCGCGGGGCTGATTGATGTGGGCCCCGAAGGCACCATACTGGACCACATGGACTACATCAACATGCACCTGCCGTACAGCAAGATGGGCAAAAAGGCGCTCGCGTACCTGGTGCGGCACGAGTGGCGCCACCTGCCCAGGTGGAGGGAGGTGCTGCGGGACATAGGCCTGGAGGAGCCCATACCGAAGGATCCGCGCGGCACGATAGAGTCGGTGCTGGCCGACAGGGACTTTATGCAGAGGGACAAGGAGTTTACGAGGCGGTTCACCGAGACTGCGCAGTACCGGGAGGTCTACGAGTCAAAGCTCGCAAGCTCCCTGGTCGCGTCCAGAATGATAGGCAACCTGTACACGGCGTCGCTGTACCTGGGGTTCCGCAGCTGCCTGGAGTTCGAGTACAAGAAGGGCGTTGATCTGGAGGGCAGGCGCATCGGGTTCGGCTCGTACGGGAGCGGAAGCAGCGCCATGGTGTTCAGCGGCGTGGTGCAGCGCGGATACGAGGAGATCGTAAAGGAGATGGACCTGGAGTCCGAGATTGGCAGCCGCCGCAAGCTCACGTGGGACGAGTACGTGCAGCTGCACGAGAACCAGCTGCGTCCGGAGGAGTCCCTGGCAGACGGCAGGGGGGAGTTCGTCCTGGTGGGAATAAACACGGACAAGGAGTCAAGCGGCGAGCGCCACTACAGGTACAACGGGTGACGGCTGCCGCAATGCCTGGACGCGGGGACGATCACGAGGCCTGCGACGGCGGCGATGGTGGCATAAAAGGGGACGAAGTCTTGCGGGCCGCAGGCGACGAGGCTGCAGACCGCGCAAAGGCCGTCCTGTTTGATCACATACAAAAGTCGGATGCCGTGCCGCGGCTGGTGGCGGCAGGCAGGGCCGACGCGGCCGCGCAGAACATGGTGCGCGCATGCCACGGCAGCGTTGCAGAACTCTTCGAGTCCCCCGGCATGGCATCGGGGGTGCTTGCAACCGGCATCATGCACTATGTGCTGACCCGGATGCTCGTAAGGAGCCAGAGGAACATACGCCACGGCGGTGTGGATCTCGACATTGTGATACCCGACGCGAAGACGCTTGCGGAGGATCCGGGGAGGGCGCTCGTGATATGCGTGCCAAAGACCGCGGACGCCGCGGCAATACGCGGCGCGCTGCGGGGGGCCCTGATGGTGCAACCGGTGCCGGGCAACGTATGGCTGGTGCTCCCCGAGGAGGCCGAGAAGGACGGCCCGTACGGCGCAAGGAGCTTTGTCGTGACAAGGGACGGCGGCAGCTTTGCGCGCATCTTTGCAGAGATTCGGGAGTTTCTTGACTGCACGAGCACGGAGGGGGCCGGCTCAAGGAGGCTCCGCATACTCGGGGCTTGACGACTATGTCCCGGCAATCTGCGACACGTCAAGCAGCCTTCCTATCGCCTGGGACGTGGTCTGCCTTGCCCCCGCCGCCCCCGCCGCCCCCGCCGCGGTCCCCGGCATCGGGGGGACAAACCCTAGGATGTTAAAGCCGCACAGCTCCTCCAGGTCCTGCTCAAGCACGTGCCTGTCATACCTGTCGGAGTCCGGGCGCCCCGCGCCCCCGTTGATCACAATCCCGCGCACCGTAACGTTAGAGCGGCGGCATGCGTCGACCGTCATTATGGTGTGGTTTACGGTCCCCAGCACGTCGGAGCAGACCACCACCGCGGGTATCCCCATGTCGGCAATCAGGTCTGCCACCGAGTAGCTGCGCAGTATCGGAGTCATCACGCCCCCTATGCCCTCGACCACCACCACGTCGTGCATTCCCTCTATCTCCTCGTAGCACTCAAGGACGCGGTTGATGTCGGGCTTGGGTTCGCCCCCGCGCATCCACGCGGTGTATGGGGAGGCGGCCATCAAGTACCTGTGCGGGCAGACCAGGTGGGGAGGATCGCCGACGGAGCCTGCCGCGTCGCCGAGTATGGCCGCGTCGCCGTCGACGCCGTTGTCGGGTCCGAACTTGTGCCCCCCGGCGGCGGCACCCCCCGGAGCGCCTGCGGCAAACGGTTTCATGACGCCGACTGAGGCCCCCCGGCGGCGCAGGGCCGCCGCAATGCCTGCCGCAACATACGTCTTGCCGATGCCCGTGTCGGTGCCGGTCACAAATACAGACTCCATATCGCTGTCACCATGGGTGCGTGCTGATTAATGACTCAATCGGTAGGCTTCGTGCTGCCAAACTTTTCTCACCAAAGCCGCGGCGCCGTCCAATTGGGGGAGAGCCACGTCCGGGCTTTACGGGCATGCAAACCGGCCTTGGCGCGGCGTGCGCGCCCTGCCCCCGTCCGTATCTGGCACGCCCGACTGCTATTGTAACGGCAGCAGCAGCAGCAGCGCAGAATTCTGTTTATATTGGAAGAGGGAGCCTGCCCATCCATCATGAGGCCGGGGGCATCAAACGTGTGGCATCCAAACACGCAGATGTCCGAGTGGGACGTGTTTGACTCGATATCCCGGGGCGACGGGGTCTGGCTTACGGACTCAAAGGGCTTCAGGATGATGGACGGGGTCGCCTCCATGTGGTGCAACGTGTGGGGGCACTCCAACGGGGAGATGGTGCGCGCCATTGCGAGGCAGGCTGAAAAACTGCAGCACTCGCCCCTGTTCAACCTGACCCACGAGCCGGCAGAAAAACTGGCCCGCGGCCTGGTGGGCATGTCGCCGGGAATGCACCGCGTGCTGTACTCTGAGAACGGCTCGTCGGCAGTGGAGACCGCGGTAAAGGTGGCGTTCCAGTACTGGACAAACGAGGGGGATGCGGGGCGCACTGCGATCGCGTCTCTTGAGCGCGGATACCACGGCGACACGTTCGGGGCCATGTCGGCGGGGCACGTGCCGGAGTTCTTTGACAGGTACAGGCAGCACATGTTTGACGCAATAGAGCTGCCGGTTCCGGTGCAGGGCGGCGTGAGCTGCGGCGGCGGCGGCAACGGCGCGGCGGCGGCAACGGCGCCGGCGCCAGATGCGCTGCAGCGGTGCATCGAGGGCATATCCGACACCCTGTCGGCCCGAAGGGGCGAGGTTGCCGCCGTGATAATGGAGAGCGGGGCCCAGATGGCCGGCGGCGCCCGGATCTTCGAGCCGTCGTTCCAAGAAGAGGTCAGCGGCATCTGCAGGGAGAACGACATACTGCTGATCGTCGACGAGGTAGCCACGGGATTTGGCAGGCTGGGGCCCATGTGCGTGTACTCGGCCGAGCGCTCAAAGCCGGACATCGTAGCGTACGGAAAGATGCTGACGGGGGGGTACCTCCCGCTTGCGGCCACCCTGGCCACAAGAAGGGTGTACGAATCGTTTCTCGGCGCGTACGACGAGCAGCGTCACCTGTTCCACGGCCACACGTTTGCGGGAAACCCGATTGCGGCGGCGGCGGCAAACAAGAACCTTTCGATGTACAAGAAATACGACATGGTATCCCACGTGTCAAAGGCCTCAAAGGTACTGGCAGACCGGATTGCCGAGCACCTGTCGGGCGTGGAGGCCGTCGGCGAGATCAGGTGCAGGGGACTGTTGGCTGGAATCGAGCTGGCCGCCGGCAGGGGCAGCGCCGCCGATCCGGCGCGTCCAGCGGCGTCGATTAACCGCATCATATACGAGGCGGGCAGAAGAAACGGCGTGTATCTGCGCACGCTTGGGAACGTCGTAATGCTGGTGCCTCCGCTTGCAATAACCGCGTCGGAGATCGACATGCTGGTGGAAAGGACGGCAAAGACCATCGGGGACGCGGCTCCCTCCTTCCTGCTGTGTACGTGACGGCCGGAGGTGCAACCGGCTCATGATCGGAGCTCGGATGAGTCCGAACCGCGCGCCTGGGTATGGGGCGGGGGGAAGGGACGGGGACGGCGCGCCGTGGGGGCGCCCCCCCTCCCCCAATGCATTATAAGAGGTTTTGAATGATCTCAAGGCGTAAACCATGACGCGGCGCTTTGGCGAATCAGACGGCAACGGGCAGGCAGGCGACCCACGCGCCCTTGTATCATCCTGCCTTGAAGATATCTTTGCGGGGATGGGGATATCCTCCGAGTCGGCCGCCGCCCTGTTCAACGTGCCGGACTCGGCGCTCGGAGACCTCGCCGATGCCGCAAACGAGATAACGCGCGACCTTGGCGGCAGGTCCGTGGACGTGGAGCAGCTGGCAAACATAAAGAAGAACGCCTGCAGCGAGAACTGCTCGTTCTGCGCCCAGTCGGCCCTGTTCGACACGGGCATAGACACGTACGAGCTTCCCCCCGCCGGGGAGATTGTAGAGTCCGCGAGGCGCGCAAGGGACGAGGGGGCCGACTCGTACTGCCTGGTGGCTGCGTGGCGACAGCCCTCAAGAAGGGACTTTGAGGACGTGTGCCGCATCATACGGCGCATAAACACAGAGGTCGGGATACCCGTCGAGTGCAGCCTGGGGTTCCTTACCGCGCAGCAGGCCAAGGCGCTCAAAGAGCTGGGCGTGCGCAGGTACAACCACAACCTGGAGACCTCCCGTTCAAAATTCCCCGAGATATGCACCACCCACACGTACCAGGACAGGCTCGACACCCTGGCGATTGCAAGGGAGGCCGGGCTGGAGCTCTGCACCGGCGGGATAATCGGGATGGGCGAGACCCGGGCTCAGAGGCTGGAGCTGGTCATGGAGCTTGCGCGCATACGCCCCGAGGAGGTCACGATAAACATGCTGGTGCCCGTCCCGGGCACCCCGCTTGAGCTTCAGGTGCGGCTGCCAGAGTCCGAGATTGTCAGGGTGTTTGCGGTGCTGCGGTTCGTCCTGCCGGATTCCATCATAAAGATATCCGGGGGCCGCGAGGAGACGCTTGACGATGACGGAAAGAGGCTGCTGCTCGGGGGCGCCAACGGCATCATCACGGGGGGATACCTGACCAGTCCGGGCAACGACGCGGGCAGGGACAGGGCGATGATCGAGGAGATCGGCCTCAGGCAGCAGTGACCGGCCGAGGGGGACGAGCGGCGCAAGATGGCATCAAATCTGTCCTCCGCGCCGGCCGCGGACGGTCCGGAACCTGGAGGGACAAAAGGAGCGGCGCGCCAGTCACCCCCGTCACCCACGCCGCCGCCGCCGCCGCCAAGACGGGCCACCTCTTTTGCAGCAGAGACACTCCGGGCGGCAGAAAAGGCAGGACTGTACCGCCGGCTGCGGCACGGGAAGACCCGCGGGCAGTACATTACAATCGACGGGCGCGCGCTGATCAACCTGTGCTCAAACGACTACCTCGGGATGGGGGGGCGCGGAAGTGGGAAGGGGACGGCGCCAGGCGGCGGCTCCCGGGCCGGCACCTGCCCGGACGATGCCGGGCCTGGGGAACCGGCGCAGGTCCAGGCAAGCTCGCGGCTGCTTTCCGGCGGCGACGCGCACCACGCGATGCTCGAGGAGGCGCTTGCCGAGTCAAAGTCGTACGAGGCCGCGCTAACCTACCCGACAGGGTACATGGCCAACATAGGGGCCATACAGATACTTGGAGCGGCGGGAGATGCAAAGAAGGGCGCCGCCGCCGGCAGCGTCATATTTAGCGACGAGCTCAACCACGCGAGCATAATAGACGGGTGCAAGCTTGCAGGCGGCTCGCGAACAGTCACATATGCCCACAACGACGTGGCCGACCTGGAGCGCAAGATCTCCGCGCACGCCGGCGACGGACGCGGGCGCGTCGTCATAATAACGGAGGGGGTCTTCAGCATGGACGGGGACGTCGCGCCGCTGGGGCCGTTGCGGGACGTGGCAGACAGGCATGGCGCCGTCATGATGGTAGACGACGCCCACGGCGACTTTGTGCTGGGGGAGACGGGCGGCGGCACCCTCGAGTATCGGGGGATCTCCCCGCGCGACGGACGGGGGCCCCACGTCTATACAAGCAGCCTCAGCAAGGGACTCGGCTCGTTTGGAGGGTACGTGGCATCAGACAGCGACGTTGTAGACCTGTGCGTCAACCGTTCGAGGGCGTTCATATACACGTCGGCCCTCCCGTCATACTTTGCAGAGCATGCATACCGCAGGATGCTCGCGTCAGACGTGATGCGCAGTCGCAGGGCCAGGTTGGCGCGCAACGTAAAGAGACTGGCCGGGGCGCTTGCAGAGGCAGGACATCCCACCGAGTCCCACACGCACATCATGCCGGTGATGGTTGGAGACGAGCGGCGCGCCGCGGACGTTTCGGAGCGCCTGTACAGGGCCGGCGTGTACGCCCCCGCGATCAGATACCCGACGGTACCACGCGGCGAGGCCCGGATCAGAATGTCGGCCACTGCTTGGCTTGAGGACAAGGACATAGATGCCGTAGGAGAGGCTCTGGAATCAGCTTTGGCATGACGCTGCGCGGCGCCACGCGCCGGGGCGGCGGCCGAATCAGCGCATCATGTCAAACCCGCCAAGCGCGGGCGAGCCCACTATCACGGCAATGGTGATTACCACGCCTAGTGCTATGCCGACTATGACAAACCTCTTGTTCATGGGGCCCCGTGCGTGATCTCCGATAAAAAGCAAATGGTCGAAGGACTGCTTCTCGTCAACCGTTGGTGACTGTCAAAGCCCGCCGCCTTGGGCGCGTATGACCCGCAGAGCAGGCAAGGCCGCCGACGGCTGACAAGAAGGAACAGAATCTGGAATAACTCTTTAATGCATTTTTGCCGTTCTTATACACATGACGGAGCTCAACCTTGCCATAGCGGCCCTTGCGGGTATGGGATCCTTTGCGGCCCCCTGCATACTTCCAATGATCCCTGCGTTTCTGGCGTACATATCGGGCACCACCATTGCGGATCTCACGCAGAGCGGCAGCGGCGGATCCCAGTCCGGCGCCTCCAAGACCGTATCGATAAACCGCGCCAGCATCGTGCTGAACTCTGTCTTCTTCGTTCTGGGCTTTTCCGTGGTGTTCTCCGTGTTCGGCGTGCTCATCAACAGCGTCCTGTCGCAGTATACGGGGGAACTGGTCGAGGGACTCAACACGGTAGGGGGGGCCATAATAATCTCGTTCGGCGTGTTTCTCCTGCTCTCGACTTGGATAAGGCAGATCAACGTGGAGCGCAAGTTCGTCCCGAGGGGGGCAAAGACCGGATACCCCATGTCGTTCGTGTTCGGGCTCGCCTTTGCAGTCGGGTGGACACCGTGCGTTGGCCCCATACTCGGCACCATACTTACGCTTGCCGCAACCACGCCGTCTGCGGCGTTCAACCTGCTGCTGGTCTACTCGCTGGGGCTTGGGATCCCGTTCATACTGATCGGCGTGTTCTATTCCAGGGCCACCCGCATGATACGCGCAATGTCGAGGCACCTAAAGTACTACAACCCGATGCTCGGAGGGTTCATCATACTGCTCGGCGTCCTCGTCCTCACAAACCAGCTTGCGCAGATTGCAAACTTTCCGCTGCTCAACGAGCTACTGTTCCTAGGGTGATGCAATGAGACCAGAGGTAAGGACAGCAATAGTACTCGGGGGCGTCATTGCAGTGGGGCTCGCCGTTGCAAGCATCGCGTTCACGGCGCTCGACTCGGAACCGGCTCCCACGGTGGCCGCAGGCGGGGACCCCGACGCGCAGCAGTCCGCCCCGGCAGTCGACAAGTCCCGCTTCAAGATGGCGCCCGACTTGGTGGGCATAGCGCACTATCTGAACACCACGCCCGAGGAGCTGGAGTCCAGGATCGGCGACAGCGTCGTACTGTACGACATATGGACGTACAGCTGCATAAACTGCCTGCGGACCCTGCCGTACATCACGGCGTGGGACGAAAAGTATGCGGACCAGGGGCTGCTGATAGTAGGCGTACACTCGCCGGAGTTCGAGTTTGAAAAGGACGTCGACAACGTCAGAAGGGCAGTTGAAAAGCACGGCATCGTGTATCCCGTTGTGCTCGACAACGACTGGGAGACGTGGGACGCGTTTGAGAACAGGTACTGGCCACGCAAGTACGTGGCCGACCACGAGGGGTACGTCAGGTATGACAGGATAGGCGAGGGCGGATACCAGGAGACGGAGCGCGTCATACAGAAGCTGCTCGCCGAGCGCGCCGCGGCCCTCGGAGTGCAGGCCGCCGCGGCCGAGCCGCTCGTGGACATTGACGAGTTCCAGCACACGGCATTCAGGACGCCGGAGCTGTACTTTGGATACTATTTCGCCCAGAACCGCAACAACCTTGGCAGCAGCGAGGGGTTCAATCCGGGCCGGACGATAGAGTACGAGCGCCCAGACGGCGTGGAGCACAACAAGTTCTACATGGTCGGGACGTGGACCAACGGGCGCGACGGCATGAGCCTCCCGGACGGGGAGGACGGGAGCGTGCTGCTAAAGTACAGCGCAAAGGAGGTCAACATCGTGACGGCCGGGGCCGGCGTGATACGGGTGCTAGTCGACGGCGCCCCCATCAGTCCGGACATTGCGGGGCACGACGTCGATCCCGATACGGGACTGATCGCGACTGACGAGCCGCGCCTGTACAACGTGGTAAGCGCCGAGTCCAGCTCCACGCATGAGATTGAGCTGCAGATAGACAACGGGGGCGGCTTTGAGATATTCACGTTCACGTTCGGATGACGCCGTCCGGGCCGCGTCCCGCGCCGCATGCTGGCGCCGCTGTATCTCCTCCTCCTCCTCCACCCACTCCCCCCTCACGCCATTAACCGCGCGTACGTGTAACCACGGTTACAGTAGGCGCGGTGACAGCCACGCTTTTAACGTATTTTGTAAAGCAGATCAAATGCTAAGGGATTCCTGGGACAATGCAGGCCGCAAGAGCATCTCAAAGAGGATGTTTGACAAGGTAAAGAGCGAAGAGCCGCTTACAAAGAGGATTGCCGGCGCCCAGCGCGAATTCGACATACAGATTGCAAAGCTCGACGTGGCCCGCGGCAAGATGCAAAAGATACACGACACGATATTCCAAAAGGTGATGCACGCGCAGCGCAGGAACCAGATACGGTACGCGAGGGCGTATGCGCAGGAACTGGGCCAGGTGCGCAAGATGCTCACGATGGTAAACGGCGCGAAACTCTCCCTTGAGCAGGTAAAGATAAGGCTCGACACGGTAACCGAATTCGGCGACGTGGTGGTCACGCTAAGCCCGTGCATGTCGTTGATACGCGGGCTGGCGCCGTCCCTAAGCGGCATAATGCCACAGGCAAGCTCCTCCATGAACGATCTCTCAGAGATGCTCGGGGACGTGATAGATGGATCGTCCATGGGCGCGATGTGCACCGGCGTGGAGGTGGGAGCGGGCAGCGAGGAGGCCCGCGCCATACTGGAGGAGGCACACAACGTTATGGTCGGGAAGGCACAGACCGCGTTTCCGGACGTTCCGGCGGAGTTTCAGAGCGGCAAGGCGGGAGTGGCAGCAGCAGCCGCAGCCTCTGCCAGTGACATGCTGCAGTCGGTTCCGAACATAGAGATGGATGCGGCGGAAGGTCCAAACATCTTGCCACCGCAGCCGCAGCAGCAGCAGCAGCAACCGCCGCGGCAACAACAGGTATCTCAGATACGGCCCCCGCCTCAACAGCAGCCTACTCAGTTCAACATTTCGCAGCAGCAATCCGCGCCACCGCCGCCACCGCCACCGCAACAGCAGCAACCCGCACCTCGTGCCGCCGCCGAGCAGCAGAGCAAAAAGAAAGAGATCATCCCGATGTGATCGCCAGGCGCATTCAAAGCCACGCGCGCAACAGGATGCAGTGACAGATCGCAGGCCGCCCTACTTTGCCGGCTCGCCCGCCTTCTCTACAAGCAGCTTCTTGATTCTGGATATGCTCGGATAGCTGTACCCCTTTCTCCGATACTCGGCGATCATGGTCTTCCAGTTTGCAAGCCTCCAGCGGGCCTGCTCAGACGACACGGAATGCACCTCTTCGCGTATCAAGCTCTTGCGGCCCACCTTTAGCTGTCCGGCATCCTTGGCGGCCCACCTGCTGTGGGCAAACCGCAGCCCCGACAGCACGCTGTCTGCTGGCATCAGCGCCATCAGGCGCCGGATCTCGTCTATTTGGGACTCTGTCGCGTCCGGAGGCGGCCGTATGCTGTCGTCAGGCGCCATGACAGCGTGCCGCGCCCGCCCCATATAATGTGCTAGCAGGAGAGAGGAATGTTGGAGTTCTTGCACAAGGTCATGTACATTCCGAATCCAAGTATCACGGAGGCAAACACCCCGAGCGGTATGAGCAAAAAGATCTTTGTCTTGAGGCCCATGGCATGGCGGGGCCGTCCAAGTATAAAATCCATCATGTCTCTATTGAGAACACTCCGCGCGCGCCGGAATCACGGAGCAGGCGCACCATGTCGCGCGGAACGTCGTCAGAGGCCTTGTCAAACCCCACCGCAAGCGTGCGCGGGCATACAAACCTGCTCTTCCGGACTACGATGTCGGACGCGTGCGTCAGCGTGAGGCCTTTGTGCCCCACGCCCTCTGCCTCAAACCTGAGGCCTCCCACCTCTATTGCGATGCGCACCGGCCTGCCGGGATCGCGGAGCCTGCTCTTGAGCTCGTCGGGCAGATCGGCGCACGCCGACTCGGCACCGACGCCCACTATGCAGTCGCCGCGCGGCGTCAGCGCCGCCTCCCTCGTAATCTCGATCGTCTTCTTGTGAGTCGAGAGTACGTTTGGGTGGCCGCAGAAGCCCACTTCAAACCGCATAAACGGACGCGGCCAGTGTGTGGAATTAAACCTTGGTGGGGGAGGAAGGACGAGGAAAGGGAGGGCTCGCGGCATCCGGACTCCTGCTGCAATCTTTTTTTAGGCCGCGGACCTGCCGCGTACACATGTACTGTGCCAGTTGGGGCGCCCGCGGCATGAGATCCGCAGGAGGCCCCGGCAGGCCAACGGCGCGTGACTGCAGGATGAGAACGGGAGAGGACCGGAGTGGATGACGTAGCGGCCGACGCGCCGGGAGACAGCAGAAAGGCGCACGCGCGGCAAGGGGGGCAGTGGATCTGCTCCCTGTGCGGCCAGCGCCTTCCCGCGGACTTTGCGCAGGATGCCAGAAAGCGCCGCCACGAGGAGAGGCACACGAGATATGGGCATAACAACATAACGGCCAAGCCGTCACAGATGAGCTGGCGGCTTGCTCGCGGAGAATAGCGGCAGTCCGCCATTAGGTAATGCCGGTTGAGGGCAGGCGTGCGCCGAATGCGCCGGACGGCGTGAGCGGTGGAGAAGAAGCAGAGGAGGAGGAGGAGACAGGGTCCAGCATCCGCTGAGCGTGCAGGCATCTGTTCCCTGCAGTAACAGCAGCTGCGCGACACGCCGCCGCAGGCGGTTCCCGCCGTGCCAAAGCCATGGCTTAAATTGACGAGATCCTCCAATCCGCGTGTATGCTTCCGGCACAGCAGGGTTATGACAGGGCCATAACGATATTCTCCCCGGACGGCCGCCTGTACCAGGTCGAGTATGCCATCGAGACCGTACGGCGCGGAACCGTCGCGCTCGGGATCAAGTGCAAGGACGGAATCGTCATTGCAGTAGAGGAGAGGACAAAGAAACTCCAGATATCATCGTCTGCTCAAAAGATATTCCAAGTCGACGACCATGTGGGGATCGCGGCGGCAGGATACATACCTGATGCGAGAAGCCAGGTGGACAACGCCCGCTTCTTCTCCCAGAGCAACCGTATCATATACGACGAGCCCGTGACGGTCGAGACCATTGCAAAGCACCTTGCAGACCAGTCCCAACAGTACACGCAGTACGGGGGCGTGCGGCCGTTCGGGGTCGCGCTCATACTGGGCGGCGTCGTAGATTCGACCCCGCAGCTCTTCCTTACCGACCCGAGCGGCACGTACATCGCGTACGACGCGGTCGCAATAGGCTCGGGCTCCGACAAGGTGACGGAGTTTCTGGAAAAGAACTACTCGTACGACCTGACCATGGAAGAGGCGTCGGTACTGGCCGCAGGCGGCATCTACGCCGCAAGCGAGGACAAGGAGGGCACGGACCACATACGCATGGCCCTCATAAGCACGTCCTCGGCCGCCTTTGAGAATGTCGCGGCAGAGTCGGTCTCGGAGCACGCCGCGGCCGCAAAGTCAAAGTACCAGCCACCCGAGAGCGGTGGCGGCGAGTAATCACGCTTGAACATATCCGTCGCGATTCCAGAGACGTCCCTGTCCGACGAGTCCCAAAAGTCCGCAAAGACTCGCAAGGCGTCGGTGATTGCAAGGGCGTGCGCGATATTCGGGGTCGAGACCATCTACGTGTATGGCGAGGGGGGCGGCTCCAAGGGCGGCAGCAGCGGCAGGTCAGACGCGGACCTGCTTATCACGTCCCTGAAGTACCTGGAGACACCACAGTTTCTACGCAGGCACCTGTTTGCACGCACTGACGATCTAAAGTTTGCAGGCGTGATGCTCCCCCTCCGCATACCCAGCCACGCTACCTCCAGAAGGCTCGAGGCGGGGCAGGTGCGCGAAGGCGTCGTAATCCCCGCGGGAGGAAGGAAGGGAAGAAGGGAGGGCAAGGGCGGAGGAAAATTCATAGACGTGGGGGCAAACAGGCCCCTCAGGTATACGGGCAGGGCCCCGCCAGGAAGACGCGTGACTGTCCGCATAAAGAACGCGGGGCCGGACGCCACGTACGCGGAGATCGACAGGAAGCAGGCGGGCTTGTACTGGGGCTATTTGGTAAGGGGGCGCGCATCCCTCAAGTCACTGCTCGCGGAGTGGGAGGGGCAGGTCATAGTAACGTCAAGAAAGGGCAGGCCCGTGCGTGGGGCGCCCGCCGGTGGGGGAAAGGAGGGCGGCGGCACGGACGTGCCGCCGTCGCGCATACTGCGGGACCGCTCCGACCTGCTGGTCGTGTTCGGCTCGCCTGAGCGCGGGGTCCACGAGATACTCGGGGGAGGAGTAGGGGCCATGAGCAGCGCCCGCATACTGGACTTTTTTCCGGGGCAGCAGACTGCCACCGTCAGGCTGGAGGAGGCCATCATGGGGGCGCTTGCGATAATAAATGCAGAGGCGGCATCAATGCCACAGTGACAGAAAACCGAAGCGGCATTGCAATGAGCCGGCAGGACGGCGCCGTTGCGTGACGGCGTCACCTCGCCTCATCTCTTCCGAACAGCATAAGTTCAGGTTAGATTCGTGCCACGACTCGCGTGGTAACGGCCATGTCCTTGCATCGTTCCTCTGGTGGGAGGAGGGGGGGGAGGCGGGGCGTGACATTGCGCGGGCGTCGCGGGTTCTGCCCTTGTCGGCGGCCAGCCCCGGCTCCCGCTGTTGTGACGCGCACCAGCGGCTCAAACGACGTGCACGGCATGGCGTCGATGCACGGGGCGGTCATGACGCGACACGCGGAGCGCCACCCGACCTAGGCCACGTACAGGCGCGAGACCATCTTCTGGCGGGCCCCGGCTAGTTGTGGATCATCTTGCGTGCAATCTTCGCGACTGCCATGTCGGATCTACCACGCGTGTCACGCAGCCCGATGGAGAAGCGCATCGCGCAGTTTGCCGTGCTTCTCCCTCCCCCCCCACGGACGGCCCCCTGCGGCCGGCCTATGCGCCCGCCCTTCTCTTCACTTCGCCGGAATCGCCATCTTTCTTGGCCACCTCATGTCCGGCGGTTCCCCGCCCGCACTATCACGGATCATCTTTGGTCTGACATCGCCGCGCATGGCTTCCTCTGCCGCTCCGTTCTTCAGCCCGTCCCTGTGGACGGACAGCTCCCCCGATCGGATGACCGCTACAGAAGAGGCCAAACAGCCCGTGACCCTGTCTGCTCCGGACTTGCTTTGGCGACGACGGCCAGAATTCGGTTGCGGCTAACGTCAGGCCGGGGGCACTATGGAGTCAGTCTCAAAGTCATACACGTCGGCAATCACCCACTCGTTGTCTATGACGCTCCAGATCCTATAATCCGCGGCGCCGAGGTCGCCGGCCTCATTCAGGTCTACCGAGTCAAGGGCGCCCGAGTACTTGGAGGCTACCTCCGGAAGTACGGCCTTTACCGCGTCCACGTCCGTGCTCTGCGCCTCCAGTATGGAGAGCCCGAGGAGCCACACCACGTCGTGGGACGTGTTGATGTAGGCGTATCCCTCACGTCCCAGGGCCTCTAGCACGTGGGCGTCTATCTTTTTGGTGATCTCGTTTTCCGATATTGAGAACTGGCTGGAAGTATACCGTACCTTGTTTGCAAACTCGGATGCTATCGGATCCTCTATGAACCCGATCTCCTTTACGTTGGATGCCCCGCCGTACCACCTGACGTCACCGAGTATGTCGTACTGGGATGCGGTCTGGGCCGCGTTTACCGTCTCGCCAAAGCCGAATATAGAGACTGCTATTTCATTCATCTCGTAGTCCTCTGCCAGCTCCTGCACCTGTGCGGCCAGTAGCGACACGGACGCGGAGAACTCGGGGGACTCGGGGTTGTACCTCACCCCCTCTGCCACCGCAAGGCCGCGCTCCTCAATGGACTTTACCGTGGCCTCCGTGAGCCCGTCGCCCCATGCGTCTCCCCTCCACATCGGGACCAGAACCTGGGCGCCGTCATGCTGTATCTTCTTTGCGATTGCCGTGCCCTGCAGCGTGTCGTTTGGAACCAAGCGGTAGACGCTGTCGCCTGCGATCGCAAGTCCTGGCGCGCTGGAGCAGCAGCTGAACAGCAGCATGTTGTTTGAGTCCGAATAGCCCTTGACGTTTCGTATACTGGCGCTCGTCTCGGGGCCGACCACGATGTCGATCCCCTTTGCCTTGAGCGAGGTGAGCTTCTCGAGCGCCACGACCGGGTTGGTCGCAGAGTCTTCTGAGACCATCCTGAGCTGCCACGGCTCGCCCCTCTCCTCGAGGTACTTGTTGAACTGCTGCAGCCCGAACTTTGAGCCCTCCCAGTTCTCGTGACCCTTGTGCGCCAGGTCCCCCGTGAGCGGCAGGATCAGCCCTATCGTAACGTCGCCTGAGAGTTCGGACGCGTCGGCGGCCGGGTCTACTATGGAGTCAGTCTCAAAGTCATACACGTCGGCAAGCACCCATTCGTTGTCTATTATACTCCAGACCCCATAGTCCGCGCCGCTGAGGTCCCCGGCCTCATTCAGGTCTACCGAGTCAAGGGCGCCCGAGTACTTGGAGGCCACCTCCGGAAGTACGGCCTTTACCGCGTCCACGTCCGTGCTCTGCGCCTCCAGTATGGAGAGCCCGAGGAGCCACACCACGTCGTGGGACGTGTTGATGTAGGCGTATCCCTCACGTCCCAGGGCCTCTAGCACGTGCTCATCGATCTGTTCTGTAACCTCGTTCTCTGATATCGAGAACTGGCTGGCGGTAAACTGCACCTTGTCTGCAAACTCGGATGCTATCGGATCCTCTATGAACCCGATCTCCTTTACGTTGGAATCTCCGCCGTACCACCTGACGTCGTCAAGTATGTCGTGCTGCGCCGCAGCCTGCACCACGTTCACCGTCTCGCCAAAGCCAAATATCGCGACTGCTATCTCATCCGTCTCGTAGTCCTCTGCCAGCTCCTGCACCTGTGCGGCCAGTAGCGACACGGACGCGGAGAACTCGGGGGACTCGGGGTTGTACCTCACCCCCTCTGCCACCGCAAGGCCGCGCTCCTCAATGGACTTTACCGTGGCCTCCGTGAGCCCGTCGCCCCATGCGTCTCCCCTCCACATCGGGACCAGAACCTGGGCGCCGTCGTGCTGTATCTTCTTTGCGATTGCCGTGCCCTGAAACGTGTCGTTTGGAACCAAGCGGTAGACGCTGTCGCCTGCGATCGAGAGCGCAGGCGCAGTTGAGCAGCAGCTGAACAGCAGCATGTTGTTTGAGTCCGCATAGCCCTTGATGTTTCGTATGTTGGAACTCGTCTCGGGGCCGACCACGATGTCGATCCCCTTTGCCTTGAGCGAGGTGAGCTTCTCGAGCGCCACGACCGGGTTGGTCGCAGAGTCTTCTGAGACCATCCTGAGCTGCCACGGCTCGCCCCTCTCCTCGAGGTACTTGTTGAACTGCTGCAGCCCGAACTTTGAGCCCTCCCAGTTCTCGTGACCCTTGTGCGCCAGGTCCCCCGTGAGCGGCAGGATCAGCCCTATCGTAACGTCGCCTGAGAGTCCGTCTCCTCCTTCCACTACCGTCTCCTCAACGGCCGGCGCCTCCGGCACGCCTTCGTCATCCGGAGCTACCTGATCATCTGCCTCGTCCACGGGCGCCGAACCCATAATGCCTGCCGCCACGGCGGCGGCAATTACCACGGCTATGCCAACCCCGATCGCGGCTCCCTTCTTTGAGTCCAATATCATACCTGCGATGCATAGTTCTTAAATGCTTGGCACAATCTGGCGCGTCCAACTCGGCGATATTCTGGTGATTGTTGCGGACGTTTCAACGGGTGCAGACGCGGTCAAGCCGTCGAAAGCCCGGAAAATTCTGATCATGGCGGGCAGTTCCGTCGGCCCAGCCTCAAAATCCGAAACCCATCTACAGCGCCCACGTGATGTGTTCGCGGGGAAAGGAGCGCGCAGGGATAAGACGAGAGGTTGCAACAGATGCACTTGGGGGGTGGGGGGGGGAGCCGGCTCTTCTGCTGTACGCGATCATATGGCACCTCCTTTTGATAGGATACGACGCGTCCGTCACGACGTACCCGTCGCCGTCCGGAATCCCCCCGAGCATCTCCCGGAATGCCGGTGAGTCGTGGTTCCTGCCAGAGGTCGCTAGGCGGGGGGGGGGGGAGGGATGGCGCATACGGATGGGCCGGGCCTGCACGACCTACCTGAAGAGAAAGTCAAACAGCCTTCTTCCTGCCCCGCCCCGATCCTTTCTGACGCGTCCCGCCCCTCTCCCAATCGTCGCGGTAGGCTTTTCCACAAACAGCCCCTGCGGGCGGTACAGCAGTATCACCAGCAGTATCACGCCCAGTAGCAGAAAATCAAGCCAGATGATGTCAAAGGGGACCAGTCCCTCAAAGGAGTCCTTGAAGAAGATGATGAGCTTTCGCACGGTGACGAAGATCAGTGTGCCGAACAGGACCCCCTTGTTGTTTGCAAGCCCGCCTATCAGAATCATGAGGAACGGCCAGAACGTCCAGCTCGCCCTGTCGTATGCAAACGCAATGGCGCCGCCCACGTAGAATGCGTATAGCGCGCCGCCCACCGCGGCGAGCGCGGCCGAGATCATGATCACCTTCATCCTGATCCGCGCCGTGTCCTTTCCTAGGGACTCCGCAGCGACCTCGTTGTCGCGGACGGCCCGAAGTAGCCTTCCAAGCGGCGAGCGGATCATCTTCTCGCTAAAGACAAAGACGGCAGCCGCAATGAGAACCAGTCCCAGCGTGGCCACCGAGAAGCGGATCTCGTCGGGAAGGAAGGACAGCGGGTCCGGCAGCTGGACTCCCAGCGTCCCGCCCACGAGCGGGGTGAAGTTGTTGCCGATTATGCGGATGCTCTCGCCAAACGCCAGCAGCGTGATGGCAAGGTAGTCGCCGCGCATGCGTATCGCAGGATATGACGTGAGAATTCCCAGCCCCCCTCCCACGGCGGCAGCTACTCCCAGCGTCAGGAAGAAGATGGCAAACCCGATTCCCGTGTTGTCCACCAGCCATGCGTTAACTTGGGAGACGATGGCGAGGTTGTCGAGTACGTAGTCCCCTTCGATGCCCGCCATGGCTGCGAATATCCTGCCGGGAACCGACGCGGCGACGAACGCCCCTGCCCCGACTGCCAGCACCTTGCCAAAGTTCGGGATCCCTGTATACCCGAACTCCATGTTCAGGCTCAGGTTGACGATCACGTAGACCGCGAATATTGCAAGCAGGTCTATGAGGAATATGGCTTCAGTCTCCAGAACCATGCCTCCTCACTCTCCTTCCCAGCCTCGACCAGTCAATTCCTGCCATCCCCCGGGGCGCCAGCATCAGGGTCACCACGATGAACGCAAGCGGGATGAGCGGACGGTACGCGATGAGCCAGGAGCCAAACTCGCCGGCGAGAAACCTGGTTCCCAGAACTTCCGTAAGCCCAAGCAGCAAGCCTCCTGCAATCGCACCGTAGATGCTCAGAAAGCCCCCCGCGATGCTAGCGGCAAAGACGCTTGGGATCATCAGCGGGCCCAGGTTCGGATCTCCCTGGAACCACAGGGACATGAGCGCGCCCGCCACCCCCGCAAGCCCGCCCCCCAGCATCCAGGAGACGACGTAGATTAGATTTACGTTGATCCCCACGGTCTCTGAGAGGTCCTGGTTCTCGGTGGCGGCCCGCATCGCGATGCCAAACTTTGTCTTCTTCAGCACTACATACAACGTCAGCGACAGGACGGCTATGGCGGCGGGCGCCACGAAGACTACCATCGGAAGGCCCGCCAGTTCGGCGTCGTAGCTGCGCAGCGTAAACTCCCTTGATGCGATCCTGAACGTCTGTACCACAAAGTCCGCGAAGATGTTCAGACCCGCGATCAGTATCAGGTCAAAGGCAAGTGTGGCGATCATCAGGATCGCCTGCGAGGCTCCCTTCCGTATCAGAGGCTTTAGTATGAAGACATACAACGAGACGGCGACCAGCCCGGACACCACGAACGCGACCGGGATCGAGGCGTACGGGGTGACCCCCCAGACGTGGGTCGCGACAAGCGCCATGTAGACGCCGATCGTGGCAAAGGAGGCGTGCGCAAAGTTCGGGACGCGCGTGGTGAGGTACGTGAGCGTCAGGCCTATGCTCAAGAGAGACAGGAGGCTTGCAAATATGACTGCATCAGAGAATATTGGGTCGAGAGCCAATTCATGTCTCCGTTACGCGGGCTGCCCTGCCTCTCTCCCGGCGCCGCCGGTTCGGGTGCATGTGTGGCCCGCGGGCTTGCCTGCTGCAAATGATCGGCTCATCTCCGGTAGGGGGAAACTCAGAGTTAATCTACATATCGCAAGGTCTGACGCGGCATCCATTTGCACGCACATGTCCCGGAAACCCCGTCACCACCGCCCCCTCCCTTCCCCGCTCCCCTCCCCACCTCCCACCCGAGGGGTCAGTCTACCAACTAGGCGGCCCCGCGACGTCTTGGCCATTGCAGAAACCCTTAATCATGCAGCGGCCTCCCAGATGTGATGGCAATGATCCTGTCACTCTCCGGTATCCGAAAACAATTCGGGGGCATGGTCGTCCTTGACGGAATAGACATGGGGATGGAAGCGGGCAGGATATACCAGATGATCGGGCCCAACGGGAGCGGCAAGACCACGCTGATAAACGTGATCTCCGGGCTCATGAAGCCGGACGCGGGCAGCGTCACATTTGACGGGACCGACATCACGCAGAGGGGGCTGTTCGACACCTTCAAGACGGGGCTGGTCAGGACGTGGCAGATACCGCAGCCGTTTAGGAACCTTACGACGGAGGAGAACTTTCTGGTGTCAAGCGGCGAAAACCGCGGCGAGGGATTCCTTGCGGCCCCGACAAGGTCAAGATGGAGGCATGACGAGGAGAGGGCGACGGACAAGGCATCGGAGATTATGGAGATGGTAAACCTGACCGGGCAGGGGGTCGTCTGGAGCAGGAACCTCAGCGGAGGGCAGCAGAAGCTGCTAGAGCTCGGCAGGGCCATGATGGCAGACACCAAGATGATCCTGATGGACGAACCCATCGCAGGGGTGAACCCCACCCTGGCGCACGAGATCTTTGAGAGGATCAAGAGGATCTGCAGGGAGCAAAAGATCACGTTTCTGATAATCGAGCACAGGCTGGACATCTCACTGCAGTATGCAGAGCGCGTCTTTGTACTCAACAGGGGCAAGATCATCGCGGAGGACGACCCGGATGAGGTCACAAAGGATCCAAAGGTCGTGGAGTCGTACCTAGGTGAGTAGGATGGGCGAGACTGCCGGTGGCATCAGCACAGGCGCCAACAGGGGAGGCGCCGTCAAGGAGGATGGCGACGACAGCCCCATCATCAGGGTCAGCACCCTGAGCTCCGGCTACGCAAGCAGCCACATACTTTTTGACGTGCACTTTGAGGCAATGGAGCAAGAGATCACCGTCATAGTCGGGCCCAATGGGAGCGGCAAGAGCACGTTACTAAAGAGCATATTCGGGCTGTGCACCATATACGGGGGGCAGATAAGGTTCCATGACAGACCGATCACCGAGCTCACGCCGCACGAGATAGCAAGGGAGAAGATAGCATACCTGCCGCAGGTCAACAACGTCTTTGCCAACCTCACGATCAGGGAGAACCTTGTCATGGCCGCGTACACACTGGATGCAAGAGAGTTCGCAGAGAGGGTGCCTGAGATACTAGAGACGTTCCCCATACTGAGGACGTACGAGGATTCAAAGGCGCAGACGCTCAGCGGCGGGGAGCGGCAGATGCTCGCGATGGGCATGGCGCTCATCAGGAGGCCCACCGTCATGCTGTTTGATGAGCCGACTGCCAGCCTGTCGCCCAAGCTCGCCTTGGAGGTCCTCTCAAAGATAAGACAGCTGAGGGACGAGTTTGGCATCTCCGTGATTCTGGTGGAGCAGAACGTCAGGCGTGCACTGAGGTTGGGGGACTCTGTGTACCTTTTGGCAAACGGCAAGAACGTCTTTGACGGGACCCCGGAGGAGCTGCTGGCGCACCGGGAGCTTGGACGGCTGTACCTCGGAATGCGGTGAGGCCGTTCCAGGCCGCACTGTGGTTTGCAGGGCGCGGGTTGTGGCGGCTGGCATGCATGTCCTTTGGCAAGGTGTCCGCATCTGCAGTCATTCCGGCGGCCCCGCCCCCCGTCTTTCACGCTCTTGACACAAAAGCCGCACATCCGGACGAGACGGGCCGCTCATGAAACTCAGAGCGCGGTCTGATCTATGCTGCACCGCATCCCTTGTGCTTGAAGCGAGATTGACATGTGATGCTATTTGGAATCCCATTCACTGGAGAGAGGACCGGGCACATCCCCCCCCCCGAATTTGTGCACCGGTTACGGCCGCGACGATAGCGATAATAGGCCGCGGCGGGCGCCAGAGGCAGATGGCCGAGCGAAAAAGCTTTCTTTTGCTGGCGATGGCAGTCGGCGCCGCGGGGATTGCCGCGGGCGCGTACGTCATGTGGGAGATGCTCGTGCGCGTGACAGGCCCCTGAGCCCACACGCGGGCCCGCACCGGCCCCTACCTCTTTGGCGGTATCGCAAAGCGGTTGGCCGGATCCTGGTGATACTTGACGGGCAGCATCGCGTCCTTTTGCCGGCCCGTAAGGATCCCCACCACCACGTCGTCGCGCTTTATCACCTCCTGCCTTACGAGCTTTCTGATTCCGGCGACGGTGGCCCCGGACGCCATCTCGCAGTCGAACCCGTTGAGCCCCACCACCGACATGCCGTCAAGCATCTCCGCGTCGGACACGGTGGTGACGACCCCGTCGGTCAGCTCCAGGGCTCTGAGCCCCTTTAGTATGTTGGCGGGCCTCCCAATCTGTATGGCGGTGGCCTTTGTGCGCGGCCTCTCGCCGCGCCCGTCAAGGCCTGCATAGTATCTTGCGATGGCGTCCTCGTCGGGCAGCCCGGCGTTCCACCGCAGCTCCGTGCCCTCAAATGCCCCGTTGTACAGATCCGACAGCGTGCGCGCCCCCTCCGCGTTTATCACGGCTATCCTCGGCATCTTTTTTATCCAGCCCCACCCGTACAGCTCCATCAGGGCCTTGCCGCAGCTTGACGTGTTCCCGAGCGCCCCCCCGGGGTACACGATCCAGTCAGGGACCGCCCAGTTCAGGTACTCGAGCGCCCTGAACGGTATGGTCTTCTGCCCCTCTATCCGGAACGGGTTTATCGAGTTGACCGTATAGCCTCCCCCGGTTCGGGCGTCTGTCAGCGACTGCTGCAGCGCGTCGTCAAAGTTTCCGTCGACCTCTATTATCTGGGCTCCGAACTGGTACGCCTGGCTGAGCTTGCCGGGGGCAATCTGCCCGGCCGGGATGTACACGTCGCAGGACATGCCCTCGTTTGCGGCAAACATCCCTGCCGACGCGGACGTGTTGCCGGTCGACGCGCACACGATGCGGTCTGCGCCGGTCAGCCTGGCGTGCGTGACGGCGGTGGTCATCCCGTTGTCCTTGAACGAGCCGCTCGGGTTGTAGCCCTCCGGCTGGAGCCACAGCCCGTCGCTTGCGATGCCGGCAAACTCGGCCGCCTTGGACATGTGGTACGGCTTTGCCTGCCTGCCCTCGGCCCCGTCCAGGGACACCAGCACGGACGCGCATGCCTGCGCGTCCTCCGTGTCGATCTGGCAAAAGTTGAGCAGTTCCCGGAACCGCCAGACCCCGCTCTCGTCAAATATGTTCCCCTGCGAGTTGCGGCGCCTGTAAAAAACGTCCTTTGTGCGCACGTGGGGCCCCCGGTCGTACGTCACGTCGAGGAGGTGCCCCCCCTCGCACTCGACCCTAGCCTCTCCAATCTCGTAGCGAAGGGGGCACTTGGGGTGTATGCACTCAAGATGCGCGCCAGCCTTTTGGCCGTCCATACCAAGAGGCCGGGGCGTGTTTTTTTAAGCATTTGTAATCAAAACCCCGGCTGCCGGACGCGGCATGCCGAGCGCAACACACCCGGCACGCCGGATCCCCGCGCGGCAGTCTGTCCCGCCCCCCGCGCATCTCGTGCCGGGGGCAGTGGCAGCCGCAGGCGCGCGGTCCCTTTTGGACAGGGGCCCTTCGCGCCGGGCGGCCCTGCATTCGCGCTATGCTGCCCGACGTGGCGGCCAATCCGACAGGGTCCCCCGGCGCCCCGGGCGCGCCCGCGACCGGCGCGTCCACCCTGCGTCCGAGCCGGCGCAGGCGTGGGCAATATTTAGATTAAGAACGTGCCGCGTAACGGCATGGTCACATATTCGGGGCACTTGAAGAGGGTGCTGCTCCAGGTACTCGAGTCGTACGGCGTGCTTGCCGACATCAAGGACGCCCCGCTTGACATTGACGGGCTAAAGAGGGAGATGCTCCGGATAAACGGATCGCTCAAGGCGGTGCTCTCAAGCGTTCCAGAGTCGAGCATTGCCAACTCGGACTACAAGGCGCTGCGGGCAAAGTTTGCCGCATACCTCGACTCGTACGACTTTGAGGGCGAGCTTGATGCGATGTACATGCTGTACGCAGAGGACGTGATGCGCATAAACAACGTCAGGGCCAAGATATTAGAGGCGCTCGAGGACAAGGGGATGATGAAATCCACGATGGAGATGGCAGAGCAGCTATGACGCGCGGCGCGGCCGACGGCGGCCGGAACAGGGGCGAGAGGAGGTGCGTGCTGTGCGGATGCCGGGACCACAGGGTGTTCGGGTGCGCAAGGCATGCGGCGGGCAGGTGCTCGTGCAAAAACAGAGGGGCCGGAGGCCGCTAGCCCCGCCTTCCGGGGCCCGACCTTATGTGAAAGTTGAGGCAGCACCCGCACTCCTTCTCGATGCACTCGTCCTCGTGGTGGTGCCCGCATATGCCGCACTCGCAGCTCCTTGCCATCACATATGATATGCGGGATCAGCATATAATAGATGCTCCAGGCGCGGCGTCCGGCCCGGCACGCCGCAGGATCCGCCGCGCCGGCCAGTCACCGCCGCCGCGCCGGGTTCCGGCTCTTCCGGCGGCCGCTTGCCGGCGCCTGCTTTTCGTTAAGCTCGTTCTCCCTGGCCTCGGCCTTGCTGTCCACGGCCCTTATCACCTCTTGAATCATGCCGTCGAGATCGCTGTCGTCCACGGGCGGCTCCACCCCTGATGCGATCTCGTGGATCGTCTCGGATATCTCCGCGCTCAGATCCTCAAAACTCTCCGGATCCTCGTATGCGGCTCCATACAGGTTGCGCAGCGTGTTGACGTGCTCGACGACCTGATCGGTCAGCATGATTCTGTAATCCGTTCCGTTTATGCTGAACTCCCTTGAACTCACAATGGGCCTCTGAGAGGTGTGCTTATAACTTTTAACGAAAAATGATCCTGGTTCCGGCAGGGGGTGACGCATCCTGTGGCAGACGGGGCGCGGCCTCCGTCGCACAAGCCACGATACAGGGACAACCATGGCCCGAATGGCACTTCCGGGAGGGCAGCGGCGCGTGCGCCGCATGCATGAGCTCAGAATACGATATAGTCAAGCGCCGACGCGTCGCTGATCAGCCTGGTGTGCCGAACCCCGAGCACGTATCCGTTCTTGATGTCGGCGGTGGGAATCCACCTGTTTGTGGACGTATAGTGCCGTTTTTCGGCAAGCTCCCTCTCGATTGCCTCTATGTCAAACTCCGCCTCCTCTACCTCCTGGGTAGTCAGGTGCTTTATCGTAACCAGTATCTTTGTCACCTTGACGCGGTCGCCAAACTTCCACCGGGACGAGGGGACCTCGTCGGAGACCTCCAGCACCTTTATCTTCATCTGCTTTGTCCGAAAAACGTCGTAACTGGTGAGCATCCGCTCGTCGGTAAACTCCTCAAAGCTGGTGCGCGAGCCTGACTCGGTGTCGGACACCGTGTCGAGCAGGGACTTTGTCTCCGTGGTGGCCGGCTCCTCCACGTCAAAGTTGCCCGACGACATCGCAGATCGTACGCCCCCACTACTAAAAAATGATTCGCGCGCCGCGGACGGCCTCTGCGGGCTGCCGCGTCTCAAACGGCATGACGCACTCGGCACCACGGACCGGCACCCTGTAGTCGCTGTCGAGCCCCTCTCGCTTTGTATAGAACCTCCCGTCGTACGTGCATATGCACTCGGTCGTCTTCGACCTGTGGCCCCTGACCTTGTAAAACTCATGGAGCGCCCTTGGACGGTACTCGGCAGTCCCTACACGCCTCTTTGAGATGAACTTGTAGGCAAGTATGACATGGCGCTTCTTGAATGCCGAGAATGTGTCGGCCCATACCCTGCAGCGCTCCACCTGCTCGGCCGGAACCGACAGCGCGGTGCCCGAACCTGACTTTGCCTCGATTACGACTAGGTGCCCCCTCTTTGGGTTCACGGCCAGTATGTCCGGCAGCCCCGTACTGGGGGAGCCGAGCCGGAAGGCCCTCCATCCCTCGCTTGAGTTGAACCGCTTTACCAGTGTGTCCTCCCACTGGTAGCCGCGCTGGCGGCGGGTGCGTGCGGCGGTCCTGTTGCCACTGCCGTTGTCGCTGCGTTCGTACTTTGCACGACTCTGGCGCCGTCCCGCGGCAGGGCCGCGGCCGCGCACATCACCGGCCTGCCCTGGATCGGGGGCGCCGTGCGCGGGCGGACTTGCCCGGCGTGCCGTAGTCATGCCAGCCACTCCCCGTACGGCGGTTATATCTTGTTCTGATTGCGGCGTGGACAGCGCGGTCCGAGTTACAGCGCGGTCAGGCTGCGGGCATTCCGGAGGGGTGGGGGCCGATGATCAAATTTAAAGTCGCGCCTACGAAAAACGGTTATATCTCGCGCGCCCATACATGCCGTGGCCCTCAAGCGCATCTGCGACGGCACGTGCAAAAACTACGGCGTAAAGAAGCCTGCGGCCGGGGGAAGGTACGTGGCGGGGCAGGCAAGGTGCCAGACGTGTGACATGTGGATAGACCACCAGGGGGCGCACCTATTTGGTGGCAGGCCCGCCACGGCGGGCTCGAAGGGATGGTTCTGCAACTGCTGCAACTACAGGGTCAGGCGCAATCCAAGGAACATAGTGTACAAGTCAAAGCTGCGGAGCAACGCTTATGACGCAGGCTCCATGACCGCCACGGACGAGTTCGGGATGAGGGGGGCAGGCAGGGGCCCCAGAGGCGCGTCCTTGTGGGCGGGAGGTGACAAAGAGGAGGAGGAGCATCCGCGCATAGACCTGTCTTACTTTAACAAAAAACGTGCCCTGATGCTCAAGGAGCTCGGCGCGCTCATGGCCCGCATGGGCCATGATCCCGAAAATCTGGCCGAGGGCTTTCCTCTGCGGCACGGGTGGACCGCATCGGACATCGCGACGGAGTTTGACGCAGGGTTTGGCGAGGTGGTGAGGCACGCCGTCGGCAGCGAGCCCAACAAGATATCTCTGATAGCGGACTTTGAGATGGCAAGGGCCAAGGCGGGCAGGGTTCCGACGCCGCAGGACATGCTGGAACACTCGCGGTTTGCCATATCAGACTACAAAAGAGAGTTCAAGTCGTGGGAGCACTTCCTCGATAGGCTCGGATACGATCCATGGTATCGCGGCAACTAGCTGTGGCGGCGGGCCGGACTGCAGTACGGCGGCGCCCGCACCAAAAAGGAAGCCGCGTTTGGGATGCAGGTTGCAAAGCATCTAGGTGCCGCCGTAGCCGACGCGTGTTCTACGAGACGGCCTCGTTTACGATGCGCTCAATCTCGCCTTTGGACATGGCGTCGAGCATCTTTTGCAGTATGCCGCCAAGCGTGTCGTCGCCCTCCGTGTATCCTACCGACAGCGTGTACTCGTCGGCAATCGTACCCGCTTCTGCCAGGTTCTCGATGCCGTTACTGGCCGCAATGTATCTTGCAACTTCCCACACGTCCAAAAATGCATCGGCGCTGTCGTCTGATACCATGGTCAGCGCCGCCTGTGCGGAGTCGGCAGACTCGTACGCCACGTCAGGCATGTTCTCATCCAGCCAGGTCTCCACGGCATAGCCGTCCACCGTCACCACCCTGTATTCTGCAAGGTTCTCGGACGTTATGACATCAGCGTTCTCCTCAAGCGTGATTATAGAGATTGGTATTGTTATCCACGGCTCCGTAAAGTCCATGTATTCGTCCCTCTCGGCAGTGTTCTCGACCACGAACAGAACGTCGGCCGTTCCGTCTTTCATGCGGTCGAGCGCATCGTTCCAAGATTCAATTACGGGATCCGCCTCCGCGAACTGGGAGCCGGTCATGCCCTCGAGCGCGTCTGCAATGGCTCCGGACACCCCGGCAAGGCTTCCCTCGTCATCCACGTACTCGTACGGGGGCCATGCAGGGTCATACGCGACCGTTATCACCGGATGATCCTCAAGCCAGGCCTGCTCCGCGTCGTCAAATGAGACCTCCGCTACCGGCGGTTCGGGATCCATATAGTAGCCGGCTGCGAATATGTAGCCGTCGTGCATCTCAAGCAGCGTGACCTTCTCGGCGTCCTCGCCGGTCTCGGGGTTCACAAACGTATAGGTTATCCACGTTCGGGCCCCGTCGCCTGCCAGCTCCTCCATTATCTGCTCCGCGTCCTTGTCCGGAGTGACTATATCAAACAGGTATCCCCCGACAATATCCGTGTTCGCGCCGTGCGCCGCGATTACAAGCATGTCGTCAAGCACGAACGGGTACGACGGATAGTCCGTGTTCATTGCGTCTACGGCCGCAAACGTCGCGTCCATTCCAAGCTCCTTGTACATCTCGACAGTGGTGCCCACGGACCACATAACCTCTGTCTTCTCGGCGTACTCGCCTGTCAGGTAGAACCCGGCTCCGAATATGTAGCCGTCGTGCATGATGAACCATGCCTTTTTGGCCTGCTCCTCGCCGGTCTCGGGGTTCAAGAACACGTACTTTCCGAACACCCCCTGTCCCTCGTCAAACGCGCCCCTGGAGTCCCGGATGGCCGCGCTCATCTGGTACGGCTCCCAGATCTTCTGGCCTGTCCGGTCTAGTATGGAACCGTCTGCGAGCTCCGTGTTTGCCTCCGAGTCCATTACAAACGGATACCACTCCTCCTCGACGTTGAGGGCCGTAATCTCGGCAAAGGCGTCCTGCCCGCCCTCGGCATACATCGCAAGGGCGTTGTCAGTAGACATGATGGCGTTGATCTTTTTCGTCTGGAATTCGTCGGGGTAGAATCCCGCCCCGAACGCGTAGCCGTCGCGTATCACAAGCCAGGAGAGCTTTATCTCCTCTGCCTGAGTCTCAAAGTTCGTAAACGTGTACGTCACCCAGGCGCCGCCGTTGAGTTCGGACTCTGCCCGGATCAGTTCAAGGGGCTTGTTCGAGTCTGTAACGGACACGGACACGTCGCCCACGCGGGCCGCGTCGGCACCGTGCGCCACCACCACCCCGGCTTCAATGTCGACGGCAAACGGATAGGTGCCTCCCGGCACGTAGTCCTCGGCGGCATCAGTTATCATGCCAAACGAGTCGGTCCCGTGCTCGTCGTACAATCCGGCCGCCGAGTTTGCAACCCACATTGCTACGATCATCTCGGCTTCAAGATCATTGAGGTAGAATCCACTGGCAAATATGTGGCTGCCGTGCAGCGCGAGGTACGACTTTTTAGTCTGCATCTTCTCGGTTGCGGGGTTTGTAAACGGATACATGACCCAAGTCTCGCCGTCCTCGTCAAGCTCGGCCTTGATCTCGTCGTACGTCTTTTCGCCGTCGTCTAGCGCGCTCGACATGGTGCCGACCAGGGTGGTATTGAATCCGTGCGCAAGTATGGTCAGCGTGTCGTAGTCGATTACAAACACATACGGCGATTCTGCATCGTACGTCTCTGCGCCCGCGGTTATTGCATCAAGTGCGCCTTCGCCGTCCGACTCGTACGCTTCGATGGACTCGGCAACCAAGGTCCTGACATCCTCCTTCATAACGGCAAATCGGTCGCTAAACATGGTCATCGACACCACAAGGGCGGACTCCGGTTCTGCCGCATCCTCGGGGGACGCCATCTCGACGTCTTCGGGCTCCGCCGCCTCCATGTCTATTGAGGCAGCCTCAACTATGGTCGCAAATTCCATGGCGGCCAGGCGGTCCACCGACGAGGGGAGTGCGCAGATCGGATCACCGTTTGCCTTGAGCATCAGTACGCGCTCGCCGTTGCATGCGACGTCCTCTGGCGCCGTGCCTTTTGCAACCTGTTTTGCGGGCGATGGGTTGTCCATGTCGGCATACGCCGCCCCGGACGCCCCGGCTGCAATTAGAGAAAGTGCAAGTAACAAGAATAATGGGCGGCTGGCCAATGGTACAGTGTAGGAAGGAAGCAATATTAGCGTTATGTCAGATGTGGCGTGCTGCGCGATTCCCCAATCCGCTCCGCCAAGGGGGTGCGGCCCTGCGACACGGCGCAGTCCGTCCGACTGACCCGCAGGCGGGACGTAAGTCGGCCATGCCTCCAAGCCGTGGCGCCGTGGGATGGCGATTCGCCGGCTGCAGGCCGAGGCCGTCACATGCTAGGCGCTATACCTGTCAGATGACAGTCAGCCACTGCCTGAACCTGCCGTCCCTGCCCGCTACGACATCTGCAAACGACTTTTGCAGTCCTTTTGTAATTCGGCCCATGCGTCCTGTTCCAATTCTGGCCCTGTCCACCTGCGTGACCGACCTTATCTCTGCGACCGTGCCTGTCATGAACACCTCGTCCGCGACATACAGGTCGTCCCTGTACAAGTCGTACTCTGCGACATCCATCCCGTCTGCCTCTGCTATTCGCGTCACGCTGTCCCTCGTGATGCCGTCCAGGCACCCAGTCGAGAGCGGCGGCGTCAGTATCGAGCCGTCCCTGCATACGAATATGTTCTCGACGCAGCCCTCTGCCACCCTGCCGTCTGTGTTCAGTATGATGGCCTCGTCGTACCCGTTCTCAGACGCCTCGATCCTTGCGAGCGCGGCACTAGAATAGTTGGCGGCCACCTTTGCCTGTATGGGCTGGGCCCTGGGGTCTATCCTGACCCAGCTTGACACCATGCGTCGTGCACCGGAAAACTTGCCGGCCTTCGATTCGCCCATCTTCCAGGGCCAGCACGATATGGAGAGATCAACCTTGTTCCTCGTAGGCGTGAGGCCCGTCTCGCCGTACCCGTAGTATGCCAGGGGGCGTATGTAACCCTCCTTGAGCCCGCACGCGCGCACCGTATCGATTATGGCATCGCGGACCTGCCGTCTGGTATATCTGATCTTCATAGAGTATATCTTGGCCGAGCGGAACAGCCTCTCTACGTGATCCTCAAGCCTGAATATTGCGGGGCCTTCGCGCGTGTTGTAGTACCTGATGCCGTCAAATACCGCCGTGGAGTAGTGCAGCGCGTGCGTCAAGACGTGCACCTTTGCGTCCTGGAACGGCACCAGGCGGCCGTCCATCCATATCTTGCGGGATTCCTTCATGATGGGCGTTACGGATGTGCTGCTTAAATAGATGTTAATGTGTGGCGGCACACTAGTGACCGCGCTCCGCGTCGTCTCGTCGGCGCCTTTCTGTGCAGGTGCGGACGCAAGCGTGTCATTGCTGATCTTCCCCAAGCCCCGCCAATAAAACGCGTACCGTGCCAAACGGACACAGGACTGGCCCCTTATTGCAGATCACAGGAATAATGCGCGGCCTGTCCCAGCGGCAGCAGCAACGGCAAAATCGATCATCTGCATCACAAGACCGGCAGGCCCGCCCTCTGGGCGGTGTCCTTTTGTCGAGGTCGCCCTGACGCGTGGCCGTCGCTAGTCTCGCTCTTCACCAAGGACCTCGCGCGTGATCAGCAACATCTGCGCGTCGGTAATCCTCGCTCCCTGGTCGGCCGACGCCTTGACCCGGTCTAGGATCCGCCTTGACTGTCCCTCTGTCGGTCTGATGCCGTAGTTGCCCAGGGCGGCGTTCAGTCCCAGGACTCCGGTGTGCTTCCCCACGTAGATCTGGTGCTTTCGCCCCACTAGTTCGGGACTGAACGGCTCGTATGTCATCTGATTGTCCAGCATGGCATCGGTGTGAATCTCATCCTCGTGGCTAAACGCGTTGTCGCCTACGACCGCCTTGTTTGGCTGCACCCGTATTCCCATGACTTTGGATATGAACCTTGACGTGTCATAGATCCGTTCGGACTTTATCCCCGTCTCGTACTTTTGATCATACCGGAGGCACTTTAGCGCCATTGCAAGCTCCTCTAGTGACGCGTTCCCGGCCCTCTCCCCGATCCCGTTGATCGTCACTTGCGCGCAAAAGGCCCCGGCCCTGATTCCGGACAGCGTATTTGCCACCGCCAGCCCAAAGTCGTTGTGACAGTGAACGCTTACCGGGGTGCCGGCCGCGGCGGATACGGCGTCGCGCGTGAGTTCGGCCATGTACTCCGGGGTGGCGCATCCGGTAGTGTCCGGAATGGTAACTGTATAGGCCCCTGCCTTTGCGACCTCGCCAAGTATGTCCCTCAAGAACCCCCTCTCGGTTCTTGTCGCGTCCACTGCCCCGAACTCCACCTTCAAACCCCTGGACTTTGCATACTCGACTGCCTCGACTGCCTGTTCAATCGCCTGGGCCTTGGTCATTTCACGGTTGTGTTTTAGGTGAATGTCCGAGGTCGCAACAAAGGTGTTGATGTAACTCAGCCCCGTGTCGGCGGCAACGTCGATGTCCCTTTTGTTGGCCCTTGTCATTCCGCAGATTTCAGACGACAGTCCTTCGTCTGTTATCATCCTTGCCGCTTGCCGCTCGCCCTCTGACGTCGTCGGAAAGCCGGCCTCGATTACGTCCACCCCCAGCGCGTCAAGTCTTTTTGCGATTTCGAGTTTTTGATCAGGGGTCAGTGATATCCCGACTGTCTGCTCCCCGTCTCGTAGCGTGGTGTCGAAGATTCGGATCCTCATGCCTTCACCATATCAAACTTGGCCCGCTTAATTTGCCGACAGATGCCGGACAGTTGGCCCGGGAGCTGCCCAAACCATGCGCCGTAAAAACAACGGCGCCGCGACCTGTTCTGTTTATCGGCCAGCTCCAAGACCGGCTTATCACGTGTGGTGCAACGGCGCTCCGCCGGGGCATCCAAAAAGATGTTCCCTCAATGCGGCCGTGGTTTGCAAGCATCCCGTACACCAGTGACAGCATCGCATGGCACAAATTTAACTATAGCTGTGCATCGGGGCGGGAAACTCTTGGCGACCTGCCCCGTGTTACTTTCGTCCTTTTGCATTTTACGAACAATCTGCTCTGTCTTTGGCGGGTCTGGCCTCCAGTTACTCGGAATCTCCGACTTTTGATGTGACGTCACTTGGATAAACTCTGTTTTCTAATTTTTTCCTCTACCTCCACACGCGCCCCCCCCCCCCCTCCCTCATCCACGCACGCGCCCCGCACAATGCGTTTATCAGCGCCCTTCCCTACGCATCTGCAGTGTACAGTACAATCGCAGATGGGATTACGTTCGTAAAGAGGGAGATGTCCAAGAGTTACTCCAGAGGAGCTCACATACAGGAGGCGCTTCCCGTAAGACCGTCAAATGAGACATTCCCAATCGAGAAGTCTCACCTGAGGGCCCTCCACGGGTTTGCCGCGTCCAACCCGATATACCACGGCTCGTTCCGGCAGGATCTGGCGGGCACGGAGTGCACCATATACGAGGGGGACATAAACGAGTACTGGCTTGGCAGCATAAAGCACGGGACAAGCTGCCAGCCGTTCTACCCCACGTGGCTGGCTTCTGCGTACGTCCTGGCCGCGGCCGCCAAGGGGTTTGGCTGCACCGAACTAGTCGACATCGGGTCCGGCGACGGACGCATCGCGTTTTGCGCCGCCCTGCTTGGAATGAAGGCGCACAGCATAGAGATAGACGACTCGCTTGTCAAACTTCAAGAGGAGGTGGCGGCCTCGACGGGGACGGACTTCGGCCCCGTATGCATGGACGCGCTTGCGGCGGACTACGGCGGCATGGATATCACGAGGCCCGCGTTTGCCGTGGGAGGACTGCCGCAGATGGGCGGGGAGATGCTGGCTGAGGGACTACTTGAAAAGATCAAAGACTGCGGCGGCTCCGTCATGTCGGAGGCCGTCGTGATACTTGCAGGCGAGGGGGACAGCAGCGGCCCCGCAGCAAGGAGGAGAAAAGAGGGAGCGGGCGGCCTGGGAGGGTGGGAGTCCATAATAGCAAAGTACGGACTGTCGGCAAGGCGCGTGATAAGCCTTCCGACTGTCTGGACGTTTGATCAGGATAAAGAGACGCCCTACATATTCGCCGGGCTTGCAGGGTACTCTGAGGCATCTGGCGCGGAGACCTCGAATACGTAGCCCGATCCGTTTGGGCCCATGCCGCAGGAGCTCAGCACCACCAAGTCGCCAGGCGCCGGCGGCGTGGGCGCCACAAGCCGTGCAATCAGCCGTATGCCGCACTCAAATGCAACCAGACAAAAGAACGAGCGCCTAACGCTGCTGCCGCCGGCGAGCCGCCCGGCAGGTATTTCCATGCTGCACTCTACTATGCGGCCCCGCAGCCTCTTGCCACCGCCGCCGCCGTATCCGGATCCAAGCCGGACCCCGCCAAGGCAGACACTGCAGAACTCTGACGGGGGCCATACGGCCGCGCCGCATTCTGTGCATTCGGGCACCCTGAACAGCCCGCGCCCAATGGCTTGCTCAAACTCAGAGAGTACCGCGCTCATCGTACCATCACCAGTGCAGTAGACGAGGTACCGGCGGCCGCCATGTTGTGGACCAGTCCGACCTCGGGGCTGTCCGCCTGCCTGCCGCGAGCCTGGCGCCACAGCTGCCGTGCGACCTCGGCGGCCTGCGCAAGCCCCGTCGCCCCCAGCGGATGCCCCGAGCCGATCAGCCCCCCGCGAGGGTTTACCCGGCGGCTTGCAGTCTCGTACAGCTCCCGGCTGGCCGCGGCGCCCCTGCCCGGCTCCGCCATGCCGAGCGCCTCGAGTATCATCGGCTCGCACACCGAGAACGCATCGTGTATCTCCGCAACGTCCACATCAGATATCGACAGGGTCGCGCCGCCCCCGCGCGCCGCGCCACCGTTCCTGCTTCCGGCCATCCGCAGGGCGTCGCGGCACGCCATCCTGGCAGACTCGATGCGCGAAAGCTCAGAGTGCTTGGCAAACCCGGCCGACGTGACGCTCTGTCCTACGCCCGCTATCAACACGGGGTCGTCCGTGTATCTGCCGGCGGCGTCTTCGGATGCAATCAGTATCGACGCCCCTCCCGTGCAGGGCCGGGAGCAGTCAAGCAGCCTGAGGTCCCCGGTCAGGCGCCTTGAGCCTGTCACGTCCTTTACCGTCGGAGTTGCTTCCGGCCGTAGCGCGTCAGGGTTTGAACTCGCATTCGCGTATGCGCGCGCCGGCACTACGGCCAGATCGTCATCGGAGACTCCAAACGCCCTCTTGTAGCCGCTCGTGAGCAGGGACGCCCAGTATACGGGGTGCTTGAACTGACCCCTCGAGTCGTCCCACCACAGTATACGCCCCGGCGTGTCGCGTATCTCGGCCCCGCTTACCAGCACCACGTCGGCAAGCCCGGACGCGACGTGCGCGTATCCGGACACGATGGCGTTCGTCCCCGAACTACACAGGCTCTCCACCGTATGGGCCGCGCGGGGGCGCATACCTGCCAGTTCCGCAAGTATGGGCGCCATGTATCCGGATCCCATCCTGGGCGCATGGCGGTCGAGGGCAGGCGGGCTTCCGGCGCTAGCAGGACGGCCGCGGCGGCGGCTGTCACTACCGCCATCTATGCCCTCTCCATCACCATCACTATTGTCACCCCCATAACTGCCATGGCCTGCTGATTCGGCTCCTGTATGTCCGCCCGACGCGTTTGAGACGATTACAGCCTCCACGTCGCGCCTGTCGCACTCGGGAGTCGAGTCGAACAAATTTTTTACGGAGCGCAGCAGCACAGACTCCAGGGCCTCGGAGGTGTCGCTTGTGAACCTTGTCGTGCCGCAGCCCACTATGCATGCACGCCTCATGGCATCCCACCGCCATCGCCGCCGCCGCGGCTGCCGTCACCATCATGCTTTGTCGAGCCGGCGCCGTCGTAACCAAAGAACGTCTCTGCAAACAGGGCAAACGATCCCGCCACGTCCCCGACCGGGTTAAACTGCAGTATGGGCAGGTCCAATCCAGCGTCCCGGAACGCGCCAAGTCGGTTTTTGCAGGACTTGGGAGTGCCGCACACGGCAAGCGCGTCAAGCATCCCGTCGGACACGTACCGGTGCACGCCTGCAAGCCCGCTGCTGCGGTACTCGCCATATATCGACGCGGCCTCGTCTGCAAACCCGTTGGCAGACAGAAAGTTTCTGTAAACGTCGCCGACTGCCACGTAGAACGCGATCGTGCGCCTTGCCCTTTCCACCGCGGCCTCCCCGCCGTCGTCGTCCGATACGCAGGCTATCAGCTGGCACGCAACGTCGATGCGCCTGCCGGACTCTTTGTGCATTGCGCGTATCGTGCGCCTCATCTCGTCGAGGGGCCTCAGGTAGAAGATTACGCCGTCCCCCACATCCCATGCAAGCCGGACCATTCCCCTGTTGACGGCGGCCAGGTATATCGGAATGCGGTCCTGCACGGGCCTCACGAGGAGCCTGAACCCGTTCAGCGAGAACAGCTCGCCCTCGTAGTCGACTCGCCTGCCGGACGTGGCCAGCCGCACTACCTCTACAGTCTCGCGCACGCGTTTGAGAGGGCTCTCGTATCGCACGCCGTGCAGCCCCTCCACGATGGCGGGGCTGCTTGCGCCGATTCCAAGCAGAAGCCTGCCGCCGGAGAGGGTGTCAACGGTGGCGGCCCCCATTGCGATAGCGGCGGGGCTGCGCGAATACACGTTTACAATGGACGAGCCTATGCGCGGCGACGGCGCGGCGGCGGACACCGCGCCCAGCATCGCAAAGGACTCCATGCCCCACGTCTCCGGCACCCAGATTGCGTCAACGTCGGTTTTCGACAGCGCCTTGGCGCACGACAGGATCTCGTTTATGGACAGCAGCGAGCCGAGGCTGCATGACAGTCTCATGCCGTGACATCCCCCCATCTTGTAATATTTAGCATGTGATGCGGCGGCCATGCTGCAGGCAGACGCCTTCGCGTGCGGGGGCCTCGGCCGTCCCGTGCGCCGCGGCATGCGCCCCCGATGCAGCTGCCGGAATGCCGGGGAGTTTAGTGTTCAAAAATTTGAGCAATAGGTTTGATATGGTTGAGGTGGCACATTATCAATCCACCCGGCCAGTCCGCGCTATGAGCAGTCAACTCATGGAGGATCCCAAGAGGGGGGGCGGTTTCTGGGACGACGCCACAAGGTATGCGGCGGCCAGCAACGACGAGTCCTTCGTCGACGAGGTGGCATATATGATGGTCACGCTGCACAGGACGGGCAACTGAGCCGGCCCTGCCGCGCCAGAGCTGCAGGGAAGCGGCGGTGCGCTCGAGATGCAGTCCGATCAGGGGGTAGGTCCGGGGCGCGGCGCCCGTCATCCGACCCTGCCAGTACCGGAGCCGCGTTCTCGCAGCATGGACTCGCACGCCTCGAGATCCTTGAACGAGTCCACCGACTGCCACATGGCCGGCGCACTGCCCCCTGCTGCGGGCCCCCCGAACGTGACGGTCCTCAGCCTGCCAGACTCGGCATATCTTGGAAACAGCGTCTTCTCAATGTCGCCCACCTCCGGAAGATCGGCAAGCACCTCGCGGCCCAGGTGGTACAGTCCGGCGTTCATCCACAGGCCGGGCACGTCGCGCTTCTCATCAAACTTGGCAATCGTGCGAGGATCATGGCCTGCTCCCGTGCCGCCCTTGCTGGCGCCGCCGCCGCCGTCATTTAGTAGCATCACACCGTAGTTCGTGCGCAGCGGTATGGCGGCGACCGAATTTCTGACTTCTATGAGGGACCCGATGTCGATGTCCGTTATGACGTCCCCGTTCATCACCACAAACGAGTCGTCGCGCCCTATGTAGTCCGCGGCGCGCCTTATGGCGCCCCCGGTCCCAAGGGGGGTCTCCTCTTCAGATATCTCCACCCTGGCGCCGTAGGATTTTGCGCTTATCATGTCGCGTATCATGCCGGTCTTGTATCCGGTGCAGACTATAACGTCCCGTATGCCGAACTTCAGGAGGTGTCTTATCTGCCATTCCAGTATGGGCACGTTGCAGACCGGCACAAGCGGCTTTGGCACATAGTCCGTAACAGGCCTCATCCTCTTGCCCCTTCCCCCCGCCAGTATGACAGCCTTCAACTACTTGAGGCTGTACCATGTATAATGTAAATTTAGGGCAGCGGCAGGATGCGGGCCTGCAGGCGTACTGGATCCGTCCCTGCTGCTGCCGCCAGCATCAGGGCACGTCGTCACTGTCGCCGCTCGCCCCCTGCGCATCTTGTCCCTGCCCGGGTTCGGTAAGATAGTAGTGCAGCTCCGTATAGCACTCCGTGCAGTACTCGGCATAGTCCGTATGGTCGCAGTTGTACGTCTTTTTTGCGCCGTTGTGGCACTTTGCGCATACGGCTGGAAGCGGGGCATCCAACTGCCATCATCACTGCCGTCTGCGCGAGCGGTACGCGCCAAAGACGCCCATTGCGATGTGGATGGCGCCTGCCCCAAGCAGCATCGCGCTCTCCATGACCACCGGCCTGCCGGTCTCCTCTGCCTCGGCCATGTCCGCGTTGGCAAGGACGAACCCGCCTCCGGCCATTATCAGTATGCCGGTTACGACTATCATGGCCCCCAGGACGCCGGAGGGGCTCCTCCAGGTCATTCCAAATGCGATAAACGGGAGCACTAGCGCGGGGGCGCCCAGAGCCATTCCGCGCACCTTTGCATCAAACGGCAGGAAACCCTGTTCCGCGTCGCCAGATGCCTGGATTGCTGCCACGTCGGCCCCGTATACCACAAGCAGTGCAATCGATATTCCCGTGATGCCGATTGCTATTCCGGTCAGCATGAACCAGTTTCGAAGGAACTTCTAATAAACCGTTGCCGACGCCGTGCGGTGGGTTCCGGGCCCCGACGGCAGGCGTATCGGGCAGGCAACCGCCGCGGCCGACGGGGTGTTTGGCGATCTACTGCGGATCGCGTGCGGGCAGCGCCACGGCCCTTGCCCTTATCGATTCAAGCCTATCAAGCACGTGCTCTGCCCCCTGCCCCTCCCTGCCTGTCAGGTTCAGGTGTCCCAGCTTGCGGAGGGGCTTGGAGGTCTTCTTGCCGTACATCTTCAGGAACGTGTGCCCGTCGGCCTGCGGCACCTCGGGGCTGCGGTAGGGCCCCTCGTATCCATGTATCCCCAGTATGTTGTACATGACTGCGCTCACCCTCAGCGCGGTGCCGCCGAGACTCATGCCTAGGATGGCGCGCAGGTGCTGCTCAAACTGCGACGTCTCGCTGGACTGCAGCGAGTGGTGTCCGGAGTTGTGGACGCGCGGCGCAATCTCGTTTATCATCACGCCGCCGCCGCCGGTGACAAACATCTCTATCCCAAACACGCCGGCGCCCTTCAGCACCCCCATGGTCTGTTCCGCTATGCGCCTGGCGCGCGCCGCCACGCCGTCGGGCACCCTTGCAGGGGCTATCGTCGTCCGCAGGATGCTCTCCTCGTGCACGTTCTCCACGAGCGGGTACGTCCTGATCTCGCCGCGCGTGCTCCTTGCGGCGATTACGGACACCTCCTTGACAAACGGCACAAACCTCTCAAGCATCATGGGCCTGCCCTCGAACCTCCCGTATGCTCCGCGCACCTCGCCGGGGGAGTCTATCTTGCAGTTCCCCCTGCCGTCGTACGCGTCCCTGCGCGCCTTTAGCAGCGCGGGATATCCAAACTCCTCCAGCGCCCCCAGGAGGCCGTCCAGCCCGTCTATGGCCACAAAGTCCGGCACCGGAATCCCGTTCTCTGCGAGGAACGACTTTTGCGCGTGCTTGTCCTGTATGATCCGGAGCGTCGCAGGCGAGGGTTCTATCCTGGCGCGGTCGGCAACGGACTCCAGCACGTCGCTGTCGCCGGACTCTATCTCGTACGTTATCACGTCGGCGCGCCCCGACAGCTCCACTATGGCGTCCCTGTCCTTGAAGTCGGCCACGATCTGCTCGGCCCCGGCCAGGGATGCGGGACACCCCTCGGTGGGATCAAGCACCACGATCTTTGATATGCGGTCGGGCATTGCCGAGGCGGCCTCTGTCAGCATCATGCCAAGCTGCCCGCCGCCGATTATTCCCAGCACCTGCGCCATTGCAGGCACGCCGCACTCCAAATAAAAAAACCAATCTAATGCCGGCAAAGCGCCCCTGCGCACGGCCGCGCGGCGGCGGCAGCGGCAGAGGCGGTGGCAGCGGCGCTCCACCACCACCCCCCCCCCCCACGGAGGCGCCGCCGCCGCCGCGGCGCAACGCTATCGTTAATTACCCTCGCCGCGCACCAACTGCATGACAGGCGCGGCGCGTATAGGCATCATAATGGGGTCCAGCTCGGACGCGGCCGTAATGGCGGACGCGGCCCGCACGCTAGACTCGCTTGGAATCCCGCACGAGGATCAGATAGTCTCGGCGCACCGCACACCAGACAGGCTTGCCACGTACGCCAGGCACGCCGAGTCGTCGAACTTTGCGGCAATCATAGCCGGAGCCGGCGGGGCCGCCCACCTGCCGGGCATGATCGCGTCCCACACCGTGATACCGGTAATAGGGGTGCCCATAATGGCATACAACAACAAGAACCAGACGGGGGCCGAGACGCCCCGCCTCTCAGCATTCGGCGGCCTCGACTCCCTGCTCTCCATAACCGAGATGCCCGCGGGGGCGCCCGTGGTGTCAGTGGGCGTCAACAAGGCAAAGAATGCGGGCATGTACGCCGCAATGATTCTTGCGATAACAGACGACTCGGTACGCGGGGCCCTTGCAGACATGAAGCGGTCGCAGCACGACGCCGTCCTCAAAGAGTCCGAGGAGCTGCAGTCAAGGGGGCTCTAGGCCCCGCCAACGCGTCCTGACGGCGTCAGGTCAGCAGCCGGAACTGGACGTGCTTTGCCCTGAGGCTCTCGATCAGCCTGTTGGCCTGCTCCGTGCCCTCCGTCTCCAGGCTCATCGTGACGCCGGCCGAGCCCGCGCTGATGTCCGAGCTCAGCCTGTCGTGCACCACCTCTACAATGTTTGCGTTTGCGGCGGTAATCTCGTCTACGATCCCCTTGAACGCGCCAGGCCTGTCGGGAAGCAGCACGGATATCTTCAGCAGCCTCCCCATGGCGGCGAGCCCCTTGTCTACAATCTGCCCCAGCAGGTACATGTCCACGTTGCCCCCGGCCAGTACCACGGCAATCTTCTTTCCGGGGGCGGGCTTGTTCTCAAGCACGTACGCCAGGCTTGCGGCCCCCGCGGGCTCCACCACGAACTTCATGCGCTCCATCAGCAGGAACATGGTCTTTGTGATCGCGGTGTCGTCCACCAGCACCACGTCGTCTATCAGGCGCCTGACCACGTCAAACGTGATCTCCCCGGGCATCCGGACCGAGATGCCGTCAGATATGGTCCGTGGCCCGTCTGCAACAGGCGTCCTGGCCGAGTTGCGCACGGAGAGGTGCATGGAGGGGAACGAGTCGGACTGCACGCCCACCACCCGCACGTGGGGGTGGGTCTCCTTTATGGCAATCAGCATGCCGGCGGCGAGGCCGCCCCCTCCCACGGGGACGTACACCTCCTCGACATCCGGCAGCTCGTCGAGGATCTCGAGCCCTATCACGCCCTGGGCCGCTATCACGTCCGGATCATCAAAGGCGTGTATCATTGTGGCCCCTGTCTCCTCCGCAATGCGCGTGGCCCTCTCAAACGACTCGTCGTAGTTTGAGCCCTCCAGCACCACCTCCGCCCCGTATCCGCGGGTTGCCGCAATCTTTGCCGGCGATGCGTTCTTTGGCATCACGATGGTGCACTTGACGCCCTCAAGCGACGAGGCCAGCGCGACCCCCTGGGCATGGTTCCCCGCGGAGGCGGCCACCACGCCCCTTGCCTTTTCACCGGGGGAGAGGGACCTCATCTTGTGGTACGCCCCGCGGATCTTAAACGAGCCGGTCTTCTGCCGGAACTCCGCCTTGAGGTAGACGTCAGAGCCGCACATGTCGGAAAGCGACGGCGAGCGCACCAGCGGGGTCCTTTTGATCTGCGAGCCCCTCATCGAGTCGGCCCTCTTCACGTCCGCGTACGTAGGTATGATCATCACAGACAGTCCCCCGACGCCCCTACCTATTTGGGTTGTTATCGCAGCAGGGCGCGGACGGGGCCGCTCCATCCGGGAGACGCCTGGCGCAGCCCTTCAAAGCTCCACGGACGGGCCTGCCGCGGGCGGAACCACCGCGTGCCAAAGACCGGAGATCTGCCGCCCGGCGCGCCGCAGTTGCGGCTGTGGGGGGGGGGTGGAAGGAGGGGACACCAGGCTCGCCAAAAACCCGCTTAACTGTACATAATGGAGAGCGCAGGGCTCAAAAACGGGCCGTTTCCATGCGATCAAAATGATTAAATACTCTAGTTAGATCGCAAAAAGCATATCGGGGGATCGGAGCTCCCCCATGAGAGAGACATCTCTACTCCGGTTCCTTGATTAATACAACCTGCAAGACAGTTCTACCCGTCTATGGCGCCCGCCAGCTCCCCGAGTAGGGACGCGAGCGCCTCCCGCGCGTCCTTTGGGACGGCATCGGGGTCAAAGCGGCCGTCCCTCGGAGCCCTAGCGGCGGGACCTGCTGCCGTTTCCGCGATCTTCTCGATGTCGGCGGTATAGAGAAAGCCGTCCTCCCCAGTAACCAGCCGCGCGTCGTCTATCATCAGGGCAGTGGTGCTGTACACCTCGGTCAGGAGCGAGTCGAGCTCCGCAAACAGCGAGTCGCGCCTGTCGGCATGCACTGCAAGCCCCGCGTCGTCGACTGTTTTCTTTATCTCGGCCTCGATGCTTCCGGCAAGCGACTCGTCGCGGTACAGGGTCTCGAAGAGCTCCGCAGGGTCGGACTCCGCGCACCCCGCGGCCTTTAGCCGCTCCGCGGCTATCCGGTCGCCCGCGTCCGCGATCGACTCCCTGTCGCTCCTGGCAGACTCGTCGATCCTCCCAAGCTCCCTCTGGATCTGCTCGACCCTGGCGTCCGGCTTGTAGTAGAGCAGAGCCTTGTACTGGACCGACAGGTGCACGGACAGCGCGTATCCGGACGCCACGGATTCAAGCTTGGTAAATATGCGGCGGACGTCGTCGTCGCGCGTCTCGGTCACCTCGCGCGCGTGCCAGGACGGGCCCAGGCGCGCAGTTATCTCCTGCATGTACGCTTTGACGCCGCCCGCGTCAAACGTGGTCTGGTCGGTGACAGTGGTGTCGCCCAGCATCACCTTGGTCGGTGTCTCGGCCACCAGTGCGGTCATCTGCTTCAGGTACGCTTCCCTTATCCGGGCGTCGACGGGCAGGAGCGCGCGCGCAAGCTCAGACTCGGGCATCGACGCGATTCTCATTGCAAGGCGTCCGTTGTCGGCGCTTTAAAGCCTGTATGATCGGGGCAGATCCGGGAGATCCGCGTGGGCGGGGCGGGAAGGGACGGGGAAGCCGGCGGGCCGACATACAGTCACGGCGCGCGCCGCGACGCCGGCCCCGTGCACGGGGATCCCCGCAATGCAGACGCAGGCGGGCCAGGCCGCAGACGTACGGAAGTGGGCGCGCCGCGCGGTCAGTCCGCACAGTCGATCCTGCACTGGCCCCCGTCGGCCTCGTCCCTCAGGCGCCTTGCCATCAGGTATGGCGTGGCCAACAGTACGGGTATGCACACGGCTATCAGGAGGGTCTGCACCTGCACAAGCGCCGCGGACGCCGCGATGCCGCCTGCCGTGCCCACGAACAGGGACAGAAACGTGCCCGCGCACGTCGGGCACGCGACGAACAGCCCGGTGGCGGCCCCGACGGTCCCAAGCCCGCGGCGCTTCTTTGATACGGAGTACGCCCCCACCGCAACCGACGCGTTAAGCCCCACCAAATATGACACCACTACCTGCAGCACAATGTTGACGGGCACCACCTGCAGTCCCACGGTCTCAGTCACGTATACGATTATCTTTGGCATGTAGCCCGGCGCGTCGCAGCACGGCGAGACGAATCCGGACGGTATCTCGGCGCCATAATGCGTGGCAAAGTTGATGCCCGGCTGGTACACCAGGGTGCCGGACGCTAGGGAGAAGAACAGCCCGTATCCGACAAAGACTGCTGCAAATATCCTCCGGGACCTTCTGTTCCACGTGTGCATTGCAATGACGGAGCCCAGATCACGCACCCCTGCGCGCCACTCCTCCACCTTGGACGAGTGGTAACGGTACATCCCGTACGCGACTGCACCCAGCGAGGCCAGCAGGGCAACGTAGAACCCATACGCAAGCCTCTGCACCACGTGTATTGCATCAGGCGTAAGGCTGGCAGGATCCTGGTACCGGCCGTATATGAGAAACAGGGCGGCCACCGCCACAAAGCCGGCCGCGACCAGGCGCGTTCCGCCGGCCGCGCGGCGGCGGCGGCCGCCGCCTCCCATGCGCACGCCCTCTGTCTCTTCCATGTGCAAAAGGGGCGCATCTCGATTAAATTCCATGCGATTTGCAGCCCCGGCACAGACGGCGGCCTGTGGGTGGCGGCCAGCACGCAAGAGGAATGGGTGGGTGTGGGAGGGAAGTGGTGTACGTGGAGTGGTGGGGGGGGGAGGGGGTGAGTGGGAGATGCTGGCTACGACGGCCCCAGCCTCGGCAGAAATATGTAGATTATGGCAATTATCTCAAGGCGCCCAAATATCATGAGAAAGCCGAGCATCATCTTGGTGGCCGGATCCGTCTCAAAGTCTATCACTCCGGCCGAGAGCCCGCCCGTGGTAATCACCCCGCTGGCCTCAAAGAAGGACTCCGTGTACGGGGCCCCCGTAACCGACGCGAGGTGGGCGCCGGCCGCCGCCGCGATTATCGGGAACAGCGCGACTATAATCAGCGTGCTCATAACCTCCTTTTTGACATCAGGCGCCATGGCCTTGCGGGCCGAGGAGCGCAGAAATCTCACAAGGTTGCGAAGGGCCATGAGTCGGAATATCTTCATGCCGCCCGCAGTGGAGAACCCGCAGCCGCCGGCGAACATCAGCACCACCAGTATCCCGTACGCGGCCCCGTTGAGACCCGATATGCTCTCGTGCTGCAGCCCCGCAGTGGTACTGGCCGAGACCGCGTAGAACGCCGCAAGCAGGAAGTCCGTGCCGCTTATCGCGATGAATATGGCGACGCCGGCGCCCAGTATCACAAAATACGTCACCACCTCGCGGCCCAGCTTTCGGACGCGGAACCTCTTGCTTACAAAGCTGTAGTGGAACGTAAACGGGAGCGCCCCCATTATCATCGCTATCATCAGCAGCGTGTAGTCGTACCACATCAGGTCGTCAAGTATGGTCGAGGAGGGGAGGAACCCCCCCGTCGCGAGGGTGCTCATGGACAGCGAAAAGTTGTCAAGCAGGTCGCGCTTGCCCAGCACGAACAGCAGCAGGGCAAGCGTCGAGATGTAGAGCATGAATATCACGGTAATCGACAGGAAGAGCTCCTTGAGATGGAGCGCCCTTCCCGTGATAAAGCCGCGCATGGATCTTAGCTGGGCCTCCGAGTAGAACGCGGTGATTACGAGGTATATGAAACTCATGCCGCCCACCAGCTGCGTATAGCTCCGGAAGAAGGTAAAGCTGTGCCCCAGGTCCTCCGGCGTGTCAAACAGCGACAGGCCGCCCGTGGTAAAACCAGCGGCGCTCGAGAAGAACGAGTTTGCAAAGGCCTCCTCTGGGGGCATGTCCTCGGGCATGACGTAAAAGTACGGGATGGAGCCGAACAGGGACATGAGAAACAGGCTTGCAAAGACCAGTATAGACGCCTGCCGCATGTTGAGCCCGGCCTTTTCGCCGTAAGAGTTGAGTGCAAAGCCAGTTGCCAAGAGCAGCACCGTGCTGAGATAGATGCCGGTGGCAGTCGTGGTGTCCTCTAGGATGGTGGCCACGATCGCGGGCACGAACAGCAGCACGCCTGCAAACTGGAGCACGAACCCCAGGTTTCCGAGCACCGCCCTGACAGGCGGGCTGAGCAGGCGCGGGGGGCTGCCGACTGCCTCCTTTATCGCGGTGGATATTGCAGTCTGCCGTATCACTCCGACCACGGCGTTGTTGGATATCACCGGGAGCTTGTGGACGCCCTTGTCCTTCATCTGGACGGCGGCGTCTGCAAGCGTGGTCTTCTCGGTGGTGGTGATCATGGGCGCGCTCATTATCTCGTCGAGCCGGGTCTTCTCCACGTTCACTTCCGGGTTGCTGACGGTCTCAAGTATGTCCACGTCCGTTACTATTCCGACCGGGCGCGCGCGGACGTCCGTCACGATGACGGTGTCGGTGTTGTTGTCGCTCATCCTCTGCGCCGCGCTCCGGGTGCTGTCCCACACGCGCATTATGGTAAAGTCCTTGCGCATGTACTCCCTGACGCGCTTTGCCCGGATGTATTTCAGGGAGCGCTGGTGCTCTGAGGACATGTTCAACCAGCTGCGATTGGCCGTTAAATAAATGCGCATGGCAGGTGCGCAGGTTCGCGGCATGCACCGGGCGTGCGGGCACCCCGGGGGCGGGGTGCGGCGCGGCTTCCTTGTATCTTTATAAGCACTGCAGCGCCCCGTAGCGTCGTGGACATCGCCGAGGAGCAGGAACCGGACTACCAGTCCGCCAGGATCGAGACGGTGGGGTTCCTTGACCCCTACGGGATGGAGGGGCTGGCAGTCCTGCGCTCAGAAGACGGGAAAGAGTTCCACGTCAGGGCCTTTTCAGGCGAGGTGGCAAAGCACATCGTGTGCATGTCGGATGCCGACGCGGCGCCGATCCAGATCCCCTCGGTATACAGCATGATATCGGACATATGCGAGGAGAACGAGATCGTGCTAGTAAAGGTCAAGGTGTACCAGAGCGGCAGCGTCCTGCGCGCAAACCTGTACCTCACGGGAAAAAAGGACATTGTCCTGAAGAACTACCGCGCGTCGGACGCGATAGCCCTAGCGTCGCTCTACAAGATTCCAATCCTAGTCAGGAAAAACCTGCTCAGGGACCAGGACGGCACGGGGGACGGGCAGGGCGCAGGGACACAGGGACGCTGATACGGGTAGGTGTGTTCGCGCGTATAGTCATTTGCCGAGGCGCTCAAGCTCGGAGACCGCGAGCTCGAAGAGCGCGTTGTCGTCCAGCGGCACACACCGGATTCCGTTTTCCCGGCATCCCATTATGTTCTCCTTGTCCTTTGTTACCAGCACCATCTCGTTGGACTGTGCATACTTCAATACGGAGAAATCAGCCTGAAGGGCCATGCCTTCGGTTCTGAGCTTCTTGACGCTTTGCGCCTCAAACCCCCGCTCGCGGAGCTTTACATCCCATCCGTCAGAGTGCTCATCCACCAGGACCTTCATGACGCCTCACGCTCCGGTGCCCATTATATCATTTTCAAAGACGGTCAGGACAAACAAGAATCACCAGGGCAGATGCCCCGTCAGTCCGCTAAACGCTCAGAATAGCGCCAACGATCATATGGCGCTCGTAATCTTTTTCACCTTTTCGACGATCCGGATCTTCTTTTGAATGGGCATGTCGCGCTCAATCGTGAAATAGATCGTGTTTCGGCTCGTATACACGACCATCTGGGAGACCTTTTCGCGCTCAACGTGCACGTACGTCACCTTGCCAAGCGACCGGTCAAACTCCTTTCGCATTTTCCTTCTCTGGGACACCTGCTGGCAGAAGTGCTCCTCTTCCTTTTGCGACTTGAGGCTGGTTTTTCCCGTCTTCATTATGGCCTCCCGTATCTTTCCCTGCAGGTTGATTATAGCCGCAAATCTCATCTTGGGATCAAGATCCAGAATTTTCTGCACGACGTCAATAAGATCGACAGTGGCATATGCCATTAGCAGAGAAAAAATCTGAGGGACATATAAGCTAGATCATGCGACGCGAGTGCTCCACATCCACGCACGGCCGAGGGGGAAGGGGAACTGAATCGGTGCGGGCAAGGCAGGCACAAGGAGGATGCCCGTACCGCAGGTATTCGCATCAGGAGGCGCACCATCAGGCAGTGACAACGACGCCGGGCCGCACGCGCACGCCCATGAGATTAATAGCAGCAGTACCCACACAAGGCGTGAAGAACTCGGCCGCGACCATGATAATCGGGATGGTTATGTTCGCGGCAGGGCTGGGCATGTTCTACTCAATCGAGACGGGCCAGTTCGAACCGGAGTACAGGCTCGTAAAGAACACAGGAATCTTTGTCGGGCTGGCCGGAATAGGCGCCACGATGGCGGGCGTGCTGCTGACGTTGTTCAGCAGGGGCGAACCTGTGGGGAGGTGAGCGGCGCGCGGCAGGCGCTCCCCGCGGTTTGGCGTCTCCATACTCGGGGCCAAAGCGTCACATCTCCGGCTCTCCGGCGCGCTGGCACCATGCCCACGCTCGATCAGTGCAGCGTATGCCCTGCAGGAGAACCTCCCGCGCAGGGGCGGCGAACCCACTTCGCAGACGTGGAACAATCCTTTAATATTTTACAGAATTTTTATAATCAGATTTGAATCCGAAAATGGCCGCCGGCGCGGCCGGAGCTGCCGCAATAGTCCTAGGGGTGGCCATACTCTACGCGTATGACGCGGGCGGCCCAGCGGAGTCCGCGGCAGACAGCCTGGTGCCCGGCCCTGAATCCGACGTGCTTCCGACCGACTACTCAAGCGTCACCGTAACAAACGGCCAAAAGCACACGGTCCCGCTTGACAAGATAATCAGCGGCGGCCCGCCGCCGGACGGAATCCCGTCAATAGACGATCCAAAGTTCGCGCATGCGGCGGAAGCAGGGTTCATGTCCGGCTCCGACGTCGTGATAGGGCTCGAGATTGGGGGGGAGGCAAAGGCGTATCCGCTCCGCATACTGGTATGGCACGAGATCGTAAACGACGTGGTCGGGGGGGTCCCGGTCGCCGTAACGTACTGCCCGCTGTGCTATACGAGCCAGGTCTTTGAGAGAACGCTTGGAGACCGGGCAGTAGAGTTCGGAACGTCTGGAAAGCTGTACAACAGCAACCTAGTGATGTACGACAGGGCAACCGGGACATACTGGAGCCAGGCCCTAGGGGCCGCCATCAAGGGGGAACTCGCAGGGCAGAGGCTCGGCACCGTACCGTTTGACGTAATCAGGTGGGACGACTGGAGGGGGATGCACCAGGATACCGTGGTGCTGACCACCGAGACCGGCCACGTGCGCGCATACGACGTGGACCCCTACGGCGGATACTATACGGACTACCGCATAATATTCCCGGTGGACAATGCGGGGGCGTCGCCAGACGCCATGCACCCAAAGGAGGTCATACTGGGATTTGAGAACGGCGATACATACAAGGCGTACAAGCAGGGTGACGCGGAGGACTCGGGGGCAATAAACGACGCGGTCGGCGACCTGCCCGTCTTGATTGTATCCGAGTTCGAGGGAAGCGCTCGGGCGTTTGAGAGGCCGGTAGTAGACGGGCAGCTGCTGGAGTTCGAGTACGAGGGCTCCGCACTGACAGACGTGCAGACGGGATCCTCGTGGGACTATGGCGGCCTGGCAGTGTCAGGCCCCCTTGAGGGGCGCAGCATGGAGCGCCTTGCGATTAGCCCCGGATTCTGGTTCGAGTGGATCGCATTCCATCCGGATACGGAGGTGTACGAGCCATAATCGTATCTTCCATTCCTGTAAGGCCTGTCCTGTTCGGGGGGCTGGCCATCCTGGCGTACGCGGCCGTGGTGGTTGCAACAACCCCGTCGCTTCCCGCAGAGTCCGCCCTGTACGTGACCCTGGTGACAAACCCGGCCATAATAGTCGGGATAGGCGCAGGGACCGGGCTCCAGGCGCACCTTGCAGAGAAGAGGAGGAGGCTCGCAGGATGCAGGGTCGCGCCAGGCTCCGGGAGAGGCGGAGGGGAGGCAGGCGCCGGGGATCAAGGCAGGGGAACGGGGGGAGTGGCAGCATCGTCTGCGGCGGCCTCGTTCTTTTCGTTCTTTGCGTTGGTGCCGCTTGGGTGCTGCGGGTGGTGGCTCTACGTCCTGTCTCTGCTGCCAAGCGTGCTGGGGGCGGGGGTCTCGGGCGTGCTCATAGAGAACAGCCAGATCCTGGCATATGCAGGACTGGCGGTGGTTTTTGGATTAAACGGGCTGACGGCCTACAAGGTGCGGCGCATGTCGCGCGAGATAGGTCTGCGGAACTAGGCGAATGCACCGGGCGGGGCGGGGATGCATGGGCGGCTGCAGCGACGCGGAGGGGCAACGGCGGCATGCCGCGAGTAATTACGTGCAGGCTCAGGCCCCCTGCCCGCGAGAACGGGGGTGCGGGGCGGCAGGCACAAGTCCTTAATGGTTGGCGCATGCGCACCTGCCGCAACAACCTATTAACGACGCCACAGCAGACTGGGCGCATGGTGGACAGGATCTGGCTGGGCGGCATATACCTAAAAGAAGAGGGAGGATACAAGATCACACTAAAGTCACTGAACCATTACAAGAGGAGGCTAAGCACGCTGTCAGAAAGCCCGGAGCTAAAGGGCGCGGCCGGCATGTTCTCGTCGGTCCTGCAGCAGCAAGCGGCCAAGACGATACCTGAGATCGACGCTGTATCGCGCAGGGTACTCGAGTGTCTTGGCGGTGGTGGGAGTGGCGCAGAGAGCGGCGGCAGCGGCAAAGGAGGTCTTGGCGGCCTTGCCGACGACGTGCCGTTCATGAAAAAGGCGCTTGCGTGCTACAGATCCGACATAGCCAAAGCCCAAGATACGGGATACGAGTACTTTGTAAAGCTGATAGGAGACATGGAGGCCGCAGTGGGGGACAAGGACGAGATCGAGCGGGCGCTCCAGAGCATAGGGGTGTTTGAAGGCGGAGGCCGACAGGCGACAGGAATGGAAGAGTAAGCTGACATGACGGTCATGCAGTAGGCGCAGACTGCAGGATCCACGAGCGTCCGGACTCTGCCCGACAGAAAATGAAAAAACAGCGCCCGCGCCGCCACCACCATTGCAGATGTCCTCCGGTCCCGTAGGATAGGACTAGCGCCCGCACGGCCCCGAGCGGTGCGAAGATCATTCGGGGCAGGGCGCGGGCAGCATCTGGCTGCGCGACGGTTGTGGACACAAGCATGCAGGAAAAGCGGTTTTGCCGCCCACTATGTGAAATGCGTTATTTCTGCAATCCCTGCAGGTACCAGTCCACGTAGGGCCTGAGCGCGGCGCACTTTGCGCGGCGCGCCGACTCGTCAGTCTCACCCTTCAGCCCGTCCAGTTTTTTCTGCAGATAAGAGGCAACAGATTCGCTCCGAAGCAGCGGGATCACCCCTTCAAGTACCGAGAGAACGTCCTGGACAGGCGCGTTATCAAAGTCCGCGGCCAGACTGCGGGCGCTATCCTCAAGACTCACGACACGGACGCCTAGCGGCCCCCTTTTATTTTCTGGCGCCGTGGACTTCCAGTGAAAAGGCGCGCAAGGCGCGGGGGAGAGCCGGGCGGGCTGCCGGGAGGGCGGCACCCGACATGGCGCACGCCGTTTTTGCGCGGTTGTACTGCTTGCCGTGACGTCAGGGCCAGAAACTGTAGAGTCGGAAAATGATGTCACGGTGTGTCGTGACATTGCTCCACGCATGCCTGGACTCCATATGAATTTTGAATTCCCGGTTCCGCTGGGCCAGCCCAAGCGGCCGGCAGCGTGCCCGACGTGCGCGAACTGCCGCGAAAGGTACGCTTTTACATGATCGTGCGCAGCATACGCTGGAGGGTCCTACGGCGGGGTTGACTGAGGTGTCTTACCCGTCGTCATCCTTGTATGACCGGCCCTCTGGGAGCCTCCGCTCGCGGTATGCGTCCGCGGGCGTCTGCCCGTACAGGCTGCCGTGCGGCTTGTTGTTGTGGTTCCTGACGAACCTGGCAGTCGGGTCGCTCTCCATTGCGGCGGGGGCGCCAAACGGGGCCGCCGTGCCCGGCGGTCCCGCAACGTCGGCAAAGTGCCCCACCTTGTACTTGTACTCCTTGAACACGCGCTCCGCCTTGCCATTGGTCTGGGGATGCCCCACGCGCGCCAGGATCTGCTTTACGCCGGCGTCCCCGAGGTGCTCCTCAAAGTGCGTGCGCCCCCTTTCGCGCTTTGCCTCGGACTCCATGGCGTAGAACTGGGATCCGTGGTCGGTCAGGACCGAGTACGGCGTCCCGTGCGCCAGGCAGGCCTGCTTGAAGACCGCGGTGGCGTTCTCGGACGTGGCGCGGTCAAACACGCCGTGTCCGACGATGTACCGGGACGAGTCGTCCACGTATACGATCAGCCACCTCCCGTCCTCCAGCTGCGTATAGTCCGTGTGCCAGAGCGTGTTGCTGTGCCTCCGCTCGTACCTCACGTACCTGCGCTGCCTCTTCTTGGCGTGCTCCTCGCGCGCCAGCCCGTTCTCAAGCAGCACCCGGTGCACGGCGTCCTTTGGGACGTGGTCCCCCGCGTTCCTGATGTGCCAGTATGTGGCAGACGCGCCGTTTACGACCCGGCCGAACGCGGCCAAAACCGCGGAGTGCTCCCTGCGCCCCGGCTCGCCCTTCCGGTGCCTGCCGGGGCGCCTTGGAAGGTACAGTATCCGCCCCGTGTCGAGGCGCCTGAACCGGCTCCAGATGCGCTGCACCTGCCTTATGCAGACCTTCAGGATGCCTGCAATCGTCTTGTTGCTTGTCCCCCTCCTCTTTTCGCGGACGATGAACCTTGCGTCAAGCGTGTCCAGCTTGCGTATGGGCTTCCTGCCCTTCTCGCTGGCGGTCTTGAGTATGCGCTCGGTCTCCTCCCTTTGTTCCTGTATGAGGACATGTTCGTCATACTTGGTTTGAGGTGTCATTACGCCTCCCTCCATGTCGGCTCTCTTATGCGTCGGGGTGACATGATTCCCCGACTCTTCAGTCAGGGCCAGAAACAGCAAGGTTTTTCCCCCGCAGGCAGGACCCGCATGCGGCAGTCGCGGCAGCCCCCGCTGCGGCCGCCGCTACTGTTGCTACTGACGCTGCACAGACGCGTCGCCGTCATCCCACAAGATGCGGTACTTGCCTGTGACGCGCATTATCGAGACCCTGCCGCCCTCCTTGAACACAAGCCGGTAGGGCTTGTGGGACGTGTCCTCCACGTCAAGCGTGACCCCTTCTGCGCGGGTCCTAAACGACACCGGATCGCTTGCAACCTGCTCCCACTGCCCGGGGTCAAAGTCAATGTACAGCTTTGTGTACAGCAGTCCCATGGGGGCCGCAACGTGCCCCCGAATAAAAAACTAGGCGGGGCCGGCAGCAGGGCCAAAGCAGGGTTGGCCGACTAATTTTTGGCCCCAGATGCAACACGTCTCAAGGGTACCTGCGCGAGCAGATGCGCAAGAGGGCATTATGACGGGGTTATTTTGCAGGCCGTGCCGCGAGCACACTTCTTTTGTCAGGCCTGATCCTGCCTGCCGCCTCGACCAAGTCCTTCTGGGTGATCTTGATCTCCTCGAGGCCCCCATGCTTGCCGCTGACGTACCTCTTCAATGCGGCAGTTGCCGCGGCGTTGGCCACTGCTGCGATCTCTGCGCCGCTAAAGCCGTCCGTCAGTTCCACCAGCTCCGGCATGCTGACGTCGCCTGCAAGCGGTTTCTTTTTTGTGTGGATCTTGAGGATCTGCTCCCTACCCCTGGGATCTGGATGCGGCACCTCGATGACGCGATCAAACCTTCCGGGCCTCAGCAGGGCCTCGTCTACGATGTCCAGTCTGTTCGTGGCGCCGATTATCAGCACGTCGTGCAGCTCTTCAAGCCCGTCAATCTCAGTCAGGATCTGGGACACCACGCTTTCGGTTACATGCGAGTCGGAGCCAGAACTGCCCCGCCGCGGGACCAGCGCGTCCACCTCATCAAGGAATACTATGCACGGGGCTGCCTGCCGGGCCTTTCTGAATATCTCCCTTACGCCCTTTTCAGACTCACCGACCCATTTTGAGAGCAGTTCCGGCCCCTTGATGCTGATAAAGTTAGAGTCAGTCATCTTTGCCAGCGCCTTGGCAATCAGGGTCTTGCCGGTCCCCGGGGGGCCGTGCAGGAGGATCCCCTTTGGCGCCTCGACGCCCGCGTAGTCGTAGGCCTCCCTGTGCTTGACCGGCCATTCCACGGCCTGGCGCAGCTCCTCCTTGAGATCCCCGAGGCCCCCCACGTCGTCCCACTCCACGTCAGGGACTTGGACCTGGACCTCGCGCAGCGCGCTCGGCCTCACCTCCTTTAGCGCGCTCCCAAAGTCCTCCTCGGTGATCTGGATCTTCTGCAGCAGTGTCGGGGGGATCTTTTCCTGGTCAAGGTCAATCTCGGGCAGGACTCTCCGCAGGGACCTCATTGCGGCCTCCTTTGAGAGGACCTCGAGGTCCGCCCCGACAAAGCCGTGCGTGATCTTTGAGATCCTCTTCAAGTCCACCTTCTCGTCTATCGGCATTCCGCGCGTATGTATTGAGAGGATCTCAAGCCGTCCGTCGTCGTCGGGAATTCCGATCTCGATCTCCCTGTCGAGCCGCCCGGGCCTCCTCAAAGCCGGATCAATCGAGTCGGGCCTGTTCGTGGCTGCAATGACCACCACCTTGCCCCTGCTCTCCATCCCGTCCATCAGGGTCAGGAGCTGGGAGACGATCCTTTTTTCCACCTCCCCGGACACCTCGTCGCGCTTTGGCGCAATGGAGTCGATCTCGTCAATGAATACTATGCTCGGCGAGTTCTCTTCTGCCTGCTTGAAGATCTCCCGGATCCTCTCCTCGCTCTCCCCGTAGTACTTGCCCATGATTTCGGGCCCGCTCAGCGAGATGAAGTGGGCGTTGGTCTCCCCTGCCACCGCCTTTGCCAGCAGCGTCTTGCCGGTCCCGGGCGGGCCGTACAGGAGAACGCCCTTCGGGGCCTCTACGCCTATCTTCTCAAACAGCTCGGGATGCCTCATCGGCAGCTCGACCATCTCGCGGATCTTCTGGACCTCGCCCTTGAGCCCGCCCAGTTCGTCGTAGGTAATTCTGGAGACCGTGGCGTCCACCGCCTTGGTCATGGAACCCAGCCGGAAGGAGGTGTCCTCCGTGACGATCACGGGTTTTGCAGGTTTTGTGCTCGTGACGACGAACTGGACCCTCCCGCCCAGCTGCGTGCCGAGGGTGATCGTGTCGCCGGTCGTAAAGACGTGGTTGAGATAGTTGTATGTCATGTAGTCCTCCAGCCCCTCCGCGCGGACCTTCTCGGTCGGCGACAGGACGATCTGCTCGGCGTCCGCGGCCTCTACGGACTTTATCGAGATCCTGTCCCCTATTCCGGCCCCGATGTTCTGCCGGGTAACCCCGTCGATTCTGATCAGCCCGGCCCCGTACTCTTCAGGGAGCCCCGGCCACAGCCTCACGTGGGTCTTCTTGTTATAGGACAGTTCCAAGATCTGCCCGGTACCCCAGTTTGCGCCCTCGAGCACCTTGGGATCGACGATTGCTTTGCCCCCGCCGACATACTGCTGCGGGATTTCGTCGATCTTCAGGACAATCTCGCTCATGGTATCCCCCCAATGGTTTGAGGAGGCCCAGCCTCCGCCGTCCCGGGCGCCGTCCCGGGGATGCCGTCCCTGCAGGAGGGCCATGCAAATATTCCGTCGGGCGCGCGCCTGATGATTCCCTCAGACCCATAGTCTAGGAACGTTGTCATATTTCTCAATATTATGTAATACATATGACATAATATAAGTATTATTACAGACTGCGACGTGGAGGAGCCTGGGGGTGGGTCACTCCGCCCTTTCACATCCTCCGGGCCCCACGTGCGCAAGGCCTGCCCGTATCCGAATAAGACAGAGGTGCTCGGACTTCGAGCGTACCCCGGGTACAGCAACGACAGAGGCGGCTATTCCTTGTCGATGAACTCGTCGGCCCTGGGTGGTTCCGGCGAGAGTCCCTTGCGCTTTCTAATCTCCGATATGGTGCTTGTGAGCATGGACTTTGGCACCTCGCTCCACTCCTTGAACGACGTATTCCACGTGGCCCTGCCGGCAGTCTGTCCCCTCATCTCCTCGGATAAAGTGAACGTCTCGGAGGCGGGTATCTCACCGGTCACTATGCTTGACGCGCCCATCTGCGACATGTCAAGTACCTTGCCGCGCTTGCCGGACAGGACGGTCGCGACGTTACCGACCAAATCGGTCGGGACGCGCACCTCTATTGCAAGCATCGGCTCCAGTATGGCGGTGCCAGCAGTCAGCAGGGCCCCCATGCACGCGCGCCTCGACGCGGGCCCCAGCTGCGAGAGCCCGCGGTGCGCCGTATCCTCGTGCGGCACAAAGTGCGTAAACGTGAACTTGCAGTCGCGCATCTGCTCCCTGCACAGCGGTCCCTCCTTCATCACCTCGTCAAACCCGGAGTTTATGGAGTCAGTCGACTCCTGGACGAACTGCACTCCCTTGGTGCCGTTTATCAGCACGTTTCCGCGCGAGTCGAGCCTCATAACCCTCTTTATGGTGTCCGTGTCCCAGCCGGCCCCCTTTAGCAGGTCAGATACCGTCTTCTTGTCCTTCATGTCACTGATCTCGCCCGTGCGGAGCATCTCGGCAATCTCGGGCTCCAGCGGCTCGACCCTCATGAAGATCTTGTTGTGCCGGTTGGGGGACTTTGCCATGACGGCCTCGCAGGAGGAGTGCACGGTCTCGCGGTAGTTTATCAGCGGCTCGGACGTGACGATCTCGAGCTTTGCGTCCTGTATGCGGTGCGTCGCGACGTCGAGGTGCAGCACCCCCATCCCCGCGACTATGGTCTCGCCGCTCTCCTCGTCTATCTTCACCACGAGGTTCGGATCCTCTATGGTAAGCTGTTTTAGTACGTCGACCAGCTTTGGCAGGTCCTTGGGGTGTTTTGGCTCTATGGCCACCTGCACGACGGGCTCGGAGACGTACTTTACCCCCTCAAACACGGGCATCTCCTTGACCGCGGACACGGTGTTCCCGGCCCTGGCCTCCGTGAGTCCGAGCAGCGCGGGTATGTTCCCTGCTCCCAGCTCGCCGACCTGCTCACGCTGGTTCCCCATGAAGAAGTTGACGGACTGGATGCGCCCCTCGCGCTTTTCGTCTATTATGTGGATTGTCTGGCCGTCCCTGACCGTACCGGAGAACAGCCTGCCTATGGCGACGGGTCCGGCGGCCGGATCGAGCACCATGTTTACGACCATCATTATGGTGGGCCCGTCGTCGCTGCACGCCAGCAGCGCCTTGCCGACGTCCGAGTCGAGGTCGCCCTTCCATATCTGTGGTATCCTATACTTTACTGCCTCGTGTGGCGGGGGGTGGTGCTTTACCACCATCCCGAGGACGGCGTCGGCGAGGGGTGCCTTCTCCACCAGTTCCGGCACCTTCTCGCCCTCGTAGGCGTCGATGACGTCCTTGAATGTGATTCCGCGCTCCTTCATCATGTCTATGTTGATGGCCCACCTGTCCTTTGCGGAGCCGAACGTTACGCTTGCGTCCTGTATGGAGACCTTCCACTTCTCCCTGTACTCGGGCTCCGCGTACGTGTCTATGAGCCGGTTAAAGTTGGACACCACGTCCGCGAGCTGCTGCTGCATCTTCTCGGGGGTGAGCCGGAGCTCCTTTATCAGGCGGTCCACCTTGTTTATGAACAGCACAGGGCGCACCCGCTCCTCGAGGGCCATGCGCGTGACGGTCTCAGTCTGAGTCATTATGCCCTCTACCGCGTCGCACACCACCACCGCGCCGTCGATGGCGCGCAGGCTCCTGATCACCCTGCCGCTGAAATCCACGTGCCCCGGGGTGTCTATCATGTTTATCACGTACTCCTTGCCGGCCTGCGAAAAGTGCAGCGTGACGTTTGCCTGGTATATGGTGATGCCCCTCTGCTGCTCCTCCTTGTCAAAGTCCATGGCGAGCGCCTTTCCTGCAGCCGACGGGGCTATGATGCCGGAATATGCAAGGAGGCTGTCGCTCATCGTCGTCTTGCCGTGGTCGACGTGGGCGATGACGCCAAAGTTGCGGATCTGATCCTTGTTCTTGATTATCTTGAGGACCTCGCCGGTCGACTTGAACTTTACCATAGCCGGACGCTCTGAGATCATCTATTAAATCTTGGCTTGGAAGACGCGCGCGGAAGCGGGCCCGGGCGCGGCGCCGTCAGTATATCGCCGCGTTGCTTGCGCCCCGCAGCCGCGCGGCAGACACATAGTGGCATTCTGAAATGCCCGACTCGTCTGCAATCCTGAGCGTCAGCAGTTGTGACAAAAACGCATAGTACAGTACGCGCGGGGCCCACGCACGGGGGCCGCGGCCGTCACCGGCACCGTTGCCATCCGAGACATCGGCGTCACCCGAGGCAGCCGCCGAACCCGAGGGGGAGACGCAGAACGCGTGCAGCCCCGCCTCCCTAAGCGGGCCGACCAGATCCGATGTGCGCCCCCGCGGCTCCTCGAACAGCATGACGGTATCACCCTCGCGCGCGGAGAAGACCTCCATGTGGTGGAACTGCTCGGTGCGCACATGCCTGGCGTCGTATCCGAGGACCTCGTAGAACTTTGCCGCCGCATACATCGCAAGCGGATACGTTGCCACGCCGCCCAGTATGTAGAGGGAGCCGCGGATCCTGATCCGGGTGGCGTCGCGCTCCGCACGCTCAAACATGGAGCGCGCGTGCTCCGCAAGCGGCGGGAGCGCACCGGGGTTCACGAGGGAGAGGCATGCAAGGACGCTTGACGTAAAGGAGATGCTTCCGGCAGTGGACACGCCGGTGCGCGGAAAGTCAAGCCGGACGGTGTGGCCGGACGCAAGGTCGGCAAGCCTGCTGTCCGGGTTTGCGGTTACCGCTACGGCATTACGGCACGCGCCGGCCGCCCTGACGTTGGCGGCAGTCTCGCCGGATACAGATATCAGGTACGGAACCCTTCTCCCGGGGGGCAGGGATGCAGGCGCGGGGCCCTCCGCCAGCTCGCTTGGATCCGCCGCCTTTGAGCGCCAGCCCGAAAAGTACTCGGCGAGCATCGCGGCCGCAAGCGAGTCGCCGCAGCCGGCAAATATTGCGCCATCCAGGGAGCCGTCTGGGATGGGCCGTATTGGCGACGGATCATACTCCTGCACGTACGGCACCTGCATCCGGATCTCCTTCCTGTACGCGTCGATGCTGTTCAAACACCGCCCGTGGAAGGCGGCGCTATATACGTGACGTCGGCGCGTCCTTTCCCATCCCATCTCCGTCCCCCCCCCCCCACGCGTGCGGCACCCTGCCATATTCTGGGATGCCCGGCGCCGGGGTTGCGTTGTCCGGTCGTGCGGCCCAGACGCTCCGGTATTTTGGTTTTTATTACGACATTGCACGCGCGATTCATTGAAAGTAACTGTCGGGCACACGCCGGACTCGGATGACGCGTTCATGTTTTACGGGATGCTGGAGGGCGGCATTCCGTCGCCCGGGTTCAGCGTTGAGCACGTGGTAGAGGACATAGAGGCGCTCAACAAGAGGGCCGCCTCGCCGCAGCTGGACGTGACTGCCGTCTCGGTCCACGCGTGCGCGTACATTCCAGGATACACCATACTCAGAAGCGGCGGAAGCTTTGGACTCGGGTACGGCCCGATAGTAACCGCCATGGACGGGACGGGCCTGGACGGCCTCAGGGGCGCCAAGATCGCCATACCCGGCAGGATGACATCGGCGTTCCTTCTGCTGCAGCTCGCGATAGGGGAGTTCGAGTACGTGGAGACCGAGTTTTCCCGCGTTCCAGAGGAGGTCAGGTCGGGCAGGGCCGACGCTGGCCTCGTCATACACGAGACCCAGCTGTCATACGAGGACGAGGGCCTCGCAAAGGTGGCGGACCTCGGCAAGTGGTGGGACGAGGCCACGGGCGGGCTGCCGGTGCCGCTCGGGGTCAACGTAATGCGCACGGACATCGGGACAGAGGCCATTGCAAAGTTTGACAGGTACCTGCACGACTCGATACTCTACGGGAAGGAGAACGAGGAAGAAGCCCTGCAGTACGCCATGAGGTACTCGAGGGGCAAGCCCAGTGACATGATCAAGGAGTTTGTCCGCATGTACGTCAACGAGAAGACCGTCGACATGGGGGACGCAGGTGAGAAGGCGATCAACACGATGTTTGAGATGGCGTCGCAGAGGGGACTGCTGCCAAAACCGTTTAGGCCCAGCATAGCCCCGAAACTGCAGACGGGGTAAAGGACCGAGTCCGGAGGCGGCGCACCCGGCAGGCGAGCGCGGCCGCAGGGAGGGGTAGCTCCGCTGCACACACCGGCAACCAGGCTAACATTATATTTCCAAGACTGCACATACCCATCATGGCATGGCTTGTCGACAAGAGGATACTTGCGGGGGGCGTGGCCATGCTCGCGGTCGGAGTCGCGCTATCCGCCCTGTTCAGCTCGTCTATGCCGGCAGGGCAGTCCGGGATGACGGAGGAGGAGACGCTGGATCTCTTGATTGCGCAACAGGAGCTGCAGGACTATAGCATACTGTCCGGAATACTGATTGCAGTCGGATTCATGCTGGTGCTCATAAGCTTCGGGGCCATCAAGAGGAGAAAAAAGGGAAGCAAGGTGCAGTGAGGCGCCGGGGCGGCAGTCCCGGCACGCGCGCACCATCTTTTAATCACCCCGCTGCGCAGGAGTCGTGTGATCCATGCAGAGGTCAGCGTGTACCCGATGGCCACCAAGACCACCAGCGCCAGCTTTTACATTGCAAGGGCCATAGAGTCCATACAGGGCATGGGGGGCATCAAGTACCAGCTCAACCCGATGGGCACCGTGCTAGAGTCCACAGATATGAGTAAAATATACGAGGCAGTCGTGCGCATGACAGAGACCGTCCACAACCTGGGCGTCGGCAGGGTCGGCGTCGTGATAAAGGTGGACTCGAGGCGCGACCGCGACACTACAATGAGCCAGAAGATCGAGTCGGTCAAAAGGCACATGTCGGCTCCCCCCGAATAGAACCGGCGGAACGTGTGTCCACAAAAAAGACCGTAGGCGGCGACAGCGTCGCGGCAAAGGCACCCCAGATGAGATCTCAGAGCCTGCGTATCGCCCCGAAGTGGGTGTTTCGCTGCACGGGGCTCCGCCCTATCTCCCGCGCCATCTCGGCCAGCTCGTCAAGCGACGAGGACGTGGGCCTGCCGGCCGCCCTGTATATCTCCTCGGAGAACGCGGTGCCAACCAGGTCGTTTCCGCCGTTGCACAAGGCGACCTGTGCGAGCTTTTTGCCGTATGCGACCCAGTATACCGATATGTTGTCAAGGACCCCCGCAAGCATCAGCCGGGATATGGCGATTATTCGCATGTCGTACAGGGACGAGCACTCGTGCCGGACCAGTCCGTCCTGCTCCAGCTCCGTGTTCTCCAGGCTGAACTTTAGGGGTATGAGGGTCAGAAACCCGCCCGTCTTCTTCTGAAGGTCGCGTATCTTTACCAGGTGGTCTATCACGTGCTCCGGCCTCTCGATGTGGCCGTACAGCATGGTAACGTTGCTCTTGATGCCCATCCCGTGCGCCTGTTCGATCACGTCGAGCCATTCCTGCCCGGTGCACTTGCCGCGTACTATCTTGCGCCTCACGTCGGGATGAAACAGCTCGGCACCCCCGCCGGGCATCGAGTCAAGCCCCGCGTCCTTCAGCCGGGAGAGTATCTCGCCAGTCGAGTTCTTTGTAAGCTTTGAGAGGTAAAAGATCTCGGCCGCGGTGAGCGCCTTTACGTTCATCTCGGGGTGCTTTTCTTTTATGGTTCTGATCATGTCCTCGTAATACTCAAGCGGCAGGCTGGGATGAAACCCGCCCACTATGTGCACCTCAGTTGCGCCCATTTGCTTTGCAATGCCAACGCGCTTTTCAATCTCCCCGGGGGCAAGCGTGTACGCGTCGTCGGCGCCGTCCTTGCGGTAGAACGCGCACATCTGGCAGCTGGCGGCGCACACGTTGGTGTAATTCATGTAGTATGATGCGACGAACGAGACGTCGTCCCCGGCAAGCTGCCTCCTTGCAGAGTCCGCCGCCGCCCCGAGCGCGTGTATGTTTTCCATGTTCAGCAAGTCCATGCCGTCCTTGGCCGAGAGCTCCTCGCCGGACATTGCGCGCCCCAGAGCGTCAGGACAGTCCACGAGCTGCTGAGGCATGCGCGCCCAAGCCCCGTGTGGAATATATGCCTTGATAGGCGTGGATTCCCGCGCAAAGTCGCGTGTCGGAGGCCGGTATGATGCCCTAGCCGCGGTTGCAGTGCCCAAACGCGGCGTTGCCAGCGCTTGCAACATAACCGCAGGCGCATGGACACGTAGGAGTCCGGTACGGGCCGCGTCTGGGACGGGGGCGGGGCGGCGGCCGCACCCTGCAAAAGAGATAATTGAAGACTGTGGTTGTTTCCACGTATGGTGCTTCCAATTGTAGACGAGGCCAAGCCAAAGTGCCACGCGTGCCACGAGGGGTTCGACGACATAGACGGCCTCAGGGAGCACCAGCTCCGGGCGCACAAAGAAGAGTACGAGAGGGATGATCAGGCCTCAAGCAAGAGGGGACCCGCGCCGGGCGACGTTTCGGTGTTCTAGAAGGGCGCAGTAGCTCCCCCCAGATGCAGGGCGCGTGGCAGGAGGGAGGGAGAGAAGGGCGCGCCGCGGCCAATGCAGGGGCGGCAGGCCCGTACCACCCGTCACTGTGCGCCGCGCGGATCTGTCTTTTCATCGAGCATCTTCAGGGCCATGTCGCGTGAGATACGGGCGAGTTCCAGCTCAGGGTCTCCGCCCAGAGCCCCATCAAAGTGCCGTATTGCATCCTCCAGCTCGCCCAGCTCGGCAAGCGACAGGCCCTTGTAGAGGAGGGCAAGCGTGGACGTTTTGCCGCCGCGCAGTAGGAGGTCGTAGCACGCAATCGCATCCCTGTAGTCCCCTTCGGCATGCAGGGCAGAGCCCTTGTTTAGCAGGGCATCGGGGTTGCCGGGCTCGGCGCGCAGCGCCCTGTCATAGCATGCGACCGCACGCTTCATGTGGCCCAGGTTCTGAAGGACTGCCCCCTTGTTTAGCAGCGCGCCGACGTTGCGGGGATCCTGCTTTAGCAGCTCGTCAAGCAGCTGCATTGCGCCATAGAGATCCTCATCCTCTATCAGATACGAGGCGTCACGGATCAGTTTCTCCGCGGCCGAATCCATGCCGTACGTTGCAGAGTATTGAATATACGAGCTTTGATCGCGCGCCCCGGCGACGAGAGGGAAAAAGCCGGCGCGCTATAAGTCAAGAAGAGTCGCGGTCACGCGGATCTATCCGGAGCGACTGCTCAAAGCATTCCACCGATTCGGTGTACCTGCCGAGGCTCCGGAGGGCCACGCCGGCGCGGTTCCACAGGTCCGGGTCCCCGCCGTCCAGTTTTAGGGCCTCCTCAAACAGGGCCAACGCCTCCTCAAACCTGCCCGCCTGCATGAGCGAATCGCCCCTCGCAGCGAGGCCGTCCTTCGCAGTCCCAGCCATGTGTATGGGGCAGCGCGCGCATTAAAAACCGTTTAACGATACGGTGGGACGCACATGCGCACGACATGGCGGCCCCCGATGCGGCTGCCCCGGCCATGGGCGCGCCCGAAGATGCAGGAGGTGCGGCGCCAAGGCCGCGACGCCACCGGTTCCTGTCAGGTGGCTCCTCCGGAAGGAGCGCGGTGTCCCCCGCGCAGGCGCTCGCGCGCCGAGAAGCCCCCCAAATAAGATTATAAGTAATTCCCGCCCATTCTGTTTGTGACCAAACCCATAGAACCCCCAGAAGAGGCGCGGCAGCACGAAAGATACGACCGCAAGGACGAGCTTATAATGAAGAACCTCATGAGCGACGCCAGGCGCTCCGCACGCCAGCTGTCCCTCGCGGTAGGGCTGTCGACCGTAACGGTACTGAGCAGGATAAAGCGGCTTGAGAAGACTGGAGTCATACAAGGATACCACGCCAGCATCAACCACGAAAAGGTCGGATACGGGCTGACTGCAATCATAGAGGTTGTTGCAGAAAAGAACAAGATCAGTCACATCGAGGGGTCGATATCCAAGTATGAAAACGTCTGCGCCGTATACGACATGACGGGCGCAACGGACATGCTCATAATTGCAAAATTCAGGTCGAGGCAGGAACTGAGCACGTTTGTCAAGGGACTGGGGGACATAACGCACGTGAAGAATACGATAACCCACGTGGTACTGAACACGGTAAAAGAAGACTTTAGGCTGATGTGAATGGCATAAATAATCACGGAGTGTATTTTGCCCGTGTCATACTGGATTTTCGCGCGCGCCGGGCTTGCGGCGGGGGTCCTGGCGTTGGCCGTGGCGGCGTCCGCAGCAGCGACTGCAGCGGAGGCACTGCCGGCACCGGCGGGGGAGATGGAAGCGTCGCTTGTCCACGCCATTGTACTGGCGCCGCCCCCGCTGCAGCAGCACGCATACGCGCAGGAGCCGGGGCTCAACATGGAGCTGGAAGTGTCAGACGAGGAGACCGTTGCGGTGCTTGCAGGGTTTGCCGCCGCGGTGATCGGGATCTTTCTGTTTCTTGCAAGGGACACAATCCTGCGAAGGAGAAACGACTACGACAACTCAGAGGAGTACGCCTCAAAGAGAGAGCGTACGTATGAAAAGTACCACTCGTCCTGGACAGACGACTACGAGGAGGTGGGAACAAGGAAGAAGGGCCGGCAGGATGCCGCAAGGGAGTTCTTCGAGGACGCAAGCGGCGGCCGACTTCCCGACTATTATGGGATTCTGGGCGTTAGCCGCGACGCGGCCAAGCCCGAGATAAAGGAGGCGTTCAGGAGGCTTGCAAAGGAGGCACACCCGGACAGGGCCGGACAGGCGGGCGGCAGAAAGGGCGGTGGCAGTGACGCGCCGGATCCCGACATTACAATGGCAGAGATCAACAAGGCGTACGAGGTGCTGTCCGACGACGATCTGAGAAAAGAGTACGACGCGCACACGGGCGGATAAACGAGCCGCCCGGCGGAGAGGGGCGCATCTTCACGCCGTGCCCGGCCTGCGCAAGCGTACTGCCATTGCCAAGGAAAAAAGCAAGCCCGCGTCCGAAGAGTGCGGCGCTTGGACGAAAAGAGACTCCTACTGAGTACGCGGCCGGCAAGCGCCGCGCGCAGGGGATAACTTGTCAGGGGTTTTTCGGCCCTGTTTTGGAAATATTCTGCAGCTCGTCGCGCCCCATGCTGGAGCCGAGCCGAGGATCTACCACATCCACCACCACAAGTACGAGCTGCACGCGCGACTCCGACGGCTCCTCCACACTGCCCGTAACGTTTGCTACAAGGCTGGCCGTCACGCCTCCGGACTCAGCACGGATGTCCACCCGCACTGCCGCAAAGTCCGTTCCGGGCCCCAGCATCCTGGGCGTGATCTCATCAAGTATGGATACATCGCGCGCAGAACAGTTTATGCGGCATATCGGGCTCTTCGTGAAATAGGTCCGGTTGTCCCCCCCAGAACCGCGCGCCGGGACGTCCCGTTCGGGAGGCGGCCCGCTTACAGTCACGTCGCGCAGGACGTACGTGGCGGGCCCGTCGTCGGCATCGCCGCCAAAGCGTGCGACAAACTCAAAAGAGCCCAGGGAGGCAAGGTTTGACAACTCGGTGCGCAGTTGCAGGATGCTATTCTGCTTGGCGCCGCGCGTGTGGTTATCCTCCCCGCCCATGCGGATCCGTTCAAGACCAGGAGTATTGAACCTTGTGGGAATTATATACTTAGGTGAGTTGCCGCCTGCGCGGCCCTCCATCCTTTGATACTTTGCGACGTTCTTTCTCCATGCCTTTGGCAAGGTGATGCGCCGGCGCTTGGTTGTCGCGCCGTCCGTTGACGCCCCCGACCGCCTCGGTGAAGCAGTTGAGGCGCGCATCCAGTTCGCGTCTCACGAAGGGCATTCCGACCTCCGGAGGGCCTGCCTCATGCACTGTATCGGGAACGGTTGGCAGGCCGAGTCTCCCGATTACCATGGCGGCATTGATGTCCGCCTGTTGAATGTAATGACATCTGACGCACTTGAACATGTCCCTCGTTACACGGGACTTCTTTGCAACGTGCCTGCACCGCGCGCACTCCTGAGACGTATATCCGGGATCCACCGTGATGACGCGGATACCCGTCAGTTCCGCGCGGTTGCGCACTCTCTGTTCTATCACAGAATGGCGCACGAACCTCATCTCGCGGTTCAAGCCCTTCTTGTACTGTCCCCTTCCCCTCCGTGTCATCTCCCCGAGCCTGAGGCCCTCAAACACTATGGTGTGCGGGGCGTGGTCGTCGCACACGTGCTTGGCCGCGACGCACTCCGCGTACGTCCGGCGGTTCGCCACCTTCTGCATTCTTTTGCGCATCCTGCGCCGCAGTCTTTGGAACCTGCCCGAACGCGGGTTCATATTGGACATCCTGCGCTGCCGCCGTTGGTACCAGCTGCGGTTCTCCCTGAACGGGGAGGCCGTGTCGTACGACGTCTTATCCACGGCCTCTCCGTGCGGATCCAGCGCTGCCACCACGGTCGGTTCCACCACTCCACGGTCGATGCCCTTGGTGGCGCGCCTTGGCGGCGCGACAGCGGCCGCGGCTGCCGCAGATGCCGGCGAGTTCCACGACTCCGGCACGCGCACCCTGCAGGACACGTACAGTACGTACCGGGGATTCCTGCCGTCTTTGGACTGTGACATGTCAACAAACTCGTACGACCGGGGCTCGTGCTCCAGCAGCTTGTCTAGCACGGGGCCTCGGCATTCAACCGTGCCGAAGCGCGGCAGCTTGATCTTACGTCCGCCCACCACTACGGGAGGTAGCCCGCACCTGAGCGGCCCGCGCCCCCCGCGCTTCCTCGACCTGTATTTCAGGCCGTCTCCTATACCACGCCCGCGCCTGACGGACATTTTGGCCGCCGTAAACGCGTCGCGGATGCCGGCCCTCTGTACGGCCGCGGGCGCCTCCCCCATCCACGGGAATGTGCGCCTCTCTACCGTATGCAGCTTTTGCATGTCATACTCGCTGCCAGTACTCCACCCTGACTTGAGGCGTTTCACGGCCCAGTTGTATGCCTGGCGCTGCGCGTCGCGGAGTCTCAATATCTCTGACTCTTCCTCCGTGGTCAGCCTCACGGGCACGCGGTACTTTCTGTAGGTGAACACGCGTTACATACGGCAGAGTACGGTATATTGATTGTGGTTGTTTACTTGACTATATGATTCCCAACCTTGTTCATGCGGCGCCCCGTGATCTACTATGATGTCAAAGAGAGGCTTGTGTGTCAAGCTCGGTTAATCGGCCAGCCGCGCCCAGTCTCCGGTAAAAAAACCGCCCTTCGCGCCCAGACCCCGCAGTCGCCCGGCCGTGTGCAGCCCAGAGCCACGCCTGTCGCACAGCCGCCAAGCGGAGCAGCCATACGGGCATTCGCGCACGGCCGTCGCCCCCGGCCGTGCGCGGTGATCTTTAAAAGCACGCCACGAAACCAATATGATATGCAGGTGACTGCAGCATACACGCACGCAACAAAGGAGACAATACTGGACCTTATGAGGCGGCGCGGCATCGATAAGGAATGCTACAGGGAGATGCTAGACTATACGATAAACCTCTTTGAGACCAAGGGGCTTGGCACCAAATACTACGGATACCACAACATCAGGCACGAGCTGGAGGTCACGTACATGACCCTGCTTGCCATGGATCAGGACAGGATCGACATTACGCAGAGCGACATAGAGCACCTGTATGTCGCGGCGCTCTTTCACGACCTGGATCCGCTAAAGAACGTGGACAAGCCGCACGAGGAGAGCGTTCTGAACTTCATATCCAGAGACGAGAACCTGCAGAAACAGATCAGGGCGGCCGGAATAGACTTTGAGATTGTAAAGGTGCTGATACTGCGCACCACGTATCCTTGGGACGGCGAGATGAGGAAAAGTGCAGAAGAGAGGGCGCTCCAGTGCTTTGAGCGCTCCGACATGGCCAGGGACGACCAGGAATTCAGGAGTCACGTGATGGAGATGGGCAGGTACCTGTCCGTCGTTGACCGCATGAGCGGATACGCCCTGGGCGACTTTGCAAAGGCCATGGAGATGGCAAAGATGAACGCCCACGCCCTTGGATGGAGCCCCTCGCTGATAGTGCGCAGGGCGGTCACGTACTTTGAGGACCTGCTGAATAACGAGGACGACATGATAGGGGCCATAATGCAGATACTTCCAAACCAGATGAGAAAGAACTTTTACAGCACAGTGCTGTCGTTCTTCCAGACCAGGCAGGAAGAGATTACAATACAGGCCGAACACGCGTACGAGAACCTAAAGCTGATACCGACAATCGAGTCAATAAACACCAGGACCGATCCAGAGTTTATCAGCACGCTGTACAACATATTTGAGCAGCTGCCCTCCCCGCTCCAGTTCAAGCACGCTGCGTTTGGCGAGTCTGTGATGGATCCGGGCACCGTACTGACCACGCTGCGCGTAAACGGCCGGAACGGCAAGATTGTCGGGTATGCAAAGGGCGGGCCGCTTGAGAGATACAAGCTCAGAGAGGAGATACGCGACGAGAACCACGGCATGTCCAACACCATATTCCTGGAGCCAATGGGACTCAGCATAGGGTACTGGGGGCTGGGAGGCGGAAGCGGCATGCGCAACATGTTCATCATGCAGGCGAGCGCCAAGAAATACACATACCTCACAAGCTTTGCGCTGCGGGACGTGGTCAGCGCCAGGGTGAGCAAGGAGGAGGCCGAGTTCGTGGCCCGGTTTGATCCCGAGAGATGGGACTATTACCGCATAGGTCTGTGACGGGTGCAGGCGGCAGCTGAGCGGGGTGTGGGCAGGAACGCACGGGCGGGCAGGACGCGGGGCGGCCGATACGATCAAGTGGGGGTGATGACGGTGGGAGGTATGGAGTACTGCACGAGGGAAGCGGCAGCCGCACGGGCGGCGGGGACGGGAAAGCGCGCCGGCGTCACGAAACGCGGGGCGCGGTTGCAATGACCACGTATGACGCGGCACGCCTCGTCTCAAAACTAGAGTCGGTCATATCGGGCGATGTGGGCTCATCCCCGCACCACATAAGATACTATTCAGTCGACTCGAGCTCGTATGCAGTCAGGCCCGACGTTGTCGTAATACCGCGGGACGTGGAGGATGTGTCGGCCGCCGTAAGGGTTGCAGCTGAGATGGGAGCTCCCATAACGGCAAGGGGCGGGGGGACGGGGCTCGTCGGAGGCGCGCTCAACTGCGGGATAATACTTGACATGAGAAGCATAAGCGGGATCAGGATCGTGCGGCTCGGCTCGGCAGGCGGCTCGGTCGAGGCCGGGGCCGGCGCCACCAGGGGAAGGCTTGATGACGTTTTGCAAGGCGCAGGCATGATGTTCGGGCCAAACCCGTCGGTGGGCCCATTTTGCACGGTAGGCGGCATGGTTGCAAACAACGCGGCCGGCAGCAGGAGCCTAAAGTACGGAGCCACCATAGACAACGTGTCTGGAGTCACAATCGTAGACGGGACGGGCGGACTCACAAGGCTGCCGGAGGACGCCGACGCGGCGGCCGGAATATGGGACATTGCAAGGCGAATAAACCGGTCCAGGTACCCCGACGTTCCAAAGAACTCGTCTGGATACAGGCTTGACGCCGTATCGTCGGCCGCGGACGCCCACAGGGCCATAGTCGGCTCCGAGGGCACGCTTGGCGTCATCATATCGGCCACAATCGACGCAGTAAGGCGTCCCGAATCAAGGACGCTGCACATCCTGGAGTACGGGACGGAGCAGGACGCGGCGGCCGATTGCATGGAGCTTGTAGGCGCCACGAGGCCGTCGGCAGCAGAGTTTGTCGACAGGACGATACTGGACAACATAGGCGGCGGCTTTGGCAGCAGTGCGCAGTGCCTCCTGTTCGTCGAGTACGAAGGCGGGGATCTCGCACCGACAGGCATGACGCGCGAGGGGGGCTCCGGCAGCGACGCGCGAGGGGCAGAGGACAATGGTGAGAAGGGCGTAGCCTCGCTGGCGCGCAAGGCCGCAAGGCAGACTGTCATAACCGATGAGATTGAGATAGCAAGGTGGTGGGGGTACAGGGACTCGGCCCTGCACTATAGCCTCATATCAATAGACGACGGCACCGAAGAGGTGGTGCCCCACGTGATAGAGGACGCGGTCGTTCCGCTCGGCTCCCTGCCAGAGCTCTTCGCGTCGCTGAGCCACATACGGCGGAGGTACGGCGCCAGGATAGTTACGTACGGGCACGCAGGCAGCGGAAACATACATGCGCGCCTCGTACTAAAAAAGGGAGAAGCGGGGCGCCTGGGGAGGATAGCGGCAGAATACTTTGAGAGGATAATTGCACTGGGGGGCAGCACGACTGCAGAGCACGGGGACGGGCTGGCCCGCTCGGAGTTTGTTGAAATGCAGTACGGTCAGGAGAACGTAAGGCTGTTTGCAGAGCTCAAGAGCCTGCTTGATCCCTCAAACGTGATGAACCCGGGCAAGATCCTCGCCGGCGGCAACTGCGCGGCCGAAGCTCTGTCTGAAAACTTCCAAGGCGGCTAGGCGGCGCCAACGGCGCGCGGCACATGCGAAAACAGGGGACGGCGCCGCGACGATGCGCTATCGCAGGCGCCTGTAGATCTCCTTGAACTCCAGCGAGAGGTTAAACGAGAGGTTGAGAAGGTGTGCAAGCTCGTTCATAGAGGTCTTGTCATGGCCAAGCTGGCGCAGCAGCGTCAGAGCCTTTTGCGGCGAGCTTGGCACAAGGGGCGCGTCACCGGTCCACGTCCTGAACGCCTCTTCAACGTCCAGGCTAAAGTTGAGGACAAACTCGCGCCAGTTGGGCATGGACTCGAGGGCCTTCTCGGACAAGAGCTCCTCTGAGAGGGTCCGGAACTCGTGTCTGCGGTCCACGTACAGCATCTCGAGCGCCTGCTCCACCTTTTCCTCGTCGTACCTGCTGGTGTTGAGCATGTACATTCCTGCTATGCTCATGTGCCATATACGCGGCAATAATTAATAAACAAAACCACATTATTACTTAAAATATTTTTAGATATTGAACATTTTGGATTACATTTGTATGGCGCGCTCCGCACCGTCAGTCATTACTGGAACGGATCGACAAACGGGCAGTTGACAATGTGGTCGCTGTCCATCGGACGGGCCAGACTGGCAGTTATCAGCCCCTCCTCCAGGTATGCCTGGATGTCGCCCGTAGTCTCTAACAGTCTCGCGTCTGCAGGATCCTTCCACTCTATGATATAGATGCGCCACATGGGCGAATACCCCGCATCGCCAAGGGCAGAGCTTGCAATGCCGGGCTGGAATCCCAGAGGACCGGAACCGGCAATGCCGTTTGCAAACTGGTACAGGTCAACTGCGGCAGAGTTTGCAATGAGTGCGGCAGAAGTGTCTGCAGAGACGACCCCCATCATGTTGGCAGGCCCGCTCGGCGTGGCGTCTGTCACTATATAGTATATGGTGCGCCCGTCAGGGCCCCATCCGCGGTGGGCGACAAACGTTACGGTCATCTCCTCAGTGTCGATTTCAAGTATCTGCCCCCCTCCGTACGGCGTGTCGTCGTTTATGGATGCATCCTCCTTTACCACCATCTGTCCGCCCGGCCATACGATGTGCGGCATGTTGATCACCACGCCGATGTCGTCAAGCGATACCTCGCCGGCGTCGGCAGCCTCCATTATGGCGGCCTCCGAATCAAGTATGCGCGGGGCGGCCGAGTCGGCCCACGTCACATGCGTCTGGGCGGCAAGTGCGCTGTACGTGTCCGCCTGCTCCGGGGTGCTTGTAAACACCTGGTTCTGGAATCCGTGTATGCCGTCACCCTCGACCCCGTTTGTAAACATGTATGTCGTGGAGAGCGCCGCATCGGGGGCGTTCCCAAGGAAGGGCGCCATCTCGACCCTCCAGTCCTGGAGTTCGGTGATTATGCCGGCATGGATCTCGTCATTAGTGTCCGTGATGACATAGTATACGTCCTGTCCCTCATGGTATCCCATGTGCAATGGAATGTCTACGGCAACGTTGGCCCTCGAAAGCCTCAGCTTCATCTCTTTTGGCTCTTCCATCATTGCTTCTTCTTCCTGCGCCATCATTTCTCCTCCCTCTTGTGACGTCATCTCCTCTTCCTGCGCCATCATTTCTCCTCCCTCTTGTGACGTCATCTCCTCTTCTTCTTGCGCCATGGGTTCCATCGCGGCATCGTATGGTGCAAAGTTCTTTGGAAGCTCCATAACCTGCTTTGCATCAAGCGACAGCAACGGCATGCTGATTACAATAGGAATCTCAGTCAGAATCACGTCGCCGGATCCCTCTGCGGCCATAATCGAGTCCTCGGACGTTAGGAGTCGAGGATCCGCGTCGTTGGTCCACGTCACGTGCACGTGCGTGGAGAGCGGACTGTACGCCTCGTCGCCCGGAACCGACGTAAACACCTGCCTCTGGAACCCGTGCACGCCGGGTCCCTCTATGCCGTTCGTGAAGAAATATACCTTTGAGACGGAGGCGGCACCGACGTCTGCAAGCATTGGCACGTGCACAGAGTCAAGTCCCTGCAGCCTTGTCACCAGTTCGGAGTGCGTCTTGTCGCTGGACTCCAGTATCGTATTGTACACCTTCTGCCCGTCGTAAAATCCATAGTGAAGCGGCACCCGCAGTATCTTCTCAGGCGTCCTGTCCAGTGTTTCTGACTGCACCAGCGACATTGTGAATCGCGGCATGTTAATCACGACGTCAAGCTCGGTCAGTTCCAGGTCACCCGCCTCGGCGGCCGACAGTATGGCTTGCTCGGATGTCAATATCCTTGGAAGCACGCCCTCGTACCACGTCACGTGTATGTGTCCGGCCAGCGGCGAATAGTCGTCCTGTCCCGGAACCGATGTAAAGACCTCACTCTGGAATCCGTGCACGCCGCTGCCGCGCACGCCGTTTGTAAACATGTATGTGACAGAGCGCACGTCCTCCGGAACCGACGCCAAGGACGGCACGTACTCGACAGTCCACCCCTGGGCCCGGGTGATCACGTCGGCATGCACGCGCTCGCTTGCCTCCGTTATGATGTAATATGCGGCCTGGCCGTCATAATACCCCTTGTGAAGGGGCACTGTGATGCCAGCAACGTCAACGTCCGGGGTGTCCTTGGCCGGCTCGCCTGCCTGCGCCGCAACCCATGCGTCGCGGCCGCCCTCAATCTCGGAGCAGAGTTGCAGTCCGCATACGTCGTTGTTTGCGCCAAAAGCCTCGGTCAAGGGACTTGGGCCAGAGCCCGTCACTAGAAGGGGGGCCACGGATATTGCGGCAATAATGAAAAGGTAATTCATATGAGGATCACAGCAGTCCTGGGTTTAAAAGCATTTGTCCGTTTTTGGCTGCATGAAGAGTCGGGGAATCATGTCACCCCGACGCATAAGAGAGCCGACATGGAGGGAGGCGTAATGACACCTCAAACCAAGTATGACGAACATGTCCTCATACAGGAACAAAGGGAGGAGACCGAGCGCATACTCAAGACCGCCAGCGAGAAGGGCAGGAAGCCCATACGCAAGCTGGACACGCTTGACGCAAGGTTCATCGTCCGCGAAAAGAGGAGGGGGACAAGCAACAAGACGATTGCAGGCATCCTGAAGGTCTGCATAAGGCAGGTGCAGCGCATCTGGAGCCGGTTCAGGCGCCTCGACACGGGGCGGATACTGTACCTTCCAAGGCGCCCCGGCAGGCACCGGAAGGGCGAGCCGGGGCGCAGGGAGCACTCCGCGGTTTTGGCCGCGTTCGGCCGGGTCGTAAACGGCGCGTCTGCCACATACTGGCACATCAGGAACGCGGGGGACCACGTCCCAAAGGATGTAGTGCACCGGGTGCTGCTTGAGAACGGGCTGGCGCGCGAGGAGCGCGCCAAGAAGAGGCAGCGCAGGTACGTGAGGTACGAGCGGAGGCACAGCAACACGCTCTGGCACGCGGACTATACGCAGCTGGAGGACGGGAGGTGGCTGATCGTATACGTGGACGACTCGTCCCGGTACATCGTCGGACACGGCGTGTTTGACCGCGCCACGTCCGAGAACGCCACCGCGGTCTTCAAGCAGGCCTGCCTGGCGCACGGGACGCCGTACTCGGTCCTGACCGACCACGGATCCCAGTTCTACGCCATGGAGTCCGAGGCAAAGCGCGAAAGGGGGCGCACGCACTTTGAGGAGCACCTCGGGGACGCCGGCGTAAAGCAGATCCTGGCGCGCGTGGGGCATCCCCAGACCAATGGCAAGGCGGAGCGCGTGTTCAAGGAGTACAAGTACAAGGTCGGGCACTTTGCCGACGTTGCGGGACCGCCGGGCACGGCGGCCCCGTTTGGCGCCCCCGCCGCAATGGAGAGCGACCCGACTGCCAGGTTCGTCAGGAACCACAACAACAAGCCGCACGGCAGCCTGTACGGGCAGACGCCCGCGGACGCATACCGCGAGCGGAGGCTCCCAGAGGGCCGGTCATACAAGGATGACGACGGGTAAGACACCTCAGTCAACCCCGCCGTAGGACCCTCCAGCGTATGCTGCGCACGATCATGTAAAAGCGTACCTTTCGCGGCAGTTCGCGCACGTCGGGCACGCTGCCGGCCGCTTGGGCTGGCCCAGCGGAACCGGGAATTCAAAATTCATATGGAGTCCAGGCATGCGTGGAGCAATGTCACGACACACCGTGACATCATTTTCCGACTCTACACCGTTTTTGGCTGCATCCGGCGGTTATATACTCGATTAAGTGGATAGGTTAGAATCTGCAACGTCAAAAAATTTTACAATATGCTTTGCTTTTCTAAAAACTGCGCATATAGATCAGCGGATCTGATCATGTCCAGTGACCTCAGAGGAGAAGCGTGATCAGCGGGCGTACGACCTGGTAAAGGGGCACCTCTCGGGACTGATACTCAACACCATGGTCAGGATCGTGGGCGAGCTTGACGCACCCTACGTAAACAGGCCCGGAATAGGCGGCCCCCGGGGATATCCGCCCAGGGCCATGGCCGTCGCGTGCATGATACGGGACGCCGAGAGGAAGACGTTTCACGTGGCCGCGTCGTATTTGCGCGCCCACCCGGACGTGGCCGAAAGGATCGGGTTTGGGCCCGGCGGCACGCCCGGGGCGAGCACCATCAACGACGCCTACGCCAGGATACCGGAGTCGTACTTTTACGAGGTGCACAGGAGGGTGGCGTCGGGGCTGGAGCGCGGCAGGGTGCACGCCGGCGACGCCACGGGCGTCGCGGAGCGCAGGTCCGACAGGTGGGTCGACTTCAGGACCGACAGGGTCAGGCACAGGAAGGGCTGGATCAAGCTGCACGCCGTAGTAGACGTCGGGTCGCGCGTAATCACCGACTATTTCGTGACCCGGAGCCGCGTCTCGGACATCGCGGGCATGCGCACCCTGCTTGACCGGTTCGGGCCGTGCCTGGACGCGGACGGAAGCGCGGACTTTTGCCTGGACTCGGCGTATTTGGCAAGGGAGATGTGCAGCCGGCTTGCCGGCATGGGGTTTGCGCCGTACATCAAGCCCAAGAAGAACACGTCGCACAACGCCCGCGGCAGCCGGCCGTGGCGCGTGATGGTGGACCTGTACAACGACGACCTGCCCGAGTTCAAGCGGCACTACCACCAGCGCAGCGTCATAGAGGCCGTGTTCGGGGCAATCAAGACCATGTACGGCAGCTACGTCACGTGCAGGCGGAAGGACAACCAGCGCAGGGAGATGGCGGCCCGCATCATATGCTACAACATCGAGCTGATCGCGCGGCACGATGTAAGGAGCGGCAGGCTTACGCGCCAGTCGCTCGAGGCCGTTGCGGCCTAGAGCATGCATTTAGTGACCTCCGAAGAGAATGCATGCGGAGCGCAGCCTGCGCACGGTTGGTTGGACTGTACGCCGTTTAACCTTTTTTGAAGGGGTTTTTGCGTGTCTTGTGCAGTGACTCCCACCGGAGCGCAAATCTCCGTTCTTCATATGGTCAAATTGGAACCGCGGTTGTTCGACGTGGTATATAACCGCCGGATGCAGCCTCCGTTTTTGGGGGACGTCCCGCAGACGAGGGGTATGGCCAGCTGCGGGCAATATAATCTGAGCATATTGAAATCGCACTACCGCCCCGCGACAGGCTCTCTTGCACGCGCCGCTTCCAAAGTCATCAATGGCGCATACTCCGAGCTGTAGGGACGGGGGGGGATCAGCCCGCATGGCGCTACGCCGCCAGTCCCGGCGTCGCCACCGTGGGAATACGGGCGGTCGCAGATTGATATACACGGCATGCCACAACCACATGCATGAGAACGCTCGGCACCATAGACCTGGAGGTACTGCAGCTTGCGGCAGCGTCAGGCGGCAGCATCAACGAGTCGGCAATCGAGCACTCTGCGCTCAGCAGGCTCGGAGTAGGCAGGATACTTGACGCCTTGGCATCGCTCAGAGACAGGGACCTTTTGCGGCTTGAGAAGGACAGCGGCTCGTTCGTCATGACGGACGCTGCACGCGCCATACTGTGGTCAGACTCGATACCGCTCTGGGCAAGGATACTGCGCCTGCTTGAGATACGTTCGTGCAGCATCGTAGACATGATGGCCATATTGCGGATCGGCAGGAACGGCCCGCTTGAGGAGGCGCTCGGGGGCCTCCAGAGGGAGGGGTTTGTAATGGTGGCCCCACAGGTACGCGACGGCAGCCCCCAGAAGGTGTACGAGATACTCCCAGAGGGGATCGAGAGGATAGACGCCATATCAAAGGAGGGGGACGGCACGTACGCGAGTCAGATTCCAAAGGGTCCGGGCACGTACAACCTCATAAACGAGATAGAGCGTATCGTATCCGCGTCGAGTACGATGTCAGCAGACGAGCGGCGCGCCGTATTACAAAAGATATCGGGCCTCCGCGACATGATAGGGGCGTCGCACGCAGAGTCCGAGACGGGTGCGGCGCCAGGCGAGTCATAGCGGCGCAGCGTGTGCGGGGACAGCCCCCGGTTTACCGCCCACCCGTCTTCAGCCTGTCCTGTATCTGGGCCAGTATGAACTCCGACTTGTTCCGGTTCTCAAAGTTGTCCGCAGTCGCGTCCATTATCTCGTCAATCTCATAGCTCTTATCCACAAGCACGCCGGCCACCTGGTCGTCAAGCGTTCCGCTCCCTATCAGATAGTACGCAAACACGGTGTTCTTCTGCCCTATGCGGTGCAGCCTGTCCTCGGCCTGCCTGTGGACGGCCGGGCTCCAGTCAAGCTCTGCGAATATCACGTATTTTGCAACAGTCAGGTTTATCCCCACGTTGCCGGCCCTGATCCCGGCGATCATCAGCTTTGAATCGCCGCGCTGGAATTTCGAGATCTGATCGTTGCGCACCGCGTCAGTCTGTCCCCCGATTATGGAGACCGGCGAGAACTCTTTGAGGCTGTCGTTGAGCATCTTGTGAATTATCTTGTGGTGGCAGAACACCACCACGCTCTCCTCGATCTCCATGATGTTCTTGACGAAGTTTATGACGTGCGACAGCTTGGCAATGCCTGCAACCTGCCGCTCGCTCTTGATTGCGCGCTGGTATGAGGCCGAACGCTCAAACTCGTCCTTTGCGACCTTCTGCTCGGCCGTGAGCTTTGCCCATATCTTGTCGAGTTCCTCCAAGTAGTAGTCCGAGTTTGACGCCACCACCTCCTTGTACCGCACCTTGTCCTTCAGCTCCTTGAGCACGTCGGACTTTTTGCGGCGCAGCATGACGTGTTTTTGCAGCTCGTTTCGGAGCGAGGCCCGCTTGCTCTCGAGGACGATCGCCTTTCCCTTCGTGTCGACGTAGCAGAAGTACTCGCAGAACTCCTTGAAGCTGCCAAGCAGCCCGGGCTTTATGATGTTGACGATCGGCCATATCTCCGAGCCGTGGTTGTATATCGGGGTGCCGGAGAGCCCTATGCGGTACTTGACAGAGTCGAGCGCCGCAAGCTCCTTGACTGCCTTGTATTTCTGGGTGGTCTTTGAGCGCAGGTTGTGCACTTCGTCGCACACTATCATACGCAGCCCCGTCTCGGCAAGGTCGGCGCGCCGCTTGTAGAGGAGCTCGTAGTTTATCAGGTAAATGTCGGATCTCGGAAGCGCGTCGCGCTTGCCCGTCCTTATCATTGCAACAGAGGGCGAGTCGCCGTCTACAATCCGGCCGTTTCGGCTCTTCCTCTTTAGGAACTTTGCGATCTCGGCCTCCCAGTTGTTGAGCGTGACCAGGGGGGCCACCACCAGCACCGGAAACGACTGCTTCTCAGTTGCCGCGTATGCCAGCGTCTGGACCGTCTTGCCAAGCCCCATCTCGTCGGCAAGAAGCGCGTTTCCCGATGATTTTAGCAGAAAGTCCAGCCCCTCCTTTTGAAAGTTCAGCAGCTTGCCCCTGAACTGCTGGCCGGCTTTTGCACGCTTGAGCTTGTGCGAGATGGGCTTCAGCACGGGGCGCGGAGACAGGGTACGCGTCAGCTTTCGCTGCCATGCGGACTTTGACCGTATGACAAGAGGGTATCTGTCAAGCATCATCTTGATGTGGCGCACGCTCTCGGCCGTATCGGGTATGATCACCTCGCTTGCGTTTTCGCCATACCACGCGTTTGGAACAAGCCTTGAGATCATGCTGACGGCCCTGTCGCCTGTGACCTTCCACGTCCAGTCTTTGGAGTACCGATCAAGCACATACTCCAAGGTGCCGATGGATTCCAAAGACGTTTTCATAGTTTGGAGAATGGAAGAATTATTGCCTTATGAATCTTGACATAAAAGTTCGGGTTAAGCCCCTGCCCGTACTCCCATGGTAACACCGGGACGTGCCTGCCGGTTTTTCCAATCTTGCGTCCGGTTCACGCCTAGGCTGGGCGGGGTGCTGTTCACAGCTAACGCCGGGGTCAGTCCGTACATGTGCACGCGCAATGGCCAGTCCTTGCCCCGGTGCCTTTTTTGTATCCCGGACAGCTTGCGCATGTACGGATCCTCGCTTTGGACGGCTTCGGCCTCCATGCTTGTCAATCTCCACAATCTCGCCTGCAGTGCCTTATCCTTCTGACGTACTTCCTCAGCACAAGGTCGTCTTGCGCGTCGCCAGGACTGAGCGCGTACATCCGGAGCAGCACCCTGTACGAGTACACGTTGGCCGCGCGCACCGCCTTGCGTCCGATTGCGTGTTGAGGCACTGTCCTCGCTCCAAGACCCCTCCCCTTCCGTTTGTTATGCAGTAATCACGTACTCTCTTTTCAATGTCGATTCCCATGCTTATCCTCATCCTTTCATCTCACCTCCCTTGCAGATGTTTCTGATGAAACGGAAGCTGCATGAATCACCAAGGCGCGCGGCCCAGCCATGCAGTAGCTCGGACTTTCCCATTCTGCCTCAGGGGCGCTCGGCCCACAGCACCCCAGGGGTCGCCCCATCGCGGCGCGCACTGCGCAGGCGCCATCATACATTCTGTCGCGAATTCGGAATCTGCCAAACGGCAGAGCTGCATTATTGTACACACGCGGATCAATGCGCCCGGGCGCTGTTATTATGGTGTTTGTTATTTGTACTATTATGTCGGCCCCCGAATTAGCAACAGCCAGAATTCTGAATATTAATATACATAGCATATAAGACCGTGTCGTTGAAAATAACGACTATATCGCTTCTTGCAACCATGCTGGCCGTTGGCATCTTAAGCGTGGCATTTTCAAGCTCGTCCGTGGCACACGCCGCCGCCGATTACCTCCCTCCTGCAAAGCAGGTTGAGATGGGTGTGGACCCAGAAGACGTGACATGCCAGGGTGAGCGCGTGCTGCTGCTCAGGACAAACGGCGCGCCGATTTGCGCACTACCGGGATCCGCGGACATGATCGTCGAGCGCGGCATCGCAGCCGTGGTGGAGCGCGATCCGGCAGATGAGGCGCCCGCTGAATCCGACCCGCTAACCTCCGACCTGCTGGTCTCGACGACCGTATTCTCAGACCGGTTTGCCGTAATAAAAGAGGACGTAGTCAAGATCACGCGCGACGCCATTGCGGCGTACGAGTCCGACGGTGACGCGTCCCTGGATGCAATGACTGCGGGTTCGTCGGCATATGACGTCAGCGACCCGTATCCGTTTGTGGTCGACTCTGAGACCATGATCATTGCGGCCCACGGGTTCATACCCGAAAGGGTCGGGATGGTCGCCGAGCCGTTCCTAACCAGCGGAATGACGTTTGACGAGCTGAGGTCCGAGCTGGAATCTGAGGGCAGCCTCTGGCTGATGTACACGTTCATAGACCCCGAGTCCTCGCACAATGCGACCAAAAAGGCATACCTTGAGCTGCACGACGGACTGATCTTTGGCAGCGGGTTTTATCCCGATGGCCTAGAGGTGCAGATGATGAAGACCATGTGGGTTGCCAGCAATGCCGCCGAGGCGTACGACGAGTCCGGCACTGACGCGTTCGGCATGATAAACGATGCCGCCGCCGACTATGTGCCCGGCGACATCTATCCGTTTGCGTCCAGCCTCACTACGATGAACGTGGTTGCGCACGGGGCAGACCCGAGCCGCGTCGGGGACAAGTCCGTGGTGCTGACTGACGCCAACAAGGATCTTGAGCGCATACTGCTGGAGTCTGAGATGAATGGCGGGACATGGGTAGCTTATACCTTTAACAACTTTGAGACAGGCGCCGAGGAGACGAAGCTTTCCTGGGTTGTAGCCCGGGATGACTATATCCTTGGAGCCGGCTTCTACCCAGACGAGTACCAGGCCCCCAAGGTGCACGCCATGATGTCGACTGACAACGCCCTCTTCCTGTACGCGCAGTACGGCGAGGACGCATTCCCAAAGATCACCGCCCTGAACGTGACGGAGGAATGGTACCCGTTTGTCAGTGATGACGAAATCGGACTCGAGATAGCAGACGGCTCGATTCTGGACAGGACCGGCGTCCTGTACTGGGAAGCGCACGAGTTTAACGCGGCATACGGGCCCGTGATGGACATACTGGAATCCGGACACGGGGCGTACATGTCGTACGTGTTCCTAAACCCCGAAACCGGCATGCAGCAGGCCAAAAAGGCCTGGATCGTCCTTCACGACGGGTACATCTTTGGAGCCGGGTTCTACCTTACGGGCGTGCACGGGGATGTCACGGCCGTAAAGTGGTCGATAGACACTTCAGTCGAGCTGTACAAACTGCAGGGCGCAGATGACGCGTTTGCGGCCATAACTGCAATGGAGTCTGCCTTTGAATCATATACGTTTGTCATAGACTCGGACAGCTTTGATCTTGTGGCCCACGGGGCAGACCCGAGCCTGGTCGGCTCCAACGTCTTTGACCTGGTCGCCCCGGACAAGGATAGGGATCAGATCATGGCCGACCTGTCAGGCGGTGACGGCGCCACGACGTGGGTAAAGTACATGCTAGCCAACCCGGAGACCGGCGCGGACGCGGAAAAATCCGCGCTGCTAAAGATGTATGACGGCTACATATTCGGCGCCGGGTATTTTACTGACGACAGCATGGCCTCGGCCGACGAGACGGTGGTAGTAAAGCTCAAGTGGACCGACTCGGCTCAGTTTGCCGGCATCTACACGGCCGACCAGAACGGGTATTATCTGGACAACGGCATGACAGTCGCCATAGAGCCGTTTGGGTTCGAGAGCACGTCCATAGAGGACGTGGTTTCCGGCGCGGCAGACTTTGGCGTTACGGGCGCCGACGAGCTCTTGGTAGCGCAGTCCAACGGATCGGACGTGCGCGCCTTGGCAGTCATATACCAGCAGAGCCCGCTTGTGGCGATGGCGCTGGAAGAGTCCGGGATCACGGAGCCAAAGGACTTTGTGGGAATGAAGTTCGGGGCGCCCGGAAGCGAGTCGGAATTCATCATAAGGAGCATGCTGGCCAGCCAGGACGTAGACTATGACAACGACATAACCGTTGTTCCCTTGGAGTTTGACATATCACCGCTGCTAGACGGCGATTTGGACGTCATGGCCGCATACCTGATCGACCAGCCGCTCATCGCAGAGGATCGCGGACACGAGACTACCATAATACGCCCGGCCGATTACGGGGTAAACTTTTACGGCGACGTCCTGTTCACGAGCAACGATCTGATTCAAAACAATCCGGATCTGGTGCAGGGATTCGTCGATGCGACGCTGGCCGGATGGGAGTACGCACTGGAAAACGTCGACGAGTCAGTCCGCCACACGCTGCTCTATGTGGAAGACGATGTCGGCATGTCCGAGTCCTACCAGCAAAGGATGCTGCAGGCCTCCATCCCGCTGATCAAGCCAGGGGGCATGGAGGTCGGACAGATGAGCCACGACAAATGGACGGAGTCGTACGAGCTCCTGCTGGACTCCAAAATCATCGACTCTGAGCTTGACGTAAGCGAGTCATACACGACGGAGTTTCTAAACTAGCGTTGCGCTGGCGCGGGCAGGGCCCCGTGCGTGGTTACGCGCCCGTACCTGTGCCGTGCCCGGGCGGAGTCCCAGGCAAGCCGGCACGGCATGTCCGCATTGCAGAGCCACGGCAGTACGCGATATAACCGCCGCGCATGACGCGGCCTCGGGATACCTGGCACCGGCCTTGCACCACCCTCGCATTTTACAAGGCGTTCTGGCGGCAACGTGGTCCCTGCCTGAAATCTTAAAATGCAGACCTACAGGCGCGGGTTTCCAAGGAATACGCGACCATGCAACGGTACGGGGCCAGCGGACAAATGCGTGCGTCAACGGGGTTCATGCAATACATGCGGTGCCTGCACGGGTCTCCTTTCTGCGGTACCCCGTACGGATAGCAGATGTTAGATCAGGACGCGTGTGGGGGAGGGGTGTTCGCGTCACTCCACCGTATCGTGCGGTTTTGTGTTCTCATCATGGCAGTCGCATGAGCACAGGTATGTGGAGTGGTTGTTCTTGCAGTCTATGCATTCGTAGTGTTTGCGGGCCTCACATGCGGCGCAGATCATTGCTTGCTCTACGTACGCTTTGAATTTTAGCTTTTCTAGGGTAGCTACAGCGGTGGATGGGGGGCCGTCAGCGAGGGCGCGAACGTCACCCACACGCCAGGCCGAAGGGAGAAAAAAAGGTGCAATCCGCCGAGCAGACGCGCCGGATACTGCATGCAGGCAAGCTGTTTGCCGCATTCATGCCAAAGACGCGGAGGCGGCCACCCCTAACTTGTTGCATAGCGTCGGCCCATTACAGGTAGGGGCCTTGCGCCATTGTGCTCTCGTACAGAATCCCAAATGTCCGGAACGTGATCTCGCGGGACATATCCTTGAACGATTCCTCGTCGGTTCAAGCCGCGCGCGGACGCACCGCGCCCAGGACAAACACGTTGCAAACCACCGGCCCAGCCCTCGGAGCTCTGCCCCGCCAATCAAGTGTCATGTGCAAAAGGTCGGAATGTATGCCTTTGAAAAGGCCGGCGCTCGGGATCAGTACAGTCGGCCGACGTAGCAAGACACGAGGCTTTGCGCGCACAATGCGGGCAGTACGGCAAGCATGCAGGCGCCGGCATAGACGCCGCTACATCGAGACTGTTATTATATGCAGGCGCCGCACCGCGTGCATGGGCCTCAAGAGATACGCCGCCACCAGGGTTGCCACCATGTTCGGCGTGTTGATGATAACGCTACTCATCACAATCGCGCTTGTAGGCTCCAACATGGACAGCATACTAAAGCAGGGGATTGCGTTTCAGGTACGGAGCGAGATTACAGAGAGCCCGGCCACTGCAGAGAGGTTCACGTCAGTGGATGAGTTTGAGGCGTTCGTGCAGGAGCAGATAGAGGCCAGGACGGCCCTGCTGGGGCTTGACGAGCCGTGGTACTCGCCGCAGCGCATAGGGATCACAATGTACAAGATAATGCTGCTCGACTTTGGACAGGCCACCTTCATCACGAGCGACGCGGGCTCCTCGGACGTCAGGGAGATAATACTTGAGAAGCTCCCAAGGACCATACTACTGTTCACGACGGCCACTGTTGTAATCTCCATCGTGGGCATATTCCTAGGGGCACTGGCGGGGAGCAGGACGGGCTCCGCAATAGACAAGCTGACGTCCAGCTTTGCCGTCATCAGCTCGAGCTTTCCGGTATGGTGGGTGGGGATGATCATGATATTCCTGTTCGCGTTCACATACCAGGTGTTTCCGGCAAGGGCGACGCCGGAGATCCTGCCAGACGAACCGGGATACGCCGCGGCCCTGCTGTACCACATGGCGCTTCCCCTCATCACCATAGTGCTGATAGGGTTCGGGGCATGGGCGTACCTTGTCAGGAACTTTATGGCGGGGATAATGCAGGAGGACTTCATATCGGCAAAGAAGGCCATCGGCGTAAGGCGTAGGAAGATCATATACACGCACGCCCTGAAGAACGCCGCCCCGCCCATAGTCACCATACTGGCCCTCAGCCTGTCCGGCTCGCTTGGCGGCGCCATCATAACGGAGGCGGTGTTTGACTGGCCCGGCATGGGGCGGCTCTACTTTGAGGCCATAACGGTAATGGACTTGCCGGTAATCATAGGGGCCACGTACATGCTCACGGTGTTCTTTCTTGCCAGCATATTCACCGCAGACATACTGTACGGCTACTTCGACCCCAGGGTGAGGACGTCGAGTTGAACGCGAGTGGCGACAGGGCGGCGGGGCCTCCGGGAAAGGAGGGGCCGCACGAAAAAGAAGGAAAAGCAGAGTACGCGGCACCTGCGCCGGCCGCGGGGCCGCGGCCGTCTCCCACGTCACCGTCGCACCCGACGCGGCAGCCGCCGGAGGCACCGCATGCGGCAACAGACGCGGGAGGATTGCGCGACACGTGGCGCGAGATCCTGTCAAGCCGCATGGGGGTGGCAGGCGTCGCAATACTCGCGGCCCTGATAATCACATCGGCGGCCACCATAGTTGCCATCCCAGTCGAGACCCTCCAGGAATGGAACAACCCGAAGAGCTGGATATCATACCCAAAGGCCGCCGTCCCCGCGTGGACCAACGCCATCCTGCCGCAAAAGATACCCGAGCATATGATGCTTGATGACCCCGCAGTGTCAGAGCGCGCCGTGGCCGTGGACGGCGCCGCAGGTACGATAACTGTCACTGAGCACGAGTTCACGGTGGACTACGGGTACGACGACTTTCCAAGCGACTTCATCTACAGCTTTTCGGCGGGGTATGGGGGATCCCCGCTCCTGGAGGTGTCGGTGGACAGGCCCGACGGGAGCACGATCCTGCTGCTCTCAAAAGCCCTGCCGCGCCTTGCGGCGGATCGTGGGGGTGCGGAGGGGCGGGCAGACTACGGCGGCGGCTCCGCGACGCATTCGGAGCGCATATTCTCGACTGACAGCACAATGCGGAAGAACATTGCGATGCAGGCGCCCTCCATATACGGGCACGACACGTCGGGCGCGTCGGCCGAAGACGTGCTGTTCTCTGACGCCGCGGACGGCTCCGTGCTGCGGGGCGTGTACACGTTCCGCGTAACCGTGTCTAGTTTGGAGGGGTTCGACATGCTCGAGTCGCGGCTCGTGGTAGGCGGCAAGGCATTTGGAATAATGGGCACCGACGAGCTGAGGCGCGACCTTGCAGTAGGGCTGCTGTGGGGAACGCCGCTTGCCCTATTCATCGGAATCACGGTGGCCGTGGCGTCGGTGGTCGCGGGGCTCCTGTACGGGGTCTACGCGGGATACCGCGGCAAGAGGACCGACGAGGCCATGATGAGGTTCAACGACGTGATATACGCGTTGCCGGCGCTGCCGTTTCTAATCATACTCTCGGTTACGATCAGCAACAGCATACTGCTCATGGTTGGATTCCTCGCCATGTTCGGATGGGTGGGGGTCGCAAAGGTGGCGCGCAGCATGTCACTCCAGATAAAGACCAGGGGATACGTGGACGCGGCCGAGACGATGGGCCAGAGCCGCTCCAAAATAATAACAAGGCACATAGTCCCGCAGCTGCTGCCGTACGCGTTTGCAAGCATAGCGATATCGGTCCCGGCCGCCATCACGACGGAGGCGGGCCTGAGCTTCCTGGGGCTGGGCGACCCGAGCTTCCCCACATGGGGGCAGATACTGCACGACGCAAACACGTTTGGCGCTGCGGCGAGGGGGCTGTGGTGGTGGATGGTGCCGCCCGGCGTCATGATAGCGATAACAGGGCTCGCCTTTGTGTTTATAGGAAACGCCCTAGACAGCATAGTAAATCCGCGGCTCAGGCGGCATTAGCACCGGATCAGCGGTCGCGATACGCGCGTATAGCAGAGATTGCAGAGCTGCTGAGCCGTATCGTATAGTTCCCGGAGTTGGGATCCGAGTCCTTTGACTGGGCAAGGGTCTCGACAAACTGTGTCTTCTTCTCATCGACTGCCCCCGCCTCATGGGCGCACAGGTTGAACGCCTTGAGGTTGAGTCCCTTCTCCAGCAGGTATGCGATGAATTTTTTGTACCCCTCGGGGTCGTCCCACTTCTCCCCGCGCTCGCCGCATGCAGCTATCCAGACGTCGACTGAATTATGAAACGCCACCTTTTGGCGCAGGTCGTCAAGGGACATCAGAAATCGGCTCGCTGCATCTTGGAGCCGCACCTGGGGCAGGATCCTCCCTTGTGCCTGTTGTTGCACACGAGGCAGACGTACCTCACGCCGCCAGAACCTCCCTGCGAGCCCAGCCCGAAGAATCCGCCGGCGCGACTTCCCGTACCGGACGGGCCGCCCCCGCCGTAGCCCCCGCGCATGCGGTTGAGGTACTGCCTCCGAAGCATCAGCGGAAACGCGATGAACAGGCCGATGGCCGCCACAAGCCCCCACGGAAACGGAAGCACCATCTGCAGCCCTATGCTGACACCCAGTGACACGAACAGGAATATCAGGTACGTCTTATAGTTGAACACAGATGTGACACGTCCAAAAAAGGTTATAAAGTTTTGTCAAACCCCGGTGGCACCCAGCCCCATACGTATGCCCGAAATGTACCCATTTAGCGAAGTCCTCAGGCTGCAAGAGTGACACCACAAACGCGGCGCGCGGCGGCCGAGTCACGGCTTCCCAACGGTGCGCAGAGGAACCTGCTGCAGAATATGCACGAACGTCGCGTATAGGCCTTGGCAGTTGTGCGGCACGTCATTCGGCGGTAGGCGCATCCGACTCGTCGGGGATGTTCTTTGACTCCTCGGCCCACTTCGGATCGACTTGGTCCCAGAGTGAGCTGAGCGTCGCAGGATCGAGTCTGGTCTCGCCCAGCACCCTGTTTCGCACCGCAAAGAAAAAGTTCACCATAGCGTCAAGCCCCCCGTCAGAATGGATCTCGCGTCCAATCTCAGTTATGCGCGACTTTTGCGCGGCGGCGTCTGCTGAATCCGGCGCTTGCAGGCACTGCGTAAACAGATCCACAAGCTCCTCCTCAAGCATAAAGTCCAAGCAAGTGTCGTGCCATGGGTTTACTTTTTAGCGTTGCGGATTGGCTCAGGAATCGGATCCTGCGAAGCCACGCGTGCAATCCGTCGCAGGGGCCGCGGCAGAACCAAGATCAGGATAGCATACGACGCATGCATGCCCCCGTCGTGCAGGCGCTGCAGAAGAGCGGCGGGGAATTCAGGGAGACGGCAGGGGGCGAGGGCCAAAGCACGCAGTTACGGCCCTATCTCGAGTGGAATTTGCTTTCCGCCGCTGTCCCATGCAAACACCGACTTGTCCTCGTACGGGAAGCCCACAATCACGGAGACAAGCCCAAAAAAGTTGTGCAGGTCTGTCACGGACGGCGTGGCAGGCCCACTCGGATGCGAGTGGACCATGCCTATATAGCTCATGTCAAACGGCAGAAAGGAGTGTGGAAACCCCGCAAACGTGGGCCCCGAGTGGCTGAACGGAGGAATCACAAGTCCGTCCACTGTGATGACGCCGTTTTTTGACTTGCCCTTTAGTATCAGGACGCCCTCGTTTGGGTGCTTCATCTGGCAGTACGACAGTATGCTGTCGAGTACTTCGCGGTGCAACACCACGCGTCGCTCGTATTTTGTCCTTTTGAAGAACATGCAGGCAGTAGACAGTGCGAGTTTAAGAGTATGGCGCTGCAAGGATGCGTGCAGCAAGGATGCGTGCAGCAAGGATGCGTGCAGCAAGGATGCGTGCAGGTAATTTGGAGCAGCACCAGACACACCGTGCGCGGCAATGCCAGGCCAAAACGGCGTCCCATCGCCACTACATCGGTACGTATGAAAGGCGCACAAGATACCCCCCAAGGCCGAAGGTATGACAACTGTCGAGGGATCATCGACGGCAGACTCAGCATTTGCAGGCTTTCGGAGCAAGACGAATCAACAGATGTGGGGCAAGCATCAGGCGCCCTGCACATCCACACCTTGGCATTTGCAAATGCGCGCTATGTCAGATTCGTCAGGCTTTTTCACCGTCAAACGCACGGATTTCCAGCAGGCAAGCGTCATGTGGGGGGTTCTATGCGTGGCGGGTCGACCTCATACCTGACTCCGGTGTGCTGGCGTAGCCGCGTCTGGAGGCCGGCAGACATATCCAAGATGGCAGAGCTGTCGTCTTTGATCTGGGCCCGTAGGGCGTCCATCCTACGTCCCGTATCCTTGTGCTGCGAGACGGCTTTTGACAGTTTGGCCTCGCATTCATCAAGGCCGGCCGGCTTTGCGGCGCGGGCCCTGCCTGCAAGATCCCCCCGGCGCCCGTCGCATTCGGCCACCCTGCCGGCAAGGGGCCTTACCATGTCCGCCGTCTCCGCGAGCAGGGCGATCGTCTTTTCCACGTCCTTGGCCGAGATGGAGCCAGTTGCCACCGCACGCCTCACGTTTGAGAATATCACGGATATGGTCTCCACGTTCCCAAGGTGCACGGTGCTGGCAGGGTCGGCCACCAGTCCGGCAAGTATCTTCTGCTGTGCCTTGTCAAGCGAGGAGCCGTACTCGTACCTGCCAAGCGGCCGGGATATCTTCGAGAACTGGGCGCCTATCTCGGCGCGTATCTGCGACATCTGGGTGTCGCATTTTTCAATGTCAGACAGCAGTCTCAGGTATTCGGCGTGTTCTTTGGACGACTTTATCCTGGCGAGTTCTGATCTTGATTCGGAGGCGCGTGATTCGAGCAGCTCAAACTCGGCAGACATGTCGCGTACCCTCTGCGTTTTCTTGCGCAGATCGTCGCGGCGCCTGGCCAGCCCGTCTGCAATTGCGACGATCTCCCCGGATTCCGAGTCGGCCTCGTTGTACCGGTTCAGGATGTCACGCATCTCCGAATGCCGGGAGTTCATCACCTCAAGGTTGCTCTTGAGCCGGTTTGCATGTTTTTTTGCAAACAGGTGTATGACGCGCGTCTGCCTGCCGAGCACGTCTCCCATCTTTTTCAAGAGCTGTCGGAGTTCTGACTCGGCCTTTGCGGCGCTCTCAATCGAGTCCACCGTGGGAAGGGGGGCCACACTGCGCCTTATTACGTCAATGACCTGCTTTTTTCCGCGCACCACTATAATGCCAAGGTGCTTGTCAATAGAGTCCACGTTGAGGTCGTCGTGCTCAAGGATCCGTCCCAGCTCCACGAGTTCCTCGATCATGGGCTCGACAGAGTCGCGTATGTCCCTGATCTCGGATACGGCCCGCTGCCGCCTGCGCCGGCCATACTCAGATACAATCTTGGAGGCCCTGTCAGGCGGAATGCGCAAGTCAGGAGCGTCGCCGCGGTTATCGTCGCTGCCGCCGCCGGCGACATCAACGGGGCCATACGGTTCGTCGCGCAGGATTCGGCTGTCACCGTGGGCGCGTCCGTCACTCGTCTTTTTCTTTCTTCCAAACCCGAATACCATGTATGCCTCTGAGGCACACATGATTAAAAATTGTCGCCAAGCAAGGCATATAACCAGACGGATGGCATTCACGCAAATGCAGGGTTCCAAGGCCCGCACGACGGCGGGCAGTAGAGCACACCACAGCGCCACTCTCAAGAGGAGGTCGCCAAGGATAAGGGCAACCCGCCAAAAGGCATGGAAGATACTAGGGGACATTGCATCCATGCCGCGGTGGGCTCCAGGCGTCAGCAGGGTCGACATCACGTCAGACTCCAGGAGGGGCGTGGGGGCGGTCAGGAACGTGGCGTTTGAGGACGGAAAAACCATAGAGGAGCACATAGTGTCATGGAGCGCCGGCAGGAGCTTCACGTACGTTGCGACGGACGGGCTCCCCCTGCGCGCGTACGTGGCCACAATCACCATCAACTCAAACGAGAAGGACGGCACCATAACCATAACTTGGCAGTCATACATGAACAGCATCAGGATGCCAAGGGGGGAGTTTGCCCGGCTGCTAGATGACATGGGCAGGTTCTACGATGACTCCCTTGCCAATCTTGCGGGGATGCTTCAGGGCCGCAAGTGACACCCGGCGCAACTAGACTAAATATGGCATGTCGCATACATGCTGTGGCGATGGGCGACATCAGGTTCTCCATGATCGGCATAGGGTTGATCTTTGCGGGGTTTATCGTGCTCGGCGTATTTGGCGGGAACTACCAGTCGGCCTCCATCGAGTCGGAGGAATTCGACACGTGCTACAGGTACTCTGAGGACATGGAGCCTGTCAGTGTGAGCTGCGCCGATGCAATGGCCGAACAGGCCGGATTCCTTGGGGGGGTAACGGCCCTTATCGCGGCAGGAATTGCAGCGTTGGTAAAGGGCGCAAGGGGCGACTGGGACAGCAAGGTCAGGCCGGAAGACATGGTAGGCCCAAGCAGCAGAGGGGGCGATGCGGCCGGACACCACGAGGACGAGGATAAGGACAGTGGCGCCAGAAAAGGGAACGTCAGGGTGGGGGATGCTGGCGACGGCGGCGGAAAAAGGCACGGCGGGGGGCTCCAGGATTAGGCGGGCAGGGGCTCCGACTACGCGTCACCGGCCATACATGCAGATGGATCTCCTGCGAACATCATTGTCATCATCATCACCACCACCACCACCGCCACCGTCAATGCAGTAATGGTGCGCGTCAGGCATCTTTTTCAATAAGCGTGGTGGTGGAGCGCACCTTTGGCAGGTTCTTTATGCTCCATGCCACGATTTCACGTATCTTTTCAAAATTCTCCGCCTCCAGCTTGACCAGCATGTCGTGGGCCCCCATCGTCTCAGACACATGCGACACGTTCTCCAGCTCACGGAGTTTTTCCACAAGTTCGGCCTCGGCCCCGAGATCGCAGTTGAGCATCACGTACGCAACAGTCATGTCAATACGACGGCTAATGGGCGTTTAAATATTTGGCAGCATTCCGCGTACAGACTCCATTTTGGAATGATTTGCCCCCGCATGGCTTCCTGCGGGCGCGGCCTAACGGATGCCGGGCGTGCCGCCCCTCGATCCTCCACCCATCACGGACGTCACGCCCGACATCGGGTCCACGCATGGCGGCAAGGCCCAGATCATTCAGCCTCGAAAGACTCGCAGCCGGAATTGCACGGCTTGTTCATCACGCCCTCGCAATATCCACCGGCATCGTGCATTATGCGGTGGTGGCCGCACTCCCTGCATCGTTCCCTAAAGTGCGAGATAAGCTCGGGCAGCCCTATGCCGGAGTCCCGGATTTTGGACTCAGTCGGCGTACCCATGGCCCGTGGCCGCGCGGACATTCTTTAAAGATTTCCGGCCGCCCGAGCCAGTGCCGGCGCGGCGCCTGCAGGAAGCCAACTGCACACGACACGAGCACAGCAAGGTATATTGCAGTCCAAGGACTGGCAAGCGCAGGTATCCGGCCGCATGGACAACAGCAAAAACAGCCGCAGAAAGATCATCTATCTGGCAAACCCGTACGGATTCTCCAAGCAGCAGAAGGCGGGCCCGCTGCAAGAGATAGTCGGCGCCTTGAGTGAAATGAATTTGGAGGTGTGGGAGCCGTTTGAGCGCAACAACCAAGCAGACATGTCCAAGGACAGGGCCGCATATACGGTTGGGCAGGCCGACATGAGCGATGTCAGGAATTCCGACGGCATATTCGCAGTAGTCAACGGCACGCCGCCTGACGAAGGCGTGATGGTGGAGCTCGGAATGGCGATTGCATGGGGCAAGAAGGTCTTCCTGTTCAGGGACGACTTTAGGAGGTGCACCGACAGCGCTTCCTACCCGCTCAACCTCATGCTGTTCACAGGGCTCGGATACGACGACTGGACCAACAGCTACTATACGAGCGTGGACGAGATAAGCAGTCCGGACAAGGCCCTGGCAAGATGGGCCGCAGTGTAATATGCCAAGCAGCAGGTGCCGACGGGCGCCAGCAATAATTAATACTGCACATTTGCGCACATGCGCATGGGAACGTATTACCTAGATATCGAAACGTCCGGACTGGATGAGGGGTCCTCGAAGATAGTCACCGTGCAATATCAAGCGCTGGACAGGAACAACGGAACCCCCGCGGGCCCGCTTGTAGTACTAAAGGAGTGGGAACACGGAGAGCAAGAGATTCTAAGGAGGTTCGTCGAAAACACAGGCGTGTCAAGCGATAGTGTCTTTGATTTTGTACCGGTGGGATACAACCTGGGATTCGAGCACAGGTTTCTAAGCCGCAGGTCGGAAATACACGGACTGCAGACAATAAACATCAGGGACAGGCCCATGATGGACCTCCACACAACTGGCATCATAATGAACGGCTGCGAGTTCAAAGGCTCAGGCCTTGACCGCATGACGGGCAAGGCGCAGAGCGGCTCAATGGTGAGCCGGTGGTACGCGGATGGCAATTATGGCAAAATCACAGAGTATGTAGAGGACGAGGCGAGGGAGTTTGTAAGATTCTTTGCATGGCTGTGTAAAGAGCTCCCCATACTGCACAAGCGGTTTGCAAGCTCCATTATGGAACCCTGACTCCAGGCGGGCCTGCCGCACATCCGAGCGGCGCGGGGCCTGGAGAGGTCCAGAGCCAGGGGCACAGGCGGAGGCCGGGGCCTCACATGACGATGCCAGACGCCTGCGTCCCGCGGGTCGGCGCGGCGCAGGGACCGTACTAACGAGTCGCGGGTAACAATGCCGGCAGCATCGGCGCCAAATCACATAATTACGGGTACATCTCGAGCCAAGTCATGAGCAAGCGATCAATGCCGGTCTGCTTTACAAAGGACCAGTACAGTGCGATCGAGGAATACGCAAGGAGGCACGGAATGCTCAATGCAGGCCAGGCCCTCGAAAAGATCCTAGACGGCCGCGCCTAGGATCCAGCAGCCATTCCTCGACTGCATGTACGCGTCATACGACAAATCGCCCACCCAGTACGGGCAATGGCGGCCCAATCAAGCCCGTACGACAGCCAGTGCGCACGCAGGAGGCCGGGTTGGGGGGGTCGAGGCCAAAATAATTCACATTGAAATTTATAGAATCCAGCACGCGACACGGCATGGGAATCCTGTTTGGCAGAAAGCCCACGTACTGCGCCGTATGCAAGGTACAGCTCAAGCACAAGCACAAGCCGAAACGCGAATGGGGCATCAAGGGGCGCCTGTGCGGCAACTGCCACTATGAAAAGTCAGTAGAGTACTACGAGGGCAAGGTGCGCCAGCCGTGCACCATGTGCGGCACCACCAGGCAGATCAACGACCTCTGGGAACCCAGATGGCAGTGGGACATGGACGGGCTGCTGTGCAAAAAGTGCTTTGACAAAAAGGAGGAAGACCACAAGAGGAAGAAGGGCCACTGCGCCATCTGCAACGCGGAGCTGGGCTTCATAAGACACAACCCAAAGAGCGGCTGGAAGATAGACGGCCAGCTGTGCCGCGACTGCTGGGACGAAAAGGCAGGATACGGAAAGCGGCGGCAGTGACGTACGCGCGGTTCGGACCAGGAGGCAGGTGGCATGATCGGCGACATTTTCAAGATAAAGAAAGGCGGGAGGAAAAAGAAGAGGTGCGACGCATGTAACAGAGCGTTTGCGTCAGACGCGGACCTCATGAACCACAAGCAGGTGTTCCACGGCAAGGACCTCAAGTACGACTGCCGCAAGTGCGGCAAATACTTTGCAAGCATGGAGGAAATGAGAACCCACCTGCAGCGCGAGCACAAATACGAGGGGGGCAGATAGCAGCACATTCTGCACGGACGGCGTGCGCCGCGTTCAATCTGGGCGCAGCAACGGGCGGAGAGAGGAGTGGGCGGGGAGAACAACGCAGGACGCGCCGGCCGATCAGATGGCCCGGATCGACTTTACTACCGGGGGGCGCACCTTTGTAAACACCTTGAACCCGCAGATGCACTTTATCTCGGGAAGCCTGGATATCTCGGTGCCGGACGTGACGGTCCCGCACCTCAGGCACGAGTAGTGTACGTCAAAGCGCTCCACGGCAGGATCGTCCGCGACGGCCAGTCCGTCGTCGCTGTCATTGTCATCATCCGGCGCCTTTCTGGCAAGCACTGCAGATTCTCCGGCGTTAAGGGTCATAATCAACACACCTTGTTCCAGTCATAATTTAAGAATTCCCAGTCATCCCGTAAGCGAGAGCTCTATGTACACGTCGTCGGGTATCTTGAGCCTCATAAGCTGGCGGATGGCCTTGTCGTCCGCGTTGATGTTGATGATTCGCCGGTGCATCTTCATCTCCCACTTCTCATAGGTCTCGGTGCCGTTGCCGCACGGCGACTTGCGGGTCGCGACGTGGAGGCGCTTTACCGGAAGCGGGGTGGGGCCCTTTACCTTTACGCCGGTCTTTTTTATGCTCATTATCTCGTCGCAGACCCCGTCCAGTTTTGGGAGGCTGGTGGAGGTAAGCTTTACACGGGCAGTCTGCGTCATAGCAACCAACAGCCACGCAAGTCTAGGGCTTGTATTCCTCTGTAATCTCTTTTACAATCCCCGCCGCAATGGTGGCGCCCATGTCCCTGAGCGCGAACCTTCCCATCTCAGGAAAGTCCTGAAACGTCTCGATGCACGTGGGCCTGACGGGTCTGATCTTTACAATTGCAGAGTCGCCGACCTTGAGGAACTTTGGATTCTCCTCCTCCACGGCGCCCGTTGCAGGGTTTATCTTTTGAAGAAACTCCGTCACGGTTGCGGCGACCTGGGACGTGTGCGCGTGCATGACCGGAGTATACCCAGGCGCAATCGCAGTCGGGTGGTGTATGACGATAATCTGCGCCTTGAACTCTTTTGCGACCATCGGAGGCGCGTCGGGCGTGCCAAGGACGTCGCCCCGCTTGATGTCCTTCTTCTCTATGCCCCTGAGGTTGAAGCCGATGTTGTCGCCGGACTCGGCAGACGGCATCTCGGTGTGGTGCGTCTCGATGGACTTTATCTCGCCCGTGGCGCCCGCAGGCATGACGATGATCTTGTCATTGGTCTTCATGGTGCCAGTCTCGACCCTTCCGACGGGGACTGTGCCGACCCCGGTGATGGTGTAGACGTCCTGGATGGGCACGCGCAGCGGCTTTCCGACCGGCTTTTCTGGCACGGCAAAGTCGTCAAACGCCTCCAGCAGGGTCTTGCCCGTATACCACGGCATGTTCTCGGACTTTTTCACCAGGTTGTCGCCCTTCCATCCCGACACGGGTATGAACGGGACCGAATCCAACTTGTAGCCTACAGAACGGACTAGCTTTTCGCCCTTTTCCTTGGCCGCCTTGTATGCGTCCTCCGAATAGCTGCTGTCATCCATCTTGTTGATTGCAACGATGAGCTGGTTTACGCCAAGCGTCTTTAGCAGGAACGCGTGCTCCCTGGCCTGCCCGCCTGCCGCGACCGCGGTGTCAGTCTCGCCTTCCTTGGCGGAGAGCACCAAGATGGCGGCATCGGCCTCCGACGCACCCGTGATCATGTTCTTGATAAAGTCCCGGTGTCCCGGGGCGTCAATCAGGGTGAAAAAGTACTTTGTCGACTCGAATTTTTGAAATGCAAGATCAATCGTAATGCCGCGCTCCCGCTCATCCTTTATGTTGTCCATGACCCAGGCATACTTGAATGTGTCACCCTTGCCGGTCTTTTCAGACTCAGTCGCATGGGCCGCTATGGTCCTCTCGTCAACCACCCCCAGGTCCATCAGAAAGTGTCCCATCGTAGTGGACTTGCCGTTGTCGATGTGCCCTGTCACTATCATGTTCAGGTGGGGCTTGTCTGCCATATTGGGAGTCCTCTTGGGGGGTATTTATTACTGTTATGAAAAAAACCGCGATTTCCAAGGCGGATTTTAGAAGATGCGGCATCATAAAAAATTTCATTTCATGCGGAGTGCAGTTACATGTTATGGAAGCACATACCAAATATGCCAAAAAATCACACCATAACACCGCATATCTTGGAGATCGTCAAAGGGGATCACGGTGTTGGGTGGTGGCGGTGGCGGTGGCGGACAGGCTCCGCACACCGCGATCGCATGAGGGCGAGCGGCGGCGGACAGGATATAGGATGCAACCAGTGGTGGCGGCGCCCACGTACAGAATGATGCGCGTGAAAGAAAGCCGGCAAAGACCTGCCCGGCGGCACTAGCCGTTTCCACTAAAAGCACATAAATCAAAGGCACGTACAGCAGCCTCGTGAAGGTTACGGTATCGGCCATAAAGGCCGACGTGGGCGGCGTCGGCGGGCACACGAGGCCCAGCGACGGGCTGATTGCGGCAGTAAGGGGCGTGGTGCAGTCCTCAAGTGACATGCTCCTTGACCACTACATAGGATACTGCGGCGACGACGTCCACATTGTAATGTCCCACACGCACGGGACCGACAGCGAGGGGATACACAAGCTTGCATGGGACGCGTTCATGGCGGGCACAGAGGTCGCAAGGGCCGAGGGGCTCTACGGAGCGGGCCAGGACCTGCTGAAGGACTCGTTTTCCGGGAACGTAAAAGGCATGGGTCCCGGCGTGGCCGAGATGGAGTTTGAGGAGAGGCCCAACGAGGCGTTTACGATATTTGCGGCGGACAAGACCGAGCCGGGGGCGTTCAACTACCCCATATACAGGATGTTTGTGGACGCGCTCAGCAACACCGGACTCATAGTCAACAAGAGCCTGGCAAGGGGCGTCGTGATAAACGTGATGGACGTGGAGGGGGGCAGGATTGCCGAGCTTGAGATGTGGCAGGACAAGCCGCTCTTGGAGGCGGCCCTGATGTACCCCGGCAGGTACGTGGTGGACTCCGTGTACACAAAGGACGGCGAGCCGATACTCTCGGCATCCACCGACCGGCTGCACAACATAGCCGGCACGTATGTCGGCAAGGACGATCCCATCTGCATGGTAAGGACGCAAAAGATGTTCCCCGCCACAGAAGAGGTCGGCAGCGTATTCAACAACCCGCACTACGTGGCCGGGAACACGCGCGGCAGCCACAACATGCCGCTGATGCCGGTAAGGCTCAACTCGGCGGCCACGATCAACTTTTGCATTCCAATTGTAGAGGCCCTGGTGTTCAGCATGCACGAGGGGAGGCTGACGGGGCCGTTTGATGGGTTCTCCACGCCGGACTGGGATCTTGTCAGGGAGCGCGCCACGACAAAGGCGCTCGAGATGAGGAGCCAGGGCTTTATACACCCGGCCACGCTGGTCCCCTCCGAGCTTGAATACGCCGAGGGCTACAAGGCAGTCATCAGCTCGCTGGACGAGAAGATGGTTCCAATGGACAACGCGTCGGCCGGCGCAGGCAAGGCCGGCGAGGACGGCAGCGGGGCCAGGTACGAGGATCCCGACTAGGGGCAGCAGGGCAGGTGCGTGTCATCCGGCGGCATCCGCCCCGGCGCGCGCCAGAACCGGTTCACGAGCCCCCGCAGATCGGCGGCCCCTGCGCCGCGCCGCCCGTCTTTGGGCAGGATGCCGGGATTCGGCGGGCAGATCGGCAGAAAATGCGGGAAATAGTTAAATCAAAAAGGCACAAAGGCCATCTGATGAGCAGGGTCGGCTGGATCTTCGAGTGGAGGACGTACCTTGCCACCGCACTGGCCGTGATCTCATTCTCAAACTTTATGGCGGTGCTGTTCGGACAGACCATACCCGGCGTGGTCGTCGACTTTTTCAGGGTGGCAGGCGAGTACGTGGTGCTCGGCGCCGTCTTCGTGTTCGCCATGGCCTGGCTCCTAAAGGCAAAGCCCCACAACCGTCCAAAGGCGTACCGCATAGTGGTCTTTGACGTGTACGGCAAGCAGGTGGTCGTCGACGGGATACGCACCGAGTTCAAGACGCACGACGTGGCATGGAGCTACATGAAGCAATACAAGGCGGCGTACCCGCTGCACAACTTTGCGCTCGTCTCCGACATGACGCCGGGGCCCAGCAAGCCCACCATACTCAGGTACATCTGAACTGTTTTTATTCGGCCCCGCCGCAAAAAGGCAGTGGAGTTTTCCGTTCTTGCAGACGCGTTTGGGAAGATGGAGTCCACCACAAAACGCAACGAGCTCACCCAGATACTGATAGCGCTGTTCGAGCAGACGCCGCATGACGTGGTGGCAAGGGCCGTGTACCTCCTGCAGGGAAAGATCAGGCCGGACTTTGAGGGCGTCGAACTCGGGGTGGCAGAGAAGCTTGCCATAAAGGCCCTCTCAAAGTCCTCCGGCGTCCCCACGAAGAGGATAGAGGAGCAGTACCGCAAGGACGGCGACCTGGGCCGCGCGTCAGTCGACATAATGGGGCAGAAGACGCAGACCACGTTCTTCGTGCAGGACATTACGGTGGAGAGGGTGTACGAGACCCTCTTCAGGATTGCAGGGCTCGAGGGGGGGCGCTCGCAGGGCATGAAGTCCAGGTACATATCAAGCCTGCTGAACGACGCGCGCCCGGCAGAGGCCGGATACATACTGAAGATACTGCTCGGGACGCTGCGGTTTGGCATAGCCGAGAACACGATAATGGACGCGCTGGCCGCCGCGTTCACGGGGGACAAGGCAAACCGCGGCGCGGTCGAGCGCGCATACAACGTGTCAAGCGACCTCGGGGCCGTAGCCGAGGCCATCGCCGCGGGCGGGCTGGAGGGGGCAGGCAGGTTCAGGGCCGAGCCGTTCCGCCCCATACGGCCCATGCTCGCCGAGCGCGTCAAGAGCGAGGAGGACGCCATATCGAAGATGGGCGCCGGGCTCGCCGCCGAGTACAAGCTTGACGGCGAGCGGGTGCAGGTGCACATGTCAGGCAAGAGGGTCGAGATGTTCTCGCGGAGGCTGGAGAACATCACCGCCCACTATCCGGACGTTGCCGAGAGGCTGCCGCAGGACGTGTCCGCGGGCGAGGCCATACTGGAGGCCGAGGCGGTTGCGATAAACGAGAAGACCGGCGAGTTCCTGCCGTTCCAGGAGCTCATGCACCGCAGGAGAAAGCACAAGATCGAAAAGGCCGTGTCCGAATACCCGGTTGCGGTCAACTTTTTCGACATACTGTATCTGGACGGCAGGAGCTGCTTGGAGGTCCCGTATTCAAAGAGGCGCGCCATGCTGGAGGACACCATAACGGAGGGGGAGCGCGTGAGGTGCGTCGCAATGGCCACGATAACCAGCGCGCAGGAGATGTCGGAGTTTATGGAGAGCGCAATAAACGCCGGGAGCGAGGGCCTGATGCTAAAGATGCCGGACGCCACATACCAGGCGGGGGCGCGCGGAAGCAACTGGCTAAAGCTCAAAAAAGAGTACAGGAGCGAGCTCGGCGACAGCCTCGACCTGGTGGTGGTCGGGGGATTTTTTGGAAAAGGCAGGAGGACGGGCATATACGGCACGCTCCTGCTTGCAGCGTACGACGACCAGCTCGACACGTTCCCCAGCGTATGCAAGGTGGGCACCGGATTCACCGACGAGGAGCTTGACAGGCTCTACCAGATACTCCACCCCAAGGTTACGGTAAGAAGAAACCCGCGCATAGACAGCGCGATGGAGGCCGAGGTGTGGTTCGAGCCCGAGCTTGTGATAGAGACGGTGGCATCGGAGATAACGCTCAGCCCCGTCCACAGGGCCGCGTGGGATGCGGTAAGGAAGGGCGCGGGACTCGCGCTCAGGTTTCCAAAGTATACGGGCCGTACGAGGGATGAAAAGCACCCGGAGAGCGCGACTACGACGCGCGAGATAGTCTCGATGTACAGAAGCCAGAAAAAGACCCTGCACGCGGAGTGACGGGAGGGGCTGCGGCCGCAACCATACACAACTTAAATTACAGAATCGCCATTTACTCTCTGTTATGTATAGTGGCGAGTTGGAGGTACAGGCAAAGCGCAAGGCGATTGCCGTGCTTCAAGACGAGATTAACCGCATACTCAACGCGTCAAGAGAACTTGCCACCCTGCCGGACCTGATGATGAAGAGGGACAAGCAGGGAATCAAGTCCGCGCTGGAGCAGATATCGTCCATTGAGGAGGACGTGGAGAACCTGCGCCGGAAGATAACAAGGGAGGTCGCCGACGTCGGGGGCCTGATAATGAACAGGGAGAACCTGCTCAACACCGCGTATACGATGGACGAGATTGCTGGATACATCACGGGCATATCGTTCAAGCTCTCAAACGTAAAGCCCACCACCCTGCGAAGCGCGAAGATCGACAAGGACATCACGGATCTGATCGACCTGGTGGTCGACGAGGTGTACAAGCTCAACGAGATAATACGGAGCCTGACTACGAACACGGCAAACGCGATAGAGCTCGCGCAGGAGACCCAGACCATAGAGAGGGAGATCGACATAAAGTACAGGCAGGCCACGATGAAGCTGCTGACGGAGATAACCAACACGAAGGAGATGATGCTGATGAAGGACGTGATAGAGGGGATAGAGGAGATGGCCGACAAGTGCCAGAGGGTCTCAGACTCGTTCATACTGCTTGCCCTCAGCCTCTGAGACCCGCTCGTGCGTTTTGCGACAGGGCGTGGCGGCGGGACTATGCCACATCTGGAGCGGGAGGAGTGCAACCCATATACGCAGGCTGCGCGCACGCCACGCATGGCAAAGGGAAGGGCCATACCCTGCGAGCTTGTAGAGAACCGCGTGATGGTGTGGGACAGGGACGACGCCAAGACGGTGTTCTCCATGGGGTATTACGGCAAGCCCGTGGGCATGCCAAAGCCGAGGATAGAGGAGATAGACGTGCCGCTCGTGCTGGACCTCATAGAGAGCCTCTACCTGCTCGAGGGCAATGTAATCAGGGTGACGATGTCGCGGCGCCGCGTGTCGGCGCAGCAGATGGCCCAGATGTGCCGCGGCCAGTACCACGAGTTTGACAAAAAGTACATCGTATACAAAAAGTTCAGGGATCTCGGGTATGTCGTCAGCTCCGGCATAAAGTTCGGGTGCGACTTTGCGGTGTACGAGAACGGGCCCGGCATCGACCACGCGCCGTACATGGTGCACGTATACAGCAGGGCGGATCCCGTAACGTCCACGGGGGTGGTGCTGGCAGGCCGGCTCGCATCGACAGTCAGAAAGCAGTTCATACTGGCAATACCGAGGAGCAGCAAGAACGTGGACTTTGTGTCACTTGACTGGTGGAAGGCATGACTCCCTGACGTGCCCGGCTATGCGGTCGTAAATCTCAAACAGGTCGCGGCTGACGCCAAACGCGGCCCCGTCTCTCCACCTCCCGTGTATCCGTACGTTCTCGCCGGTCTGCTCGACGGATATGGCCGCGTCCCATACGGACTGCCGCGCAATCATCTCGTTGAGTTCCGCGTCCCGGTTGAGCCGCACCAGCAGCGGATGGCTTGGCCCCTCCCAGCTGACCGACTCGACCCTCTTTGCGGCAAAATGCCCGCGGGTCTCAAGTTTCGTCCTTGCAAAGACGTCGGCGCCCTTGTGCGCCCTCTCGTTGTAGTCCGGAATGCGCACCAGAAAGTGGGCCTGGTACCTGTCGAGCGCCCCCCACGGCGCGACGTTTGGATCCTGCATCTCAGCTCATCGCCCGCCCTTCGCCACTGCCGCCGTTGCGGTAATCATCACTGCCATCATCTGTCACTGCCACTAATTGAAGTCACCCCTTTTGCACGATGTGCACCGCGTCTATGTTGCACCCCTTCAGCGTGGCGCACCCGCGGTTTGTCACCATGCGCGGCGTGCTTGCCGCATACCTGGAGTAGTAATCGCCGGACTCCGCAGGAGTCGTGCCCACGCCGCAGGCCTCCGCCTCGACGCCGATTCCTGCAAGCATGCCGGCAAACTTTTCGGGCCAAGTCATCGCCTCAAACGTGTCGGGCTCGTCGTCGTGCATGACGAAACTGCCGCGCTCCCACAAATAAATATTGGCAGCCGACGGCTTAACGAAGGTTTTTTAAGCAATTTAGATCCCAGCGGTGCGTATGGGTGTCATGCCAATCAACGACACAGGCGCGTGGGAATCTGAAGTGCTGCAGTCGGACATCCCCGTGTTCGTAAAGTTTTACGCAGGGTGGTGCGGACACTGCCGCAAGATAAAGCAAGCAGTGGAAGAGCTCTCCGAGGATTATGGCGGAAGGATCAAGTTCGTCGAGGTAGACATAGACAAGGGCGGCGAGCTGGCGTCACGGCATGAGGTGTACAGCACCCCCACGCTCCTCCTCGTCAGCAAGGGCAGCGTCGCAGCACAGCACGTCGGCTCGGCGCCAAAGGCGACCTACAAGGGCATGATCGACGGCGCGCTCGGTTCGTCGCCATGATGGCGGATCCTCGTGCGGCAATAGCTGGCGGGAGGTCGTCTGGTGGGTGGCGGGGCGCGCGCCTGCGGCCCTGCCCGCGAGTTTGCATGCCATGCATCCTGGCCGAATGCGCATGACAGGGGCCCCGGGCGGTAACAACAAAGACGGGATCAAAGCGTCGACAACAGCAGAATGTCACCGATGGCGGTTCAGTCGCGGCGGCGAGTCCCGTGCTCGAGGCAGGCCCGCCTGAAGACCGCGGCGGCGTCCTCGGACGTGGCGTGGTCAAGCACGCCGTATCCCACGATGTACCGGGATTATACGTCCACGTATACGATCATCCATCTCCCGTCCTCCAGCTGCGCATAGTACGCGTGCCAGAGTGTGTTGCTGTGCCTCCGCCCGTACCTCCCGTGCCTGCGCTGCCTCTTCTTGGCATGCCCCTCGCGCGCCGGCGGTCTTGGGTATGCGCTCGGCCCCCTCCCTTTGCTCTCGCATGAGAGCCTGTTCGTCACACCTGGTCTGAAGTGTCATTGCGGCCCCCCCCCCCCTCTCCATGTAGGCCCTCTTATGCGTCGGGGCGACATGATTCCCAGACTCTTCAGTACCGCCAATCAATCAAAATAAATATCAAGGCAAAACCGAACAGCCATGGGTTTTGCAGGCAAGACCGCCCTGATCACAGGCAGTGGCACCGGGATAGGCCTTGCAATAGCAAAAAAGTTTGCAGGGCACGGGGCAAACGTGATCATACTGGGAAGGCGAAAGGAGCCGCTGGAGTCCGCGGCGTCAGAACTAAGGGACATCGCGCGGCAGCAGGGCCACGGGGACGCCAAGGTTACGATATTTCCCGGGGTGGACGTGGCCGACGAGGCGGGCGTCAGCTCCATGTTTGACAGGCTGGCGGCAGACGGCACGACGGTGGACTACATGATAAACAACGCGGGGGTGTCGGGGCCGGTCACCTGCTTTGCCAACGCGTCGATGAAAGACTTTGAGAGCACCGTGAACATACACCTGACAGGGACGTTCTGGGGCTCAGTCCAGGCCCTCAGGGTGATGGGGCGGGGCGGCAAGATAATTACGATATCGACCTTTTTTACGGAGGAGAGGCCGCTCGAGCAGCGGCCCTACAGGTTCAGAAGCCCGTACACCGCGTCCCAGGGCGCGAAGAACAGGCTTGCTGAAATGATGTCATGGGAGCTTGCCGGGACCGGCATCGCGTCCATCGCGACAAACCCGGGGCCCGTCCACTCTGACAGGATATACAAGACCGTATACCCAAAGGCGGCGGCCGAGTTCATGAGGGTGAGCGGGTACGAGTCCATGAGCCCCGCGGAGGTGGAGAGGTACGCGTCCGAAAGGCTGTTGCCGCTGCTGGGCGAGGACGAGAAGACGGTGTCGGACGGGGTTGCGTCGGCCGCAAGGGCGATGTCGCACGAAAAGGGGGTGTCAGAGGAAGAGGCCTCCAAGGTCCTCACGGGCCTGCTAGAGAAGATACAGTACATCGCCGAGAAGGTGCAGAAGAACACGTCGCGGATGATCGCAAACCAAGAGTTTCTATCGCAGGACCAGGTCGCAGAGTCGGTGCTGAACCTGTGCGGCGACGAGATGTCGGCAATACTTGACGGCAAGGTCGTGCCAGGCGACAGGGTCTTTTACCCGGTAAAGCCGCACGTTGCAGGCGCGCTCCCCGCGCCAAAGGCGAGGCCCGACCTGTCAGGCGGAAAAGGCATAATTGTAATCACGGCCGATCCCACGGACGTGGAAGACGTGCGGCACATAGAGCACATGGCGTCCCACATACAGGACGACTGCGGGGGGGACGTGGTGTGCTTCGTGTCAGACGCGGCGCCCGCCGAGGCCGCGGAGCGCATCGCCAAGAAGATGCACTCGCACGTGATAAACCTGGCCGACCCCGAGGAGGTCTCCAGGTGGCTCGGGACAGCCCAGCAGAAGAGGGGGAAGATACTGGGGGCCGTACACTACACGGGCAGCGTCCCGGCAGTAGAGAAGCTGACCAAGATTACGCGCAAGGAGTGGGACGGGCTCGTCTCAAAGTTTGTCATCAGGCCCGCCGTATCGGCGCAGGCCGTGCTGGGCGCGTTCGTGCCCGGGGGCGGGGAGGACCCCAGGCGGTTCAAGGATACTGACGGCACGATCATGATTGTGGGGCCCCGGCTGCCATCCGGAAAAAAGACCACGGGCATACAGAGGGCTCAGGCAGAGGTGTTCAGGGGGGCGCTCCGGCCGTTCGTCACCACGGTCAACCAGGAGCTCAGCGACGTGTTGGGATCCAGGATCAGGGTGTTCGCGGCCCTGCCAGGCTCCGTGACGGGAGCGGAGTCCGACCCGCAGAGGGTTGCAGACGTGTTTGATACGGTTATCACGCCCGCCGCCGACGGCAGCAGGGCGGCAGAAGGGGGCTCGCCGGCAGCATCCCTGTCCACGGTCATATTCTGCACAGACGAGGCGCGCTGACCGGACATGCAACTCACTGCCGCCACCACCAGTCGCGGATAGAAAATGAAGAGGTTCGTCGAGTTTAGCACGGGCGACAGGCTGCAGTCCGAGTTTACCATCGCCGAGAAAGAGCTTGACAAGTACATGGAGTTTGCACGCGTAAAGAACGCGTTTTTGGAGGAGGGTGGCGGAGCCGCCGGGCGCCTCATACCCGGCAGGGCGCTCCTCTCCAGGATCGAGGGCGAGTTCTCAAGGCTCGAGGAGATATACGGCAACCACATCATACTGTCCGGCTACGACGGTGATCCTGACTGGGACGGCCGCGGCACGAGGTTTCTCGCCCCGGTCTATACGGGGGACACGCTGAGGGTGACCTATGTCATATCGGGCGTGGAGGACGTAAGCGGCGAGTATGGCAGGATCTCAGTGGACTACGAGGCAGCAGGCGAGGATGGAAAGCTCGTGCTGCTCTCGAGGCGCAACATCTACAGGGTGAGGAAGAACCCGCCGGCCAAGAAGTCATGACAGGTCCGGATCCACGGTTGAAGTCACCGAGTCGTAGAACATCTTTGCAGACGCCGCAAGTATCACGCCAAACGTCAGCAGTCTGAGGTTGCGCTCTTTTGCCTCTATCGACAGCCGCGCCCCGGTTATTCCCCCGGCAAAGGCGCCAATCGCCATGAACGAGGCCTGCAGGAGATCGGGATTGCCAAGGAACCCGTGCACCGTGATTCCGGAGAGCGACGCGAACAGCAGTATCATCTGCGACGTCGGGGCGGCCCTCTTTATCGACATCCCGAGGCCCGCGACCATCAGGGGGACGAATATTATGCCTCCCCCTATGCCAAAAAAGGACGAGGTCATGCCGGCAAAAAAGCTCACCCCGGCCAGAAACACGATCATCAGCCCCGGAAACGAGTACAGCGGGTTCTTGCTGCCGCCGGCCGCCGACTCCCCCGCGCTCCCCGCAAGCCTCGGCTTTAGCAGCAGGTACGCGGCCGATACGACGAGCACCAGCCCGAACAGGAACTGAAAGTTGTGGTGCGCCACGTCTGACGTCACCCATGCTCCCACCACCGTGCCAGGAAGCGACAGCAGCCCGAGCTTGAGGCCCAAAGCGTACTCGATGCGCTTCTGCCGGGAGTATGAGATGGTCGAGGCGACCGCGTTGCTGAACGTGGCAAGCAGGCTGTTGCTTGCCGCCAGCGTGTGCGGGAACCCGAGGAACACCATCACCGGTACCGTAATTATCCCGCCACCTAGCCCGGTCATAGAGCCAAGCAGTCCCGATGCAAACCCGAGCGGGATAAGCCAGAGGTGCTCGATCATGCCGTGCCAAGACGGCCAACTGTTATTAGTTTTGTCTGGTGCGGTTCCGCGGCTGCGCCCCCTTTTGGTATTCCCGCCCACCTTAATCGTCCCGGCCCAAGGCCGAGTGTTCGCGCATGCGCGCCGTAGCTGCGCGCGGACGCGGTATCAGGGCCGCCCGGATTGACAGACGGGCGCTCCCGCCGGGTTCCTCATAATGCTGCCCGAAGGGCTGCAGTCATTTTCCACGTAACGGGATCCTGCGCGTCCAGAAGCCAGATGCCGCGCCCGGTTTGCGCGGTGCAGCATCCGGGCCCGCGAACGGCGCCTGCCGCGCCAGGGCAGGCGGCATCATCGGGAGCTGGCCTCCAGTAGTCACGCCGGCCGCCACCAATCTGTCAGAGGCCGGGTCAGTCTGAACGAAACCCAAAAAGGATCCATAACGTATAATTGAATGGCGTCCGTAGCATGCCCATGACGGAACTCAGGTTGTTTGGCTCCGGCGGCAGCATAGTCGCGGACCTGACTGAGGAGCAGGCAAAGGCGGCGGACTTGGGCGTCGGCAAACTGTTCCTGGCGCCAATCGGAAAGATAGAGCAGTCCAAGATGTCAGGGCATGCGTGCAACGACTGCAAGAAAGAGTTTGACGGGCCGCCCAAGATAAGCCCGGAGGGCGGCAGCGAGGGGCCCGAGCAGGTCTCTGAGAACCTCCTGCTCGTCGAGAGGGGACAGTACCAGTGCGGGGGATGCGGCTCAGTAATCGGCGAATACAGGGTGTTTGAAAAGAAGGGCGGCGACGCCGGGCTTGCAGTGCCGTCGGCCTGACGTACGGGCAGAGGGACGATGAGGGGGGAGACGGCAGGATGCCAAAGACCTCGGAACAGATGAAGCAGCTGGTGGAGGAATACATCAAGATAACAAAGGTAAAGTACGAGGATCAGACCCAGGTCGTCAGGTCCAAGACCCAGACCATCGATTGGCAGTTCTATGTGGGCGACAACATCATAGTAAGCAAGAACGCGAACAGGGAAGACCGCATACACATCAACGTGAATATGAGGTTCACGCCGCAGGACACAAAGCTGCTGGTGCCAAGCAATCCCGCGTTTGCAAAGGCGGCAATCGAGATAAGCGGCATATGCACCGCCTGCGGCGTGGGACACCAGTGGGTTAACGCCGGAGGCGAGGTGGTGGGGCTTGCGATATTCTCGCACGTCGACGAGCAGGTTCTTGACAGGGTGACGTTTCACAACGCGTGGGACAACGTGGCCAGGGTGTCAGGACACATGCAGAAGATACTCCGCGCCAACCTGGGCAACCTCGCAAAGGGGACGGCGGCTCCAAGCGGCGGACCCACAGAGTCGTCGATATACGGGTGAGCGGAGGCGCGTTGCAACAGGGGGCGTGCGGCCGCGCGCACGCTACATCACGTCCGGCGCCGAGATCCCCACAAGGCCCAGAGCCCTCGTGACGGCGAGCCGGAACGAGCGGACCAGATACAGGCGCGCGTCCTCCAAGCCCGGATCACCGAGCCCCAGCACCCGGCTGCGCTCGTAAAACGCGTTGAACGACACGGCCAAGTCGTGGCAGTACCTTGCAACGACCTTGGGCGAGAGGTTCCTTGCCGCGTCCTCCACTGCAATTTCAAAGGAGCCAATCGCCCTGATCAGCGCAATCTCGGCATCCTCCCCCCCGAGTAGACCAAAGTCAATTTTGTCGGGAGGCTCCCGCCCCGCCTTCTCAAGGATCCTCGACGCCCTTGCCCCCGCGTACTGTATGTAGGATGCCGTATCCCCCTCCAGACTCAGCGATCGCTCCATGTCAAACGTGATTATCTTGTCCAGATCCTGCTTTATCATCTCATACCTTATCGTCCCAACAGAGATGTCGCGGGATATGCGCGCGACATCCGAATCGTCCATGTCAGGGTGGCGCTTGAGCGTCTCGGCCGCCGCCTTTTTGCGCAGCTCCTCGTACACGGAATCCGCGTCCACATAGAGCCCGAGTCGGCCGGACATGTGGGCCTGCCGCTTGTCCGTCTCCATCCCGAGCGTCCTTGCCGTGCCAGAGCTCAGCGTGACTGACTCGTAGGCCAGATGCACGTACGCGGACCTGCTTGACTTGAAGCGCCCCATCAGATCCGAGACGATTCTCTGCAGCCCCGACTGCCGCGAGTCAATTACCGTAATTACGCGCTCCCCGGCAAAGTTCATCGCGCAATCCGATCGGCCAAGGGCAGTCTGCCACAGGGTGGTGCCCCCGGGCTGCTCGGCGTCGTACCTTACATATCCGAACGGGTCGTCGACCAGTCCCAGCTTCCACGCCGCGTACGGAATGTCCTTTGCTATGTACGTGGCAGTCCCGTTGCTTCTCACGATGACCTTGTCACGGTTCTCCTCAGGCGGGCTCTCCTTTTTGGCGTCGCGCGCGCTGCCGTCACTGGTGCCGTCGCCCTCGCCCCGGCCAGCGCCGGCCCCGTGCGCGTCCCGTATCACCCAGCACCCGTCGTTCTTGCCCCCGCTACGGTCGAGATCCACCAAGTTCATGTCCTTGAGCTTGCCAAATACCGCATCCCACATGCCGGACCGTATTATGTGCGACTCAAAGTTGAGGCAGTCGTAGTATACGGAGAGGCGCCAGCACGTCTGAAGCTGGTCGGCAAGCACGCGGCGCGTTATCATGCCTGCAAGCTTGGCGGCCTCAGTCGAGCCGCCCTCAATCTCCTTCAGGGTATCGCGTCTCAGTCCCTCAAGGGACGGGTCCGAATCGTATCTCTGCGTTGTTTTCACGTAGACCTCTTCGCCGCAGTACTGTGCAAACGTCTTTCCAGGCGGCGGATCCATCGGGAACCCGAGGTGCCTGAACCCCACGACCACGTCGGCCACCTGTAGCCCCGAGTCGTCCACATAGTTGAGCACCTTGACCGCGTGCCCCGACTTTCTGAGTATCCGGGACACAGTGTCCCCGATTATGATGTTGCGGACATGTCCTATGTGCAGGGCCTTGTTGGGGTTCACGCTTGTATGCTCTACCGTAACTGGGGTGCCGCCCCCAATCTCCGAGTCCCCGAACGTGTCTAGCCCGGCGCCGGACAGGATGATCTCAGAGAGCTGCGCCCAGTCGGCCTCAAAGTTGACGTGCCCGGACGGGTGCGGTACGGAGCGCACCACAAGCCCCCCGGGGGGGTTGCGCTCGTTGTACTTGGCAGATATGGCGCGCGCAATATCAGGGGGGCTCATCTTGAGCCGTCCGGCAAGCAGAAAGGCGACGTTTGAGCTTGCGTCGCCAAATCCGGGCCTTGAAAGCGAGACGTCAAAGGGCAGGGTGCGGGCATGATGGCCGCCGTCACTGGCCCCGTCAAGCGCGGCGCACGCGTCCTGTATGACGTCGCGCAGTAGGCGCTGCCGTATCTCCTCAAGCAATGCTTTCATAGACGCTCGCGTCATGATAATGCCAATCACCGCCGCCTTCCCGTCACCGAGAGTATTCCGGGGGCCAATTTGTCCAAGGCCTCTAGCACCCCGTCGCCGGCGCCCGACATCGTGGTCATTGTAGCCTTATCCTTTACGCTGTCAGACGCGTTTGCGAGCGCTATGCTCGTGCCGGCCTCCCCGAACAGCGGGACGTCAGTGGCGCTGTCCCCTATGGCAATTACGTCGTCTCTTGACACGGACAGCATCTCCGCCACGCGCCTGAACCCCGTCCCCTTGTCGACCCCCGGCGAGTTGATGTGGTACGCGTACTGGCTGTCAGAAAGCCTCGCGCTCATGCCGCGACGCTCAAGCACTCTTACCGCCATGTCCACCTCAAACGTGCGCTCCAGCACCACCTCCGTCATGCGTGGAAATACCGGCTTTTTGCGCGCATCCGGGATCTCCTGCCGTATGGCGTCAAAGGCCGCCTCGCACTCGGCCCTGTCGCCTACCAGTATGTGGCTGTCGGGCCCGTCCGTTATGCAGCCGCCGTTCTCCCCCACGGCAATGTTGGTGGTGCCCCCAAAGACCGACAGTACGAACCCCTCCACCGACGAGCGCCCGGTCACGAATATCACGGTGTGCCCGCACTCCTCCAGGCGCCTCAGGGCAGACATGGCGCCCAGGTGTATGCGCCCGCCTCCGTTCTCGGTTATGGTGCCGTCAATGTCCACCGCAAACACCTTGCGGCCCCGCGTGGCCTCCTTTTTGCCCATTCAACCAGGCCGTCGTGGCGCGCAAATAAGATGTTTGCCCGCGGCAGGACGGCAGGCAACAAAAACCGCGCCATCGGAAAACCTCAGGAGTGTCCGCCGTCGACGCCAGCGGCTGCAGGAGGGCAGCACTCACGCGTGGCCGCGTCACGGGATCAGAGGCGCGTCAAGAAGGCAGGGAGGCCACGGGGCGCCGGCCAGTCCCCCAGCGAATCCAATAGGATTAGTTGGTTTATTCCATGCTTTTTAGATTTGACCAAACGTAGGAGTACGCCGATAATTAAGGTTTCGATGAGACACCGCAGTCTGGAATGACGCCTGACATCTGCAGGAACAGCGCGGACGGGAGAAAATTACCGCTAATCGATTAGCAGGAAAGAATTTGTTCCGCTTAATCAATTAGCAGGAATTTTCTGACGCCCGCCCTCAGATGTCACTGCGGCGGGCTAGCGTACAGGCGGGGCGGATTCGCACATGGCCAGCCCCCCCGCGCCAGGGGCGGGCACCCTGTCGGCCAGCGCCAGTTGTACGGCCCCCGCGGGGGAGCATATCACAGTCCAGCCGCAGTCGCCCTCATTTCCGTCGCAGTCGCGCATGTATAACGTGCCGTCATAGGAGCAGCGCACGTCGCGCGTGACTTCGTCGTGCAACTGGAAGAGGTACTCCCTTACATCGCGCCTGGTCTTCCCGCGCCCGCGCTTTGAGTGGAACCTGAACGCGACTATGACGTGCCGGCGGCCGTACGCCCGCAGAGCGTCGGTCCAGCTGCGGCATCTCTCTATTTGATCGCGCGGTACGTACAGCCGGCCGTTGCCGCCGGTCTTGCACTCGATGGCGGCCATCTCACCCGTGATATTGTTGACGCACAGCACGTCGGGCAGTTCCACCTGCGTCCCGCCCAACCTGTAGGCGCGGCACCCGGGTACCTTGTTGAGCCGGAGCGCCAGACTCTTCTCGTATTCGTACCCGCGCTTCCGGCGGGTCCTGTTGCTGTCGGTCAGCCAGCCCGTCCCCCTTTGTACCGCGTGCAGAAGCAGCCGGCGGTCTTACATGGAGTCAGGCTCGTGCAGCTCCGTGGTTTCTCGTGGCCGTCCTGGGAGTGGCCGCAGGAGAGGCAGGGGATGGTATCCGGGGCGGGCATCAGTCACCCTCCTCCCAGTACTTCCAGCACGGAGAGCAATAGTATTTGTCCGGGTAGGCTGAGCCCGGTCCGCTGGTCCTTTCGGGGTTAGGTTTGATGCGCCTGCCGCAGGCATCGCAGCTGACGAGGCCGCGCCTCTTGCCGGGCGCCATCACCAGTAGTCCTCCAAGTCGCACCCGTGGGAATGCTCGCAGTCGTCGCAGAACGACTCGTTGCACATGGGGCAGACATTCTCAGCAGTGCCCTCGGCATCGCAGTTGTTGCAGTTCACGATGCATTCCTCCCGTCGAGCGTGGGCTGCGGGTCGAACCGCACGTCCCGCACCCACACCTGGGCGCCATTCGGGTGCTCGTACTTGCGCGGGGTATCGAACCTTTCCACGACGCGGACGTGCCAGATGCCGGGCTCCGCCCACGTGATCTTGATCCTGCCGAGGGCGTATCCGCCTGACAGCAGGTAGATGGTCGAGCCTATGACCCCTGGGGGCGGCGGGCGGTCACGGTACTCCTCCGTCTTGTCGCCGGTGATGATTTGTGTGGCGTAAGGATGGAGGACGATGAGGCCGCGCGTCATTCCGTCGCCTCCTCCAGCGTCCGTAGGGGCGATTTGAACCCGCGGCAGTTGCAGCCCTGTTCCCAGCAGCCTCCAGGGTGGTGGCTCCGGCTCTCGTGCTGGCAGACCGCGCACTTGATTCTGTTGGCCGGGATGTCGGCGTGCTTTGACATTTACTCCACCCTCTCCGGCAGTCCGCGACCGTCCCCCTCGACATCGTAGTGTTTGATGAAGTGCCCGATCTTGTTGTGGATGTGCATCCGGTTGTTTCTGCAGTTCATGCAGAGGCGAATGCAGCAGTGTTCGGAGCACTTGCACCGGTATATCAGCCCCTCCGCCTCCTTGTTGCACATGACGCACTTGTTACGGTCGTCGATGCCGATGGGTCCGTCGTAGTTGTCCGGAAGGACGACACCGCAGGTGTTGGCGGCCGCCGAGATTTGCTTGTGGCAGGCGATGCAGAGCGCGACGCGGTGTCCCGGCGCGTGCGGTGGAGTCCACTCGCGGCCCGTCGGCAGTCCGCACAGTATACAGGGCTTCATTCCTCCACCACCATCTCCTCCTCCTCTTCCGCCCGCCTTCGGAGCAGCTCGTCGACAGTGTTGCTTTGCACCGCCTCCTGATATTCGGGATCATTGACGGCGAACCACATCTCGGTGCACATGTTGACCATGTTCTGGGCGTTGCCCTGCACGGGGTACCGGTCGTGGACGCCCTCCACCGCCTTGGTGATGGAAATCGCCAGCATTGCGAGCTGGTGGGCGAACTCCTTGTTGACGCCCTCCTTGCGTATCTCCGTATAGTACTTCATGTACCGGGACAGGAAGACCTCCACGCCGTCCTTTAGCGTGCGGACGCCGAACACGTGTGTGTTCGCGGACGACGCGCGGAACTTGGTGTCCTTGGTGTCCTTGGTGTTCTTGCGGCGGGCCTTGCGCGCCGCCTTGTACGAGCGGCTCATTCTTCGGCGGTCTCCTTCCTGCACTTGGGACACAGCAGCTGAGTCAGGTCGTCCGTAACGTACGTGGCGCCGCACACGTCGCATCCTGTTGTCCTGGTTGACATCAGTCGCCGGCCTCCTCGTTCTCCAGCTGCGTCTCGCACTGGCACCCGGTCACTCCGTTGTCGGACGCGGCGTTGCACAGCACCGTCCCGTAGTCGCTCACGTAATGGTCGTCCCACTCGTGGTGGCACTTGGAGCACCTCAGCATGTCACGTCCTCCTGCGGGTTTTACCCCGCCTCTTGCCGAGTTCGCGTTCTACCGCGCGCCAGCACGTGCGGCATATGCCGGTGATAAACACGTAGATGCGCGGATGCCACCTGCCGCACATGCGGCACTTCACCGCGGTCTTCGGCCTGTCCGGCCTGGACTCCCACGAGCGTTTGCACGTGCAGGGGTTGGCGGGAAGCGTCCGCTTGGCGCGCCCCATCTGCGCGGCGGCCGACCGCTGGGCTCCCGCGCATACCTTGCACAGCAGCTTGCCGGCGTACCGGGTCTCCGCCGAGTAGAACTGGCAGGACTGGCAGGCCGGACCGCAGATGGCGCTCATCTGCTCATCTCCATTCGGCAGCCCGGGGCGGCGGCACGAGAACGCGTCATGCCGGCACACCATCGTGACATTTTAAAGGCGGGCGGCATTGCGGCAGAAACCTGTCGTCTACCGCTCCCCTTCGGCGTCGCGCGACGGCGCCGGCGGCGGTATGGGCGGCGGCTCCTCGGTCTCGGCCAGCCGGCGCCTGATTGTGCGGACGTACTTTGGGTTGATCTCGATGCCGCAGTAGCGGAAGCCCAGCCGCTTGGCCGCCACCATGGTGGTGCCCGCGCCGGCAAACGGGTCCAGTACGATGCCGGGCTCCCAGCCGGCGCCGCACTTGCACAGCGGCGTGTACACGGTGCACCTGTACACGGTGCGCCCCCCGGAATGCGTGTCCAGCCCGTCGCGCGGCATCCTCGGCCGCCCGCACTCCCTGCAGACCCAGCGCGGGCACGCGGCCGGCAGGAAGTGGAGCGGGAGCCCCACGGGGAACGCTGCAAAGTGATCGTACTTGAGGGGCTGGTGCGGCAGCGACACGATGTCGCCGGGATTCTTTCCGCGGGGGCGCCCGCCGGCCATGGGGATGGGGTCGGCGAGGTACCCGCCCAGCACGCCATCGTGCTTTCTGACGCTGCCGGTGTTGCGCAGACAGCCGGAACTCTTGCACACGTGGTTGGGGTTGCCCGGCCTGGCGCGGTGCAGCCTGGCGGTGTTGGACCCGGGCAGGTAGCCGTACTTCTCCTTGATCTCCTTGAAGTTGCGGTTGTTGAGGGCGGGGTTGTTTGCGCGCCTTCCGCTCCTGCGCACGCCCTGCCGGTCGTACTGCGCGTCCTCCTCCGGGGACAGCTCCGGGATCAGTTTGGCCTGCCTCGCCCCCGGCTTTCGCGCCTCCCTCACCCGGATGTTGAACGGGCGGGCCTCGGTCTTGGCCTCGACGCGGACCGGCGTCAGGTCGAAGAAATACGCGTCCGATATGGAGAAGAAGAACACCGGCTCGTAGGTGTTGGTGAGGCGGTCCCAGGCCGACGACGGGGTGGGGTTGGCCTTCTGCCAGACGTCCTTGTTCCGGCAGGCAAAACCGTCGTCTATCGCGCGGACAAAAAACCGCTCCGGTATGCCCATGAGGGACTTGCGCCGCACCCCGTACTTGGCGCTCGTCGCGTACGTGTCCCCCAGGTTGACCCAGATGTTACCCGCCGGCTTGAGCACGCGGCGGCACTCGCGCATCAGGGACATCAGCTTGTCCAGGTACTCGCGGATGGTCGGTTCAAGCCCCCATTGCTCCTTCGTGTCGTAGTCGCGCAGCGCAAAGTACGGAGGCGACGTGAAGACCACGTCCACGGAACAGTCGGGGATGCGGGCGATCTGTTCCATGACATCGCCCGTGTATATGGTCTGCAGCGCGGTCATGCTGTAAACCATGCGGGAATCTTTTAACTCCGGCCAGTCCGCCGCGCGGCAGGAACGGGATAGCTATTAGGAATTATTAGAAATAAATAGTACCAGTCCGTACGTGGTGCATGGCAAAGGGCAAGACCAAGAATGTCCACAGTTTCTCGCTGGAAGATGACGTCTTCGAGGAGCTCGACAGGCGGGCAGATGAACATGGCAGGTCGAACTCGGGCGAGGCGAACTACATACTGCGCGCGCACCTTTTCGGAGGCAAAAAATAACGCGGGCGCCGACGCACAAGGTGGCCGACAGGCGCGCGCATGACACAAGGGCCTGACGGCCGGCCGGCAGGTTTCCCGGCCACGGCCAAACGGGATCCGTACTTATTAGACTGACGCGCCGGTTGGGCATGCCAAAGGAACCGACGCCGCAATACAAACCGGGCCGCCGCCAGATGCGCCTCTCCGACGTGGCTCCGAACTTCCGCTGCGCCACTCTGCGCGGGACCACGTACGTTGAGGTCCCGCGGACATATTCGTCATACATGCGGGCGGGGCTGCCGGCGGACGTGCGCGACGCGGTCAACAAGACGATCACGGGACTCTGCAGAAAGTCGCCGGGGGCTCGTGCTGCCGACGTGTACGACGAACGGCTGGATGACGGCCGGAGCACCGTGCCGGGCTGGGTCGTGCCGCTTGCGGACTGGGAGCACGCCATGCGGCAGCCGCTCGCCGGATGGTATGTCGGCGAGGACGGCGCCTAACCTATCAATTTACCTATCTGCTGACTTTACCTATTGCCGGCTTTGCGGCAGTCTACCTATTAGTCTACATTACCGATTAATCTACCTACCAGCAAGCCGCCCGGGCAGTCCGGCAGGCGCCGGTACTAACTGACGGCCGTCCTGCCGCCGTCTGCCAAGGCCTTCACGATCTCTCCGCGCTCCGCCGCCACCACGCCGTCGTTCAGCCCTTCGGCAAACCTGTCGAGCACCCCGGCCGCGCCGATGTACCGCTTCTCCCGCACGGTGTCGGCGAACCTCTTCCCCATGGACCACCAGTCAAACGACAGGTATGCCGGGACGTCCCTGCCGCGCACGCGGGCGGGCCACAGCTGGCGGCCCAGTATCTCCGTTACCGGCGACGTCAGCCAGTCCGAGGCCAGTCCTGCGAGCCACAGGTGGCGGACGGTCGGCATCACGCCCAGATCGTCGCGGATGTTGACTGCGGACTGCAGCAGTCCGGCCCACCGGGGGGCGTACTCTTCGCACGAGGGCGTCATGGCAGAACGGCCTCCGGCACGTCTATGTCCCATCCGTCGTCCCGCGCGGTGCGCAGGTGCTCCGCGCGCTCGTGCATTACCGCGGCGCGCTCCCGCCTCAGTTCGGGCATCAGCCGGGCGGGACCGGCGACCTCCCACGGCATGCGCCCCTCCTCTGCAAGCAGGCAGGCGTACCGCATGACGTCGCGGCGCTCGGAGGCGGGGCGGCACAGGTACCCCAGGCAGAAGCCTTTGCGCAGCCGCCGCCAGGCGCGCGGCGTATAACCCATGTCGCACTCGATCACGGCGGCCAGCTTGCTGCCCCGAGTCTCCAGGTATACGACCTTGCGGCGCCCCTTGTCGGCCCTCCTGTCGGCCAGCTCGTCGAGGATTTCCTTGGCCCTGTCGCCCGGCAGCCACACGTGGTAGAATCGGGGGTGATACCACGGGCTCATGACATGCGGGCGGCGGGTCTGATTTAAGCCGCGGCCGCCTTAAAAACCGCCGCGAATCCTGCTTTTGTGGCTACTGGGAAGAAGAAGAAGGGCGGCATGCTGGACAAGGTACTCAGGTACGTATGCGGCGAGGTCCCGCCGCCCGAATACGGGCACGCCTACACGATCACGCCGAGCAACTTTCTCATACTGCCGGAGGAGAAGCAGAAACGCAAGCTGGCCGACTTTTTCGACCTGCTGCGCATGCTACAAGGCGCCGCGACCATAACGCTTGAAAAGGTGCCGGTTACCGTGCGGATGGGCGGGCGCGGCGGTGGCGGCGGCGTGAAGGATGACGGTTCCAAGGACGGCAAGGATTCCGACGGCAAGGAATCCGGTGGCGGGGACGGCGCGACGGAGAGCAACATGGAGATCGTCCGCGTGCAGCTCGACTCGTCGGAGTCGCTTGACGACACGCTTGAGCGGCTCGGCTTCAACTATACCATCGACGAGGCCCCCCGCCCGGCCTTGAAGGTGCTGTCCCAGGGCATACGCGACTTCAAGTGCGTGGTGGACGGACAGGAACTGTACGGCAGGGCGTACACGATATACGGCGCGCCCACGTACCTGACGCCCGCCTGGGTGCACAGCGTGTTCCGCACGTTCCACCGCCTGCAGGTGCACGTGACGCCCATCCGTCCGGACAACGCCATGCGCAAGATGGAGAACCGCGAACTGCTGTACAGCGGCGTGAAGACAACAAAGGCAGACATCCAGAAGAAGCTGGCCGACATACGCACACTGAAGAAGAACCTCGAGCTTGGCAACACGTCGGCGTTCACGTTCATCGTGAACGGCTTTGTCTTTGCAAGGACGCGCAAGGAACTGCTGAAGATCAACAAGGAGGTGAGGCGGAACGTGGCCGCGATGAACGTGCGCATAACGTCGTCGTACGGCATGCAGCGCCGGATGGTCGAGGGGGGCGAGGGCGCGTCGTGGCTCGGCTCCATAGACAGCATGCACGTGCTCTACCCGTTTGCAAGCGCGGACATGCTGGAGGCGCCAAACGGCATACTCCTCGGCCGCAACCAAGACACCAACGGCCCCGTCATATACGACGTGAACCTGCGCAAGAACCACAACATATTCACGTGCGGGCAGCCCGGCTCCGGCAAGTCGTTCACGAACAAGATCTTCCTCAAGCGCTTCCTGGAGAACCGTCCGCGCACCCCGTGCACGGTCATCGACCCGCAGGGCGAGTACCTGCCGCATGCCGAATACTTCGGACTGGACACCATCGAGGTGGAGGCCGGCAAGCAGTTCGGCCTGGACCCGTTCGCCCTGTTCGACAAGCCCGTGGAGGCGGCAGACCTGCTGGGCTCGGCGACCGGCGCGCCCGACACGGTGCGGAAGGAGTGGAGGAGCATATGCGACTCCGTAAAATCCATAGCGGACCTGCACGAGAAGAGCTCGTCCGCCGCAAAGGGGTACCTGGCCGACCTCGTGCAGGGCAGCGTGGCCGAGGTGTTCAAGGGGGAGCCCCGGTTCTCCGACCACATGATCATATCCCTGAAGAAGACGGAGAACCAGGAATACGAGGGGCTGCTCATCATGCTCGTGCTGGCGTACGCGTGGCGGCGGGTGAACGAACTGCCCGACCGGCTGTGGAAGATCATACTTCTCGACGAGGCGTGGCGCGTGACCAAGATGCAGCAGAGCACGCAGAAGATAGGCGAGATGTCCAGGGAGGGCAGGAAGCGGTCGCTCATACTGGCCATAAGCACGCAGCAGTTTTCCGACATGGACCGCGCGCTGGCGGACGCGTCCAAGCTTACCGAGCTGTTCGACACAAAGATAATCATGCAGATGCCGCAGTCGGCCGCCAGGCTGGCGGGCGCGGCGCTCGACCTGACCGACCGCGAGGTGGAGCGCATAGTCAACTTCCGTCCGGGATACGGCATGATGCAGACCAGCGACAACGCGATATATTTGAAGTTCGAGGCGACGGCGGAGGAGACCTCGAATTACTTTAACACAAGCGCCGTGAAGGACGACGGAGCGGCGCCGGCGGAGAACGCCGGCGTTGAAGAGGGCGGAAACAGGGGTACGGCCTCTGGCGCGGACGCGGACGGCGCGGACGCGCCCGCGGAGGCTGCAGGGACGGAGGCGGCTACGGCGGCAGAGAAAGGGACGGCGGCATGACGTCCGGCCGAAACAAGGACGGTGCGCCCGCCGGCAGGCCCGCCGTGTCCGGCATGATCGAGGCGCTCATACTGATCGCTATCTCCGTCGTGGGAGTCGGCGCGCTGGCCGCGTGGTTCGGCGGGTACGGCGGGGGCGACGCCTGGGAGAGCGCCCACTGCACGCTGCACGTGGACGGCAGGGACGACATAGGGGGCGGAAAGAGCTTCGTCGAGGTGACCATATCGAACACGGGCGGCGAGACGCTGACCGGGTTCACGGCCCGCGTCGGTGACACGTACACGTTCGGCGGCGCGACAGCCATCGAGCCGGGCGGAAAGTCCGAGCACGTGGGCGTAACGTCGGCCAACTCGTCGGCGGCCATCAGCTCGGGGTACGCCGAGGCCGTCGCCACACTGTCCGACGGCTCCACCATAACGTGCGACAGGGTGAGCGTGCTGGTGGCGGGAGGGTGACTGCTTGAACCAGCTCGTGCAGTGGATACTGATCTTCGGGGTAGTTGGCATATTCGCCGTGGTGTTTTATACAGCGGGGCTCGGCGAGCTGTCCGACCGGTCGGAGTCGCAGCTTGACAGGCTGGCAAAATACGAGCGGCAGGTGCTAGAGCGCATCATGGTTGTGGAGGTGGTGTCTCAGTCGCCCGCCGCGGTCGATGTCATAAACACCGGGGGCGCGCCCCTGAGCATCAACCACGTGTTTGCAAACGGCTCGGCCCCGTCCAGCTGGACGACGCACGTGATGAACACCAGCGGCAACTTTTCGACGGCCGGCTTGGTGCCGGAGGGGGCGATAGCGCGCATAAGCGTGTCAAACGGAACGACGCCGCTGTTCATAGTGACGGAGAACGACCGGACGTTCATGTTCGGAGAGGAGGATGATTAGGCGCCGTGCCCCCCATTCCAAGCCGGGGCGCGCGGCCAGCCCCCGTCCGCCGCGCGGCCGCCTCCGGCATCATAGAGGTGCTCATACTGACGAGTATCGCGGTCGTGGGGGTGGGGGTCATCGGCACATGGCTCGGCATATTCGAGGAGGGGGGCTGGCGCACCGGCGAGTACGCCAGGCACTGCACGATGGACATCACGCTGTTTGAGGACGTGGGCGGGGGGCTGAACTACCTCCGGCTGCACGTAACCAACACCGGGACGCACACAATCACCGATCTTGCAATCATTACGGGATCCGTCACGCAGCTGAGTACCACGGCGATGATAACGCCGGGTGACTCCGCCTACGCCGGCTTTTCGGCCACGCACATGCGTCCCGAACTCGCAACGGGGATGGTTACGTACACAGACGGGTCCACGTCGATATGCGAGAACAGGTGGAGCCTGGGGGTGGTCGGCTGAATGAACCAGATAGCGAGGTACGTGCTGATGTTCGGGGTGCTCGGCGTGTTCCTCCTGGTGTTCTACCAGGCGGGACTTGACGACATAGGCGAGAGGCACAAGGCGCAGGAGGCCGACGCGGAAAAGCGCATGCGGCAGATGGGCGAGCGCGTGGCGCTGGTCGGCTTCGCGGGTACGTCCCCCCTTGAGGTCGACGTGATAAACACGGGGACTGCGGACGTGCGTGTCAGGGACGTGCTGGTGGACGGGCAACTATCCCACCATTACAGGCTGCAGCTGATGAAGGACGGCACGACGACCGCCGTGCTGCCGATGGGCGAGGTGGTGCGCGTGGAAACGGGGGCGCCGGGCAGCGTGGTGGCGATCATAACGCACAACGACAAAGCGTTCAAGTTTCGCGGCGGATAACAGAGGGGGCAGGATGCAGCCGGGCCTACCGCCCGCTGCGCTTCCGGCCGGCGGCGGGGGCCGGCGTGCCGTTCTGCATTATGTCGTCCATCACGCTGAGGCAGTTGTCCGACCTGACGGCCGTCTGGACCAGCAGCCCGGCGGCGTCAATAAAGTTGAGCCGTATCGTATCGTGCGACACCTGCTCTGCCCACCGCAGGCCGCCGTCCAGCCTCACGTCAAAGCGAGTGTCATCCGCGCCGCAGACGCACCTGACTGAGCCGTCCTGCACTTCCAGTTCCGCTGCGATGCCACCCGTGCGCACGCGGTGGACGGCCATGTTTATCCAGAGCCCCCTGCCGCCGCCGCCAAAGATACTCCGCCGCCCCCCACGCGCATGAAGTGGAGCGGCCTGTTGACGAGCACGGCTCCCGCGGGCGCGTCGCCGGTGACCGCGCCGGTGACCGAGTACTCGTCATCGCCAACATACTCGCGTATTATCAGCCTGCGCGCCCCCTCCCTCCCCGGCCTCACGTTCAGCACGGCGGAGCCGTCGGGTGTCGTGCGCAGCACGTCCAGCAGCTCGTCGTCGATATAGCAGGACACCAGCCTGTCCCCGTAGCGCGTGCCGTCGCCGCCGTGTATGGTCAGGCGTATGGACTTGGGCTCGTCGAGGTCGGTGCACTTGACCTCTATCGGGCGCTCGTCGGCGGACACCACCCCGCGCGGTGGGGGTAGGTGCCTGGGAAACCCCAGCACTTGCGACCGCTTGCGCCTGCGGTGGGCGGACTTGCCGCCGGCCGCACCGCGCTTTGCGCCGGCCGCACCGCCCGCGGCAAGCGACCTGCAGGCCAGTACCACCAGCGCGATCAGCAGCGAGTCGGCCGTACCGACGGGCGGATTTGCCATGCCCAAGAGAACGCCGATGCCGAGCGGCGACAGCGCGATGCACACGGACACCCAGTCCCTCTGTATGTCCAGGTCGTCCGGTATGATCGCCCAGTAAAGCGCCCCCGCCAGCATGCCGAACACGCCGAATACTATGATGTTGCGCAGCGACCAAAAGCCGAACGGCGTGCTCAGCGCGGGCTCCTCCCAGCCCGTATAATCTCGGAATATCAGTACCTCCGAGGCTTCCACTACCAGGCCGCCCCCGTAATTACCATGCTCACACACGCGCCGCGCCGTTTTAAACCACCATTGTTTGGAAAAAATATGAGAAATCATAGAGAAATCATCAGAAAAATAAATAAGGGGCGCATGCGTATCCAAGGTATGGGAATTGGACGCAGGCTGGGCATGACCGTGCTGGTGGCGGTCGTGTTCGCCGTGGTGATGGGGGCCATGTGGTACGTGGTCGTACCCGGGATGTACGGCGCGCCGCAGCAGTCGTCGGTCGACCCGCAGGGGCTGGTCGACGGGGCGTCAAGCGTGCTGGACGGCGCGGCCGAGGGGCTTGACAGCGCGGTGGCCGGACTCGAAGGCGCGGCCGACGGCCTGGAGGAAGTGGTCGGCGGGCTTGGAGGCGCGGCGGACGAATTGGGCGGCGCGGCCGAGGAGCTGGGGTATGTCGCGGAGGACATCGGGTCGGCCGTTTCCGACGTGCTGCCGGGCGCGGAGGAGCCCGCGGGCTCGGTGGGCGGACCAGAGTGGATTGAGGTTGATGAGGCGGAACCCGGGAACGCCGGAACGCCGGAGGCAGGAGTGTATTATGTGCGGAACGACACCGGATTCAGGGAGACATTGACGCACCGGTACGTGATGTACCCGCCGTGCGCGGCGGTGCTCGACGGCATGGGCATGGAGACCCGCACGATATTCGGCATACCGACGCCGATACCGCAGGACTCGGGGGCCAGGCTTGGTCCGCTCAAGGGGTTTGACCCGAACCACCTGGCCTCGGAGGGATTTGCTCCGAAGCCGTGCTCGTTTGACTACAACGGAAACGGGCTCGGCGACGGATGGGAGGACAACAACAATGACGGATACGCCGACGGGTTCGGGGACTGCACGAAGCCCTACGTGTTCCAGGACGGCTGGTACGTGCGCGAACTGGGCAGGGACTGCAAGTACGGCGCGCCCGCCGCGAGGGCGGCCGGTTCGACCGCTCAGGCGGGTACGGCGGCAGCTGCGTCGCAGTCCGGCGGTTATGACGATGATGAACCGCGCGGCGAGAACGTCATACCGTACGCGACCGCGCAGACCGGGACGATGACCAGGGTGATTGACGGCGACACCATCGTGGTGGACGGCGACGTGCGCATCCGCCTGGCGCTGGTAGACACGCCGGAGCGCGGGGAGGACGGATACGAGGAGGCCACGGCGTTCACGCGCTCAAAGTGCCCGGCAGGTACGACCGTCGTATATGACGTGGACGACGGCCAGCGGGACGGCTCGTACGGCAGGGTGGTCGCGCTGGTGTGGTGCGTCGGATACGGCTCGACCGGAACGCAGGCCGCGTCGCCGCTCAACGCCATGCTGGTGGACAAGGGATACGCCGAGATAGACCGCAGGTTCTGCACGGCGTCGGAGTTCGGCGACGACGAGTGGGCGCTCAGGGGCGGGTGCTAGCGGCAATAATTGTACGGGGAGGCTGACACGCACGCCGTGGGGTCAAACCTCCCTGCGATCATGCGGGGTGGCACGATCATCATGGCGCGGTACTGCCGGTAATTATGCCTGTCCCTGATCGCCGTCCGGCGGGTGGTAGAACGTGTTTATCGCCCTGTGTATGTCGGACACGTCGGTTATGCCCTCGTCCCGTATGCGCTCAAGGACACGCACGCGGCGCTCCATGTCGCCCCTGATGTCCTTGACGCCCATCATGACCTTCATGCGCGGCAGGACCGTGCTCCTCTCTATGATCTCGTCCAGGCTGTCGGGCAGCACGCGGTTCTGCTCCGGGTCGTACCAGAACAGCGTATTCAGCATCTTGGCGTCGGGGCTGGCGCCGGACGCGGACTGCCCTCCCGTGGCGCACGAGGCGCCCGCGGCCGTGTCGCTATCTCCGCCACCGCTGAGGCCGCCATGCCCGCCGGTGTCGATCTCCGTGATGCCTATGAGCTTGCGCTGGCGCTTGTTGTCGTGCAGCACCCAGGACATGTGCAGCACGTAGGTGAGCAGGGCGGTCTGCGACTTTGACAGTGAGATTGGAGGGGCCTCCAGCCTGGTGATGGCATGCTCCGCGTTGCTCGCGTGGAACGAGCACATGCACCCGCTGCCTGAGGCGGCGGCCTGGAACAGTCCGTCGGCCTCCTGGCCCAGTATCTCGCCGACCAGCACGAAGTCGGGGCGGAAACGCAACGAGAGTTTGCACAGGTCGAACACCCCGAAGCTGTCGCCGCCCTCCGCCTTGCCCTGCGTCGCCTGCAGCGACGAGTTCATAGTCGTCTGGTGGCGCGAGACGTGGCTGTGCGGCAAATTTAGCTCGAGTACGTCCTCGATAGTATAGTAGTGCCAGCTGGGGTTGGCCATGGTGAATATCGCGTTGATCATCGTGGTTTTGCCGGCCGACGGCGCGCCGATCACCAGGCCGAAGCCCTTGAGGTCCATGGTAGCCCACAGGTACGCTCCCGCAAGCGGCGAGAGCAGTCCGCTCTGCAGCAGGTGGCACACCGTAATGGTGGTGACCGACGGCTTCCTTATTGACATGGTCGGGGAGTCCGGAGTTATCCGTCGGTTGCCCGTGAACGTGTAGCGTATGCCGCGCTCGTCGGAAAACGAGGTCATGGGGCGCGTCTCGCTGGGCGGTTCCCCGTACCGCTGCGAGATGCGCTGTATGAGGCGCTCCATGTCGGACTCGGAGCGGAACTTGATGTTCGTGTCGAGCAGTGTGTGGTGGGGGTACTCGCGGTGGACAACGGCGACGGGCTTGTCCCACTCGATGCACAGTATGTCCTCGATGTGCGGATCCCTTATGAGCACGTCAAGCACGTAGTATCCAGCCACGTCGCGCACCATGTAGTACTCGACGGCCTCCCTCTCCCTCTTCCACACCTCGAAGTCGAGGGTCAGGCGGGACTCCTTCTCCAGCGTGCTCTTGAGCAGAGGTATCACGTCGTCACGGGATATGTCTTTCAGGGTGAACGAGTGGTGGACGTTGCGCATCAGCCTCTGGTAGGCGGCCACCGCGCGGCGCGTCAGTCTCGGCTCGTCCACCAGATAGCGGCCGTCTTTGGTTATGCTCACCTTTGCCTGCCCCACGTCGTACGACTCTTCTATGCGCACTCCCTCGCCGACGTTCGCGTCAAAGCGGCAGATGATGTATTCGTCGGCCTTGGGGGTGTCGGACGGCGTGGGAGGGGGAGCCTCCCTTTTGGGTTCGCCCGCACGGGCCCCGCCCCTTTTCTTCCTGCCAAACGGGGGTCTCACGGGACCACCCCGGCGCGTGCCTCTTTATGCAGGGGGCTGGCCCTGCGGCCGGTCGCCATCACGCGCGCCCGTCCTCCGGGGTGCGGGGTGCGGGGTCGGCCGTCGTGTAGTCGTCGTCCGGGTTCTGCCCGGTCCCGCCTCCATAACTGCCGGTATCGCTGTACGCCGCCCCGTCATAGCCGTCCTCACTGCCGCGGGAGTTGTATTCACTGTCCGAAACGTCCTCCGCCGAGGCCTTGTCCCCCTCTTCCTCCCCGCCTTCGTCAGAGCCGCCCCTCAACGAGTCCACTAGGTCGCCAATCTTGTACGACAGGGCCGGTCCGAACTTGCGGTACGCAGCGTATCCCGCGGCCGCCGCGGCCGCCGCCACGACAAAGTACAGCCGCGTGAAGTCCGGCTCGAACACCGGCTCGATCACGGCGTCGGACTCGGCGCGGAATGAGATCACCTCGTCGGTGGGCAGTCCCCCGCCCGGCACGCCCTGCCAGTAGGCTATCTTTTCGGGGAGCAGGTAGGGTATGACGTGGCCGGGTGACGCCGACACCACCACGGTCTGCCCGTACTGGTAGGCCCCGGAGCCTGTGCTGCCGGTTCCGAGCACAATGATCTCTACTTGCCTGTCATATACGGCCGTGACATTGACCGTGCGGTCGTATGCGGATATGCGCACGGTCCCGCCGGGCAGGAGGGTGCCTCCCTCGTATACCGTGTCGATCAAACCGTACCCGCCCTCGAACGACTCGGGGAATGCAAATGACATGTCCGTCGGGCTCGACAGTATGGTCTGGTATGGGGTCGTAACCGTAGTGCCGTTCTGCAGGGTGAACGGCACGGACACGCGCGTATCGTGCGACGGCACGACGGCGTCCACCGTGAGCGGCACGGACATCTCCGAGCGGATGAGTATGGTCGCGGGCTTCGAGCCGAACCCCTCCTTGCTCCCGCTCACGGTGATGGTGAACTCGCCCTCGTCTGCGGGCGTAATTACGAACACGCCGGGGCTCGACTCTTCCACCGGCCAGCCGGGCGGCGCGTCTATTTCGTAAGCCACGTCGGGTACTGGCAGGGCGTCCGAGCTTAAGCCGAAGCCGCCGAGGGTCAGTCCGTCAAGGTCTAGTCCGATGTCAAAACCGTCAAGTGCGCCGCCGAACAGGTCCTGCTGTTCCGACTGCTGGGAACGCGACACTGTGAGCGAATCGACCCTGATCTCAAACGGTTCGCCCGCCTTTACGTCCTTGGGCACCGGCATCCCGTGCTCGTCGGTGCCGCCAAAGCCGCTGCCCACGTCCACGCTCATTCTGTTCAGGAACGCCACCACCTCCCGTTGCACGGCCCCGCCCACCTCGTACAGCGAGCTGAGGGGCTGCTGTCCGCCCGACCCCACAAGGCCGGTCCCGTCCTCCGCGGCGGTGAACCCTGTGTCTCGCCTGTCGCTCTCGTCGACCAGCGCGACGGGGTTGCCCAACGAGTCCACGGTGTGCGTCGTGACGGGGAAACGCTCGCCGACATGTACCATGCGCGGGGCGTCCATCTCCATCCTGACGGGCGCATCGACGGGCACCACGTCGCCCTCGTACGGTCCGGACGCGGGCGGCCAGCCCTCTAGTGTGATTATGGCGCCGGTGCCGCCCGGTCCCGGCACGGGGCCGTTTATGACGGCGGTATTGTACGAGCCTATCTCGGCATCACGCATAATAACGTTGGATGCAGATGGCGCGGACAGGTCGCCAAACGACGCCCTGACCGTGCGCGGCTCGCCGAACTCCTCGAGCACGTCTATTATGCGGCCGGCGTCGTCGACCAGGTTCACCATGAACAGAGGCTGCTCCTCGCCGACCGGCCCGCGCGGCGGCAACTCGGTCACGTGGAGGTGGTACGCCGTCTCATAGGGGTGGACTACCCGGAGCGTGGTGTTCTGCACGTGGCCGCCGGACGCGGCCTGCACGCTGTACATTCCCTCCAAGTTTGCCTGTATGGGGAACGCGTACGCGTTCGTATGGTACGTGGGGTGGGACACGTGGTGGGGGCGCACGTCGATGCCGCCTCCCCCGCGCTCGCTGCCGGGCGCGGAAGAGGCGGTTATAGTTATGCTCTCGTATTCCGCGCGCACCGGGGTTACGCGCTCGTACTCGGTGGACGTGACGATCGTCAGGTCGCCGTCGGTGAAGGACGCCTGTTCCGGCTCCTGGACGTCCACGCGGTAGAAGCCGACCACGCCCTGCGTGCCGGAGTGCGGCTGCAGCGGCGTGACGGTGCTGGGCTGCATGAAGAGGCGGATGTTGTTCGGCTCGGGCGGCCCGTATGTCTCGCGGGGGAACTGTATGGTCGAGCCGTCAGTGTTCCCGCCCGACTGTGTGGAGGACGCGACGGACGCCCGGATTATGCGGTCCACGTAGGCGGCCCACGTCTCGGTGCCGGAGCCGCAGCTGCGGTTGGTCGAGGCGGAGTCGTCCTGCTGCTCGTCCTGCTGCTGTTCATCTCCATCCCCCTGCTGCTGTCGCCGGTCGCCGGCGCCGGCGCCGGTGACTATCAGGTAGTTGCCATCCGAGCCCTCCACGACGCTCGTGCTGTTGGCGTCGTACGCGGCGGCCGTCGTGGAGCTCGTAACCACGGTTCCGACACACACATGTGCCGACGCCACGCCGTACCCTGGCACCGACACCGTCAGCACGGCGATGCCGCCGGCCGAGGGGCCCGCGGGGGACGTTCGGTCCCCAGAGTGCAACGAGGATGCCGGGAGCACATCCGTCCCGTGCCCCGCGTACAGGACGCCGGCGGCCCTCCCGCCGTGCAGCGTGATGGGGGAATACCTGCCCTCCTTCTTGTTTGGCGGATGGCTCTCGGTGAGCCGGAGCACGTCCGTATTGGTCGTCTGCAGTTCCGCGGCTATCGCGCGCGGCGGGTGGTACGGCAGCGTCGGGGCGTCATCGACGGGGGCGCTTGCGGACTCCGTTCCGGACTCGTCCTGCATTATGTCCGACCCCGAGTTGACGGGATCCCTTTCAAGCCACACGGAATAATACACCTTGCCGCCGGGCAGCACGATGTCGGGGGACACCTCGAGGCGTACGTGCATGGCGTCCCGGTCGTAGGATAGCAGTTCAGTGTCGCCCATCAGGCCGGGCGCCGCGGCGGACACGTGGCCCGAGCCGGACACGCGCAGCGGCACCAGGGCCTGCGCCGAGCCGGCGGGTATGGTTATGGAGCTCGGCGCCTCCACCAGGCCGCCGCCCACCAGCCTGACATCAATACCGCCGGTGGGGGCGCGCGCGGGGTAACCGCGCTCGTCCATCAGGTAGACGAAGGCTGGCAGGTCCGACGCGGACGTCATGGAGCCCGGTGTGATTATGTCGAGTCCTTTCGGCACCGTGGACTGCGAGAAGACCACGCCGTGCGCCTCACCAATAAGCCCGCCGTACGCGGCCTGAACCACAACCGCCCCAGACTGCACCGCATGTATAGTGAAGACGGCGTGGTTCTTACCGATGGGGATCTCCACGGAGGTCTGCGGCAGCATTATGGAGGGCGAACCGGAGGCCAAGTGCACTGTTCGCTCGCCCGCTGACGACAGGCCGGCCGGGGCGCTTGACACGGCAATTCCCTGATACGTCTGCCCGTCAATCATCTTGCCCGGTATGTGCAGGTAGAGGGTGGGGGCGGACTCGTCAAGCTGGGCGGAGGTGGGTACCGGGACGGGAAGGATGGAATGCTGCAGGTCGGGCGCGGCGAGCGCGGCGAGCGCGGCGAGCGCGATGGCGGCCGTAACCGCGAAGGGTGGTAGGAGGTGATGGCGGTCCGCGCCAGGCGGGAAATTCACGATACGAAGCGCGCGCGTTGGTTAAAAGGCCGCCGCCGGAGCCCTTTAAACACGGCCGCGGGCATCCCGTGTGATGCCGGAGGCAAATGACGGGAGTGGCGGAAGTTGTACCATCTGCTACGCGCGCGGTACCACGTCCCCGTGCGCCCTGTGTGGCAAGCACGCCTGCCCCAGGTGCATGGTAGAGTGCGGCAAGTGCGGCGGCAAGATCTGCAAGGCGTGGCACGGCCAGTCGGAGCACGCGTGCGGCGGCAGCTGGGGCGGCCAGAAGAAGCTGTTTTCCCAGTCTTAAAAGCGCGGGCCGGCTCAGTCCGTGATGGCTGAAAAGTGCGTGGCGTGCGGGTCCGTCCCGGTCCACATCATGATCTGCGCCGTCTGCCGGAAGCTGGTGTGTGACTCATGCGCCAAGTACTGCTCCGGCTGCTTCCGCTACGTTTGTCCGTCGGAGATTGGCGGTACCGGCAAGGTATGCGGCGAGTGCAGGGAGCGTGGTAAATAATGCCGGAGCCGCCCACGGGCGGATGCTTCCTGTGCAGCGCGCCCTGCGCGTCGTCGTGCCCAGACTGCAGCCGCCAAGCGTGCGAGTCCTGCCTCAAAAACTGCTCAAAGTGCGGCAGGCGGGTTTGCCTCAGGGGGCTGGACGCCGATTCCTTGTGTGACAAATGCTCTGACGGCGGCGCGTGATGCGACGATGGCTGTGGCGGCGCGGACAACATATGTCGCGCCGCGGATACTGCATTTTACATGATCATGTAATTACGACCGCTTATATGCAACAGGCCGTCTTGGGCGTATTGTCAACCACTGTCTCCACCGTACCGGTTCAGACAATCAGGAAACGGGACGGGACGGAGGCCGAGTTTGACCAGGGTCTTATAAGGAACGCAATCCGGAAGGCCGCCGCGGAGTCGAATGAACCGGATGCCGCCCGCATAGCCGGCGAAGTCTGCGGCGCCGTGATGGGGCGCATCGAGAGAGTGGACCACAGGCACCGGGAACTCACCGTCGAGGACGTGCAGGACATGGTCGAGGACGCACTGCTCGCTGGGGGGCACGTGCAGATAGCTAGGGACTACATACGGTACAGGCACGAGCACCGGCAGGCCAGGACGGAAAAGCAGGAGGTTCTGGGCAGGCGGGTTCGGCTGTGCGACGTGTCAAAGAGGTTCGACATATCATGTTTGCGCGTGCTGGCCTCGCGGTACCTGTTCCGGAATGACGACGGGGAGATCATAGAGACGCCCAGGCAGCTGTTCGAGCGCGTGGCCCTGCTCATGGGGATTCCGGATTTGATACATGACGGAAAGGTGGCGCTGCCTGACGGCGGGGAGGACGACGGGGCGGAGGCGCAGAGGCGCCGCGAGGAGGCCGTATCGTACTCCGACACCGCCGACTACTTTGACGGCAGGCTGCGCGTGGGGAGGTACGCGCTCAACAGGTGGCACCTGCGGGCGCTGGTAAGGGCGTACGCAGACGCGGCGCCGCGCGTGTCCGTACCGTTCAAGGAACTGCTCGACATGATCAAGCGCGGGGAACTGGACCACGTGGCCGACAAGATTGACGCGTATTACGACCTGATGGTGGGGCAAAAGTTCATGCCCAACTCCCCGACGCTGATGAACGCCGGCGGGAGGCTGGGGCAGCTGTCCGCGTGCTTCGTACTGGGCGTGGGAGACTCGCTTGTCAGCATAATGAAGGCTGCGACCGACGCCACGATGATATTCCAGTCAGGCGGGGGCGTCGGCATAAACTATTCTGACGTGCGGCCGGAGGGTGACATGGTGGCCAGCACGTCCGGGGTGGCGTCCGGACCGGTGTCGTTCATGGGAATCGTAAACGCGATAACCGAGGTGGTGAAGCAGGGCGGCAAGAGGCGCGGCGCGAACATGGGGATACTCGAGGTATGGCATCCCGACATCGAGGGCTTCATACGGGCCAAGCAGAAGCCCAAGGTGCTGGAAAACTTCAACGTGTCCGTCGGGATGTGGGGGGACTTTTGGAAGTGCGTGGTGGAGGACGAAAAATACCATTCTCGGAACCCGCGCACGGGCGAGCCCGCGGGCGAGACCGACGCGCGCAAGCTGTGGGACGACATTGCCATGAGCGCGTACATGTCGGCTGAACCGGGACTGATATTTCTGGACAACTGCAACAAGCACAACGTGTTCGCCAAGGCCAGGGGCGGGCCGCTGCGGGCGACGAACCCGTGCGGCGAGCAGAGCCTGTACCCGTACGAGTCGTGCAACCTCGGGTCGATAAACGTGGCGGGGCTGCTGGACGGGGACGGCAAGTTCGACTGGAAGGGGTACGTGCGGGCCATACGGACGACCACGAGGTTTTTGGACGCCGTGGTGGACGCGAACCTCTATCCCATACCGGAGATTGCCGTAGCCGCCAGGGAGTCGAGGCGCATCGGCCTGGGCGTCATGGGCGTGGCCGACCTGCTTTACAAGCTGCGCATACCGTACAACTCTCGCGAGGGGTTCGCCCTGCAGGCGCAGCTGGCCGAGTACCTCACCTATTATTCGATGGACGAGTCGGTCGAACTCGCCAGGGAGCGCGGGACGTTCGGGCTGTACGACAAGACCGAATACGTGGACGGGAGGCTGCCCGTGGCCGGCGCGTTCGAGGACGGCATCGGTCCGGAGGACTCGCCGCTGCGCGGGCGGACATGCGACTGGAAGGGGCTGGCTGCGCGCGTCAGGGAGCACGGCATACGCAACGTCGTAACCACGACGGTGGCGCCGACTGGCACCATCGCGATGATCGCCAGCTGCTCGAACGGCATGGAGCCGGTGTTCGCTCTGAGTTATGAGAAGCACGTGGCGGTGGGGAGCTTTCACTACGCGAACCACGACCTGAAGGCGGAACTCGAGGCGCGCGGCCTGTACAGCGAGGAGGCGGCCGAGCGCATAACGGAGGCGGGCGGCAGCATACGGGCCGACGCGGACATGCCGGAGGACATGCGCCGCGTGTTCGTGACTGCGGCGGACATACACTGGGCCGACCACCTCATGGCGCAGGCCGTGTGGCAGCGCTGGATTGCAAACAGCATATCAAAGACGATCAACATGCCGTCCAGCACTGACATCAACGACGTGCGGGCGGCGTACGCGCTGGCCCACGAACTGGGGCTCAAGGGGATCACCGTATACCGCGACGGTTCGAGGGACAAGCAGGTGCTCCACCACGGCAAGTCCGGCGGAGAGGTCGGCAACGACCAGAAGGTAGGGGGAGGCAGGAAGGCGGCGGCCGCTGACAACATACGCATGTGCAGGGTGTCCGACGCCACGCGCGGGGTGATAGAGGAGTTACGGCGGGGCAGCGACTACGTGCGCGACGTGCTGTCGTACGCGTTTGAGGCTGATGAAAAGGAGGACGCCGGCAGTGACAAACAGGCGGACGAGTCCGCAGAGAAGGACGAGGGTGCAGCCGCCCCCGACGGCGGGCGCGATTGCCCGTCGTGCGGTAAGCAGATCGTGTTGTCCGAGGGGTGCTCGCACTGCAACCACTGCGGGTTCAGCGCGTGCTCCGCCTGATTGCATGGCAACCGCATAAGTGATGTTTTTAAGGAGAACCGGGCAGGCGTGCTGTAATGAGGGACATAAACGACATAATGCCAAAAATCGACAACATGAAGTGGGGGGCCCTGACGAACAGGCCGCCCACCAGGAAGAGGATAGTCGAGATGGACAGGATATTTCCCAGCAACGGCAGGTGGCACACGGTCTTTGAGCATGGGGACACCGTATCGATCGACGGAAAGCACGTCAGGAAAAAGAGCCCTGACAAGTGGGCCTGACCCGCTGGGTTCTTTGCAGTTCGCACAATAATGGCATGAATATTATGGCGCATATGGTATGCACCATTACAACTGTACCATAATTTATTGGCTAGAACGTGCATACCATAACACGCGGGCCGGGATTCATCCAGTCGGATGCTGGCGCAAATCCGTGACGTGTAAATGTGGTTTGCTGCATGTCATGATGATGCTGCCCGGAAAGTACAGGGAGTTCTGGCGGGGGATGCGGCACGGCATCTCGCTGTGCTGCATTGTCTGGTTCACCGATGTTCACTGCATCAAGAAGTACGGTGAACGCAGGGAGTACCAGGACAGGATGAACGTGATGACTGGCAATGCGGGAATTGTTTTGTGTCCGGAGTGTGTGGTCAGGACGCTCAGGTCATGGATTTGCACCAGTACCTCGGGTCAAAAGGCATAAGAACCTGCGGACGCCATAAGTTACAGCGATGTGGTGTAACGGTAACATGCCAGGCTCATAACCTGAGGTCCGCGGTTCGACTCCGTGTCTCGCTATTCATGCCACAGAAGGCGCTACAACGCCGCCTCCCGCTGTCGCAACACTTCGCGTATGCGCGGCATCACCCTGCGCAGTATGGTATGGTGTACGTCGGCGGCGGGGCGGTTGGCGCGCACGACCGTCCATTTATGCCTGCGGGCCTCTGACAGGTAGGTGGCGCGCACGTCGTTCAGGAAATGACGGTCGGACTCAAAGGCGTCTCGGTTTTCCGGGACGCGCCTGAAGGATTCGGAGACGGGCATGTCCAACAGGACGGTGAGTCTCGGCGTGCCGTTGGCCGGGTGGCCTGCCGTCAGGCTGCGGAGCCATGCGTGGTTCAGTTCAGCGGCCCGCCCGTACGCCAGGTTGGACGCCGGCGACCGGTTCAACACCAGTACGTCGCGCATGCGGAGGGCCGACTCGACCCTGCCGGAGGCAGCCCACATGTCGGCTGCCGCCAGACACGGAAGGACGTGCCGGTGGTGCGACGGGTAGAGGTCGGAGCGCGCGGTGTTTCTGAAGTATGCGGCGACGGCTTCGCCGGTCAGCGTGCCCTTTGTCGGAAAGTCGATGAGCGCGGATTCCACGAGCCTCTTCTGGAGCGCGTCCCGCAGCAGGACGGCCTGCGTCCGCTTGCCCGCCTTATCTATTCCTTCGATGGCGATGATCATGCGGCGTCATGCTCCTGCACCAGGGCGGTGGTGCGGTGGAGGGGATTATGGAGGGAAGGCGTCGGGCGAAACTGCAGGAGGATCACCTCGTTGTATGGACTGGCTCGCCGCACTCGGTGCACTTGGCGTCAACCGTCGCGCCACCCGACCAGTATTCCTTGACGGCGCTCTCGTCGTCGATGCGGCACGTCCAGCCGCCGCACTTGGGGCAGGCGGCGTCTGACCTGCTTACAAACTCGCCGCTCATACCACACGGGTATGGGTTTGCGTTTAAGGCGGATGGTTTCATGCGGCGGCGCGTTCGCGACACCCGTAGGTTAGTGCCCGGCCTCCGGGTTGAACCCGCACTTGGGGCACTGCACGGTGACGAGGGTGTCGGGGCCGCCGCCTATGTCGACCTCCATCTTCTCGAGTTGTGTGCTGTCGTCGCACGCGGGACATTCGCCGTATGATGACATGCATGCAGGACGCGTGGTTGCATTTAACCGCCGTGCAGTCAACTGGTTTCTCCTACGCCGGAGTCAGGACTCGGGCGGCTTCCCGGACCACCCGCAGCCGGCGGTGTCCGGACATGACGCGTAATCGTCCCCGTCCCCCATGGACTGCATGAGCATGCGGCCGCACTCAGGGCACGGCACGTTTGTCTCGATTGCCATGCCGGCAGGGCGGCGGGGAGGATAAAAGGCGGACGCGCTAGTTGTGCAGCAGGCCCACGGTGAACAGCGGGTCGTCCAGTTCAAGCCTGGCGCCGGTGGTGTCGATGGTGGCGGAGGAAACGGACGGCGGCGTGTACCGCAGCCTGACCGTGCCGTCAATCTCAATGAGGTCGCCGTCCAGCGCATCGACGGTCGTCCAGCCGGTGAGGGTGCCGCCGTGCAGCCAGGAGCCGTCGATGTCGGCGGTCAGCGTCAGGGTGCAGTCCCATCCGCCGCCGTCGGCCCACCTGTCAAAGACATAGTTCCTGCCACCCACGCCGCTGCTGTCCGTCAGGACCACATCTGACAGGCCGAGGCTTCCGGCGGACACCCCGTTTATCCTGACGTTGAGCGAGGACGTGAGGGCGGGGGTGCCGAGGGAGGACTCCCACTGGCTGACGGTGTTCTCCGTGACGGTCTCGTAATCCACAGGGGGGTAATTGGACTGGGTCAGGCACACATTGTTTACGAACATCAGCTGGTTCGAGCCGTCGTACGAGGCGGAGGTGGTCGCGGTGACAGGCGCATCGACGCGAAGGAGAAACTTGCCGTCGGCCGGTGCCGTGAACTCGCCGTCAAGCGGCAGGCTGAGGTTGACGGTGGTGCTCGTAGTGGAGAGGGTGCGGTAGAACACGTTGCTATATGTCGAATGCTGCGTGATGTACGTTGGGAAGTTTTGGGGTGACTCATTCTGCTGGGGGCCGGGGATGCCGTCGATAACTGTGCCGTAGTTGCTGCAGTGCAGGATGCTGGAAATGTCGCTGCCAGTGCGGTCAAACACAAAGTAGTCCCACGACGCGCTGCCGGCCGGCTGGTGCGTGTAGGTGGGGCCGGGGCCGGTGGTGGAAACGCTGTACGGCTGGTTGTACACGGCTATGAAGTCATAGTACTTGGTATAGGACGTACCCGCGACTGCGTATCGCGTCTTGCAGGTTATGGACGGATCGGAGTAATAGTAGGCCGTCGTGGTGACGCCGCCGGCGTGGGACCTTGAACCGCTTCCCCTGTCAAACTCCACGGCGGACATGGGGCCGAACGCGCCGTCCGGGGTGATAATGGCGGACGACGGGTCATACGTGATCTCGAATATGCCGCCGGCAGACGTCACCCCGCGGTATGACGTGTCGGCGTCCAGCGCGTTCCTCAGCGTCGTGCCCCTGAGGTCGGACGGTGGGGGCGGCAGCGGGGAGGACGCGTCCGTGAGGTTGAACCTGCCGAGCGGCGGCAGTTCGTACGACACCTGCCACGTGTTGACTAACGGCGCTGGCTCGACGCTGGAGTCATACGCGCGAACCTGCACGAGCTCGGCTGGCTGCGGGCCGTTGTTCACAAATATGATGTTCGTGCCGTCGTCCTGCACCTCGCCATGTACGAAGACGGAGTGCTCGGCGTGCTGCCGGGCCAGCATGTCGGCGTGCAGGGCGGCGAGTTCGGCCTGCTTCTCCAATCCGTCGTACACGCTGTACATGCCGGCTACCACGACGGACACCAGTCCAATGACTACTATGGGGTTCATGCTGTGTGATCATCTCCTGTTTCTTCCACGCGTGTGTGGCTTAATTGTGTTGGGTCTGGGGGGTTTTTCCGGCAAAAACCGGCCGAAGGGACGGGTGCCGGTGCGCGCGCGTGGCTTTTAGCTGGGGTAATGCGGGCTTGCATTGTGGGGGGCGTCTGTCACTCCCTCCCGAGCAGTGTGTACGCGTGCTGCTTGCGCGGCTCCCCCGGCAGGGCGTCGTTCGGTTCAAACCACAGGCTGTACGTCGGGAATGGCACGTCCGTCGTTATGAGGGTGCGCGACTCGTATTCGCCGACGTCGTATCCCAGCGTCGCCGTGCGGTCGCCGTCCCACGATACGACGGACAGCGGCACCGTGGTGAAGTGCGTCTTGACGTCGCCCCAGTGCGAGCCCACGGACAGGTTCTGCCGCCCATACTCGGCGAGGCGCATGATGGTATGCTCCACGGAGGCCGCGAGCTGCCGGTCGAGCGAGGTGGTGGCGTGCACGCCGAAGTGCTCGTCTACAAACAGTATGGTGCGGCGGTCCTTGCCGTCGGCGGTCAGAAAGGAGGCGTCCACAATCCATATCAGGCCGCCCGACACGCCGGCGTTGCCGTACGCGTGGTGGATGGTGCGGTAGATGAAATCCATGCGCAGGATATAGCAGTCGTGGGGGTGGGCGAACTGCACCGCGCGCGCGTCGTGACATATTTGGTAGGTAAAGGAGTCACCCGACTGCAGGCCGTCGCCGAGGCGCCAGGAGGTGGGCGGATTGTCGCGCGCGTCGTCGTCCGCCGCGCGCAGGGCATCAAGCATATTGTCAACGGACGACGTCTGCGCCGAGGCGCCGGGGGGCAGGTCTCCGTGTATCGAGATTGCAATGGCCGCGACCAGCATCACGACGGACAGGCATACGAAGAACTGCAGCACGCGGCGCCCGGCGTGGTGGTCGGCTTCCTCGTCTTGTGGCGTTTGTTCCACGAATGCAGGAATACGGGTTTGTTAAAAGGGCGTGAAAAACGCTTGGCGCGCGCGTTTTCCCTCCAGACGGCTGAAGGGCAATATACTATTGTGTAATTTCGTCGTATTTCATCCACCGTCGTCATACTTCCTATTAACAGAAACGAACGGCGCGGGAGTTGGAGGGGAGCCGGGCGCGCGCGTCCCGGTGTCCGCGCGCGTTTCACTTTCACCCGCGTCCGCGTTGTCGCGCGCGTTCGTCAGTTCTCTTTCTTCGCGCGGCGTGTTGTTGGAATGGGTGGCTAGAGTGGCGCGCGCGTGGGGGGGAGAGTGTTGGAGGAGAGACGGAGGGAAGAGATACCGTCTGAAGCGCGCGGTGGGTACGCGCGCGGCACGGTCTCCGTTTTTTCGCGTGGTACCGGCGCGCCCCGTTTTTGTCTTGGAGGTGGCGCGCGCGTCATGTGGTACGCGCGCGTCAGCCGGTAGATGTGTCCGCGCGCGTCAGTTATGTGGCTTGTCGCGCCGGCCCGTCGTTTGTCGTAAGGTGGTGGCGCGCGCGTTTCCCCGGTGTCCGCGGCGCGCGCGGAAGGAGGGCGGGGGTGTTGATTGTTGAAAGACGGTGTCCGCGCGCGTTACGGGACCCCGGTGTGGTTCTGGCGGGCGCCCCCCGTCAGGGGGGCGCCCGGGCCGGCTCCTAGCTGGCTGGCTGGCTCCGGGACATGGGGGGGGGGGGAGAAGCGCCCCGGGAGCCATGGGCTCCCGGGGCGCCAAGCGGCGGCGCCTTCGGCGCCGCCGGAAGGGCGTGGGCTGGCTGGCTGGCTGGCTGGCTGGCTGGCGGGGAAGCGGGCGCCCGTTCAGGGCCCGCTTCCCCTTCTGGCGGCGGCGCCAAAGGCGCCGCCGGTTACAGGGCGCCCGCGCCTCCGGCGGGGGCGCCCCAAGGGGGGGGGGCTCCGGGACAGGCTCCAAGTGACGGCGCCGCGGCACGACCGTGATCTGCAGCAACAACGGCAGGAGGACTAGCAGTAGCCGGGGGCGCCCGCTCCGGGCTTCCGGCGCGCGCCGTCAACCGTGGGGTCGGCCGGGGGGGCGGGCGCCGGCTCCGTGTCCGCATCCCGGGGCGCCGGTGGCGCGCGCGGGCGCTCCCAGGGGGGCGCCGGTTCCGCGCGGGCGCCGTCGACGGGGGGCGTGAAAGCAGGGGGCGTGTGGCAGGGGGCCGGTGGCTCCGGCCCTCCAAGCCCGGCATCATGGGCGGAGGCGGCGGGATCGACAGAAGAGGCGGCCGCCGGGGGGCGGGCGGCCGCCTCTTCCCGTACCGCGTGTCCGGCGGCAACACAGTGTTCATCCGGGGCGGGCGGGCGGGCCATCCCCCGGTAGGGTTCCGGACAGCCTTCCGCGGGGGCGCGCGCGGGCGCGCCGTCATGGGCGGGGGCGCACAGGGGGACGGACTCCGGTTCCCTGGATTCGGGCGCGCCATCCGGGCCGGCGGCCGGGGATCCGGCGTACGTCGGGGGCGCGGTTCCCACGGTTGACGGCGCGCTCGGCGGGGACGGGGGCGCGGGCGCCGGGTCAGCGGCGAGCACGCCCGCCTCCGTCACCCCGGCGCGTACGCGCACGACGGCGACGTCCCCCGGCTGTCCGTCGGCGCGCGCGACCAGCCTGCCGTCATCGTCAACATACATCTCCACGTACGCGCCGTTGTCCCACCCGAGGCGCCTGACCAGGTCGTCCGGTATCGTCAGCGCCCACGAATTATTGCGCACGTGTCGCACCTTCCTTACGTGCTTGTCCACGGCAGCACACGTCAAGCCGCTTAAAAGACCGCGCGCGGGGGCGCGGTCGTTGGCGGGGGGGGGCAAGGGGAGGATAGAGCGAGCGAGCGCGCCGGAGGCGCGCGAGCGAGCGTACACGCCCCGAAAGGTAGGTAACATAATATATCACATGTACAACAAAAATGCTCATGGAGATTGCAACACTGTTCATGCAAGAACGTGATCGCACCTTCTGCTGGTAGCGAATGAGAGGCTGAAAGCATGGAGGGGGTTATTGTCTTGGATACGTGTGGGCATCCGGCGTCCGCTGAGGTCGAGGCCGACGCGGGCGAGGTCGTGTGCTCTGCGTGCGGCGTGGTAAAGTATGGGGCGGGCATAGACGGCGGCGTGCCTGCAGCCGCCGCGCGCGGAGGGGACGGCAGTTCGTCCGCGGGCGCAGGCGTGCAGCACGCGCCGCAGCAGCACTGGGGGCAGCCCGGCAGCCGCCCAAACCTGTACCTGGAGATGGAGGTCGGGGGCAAGCCCGACCGTACGCTCAGGGGGGACAAGTACGTGCACAGGCAGACAGACCTGGCAGTCGTGAGCAACATTGCCCAGAAGATGGGGGTGCGGAACAACGTCGGACAGTCAGTCTGGACGTGGTACCAAAAACTGCACCGCGAACTCGGACTGACCAAGTCAAAGTGCCTCGTGCTCAGCTTCTACGCCGTCTGCAGGTACATGGGATGCCCCCTGGTAGAGTCAAAGCTGTTGGAGTGCATCCGCATGGAACTGGGGGTGAGGAACGCCCATCCCTACCTGCGCGTCGTCATGGACGCCAGCAGGCGCATGTGCCCGACGCCCGACGGCAGGGGCAGGGAGATGGTGCTCCGGCGGTGCGGCTTCCTTGACCTGGTCGAGGGCGGGGGCGAGGACACCATAAGGTTTGCCATGGGGTGCGAACTGCAGTCGCTGGCCAACGAGTACGAGGCCGAGATAATCAGCAGGATAGCGGGCGCGGCCAAGAGGCTGCTACCCATACTGGCCGAGCGTGAGAAGAACCCCCGGCGGGCGGCCCGCATGGCGGTGCGGATGGCCCGGCGGAAGGTGTGCGGGCATGCGGGGGTGTCGTCGAGGTGAGCGGCGACGGGGACGGCCGCGGCAGGAGAATACCGTGGTTTATCGTAGGCATTATCATACTAGCGGTTTGCTGCCCGGTTGTGGTCTCCTATGCGTTACTTGTACAGGAGCCGGCCGGCGCTGACAACGAAGTGGATGACGCACCGCCGCCGTCGTACCAACGTGACATCTATTCTTCAAAATGTACCGGCCCGGGCGGTGATCTGGACCGGCATACATGCCAGGCCACCTGGGAGATAGCCATCGAGCTGCGGGCGCTCAATGAAAAACTGGACAGGTTGCTGCCGCAACCGGTGGATATGGTGGGGAATGAATGACAGAACCGCTGCTGCCCTATACGGTCTGGGAGTTCGCCACAATCGTCGGCGGCGCATGCGCCGGTGCAGCGCACTGGTTCGCGTACGATGCCGTGGCGGCGAAGTTTGAGGGGGTGCTGAACGGTTGATACAGGAGAATATGGATGGAGCCCCGGTGGCGGCGGCGGTGGCGGGTCTCTTTATCGTGCTTCTATCCATCGCAGGGATGTCTGTTATCGTATTCCTGTTATTTGACATGCTGCAGGCGGGGACAGGCTTTGTATTGTTCCTGTTGGTTAGTGTCGGGTTTCTCATCCTTGCGTATGTGGGACGTCATGACGACTGGTGGATAGTGTTCACCGCACTCGCGTTTGCATCCGTCATGACGTGCGTCATGTGGTTTGGGCGTGATGCGGAAGTTGTGTTCAGGGGGTTGCTGGGCTGATGAGCAAGACGGACGGCGTGACAAACGGGGCGCAGGACGTGGATGATGTGGTCTTTCAGATTGGTGTTGGAATCTTACTGGGACTGATAACTGTCGCCGGACTCATGCTGGCGTTGCCCCAAGTGTACCGGCTCGGCCCGGAAGCGGTTGTCGGTGCATTCATCTTTGTATTTTTCTTGTTTTTGAACACCCTCGTGGTAGCGAGCGCGCTCAGACTGGCCGCCTTCATGGCGCTCCGGGACTGCAGCCGCATGTCGATTGTGAGTGCGCCGGTTATCATCGGACTGGCCGCGTTCGGCATTCAGTGGTCAACATATGACACGGTGGTCGGACTGTTCGAGGAGGCGTTTGTCATATGACTGCCGAGGCGCTGCTGCCATACACTGTGTGGCAGTTCGCCATGATCATAATCCTGGCCGCGGGCGCGGGGCTGCTGATCGCGCTATCATGTCTGAGGTTTTTAAACCGCGGCTATGCCTTTGCCTTTGAGCGCCGCCGCATTGAAAGCATTATTGCGTTTGCTGTCCTGGGCGCGCTCGCACTGGTGCTACTCATACTATATGTGTCTGCGCTGCACGGCGCCGGCGCGTGCGCCATATTAGTCTGCGCGGAATGGGGAGGTTGGGACTGATGACTACCGCCGAGGCCGTGGGGGGGTTTGTGTCTGCTCTGGGGTGTGGTGTACTTTGATAATTCCACTGAACCCTTTCGATTTCGTATTTGCAGCTTTTACGTTGCACATGATATACTTGTTAGTTATTGGGTTGATTGCCGGCACGAAGGGAATTAACAGACACGGCGACAGATGGAACCGCGTTGCGTATTTCGGCGTGTTCGGCGTCATTGTCATGCTGCCGTCGTGGTTTATGTTTCTGGCTTTAGGTCTGTCCGGGTTGATAGATGAATGCGACGTGTTCTTGTGCACTGCGGGGATGTCCGGGGGGGATCTGACCAAATGAGCGGCAATGTGAAAGGACTGGTGCCCGCCGCAGCGGCAGTCGAGGCGTCGCGCGTACTGGTGGACGGCGGCGAGGTCAGGCGGAAGGTCAGGCTCAAGGACATCGTCATGCACCCGATGGACGTGTCAGTGCCGATCGCCAAACAGGTGGCCGTATATGCGAACATGTCCTCCGGTCCGGCGGCGCGCGCCGGGACGCTGCCTCCCATAAGGGTGGGATACTGGATTGCCCGGGATGCCAGCGTCCCCGCGGTGTATGCAGCAAGCAGTGCAAAGGGCGGCAACGGACGCGTCAGTACCAGGGCTAAGGAGAACGGGGGCGTCGCAGACAACGTGCCAGAACTTACCGAGTACGTTCCCAAGTCGTACTACCTGCTGGCCGACGGCGACATGTACCGCGGGTACTCGAGGTCGGGTGGCGTCAAGGAGGTGGAATGCATCGTCGTACAATGCGCCGACGAGTCGGACTTTTTGGCGCGGCACACCGTGGCCAACCAGCGGCCCACGGGGTACGACCCGATGCGCCTGGGACGCGTCGTCAGGCACCTGCAGGCGCTGTCCCACGGCGGGGCAGCCCAGGACGGCCGCACCATATCGCAGTCGGAGGCGGACGGCGCTCGACGCGCGGTGGAGGACGTGATGAGGGCGTGCAGGGACACCGTGGACCAGAAGTTCATCAACCTGAAGCTCGACGAGGACGCCTCGCAAGAGCTGTCAGAGCTGTGCGAATGGCTGGGAAACAGGCTCTCCAGGTTCGTGCTGCCGTACTACATACCGCATGCCATATCAAAGGTGCCGTCCGGTCTGCAGGGCGAGTTCGCCGAGCACGTGTCGCAACTGGTGCGCCACGGGGCGGTGAGTGACGTGAAGTTCAGCTGGCCGGCGCCGGAGGAGATAGAGGTTGCCGCCGACACACCGAGGTTCCGCTCCGGGTCGGGGGCGATCACAGACGGTCGACACAACGGCAGTGGTACTGGACGGGGCGTGGCAAAGTCGGGAGGTGAAGAGGACGAGGACGAGGATGATGCAGGGCCAGACAGCCCTGCGGGCGGCGGGCAGCGCTCACGAGGCCGGGCGCCGGCGGGATCGGGTACTGCCGCGCAGCCGCCGGCCAAGAAGCCACAAGGCCCTGCCGACCAAGTGTTGCTGCAGAACTCGCGCGATGCCGTGGTCATACCGGGCAACAAGAAACATCCACCGTACTTGGTGGACGTGCGCACGCGCCGCGTGTCGGTCGTCGACGAACACGAGAAGGTTACCGTGCTCCGGGAGGTCGGGGACGCCGCATCCAGGAGGGGGGCGTACCTGATGCCCGTGCAGGCGTCCGAGTGGCTCGGACTGCCAGGCACTGCGGCCGCCGTGGCGTCGCAGTCAGACGGCGGTGCGGCGGCCGGGAACGGTGCCGGTTCCGGTGATGGTAATGCTGTGCGCGTGTTCAAGTTCGACAGTCCGGCGGGCCTGGCAAAGTTATTGCGCCAGCAGGAGAAGAAGAAGGACGGCAGGAGCCGGGGGGTGGTGATCTACAAATGAGCGGGCGGGAACGCGCCGGGAGTACTGACACCGCCGCGGCCGCAAGAAAGGCCGTGGTCGTGCTGTCCCAGCATGGGCGCCGCATGGGGCGCGCCGTACTCAACGACATTGGAAAGGCGGAGCGGGGCGAGGCGGGCGATCACGTGGTCCGGAGGCTCGTGGACGGCGGACTGATGGAGTGGAGTGACGGGTGTGGGGCGCCCAGGCTCACGCCGGTCGGCACGGGGCTCCTCATGGCCGACGGGCTGGGACTGAGGTTCTTCGACGTATGCGTACTGTCCGTGGTGTACCGGTTTGCGCGCGCGGTGTCAAGGCAAGGACAGGAGCAGCCAACACCGGTGGAGCCGGCGACCGTCCCAATGCGCACAATACAGAACTACCTGGTAGACTGGCCGCGCGGGGACAGTGAGGTTCGCAAGTCCATATCACACCTACGGGCCGTAGGGCTGCTGCCAAGGTGCAGGCACCGGCGCGTGGAATGCGCCGTGGACCGCTTGGCCGGGCTGCACGACAAGTTGGTAGAGATCGATGCCTGGGTCGAATCGACGTCAGAACAGATGAGGCGCATACTGGTTGCCCCCGTTTCTTCCTGCTGACGGCGCGGCGGCCGTCCTGCTGCCGCAGTACCTGGAATATGGCAGGCTGGCGCTGGTGCTGGGACTACTCGCAGTGGAATCCTACGGGGACCTGAAATACCGCGAACTCATGGGACGGGACCGCCACTACGCGATGATCGGCGGCGCGGGGCTTGCAATGTTTCTACTGTCCGGGGGGTGGCAGGACCTGAACGCGATATTCAGCATGGCCGCCGGCATAACCATCGCACTGGTGATGTGGCGGGTCAGGGGGCTGGCTGCCGGTGACTGCATCATACTGCTGGTCGTATCCGTCACGCTGCCGTCATACGGCGGCGTGTACTTTGTCCCCGTCGCGGTCGCACTGCTGGCCATCACGGCGGCCGCCTTTTTGATCGTGTCGTACAACCTCGTGATGAACGTATGGCAGGCCGTGGACTGCCGCCGCGGCGCCAGGGGCGTGCCGCCGCTGTTTGCAGGGTACCCGCGGGCAAGGCCGTGGACGAGGGTGTTCTGCCTGTTCGCCGCCCACTACAAGCGCCCGTGGGACAAGTTCGCCGTGCCGGTGTGGGAGGACGGGCGCGGGTCGTTCAGCATAATGCGTACGACGTACTTTGACAGGCGCGACTGGGACAGCGTGCCGGTCGGCAGGCTGGTCGTAACGGCCGCCCCGATGAACGTGGTGTTTCTGGCAGTGCTGGTACTGGTGGCCGTGTTTGTGACTATGGCGGGCGGCATGTCCTGACGTGGCTGTGACTGCTCAGTTCTTCACCCGTCGGTCGACACATTCCTCAATCGGGACCATGACACACGTCTCTCGAAACCTGCCATCAGGTTTTCATGCAAACGCGCAGATACCGAGACCGTATCTGTTCAGCTGGGTTTTTGTTTTTTCATGCAGCTGGAATGAAGCTGCGTTTTTTGGAAATATGATATGGTTTCTTACGGATTATTGTAATATGTAGAACGGTGCATGATAGAAAGCTGTAATTATTGCAAAAAACACCCCCCAGCTGCGTAGCTGCACGGTCATAACTCTTTTTCTGTAACTACTTGTTCCAGAATGCTAGTTTTCACCATGCAGCTATGCAGCTGATCTAACTTTTTACATAATAATCCACATATCATCTAATAATTACAAGAAATTCATATATATTGAAATAATTACAAGAATATTGAAAAAAGATGTAATACGTCAGCTGCATTTCAGCTGCACGAAAAGACCTCCATGCAGCTAGATTATTAAAAACCAACCAAATTCAGCAGAAAATTAATAATCGTAAATACTCGAACGTACCGTACCGGGATTTTTTGCACCCCCTTAAATGCAAATTTTACACAAACGGTTAAAACTGATTAGTGTTTTTGAACACATATCTGGAAAAAATGAAAATCTGCCGGATCAAAAACCGTCAGGTGTTTTAGGTTCCAAATGGTCACAGTAAGACCGGTCATGCAGGACGGCGCAGCCCTGCGTCCGAATCCACAGACACTGCCGGGCGGCGCTCCGGGAGTACGGCTGCGTTAAATGCATCCGCGCCTGTCGTTGTATGGGCAAGCGCAGGGACGCCCTGGAGTCCCACATTTCCAGTGAGCTGTCAAGCATAGAGGCCCACAAGCAGCACGACCCGGAGGACGAGGCCATCTGGGAGAACAAACGCGTGATGTTCATGGAGTGGGCTGAGAGGGAACGAAAGAAGGCAGACGAGGAAGACGCCAAGGAGGCTGGCGCCGGTTCCTCCTAGCCGCGTGTAAACGGGTTCCATCCGCGCCTTGCGGCCGCGTGCTGCAGCATCTGCACGGTCATGACAAACCCGCCGCCCACCATGGTGCCCTGGGCGCCATCGAGGCCCGGCAGCCGGCCCGTCCTGTACGTCTTCAGCCGCCCCAGCTTCACCTCGCCGCCGTCCCAAGATATGGTGCAGTTGTCCGAAAGCCCGAGCATCTGGCCTGTCGTGAACGACAGAGACTCCGACACCCGTATGGTGCAGTCGTGCGTCACCGTGTTGCCGCGCACCACCACACGCCGCCCCTCCAGAACGCACCCGTCGCGCACGTCCCAGACGTCCACCACGTCCCCGCGTATGCGGGCAGGTCCCGTGCAGTTGCGCAACACCGCGTTCCCCCCGTCTGCAGTTATGCTCGCGTGCAGCGACGCGTCCCAGCTCACACCCACGCGCACCGCGTCCATTTCCACGCGCCTCAGTCCAAACACGTCGACCGCAAAGACGTCGCGCCCCCTGACCTCCGCGCCGTTCAGTATGCTGCCGCGCACGTCCACGCCGCCGCCTCCCTGCAGCACCGTTCTATGCGGCCCGCCCCACGGCGGGCTCGACACGTCGCCATACACCAGGACGCGCCCCCCGAACCTCAGGGTGCCGGCCCTCAGCCTGCCCGCAATCCTGACGGACCCGCCATACTTTTCAAACGTCGCATCTCCAAAGTCCGCCGTCCCGAACGACGACGGGTCGGCGCACCATTTCTCGGCCCTGAGCATTTCCGCGTGCAGCCTGGCGGCCTCGTCCTCCCTGCTCACCACGGGATTCACGAGCGCCTCGTACGCCCTCCTCGCGGCCATGAACTCACCACTATCGCCCCCGCTGACGTCCGGGTGGCACTCCAGCGCCCGGCGGCGGAACGCCTCCCGTATCTCGCTGCGGTCCGCGCCCCGGCTGACGCCGAGCACCGCGTGGTGGTTCTCCATGCATATTATACGCACGCCTTTGTTATAACTCGTCCTTCCGGGGGGGGGTTCCGTCTCCGGTTCCGTCGTTTTTAAAAAATACAAGTGGCCATAATTGATGAGCGTACACCAATGCCCAAGGTGCCACACGGAGACCGAGGGCACGCGCGAGCCGTTCTGCTTCAGATGCGGCACGGAGATGAACGAGAAAGTCACGCGCCGGAGGGACGTCTGCAGGAGCATGACGATCAACGAAGTCGCGGAGGCCGTCGAGCATGACAGCTGCGCAAAGGAGAAGATGATCGTATTCACGTGCCCGAGGTGCGGCGGCATACTGCACCACGACGGGGCGGACGGCGAGCACGTATCAACGCGGTGCACGCACTGCCACTCCTCCAGGCGGTACAGAATAACGGAGGTTCCCGCCTAACCTACTGGGACCTGAACAGAGCGGCGCCCGCGCCCCGGGCGCTGTGTCATCACCCGGGCGGAAACGCGTTGTCCAGGTTTGACCCCACAGTCGCCCGATAATACGCGTACAGCCCGTCCAGCCTGGCGGAACCTGTTCCGGGTTCGGCCACGTAGTTGCCGCCGCGCGTGCTGATCAACTTCTCCCCCGCCAGCCACTCCAACCCGGACACCGCCTCGTCCCTTTTGAGCCCGGTGAACCCCACCACGTTTTCAACCGACTGCCCTAACCCGTGGTTGGACAAAAGGCAGTCCATTATCCTGGCGTTCGGGTGGCCCGGGAAGAGCCTGTCCAGCGGCAGGGAGTAACGCAAGCCTTCGGTCCGCCGCCGTACCATACACGCGCTTGTCGCACGCGCATTTAACAACTGCGTACCCCGCGAAGCTTGGCAGGGCGTCGCGGCGCGGTACCCGCCGGCAGATCACGCGCTCCGGCACAGCACTTGTGAATTTGTGATACGGTTGTGGCGTTATGACAGTAAGATTCAGGCAGTCCCTTTTCTGTGGGCCGCCTGTCTATCATGATGTTCCATGAGTATCCTTACTGCGCTCTCGGGCAGTTCCGGTGGATACTCGAAGCCACATCTGGGACATTTGCGGGACATCAGTGCATATCACAATGCTCCGTATTTAAGTCCAGACACATCGGTACCGGTGCGGACCGTTTTATGCGGAACTGGCGCATGGCCGTGAAATGCGCCGCAGGAACGACGACACCGCCGTCAGGCCCCCGCCGCGGGCGTTAATATGAAACGCCCCGCATACCACACGTGAACCGCCGGGCCGCCGCATCCGTCAGGTCCATCAGGAACGGCCTGCTCTCCGACCCGCCCGCCGGACTGCTGCTGTTCATCATATTCGGCTCGCAGGTCCGCAACACCCAGTCCCCCGACAGCGACTTGGACATCCTGTGCATAACGCGCACGGGCTCCAAGAAGTTCTACGAGTCGTTGTGCAACGTTTTGGCCGGCACGCGCGGCGGTGTAAAACAGGCCACGGTCTTCGAGCACACCCCCCGCACCATAGGGCGCAATGCCAACCTCTACGGCACGCCCGAGTACCACGCCCTCCGCGACTACCACAAAGGCGAAAGCCGCATACTCTACCGCTCCCCCGTGGCGTGCCGCGCGCTGGACCCACTGCTGCCGGCAGGAGTAGGCGGCTGCCCCGCAAACGGCCACAACGGCCCCGACACATGCGACACCGCGTGGTGCGCCGACTGGTACCTGCGCATCTCCGCGCGTCGCCTGTCCGCCGGCAGGTCGTGGGCGAGAAGTACGGACAACCTCGGGCTCAACCTGGAGCCCGCGTGCAACACCCTGTATGATTCGATCGGCCACTCCATGAAGGCGTGTCTTTTGGCCCGCCGCATCATGTTCCCGTACGCGCGCGACCAGCGCGTACTGTACGGCCTGCTCCCCCCGGACTGCCGCCCCTCGCCGGACCTCGACCTCGGCGCCCTGCACCACTGGGGGTCCCGCCGCATCAAGCTCGGGTCCCGGACGTACGAGCCGCAGGACGTCGACCGCGCCACACGCTCGGCCCGCCGCATGTACTCTCTAGCGTCAAAACTTGTGCGCTCCGCGCGGCGCAGGAAGCCCACACCGCGTCGTCCCGTACTGGACGCCATCAGGCACGTGCCGACGCACCCGAAGCACTTCACCGCGGTTGAACAGGCTCACCTGCCCGGGCCCCGTCCCGGTGATTAAGTCGAAAAGTCAGGGTGGTCAAGGCGGCATAGTGTATTCCACCCGCGGCAGCCACTTCGGAGTGTTGGCGGCTTTGCCACCATCATGGCATCAGTATAAGATGACAAGCGGGAGCATTCAATCCGGATTGAGTCGAACATGGCAAACTCATTCAATCCAAATTGAGCATTTTCTTATTACGACTTCACATTAACGCAGTTCAATGAAGAAAACTACAACGACGATCCTTGTAGCGATGCTGGCCGTCGGGCTGGTCGGATTCACGGTCGCGCTGTCGCAGGACGTGACGGCACAGAACCCCGGGCAGGACTCGATACGAACCGAGCCGCCGACATTCGACACGCCGGACGTACAGCGGATGACAGAGATCGCCCAGCAACTACACAACGAGAACATAACGGACGCAGAGAGGACCGCATTGGTCGAGGAGGCGCAGCAGATCAAGTCCTCCTACGAGCAGGGGGTAGACAACACGGCAAGACAAGCAGCGCTGGACAAGAGGGACCTGGTATCCGGGTACATCACGTCCAATCTGGCCTCCAAGTCGTTTGACGACTTTACGGCCGAGTTTCCGGTATCCGGCCTGTACGTGGACACCTCCAACAATCTCGTTGTCAACGTCTTTCCCGACAAGCTTGCCGAGCACTCAGCGGGTGTTCTGAGCAAGGTCAGGGAACTCGTGGGCAACGACGTGTCCATAATAGTGCAACCCATGGCGGCGACAACGCCGCAATGCTCCCAGACTGGAGACTGCGAACCAGCGCAAGGTGGGGTCAAAATCTCAACCCTGCACGGGGCTTGCAGCGTTGGCTTCAAGGCGGAGCGCAACGGAGAGACAGGCTTTGTCACTGCGGGACACTGCACCGGCGGCAACACCGGTGAAACCGTCGGCCAGCCAAACTACTTCTACTGGGACCACATCGGCACGGTAACCGCCAACAGCTACAGTGCCGGAAGCACCGCCGACGCGCTGTTCGTGAATGCGGATGAAAACATCAGCGACCGCATATACAACAACCTCGACGTCAACGTGGCAGGATACACGGCGCTCTTTGACGGCGTACATATGGAAGGACATGTCACGCGTGGAGTGTCAGGTGTCGTGGTCATCGCGTCATACAGCAACTACGTCGACGGCGTCTGGATAAACGACATGGCGGCCACCAATTATGTCGGACAGGATGGAGACAGCGGCGCACCGGTGTACAGCTACGTCCCGTCAAAGAACTTCAAGGGAACACACGTCGGGTACAACGGCATATTATCCACGTACTCAAAACAGGCAAACATACTAGATGAGATCCCGGGCTTGTCCTGGGATTTCACCTAGTCCTTTTTTTATAATACATTACGGCCAGACCCGCGACAACCACGACGAGCGAGTAGACCAGCGGATCCAGGGGTTTTGTCTGCGGTACTATGCCTTCCGTCGCCCGCAGCGCGTCGACTAAAAAGTAGGACAGCGCGGCCGCGGCACCCACCGCCGCAAACTTTACCACCCCTCCGGCCAGCCTCTTCAGGAGGCTGCCGCTTTCCGCGGATTCCGGCAGCACCAGGATCCCCGGCCTGATCCTGAAGAACCGGTGCGTCTGCCCCTTCCGGGTCAGCCTCCCTTCCCTTACCTCCACCAAGCCAATCGATTCCATCTTCTTGAGGTGGTGGACCACCAGGTTCGACCGCATGTTCAGCGTGGTTGCAATGTCGTTCGTGTAGCACTCCCTGCAGATGAGCAGCCTTATGATGTCCCTGCTTGACTTGTTGCCGAGCAGCTCGCCCAGGATCTTCAGCTTGTCGTCGTCAGAAAAGACATTGATGCCGTCAAGCCCGTCGCTTCCTGCCAAACAGCAACCCCTCCGTCCACCTCCCTTAAAATGTGATCTGGAGTGTGCTTTTCGATTCTGCCGCCAGGCGCGCGGTGCAGGCGGCGGCCCCAAGTATTATGATGACTGTTTTATGCAGTCATGTGCATGGCCGTGGCATGGATTGCCGGGACAACGATAGTGACGGCGCCCGCATGGCGCGGCGCTGGGACGCGGAGTACAGATCGGGCCGGTACGAGGGCGAGCCGCCCGTGCCGTTCGTTAGCACGATCATCGACACACTCCGCGGGCGCGGACTGGCTGACGGGCGTGGCCTCTACGCCGGGTGCGGCAACGGCCGCAACTACATACCGCTGGCGGCCGCGCTTCCGGGGCTCCGCGGCATCGACGTGTCCGAAGCCGGGCTGCAGCGGCTGCTTGCAAGGTCCCCCGAATGCGCCGGACGCGTGTCGTGTGAAGACTTTCTCGCCGTCAGCCCGGACGTCCAGCACGATTACGTAATATCCATACAGGCGTTCCAGCACGGCGACGGGCAGACGGTCCGCAGATACCTCGAACACGCGGCCGCCGTGCTGCGCCCCGGCGGCCTGCTGTTCCTGCGGGTGAACTCCGCGCGCACAGACATATACCGCCGGCACCAGGTAATCGAGAAAAATTCACTCGGCGGCCTCACCATACTGTACGACGACGGCCCCAAGGCCGGGCTCCCCATCCACTTCTTCACGGACCGGGAGCTCGAGTACAGGCTGCACCTGGCGGGGTTCGGCGTGCTGGGCGACCCGGACGAAGTGTCGGAGGAACGGAGGCCGCCGGAGACCGGCGCGTGGAGGCAGTGGGAACTGGTGGCAGTGAGGCATCAATGACCGGTGCATGCGCCGGCGCATAACACCTAACATGTGCAGGGCTACACTGTCCTTCAGCTGCCGCCGGCGGACTTCCCGCCTCTACCGCCACCGGCGCCACCGGCTTCCACCGCCACGCCGTCCGCAATCTTCGTCAGCATCTCGTACCGCCTGCGCAGTATCTTGTAATGTTCGTCCAACACCGAGTGTATGTGGTCGGCCGGGACCGCGCGCAGCACCTCCAGTTCGGCGATCCTCGTCGGAAGCTCGAGTACGTCCCACGGGCCGTCGTCGACCGCAAATGACTCTGGGACGCCGTCCCCCAGCCACGTCAGGGCCGCGCTGTACGCGCGCTCCGCGTCGCGCTCCCCCGGGTGCTCCAGCATGCCCGTGTCAAAACCCAGCACATCCCCCGCGCCGTCCGGCAGCCACCCGTGCAGCCTGCGCAGGTCGCCGCGCGTGAACGGAAACTTGACACCCCTGGAGCACAGCACCGACCTTAACGAGTCCCCGACTGACAGGTTCCACATCGTATCGCGGTCCGACCTCGCGCTGGGCCTCTTGTACTTCGCCAACTGCCGCCCATATAGTATGTGCATGTACGCCCGCGACAGCCACCTACGCGCGTTTTCCGCGTTGGACATCTCATACGTGTGAATATGTTGCGCATTCTTGGACTCATACACTGCGACACCCTCGCGCAGCGCATTGTACTCGGTCGACCCATACAGGTTGCCGTATTTTTGTATCGTTATCGGCGTCTCCACCAGTATCGTGACGTCCTTGACGCCGCCGGCCGCCCCGTCCACCGCGTCCTTTATCGCGCGGTGGTGCATGTAGTTGTTCTTGTCGCATCCCTTGCGTACTATGTGCAGTATGTCGAGGTCGCTGTCAGGCCGCTGGTCACCGCGTGCCTGCGAGCCGAATACAAAGACCCGCTGCGTGTCCAAGTTCTTTGACACCTTTTCCCGTATGGCATCAACCGATACCTTGGCCTGCTGATTCATGCAGGTTAAACTGCGTCCTTCCTTAAAAGTATGAAAGTTCGTGCATGCGGTTCATTCCTCCAGGTCGGCCAGTTTGGCCCGCAGTTCGTCTATGCATGCCTGACGCGCACCCGGGTTGTCGCCTGCATATTTATCGTCCATGCCCTCCAGGTATGCTATCCTCGCGCGTATGCTTTCGGCGTCGTTGTAGCCGTCGGCGCTGTAAAAGCTTGTCATCTTGTTGGTATACACGCGTGGTGTTTTAAAGGAGTCGGGCAGTCCCACGCGGTCCAGGTGGACACTCACCGCCGGCCGCCCGGCCCGCAGGCCTTACCACTACGCCGTCTGCAATCCCGGTCAGCAGTTCGAGCCTCCCGCGCAGTATCCTGATCCTCTCGTCCAGTACCGACCGCAGCCGGTCGGCCGGAACTGACCGCAGCAGCTCCAAGTCTGCAATTCCCGTCAGTATGCTTGACGTGTCCCACAGGCCGTCGTCCATGGCAAACGTCTCCTGAACGCCGTCCCCCAGGAGCTCCCGGACCTGCCCGTACACGCGCTCGGCGTCGCGCCTTCCGGGCGCCACGCCGTCGCCGATGTCCACTACCGCCTCCCCGTCAGGCAGCATCCCGTGCAACCTGCGGAGGTCGCCGCGCACGAACGGAAACCTCACGCCCCCCGCGCACAGTATGGAATTAAGCGAGAACTCCACGGACCTGGCCCACATGTCGTCGAGACCGGAGAACCGTCCGGCCGCCACCTCCATCTGGCGCCCGTGCAGGATGCACATGTACGCCCGCGACAGCCACCTGCGGGCGGCCTCCGCGGCGGGCATGTCATACGTGTGCACCATGTGCGCGTTCTCCTCCCCGTATATCACGCGCCCCTCGCGCAGCGCGCCGTACTCGGCGGCGCCGTACAGGTTGCCCTGCTTCTGTATGGTCAGCGTTGTCTCCACGAGCACCGTGACGTCCTGCACGCCGCCCGGGGTATCGCGTACGATGTCCCGCACCACGCTGTAGTGGGTGTCGCTGTACTTGCTGCACCACCTGTTGACTATGTGCAGTACGTCAAGGTCGCTGTCCGGCCGCTCGTCGCCGCGCGCCTGCGAGCCGAACACGTAGAGGCACACCGTATCGCGGTGCTTGGGCATCTTCTCCCTCAGGGCGTCCACTGAAACTCGTGCACGTTAGTTCATGGCCGTATAACGGCGCCGTCCAATAAAAACGACGACAGCTCAGGACCCCGCCGCGGGCTTAAAAGCCGCCGAGCCCATACGGCCCGTGGCGTCAGGGGAGCAGAAGAGGAAGAAGAGGCGCAAGTCCAAGGCCGTCGCCGTCCTGCTCGCGCTGTTCCTCCTCTGGTTTACGTACACGCAGGTCAGCTCAGGACTCGCTCTCCTCGTCATAATCATACTGGTTCCGTCACTCGCCGCCTTCTTCATACTGCGCCGGCGCCGGCGCAACCGCGCGGCCCGGGTGCTCGTCGAGATGGGCGTGCAGAACCTAGACAGCATGGACGGCATATCCTTTGAAAAATTCCTTGAGGCGCTGTTCGCCCGCCTCGGCTACGAGTCGGAGGCCACCCAGGCCAGCGGAGACTACGGGGTGGACGTGCTCGTGCGTAAGAAGGGGAGGCGCATCGCCATCCAGGCCAAGCATTATTCATCTTCAGTCGGCATCGAGGCGGTCCAGCAGGTGTTCGCCGGCGTCCAGCACTACAACGCCGACGAGGGGTGGGTCATCACGAACAACGACTTTACAAAGGCCGCCCGTGACCTGGCCGCCTCCACTGGCGTCAAGCTCATGAACGGCGTGGCTCTGCGCGAAATAATAGCGTCGGCCTCGCGCAAGCACGGCCAGCCCAGTACCGCCCAGGACGGGGATCCCCCGCCCGCCGGCACGCCGCCGCACGCCCCCTAAACAGGCCCGCCCGGAACCGGCGCATCCCCCTTAAACGCAGCCCGCCGCACACCACCCATGGGCTGCCAGAACTGCAACCTGGTATGCGGCCGCTGCGGCAAGTGCCGCGAGCACGGCCACGTGCCGGACGGCGACAAAATCATATGCACCTACGACGGCGGCGTGTCCACGCTCGGCGGGGGTGAAGACTGATGCCGGCACGTCTCACCGCGCAGGGCACCGTCTACATCATGCGCCTGCTCCGCAAGGCCAAGGAGTGCGGCTCCTGCACCCTGGTCCTCCGCGCCTACGACGACGTCATGAGCCTGCCGGACACCGGCTCCACCGCCCGGCAGTGCAAGGAGGCCGCCCTGAACGCGGCGCTCACGCACTGGAGGCAGGAGCATCGGGACATCGAGGAGCAGATCATGGTGGGGGCGTCGCCCTGATGTTGCGTCACACGCATTTGGGATCGGCAGTGGGGGGCTCCGTCATATGATGCTGCCGACTGCCGACGAGGCCGCCCAGCTTGCCATCACGTTCGGGCTGTTCGTGCTGGCGGCCATGATGTACGCGCTCGCATACAGGGCCCTGTCCATGTACAGGAGCACGGGCGGCGGGGCGGGCGCCAGCGCATCGACGCGCCGCAGGCTTGTAATCGTAGGCGCCTTGTACGCGTTCATGGGGACGGTTGACATCGTGGTAGTCCTGATGTACGTTATGCCGCAGGCGCCGGCCGGGCAGTGCGTGGTGGCCTGCGGGCCTTTGGACGGGGGCATCGGGTCATGATTGCGGCAGACCTGCTCATATTGCCTGTGCGTCCAGTCGCCGGCATCTTCTACGTTCTTTCATGCGTATGCGCCAGCGGCTGCAGGTGCGGCAAGACCCTGAAGGCGAGGAACTGGCCGGATTAATCAGGAGACCGTCCACGATGTCCCGGTCCGGCGCCCCCCGCATAATGTCTGCCATCACCGCCTCGCGCTACCGGAGGTACGCCAGGGAGGCAGCCGCCGACATACATTCGGGGCACCTTACCCGCTACGCCGCCATGGCGCGCATAAGGTGCGACCACTGCGCCGTCTGCAACATACCGGCGCGCCCTGGCCTGCCGTACGTCCCGGTCCGCCGCGGTCACAAATTCTACTGCCTCGCGTGCGCCCTGTCCAAAAACGTCGTGTCCAAACTCGACGTGCTCCGCGCCGGGCTGGAACTTCCAGCCGCCGCGCCCGCATGTATCACAAAACACCCAAAATAATAACCTAACATTTATAAATAATAGGTTATTATACAAAGCATGTCAAAATCTATTCTGGCCGGGCCCGGCATGACAGTCGAGCAGGCCGTAAAAGAAGCCGGATACAGCGTAGCGTCGTTCTTTCCAGCGCCAAAAAGGGCGCGGCGCTCCGACGTCCGGCCGCAGGGCAGGCAGTCCACGAAGGGCTGCCCGGGGTGCGCAGTCGAGAGCATGGAGATGCTCAGGCGCGTCGTCAGGTTTGGCGGCGCCGGCATATGCAACAGCTGCCGGCGGGAGGCGAGACGCTGATGTCAGTCGTCGAAGCGCCCACAGTCGTGCAGCAGCCACGCCTCATGCGCGTGCTTGTATCAAAATGCACCAACGAGGGCTGCGGCAAGTACGAGCAGTCCGGCGCGCTCAGCGAGGACGAAAACCGCCGACTCACGTGCAGGTTCTGCGGCGGGCACGTGTTCGAGCTGTCCTGGTGGATGGCCTGCGCGCCAACCGTCGCGGGGGCGCCCGAAGTCGGTTCGACGGAGGCCGGGGCGTAATGGGTTTTTGCTACAGCGACGACGGCCTGCTGTGCTGCGACTTTTGCGGCAAGACGCGCCGCAGTGGCCGCACGCGCGTTCTCAGGAGCGACGTGCCCAAGCGCGGGTACCACCCCGTGGTGCTTCGCAACGGGTACGAGTGGACCCTGTACACGGATGCGGTGGATCCGGGCGAGAAGATACTGCGGTATGAAAGGAGCGTCCCGTTCGAGGTAAGGTGCGTGCGGTGCCCCTACGACTGGTGCCAGAAGTGGGCCGTGTGCACGGACTGCCGCCTGGCCGGGAAGCACCGCTACGCCAGCTGCATCAACACCCGCGAGGGCGACGGCAATACGCACCGAAAGATCTGCAAGGAGGCGCGCAGGATACACGTGGAGGGCAAAACCTCTGACGAAATCCGCGAGCGCGTCATGGTACTGGCGGGGGTGGCGGCCTGATGGGCGAGTTTGGGATGGGATGCGTGAACCCCGCCTGCGACTCCACCAGCTTTGAGTGCGGCGACGAGGGATGCGTGGCCTGCAAGGAGTGCCACAGGCGGCAGCCGTGGGTGGTTGAGACCGGGCATCCAGAGATACTGCAGGAAGCACGCGGGCTCGGCAACGCGCCGCAGACCGACCATTACTGCATCCGGTGCTTCCACGACGAGGACGAGCACGACGGCGGTGAAGGCCCGTGCAAGGCAACCATACATGACTGCCTTCCGCTGAGCTGGCAAAGGCGCGGCGAGGACAAGCACAAGTACTGCGAGCCGTGCAAGTGCCCTGGGTACTCCGAATATATCATAGAGGCCCCGCGCGAAGGCGGCCAGCAGGAAAAGCCGCTGGCGGCAGCGGCCCCGGGGGTGCCGGCCTGATGGGCGGCATATACACGCTTGACGGCCGGCGGTGCTGCGACATGTGCGGCCGCCGACCCGGCGACGGCGTGGAGAGGCTGCGCTACTTCCGGTGCCCCGAGGGGTTCTGCAGCGTGATCGCCGTCTGCGCGCCGTGCCGCCGTGAAAAGCGCCACCTGCACACGCCCGCCCAGAGGGAGTGCTGCCGGAAGGCCCTGGAGGAACTCAGGGCGCTCCGCCGGGAGGCTAAAAGGAAACCGGAGGTTTTGGCCTGATGTCCAGTACCGCGACCGTCCTGGCGCCAGCCGCCGAAAAGGCCACCGTGCTGGAACTGGTGTGCCCCGCGTGGAGCGGCAGGCTCGCCGGAACCGGGCGCCTCAGCGAGGAACACGAGCATGCATTGATCGAGTCGCCCGCCGCCTGCGCGGTGGCCGAGCCCTGGGGCTTTACCGACGCGTACACGCGCGACGGCACGCTCTGCCGGGAATGCGTCAGCCATTCAATCTGGATACCCGCCGCGTACGAGCACGGCGGCAGGGAGTTCGCGCTGTCAGTCGCCCGCGAGTTCGCCAACCACTTTGTCATGGAGCACCGCGCCCGGTTCGAGCAGAACATGCTGAACATGTACCGCAGGGAGGCCGGGCTCTGATGTCCCAAAAATGGTGCTGCTGCGCCTCGCCCGACCACGTGTCAGACGACGGATGCGGCCATGCAAAGTGCGGGCAGTGCGGCCTGTACGTCAGGGAGTTCTGCGACCCCGGCGCGTGCCACGCCGAGACGTGCCACGAGGGCGCGTGCAACAGGGAGGGGGTGAAGGACTGATGGCAGATTGCAATGTGTGTAGGGAGCCAATCAGGCAGGACGACTTGGAGGTTCGTCTGCACCACAACGATGATGGACTCGTTGAGTTGTTTGAACAGGTGCACAGAACATGTGTTAGTTCGGACGAACCAAACCTGCTTGTAAACCCATACGAAACCCGATGGGTCGCCCCATCTGAACCGGAGGCCGATGACTGATGGGCATAATCGGCACGTGCGACTCCTGCCACAGCGCCATTAGTGACGACTGGGGCATGACCGCTTCCAGCAACGACAGGTGCATCTCGTACTGCATGGACTGCATGCTGAAAGACCCGGCGCGCGTCCAGCGGGAGCTTGACGGCCTGCTCAAGGACACCAGGGGGCCTGAGGACTGATGCCCCGCGCTACCTGCAAGTGCGACAAGCCGGTGTGCACGATGCGCGGCGACGACTGCGGGCGCTGCGGCAACCTGATAATGACCTGCCACCACTGCGGCGAGGCGGCCGACGGCCTGTACTTTACGCGGGACAGGCAGGCGCCCACCGTGCAGATGCGCGACCACCCGATGTGCGCCAAGCACGGCGTGCCCGACAAGCGCTTCATACGCGGCAAGACGCACGGACTGGTGGAGGGGTATCCCTAATGCCGCATTCCTATTCCTGCGTCAAGTGCGGATGCATTGCAAGGATCAACGTCCAGACAAACATTGCGACCTGCAGCATGTGCGGGCACGAGGCCAAGACGGTAATAGACAACAGCACCGGCAGGAGGGTGCGGACGTCGTCAGCGGAGGCCGGGGACTGATGAAGGCCGCAACGATCACCGAGAAGATCGAGTCCGCTCGCCGCGAGATGGACCAGTTGGAGGCAAAGCGCGGGAGCGTGCACGCCAGTGACAGCCGGATACCGCGTGATGACAGGGAGCGCGTGTACGAAGAGTATGACAGGAAATGGTACAAGGCCAAGGACAAGATGTACCGCTACCGCGTGATGCTGGCCGAGGAGTCGGCCAAGCAGGATGCCGGCAAGAAGAAGAAGGCGTATGCGTATTCATGCCCGTGGTGCCTCAAGCGCGGCTCGATTGCGCGCACCGAGTCCGAGGTCTGGAAGCACATGAGCAACCACCTGCATGACCCAGATCCAAAGGATGTGCCCAAGCCACTAAAGTCAAACCCCTACAACCCGGATAACCTCCGCAGATTGGAGGACCGCATCGACCTGCATACCGACATCACGCACATCGGCCCGCACACGGACTTTTCGGCGTTCATACTGAAAGACGGCTATACTGTGGCGTCAGTTTTTGGCGCCCACACCGGCATGGCCGACGAGGCCATGAGAATGAGCGGGCTCGACATAAGGCGCAGCGTGGATGTGAAGGAGTACATCGCGCAGACCGGCGTCGTCTGCGCGCAGAAATACAACTCAAAGATCACAATATCCGGCGCGCCCGCAGGGGCCACGTCAAGCCAGATCCGCACCGTCAGGGACATCATGGTCTATGCGAAGATAACGGAACCGGACAACATCAAGTGCACGGTCCCGTCAGTCAGGGCGCGCGACATATGCGCCGACGCCGTGGAGGTGTTCGCCTGATGCTCTGGCCGGCCACGCCGGAAGCGGCCGTGCCGCTCGCGCTCATGTTCGTGCTGCTCGTGTTGTCCGCCATGATGTATGCGCTCGCGTACATCTACCTGATCCGACTGCGCCCCAGGCACTACGTGTCCGGCTGCATATTTGCCGCCTTGGGAACGGTGGACCTCGCCGTGGCCATGTCGTACGCGGTCATGCCGTCCGCCGTCGAGCAGTGCACGGTCGCCTGTGGGCCGTCGTGGGGGGTCGGTTCCTGATGCCCCGCTTCCTTGTCCGCGCCACCTGCGACAACTGCGGCTACGAATACTCGGACTACAGCGGACGATACTGGTTTCCGCGTGGGACCACCGGCATCGGCGACTCCTTCCCCTTCCCGAACCCGCCGTGCCCCTGCCCGCCCAACACAGAATACACACTCAAGGAGTGCCAGGGCATCAACCCAGACATACCGTACGGGGAATCGACGGTGGCCGACCTGCTGCCAAAGGAGCCGTGGGCGCAATAATGGCAAAGTCCAGCGACTGCATGCAGAAGATGCACACCCTGTGCAACGGAACCACATACGGCGGGGCGTGCGACTGCTGCTGCCATACGACCGGCCGTGAGTGCTACTGCGACGGGGGAGGGGACTGCTGATGGGCAGATACGTGGTCCGTTGCGGCGAGTGCAACGGCGACGACCTCCACTTCCCGGAGCCCGACGAGAAGACCGGGCAGGACGGCGGCAACCTGACATGCTCCGACCCCGAGTGCGGCCACGACGGGCTGCACGACTACGTGGAGGCCGGTGCATGATGCCCTACTGTGAAAACCACGACGCAGAAAACGGGGCCAGGGACGGCGACACGTACTGCTCCATCTGCAGCGGCCCCTTCTGCTCGCAGTGTCTGGACAAGCAGGTCGGCTACACTGACACCTGCAAGAGGTGCGCCCGCAACGATCGAAGGAGGGTGACCTGATGGGCGCGTGGATAAACGGCATGTGGCTGGACGCCCCCGGCTCCAAGTGTCCCACGTGCGACTGCCACGTGCTGGAGGCGCCGGACAAAATATCATGCGAACGGCACGAGCAGTGCCAGGGGAACACGTGCGCCAACGAAGGGTGCGGGCACCAGGAAGGCTATCACTTTGAGCTGGCGGGCGGCCGCCACCACTGCATGACAATGGGGTGCGACTGCCCGGGGTTCCAACCGAAGGAGGGGGACGCCCCATGATGCCGCTGCGACCGGCCGGCGAGTGCACGCTCGGCGGCGCCAAGACCATCACGTGCGACGCGTGCCGGAAAAAGACCAACTCAGTATCCACCGCGCCGGACGGCAGGCGGGTCTGCAACCCGTGCCGCGCAGGAGGGCGGGTGCCGGCGGCCGCGAAACAGAGTGGCGACAGGCGCGCCTGCGTGCGCGTGGACGGTCCGCATGACAGCGCCATGACCATGCGGCTCGGAAGGAACAGGACCGAGGAACTCACATGGCTGCTGTCCCAGCCAAGGGTCAGGTTCGTCATACAGTTCGCCGGCATACGCACCGAGTTCGTCCTCAAGCACGAGGACAAGAAGTCGGTACTGGTCGGCGACACGGGGGGCGCGCCGCCATGAGCAGCCGCCGCGACCGCCGCCGGCACAGTTACCAGGCCGCCACCTCCCGGGCCACCTTCAAGGCCGAGCCGGGATCCGAACAGTCCAGGCCGCCGAAAAAAATGACCAAGCCGCCAAAGTGCGCCAGCCGCTTCGGGCACGCCTTTTCAGTCACCGCGATATACGGATCTGTCACGACATACCCCGACGGCGGAAGCCCCACATCTGCCGCCGGCAAAAAACGGTGCACCAGCACCAGCTACGAGGCCGACGAGCACTGCACGCGCCGCGGGTGCCACGTCACGCGCCACACCGACGGGCGCCCCGACTCGCGCGACAATGATGGCAACCCGACGCACACGTACGGCACGCTGCCGCTCCACGCGCAGGCCGTAAAGAACTCCACCGGGGCGAAGCCCGACCGCATGGTGCAGCGCCGGCGCCGTACAAACGGGCACATCGACGCAAAGAAGAAGCCGGGCGGCGGCCGGAACAATTTCAGGAGGCCGGAGGACTGATGGCGCCTGACAAGCCCGGGGGGTTAAATGAAAACCGGCTCATGCAAGCCGTGCAAGATGACAAAGCGGACTGCGCGACCTCCGTACCGGACAGGCCCGGCGGCACCGCCTGCCTGATGGCCGACGAGGACGGCGGCTGCACGCTCCTCGGGTACGACATGTCGGTGCGCGACGCCGAGGACCGGCTTGACGCGCTCATGGAGCGCGTGCCCGGGGGCGAACGCGACGCCCACACGTGCATGTTCCTCATCATACCTAGAAGCCTTCTCCCAGCAGGCGCGACCCTGTTCGGCCAAGCGGACGATGACGACACCACTGACGACACGTTCCAGCTGGACGACGTATTCCCGTCAAGCGGCAGCGTGTACGCCGACGAGGCAATCGAACGTATATTCCGCATCGTCAAGGGCGACCGCGAGCCAGGCTGCCGCCCCGGCCGCTTGTATGGGCACGCGTGGGTCTCCAACGTGGAGACGCAGCGCCCGGTATGCGGGAAATGCGGCCTGGTCCGCCACCACCGCGGGACGCGCCCCTACACAAAGTACACGCGCGGTCCCGTCATGTACTACGTGTATGACGTGAAGGAGGGCGGTGATAATGACGGTGACGACGGTCCGGATGCCGGTGGCGAAAACGTCGAAGGAGGCGGCAGCCAACAATGATGTCAGCCGCCGTTGCCGCCGATGCGCCAGTCCCGGCCTGCCGGGGCTGCGGGCACGGCCCGGGGTCGCACAAGAAAAAGCCAGGCAGGACGTGCACGTATGCGGCCATGTGCGGCTGCCGCGGGTGGAACGTGCCAGTAAAGCGAATAGATGCCAAGTGCCGCAACTGCGGGACTCCGCTACGCGTCGTGCCCGAGGAAGTCGACGATGCCAGGTGCAGCGCATGCATGGTAAGGGAGGTGCGTGACTCTGAGTAGCAGCGGCGACAAGGCGGCCAAGGCGCGCAGCGGGATACGTATCATATGCCCAGGGTGCGCGGAGGGCGGCGGCTTCGACGTTTATGCGATCAGCAACACGGATACCGGCCTGGTATGCGGGGCATGTAAGACGTTCTGTGTCCTGCAGCAGGGCGACATATACTTGGACAGGGACGGCGTCCGCCACCACCTGGCCCTGAGGGACGTGGAGGCGCCCGCATGAGCCTGCTGGGTTTCCTCCGTGCGCCGCCCCGCCCGCGGGACGTCCGCGAGGCGGCCGCCCTGCAGAGGGTGCGCAACGCGTATGCCGCCGTACTGGTGGTGCGGGCGCCGGTCGCCTGCGTCCGCTGCGGCGGGTTCAGGTACCGCATCCCCGACCCGGCAGACGAGTCGGCCTTCCGCCGCGGGTCGTTCCAGGAAGTCAACGGCCACTGCGCGGACTGCCGCCGCCGCCGCAGAATATACGTCCCCGCGGCCACCGCGGTGTCCGCCTCGCGGATAATACCCATTACAATTCATTTGCTCCGCCGGTGGCGGGCCTCGCGCTCAACCGGACCGGCCGCGTATCCGGCGTGCATCTCCTGCGGCCGCCCGCTCGACGCGTTCGGCGAGTACGTGCTGGCCGTGCCGGGCGCGTCCGCCGGCGCGGGTGACTCGTACGAGTGCATGCCATGCTCATTGAGCTCGGGGGACGCCAGGCGCATCCGGGAGGTGGCGGCGGGGGCATGAGCGACACGGACGCGCGCCACCCGGACAATACGGCGACCCTGCACATACCCACGTACAGGTGCCGCCACTGCGGGCACGAGGCGCACGGAAGTGACGCCGACGCGGCCGCCAACGCCGAGTCCGTGCGCATGGCCGAAACGGTCGTGTCGGCGTCCGAGGCGTACCGCCGCCTCGGCGTCATCGAGTACCTGGTCGGCGGCGACAATGACGACGGCCCGCGCGCAAGCGGCAAGACGCTGGCCCGCCTGGTGGGCGAGCAGACCGACACCATACGGGAGTGCCTGCGCGCGATAACCGGCACGGACGGCGACGCCGGCAAGACGGACGCCGCGGTGGACGAGATGCGCAGGCGCCTCGAGGCTGCCGACCGCATATCCCGCAGCATGGCGGAGTGCGGCAGACGCCGCGGCGGCCATCGCTTCGAGGGCGACTATTGCTCTGACTGCGGCAGGCCGCGGTGGGACCTGACAAACGAGGAAAGGGAGGCTTCCAGACTTTGAGCGCCGTCGGCACCACCACCACCACAAGCACCGACCGCGAGCTCAACATCGCGCACGCCCACCTTGACGGCATAGACTCGCTGGCCGGCGGCATGATCGGCGGGTCGTACGACGAGGCGCGCAAAAAGGGCGCCATCATGGAACACGTGTCAAAGATACGCAGCAGCCTGGAGCGGCTGTCCGACTGCCTGCCGCCCGTTGAGATTTCCATACCGTGCGACGAGTGCGACTGGCAGACCGACGCCGACGGCAACACGTACTGCGCGGCGTGCGGCGTCGTGTGCAAGCACGGCGGATCCTGCCACTGCCGGGAGGACGCCGCCGGAGCCGGAGGTGGAACCGACTGATGGCCCCCCCATACAAGACCGTGCTCATGCTGTACGACGACAGCACGTGCGATATTTTCTGCACCGCATGCGCGGACGGCGAGCCGCTCAGCGTCTACGACGCGACGAGCCACGCGCTGGGAAAGCCGCACAACGCCGACGCGGTCGTGTTCCACCGCCGGAACCGCATCCCTGCGCTCAGCATGGTGTTCAGCGGCGTCGCCGTGTCAGGCGGGTCGGCGGCCGCCCTGGCGTCGCAGGGGGGCGCCTGGGAGGCGGTGGGCGGCAGGGAGACCCTCATAATGCTCGACACGGAAACCGAATACCACTACTGCATGGAGTGCGCGAACGCCCGCATATTGGGCCACGACCCGCCCCCCGACGGCAGCCACTACATCCAGCAGTACGAGGAGGAAGAGGTGGTGGAGCACGCCCTCGGCAGCCCGCACCATGCCAAAGTCCTGGTCATCCAGAAGGCCGACGGCTTTCCGGCCATCGGTCACGTACTGGATGCTATGTGGCGCGCAAACGCGCCGGACGACCCTCCTACCTCCTCCCCGGCCCCCGGCCCGCGGACGCCGCCCGGCGGATGCCTTCCGGACTCGCTGTCGGACCTCGCGCGTGCCCTAGCCGATACCGGGAGGCGGAAGTGATGCCCGACTGCAGGCGGTGCGGGCTGCCCACCGCGTCTATACAAGAGGGCGGCATCTGCTGGTACTGCGAGCGCTTCAGCCGGGAAACGATCATCGCATACCGGTGCAACGGGTGCGGCTACATGCTGGTGATGCAGAGCACAGATACGTGCACTGACCCGCCGGGGGACAGCGACTGCGACAAGTGCGACCTGAACGCTGGCTTCAGCCGCGTGCGGTTCATGGTGCCCGTCCTGGTTGACGGCCCGGCCGGACCCGGTTCAAGGGCCGTCGAGGACCCGGATGAGATTGTCGGGAAGCGCTGCGACAGCATCACTGCATCCGTAAGCGGCATGCGCAAAAAGCTCGACGACGTGGAGCACTTTGCCGAATCCGCCCGCAAGAACTGCGCGGGCACGGGCCACGCCCAGGTCGCCAGATGCGGCGTGGACGACATGCCCCCACACATCATACGCCTGAAGGACGACATACGCGCCCTCGACGAGGTGTTCGAGGGCCGCGAGTGGGACTTGGAGAACTGCGGGCCCGGGGAGGGTGGCGCGTGATGGACCGGCCGTCCCCGCATTACACGCCCGTGTCGACTGGGCAAGACCTGTACGGACTGATCACCGTATGCGGGTTGGAATCCACCCACATCTACAAATGCGGCGCCTGCCAGTACGCCGGCAACTCCTTTGCCACCATGGAGGAGCATGTCGCCGACGCGTACACGAGGGAAAAACTGGCCCGCGTCGGGGCGGGGATTGCGGACCCGGGCCCGGGCCACAGGAGATGATGCAAGTGTACGTCCCCCTGCCAAGAAGGCCGAGGCGGCTCCCGTGGTGGCTCATGCTGTCGCCGCCCGGCAGGTTCGACGCCGCCAAGTCCGTGCGCAGGGCCGTCGAGCGCATGGAGCACATGCTCAACCGCACGCAGCTCAAACTGGAGAACGCCGCGGCGCTGGACCACCTGCACGCCGACACCAAGTCACTCAGGCGGGCGGCCGGCATGCTGGAAATGCCGGAGGAGGACGACACCGTGCATGCGGCGGCCAGGATAATACGCGCGACGAGAAACGACATGTCCTCGTTTGAAAGGTACGAGGGGCTGCAGGACGACGACCTGCGCATACTCGCGCTGTGCCGCCAGTCCCTGACGCGGGCGTTGGGGGAACCGGTACCGCCTACTGCGGCCGCCGGTGTTCACGTCGCGGGATGCGGGGACGGACGGGAGAACCGCGGGTAGGGAAAGGAGTGAATCGGATGGCAGAAAGCGACGACACAGCGACGGCGGGGCGCGGCAGAAGAGGAACGGACGCGCCGCACGGCGTCCCGTCAGACGGCACCGACATACTGACGGAGGCCGACACCGAGCAGCCCGGATGGTGGATAAGCCCGCCGCCGCAAGAGGGCGGAACGGCGGAAGAAACCGGCCCGGGCGGGGCGGGGCGGAACGGCAGGACGTGCTCCCTCTGCGGGCACGCCGCCCACGAGGGCAGGCACTGCCCGGAGCGGCTGCCCGAGCACCGCGCGCTGATAATGGAACTTTCACTGAGGCACTGGCCGTACGTCAGGGTGCTGCGCGTCAGCCGGCCCTGCGGGTGCTGCCTGCGGTGCCGCGGTAAGGGCAAGGGTTCCAGTCCCGCCGGGAGGTCCGGACATTGAGGTGCATAGTACACAAAAACCAGTACAGCGATCTGCTCGGCCAAGATGTGTGCACCGTCTGCCACATGCCCGCCAGCGAGCAGTCCCCTCCACCCTCCGAGGCGCCCCCTTGGAAGACCGCCACCGAAAAGGCCGTCGAGGCCTGCGGCCAACGCCCCGGGGGGCACCGCTGGTACCTCGACAGCGGCGCTGGCGGCCTTGCCTGCCTTGATTGCGGCGCGCGCAGGAGGGACATCGAGCCCGTCCCCGACACCCCCACTGCGGAGGCCGGCCCATGACGTCCTCCTTCCGGGTCAGGCTCGTCACGAGGCTGTGGCTTGCGCGGCAGCAACCCACGCAGCGCGAACACGAGAGGCAGCGCGAGACCATGCCGCATACCGGCGGGCACGTGCGCGCCGCCCCGTGGGACTCGTGCAACCACTGCAGCCACAAGTTTGAACTGGGCGACACCTACGTGAGCCGGTCGGGCAGGAACCGCGTGTACCGGTGCGGCACGTGCGCCGTCCGCCTGGGCATCTGCACGCAGGCCGACATCGACGCGGTGCTTGCGACGCGCAAGTCCCGCGCGGTATACGGGAACGCAGTAGAGGAGGCCGCACCACAGTGAGTCGGGACTCTGCGTACGCCGGCTGCGGCCATGGCGCCGGCGTCCACGGCCCTGACGGCGGGGGGTGCCACCCCTGACCTACGGCAGGCTGGCCGAGGCCGCCGGTGATCCCGCGACCGCCGCTGTACGCGAACGGGCGTGCGACATGCTGCGGCGCGGAGCGATTGGCGCGGCCGACAAGAACGGCTGCCGCCCCTGGACGGGCAAGTCCAAGAAGGGACAGCCGGAGGCCAAGATCGGCGGCAAGCGCGTCGGCATACTGCCGCACTTGTTCAGGGCGTGGCGCGGACACGCGCCCCCCGCCGGCGCCACCATAACGAGATCGTGCCGCAACACCACGTGCGTGGCCCCCGAGCACCTGGCCTGCGAGATATACTCCGCCCGTCCCGAGGACGAACAAACAAGGGAGCGGTTGCAGGTGCATGCCGCCCGCGAGCATGTCACCGTAGGCAAGGTCAGGTCGCAGCGCACAGTATCGCGGCGCACCGCCCGCGGCCTTGGGGTCAGCGACGGCGGAGTGGCCGAGATGCGCCGCCGCGCGGAGCAGGAACCGGGGTCGTACTGCCAAAGATGTTACCGCCTCCTTGGAACGTGCCGCCGCACGGGCTGCGACGCCGCCGCGCCGTCAACCGGCATGGGACACCGCGCAATAGCCGCCCGCCGCGCAAGGGGGACGGTCGGCAACAACAGACACGCGCGCAAGAACAGGTTGGTGCGGGACTGATGGCATGCCGCGGCAAATGCGACAGATACTCGCTCGGCACGCTGATGGAAGGAGGCCAGCGCAGGCGCGGCGCAACCAAGGTTTGCCGCCCATGTGACATGCAGACTGACTGGGATGGCAGGCACTGCCCCTGCTGCGGCAAGCAGCTCAGGATACGCACGTACCACAAGAGCGTGTCGCAAATGCTGAAGGAGGCCGCGGGTTGACCAAGCCCCCAGTGTGCCCCAAGTGCGGCGGCACCGTATACTACGAGACGTTCGGCGACACCGGCGACGGCGGCACGGGCTGGACGTCCAACATGGAGTGCGTCGAGTGCGGCCGCCCGATGGACATGCCCGGGGAGGACGCGTCGCAGATGCCCACCCAGACCGCGCAGGCAGTCATGCCGCGCACCGACCACCAGGGCCGCTACGCCCGGTCGGGCAGCCGGAATGACACCCGGAGGCGTGTGAAGAAATGACAAACGAAAAAAGGCCAGTCAAGTACGACCCCGAAACCGGTGACAGTGAGCACCGCAAGGAGGCCGCCTCCTACTATACGTCCTCCGCCGCGGCGACGCTGCTCGTGGGGATGACGTTTGGGGCCGAGGACCACAGGGGCAGGCGCGTCCGCATATTCGATCCCGCCTGCGGCTCCGGCATACTGCTGGCAGAGGGCATGCGCCAAGCCCGCGACCGGGGCGCCGCACGCGTCGAGATATACGGCGCCGACATCAACGGGGACGCCGTAAAGGCCGCCCGCGAACGGTGCAAGGACGCCGACCTGCTGGACATCCGCCTGATGCCGTTCGGCAGGCAGCCCGACGGCTCCGTAAAGTGCGGCTCGCTTGAGCTCATAGCAGACGGCGGCAACTGGCCGTGGCCCGGTGCCATGCAGGAGAAGGCGTGGGAGTACAGGGGGATGCTCGAGCAGCACATGCAGCGGGGGGGAGGATCCGGCTGATCGACGAAAAGTTCTGCCGCGGCTGCGGCCACCTTGAACGCATCCATTTGCATTTCGGCAAGGCAGGCCCGCGGTGCACCCACATAGACACCAACGAGGCGGGCGACTTTGTCATATGCACGTGCCTGCTGTGGGAGGCTCAAAAAAGGCAGGGACCGGTCAGGATGCCGGAGGTGTCAACAGGATAATGCCCCGCTGGTCTGACGTCCACCCGAAGACAGGACACCTCAATGCCATAGGCATGAGGAAGCGCGTAAAGTACCGCCAGCGCGCCATACCTTCTGCGGCAGAACGCGTCACATGCGACGGGTGCGGCCACCCCGCAACCTCCCACCAAAAGGGCTGCATGATATGCGACTGCAAAGCCATGTACATCGCCGAAAAAATGCAGAGACGCGCGCAGGCAATCCGCAACGTGGCGGCCAACGACTCGACATGCCGCGGGTGCCGCCACCCGTCCGACGCCCACGAGCAGACAAAGCCGATGGAGCGCACGCGCCGTTGCATGGTGTCGTCCTGCGGATGCATGTCATACCAGCCGAGGAGGGACATGTCGTAATGCACACCAACCGTGAGAAAAAGCCGACTCCCGGATACATCACCACGCAGGAGGAACTTGACGCGATCAATCAGCGGGAACTAGAACTGCAGGTAAAGCTGGCCACACTGATCAAGAGGCAGGCCGCCGCCAACAACCTGAAGATGTGCTTTAGATGCAGAAAGCCACTGCCCCGCGAGAAGTTCGCGCGCCACTGCCGCACGGCAGACGGGCTGCAGCACATCTGCCGGAAATGCCACAGCGCGGAATCCCACAGGCACAACTCCAGCGTACGCGCCGGAATCCTGTCGCTGTTAGGCGGCACGACATGCCACATCTGCAAGACCGCCATAAAAGACAGCAGTCGCGCCTATGTCACGCAGGTCGTACACAACCCCGACGTTCCAACGTTCCCCTCGATGCGGTACGCGTACTATCTCAAGCGCCCGGAGCAGGCCGTCAAGCACCTCAAAATACTGTGCAACGACTGTCGATGGGCAAGGCTTACAATCATGCGACGCAGAAAACAGGAGGCCGCCAAATGAGCGAGCTTGACGAGATTGCAATTCGCAGTCTGGATCTAAAGCGCCGCCAAAGGCAGCTTTTGGACAAGAACAAGATGCGCATCTGCAAGAAGTGCGGGCTGACCCTGTCCTACGACCACTTCAGCAAGAGCAAGGTCAACTCGCACGGGCTTAAGACGTGGTGCAAGAAATGCGACGCGGATTCAAAGAGCAAGATGTACTATGCCATGCGCCGCGACATCCTCAAGCTGCTCGGCGGCTCCTGCGTCGTGTGCCATGTCACGTCCAACCTACATTTAGACCACATCAGGTCGGACGGCTCCGTAGACCGCAAGGCCATCGGAAACTCTAATTCGATAGTGAGGTACTACCTACGCAACCCCGACCTTGCCAAGGAACGCCTGCAACTGATGTGCAAGCCATGCCACGCCGAGAAGACTGCAATCGAACGCCGCAGCGCCGCCATGGGGGAGCCGCGCATGGGCATGACCAATAACGCAATCAAGCATGAACGCGAGCTAATAGAGGCCAAGCGGACAAAGATACTGGAGGAGATCGCCCAGAAGAACCGGGGTGCAGGGCAGCAGGTGTTGACATGACGGACAAGCCCCTCACGGACGAGGACGTCGCAAAGGCCCGCCAAGACAAGAAAAAGGTGCAGGTGTTCACCCCGCCCGAGCTCATCGACTTTATCGAGAACTCCGTAGACCACATCCTGAAGACCGAGTTCGGCGTTGCCGATGGCCTCAACGGGGAGCGCGTCCACATCATCGACCCGTTCGCGGGCGAGGCCAACTTCACCACGCGCGGCATGGACGCCGGGATCATCACGCCCGAGACGGCGGCCCGCATCGAGCACATGGAGATACTTCCAGAGTCATGCGATATAGCGCGGGAGGAACTGGGGAAGCGCGGTGTTGGGAACCCGATCATCCGCAACGTGGACACGCTGGCCCACCGCCCGGGGGAGGAGGGGTGCTGACATGCCCTGCATGTGCGGCTGCCCCAGGGACGACCACTACATGGGCGAGCGGAAGTGCCTGCGGTGCCCGTGCCGCGGGTCGTGCGTGGCGCCCGGCGGCTGCCCCTCCTGCGGGTGCCGCACGTACAGGGAGGCGGCGTAAGATGAGCGACGTCCACGCCGCCGGCGCGATAACCATGCTTGTCCTCAACTACGACGGAGCCGGCGAGCGTTACTACTGCGTGGAGTGCTGCGCCGGGATGCCGCGCAACAGGGCGGTCCAGGTTCCCGGCATCTGGACGCCCCTGATGGCGGCCGTCGAGCACGCGTTCTACGAGCCGCACCGCGCCGGCGCGTTCTCCATGCGGCGCGTGGAAAGCATGCAGGAGGTCCGCCGCATTGTGGACGCGGCGAGGCAGGGGGCTCCCCCCTGATGCCGGCATTCATAATGCGCATAGAACGCCGGTGGCTGACATACCAGCGCACCCTGCAGGACAAGGAACTCAAGGCCCACGCCACCATGCGGAGCAGTCGCTCGGCCGGGCGCAAGTCGCCGTATACCGCGTGCTGCGAATGCAGGACGGAACTGTCCGTGGGAAGCCTGGCCGTGAGCAGGCCGAGCGGCAAGCACCGCAAACACTGGTGCGTGGAATGCGCCGTGAGGCTTGGAATATGCACCGCTTCGGAGGTGGACGCGTGGCTCCGGTCACGGTGATACACGTCAGCCAGAAGTGGCTGGACCAGCAGGACGGCCGCCGGCGCAGGCAGCAGGCGACGGACGCTAGGCGCGGGCACGCCTCGGGACGCCGCACCCCCTATACGGGATGCGGCAACTGCCGCCGCGAGTTCGCGCCCGGGGACGTCGCCGTCTCCAAGCCCCGGCGCCTGAACGGCAAGCGATACTGCGCCGAGTGCGCCGTCCGGCTCGGCGTGTGCGAACTTTCAGAGGTGACGGCCGCCTGATGCCCGCCAAGCGCTTTGTCATGGACACGGCCAAGTACAGCAACAGGCGCCGTCTCGGACACCATACGGACTGCCGCCAGTGCGGCGCGGAGTGCTTTCCGGGGACCGCCGTGGTGAGCAAGAACTCTAGGCCGGGCATCCGAAAGTACATCTACTGCGAGGAATGCGCCGTGCGGCTGCGGATCATACGAAGGCCGCAGAAGTCCGCGCCATGACCATACACGCGTCATTCTGCCTGTCCGCTGGAGGCCGGCGCCTTATGTACAAACGCGTTGTGTGTGTGCAATGAGCGAGACCGCCGCCCCGTGGGTATGCTGGAAATACCGCAGGGCATAATAACCTAACATTTATAAATGATATGATAATATTGGTGATGTTATGGGAAAATACGGTTCGGCAGAGGAGTGGGTGGGCTGATGGTACTCATACTGCTGGTGGAGGACGAACCCAACCCGGCGTCGTTTTTTGAACCAGTCGGGGAGGCACCAATAAGCGCGGAGGTGCCAACCTAATGTCCCCGCTCTGCGACTGCGGCCACGGCTACGAGTATCATAAGATAGGCGGCGGTGAGTGCACCGTATCCATCAAGGCCGAATACTGCGGCGAGGGAGTCACCATGCCTTGCTCTTGTGATGAGTTTCGGGGTAATCCGTAATGGCCGCCCGCGGGAGGTCAAACTTGTCGGTTGCATGCATAGTTATGTTCGTGGCCTTTGCGTTGTTCATGCTTTACGTCGCGTATTTCGGACCCGTGGGTGGGGCGGGTAGCTGATGGCCAGCTTTGCAGTAGAGATGCATAGGCTGCAGGTCGAGAAGCACCCCGAGGCCGACAGGCTGGAGATTGCCGTGGTGATGGGGTACAAGTGCGTCGTGCCCAAGGGCATGTACAAGACGGGCGACCTGGCCGCGTACATACCGGAGCAGGCGATCGTCCCCAAATCGATACTGGAGGAGATGGGGCTGGTCGGCAAGCTGGGCGGGAAGAAGCACAACCGCGTGAGCGCCCAGCGGCTGCGCGGCGTGCTCTCCCAGGGGCTGATATACAGCGGCAAACAACTCGACGGGTGGAAATGGAAGGAGGGGGCCGACTGCACGGAGCTGCTCGGAGTGACAAAGTACGAGCCGGTCATACCCACGGACATGAGGGGCAAGGTCGTGCGGTACGGCGGCAATGACAAACTCGCGTCATACGACGTTGAGAACATCAAGAACCACCCCGGCAGGCTGCAGGAGGGCGAGCCCGTCACGATGCACGAGAAGGTGCACGGCGTGCTGTGCTACTGCGCGGTCAGGCCGTACGACTCCATAGCGGTGTCCAGCAAGGGGTGGGCCGCATCCCAGCTCGTGTTTGCCGACGGCGTGGACAACATCTACACGCGGATGGCCGGACGGTACGCGCACGACCTGTACGCGATTACCAAGGATCTGCGCGCAACACGCGGCAAGGACGGTGACGACGGGCCGGTCCACGTGTTCTGCGAGATCTACGGCCGCGATGTGCAGGACCTGCACTACGGGACTGATCTTGACATGGCCGTCTTTGACGTCATGCTGTCCGACGGCACGTACGTCACGCAGTCGGACATAGACCTGGTCCGAGGCGGCCTGAGGCTGAGACATGCCCCGTTGGCCTACAAGGGCCCGTTCTCACTGGAGGCGCTGGAAGAACATACGTCCGGCCCGTCGCTCGTACCGGGGGCGGACCACGTACGCGAGGGCGTGGTAGTGCGGCCCGTGCCGGAGCGGTCGGACATGCAGGGACGGGTGATGCTCAAGAGCGTGAGCCCGAAATATTTGGTCAGGGGTGGTGGAACTGAATATTCATGATGGACCCGTAGCACAGCCCGGAGAGTGCGGGCGCCCGCGGAGCGCCAGATCGCAGGTTCGAGTCCTGCCGGGTTCGCCTTTGCCTTTTATCGGCATGCCGCGATACGATACCGTGAAGCCGCAGCGGTGGGGGAACGACCAAAAATGAACGCCATACTCAACACCGACAGCTACAAGATGTCCCATCACAAGATGTACCCGCCAGGGCTCAGGTATATGGGATCATACCTTGAAGCCCGGCTGGGAGCCGAGTTCACCCGCACAGTGTTCTTCGGGCTGCGGTATCTGATGGAGAAGCACCTTGCGGGTGCCGTGGTCACGCGAGAAAAGATAGACGAGGCCGAGGCGCTGGTCGAGTCCCACATGGGCGCCGGCGTCTTCAACCGCGCGGGTTGGGAGCGTATACTGTCGGTGCATGACGGCAGGCTGCCACTGCTCATACGGGCCGTGCCGGAGGGCAGCGTCATACCGACCAGCGACGTAATGCTGACCGTGGAGAACACCGACCCCGAAGTGCCGTGGTTGACAAACCACGTGGAGACGCTGCTGCTGCAGGTCTGGTACCCCAGCACCGTCGCGACCATATCGTACTACCAGCGCAAGGCGCTGCACGCGGCGCTGGAAAGGTCCGGCACCCCGGGCAGGCTGCCCCACATGCTGCATGATTTCGGCTTCCGCGGCAGCTCGTCGCTCGAGTCGGCCGGCATCGGCGGCGCGGCTCACCTGCTGAACTTCCGCGGCTCTGACAACATCGCTGGCATGCGGTTCGCGTCCAAGCACTACGGCGCGTCCGTCCCGGTCGGCGAGTCTGTCCCGGCTGCCGAGCATTCCACGGTTACAATGTGGGGCAGGGACGGCGAACACGAGGCGTACCGCCACATACTCAGCCAGTTCCCAACGGGCACGGTCAGCATCGTAAGCGACTCGTGGGACATAACGAACGCCTGCAGGGAGATATACGGAAGGAAGCTGCATAAGGAGATAACAGAGAACACGTCAAGAAACCTGGTCATCAGGCCGGACTCCGGGGAGCCAGCCGCCGGCATACTGTCCTGCCTTGAGGCTCTGTCCGAGGCGTTCGGATATACGGTGAACGGCAAGGGATACAAGGTGCTGGGGCACGTCAGCATACTGCAGGGCGACGGCATATCATACCGCACGCTGCCCAAGATAATCAAGCGCATAATGGACGAGGGGTGGTCCGCGGACAACCTCGTGTTCGGCAGCGGCGGCGGACTTCTGCAGGACTGCAACCGCGACACGCAGAAATTCGCCATCAAGTGCAACTGGGCCGACGTCAACGGCGAGACCCGGGACGTGTATAAGGACCCCCGGAGCGACCGCTCGAAACAGTCCAAGCGCGGCAGACTGAAGCTGATCAGGGAGCACGGCATATACCTGACCGTGAGGGACGACGACGAGCACGCCAAGTACGAGAACCAGTTGGGCGTGGTGTTCCAAGACGGATCCATATACGGGGCGGACGACTTTGACCGCATACGGGCCAGGGTCGACGATCATTTCAAGGCTGACACATGACTGAAACCGCCGGGTCCCCCGAGTCCGGCATCGGTCGTCACGTTTGTTGACGTTTTTTAGCGGATTGAATTTTTCGGCGGATTGTGTTAATCGGATGCATGCAGGATGGAATGGATCCGTCCCGCCCTTTTATCCGTCACGCATCATGCCGGGCATGCCTGTATGTACGTCGTGCAACAAGGAGCGCGCCGACGCCGAGATGTCAGAGGGCCGCGAGCGCGGGGGATGCTTCGAGGGGATCTGTAACAGCTGCATGAACAGCATGTGGTAGGGCGCCCGCACTGCCAGTCCCGGACCCGGCCTGTCAGTACCCGAACAAGTACGGGGCTTCCGATACCAGATAATACGCCGGGTCGTCGGGGTCCGAGCATACGTAGACGGGGCTATGGCACCGCAGACACTCGGTCTCGACAAAGTCATTCTCTCCGTCGTTCAGCCAGTTTGCAAACAGCCTGTCCACCACCGTCTTGTCCACTGCGTGATTCCTCTTCCAGGTCTTGCAATAAAACAGGAACGTCAGGTCGTTCCTTACCGATGTCCACATGTGTGCCGCCAGACGGCGCGCCCAACCCGCCTCCGGCTTTGTGCTTTCATCCAACACCGGCAGTAATACGTACTGCATAAAACACCGCGCCTCATTTTATATGAAACACGGGGCATACGTCATGTCATGCCACCAAAGCTCCGCGACATGAAGCCACACGAGCGGCTTGCACGGGTCGCCCCGGAACTGGGCAGTGACGCCGCCGCCTACCTGTCGGCCGGCGGCATGTCCGCGACGGATGCCGACGTACTGGTGGAGAATGCGGTGGGCGCGTACGGCGTGCCGCTCGGTGTGGCGGAGCACTTTGTGATCAACGGCCGCCCGTACGCCGGCGTCCCGATGGCCACGGAGGAACCGTCCGTGATAGCGGCCGCCGGCGCGGGCGCAAAGGCCGCCATCGACCTGAACGCAAGCTCGTCAGAGCCGCGCGTCGCCGGGCAGGTACTGGTGATGAACCCTGACAGCAACGCCCTGGAATCATTGAAGGACAGGAGGAGGGAGATCATAGACGCGGCCAACAAATCCCTGCCGTCTGCACGCATGCGCGTGGACGAGGACTGGCCGGAGAACGGCCTGTCATACGCAATGCTTGCGGAGGACATGCTCAGGGTGGCGTTCTACGTCAATACTGTCGACGCGATGGGAGCCAACTCCGTCAACACGGCGTGCGAGGGCGTGGCCCCATTGATAGAGGACGCCACAGGGGGCACCGCACTGTTGCGCATACTGTCAAACCACATGCAACGCGTGGCGTACGCCGAATCAGTTTTTGACGTCCCACAGGACGTGGCCGCAAACGTGGTGAACGCCTGCAGGTTCGCCCGCCTCGACGTGTCCAGGGCCGTCACGCACAACAAGGGGATCATGAACGGCATCACGGCCGTGGCCCTGGCGACCGGGCAGGACACCCGCGCCATAGAGGCTGGGGCGCACGCGTACGCGTCGACCGAGCCAGGGAAAGGAACGTACGGCCCGCTGTCCGCCTGGGAGGTCAGGGACGGCAGGCTGCACGGCAGCCTGTCCGTGCCGCTTGCGGTCGGCACCGTGGGCGGGCTCACCACGCGCCACCCCGTGGCGGCCGCGTGCCTCCATGATATTCTCGGCTCCCCGACGGCCGGGGAACTGGCCCAGATAATGGCCGCCGTCGGGCTGTGTCAGAACTTTTCCGCGTTGCGCGCCCTCGTAACCGACGGCATCCAGCGGGGACACATGGTCCTGCACGCGAGGCGGTTTCCAATCCCTCCGCCCGTGCGGCCGTGACCGCGCGGCAGACCCGGCTGCCTGCAATTAGGGGCATGCAAGTACCGATGCTCAGTATCGGTATTCACTATCGATACTTGACATGGCAAGTCACTATCGATATGCCAGATTCCCCACACCCCACAAAAGCGGGCCCATTAACAGTCCACCGGCATTTCAGGCACGGAAAACGCGGCGTTTTTTGGACTGAAGATGGGCCTGCCGAACAGGTGCAAAAAGCAATAACCTAACATTTATAAACAATAGGTTATAATATGAAGCATGGTAGATTCAGCAAAGTCCGCGCCGCCAGGCGCGGCCAACAAGTCCGTCCGCGGGTACCCTGTTTTTTCATTCGTGGTACGCATGGACGGACTGCCTCCGCTCGTAGTGAGGGTGAGCGCCTGATGGGCGGCTACATTGTGGAAGACCAGGCGGAACGCGAGAGGCTGCTGGGCCCGTGGGCTGCACTCGACAACATCGTCCTGATACGGCATGCCTGGGATGATCTCGAATACTACGCATGCGCCGTAAGCAGGCCGGGCGGACCGGAACACTGCAAGATCGACCACGAACACGACGGACGCCACGACTACAGGCACATGACCGGCAAGGGGGTCAACGACCTCGGCGGGTACGTGGTGATTGAGGCGGTCGAGTGCGGCAGAAAAGCCACAAAGGTCAAGCGGTGCGACAAACACGGGCCGCTGAGGTGCCGCTACTGTGGCGACAAGTACGACGTGGACGCCGAACTCGCGGCTCTGGAGAAGGTGGAGGTCGCGGCCTGATGTCAGGACGCGTGCGCCACTGCTACCACAACGTCCCCATGCCGATCGGCGGGGACGACGCCCTGATAGCCGCGGCAGAGCGGGCCGAAAAAAACGGCACACTGCACAAGGCCATGGAGGCGGCGTTTGGCGCCACATTCAGCAAGGTCTGGATAACCCGCAAACGCCGGTTCGTGAACGTCTTCGGGCGGTACCCGGTCGGCGAGAACTCCGGACTCTTTGACCGGTGCCGCGGGCGCGATGAGGAGATCTACGGGCTGCTCGCGGAACAACTGAAGGGGAGGAACGTAGACTGATGCAAGTCGCGCTTCCGGCAGGCCACCCGCTGTCCAAGGGGCACATGCTGCTGTGTCCCGACGGCACGTGGCGCGCGTTTGACGGCGGGTTCGATCTGGCACTGGCCGGGGCCTTCCACGCGGCCAGGGAGCACGCCGTGGAGAACAGGGAGTCGGCCGACCCGGGTGGAGTGTACACGCTGTACCAAGTGACCAGGCCGTCCCAGCTGTTCGACCCGTGCGTGGAGTTCACGCCGTTGTCGGAGTTTTCCGCGGGATACCTGGTGCAGGAGGCCCGCATGCGCGGGGAGGTGTCCGCCTGATGCCACATTTGTCGTTCCAGGGCATAAAGTACGTCGCCAACATGATGCCGTGCGCCGTCTGCAACTACCTTGCAGAAACCTACGACGTCGTGGCATCCAACAAGCGCGGCAAGTATGTCGGGGACCAGCTGGTCGAGCACTTCCGCAAGAACCACGCGGAGGTCGAGAAGCAGGTGTGCGCGGGGGTGGTCGGGGATTGAGTTCGCCCAAAATACTGCGGCTCAACATGAAAGCGCCGGTCGGCCGGGCCGTCGTCTTTTATTGTTTTTCATGTAAAAGGAACGTGCAGCCAATATCAGCGTCCGGCACCACGACACTGTCCTGTCCCGCGTGTCATGCACATGTCGTTCCGCGGCGCAACACGTTCGCCGGAACTGAATGCTGGGAGGAGGCCGCTGATGTCTAGGGACAACGCCGCCACGCCCCACACCGACCTTGGCGAACTCATACAGGATTTGCTGTACGGCAACCCACCCGAGAAGAACCTCGCAAAGCATGCGTTCCATGACGCCCTGACTCCCAAGCAGAAGGAGGTAATCAAGCTCAGGCTGCTGGTCAACGAACTGGACCGGGCACTGGACGTCATAGACTGGACGCGCAATCACGACGCCAATGGCGCCGAACGCAAGACGTACGACAGGATGCACAAGGCCGTCAAGGAGGCGCGCAACGAGGCCCGCCGGATGCACGGGCAGGCGAAGATCGGGAGCAAAGGGGGCGAAACCTGATGTCCGACGGTCATGGGTTCAAGAAATGCAGCCGGTGCGGCGAGGGCATATACAAGACCAAGTATGAGAACGTCCTGTCCCTGCGCAGGCTGGACCCGCTGAACGCCCACTGGAACGTAGAGTACACGCTGTGTATGGAGTGCTTTTACAACCTGCGGGACGCGCTACCCGCGTTCGTGAAAAAGATCTCACAACGGAAGGGGGAGCGGTCATGATGCCCCCACTCATCACACTCACGGAGACGTTCACCCGCATGGTGGACACGGACGGCCTGGACGGCGAGACGTACTACAAGTGCAGCAGGTGCCCCGAGGGGTCGCACCACTTGGACCGCATGATACGGCACGCGGAGGACAAACACGGCGTAAGGGCCGTGGTGGAGGTGGCGGCCTGAATGCCTGAGTACGATACTGGGATGCACATCTGTGAATTGTGCCCGGTGCGGTGCACCCTGTGCGGCCTCGTCCTCACGTCATACGACTCGGCCTTTGCGCACGTGCGCGACAAGCACCCGGAGGTGCCCGATTGATGGCTCTCATGGAGCGCGAGGAGAGCATACTGGCCGACGGTACTGTCGTGTACAGGATCGGCGACGAGTACGTGGAGGCCGACGGCAACAATATCTCGGTGGGCGTGCGCCCAGGCGCGGCGGACGACGGCACGTACCCGGACTGCCCGGACTGCGGCGGCATAGTCGTCTGGAACGAGGCGGGGCACGTACCGGGTTCTCGCGCGTGCAAGGAGTGCGGTTCGCAGTTTGCCGACCTGCGTTATCACGCGCAGACGCCGGGACAGAACATGCCGATCAAGGAGGCCGGTGCCTGATGATCACTGAATGCCTCGAGTGTGGGGCGTGGACCCCGCATGGCGGGCAGATAGAAGGCCCTCAGGAGTGCCAGAACTGCGGGAGGCCGTTTGACTGATGCCCGACATACTGGAGCGCGAGCAGCGCTTCTTGGTTGACGGCACGCCCGCCTACGTGATCGGCCACTACCGCGTCAAGTGCAGTGAGAACAATATTTCCCTGCACATACCCGACGGCTCGTACCCGCCGTGCCCCGACTGCGGCGGTACAATATCGCCGGACGGCCGGACGGTGCCTGGCAGGTGCGCCTGCACTAATTGCGGCAGCCGGTTTGCCGATATGCGCCTGAGCGAGCAGAAGCCCGGGCGGTTCATGCCCGGACCGTCGTCATCGGTGGCGGCCGATCTGGTTGCCGACCCCGAAAAGGCGGCCGCGTGCGAGCGGGCAAGCCGAACCGTCTCCGTGTTGCAGTGCGTAAAGTGCGGCAGCCGGTACGACTCGTTCTTGGAGTTCGCCTGCCATGTCAATGGCGCGCACCCGGAGGTGTTCGCCTGATGCCCCGCACGCTAGAGCGCGAACTGATTCACTCTGACGGGCCGGACGGCCGCCGCCGGCGCTACTGCATCAGCGGCGCGTACGTGGAGGCCACGGACCAGAATGTCAGCCTGCCGCTACCAGAGGGCGCGGACAAATGCGGCGACTGCTTCATGGGCCTAAGCGCATACCCAGGATGCCCGGACTGTGGCGGCCGCATCGCGCTTGGCAACAGCGGTCCCGCGTACGTTCCAGGCGCCCGGTACTGCCGCAAGTGCGGCTCCAGGTTCGCCGACATGCGGGAGCACGCGCAGGAGCCCGGATTGCACATGCCCAGGGAGGTCGCGGCCTGATGGCTACAAGGCGCATCATCACGGGAGTCGGGTTCCCCATTACGCGGGGCGAGGCACCGCACGTGCTGCTGCGCATGGCAAGGGGGCTGCTGGCGCGCCGTCCGCCCGTAATCAAGGTGCGCTACCTTGAGAACAGGCCGTACCGCGACTTTGTCTTTGACTGCGAGTGCGGCCAGACGCTCACGGTCGACCTGCAGGAGGTGTCCGACCACGTGCTCTCCAAGCACGGCAGGTTTTCGTTCAAACTGGAGGACGGCGGCGCTCCGGCGCCTGGACGCGTGCAGGAACCTGGACTGGAGGCGGAAGGAGCATGACCCGCGACAACACAAAGCTTGCGGAGCCGCGCGCCCGCCTCGCCCAGTATCCAGACAAAGGGACGGACCCCGCCTGCCGCCGCAGGATCATGAAGATCATGGAGTCCCTGGGTTACCAGTGCAAGGCCGGCCAGTACCTGATGGCGAAGAAAAAACCCGACATCGACAAGCACTGCTTTGCGACAGACCGGGTGTACGGACACATGCGAAGGCGGTGGCGGGTATCCGCGCGGACCGGCGTTACGTGCTTTAACAAGTACGGGCAGCTCCGGGTTATCGTGGAGGTCGTCGGCTCCGGGAAGCGCGCCGACTTTGACTCCCATCCGGTCTACGACTGGTTGGAAGTGCCCTACGTGCTAATCAGCAGTGAAGACTGCGACAAGAACGGAGTCGCGTTGGAGGACCGGATTGCCAATGAGATGCGGAGGAAGGAAATTGCCTAGCGGCAAGCAGGCCGGCCGCAGACGGGGGGCGGCATCCGTGATAGTCCTCCTGCGCTGCCGCAACTGCGGCCGCGACGCCGGCGTCCTGCCAGCCCACCCCGCGTCCATGCGCGGCCTCGTGCACTGCATGTGGTGCAACGGCGCGGACCTCCGCATGTACGCGCTCGCGGACGCCGGCGACAACCGCAGCGGCAAGGGGGACAAGTACGAGTTGAAATGCGTCAAGTCCGGCCGAACTAGGAGGAGGAGGAAGGGAAGCGGCTCCAGGCTGCCCGCCGCGGCCGCCGCCGTCCTGAGAATGTCCGACAGGTGCGCCCAGTGTCCCCACCGCCGCGACGTGCACGTCAGCGGCTCCGGCAGGTGCGGCCACATTGCGGCCGGATCCGGGCACGCGGGCGCGGGGGAAAGGTGCGGATGCAGGCGCTTTGCCGCCGAAGCCGGGGGGCGCGCCGGGGGAAGGGGGGCGTGATTGTGATGAACAACGACGGCCCCGCCCCCTCCGCGCACGTGCCTCTCATATCCGACCAGTCCGGGCGACTCCTCCTGCTGGACGTCCCCCCGGGCGACTCCGAGTTTGCCGCGGCGCGCCGGGCCATGCGCTCCTGGGAGCCGCCTGCAGGCGCGCCTGCAGACAGCACGCGCTACGTGAACGCCGGGCTGCACGAGGTGCCGCGGCGCCTGCTGCCGGCAGCAGAGGAGCTGCGCCAGGCCCGCGACATCCGCGAGTTGCTCAGCGCGAACAAGATACGCGCCGTCGAGAACGACTTTAGGCTGTACAGCCTCACGGAATGCGCGCACCCGGCCGAGCCCGGCTGCATAGTGGACGACGGACACGACTGGTCGTCTGACCCGCGCATAGACGGCGGCCACACGGACGGACTGAAGTCCGCACACTGCCGGCGGCCCGAGTGCCACATCACAAAGCAGTGGGCCGACCAGTGCGACCGGCCGGACGCGTACGAGACAGACGTGCCGTTCGTGCAGTACGGCAAGCTCGGCGGGACGGGATTGGCGGCCCACGAGGACGCATATGGTACAAACAAAGCCGGCAAAGTCGACGACAGTGCAGACAGTGACGGCGACGTCACTGCGGCCGACGACGCAGGCGCGCCTGACGGCCGCGGGGAAAAGGTAAAAATGGATGCAGGGGGTGTGAAATGACAGAAATGGCCACAAAGAACATGCCAGTCAGGCGTCCCCACGGGAACCGCATCGTGCAGATCGACGTGCCGGCGACCAAATGCCTCAACTGCGGGCACGTCTGGCGCGACAGGTCCGCCCGGCGGACAACCCGTACCATGTGCCCCAAGTGCAAGACGGCCAGGCCGGAGCACTTTGAGCCCACCGTGCGCCAGGGATACATGTGCAAAAAGTGTGATACCCGCATGTACCCGCGCCCCGACACCGCAAAGGCCGGCAGGGTGTACTGCAGGAAGTGCGGGGCGTACCTGGTGCCGGGCGCGCTGAAGCGCGACCGCAAGAGACGGCCCGCCGCGTGATCACCTGTCGAACATGCCCCGGCCGAAGAACTTCTTCATTATGTACGCGCCCAGAACGAGCACCACGGCCATGCCGGCGAATATGCGCCAGTCCGCGTCCTCCGCCACCGGCGCGGCGGCGGGCAGCAGGTCGGGCGGCACCACGGCGTGCGCCTCGCCGCCCCACTCGTTGTACGCCGTAACGGACACGGTCTCGTTGTACGGAACCTCGAGGGTGCAGCCGGCGGCGCAGGGCACATGCCGGTCGGTGCCGTTGACCTGCAGCCCCGTGATCGCCCCAAAGTTGTCGGGCTGCTGCACCACCAATCCCGTGCCGTTCGTGCCGACGCGCTCCGCGTCCAGCACGTTGTCCGTCTGTATGTTGATCGACACGGTCTCGGATCCGCCGAACGCGTAGTACTTGTGGTGGAACGCCCGCTCCGGCCCGCCGTTCACCGATATGTATACGGAGGTGGGCGGCAGTGCGGACAGCCCGACGTCAAGCGGCACAGCCATGCGCAGTTTTTCGGGCTCGCCGGCAAGCCTGCCAAACAGGTCGTCGAGGTCTGGCAGGGGGAGCGGTTCGGCAGCTGCCCCGGTACCGGGAATGGCAGGCCCCGCGGGGAGCATGGTCGCCAGCGTGTCGTTCTGCACGGCTATGTCGGCAAAGTACGCCGACGTGCGCAGCACGGTGGCGTCTATCTGCCCGCGCCCGGCCCACTCCTGCGTCATGCTATGGGTATCGTTGAGCGCGGACTCCACGATAACGAGGTCGCCGCCGGTGTCGTGCATTATCTTGTCGCGCATGTAGTCCGTGAGAAACTCGGATCCCTCCAGCACCTCCTGTTCCAGCTGCGGGTCCTGCTCCTGCCGGGACGACGCGTTGCCGGCAGTCGTCGACGTGCTATTATCACCAGGTCCCAGCAGCCAGTCAAGCCACCCGCCCGATGATTCCCACCACGTGTCCTCGGTGTCGGCCTGGTCCTCGGCGATGCCGCCGTAAGGCGTGACGCGCAGGGTAAGCGCGTCGCCGTACTGTATGTTTCCCTGCTGGTCGACCGACTTCACCACTACCTGCTTGGCAAACGGCATCTCCGGGTAGCGCATGGCGTCCGAAAAGAGCGGGACGTTCTGATGCCCGGCGAACTCCACGCTCTGGAACTCTGACTGCGCCGTTATGTTGGCAAAGTTCGCCCCGCGGGCGGTGCGGTTAGTGCGCTCGTCGACCATCTCCGCAAAGACGTGCTCCGAAACGGGCCACTCCATGTGCAGCACGCCGTACCCCGCGCTGGTGAACATCGCAGACTGCGCGCCGTTGTAATTGTACTCCAGTACCGGCGGCTCCGCGCCGGGCGGCGCGCTGCGCCCGCCTGACAGCACGTGCTCCTGGTCGAACTCGGTGTACCCGAAGGGATTGTGCCCGCCGCCAGACGCGTTCCACCAGTTGACAAACGACCTCCTCTGCTCGTGCACCTGCCCGTCCTGCAGGCTGCCCGCGTACTTTACGACGATGCCGCGCCTGTCGTCAAAGGCGTACTCCTGCGCGTCGGCGAGCACGGGGTACGAGTAGACGGACTCGTAGACCGGCTCGTACGGGACGATCTCGATGTCAGTAGAGTTTTCTGCATATGCAGCCTCCTTGCCCAAGTTGAACGCGGTCATGTTGTACGCAAAGCCGTACGTCCCGAACGCGCGCGACGCGTCGGCAACGCGTATGGTCAGGCCGTCCCCGTTGACGAACCCCAGCTGTTCGCGCAGCCACGGGGGCGACTCCACGCCGGCCTCGTGCACGCACGACGGCACGGAGGCCCGCAGCCATACGGGCGACGAGGTGTCGTTCCCCCTCTCCTCCGGCGTCGTAATGCAGTCGAACTCGTCGACCGCCGGTAGGGCTGACGGCGGTAGCCTGTTCGTCGTAAAGTTGATGTGCGCGCTCCGGTGCTCCCTCCACTCCCATGACGGCTCGTGCCGTATGTACGCGGGGTCGTCGTGGTAGTACGTGCCGTCCATGTTCTTGGCGCCGTACCCCTCCCGGTGGTGGAGCGGCGGCTTTGTCAGTATGATGAGCAGCTCGCCGTCCTGCAGAGGCGGCCCGCGGTCGAGGTTCACCTCCTTGACGCCCCTCACCGGTATGTTGTTGTGTATGTGCTGCGACGTCCAGTACGAGCCGGACACCGTGAGATCCAGCTTGGCGCCGTCCGTCGCCGGCCTTGCGCACACATCGCCGCCCGGCGGCACCTGATACGCCTCCGAGTGCATGCCCGGCGGCACGGCATGCAGGTCGAAGGCGTGCGCGCGGTAGTGCGTGCGGTTGGACAGCCAGTGCTCCCACGACGAGGCGGGGTACCCCGGAGGGGGCGGGGGCTTTTCACGGTTCCCGTGCTCGTCCACGGTATCGTACGGCGGCAGCCGCTTGTGCCACGCGTCCAGCGCGGCGTCGTACGCGCCCACGACCTCCGAGGCGCACACGCCGCTGTTGCCCCTTACCTCGGCCGTCCCGTACACGCAGCCCGACCTGGCTGGCAGCCCGTCGCACTCGCGCACGCGCTCCTCGAGCCACGCCGCGCTGTCCGGATCCGCCGGCGTCGTTATGAGATGGGCGTGTGACGCGTTGCCGCCCGCAGTTATCCCCCAGCCGTGCGTCGTGGCGTAGAATATGTCACTGCTGCTGCCGCCGTAGCGCTCCATGTGCGGGGGGGCGCCGGTCAGCTCGATCCCCGTGACGTTCAGCTTCTGCTCGTCCGGTATGATGCCGCCTTTGACGTTGCTTCCAAAGTACTTCTGCCACGGGCAAAACAGCAGGTGGTCGACGGCGCTCCCGGGCCTCGGCATCCTCTCCGTCCACCACGTCCACGCGGGCTCCCCGCGGTAGCCCTTGGACTTTAGCGTCTTTTCAAAGTCGGTCAGCCTGTCGTCGCCCACCTTCGTGAGGAATACCCTGTCATATACGGTCCACAGTTCGCGCTTCCACGTATGCGACTCGCCGGGCTTTGAAAACGTCTCCCTGCACTCGGCCGCCAGCCTGCCCGCGTAAAAGTCAGTGCTGCTCAGGAACGCGACGGACGGGTCGAGGTCCTGGTGCGTCAGGGGGGCGCGCCTGTTCTCGTGGCCGTTCGCATCAACCCACACGGCGCGGTGGTCAAGGTGCAGGCGGCTCGTCTCGAGCAACGGGGCGCGTACGGCGCAGCCCGCGGGGTCGTCGGACTGCTCGGACCACCGGAACACGTAGTAGAAGGCGTCCCCCGGGTAGTACGTGCCGTCGGGGTTCCTCCGCTCCTCGCCCAAGTATGTTACGGGGTGCGTCGAGCCGCTCACGCGCAGTATGCATTCCGTGGACTCGTGGTCGGCCGACGCCTCGCGCGTGTCTCCGAACACGGCCATGAAGACGACGGCAACGATGCACAGTGCGATGGCGGCCGCGCCTATGCCGCCGGCGGCCGCGAGCATGCGGGACAACAAGATGGGCGCCTGCACGCGGCCATCACCCGAGCGAGACGCCCACGTACTTGTCATAGAGGAACAGCGCCGTGATGGCCGTGAGCAGCGCGCCGGTGTGCAGCGAGTACAGCACCGTGCTGTACCTTATCTGCGTCACCAGCATCATGGAGCAGAAACCGCCCACCACCACGAGCACCAGGTTCAAATCCGCAACCAGCGAGCCGGGGTCGTACGTGGGGTCCGTGAGGTTGACGCCGGACGCACCGGTCTGCAGAATTTCCTCGTAGGCGCCGAACTGGTCAAACGACATGCTCGGTATCATCAGCAGCATCATGACCACTATTATCGACCCCATGTACCCGGTCATCAGCGAGTTTACGGTCTTGCTCGCCATCTCCTGCTTGGTCTCCAGGTACTGCGAGGCGAACAGCGCCAGCCTCTCCAATACGGCCGGCGTGACGGACCCGCTCTTTGACGCGTGGGACATGAGCCGCATCACACAGTCCGCGAGCCACGAGCCCGTGCGGGCGTCCTGCATGGCCTGCGACATCGTGACGCCCAGCGACACCTGCGACTTGATGGCGCGTAATACGGAGTTGAACTGCTTCGTGTACGCGCCCGTGCCCTCCGTCGCCTTGAACGCCGCGAAGAAGCTCGGGTTTGACCTTGTCTTCTGCCCGATGTCGCGGATCCACGCCGGGATTGACTTTTCCAGCCCCGCCGCGCCCGCGATGAGCCGCCTGCTGGCGACGTGGTTTGCAATGGACCACACGATCAGCGGTATGGCCACGCACTCCCACCACTCCATCTGCAGTACGGCGCACGCGGCGCCCGCCGCGCCGGCCGCAATCAGCGGGCGCCTGTCCAGCTTCACCGACGGCGCGGGCACCGGGCTGGCGGCCGACGCCTTCTTGATCAGCATCAGGATTATGATGGGTATGAGCATGATGCCAAAGGCGCACATGAACAGCAGCGTGCTGCCGTCGATCATGATGCCGCCCACCACCACGAACATGGGGAACATCACCAGGCCGAACGAGCCCACGGTCGCCAGCATCTCCGCGGTGGACACGTAGGACTCCATGCGCATCTTGGCGGCCACGTGGTACTCCCGGAGCTTTTCTGACAGGTAGGCGGCCGTGCCGACGCCCCCCGTGTTCTGCGAGACCGCATACCCGCGCAGAAAGTCGCGGAACTCCGTGCTGGGGTGCATGTATCCAAGCTCGTGGAGCATGTCCCCAAACGACCTCATGAACACCTCCATCTCCCTGCGTATGATCAGGGCCTCGCGGTGGAGCGCGGGGAACAGGTTCCTGCCCTTTTTGCCGCCGGGGTCTTCGCCGCCGGCGGCAGCGGCCCCCGAACCGGCGTCCCTCACCGCCTCAAACGCCCCGAACAGCCCGCGGCCGGTCTTTTCCATGATGTCGCAAAAAATGACGAAGAAGAACAGTTCGGACTCCACGTCCTGCGCCCGCCTGCGTATCTTGTCGCGCAGCCCGTACAACCTTGCAAAGTATACGAGGGCGGGGGCCGCCATGCACGCGAGCGCCAGCGGGCTTCCCACTATGAGGAACAGCAGCACCGCGGCCGCCACGGACGGCGGCGCGGCGTATGCCACCTGCCCGACGGCCTCCGCCGCCTTTACGCGCGGGCTCACCGCCACGCCCGCCACCGGCACGTCGGCCGCGATCCTCTCGGCAAACCAGTCGTGGGCCTTGCGCACCGCCCCGTACTTCATCAGTATGCGCACCGTGCGGCCGCCGCCCTGCACGGAGCCCACGGAGACACCGCCCTGTCCCTTCTTCTTTTTCTTGCCGCCCCTCCTGCCGTTGCGCCTCCCGCCGCCCGCGGAACCGGCGCCCGTCCCAACACCCATACCCCCACCCATACCGCATGGGTTTAAGCACCAAACCAGCGGAAAAGTATCGGACGGCATCAAACTTAATCTGATAAAATCAGATAAACTATTAAATATTAATAGTCCGTAACCATATCATGTCAAGAAATTCATCAACGGCAAAAACAGTCCTGGAGGGGCTTGTCGGGCGCATGGCGTCCGGCGACCTGCCCGCGGCGATCGCAAAGTCGTACATCCAGGCCGGCGACGTCCCGTCGTCGAAGTGGAGCCGCTGCAACCGCATACTGGTGGCGCTTTCAGGCACCGCGGATGCGCGCGGCTACAGGCAGTGGGAGAAAGTAGGGCGGCACGTCCGCAGGGGGGCGAAGTCCCTGTATATCCTGGCCCCGCTGCTCGTGAACGCGAACAAGAGGGACGGGGAGGAGGAGGAAGACCGCAAGATCATGGTCGGCTTCCGCGCGGTCCCGGTGTTCCGCTACGAGGACACGGAGGGCGCTCCGTTGCAGGAGTACGAGCCCCGGGAACTGCCCCCGCTGTTCGGGCTGGCCGAGTACAACGGCATCGACGTGCGCTACATGAACACGCACGCGGGTGAGTACGGCGCCATCGACGTGAAGAGCGGGCACATGACGCTCAGCAGCGAGTCTCCCGACGTGTACCTGCACGAGCTGGTGCACTGGTACGACCTCAGGGACCGCGAGGACCGTAGGAACGGGCAGGACCCCGTGCAGGAGACGGTCGCGCAGCTCGGGGCGTGCGCCTTGGCGCACATGTACGGCGTGGACGTGTCCGCGTGGACCGCCATGTACGTGTCGCAGTATGCGGGATGCGACGTGGCGGACGGCGAGAAGCTGGGCAGGCAGTGCCTGAAGGTGCTTGACCGCACGTGTGAGGCCATAGAGCGCATACTGGAGGACGCCGCCAAGTGCGCGGAGGCGGGACGCGGCATGGCCGTGCCGCTGCCGGTCGCAAACTGACCGACCGACCCCCCCCCCCTTTTTTTTTCCTGTCCGCGTCATGAAACCCACGCGCGCCGGTTCCAGCCCCCCGGGCATGCCGTCCGCCCCAAATATTCCTGTTAATCGATTAAGCGGAAAGAATTGTTTCCGCTTAATCAATTAGTAGGAATTTTCGGACGCCTTTGACGCCCGGAAGCCTCCCTCACACTTAAGTTATAGAAAACATATAGAAAAAATATGGAAAAAAAATATCTCGCCTGCGAGTACTGCGGCCACGTGCAGTGCGTCAAGTCCGACGAGGTGTGGCACTGCGGCGCGTGCAAGAAGCGGCAGCTTGTGGACGAGCGGGCGGTGCGCCATACAGACACGAGGGGCAAAAGGCTGCTCACGTGCCGCGCGTGCGGGCACGTGCAGTCAGTCGGCGTGGAGTTATGGATGTGCACCAAGTGCCACGAGGTGCAGCCGGCATACAGTACGAAGATACGCGCCAAGGGGGCGTCCAAAAAGGCATGATGCTCGAGAGGGCGCCGGAGGGCGCCGTGTGGCTTGACGCGTCGTCAGGCGGCCGCCTGCCGATACCCAAGATGTACGGCGGTGTCGGGCCGGACCACGCGCCCGGGACGGAGGGGGGAGGAGGAGAACCGGCCAGAACCCGCCGCAGGTTCACGTATGTTCCCAGCGGCATACGCGGGGCGCCCGCCCGCATGACCCCGGGGCACAGGTACGTGACGCCGGAGGGAAGGGCGTACGCCTCCGTCACGACGGTACTCGGCGCGACCAAATCGGAGGAGGACGCGCGCGGCCTGGAGGACTGGAGGCGTAGGGTCGGGTACGATGTGGCCGACCACATCACGCGCGAGGCTGCAGTGATCGGCACGCAGGCGCACCAGCTCAACGAGTACTATGTGCGCGGGATGGTGCCGGACGAGTCGGACGAGCCGTTCAAGCTGATGGCCAGGGCGCACCACGAGAACTTCCTGCCGCATCTGGACCGCATTGACATGGTGCGCGGGACCGAACTCATACTGCACTCGGACAACCTGCAGCTTGCAGGCACGTCGGACTGCATAGCGGAGTACGACGGCGTGCTCAGCATAATCGACTACAAGACAAAGCGCGGGCCGCAAAAGCCCGGGTGGGTGCACGACTATTACCTGCAGGCCGCCGCCTACATGGCCATGTACTATGAGATGTCCGGCGTACTGGTGGAACAGGCCGTCATACTGGCGTCGAGCGAGGGGGACACCATGCAGGTGTTCAAGGCGCGCACCCGGGACTACATTGACGAGTTTCTGGGGCGGCTGAACGTGTGGCAGGGGCTGCTGAGGGCTGGCGGGGACGGTGGCAGCGCCGTCGCGGACGCCGCGCGCAATCTCTTTGAGCACGGGCCGGGCGCCGCCCACTGACGGATCCTTACGCGTGCGGCGTCATGCGGCCGTGCTGCGCGTCTTGAGCCAGTCGGCCATGTGGTGCATAATTTCGGAAATTTCGTCCTCCGTACCGGCGCCGCTCCTGGCCACGCCCACGACAAAGTCCACCGCGTCCGTGCCGATTGCCAGGCGGATGCCGTTGGCGCGAAGGAAAAGTGATGCGACCAGCAGGGCGGTGCGCTTGTTGCCGTCTGGAAACGGGTGGAACCTGATCATGCCTTCCATGAGGCAGGCCGCCTGTTCGTAAATCGTGACGTACCTTCGCTGACCGTACGTCGCGCGGAACGGCCGCTCCGCTATGGAGGCAAGCCTGCTGGTGTCGGCGAGTCCGCCGGGCACCGCGGGGTACGCCCTCTGTATCTCAACGTGGGCCGCCAGCAGGTGGGCGGCAGTGGGGACAAGCATCACCTGTCCACCAGCTCGTCGAAGACCGCCCTGTTCTCGCGTATCATACTGCTTGCCATGCGGCGCCACTCCTCCATGTCGGGCGCCGCGTCCCGTACTTCTTCCTCTTCTGCCATGCCGCGAGCAGTCGCCGACGTCCAATAAAAATTACCGCGAATCCGGTGCGGGACGGGTCATAATGAACCTGTCCTCGCCGTCGCGATAGTGGTCGACCGAGCGGTACGACGTGCTAAACCCCAGCGAGCCGTAGAACTTGAGCAGGTGCGGCCGGTCGGTCTTTACGTCAAGCACCATACTGCATCCGCGTTGTTCCGCCTCGCCGACCACCATGTCCATCATCTTGCGGGCGACGCCGCACCTCCGGTATGCCGGCAGGACGAACAGCGAGTTGACATACCACCGTTTGTCGTACGTGGGCATCGTGACCGCGCCGCCAACAATTTTTGCGTCCCCCGTGACTGCCTTCAAACAAAATTCGTGCTCCAGTATGGGCGTCCAGTAGTATGTGGTGTCTCTGTCGTTGGCGTCCATCTCGAAGCACTTTGCTTCCACCTGATAGAACTCCAGCGCGTCCGCCCTCCTGGCCTTGCTGATGTACACGGACGGCGGGTCGGACGGCATGCCCCACATGCGCCGCCGCGTGTAAAAGCATCCCAGAATCCGGCGGCCCGCGCTTTTTAAGACGCCGCGCGCTGTGCGACCGATGCCAAGCGAGAAATGCTCCGACTGCGGCCTGCCGGAGGGGACGATGGGCGAGGGCATCGACGAGAACTGTGCCGGATGTGGCGACGCCATGTGCGGCAACTGCTACCGGAAGTGGGGTGGGAGGTACTGCGGTCCAAGCCACGGGCGGTTGGAAGTATGAGTACGTGCGGCATGTCCCATGCGACGGGAGCGCCGCCTGCAATGAGGACGTTTGACGGCCTTTTATTTCCCGGGTGGCAGTCAGGATATGCCGCTTACGTCCTCGTGCAGCAACTGCCACTGACCGCGCATCCACGATGAAAAGCAGCCGTGCCCCCAGTGCGGCACGCAGGTCACCGTACAGAAGTGCAAAGACTGCGGGCACGCCGACCGGTCGACCGTGCCGTCGGAGTGCGACTGCTGGACAAACCTCTAGTACGGCGGTTAAATGCGCCGCGTTTCATTCCGTTCGTTGGCGCTGCTGCTGAGAGTGATCCTAGTGCATGGGGGCGAGCCCTGATGCCGATACCGGCAGGCCGTGGGAAAAAGGCCGCCACGTGCGAGCAGTGCGGTGAGAATTTTTTGACAAACAGCGGCAACACTGTCTGTTACCCGTGCCGCAAGTGGAAGGAGGGTACCGGGAAGGACTGGGGCGGACGGTGATGGCATGACCAAATACAAGTGCGCCTGCGGCCACTGGGCTACGTCGCACGACGACGAGTCGGGGCACGGGACCGGGTGCCTGGACTGCGGCTGCACGAAGACGCACCAGGACGTGATGAACGACCCGGGGAGCGAGCGCGTGGAGGAGGGCGGCAGCAAAGGCAGCGACTGGATGCGCAAAAAGCCCGACGGTGCGTACGCGGGGCGGACGTGATGTCCCAGTACGCGCTCAACGCCGACGGCATGCTCAGGGTGAGGCTGCGCAACGACGGCAGCTACGTGTGCGCCAGCGGCCGCTGGGAGTGCCGCCGCTACGTGGCCGCCACGCCCGACGAGATGACAGAGCACGCGCAGCGGGTGCACCATGCAAAGGGATGGACGGCGCGCGAGGGCGCGGGCGACGGCGCCTACTGACTGTTGCCAGCGCCGCCGGAAAGGTAGTTTTTACGTGATAGGATGAATGCCCGTCATGGCGCGTGAGACCAGGTCGTACGCGGACGTGGGTGAGCTCATGCATGCAGTGATGAACAGGGTGCTCGCCGACGGTTGGGAGCCGGACGTCGTCGTATCGGTCGAGCGCGGGGGGCGCATCCCAGCGGACATGGCGTTGGTGCGCGTGAACACCTCGTGTCACGCGCGGGCCGGGCTCGCTAGAATTACGGCGTCAAAGTACGACGAGCGGGGGAACGCAGTGCGCGACGCGTGCGTGGCGGAGGGAACGGACATCCGCCTGGACGGCGGGCGCATACTCGTAGTGGACGACGTGCTGGAGACCGGCGACACCCTGCGCGCCGTGCTGCGCGCGCTCGAGGGGCGGGGCGGGGCGTCGGACGTCCGCATCGCCGTGCCGTTCAAAAAGTTGACGTACGCGAGCGAAGAGGTGACAGGGCGGCGCGTGTACTTTGGGGAGGAGGTGCCGGCCGGCACGTGGATCATACCGGAGTGGGAGGACGCCGCGTACCGGGAGGCTGCCGGCGCATGATGCCGGGTGTCGCAGAAACCGCTGGCAGGAAAAACTCGTGCCCCGAGTGCGGCTTCGCGCTGCCCGCCGGGAAGAGGCCGTTTGCCGGCAGGTTCTGCTCCCACGCGTGCTGCGAGCGCGAGCGCGGCCGCTCAAACCACCCCTGCCCGTCCTGCATGGAACCGCAGGTCCCCACGGACGTCGAGAAGCACGGGTGCATCGTGCGGACGTGGAGCTGTCCCGCGTGCGGACCGGGCGGGGACGGGGCCTGATGGTTCAGGTCATGTGCGCATTCTGCAGGCTGACCTGCGGGGCGGGGGAACTGCTGGGACTCAACAGGTCAGAGCATGCCGTCTGCCCGCAGTGCCGGCGTCCGCACTTCAGGGTCATCTATTTCTCCGTGGCGGGTCCGGCCGTCGTTCCGGTGGTCTGCGTGTCCTGCAGGCGCAAGCTGCAGAGCAGCCAACTGGAGAGAGACTACGTGAAGTATTTGAAATTTGCAGTCTGCCCCGGGTGCAAGCGCGGGTTCTTCTGGGTGCCCTTCTGGGAGTGTGACCCGTGATGTACTGCAGGGTGTGCGGGCGCTGGGTACGGTGCGCCAGGGGAACGCCCCGCCGCGACGTGCATGAGGAATGCGCGGATGCAAGCCCGGAGGTCGGGTGAATCTGCCTTCCTCCCGCGGTGGGCGGCGCGGTATAAATTGGACGCCCGCCAATCAAAGGCATGTCATGCTCCGAATGCGGCTCGCCAGGACCCTGCGACTGCGGCTCAAAGTGCCCCGAATGCAGCTCCACAAACACGCGCACCTACTATCCTGAAACCGACTGCGGCGGGTACACATCCGAGACGCAGTGCAGGGACTGCGACGCCACCTTCTGACCTTGCCGTCGGCCGCGCGCTGCCTGCCGACAGGCCGGCCAACAGTCAGCCGTCGCGGTGCGGCGGCAAACGCGGGCGGACTGAATGGCTTTTAACAATCCGGCGTCCCTGCGCGTATGAAAAATAAGGCCGGCGGCTGGCGGCACCCGCCGACGTACCCGGTGTGGGACGGCCAGGTGATGCGGGCCATGCGCCGCATGCAGCACGCGCGCGAGGCCAAGGTCGTGTACGTTGAGACCTCCGCCGGCATGGCCGCCGTCGTCATGTGCGACGCCGGCCACGCGCCGGGGCAGCCGCGCAGTACGGCACGGGGCGGAACGTACGCGTACGTGCGGGGCGACGCCCGCAGGGTGCGCCGGGAACTCATGCGGTACGCCTGTCTGCTGGCGGAGCAGATGTCCGCGCACAACGGCGGCGGGCGGTGCACGTGGGAAGTAGTGGGCCCGCCGCCGCTGCACGGCATGCTGGAGTCCGAAAAGCTCGAAGTGGTGAGGGAGCGCGCTAGGTACCTGCGCCCGCGCAGGGGAGGAGGTGGTTGGATGGAGAGGGGCAAAGCAATCTCGTGGCTGACAAGCGGCCTGCGCACGGCCGTCGTCATGCTGCCGTCTGCAAGGCACGCCCCGGATGCCGCCGTGACCGAGGGCGCCCGCAGTACGGTGGTGGCTCCCGCGCCGCAGGCCGGGGCGGGTGCGCGGTAGATGCCCTACAGTTATCCGACGCCCTCGCTGGCGGGATGCATCGGCTCGGCCAACGGCCGCCCGTACGAGCACATAGTGTGGACGTGGCCGGAGGGGATGGAACTGCATACCGCCCTGACAAACTTACATGCAGGCAAGTGCTGGTGCGGCAAGCCCTCGCGCAACTCGGCGTGGTGGTCGTGCAGCAAGGAACACACCGCCGTATGGTGGTCCCAGTTCGAGCGGTGGGTTTCGGTGCGCCTGGAGGTCATCCGGCGCGACAAGCATACGTGCCAGATGTGCGGGCACGTGGAAAAGTACAGCAACGGGACACTGAGCTACGACTGGCTGGAGGTGGACCACATTACAGCCGTGTCAAACGGCGGCGCCTTCTGGGACCGGGACAACCTGCGCACGCTGTGCTCCGATTGCCACCACAAGAAGACCGCGGAGGACAGACGGGAACTGTCCGGCCGCCGCAAGCGCGAAAAGCACAACATACCAAGGCCGCTGGAGGCATACGCTGATGTACAGGCATGAGACGCCCTCACTGGTTGCAAGCGGCGGCCGGCCGGTCGAGCACATCGTGTGGAACTGGCCGGAGGGCATGGACCTGCAGACCGCGCTGCGCAATCTGCACGACGGCAAGTGCTGGTGCGGCGCCGAGCCCATGACGCGCGGGCTGCGCTGGTACCAGGACGCGTGGGCGTGCAGCAAAAAGCACCGCCACATGTGGTGGGAGCAGTTCGAGTTCTGGCCGACCGTCAGGTACGCCGTGATGAACCGCGACCAGTACAGGTGCGTGCAGTGCGGCGACGGTCCCGGTCCGGACGGCGGGTACGTGCCGTACCTGCTGCACGTCGACCACCGCGTTGCCATATGCAACGGCGGCGACCCGTGGGACCGTGATAATTTGCAGACGCTCTGCAGCAAGTGCCACAAGATCAAGACGGCGGACGACCGGCGCATGCTTGCGGGACAGCGCCGGCTGGACCGGCTGCAGCTGCGGCCGCTTGAGGAGTTCGCCTGATTTTCAATCCGCTTTCATCAGGCGGGACGTGTCAACGGGACAGCTGGAAAGCCCGCCAAGCGGCGCGTCCTCAATAATCATCGTCATATTCGCGCTCCTCCCTCTGCGCCTCATCATGTTCCGCCTTCCGCTGCTCCCAGTTGGCCTCCACGTCCTCCAGCCGCTTTTCCACGGCGGCCCTGACGTCCGGGTGCAGCCATTCAAGCACGACCTTGGTCATGGTCTTGACGATCTCGGCGCCCTGCTCGTCTGTAGCCCTGTCGTGTTGTAGGCGTGTCACACCCTGCGATACGGCAGAGGTCATCGATATGATGTGCTGAAGCGGCATCATGACATATGGCTCGATGTCCCCGTCCCGCTTGTATTCGGTCACGGCAATGGCCAAGTCCACGGCATTCATGCGTCAATCCCCCCCTTCCGGAGTATCTCCCCCACCCTGGCCCCGACGTCGGGATGCACTAAAGGCAGCACCAGTTTGGCCGCCAGCGTTATGAACGCGTCCATCTCCCCGTCCGTGGTGTCAATCCCGGTCAGTTCGTACTTGCTGGTGCGGGCCGCCGCGGCCAACGTATAGATGCCGTTGAGTGCGTCCTTCTCATAGGGCTTCAGGCCGAGGGAGCGGTCGGGAAATGACAGGTCGAGCAGGTTCACGCACTGCATGCGCGTGAGTCCATAAAAGCCGGTACGTCCAACACGCGTCGGCAGCGCCCCGCGCGGCGGAGTTTTTATGCCGCCGGGTGCAACATCAGGCATGGCAAACTACGCCCTCGAGATAGGCAAGTACCGCAGGCTTGGCGAACGCGCCGAGTCTGCAGGGCACCCAGAACTGGCCGAGACCGCGAGAAGGCTTGCCGCATCATACGAGGAACGGCATGAAGCCTCCTGTGCGGACGGCGACGTCAGGGTGCTGGAGGAGTGCCAAAGGCACAACGACCGCGAGATTGGGCGCCTGCGGGGGCTGCGCAGTGCACTCCGGCACAGGGGGGAGGCGTCAGCGGGCGCGCAGCATACAGGCGATGTGGGAGAGATCGCTATGTACGACGAACGTATTGCCGAACACAAGGCCGACAACGACGGCATCGCCGCGAGACTGCGCGAACTAAGAGGATAGGATTCCGGCCGCCGCTCAATCGACTGCAGCCCCGTACGGCCCCATGCCGTACAGCTTCCTGCCAAAGTCAGCCACCCCCGGCCTGCCGGGGTCTATGCCGCGCTGCCTGCCGAGCACGCCGGCGGCGCACATGCACTGCACCAGCAGGGAGAGCATGCCGGCAGGCCCGTCCAATTCAGTGTCAAGCGTGACGACCGGTATGCTCGCGGGAAGCGGGTCTGCCGTGCGCCTGGCAAGCCCCTCGCACGCGGCATTAGTCAGCATGATCACGCCCGTATCCTTGTGCTTGTCAAGCCAGTTGTGCCGCCCGTGGGCAAAGTTCCGGTAGTCGGCGGGCTGCGCGTTGCATACGCCGGACTCCACGAGCTTGGACTCCAGGTCGGCGGCGGCAGCACTGCTTGCAGTGTCATGGAGCACCACCACGGTTCGGACGCCGGACATGCCGCCGAGCACGTCGTCCAGCCACGCCGTGTACCCGCCGGCGTACACGCGCGGGGGCAGCAGGTCGGCAAACCTTTCCGGGAGCGGCTGCCCCGGCACGTGCCGGCCGTACGCGCGGGCCAGCCACACGCACGCGGCCAAGAGCGAATTTGTCGCGAGGAACCCGTCCCCGTTGGGTATTGCGGCGTCGTGCAGCCAGATACCGGGCTTTGACGCGCACAGTTTGGACAGCTTCCCGCTGCCGCCGCTGGAGCACAGGACGCCCAGGGCCTGGCGGTCCCCCCGGTTCACGTGTTCAAAGGCAGCGAGTATGTCCTTGTTGTTGCCGCCAGCGCTGGCCAGCAGCACCGACGTGCCCGGCGATACGTGGGCGTCGAGTTGTTCAAGCGGAGTGGAGTGGCGCGCCACCAGGCCCGTGGCCTGTTCGTGCAGGACGGATGCGAACACGCACGCGGTCGCCGAGCCTCCCGACCCGACGGCGCGCAGTGGAGAGTTCAGCGACTCGCTCACAAATCCGAGCAGTCCGTCTATCGGGGTTTCCAGCGCGTCTAGGTATGTGTCCGGCAGTTCGGTGATCTCCTGCCTGTACGGGCGGCCCATCAGGAATCACCCGCCGCCGCTGTCAACGAGGCCGGACCGTAAAAACAACAAGCCATCAAGCCCACTCACCCGGGGCGCTATTAAGGACGGGCTGTCACTTCTTCAGGTCCGCCTTCCGCACGGCCGCCATCACGGCCTCCCGCACGGCCTCCGGACCAGAGCTGTTTGCAGTGGAACACTTGCGGCTGCAGGTCTTGCGCCGCCGGTCGTGCGTCGTAAACGCGCTGCGGCATATGACGCACGTCCTCTGCACGGTGCCCGCCGCCTCTATGCGCTTGCGGGTCGCGGTCTCCCGATACTTTGCCCAATTTCCCCCACCTTTTCCGTCAGTGTCGGTACCGTCGCCGGCGTCCGCTTTGGCGTCCTCGTCGTGATAGTCCTGGAGGTATCTTATGCGCAGTTCCTCCGAGCACTCCGGACTGCACGTCTTCTGGTTGCCGCGCTTCTCATAGGGCTTGCCGCATACCTCGCACCCCGCCTTTGCGGGCTTCTTCCCCGCCCTGCGCTTCGCGTGGTAGTCGTTTCTGTGCAACCTCACGCACTCCCCGCTGCAGAACTTTTGCGCTCCGTGCGACGCCTCGAACGCGCGGCCGCACTTTGCGCACTTCTTGGACTGCCCGGCCATGCGCCACGTGCGCCCGTACTGTTAAAAATGGTTTTGCAAACTGTTTGGGCGCGACAATGAATGCCGCTGACCGTCGGAGCCATCGCGGTCACCCATTCCCAGCCTCCCGTGCTGCGTCAGGCTCCTTGTAGTCCGTGTCGATGCCGGGGAACGCCAGGGCGCGCCTGGCGAAGTCGAGTTCGGACAGGATGTTACCAACGGCCACGTGCTTGTCGCACTCCTCATTGTCGATGAGGTGGGTTTCCGCCTCGATCACATTCAGGTGCGGCAGGATGTCTACGATCAGCACCTTTTGTAGTTCGTGGCACAGGCAGCGGCAGATCACCCACCCGGCCTCCTCGCAGAACACCCTGTTGGAGCAGGCCCTGTGCTCTCCCTCATTGCAGTAGGACGACACGGGCATCAGAACACCGGCCCCCCGCCGCCACGGGCGGCCGTTTCCACCGCTATAACCATCATCGCCGTCATGGTCGCCATCTTGAGCATCCTGGCGCAGCACGGCGCCGGCGGCCTGTCCGGCCGTGCGGTCATGTTGCATATGACGCACCCCTTCAGGTCCCCTGGGCCGCCCTTGTGTAGGTGCTCGGCGTGCCCGCACCTGCCGCATATCTCGATTTCCACCTTGCCGTGCGAGCAGGGCGGCACCGGCTCGTCCTTGCGCGTCGGCAAATACACGTCTGACCTGGGCATCCACTGCATGCAGGACATGCACTTTACGATCAGCGGGATTCCTCCGGCCATCACTCGCCGCCCTCCCCCGCTTCCAGTATCGGCATGCCCGGCGGAATCTCCTCCTTCAAGAGCCCGCCCCCTGATATGGAGCCGTTGTCAAAGTAGGTGTTCAGCATGTAATGGTCGCCGTACTCGTCGACGGTATGCCGGACGAACTCGCGCGTTATGCTCACCATATCCAGTATCCCTACGGTTATGGACTGCTTGTGCGGGCACGGCCCGAGGCCATGGTTCTTGTGCTCGAACATTATGATGGAAACGTCCATGTCCCGGTTGAACATGCCGATGGTACGCGGCTCATAGGCGCTCACGTGGCATTCGGACAGGCACTTGGTGCAGTGCATTACATATACCGTAGGCCCGCCGGCCGCCTTTACTGCTGGCGCCGGAACGGGCGCCGCCGAACCAGCAAAGGCCGCCGCGTCCGCGTTGTCCGCGAGGCGCTGTCCCGCGTAGGTCCGCGCGTCAGGCATCAGTCGTCGCGCCTCCCGTATGTCACCACGGTGTGGCCCTGGCTGCCGTCACTGGGATCGGTCGCCCACGTGTCCTCCGTCCGGGTGGCGGGGCACCTCGTGCAGTGTGTATGAATGACCACGCCTCCGCCGTTGCCGAACACGCCGGGGTTCTCCTCCAGGCCGCCCTCCACCGCGCGGGTCGCGGTCCAGTCGTGTCCGTCAGGATGCGGGTCGTGGTACGGGCTCTGCCTGCAGTCCGGTTCGGCCTCGTCCACGTGGCCTGACCACGACGATACCTCGTACTCGTCCAGCTCCGACGCGCTCTCCTGGTCGCGCAGTATGCTCGCGCGGTGGCTGCCGGACCAGCCGTCGACCAGCCTGCCGGCCGGTATACGGTATACGGTCACCTCGGCCCACGTCCCCTCCGGGTCGTCGTACAGCGACTTTGCCTCGTCCTCGGCGTCCTCGTGCGTTGCCTCGCCGGTCCAGCCCTCCGAGTCGGAGGACACGAGTATCGTGTCGGCGGGCATCAGAGCAACCCCTGGGCCTCGAGGTGCTCCTCGATCTCGTCGCGTATGCAGAGCCTGACGGCGTCGACGGTGTCGCACTTTGCGGCGCGAGAGTACAGCCGCATCAGCGCGTCGGTCGTCTGCTGCTCGGCGTACTTGCGTACAAGCACGTTGATCTGCCCCGTCGTCTCGTGGGACATGCCCTGCTTGTCGTGCGCCTTGGCGAGCTCCTTGGGAGTCGGCCTCGGCTGGTCGGGGTGGCGCATCATTCCACCGCCCCCCTGAACCCCCGTACGCGCTTTGCCTGCTTTGACAAAACGTTGCGCACGTCCGTCAGCAGCATGTCCACGTCGGTGTCGCCGGTGTCCGTGCCGGTGTCCAGCCTGCTGATCTCGTCGCCGGCGACCCTGATGATGCGGCCGGCCTGCAGCAGGGCGAGGTGCTTGCGCCGCAGGTCGGTCAGGCCGCGCTCGTACTGGTCTATGGCGCCCATGCGGTCGGACTCGGTGCCGTATGCCAGCCCCTCGATGATGCTGCGCAGCACCTCGTTGTCGTTGAGGTCGGTGGTAAAGTTGTCTGCCATCACGCCACCACCCCCGGTTCGCATTTAGGCGCGTCCCGCGGCGCCATATTTGGCCACGTGCCAGCCCGGACCGCGTCGTATATCTCGCGGGTCGACATCTCCCACAGCGCGTGCAGTTCGATGCACGAATCGCCGAACGCGTCCACGTGGATGTCGTCGACGGTGTACAGCGTGTGCAGCCCGTCCTCGTGCCGCTGCAGTTCCTCGCCTGCCGCTTCGCGCACCCACGTCCTAGCGGACGCGCGGCCGGCGGCGATCGCCGCGTCTGATGAGGATGCGTTCAGGCGGTGCCACCTGCCGTCCGGGTGGAGCATCATGTATTCGGTCGGCAGAAAGCCGTCGGGCATGCCGCCGACGTACTTTGATGGGATTAGCGGCATCAGTCCTCAACCTCCCGCCTGAGGTGCTCGACCAGCAGCGCGCGGTTTTCCTCGCCGCCGCTACGCCCCGCGAATCTCCCGGACAGTCCGGGATTCTCGCCGCGCGTATACTCGAAGCGCATGCCGACCGGCGTCCGTCCGTCCCTGTCGATGCGCACGGACTCGAACCTCGCGCCAAAGGCGCTCCTGCCGGCCTCCATCAGGTTGTTGTATGACGCCCGGCCGAGCAGCTCGCCGTCGCCGGCCTGCAGAGGCACTGCATGGTAGAGCTTGGTGGACTCTAGGTACGCGTTGGCTTCCGCGAACGTGCACGTCCTGCCGCACTCCATGCACTTCGGATCCTCGTCGAGGCTGCGCGTGCTGAGGCACATCTCGGCCTTGCAGCGCGGGCAGTCAAAGCCCATGCGCCCCCAGTCGTCGTCCTCCAGCACCTTGATGTACTCGGTGCCCCTGTAGGTGTACATGTAGTACGACGCGCCGCAGTGGCAGTGCAGTCCGTATCCGCGTCCGCCGAGCTGCACGCTGAATCCGCTAGAGCCGCAGTTCACGCACATGAACTCGGACTGCCCCATGCAGCTGTCCACGTCCCACGCGACCAGCTTGTCGTGGTGGTGCTTGCGCGGCGCGTCCTTTTGGACGGAAACCGGCGGCTCCATCATGGACGGCATCAGGCCGCCACCTCCAGCACCGGCTTGGCGGCCTCGTAAAGGACCCTGCACTTCCGGACTTCCACGGCCATGCCGTACCCGAGCTCCTCGGCGATGATGCGAGCCGCGTCGGCCCAGTCCTTGGTCTCGCCGTCGGTCTCGATCCTGATGCGCGCGCCAAAGTGGTACTTTGCGGCGAGCAAACACGCAGTCACTGCCAGGTCGTACGGGTGGCGCCCCGTCGAGCAGCTGTTGAACAGCCCCTGGCAGTTGTCGAATTTCATGCCCTCGCGCGGGTCGAACAGAAACGTCTGGCGCCCACATTTTTCCGGTCCGTTGAACCGTATCCTTTGGTCGGTGATTTCGGCCTCACCCTTGCCTTGGTTGCCCGCCAACCGCACGCCCATCTCGCGCTCTAGGCGCGGGCGTAAAATTTGCAGGTCGGCAGCCACGGCGGCCATCTTGCTTTTTGGCACCCGGTTTCCCCAGTACCAGTAATGAGAGTACCCCATGGTTATAGTATAGTGTTAAGTAATTATAAATGTTTTGTAAACTATTCAAAAATAACAATAATTATAACGTCCGCCGCCGCAGCGGTATTGCTGGCAGACTCCACGCGGACCAGGCTACCATGGAAACCCCGGAACCGCGACGGGAGCGAAGCGGTTGCCGCCGAGGGGGCGAAGGGATGGGCCCGGAGAGGGACTCCTGACGCCGGGTCCCGGAGCGGTAGTACAGGCGAGGTGTATGATCGCTTGGGCGGGGGAGCCGGGTCGTCCGGCCTAAAGACACGTGCCCGGCGGGAAGCCCAGCCAGCGGCAAATTCCTTCAAGGGCGGCGTGCGTGCCCATGCACGGAGGCGGACGCGGCAGGAGTGTCGCGGATGCGAACAACGGAGCAGAGTCACGGTAGTGCGGGGCGGCGGCAGGACATGCGGGACGCCGGAGCGCCCCGAACCCAGCAACATGGCTGCCGCCGCGTCGGCCCGTTCGGGCCTCCCCCGCGTACGTGGCGTGCAGTGCATGGCATATCAGTTTTTGCGGCAGGCCGGGTGGCGTTGGCGCCGTCCGGGACGCGCCGCCGTCAATGTGAAGACCCCGGCCGGACTCGGACCGGCGTATGGAGCTTTGCAGGCTCCCGCATTGCCTGGCTCTGCCACGGGGTCGAAAGCCCCTGATGCGATTCGAACGCATGACCAGTCCCTTACGGGGGGACCGCTCCGCCGCTGAGCTACAGGGGCAAAGGCCACGAGGGGGAATCGAACCCGCGTCCACCGGATCACAGCCGGTTGTACTGCCACTGTACGATCATGGCCGCTGTTGTCGAACTAGTCGTCAACACGAACACGCGGGAGTCGCATTAAAGGGCGGAATAATACCGCCGGGCCGCTTGGGCGCAGGCGCCTTATATCAAACAGCCTACACTCATGTCATGAGATCCTTTGTCGCGGTGGAGATCACCAAGCCCGCGGTGCTCGACGGCATACGGAGGCTGCAGACCGAACTGGCGCCGCCGGAACACGGGGGCGTCAAACTCCAGGACACTGAAAAATTGCACATCACGCTGCAGTTCCTCGGGGACGTCCCGGACGACGCGCAACAGTCCGTCGTGGACGCCCTGTCCGCGATCAAGTTCGACCCGTTCGACCTGCAGGTGGGCGGCGAGGTCGGGGTGTTCCCGGACTCCGGGGAGCCGAGGGTGGTATGGATTGGCATGAAGACGGTCGGAGGTGGCCCCGGGCTGCACAGCTTGGCACAAAAGGTGTCCGACGCGCTGTCACCATTGGGATACAGGCGCGACTTTCCATTCGTCCCACACATCACCATACTCCGGATGACAGATGGCGCCGGCGAGAAAATCTTAAGGAAGCTGGCCGGACGGGCGGCCGAAAAGCCGTTCGGCATCCAGGGGGTTGACGAATTCAAGATCAAGAAGAGCGTGGAGGCCGCCGGGGGCGGGGGGCATGCATACGCCGACCTCGCTGCCGTAAAGGGAATCGCATAGCAGCTGCCGGCGCCGCCGGTGCCAATTCGTGACATCTTCAATTCGGCAGGTGTAGAAACATAGATTTATATACATATCTATACATACCTATAACATGAACAATGCATACAAAGCATGCGAGCAGGAGAGGAACGACCTGGTATTTTCGGCCTGGCACGGGCCGCGGTCACTGCCACTCCTGCAAGACCGCAGAGATGCGGGCCGCGCAGCACAGGCGCACGGTGGAGGCGTGGACTGATGCCGCCGGACGCGGAACCCGCACGCGCGGCAGAGCCATACTATGACGCGGAGAAAAAGACGGTTGTCATCCCGGACGGCTTCTTTTGCCACGTCAAGGGCGATGTCAAGGGCAATGTCGAGGGCAATGTCGGGGGCGATGTCGGGGGCGATGTCAATGGCGAAGTCATGGGCGATGTCGGGGGCGATGTCGGAGACGATGTCTTGGGTGATGTCAAGGGCAATATCTGGGGTAATGTCGTGGGCGGTGTCACGGGCGATGTCGGAGGCGATGTCGGAGGCAGTGTCAAGGGCAGTGTCAAGGGCGGGGAGGCCGGCTCCTGATGCCCGCGTCTGATACGGCGCCCCGCCGCACCAACAAGTCCGTCATGCTGGACGAGGACACCCACGCCGCCCTCGAGAAGCTGGCGCGGCGCAACGGGCGCACCAACGTGGGACAGATCAGGTGGATGATCGCGCAGCACTCAGACTAGCCAGTTTTTATGATTAGTTTACCTTGGTATGTAACCGCCTCTTTTAGTCGGGGGTGCGAGGTAAGGCACTGCGGGCGGCACCCGCACTCCAGTTTCTTTGCGAAGAAGATCATGGGTACAGACCCCACACACCTGCCGAATTGAAGATGTCACGAATTGGCACCAGCACCGAAAAATGAGAGGTCGGCTCCGTCAGTCCGTCGCCTGCTCGTAGTCGCCGCAAAAACACTTGGTGCACTTCCTGTTCCCGTCCTCGTCGGGGGGTTCGTGCCTGTCCAAGTGATCAGTGCACCTGCACACGTCGAATGCGCCCATGCGTGTGGTGCCGCGGTTCTCATAAAAGCGACTGCATCTTTTATCCATCCCGCTGCATGGCGTGCATGGTTGGCGACGGGCGTGTGTTCTGCGTGAGGTGCGGGGCAAGAGAGAGCGAGGAGAGGACTCGGGAGAACCCGGACGGGCGCTTTGTATGCAAGAGGTGCGGGTTTGACTCTGCAAAGCCGGCGGGGTTTTATTCGGACTGACGCCGCGTGTTATTCCTTTACGAGTCTCATACCTTACGATTCCCAGCCGGCGCACTTTGCACAGTGGAAGCCGCCCCTGCCGTCGGACGCGCACTTGAAAGGCTCCAGTAGTTTGCCGCACGACGAGCAGTGGTTTGTGTCCGCCATACGAGCAGTGCGGCCGGACTGATTTAAGCCGGCGTGGCTCTGGCGTGTTTGGTGTATTCGGGGTACGCGTAGTACACCCCCTCAAGCAGCCGTTCATATACCACCTTCTGCAACCCACTCACCCTCTTGCGCAGGGCTTCCGCCTCGCGTGGGAATGCGTGCATCATGCTGCGCCACTTGATTCTGCCCTCACGGGACAGCATGTACTCACGTTGCCCCAAGAGCCTCTCTATGGTGTCCACTGGAGTGTGGGTAAACGCCAGGCCGCCGCGCAAGCACGCGTCCATGTCGTTTTTGAGTCCGCGGCTGAACGGGCCGGACCAATTCGGCTCCCAGTCGTCGTACCACGCAAGTTCCGGATGCGCGGCGGCGATGCGGTCCAGTTCACGGCGACACTGCTTGTGCAGCAGGAATGCGTACCTTTGGATATGTGTGGCGCCGAGTATGCTGTGGTCGTGGATTGTCAGTAGCGGCCGGTCAGACTGCATGAAATGTTCCACGCGCCGCATGCCAGCGGATGCATTTAGGGGGTGTCTTTTATCGGTCCGGCGGTACGCCGTATGTGGGCAACAAGTGCGAGGACATGGATGTCGAGCACGACTGGGACGACTCGTACCAAGGAAGCGAGCAGTACTGCAGGAGGTGCGGCATGCCGCGCTCCGAGTACGAACGGGGCATGCAGGAGCAGCGTGACGAGGACGCCGCCAGGGACGCCGGACTGGGACTCTGACCAGGAGCTCTCCCTAGCGCCCCCCCCCCCCACGCGTCAGTCTAGGTTTTGGTGTCCCCTGACGGCGGATAGAGGTCTTCAAGCCGCGCGGGCTTCCCGCGGGCGCCGGCGGTAGATTTGGCGCGGAAGCTGTCGGGATCTATGCGGATTGCCGACACGCCGCCGGTCTTCTTCTCTATGAGCGGACGGTACCCCTCGTTGGCCTCATACCCTATGCACTTCCTGCCCAACAGCATGGCGGCCCTTGCCGTCGTGCCGGAACCAATGAACGGGTCCAGCACCGTGTCGCCCAGAAACGTGTACAGTTTGATCAGCCGGGACGGCAGCTCCTCAGGAAATGGCGCGGGGTGCCCCTCCCTCTTGGCCGAGGCCGGGGGGAACGTCCACAACGACCGCGTGTACTCGGTGAACTCGCTGGACGTGATGGTGGAGATGCCGTTGCGGCTCTGCAGTCCGTACGAGGCCTTGGAGAACACCAGTATGTATTCGCCCACGTCGCGCAGTACCGGGTTAGAGGCGGACAGCCACGAGCCCCAGGCCGTCGAGGCGCCGGCGCCGGCGCCCTTGTTCCAGTATATGACGCCGCGCATGAGCAGTCCCATGTCGAGCAGCCGCTGAGTTATGAACGAGTGCAGCGGCACGTAGGGTGAGCGCCACGCGTCGGCCACGTTCAAGGCCAGCCTGCCGCCGCCGCACAGCACGCGCACGCACTCGCGCCACGTGTCGTCCAGTCCCGCCAGGTACTCGTCAAGCGGCATGCTGTCGTCGTGCCCGTTCCCATACTGCTTGCCCACGTTGTACGGGGGCGACGTCACCACGAGGTGAACTGAGCCGTCCGGCACCTCTGCCATGCTGGCGCTCGACTTGTAGTGTATGTCAGGCCTCTCAAGCCTGATCATACCCGCGAGCCTGGACGCGTCGAGTCCCCCGGCGGCCTTTTTGCGCTGGCCGTCCTTCCCGGGGTTCCTCCCGCCTTCGTCCGGAATTTTCTGCACACCACCAACCGGCCGTTTTGGTATTAAGGCTGACGGCCCGGCTGGCCCGCGGCCGGTCGCCATGCTCTTTTATTCAGCCCGCGGCACGCGTGTCGTACTCGTGCAGCGGTCGTGCTGACCGCTCAGCCGCCACATTAAAGAAAAAGCCGTTTTTCTTTAACGAGTGAAAAAAACGTTAAAGCTTTCTTTAATCGACTCAGTCCGACTTCATCCGACCGTCCCTGGCGTATCACGCCGGGCGGAACCTATCGCACCCGCACTTGTCGCAGCCGGGGCTCACCAGCGTGGACTTGCCGTGGTTTACGTTCTCGTGTCCGCACGTGCACATTGCGCGGGGCGGGCTGTTCATAGAATCATTGCCGTGCTTGCACGGGTAGTGCAGCAGGCATATGTCGCAGGTCTCATCCCCCATGGGCGCCGTGCCGCGGGATGCATAAAAGACACCATTCTCACGATGCCGGCGCGGTGGTTTGTTCGTACAGCTTGACTGCCTCGTCCTCGGTGGTGCACCCCGTGACTATGGCCGAGCCGTCCCCCTCCGATACGCTCACCCTGTCGTCCTGGTGCACCGACTTGCGCGCGGACGGCGGCGATATGGCAAACGTCCGCTGGCCGCCCCTGCGGCCGCACAGCTCCTCGACGATGTAACTAGCGTCGTCCGCGGGGCGCCTCTCCCCGCTCCCGCACGTCGGGCACTCCTCAACCAGGCGCACGGGCATCCTGACAAAGTCAGTCGCCAGGTTGACGTGCAGTACGCTGCCCAGCGTCGCCGGCTCCTTCCCGCACAATATCCTGACCGCCTCCGACACCTCCAGCCCCCCGATCACGCTGAGTATGGCGGGGTTCACGCCCTCGATGCCGCACGACGGCATTCCATCATCGGTCATGCCGGGAAACGCGCACTCGTAGCACGCCGTCTTTCCGGGTACCACGACGAACACCTGCCCGGCCGTACCCACGGCCCCGCCCGTGACAAACGGTATTCCCGCGTCCATGCACGCCTCGTTCAGCGCGTACCTGGCGTCCACCGAGTCCAAGGCGTCGATCACCACGTCCGACCCACGCACCACCGAGGGCGCCGACCGCCTGTTTACCGACACCGGCATGGTGCGTATGCGGGCGCCCGGACTGAGCCGCTGCAGCCTGGCTGCCGCCGCCGCGACCTTGGGTTTTCCGACGTCGTCGTCCGTATACAGCGTCTGGCGGTGCAGGTTGGTAAGTTCTATTATGTCGCGGTCCACGATGCGGATATGCCCCACGCCCATCGCTGCCAGGTGCGTCAGTATGGGGGTGCCGAGCCCGCCGGCTCCCACTACCGTAACCTTTGAGTCCATGAGGCGCTGCTGGCCGCCCAATCCTATGTCGTCGAGCATGATCTGCCGCGAGTACCGCTGCATCTGGCTGTCTTGCATGGGGCGCATGCAGTCCGTCCGTATAAAAAACAATGTCTTCGGGGTACAGTTGTGGATTAGGTCGTAAGTGCACGTCTTTGCGCTACAAACATGTTGAACATCGGAAGTCAAGTGTATTTCAAGTGGTTTGCGCTACAAACATGTTGAACATCGGACACCGGCCGAGCCCACAGCAAGGCCAAATCCGGAAAATCTTAAATGATTCATCCTCCCATGACATGCACGGTTTCCGCTAGTGTCATGCTGGCTACGGGTCCTCGAGGCCCAGGTTCCGTCATTATCATCAAAATTATTGGTTTCCCAACAATGCGGGATCCCCTATGATTTTTTTGAGCAGGTACCGGTGGCACGGACTGCCGGCGGGCTCGTAGCAGAGCAGTGTGATCGTATGCGTCCGGGAGTACGCATGCAGTTCGCGTATTGAACTGACGCTGTCAGGGCTTGTCCCCAACTCCTGCAGCAACCGCCTTTCAAAGTCGGCCCATCCGACATCGCCGCTCTTGTACGACTTCAGCAGTACGGCACTGGGTGCCAGTCGCCGGTCCCACACGTCGTACTTTGTCCGCTTTACACCGCGCGGGTGGTGCCGCGTTACCAGTATGCGCCTACCGTCCGACGGCTCGGCGGGGGCGTAGATGGACTTTGTCCTGACTGCCATTGGAAGACACCGGCTATCGCGCGGCAATGGCGCGCATCTCGACCTCGTGCTCTAGGCACAATCCGGCAAACCTGCGCACGTCAAATTCATTGGCGTCTATGGGATCGGTGTCAGGCTCCACCACCGGGTATTCGTCGTGCGTACTGCCGTCTATTGTACGGCCCCCGGACTTGGGACGTATGCCACCCCACTGCTTGAAGAACACTGGCACGTTCTGCCGCTGGCATTCCGCAATCAACAAGCGTATGTGGTTTTCGTCAACCGGTCTGTAGTTAAATCCCGACTCGCCGCCTATGATAGCCCAGTCGATGTCGGACAGGTCCACGCAGCCGACCGACTTGAGCAGCGGCTCAAACGAGATGAAGCGCGTGCGGCACCTCACGGCGCGCAGGTCGTCTATGCGGTGCGTGTATCTGGCGGATTCGATACTCGTGCCCATCCAGATGTGTGGCGGGATGTCGCGGCCAAAGTATTTGAAGAACAGCTCGGAGAACTCTGCCATGCGCTTTGGGCGCTTCGTCAGGACCTGGTAGGTGTGCTGCGGCGTCCGCAGCATGGTCAGAAAGCACTGCATGGTAAACTCAAAGGCAGATTTCTCGTGGAACAGGTCTGACATTGAGTTGACGAATATCTTCCTAGGTTTCCTCCATTTCAGTGGCAGCCCGATGTCAGACTCGTGCTCAACATACTCGAACCCCCGGGCGTATTTTTTCTGTCCCATGGCCTTGAGGCGCTTTGACTGCCCTTCTGCATAGCAATTGCCGCACCCCTCGGACACCTTGGTGCAGCCGGTGGTCGGGTTCCACGTCGCCTCCGTCCATTCGATCGAAGATCCGCTCGCCATCGGCATACTGCCCCGGGGCGCTTAAAAGACGGGCGTCCGCAACCGCTTAAATTCGCAGCATATCATGGCATGCATGAGCACGGGGGACGGCGGCGACGGAGACCACACGCGCGATAACGACACCGGGGTTGATAACACCAATGGTGATGGAATTGACGGCGGCGGCGACGGAAGCAGCACGTCCCCCGGCTCATCTACCGGACACTCCGCACGGCTGCCCCCCGCCAGGCCGGCAACCTCTCCGCCCCCGGATTACATTCCTCCCGACGGGTCCACCGACGCCGCCGCCTCGCCCCCCAACCTACCAGTCGTCAGCGGGCGCGTCCCCCGCAGCCGCTGGTGGTACCTGCTGCCCATATTCCTGGACATCGTGGGCGGCGTGATCGCCTATTTCGTGCTGCGTGCAGACGACCCGGGCAAGGCGAAAAACTGCCTACTGCTAGGGATCACGCTGTTCGTGATACACGTGGCCGCCTTCCTAGCGTTGCTGCTGCTGTTTCCAGAATGACACGCGGCCGCCTCCGCCGGCGTACCCCGCTTAAATGCCTCCCGGTATTGTGTACGTGGCACCGTAGTTCTAGTCTTCGTTTCAAATACGGGTGCCTCCGGCCGCCGGGGGCCGGCGGACAGCTGTCCGCCCCCGCGGTGGGCGTCAGGCTCGTGGCGCGGCATGGCGGACAGGCTGCAGCCGGCAGCCGCCACGCCACAGGACACGCGCGGTGTTAGAGGCACGGCAAACCAAGTATCATAATTTAATGTACAATTCATGTAAAACTTTATATCAGAATTGTTGTAAGGGTACTGTATGGGTAAGAAGCGGAAGGGCAAGAGAGAATGGGCGTCAGTGTCCATACGCATCCCGCTGTACGGTTTAGTGGGGGAGTTTGTAATGAGCAAGACGGATCCGGAGATAAGGAGCAGCGCGCAGTTCGTCGACAGGGCCGTGCGCGAGAAGCTCGAAAGGGACGTGGGGGAGAAGCCCCGTTGCTGACAGGAGTGATGACCGATGGACGGACCGTGCTCGGCGGAGGACCACCGCGGGGTACGGGGTACGGTGTGTCCGAGATGCGGCCTGCGGCCGAAGCCGGACCCGTTGGAGTCGCTGGACAATTTCGCTTGTATCGAAAAGCAAGAGGAGGTGAATGGCAATATGCAGCTTGACAAGGCAGAGGGGGATTACCTGAAGGCATCGTTCGTGAAAAAGCGCAGTCTGACAACCGTTAGGATAGTCGATGAAGGCACAATGCAAGAGTACGAGCAGAAGGGTGAACTGGTCCAGAAGCCGGTCTTTGGCATTTCATATGTCGGACAGGGCCCAAACGACCCGTACAAGTGGACGATGAATAACAAGACGCGCAACGCGCTTCTTGACATATTCGGGTACGAAACGTCGCTGTGGGTCGGACAGAGCGTCGAGATCACGCTGGCGGGCGAGGGCGAGTACCAGCACGTCACAGTCGATCCCGTGAGGACGAAGTATGTGGCGCCACAGGCCCAGGCACCGCCGCAGGCACCGCCGCAGGCACCGGCTCCACAGCCGCAGGCACCGGCTCCACAGCCGCAGGCACCGGCTCCACAGCCGCAGGCACCGGCTCCACAGCCGCAGGCACAGCCCCCAGCTCCAGCAGCAGCACCGGCAACAGCGCCGGTATAACCGAGGTGTTTGGATGTTCGTCTTTTTTTCACGGAGGACATCCATGCACCCATTTCTTTTCTTCTTTCATTTTCTGTTTTTACTGACTGCCATGGGCGCGTACTGGGCGGCCGGGAGGTTTGACCGCGTCATATACGACGGGCGCGCGGCCCACTACGACGGGAGCACGCGCCATAACCGTGACGGAGGGGACGGCCGCTGAGGATGTGCCTAGGGACCTGCGCGCGGCATGCCGTGCCAAAGAGGTTCGGCGCCATGTATTCCCTGGGCTTCGGCTACTGCCGCACGTGCTCCACGTGGTTCGGACTTGACCGTGTGCACTGCCCCTGCTGCGCCATGCCGCTCAGGCGCAGCGCGCGGGCTAACAGGGGTAGCGGCGGGAGTCGCGGCAGCACGCCGCTGAGGCGGGTGCCCATACCTCTATCACCCACCGCGTCCAGGACCAGACGTCAACGGGGGGCGGTGTCCTGATGGGCTGCCGCGGGATATGCTCCAGGCTGGTAGTGCGCCGGCCCGCCAGCGGCCAGGCGTACGACGAGCGCTGCCGCTGCAACACGTGCAGCGTGTGGATGTCCCCCGCCGCCGCGGCGTCCACGGGCAGGTGCCCCTGCTGCAGGCAGCGTGTGCGCTTTGCCAGGCGCGGTATCAGGGGCCGGCTGCGTCGCGCGGCCGGCGCCTTTTATGACACGCCCGGTACTCATGCGGAAATGAGCGATAGTGGTAGCATTGCCGCGCCGGGACGGGAGGGCGCGGCGGCGGCAGACGATTCACCTGACGGCGGGCTGCAGCCCGTGCCGGCGGGAACCGCTTCCTGACGTGCTTGGGGTGATGTTGTGGACGTGACAGTGACACCCGCACCCACGTCCATGGCCGCGATGGCGGGGGTGTGCGCGTGAGCATGTCAGGCGAAGGCGGCCACGCGGAGGCAAGGCCGCCCGCATTGTCCGCGCCCGCTGAGGCCGCCCGGTTGCGCGCGCTGGGCTTCAACGTCATACCGATAAGGCCTGGCACCAAGATGCCGCGCGCCGGCGAGGGTGATGTCTTGCGGTGGCGCACCGACGGGTGCGACGCGGAGATCCTTGAGGGCGATAGCATTGCCATGCTCCATGGGGGTGTCGGAGGCACATGGGCGATGGACTGCGACGACCAGAGCATACTACCCGATCTGCTGAAGGACTACGAGTCGAGCACCCCGAAGATGTGCGTTGTAAAGACACCAAAGCAGGGGCACCACATCATATTTCGACGCGACCCTACGGACGAGCCGCCGGGCGACCCCAAGTACTCGGACCGCCACGGGCGGCAGATCGACATAAAGTCGCGCGGGTACACGCTGCTTCCTCCATCCGTGCACCCGGACAAGCACTTGGGCCGGTATGAATACCTCTTTGCTACGGACAGTCCGAACGTCGGCATAAACTGGACGAATGCCGCAAGGGTGTTGCGCTCGCACGGCTTCTTCAGTCCGCAGGACCGCGAGGAGATGAGGTCCGATATGAGGAGCAGTGGGGCAAACAGGTACGTCCCAGGCGGCCCGCCCAAGTACGAGTTCGACGACTTGCTCAGGGGCGGTTTCGGTCCGGGCGAGCGGCGGCGAAAACAGAACTCGCTGTACGTCAAGAAGCGCATGTACGGAAGCACCGAGGAGGATGCCGAGCGCGAGGTCAGGCGCGTCAACGCCACGTGCCAACCGCCGCTGTCCGAGAGAGAAATAGTATACAACATACGTGCGTCGGAGCACTTCTTCCAAGAGCACAAGGACGAGATCGATGCCGGGAGTCAGCAGCAGTACCAGCAGGGATCCCCGGCGGGCGGGGGCGGGGCGGTCCCGGACGGCGGCGCGCCGCAGGTCGGCGGGGGGCGCCGCGGGCGCAACGCGCTGGACATGCACCAGTGCGCGGACACCATCATGCATGAGACGCAGTACAAGGGGCACCCATCAGGGGCGCTGTACTACTATACCGGCGGCATATGGGTGCAGGGCGGCGAGCACCGGCTGCGCAAGTCCTGCGAACACAGGTGGCGCGACCGACGGATAACGCCGGCACAGATACGCGAAATAGAGGAACTGGTGAGGATACGCACGACCATCGTGCCGGACGGGACGGACGAGGACGTGTTCGACCGCGACGCCACAAAGATCGTACTGGCAAACGGCACGTTTGACCTGGAGCGCTGCGAGCTGGTGGAGCACTCGCCGGAGCACATGGCCACAATCCGCCACCCCATTACATACGACGCGACGGTCGAGTGCCCGGTGTTTGTCGAGGCGATGGACGGGTGGTTCGGAGATGATGACGAGAAATACCACTCCATCATACTGGACATGTTCGCCCTGTGCATGCTGCGCCGCAACGTCATACAAAAGGGGTACGTGCACTACGGCAAGGGATCAAACGGCAAGTCCACTTGCCTGGCCGTGTTGCGGGAGATGATCGGCACGCAGAACACGGCCAGCGTGGAGATGCAGGCCTTTGAGGAGTCGCGCTTCGTGGGCGACACGTTGTACTGCAAGTCAGCCAACATATCGTCAGACGGGGGCACGCAGCCGCTGGTGAAGACCGGCCTGATCAAGGCCATACTGGGCGGCGATTCCATCACGTGCGAGCCCAAGTACAAGAAATCGTTCGTGTTCAAGCCGTACAGCACATTAGTATTCACTTTCAATGAATTACCGCCGGTGCTGGACAGCAGCGACGGCTTTGCCCGGAAGATCCAGCTGATCCCATGGCATAACAAGTTCGACCGCCGGGACAACCCGGAGATCGCCAAGCTGGCCGGCGACCCGGCGGAGCGGGCGGGGCTGTTTAACCGGCTGGTGCCCATCATGCGCCGGTTTTTGCTGGAGGACGGGCAGCCTGAATACGAGGACAGCGTGGAGACGACGCAGAACATGTGGATGCGGCGCTCCGACTCGTTCTTTTTGTTCCGCGAGGAATATTTGGTGCTGGGCAGGGACGGCAAGGACAAGGAGTACCAGATTGAGACGAATAGGCTGTACTCGCTGTACCAGACCGCGTGCGCGGACCACGGCATGACGCCGCTGGCAAAGAACGAGTTCCACGCGAGGGTGAGCGACCTGCTCGACGGGAAGAAGGCCGCGCCCTCTAGGGTGAACGGCGAGAACGTGAGGGTGTGGAAGGGGCTGACGGCGCGGTCAGAACTCAGGCCGGAGGGGCAGGCGGCGCTGGGGGACAAGCCACCCTCCTAGCGGGGCGGTACGATGTCGGCCGCCGACCTGTACGACGACCCGTACCTGTGCAGGTGGACCAAGCTGGACGCCGAGGAGGCGGCCCAGGCCGGTGTCAGTGCAGATGACGACGAGTGGTTCGTTCTGGGCTCGCCGGAGCAGGGCGCGTGGGAGCACGAGACCGTCGACGTGCTGTCCAAGAAGAGCGGCCGCATCACGCGCGTGCGGCTGGGCGAGGAGGTGACGTACTGCAAGTTCCGCATAGCCGAACGCGTGGGGATCATACACGGGGGGTATGACGACGACGATGCCGGATCCGCCATGCAGGATCCGAACGACTTCCGCTGGCACCCCAACGAGGACCAGGGCGGCGGCCCGGCGGCGGCCCACATGTGGCTCGTACGCGGGGAATCGGGCAGGGCGGGTGGGGCCGTCATCGTCACGAGCAGGCTGACTGGCAGGCGGACCGCCGTGTTTCTCATACGGGAGGTCGGGCCGGCCAAGGGTGCGGGCGGCAGCCTGTACGAGTTCGCGCGGTGCTGACGCCAGCGCCTTTTATGCAGACCGACGTGTTGGTGTCCCATGGCAACCGGCGGCGCAGGGCAAAGGAGGGGTGACTGGCTAGGTTCGAGTCGGTGTCTAACCGCATCAGGCAGGAGCAGGAGTATATTGCAGGCGGCGACTTTGAGGTTGCTTCAGACGGCGGGGGCGTAGCGGCATGACGACTGACACGTTGATTCCGCTAACCGCCACCCAGTTTGTCACTGCCGCCTTTGGGACAGCGGCGGCTGCCGCCATGTATGACATGGCATATTACTTTGCCGGGCTGTACCGCAAGGCGCGTGCAGGCGGCGGTAGCGTCAGTCTCGGCAGACGCTGGTTGGCGGCAGGCTGCTCCGTGTTTGCCGTTCTTGGCTCCCTGCTGGTTCTCGTGATTGCCATTAACGCGTCCTTGGCGGTTGCCGCCGGCGCGTTTCAAGACGACTGGTTCATCGGAATGCCGCTTATACTTGGTTCAATCCTGTGCGGCGCCTCGGTAGTGTTGGGCCGCATTGTAGAAGACCATGAGACGGCGCGCAGCCGCGTCCTGTGGTCAGCCATCCCCGGCGCCCTTGCCGTCTTGTTGTTTGTATGTGGCGTAATGATAGCGTTTGACAGCTGGTCGTCCGTCGACTGGTGCACAGTCTTCATATGCGCAAAGGAGACCGGGGCCTGATGCATCCCGGGACGTGCGACCATCCTGCCCGCCTGATCAAGGCGTCCTACAACGGGTTGGTAGGTGCCGTAGTGTGCAGGTGCGGGGTTTGCGGGGCGTGGGAGTCCTAAAACTGACATGCCTGATCGAGTCACCGCTTGACGGCGAACCCATCACGTGCAAGCCCAGGTATAGGAAGCCCATAGCGTACAGCCCCTTCTGCACCCTGATATTCACGTTCAACGAGCTGCCGCCCGTGCTGAAAGACAGCATCCCCGACAGCAGGATACAACTCGTGCCGTGGACCAACAGGTTCAAACACGGCGACCCAGAGATAGTGGGGCCGCCGTATGAGTTGGCCGAGAGGTCGGGGCTGTTCAACAGGCTCGTGCCGGTGATGCGCCGGCTCCTGCTGGGCGCTGACGCCGATGAGAACGCATAGGCACGTGCGGCCTTATATTCAGTGCCTTAAATCCAACCCCTGCGGGTGCATATGTTGCCCCGCAGGTTGACCACGAGCAGGAAGCTGCACGACGCCATGGAAGAGGACGGGTTCATACTCATACGTAAAAAACAGCGCACGCACAGCCGCATACACGCCACGTCCTGCTACTCCTTGCGGCTCATCCGCTTCACCGCGGACGACATTCCCCTGAAAGTGGGCAAGGCAGAGCCTGAATACTACTACTGCAGGGACAGGCGGGAGGCTGACAAACTGTGGCGCGAGGAGGTCGCCGGGGGCAGGAAGCGCCCCATAGAGTGGAGCATAAGGTGCTGCGACCAGCGGTCGCCGGATGTACCACAGTGATCGGAAAAAATCACGAAAAAATCTGCCCTTTTATACATATGATGTTGGTGCGAGCAATGACAGCTGATAATGCAAAGCAGGCAGCCGTCCTCAAGGCGGCTCCTACAGACAGCAAACCACAGAAGAGGCAGGCCATCAGCGGCATGATCGTTACCATTATTCTCATCGGAATAGTGGTCTCGATAGGCGGCATACTGGCCACCACGACGACGGACATCGTGCAGACCGGACTTGTGCTGGACGCGGTGGAGATCAAGCGGCTGGCAATCCAGAACACCGGCACGCAGTCGTACATCACGGGCATGGTGAAGAACGCCGGCAACACGGACATCGTCAACGCCCAGATCATCGTCAGGTTCAATGGCAACCCGAGTGATGCAAGCGGGGCCACGTTGAACGACGCCGATGAGATCTTCGTTGTGCAGCTCACCCCCAGCACCATAAACTCCGGCGTCTCATCCACGGTGAACCAGAGGATCATCGCGGACGCCAACGAGAACTGCGGGTACACGTCCAGCACTACGACTCCGGAGCAAAACGCATACAGGTGCAATCCGGGTGGTGCGACCCCGACAACAACCGTAACCTCGGCTACCGCCGCACTGGACAGCACCCTCACTACGGGCGCGGGTACAAACGACGGCAAGGCGGTCCGCCTCGGCATCGGCCAGGAATACCAGGTCGAGGTAAGGGCGACCATCCTGGGTGGCGGAGAGTACTCGCAGACCAAGATACTGTCGCCGCAGTAGGGCCTCTTCTTTTTTTATTATTTCATTTTTATGCGGGCGGAGTCCGTCACTGCATGGTATCGCAGATCACTGATGGAATACCGAGGTTCGGGCCTGTGCTGAACCACGTGGAGCACCACAGGCACCTTGCGGGTTTTGCGTCCAAGATGTACGGGTTTATCCACAGGCTCGATCCGCAAAGCGAGGCGGGCTGCATTAATGTCCTGCACCTCACGACCGACACCACAGGCGCCGCGTACAGACAGATGCAACGCCTTGTCGCGTTCATGGATCGCTTCGGGTATCACTGCCTGCAGACCGAGGCTCCGTTGTCAGACAGTGCCGAATTGCTCCGGGCCGGACGCGACACCGACGTGATTGTGGTCGGATCCGATTCCGCCAGTACGTTGTCTGACCGGTACATCTTGCGCTCCGTGGTGGGCACGCGGTGGCTGGGGGACGGCTTCTCGACGGGCTGGTTTTCAATAACTCCCTACTGGGACATGCTGTGGTATAGGACAGATACAGATTCATGGAACGAACCACAGCCGGCAGACGAACGTTTCGCATACCCCCCACACCGTGCAGGCCGTGACTTTTACCTGCTGGCCACCTGCATGCTACACACCCACATGCTGAGGCGCAATGATTTGTTCACGCTGAGTGGCGAGCATACCTTTATTCTTGAACAGCTCGAATGGCTCTGCGCCGGGATCATCCCCGGCGGCATGTCAGACATGGGTGCCAAGACTAGGTTTGAAAAGCTTGGGAAAAAAATTAGCCAAGACGGATGCGACATGGATTCCGTTGATGTCCACTTGCTGTTTGCGGCCTTGGACGTCCTTCGGTCGGTCAGGAACATATTGGCGCATCCGCAGCGCCGTGGTGGTAAACTGCCTGATGGGTTTGATTCGCATACTATGTTGTACAAGCTGGCCGAGGAACATGATCGCCCCGAAGTCTTCCCGCCGGACCCGGCATACAACCGCCTCAACCACAAGTACAGGCGCCGGCTCGCCCACATGGTCGCCGCTTGGCTCGACGAGTATCACAAGTCCCGGTCGTAAACTCCACGGGTCTAAACACTATCCATACCACAATCTTCATGTTAAAGGACTGGAAGTTTTGCCTGTTCTGCCGTGCAGGTGGTGTACTGTCCCGCTTGGTCAACATGTGGTGCCGTCGTTGCGGAATAGAGGCCAGGTTCTGTGGGGGTTGCGGGCAAAGGTCATGCAGGCGCCCGTGCTTGGTCTGCGGCGGTTGCAAGAACAGGACGGGGAAAAGCGACGGATGCATGTGCCGCGAGGAAAAACGCGACTTTGGCTTTAGGCGCGCCGACAGAAAAGACCCATGGGATTTCTCCATCAGATAGGTCGTGGTTTCAACAATCGAATCCAGTTCCGCTTTACGTACAGTCGTACACATCTTCCCGATTCTACGGCCGTCCAAAAACTGAACAGACGAACATTCCCAAAAAGAACGCCACGGCAACACTACCGAGCCCAAACACCAGTCTCATGACTCGGTGGGGTGTGCGGCGTGTATATCTTGGTTTTGTGTGCGCCGTCTGTCAAAGCTCGCTGAGTTTCAGACATGGGGTGCATAATCCGTCAAGCGGGCGGTGGACTTGACCGCCCTGCCCTGCGCCGCCTCCTCGCCCGCCTCCCCTTCGTACAGGGGTTGATACATTTGACGCCCACGTCCCTGGCGACCGCAGTCAGCCCGTTGTCGCACGTTACCAGTACGAACCCCCGGGCGTAGGCAAACGACAGGATCTCACTGTCCCCGCGGTGCAACAAATCATGCCTTTTCTCGAGCAGTTTTGACACCCTGCGCTCCACCTCGGACACCTCGTCGTACGTGATCGTCTGGATTCCGAGCCTTGTACGCAGTATGGCGGGCATGACCTGCATGCCCAGCCCGTGCCGCTCAAGCTCCTTGATGACGCTGGAACTGATTACGATCTCGTGCTGCCCGGTCCCGACGCACTGCCTGACGTGCTGTGCAAACTCGCCGTCGTCGCACACGTCCATGATGATGTTCGTGTCGAGCATGAGGACAGCGCCTAGACTGTTCTTGTCCACAAGACACGTCTCGTGTGAGATGGTATAAGGGATCCGTCGGGATTTGTTGCCGGTGGGGCGCCGCGTTAGAGCACTACGGCGGGACGGACTGATCCTCCGGCGGCAGATCGGGCGGGACTGGAGCGAGTACCAAAAAATGTTTTATCCCGACCAGGCTAACCACGGGCATGACACATGACGCTATCGGGGCCGCAAGGACTGTCGCAGCCGGAGAACCCACCGTAGCGGCCGGCAGGGACGCCGGGACTGAAGAGGCCATAAGGACCGCCGTAAAGATCGCAAGGGACTTCATGGACTTCAAGCATGCCGACGACGACATAAAGGCTGCAAGCGCCTCCATAGAGTCCGTAAGGGGAGCCGTAAGGGCCGCCGGGGCCCCCGTGGTGGCCGCCGGGGCCGCCGCGCTGGCAGCAAGGGCCGCAAAGGCCGCCGAGGACGCCGAGGTCGCAGTAGAGGTTGCCGAGACCGAAGAGACGGCAAGGGCCGCCGCAAGGGCCGCCGAGGCCGCCGCCAAAGAGGCCGAATATGCCAAAGTTGCCATGCATTTTGCCATAGAGGACGCCGCCGACATGGCCGAAAGGGCCGCCACGAATGCTGATTACGCGTTTCATGAGAAACTCAGGACGTTATGGCGCGCCCAGCCCGGCCCCGCCGGCAGGAACAGCACATTAAATCCGGATTGAAGTTCAATCTGGATTGAAGTATCATCTGGATCGAAGTATCATTGAGATTGAAGCACACATTCCGCTCAACACCCGTGCAGCTGCCGGCATGTCTACCCCTCCAGCATGTAGAGTATGAGCAGGGACGCCCCGTACCCGCTCTGCGGGCTTAACAGTATCCGGTCGCCCTCCCGCATCCTGCCCTTCATCACGCGGCAGCATGCGCGCATCCTGTGGTTGCCCCTGTTAGTATAACCCCCCACCATCCTGTGAAACTCGCCGGCCTGCACGGTCACGGAGGACATGCCCTTGCTCCGGGCGTCGTCTATGACCGCCTCCAGATGTCTACGAAAATCCTCACTGGTCGGCGAGTCGCTGCTGTCGTCTGCCGGCATCACTAGGTACAACGCGGTGCGTCTTAAAATCATGTCGCCCGTCCAGGGGCGCCCGGGACTACCCGTGGTACGCCTCGCTGCACAGTTCGTTGCAGAACGGCACAGGCTTCCCGGTCAGCACGTTGACCATGCGCTCCGGGCCGTCGCGCAGTTCCCTGCCGCAGGACTTGCAGTTCATGTCGCGTATGAACGAGTCCGGTTAAAAGGAAAGTATTCGAGGAGCCCAAGACTAATAGCATCCGTGCGGCACCATCCAGCCGTGGGACTCTACAAGCACGACGACAACGGAGAAATAACAGAGTACGCGAGGCTGCCCATGCCGCTGGAAGAGGACATCGAGGACTTTATCCACAGGCACCCAGACGTGGTCGAAAAGGACATCATGATCGCGGGTAGGCAGTTCGATACAGGCATCATGGGAAGAATAGACCTGCTCGGGATTGACAGAGACGGGAACGTCGTGGTCATCGAGGTGAAGAGAAGGGATGCCAAGGTAGATGTCGTGTCGCAGATTCTCCGTTATGCGGTGTGGGCGAGGGACGTAAGTAGTGATGGACTCAACGAGGCGTACAGCAGGCTCGCCGAGAATGACGGCAAGGACGAAGAAAAGTACGGCAAGATAGGCAGGACGCCGGATGGCCACCCTGACCTGCGCACCGCGATGGAAAACAAGTTTGGCGCGGCCCCCCAGACGTTCAACCCCGGCCAGAGGCTGTACGTCGTGGGCGAGGGAATCGATCAGAGAACGGACGACGTATGCACGTACCTTGGCCAGAACGGGCTCAAGATAAGGTGCGTCAGCGTGGAGTTCTTCAGTGACGGCAACGAGGGCGGAGACGGCGGCGGCGAAGACGTCCAAAAAAGAATACGGGCCGTGCATACTGACGCGGACGAGGAAAGGCAGGGCGGCGGCGCGTTCAGCAAGTGGGACTACTACATGAGGCACTACGATGCGGGGATGAAAAAAGCAATAGACGACGTGGTTTCGTACGTGGTGGGCGAACTGGGATGTCCCGGGAAAATATCGGCGAAGGGCGCCACGTGCACGTTCCACGCTGGCGGCACCAGGTTCGCCATAGTTCAAGCGTACAAGAACAAGGACTATGGCGACTTTGAGTTCCTGTCTGACCCGGGGCACGACTTTCCAGATGACCGCGTAGTCCGGTCAACCTATTATTTCAGGGATGCCGGGAAGAAAGTCAGGATTGTTCCCGACAGCGTCGGGCTCGCAAAGGAGTGCGCAAGGCATGCGCGCGACGCGGCCAAGAAGGCAGATGCCGCGTCCTGAACTAACCGTCAGGCCGCGTGAAGCCGCTCCTGCGACCGGGAATCGGACACGGTGCACATGTGCGATACGTGCAACGAGATGATATGCAGTGATTGCGACACGCAGTTCTGCGGCAGGTGCAACGAGCCCAGGTGCGACCTCTGCCTGACCAACGGAGCTTCTAGGTGCGGCGTGTGTGAAAACGCATGATGTCTGTCGGATTCACGGGCTTCGGACTTTACCAGACGTGGCGCTGCTTTTAACCACACATCGTGAGCAGGCGCCATGCATGGCGCAGGAAGGGTTCCCGAGACTGACATAAACTTCCAGATACGCGACATGTTGCGCGCCAGGAACCCCGCCTGGCACGTGGTCGCCCAGAACACGCAGACGGTAGTCGGGAAAAGCGGGCGGGCTCCAGACGTAATCGTGAGGACTGATGACGGTGGAGTAGTAATCATAGAGACCGAGTTCAAACCCGCGTCCAGCCTCGACGGAGACGTGGAAAGCAGGCTGGGAGTGCAACTCGAGGGGATGGGCAGGCCCGACGCCATAATGGGCGTCGTGCTGCCCAAGGGCTTGGAGGAGATTGACGAGTACGACACGGAGCTGGAATATTACGTCGTGTACGACGGCACGCGGTCGTCATCAGAGGGTACCAGGCGCTTTCCCGCGAAGGAAAACCTTACGGGATCTCTGCACGACGTCATGACTGCCGTGAGGCAGGTGTCCGTACCTACCGAGAAGATAAACAAGTGCATAAAACTCATGCAGGCCAGCATCTCAAGAATATCATACATGCTGCAGACTGAACTGGAAGGCGGGGCGCGGGAGGAGATAGTTGGGTTTATCGGACAGCCCAATTCCACACACGAGCAAAGCCTAGACATGGCCGCGCTCATCGTACTGAATGCCGGAGTGTTCCACGAGGAGCTTGCAAGGCACAGGCAGGACGACGTGCAGCCGCTGCAGAAGCTCAAGAGCATCGTACTCGACCAATCCACAGTCATTGAGGCGTGGGAGAAGATACTGGACATAGACTATGCGCCGATATTTGACAACGCCGTCTCCATACTGCAGATACTGCCGGCGGCGACCGCCGCCAGGGTGCTTGACGAGATGCAGAGGTCCGTCTCGCAGATAACGGCGCTCGGCGTGTCGAAGTCAGGAGACGTGTATGGCGCGCTATACCAGAACATGCTCGGTTCGGACCGCAAGAGGGCGGCCGCGTTCTACACGAGGCCGGAGGCAGCCACGTTGCTTGCCGGGCTCGTCATGCCGGGCGCCGATGATCCCCTGTGGCGCGAGCCCGAGAATCTGGAGTCCATTCGCATCGCGGACTTTGCGTGTGGGACGGGCATGCTGCTGACCGCCGCCGTGAGGCATGTCATGAACAGTACGTCAGGCAAGTACGATCACCTGACGCACAAGCACATGCTCGAGGAGTCCGTGTACGGCTTCGACATACTACCCACGGCAACACACCTCACGGCGTCCAACCTGTCGGGACTGCTCCCGCAGGCCAACTGCGATGACATGAGGATATACCAGATGCCCATAGGCGAGAAGAAGGAGAAGCGGGGAGGTAGAGACGAGCCCGACTTGGGCTCGCTTGATCTCATACGCAGCAACGCAAAGTTCACGGTAGCAGGATACAGGCACGGCGGCAGACGGGGACTCGGCTCGACGAGGGAGGCCACCATAAACGACGGGTCGTGCGATCACGTGCTTATGAACCCGCCGTACGTTCGCGCCACGAACCACGGCGGTGGGCGCGCCGACCCCGTGCCGCCGTTTGCCGTGTTTGGCATACTCCCGGACATGCAGCTGAAGATGGGAAGGCATAACAAGGAGATATTCAACAGCACTTGCGCGCACGGCAACGCTGGACTGGGGTCGTACTTTATGGCCATCACGAACCGCACACTGAAGGCGGGCGGTACGTTTGGAATCATCCTGCCCGCGACCGTGACTGCCGGTGACTCTTGGAAGGACGTCCGGGCGCTGTTGAGCAGGTACTACGAGGACCTGATGGTCGTGTTTGTCAGTAGTTCTGCGGACGCCAACGCGGAGGAAGTCACTGACGCAGGACTGAAACCACGCAATGAAGGAGGCGCCGTCAATACTGTTGGTGCAGGGAGTGGGACATCAGGCATGAGAACCTATTCATCGGACACCTCGATGAACGAAGTGCTCTTGATAGGCCGCAAGATGCCGGCCGCTAGGAAGATACCTGCAAAGGACACCGTTGCGCGTATCAAACTGGTATTGCTTGACAGGCTGCCCCACACGAACCTGGAGGCACTGGAGGCCGCAAGGGCCATACGGGATACCACGCCCAACTCGCTGGAGATCGACATGGGCGACACGTCAGTCAGGCTCGGGGAGTCGGTAATTGGTAAGATGCTTGACTGCCCCGCGGAAGGCGCGAGATGGTGGGTCGGGCGCGTATACGACACGAGGCTTCTGTCATACCTGTACAACATGACGCACGGCCGCATCGATGGCATTCCAATCTCGACACTTACCGAGCAGGCATCTGTGGGGAAACACCATCTCGACATATGGGGTTCCAAGGCAGATGGGACTCCACGCGGTCCGTTCAACAAGGTATTACTGCGTAACGCGTCCAAGTACAAGGCGCTTTGGTCAAATGACAGCACTACTCAACGTTGCATGGTAGTGAGACCAAACCTAACCCTTGAAAAGAAACATGACGCGACACCTGAACATGTACAGAGTGTGCTTGATACGGCAACCCATGTGTACCTGAACGCCCAACTCAGGTATACATCCCAGCGACTTGTGGCTGCATATACTAGGAAAAAACACGTGGGGGGCAGCGCATGGACGAACGTCATACTGAGTAATCCCGCATACGAGAAGGCGTTTGTTGTGTGGTTTAACTCAGTGTTCGGCGTACTAACATACCGGATGTATTCTGGAGAGCAGCAGCTAGGCAGAGGCAGGATGGGCGTGAATGTGTTTCGCACCCTGCCGGTGCTTGATTTTGACAGGCTGTCAAAAAGACAGATCATCGAGTTTGACAGACTGTTTGACGAGACATGTGACGACGAACTGCTCATGGTAAACCGTCTTGATGAGGATCCAGTGCGTCAGAAAATTGATCGCGGCATCATGAAGATACTCGGCGTCAAAGATGACGACATAGGCTGGCTATACAGGCAGATTGTAGCGGAGCCGCAGTTTGGCAGGACTGACGCGGCGGCCTGAAACGTGCGTCGTGGGCCAGCTGCACGTGATGCAGGGGTGGTGTTACCTAAACATTTTTGTTTTTATGTGCCACCCACACGCATAACGGGGTGGGAAAGGCGTTCCTCATGCTTGGACCCGCTCCTGGACGTCCCCCCGGGGACGGCCGAATTTTCGCTTTCAGCCTAGAGTGACTGTGGGCTGACGTGTGAGACTTGAACGGACAAAATGGCCCCAGTGCCGTCATGTCTTTCAGGCTGCCTGCTCTCGACAGATGTCGATAGGCAGGCGCGCTCCCGTATGACCCGGGAAGAACCGCCGGAGCGATCAGCACGTTTAATTTGCAACGATGGGTGTGGCCGTTCAAATTGTACTATGCATGCTCCCTATGCGGCAGGAAGTACCCGGAGGGCGTCAAATACTGCAGGCTGAACCACTGCAAGAACTGCGGGCAGACCAAGCTGAGGGAGGAGCAATTTTTGTCCTCATACCGTTGCAACAAGTGCATATCAACGACAATACCCATGACGGACGTCGCCGTCGTAGGATATGAGACGGGTCCCATAATGGGATGGATCAAAAAACGGTGGGCGTGGCTGGCGGTCGCCACGGTCGTGGGGACCGTATGTTCCACTGCTTCGCTCATGCTTGACTTGTGGCAGATTCCCTAACAAGGGGGGACAGGGAGCCGTCATTTTACCGACGGATGTCTGTCTGTGATGGATCATTCCTGTGCCACAGCATGTCTTTTGTGCGGTCCGCCGGCGCGTATGGCAGGGAAGGCGAGTCTCACTGCCGTCGCAGTGGGCCGACCCACCCCCATCATCCCAAGGGGCAGTATTGGGGCGAGGCATGTCATGTTTGTTTTTATACGACCATGCAGCCGGTAACTGGTGCACAATCTTGACGGGACGGTGGACGTGCAGGACATCTACAACGCCTGCATGAAGGATGAAACGGGTTTCCGCATTTCCGCAGCCGAGGCAGGCGCGGCCCGTGAGGAGCCGTTCTCATTGTACTGCAAGTACCATGTGGACCCCGCCAAGAAGGATCCGCCGGACCCATTTCTCGAGGCGCTTTCCGCAAAGGGCAGGGAGCACGAGTCGGACGTTCTGGAATCGGACTATCCCGGTACGGAGCCATTGCGCTACGAGACGCTGGAAGAGGGCTTCATGACGGCCCTCCGGTCCATGGCCGGCGGCATCGGCGCACTGGCAGAACCCCCGCTGTTCTGGCTTCCGGAGGGCATGATGGGAAAGCCCGACATACTTGAGAAGCAGGATGGCGGGTCAGCGTTAGGCGGCCACCACTACGTCGCCAGGGAGATCAAACTGACGAGAAACATCAAGAAGCCGCACATCCTGCAGGCCGCGTTCTACGCCCTGATGCTGGGACACATACAGAGGCGCATGCCGGAATGCTTCCGCATCACGGACGGGAACCAGTCCACGAAGGAATACCGGTATGCCGAGTACGAGGGGGTGCTGACGGAGTGCGTGGAGCAGGCGGGGCGCATCATACGGGGCGAACTTGTGCCGCCCGCTGTCCGCGGGGGCTGCGGGGCGCCGTGGGTCAATTTCTGCAACGAGACCGCCGTACAGAACGACGACGTGTCGCTCATACCCGGCATAGGCGCGAGCATGCGTGACAGGATGGTGGAGGCGGGGTTCGGCACGGTGCGGAGCGTCGCGTCGATGGAATCGCCAGCCCCACTGCAGAAGGTCAGGGGCGTGGGGCAGAAGAAGTCAGTTGATTACCTGGATGCGGCCCGCGCCATAAGCGGCGGCAAGGCAGTCCGGAAGGTAGGGGGCGGCATTGTATTGCCGGAGAGATCCACTGAGATATTCCTCGACTTGGAGGGTCTTAACGTCGTGTTCGACGACACGCTGAATGACTACCTGATAGGCGCGCTGGTCCGGAAGGACGGCTCAGAAAAATACCACTCGTTTGTCGCTGAGAGAAGACGCGAAGATGTCATGCTGAAGGAGTTCCTTGACTTCATGGACTCGCAGTCGGATTATGTGATATACCACTGGCACAGCTACGAGCGTTCCCACATGCGCTCCCTGATGGAGAAGCACGGCATGGAGTCGCACCTCCGCCTGCTCGAACCTGACGTGATGCTGGATCTGCACAAGGTCGCCACCGGGGCGTTTGCATTTCCGACATATACCAACGGCATAAAGGACATAGCAAAGTGGCTCGGCTTTGAGTGGCGGCACGGCGGAGACGTGGGCGCCACGTCGGCAATCGACATGTACCTGATGTATGCCGACGACCCAGAGGCAAACCGCGAGGGCATGCAGATGGTGATCGACTACAACGAGGACGACTGCAAAGCCACGCGCTTGATAAAGGACTGGCTTGTATCCGTGCGGTAGGCATGCCGCTACAAATGATGCCTTACGCCTGCCCCGTGAACCAAGGCCAGTGAGCCGCGAGTACCGGACCGCATGTCCAATCTATAAAAAGAGGCGCACACCGGGTTCAACCAATCTATAAAAAGAAGCGCCCGCCTTTCAGCCTATTATGTTCGTAAACCGCGCGCCGCACTTTGAACACTTCTGCTCCGTGCCGTCAAGCTTTATCGGCACGCGCGCGCCACACTCGTAGCACCACGCCATTTCCCCGCCCATGCAACTTATGGGCGGTTTGGATAAAAACGCCCTGCAGGGACTGCGCATTGCCGCACCTTAAAGGCGCTCCGCCGCTTAGGGGGCATGGGCGAGGGACCCGGCTACTGCGGGATGTGTGGGGTTGAATCCGGGGGCGTGAAGTGCAAGGCGTGCGGCCGGGAAAGGTGCAGCATATGTGTCGAGGGCGAGTGCATGGAGTGCGGCAAGCCGATATGCGGCGGCAACCGAGGGTTCTGCAAAAGTTGCAGTGTGGGCGGCGTGTGCGGCTGAATGCCCGGACGGAGCCTTTTATGAACCCCGGCGCTTGCGGATATGGTAGACTGCGAGAAATGCTGCCAGCCCATAACCGGCGAGGTGCACCGCACCGTCCCGGGCGGCTTCATATGCGGCGCCTGCCACGACACCGACCCCAAGTGCCCGGGCTGCGACAGGTCCTGCCCGCCCCACTATTTGTACGAGGACGGGCTGTGCGGCGGCTGCACGCACTGCCAATAACCGCACCCCGCAAGCACGATGAACTTCATCAGTACGTCCCTGTCAACCTGTATTATTCACGTACTACGGGCCGGGTTTGCCGTCCCGCCGGGTCTTGCCGCAAAGTCGCAGCACAATAAACCATCGCGGCGCGTGAAGCCCATCAGTCCTCGTCCTCCACGTGGCCCGGTTCATGGTAGCGGCATGAGCATGGCCAGATGCGCGGTCCGCCTTGGCACCGTCCCGGATGCCTCTTGCCCTCGGAGTTGTCGTCGTGCATGTAGGACGGGTGGCCGCAGTTGTTGCAGGCGTACGGGGACTTGGCCATCGGGCGGCGGCCTCTTTGTGGTCCCCGCTGCCGAGGGCCGAGGGGGACTCCGCCTGGACGGTACGGGTGTATGTGCAGGTCCGATGCCGCGATGCCGCCGGCCGGGCGCTCGGCAATGTCGCCGCCGCACTCCAGGCACGACGGGTAGAGCTTCATGATCCGGCCTCCCGCACCACGCGTATGTCCTTTCCTTTGTCATCCACCACAAACGCCACTCTGTCGGGCCTGCCCAGCATACCGGCCGCGTCATTGGCGCATATGATGTATTCCACAAGTTTGTCCCGGTCCACCAGCACCACGCCGGCGCTCCCGGCCTGCTTGACCGCGCCGCGCGTGAACCGGGAATTGGTCACGACCCACGCCTCGTGCGCGCCGTAGTGCAGCGCGCCGGCGGCTGCCTCCTGCACGGCCTTGTTGCCGACGTTCTGCGAGAGCCGCTTGGCCTGCACGGCGATCCTCTGTCCGCCCCGGGTCATGATGAGGTCCGCCCCGTAGTCGCCGGACGCCGGCGTCGTGGACACGCCGTACCCCAGCGCGGTGAACACGGCCGCCAGCATCTGCTCGAACTGCACGCCGGTCATGCCGTCCATCTTCTCTGCTCCGAACCGCACGAGAGCGCGCATCCTCTCGGCCTTTTTGGCCCTTGCGCGCGCATCGTAGTATTTCAAAAACACGGCCAGTGACGCAACCCACACGACCACACCGGCCCAAAAGTTCCAGCCGGTCGCAACGAGTATCGCCGCAACCCACAGCCCTACGGACATGATGATGCCCGCCTTCGTCCAGTCCATCATTCCGCGCCCCCGTTCTCCCGCGCGTCCCTGCCTCCGGCCACCACGCGCACGTCCCCGCCGTCAACCACGAACGACACCGTATCCGGGTCGCCCAGCAATTCGAGTACGGGCTTGGGCAGCCTGCACGACCTCGTGTGCCCGTTCGAGCTCACGCTGACCACGAACACCGTCTCGTCCTTCTTCCACCGTGTCATGTATGGGGTTACGTGGCGTAGTATTTATGGGTACGCATAAAAGTATATATCTATGGGTACGCATAATGCGACGCGACGGGTCAGTCGGGTTTGACGACGCCACTCTGAAGACGGGTGTCGGTGGGCGGAAGCCGGACTGGGCGCGCGGGCCGAGCCCCTCACCCATCGCGTCCGTAAGGACGTTGCCTTTTATTCGCGTCGGCGCAATACGGGCATGACGGTGGAACTCTGATGAGCCTGCGCAACGAGTGCCCCGGGTGCGGCAGCACGGACGCCGATATACTGGCCGAGCACCCCGAGCGGCACGGCATGTCACTCGACCTGAAATGCAAAAAGTGCGGCAAGGAGCGGCAGGGGCCGGCCTAGAGCACCGGCTGGCATGTTCTAGTGCCAAAAGCGCGGCAGGGAATTGAACGAGTCGCAGGCGCGCGGCGGGCACGACCTGTGTCCAGAGTGCGCCAGTAAGCACAACGACGGCAATGCCATGCTATGATGAATTGGTGAAAAACACACATACAATACACTGGCCTCCTAGCATCGTGTACCGACTCGGTTGCAGGGATGGATTGTGATGGGACAAGGACGCGACGCAGAGTTAGCACGCTATGAGCGAGACTACCTGCAGAGGCTCGGCTCCGACGGGACACCCATGACCGAGGACGAGAAGTACGTGGAGTCCGTCAGAGAGGAACATGCAGAGGGGGAACTGACCCGGGACGATCGGCTGGTGCTGGAAATGATCCACCGCAATGAGCAGGTTGCGCTGCTGGGCGTGGGAACCATGCGGCTGACAAAGTCAACGCTCAGGCTGTACTGCCGCGGGCTGGTGGGCGTGGAGGACGCCGGCAGTCTTTCGTTCGACGAGAGAGAGTGCCTGCAGGCGTTCCTGGACTCGCCGCCTGCAAAGAGGTACGCGGGCAACCTGGCAAAGGTGGCGAAGAAGGAGGACAGACAATTCTTCAAGGCGGCGGCCGAGATAATGGGCGCCTCGGACGGCGGGTGGGGGGGCGGGTTGCCGTCTGTGGTCCGTGCGACGACCGAGGGAGAGAAACTGCTGTCCAGTACGGAGCCGCCATACGACTACGGCGAGGAGCGCGACAAGTACGCCCGGACGGCGCTTGCTCTTTACGGCGGCGGTGCAGACAACAGCGGCAAGGAGTTCGCCATGTACGGGCTGGGACTGCTCGTCGGCGGGGTGCTGACTGGAACGGTCATAAGCGGGATGGACTCGGGCTGACTTCTTTTATGCTTCGCGGATGATCCGTACCACGGACGAAAGTCATAGGATCGCACAGTGTACGGGTTGCCGCAAGGACACGCGACACTATCCAGTGCCGTTGGTATGGTGTCCAATGATCACGAGATACAGGTGCGAAGAATGTTTCGGTGAACAGTTCCTGAGGCCCAGACTGAGACGGTGGCTGCGTTCGGTCGGCAACGTCTAATTTTTGTATATGATTCCGCCTTGCACGTAGTCCGCCTTTTATGCTCCAGTGTGCAGTGCGCCTGATGGGAGACTGGACGGAGGAAAAGGCAAAGGAGATGAGCCGCGGTGGCGTGTTCGGGTACTGTGGCAACTGCGACGAACCACTGGTGCGGTTCGACGGCGACAAGTGCACGAAATGCGGAACGGTGAAAAAATGAGGATATGCCGCGAGTGCAAGCACGGCGTGGAAGCGTAGTGGAACGCCCGGGACTGACCTGCGCGTGCTGCATGGCGGCCTTTTATGCTCCCGCGTACAGTGTGCGCGATGGCAGACTGGGCGGATGAAAAGGTGAGGGAGATGGCAGAGACCACTCAGAAGAACTCCTCCGGCGACTACTACAGCGAGTGGACGTTCTGCAACAAGTGTCAGGATTTGACGCAGTTCGACGGAGACAAGTGCATGAAGTGCGGGACGGTGAAAAAGTGATGCTGATCTGCCGCGTGTGCAAGCACGGCATCGAGGAGTGCCGCGAGGTTCCTGACAGACCGGGCTGGTACCAGTGCCGCTACGGGCACGGACCCTGGCACAAGGACGACCCCGGGTGGCCGTGATGGGATACGATACAAAGTGCACTTGCGACCCGGACCTGGACCGCGAGATGTACAAGACCCCGGGTGGCAAGACGATATGCAACACGTGCCACGGGCAGGTCGAGGACTGACCGAGGGGGGGGTACGATGTCCGTGCGAAAAGTGCGGCAAGGACAGCTGTCACTGTTATGAGATCCGCGGCCGCAGGGTCGGCGTGTGCCGGTCGGGCTGCGGCAAGTTTGACTCCGCGGAATGACCGGCCAGAGACTTGGTTATTATACAGGGGCGGATGCTGTTCGGCATGATCCTGATACTTGACGCAGAGGGCGTGGTGTTTGACGCCGAGTACCTGCCCAGGCTTGCTGCCGCGCGGTCAAAGGCCGCGGGAGCGGAGGTCGACCGCATAACCAGGGAGGGATTCCAGGGAAAGATAGACTGGGAGGACGGGCTGCGCGCCCGCATAAACGCGCTGCGCGGCACGCCGTACGAACTGTGTGAGGAAACTGCGAAAGAACTGCCGCTGACACCAGGGATCACCGAGATGTGCCGCGCCATGAAGCAGGCGGGATGGCAAATAGTGGTGGTGTCAGGCGGCTTCTCCATGCTGTTCCCCGACACCCTCCGGCAAACCCTGGGGCTTGACATGGTGCTGGCAAACCACCTCGTCTTTGACGAGCATGACCGGCTTGACGGCGTCCGCATAAACGTAGGAGCGGATAAGGCGGCGGCCATAAGGAGGGCGCTGCCAGACGCGTCGCCGGAACACATGGCCTGCATAGTCGACGGCGCAAACGACCTTTCACTCATGAAGATGTGCAGGCTGAAGGTTGCACACGCATCCACCTGTGATGCTGTCAGGAGGCAGGCCGACGTCGTGCTGGAACGCGGCGAGATCCACGCTGCACCTGGCGTCGTGATGGAGCGCATGGGGGCGGTGGGGGCAACCGCACCTCCCACCCACCCTAGCGTGGCGGGCTCCATGAACTTCCCGTAAGACAATCCCGGTGTTTTTCCGTCCTAGGCTTTGTACGGGCGGTGTCGTGAGACGGATGGAACGCTCCAATAGTTAAAAGAAACGCGCCACACTACGTACATGGAGTTGAAGATCACCAACTGCTACGTATGCGGCAAGAAGCTGGAATACGACGTGACCGCGAGGGGCGACGGCGACATACCGTCCGTCGCGTGCCCGCCGTGCGCCGAGGAGCAGTCCAACCGGATGTAACCACGTCTTATGCGGACGGACCGGTTTGAGTCATGGCAGATAAGAGCCTGTGCGGGCGCTGCAGCGTCAACAGGAAGAAGCCCGGTTCCAGTACGTGCGGCACCGTAGAGTGCTGGCTTTTGAACCCCTGAGGGCCTTTTAACGGGGCGCGCAGTCTGCGTGTGTGGCGCGCAAGGCTAGGCACACGGGCAGACGCAGTATGAGGGGCGGGAGGCCCGCCTTCCTGCTCCAGGGGCCGATGATGCTCGGCATCATGCTGCTCGGCGTTGTGGTGTACATAGGAGTGATGACCGCGTTTACCGGCATCATACAGGGGAGCATAGTGGAGAGTCTGACGGACGTGCCCACCATGTACGAGTACGACGACGAGGGCGTGCGCATGAGTGGGGAGGTACCGGCGGCCAACGAGGCGGACGTCAGGGCGCTGCTTGCCGAACGCGACGCGAAGATGGAGGAGATAAGGGGGCTGCAGGCCGGCTCCAGTGCGGTCGGGGATGACGGAAGCGTCGACCTGGACAACGTGTTCCTGTCTGGAATACCGAGCACGGACGAAGTGGGCAACTACGAGGCGATAAAGGACGCCAACAAGGAACTGTACGGGATCAATGCGGAACTGAGGGGGCTGGGCTGGGTGGACAAGGAGACCACGATAATACACATGTACAACTATTTCGCGGTCTCCGCCACCATAATACTAGTCCTGATGATGATATTCTCGGCGGCGGGGCACTTCATGGAAAAGGGCTTCGGGCTGTGGGGGCGTGGGACGGCGGCCGGCATGTTCCGCGGGGCGGTGTTCGGGCTCATTATAATATGGCTGCTGCCGCAGGTGTGGGATTTTTTCGCCCTGGGGATGGAGGATTTTTCGGTCGACCTGATGCGCATCGGCGGCGACGAACCGCAGCAGGTCATAGACGGCCTGTGGTGCAAGCTGGGAGCCACGGCGCCGTGCATGTTCAACTTTGCCGACCTGCTCAACCCACTGGGCTGGGCCACCGCGCTCACGTCGCCGTCCGACTTTGGCATGACGCTGATAGGCAAGGTGCTGCTGCCGTTCTTCAAGCTGGTGCCCGCGCTCACCACGACCCTCACGATGTTCGTCGTGGGCGAAATACGCGTGCTGTTCATCAGCATCATACTCATCATCATGCCGGTGCTTGTCATACTGAAGCACCTGCCGTACGTGAGCACGCACGCGGACAAGCTCATAAACAGCATGATAGGCGGGGCAATCTCCCCGTTCTTCTCCGCCCTCACGCTTGTGGTCGGCTGGGAGTACCTGTCAAACGCGACCACACTCAACTCGCTGGAGGAGTGGGTGCAGGCGCTGGGCATCGTGGCGCTTGCCGGCGCGTGGCCCCTCATGCTCGCGCCGCTGTTGTCCCAGCTCGGCGGCCAGATCGCCAGCACCGTGAACGCCGCGGTGATCAGCAGCACGCAGATGGCGTCGCAGATGGGGACGGGGATGGCCATGGGCGCGGTGCAGGCCGCGCAGCAGGGGCACGGCATAAGCGGCATACTGTCGGGAGCGGCCATGGGCAGCGGCGCCAGCATGATAGGACAGATGCCTGGTGGCGGCGACGCGATGAAGTCGGGCAACCAGATGGGTATGGAGATGAAGACGAGCGACATGTTCACGCCGCCGCAGGAAGTGACCGCCCCAGGAGGCTTCGGCATCGGGCCCGCGGCGGCCGCGGGAGCCGCGGCCGGCACCGCGGCGGCGGCCGGGATGGCTGGCGCCATGCCGGCGGCCGACACCGGGGTACCCGGGGCGCCCGCGGGCGCGGGGGCGCCCGGGGCGGCCGCGGACATGGGGACCGGTGCTTCAATGCCGTCCGACTTTGATTCTAGCGCGTTCAACTCGGCAGTGGGTAACTTTGTCAATACGTTCAATGATGATGGCAGTTGGAGTGTTGGTAGTGGGCTGGGTCGTGACTAGGAGGTGACATCATGACCAGCAAAAGCACTGATTATGGCACCTGCATCAGTACATATTCTACAAATTACAGAAATTTCCACTCCAAGCGTAAAAATTGGAAAAAATTAAGAAAAAATATAGAAAATGTTAAAAGACGGGGTGCCATACCTAAATTATGCCTGTAATGCTACAGCATAACGAGGAAGTGGAGACGCAGCACCCAGTGAACACTATGTTCGGCAAGGGTACGCTGTACGTGACGAACCTAGGACTCATTGTGGAGATCCATAAGAAGGGTGTTGTCTTCCACAGGTGGCACAACCAGATGGCGGGCATAGAGGCCAAGGGTCTGCGCGGCATCAAGGTTAGGTGGCCCGAGGGGAGCCAGATGCACGAGTTCGAGTTCAAGGCGCGGGGAAACAAGGACATCGTGAAGCGAATAAAGGAAAAGTATGACTACACCAGCAACTTCTCCACGGAGGGCGGGTCCCGCGTGATATTCGACGACAAGCAGCGCGAGGAGATACGCAAGGACAGGGACAAATGGGTAACCAAGATGTTCAAGGATGCCGAGAAGAGGCTGGAAAAGGAGAAGAAGCTCGTGAAGAAGGGCGACCTGTCGGAACCCGACCCCGAGCTCGTAAAGGACGTGGAATCGTGGAAGCTCATGGAGGCGGAGGCGCGAGACGCCGTGGTGAACAGGTCAATGAAGGTGCCGGAGCGCGTGCCGGACCACCTGGTGTGGCACGACGCGTGGCTCGATGGCGACTATTTTTACACGTATAACAAGGCGTTTCTTGACGACACCCGTAAGTACGTCAAGGCCCGCGACTCAGAGGTTGACGGCAAGACTGGAGCGTACCGCATACCCGCCGAGTACGTTAGGTTCTTCCACGGGTATCCGTATGTCAGGGGCAACGCGTTCGTTACGCCGGACCGCTACGAGATGGGCTGGTTCGTGCCGACCATGACGGAGAAGATGGTAGATACCGATATGCTTGTCATGGCGAACCGCCCGCGATACCGCCACGAGAACAAGATCGTGATGGGAGAGCCTAGGGCTCCGTCCATACTTGGATACACCAGTGACCTAGAATACTCAAAGAACGCCAAGTTCAAGGCACCGATGAGTGAGATATTATGGATGTCAAAGCACGGCCGCGTCCCCCCGCAGGTGTTGCAGATGGCAGGCATCCCCGACAACTACGACGCGGAGGCCGTGGGCAAGCGGGTCGCCGACCTGGAATACTGATTACGCGGCGCCGGACTAGAAGCAGGACCCGCTGCAAAAACATTTTTTAATTATGCATGAGATCATGACCCATGTTCCAACGGGGCGGGAAACATGAACAGGACAAGATACAAGACAGGCTGAGGCCAGGCGAGGAAGTAATGCATGTCATAACCCAGAAGCACCTGATGAAGCCTTCCACGTATTTCATCACAAACCAACGCATGATAATTCGAGATCCCTCGCTTTTTGGAAGCAGTGTACAGTCTTTGCTGTGGAACGATGTGGGGGATGTGGAGATAAGCAAGGGGCCCCTGAGAGCAACCATAAGCTTCCACCGCGGTAGCGGGGGTTTGGAACAGTCTATGGTTAGCAGTGGCCGCTTGTGGAAGACTATGGGAAGAGGTGCAGGTTCAAACGTCTTTTCCCTCACTGACATTGGAAAGTCGGAGGCCGAAAAAGTGTTTGCACTGTTGGAGGAACTCATTAGCACAGCCAAGAAAAAGAAACTGCAGGCCACGCAACATCCCCAAAACCCACTGGACCTGCTTAAGACCAAATTCATCAATGGGGAGATAACGGCCGAGGAATACGAGGAAAAGAAGAAAACACTGGAAGGCTAGCGGGCCAAAAAGTGGTTTCGCTTGTCGGCAGGATCTCATGCACATGCAGCAGAACATGACGCAGGGAAACGTGGACGCAGACCTGAAATACTAGCGGCGGAAACCGGGGCCTGCGGCGGAGCGTCTTTGCGATACGGCGCGTGAGGGGTTATGTCGCCAGACAGGCAGGCAGTCGCGCCGGCGGCGGCCTGTCCGGGCATAATTCACCTCGACCGCATTTCAAAAGACAGCCCGGGCACACTTTCATTCCAAGCGGCTTAAATAATCCCAGCCGTCTAATGAACATGGCCGGCGATATTTGCCCAGAATGTGGGTCCATGTGTACCGACTACATGGGCAGCTCAACACTGGAGAATCCGGAATATGCATGCGAGCAGTACAAGTGCCTTGACTGTGATCATAACTTCGGGATCATACTCCACTGAAGGCGGCCGGCCTGATGCCCAACTACTAGATTGAATGCAGTGGGGGAACGGGCCGCCGGCTTGAAGTATCTATCAATCGTATCGTTTTTTCATGCAGTCCGCGCAGTACGGTGAGTATGGTGAGCACCTGGCCTTGCCGCAGTTCGTACAACTGCCGTTCTGGGCGACGCCGCAGCCGTTGCACGTGCGCAGCGGGTCCACGGCCTCCCGGGTGTGGCATATCTCGCAGAGCGCCATATTGGCAGGCGTTTGGAGTGCATATAACCGGCCTTTTTCGGCGCGGAAAAAAGAAGACGCCGGGGCCGCTATAAGCGCCCCGCTGCATGCGCGCCATGGACTTGGACGACATACTGTCGGCGCTCATGATCGGCTCGTCGTTGGCGTGCATCGGGGCTATTGCCTCCCTCGCCGGGTCGCTTTAACGGATACAACCGGGGCAGATGCAGCGGGTCGCGACCCGGCACGTGGTCAGGGTTCGGATGAAAACGCCTCAATGCCGTCCGCGGGTGCCTTTTCCGCCGGTCCGTCCCCGAAAATTACCGCTAATCAATTAGCAGGAAAGAATTTGTTCCGCTTAATCAATTAGTAGGAATTTTTGGACAAACCGGGCTCTCCGGCCGCCCTTTTTAACAACGCGTGCGACTATAGGTGGCTGGATGACGTGCCATGGATCCCCTCCATCGCGTCTCCATCCACCCCTTTTCAATCACTTTACCTGACCGCGTACATTTCATGTAAGAAAACGTACAAAATTTCACGTACATTTACATTAAAGATAAATAAACCTCTGACGTATCATACGCGATGGAGGGGAGTAGTGTTAAGGGCGCCAAGAGCAAGGGCGCCAAGAGTAAAGGTGACGAAGATGCCAATAGGAACTGGACGTCGGTCAGCATGAAGATTCCACTGCTGCTGCAGGTGAGGCGGGCGTTGAGGACGACCACCGCACAGGAGATGGGGCTGACCAACCAGGCGGAGTTCCTCGAGATGTCGGTGCGCGAGTTGCTGGGCAAGATAGAGGCCAAGCGTTTCACCCTCATGGAGAAGGTCGACGACACCGTCAGCATACTGGACAACAGGGTGGAGCCGCTTGGCAGGATCATACGGGTGGTGTTTTCCGGCGAGGACGCGTGGTGTGAATACTGCGAGGAGTACACCTGCGTGCACGTGCAGTACGTGTGGCTTATACCGGAGGTCAAAGAGGCCCTGGAGAAGCGCGGGTTGACGCGGCCGCCGTCAAGGCCGCCGCGAATGGAAGGGGGAGGGGCGTTCACCCCGTAGCCGCGTTCAGGACCGAGGCATCTCGCGACAGTCAGTTGCTATCGGCGACGTCACTGCTGCCGTCACCGGCATTGCCGGCCGCGTCGGGCTCCTGGCGCCGTCCGTATAGTTTTTGCAGTGGTGGTGGTGGGTCGGATGGATCGGACTGGTCCGGGGAGACCACTCCGTCGCCGTCACCACCGCCACTACTACCCCCGCCCACCAGGAACACTTCCACACCCTCCCTCTGCTCGCCGGTCAGCCCCTCGTATATGTCGCGGATGCCCGGGTGCGTCGACCACACGTGGCACCGCTCGAACCCCAGTTCCCGCCACTTTGTCATGTTAAGCTTGACGTGCTCCGGGTGTCGGTGCACCTCCGCGGACGACTCTATCTCGACGCTTATGGACGCGTCCGAAGCGTAGTCGTAGGCCACGAGGTCGGTCCGGTACCTGCCCTTGCGCACCTTCTGCGACGCCACGCATAGGAAGTGACGGCGTCCCAGGTAATACCTGACGGCCGTATCCGTGGAGAGCGGGATGTCCTCCGACGTGCCGATGGCGGTCGGGTCGAACGTAAGGTACTTGTCGGACACGTCATGCGGCAGCATGTACTTGCGGCCGTCGCGGGCGGCAAGCTTCTTCTTTGTCATTTCACTCAATATGCCGGCCACCGTGTCGGACGCCGTCGTGCCGCCGCGGAAACGCTCTACCACCTTCTTGAGTATGAGGGAGGTGCCCGCCTCCTTCAGGACGCACATCAGCTCCCAGTCGTCGCGCGAGGGCGGCATGTACGGTACGTTGTCCAGCCACTTCGTCGACTTGTTCTCGGCCTCGCGCATCATGGACACGCCCACCTCGCCGCTGCCGTACTTCCGCTTCTGCCAAGCTATGAACTCCGACAAAAACTGCTCGGACCTCCTGCGCGGGGGAATGTACACGGGCCAGAACTGCACGGGCAGGGGCTGGGACTCGCCGCCGCCCGCGACCATGCGCGCCGTCCAGTGGTGGTACTCCTGCGTGGCAAGCTGCGACTTTAGTTCCTTCGAGTACGAGGGATCCCACGCGTCGCCGAACCTCGCGGCGTCCTTTCCGGACACGCGCCCGACGAACTGCGTGCCGGCGTTTCCCAGTATGATTTCAAAGAGGCTGTCCTCCAGCTGCATGCTGGACTGGTGGGCGAGCAGCAGCCCCAGCCCGTACGACCGGGCCTGCGTGAGCATGGACTCTATGACCGGCAGGCCCGCCAAGTCCTGGAACTCGTCGAGCGCCAGGAGCACCTGCGTGCGCTCGGACTCCAGCTTTACCTTGTTCGCCCTCTCCTGTATGGCGAACCACAGCTTGATCACCAGCGTCTGCTTGGTCAGCGTGATGATGTGCTCCGGGATTGACAGGTTCGACATCCTGATGATCGTGTAGGAGCCGGCCTTGATCATGTCCTCAAAGCGCACGGTCGACTCCCTCACGCAGAACATGTGCCGCAATATGGGGTCGGTGGCGAACTTCTCAAGCCTGTTCAAAGCTGGCTCGTACGCCTGCTTGTCCATGTTGGCCACAGACTGTATGGCCTGCTTCAATACGTCCTCCGGCACCCCCAGCTCCTTGAACATGCGGGTCAGCATGTCCTCGCCTTTCTGCTGCATGCTCACTATGATCTCGTACACGTCGAGAAAGGTGGGCTTGTCGTTGCTCAGATACACGTACTGCAGGAGCGTGTCGAGTATGCGCTTCAATCTGACGAACGCGTCGGACCCGTGGTACCAGTACTCGATCATCTTCATGATGTAGCCGACGTACTGCGACACGACGACCTGCCTGTCCTCCGGGCCGTCGTAGGACGGCAGCTCCAGCACGTTGATTGAAAACTTCGTCTCTATGGGGTCGAGAAAGGTCACGTTGCCAGCGTCGTACGACTCCGGCTCGCACTGCCGCAGAAAGTCGTAGGAATCGGAGCCCTTGGGGTCGATGAATATGAACGCGTTGGGGAACGTCCCGCGCAGGTTGGCGAGTTCCAAATGCTTTCCTATGTCGCGGATGATCGTGGTCTTGCCCGACTTGGTGCCGCCCGTAATGTAGATGTGCGTCTGCAGGTCCTCGGGGGACAGCACGACGCCCTGCATTACCGACGCCCCGAGCCCCGGCTGGCCGAACATGTCCGGCAGGGGGGCGGTAATCCCGGGCTCCTGCCCCCCCTGTTCCGCGTCCGGCTCGGGGTCGGGAACGGGCACAGGGAGAAGCGCGTCGTCGCGGCCAAGCTCCGCGGGGGCGGGGGCGGGGGCGGAACCGGGGTCGGCGGCGGGTGCGGGTTCACGCGCGGACGCGGAGTCGGGTATGTCAAACTCGCCCCTCCACCACGCGTCCGCATCGCCGCCGTCGCCGGCGGACGCGCGTCCCGCTGGGGAGCCGGTGGATCCGCCGGTGGCCGCCGCCCGGATGTCGTCCCCGGCGGCAGCCTGTTGCCCGTCCACGCCGAACTCGCCCCTCCACCATTCGCCGGCGCCCGCGCCAGCAGATGTCGCCTCCGCCGGGACCGGCTCGGCGTGGACGTCCTCCCCGTCGTCCTCGTACTGGCGGCCGTTCGCAGGAGCGCCGGGCTCCCCGTCCCAGCCGTCCAGGTCTGGCATCTCCGCGGCCATCCCGACCGAAGTTTTGCGCTCGAAGAAGCCCAGGCAGAACCCGGATTTTGCCTGCTGCGGCTGCTTGGGCAGTACCTGCTGCCGGGTTATCGTGAGGTTCGGGGTGGCGTCCGTATCGGGCAGCCTGAGCAGCAGGCCCAGCTCGGGCAGGGTCATCAGTATGAAGGGCGGCGACATGCGAGTGCCGTAGCCGCCGAGCAGGCGCTTTGACACGTACTTGGAGACCGGGCGGCGCAGGGCGGACACGTCGGGCAGCAGCCTGTGCTCGAATATCTCGAGGCGCGTGCGGTGCTTGCGCTTCTTGCCGTCTATGCGCAGCGTGATGTCAGGTTCCCAGCGGTACTTCGGCTCGGGCGGTGGGGGCGGCTCGGCGGCCGGGACGGCCTTTGCGCGGCGCCCGAACAGCCCGCCGCCGCCTTTGTTCTTCCGTTTGCGCAGCCCCACGAACTCCGCATACCCGTACTCGTTTGCCGTCAGGTGGTCGAGGCTGCTCCCCTGCGCCTGCGCGGCGCTGACGCCGCTCCAGTCCAGCCGCACCTTGTGCTCGGATTCCAGCAGCCCCCGCACCGACACCACGGCCTGCTCGTCCTGCAGCTTCTGCACCAGGTACGACTGCAGCGACTGGTAGTACGCGGCAAAGTCGCCCTTCTTCTCCGGGTGGTCGCGCATCTTGGCCTCCGGGGAGGTGGAGAGCAGCATGTCCGAGGTGGACTGGTGCTTGGACTCCGTGACCTCCGCATACTTTGACTTCATGGCGGCGGCAAGCGACTGCAGTTCCCGGGTGAGGTCGGCCTTGCAGAACACCAGCTGCAGCCAGCCGTACCGGGCAAGCTGCATGACCGACGACACCTGCGTGATCGTGTCGTGCTTTGTGCGCGTGTCAAACGCGGCCTGGAAGTGTCCGTGGCGGTACCCCACGTCAAAGACGGTGCACTCCAGGCCGGCGTGCTCCCTGGCGGCGTACTCTGAGCCTTCCTCCCCCTCCCCCAATTCGTCCCCGCCTCCGTCCGCGCTGTCCGCCGGCGCGTCCGCGCGCCCGTTCCCGCGCAGTATTGCGGCGGCGGCCTCCCTGCCGCCCCCGTCCAGGGCCGCCTCCTCCTCGTAGTACCTGCGGTCGTACCACTCCGGGTAAACCGGGCAGTCGTCAAACGTTGCGTTCACGTACGTCGCGGCAAAGTCCTGCTCGTAGGCCGGCATGTCGCCCCGCTCCGCGACCAGTACGACGTCCAGCCGCCGGCCGGGATTGTCCCACCAGAACTCGAGCGACCTGATGCCGTCTGACGCCAGCCCGCCGGCGTTCTCCAGCGCCCGTTGCACGTCGACCTCCGTCGGCACGCTCACGCGGCGGGCGCGCAGCTCGCCGCCCATGCCAACGACCGACGCGAACCCCGGCGCGTCCAGCAGCGCGCCCGCGGGCTGCCTGCGGTTTGCAAGACGCCATCCCATGAAATCCAAGCTGGGAGCGGCTTAAAGGCGCGTTTTTTCCGACCGCGCGGTCATTCCGGCGGTGCCGCGGCGTACTCATCCAGCATCTCGCTGACGTGGCGGCACCTGCCCCTGAAAAGATAGCCGAGGCACTGGCACTGTCCGCGCCGGGTGTCCAAGTTGATCTCCACCAAATATGTGCGTCCCGGGACGCTGGCAGACCGCACGTGTCGGGACATGACGCGCGGCTCGTCTGTGGATGACGTTTTCATGATACTATTAATTCTTAATAGGATATAAGTCATTATCTACCATAAGTGGATAAAATCAGACAAACTTATATTAATTAATAGCGTACTCAGGGCATGAAAGGAAAGGTGGGCTGGACCTTGGACCCGGACGTCATTAGTTATATCGAGAAGGCGGCCGCCAGCGACGGGCGGACTCCCAGCAACTGGGTCAACAACCACATGAAGATATACGCACACGGGCACCCGGTAGAGTAGGACCGCCGCATCAGGGTTCCCTTTTTCATCAGGCGCGTGCACGCTGCGCGTTACGCAGGAACCGCCTGCTCTCCACATAGCCCGACAGGTGGATGCCGGCGGCCGCGCCGCACAGCACGCCGAACACGTGCGGGTCCCACGCGTGCATTATGACGAATGATCCGGACGTGATGAGCGCGGCCTCGGTGGCTATGGCCAAGGCGGCGGCGGCCCGCAAGCTTCCAGTTCGCCGCAGGACGGCGCACATGACGGGATTCTGCTCGTATGCGCGTACGGCCTGTAAACCCTGCCGCATGGTGTGCCCCATGTCAAGGGCGCATGCGCACAGCCACGCCGCGACCATGACGTAAAGCAGTCGGGCCGGATCATAACCAAGTAGAAAAAAACCGGCCGACGCGCCGGCGGCCGCCGCCGCCAGTGTAAAAACAGTGGTGATGGGGAAGGGGCTGTACAACTAGTACTTTCCGCCCACTATGGCAAACCCGATAAAGGCAATCACGGCGACCACGGCCGGTACGGAACCAAGGGCCTTGAACACCTGCTTGCTGATGTCCTCGCTGGTACCCAGGCAGTCTGTCTCGCCGGCGGGCGGGGTTTCGCCCTTGCCACACAGTGTCTCAAGGTCGACGCCCGTAAACTCCTGTATGATCGTGGGGGAGAGTGCACCGATGGCCAGCAAGATGACCACGCCTATAACGCCGTTCTTCAGCTTCTTCATGTCTTCCGGGGCTTTTTCTGAAAACACCATGTCCATACCCACATCATATGTATAAAAGGGGCTGATTTTTTCTCAATCCTGCTTAAAAGCCGCAAGACGGGCCATGGGCGTGGTTTTCGGCAGAAGCGAGGGTGTAAAGGGCGGAGAGTTCCCGCTGGACGAGGAGCTCAACGAGAAGATCAGTGACCGGCTCGACCCCGGCGAGCGCGTTGTCATCTCGATCAGGCAGTCTCGGTTCCTGGCGGGCGGCTCGCCCGTGACGCCGAACGCCGTATTTCTGACGCCCCAACACGTCATAATACGCAACCCCACGCGCCTCGGGCTGGGCGAGCAGGTCGAAAGCTTTGCATACGACGACATCACGAACGTCCGCCTGGAGCGCGGGATGATGTCGTCGTCTATAGTGCTGACCATACCGGGGCAGACCGAGATGTCCAACATCGAGCGCAATACAAACTCGGCGGCGTACAGCCCGTGGAGCCGCGACACGCCCGGTACCATAGACGCCCTGCCCAGGGACAAGGCCGAGGCGGCGTACCGGTACATCCGGGAGCGCATCAGGGAGGCCAAGAAAAAGAAGCAGGATGTGCGGGTCGTCGGCAATGAAGAGGAACCCTGCAAGGAGAAGCGGCAGGAGGACGCCCCGCTGCATGCGCTCAAGATGCGCTACGTCCGCGGTGAGATTACGGCGGGGGAATACGAGCAGATGAAAAAGGTGCTGGATGACTGACCCCGCCGGGGTCAGTGCACGGCCGCCACGAGGGCGCGCGCGCACTCTATGACCTCGGCGTCCGTGTGCTGCGCAAAGTCGCGCCTGCACGTGGGGCACGGGCCGCTGCTGTGGTTGTTCTCAGACATGCCCTGCAGGCCCGCATCCGCATAAAAGCCCCCGGCATGCGCGTCTTTTATGGGGGGCGCGGCATGGCGCCCATGAGCACGTGTTCCTACGAGGGCTGCAGCAAGCCGACGATTGACATGCTCGCCTACTGCCCGGAACACAGGGAACATGGGCTACACTCATCCCCCCCTTGCCAGGAACAGGGCTGTTCCGGCACCAGCCACGAGGCTATGAAGTGCGGGAGGTGCGGCAAGCTGTTCTGCAGGTTCCACTTGGAGGACAACCACGACGGATGCCGGATACCCGGTTGACGGCGTGCCGCCCGGGCTGGCTGGTTCCCGCCGCTGCCAACGTCCGTCATGCGCGGTCACCAATACGACATGATAAAAGAATGTGCGGGCAGGAACGGGACTCGCATTCACCCATCGCGGCGCACCCGCTCGACCGGCGGTCCGCGCCCGCATATCCTGACCTTTGACGCGTCGAACATGCACACGCAGTCGACGTCCCACCAGTACCACGTCTTGCTTTCCTGGCGCATCTCACAGTAGTTTGCAAAGTATATGCCGTCATACGCGGCGGCCACCCTCGTCCAGTCGACGTACCCGCGCGGGATCTCCGCGTCGTCGTCCGTCGTCGGAAAGTCCCGGTGGAACCTCCATGCCTCGACCGGCTTGTCCGCCTTGAGCAGGCGCGCCCCCGGGTTCAGTTCCACGTCGAGCACGCCGCCGGTCCATCCCTTTTCCTCGGGCCAGTACTTGCAATAATCTTCCCAGCTGCCGTTGACCGAGATCCACACGCCCTGCGGCAGGTCGTAGCTTTCGTGTTGCGGCCTCGCGGTCGGCACGACCCATCCCTCGCGCAGTATCCTGTCGCATATTTCGGCCGACGCCGTCACGTGCGTAAGCCTTGCATCGCCCAGATAGGACGGGTCCACCGCCCGGGTGAGGTATCCGTCCAACGCTGCAAATTCCTGGCAGGGCATGCTTGTCATACGGCTCCTAAATTTATAACTGTTAGGTTATTCTTGCGGCGGCGCGATTGACTCAAGCGCCGCGTATCTCGTTCAGCCGCCGGTTGACTTCTCCCAGCCTTGCCTTGATTTCGTCCTTCCGTTTCGGGACATCAGGGTGCACCTGGTTGTCATCCCTTATGGCCAGTATCTCTGCGTTCTCCATCTGAATAAACTCTGCTTCAAGTCTTTCCTTTTCCGTCACCAACTCCGCGCGTTCGTCTGACATCGCAAGTCATGTTACCAGTACCTTATAACCTACTTAGCTACGGGCTTCATGGCGGCCGCGGCTTCCACACCGGCAGCCCGTCTGCGTACCTGCGGGCGCGCAGCTCCGCCTTGCCCCGCGTCGCCTTCAGCAGCGCTGACATGCCGTGCCCCTCGGCCGTCAGGGCGCCCATGACAGTACCGTACGTGACTGCCCGCCACAGGTCCCGGAGCGACGGCCTGCGCCTGCCGCACGAGGCGGCCACGTGCCCGATGATCCCGCCGGCGAACGCGTCGCCGGCGCCAGTGGGGTCGGCAACGCGCTCAAGCACGTATGCGGGGGCCGTTATGACGCCGCCGTCGTGGAACAAGAGGGAGCCGTGCCGCCCCCTCTTGACTGCCAGGTACGGGACGCCGGTCTCTTCGCGTATGGTTCTGGCGCACGCCGCCAAGTCATGGTCGCCTGCTAGCTGCCGGGCCTCCGCGTCGTTGAGAAGAGCCAGGTCCGCCATGCCGAACATGCTCACTACCGACCGCCTCTTCTCGCGTATCCAGTAGTCGACGGTGTCACACATGATGAACGCCGGACGCCTGTCGAACTGCCTGAGCAATGCAATGCTCTGATCCGGGTCGTAGTTTGCCAGGAACACGTGGCGCGAGGAGGAGTATGAGTCCGGCAGCACCGGACGGAGCCCGCGGATTATACGAAGGTCCACGCCGAGCGTGGTGCGGGCGTCCGGGTCCCCGCCGCCGCCGTACCTGCACGAATACCTGTACGTCCTGCCCCGCCTGACGGTTATGCCGTCCAGCGATGCTCGCCGCGCCAGCATGCGCCGGTATGCCGCTGGCAGGTCCGACCCCACCACGCCGACCAGCCCCGTCCTCGTGAAGAGCCCGGCCGACGCGGCTGCGTATGAGGCGGAGCCGCCCAGCACGTCCGCGAACGTGCGGCCGCCAACCTGTATGGTGTCGAGCGTGATGGTGCCGCAGACCGTGAGCATGCATGCAGTACGCGGTGGCGTGTAAAAGACGCCGTACTAGCTTTCCGGCCCGGGGACTCGGCCCCAGCCCGCGCCTAGCATCACGCTTGTGGCCTCCTGCGTGGCCTTGGCGCCGGCCCGCTGGAACTCGGCGGCATCAACAGCAGTGGAGATGCCGCCGCATCCCACGGTCGGGATGCCGCACAGTGCCAGACGGTGCACGGTATGCAGCGCCACGGGCTTGATGGCGCCGCCCGACAGCCCGCCCTCGCAGATGCCCGTATGGCCGTCAGGATGGGCGGCCGCCGCGGGTATGGTGTTGATCGCCGTGATGTAGTCGGCACCATGACTGATGTATGCGGGGGCCCTGGCCGCCAGCCAGTGCGAGATCTTGACCAGTATGGGCTTGTCCGTAAGGTCGCGGATACGGCGTACCGCCTCGGGTTCCTCCCCACCGCACGTCCTGCTGTAGGTGTTGGGGCACGAGACGTTCACCTCGTATGCCTTGACGCAAGGCACGCCGTCGAACGCGGGTATGATGCGGTCGTACTCCTCCGGGGAGGAGCCGTGGATGCTCTGTATGACGTCTATGCCGCGGGCGACATTACGCAGGTCATTTGCGGCCGCCTCGCATCCGGGGTTTGCCAAACCGATGGCGTTCAGCATGCTGCCGTCGCCGATCCGCAGCGTGTTCCTGTCGCCGAACTTGTACTTGAAGAGCCGCGGCTCCGCGGTGACCGTCTTTGCCACGATCACGCGGAAGCCGATTTTTGCCATCTGGTTTATCAGTTTGGCACTGGCCGTAAGCGGGCAGGCCGCAAGCATGCGCGCTCCGTCCAGTTCAAGCAATCCGGCTCCCGCCATGTCTGCCATGGTGGGTGGGTGGCGACATAAATTTCCACCCGGAGTCCGGCACGTGGAAACTACATACTTTAGTAAACCGTATGCTGAGATCGGAACCTTCCAACATCTTCCAACACTTTCCAAGCACTACTTATATAGTCTGTAAGAGAATAGGTAGATGAAGGGGCGACAGGCCCCCAAGAATCCTGATCGCGAAGGTCAGGATAGTATGTTTTCAGGTGGTGTTAATCGTGAGGTTGCAAGAATCGTCACTTCTATTGATGAAAAACGCAAGTGACGTCCCCTCAGGGCCCGACAGTCCTGGCGAAGGTGACACCGGCATACCGTGTTGGATCAAGAGGATCATCTACCTGCATATCGGCATGACCTATGGGCTCGTCGTTCTGACCGGGACGGACAATGTGCCTTTTTCGTTGGGCGACATCCCGCTTGCCGCATTGATCTTGTCGGGCCTCGGCTCGTTCACAGGACCTGTGTTGAAACGCATACTGACAATGCTTGGATCGGAAATCAAGCCGGGTTCATGATTCTGTAGAATTTCCAGGTCACCGATTCGACACCCTTGCTCAGGCCACCCAGATTTGACAGAACCCGGGAAAGGCGTGGCTTTTATGCGGACGCCGCCACTCCGGGCATGACGAGGTTCGAGTGGTTCGGCGGCTCGGTCGACCTGTCAGAGCTGGCCGGGCGCATACAGGAGTTCTTTCTCAACGACGGGTTCCACGAGATCGAGCGCTACAGCAACGCCAACACGCCGCAGTGGCAGGACGTGACGGCGGTAAAGGACGGCGTACTGCGTACGGTGGCGGGCTGCAGGAAATACTACCACGTGTCCATCAGGGGGCACCCGGCTAACTTCATGGTGTCCGTTGAATCCGGCGAGTGGGGGAAGAATCTGGCGGCGGCGCTGCTCACCTGCGGCATCGGGTTTGCCGGACTCGCGGAAAATGCCAAGTTTGAGCGCGAACTGTGGAGGGTTGTCAGGAAGAGCGCGGAGGAGTTGGGCGGGTCGTCGACCGTTCCGGTGCTGCCCGGTTCCAAGTCAGACGGGCCGACCATATTCCACGGGCTGCTCGTCCGGCATAAGAACCGCGTGCTGCAGCAGTACGGCGACGTGCACCGCTGCACGGGAGACTACAAAAAGGACGGCGGCAAGACCGCCGTCTGATCGGCTGCGGACCGCATGCGGGACGGCGAGAGCCAGACTTCATCTTGCGGAGCATATGCCGCACACGACGCTGCCGTCTTTCAGGCCGCGGCAATTCGGACTGTCGTGGACAGAGTTGCCACACGCACTACATCTTATTGCCGACTCGCCTTCAAACAGCCCGTCGTGTATTTCACTGCCACACACATAGCATTGAGAACCCATGCCGATCGCTCGCGGGCGATGTATAAAAAACGGATCCTCCCCAACTTCAGGGCAGCTGCTGCAGGCGCGCTTTTCACCGCGCACCCGCGTCGTTGCGCGCCCTCCACAACCTCACGGCCGCCCGCCTCTGGGCGAGCCGGGCGTCGGCCAGCCGCGTGTACGCGGCATGGATGTCGCTTTCGGCGCGGACCGTGGCGGGCCCGTCCCGTCCGGCACCGGGGCTTGCCAAGTCCTTCAGCATGTCGGACACCTGGGCGGAGCGTTCGTCGACCTCGCGGGTGGACTCGATGATGCACCTGACAAGCTCCTGCTCGGAGGGCATGGCGAACGGGTCCTGCTTGGTGGGGGACTGAATCGGCGCGGTCGTCGGCGCGGCGGACGTGGGGTGACCGCCGTCGCCGAACACGGCAATCCGGCCGCCGCGTTCCAAGCTCATGGCACAGCCCTCCGCCACGCCACTGTCACGGTGGCGGCGTGGGGCGGGGTGGTCATCGGCGCCCCTCCCCCTCTTCCACGTCAGCTGCGTCTCCGCCCAAGACGTCGGCGAGTCTTTTTACAGGCGGCCTTGGGAACTTCCTCACCTTCCGGACCGTCATGGCGTTCGCGCGGTGCGCCTCCATAACGTGGGCGTACGCCTTGTCAAGATCGTGCACGTACTGGCTGTCGCGGCGGTCTCGACATGACTCAGGCCTGATGAAGTCATTGCACTCCCTGCAGTAGTACTTGTCATACTTGTCGACCCACAATACGGTGACCGGGCTTGCCATTCCTCCATTCCTCCTATTTTGCCGGCTCCCTGAACCCCGGGCAGCCGCCCGCGCCGTCCGGATGAAAGTGGTCGTTGCGCGCAAGCCCACACCCGGCGCACGCGTCACCGGGGTGCGACCAACATGACACGCATATGTCGTTGCCCGTGCCGTCCGCGTTGAACGGCTTTCCGCACACGACGCATGCGGCGTCCCGCAGTGCCGTTGTGTGGGAGGTCAAGCCGCGGTCGCCTCCTCCGGCCCGTGGCACGGGCACGGGCACGGATCCAGGCGCTGGGCGTTGTTGCCGCCGCCGCACTTGTTGTGGTGACCGCTGTAACAGGCGGACGTCAGGCGCCTCCGCACCTCGTAGGGCATCATGCTGATCTGCCCGTACCTGCCGGTGTATCCTCCGAAGCCCATCATGCCCGGGCCTCCGTGTGCGCGCCGCGCGGGCGTTCAATCCCGCCGGTCTCGTGGAAGCGCGTGTGCTCGGCCGCCTTGGCAACCACGTCACCGTCAGTGCCGGACTCGGCGCCGCACAAGTCACACCTCCAGTACTTGCCGGCGTTGCGCATGCGCCACCTGATGTACTGCTTGATCAGGGACATCAGGCGCTCCCCCCTCCGTGCCGAGGGCACTCGCACGGCACCTTCGGGGACTTGGGGCTTCGCGGGTGTCCCGGCTTGATGCGCCTGCCCGTGCAGCTGGAGTGCTGTCCGTTGCGGCAGACCCCGCAGTACTTGGCGAGCTCCTCGGGAGGCACGACGGGGTACTTTCTGCGCCCGTTGCGCCCCCTGTCGATGCGCTGCTCGGGGGTGAATTTCTCGCACGCGCAGCCGTCGTGGAGGCAGTCGCCGTCCGCCGTGCGGTGCCACCGCAGCAGGTGGCCGCAGGCGGCGCATCTCTTTTCATTTGCCATCACGTGAACGCCTCCAACATGTTCTTCGGCGGCGGCTGGTCTTCCCAGCTTGAACTGGGGGCGCCGCCGCCGTGCATGAAGCCTCCGGACGTAGCTGATACTTCCCACGACGTAACGTCGTGCACGTGGTATGCGTGGTTTCTGGCGTCCCGGTCGGGCATGACGGCCCCGCACTTTGGGCCGCGCCACGTGCCCTTCTGCGGGCAGTTGCCGCCGCATGCCGGCGTGCCGTCAAAGCTTGGCATGTCCCCGAAGCAGGAGTACTTCACGCCGAGGCACCTCACCTTCGCATCGTAGTTATGACTGTCGTTGTCCTTGACGCGGCGGAACTCGCATGATGCGTAGTCGTATGGTTCCGCGCTCATTTTTTGAGAGCTTCCATGGTTTTCGGCCCCATGTGGATGTAGACTGGCGGCGTCTGCAGGCATCAGTCTTCACCCTCCTCGCAGAACTCGTCCTCAAATTCGTCGTCACACCCCCAGATGTCCCTGTCGCGCTCCTGCGCGGTGTCGCATATCGCGTATTCCGGGTGCTCGTGCGTAACAATCGAATAGCACATGTCGTCGCAAATGTGGTGTAGTTTCACCGGACTGTCGTCAGCCTGGTCGGCCTGCTCATTACTCATGCCTCCACCCCTTGGTGATCTCAAAGCCGAACCCGTCAATCCTGACGCACTTGCCGCAGCGCGGGCACCCAACGGTGAACGACGAATCCTTGTTGTCTAGCACGTCCCACTCGTGCATGCGGCCCGGACTGCAGGCCGGGAGCTTCTCGGAGACGAGCCCGCGCGGCAGCCGGGTTATGTCAAACAGCAGCCCGCGCACGACCACTATGGCGCCGCATTTGGCGCACTTCAGCTTCTGGTTCTTGTGTGGGGTCTTCTTCCATTCATGCTCGGTCCGGACGTCCGGCGGCCGCTCGCCGATGCATGACGGTATGCACTGCGGGCACATGGTGCCCGTGTGCTTGCGGCCGTGGCGCTTGCAGTCCTTCATGACGATCTGCCCGCCGCACTTCGGATCGCCCATCTAGGCCGCCTCCCATCCTTTGCACGGACACCTACTCACCGTCTGCATGCCGCCCCCGAGGTCGTCGTCGGCCGAAGTGACGCCGGCAGTGCACGGCGACCCGCCGCCGGCCACCACGGCCTCGCTTGCGTGGTCGTCCGCGTCGTGTTCGCAGTTCTTGCATGTCACCGGGCGTCGGCCTCCCTGATGTGCTCCCTGATCTCCCTGAGCGAGCTGTCGCCGCAGTCCCTCGGCGCGGTCATGCACTCGACGTGCTTGACGAACCAGATCGGGTCCATGACGCCGACGTGCTCTACGGTATACCACTGCCCCAGGTCTATTGTCTTTTTGCAGACGTTGCATATGCGAACCGCCCCGCGGCGGCGCATCCACCTCTTGATCGTGTCCTCGGTGCACTTGAGGGTGCGTATGCCGCCGGCGTACTGCGGGTTCTGTTCAAACATTCTCAGGGCCTCCTGTCGCACGGGCAGTCGGAGCCGCCCTCGCAGTTTGAAAAGTGGTGGTGGAACCAGGCGTGCCCGCAGCCACTGCACGTGAAGGTGTTCGTGCACGGGCACTGCCCGCACCTGTGGTCGTCGTGGTCGTATTTCGGATGCCCGCAGTCCGAGCACGGCTCGTCGCGCGAAATCGAGTCCGATACCATTACACCGCCCATCAGTCCTTCGCCTCCTCGTAGTTTAGGCACTGGCATCGGATGTACTCCTTGCTTACGTGGCCGACGCCATCCACCACGTCCACCCACGCCGCAAAGGAACACGTCTGGCCCTCGTGGCTGTGTCCGCACATGTCGCAGGACATTAGGCCGCCGCCCCCTTTACGCTGATCCGCAGTTTGGGCTTGTGCCTGCCATCATCATCAATCTCTGCATCCTCAAACTCGCATTCGACGGCGCCCATGTCAAACTCTATGTAGCGTATCCACTCGTCGTCGCCCTGACAGCACTTCAACGTGCGGAAGCCGAGCCGGTTCAGCTCGGTGATGACTGACACCATCTCCTTGTCAATTTCTGCCCGCCCGAGACCTGGAATGTCCACAGTTCGTGAGGGGTGTTTGTTTGCCATCAGGCCGCCGCCTCCACTGCAATGTCAGGGTGGGCGTCCGCCTCCAGGCCGCACGCGTCGCAGAACGTGGTTAGGAGCTGCAGGCCGGCAACCTTGGGCTTCGTGGTATACCTGCCCGAACCGTCCACCGATATGACCCGAGAGCCGCCCGTCCATATTTTCCCATAGACCGGGATGCGCCTGGCGCCGGGGCAGACATGTGAGCCGCCGTCACCGTCGACGGTGCATGCCATGAGATACTCGTGCCCCCTCCACTCCACGCCGATGTCGTGGTATTCGCCGTCGTCGGGGATGAGTTTCAGCGCGTCCGCCTGCAGTACGCGCGGGTTAGGCCCGTACGTCTTGTCGTGATCCGCCATGGACTCGGCCGGCAGTTTGCCGTATGTGATGCGCAGGTAGCACTCAGTCTCGGCGTCACGTCCGTCATCCACTGCATCCGTCTCGCGCGTCCTTGTCGCGTAGCAGCTGGGCCGCGTGCAGTGCTCCCTGATGATCAGCCCGCGCCCGGCGGCGTCGGGAGATATGCCCGGCTTGTCCTCTATCCGGCACCCGGACACGCGCCAGTGCGCCCCCCACAGATGCCCACGGTCTTTACCGTCTTTGGGGGCGTGGGGGCAGTCCGGCTCCGGCGGGTGTATGGCAACGAACGGATCGTCGTAGCCCTCCGCGCGCATGTTGTCGCCGTTACACGTCGGGACCACTTCCGGCAGGGAATGCGTGCCGTCCGCCAGCGCCGCGTACAGCACGCGCGAGGACGGCACCTCATGGATTATGCCGTACTGGCCGTAGGTTTGAGAGTGCGGGCGCGTCCCAGCCGGCGCGGGCCAGGCGCGCATGATACACACAACCGCAGACGAGGACGGCGGTGATTCCAGTATGACCGCCCTTTCGTAATTTTCATCAGTCAGCAGGTACGTGGTGGGCTCCATGGAGCCGTCTGCAGTGCATTCATGGCCGTGTGGGGTGCCGTCCATCAGTCGCCGCCTCCCGCGTGGCTGTGGCCAACCGTGTCAGTGTTTCCTACCTCTTCCTCAAGCTTCTTGGCGCACTCCTCGTATATTGACGCCTTGTCCCGTATGGATGCGATGAAGTCTCCAAGATCCGGGGGCGCCCGTTCCGCCTCCTTCTTGAGGGAGACAGCGGTGTTGCGCCAGATGTCAATGCAGTCCTGTACGGTCATGGCAGCGGCCTCACAGTGTAAAAGTGGGCAAACGTGCGGATCAAGTCTGCATCTTTTGAAGCCTTGCCCACGTGGTGGCGCACGTCGATGCGGAGCCTGTGGCATGATATGCACATGTACCAGATGATCTCCAGGTTCGTCAGCTTGCCAAAGTACGTGTTGCGGGCGAACCTGGTACCGTGCTCCTGCCACATGTGGCCGCCGTCCTCATCGTTGCCGTAGTTGCAGGAGGGTTCGCGCGCAGACCACCTGTCGGTGTCCCTTATCCACTTGAACGGCACGCCGTTGGGGGTGGCGATGGTGTCCGGCGGGTCGTACAGCCAGTTTGGCTTTATGGTGGTCATGGCAGCGGCCTCGCGGTGTAAAAGCGGGCAGTGGCGTCGTCCTCCCACGGCTCGGCCGCCACCGGCTTGACCTCGATGCGGACGCGGCTGCAGGACACGCACATGAACCACATTATGCGGAGCTTGGTTTGGATGCTGTGAAAGGTGGTGGTCGCGTGTCGCGTGTCGTGGTGCAGCCACATGTGCCCGCCATCCAGCGTGGCTCGGCGCATGATGTCCTCGCAGTGGGGTTCGACGCCCGTCCAGTTCTCGGCATCATATACAAAGTCAAACAGCGCGTCGTGGTTGGCGATGCTGGGCGGGACGGTTTGTAACCAGTTGCGGCGGGTGACGGTCATGCGGCGGTTCCCCCTCCTTTTGCGGCGCACCGCTTCATCAGGGCGTCCATATCGTAGACCCAGTTGCCAGAGACAAGGCGCCATCTAGCGTATGTCTTGATGGCCTCAGCAATCTTGTCGTTGTCGTTTATGGCTGCTTCGAGATAGTCTGCCAGTGCGCGTATCTCGACGACATGCACCGCCAGCGCCGCCGACGGGGCGGCGTCAGAGGGCGGCAGTCGTGCGATCCTCTTGGATTCTTCATGCCGTAGCTGGATCGCCTTTGCCGAGACTCCGGTGAGTGACATCAGGTAGAGCCTCCGTCGCTGGGGCTGAACCCGTTGCAATCACATCCGTCATGCAGACAGGCATCTATGAGGTGGCCATTTTCACGGTGTCCGCATCCGGCGCAATGACTGTCGTCCGGGGCGGACGCGCGAGGGTATACGTCAACCATCAGTCCTCAGCCCTCCTCCGTGCCGTACACGGGCCTGCCGCGTATGACCTGCTCTGAAATGCGTATCCCTGTATCCGTCACTAGTTCCGCCTCCGTGCGCCTGCCGTCATCTATCCAGCGCGTCCAATGGTCGGCGTGCATCGCACTGCGGTTTATCCGGCGGGCCGGTACCTCGATTATGGTGACGGTCGTGCTGTCTGTCGACTCCATCCCCCACCGGCCATACAGGCTGCGCACGTCGCGCTCCACGTTCCCCGGGTCGACGGACCGCAGGACATACGTGGTGCCGGCGTGGTACATCAGGTAGACCGGGGAGCCGGACATGTGCTCGTACGTGGAATGTCCGCAGGTACCGCACGTATCGCGCGGGGTCGTCGCGGGGGCGGGGGGGAGTACCTGGCTCACGGGTGTAACACCTCCGATTGTAAATAAGGGGGGCGTTGCAGTACGTGTGAGGCGGGTGAATTCATGTGCAACACTCAGCCCCTCACCAGCTTCACGTGGAAGCCGTTCCCCTCTAGACTGAACAGCCTCTTCTCGTACCTGTCGAACTCTTCCTCGGTCATGATTATGTGGTGGCGCTTGTTCGGGCGCTTGGAATGCATGAGCCTGCCGGAGAGCTGCATCTCCTCGCGGCGGCTCCCGTAGAGGAAGTCGATCTCGATGATGTCGTCGAGGTCCGCAATACTGACACCCTCACCCATTACGCTGCTGCAGACGAACGACCGGTTCTCCTCGATGACGGCCAGCCTGTCCTCGGTGGCGGCGCTGATGAACGGCAGCCCGAACTTGCGGGCCAGCTTCTGGCCGGGCTCCAGGTGGAACGAATAGAACATCGTGCGGCGCCTCGGGTCGTACAGCTTCTTTGCCCTCTCCATCTTGTCCTGCGTCCTCCTGACGACGTGCACGTTCACCGCATGGTAGCCAGGACCCCACGTCCTCATGTAGTGCTGCCAGTTCAGCGTCTGCGAGTGGCCGGTCAGCGTCATTATCAAGTGGTTCTGCCCGTCCTCCCGGTAGGGGGTGGCGTCCAGCCCCATCCGGTACTCGGTCTTGATGGTGGACAGCCTAGCGAACGTGGGCGCCGGCAACTGCCTGCACTCGTCGTATATGACAAGCCCGAACCGCTCAGAATAGTCAAAGTTGGCCTTGTATGTGACTATGAGGGTGCGTTTCAGGGCCTCCGGCGCGTGCTCCCTCATGTATGCCTGCCACTGGCTGATCAGCGTCCGCGTCGGGACTATTATGAGGTTCCGCAGGCTGCCGACGCGTATGCGCGACAGCGCGGAAAGCCCGACGTAGGACTTGCCGCTGCCGGTCGGGTGGAAGACGCCGACGGCGCCCGTCTTCAGAAAGTTGTCAAAGGCCTCCTGCTGGTAGGGGCGCAGCTTGAACGCCGGCGCCGGCCCGCGGGCGTGTTCGTCTCTGACGGGGTACGGCGTGAACGGCACCCTGCCGGACCGCAGAATGCGGTCGATGATGTTGAACTCGTTGTTTTTAGTGATGCGGGCCGAATTTTCGGTCCAGTCCGTCAGGTGGGACGGCAGGCGCCGCCTCACTTCCTTGCGGTCCTCCGGCCTGAAGGTTATGCGGTCGCCGTCCACCGTGACTGGGATCGGGGTCGGCAGGTCGAGGTGCTTCTTGATGTCCTCCGGCACGCTGCCGAAGAGCACCGAGTACGGATTGATCTCATAGCGGTTCCAAACATCATCTACGGTGTCAAGCAGCCACCCGCACTGGAACCTCGGGTAGAACTTGGGTACCATCACGTAGACGCTGCCTTTTTTGCCGGGGTACATGAAGTAGGGGTGCTCGGCGAACTTGCGGAACTCCGCGAGGTCGACGCCGAGGCCCTCGAACAGCTCGGTGGCGCCCGGATGGTATCCGGTCTTTTGCTCCGGCTCCGGCTCCGCGGAAAGCGTGAGGTCTATGATCTCCTGGCGGGCGGCATCAAGCTTTGACTCATACTCCTTGCGCATCTTGGCGTACTGGGCGCTGGCCTCCGCCTCGTAGCCGTCCAGCACCCGGCGGGCGGCGGCGAGTTTTTCCCCGAGATCCCTGCGCATCTCGTCGTACTTGGCGCTGGCCTCCGCCTCAGAATCGTCTATGCGTTTTGACACGGCCGCGATGTGCTGCTCCAGGGCGGCGGGCGGCTGGACCGCGGCAGTCTCCCCCATGGCTGCTGTGTTTCCTGCCGCGGCGGGCGCTTCCGCCGCCGCCGTGGTGGGGACGGTGGTGGTGGTGTCATGTATTTCGTCCGCCATTCAGTCCCGCCCCTCCCTCTTGGCCGGGGCGCCTCCGGCTTGCACGGTGGCCGCCACGAGTACTTTCTCCATCCATTTGCGCTTGAATCTAGCGTTGCGTGGACGCGTGCGCAGCTGCTTGCTGCAGCAGGGGCAGAGCCGCCCGTCCCACTCCAGCCACGCCGCGCACGGAATGCACATCTTGGCGCCGCACGCATACAGCGACTGCCGGCCCCTGACCCGGAACGTTGGACGGAACGCGTATTCGGGGCGCCTGCAGACGCCGCGGCAGGGCATCAGGCGGGCTCCTCCTTGCCGCCGATCTCCCTGGTCGCCGTCACGAACGGCAGCGTGTAACCGCAGCTGCGGCAGACCATGGAGTCGTATACGTCGCCGTCGTGAAACTCATTGCCGTCGGTCTCCAGCACGCGCCTGGCCAGCCACGCGTCGGACGCATGCCCGCACCCGGGACATCTGTCGCGCGGCCTGACCCGCTTTGCAGCAGTCCCCTTAAGCTGTCCGTTGTTGGTCGCGTCGCTCCAATCAGCCCGTTCGAGGATCATTTGAAACCCTCCCTGATGTTCTTCTCGACGCCGTCGAAGTGTTCCATGACGCCGTCGTATTCCTCCTTGTCGTACGCGGCGTTCGCCTTGTAGTGCATGTCATTTACGAAGCGCCTGCGCAGCTCCCCCAGCAACGGCAGCAGGTCGTCCTTCCTGTCGTCGTATTTCAGCTCCCTGCAGCGGAATGAGAACGTCTCAAGGCCGTTCAGCGCCGAGGCCATGCCGTGGCACGCGTCGAGGTACCTGGCGCGACCCCTCTCGCCCTCTCGCCCATCGTGCATCTCAAAGTAGTGTTGGGCAAAGTACTCTGCGGTCTCGACTAGCTTTATCTCCACCCACGTGGTGCCGAACTGGTACGACCCGTTGAAGAGCATGTAGCTGTACGAGATGCAGTCCTCGCAGTAATACTCTCCGCCCACCTCGCGGAACTTGTCGCTCCAGCCCCAGGCCTCCGAGACGACGTCCTTGTCGAACGTGGCGAGGTCCTCGAGCATGCCGCGGTGCAGCTTCTCAAACCACAGGGGGCACAGGATTTCCAGATAGCTGCAGGGCTCGTCCTCCTCGTCCTCCTGCATCATGCGCCCGATGTCACGGTCGTCTGGGTCGCATACGAGTTTGAGTCCGCTCCCGCAGTATGCGCATGCCTTCTTGTCCCTGCCGCACAGGCCGTTGGCGTGCTTGTCCCAGTGGTAGCGCACCTCGCACAGACGGTTGCCCTTTGCGCACACCTCGCAGTAGTGGCGCTTGGTCTCGCCGTTTGCAAGCAGCCGGCTCCTCATGTTCCGGCCGCACTTGTGGCACTGTATCTGCCTAGACGCGGCTGGCGCCATTGTCTTTGTCGTTGCCGCCGGCGCCATCACGCGGACACACCCTTGTACAGTGCCCAGCGGCAGCAGTGGTACCCCGACATCACGGTTCCTCCTTTTTCTTCTCGCGCCAGTCCTCGCAGCCGCACTCATTGCACGGGGACGGGGCATCGCTCTCGTCTTCCACGTACTCGTGTTCGTCCAGGGTGTCTCCACATTCGCATTCATGGGCAATGCCAAACGGCGCGTCCGGCAGGCCCTTGCCCACGAGCCTGATGCACGCGGCGCATAACACCGCGAACCCCTCGGGCAGCTCGACCTCGCGTCCGAGCCGGAGCCCGCATTTCCGGCACCGCCTGACGGTGCGCGTCTCCGAAGTCTTCTCGGGAGTCCTCTCGGCGACGGTAATGCCATGCTCCGACTCCATGTGGGCTGTAAACTTCCGGAAGTCGGGCGTGTTATAACCACACATCCGGCACGTCGGGAGCGTATGCCGGTCTATCGGCCAGATTACGTTCCTGTGGAACTCTTCGGTGAATTGCCAACTTGGCACCACCCCCGCGTCACAGGACGCGTGCCGGCACCTGATCGACACGGAATATCCGTCATGGCCCATGCGGTTCACCACGACGTGCGGCTCCTTGGCGTACTCCTCGACGGTCAGTCCGGGCTTCCGCACATCAGTCGTCCTTATCTCGCCGTCGCAGACCTCGCAGAAAATGGAGTCGATCTCATTCTTGTCCCCAGCCTCATCATGCTTGCGCATAATATCGGCGCTCGGCTTGGGCCCGCGCGGGACATCCACTGCATTTGCTCCGGAACCAGCTGGCATCATGTCGACCCCCATGCACCCATAATCATAAAAGACCGGGGGGGTATCAGGCCGCCGCCTCCCTGTACTTGTACAGGTCGAGCGTGCAAGGGCCGCAATGCGCGGAAAATTCACCAAGATGCACGCCGCCCAGACCCGCGGCCACAAGTACGGCCGCGCTGAATGACTTGCTCATGATATGTCATACAACCTATTATTTATAAATGTTAGGTTATTATTAGCTCTCTTGGCGGCCGGATTCTGTCGGCCCCTTTGCGCCGTCCGCGTCCGACGGACGCGTCTCCAGGTACTTGTGCATGGCAGACTCCGTGCCCGTGATGCTTTCGTCAAGCCGCTCGCTGTCGTCCCGGCCCGCGACCCACCCCCAGTCCTCTATGATGTCAATGGCGCTGACCAGTTCCTTGGCCTCGTCGCGCAGAGCCAGGAGGGCGGCCCCGCGGGGCGTCATGAGTTCGACGGTCTTGTCCATGAACGCAAGGGCAGCGTGTTGCTTTTAACCCGCGGAGCGGCGGGTGCGGGAGTTTCCGCTCCCTCCCATGCGGTTGAGCTTGCCCAAGTGGGTGCGGATTTTCTTGGTGCTCGCGAGTATGCCGTCGGTCTCGTCTCGCGTGTAGATGGTCCAATCGAGGTGCACGCCGCGGGCTATCTCGTCTATGTCGTCGAGGTTGCGGAACGCGCGCCTGATCCCGCTGGAGAACATCGCGCGGACGCAGCCGGCGCACACACCGTCGGCGTTGAGACGGGCGTCCGGCACGCGGCAGCCGCAGCGGATGCAGACAGAGTTACCACCTTTGTTGGAGCCGGTCATTGCGCGCTCACCGCGCGGTGGCGGACGTGCATAGGGTCTGGAGCGGGTGGAAGCGGAAGGAATGGCGACGGCGCGCCCGCCGGCTGCCTGAATGGCCGGGCGCCTGAAAACGGTACGGGACACCCAAGCCTGTGCACGCCGCCCACCGACTCGTAGCGGTGCAGCCCGCACGAACCGCACCACACGCGCACGGAGCGCCCCTGCGGACCGCGGCCGTCGGACAGGAAACACCCGATGTATGCGGCCGGCATCATGGCGGCGGCGCGCGAGCCGCAGATGGAGCACTCCGACTCCGCGATTACGCGCGTGTCGTACGGCGTGTCTGCAGCAGGGGGAGCGGGGGAGTGGCAAAGGCAGGCGGCGTCCCTGGTGGAGGGTGTCAATCCGCGTACCCCCGGTCGGCGGCCGTCGTGGCGTGGGAGGGCGGAGACGGTGCCATGCGCAAGCTGCCTTCGTTTCAATTTAACGTGGCGGTTCTCGGTCGGCGGTATCGGACTCACCCTCCGATCCCCGCGCCGCCTTTGCTTCCGCCGTCTCCGCCGTCCCGCATGAACCCCTCCATCCTGCGCGTGAGCTCCGCTACGGTGCGCTTGAGCCCGGCGATCTCGGCGTCCCGCTCGTCCTGCATGCTCCCTATCCTGGCGGCCTGCGCGGCGTTCGCCAGCCGGAGGCGCTCCTCGTCCCCTATGGTCAGGGCCGGTACGGACTGCATGTATTCCGCGGCCAGTTCCAGTACGTGCGTCTTGAAATAGTTCCTGTCAAGGTTCACCAGGCCCACATGTCCCATCATGTACTCCTTCTTGATCAATGATGACAGGGCCGAGTCCTTGGAGAGCGACTCCTTGCACGCCTTGTTCCAGAAGCGGCGGAAGCCGTTCATGATTGGCACGTCATACGACCTCCGTCCCCTGCGCCCACTGTCACGCAGTCCGGTGATAGTGACTATCCGGGTTATGCTCCCCCTGACCGTCTGCGTCATGGCGTTTGATGCCGCCCCGCGCTTCCCCACTACCACGAACATCGACTCGTCAGGCTTGGGGCGTCTGCCCGACTGGCGCGTCAGCACCTCTCGGTACTCCATCAGGGCGGCGTACGCCTCCGGCGTGATGAACGCCGGGTAGCTCGCGCTGGTGCGGCCGTATACGGTGAGCATGGCGCAGGCCGGCGGGCTTCCCCCGCCCCCATCCACGCTGCGGTCGTCGCCAAACGCAGGCTCCCCCCGGCCGTCCACGTATACGGGCCTGAGGTCGGACCACCTGAGCGACTCAAAGCCCCCCGCCCTCATGCCGGAGCTGGCGGCCACCAGTATGAGCGCCCTGTCCCTCTTATTCCTGGCGTACCCGAGCATCCGCTGTATCTCGTGCCGTTCCCACCCCCTGGACTCGGGCACGTTGTCTCTTTCGGGCCACGTGCAGTGCACGCGCTTCCACTGCATCGGGGCGTTGTTCATATTGAACAGCTTTTTGATCGGACTGAAGTAGTTCTTGATGCTCGTCGGGTTGATGTAGTCCGGGTTGTCGTGCGGCAGCTCCGTGCGCTCCCTCAGTTTTGCGGAGATTCGCAGCATCAGGGACAGCGTCCGGTCAGGGTCGTCCCGCGCCATGCGCACGATCTGCCCGGCGCGCTGCTCAAACGTGCCGTCCAGTACGTCCCCCAGCACTTCACACAGTATGAGTCGCAACATGTGCACATAATAGCGCTTTGTCTCCTCTGACCTGATCCCCTGCATGAACAGTTCCATGGGGTCGCCCGCCGTCGCGTCGGCCGTCTCCTCGAACTCCTCCCTAGTGATTTTCATCTTGTTTCCATGCCTACCAGTTGAAATCTATAAAAGCCGCAAAAAACACTAAAATCCAATAGTTTTATTTTAACAGGGTGGGACGGCGCCCTCATGGGCATTCCCGAAAAGATAAAGGCCATACAGGATGAGATGGCAAGGACGCAGATCAACAAGGCCACAGAGCACCACATAGGCCTGTTAAAGGCCAAGATTGCAAAGCTAAAGCGAGAGCAGGAAGAGAACACGATAAAAAAGTCGGGCGCAAAGTCGGACGGCTTTGACGTCAGGCGTACTGGAGACGCGACCGTGGTGTTCATAGGACTTCCAAGCGTCGGGAAATCCACGCTGCTAAACAAGCTGACGGATGCAAAGTCAACTGTCGGCGCGTTCCAGTTTACCACGCTGACGGTTGTGCCGGGCATGATGGAGTACAGGGGCGCAAGGATCCAAGTGCTCGATCTTCCCGGAATCATAAAGGGGGCATCGTCTGGCAAGGGCCTTGGGAAGAGAATACTCTCAGTCGCAAGGACCGCGGACCTCGTGCTGCTCATCCTTGATGTCTTCCAGCCGCACCACGAGGACGTCCTGATAAACGAGCTTGGGAACATAGGCATACGGCTCAACCAGCTTCCACCAAACATAACAATAGAGAAGGCGTCGATGGGCGGCATCGCGGTTGCGCAGCAGGTCAAGCTCACCAAGATCACCGAGGGGCACCTCAAGGACATACTGCACCTGTACGGGGTGGTCAGCGCCAGGGTTGTTACACGCGAGGACGTGACGTCCGAGCAGCTAGCGGATCACATGGCAGGCAACGTGTCGTACTCTAAGGCAATTACGGTGCTCAACAAGATTGACCTGGTGGACTCGGAGTTCCTGCAGGACCTGCGCCAGAGGAGGGCAAGCGAGTCGAGGACGCCGGCCGTCGAGGTCTCTGCAAACGCCGAGGTCAACATAGACGCCCTCAAGCAGCAGATATACGAGAAACTAAGGTTCATCAGGATATACATGCGCCCGAAGGGCGGGCCCACAGACTACGACGAACCGCTTATCGCAAGGGAGGGGGACAGCGTCGAGGACGTCTGCAACAAGATCCACCGCAGGATGCGCAGGGAATTCAGGTACGGGATGATCTGGGGAAAGAGTGTCAAGTTCGGAGGCCAGAGGGTCGGACTCGGGCACATACTGCAGGACGAAGACGTACTGACGATAATAAAGGCAAGGGGCGCATAACAAATTGCGTGCGCGCCGCCGCTCCGCCGCGCGCGCAAGCAGAACCACACAGCGCCGGCCGGCCCTGAAATACAGACGAATCGTGCGCCGCGCGCACATGGAAGGGACGGGTCGGAACCGCGGGTGCAAATCCACCGCGGTTGCAAAAAACCCAAAAACGTCCCAAAACAGCAGTTTTTGCAACAAAATAATTTCATAGAAAGGATCGCACATAACAGCGCATCCAGCATGCCATGCAATGCCATTGCATGATGGCGCGCCGCAAGTCACGCACAGTCTGAGATCGCAAAAAAGCGAAGGCGCAAAAAAGCGCGGCGGCAGAATGACACGAAGTCATGCGGGCGGGCGCGCCTCCAAAAATACGCCCGCTTATTCGTAGAATTGGCACAAATATGGCCAGGGGCGGATATTACAGTGGACACGTGACACGGTACAGGCCCGGTCCGCACCGCGCGCGCAAGAAACACGATCGTGTTTGGATAAAGCCGCTGTATTTTGGAAAATGCCCATCCGCGTGCATGTGTTTTGCGATCGTAAAAAACGTAGTTTCTACAAAAAATAGCTCTATTTTTTACGATCGATTTGTATAATTTTTTTAATATTAACCATTGAAAAATAACCATAATTTCGATAAAAACATGGCAAGACCAAAAGCTACAAAGCGCAAGCCGGGCAGACCAGCCAAGAAGGCTACTGCTGCAAAGAAGGCGACCGTTGCAAAGCGCAAGCCGGGCAGACCAGCCAAGAAGGCTACTGCTGCAAAGAAGGCGACCGTTGCAAAGCGCAAGCCGGGCAGACCAGCCAAGAAGGCTACTGCTGCAAAGAAGGCGACCGTTGCAAAGCGCAAGCCGGGCAGACCAGCCAAGAAGGCGACCGTTGCAAAGCGCAAGCCGGGCAGACCAGCCAAGAAGGCGACCGTTGCAAAGCGCAAGCCGGGCAGACCAGCCAAGAAGGCTACTGCTGCAAAGAAGGCGACCGTTGCAAAGCGCAAGCCGGGCAGACCAGCCAAGAAGGCTACTGCTGCAAAGAAGGCGACCGTTGCAAAGCGCAAGCCGGGCAGACCAGCCAAGAAGGCTACTGCTGCAAAGAAGGCGACCGTTGCAAAGCGCAAGCCGGGCAGACCAGCCAAGAAGGCTACTGCTGCAAAGAAGGCGACCGTTGCAAAGCGCAAGCCGGGCAGACCAGCCAAGAAGGCTACTGCTGCAAAGAAGGCGACCGTTGCAAAGCGCAAGCCGGGCAGACCAGCCAAGAAGGCTACTGCTGCAAAGAAGGCGACCGTTGCAAAGCGCAAGCCGGACAGACCAGCCAAGAAGGCTACTGCTGCAAAGAAGGCGACCGTTGCAAAGCGCAAGCCGGGCAGGCCGCCAACAAAGGCCAAGGGCAAGAAGTAATACGAAACAGTGGCAAATCCACAACCGTCGCTTTGGCGACGTGTTTTTCTTATTTTAGTATCAGATAATGATGCCCGGATGTGAAGTGGCTTTGCAGTCAGAAGGATGAACACGGCATGGCCGCGATCTTGGTTTCAGTCAGCTAGCGTTATGAATTCAATCAGAATGGCACGCACCTGAGCTGCGTTCATCGCGTCGTCGTCTGTGCACGACGTGGGATGCATCAGCACAATCCACGTCACAGCAGAGTGGCAAGGAGGCGAAAGGGGTAAGAAGGGCATAGGCCAGACGGCACGCAGCAAAGCGGCGGCACGGCCAGTCCCACCAGTCCAGAGGGCGGGCAGTGCCGCAAGTAGTATCGCGGCCTAGTATAGATAGCTCATAAGCTTGATCTGCTCCTCGGTGTTTATGACTCCCTTGTTGGTGAGAATCTCCAGCAGATCCTTGAACAGTGCCTTTTGTTCCGCAGACATTCCGCCCGACGGTCCCTTCTCCCCGGGTAGCCCCGGCGGCCCGCGCGAGCCCTGCGGTCCCAGGGGGCCCTGTGGGCCCTGTGGGCCCTGCTCACCGTCAGGGCCTGGCTGTCCCTTCGGACCGCGCTCGCCCTGCAACCCCTGAATGCCCTGTGGGCCCTGTGGGCCCTTGTCGCCGGGCGGTCCTGGCGGGCCTCGCTCTCCTTGCGAGCCCTGCGGTCCCTGGGGGCCTTTCTCCCCAGTAGGCCCCTGAGTCCCGGTCTCTCCCTTGTCGCCCTGCGGGCCTACTGGGCCCTTGTCGCCCTTGTCGCCCTGCGGTCCGGGCACTCCGGTAAGCCCCTTTGCCCCGGCAGGGCCCTGGGGGCCCTGGGGGCCCTTTTCTCCTACAGGCCCCTGAGTCCCGGTCTCTCCCTTGTCGCCCTGCGGGCCTACTGGGCCCTTGTCGCCCTTGTCGCCCTGCGGTCCAGGCACTCCGGTAAGCCCCTTTGCCCCGGCAGGGCCCTGGGGGCCCTGGGGGCCCTTGTCTCCGGGGGAGCCGGCCTGTCCTGGTGGTCCTGGCTCTCCGATCGGGCCCGGGGGGCCCTGGGAGCCCTTTTCGCCCGGGGTGCCTACTGGGCCAGTCGTCCCCTTTTCGCCCGGGGGGCCTATGGTTCCTGTGATGCCCTTGTCTCCGGGCGGGCCGGAGGGGCCCTTCTCGCCCTTGTCTCCGACAGAACCGCGCGGCCCCACGGGGCCCTTGTCTCCGGGCGGGCCCGTAATGCCACGCTCGCCCTTGTCTCCGACGGGGCCCTTGAGGCCCACGGGGCCCTTGTCTCCGGGCGGGCCCGTAATGCCCTTGTCGCCCTTGTCTCCGGGCGGGCCCGTAATGCCCTTGTCGCCCTTGTCGCCCTTGTCTCCCGCTACGCCCTTGTCTCCTATAACACCCCTTTCGCCCGTGGGGCCCTTGTCGCCCTTGTCGCCCTGCTGGCCTGCGGGGCCCTTGTCGCCCTTGGATCCCTTGTCGCCGGTAATGCCCTTGTCGCCGACGGGTCCCTTGTCCCCCGCAGGGCCCTTGTCGCCGACGGGTCCCTTGTCCCCCGCAGGGCCCTTGTCGCCGACGGGTCCCTTGTCCCCCGCAGGGCCCGTGGGCCCAGCGGCGCCGCGTCTTCCCGCGGGGCCGGGCATGCCGGCCGGACCCTGAGGCCCCGAAGGGCCCATGCGCCCGGCAGACGCAGTTGTCGTAGAATCAGGGATAGTAGAAGGGCGGGCGGTGCCGGCAGTCGCGCTGGGGGGGGAGTCCCAAGACGGCGGGGCGGGCGTGGGTGGTTGTGGGGGGCGTACGGGGCGCGGTCCGGATTGCGCGCCGGAAGGATCCCTCTCCTTTTTTCCGGGGGCGCCCGGCAAGTCGGCAGAAGGGTCAGTGGCCCCCCTCCGGTCTCCGTCTGCCGGATGCCCTGCTGCCGCTCTTGGCGACCCCGGGGCAGGAGGGGGCGGAACCGGCCTCTTTTTGGAGGGAGTGTCCGCCGTCGCCTTCTTCTTTGTGTCTTTGTCCGCCTTTGCGGCTCTCTGGGAGGACTCCAGCGGCACGTCAAATACGGAGTTTGCCGAGGAGAATATGTCAGATACTACAATCCACACCGTCGTGTAATTCTTGAGTGAGTCCGGAATCGGGTTTCCCTCCGAACCCAGCGTCTCTGAAAATTTGCCGTCCTCTACGCGCAGGTGAAAATGGTCGCTCCACAGGCTGTCAAACTTGTTGCGCCTGACGTCTTCCTCAGAAGGCTTTGATTTTGATATCGATATCTTGACCTCGTACACGCCAGGCTTTACAAACGGAGCCTTGCCGCCAACCTTGAGGCCGGGCTTTAGTGACACAAGAGTCGTATGCGCAGCAAGTATTTTAGATTAACCGATCGGGTTTGCAGTAGCGTCGGGCACGGCCGGCAAGGCATGCCGGCCAGGATGCTGCCGGCGCGGCACGCATGCGCACGGGAAGTGCAGGCACGGTGTGCGACGTAGCCGCGCGCTCCACCCTTCTCATGCTGTTGTCACCGCCGCCATTCCCTCTCGCCCCTCCGCCCACACGCGACGCGGGGGATGGTTTTTAACTAGAAATAACCCATACGGTGCGATGAAGAGCCAGTTTCGGAGAGGCGGGGGACAGAAAAAATCAGCAGGCTCCGACGAGTCCGTAACAGAAGGCGGCAACGACGCCAAGAGTGACGACCCCAGGCGCGGCGGCGCAGACATCGAGCTTGCAGAAGAGCAGTCCGGGATCCCCAAGGAGAGGAGCCTGGTAGACGTAGATTACAACCGCAAAAAGCTCTACAAAAAGGGCATCAACCTGATGGCGGACCAAAAGCTCGAGGATGCGGTAATGACCTTCGAGCAGGCGCTCAGGATAGATCCGAGCAGCGTCGAGACGATGCTAAAGCTCGGGTACGCAAAGTTCCACCTGGACGAGCACAGCGAGGCGCTTGCGGTATATGACAAGATACTTGACATCGACGTTACGAACCCGGAGGCCTGGAACCTCAAGGGGCTGGTGCACTACGAGCAGAAGAACTACGCAAAGGCGCTCGACTCGGTCGAAAAGGCCATCGAGTCGGATCCCACGTACGGCATGGCGTGGTACAACAAGGGGTGCTACCTCTCGCTCCTCAACCAGGTCCCGGAGTCGCTTGAGGCCCTCAAGCGCTCAATCGAGATCGACGTCAAGAACGCGAGAAAGTCCGTCAGGGACAAAGACTTTGTCAACGTAAGGATAGAGGAGGGGTTCAAGCGCATACAGGAGGTTGTCGTGCTAGAGTCCATAAAGCAGGGATACCACACGATCGGGGCCATCGTGTGGACCACGTTCCTTGACAAGGCCGACGCGGAGACGGCGCTCAGAAAGCTCCTCGAGAAGGGGCTCATACTGCAGAACGAAAAGCGCGAGGGTCTCAGCCGCATACCAATCTACGACCTTGCCCCCAGCGTGGCCGAAAAGATAGGCAAGGAGAAGCGCGGCCTGTTCGGCATAACCAGAAGGACGCTGCCGCAGCCCATCAAGAACATGAAGGAGCTGATACAGGCCATACGGTCCGCAAAGGAGACCATATCGGAGGGCGACGCCGAAAAGTCCATTGCGGTGTTTGACAAGTTTACCGACCCCGACAAGTTCGGGGTGCAGATGATAGAGAGCTTCTTTGACGAGCACAGGGAGATCAGGCTGTGGAAGATCCGGCTCAAGGACAGGGGCGACGACTACATCTCAGAGAACAGGCAGAGGATGCTGGACCTGTTTGACAACATAGAGGCCGCCCTGACAAAGAGGATACGCCGCGAGCTGGCGTGAGTGCCAGGCGGCATGCGGCAACGGTGTCCGGCGGCCGTCCGGTCACTCGGCGGACAGATCCCAGTAGTTTGCGTCGGCCTGGGTGGCGGTGGGCTTTTGGAGGCTCTTCCACTCCTTAAACGACCTCACATACAGCCGGGTGTTCGAGAGTCCCGCAGACTTCATGGCATAGTATGCTAGCCCCGAGAGCGTCCCCACGCTTCCACAGTACGTGATGATCTCAGAACCGTCGCCAATCCCGCGGTTTGCAAGCAGGCGCCTCATGTCCTCGCGCCCCCGGAGTATGCGGTCGGGGCCCGCAAGCGTCCTGTAGGGCAGGCTGACGGCGCCGGGTATGTGCTGCTCCAGAAAGTTCAGCCTCTCCCTGTTGTCGACCAGAACCACGCCGTCGCCGCCGCGATCCGCGACGGCCTTCTCCAGGTACTCGTGGGTCGCAAGTATGCCGGGTTCGGGGGCGGCCGAGTGCTCCCGCGGCGTGACCGGCGGCGCCGCGTCGTCAGTCTCCATCCCCATGGAGCGCCACTGAGCATACGTGGTGTCAAGCAGCGTGACGTCGGCGTGCCCGATGTACTCCAGCGTCCACGCAATCCTCGACGCGAGGGCCCCGAACGAGTCGTCATATACGACGACCCGCGTCTCGTCTCCAATTCCAAGCGAGCCGGCGATCCTGGCGACCCTGTCGGGGCCGTCGTCGGACAAGAGATCTGCAAGCGGCAGGTTTACCGCGGTCGGGATGTGGGAGCGCTTGTAGTCCTCCGGCCTGCGGGCGTCTATCACGACGGCGCTCCTGTCCCTGATCTCGCCGCGCAGCACGTCGGCGTCCGTCGTGACCGCGGGCGCAGGGCCGGCGCCGGCGACGTCGCTACCGCTCAAGCCGCACACTCGCCCTTGCCAGTCTTTGTGTGGTAGCTGGTGTCGCTGCCATAGTCCAGGTAAAAGTCGGGATCGTCGTCCTTTGCAGGCGGGGCCAGCAGCGGCTGCAGCTCCGCCTTGATGTCCTTTATCGACGACACGCCCGAGTCCTCCGCGTCGGACACCACCCTGTGGATCCAGGACTTGAGGGTGTCGCCGGGCCTGCGGTTTGCCCTGAACACCTCGATTATCCTCAGTATCACGGGAATGACCCTCTTTGCAGGCACCCGGGTGCAGGTCTGGCCCAGCATGGTCAGCCCGTCCGAGCGCCCGCCAAGCAGCATCTGGTAGTTGGCGTACATGTCCTTGCCGACCCGCGCGCCGCCGCCAAAGAACCCTATCGTGGCAATGCCGTGCTGCCCGCAGGAGTTGGGGCAGCCGCTTATCTTTATCGTAGAGTCCGCAAGGTCGGGATCCTTGTCAAGCCCCAGCTCGAGGAACTTCCTCTGGATCTCCTTTGCAAGCCTGTGCGAGTTGGTCAGGGCCAGGTTGCACGACGTCGTGCCGGAGCACCCGATCGGGGCGGCCATCGTAAGCGCCCCGGACTTTGCAAGTCCCGCCCCCAAGAGCCCCGCGTACAGGGCGCCCAGGTCGTCAGAATGCACGAACCGCAGGGCCACGTTCTGCACGAACCCTATGCGGGCCACGCCCTCGCACGAGTACCTGCGCACCAGCTCCGCAAGCGAGTTGAGCTGGCCCGCCGTAATGTCGCCGGCCTCCAGCGTCACAAAGACCGTGTGGTACGGATCCTGCTTCTGCCTTATCGTGTTTGTCGCAAGCCACCTCGAATAGCCGTCCTGGGGCGCCGCGCCGGGGCCCGACTCGTCGGATATCCGCAGGGGGCGCCGTATCTCCATAGGGGCAAAGTCCGGCTTTAGGCGCGTGACCACCGACTGCGTGGCGCGGACGATTGATCTCTCCATCAGTATCAGGCTCTGGAACTTTTCCCACCCCATCTCGTCGACCAGGTAGCGCATGCGGTTCCTTGCCATGTTCTTGCGGTCCCCGAGCCTGTCAAATATTCGGATTGTGGCAATTGACGTGTACAGCAGGTCGTCCTCTGGGGTGAACTCCTCAAGCTGGTGCCCCACAAAGGATCTGTTTCCGAGGCCCCCGCCCAGGAACACCTTAAAGCCGCGCTGCTCGCGCTGCCCGTTCCCGTCGACGTCCGGGATCATGCGGGTCTGCGGGATCAGCCCCACGTCGACCATGCGGGCCATCCCGTGCTCCTCGCAGCAGGTAAAGTTGAACTTGAACTTGCGCGGCAGGTTCTGGCACAGGGGGTTGCGCAGAAAGAACCGGGCGACGGCGACCGCGTAGGGCGTGGAGTCAAACGGTTCTGACGGGCAGACGCCGGCAAGCGGGCTGCACATCACGTTGCGGACGGTGTTCCCGCAGGCCTCGCGCGACGTGAGTCCCGCCCGGGCCAGTCCCCTGAATATCTCCGAGACGTCCTCCAGCACCACCCAGTGCAGCTGTATGTTCTCCCGGGTCGATATGTGCGCGCTGCCAATGGAGAACTGCTCGCTGAGTCTGGATATGGCCTCCAGCTGGTGGGGATACGCCACGCCGGCGGGAATCTTTATGCGCACCATTGCATAGTCCCCGGTCATTCGGGTCCCGTACGCGCCGTGCTGCAGCCTGAAGCGCCTAAAGCTGTCCGCGTCGTACCTTCCCTGCCGGTACAGCTTTACGGTGTCAGCAAAGTGGTCCGCCTCGGAGCGCCTGGCCCAGTTCTCGCGTGGCTTGCGCTCCTCGGGCCGCGCCGATTCCAGCCGCGGTCTTTGGCCGGACGCGGACGTGGATGCAGAATCATGCTTGGAGGCGTGCGGCGTTTGAGACACGTAACAGTTTTGCAGAGGCGGATTATAAATTTGATGAGGTTTCCGGGCTCTAGATTCCGGAACGGCCGGACGCGAGCGGCGAGTCGCAGCTCGTCTTTAGGCGCCACGGGCAGAAGCGCGCTAACAATTCTGCCCAGATACTTTTGGCAAGGTATTAATTGTAAAGCCGGGGCAGCACACACATGCAAGAGGCCGCCGTCGTTACAGAGGTGCAGCCCAAGATCTTCGCGGACGTAAGCGAGGTCGAGATCACAAGGGCCATCGCAAACGAGTTCCACGACGTCCTGATAGACAGGGCCGACTCGGACGTCATTATAATAGGGGCGGGGCCCTCGGGGCTGACGGCCGGCAGGGACCTCTCAAACATGGGGTTCAAGGTTTTGATAATAGAGCAGAACAACTATCTTGGAGGCGGGTACTGGCTGGGGGGCTACATGATGAACCCCGTTACGGTCAGGGAGCCGGCCCAGAAGATATGGGACGAGCTCGGAGTTCCGTACAAAAAAGCAGGAGAGGGCCTGTACATAACGCCTGGCCCACACGCGGTCTCAAAGCTGATAGCAGGAGCCTGTGACGCGGGCGTCAAGTTCCTCAACCTGACAAAGTTTGACGACCTCGTAATGAAAAACGGAAGGGTCTCCGGCATAGTCGTAAACTGGATGCCCGTCTCGGCGCTGCCGCGCAACATAACGTGCGTCGACCCAGTCGCGTTCGAGGCGAGAATGATAATCGACGCGTCAGGGCACGACTCTGTGGCGGTGAAGAGGCTGGTCGACAGGGGCCTCGTCACATGGAAGGGCATGAATCCGATGTACGTCAACGAGGGCGAGGAGAGCGTCGTTGAAAAGACGGGGGAGGTCTATCCGGGACTGGTCGCCGCCGGCATGTCCGTGACTGAAACGCACGGGCTCCCGCGCATGGGGCCCACCTTTGGTTCCATGCTGTTTTCAGGAAAGAGGGCGGCGGAGATTACGGCCGCAAAGATAAAGGAGCTGGAAAGATAGCAGGATGCCGGGGGCGTGGGGCAGATCCCGCGGCGCCGGTTTGAGGAATCGGCGGAGGTGTAGATGACAATGAGGGCGTCAAGGATTGCAATCAGCTGCGAGCCTCAGGTATCAACAGAGATCAACGCGCGGGGGCTGCCAGAGTTCGTACGAGGCATGTTTCCGGCGGTACGGGTGGAACTGAGGCAGGACTGGTCCTTTGCGGAGGGTGACAGGGCCAAGGCCCTGATATGCGGTGCGGAGGGCGCGCGCCGCGCAGGACACGTGGCGGGAGGACCAGTCGCGGCTGCAGGCGATGGTGGCAGTGGTGGCGACGGCCCGGACGGCGGCTCCTCGGCCATGTACGACGGGTTTGCCCTGTGCGATGCCGCGTCCGAGACGATTGGGGCGGGGCCCGGGCCGACACACACGGATCCCGCCACACTGCATGTCGTATTCACGGGGGTTCTTGCGTGCACGTTTGACGAGGGGGACCAAAGATATCATGCAAGGACGCTTGTCGGGGCCAATCCGTTCCTGGTGTCACTGCAGGGGATTGTCGAGGGCCCTGCAAGGCCTAGGGGGTACTATACGGAGCGCCTTGCGGGACTGTACGCCGCGGCCATGGCCGGCGGCCGTGCGCGGGGCGCAGGCGACGTGTCGGCCAAGGATGCCGGAAAATATGATTATATGACACGCGGCGACCGCCGCATGCCGGACATTGCAAGAGGGTACCTGTTGCAGGCAGTCGCGTACTTTGAGACGGGGGAGGCGTTCTGCCAGGACGACGCGTGCCGCATGTATAACGCACACTGGCAGAGCGAGCTGATACGCACCCAGGTGTCAAGCCCGCGGCTATGCGCCAGGCACCGGAGAATGGTCGATGAGATGAAGGCGTGACTTGGCGTACGGTTGCCGCTGCCGCGCCCCCTCCACCCCCCCCCCCCATGAATCCATACGCGCTGATGTTTGAGGCCTGATACACCCAGTACCAAAAACCAATCATCCGGGCCTACTTTTGGGCAAGCATGCAGTGAAAAAAAAAGACACAGAGAGTCTTTCTTGCAGCCAGTGTCAGGCACGGCTCTTGTCCCTTCGACGTCAGTCGGGGCGCCGGCCCATGCCCTTTGCGTCAAGGGCGGTGTACACGTCGGGCATCGAATACACATAGCCCACGTGTATGCAGTCCGCCGCATCGCAAAGGAAGCAGTGCAGCTCGCCCTTTTGAAGCACTATCTCCACTATGCGGTTCTTCAGGTTGTCCTTGAGTATGACGCGGTCGTCCTCAACTGAGATGCTCTCGATCTTTGGCGCATACCGGGCAAAAGTCTCGTCGCGGTTCATGGCCTCCTCTAGCATGTACGAGACGTAGCCGGAGAGGCTCCTGACGCCCTTCGTGGCCAGAGTCTCCTTGTTGCCGTTGTAGACTTCCTGGAACCGGTCGTAGATATAGTCAGAGACGGTTATCGACTTGAATCCTTCTTTTGGCATTGTACCTTCCTTAACGGTACAATTAGGTACGAATATAAAAATATGCCGATCTAGTATGTATTCAAACGTATTGTTACGGTTTGGATGTCCGCCCGGCGGCGCCCATCCCTTTGGACGGGTCAGAAGCCGCACGGCGCGCGGCATCCGGCGCGCCCGCGGCAGGCCGGCTTGCGGAAGCCGCGTCAGCATTGGCTTTAAATTTGTCATGGCTCGGGTTGCATTCATGATGGCGGGAGCAGAAGCTGCTGCAGAGTCACAGGCCAGTGGCTCCGGTGACGGCGCGGGCGGAGCAGGAAGAAGGCCAGACGCCGATGCGGGCCCTGCCAGGGACAAGACATCGTACGATGTGATTATAATCGGAGGAGGTCCTGCCGGGTACACGGCCGGGATATACTGCTCCCGTGGCGGCTATGACACGCTCCTGCTCTCAGGCATACTGCCGGGAGGCCAGCTTGTGAACACCACGGACGTGGAGAACTATCCCGGGTTCAAGTCCGGCGTGATGGGCCCCGACCTGATGATCGACATGCGCAAGCAGTGTGCCAGGATGGGGACCACCATACTGGACCACGAGGTCACAAACGTGGACTTTAGGGGCAACCCACTCAGGGTACTGACGGGTAGCGCCGAATACGAGGCACGGGCCATAATCATAGCGACGGGCGCGACTCCGAAAAAACTGGGGCTCGAGGGCGAGCAGACGTTCGGAGGGCGCGGGGTCTCGTACTGCGCCACGTGCGACGGTCCGTTCTTCAGGGGACAGCCCATTGTGGTAGTGGGGGGCGGAGACACGGCCATGGAGGAGGCGACGTTCCTGACAAAGTTCGGAACGGAGGTGCACCTGATACACAGGAGGGACGAGCTGCGCGCAAGCAAGGCCATGCAGACAAGGGCCTTTGCAAACAAGAAGATGGTGTTTCATTGGGACTCGGTGGTGACCGACATAAGGGGTGACGAGAACAAAGTAAGGCAGATCGTGCTAAGAAACACCAAGACCGGCGACGAGGACACGCTAGACGTGGGGGCCCTCTTCGTTGCAATAGGGCACAAGCCGAACACGGACCTATTCGAGGGGCAGGTCGATCTCGACGCCAAAAAGTACGTGGTGTTAAAGGGCGACGGGCAGGGCACCAGCGCCAAGGGAGTCTTTGCCGCCGGGGACGTCCACGATGCAACCTACAGGCAGGCCGTCACGGCGGCGGGGTTTGGCTGCATGGCAGCGCTAGACGTAGACGAGTATCTCAGCAGCAGTGGCGGGGACGGCGCATGACGCGCCGCGTGCACGCATAGGAGCGCACCGAATCGAGTCCCGTCGCCAGCATCAGTAAAATAGAGCGCGTGCGTCCGGCATGCATGGGGGCAAAGACGCCGGCAGGGAGGCTCCGCACGTGCCCCAGAAGCTGCACGCAGCACCGCACAAAGTCAGGCAGGCTGGCAGAAAGGAACACGTTTGATGGGACGAGGTGCCGCAACTGCGGATTCGCGCTCGACAGGGACGACACGGACGTAAAGTTCGAAAGGGCGTCGAACCTGTGAATGCGGCATGCACGGAAGGGCGGAGATGCCGCGCCGCGCACGACCCCATCATGTGGATCCGAGGCCGGAACACCGCCGCGCACGACGCAGGATCACAGGCGGCCTGATGGCCCACGCCGCCAGCCTACCGCCGGGGCGGGTGCAGCGGGGGACACTGATGTCGACAGGGGGTACCGGAGGAGAGCACCGGGGCATGCTACAGGCAGCAGGGAGACCGGGCCCTGCACGGGGCGGCCTTGGCAATACTTTGTAACATGGCAGGAGCGCCGCTTGATCCGGACGGTCCGGTCGACGGGGCCACAGTCTCGTCTATTGTATTCGGCCCACACTCTTGTATAATTCGCACCCAGTTTGCTGCTTTTTTAGGTTTCAATAAGCGTACTGAACACGTTGATAATTGACGTTTGGATGGGGGAGACCCATCACATCATGCCTGTGAAATCAAGAAGACCATATTTTCTGAAGTCTGCCCAACTCCCTCCTGTCGCACATGGAGCGGTCCAGCGCGTCAAGCACGTCCTTCTGGGATTGTACGGGCCTAAGAGCGCCATCATTCGGAGTATTGGCTTTTTTGTTATCTCATGAAGCTTGGAATTGACGCCCTTCACTTTCACCACCTTTGATCTGCTGCTGTGTGATGAGAGGCTCCCCGGCCGATACGTTGTGGCGCCGCGCCAGCATGGCGTTTGCCATGACCCACGAGTTGTATACTGCCGCGGAAAGCATGAAGGGCGGCGGCGCATCTGGAATACGACTGTTCGTACAAGCCAGTTTGGCTCTGGCCGGCAGACTGCTCCAAAGGGCGATGTCCGTTGCAGCCTGCAGTTGGCCATAGGAGGCCGGCTGTTCAGGCACGTCATCTGTAGTCGATCATAAGTGTCCAGCTGTTCAGGGTGCCCTCGTCTCCGTTATAGTTGTCGTGAAGATGCAGCGTCCATATTCCGTTGATAGCGATTCCGGCAAGGTCCACCTCGTAAGTCTTGGTTATGTCGTCGGCGGATCGGCCGGCGCGGTCGTGCAGCGTCCTGGTGGTGCCGTCGGGCGCCACGAGCTGCACCAGGAGGTCGCCTACGTGTTCGTGCTCGATGTCAACGGACACGGACACGGACACGGCCGTGCCGGAGTCGGTGACTGTAATTGTGTCAGCCGTGTACGCGTCGTACGGCACGTGCAGGGCCGGCGAGCTGGTACGCGCGAGCGTTTTGGATCCAGGCGTGGCGGTGACCGTGTAGGACTGGTCGGCGCCTGCCGGGGCAAGGCCCGACAGGGCGCGGCCCGAGCCGTCCGCGATGTCGTTGTCCTCCGCGATATCCAGGTTGTACGTGCCTGCCTGCGGCGACGCGACTGTGACGTAGTACTGGCTGCCCGAGCCGGCAACGGAAGTCTCCGGGTCGAAGCCTACCCCGAGCGTCAGGTTCCAGCTGTGCAGGGTGCCCTCGTCCGCATCGTAGTTGTCGTGGAGGCGCATCGTCCAGTTCCCGCTGATCTCGGTTCCGGCAAGGTCCACCTCGTAGGCCTTGGTTATGTCGTCGGCGGATCGGCCGGCGCGGTCGTGCAGCGTCCTGGCGGTGCCGTCGGGCGCCACGAGCTGCACCAGGAGGTCGCCTACGTGTTCGTGCTCGATGTCAACGGACACGGACACGGACGAGGCCGCGCCGGAGTCGGTGACTGCAATCGTGTCAGCCGTGTACACGTCGTACGGCACGTGCAGGGCCGGCGAGCTGGAGTACGTGTGCTCCAGGTGGGTGGCGCCCGGGCTGCCAGGCGCGAGCGCAAAGTCGCCCGCGTCCACGCCGGTCACGGCCTTGCTGAACGTCACGTTGAACACGAGCGTGCCGCTGTCGGTGGCGGCGTCGGCCGGGTCATATCTAGTGATGGACTCCACGTATGGAGGTGGATCTGACACGGTCACCGTCCGGGTTGCCGGGGCGGCGGACCTACCCGAATCGGATGAGCATTCGTACGTTACGGTGTACGTGCCGGCGACACCCGTGTTTACGGGATTCGTCGTGACCAGTCTGGACGAGATGTCGTTGCCGTTGCCGTCATCGCACGTGGCGCCGTCGTCCGCGTACGCGGAGCCGGTTGATACGGACACCGTCGGCGGGCCGGCCAGCGTGATCACCGGCTGGGACGGCGGGGTGACCGTGTATGACTGGTCGTCGCCTGCCGGGGCAAGGCCCGACAGGGCGCGGCCCGAGCCGTCCGCGATGTCGTTGTCCTCCGCGATATTCAGGTTGTACGTGCCCGGCTGCAGCGACGCGACTGTGACGTAGTACTGGCTGCCCGAGCCGGCAACGGAGGTCACCCGTTCGACGTCCACCCCGAGCGTCAGGTTCCAGCTGTGCAGGGTGCCCTCGTCTAAGTAGTAGTTGTCGTGGAGGCGCAGCGTCCAGTTCCCGCTGATCTCGGTTCCGGCAAGGTCCACCTCGTAGGCCTTGGTTATGTTGTCATTGTGACTGTCGGTGCGGTTGTGCAGCGTCTTGGCGGTGCCGTCGGGCGCCACGAGCTGCACCAGGAGGTCGCCGATGTAGCCGTGCTCGATGTCAACGGACACGGACACGGACGAGGCCGCGCCGGAGTCGGTGACTGCAATCGTGTCAGCCGTGTACACGTCGTACGGCACGTGCAGGGCAGGCGAGCTGGAGTATTCATACATCAGGGTGCCGGCGCCCGGGCTGCCCGGGGCGAGCGCAAAGTCGCCCGCGTCCACGCCGGTCACGGCCTTGCTGAACGCCACGCCGAACACGAGCGTGCCGCTGTCGGTGGTGGCAAAGGCGGGGTCGTGCCTCGTGATGGACTCCACGTATGGAGGTGGATCTGACACGGTCACCGTCCGGGTTGCCGGGGCGGCGGACTTACCCGAATCGGATGAGCACTCGTAAGTTACTGTGTACGTGTCGGCGGCGCCCGTGTCTACTGGATTTATGGTGACCAGCCTGGACGAGATGTCGTTGCCGTGGCCGTCGTCGCACGTGGCGCCGGCGTCCGCGTATGTGGAGCCGACCGGCACGGACACAGTCGGCGATCCAAGCAGCGTGATCACCGGCAGAATCCGGACGGTGACGGTGTAGGACTGGTCTTCGCCTGTTGGAGCAGGGCCCGACAGGGCGCGGCCCGAGCCATCTACGATGTCGTTGTCCCCCGCGACGTCCAGGTTGTACGTGCCCGCCTGCAGCGACGCGACCGTGACATAGTACTGGCTGCCCGAGCCGGCAACGGAGGCCGCCCGTGTGGCGTCCACCCGGAGCGTCAGGTTCCAGATGTGCAGGGTGCCCTCGTCCCCGTCGTAGTTGTCGTGGAGGCGCAGCGTCCAGTCCCCGCTGATCTCGGTCCCGGCAAGGTCCACCTCGTAGGTCTTGGTTATGTTGTTATCATAGCCGGCGCCGGTGCGGTTGTGCAGCGTCTTGGCGGTGCCGTCGGGCGCCACGAGCTGCACCAAAAGGTCGCCGATGTAGCCATGCGTAATGTCCACCGATACTGACACGGACGAGGCCTTCCCGGAGTCGGTGACCGTAATCGTGTCATCCGTGTATACGTCGTACGGCACGTGCAGGGCAGGCGAGCTGGAGTACGCGTGCTCCAGGTAGTCGGCGCCCGGGCTGCCAGCCGCGAGCGCAAAGTCGCCCGCGTCCACGCCGGTCACGGCCTTGCTGAACGCCACGCCGAACGTGAGCGTGCCGCTGTCGGTGGCGGCGTCGGCCGGGTCGTGCCTCGTGATGGACTCCACGTGCGGGGGCGGCTCCGACACGGTTACAGTCCGGGTTGCAGGGGCGGCGGACCTACCCGAATCGGATGAGCACTCGTAAGTTACTGTGTACGTGTCGGCGGCGCCCGTGTCTACTGGATTTACGGTGACCAGCCTGGCCGAGATGTCGTTGCCGTGGCCGTCGTCGCACGCGGCGCCGGCGTCCGCGTATGTGGAGCCGACCGGCACGGACACGGTCGGCGATCCAAGCAGCGTGATCACCGGCCGGGACGGGGGGGTGACGGTGTAGGACTGGTCGTCCCCTGCAGGGGCAAGGGACGACAGGGCGCGGCCCGAACTATCCGCGATGTCGTTGTACCGCGAGATATCCAGGTTGTACGTGCCTGGCTGCGGCGACGCGACTGTGACGTAGTACTGGCTGCCCGAGCCGGCAACGGAGGTCACCCGTTTGGCGTCCACCCCGAGCGTCAGGTTCCAGCTGTGCAGGGTGCCCTCGTCCCCGTCGTAGTCGTCGTGGAGGCGCAGCGCCCAGTCCCCGTTGATCTCGACGCCGGCAAGGTCCACCTCGTAGGTCTTGGTTATGTTGTTGCCGCCGCCGCCGGCGCGGTCGTGCAGCATCCTGGCGGTGCCGTCGGGCGCCACGAGCTGCACTAGGAGGTCGCTGATGTAGTCGTGCTCGATGTCCACCGATACTGACACGGACGAGGCCTTCCCGGAGTCGGTGACTGTAATCGTGTCATCCGTGTATACGTCGTACGGCACGCGCAGGGCCGGCGAGCTGGAGTACGTGTGCTTCAGGTAGTCGACGCCCGGGCTGCCCGGGGCTAGCGCAAAGTCGCCCGCGTCCACGCCGGTCACGGCCTTGCTGAACTCCACGCCGAACACGAGCGTGCCGCCGTCGGTGGTGGCAAAGGCGGGGTCGTGCCTCGTGATGGAGGCGACGACCGGGGCCGACTGGGAGGGTGACTTGACCCTGATGGTGGGGGAGATGGAATGCTCCATGCCGGGAGAGATGAGGTTCACCTCGGTGGTGTTGGCAGTTATCGTTATGCGGTACTCGGATTTGGAGTGATGGTCAGACGCGGAATTGAGGACGAGTCGCCCGTCCGTGATCGCGAAATGATCGGCGTCGGCGCCCGTGATGTTGTAGTTGTCAACGCCAGTGTCGAACCCGACTTGCGGGGATATGTCCGCAACCAGCGTCCCGCCGTGGTCTACGTGCGTGTCATCCAGGACGATAAACCACGGCCCCAGGTTCCTGTCAAAGGAGAAGGCGTAGTCCAGCATGAGAGCCATGCCGTACGGGTCGTCCACGGAGGAGACGTTCCAGCCGGAGATGTCACCGTTGAAGGACTCTGCGGCCTTGAACATCTGCGTCATGAACTTCACGGAGGAGACGTCCCATCCGGAGATGTCGCCGTTGAAGGAGTCTGCGGACATGAACATCTGCGTCATGTGCTCCACGCTGGAGACATCCCATCCGGAGATGTCGCCGTTGAATGCGCTGGCTCCAAAGAACATGTACGTCATGTCGGTCACGCCGGAGACGTCCCATCCGGACAGGTCGCCGTCAAAGCCGTAGGCCCTGTAGAACATCTGTTTTGTGCTGGTCAGGGGCGACACGTCCCATCCGGACAGGTCGCCGTCAAAGTACGTCTTGTAAAACATGCCCGCCACTGAGGGCCGGGAGGAGAGGTCCGGCGCGTCGGCCGCTAGGTACTGCATGTTTTTGGCGCCCCTGAACATGTACGTCATGTCGGACCACCTGATGTCGCCCCACTGGTCCAGTGACAGGAGCTTATCCGGGGTGTCCCCGGTCAGGGAGGGTTCATAGTAGTGAAAGTAAAAGTGCGCCAAGTCGCCGGAGATCGACACCGTGGCATTTCTGGGCGCGGGAGGCCCGTCGTACGTGTAAAAGCGGTACACTGGTCCGGACGCGTTGTACGACCGCGGCGCGTAGCCGTCCCCCCAGTCTATGTACGCCTGGCCGCCGGGCGCCACGCCTATGTGGAAGCGGACGTCCGCCAGGCTGGAAGTAGAGCTGATAGGCCTCCCGGTGGTGTTCCACGTGGTGACAAAGGCGCCGGTGTCAGGCGCCTGCGCGTGCGCCTGCGGCAGCAGCAGTAGCGCCGCATGCCCCGGCGCATCCGCCAGGGCGGGCCAAGGCGGGGCGGGCGCGAGATCCGCGGATGGCGCGGCCCCTGCCGCACCGGCCGCGTGCAGCGCCTGCGCCGGCGCGTACGGGAACGGCCACGCAGGCGTCCCGCTGCCCTGCGCTGGCTGCGCATACAGCGCCGGCTGCGCATACGGCGCCCCCCGCTCCGATCCGCCATCGTCCGCCTGCGGCGCGCCTTGCAGGCCGGGCAGCAGCACGAGCGCCCCGGCGGCCGTCGCCACCAGCAGCAGCACCGCAAATACGGCCAACGGCCGACCCGGCGACCGTCTCCGGGGTCCGGCACGGCCGACAGCAACTGTGGCAAAACCGCGGAAAGTCAGCATTCGCTGGTTTTTCGGCGTGTTTGCACATAAGACTCAAGGTCAGATAATATTGACAAGGCAATAAAAGGAATGCACGCACGCACTATAGGCGAAAAGAAGCGGCTTTCTGCTGCCGCCAGCAAATTTTCCGCGCACACGCGCCCGCAGTGCGCCCACCCATTCGGGGGGAGTCCGGTTCTCGTCCCCATACTCACACTCCCGGACAGGCCCGGCATCAGATCGAGTCCCCGCAGCAGGCAGAAACGCGCCCCTCCCCCGGGGGGGAGGGGGTTCGTCTCCCTTCTTGTGTGTCCTACGGCCCGCATGATACACGAACGGCGACTCAAAGGGCGGGATCGTGCCGGACACGCGCCGCCCGTGCTTCCGCATACCCGTCACGATGGACGGCTGCACCGCGTACGGCGCGTCTGAGAGGATCCAGCGCGCTGGGGGGCATAACCCGGCGGAAAAGGCCCACAAGACGATCATGTACGGCCAGGCCGGGCGCCGCCTACGGCCGCGGCACCTGTATGCCGTGAGGGGCGGGACTCTTGCCGGCCGTCCAAAGGGTGCCGGTGCGGATTCGCGACATGCCAGAGTATCCCCCTGCAGCCGCCTCGTATGCATTCAGGTTCACGCCTGTGACCCTGTCGATTATTTCGGCAAAACAATGGGTTTATAGATCATATACTTTACGAATTCCCATGGGCAGGTCCGAGATGGCGCTTCTGCGCGGCGAGCTGGCCAAGATGACGGCGGAGATCAAGAGGCTGCAGGATGCAGTAGCCCAGGTGAAGGCCGAGCGTGACAGGACAAGGGCCGGCCTTGAAGAGCAGATAGACCTGCTCATGGAAACCATTGCAGAGCAGGACAGGAGGCTGGCCAAATACGAGAATCCGAACGCGCCGTCCTCCACTGATTCCATGTACAATGCGGAGCGGGATGCATTCCGGAAGCGGCTGGCAGAGGAGAAGGGCGAGGGGGGACCTGAACCGGAGGGACATGCGGCGGCCGGGCGCAGGGGCCTCCGGAGGGGCACGAGGGCGCGTCCCACGGCAACAGGCCCTCGAGGAGGACGCGCCTGCGCCTGCGCCGGTGCCAGAACTGCGGGCGCGGGCGCCTCGCGTACGCGGCACCCGTCACAAGGATCGCAAACGACTTTCCGGACGGGGACGGCAGGCGCATCGAGACCGTCGCGTACGTGCTCGAGCGCGGCCTGTGCAAGAGGTGCGATATGGTCAGCACCGCCCGGGCCCCCATGCTGCTGCCCGGCACGTCGTTCGGCCCCGGGGCCCTGGGATTCATACTCGAATACTACGCCAGGAGGTCCACCGACGCGACCATAGCGTACTATTTCGGGGCACTCTACGGCTTTTCGGTGTCAGCGAACGCCGTCTGGAACGCGCGCAGGGCGATAAGGAACCTGCTCAAGGCCGCCTACGACGGCATCCTGGAGGAGATCTCGGGCGCCGCGTTCGTGCAGTTTGACGAGTCGGTCATCAAGATGAACGGCAAAAGGGGGTACGCGTGGCTGGCGACGGCGGGGAACGCCACGTACGTGGTGGCAGCCCCGAGCAGGGCCGCGGCCGTGCTGGACCTGCACTGGCGGCCTGCTCGGCAAGCCGTCAGTCACTGACGGGTATGTCGCGTACGGCATCCTTCCCGTCAGGCAGCGCTGCTGGGTGCACCTGCTGCGCGAGGCCGAGAAATACGCCGTGAGAAACGGCGGGGACGACCTGTCGTGCTACCGCAGGCTGCTCTCCATGTACAAGAGGATCAAACACCGCGAGTCGGCCTCCGGTGCAGAGTGCCTGGGCCTGGAGAAGGCCGTGCTGCGCATAGCGTCAGGCTACAAAGAGGGCCACAGGTTCCGCGAAACGCTGGAGAACGCCGCCCCGCACCTGTTCACGTTCCTGAGGCATCCGGGCATGCCCCCTCACAACAACGCCGCCGAGCTGGAGATACGCGACACGGTCGTGCTGCACCGCAACGTGCGCCACCAGCTGTCCGAGCCGGAGGGGCGCCAGGTGTTCTCCGTGCTGGTGTCCGTCGCGCGCACGTGCCAAAAGGTGGGTATGTTCCCGCGCGCGGCGGTGGAGCGCATGATCGAGGATCCGGACTGGCGCATATTCAAGCCGCCCGACTGCCCAGAACAGACCATGCAGGCTACAACGACAACGCCTCATGCCGCCGCCATCGCTGCGACATGCTGAGACGGCGCTTCACATATGCTCGTGTCGTGAGATATGTCGACCTGAGTGCATACGCCGCCTCGACCTAAACGGATATGAACTGCCGTTATTATTCATAAGCATGCACCAGTCGCTTTTCTACGGGCCGTCAGAACCGCCGGATGCCGATGCCGGGTGGCTGACCGCAGACGCCGAACGGCAGCAGGACATGCTAAATCAGGCAAGAACGGCCGCGTTGGAACCGTGGGACTTTGCGGCGCTTGAAATGATGCGCCGCGAAGACATGGCAGCCCCGATGAAGGTTGGTACGATGCGTTTCACGAGGTCAATGCTCCGCCTGTATGCCCACGGACTGGTCGCCAAACTTGACAGGGAGCCGACATTCGACGAAAGGGAACGAATTAACGCATTTCGAAAGTCACCGCGGTTCAAGGCATACGCAGACAACGTGAAAGATACTGCAACAAAGGACGACCGCCGCTACTTTGAGGATGTAGCAGCAATCATGCAGGAAAAAGACACTCCCGAGATGTGGGATTTGACGGATGCGGGCGTATCCGCGCTTGAGGCAGAGCGGCAAAAGGCCATGGCGGAATACGCCAAGTTGCATGACAGGTACAAGAACGACCCTGCAGGGTTCTACAATTCTACAGGCAATGAAGCGTACATGCCGTTGATGCTGGCCATGGGCATGTCCGGGCCCGTGATCGGGTACATGGCCGCGTCCGATTACGGCCATGCACCTGACGCGTGGGCGGATGGCGTTGACTTCGTTGACTTCGGCGGCCTCTGATCTGCGTTGGACTGACTACCCTCCGCCTGCGGTTGCCGCTGAGGATTATGCCCGATGTTTTACCCGACGGCTTGTAATCCACATCACGAATTCGCACCAGTGCCTCGAATGGAAACAAATTTGGCACAGTAGGGGCGGTGTTTACTTTTTCATGTCAAAAAGGCTCTCAATTCGTGAGATCCAGCTCAAAAGTCTCAGGGTCGTAGTGTAGATATGGAGCTAACAGTCTATCCCAAGATCTTATCCCATGCTCGTACTCTTGTATACAATGAACCGCTCTATCCTCAGGCAACCATTCTGTGCCACGCCACTCGTGATGCGTCTCAGGGTCGCTTCCATACATGAAACAGGCAGTATTGTACATACGTTGTTTGCCGAACTGATGCGTATCATGATATTGAAGATAATCGAGGTGGCCATACTTCTCATTCCATATGTAATAGTGTATCACGGTACTGTACAAGGTATCATACCCAAGTTCATCATTGGTCATCTCGGTCATGATATAGAATGCAAACTGATCTGCCGCGTCCTCCTGCAAGCCAGTGTACGGCAGATCATACATGTCAATCAGTGCATGGCCCATCTCGTGATAGAGTACATAGTCGATAACATGCAGCATAGATTCCACGGGATCATCTTCTACCCCTAGGAAGTTGCCGTACACTTCATTAAAGAGCTCATAACACATGACTATCTCGTTCTTCGAAGGATCGTACCACGCATTGATTTGGCCACACAACTTCCCCACGATATGGATGTCCACAGGCAACTTGAAGTTATCATTGAGCCAAGATGTTTCACGTTCAAAGGATCCCTCATCCCGTATCCACTCCTCCCATCCCTGCCATTCCGCGGCCGTAGGAGATTCATACCGCACCTTGAAATCGCCCTCATCCTCTACGAAGGAGGGAAACGAGATAAAGCCGATTGACTCCATCATTTTGAACAAGCTCACCATCTCGGCTTCTGATACGTCTCCTCTTAGGTACTCTGCAAACAGATCGGTCATCACTTCGAGAAACCCGTCTACTGTACGGTCATATGCATAAGCAACCGCGGGTACAGACACGGTTAGAATCACCACTACAAGAAATCCCGCATAGTGTGTTTTGTTCACATGGTTTCTACCGCGTAGTTGTATAAATCTCCCCGCGGGGGCAGATCATGCCATGCAGAATGTCCTCTGGATGACGTGTCGGCAGGGCATCAAGTGCTACACACCCTCCAGAACCGCACGCCTGCGCGTTCATAGTACGAATTCGCAGCAGAACCGTCCAAGGCACATTTAATTACCAATATATCAGAGTTAATGTACATGGCTCACCGGACGGCACGGTCAGATGCAGAGACTGCCGCTGCCACCAACCAGATAATTGCAGTCTGCATGACCGGGAGCCGCTGACATGGCCCGCGCGATAAGAGAGACGTCCCTGCTGTGCGCCCTGTCAGTGTCACTCTTGGTCCTGGCGTCAGCCCCATTCATCTCCGAGACTCACGCAACCCATGCGCCCCAGCCGGCGCCGGTAGCCTACGCGGGATGGGATCAGGGGGTGTACACCGGCGCCGCAGTCACTCTTTACGGCAGCGGCTCGACTGGCACCGACCTGTCGTACATGTGGAACCAGACCGGCGGCATCACCGTAACGCTTTTAGACCCCGCGGCAGAGGAGCCCACCTTCACCGCGCCGTCAGAAACCACAACACTCGTCTTTATGCTCACCGTGACGGACGGTGCAAGCCGTACCTCGACTGATACCGTCACAATCAGAGTCCCTTACCATCCGCCTACAGCCAATGCAGGGCAGAACCAGACAGTCCAACCTAGAGCCGAAGTCACGCTTGACGGCTCCGCGTCAACGCATCCCCGCGGCTTCGACCTGATTTATTCCTGGAGCCAACTCACGGGTGAAACAGTAAACCTGAGAAACGCTGACTGGGAGTCGCCGTCGTTTACAGCGCCTGACGGCCACGCCGTCCTGACATTCATGCTTGAGGTGATAGAATATGGAGAGTCGGTTTCAAATGATACGGTCACAATCACAGTCGAAGTTCAATCGCTGTCTGCAACCAATCTCGAAAGCAATCAGACAGCCGCATCAGGGCCGCGCGACGTAGCCGGCATTATACTTGAGAACACGGGGCCGGGCACCGTGCTGGCGACTTGGGACGTCCCCGCGGAAGAGCCCGTCGACTACCGCATCATGTGGGCCAAGTCAGGCGAGTCCTTCAAGACGTGGACGGACCTGACAGGCAACGCATATCCTGCCGAGCCCTCCCACACCATAACAGGTCTTGAGGAGGGAGAGTACAACGTGAAGGTGCGCGCAAGGTACGGGGGGCCAGCAGGCGACTGGAGCGGCCAGGCCACGGTATCTGTCACAGAGTCCGCGCCAGAGCCGCCGGCAGCACCGCAGAACCTCGCTGCCACGGCAGCCAGGACCTCAATAACCCTGGACTGGGAGCAGCCCTCAGCAGACGGTGTAACCGGCTACAAGATCCTCTCAAGGACGCCCCAGACGCAGAACACACTCTCGGTGCTTGTGGCAGACACAAATTCCACGGACACGTCGCACGTGGTAGACGGCCTCGATCCGGGGACGATCTACGTGTTCCGGGTGATCGCACTCGGCGAGGGCGGCGAGTCTGGCCGGTCCAACTTTGTAAGGCTGTCCACCCTGCCGTAGGATGCCAGAAATCCCCGAACCTGCCACCGTGTCCTTCCCCCACCCCCACCCCCCGGCCGGTGCGCCATAATGGCGGCTGGCCCCACGCGCCCCGATGCCGCGGAGACGGCCGTGCGTGCCGGACCCAAAGACAAGACGCAGTATGTAACGGACTGGTACCGTGACAGAAAAGTGTGATCCCGGTATGATCAGGGCGTCTGGCAAGCTGTGGCGGCGATGGCGGCAGGCGCTGCGCATGCTTGCGCTCCCGGGGTCATCCCGGCGTCGATCCCACCGCGAACAGCGCGGGCGGAAGGGCGCTGCGCCATATCGCGGTGCTCCGTAAGATGATTTGGTAAACCGGGGGGCGCCCGGCCATGGGGCGCCCGGCCGGCTTTGCCGCGCGCGTTCCCGCGTGGCGGAGGCGGGGCAGAAACGCGTACGAAGAGGACGGCCGGTACAAGGGCCATGCGAATTCATACAAACAAACTGGCAATAGACAAAAAAGCGGCGCATTCTCAAGCCAAAACGGACCGGCCGTCCAGCGTGGTTTGGATGCCGCACCCACGCTGCGCAAGTCAAGGTCGCGGGCCCGAATCCCACCCGGTCCACTTTTTCTATTCATATTCAAGGAAGCAGTTCCCGAGTCATGCCTCCGACAGTCTTTCCGTCTTTTATGTTCTGCATCCTGCTACATCGTCAAACATTTCCAGCTCTATGATCTTCTGCCTGTCATTGAACGTTACCTTGTACTGGGTGAACAGGCCGCTGCGGCCAATGAGGATACTTCTCTCAGGTTCAACTCCGGGCGGATCGTCTTCTGGGAAGGCAACTTCTACCATGCCAATGCGGACACGCTTCCTCTCGTACAACATTTCCAGATGCATGTTTGACCTATACGCGGTGAACACTCCTCCTGCGCCGATGATGGCTTTTTTGGACTTCTCATCGGTGTCAAGCCGCAGGACATCTGCCACGGCTTTTGGAATAAAACAGATGTCGGCCCCCGAATCTACCAGTGCGCGCGCCCTGAATTCTGGATTTGTCAATGGATCTGGGGGTTTTGATAATTTTCTAAATATGACATCTATACGCGGCCTGGAGGCTGGCACAGCCCCGCTTACAGCGCCACAGCCATTGTCACCATCATCGCTCTTCTTCCCCAACCGATCTGTCCCATATTTGAAATAAAGCCTGCCAGCAGACATGTCGCACCTCACGTACCGCTGTAATATGACGTTATAGAATCAACGTCTCGCGCTCTTCCTGCCGCAAGGGGATTCGTTCAAACAGAGGAGTCCGCCCGTCTGCCACCTTTGTCGCATCCCTGTAGACCGCTTCGAGTCTGTCCCCTTCTGCGATAACCTTAGAGTCCAAGACTGCGATCCACTTGCCTGCATACTTCCCCCTGTTTTGCAGAAGTTTCAATACAAATTCCGATTCTTCACTGCTGCTCATATGTCACAATCTATCGTGACCATTATATCAATTTTTATGATCATGTTGGTGTATTCCGTCATAATATGCTACAGTCCATTTGGCGGCAGGAGGAAGACTTGCTTTCGGCCATTATGACGGTCAGGAGCGTGGCCACCCTCCGTCTTCCTGCGCGTTCTGGCCGTACTACCGATGATGGCCAGGGGGCAACGGCTCGTCAGTGGACGCGTCACCACACGTGTTTTGAATCCCGCCGTCCGCGTGAAGTGGACAGGGGGCGCCGGCAGGGGGCAGTTGGAGCGGCGCGTGCTCGCACTGGAGTAGAGGAGGACGAGGTCCCCGGTTCAGAGATTGAGGAGCTGCGCGCAGCGATGGATCGGAGGGGCAGGGCCGGTGAGCGCTCGGGAAAACTCCCGAGGTATTATGCAAACCCCAGCGCGCCCCCGTCCGCCAGTTCTTTGGAATGAAGAGGGGAGAGGAGGGGAGATGGAGGAGATGAGACGAGACGGAAGGCGCAGACGGCCGCAAGCGCTGCCGCCCGCGCGGCAGACCCGCGAGGCGGGACGGGCTGGCGCCCCCTGCCGCAAGCCGTCCGCGCACAGGCGGCGCGCCGGGCGCGGCCTACTGCAGGGTGGACAGCCTGACAAAGTTTGAGACGCCAGACTCGCCGAGCCCGTTGACTGCCACCACCCTGAAGACGTAGATGGTGTCCGGATTGAGACCGTCCACCGTGTAGGTGGCGGCGGCCGAGCCGGTGTCGGCGACCAGCACGTAGAGCTTCGACTCCGTCAGGGCCATCCGGGAAAGCACCTTGTAGCCGGTGATGGTATCGTCGTCCGGGTCGTCCCAAATGAGCGTGACGGCGGTGTCAGTGGCAGTGGCCCTGAGGTTGGCCGGGGCGGCCGGCGGGTCGCCCGGGAGCACGTTCAGGACGGTGACGTCGACCGTGTCGGCGGCGGTGGCGCCGTATTGGTCGGTTATGGTCAGGGTGAACGCGATGGTGGTGTCCGAGTCGACGGCCGGGGCGGTGAACGCGACGGCCGGGGTGGCGTCGCCGGTCAGGGCGATGTCTAGGGCGGAGTCGTGCGTCCACCTGTAGGTCGGCTGGTCGCCGGCGTGGACCGTGATGCCGGACAGCGACACCGGCGACCCCTCGTCGACGGTTAGGTCGGGGCCGACACTGACCGTCGGCGGCAGCAGGATGATCGTGGCAGGCGGCGGGTCGCCCGGGGGCACGTTCAGGACGGTGACGTCGACCGTGTCGGCGGCGGTGGCGCCGTATTGGTCGGTTATGGTCAGGGTGAACGTGACGGTGGTGTCCGAGTCGACGGACGGGGCGGTGAACGCGGCGGCCGGGGTGGCGTCTCCTCTCAGGACGATGTCCAGGGAGGAGTCGTGCGTCCACCGGTAGGTCGGCTGGTCGCCGGCGTGGACGGTGATGCCGGACAGCGACACCGGCGACCCCTCGTCGACGGTTAGGTCGGGGCCGACACTGACCGTCGGCGGCAGCAGCAGGATGATCCGGTTATCGGCGGGGTTGGCGGGGGTGGGCGCGGCGCGCTGGCGTTCGGAGGTGGCGTCGATGATTGTTACCGTGGCGGAGTCAGAGGCCGTCTGGTCCCCGTCGTCGACGGTCAGGGTGAGGGTGAGGGTGGTGTTGGCGGCGACCTGCGGGGCAGTGAAGGTCGTCGTCGGGGACGTGGCGTTGGCAAAGGCGATCTCCAAGGTCGGGTGGTCGTGGGACCAGCTGTAGGTCATGGGGTCGCCGTCGGGGTCGGAGGCGGTGCCGTTGAGGGGGACGACAGAGCCCTCTTGGACGGCCCTGTCAGGGCCGGCGTAGGCGGCGGGCGGGTGGTCATCGGGGGATCTCGCAACGTCCACCACGACATCGCCGCTCCAGGGCCCGGCCTTGCCGGAGTAGGAGGCGCGCACCTTCACCTTGTACTGCCCGCCCTCTTCCAGGCCCGTGATGTCGTAGGAGGGCTCGGTCGGGTAGGCGTTGCCGGCCGGGTCCGTCCAGGGCAGGAAGCTCTCGCCGGCCTTGGTCCAGGATATCCTGTAGTTGGCCGGAGGGTTGTCAGACGCCCCCCGGGGCTCCACCCAGGTTGCGTTGATTGTCCCCGGCTGGAAGCTTGCCAGGGATATCCTGCCGATGTCGCGGGGGCCGAGCGGGTCGGGCGGCTCCAGCACGGCGGTGTGGTTCAGGGGCGGCGGCTCGACCGCCCGAACCTCCGGCGTAACTTCGAGCGTGCGGGAGTTGCCGGTGCCAAAGTCGCCGGTGGAGGTTACGGTCACCGCGTAGGATCCCTTTGGCGTGCCGCCGTCCGGGGCGGTCCTGAGCTTCAGGACGGTCTTGTTGACTATCTCAAAGGAGCCCGAGTCCCCGCCAGGGCCCAGCCCGTACGTCGGCTCCTGGGCGGCAAGGAACGCGTTCTGCGCGGATATAGTCCCGACCGTCCCGCCGGCTTCCCCGACCTGCAGGCCGTCAAGCACGATGTACCAGTTTCCCAGGTTCTGATCAAAGGCGTCCGCGCCATCAAACATGTGCTGCATGTCGGTTGCGGAGGAGACGTTCCATCCGGAGAGGTCGCCGTTGAATGAGGTGGCGCCCGAGAACATCCTGTGCATGTCGGTCACCGAGGAGACGTCCCATCCGGAGAGGTCGCCGTCAAAGGAGGAGGCTTGCCGGAACGCCTGCTGCATGTCGGTCACCGAGGAGACGTCCCATCCGGAGAGGTCGCCGTCAAAGGAGGAGGCGCCCGAGAACGTCCGGTACATGTCGGTTACGCCGGACAGGTCGGGGGCGTCGGCCGCCCGGTAGACCATGTTTGAGGCGCCGGCAAACGCCGACTTCATGGATTCCCACCGCACGTCCCCCCACTGCTCTATCGACGCCAGCTTGTTTGCGTTGGGCTGCTGGCCGTTGAGGTATATCCGGGCAAAGTCGCCGGATATGCCGACTATGTGGATTCCGGGGGCGTCGTACGCGTGCGTCTGGCTCCCGGTGACGTTGGCCGAGACGGTCCCGTCACCCCAGTCGACCGTGTAGGTGCCCGAGGCGCCCCCCACCGGGATGGTTATCGACTCGCCCGGCTCGGTGGTCCTCCAGGTGGTGACAAAGTGGCCCGCGCGCGCGGGATCGCCGGCGGGGGCATCCAAAACGGTTATGGTGACGGCATCCGAGGCCGTGGCGTCGTACCCGTCTGTTATCCTCAGGGTGAGGGTGAGGGCGGTGTCGGAGGATACCTGCGGGGCGGTGAAGGTGGTCGCAAGGGCCGCCGGGTCGGCCAGCGTTATGTTCAGGCCGGGCCGATCGTGGGACCAGCCGTAGGTCAGGGTGTCGCCGGGGTCGGGATCGTATGCGATGGCGTCGAGGGTGACGGCGTCTCCCTCCATGACCGTCCGGTCGGGGCCGGCGTCGGCGGTCGGGGGGCGGTTGTCGGCAGCAGGCCCTGCGACGGTTATGGCCAGCTCGCCGCTCCAGGGCCCGGCCCTTCCGGAGTACGAGGCGCGCACCTTCACCTCGTACTGCTCGCCGTCCTCCAGGCCCGTGATGTCGTAGGAGGGCTCGGTCGGGTAGGCGTTGCCGGCCGGGTCCGTCCAGGGCAGGAAGCTCTCGCCGGCCTTGGTCCAGGATATCCTGTAGTTGGCCGGAGGGTCGTCAGATGCACCCCGGGGCTCCGCCCAGGTGGCGTTGATTGTACCCGGCTGTGAACTCAGCAGGGCTATCCTGCCGATGTCGCGTGGGCCCAGCGTCCCGGTTGGCTCCAGCACGGCGGTGAAGTTCAGGGACGGCGGCGGCTCCTTTGCGGGGGCGTCCAGGATGGTTATGGTGACGGCATCCGAGGCGGTGGCGTTACGGGGGTCGGTGGCGGTGAAGGTAAAGGTAACGGTGGTGTTGGAGGACACCTGCGGGGCGGTGAAGGTGGTCGCAAGGGCCGCCGGGTCGGCCAGTGTTATGTTCAGGGTTGGGTGGTCGTGGGACCAGCCGTAGGTCAGGGGGTCGCCGTCCGGGCCGGAGGCGGTGGCGCGGAGGGTGACGGCGGCTCCCTCCAGGACTGTCTGGTCGGGGCCGGCGTCGGCGGCTGGCAGGTGATCCACGGCCATGCCGATTATCTGGACGCCGTCATCGTCGTGTCCCGTGACGGCCGCATATGTGAGCCCGCCTGTCTTGAAGACGGCAACGTCTAGCGCGCCGCCAAGCTCGAGGCTGCCTGTGTCGGTGATCTGGCCGACTGCCCCGATGTTGTCGGGGTCGGTCAGGTCGAGCACCTGGACGCCGTTGTCACCCCACGAGGCAGCGGCCGCGTAGGTGCGCTCGCCCATCTTGAAGGTGGTGATGCCGGTTGCGTGGTAAAGCTCGAGGCTGTCGGTGTCGCCGATCTGGCCGGACCATTCAGGTTTGCCGGGTTGGCTCAGGTCAAGTATCTGAACGCTGTTGCCGTAGTTGTCTGCGACGGCCGCGTGGATGCGCTCGCCTATCTTGAAGGTGGCGATCTCGGCAGGGCCTACAAGATCGCGGACGCCATCGCCGGTGATCCGCCCGATTGCCACGGCGTTGCCGGGGTCGGTCAGGTCGAGCATCTGGATGCCGCCCTCCTTGAGTCCCGAGACGGCCGCGTAGGTGCGCCCGCCCATCTCGAAGGTGGCTATGCCGCGGGCGCCGTAAAGCTCGAGGCTGTCGGTGTCGTCGATCTGGTCGGTTGCGCTGATGTTGCCGGGGTCGGTCAGGTTAAGTATCTGGACGCCGTGGTCCTTGTGTCCGGCGACGACCGCGTAGGTGCGCCCGTCCATCTCGAAGGTGTCGATGCCGCGGGCGCCGTAAAGCTCGAGGCGAATGGTGTCGGTTATCTGGCCTGCCGCCCTGATGTTGCCGGGGTCGGTCAGGTCAAGTATCTGGACGCCGTCGTCGTAGTAGGCCGCGACGGCCGCGTAGGTGCGCTCGCCTATCTCGAAGATGTCAATGTCGGCCGCGCCGTCAAGCTCGAGGCTGTCGGTGTCGTCGATCTGGTCGGTTGCACTGATGTTGCCGGGGTCGGTCAGGTCAAGTATCTGGACGCCGTCGTCGTAGTAGGCCGCGACGGCCGCGTAGGTGCGCTCGCCTATCTCGAAGATGGCTATGCCGCGGGCGCCGTCAAGCTCGAGGCTGCCGGTGTCGGTGATCCGGTCAGTCGGGCTCAGAACCAGCGTCTGGACGACCTGCGCTAGCGCATGCCATCCGGGAGCCGGCGTGTCCGGGTGGGACGGGTCGGCCTCCCACGTCAGGCCGTGCCAGTAGGGCTGCTCCATCCCCAGAACCGCTACCGCCAGCAGGGCCGCCGCTGTCACGGCTGTCCGCAGCACCTTGGCAGTCATATCACGCCACCGGGTGGCGCGGCTATCCGAATACGGAACATGCGATCGGTGACTCGATTATGTTTATTAAGTATGCAACAGCAGGCGGCGGCGCATGGATTCACGCGGACCTTGCATCGGCCGGACGGCCTCCTCGCGCGCGTTTTTGACCTAGCGCCGCCGCGTGGGGGCGCGCGCGGCAAGGCCGGCCGGGCGCCTCGTGGCCCGGGCGCCGCCCCCGGCCTGCCCGACTGCCTCTCGGAGCGCCGCGACACGGCGCATAGCGCGCCCGCACGCGCGCCGGGCCGCCCCCATGGCGTGCCCGGTCTCCCCGGATGTCATCGCGATCCCCCGTGACGTCGCGCCTTGACTGCCGGGTGCGGTTAACTGAGATTGGGGAGCAAATCTGCAAGGCGGGACAGCGCCGCCCGTCCTCCAAGAATTGCAAGACGCGGGCGCAAAGATCGCCCAGCGCAGCAGTCTGCAGTCATGGCACCAGTCCGGCGCCCCTCGCCGGGCGGCGCTCCGGAGGCCTCCGCGCGCCACGCGCGTGAGGGTCATCGCACGGTGATGGCCAGCTCGCCGCTCCAGCCCCCCGCGGTGCCGGCATAGGAGGCGCGCACCTTGACCTTGTACTGCTCGCCCCCCTCCAGGCCGGTGATGGCATGGGCGGGGGCAGTCGGGAACGCGTTGCCCGACGGGTCGGCCCACGTCTTGTAGGGCTCGCCGACCTTGGCCCACATGATGCGGTAGTTCGCGGGATCCTCCGAGGGCCCCTCCCACGTCGCCTGGATGGTCCCGGGCAGGGAGCCGTTGAGCGTGATGGTGCCTATGTCGCGGGGGCCCTGGGTGCCGATGGGCTCCAGAACGACCACGTTTGCAGGCGGATCGCTTGGAGCGTCCCGTACCGTGACGGTCACGGTGTCGGACCCGGCGGCGCCGTTCTCGTCAGTTGCGGTAAGCGTAAACGTCACGGCGGCCTCAGAGTCCACACTGGGCGCGGCAAACGTGGTTGAAAGGGCCGTCGCGTTGCCAAGCGATATTCCAAGGCCCTGCATGTCGTGCGTCCACAGGTAGGTCATCGCGTCGCCGTCGGGGTCTGACGCCGTGCCGCGCAGTGTGACGGTGTCGCCCTCGCGTACTGCCTGGTCTGTCCCGGCATCTACGGCCGGCGGATTGTCGGAGTGGGAAGCCCGGACGATGATTACTGCGGCCCCGCTCCAGTCGCCCGAACTGCCCGGACCGTACCGGGCTACTATCTGTACCTTGTACCCCTCGCCCCCCTCGAGCCCCGTGATCGTATAGGACGGTTCCGTCGGGAAGGCGTTGCCCGACAGGTCGGTCCACGTCTTGTAGGGCTCGCCGGACTTTGCCCACGCTATACGGTAGTCTGCAGGCGTGTCTGCGGGTTCCGCCCATGATGCCTCAATGGTGCCGGGCTGGAGGCTGGTCAGGGTGATGGTTCCTATGTCGCGGGAGTTGGGCGCTTCCTTGGGTCCCAGCACCACCGTGGACGGCCTCAGATCGTCGGTAACGTCCCGCACCGTGACAGAGGTGTCGTTCGTCCCAGTTGCGGCAAGCGTGATCTCAAATATGCGGAAGTTGTGGGTGCCAAAGTATCCGGTAGACGTTACGGTCACTACGTACGGGTCTCTTGCGGCGTCGTAGGGGGTCTTGAGCTTTAGTACGGAGCCGTCGGTTATCTCAAAGGAGCCAGAGTCATGGCCCGAGCCCAGTCCGTATGCGGGCCTGTGGCTGCCAAGGAACGGGTTTTGCGCGGATATGCTTCCTATCTCCCCGTCCTGGCCGACGGTCTGGACGGCATCGAGGACGACGTACCAGTTCCCCAGGTTTTGGCCAAAGGAGTTGGCGCCCTCGAACATGCCGCTCATGTTGGTCGCGGAGGAGACGTCCCATCCGGAGATGTCGCCGTCAAAGGAGGCGGCGTTGTAGAACATATCGTGCATGTCGGTGACGGAGGAGACGTCCCAGCCGGATATGTCGCCGTCAAAGGAGGAGGCCTCGTAGAACATCGCGTGCATGTCGGTGACGGAGGAGACGTCCCAGCCGGATATGTCGCCGTCAAAGGAGGCGGCATGCGCAAACATTCTGGAGACGTCGGTGGCAGAGGAGACGTCCCAGCCGGATATGTCGCCGTCAAAGGAGGAGGCCTCGTAGAACATCCCCCGCAGGTTGGTCGCAGAGGAGACGTCCCACGAGGAGAGGTTCTGGTTGAAGGAGGAGGCGCCAAAGAACATCCTAAACGTGTTGGTCGCGGAGGAGACGTCCCAGCCTGAGATGTCGCCGTCAAAGGATCTAGCTCCGGAGAACATCGTGTGCATGTCGGTGACGGAGGAGACGTCCCAGCCGGATACGTCGCCGTCAAAGGAGGCGGCAAATGAGAACATGGAGTGCATGTCGGTGACGGAGGAGACGTCCCAGCCGGATATGTCGCCGTCAAAGGGGGTCTGGCTGAACATTGTGCCCATGTCAGTCACGGAGGAGACGTCCCAGCCTGAGACGTCGCCGTTGAAGTTGTAGGCCAGGGAGAACATGCGCGACATGTCAGTCACGGAGGAGACGTCCCATGAGGAGAGGTTCTGGTTGAAGGAGGAGGCGCCGTGGAACATCCACTGCATGTCAGTCACGGAGGAGACGTCCCAGCCTGAGATGTCGCCGTCAAAGGAGGACGCGTCGTGGAACATCTCAGACATGTCGGTCACTGCCGAAAGGTCCGGCGTGTCGGTTGCGCGGTAGACCATCTTTGAGGCCCCCTCAAACGCCGAGTTCATCGACGTCCAGCCCACGTCGCCCCACTGCTCTATGGACTGGAGCTTCTCTGCGTTTGGCTGCCCGTTGAGGTATATCTTCTCAAAGTTGCCGGATATGCTGACGGTGTGGGTCCCGGGGGCGTCGTACGCGTGTATCTGGCTGCCGGTCACGTTTGCAGACACGGTCCCGTCACCCCAGTCTACCGTGTAGGTGCCAGGGGCGCCCCCCACCGGGATGGTAATCGACTCGCCCGGGGAGGTGGTCTTCCAGGTGGTGACAAAGGGGCCATGGCGGTCTGCGGGGGGCGGGCTGGCCGGCTGGGACGCCGCGACTGTGATGGCAGCCTGGCCGCTCCAGCCGCCCGAACCGTCGGGGCCGTACCGGGCGCGTATCTTTACCTTGTACTCCTCGCCCTCCTCGAGCCCCGTGATCGTGTGGGACGGTTCCGCCGGGAAGGCGTTGCCGGACGGGTCGGTCCACGTCTTGTAGGGGTCGCCTGACTTTGCCCATATGATGCGGTAGTCGGCCGGATCCACGGAAGGCCCAGCCCACGTCGCCTGGATGGTCCCGGGCAGGGAGCCGTTGAGCGTGATGGTGCCTATGTCACGGGGGCCCTGTGTGCCGGGGGGCTCCAGCACGACTATGTTCCGGGGCGGGGAGTCCGCGTTCAGGACGGTGACGGCCACGGTGTCCGAGCCGGTGGCGTTGTGCGGGTCGGTGGCCGTCAGGGTAAAGGTGATGGTGGTGTCCGAGGATGCCCCGGCGGCGGCAAACGAGGGCGAGAGGGTGCGGCCTCCCGAGACGGACAGGCCGGGCCGGTCCGAGGTCCACACATAGGCCATCGGATCACCGTCCGGGTCGGTGGCGGTGCCAGACAGCGTGACAGTCTCCCCTTTTTGGACGGTCCGGTCGGGGCCGGCGTCGACGGCCGGGGGGCGGTTGGCAGGCGCCGACTCCGCGACGGTGACGGCCAGCTCGCCGCTCCAGCCGCCGCTCGTCCCGGCGTATGAGGCGCGAATCTTCACCTTGTACTGCTCGCCCCCTTCCAGGCCGGTGATGGTATGGGAGGGGGCAGTCGGGAAGGCGTTGCCGGACGGGTCTGTCCACGTCTTGAAGGGCTCGCCGACCTTGGCCCACACGATGCGGTAGTTGGCCGGATCCTCGGAAGGCTCCTCCCAGGTCGCCTGGATGGTCCCGGGGACGGAGCTGTTCAGGGTGATCCTGCCGATGTCTCTGGAGCCGAGGGGGGCGGGCGGATCCAGCACGGCGGCAAAGCTCCGGGTGGGCGGCTCGTCGTCGGACGCCGTGCCGTTCCCGTCGACCAGGATGGGCCTGTCCGGCGCGGCCGCTATCCCGGCGCCGGCCGCGCTGAATACGGCGTCCTGGCCTATGTCCAGCTGCGGGACTGCCAGGCCTGCAACGGCGGCCGTCTGGGTGGCGGTCAGGCTCACGTCCAGTGTCGGTCCCGACACCGACCAGGCGGCGGCCCCCTCCAGCGCGGTGCCGCCGGAGGACTGCCCCGCATCGCGCACGTGCAGGCGGTCCAGGTGGACCGTCGAGTTGACCGGCATGTCAAAGGCGACCGCAAGCGTGCCGTTGCCGGCCGAGTACGAGGCTGAGAGGAAGGCAGGCGCCGCGGCACCCTCCACCCGGACCTCCCGGACGGCGGTTGCGGCCTGGCCGGACGAGCCGATGCACGTGTATGTGACGGTGTAGCTTCCCGGGACGTCCGTATCGACTGTCGAGGCGACCTGCATGCGGCCGGTGATGTCGCCGTCTGCCTCGTCAACGCAGGTGGCCCCGGCGTCGGCGCCATAGTCGGAACCTACAGTTATCCGGACCGGAGACGCCCCGTTGAGCGTGATTACCGGGGGCGCGGGCGCGGGGGTTGCGGCGTCTATCGATAACACGTGGGCGCCGTCGTCATCAAAGGCCGTGACTATCGCGTAGACCCTGCCGCCGACGCTGAACGTGGCCGCATCCTGGGCGCCGGCCAGCTTGAGGTGGGTGTCGTCGTGGGTGGTCCCCAGGAGGGCCGGCTTGTATGGCGCCGAGACGTCCACCACCTGGACGCCGCTGTGCATGTTCTGCGCGATGACAGCATGGGCGCTGCCGCCGCTGCCCTCATAGACGTCAACGCCGTCCAGGCCGAGGATGAGGCCGCTAGGGTAGGCTATGTGCCCCGCGCCGCTGGGCTGGGAGGGATCCGTAACCCTGACTATCTGCACGGTGTTGTCCATAAACGTGGTGACTACCGCGTGGGTGTTGTATCTGCGCTCAAAGACGGCCACCCCCATCGCGCCGTCAAGGTGCAGGCCCTGGCCGTCGCGGGCGCGCCCCGCCGCGGCCGGGTTGGCCGGGTCGGTGACGTTGACTATCTGGACGCCGTCGTCGCGGTAGGCCGCGACGACGGCGTAGGTGCCGCCGTCCCTATTGAAGACGGCCACGCCTGCCGCCCCGTCAAGCTCCGTGGAGGCATCATCTGAGAGGCTGCCCGCCGCGACCGGGTTGGCCGGGTCGGTGACGTTGACTATCTGGACGCCGTCATCAAGGTACCCCGTGACGACCGCGTAGGTGCCGCCGTCCCTACTGAAGACGGCCACGCCGCGCGCCCCGTCAAGCTCCGTGGAGGCGCCATCAGAGAGGCTGCCCGCCGCGACGGGCCGGGCCGGGTCGCTCAGGTCCACCACCTGGACGCCGTCGTCGTGGTAGGCCGCGACGACCGCGTAGGTGCCGCCGTCCCTACTGAAGACGGCCACGCCGCGCGCCCCGTCAAGCTCCGTGGAGGCGCCATCAGAGAGGCTGCCTGCCGCGACGGGCCGGGCCGGGCCGCTCAGGTCCACCACCTGGACGCCGTCGTCGTGGTAGGCCGCGATGACCGCGTACGTGCCGCCGTCCCTACTGAAGACGGCCACGTCCTCGGCGCCGTCAAGCTCGGTGAAGTTGCCCACGCCGTCGGCTATCAGATGGATCGGCTCAAGCACGTCGACTGTCCGGGAGGTGGTGGCCTCGTTGCCGGCAGAGTCCGAACATGTATAGGTTACCGTGTACAGGCCGGCCGTTGCCGTGTCAACCTCTCCGGTGGCTGCCACGTAGTCTTCCAGGTCGCCTTCCACCTCGTCGATGCAGGTGGCGCCCTCGTCCGTATAGGGGTCCCCGGCGTACAGCCTGACCGTTGCGCCGCCGACGAGTGCAATGTCGGGGGCGTCAGTATCAGTCACCGTCACGGTCCGGACTGCCGTGGCCTCGTTGCCGTCCGAGTCCGAGCACGCGTAGGTGACGGTGTAGTTGCCGCTCGCGTAGACGTTGACCCCGGAGGCGGCGCGCACCTGGCCGGTGAGGTCGCCGTCTGCCTCGTCAACGCAGGTGGCGCCGGCATCAGAGTAGGCGTCCCCGACGGCCACCGCGGCAGGGTCGGCGCCCAGTACGGTGATGGCAGGCGCGCCCTCCGGGGTCGCGGCGGGGCCTGCCTCGGCCACCGTCACGGTCCGGACGGCCGTGGCCTCGTTGCCGGCCGAGTCCGAGCACGCGTAGGTGACGGTGTAGACGCCCGGAATGGCGAAGTTTACAGTCGAGACGGCCCGCACCTGGCCGGTGAGGTCGCCGTCTGCCTCGTCGGTGCAGGTGGCGCCGGCGTCCTCATAGGCAGAACCGGCCCGTACGTATGTAGTTGCCGGCGGGTTGGGGACGAGTCCGGGCGGCAGGTCCACGCTCATGTTAATCCCCACTATGTATGCGGAATCTTCGATGGTGCTAGTGGTCAGCGCATACAGGCTGCCGCCCACCCCAAACACTTCGGCCGCGAACCCCTTGCGGTATTCCGGGGGCCGGATGGAGGCCAGCTCGGCGGGGCTGTACGGATCGGAGAGGTCCACTAGGTGGAGGTGTGCGCCGTCATACGATGCCAGAAGCGCGTAAGGGTGGCCGCCTGCCGTAAAGGTGTCAACCTGGACGTACATCATCCACCCGTTGGGATCCGAGATGCGTCCCGCCGCGACAGGCCTGTACGGGTCGCTGATGTCGATCACCTGGATGCCATAGTCCTCGTATCCGGCAACCACCGCGTAGGTGCTCTGGTTTACCACGAACACGGCAACGTCGAATGCGTGGTAGAGCTCCAGCGCGGCGCTGTCGGCTAGGCGGCCTGCCGCGGTCGGGTTGTACGGGTCGGTGACGTTGACTATCTGGATGCCGTTGTCTTTCTTTCCGGTGACTATCGCATAGGTGCTGCCGCCTGCATCAAAGACGTCAACGCCAAGCGCGCCTCCCAGCTCCAAGCTGGAGTCGTCTATGAGGCGTCCGGCCAGGGCCGGGTTGAGTGGGTCTGTCAGGTTGACTATCTGGAGCGCGTGGTCAAGCGAGGCGGGCACTGCCGCGTAGATCTCCCCGTCCACCGCGAAGGTGGCCACGTCGCCTGCCCCGCCAAGGCTTCTCCAGGCATTGTCCAGCAGATATCCTGCCGCGGCGGGGTTGCGGGGGTCCGTGACGTCGATTATCTGGACGCCTTCATACTTTGAGACGGCCACCAGGTACGTCCTGCCGTCCACCTCAAACGTGTCCATCTCCCGGACCCCTTCAAGCGCGCGGGTGTCGCTGTCCCGGACGTGCGCGATGGCCACAGGGTTGGCCGGGTCGGTGACATCCACCATCTGGATGCCGTTATCCCTGTCGGCCGCGATTGCAGCGTACGTGCCCCCGCCAATCCCGAATGCAATGGAGTTTTTTGCGCCGTGAAGCTCCAAGAAGCCGTCAACGCCGTCCTTCATGTGCGCCACCACCTCCAGGCTCCCCGTCACGGGAGAGTCGTGTGCGGCAAACGCCAGGTTTGCCGGATTGGCCATCGTCGTCGTCGTAGTCCGCCCCGCCCCGAACAGGGCAGACGCATGATCAGGATGCATGGCGGCGCCGCTCGAAACCCGCGCTGGTTCGTCACCCGGGGACGGCGCAAGGCCCGCAGTCGCAAGCAACGCCACGCCGGCACATAGCAGCGCAATGAGGATCCCGCATCCGGCCAAGCGAAGGGCCGCCGCCGATCCTGCCGTCCCGTGCAGGCAGAGACGGGCGCTCCGTGCAGGCACAGTCCGGGCACGGTCTTGGGGCAGCGAGTCAGTCGTGGTCATGTCCAGCCATCACACCAGCGCGACTCTCCTAGCAAAGCATTGATCCTGGTTTTCGTCTAGCGGCATACGCTTTTTTTGTCCTGCATGGTATGAGTTCGCCCGTCGTGTGCAAAGTGTGGCTACGGTGTAGAGTTTACGCCCGGTTGCAAGGGGATGTAAATCCATAGTAATGCTACCGCCACCAATATGTTTTAAGCATATCTGTTGAAGAGGCGCCATCCAACTTTTCGCCGCCGAAGGTATGAATTCACGTGGTCCTTATATCAGTCGGGCGATCTCTTCGTACACGCTCTTGTCCTGCCTCCGCCACGTGAGGACGCACGTGGCAAAGTCGGCCAGGCGCCTCATGGCCAAGGGGCCGCCCTTGGTCTGCCCGATGATCTTCCGGAACACCACGATATAGCGCAGCACCCTCTCGCTCGCGTTGTTCGTGGGGTCGACGCCGGGATGCTCCAGGAACGCGAACATGCACGGTACCTGCCGTTCCAGCTTGTCAAGCACCCTGATCATGTCGGGGTCGTCCCTCCCCCTGCCGCGGTACTCGTCCAGTACGTCCTGCATCACGCGGTCCATCGCGGACCGCAGGCGCGGCGAGTGCGCGCCCCGGGCGGCCAGCAGCTTGGCCGTCCGGAACACGGACTTGTGGTCCTCGTGCAGCTCCTGCCGGACGCGCTTCACCTCCGGAGGCACGGCGCCGCAGTACTTTCCGGCCAGGTGCCTAGTCTCCCGGAGGTGGTGGGCCCAGCACGTCTGGTGCATGCCGCCCGCGTCGTACCTGTCGTACGCGTCGTACCTGTCGGTTGTGGCGACCCCGTCAAATGCATCCATGGTGTCCAGCAGCAGGGTGGCCCTGCCGCCGCTGATGTTCATCGCTATGTAGTCGCCGGACTGCGCCACGTTCACGTACGCGGTGCTGCCGCCGTCGTTCCAGCGCGTCTCGTCGAACCCCGCCGCGCGGGACCGCTCGACCCTCCCAAGTATGCCCTCCGACTCGGGTCTCATGGCGTCGGACGCGCGCGCCACGATGTTGTTTACAGTCGAACCGGATACCCTGACGCCCGTTACGGCCCCCACCGCCCTGGCAATGCCCGCAAGCGGGACGCGTCCGGCGCGGATCTCGGCGACCAGCCCAACGAACCGTTTGCCGAAGTTGCCCCTCGCCGGCAGGCCGCTGGGGGCCTCGGCCGTGCGCCCGCACGCGCACCGGGCCACCTCTATGACGTGCCTGGTCTCCTCAGACGTTATCGTGATCTCCGTAATGTCGCGCACGCGCCTGGTGGCGACCTCCATGCGCCCCCCGCACTTGCACGCGACGTCGGGCACGAGCCTCCGGCCCTCCCTCCTGCGCCTGAACCTGTGCCTCACGACCTTCTCCGGGCTGCGCCGGCGCGACACCCCCGGATGCCCCGCCTTCCCGCCGCGCTTCCCGGCGGGCGCGCCCTCACCCTGCCGCCTCTTCTGCCTCTTCTCCTCCTTCCATTCCAGCGAGTTGGCCGACGGCGGCGTGTCGGGGTTTGTGTAATACTTCAGGAGTCTTTCGAGGCGCTCAACGGCCCTGTCCCTCTGCTCTACCGCGGCCAGCAGTTCCTCGATCTTGGAGCTGAGAACCGCATTCTCCTCCTCTAACGCAAGCACCCGCCGCTCCAGATACTCCTTGCTGACGCCCCTTGCTCCCTTCACACAAACGGGTTCAGGCCGCTTGTATAAAGATCATATGCCCAACTCTGTGATCTAGGAAGGACACGTGAATTCATACACTGAAAACGTGCGAAGTATTATATAATTAGCAAATTTGCTCAGGCCAGAAGCCAATTGCTGGTAATTTTTGACGTGGAAGGAGTGCTGTATGACGAGGAGTACCTGCCCATTCTGGCAGAAAAAATAAACAAGGAGAAAGAGATCTGGGAGATTACAAAGGAGGGAATCCAGGGCAAGATAGACTGGGAGCAGGGCCTCAGGACCAGGATTGACGCCCTGAAAGGGATAGACGAGCGCACGTGCAGGGAGCTTGCCGAGTCGCTCCCCATCATGACGGGGGCGAGGGAGGCGTGCAGGGCGCTCAAGGCGGCAGGCTGGAGGCTCATGGCCGTGTCAGGCGGGTTTACGATAATGATGGACAGGCTCCAGAAGGAGCTGGGCCTCGACTACATATTCTCAAACGAGCTCGTATTCTCAGACGGCAAGCTGGACGGCGTCAGGGTGAACGTGGACGCAGACAAGTCAAAGTCGGCCAGAACCAAGATTGCGGAATGGGGCGAGCGCAAGGAGGACATCGTATGCGTGGTGGACGGTGCGAACGACATAAAGCTCTTTGACATATGCGGACTTGGCATAGCATACAGGGCCCACGACATGGTAAAGGACAGGGCCACGGCCACGCTCGAGGTGAAGGATTTGAGGGGAATACTGGACATCATAAAGCAACACTACAAGATAAAGGAACTCCCAGAGCCGAGCGTCGAGGCGCACAAACCGGTCATGCGTCAGAAGTGAGCGCACGGGCGCGTGCGGGCGCGGAGGGGAAGAAGCGGCGGCGGCATTACAGAGCCTTGTAGAACATGGTGCCGAGGTTCCGCTGCTTCATGAACTGCGGGTCGAGTCCCTCAAAGTTGACCTTGCGCGATATGCGCTGCATTGCGCAGACGCACAGCCTGTATATCAGCCCCCACATGCGGTTGTCCTGGTCAAGGTCGTACATCCTGAGCAGCAGGCGCAGGAACCATTTTGCGTGCGGATAGTGCTCTGACATGTATTCGTTGACGTATTCGCGCGAGCTGTTCAGTTTGTACCGCAGGTGATCAAGCGTCTCGTCCCGCATCGCGTATCCGGCCTGGCATATCTGCGTGCGGCCGCGCCTCAGCGCGTGCAGTATGTCGTCAAGCGCGTTCTCAGAGTCGATTATGTTTACGCACCTTCCAAGAGTCGAGAGGACGTGCGAGTCGCTGCCGGCCACGGGCACCATGTTCTTCTCGGCCGCAAACTGCGCGGCCCTCGCATTTGACAGGATGTCGACGTTGTTGCTGTTGAACACCTCGACCATGTCACAACGGGCCGCGTCGTCCCGCAGCGCGTCAAGCAGGCTGAACGGGTGCGGGGCCGACGAGACCCCGCCCTGCTCCCTCACTGATTCGACTATCTCCTCAAGGGGGATTCCGGGCGGTATGGCCTCCCGTATGCCGTACGCAAGGACGTGGGCGCCCCTGTCAGTGGTCACTTCTTCGGCAGGATGAACCCGTATGCCTGCAAACTTCTCATGATCGTTCCTGTACTGGAGCATCTGCTCGTACCCGTCAAGCGTGTTGTGGTTCGTGACAAACAAGGCATCAAGCCCGAGCACCCGCGCGCGTTCAAGCTGGTCGCGTATGGACACGTCGCAGTCGTACGGGGGCTCGCCCGAGCCCAAATGAAAGTTGGAAAAAGAGTTGTGGCAGTGGAGTTCAACCTTGAGGGACACGATGAGAAGAAGTGTGCCGCGTCGGATTATAATCCTATTGAAGACATGGGACGGCGCGTGCGCGGGATGCAGGGGCTCAGACGGCAGTGGGCGGTGCGAGGGGGCACGGCCGCATGGCGGCGGGGGTGGCGGCGGCGGCGCCACGTACGGCAATACCAAACATGCGGAAGTTATGAAAAGAGATCGTCTGAGCTCGGCCTCTGCAACAGTGCAGCCCCGCTCCGCCCCGCGTCGTCCCCGTCGCGTCCCGCCCCCGCGCGTATTACATGCGACGGGTCGCATCCCCGTACAATGGCAGCGGGGCACCGGGCGGCCTTTTGCATTACAAGTTCGGCGGCGGCTGCAATCTCATCGGCCGTTGCAATCTCGGTGACGCGCAGGGCCCTGCCAAACGTATCGTGCCGCCCGGCATAGCTGGTGAGCGGCAGCAACCCCGCCACTCCTATGGCGCAGTCAGTCTGCCCCATGCGTAGCGGGCGGCCAAACGTGTCGGACAGTATCACGCACACGCGCTTTGAGGAGGCGGCGCGTATTTCAGACTGCAGTTTCCGCGCAGACTTGTCAGGATCGACGGGCAGCAGCGTCGCATGTCCCTGCCGCACGTTGCTCTCGTCGATGCCGGCGTTTGCGCATACCAGACCGGAATGAGTCCTGACTATGATGATGCCGTCGCGCATGCGCACTATACCGGACGACTCGGAGAGTATCAGCTCCACAAGGCGCGGATCCTTGCGGTACTGGGACGCGATCCCCTCCGCGAGCATGGAGGGTCTGACGTCGGAGAGCCGTACGATGCGCCCCTCCATCTTTGAGACGGCCTTTTGCGCAACCACCACGACGTCCCCGTCGCATAGGTCAGCAGAGCGCGCTATGATCCCCCCGAGGTTGTCGGATGCCGTTATCTCCGCGTCCACAAAGACCGGTATCACCTCCATGGCACCACGGGGGGCACGCAGGTAAAATAGTATGTCACCGCCCCGCGCTCGAACGGCAGAATGGTCGGCAACCAGGAAGCGCCGTGGAAGGGCGGAGGAGACAGAAAACGTACGGCACGGCCCAACCCCCGGGTTGTACAGGCGGCAGCCCTGCGCGCCTGCGGCGGCAAGCCCACAGCTTTTATTATGACGCCCTGCCACTGCCGCTGTATGTCAGACGCCGCCGAGAAAGTGATCGATGCAGTCGGGCTCTACTGCCCGGAACCGGTCTTTCAAGTCAAGATAGGGATGGAGCAGATGCAAGTCGGGCAGATCCTGCAGATCTCCGCCGACGATCCAGCGGCAGAGGACGACATTACCAGGTGGGCATCCAGAAACGGGCACGACCTGCTTGGCGTTTCAAAGGACGGAAGCACGGTCACGATCAGGATAAAAAAGACAAAGTGAGCAGACATGGCTATTGCCGAGAGTAAAGCAGCACCAAGAGGCCCAGAGTTAGCGTTAAATGATGGGCTTGGAGGCGTTGCGGCATGAACGAGCTCGACCACAAGTATGAGGTGGACATAATACTGAACGACGAAAGGCAGAGGCTCAGCAAGGAGACAAAGGCAGAGCTGATGGAGTCCGGAATGATGGATGAAAAGGGCAAGCTGAAGATAAAGGGCGTCAGCCCCAAGATGCTAAAGAGGATGAAGCAGGAGTACGTCGTATGCCCCGTCATGGAAAAGGAGGTACAGTTCATCCAGTGCTTCGTGTGCGACAATTTCCAGAGCAGGGTAACTGGCCAGGTGCTCTGCAAGGGCGACCCGCTTACGAAAAACGGATCATAAACAATTGCATACAAGCGCATCTGGCGACGGAGTGGCTCTTATCGCGCGTATCGCCCCACATGCCGCCGCAAAAACCGCGGGCAGCGCCTGCGTCGGCGCCACGGCGGCAAGAAGGGCGCAATCCGGTGTATGTGAGGGCGGCATCCGGTGCGCGGGACTGCCTTGCAGTTGCAGGCAACTCTTACCAAAAATGGGAGCTAGGATGCGGACGCGCACCAAGCCTTCTGCTCTAATGCGCGGACGGGAAATACTCGGGACAAGAGATATGCAGTGGGGTGGCGCCGCAAGCCGCCCCTCAAGGGCATCGGGGCCGGCAGATGTAGCTCGTGACGGATGTTGGGCATGGGCCGAATCGCACAAATAGATAAAACGCGGGCAGGCGGCCGGAACCACCACACCCTTCATCCCAGAATGAACGGAGGGAACGCAGACGCGTGCCCAGATCATCCCGATGCGAAGGCTAATTAGCTTACCAGCGTCACCCGTCACAATTGGAGAAGCAGACAGTAGAGATCGGCATCACGGCCTCAAAGGGGACTGACTTTAGCGAGTGGTACATACAGACTGTCCAAAAGGCCGAGCTTGCAGACTATGCCCCCGTCAAGGGGCTCATCGTGCTCAGGCCCGACGGGTACGCCATATGGGAGTCGCTGCAGGAGACGTTCAACCGCAGGTTTGCAAGGGAGGGGGTCAGAAACGGGTTCCTGCCCGTGCTGATACCCGAGTCGCTCCTGGGGCGGGAAAAGGAGCATTTTGCCGGGTTCAACCCCGAGGTGTTCTGGGTCACCCATTCCGGAAACAACGAGCTTGGCGACAGGCTGGCCCTGCGGCCCACGTCTGAAACCCTGGCATATACGATGTACTCCAAGTGGGTGCAGAGCTGGAGGGACCTCCCGCTGAAGATCAACTTTTGGAACACCGCGCTCCGCTCCGAGATCAAGGCCACAAAGCCGTTCCTGAGAACGTCAGAGTTTCTGTGGCAGGAGGGGCACACGGTGCATGCCACAAAGGAGGAGGCAGAGAGGCAGGTGCATGCCATGCTCGACATCTACAGGGAGACCGTCGAGCAGGAGCTTGCGATCCCGGTCATATCGGGCGCCAAGAGCGAGCGCGAAAAGTTTGTGGGGGCAGAATACACCATGGCAATCGAGTCCATAATGCCGGACGGCAAGGCGCTGCAGATGGGCACGTCGCACTTTTTGGCACAGAACTTTTCGAAGCCGTTTGACGTAAAGTTTGCAGACAGGGACAACGTGGAGCACTATGCGTGGCAGACGTCGTGGGGGGTGTCATGGAGGCTCATAGGAGCCATGATAATGACGCACGGAGACGACAGGGGCATGTCGATGCCGCCCAGGGTCGCCCCCGTGCAGGCCGTCATAGTGCCCATATACCGCAACGACAAAAGGCAGAGGGACGACGTCATGAGCGCGGCATCGGAGGTACGCGAAGCGCTAGAGTCGGAGGGCGTCCGGGTGCACGTGGACGACAGGGACGACGCGACGCCGGGCTTCAAGTTCAACGACTGGGAACTAAAGGGCGTGCCGCTCAGAATAGAGATAGGGCCCAGGGACGTGGAGAGCAGGAGCGTGGTGGCAGTCAGGCGCCACGACGGCCGCAAGGAGTCCATGGGCGTAAAGGATCTAGGGCCCGCCGTGCGCGGCGTGCTTGAGGAGATACAGGAGGCAATGCTGCAGAAGGCAAGGGAGAAGGCTGCGGGGATGACGTTTGACGTGTCGGAGTATGCAGAGTTCAAGGAGAGGTGCGGAACGGGGTTTGTGCGCGCGGCATGGTGCGGAGATGAGAAGTGCGAGGAGTCCATAAAGGAGGAGACCGGCGCCGAGATCAGAGTCATACCGCTTGGTGGAGGAGGAGGAGAAGAGGAGAATAGCGAGCAGGGCTCGACCTGCATAAGATGCGGGGGCCAAGGTTTATCAACGCCGATCTTTGCCAAGGGATATTGAGCGGCGGCAGCGGCAGCGGGGATAGTGACGGCAGCGGCGCGGCCGTCACGGAAGAGCCGAAGGCCGTCTCAGAGTCGCACAGGCTGATCACCCTGTTCAGGGAGACGAGAGCCAGGACGCGGAGCATGGTAAGCACTCTGGAGCCGGACGACTTTACGGTCCAGACGGCGTTCTTTACAAGCCCGGCGAAATGGCACGTCGGGCACGTCAGCTGGATATACGAGGCCGTAATGGGCAAGATCGACGAAGAGTACGGGTTCGAGGAGGGCGAGATATCGGCATACCTCAATTCGTACTATCAGCAGTTCGGGGCCCCGCACGACAAGGGGCGCAGGGGGGCCGTATCGAGGCCCACAACAAGGCAGATGTTCGAGTACTTTGAGGGGGTAAGCGGCAAGGTTGAGAGGTTTGTCGCGAAGCACAGGTATGCCATAGACGGGGCAGCAGGCGGAGACAGAGCCAGCGGTGGCGACGCCGCGTCCGACACGGCGCGCCTCCTAGAGATGGGGATGCACCACGAGTGCCAGCATCAGGAACTGATGGTGTACGACCTGCAGCACATGCTTGCAGACAGGTACGTCCCCGCGCCGGCAATGAAGAAGCCGGTGCCGCAGTGCGACGGCCCGCGTGCACGCGATACAGAAAGGCAGGTACTCATAGAGGGAGGCCTGTACGCCATGGGGTACGGGGGCAGCGGCTACTGCTACGACATAGAGCTTCCAGAGCACAAGACCTACCTTGAGCCCTACCTGATCGACGTATATCCCATAACCAACGGGCAGTACATGGAGTTTGTGGGGGACGGGGGGTACGACACGTACAGGTACTGGCTCTCCGACGGCTGGGAGAGGGTGAGGGAGAACGGATGGGAGGCTCCCATGTATTGGGAGAGGGGCGAGAACGGCAAGTGGTACACGCGCGACTTTGCCGGATACCGGCAGGTAGACCCCATGGAGCCCGTCTGTCACGTGAGTTATTACGAGGCCGACGCGTACGCCAAATGGGCCGGAAAGAGGCTGCCCACGGAGGCCGAGTGGGAGATGGCCGCATGCCAGAGCCGCGACGCGCGGAGAAAGAACGCCTACCCGTGGGGAGACGACGCGCCGACGCCGGACAGGTGCAACCTGCTGGAGTCGGGGGTGTGGAAGTGCTCCAGGATAGGCTCGTATCCCGGGGGAGCAAGCAGCTGCGGCTGCCAGCAGATGATAGGCGACGTGTGGGAATGGACGTCGTCGGAGTTCGTCGGCTATCCCGGGTTCAAGTCCGGCTTTGACGAGTACAACGACAAGTGGTTTGCAAACCAAAAGGTGCTCAGGGGCGGCTCCTTTGGCACGCCGGCCGCGTCCATCAGGGCAAGCTACCGCAACTTTTTCAGGCTCGACGAGCGCTGGATGATTGCCGGATTCAGGTGCGCGCAGGACGCAGGACGCAGCAGCATCTGACGCCGTCACGGCGGGGGCGCCTCGGCAAGCACCAGCATAAAGTAGCCGTCCGGGTCGGTCCACCGGCTCACCGTCCTGAATCCGGAGGAGTCAAGCATGCTGCGGACCTGTCCGGGCTCGTACTTGTACGAGTTTTCAGTGTGGATGAGCTCGCCGCGCCCGAGGCGCAGTTCGAGCCCGGGCTTTGAGACCGTCACCGTCTGCTCACACAGCGACTCCAGGTGCATCTCCACGCGCTGCTCTGACGGGTTGTAGTGTGCCCGGTGGGCAAAGTTGCCAAGATCAAAGTCCGCGTCAAGCTCCGAGTTGATTCGGGACAGTACGTTGAGGTTGAACCTGGACGTCACGCCCGCAGAGTCGTTGTATGCGGATTCCAGCACCCTGCGATCCTTTGCCATGTCGACTCCCATGAGAAAGAGGTCGCCGGGCTTCATGGCAGAGCGCACGCGGCCCAGGAACGCCGCCCCGTCCCCGGGCGCCAAGTTCCCATAGCTGGAGCCCAGGAACATTATCAGGCTCCTCCCGCCGCCGTACTCCCTTAGGAACTCCAGCCCGCCCTCGTAGGTGTCTATTATCCCCGTTATCCTGAGCTTTGGATAGTCCGCGAGCAGCCGCTCGGAGCTCTGGGTCAGGATGTCGGATATGTCGATTGGAAAGTACTCCGTGGCGCTCTGGACGCGGTGCAGCGCGTCAAGTATTATCCGGGTCTTTACGGAGGAGCCGCTGCCCAGCTCCACCAGCCGGAGGCGTCCGCTGTTTTTACTGCCGCCGCCACCGCTGGTTCGGGGGGCGTCGTCGTCGGCGGCGTCTGCTACAACCAGGGCGCCAATCTCGTCTGCGATCCTCTCTAGGAGCGCTATCTCAGTACGGGTCAGGTAATATTCGGGGACGGAGCATATCTCCTCGAAGAGCGCAGAGCCGACCTCGTCGTAAAAGAACTTTGGGTCTATGAACTTGGAGCCGCTTCCCCTGCCAAGGCTGCCGGATACCTCCTCGGCAAACGTCCTCTCGACTCTTGACGCGTGCGGCTTGAAGTACCTCAGCCGGGAGTCAACCTCAAACATCTTGTACTGCGGGCGGAGCATGTGGAAGCTGTAGCGGTCTGCCTCCTTTTGCCGGGTTTTTGCCAATTTTAGACGGGGTCGTGCATTCTCATAAATGCCTTTTGAGGCGTAACGGCTCCGGCGGGCCCCGTACCGATTGGGCCGGCGCGGACTGTGTTCTGTTTTCAGAGGCAGCTGTGCTGTAACCGGGCCGGCCGCTCGCACCGGAGCGCGCCTCTTCATATAGCGCGACGTGCCACCCGCGCCGTGGACGAGATACTGAGGGTGGAGGGCCTCAAAAAGCACTTTGCCGCAAAAAAGGGGCTGCTCGGACGCCGCCCGTCCGGCCCGTCCGTCACAAGGGCGGCCGACGGGGTGTCGTTCTCCCTCGGGCGGGGCGAGACGTTCGTCCTTGCAGGCGAGTCGGGATCAGGCAAGTCCACGATTGCAAAGATCATACTGGGGTCGGTGCGGCCCGACTCGGGGCGGATATTCTTCGAGGGGACAGAGGCCGCGTACGGCCAGAAGAGCATGGACGCGGTCAGGGCGGGCTGCCAGATGATACAGCAGGATCCGTACGATTCCATAAATCCGCGCATGAGGGTATCAGACGTAGTGGCAGAGCCTCTTGAGATACTGGGGGGCGCGTACAGCAGCGGGGCGGAGCGGGCGGCCCGCGTAACGGAGGTGCTCAGGGAGGTCAGGCTCGAACCTGCCGGCGAGATTGCGTCAAAGTACCCCCACATGCTCTCGGGCGGCCAGAGGCAGCGCGTGGTGCTCGCAAGGGCCCTTTCCACGAGCCCCAGGGTCATAATCGCAGACGAGCCCGTGTCCATGCTCGACGTGTCGATCAGGGCGGAGATGCTCGAGCTTATGCGCGAGGTGCAGTCAAGGCACGGCATATCGTTCATATACATAACCCACGACCTGGCCACGGCCAGGAATTTCGGGCACAGGATCGGCATACTGTACCAAGGGGCGATCGTGGAGACGGGCGCCATAGACGGGGTGCTGCTGTCACCGCGCCACCCGTACACGCAGGCGCTGACTGACGCGATATCAGAGCCCGATCCCAGGAACCTCCACGAAAGAAAGTCCATCAGGATCGTGACAGAGTCGCACGACGGGCGGCAGGCGGCAGGCGGCAGGGACGGCTGCATCGGCCCCTCAGAGCTCAACACCAGCATAAGCGGCGGGTGCAGGTTCGCACAGAGGTGTCCATACGTGGCAGACGTATGCAGGTCAGAGCCCGCACTCGAGGAAAAAAAGCCCGGGCAGTGGGCCGCATGCCATGTCGAGCTCGGCGGCGTCTCTACCGCTTCGGCTTTATCACCGGCGACATGAAGCGGCGGTCCTTGTACGTTACGACGTGTGAGACGCCGCCCTTGGGAAACACCCCGTACACGAGCCCCGCCTTTTCGACCACGGAGTCCTTTAGCGACACCACCACGAACTGGCTGTCGCGCGAGCGCTCGGCAAGTATGTTCGAGAGCCTCTCGGCGTTGGATGCGTCCAGGTGCGCGTCGACCTCGTCAAACAGGTAGAAGGGCGCCGGCTGGAGCTTTTGCAGCCCCAGCACAAACACGACGGCGGCCAGGGTCTTCTCGCCCCCGCTGATGGACGTGGACTCGCGGGGCTGCTTGTCTGGGAACTGCGCCATGTATGATATTCCAGAGCTGAAGATGTCATCCTCGTCCTGGAGTTCAAGCCAGGCGCCTCCTCCGGTCATCTTCTTGAAGACCCTGCGTATCTCCCCGTCCACCACCTCAAACGCGTCAAGGAACGTCTGCCGCTTTTCACGCTCGATCTTGTTTATGAACCGGACTATGGAGTTGCGCTCAGACTCCAGCGAGTTCTTGCGCACCGACTGCATCTTGTAACCCTGCGTGATCTCTGCATACTTTGACGGGGCGCCCGCGTCAAACTCCGCAACCGACCCGAGTTCGGCCTCAAGTTCGCTTATTATCTGCCCCACGTCGAACGCGCTGCCGCCGTCATAGACAGAGGCGTCGCCGCCGCGCGCGGACGCCGCATGTGCGTGGGATCCCTCCTCTTCTCCCGTCCAGGCCTCGGCCACCTGCCGCAGCTGTCCGGCCTTCATCACCAGGGCGGAGAGGTCGGACTCCAGCTTGTCTGCCTTTCTCTCAAGGCCGTTGATCTGCGTGGAGTGGGATCTCTCTTCTTTGCGCAATCCGCTTAGCTTGTCGTCATGCTCCTTTATCACGTCCATCGAGGAGCCGGAATTCATTATCATCTCCTGCTCCTTCTGCCTGAGCTTGGTAAGCTCGTCGGAGAGCGGGCCCTCCACCGCGGACGTCTCCTCTATCGTCCTCTCAAGCGAGTCCATCTCCGAACCGAGGGACTCGGCCTCCGCGCGGAGCCCGTCGTCCTGTGACGCGAGGCTGCCGGCAGTGGAGCGGGACTCTGAAAGCTCCGAGTGTATCCGGCTGTACGCGGTGGTGGCCTCGGTCCGGCGCGCCTCCAGCTCGGCCTTTTTGGAGTTTGCGGCAGTCAGGAGGCCGGCGATCTGCATCTGCTCGCTGGACATGTGCTTGGCGCTTGCAAGGTTTATCTCGTTTTGTATGCTCTCTATCCGGGAGAGCAGGGAGGTGATCTCGGCGTCCGCCGCGTCGGACTCGGCCCGCAGTTTGTCAAGCCTGCCCGGCAGGCGCTCGGCCGCCTCCTTTGCGGAACCCAGCCTCGACTCCACATACTGGAGGCTCTGCCCCGCCGAGTCTACGCGCCCCTGCGACACCTTGAGGCGCTCTGCGTGCACGGACATGGACTCGGCTGTCTTTTTTTCAACCTGTTTTTTTCTGCGTATGTAGCGCTTGACCACAGATATCAGCTTGAACAGCCCGTCCACGTCGCTGCTCATCGAGATAAGCTTTGTTATGCGCGATATCTTGGAGCCGGTGTCGACGGTAACCGTCCCGCTGCGGGGCTCAAAGTACTCGCCGGACATGGTAACCGCCCTGTGTCCCGACCTGGAGACCGATATGGCAGAGTCCCGGTCGCGCACCAGCACCACGCCCCCGAACAGGAACTCCCTGAGGGGCTCGTGCTCCGGGCTGCACCGCACGTGGCCTGCAAGCGTCCCAAGCGTCCTTACGCCGTCGACGGCGCAGGGGGGGCGGGCGTCGTCAGGTCCCAGGCTCGAGAGGGCCTCTAATGGGAGGATCCTGAACTTTGGCAGCTTCTGCACGCGCGCCGACTCGGATATCGCAAAGAGCGTGGCAAAGTCGTCCACCACGACTGCCTTTATCCAGTCCGTACTGGCCGCCATTATGGGCCTCTCGTACTCCGGATCCCACGACATCATCTCGTACACGAGCCCCCTTATGCCCAGCTGGCCGGCATTCTCCAGCAGCTTTGCAGTCGAGTAGTCCTCGTGCATGAACCCCTTTACGGTCTTTATCTTTGACGCGTACTTTGTCGCCGCGCTGCTTGACCTCTCAAGCACGAACTCCAGGTCCTCCCTGTCAGATATGGCCTTCTCCCTCTTCTCCCCGAGCTCCCGCATGCGCGACTCGAGCTTGGATACCGTGTCGCGGCTGTTGGCCATTATGCGCTTCAGGTGCAGGGACTGGTCCTGCAGCCTGCCCACCAGCTCCCGCATCTCGGTCAGCTGCCTGCCGTACTGCTCCATCTTTTCAAGGCACGAGTCGCGCCTGTGCTCCAGCCCCATCTTTTCATAGACCAGGCCCTCCTTTTCGGCCCCGAGCCGCTTTATCTTGTCGTCAAGCTCGCTGCGCCGGGCGGCGGCATCGGACTGCCTCTGGAGTATGCCTCGTATCTCCGAGTCGGTCCGCTCGAGTTCCTTGCGGACGGCCTCGCGCGCAGACTCGGCCTCGGCAAGCTGCCCCTCCGCCTCCCTCACCTGCATGTCGGTGTAGTTTCGCGACTTGGAGATGTTGGCCGACTCGACCTTGATCTCCCCCAGGCGCCGCCCTATCTGGGCCTGCCGGTTCTCTGCAATCGACCTCTTGGTCCTGGCCTCCTCGTATGCCCGCATCGAGGAGCTTATCTGGGACTCGAGGTGCGCCTTTTCCGTCCGGTAGGCACTCTCGGCCTCCATTATCTCGGAGCGCTCTTCCTCGACTGACCCGATCTCAGACAGGAGCCCGTCGCGTAGCTCCGAGAGCGCCGCGATGCCGGCCTTGGCCTCGTTCAGTTCCGAGAGCATCGAGGCGCGCTGGCCCTCGACGAGCTCGAGTCTTGCGGCGGCGTCGACGGCGCGGTACCTTGTCAGGTCGTCCCGTATTATGTCGCAGCGCATCTTGAGGTTGCGGTCCACCTCCAGCTCGTCTATGCGCTTCTTGACCTCGTTCATGCGGGCAAGCGAGACCTCCAGCGTGCGGTCGGCCTTGTCAAGCTCGTCGCGCGCGTTGGCCGCCTTTTCATCAAACGACGATATGCCGATCAGATCCTCGATTATGTTGCGCTTTTCAGTCGGGGTGTACTCGGATATGCGCGTTACGGTGCCCTGCTGCACCACGTTGAGCTGCCTGGGCCCCGGGCCCGCCCTGGCCACGTCCAGGATGTCCGTGATGTGGGCGCGGCTGTCCTTTTTGTTGTTGAGGTAGTAGGTCTGCTCGCCGCCCTCGTCAAGCTCCCTTGTGACTACCACCGAGTCTGACGCGACGGGGATGATCCGGTCGGAGTTGTCAAAGTGGAGCGCCACTCGGGCCATGCGCGTGCCCCGCCGGGGGCCGCGGCCTCCGTTGCTGCTGCTGCCGTCCACGTCGTGGAGCAGCTGCTGCATCTTTTGCACCCTCATCATGGTCGGGCGCGTCTCGCCGGTGGCAAATATTATGGCGTCCAGTATGTTGCTCTTGCCCGAGCCGTTGGGGCCGGAGATCGAGACCAGTCCGGGGTCGAGGCTGACCACGGTATTCCTGAATCCGAACGACTTGAAGCCAAATATCTCCACCTTTTTTATATGAACCATATGATGTACTGCTGACGGCACCTGAATAAATAACATAACGATGGATTTGCTTGACAAATTTGCACACTTTTTTTGTCCAAATGGGCTCGTTTTTAACACGCCGCATCCGGGGGGCAGCATGGCCAAGCTGGGAGTAATCCAGACCGTGCCGTACGGGAGCGACGACCAGGCGATCGCCGAGGCGTCGCGGCTGCTCGCGGAGGTGGGCAGGCAGGAGGCAGACATCGTGTGCCTGCCCGAGCAGTGGCTCTCAGACAACGTCGTAGACGACTTCGGCGCCAGGTTCGCAGAGTTTGGCCGCATAGCCAGGGAGTATTCGATGTGCGTGATTCCGGGCGCCTTTTACCACAGGACGCGCGCAGGCGCGGACGGGGCGCGCAGGACCGTAATAGCGGCGCCCGTCATATCGGCAGACGGGGGTATTGCAGGGATGCAGGAGAAGATACACCCGTTCTCATACGAGCGCGACTCAGTCAGCCCCGGGTCGGCGGCCCTCGTATTCGAGGCAAAGGGCGTCAGGTTCGGCATAATCGTGTGCCACGACATGGTCTTTGCCCCCGTCGCACGCACGCTTGCCAGAAAGGGGGCGCAGGTCATATGCTCCCCCTCAAGGATAGTCTCCAGGGGCGTTGCGCCGTGGGGCATGTACGTGCAGGTCAGGGCGCTGGAGAACAGGATTCCCATAGTGGCCGCCAACGTGTCCGGCGGCAGGTTCGGCGGCGGCAGCATGGCAGTGGACCTCGAGATGGGCGACGGCGTTGTAAACACCAGCGTGACGCGGCTGGCAGACGGCCAGTCGTATGCAGTCATGCAGGTGGAGCCGGGGGCGTACGAGCGGCGGAGGGCGGCAAGGTATGCCGACGAGAACCCGTTTCAGTAAACAACGCGGCGGGCCTAGGGCGGTCCCGGCACCGCGGGCCGGTCAGCCTTGGGATACGAACGCCTCGCATTCGGCCTTTGCGTTGACGTCGGACATCTGCCGTATCGGGTGCTTCATCAGGTACGCGCTTGCGGGTATTATCGGACCCCCCACGCCGCGGTCAAGGGCGATGCGCGCCAGCCGTATCGCGTCTATCACTATACCGGCCGAGTTGGCCTTGTCGTCCACCTCGAGCCGGACCTCCATGTTGTACGGTATGTTGGCCCACTGCCTCCCCTCTATCCTCATAAACATCAGCTTTGTGTTGCCCAGAAACGGTATGAAGTCAGACGGCCCCACGTAGATCTGGTCGTCGTCCAGGCGCCTGTCAAGCTGGCTCTGGACGCTCTCAGTCTTTGATATCCTCTTTGAGACCAGCCGTTCCTGCTCCTTCATGTTGAGAAAGTCGGTGTTTCCGCCCACGTTGATCTGGTACGTCTTCTCTATCTTCGTGCCTCGATCGTTGCACAGCTTTGCAAGCGTCCTGTGGACGATGGTCGCGCCCACCTGGCCCTTGATGTCGTCGCCTATGCACGGCACCCCCTTCTCCTCGAACCTCTTGGCCCACTTTGCGTCGGACGCGATGAACGAGGGTATGCAGTTTACAAACGCGACGCCGGCGTCGAGGCACACCTGGGCCCAGAACTCGGTGGCCCTGTCCGAGCCGACGGGCAGGTACGACACTATTATCTCCGTGCCGGTCTCCCTTATGACGTCCTTTATCTCCGACTCCAGCTGCTCGGTGGTCTTTGCAGACTTTATTGGCTTGACGCGGTTCTCGACCCAGAGCCCCACGCCGTCAAGCGCCGGGCTCTCGTAGACCATGGCGCCCGTGTCTGGCATCTGCCCCCTCGGAACCCAGTCCACCATGTTGGGGTACTCGTATATGGCCTCGTTGATCGTCTTGCCGACCTTGTTCTCGCCCACGTCAAACCCGCACACAAAGTCTATGTCGTGTATGCCGTATCCGGCCAGCTTGTCGTGTATTATGCCTATGACCTCCTGCGACGGGTTCTGCGAATAATACTCTATGCCCTGGAGCAGCCCCGAAAAGCAGTTGCCTATGCCTACCAGTCCCACCCTGATGCGCCCCGCCATCTGTGGATGGTGGGGGATCAGGCTTGTTTAAAGTCTTGGCATGGGGCCGCGAAGAATCATTTATAGTCACGCAGCGCACGTGGCAGTCATGGCAGAGCCAGGCGGGCCGGTCAGGGACATTGCGATAGACGGCGACACCACCATAGAGGGGGTGTTTGCAGAGATGGCCCGTTCCGGGGGGTTTGAGGCAAAGAACATGCACGACGGGCTGGAGATCATGTCAGAAATGATATCGGATGGCGAATGCCTGAGGTTCTGCTCGTTTGTGGGAGCCGTGGTATCCACGGGGCTGCGCGGCATAATCAAGGACATGGCAAGAAACGGCTGGTTTGACGTGATGGTGACCACATGCGGCGCGCTGGACCACGACATTGCAAAGCACTTTGCAGAATACAGGGAGGGGTCGTTTACCATGGACGACTCGGAGCTTGCGCGCGAGGACATGCACAGGCTCGGAAGCGTGATCGTGCCGCTTGAGAGTTACGGGCCGCTCATCGAGGAAAAGATGCAGGCGTTCCTGACAGAGGAGTACGACAGCGGCCGGAGGACCATGACCACGTCGGACATATGCAGGATGATAGGGCGGCATCTGGGCGAGGACTCGTTTCTTTACTGGGCCGCCAAGAACGGGACCGACGTGGTAGTTCCCGGCATAATGGACGGCGCGGTGGGCAGCCAGATCTGGATGTTTGCGCAGAGCCATCCGGACTTTAGGCTCGACGTAATAGGCGACTCGGTCCGGCTCTCAGATCACATATTCAAGGCCAAAAAGTCGGGCGCCCTCATGATAGGGGGCGGCATCTCAAAGCACCACACGATGTGGTGGAACCAGTACAGGGACGGGCTGGACTATGCGCTTTACATCACCACGGCCCAGGAGTTTGACGGGAGCCTGAGCGGCGCGCTGGTCAGGGAGGCCATATCGTGGGGAAAGGTGACCCAGAACGCAAGGCAGGCCACGCTCCATGCGGAGGCCACGACAGTCATGCCGTTTCTTTACGCGGCCCTGCTTGCAAGGCTGAAAAGGTAGGAGTCCGCAGGCCGTGTGCGGTGTGGCATGCCACCATATCGCAGGACATGGGGATTTGTAGGATGCCGCCCATGGTGCGTCGTATGCCCCTGCGCATCACCCACAGTCGATAATCTCAACTGTGGGACTGCACATGTCGTTGAATCTGTATATGTCGTTCAAAAGATCGAGGCAGAGTTCCGGATCCAGGGTTTCATGATACGTGTCAAGTCCCCGAAGAATCTCCATATGGGACAATCCACATGAATCGACGGAGAGTACAAGTATTACAGCAATGGATGCGACGAGCGCTGCAACCAGTAAGACAGCATACCAGACACTAACGCTTGGAAATGTCAATTTCCATTGTGGAAACGTTGCGATGCTTGCCGTCGTTTGATATGAGCGAGTCAGAAGATATTCTCACATCGCTTATCGTGTACCCCACGGTGTCCATTCGCTTGATAATCATCTGTGAGACGTCCACTGCGTTGGTAATCTTTTTGCCCCTTGCCTTTATTGTCACCGTGTCCTGGTTTGCAAGCTGAGTAAGCGTGGCAGAGACATACGTCATTATGGGCTTGCTGCCCACAAATATGACATCCCTCATTGAAGGAGATTCGGAGCTAGCGGCGGGCTCGGGTGCCGGTGCAGGCTCGGGTTCGGGCGCGGGCTCGGGCGCCGTCTCGGGCGCGGGCTCGGGCGCGGGCTCGGGCTCAGGTGTAGGCTCAGGCGCGGGTTCAGGTGTAGGCTCAGGTGCCGTCTCAGGCGTAGGCTCAGGCGCCGTCTCAGGCGCGGGCTCGGGCTCGGGCTCGGGCTCGGGCTCGGGCGCGGGCTCGGGCTCGGGCGCGGGCGCGGGTTCAGGTGTAGGCTCAGGTGTAGGCTCGGGCGCGGGTTCAGGTGTAGGCTCAGGTGTAGGCTCGGGCGCGGGTTCAGGTGTAGGCTCAGGTGTAGGCTCAGGTGTAGGCTCAGGTGTAGGCTCGGGCGCGGGTTCAGGTGTAGGCTCGGGCGCGGGTTCAGGTGTAGGCTCAGGTGTAGGCTCGGGTGCGGGTTCAGGTGTAGGCTCGGGTGTAGGCTCGGGTGTAGGCTCGGGTGCCGTCTCGGGTGCGGGTTCAGGTGCCGTCTCGGGTGCCGTCTCGGGTGCGGGTTCAGGTGCCGTCTCGGGTGCGGGTTCAGGTGCCGTCTCGGGTGCGGGTTCAGGTGCCGTCTCGGGTGCGGGTTCAGGTGCCGTCTCGGGTGCGGGTTCAGGTGCCGTCTCGGGTGCGGGTTCAGGTGCCGTCTCGGGTGCGGGTTCAGGTGCCGTCTCGGGTGCGGGTTCAGGTGCCGTCTCGGGTGCGGGTTCAGGTGTAGGCTCAGGTGCCGTCTCGGGTGCGGGTTCAGGTGTAGGCTCAGGTGCCGTCTCGGGTGCGGGTTCAGGTGCCGTCTCGGGTGCGGGTTCAGGTGCCGTCTCGGGTGCGGGTTCAGGTGCCGTCTCGGGTGCGGGTTCAGGTGTAGGCTCAGGTGCCGTCTCGGGTGCGGGTTCAGGTGTAGGCTCAGGTGCCGTCTCGGGTGCGGGTTCAGGTGTAGGCTCAGGTGCCGTCTCGGGTGCGGGTTCAGGTGTAGGCTCAGGTGCCGTCTCGGGTGCGGGTTCAGGTGTAGGCTCAGGTGCCGTCTCGGGTGCGGGTTCAGGCGCGGGCTCAGGCGCCGGTGCCGTCTCGGTGTGGTCGGGGCCGTGGGTGTGGACAGTTGACGATGCAGATACTGATGGAACGTCGTCAGGGCTACAATCACACTCAGAGTCGTGTCCGGTATGCGGCATATCTTCTACAGACTCAATCCCAGAAGACTCGTCAGGTGTGCGCGGATTGGTAGGTATCTCAGACTGTGTTTTAGAGGTAAATTCGGACAATATTTCTTCGGCATCGGTTGACTTCTTCTCGCCGTACATGCTCTGCTCCCATAATGCTCACTATTAACTTTTATTTAACAATTTAGCTTTGTTCAGCCAAGTAATCGTCAAAGAGGGCCTCCAATTCCCCATCGTCAGAACACTTGGAGATCTTCTCAACAAGATCAAGATCCTCTATCTCATAGCAGTTCAGCACATCCTGCGAGTCCTTAAAGACCAGCATGGCCTTGCCTTTGAAGATACAGTGATAGAGCCGCTCCGGCTTCATCTCTTCAGGTCGGAATTTTATTCCGGTCTCACTAGCATAGACGGGGGATGTCATAAGGTGTGTGAAACCTCTGCAAATTTGAATCTCGCGGCATAACTGCGTCCACATGCGCCTATAGGAGGGCTAGCAGGCATGCGCGCTCCTATGATCATCATCGCCGCCGCCCGAGAGTACGGCGCGGATATGAATGCCTCCAAGAAGGCCGCCACATCACGGGAGGGCATCAGAAACGTCGCGTATGGGGGTAGGCGGGGGTTCAGTCGGCCTCCAGCCTGCAATGCAGGCAGTGACGTTTGCACATCAAGGGTCACCAGACATGCAGAAAAAGGTGCTGTTGCGAATACGGCGGGCGGAAGCCCGCAACAACGAATATAACCACTTGCCACCCGCCAAGCGCATGTATACTTACCGCAAGTACCGCATCCCCGTGCACCTTGCGGCAGACCAAAAGGCCGAGATCCGCAGGCTCACAGACGGACAGCGCCACGCGTACAACTGGGCCGTCTCGCGCGCAAGGTCGGGCGAGCCGGTTACGGAGTACGGGCTTCACGCGGAACTCACTGTCATGCGCCGCGCGCATGACTGGATTCGGTCACTCCCGGTTGCCGTCCAGCGCGCGGGCATACGGGACGCGCTTACCGCCCGCAGGCTGTCCGCGAGGTACGGCCGCGGCGGCCTCAGGTACCGCACAAAGAGGCGCGCGCCCAACACGTCGCTGAAATGCCCCTTGGCCCCCCGCGTGGAGGATTCCTGCACGCTCAGGCTTCCCAGATTCGGCGCGGTGCGCGCCAACATTCCCAACCAGGTAATGGAACACGAACCGCGCTCCTACGAGTTCGCCCCGCACGGCAAATCGTACCTGCTGTACGTGACCTGCCGCGTCAAAATCCCGCAGTGGAACATACCGGTGAACCCGACCGTCAAGGGAATCGACCGCGGCACGGTCGAGCCCACGGTCGTCGCCACCATGCCCCCGGACGGCACGGTCACCAGCTCAGACTCCTACGATACGGTCTCGCCCTTCAGGGCAGACCGCCAATGGCACCAAAGGATGCAGTCCAAGGCGTCAAAAATGAACAGGCACTCCGACCGCTTCCGCAGGCTCCACGCCCGCATCCGCGGACGGCTCCAAAGGGCTGCAAGCCGCCGCGCGTACGCCGAATGCGTGGCGGCCAAGCACATCTGCACGGATCACGACCCACACACCATTACACTGGAGGACCTCAAGATTGGCAAGATGACCCGCAAGGGAGGCCGGCACAAGAAAGGCATGAACCGCGAGATGCGATTCGTCCGCCATCATATGATCGAACAGAGGATCAGGAACCGCGCCGAGCTCGCGGGCATCCGGATCATGACGGTGGATCCGCGCCGTACGTCCCAGACGTGCGCCCGCTGCCCCCACGTGGATCCAAAGTCACGGGTTACGCGCGACATGTTCAGGTGCACTAAATGCCATTACGTTCAGCAGGCCGACGTCAACGCGGCCGTGGTAATCGGAAGGAACGGCCTGCCGCCCTCCGATCACACAGGGGCAGGCAGGGGGGCCGGAACGGCCCTCGTCAGACGCGAACTGGACGCGCGCCTCAACTGCTTTGTTGGGGGCCCCTCGCGGGGGTGCGAGAACCAAGCACCGGCGCGTTCCCACGTGCAAGGCCACGCGGAGAAACAACGTCCAAAGCTGCGGGAGACCTGGACTGACCCACCGAATCCGCAACAGTTCCCAGAAAAATAATAACAGGCACGGCGTCACAATCCCATGTCAGGCCGGATAGTCATGCACGTGGACTTTGATTATTTTTACGCCCAGTGCGAGGAGATACGAAACCCCATCATGAAGACGAGGCCCGTTTGCGTCTGCGTCTATTCTGACAGGGGGGGTGACAGCGGGGCCATAGCAACTGCAAACTATATTGCAAGAAAATACGGCGTAAAGTCGGGAATGCCCATATCCTTTGCGAAGAGAAAGCTTGCAGGTGCGGACGGCGCGGAGTTCATCCCGGTCGATTTCAAGTACTACTCCCAGGTCTCCGAGGAGTCCATGGAGGAGATCGCCAAGTTTGCAGACGTCTTCGAGTATGTCGGCCGCGACGAGGCATACCTTGACGTAGGCGCGAGGACGGAATTCAGCTTTGATGCGGCCGCAAGGCTGGGCCAGCAGATCAAAAATGCAGTAAGGACGAAGACCAAGATAGTGTGCTCCATAGGCATATCGCCAAACCGCATGATCTCAAAGATTGCATCGGACTACAAAAAACCCGACGGCCTCACCATAGTGAGGCCCGACAGTGTGAACGCGTTCCTAGAGCCGCTTGAGATCGTGAAGATACCGGGAATCGGAAAAAAGACAGAGCAGAGGCTTTCCAGAATGGGCCTCAAAACCATAAGGGACCTGAAAGGCGCCGACCTGTTCCTGCTGACAAAGGAGTTCGGCAGGAAGAGCGGCACGTACATCTACAATGCGGCAAGGGGCGTAGACGAGGAGCCGGTAAAGGAGAGGGCGCCCCGCATACAGTACAGCCGCATAGTCACGCTGAGCGAGGACTCCGGAAGGTACGAGTTTCTAAAGGAGAGCCTGGCGAGGATCTGCTCGGACGTGCACGGCACAGTAATGGAGAACAGGCAGATGTTCAAAGTTGTGGGAGTCCAGTTTGTCAAGTCCGACCTCAGCGTCATGTCAAGGTCAAGGACTCTCAAGAGTCCCACCGCAAGCGCGTACGAGCTGCAAAAAAACGCAGAGTACCTACTTGCAGAGGCGCTGAAATCCCAGGGTGCGAACATGTCGGTGCGCAGGCTCGGGGTCATGGTAACAGAGCTCTCAGACGCGCGCGGGCAGAGCGACATCACCAGCTTCTTCAAGCCGTGACGGCAAGATGGCGGCCCAGGCAGAACCAGTTGCGCATGGCAGACGCCGGTGACAACGGCGGTGTGGGGGGGGCGCGACGTGAGGCGGGCGGCATGCGCTGTCTGTGGCAGATTGTGCGGCCGCTAGTCCTCTCCGACGCCGCCGACGCCGCCGACGCCGCCGCGGCCAGAAGAGGCAGCCCTGGACTCGGCCGCCTCCTGCCTCCTGAGCCGCCGCGACTCTATTGCAATCACCACAAGTATGAACCCAAAGAGCCAAGGCAGGAACATTATCTCGCCGGCAATCTTGTGGTACTCTTCCCATGCCACGGGATCGGCCGTGACCTTGAGCGCGTACCACGACAAGGAGAATATGCGTATCATGTTCACCACAATGGTGCCAGCAATGCCGATCCCAAAGTATGCCAGCTTGCGGCCCCGCGGAATGTTCATCTTCAGCATGAACGCGCCGATTACAAGCGAGAATATGACTACACTGTGCACCCCTGCCGACGGCCAGAACACGCGGAGCGCGATCGAGCCGTGGTCACCCCTCAGAAGCATCAGGTTGTCGCGTGCAATCGCGGTGCCGAGATCAAGCGCCTCGACAAGCCAGACGTTTGCCTGGACCAGATACGGCACGACGTACTGCAGCGGGCCCAGCGTGTCATACGGAAAGAACGCGTCAAGCGACAGTATTATCGCGGTGCCGGTCAGAAATATCGGGCCCGCCGGCGCGATTCTAAACCACCTCCTGCCAAATATCACATGCAGCGCGGCCACCATAAAGACGGCCATTATCACAAAGTCCCACATCCACGTCCACGAGTATACGAGCTGGACGTCAAACTGGGACGAGGCCTCAGTTATCTGATCCCGCAGCCCGTTTTCCAGCAGATACAGGTATGCAATTGTTGCGGCCGCGAGAGGCGCGGCTGCGGCCAGCCGCCTTTCAGAAACTGCAAGCTTGAGGCCCGCCAACTCAGCCACCACGAATATCAGCCCGAACAGGTATCCGCCCCGCCCCTCGTTCCAGCTCCACGTTATGGACTCAGGGTACGCAACGACTGCAAAGAGTATCGGCCCCGACACGATCAATATCGCGGCCGCAAGCTTCAGATTCCAGGCCATGTGGAACCGTCCCGTGCGGTCACATAAATAGATCAAAAACGGGCACGTCGAGCCGGCGCCCTGCGCGTCCATGCCGACGGCAAGAAGCACACGCAGGAATACGATCCGCTATTCCGACTCTTCTGCCGCCGATTCCTCTGACCCGTCATAGTCGGGAGCCCGGCGCCCGGGCCTGACGGGAACATAGAGATGTGTCACAATGTACCGTGCACGCAGCTGCAAGATATGCATCGTGATTAGAAAAAGTTGTCAATTTGATCAAAATATAGTCACGCAGCGGGCTAGAACCGGCACTCGGCCGAGAACGACCGGTGGGTGGTTACAAGGGTCAGGGCCAGGATGCAGGCGGAGACGATCCGAAGCGGCAGCTCGTACTCTGTAAGGAACGCCGTGGCAGTTGCTCCCACCGTCCCAAAGGTGGAGATTACGGCAAATCCTACCGGTCCGCAGCTGCAGGCTCCCGCGGCCGTGCCCAGCACGGAGCCGGCGATTCCGCCACCCATCTTCCGCCCCGGGCTGCTCAGCATGACGACGCGGTACACGTTTGCAGGGATTGCCACCGCGGACATTGCGGCAATCAGTATTATCAGCGCCAGCCCCAGCTCGCTGTCCCTTGGAACGTGCCCAACAAGATATGGCTCCAGAAAAATATACTCGGACATGAACAGCAGGGCGAATGCCAGGACGGCAAATACCGCGGCCGCCATTGCAGAAAACCTTGCGTCAGAAAACACCATGCGCAGCATGACGGGTCATCAGCTCAGCGAGTTGATCACCTGGATGAAGGTGCCGTACGGCTGCGCCCCGGGGATCATCACCGAGTCCCCGCTACCACCCACTATAAAGAATGCCGGGGTCGCATCCACGCCATGCCCGGCCCCCGTCCGGGTGTTAAAGGAGACGCGTTCGGCGTATTTTTTAGACGACATGCACTCGTTGAAGGTGTCAATGTCAAGGCCCACCTGCACTGCAAAGCCCCTCAGGTTCGCAGGCGACGCCCATCCCCCGTCTATCCGGCTCTGCTGCGACTCGTACAGCATGTCGTGGTATTCCCAGTACATGCCCTGATCACCGGCGCAATGAGAGGCCTGCGCCGCGCCAGGAGAGTCATTTCCTAGAAACGCAAAGTCCACAAACACCAGCTTGGCCTTGCCTGTAGATATGAAGTCATCCACCAGGGGCGGCAGGGTCTGGCTGTGCCATATCTCGCAAAAGTGGCACTGGTAGTCCCCAAACTCCACTATCGTGACCGGCGCAGACGGGTCGCCCAGAATCGGCGAGCCGTTGCTTGTGTCGATGCCGCCGTATACCCTGTCCGGGTAGGGCGCCGGGGTGTCGTCCCCTGCCACGTCCGCGGCGGGTGCCGTGCCGGATTCCATCATTACAGAGGCGACGGCGGCAACTACCGCGACGGCAACTATCGCGACGGCAATCACGGGAGCCTTCTTTCCTGCCACGCGCATGACGCCCGCGCGTTCTTATAAAAAGACTTGCCGCAAGGCAGTTGCAACCGTTCAGATCCCTCCACATCAAATCCCAGCATGCAGTCCATAAACCAGCCGTGCGCCGGCGCACCCAGCTGCCGCAAGGGGTGCTACCGCGGGGAACAAACGGCCAAAGGCAGCCAAGGAAGCCCCCTTTAAACAAACCAACGGCGTCATGCAGGGGCGAGTCAAACCATATCGGCGCCTTGGAGGGGGGAGGGGAGCGCCAGACATTGCCGCGTCGCGGGAGACAGCCTTCTGCCTGCCGCGCCCCGCCAGCGTATTTTTTGCAGGCATGGCAGCGGCCGATAAGAAAAAAGGGATGCAGGCAACTCTTCGGAGAGCTACAAGGTGCATTGGAAGGCCCAAGCTGGGAAAGTACGAATGATATCCGACGTGCCATACAACCCACACGTCTCCCCTCCCCCCCCCCCCTCCCCCAATGGCGGATCCTTTTCCATACAAACGAACACAAACCACGGCTTTTACGAGTCCGACAGGCAAGCGGGAGGAATGCAGGCCGCAGACATTACGCGCGCACTGCGGTCCCGGACCACCCACTGTAAGACCGACGTGATCTCAGCCTGCCGGGTTTCACGGCACGGCGCGCGTACGAGCATGGCAGAATCGGGCGCTCAGAATCCCTATCTACGCCTGAAGAGTCCCAAAAGCTTTGAGATGGCGGTGTCAAGCGGGCAGGAATCGCAAGAGATGTCGCCCGTGCCCCCGTCACTGCGGCTTTTGCCGCACCGGCCAGACGTGTACGACGAGCTTCCAAAGTGCATCTCATACTGCTTGCGCGAATCAAAGACCCGATCGCATGACTCGCAGTATACCTTGGACGTCCCCCTGTTCTCTGACTCGGGCATGTATGATATGCGGCAGCGTTGTTTATAAAAGTCAGGCCGCCGCAGCGGTGACGGCAAGGCGGCGCGCGACTCAAGCACTTGCACGTGCCAGTGCCGCCGGCTCCCAGCACCGGAGACATGCCGCACAACCATAGCGCAGGCCGCACCGATGCCATCAGCATGCCGGACCCCCGCGCGGACTAAAAGTAGTGGATGCGCATATGGACGTTCAGTTCCGTCTCGTACCGCGTGACGAACCCGCAGTGGCTGCAGTTGAACATCTCCTGCGGGGATGGGGACGAGTCACGCTCTATCGGCCTCCCGGTCACGGACGCGATCGTAATTACGTCGTTGTTTGCGATTACTGCAAAGTTACGGCCCTCGCCAATCGAGTCAAGAAACTCCCTGATCGAGTCGACCACCGTGCCGGCGTCGATCCGGGAGCCGCCGTCCTCGTCCTCGTCAAGCGTCGAGAGGGTGAACTGGTTGTTCTGCAGGGTAGGTATGGCGGCCACCTGATCGGAGACGTACACCAGCAGCTCGTTTCGTATGGGCAGCACGTCCTTGCAGTCAACCACGAGCATTGCGCCGCATGCCACACGATGCAATTTTAGTCTTGGCGCAGTTGCAGTCAAGCCAATAGTTAGGCCAGACTAACTGGTTTTTGGCACCGGCTTCAGCGCATGTCAAAAGTATCTGCGCGTATAGATCTATAAGAGGGCGTTCCAACGGAACTCTTCGTGACAACAGGACCACTGGAACGCGATATGACGTCACGGATCGACGTTTATGAAAGTGTCGTCGGGACCATGGAGGGGATAGTGGCGCGCATGCTGCCCGTCTCGCATGCCCCGAACGCCGTGTTCACGGAGGGGCACCTGAACGACGGGCTGCTGCTGGGCGGGGTATTCAGCTCGTCCTCGTCCGGGCGCGCGGACTCTGCAAGGAGAGCGCACAACAGGATCATAGGGAGGAGGCTCGCGGAGGCGGAGGCGGCCATGCCCTGCGGCGAGTGGCAGCGAAAGCACCTCGCGAGGATCAGGCCCGGCACGGCGCTTGCGGCGTTTCGGGAGGAGCTCGACGCGAACCTGGACCTGCTCCGCGACCGGGGGCTCCTGCCGGGCAGGCTCGACGTGGCAATAGACATGCACCTCATACCGAGGTACGACAAGGAGCGCGGGCCCGAGCTCCACAGGTCCAGGTGGAAGGACGGGACGCAGTGGTTTGAGCGCTACTTTACGATCCAGTCGGTGACCCCGGGGGCCAGGCTGACGCTCGGGGCGCTTCCGATGCCGGCGCTGGAGGACAGCGCGGATTACCTACGAAAACTGGTCACAATATGCAGGGGGCACGGGGTCGGGATCGGAGTCCTGATGGCCGACAGGGAGTTCTTTGACACGTCCGTGATGAGGGTGCTGGCCGACGAAAACATCGACTACATCATACCGTGCAGGAACACCACGACCGTCGTGGAGGAGATCAACAGGTTTGCAGCCGGCATGCGCGGGTCCAGGTCGGAGGTCGTCATATCGGACGGATACAACTGCGTCCGGTACACGGGAGTCATTGCAGTGCGCAAGAGGCGCGCCGGCGGCGGCGCGGATTACGACGATCCTGACCTGCCGCCGCACGAGCGCTACATCATGTTTGCTACGAACAACCCCGACCTCGACGTCGAGGAATACTCCCGGCGCTGGGGCGTCGAGACGGGGTACAGGATGATCGAGCACGCGAGGCCAAAGACCCGGTCCAAGAACGCGGAGCTGCGCGCGTTCTGCTTCCTTTACGGGATCATGCTGTTCAACGCGTGGGTGATGTTCAACATACTGCACGCGGCCCAGAACGCGCAGGATCATCCGGACTGGGACGGGACGCCCGTGGTAACGCAGGACGAGATGACCACGTACATTCTGCTGCGCATCCTAGCCCGCACGCTGCCTCCAAGGCCGCCGAAGCCGCCGCCGAAGCCGCCGCCCTAACCAGCCGTTTGGGGACGCTGTTGGGTTGACTGAGTTGCTGCCACAGACTCGGGCGGCTCAAACGGCGGGCCGGCATAACCGGCAATCCACGAACCGGCGCGGCGCCAAGCAGCATGTGCGCCGGCACGCCGGAAGGGAATCAATATTACGGCCGCATTCAAATCGACTGCGTGAAGGACTCGGAGACGTTTGGCGTGGAGGAGGGGAGCGGCAGGGAGGTAGTCGACTGGCTCAACGGTCAGGCGGAGGCCAGAAAGATCAAGCTCGAGGCTAGGCTGTACGGGTACAGCGTCGAGACGAAAAATTTTGGCAGGTTTGAGATGTTCTCATGGATAGGCGACGTGCAGACGGCAAGAAAGATGATCATAAAAGCAAGCAAGCGCTTCAAGGTGAAGGTGATCGAGGGCGGGTACAAGCCGAGGGAGAAGGTGCTGAGAATGGAGCGGTTTGACTATGCAAAGGTCAGGAGGGGCGACAGGGTCGTGGGACAGATAGAGTTTGTCGCGTCAAGGTTCGGCAGGGGCCAGTGGACAGTAAGGGACGAGGAGAGGAGGTGACGCCCGTGGCAGACGTTAAGATGCAGGGGGGGAAGGAGGCGGAGGCGCCCAGCACCGGCCCTGCAAGGCCACGCATCGGAATAGTAGGCACGGGCATGCTCGGAAGCGCCGTCGCAGTCAGGCTCGCAGAATCGGGCGCGTACGCGGTGTCCGCATACAACAGGACCGCCCAGAACGCGGGAGCTGCAGGGGCCGCTGGGGCCAGGGTTCTGAGGTCGCCTGCGGCAGTCGCCAGAGAGTCCGACGTTGTAATTACAATCGTGAAGGACGCGGACGCGGTCAGAGATGTCTCGTTCGGCCCCGGCGGGATCGTGGAAGGCCGTCACGGGGGCCTGACAGTGGCAGACATGAGCACGATCGATCCGGCAGGCTCAGAGGAGATCACCGCGGAGTACGCGCGGTACGGCATAGGCAGGGTGGACTCCCCCGTCATGGGCGGCCCCGACGCGGCCGCGGCGGGAAGGCTGGTCGTGATGGCGTCCGGCAGCCGCGTCGCGTTTGACGCGTGCAGCCAAGTATTTGACTACATGGCAGAGAGCGCATTCTATCTCGGCGACAAGCCCGGCACGGCCCACACCATCAAGCTTGCAATGAACATGCAGATAACCATGCTTGCGCTCTCGCTTGCGGAGGGAATCACGCTGGTGGACAGGTCCGGGGCCGATCCCAAAACATTCCTTGACGTGCTGAACTCCACCTACTTCTCCACGGGGATGAGTCGCAAAAAGGCCTATAACATGATAAGCGGCCGGCAGGACCCGACGTTTACGCTTGCAAACCTGAGAAAGGACATAGGAATAATGACGTCCGCGGCAGGCCTGCTAGGCGCGGATCTGCCGATGACAAAGGCGGCAGAAAAGGTGTACGACGAGGCGCTCAGGGAGGGGCACGGGGAGCTCGACTATACGTGCATAATCAGGCACATAAGGGAGCGGCACGATAGGGGGCAGCAAGAGCAGGAGCAGTGACGCGGCCCGCCGCACGCAGACAGGATGCAGGCAGGTGCCGGTCACGCGGGTGCGATCCCCCTGCGGCTTCGTCCGGCATACGCCTTGTAGCACAGCGCGGATACGACCAGCACCATCCCCGTGATTGCCGACCACAGCACAAAGGAGAGAGTCTGCGCATCTTCCATGAACCGCGCTGCACGGGGCACCTAATACGTCTGCCGTCAAATCCGAACCGCGGCAGGGCCACGGCCCAAGGTTCCAAGGCCCCGGGCGCCCACGCAGATCCGGAGCCGGCCCGGGGATGCACAACCATGAAACATCTAAATAGATTCGGCGCAGACTCGATGCATGCCGGAACTGGTATGCGCCGACTGCGGCAAGCGCCTGTACCACGACAACGAGGCCACGCTAAAGATACAGGAGACCGTCCACTCAAAGTTTTGCCGCAAGGAGATGGGCAAGACGCACAGCTACATGCACAGGGACGAAGCGCACATGGAAACCTTTGACGCTGAAAGAGAGAACGACACTGCGGGCAACCCCGTCCTCAAAAAGTAGGCGCCAGCCGTGGCTCGCGAGTGCACCGCGCATGTTTAGAATATAACGGGGCCGCGCCCACGCGCCATATTGCCTGCAGGCACGGCAGATGACAGCGGCCAGAATCAAGGCCGGACAGACGTGATAGTGGTGGGGGGCGGCCCTGCCGGCTCGTCCGCGGCGTACGCGGCGGCGTCGGGCGGGGCCAGCGTCGTGCTGTTTGAAAAGGAGGATTCCATTGCGCAGACGGTCAGGACAAGCGGCGTCACCTGGATAGACGAGGTCAGGGAGTTTGGCATCCCGCAGGAATACTACAACCCAGTCAGCGGGTTTTCATTCTGCTCCCCGAACAACACGGTCAGCATAGGGGGCGGAGACGAGCCCACGGCGGCCGTCCTCGACGTGAGGGCCACGTACAGGTGGCTCGCGTCGCAGGCGGGCAGGGCGGGCGCCCGCATCGTCACGGGCGCTGCGGTAACCGGCGTCACGAGGGATCCGGGCGGCAGGATCAGCGGCGTGACGGTGGCAAGGGACGGGCAGAGCACCATGCACAAGGCGGACGTCATCATAGATGCAAGCGGCTTTGCCTCCATAGTGTCCAGGGCCGCAGGCATGCAATGGCAGTGGGACAGGTTCGGGGCCGGGGCCGAATACGAGGCAGAGGTGGAGAACGTGAACCCCGACATGTGGTGGCTCATGGTCGGACAGAGGTACTCGCCCGCAGGATACGCGTGGATATTCCCAGTCGGCGGCAAAACCGTCAGGATCGGTGTGGGGGTGGGCAAGCCCGAGAGCGGCGCGGACCCGACCCACATACTAAAGCGGCTTGTCGCAGACAGGGAGGGCCCGATAGCGGACCTGGGAGACATCAGGGTCACGGAGTTCCACTATGGGCTGATTCCAAACGACGGCCTCGCGCGAAGAACGGTATACGACGGCCTGATGCTTGTCGGAGACTCGGCGGGGCAGGCAAACCCGCTGGTACTGGAGGGCATCAGGTACGCGATCCGCTTTGGGCGGCTGGCCGGCTCCACCGCCGCGTCGGCGGTCCTGGCAGGTGACACGTCGTCCAGAATGCTGCTCCCGTACGAGAAGGGATGGCGGAGCGCAATCGAGTCGCGCGTCAGGTCGGCGGGCAGGATACAGGACAGGTGGCTCGGGCTCTCAGACGAGCAGTGGGACAGGGAGCTTGACATCATAAGGGGCATGACCCCTGGCGAGTTCGTCTCGTTTGTAAAGGCGGAGTTCGGGGTGCTCGACATGGCGAGAATGGCCGCGCGCAGGCCCGGCACGGCGGCAAGGCACCTGTTCAGGCTCGTCGGAGACAGGCTGAGGTAGCCGCGGCGCGCGGCAGCGGCGCACGTCGGATCGCAGAAAGAGGCGGCGGGGCCGGAGGACAGCAAGCCGTCGCCCGGCTTTAAGATCGGCCGAGGCGCGGGGCAGGGCCGCGAGCACGACCTGTGGACGCGGCAGGCCCGCCTGCCCTCTGAGGCGCCTGCCGCGCGCGGGCACAATCGGGGCGGCCTCCGGCCCATCATCCAGAAGGATGCAGGAGATGATTTTGAACTATATATGGCATGCCGCAACGCGCCGGTGATCACAGCATGCCTGACGCGACAGCGCAAAAGTTCGACTCGTGGGCCCTCAACGGCAAGGCCGAAGACATGCAGAGGGGCCACTACAAGAGCGTGTCTGCAATGCTAAGATCCGCAAGATTCGGGGGCGAGTTTACGTTTCTTGACATCGGGTGCGGAAACGGATGGGTCGTCAGGCTGGTGGCGTCCAGGCACCCCGGCTGCAGGCTCAGCGTGGGGATAGACAAGAGCGCCAACATGATCAGCCGCGCGGAATCAGATCCGGGCAACACCGGAAGGGAGAGGTACCTTTGCGCCGACATAGAGGAGTGGAAGTACAGGGGCCGGAAATTCGACTATGTGCTTGCAATGGAGTCGATATATTATGCGGATTCCGTTGGCGCCGCCCTTGCAAAGATATACCGGCTCCTAAGGCCGGGGGGCGTCTTTTTGTGCGGGACGGACTTTTACTCGGAAAACACGTCCACAAGGAGGTGGGCGGCGGCCATGGGGATTACGATGCACCTGTACTCCGAGGGCGAGTGGAAAGACATGCTGGCCGGGGCGGGGTTCGAGGTGAGGTCCAGGCGCCTCAAGGACCCGGCCGCCAAGGACGCATGGAAGAGGAATACCGGAACGCTGTTTCTGAGGGGAAGAAAGCCCGCAGAGTGACATGCTGGCCGGAGCGGCAGCCGGGGGCAGGGCAGGGCTCTGCGGCACCGCACAGCCGCCATAGCAGCAGCGGCAGCAACGGCAGCCATCACCGCCACCGCCAAAGAGATCCGGCGAAACACAGATTATAGGCCCATGCGCCGGGCACACCGTGTGAGCTGAAGCGCGAACGCTGCCACGGCAGAGGAAACTCCTCCCTCCATACAGGGGTGTGATCCGGAGATGGATAGTCGGAGACGGCTGGCAACGGAGCAGAAAATGATCCAACATGGGGCACTGTGATGGCAGACCCTGAGGTTCCCATGAACGGAGTGAAAGAAGCCGACCCGCACGGAGAAAGGCCAAACGGAGCCGCAGGACCTGTACCAGGCTCAGGTGGGCCGCAAAGCGAAATGTCGCGAGAACAGAAGGAGGGTTACTCTCAGCACACACCAACAAGACGTCCGCCGGCACCTGGCTGGCCATCGGCGCCGCCGGCGCCACCAGACCCGCATCCCAGTAGCGGCGGCGGCAAAAAACGGCTTTGTGCACAACCGCAGGGCAGCAGGCCGGCCGCAGCATCATCATCTCATGCTTTCGGCCATCTCTTCGCAGAGATCGGCGCCGCACGGGCACGTGTGGTCGCAGATGCACGAGGCCTGCATCTGGCAGTCACACTCGGAGCTCATCTCGACGGACGCGGCGCACCCGCACGCGGCGCCCTCCGCCGTTCACACGGGGGCCCTCGAGCTGGACTCACTCTGCTGCTGCTGCCGCGTCGGGTCCTGCTCGTAATGGCTGCGCGTCTTTTGATAATCCACGTCGCCCTTCAGCTGGGCCTCGCCCCTGTTCGTCTGGTATCCCCCGGACGCCGAGCTGGTCTGGTATCCCACGAGGTGGGTGGGGTCTATCCCCTGCTGGCCCTGCTTTTCGTTCTTTAGTGCGCGATTGCTTACGAAAAAGAACGCAATGCCCGCGACGGCGGCCATTCCGGCCATGCCATATATGATCATTATTGGAAAGTCGCCCGTGGCCGTATTGCTAGGCGCAGTGGACGTCACGCCTGCAATCTCAACTCCCTCAAGGATGTCAATGACGCCGTATCCGATTATGTTCAGGTTGCCCTGGTCGGGGGACTGTATGCTCTTTACCACGTATTCTTGATCAACCATTATGATCTCCTCCTCGATTCGTTCGACCTGCCTTCCCTGCTGAAGGTTGCTCTCGCCCATGGTCCAGCTCGACTTTACAAAGCCTGATATCTCATCGCCTAGTCCGAAGGTTCCGGCATCGACGTTGATTCCAGTCGGGTCGAACAGAAAGTGCCAGTTCTCAAGCGGTTGTTCCAGGACAAAGTCGGCATTAAGCAGATACTCGTCGAATATGCGCTCTCCGGCGGTCCCGGATATCGTGTCCCGCGTCACTGGCAGGTTGTCCGCTACAAACGTAAACGGATCATTGATCTCCTGGCCGTCAATCATAACGCTGCCGTCAACTGAGAGTCCCCTCCAGCCCAGATCAACGAGTGTCTTCTGGGTGTCCTGCGTAATTACATAGTTCACAAGCGTCCCAGTCAGAATAATCTTGTAGTCTAGCGACGCACGCTCGTCGCCGCCGTAGAGTGCGAACGTATAGTCCACGTCCATGTCGGATATGCTGACCTGACTGCCGCTCTGGAGTATGGCCGCGTTGAGCCTATTGATTAGGGACTGCACGTCAGGATGGCTGGAATCATACTGGCCCGATACGGTGATGTCGTTTCCTTGCAGCTCGTCGACCAGCACCCCGCCATTCTCGTACCATATGTGAATGGTCTTCAGATAGCTCATCTTAAAGGGCGAGGTATCTGCAGTCGGGATTATGGTAGCGTCAAGTTGGGCGGCCCACGAGTCGGAGGCGCCCCCTCCAAGAGTGAGCAGGCCGGCGGCGGCGGCAAGACCCACCACAAGAAATACTCTATTCATATGATACGATTGGCATAAATAGAGTAATAAATCTATCTTGCAAAATAAAGCCCGGGCTCGGGCCCCTTGAAAATTCGTGCCTGCCTGCTTCCGCTCTCAGATTCCACGGAGAGCGCGGGCCCATACAAGGCAGAGACGACGGTAACGCCCACGCAGTTTCGGCGAGCCGGCGCGAAATGGACTTGCCGGCAGGTTTTGGATTTGCACGAGCTGAACATGCATGCAGCCCCGCCAAGCACCCTCCGAGGCGGCCGTTGCACGACGGCCCCGCATCGATGCGGCGGACGCGTCACCCCGCCGCCGCCGCCGCCGCCGCGGCGCCGCATATCAGGAATGTGGAGAAGTCCGGCCGCAGCTGGTCCAGCCTCCAGAAAACGGCGGCGGGGTCTTGGACGGGTCGGAGTATGGTGAGAGGTCAGCGGCCCATGCCCACCAAGCTGCCAGCGGACCGTGGAATCTGTGGGGGCGTAGGGAAGATCGAGTGCCAACAGGTTGCCGGCATGAAAAGGACGGGGCGCGGTCACGCAAGGCCGGCCAAGACAGACGCGTGCAGGCGCAAAAAGGCGCCAGCCGCGCAAACTTAATTCTAGTGCGCTGCAGGACTGCTAATTGCAGCCTCTACGCGTCTAGCCACCGCGCCAAACGTGATATGCGCAGTGTGTTTTTGCCCTGCCGTTTTTCGCGCGCATGCGCGAAGGGGGGATGGGGGGGGGGAACCGCAACACGCGCGTCAACTCGATTCGTCCCACGTCCTTTGTGTTCTTTGCCACGCCTCCTTTGGAGGTTTATTGGCGCAGCGGCCACACAATCAGGGTGGCTTGCAACCATAACGCGCCGCGATCTTTAAACCTCCGCGACTTTGGAAAGATGGCCGACGGTTACGGTCTTGCGCGCGTCTTGTGCATGCAATTTCCAAAACTAAATATGGAGCAGAGCCGACGTAGCCCATAGTTTTGGAGGAAGATGGCTGACGTGATAACGGTACTAGCGGGCGGCACGGGCTCTGTGAAGATGGTCAGGGGGCTGGCAGCTCAGGAATCCAAGGTCAACGTGATAAGTAACGTCGGCGACAACTACTGGCTGTACGGGCTGTATGTCTGCCCCGACATAGACACCATAATGTACGGCCTGGCAGACCTGCTTGACCAGGAGAGGGGGTGGGGGGTCAAAAAGGACACGTTTAACTTTCTGCGGCAGATGGAGGTGTTCGGCGAGGAAACGTGGTTTAGGATGGGCGACAGGGACGCGGCAACCCACCTGATCAGAACCAACATGCTCAAGAACGGAAAAAACCTAACGGACATTACAAAGTGGATGTGTGAGAGGTTTGCAGTGGGCGTCAACATAATTCCCGTCACGGACAACACCATAGAGACCAGGATAAGTACGAGCAAGGGCGAGATGCACCTCCAGGAATACTGGGTCAAGTACAGGGGGCGCGACGAGGTCGAGGGCATACAGTATATCGGCGCAGAAAAGGCGCGTCCAAACCCAGAGGCCGTCAACGCGATACAGAATTCAAAGCTTGTGATACTCGCCCCCGGAAACCCGCTCACGTCAATAGGTCCCATGCTGCAGATAAAGGGGATAAAAAAGGAGCTTGCAAGGGCAAAGAAAAAGGTGGTCGCCATAAGCCCGTTGATTGGAGACAATTCCATAACCGGACCGGCCGCAAAGTACATGAAGGCGGCAGGAATCGAGTCCAACGCGTACGGGCTTGCAAAGATGTACTCGGACGTATGCTCCAACATTGTAATAGACACAAAGGACAAGGCGCTTGCAAAAAAGATACGCAGCCTGGACATGAGCGTATACGAAACGAAGATCACCATGAAGAACAAGGCCGCAGAGGAGGCGCTAGCCAGCTTTGTCACAAAGCAGGTACACGCGTGACGTCTTGTCGCGGCAAGGCGCGGACGCGGCGCGGACGGCCCAAGTATAATTACACCAATGCAGTGGTGACCTCAGTTGAGGACGGCGGCAATCATACCAGTCAAGAGGTTCGAGGAAGCAAAGACGCGCCTAGGGCTTGGCGCCTCAGAGGTGGCAGAACTGTGCGGGGTGATGCTAAGGGAGATCATAGGCGTTGTGTCCACGTCCAGCCACATAGACCACACGTTTGTAGTGACCAAGGAGCCAGAGGCCGAGAGGATAGTCGCAGAGTTCGGGCGCAGGTCAGGGAAAAGAGGCGGCCCAGGCATAACGACCATACGCGACGAGCGCGAGAGGGGCGTCAACGAGGCAGTGGCGCTGGCAGACAGGCGCATCATACAAGACGGGTACGACGCGTCCATAGTCATGCCGCAGGACATACCATACATCAAGGCGCAGGACATTGACTTTATGATGAGGTTTGCAGCGCCGCCCAACTTTGCAGTCGTCGTGCCGTCGAGGAAGTTTGACGGCACCAACGCCCTCGTAAGGATGCCGGCCGATCTGATGGGAACGCGCTACGACAACGACAGCTACAGGGAGCACGTCAGGATGGCAGGCGAGTGCACGAGAAACGTGGCCCCCGTGTTCGTGAGGAGGATAATGATGGACGTAGATACAATGGACGACCTGAGGTTCCTGCTTGCAAACAGTGGCGAAAAGCCGCACGTCGCAGTCCAGATAGAGCGCATAGCAGGCAGGAGGTAGGGGGCGGCCCGTGGCGACGTGCGGGGTACTACCGGTGGCGACGTGCGGGGTACGGCGCTAGAACGAAGCCTGAGGCAGGCGTCGGATCCAAGAAATACTAATTTAGCCAAATGTTACACCGTCGCGTATGAGGCAGAGGAGGTTCAAGTCCCCCATATCATACAGGCTGCGCGAGATCCCAGTAAGGCAGATCAAGGTGTGGAAGGACGCCCAGGCACGCGGCCTTGATCGCAAGGGAATAACCGAGCTCGCAAGATCAATAAGGAACGAGGGGCTCCAGAACCCCCCCATGGTGCAAAAACAGGGCAGGGAGTACCTGCTCATGTCGGGCCAGCGCAGGCTGGCGGCCTTGAAACGACTGCGGGCAAAGAAGATCCCCGCCCTGGTGCTGACTGCGTCCACAAGGTACGACCTTGACGATGCAAGGGCGGCGTCGGTGGTAGAGAACCTGCACCGAAACAAGATGAACCCCCGGGACATGACGCGCGCGTGCGTGGATATTGCGGGGTCGATGGGGAAGACAAAGGCCGCCCAGCTGCTCGGCATAGCGCCCCAGACGCTCAGGAGTTTTCTCGGATTCGCTGCGGTGCCGGAAAAGCTCAAGGCATGCGTGCCGGAAAAGATCACGCGCAACGACGCGACCAGGCTGTACCAGGCCGTGCCGAACGTCTCAAAGGCCCTGAAGATAGTCGACAGGGTGGAGCCGCTGGAGCCCAGGCTTAGGGGAAGATACCTGCGCGCGCTCGCGGCAAGCCCGAGATCCGCCCACAAGACGCTGCTTGAGCGTGCGAGGCGCGGGCTTTTGAGGCAAAAGATTATGGTCACACTCAGCAAGACGAACGCCAAAAAGCTGCAAAAGATGGCCGCAAACGAGGACAGGGACGTCTCAAAAATGGCAGACGCCATCATCAGAAACCACCTAAACAGTCCAAAGGGCGGCAAGAAGCGAGCCGGCAGGCGCAAGTAGACGCACTGAATATACCGCCGCGCAATTACACGGCATGCAGGATCGAGTCAGCCCTGCAGGTTATGATTCTGCCGTAATCAGAATGGCGTTGACAACCCCGGTCTGCCCAGGCTTTGAGAGTACGCGGCATCTGCCGTCCTCGGTTTCCAGTACGGCCCCCTTTGTTATGATTCCGCGCCTCTTGTAGTCGTTGTTGGTGGCGTTGTCGAGCACCTTTACTATCTTTGATTTTTTGACTTTCGCCCCACCCGTCGCCAGATTGACAAAGTCGATTGACTTCAGCGCCGTCTTGCGGTTGCGCCCCCTGACGTGGCGCGTTATCGTCTCCTGGGCCCCGTTGACCGCCTCGTTCGGGTACCTGTCAGTCTCGTATTTGCGGCGTATGCGCAAGGGGTGCCTCCTTCCGCCGGTGGTCTTGCTGGTTGCCAGGTTCTCTACGGACTTTCGCATGGCATGCGGATGGACCGCTCTAATTTATACAAACCGAGTGAGCTTCCGGGCATCCCGGGGGGGAATCCGGCAGAACTGCCCCAAGCCACCACAGTCACGCAGGGGCGCCAGACAGGGCGCGGTGCGGGGCGACTAACGCGGGCGGGCGAGGCAGGCACGGGCTAGTCCCCGGCGGTCTTTCTCCTCTTTGAAAAGAGCCGCTCCTTTAGGTCCTCGGCGTCCCCTTTGATCCCAAAGTATTTCTGGAACTTTTCCGTTGTGGAGTAGATCTTGATGCGGCCCGCGCTCTCATACCTGATGTAGTCAAGCTGTACCAGCTCCTTCAGATGCGAGTACACCCCGGTCCCGCGCGTCTCGACCAGCTGCCGGGAGGCTATTGGTTGCGCCCACGCGATGTACGAGAGGGTCTTGAGGGTGGCCTTGGGAAGTATCGGCTTTGACGCGTAGCGCTTTATGGTAGAGCTGTACTCGGGCTTTAGCTGCATCACGTACGAGCCGTCAGGCAGCTGTACCACCTCTATTGCCTTGAACACAGAGCACGTCTTTTTCACGATGTTGTTGATTATGGACTGGGTCTTGACGCGCGACTCGGTCCCAGACGCGCGCAAAAGAGCGTCCTCGCTGAGCGGCCTGCCGGCAGAATACAGGGCGGCCTCCACCCGCGCGGTCGCCTCGTTCATGTCAGTTACCTTTGCCGTTGCGCGCCCACCCCTACATTGCACCGCGGTGTGACATACGTCCCCGGCAGTAACGGTGCGCGGCCGCTGCGGCTACGACGGCAGCGGCAGTGTCGGCGCCCATCCCAGGCCCCAGACTCGTGCACGACGCCAATGCCCACATTCACGCCCCGTCGCCGCCGCCGTTCTCAGCGGCACTGCCACTACCGGTGCCAACGCCAGTGCCAGTATCACCTTCAGCATCATCATTCGCATCAGCGGCGGCGATAACACCGCCGTCCGGGTCGGCGCCTCCGTCTGGCATGCCTTCCGTGTGCGGTATCGCCGTTATGCGTATGTCATCCCCGGCCTGCTCTAGGTCGACCATCCGGTCCCGGGCAAGGAACAGGGCCGCAAAAAAGCACTTTATCGAGTCAATGGCGTTAAGGTTTACAGTGATATCCTGCAGTATGCCCCGCCCCGTCTCGGCAATCTTCGCCATTATCATGTCTCGGTACGCGTCTATCTCGCTCTCAAGGGACAGCATGTAGTTCTCAAAGGCCGGCGGTTCTGCAGGCTCCAGCATGCTCCTACGCCTGGGGCGGGAGCGCGGGTTCGCCATCGTTCCTATCAGATTCTGGAGCATTGCAAGCAGGTCGTCGAGTGACACGGGATATGTCGACTCGTGCCGGTACGGGATTCCAATCATCTCTATGTCAGGCGGATCCCTCCTCACCGGCGCGGTCCCGCGCTCCATGGCGGCCTTGTGAAGGGCCGAGATGCTCTCCACCTTCATCCGGTATATGAGCGACGAGGAGAGCGCCGCCATTCCGGCAACCCTCAGGTCCTTTTTGTCCGATTTTTCCAGTATGCGGACCAGCATGTCGAGTATCTGAATCAGGTCGATCTCCCACACGTCGCGCTTTGCCACTGATGAGTGGGAGGCAAACAGGACGTTGATCGGCTCCTGCGATATGCTCTCGGGCGTGCCTGCCGCAGCAGGGGCGTCGTCGGCAACGGCCCCGCCATCCGGCGAGTCGTCGTATGCAGCGTTGCTCCCCCCGCCGTCTGCATGTGCGGCCATGCGCAGTATGGCAGCCCCATGCAGAAATAGATATCTGTTTATTTTTCTTTAGTTTTCAGTCAACTCTTATATTGTAACCTCAGGGAGGCAGTCCATGAACTCGGCCAAGATAGTGGGCCCCGGCAAGCCCCTAGAAGCAGTCAGTACCGAGACGCCGCGCCCGTCAGGCGAGCAGGTGCTGGTAAAGGTCGACGCCGTCGGCGTCTGCCACAGCGATCTCCACCTGTGGGAGGGAGGATACGACCTTGGCGATGGCAAGTTCATGAAGGTTACCGACAGGGGCGTAAAGTATCCCGTAACCCCCGGGCACGAGATAGCCGGCACCGTCGAGGAGGCAGGCGACGGAACGTCCGGCTTCTCAAAGGGCGACAGGGTCCTGGTATACCCCTGGATAGGGTGCACCGAATGTCCCGCATGCGCGGCGGGAAACGAGAACCTCTGTGACACCCCGAGGTCGATGGGCATATTCCAGGACGGGGGGTACGCGGACTATGTAATGATACCAAGCCACAGGTACCTGGCAAGGCTGGACGGCGTCGGAGCCGATACGGCCACGTCGCTTGCGTGCTCGGGCCTCACGGCATACACGGCGATAAAAAAGGCAAACGCCAACTCCCCCGAGTACATGGTGATCATAGGGGCAGGCGGGCTCGGGTTGATGGGCATACAGGTGGCAAAGGCGATCACAAAAGCAAAGGTAATCTGCGTTGATCTGGACGATGAAAAGCTGAGGACGGCGTCGGAGATGGGCGCGGATTACACCGTAAACTCAAAGGAGCCGGGGGCGGACAAGGCGATAATGTCGATATGCAACCAAAAGGGGGCCGACAGCGTGGTGGACTTTGTAAACGCCCCGCCCACCGCAAGGCTCGGGCTCGACATATTGCGCAAGAGGGGCAACATGGTAATGGTAGGGCTCTTCGGGGGCTCGATTGAGATGTCACTCGTTACGATACCGCTAAAGTCAATAGTCATACAGGGGGCATACACGGGCAACTACACCGACATGACGGAGCTGATAAAGCTCGCAAAGGACGGCGTCATCAACCCCATCATATCAAAAAAGTATACGCTCGCCGAGGCAAACGACGCGCTTACCGCGTTAAAGGAGCGCAAGATAATCGGCAGGGCGGTCATAAACCCCTAGGCGTGCAGGGCGCCGTTTGCGCGGCGCGCAGAGTCGCAGGTGCTGCTGCTGCTGCCCCTACCGTCGCTTGGCGGCCGCAGTCCGGAGACCGCCACGGGTACGACTACCGGCAATCAGCAGTCACGCACCCAGCCGGGCTCAAGAAAATGCGCACGGTCCGCCTCCTCCCCGATCCCGGTCGCGAATCGCCAGACCGCAGGCAGGTCGGATGCAACGCTGCGCTCTATCTTCAACAGGGCCCGCTCCTCGGACTCGAGGTTGCCGTCTGCCGACGGGCCGCATTCCCTGCAGTACCTGCACTTTGGATCCAGCACCTGAGGGTTGCGCCCGCTCAGCGGGTATGCGGAGCAGGCTAGCGGCCTCTGCCCGTATACGCGGCACGGGTGACCCCCGTGCGGCGACTTTGAGGCTCCAGACGTATCAAGAAACGGGCACGTGTCACCGTTGGCGTCCCTGCCCATCATCTGGTACGCGACTATCCGGGACGGCCCCGCGCCTCCCGCCTCCGAGACCCCGACTCTCGGAAGTATGTGCACCCGCACCCCCTGGTCGGAGGCCAGCTTTGCAATCCTGTCGCGCTCCTCAGGGAGTATCAAGACGCCCACCTTGCCGAACCTCTTGTCAGGATAGTACTCGCGGTATGTGCAGCAGTCGGAGCACTCAGGGACGCAGTGAAAGTCGGCCACGGGGGCGCTGTCCCCTCCAGATAAAAATCTCTTTTGCATTGCCGGCAACCGCGCATACAGCCGCCGTCCACGCGGCGGCGCGTCACGCTCCGGCACATCCTCAGACATGTCCCGGGTTCGCGCCCGGGCGCCGCGGGTCCTGAGACGGGGCTGGCTCGATCGGCCCAAGCGCGCACCCGTGGTTTAACGGCAGACGCATTAGGCGCCCCACGCGGCGCGGCTCATGGAAGGTGAGCAGGCGCTCCCCTTTGTGCTGCGGTCGGCAATCACCGGAACGGTGCTGGCCGTATCCGCGCTGTGCTGCAAGGCGTATGCCGGACGGCGCGCTCCAAAAGTCATGAGTTATATGCAGAGCTAGGACGTACATGCCATGGGCAAGCGTCAGGTAAAGAGCGAGAGCGCGCTAAAGGAGATACGTCTTCCAGAAGAGGGCGAGATGTTCGGCAGGGTGCTCAAGATACTCGGAGGCGAGAACGTGCTTGTAAAGTGCACCGACAACATCACGCGCAGGGGGCGCATCAGGGGCAAGCTCAAGCGCAGGGTCTGGATAAGGGACAACGACATTGTGATTATAGCTCCTTGGGACTTTAACGAGGCCGAAAAGGGGGACATCGTGTGGCGGTTCACACTGCCGCAAGTTGAGTGGCTAAAGGCCAACGACCACATACCAAAGGACTTTTGACCGTACGCGGCCGCGTAGTGCGGCGCGCCCCCGCGTCGATCGCGGACTCCGCCTCAGAGCAGGCAGACGCCCAGGAGGTACAGCAGTCCACGTTCTGCCTGCACAAATAACGTAGTTAATATAGAGAGCGCCACACGCAGAATCAAATGGAGCAAGGCACCGTAAAGTGGTTTAACCGCGTAAAGGGCTACGGCTTTATCGAGCGTGAATCAGGGGATGATCTGTTTGTTCACAAGACGGACGTTGACGGATTTATCAACGAAGGCGACAAGGTAGAGTTCGAAGTTGGCGAGGGTAAAAAGGGCCCCGCCGCTCAAAAAGTCAAAAAATTCTAGGCACGACAGCGTCTGTTTTTTGCACATCATCCATTTTTGTTCATTTCATGCACACCACGCCAGTCACTGCGCCCCGAGTACCGCCACCAGGAGGCGGCGACGGCGGACGGCGGGTTGTTTTGTAGTCCCAAGCGAAGGAGTTGAACCTTCGACGGCCCGGTTTCTGTATGCCTGATATGCTGTTATTCGGTCAGCCATAAGCCGACAACTACAGCCGGAAGCTCTACCAGGCTGAGCTAGCTTGGGACAAATGTGCTGGGAAACAGCCATTAAAAAACCATCCCTGATCGGCACGGGTTCACGCACAGCCAAGGCCGGGGACGGGTTTTGCACGGGGTAAAATTTCCGCGGGCGGGCGCCCCGGCCGCGATCAAAAGCATAAATATTATCGCACAATCACAGATGCGTGTCAGAGCTCGAGCTGATCCGCCCAGGATACGTATGCGCGCCGTACATGCACACCCACGAGTCCATAGAATTAAAGGAGTCATGGAAGGACTCTGAAAACATAGAGAGCATGTTCTTTGTCACGGGCACGTTCTCTGCAGACAGCAAGCCATACTTTACCGACACTGCAAACCACTACCTGCTTGCAAAATTCAAGAACGGCCAGGAGATAGAAAAGGACGTCGAGGGCATGCACAGCGATCCGAAGAGGACGTTCGTATTCGACATAAGGGACGATCTCTTCGAGCGCGAAGTCGAGGGCGAGACCAACTTTGTCTCCATATACTACTGGGAGTACAAGGACGATGCCAGCGAGATAGCGTCGCTGCTGCTGCGCCGGGAGAAGATTGCAAGGGCGGGCATCGGTAGCATGAAGACGTTCAGCCCGCAGCCGCCGAGGTTCGACTTCCCATACTCGAACAACATAGTGGTGATAGAGGTTGCAAGCGAGAAGAGCTATCAGAGCGTCAACAAGTACTGCGACCAGACGAGGCGCGAGATCAACAGGCGCGGATTCAGCATAACCAACATGATGAGCCTGTCCATACTGGACCGCCTAAAGTAGGCACCGGGGACGCCGCGAAATCAGGCACAATTGCAAACAAGGGTTAAAATATTCGGGACGGTCGGTTTTTTGCATGAGCAAGCCGTCAGATCTTGGATCACTCAAGATTGGCTCGTACATACTTTTGCCGCACTCCGACCAGCCGAGCGGGGAACCCTGCCGCATAGTGGAGTACGACACCTCAAAGCCCGGAAAGCACGGGGCGGCAAAGGCCAGAATCGTAGGCGAGGGAATATTCGACGGCCAGAAGAGGCCTCACGTCGGCCCCGTCAGCATGCAGATCCATGTGCCCATGATAAACAAAAAACTGGGGCAGATCATATCCATCATAGGCGACACCGTGCAGGTCATGGACAACGAGACGTTTGAGACCCTCGACGTCACGATGATCGACGACGAGGTAGCGGGCAAGCTGGAGAACGGGCAGAACGTGGAATACTGGGTCGTGATGGACAAGACCAAGATCATGCGCATAAAGTCGTCATGACCCGGCGACGGAGCATGCGCCAGCACGTCACCTACGGAACGCCATAAGAATGATTTTATTTGGAAGCGCCATACGGTTCCCATGGCAGGCGGAAGGTTTGCAACGTCCATCAGCTGCATGGACGGCCGGATACAGACGGTCCTAAACGACTGGATAAGGGGGAACTACGGGGTGGACTACGTGGACACCATAACCGCGCCCGGAGTGGACGGCAGGGTAGCCCGCAACGACGACCTCGGAAAGATAATACAGATGGCGCGCATCTCAGTCGAGAAGCACGGTTCGAGGCTCATAGTCGTGTCTGGACATCACGACTGCGCCGGAAACCCGGTCTCAGAGGAGGAGCACAAGGGCCACATCAGATCGGCGGTAAGCGTCATAGGAGCGTGGGAGGGGGAGCACGGCCTGGCGGGGGGCGCAGGCGGCAATGACGGTGGCGCAGGCGGCCGCATAGAGGTGGCCGGCGTCTGGGTAGGCGAAACATGGTCGGCCCAGAGGATCGCATGATGGACAGCGTGGATAAAAAGATAATCGGAGGAATCGCAATCACCGCCGCAATAGCGGCCTCGCTTTACGCGTTTATGTCGATCTCAGAGGGCGGCCAGGGCAGGTCCTTGGACAAAGAGGCCATAGAGAAGTGCAGGGGCCTGGTGAGGGAGGGCGCCGACATACTCGTCCAGATAGCCCGCGACGGGCTTGACGCGGCTGATCCGGCGGATGCGGGGCGCCTGGCAGCGTTTGAGGCGAGGATATCTGCAATAGAGGAGGAGATGACAAGGCATGACTGCCACTCGACGCAGCAGGAATGGGCGTACGGCTCGTTCAGGCAGGAGATGTCCGAGTACGAGTCGTACATTGCGGACCTTGTGCGCCAGAACAACGCCGAGCAGTGACGCGGACGCAGCGACGGAGACGGCCGCAATTGTTGCAGCAGTAGCCGCTATGCCATCTATCGTAGTGTATGGAACCGGCTGTTGTAAAAATCAGCCAGCGGCGAGACAGTCGGAGCGCAGATCCCCAGGCCCATCTGCAGACTGTCCTCTCCGAACGGGAAGGCTACTTTGTCAGCTCGAACTCTGCCGTGACGGTGGCCCCAACCTTCCACGTGTCCGCGTACCTCCACGAGTCGGCGCTGTACAGGTTGCCATAAAACGCCCTCCGCTGCTCTATCGGCTCCGTTACACTTTCAATACTTTGGACGCCACCGATCCCGAGTCCGGTCATTCCGGCAATCTCCTCGGCCTTTGTCTTTGCGTTGTTGAATGCCGCCAAGTTGAGATCCCCCTCAATCCCAGCCAGCTGCTTATCGGATATGGTAATGTGGACATCCTCGACGAATACGTCGTACGGATCTACTGCCGATATTATCCTAGCAATATTTTCCGGGCTCGTGTTTACGAGGATCTGGGAGTAGTAGGTGTAGAGCAGGTCCTGATTCGGCGGCCCGTGGTACAGCGGGTCGATGTTGACGCTTGCCGGCTGTATCTTTTCAAGGGGCGTGCCCATCTCCTCGACCAAGATTTGTAGCAGCCTCTGGTGCTTCTCCTCATATACTTCCACCGCCTCGTCAATGGGCGCTGGCCTCGCCGATATGGCAACGTTCAGTGTTATCTGGCCGTATTCGTCCTCTGTTTCTCCGCTGCCTCCCGGTTCGTCCCCGGCAGCCCCGGTCGCGGCGTCTGCCGCGCCCAAGGGCCCAGATGCAAGCGCAAACGAACTTTGGAACCGGGGGCCCGCATAGACGCTCTCAAAGGTATAGCCCTCGCCTGTCAGCCGGCTTACCACCTTGGAGAACTGCTCGATGTCAGTCTCGATCGACACCGTGGAGCGAACGGTGAACATCTCGATGCTAGAGTATGACTCCTGTCCGATGTAGTACTGGCGAAGCCCGAATGATCCTTGCTCGATCTCGGTGGAGTCGTCCTCTTCTCCCAAGGCACCCCTTATCGCGCCGACGAGGTTCTCGGTTTCCTGCTCCTGCTGCGCCAAGGCGCTTGTAATGTTCATTGGCTGCGATCTCATAACGATTCCTATAGTTGCCTGATCGGGCTCCAGCATCATCACGGAGCTGCCAGTGACCTTGATGGTGGGGTTATTCCCGGACGGGTAGTTCGTCTCCTGGCTTAACGCCTCTGGCAGTACCGGTTCGCCTACATCCAGAACGTCGTTTGAGTCGCCAGCAAGCGCAAAAAAGGCGCCTCCCAATGCCAGTGCAGTCGCGACCGGTACGGCCACGAATATCACCCTGTCCCGCCGGTTCACGCCCTTATCGCGGCACCACACTATTTAGCGATTTTTCCATGTCCGGCGCTGTCCAACTTTTGTGAATCATACCCCGATTCCGCAAGTGGCAGGGCCGGGCCCTGCGAGATGCGCGGAGTGGCACAACCCATTCCATGTAACAATGGAGTGGAGGGGGCGAGAGCCTACTGCCAACTGTGCCAAGCGCGTCCATGCGCGAATGGCGCGCCACGTGCTAAGCGCGACGTCACCGCGAGGCCAACCGTCGAGAATTGCGGACGCTCCGGGCCGCCACAGAAACCAGTACGCCTGCAGGCGGTCCGGCGCGGCCACCAAGGCCTCCGGCTTGCGCGCCGGCATGCCAGGTACAAGGCGCCGCAATAGAACTAACCATATGTGGCAGACAAAGTACGACAAGGCCGGAAATCAGATGGTATTCGCCGTGATCGGCGCAGGGCCAAAATGCAAACGAAAAGATTAGGGATAGAAAAAAGTGAGCCCGTGAAGGTTGCAGGTACGGGCAAGACGAAGAAGGCGCGGGCTGCCGGGACGGTCTGCGCAGAGGCCCCGGGCAGCAATCCAGAATATTTCGTCGGAATTGACCTGCACAAGAAGTTCATGCAGGTGGCGCTGATGGAGTCGGGTGGGAAGGTTCTCCAGAACAAGAGGGTGGAGTGTGATCCCAAGGATGTTGTGAAAGAGTTCTCCAAGCTTCCGGCAAACTCAAGATGCGTGCTGGAGTCATCCTCCGTGTGGTACGGCATGTACAGGTTTCTCAGAAATAAGCTGAATCTGGACGTCATGCTGTCAAACCCGCTTGCGACAAAGCGAATCGCCGCGTCAAAAAAGAAGACGGACAAGGTGGACGCGGAGGTACTGGCCGACCTGCTTCGGGGCGGCTATATTGCTGGATGCTATGTACCTGATGAAAAGACAGTGAAGGAGAGACAGCTGATCAGGTACAGGGACAAGGTGGTGAAGGAGAGAACCAGGATCAAGAACGGCGTCCATGCGATACTGCTGCAGGAGGGAATCAAGATACCGGGACAGCCGTTTTCGTCGCAATACGTACGCGAACTCCACAAGCTTGACGACTGGAGGATAGAAAAGCACATCAGGGCGATAGCGTTCCTAGACCAGGACATAACGGACTGCGACAACAGGATCCGGGACGCGGTGTCGAAAAACAGGAACGCCAGAATTCTCAAGACGATGCCCGGAATAGGCAATGTCGTTGCGCTCGCGCTGGCGTCTGAAATCGGCGGCATCTCAAGGTTTTCTGACATGGATCACCTTGCCTCATACTTCGGACTGGTCCCATCAGTGAGAAACTCCGCCAGTACCGTCCACCATGGACGCATAACAAAGACTGGAAACTCGCTGGTGAGGCACCTGCTTGCGGAGGCCGTGATAGTGCACGTAACGTTTGCAAGGAACAGGAAGGTGTCCACCCCGATCAGCGAGTTTTACGAGCGGCTCAGCAAAAAGCGCGGCAGCTCAAAGGCAAAGGTCGCGGCGGCGGCCAAGATGCTCAGGATCGCATTCTGGATGTTAAAGAAGGAGACTGACTTTTGGACGTGTGTGGAAGAGGGGAGGAAGAGCACATACCGCGAACCCAGGAAGAAGGGATCACGAAACGTGAAGAATCATGGTTAGGGAGTTATGCGGCAAGCGTGTGGGACTGCATGCCCGGTTAGCTAACTGCATTGATACCCTGGCAAATGGATGAAGCATGGTATTGGGATTCATGCCCGCATAGATACGTATCCGACTCATCCTAAAGAGGAACCAAACCTAGCGCGTGCTATGCATCCCAGTACGAAAACCGCCACATTCCTTATAAAGTTCCCACATAGATGAGGCTGCATCCGGCGGTTATATACCACGTCGAACAACCGCGGTTCCAATTTGACCATATGAAGAACGGAGATTTGCGCTCCGGTGGGAGTCACTGCACAAGACACGCAAAAACCCCTTCAAAAAAGGTTAAACGGCGTACAGTCCAACCAACCGTGCGCAGGCTGCGCTCCGCATGCATTCTCTTCGGAGGTCACTAAATGCATGCTCTAGGCCGCAACGGCCTCGAGCGACTGGCGCGTAAGCCTGCCGCTCCTTACATCGTGCCGCGCGATCAGCTCGATGTTGTAGCATATGATGCGGGCCGCCATCTCCCTGCGCTGGTTGTCCTTCCGCCTGCACGTGACGTAGCTGCCGTACATGGTCTTGATTGCCCCGAACACGGCCTCTATGACGCTGCGCTGGTGGTAGTGCCGCTTGAACTCGGGCAGGTCGTCGTTGTACAGGTCCACCATCACGCGCCACGGCCGGCTGCCGCGGGCGTTGTGCGACGTGTTCTTCTTGGGCTTGATGTACGGCGCAAACCCCATGCCGGCAAGCCGGCTGCACATCTCCCTTGCCAAATACGCCGAGTCCAGGCAAAAGTCCGCGCTTCCGTCCGCGTCCAGGCACGGCCCGAACCGGTCAAGCAGGGTGCGCATGCCCGCGATGTCCGAGACGCGGCTCCGGGTCACGAAATAGTCGGTGATTACGCGCGACCCGACGTCTACTACGGCGTGCAGCTTGATCCAGCCCTTCCTGTGCCTGACCCTGTCGGTCCTGAAGTCGACCCACCTGTCGGACCTGCGCTCCGCGACGCCCGTGGCGTCGCCGGCGTGCACCCTGCCGCGCTCCAGCCCCGACGCCACCCTCCTGTGCACCTCGTAAAAGTACGACTCCGGTATCCTGGCGTAGGCGTCGTTGATGGTGCTCGCCCCGGGCGTGCCGCCGGGCCCAAACCCGATCCTTTCGGCCACGTCCGGGTGGGCGCGCAAATACGACGCGGCCACGTGAAACGTCTTCCTCTCGGCGTCCCGTATCATGCACGCGACGGCCATGGCCCTGGGCGGATATCCCCGGGGGCCGCCTATTCCGGGCCTGTTTACGTAGGGTGCGTCAAGCTCGCCCACGATCCTGACCATGGTGTTGAGTATCAGTCCCGAGAGGTGCCCCTTTACCAGGTCGTACGCCCGCTGATCACGCTTCTCCTCTGAGGTCACTGGACATGATCAGATCCGCTGATCTATATGCGCAGTTTTTAGAAAAGCAAAGCATATTGTAAAATTTTTTGACGTTGCAGATTCTAACCTATCCACTTAATCGAGTATATAACCGCCGGATGCAGCCACATAGATGACGCTTGGATCCTTACACGAAAGGTTCAGGGCGGGGCACGTCTGGCCGTCGGATCCGGAATCGTCACGGGCGTCCCAGGGGACGATGTCTGGCGCGTTCACCAACTACAGCACAGTGAGGGCCACGCTGCGAGCAGATACGTGCCGCTGGCCGAGCTTGCAGTCAAATCAGCTCATATTCAAATACGCCAACAGGAAAACGTCACGATACGTGTGAGCTTTGGATCGCAGATGCGTCTGCAGCATTGCCGGATCCTTGTTCAAACCACTGCACAGTCACTCCGGCAACCACCCAGCCTTGTGGGTTTTTGATACAAAAGTTGCACGCTCAGACAAGACGGCCGTGCCAGGCGCAGACGCCGGCGTCACGGCCTGCGGGCAGGGCAGTCGCCCGGACTGTCGCGGGAAAAATTCAGGGCGCGGCGCGCGCCTTCAACTTTCAGGATGTTGATATAAAATAGCCCCATATGAATAACAATTAATTAAAAATTAACTATTGCATAATACAAAAACCAGAACGCGGCAAGTATATTTTTAAGGCCATGCGCATGCCAAAGGCCATGTCAACTATGGCAGCAACGGCCGACGCGTGTGAGTGCGGACACAGTGAAGCTCATCACCACGCCGGTTCTATGGCCGACGGCGCGTGCACACACGGCTCTAGCAGTGACAACTGCGGGCAAACCGCCGCAAGCGAGTGTGAGTGCTCTACCTTTACCAAGGGCGACAACACTGACGACTGCGGTGACTGTGGGCATACCGAGTCGCACCACCACGAGGCAACGGCATACGAAACAGGAGCGTGCACGCACGGCTCCGCCGATGACATATGTGGAGCGGACAGTGCGCCTGCATGCGACTGCAACGAATACAAGGCTTCCTAAGTCTTTTCTTCGACTTTTCTTTTTTTTATTAGGCTGCGGAATACCCGGGGCTCATAGCTAAGGCCAAAAGATCTTGAATGTTGGCACGGCCCATGTCATGATACACGCGCATGTCAATCTCGAGCTTCGGTGTATGGGAGTATTCGGACACGATACTTCTCAGGTCGGTGAACGTAGGATAGTATTCGGACACCAACAGGAGGCGCGCAATACGTTTGCAAGGTTCGAAGAGCTCCCCGACCTTGATAGCGTGGCAGCAGACAAGGATTACGTACCGGAGCAGAAGCAAGAGATGGGCCACACGACACACAGGGCGACGCCAGAGCAGATGAGCCTAGTGCCAGGGGTGCGCACCATGCAGAGCGCCGGCAATATGACAGGCCCGGTGCACGCACTCAGCAGCTAGTCATATCCGGCTGTGAGAACGAATGGATGCGCGCAGTTGCAGATTCGTAGATGTGCTGATGGATAGGTGCATTATCAGAGGACATCACGCAGGGCCCGAGCCCAGAGTGGAGGCGGGTCCGAGCGGCCCCACCACATACTTGAAGATGGTCTGCACAGCTTTGGGAGCCTGTCGGAGTTTGTCGCGTATCATAACGAGAAGTGGTTGCGCTGGTTCCTTGACACAGGCATGGGCGAGATCCCGCTGCAGGCGCTTCACAACAAAAAGGCATCGAATACGGTCATGGGGAGCAACCCGAAATGGACGGAGAAGGACACCAACGACGAGGCGAAATCATTTTCATACAATACACTTTAGAAACCCGATCAAATATTTTTATAGGTGCAGATACTTGAGCCCCGCAACGGCGCACGCCGCATGTACGGCCGACCCATTCGCATGTGTGTCACAGGCAAGACAGACCACAGACACTCATTTCGCGCCCAAGTTCACTTCAGAAAGTCGAAATGCCGCCATTTTTCCTATTTTAATCAAGAAGAGGCGGCGCCGTCAAAGTCGTCTAGGATCTGGCTTGCATGTCCCGTCGGCTTTACCTTGGTATATGCTTTGAATATGATCCCGTCCTCTCCTACGAGAAACGAGCTTCTTATCACTCCCTCGCGCTCTTTGTCTCCGACCTTTTTCATGCCCCACACTCCGAACATTTTTGCCACCTCATGCTGCGTGTCTGCCATCAGCACGTACTGAATCTTCTTCCTTTCGCGGAATTTTTCATGCGACTCGACGCTGTCCGGACTGATCCCGACAACCTCTATGTCGCGGCGCTGGTATTCATCATACAGACTTCCAAACTCGTCGGCCTGGATGGTGCAGCCCGGCGTAAAGTCCTTTGGGTAAAAATAGATCACGTGCTTCTTGCCTGCAAAATCCTTGGAGCTTTTGAGTGTCCCTGGAGAATCCGGGAGTTCAAAGGACGGTACCGTGTCACCTTCACTTATCATGCTGACGGATACTTCCGCTTCATATTTTATATCTTTGCGTTTATTAATCAACACACATGGTGAGTCCCATTATTACTAATTGATACTATGATTAACTCTATTATTACTAATTGATACTATGATTAACTCTATTATTATTAATTGATACCATGATTAGTCCCATTTTTATTAATTGATACCTATGATCAATCCCATTATTATTATTAATATTGGCGCATACATCAATTGCCACAATAATATGCCAATACATAGTGTCACAATGTACGTGCAATAATGCAGTTCTGTCGTTTGACGGATTCCGAATTCGCAAGAGCCAGAGTCCAAAACTTTTAAAATATACCAAATGCATGTACATGCATGGTAGACTCATGTGCCGAGCAAATCGCGGCCAACAGCGAATGTAACTGCGCGCCAAAGACCGAGTGCGGTTGCGATTCGACAGCGTGTGAATGCGCTACAGAGATCTGTGTGACTGCAAGAGCGTAGTCCAACCACTTTTTTTATTTTAACTCGTCATAGGAGGCCTTGCGCGCAGCCGCTTATCTGTATGAACTGCCGTTCCGGATCACGCTTGCGGTCCTAGATGGGTACCCGCGGCGCAACCGCAGTGTGGAGATGCGGGAACAGGGAGCAGACACGATCCGGTTGGTCCGCGACGTCGCGGCCGCGTTGCGTTCCGGCGCCCGTGCAGTCCACATGCCCGCCACACTGCAACCGCGCGCCCCGTCGTCGCTGGCGCCGCCCTGATCGGAACCCTCTTGCCGCATGCGGCACCCTGCCGGAGGCGGGGCGTGCAAGGCGCGCCTGAGCAAGCAACTTGCAATGATTGCGCCGGGCCACAGATACAAGACCGACAGAGGTGCAGACAGCGGCAAGGCGTTCCTGCCCCCGCAGCACATCGGCAAGGAGATACGGGTGGTGTTTCACCCCCGCTTTTCGTGAAGGCCGTGCATCCTGCGCGCCTACTTTGATACCGAGCTGCTGGTAGCAGAGTCCAAAGGCAAGATTGCACACGACTTTCGAATGTTCTTTACAGGGCGCAAGGGATCGATGGGGTCAAAATACACCACAAACAAGGGTATGCTGCCAGAGGTTCTGCTGCTGGAGATGCGAGAATCCTTTGCAAGATATGAAGAGTTACTCGACCTCGAAAACACGATGACGGACAAAGATCCCGTACTGGAGCAGAAAGAGGAGATGCACCACACGATACACAAAGTGACGTCAGAGCAGATGGACCTGATGCTAGAGGCGCTCCGCGTCATGCAGGGCGCCAACAATATGACAGGTCTAGCAACAACAACAGCAGCAGCAGCGCTAGACAACTAGCCACATCCTGCGAGGTAATAGACGCGATGCTTGCACGGGACTCAATTTGTAGCCTCGCGGCCTGACGGGCGCGTCATCGCAGCTCACAGGATCCAAACCAGGAGTGGAAGCGGACCCGACCGGATTCGAACCGGCGACCTAACGCTCCGCAAGCGTTCGCACTATCCATGCTATGCAACGAGTCCGTTATGGGGCCATAAGACGCGCTTAATGTAAATTGCTGATCAGGCGTGCGGGCATAGATCGACACTGTTATCACGGCGCATGCAGGTACCGGATCTTGTTCTCAAATCGAGAAAATGGGGCCGAATTCAACAAATCGGATTCGTCCAGATCAACAACGGTGGCGCGGCCGATACGTAAATGGCGCGCGCCGGGCGGACAGACTCAATGATATCATTAACTAGAATCGGGTATGATGATCCCAATCTGCACGCCGTTACGGCTTCGAGGCAAAAACATACTGCGTGTCGTCTGTCTGGTTAAACGTCCAGGCAGACGGCAATGCCACGGTTGCGGCATGTCGCAGCCCGGCGCGCCTCATAGTCTTCCCCCATCCGTGCATCCCCTCCGGATCGGGGGCATACTTGGGGGATATTGTTCCGGCAAACACCCACCCCGGCATCTTGTGCCCTGCTGCTGCAAGCCTGTCCATTATTCCAGATGCCATAATATCGCCACCCATCTGAGCAAGGCCTCCCACAAAGACCACTGCAGGAAGGTCGGAATTCATCATCGCATAGTCAAATTCTGTTGCGTCGATGCAGTGAGCCTCAAAGCTGGACAGGCGGGAGAGCCGCTTCTGGAGCCCCGCCAACTCCGTGTCTATCTCGATGCCATGGGCATCCATACCGAGCACGGACGCGCAGAATGCAATCCGCCCATCTCCAGAACCCACATCTACGACCTGATGGTATCCAAGGCCTTTGACGAACCGCGCCAACACGTATGCGGACGCAATCCACGTGGGCGAAAACGGCGCGCGACTCGCCTCGTGTAGTATGCTCCCAAGCCAGTATTTGTTGGCATCACCCTCGTATACAATGCACCGTATGCCGTGCAATACGGACTCATGCGAATCTCGATAGATAGGGTTCTCAGATGCGAATCTGTGCAGCAGTTGAAGATCATCCTTGGGTATCTGGAATTCGTCTGAAGGCACGGCGGGTACTGCCTCCGCAATCTGGGCTGCGGGCCGTGACGATGCCAAGTCCCGCTTTATGCGGCAGAGAGTCTTGGCAAGCGTATCGGCGGGACCGGGGGATGTCGTAGATTCCAGAGCGGGTTCATTCAAGGCCGTCACCCTTCACGCAGTCACGGGCCCGAGTCGGATCTGTCCAAGTCACGACATGTGTTTTCGTCAGAGGCTGCAGCGCCGTTGTCAGAACGATTGTCGTTGTAGGCGTCACCGTCAGCATCACCGTCATCATCACCATCATCGGGGCCACCATTAGAGTCCGGCACGATCGCGCACCATTGCATCGTACTGTCCCACAAACTCGCGCACGCTCATGAGTTTTCTGAGCCGGGCATACTTTTCGGATTCGGCGGCCCCGTTTGCGGGAGCGGCCCCGTCCTGCAATGACGACAGCCGCGAGGAGGGCGTCAGCTCGCCTACGATGTCCCGTATCATGTCGTTTATCACGCGTTTTGCATCCCTGTGCAGTGCGTCATCAAAGCGCTTGGAGACAAAGGACTCGGCGTCGGATATCAGCCCAGGCAGGCTGCCATCACAGGCCGTATCTTTTAGCGTTCCTGTGAGCGTCATGACGTTTGACACTGCATAGTATGCATTTATGAGATCATCCAGGCCGTCGCGCTCCGGCCGCTCCCCGTTGCTCCACCCCTCTGCAGACTCTACAATCTCCTTCATCTCTGAGCACTGCGCGGCAAGCACCCCGGCGGCGGCTCCCACACCAGCATTGTGTCTGCTGTCGGCGCCCTTGACCATGGGGCCATGGCGTGCCAAATTTTTTTAAAGGTTTTCAGGCTTCGGCTGCCTCTGCGTCGGCCTTTTTGACGAATACGTAGTTCATTATCAGGCCCGCTATGATGCCGCCCAGGATAGGCGCGGCCCAGTACAGCCAGTGAAACTCCCAAAAGCCAGATATGAGCGCGGGCCCAAACGTCCTTGCCGGGTTTACGGACGCGCCCGTCAGCGGTACCGCAATCAGATGGATCAGGAAGACCATCCCGCCTATTGCAAAGCCGTGCCATCCCGGCGATGCCCTCTTGTGGACGGCCGTCATGAATATGACCGTAACCAGAAAGAACGTCAGGATTGCCTCTATTGCAAAGCCGGATCCGACGCTGTTGTTTATGAGGTCGCTGGGTCCCCCCTGCGTGCCAAAGTTAACCTTTGCACCCAGCTCCGGAAGTATGGCCTTTAGCGTAGCGGCCGCGGCCACGGCACCCACCAGCTGCGACGCTATATACGCAATGCCGTCGCTGACACCGATCTTCTTTGTAATCATCATCGGTATGGTGACTGCAGGGTTGATGTGCGCCCCGGAAACATGTCCGAACGCGTATATCATAAGTGCAATTGCGCCGCCGTGTCCGAGCGATATGAAGAGGACGGACTGGGTGGTCAGCTCTTCGCCAAATGACGCGATTGCCAATATTACAGAGAGCGGTCCAAAAAAGACAAGTCCGTATGTTGCAATGGCTTCAGCAAGATACGCCCGGGGATTGGCCATGCGGCAACACACGTAATTTTACATATAAAAGATTCGCAACGCGTGAGGGTAACCGTCCAACGTTACTCCCCGTTCAATATCCGATCACGCCGCACACCGGATCATACATGTGCCCATACATCCGGCCGTCACGGGGGCAGTATCGCGGGGGTGTCGGGCAGTTACCGCTCGCGGCGTCTGTCCCGCGCTCAAGGTATAAAACAACCATCAGGTGCGGACAACCATGCTGACGGACGGTGACAAGGTGCCGGCATTTGAGCTCATGGATGTGTCCGGGAACGCCACGGGCTCTGGCGCCCTCAGGGGCAGAAAGTACGTGATCTACTTTTACCCAAAGGACTTTACGTCGGGATGCACAACCGAGGCAGACGAATTCTCAAAGGCGTACGACGAGTTTAGGAAGAGAGGCATAGAGGTGGTCGGCATCAGTCCGGACAGCGTCGAATCGCACGGCAAGTTCTGCAAAAAGATGGGCATACCGTACGTGCTTTTGGCCGACACCGACAAGAAGGTAGCAGAAGCGTTTGGCGTCTGGGGCAAGAAAAAATTCATGGGACGCGAATACATGGGAGTCAACAGGAGTACGTTTCTTGTGGACGAAGAGGGGACGGTGTTCAAGGTGTACAGCAAGGTAAGGCCCGCAGGACACGCCAAGGACGTGCTTGAAGAGTTTGAGCGCAGCAGGCCAGCGTAGGCGCTGCGAAACAATAAAGAAGAAAATAGGCGGGACGCGTCAAACGGCTAAAAGCCTTTTGGCAATGTCCCTCGGGGTTTCTTTGGAGGTTCAGGCTTTGGTTCAAATCCCTTTGGAAGCGCCCCGCGCTTTCCGGAGTCGGATGCAGACGCTGCCTCGGCTGCCTCGGCTGCCGCTTGCTCTGCCACGGCCTTGGCTGCCTCTTGCCGCTGCTCCTCCAGCCGATTTAGATAGTCTGCCTCATAGTCGGCAAGCTTCTGCGACCTGTTGCGGTCGTCGGGGGGTGGTGGCGGCGGCGGTGACTGCTGCTGGGCCTCTGCGGGTGGTGGCGGCGGTGGCGGCGGTGACTGCTTTTCGGCCTGCGCACTGCTGCTGCCGGACGCCGAGACGCCCTCCACCTTCATGGCCGTCCCGCTGAAGCTTCCAAACCTCTTGTCCGGAGGATGGTATGCAAGCCTAGGCCGCGTTGCAAAGTATTGGTCCGAGGGCTGCGTGTACCCCGTAACCTTTGCCTTCTGTTCGTTCCAGTTTGTGGTTGGAACCGTGCCCACGGGGGCCGTCAGCCTGACATAGTACCGGTTCGCCGCAGGCGAATAGCCCGTGACGTTGGTGCGGTACTTGTGAAAGTCAGTCTGCGGGGCGTCATAGTACGCGTCCTCCAGGGCGGCCGCAACGGTGGCCGCGGGTGGCTTGGCAGACTCGGCCGGTTTTGGCTTTTCTGCCGCCGCCGGCTTGGGGGCTGCCTTGTCAAATCCCTTTGGAAGCGTGCCCTTGGGCTTCTTGGGCTCCGCCGCTGCCTCGGCCTTTTTGGGCTCGGGCTTCGGGGCGGGCTTGGGGGCTGCCTTGTCAAATCCCTTTGGAAGCGTGCCCTTGGGCTTCTTGGGCTCCGCCGCTGCCTCGGCCTTTTTGGGCTCGGGCTTGGGGGCTGCCTTGTCAAATCCCTTTGGAAGCGTGCCCTTGGCCTTCTTGGGCTCCGCCGCTGCCTCGGCCTTTTTGGCCTTCTTGGGCTCCGCCGCTGCCTCGGCCTTTTTGGGCTCTGGCTTTGGCTCCTTCTTTGGCTCTGGAGCAGGCTTTGGCCCCAGCTGCTCAGACAGGCTTGCCAGCTTCGCCTCTAGTTCCGCAATCTTTGACTCGAGGTCCTTTTTAGTAGCGCGGGATGTCCTTGTAGACTTTGATGTGCTGCGTGTGGTTGCCATTTAATGTACGAACAGACGTGATGCTTATTTACATTTTGTTTGGGATGCGATCATGCCTGCCAATTTTACAGAAAAATGCCCAAAAAGATACAAAATATGGCGTCCGCGTACGGCCCGGGCAGCTGCAGCCGAGGAGGTGGCGGTGGCCATACGCCCGAAACATCCTAGTCCGGCTCCCAGAACGTCATTACGAACATACAGTTGTTGCAGCGCCAAACCCTAAGGTGCACGCCGTTGTTGGTGTCTGCCATGTACCCGCCTTCCGGGTCCTTCTCAAGCCGTGGAATGTACCCCAGTTCCGGGCTCTCAAGCCATTCCTTTTGGCCGCAGTTGTGGCAGCTAGTCAGCGGGGGCACGTACGGCATACGCCCCAGTCGCTATTAAAAATTAAAAAAGTCAGGTGCTCAGAAACCCTTTGGGAGCGTTCCCTTGGATTTTGATGCTGCTGTTGTCGATTCTGGCTTTGGAGTCTGCTGCTGCTCCTGCCCCGCGGCCGCAACCTCGACGCTCATAGCCGTCCCGCTGAAGCTTCCAAACCTCTTGTCCGGAGGATGGTACGCAAGCCGGGTCCGCGTCGCAAAGTATTGGTCCGAGGGCTGCGTGTACCCCGTAACCTTTGCCTTCTGCTCGTTCCAGTTTGTGGTTGGAACCGTGCCCACGGGGGCCGTCAGCCTGACATAGTACCGGTTTGGCGCAGGCGAATAGCCCGTGACGTTGGTGCGGTACTTGTGAAAGTCAGTCTGCGGGGCGTCATAGTACGCGTCCTCCAGGGCGGCCGCAACGGTGGCCGCGGGTGGCTTGGCAGACTCGGCCGGTTTTGGCTTTTCTGCCGCCGCCGGCTTGGGGGCCGCCTTGTCAAATCCCTTTGGAAGCGTGCCCTTGGGCTTCTTGGGCTCCGCCGCTGCCTCGTCCTTTTTGGGCTCGGGCTTGGGGGCCGCCTTGTCAAATCCCTTTGGAAGCGTGCCCTTGGGCTTCTTGGGCTCCGCCGCTGCCTCGGCCTTTTTGGGCTCGGGCTTGGGGGCCGCCTTGTCAAATCCCTTTGGAAGCGTGCCCTTGGGCTTCTTGGGCTCCGCCGCTGCCTCGGCCTTTTTGGGCTCGGGCTTGGGGGCCGCCTTGTCAAATCCCTTTGGAAGCGTGCCCTTGGACGATGCCTTGGACGCGGCGTTGGCACTCTCGTCAGACTTGGCCGCCGCGTTGTCCTGCAGCTCGGCCACAAGCGCGTCTATCTTTGACTCCAGCTCGACAATCTTGGACTCTAGGTCCTTTTTGGTCGCTCTTTTTGAAGCTGCCACGGACAGGATGGACGGAGTGGGGTTTATCTATATTTTGATCAGCGGTACTGGTGCAAATTCGGTTGATAGGCGTCACGCCTGATCTTCTCCGAGACCGCGACGGCGCTTCCAGTCGGACACAACGCGTCTGGCCGTCGGTACGTGCGGCACGTCCGCAAACGACACGAGGCCGGAGGCGTAAAAATCGTCGTCCACCTTCCCAAGCCTAGGCTCCCAAGTTTCCCGCACGCTGTCCAGTACTCGGTACAGCTCCTCAGGCGTTCTTGTCATTGACTGTACGTGCGCGCCTGCGTATTTATGCCCGGCCCAGATCGCCGTCAAGCTCGTACAGGTCAAGCCACAGGGACTTCTTGTCCGACTTCTTGATGCGGCCCGCCTTTACCGCGTCGTCCCACATCTTTGAGGGGTTCAGGAAGGGCGATCCCCAGTGCTCGATCTCGCTTATGACGTACTCCTTGGTCTGGAGGAGGCCGCCAAATGTGAGCTTGAGTATGTCCGGTTCCTTTGGCGGCTTGTCGCTTGTATCTGCCTGCGTGTTCATGCCGTATGTAGGATGTCATGCCCCTAATGAATCGTGGCTTGCGCGGATTCGGTGAGAGGCACCAGAACTAAGTTTTTGGCAGTGGTGCTAAGACTATCATAAACCATATAATTATATAACTAAACGTGAGAATATCACGTAATGAAACGCACGTTCGAAATCGAATCTGCGATAGACGACGACATAGACGAGAGCGTAGCTTGCTCATATGACAGTGTAGAAGACCTGCAAAAGTATCTGTTGGAAAAAAAACGGAAGTAGTCTAATGAGCAAAAATTGGACTACTTCCTCTTCATTTGCAAAGGAATCTGACAGATTGAGCATTGGGGAGAGGAAGCTTGTCAGCAATATGCTGGGCAAGTTGGACCAGTTCCTGCAAAGCATCCGGCCTTACAACCTACTGATTCGGCGTATGGTGTTGCATCTCTGGATAGGCAGGACTCTTGTCGTGTCATGCCGCATCAAATACGACAATATCCATGTTTACGAGATACGACGGCAAAAGCCAGATTCCTAATACTTGTGTGGTTTCCGTGCAGGTACGGCTTCCAATACGTGATATCGACACGGCAGTAGGAATCCATAGTCAGGACGGCAGATCAGCCCTTGAGCGGGGCCAGAACCTTCTCGTTGATCATGTAGCCAAGCTTGATGTTTTCCCGCCTCAGCCACACCAGCGTGTACAGGTCGCGCTTTAGCTTGTTGCACGGCCCGCACAGCAGTATGCGGTTCCGTATGAGGTTGGAGCCGCCCGCCGATCTGGGCTCCTTGTGATCCAGCTCCAGATACCTTTCGTGCAACTCGATGCCACACCCTTGGCAGCACGGCCCGCACTGTTCCAACAGCATGCATTTTTTCTCCTTGTTGCTGTATGGGTCATGCTCGGAGTCATCAAACAGTTTCATCTTGGTTTCCAAGAATGGCACTGCCTCCGATCCCCCGTCCTTGCGTTTCAAGGGTTTTTTCACATACGTGATCTCTCCTCTCGTTATCAGGATGTCTTGCCGCTTCTCACCGGGTCTCGCGAGGAAGCCCTCCTTTCTGAGGCGCTCTATGACCACCTCATGCGCCTTGTCCCAGATGTCTATACCGATCCACTGCCTGCCCAGCTTCTCGGCAGCCACGCAGGTCGTGGCGCAGCCGCAGAAGGGGTCTAGAACGACATCGCCCTTGTTGCTTGATGTCCTGATTATGCGCTCGTACAAGCCAATGGGTTTCTGGGTTGGATAACCGGTCTTCTCTGGTTCGTTGTCAAGGTATTTCACATCCTCGTCTATGCATGCATCAGTTTCATACAGAACTCCGTTGGTGTTTGGCTGGTATGCCCATATGTCTTGGTACAGTATGCCCCTGCCCAGATACTGCTTGTACACGGGCCATGCTCCCTTCTTTGGAATCAGTATCAGTTCGCGATCATGTAAAAACTCCAATTGTTGCATGGTGGTCATGTCCTTGCCACCGTCCGGCAGGAAGGCCTTCAGGGCCTTTGGGACGGCCCAATGCCTGCCTACTTTTGTGGGATCGAATCCGCCCCATTTCTTGCCGCTGTCTCCGTGCCGTATGCCCGGACCCGTTATGTTGTTGAGATGATAAGATCCGCGCTCATCGGTTTTAAATCCGTTCACGTATTTTTTGGAATATGGCACGATTCCCGGTGCAAACGTAAATTCGTCCGTCTTGGTGTAGAACAGTAGTATGTCGTGAATCGGCCCGTATTGCCTTCTTAGTTTGTTGTGGGCATTTGACCGTCTCCAGACGATCTCGCTTCGAAAATTCTTGTGCTTGAATATCGAGTCCATTAACTCCTTGAGATAATGGCTTGCGGTCGGATCGCAGTGCAGGTACATGCTCCCAGTCTGTTTGAGGACGCGGTGCATCTCTATGATGCGGACGCCCATGAAGCAGAGGAACCCACCCATATCGTCCCCGTATGACTGGCGCGAGCCCCATATGACATTCCAAACCCTTGGAAAGTCATCCTTGATCTTATCCTGCCATTCTTCGAGGGCATCGTCCCAGCTCCACCTGTCCTGAAATGACGCTCCCGCTGCCAGTGAGTCCGGGGTGGCGTGAAAATCCTTTGACTTGTTGAACGGGGGGTCGGTCGCTATGAGATCAACCGTATTGCTGTCCATCGATCGGAGAAATTCAAGATTGTCACACTTGGCAAGTGTCCTGTTTGCCCAGTTGGGCCGCGCGGGCAGTTAGAACGCCTCCCGTGCGGGAGGCGTTGCTGTAACGTTGGCCAAATACGTTGGACGACATGGGTTGACCGAACCCGCTTCGGTTATCTGTCATTTATTCTCTACCTCGGAGTTACGCATGTCCACGTATGCCTTGTGCAGGTGGGGCGCCCATGACTGCATGTGGGTGATTGCTTGGTCGAATGTCATGCCGTGCATTTTCATAAAGAACACGGCCATCTTTTCTGCCCTCTTTACCTCGTTCGTGACCATGACAGTCACTGCCTGTGAAAGTCGACATCCACTGCAAACCTGTCGCCGTCCGGCCTTAACGACCATTCGATCTCGTCCCCCGGCTTGGCCCCCAGCGCCTGTATGATATGCGACGGCACCGTAGCCCGCAAGGAGTTGCTGGTGTTTGCCTGAGCAAGTTTGGTTCTATTGGTTTTTCCCATGGTAATATAACAGTCTCTACATATTATATGTCTTATGTGCATCATGGTTGACATCCAAATTACCTAAAGTTTATATTACTATGGATATTACCTAGATACATGAGAGCATCCGCATCCGCGATGATGAGAAAAAAGATCGGAGGCGTGGCGACGCCAATGATCGCATTAATAGGCTCTGAGCGGACTTCTTCATTCCTGCTTATAATTCGTAGGAGGCGTGCCGCATGAATGTCGAATCACACGATACCGTCAAGTTCTGCAAGCACTGCCGCTCCGACAAGATCGTAAGGCAGGGCACGCGCCGCAACAAGTCCGGCGTGGTGCAGAGGTTCGTTTGCCGCGCCTGCAAGAAGACGTTTTCGGCAAACTTTGGGTTTCGTTACAGGCAGTTCGATCCCGCCATAGTATCGGAGGCAATCCACCTGTTCTATTCTGGAATGTCGTCAAGGTCGGTAGCGGACGCGCTCAAGGTGCGCGGAATCGACGTGGACGGCTCGACCGTCCGCAGGTGGGTTGAGCGCTACTCTAGGATCGCTCGCATGTTTACGGACAGCCTCGCCCCAAGCGTGGGCAACTGGTTCCGGGGCGACGAAGTGTGGGTGAAGGTTCGGGGCCAGAAATACTACCTGTTCTGCACGATGGACGACGACACCCGCTATTGGCTCGCGGGCGAGCTGGCCGACAGCAAGGACAAGCACGACGCGTACGGCATATTCAAGACCACCAAAGATGTGGCAGGCAAGAACCCCACCGTTTTGATAACGGACAAGCTGCCCGCCTACCAGAAGGCGGCCCGCAAGATATTCGGCAACAAGACGTACCACAAATGCGACGCGGGCATACGTAGCAAGCGGGTCGGACCGAGTGGCAAGAAGAACCACGCGAACTTCCATCCGTCGAATAACAAGATGGAAAGGTTGAACGGGACGATCCGCGACAGGGAGAAGACCTTCCGGGGCCTCAGCGCGTACGACACGGCGGTCTTTGACGGCATGAAGGTCCACTACAACCATGTGCGCGGCCACGATGCACTCAAGAACAAGACCCCGGCAGAAGTGGCGGGCATCAGTACCGAGGGAGCCAACAAATGGAAAACGATCATCCAGAACAGCAGCCTCTACCTGATCGCAACCGACCAGAGGATTCCTAGACGGTAGACGGTCGACGCTAGTAGAATGCTGAAAAATCTCCCCGCGGACACCGAGTGCTCGCCGTCCGAGGGGGCCGTGACATTGGGCCTTGCGGCCCAGACATCATCGGATACATGAGGCTAAAAGTCTTGGGTAACGTCCGCCGCTTTGTGCTTCTTCATATGGTCTAGAACCAACTGTCTGGCCTCCTCCCCGTGGGGGCCTCCGTCATATGACAGGGCGTACGCGGCAAAATCGACAAGTTGATCACCGTCGAGCTTCAATCCCCTGCCGTGAATTAACGCCTCTTTGATTTCAACTTGATACGAGTCCATACGTGCCTATTCTCACGGTTCCATATAACATCATCATTCCCTGCCTGCACGTCTATCAACCGAATTTGCACCAGTACCTGATCAGCAGGCGGCCGCCGGTGCCAGAATCGGCCCGTCAGAACGCCCATCCGCCAAAGCCAGGCGGACGGAACCTGCCCCACCACAGATCGCACGCGCCCCTGATCAAGTTTTATATTCTCTGGCAAACTAGACACCTCCGGAGACCACGCATGGACGACTTTGAGGACGACTATCCGGAATTCGACTGGAAGAACATACCGGCATACAAGCACCCGGGTGGCAAGGACTGCCCGTGCCCAAAGCACGAGTACATACGCGAGCAGGTCAACTACACAAAGCAGATCAACGAGGCAAACAAGGGCGGCGGCGAGCCGGCCCGGATGAAGCTCAGGTTCTGCCCCGACCACTACCGCGTGTACTATGACGAGGTCATACCGGGCATGCCGCTAAAGTACAAGATGCTGACAAAGATTGCGCTCAAGATCGGGGCGATCAAGATAGAGAAGCTAAAGTACATGGAGTCGGAGCTCTGCTTTTACTGCAAGTTCGGCTCCGGCGGGTACGACAAAAAGACCGAGCTTCCGCCGCTCTGAGGATGCGAGTGCGCGCGGCTCATCCTGGACTGAGCAGTATTTTTGGCCTGTTCGGCGTGTCGTGGTGGCACGGCTTGCCGCACAGTGGACACTTCTTTCGGTCGAGAAAGACGCACTGGCATATGTGCGACTTGATGTAGGACGCGGCAGTCCTGCTGGGCTCGCCGGTTCCGTTGCAGAACGGGCACTGTTGGTCGAGCAGCTCTATCGTGCCGGAGCCCTTGCACACGGCGCATCCATCACTGTCGCTTTCCGGCATTCAACCCTACCCCAGTCAACCCAACAGCGTCCCCAAACGGCTGGTTAGGGCGGCGGCTTCGGCGGCGGCTTCGGCGGCCTTGGAGGCAGCGTGCGGGCTAGGATGCGCAGCAGAATGTACGTGGTCATCTCGTCCTGCGTTACCACGGGCGTCCCGTCCCAGTCCGGATGATCCTGCGCGTTCTGGGCCGCGTGCAGTATGTTGAACATCACCCACGCGTTGAACAGCATGATCCCGTAAAGGAAGCAGAACGCGCGCAGCTCCGCGTTCTTGGACCGGGTCTTTGGCCTCGCGTGCTCGATCATCCTGTACCCCGTCTCGACGCCCCAGCGCCGGGAGTATTCCTCGACGTCGAGGTCGGGGTTGTTCGTAGCAAACATGATGTAGCGCTCGTGCGGCGGCAGGTCAGGATCGTCGTAATCCGCGCCGCCGCCGGCGCGCCTCTTGCGCACTGCAATGACTCCCGTGTACCGGACGCAGTTGTATCCGTCCGATATGACGACCTCCGACCTGGACCCGCGCATGCCGGCTGCAAACCTGTTGATCTCCTCCACGACGGTCGTGGTGTTCCTGCACGGTATGATGTAGTCGATGTTTTCGTCGGCCAGCACCCTCATCACGGACGTGTCAAAGAACTCCCTGTCGGCCATCAGGACTCCGATCCCGACCCCGTGCCCCCTGCATATTGTGACCAGTTTTCGTAGGTAATCCGCGCTGTCCTCCAGCGCCGGCATCGGAAGCGCCCCGAGCGTCAGCCTGGCCCCCGGGGTCACCGACTGGATCGTAAAGTAGCGCTCAAACCACTGCGTCCCGTCCTTCCACCTGGACCTGTGGAGCTCGGGCCCGCGCTCCTTGTCGTACCTCGGTATGAGGTGCATGTCTATTGCCACGTCGAGCCTGCCCGGCAGGAGCCCCCGGTCGCGGAGCAGGTCCAGGTTCGCGTCGAGCTCCTCCCGAAACGCCGCAAGCGCCGTGCCGGGCCTGATCCTCGCGAGGTGCTTTCGCTGCCACTCGCCGCAGGGCATGGCCGCCTCCGCCTCCGCGAGCCTCCTCCCTATGATCCTGTTGTGCGCTCTCCTTGCAGAGTCCGCGCGCCCGGACGAGGACGAGCTGAATACCCCGCCCAGCAGCAGCCCGTCGTTCAGGTGCCCCTCCGTGAACACGGCGTTCGGGGCATGCGAGACGGGCAGCATGCGCGCCACTATCCCCTCCATGGTCCCGACGACACTTTCATAAACGTCGATCCGTGACGTCATATCGCGTTCCAGTGGTCCTGTTGTCACGAAGAGTTCCGTTGGAACGCCCTCTTATAGATCTATACGCGCAGATACTTTTGACATGCGCTGAAGCCGGTGCCAAAAACCAGTTAGTCTGGCCTAACTATTGGCTTGACTGTACCCGGCGGGACGGTTAAAAATAGCTAATCCGCCCGCTTCCTCTGCGAGGCCCGGAGCTCCGCGGCCCGGTGGAAGGCCGACGCGCGGCGGCGGCAGCGTTGCCCCACCCCCGAGCCGCAAACAGCCCGCAAGGACGATCAAGGAAAAAGCAACATATCCTTATACCGCGCCGCCGCAGGCGTTACATGCCAATAGACGGGCTCGGCGAGCTTGTAGACGTACTGGAGGAGGAGGGCGAGCTGAGGCGGGTCTCAGCAGAGGTCGATGCCGACCTGGAGGTGGCCGAGATACTGCGGCGGATCTCATACGGCCCCGAAGGCGGAGACAGGGACGGAGGCCCCGCCATACTCTTTGAGAACGTCAAGGGGCACGAGATGCCGATACTGGGCAACGCGTTTGGTTCCGCAAGGAGGATGGAGATCGCCCTGGGTACTGCAGACTATACCGAGATCGGCAGGCGCATTGCAGACATGTCCAAGATCAGGATTCCATCAGGACTGCTCGGCAAGATAAAGAGCCTGCCGGAGCTCTCAAAGATGGCGGGCGCGTTTCCAAAGGAGCCTGCAGAGTCGGGGCCCGTGTCAGAGACCGCGCCCAAGGGCGCCGGGTTCGACTCCATGCCGGTACTGCGCTCGTGGCCGCACGACGCCGGCAGGTTCATCACGTTTGGCATGGTGGCAACGCGCCATCCGGAGACCGGCGTGCGAAACCTCGGTGTATACCGCATGCAGATAATCGACGGCTCGCGCTGCATCATACACTGGCAAAAGCACAAGCGGGGGGCCGCGCACGGCGACATCTCAAGGGAGGCAGGCCAGAAGATACCGGCCGCAATCATAATCGGGGGCGAGCCGGCCACCATATTCTCGGCAGTCGCCCCGGTGCCGGAGGGAATGGACAAGTACCTGTTTGCAGGAATAGCGCGCGGGGGCGAGGGGATAAGGACCGTGAAGTGCCGCACGATAGACCTCGACGTGCCGGCAAACGCGGAGATCGTGATAGAGGGGCACGTGGACCCGTCGGAGCTGGAAGACGAGGGCCCCTTCGGGGATCACACCGGATACTATACCCCTGTCGAGAAGTATCCCGTGTTTACCATGACAGGCATGATGGCGCGCAAGGATCCGATATACCTTGCCACCGTGGTGGGCAGGCCCGTGCTGGAAGACGCCTACATCGGAAAGGCCATAGAGAGGTCGTTCCTGCCGCTCATACAGATGTTCCACCCCGAGGTGGTCGACTTTGCCATGCCGCCGGCCGGGTGGTTCCAGGGGCTTGCCATTGTATCCATTGCAAAGCGGTATCCAGGGCAGGCAAAAAAGGTGATGATGGGCCTGTGGAGCATGGGGCAGCTTGCCCTCACGAAGATGATCATAGTGGTCGACGCCGACATCGACGTGCACGACATGGAGCAGGTGATATGGGCGGTCACCACGAGGGCGGACGCGGCCCATGACACCACCATAATCAGGGACGCCCCCACCGACACGCTGGACCCGGCCGCGAGGATAGTGAACCTGGGCTCAAAGCTGGGGATAGATGCGACCCAGAAGACCGCCGCGGAAGGGTACCTGAGGGAGGTCCAGAGGCCCGTGGAGACGGACGACGCCACCAAAAGGACCGTCGAGAAGAGGTGGAAAGAGTACGGGCTGCCGTGACGCCGTATGCGCCGCGACGCGTCACACGTCCCTGTAAAAGTTGTCGCGCTCGGCCGCCTCGTACCCCATCTGGGATATCGCGTTCCGGATTATGTCGCCGGTCAGCTCCGTCGACCGGGCGCCCGTGCAGGACACCACCTCCTCGCCTATCAGCGTGCCGCCAAAGTCGTCGGCCCCGTACTGCAGCGCAAGCTGCGCCATGCCGACCCCGTTTGTAAGCCAGGACGACTGTACGTGGGGTATGGACGCGTCGTATACGAGCCTGGATATCGCAATCATCTTGAGCAGCTGGACGCCGCCTGAGCCGAACTCGGACGTCACGATCTTGTCGACCAGTCCGTCCCTCTGCATCGGGGTGTTGCCGGGCTCAAAGTTCCACGGTATGAACGCCATGAAGCCGCCCGTCTCCTCCTGCAGCTTGGCAATCTCGAAAAAGTGGTCCGCGATGTCAGACACGGTCTCCGCATGCCCGTACATCATGGTGGCCGACGACGGCAGCCCGAGCGTGTGCGCCTCCCTCATTATGCGCAGCCAGTCGGAGCTTGAGATCTTTTTGGGGCTTATGACGTCCTTGACGTCGTCGCTCAGTATCTCGGCGCCGGCCCCCGGCACGGACTGCAGCCCGGCCTCCTTTAGGCGCGAGAGCACCTCCGCGGTGGACGACCGCTCCACCCGGGCAACCATGTCTATCTCCGACGGGGAGAGCGCGTGCACGCCCACGCCCGGGTAGCTGTCGCGAATCATGCGGAACGCCTCCTCAAAGTACTCGATGCCCAGCTTGGGGTTGTGACCCCCCTGGAAGAGAACCTGGCGTATGCCGAACATCTCGTGCGCGGTCTTCACCCTGGCCCTGATCTGCGAGATGTCAAGCGTGTAGGACTCGTCGTGCCCGGGCGGCCTGTAAAAGGCGCAAAACGTGCAGTCCGTTATGCAGACGTTGGTGTAGTTGAGTATGATGTTGTTCACGTACGTGGCCCTGCGCCCAAAGCGCCTCTGCACGAGGTGCCGGGCCGCCATTCCCATCAGGTGGACGTCGTCGGACCTCAAGAGCCGCATGCAGTCGTGCCTGTCAGGTGCGTGCCCCGCAACTGCTCTCTCAAGTATGTCCCCGATCTCGCTCTGGTGCAGCTGCGCAGTGACCGGTCCCATGCACCGGATGTACGGATTTTTCTATTTAATTCTTGACGATGGCGCGCGGCTTGCAAGCAGCGCGGGACGCCTCCTGGCCCCTCTCGTGCTGCCGGCTTTGATGCGGGCAAATCGAGGACTTGCGCCTCGGTGGATTCCCCGAGATGCCTGCCGTATGCGGCGCATACGTTACGCGATGCCAGGAGCGGGAGGCGCCTGGTCGTAAAGTGGGATCTGGGGGGCGGGGGCGGGGGCGGAAGGGGGGAGGGCGGTGGAACCTATATTGTTTTTAAGTGGGAAGCCCGGAGCCGGTGTGATGGTGACAGGCGTCCAGCTCCGAATGGCCAGGATAATGCGCCGCGGCCGCATGCTCTGCATACCCATGGATCATGGGATATCAAACGGGCCGATAGAGGGGCTTGAGGATCCCGCCTCCGTCATATACAGGTGCCAGAACAGGGGCATAACCAGCGTCATAGTCAACAAGGGAGTCATAAAGGCGCTTCCAGAGCCCGTGCCGCGCATAGGGGTGCTGGTGCACTTTTCAAGCAGCACGTCGCTCTCCACGTCCCCGAACCGCAAGATGCTGACCGGGACGGTCAAAGAGGCAGTCGCGCTGGGCGCAGACGGCGTGTCGCTGCACATCAACGTGGGCGGCAAGGAGGAGCCGGAGATGCTAGAGCAGCTCGGGATGACTGCTGCCGCATGCCACAGGTGGAACATGCCGCTGCTTGCAATGATGTATCCGAGGGGCGAGAACATCAGCGACCCGCACGACCCGGCCGTGGTGGCCCACGCGGCCCGCATCGGGGCCGAGTGCGGGGCGGACATCGTAAAGACCGTATACACGGGGGACACCGAGTCCTTTGCAAAGATAGTAAAGAGCACGCCGGTGCCCATAGTGATAGCCGGCGGTCCAAAGGCGGAGACGGACATGGATCTGCTCCAGATGACGGAGGATGCCATGAGGGCGGGCGCCGCCGGGGTCACGTACGGCAGGAACATATTTGCGCACGGCGCGCCCGAGAGAATGGTCGACGCGCTTGCCGCGGTCATATTCAAGGGTGCAAAGGCGACGGAGGCGGCAAAGAAGCTTGGCCAGTGACGGTTCCGCGACGACGGCGTCCGGGAAGGAGCTGATAGTACAGCCCAAGCAGAAGGGCAGAAAACAGCTGGGCGAGTTCCTAGCGCAGCTGCGGGCAGAGGGCCTGCAGACGGCATATGCCGACCCGGGCATTGCCGCAGGCGGGAGGGGAAAGAAGAAGGGCGGCCTCAAGACGATGTTTGCTGACGCAGGCGCCGACTACGTGGTGCTTGCCGGAGGCCGCGGCCCGAAAAGGCCTGCCTCGCCGCCAAGGAGAAGGGGCGGCAAGAGGTACGGCATGCGCTTTAAGATTACGTCGAACGCGGACATTGAGGACGTGCTGAGTGTCGCGGCAAGCAAGAGGCTCGACTTTGTCATAGTGGACGTAAAGGACTGGAAGATCATACCGCTTGAGAACATCATAGCAAAGCTGCACAAGATGAGCACGAGGATAATTGCGCTTGCCCGCACGCCGGCCGAGGTCCGCAAGATGTTCTCCATACTAGACGTGGGGGTGGACGGCGTGATATTCGCCGCGTCGTCCATATCCCAAGTGCGGGAGGTCATGCTTTACATGGGCGGCAGGAGCTTCGGGATGGAGGCGGCCGCCATAACCGAGATAAAGGAGGTGGGCGACGGCGAGCGCGTCTGCGTGGATACGGCCTCGATGCTCAAGAGGGGCGAGGGCATGCTTATCGGGAGCCGGTCAAACTTTATGTTCCTGGTCCACAACGAGTCGGTCGGCTCGTCGTTTACGTCGCCGAGGCCGTTCCGCGTGAACGCCGGGGCAGTCCACTGCTATACCCCGTCGCCGGACGGCACCACAAAGTACCTCTCGGAGATAGAGACGGGCTCAGAGGTGCTCATACTCACGCCGGAGGGCCACGCAAGGAGAGCAGCGGTGGGAAGGTCAAAGATAGAGCGCAGGCCCATGCTCATGATAAAGGCCGAGGCGGCCGGCGAGGCCGGCGGCATCATAGCGCAGGACGCAGAGACGATCAGGTTTGTAAAGCCGGGCGGGAGGCTGGTCTCCGTCACGCACCTCAAGGTGGGCGACAAGGTGATGGTGCACGCCCGCAGGGCGGCGGGCAGGCACTTTGGCATGGAGGTCGCCGACGAGTACATTTTAGAAAAGTGATGGCTTCAAAAAAGAACAGGTACAGCACGTGCGTCTCAGTGGCAAAGGGCGGCCCCGCGGCGATGCGCAGGGCGCTCTTGGAGGCGCTCAGGAGATCAGAGTACGCGGAGGCGCGGCTCGACTATATGAGGCCCGACGACGTGCAGGGACTGCTCGACTCGCTGCCGCCGGACCTTTTGAGGAGGCGCATAGTCTGCACCGTACGAAACAGGCGGGACGGCGGCAGGTACGAGGGGCAGGAGGGGGCCAGGTACGACATGCTCGGCAGGGTAGCCGCGTACAGGCCGTTCATGCTAGACGTCGAGTACGACGCGCTCAAGAGGAGCAGGAGGCTGGCAGGGGCGCTGCATGCGAGCGGCGCCCGCCTGCTGGTCTCGTGGCACAGCTTTGCGCGCACCCCGTCGCCTGACGCGCTGCGCAGAAGGATGCAGGAGATGTTCAGATACTCGGACCGCGTCAAGCTCGCATGCATGGCAAGGAATGCAGACGAGTCCATACGCATGCTCGAGATGTACAGGTGGGTTGGCAGCAGGGGCGCAGGCGGGGGCAGGAGGACCCTCATATCGTTTGCAATGGGCGACGCGGGCAGGCTGACGCGCGTGCTCTGCATGCAGCTGGGAAGCCCTTACGCGTACGTGTCGCTCGGCAGGGCCGTGGCCCCGGGGCAGCTCTCGCTTGAGGAGTTCAGGCGGCTGGGAAGGATGCTCAAGTGACGCGTCACTGGGGGTGGCGGACGCGGCAGCGGCCCGCCCACAAAAAATCTATTAGTTCCAAGGCCGAATACCAGTTAATGGAGACAGAAACCCGCACGGTCATCATATATGACAACCTGTGCTCCCTCTGCACCGCGTTTGCAAGATGCGCATGCATGCTGTCAAGAGGCAGGCTCAGGCCCGTCGGACACTACTCGCAGGAAGGCGAGGGAGCGTACAGGGACGCGCTGGGCGCCGACGCGCTCAAGATGTTCTGGATCGTAAGCGGGGGCACGGCCTTTGGTGGGAGGGCGGCCCTGCGCCCGCTGCTCTCTGAGATTGCAAGGGGGGCGTACCGCGCACCGCGCAACAGGGACGCCGTCGAGCCGCCGGACTCAGGCTGCGGCAAGTCAGGCTGCAGCGGCCCAAAAAAGGCCATTGCAAGGTCGGCAAGCCTGATCCTCAACAGCAAAAAGATTACATTCGGATCCCAAAATGACTGACAGCTCAGAACTTGGTGTCGCGCCGAGAATTCCTGAAAATGCGCCGCGGGCGCGACATCAGCACCACACGCCGACAGCGCGCCATAACGCGATACGGCCGCGGCCGTGGGCGCCACGACGCGCGCAGGCGCCCCAGCAGGGTGACCACACTGCCGTACGGCACAGGAAAAATAAAAAAGGAATTAGAGTCTAGTGTTCGGTGGTCGTGCAAGGTTCACCACTGCAATCACATGTTGAATCACAGTAACATTCGCTCTGCATATTACAGTCACATTCTGTGTTGTTTTCCGCTTGCGCGGCACAACCGCATGCTGCGTCTGACATGACGTGCAGACAGCTTAATACATTTTAAAAGTTTAGTTTATTAACTTGGACTCAAAAAATAATAATTATGATTATCGTTTGGAGCAATACAAGCTAACACAGTCAAGGGGACGCGGCCGGACTTTCAGCTCATGCAAGGATCATCGGCCGCGGCCGGACAGCGACTCTAACAGCATGCGGCACGACTCTTGTATCGCGGCCGCGTTCTTCTGCAGCAGCGAATCGTCTCTCTCCACGTCAAGGGCGACCCTCAGGATGTGAAACAGTCCGGGATTCCTATGCAGCGTGGACTGCACGCGCGACATGTTCTCCTTGTTCACATAGCACAGGTAAAAGTAACAGTCGGTCATCATGGATTCCGATATGAAATAGTCATGCTTGCTCGATATGGCGGCCGAGCTGCCCAAACCGCCCTTTGTGCCGCCTGCCACGCACTCATGATCGGCAAAGCCTGCGGTGGACGAGGTCATCCTCTCAAGAAGCGTGGGGGTGGCCCGTTCAATTCCCATCGTGTCAGACACTACCGAGAGGTGCGCGTTTACGGGGCTCTTTGGCAGCCCGCGCATAACCTCCAGCATGTGAGACGGGCTGGGCCTCTTGCAGTTGAGGGCGCATATCGCATCTGCCAGATAAAGCGACGCGCATTTTTGCCAGCAGGGGGCAAACATGTCGGGGCTTCCAGAGCCGTCACGTTGTATGCGGACATCGGTCACATCGAGAATGCCGTTCCGATCGCCGGTCCCATCGTCAGAACTCTGCGCCCGCTGGCAGCAGAACATGGACTGCATGAGTGAGTTTCTGGCAAGGTCTCGGTACAGGGCGCCTCGTCTTTTTTCTATTCTCTGCAGCATCATACGAAGATCCCACGACGGGTCATGCAGCACGCGCATCGCATCATATTGGAGCAGGCGCCCAGAATCGGACTCGGAGAGGGACGCGTGCCTTGTTATGACGAGCTTTTTGCGCCTGCTGTCGCGTGTGGGCGGGCCGGCACGGACGCCGTTGCCGTTCCCATCACCGCCACCGCCACCGCCACCGCCACCATCATCATCACCACCACCATAGGCGGCGGTAGCGACGGCAGCGGTAGCGTCAGTACCATCGTCATCACCGTCGCACTCAACCACGGCATCACCCAAGGACGTGTTTCCATCAAACAGCATGACGTCGTACGCGCAGGGCTCAAACGAACACGGTCCCAGTGCGCGACACCCCACGAGTCCGACTGGGCAGTCCATACCCAAGTCATCTAGCATACGCCGCACGAAATCCTCCACAAATCCCATATGCGTCACATGCCCTCATGCGTGTATAAAGAGATCAGCAGATACGCATCCACACCCCAGTGCGCGTCGCAACCGAAAAGCATTTCCTTTAAATTGAGACATTCCAGTTTTCAATCTAGCTCCCATAGTGTAGTCCGGTTAAGCATACTGCCCTCTCAAGGCAGTGACTCGGGTTCAAATCCCGATGGGAGCACCAATCGTACCAGAACGCGGGAGCGGTTCCTGCCCGGCCATCATTCCAGACTACAGGTGCAGTGCGACTTCCCCGTCGCCGCAAACCCCGCGGCACTCATTACGTTTTAAATAACAACATTTCTTCTGCATATCGTGGCTACATTTCTCGACATAGGACTGAAAGAAGAGTACCGCTCAGACGAGGACGACCTCGTCGAGGATTTTTTCATACCATGCTTTAGCAAGTGCGTCGAATACGACAGGTGCATAGAATACCTGTCAATCGACATGCTCAAGACGGTATTTGACGTATATGACAATTTCAGGCAGGGCGCCGCAAAGATGAGGCTGATGGCGGGGCACAGGTTCAGGCCGGCTGATCTGGATCTCCTTACAGTGCTGCTCTCAAAGTCAAGGAACCCGTTTGAGAAGAGGAACATAAAAGACGAAAAGCTACGGCTCGTGCGCAGGGCCTTTGAAAGGGGCCAAATAGAGCTCAAGATAGGCATCTCAAATGACATAAAGATCAGCGACAAGTTCTCCGAAAAGCTTGGCATATACAGGGACAGTCACGGCCACGTGATAGCTTACGTAAGCACGGCAAAGAGTTCCTTTGACATAAATAAGAAGGAGTTCGAGTCGATAGAGGTCTTTACGTCGTGGGGCGATGCCACAAGGGTAAAGCGCAAGATGCAGATATTTGAGAGGCTCTGGCGCAACAGGGTCAAGCACATAGACGTGCACGGCTTTGAGTACGCGGCGAAAAATGGCTACCTGAAATACTGGAAAGAATGGCTCATGCATGAGTGAGTGAGTGAGTGAGTGAGTGAGTGACCGGTACAGGGGCGTCAGCGCAGCAAGTCTTGTAAAACGCGGCCCTTGTTCTCCCTAAACTCGACCGTGCCGATGCGATAATATATGATCTCGCCGTGCCTGTCCACGACTGCCATTATGGGCTCCTTCCCCATCTTGGTTATCTCGCGTATCTTTTTTTGCAAATGCACCATCTTTTCCGGCCTGCCCTCGACAAGCCCGAAGATAAGAATCTTGGAGCCCTTTTGCCCGAAATGCCCACGCTCATACACGCGAAAATCGGCGCCGAACCCGAACCCGTCCTTTGCCACGTAGCCGCGGGAGCGCAGATCCCGGTATATGAGAAAGCGCGTCAATACGTCAGGGTCATGCCTGCGGCACATGCTCAGAAACGCCTCAAACGTCAAGGGCCTCTTTGAGCGGAAGAGTGTCAGCCGGTCCGTGTGCATCAGATACAGGGCCTCAAAGGATTCAAGAAACAGCCGGGCATCGGCATCGTCATCACCACCGCCGTTTTGCCTGTCAGTCCAGCCAAACCCCTTCTCAACCAGCTCGTGCACCGCCTGCGCATCCGTAATGCACGGACGCGGCAACGGCGACGCGGAGGACGGGGTTGGCGACATTACGACCGTTCCCTGTATGTTTCCCCCCACGTTGATCTCGTCGTTCACTGGAACAGCATTTGAGCAGATTCCATATTAAGTGTGGCAGCGTATGAGGGCTTGCAAGGCCGTGCCGCGGGTGCGGGCAGATCGATGCGGCAGAAAAGGACCGACCGCAGGCGCCCGCACGCCTGCAGCAAACAAGCTTAAAATATCTCACAGGATGCCTTGGATACGTAGATGAGCGCAGAGGCATCCCCAACATCAAGCCACGCGTACGGAGTGGGAGTGATTGCGCTGATAGTCGCGCTGTCGGCCACCACAGTCTTTTACACCTCGTACTACCTGCCGGAATCGCTTGCAAAACCGTCCGTATCAGAACACATACTCCATCCCGAGAAGATGCTTGTGATCGACATTGTAGAGGGCGCCCTCATCGAAGGCAACGACAACTACATACCAAACAGCCCCACCGCATACCTGACCATAGACAACCTGGTCAAATGGACAAACAGCGACAGTACGGCGCACACGGTCACGCCGGACCACAGGCATGCAGACTCGTACAGCGGCGACTTTGGCACAGATGGTGTGATGATGCCAGGTGACGAGTACGAGTTCCTGTTCACCGAGCCGCAGGTGGTGACCTACCATTGTACCCCCCATCCTTGGATGAAGGGCACCATAACCATAGAGAAGAGCAGGTTCTAGCACTCGCGCCGGAGATTGCGCCACCGGTGCCGTCTTGGCGCAAGACTGGCAGGATTCAGCAGCGTCCGCGGCATGCGCCGCGTGGCGCGATGATCGGTGTCGGAAACACCCGGGATTCCCCAGGATACTCATAGCCGCCCCTCGCTTCCCCTTCCCTTTCACCCTCCGCCGCTTCCTTAACCGTTAAAATAAGGGGATCAGACGGCCAGTGCATGCACGGGGCCAACTACCGCAACGGCACAGGACAGCCGTTTACGCGCAAGGAGTACATAAAGGGAAAGCCGCAGATAAAGATAGCAAAGTTCCAGGGAGGCAAAAGGGGCACGTACCAATACTGCGTCCAGCTGCTCATAAACGAGAGCATGCAGATCAGGCACATGGCAATAGAATCGACCCGACTGGCCGCAAACAAGACGCTGGAAAAGACGACCGGCGAGACGGGATACTATTCGCGCCTGAGGATATATCCACACAACCTCCTGCGCGAGAACAAGATGATAGCCGCGGCAGGAGCAGACAGGCTTCAGGAGGGCATGCGCAGGGCCTGGGGCAAGGCGACCAGCCTGGGCGCAAGGGTCAAACAGGGACAGTGCATAATGGAACTGTACGTCAACGGGGACGACCACCGCGAGGCGGCAAAGAAGGCGCTAAAAGCCGCATGCGTAAAGCTTCCCGGAACCCCTGCAATACAGGTGGTCAGCTGGAACAAGCCGTCGCCCTAGCAGAGGGCTGACGCGTCGCGCCACCAACCGTGCTTCTGCATGAGATCTGCAAACTCCTCAAACTCTTTTGGGGTCGGATCCCTGCGCAGCTGGCGCCGGGTCTGATAATAAAACGCGTTGTACAGCCTTCCTGCAGCAATGCCTGCCGCAACGTAATGAATGCGGTCCGTATCAGCGGCAGCGGCAGTGGCGCCACCGTAACCACTATCGGCGCCTTCATCCCCCAGCCCCGCGGCAACCAGCCGTGCAAGCCTGCACACCTCGTCACGGTTTGACTCTGTCTCGGCCGCCTTTTCACGTAGTTTTTTCAGAATCGCGTCATTCATGCGCGTACAGCAAGCGCGCCACTAAAAAGCATGATCGTCAGACGCGCGGCAACCCACGCGGGCATCCCAATTCTCAAGCTATAAATCACCTGCGCGGGTAATGCGGCCTGTGAACAAGGCGCTAGAAAAATCCCTGAAGGACGCCTCCAAGGAGGGAAACCTCACGCTGGGCGTAAAGCAGGTGCTCGGGGCGCTCAAGGACTCCAAGCTTGTGGTGGTGTCCAGGTCCGCGGATTCCGCGGCATCAGCGTCAGGCGACGCCGACGCCAGCAGCATAATACAAGAAGCAGAGAAGAACAGCATACCGGCAGTCATCTTTGAGGGCACGTCGGTGGCCCTAGGCAGGTTGTGCGGCCTGCAGTTCCGCACGTCGGCAGTCGCATTCTCCCCACTTGCAGAGATCAACGTCAACGAGATAACAAAGGATGAGGGGGCATGACGCGGAAGGATCCTAGTGCGGGGCGTACGAATATGACGACTATGGCGGCCAATCAAGCTTTAAATAATATTGCCAAATCGCGTTATCATCAGAGGTAGACAGGTATTTTTCATGGCACAATCAATAAAGTTATCCACCGAACAGATGCGCCTCATGTCACTCTTTCAGAACGTGACCGGCGCGACTGCAAAGGATTGCATCGAAGAAGAAAACCAGAACCGCGTCATATTCATAGTCAGCACCGGCAAGATGGGGCTGGCCATCGGAAAGGGCGGGATGCACATAAAGTCGCTGCAGAACATGATAAAAAAGAGCGTCGAGCTCGTCGAGTTTGACGCGGATCCCACAAAGTTCCTTTCAAACCTACTCAATCCAAAGCTGGTAATGGACGTAAAAATGACAAGCCGCAACGACGGTACAAAGCAAGCGGTAGTTACGGTCGACCCCCAGAAGAAAGGCATCGTGGTGGGCAGGGAGGGCAGAAACGCCCAAAAGGCAAGAATGCTTGCAAAGAGGTACTTTGGCATCACCCACGTGTTAATAAACGGCCCCGAAAGGGCGGCCATGGAGCTGTAGGCAATGAGAAAATCACCGCTCGGCCTGTTTGCAGGAAGGGTCCTGACTGCCAAGAAGAAGGGACAGAGATGGTCCATATCCACGTACAAGCGCCGAGAGCTTGGCATAGACAAAAAGGCCGACCCGCTGGGGGGCTCCCCGCAGGCGCGCGGAATAGTCCTTGAAAAGGTAGGCATAGCTGCAAAGCAGCCCAACTCGGCGGTGAGAAAGTGCATCAGGGTGCAGCTCATAAAGAATGGCAAGACCGTGACTGCGTTCCTGCCCCGTGACGGCGCGATGAACTTTATAGACGAGCACGACGAGGTCCACATACACGGAATGGGGGCCACCCAAGGCGGTGCCATGGGCGACCTGCCGGGCGTGAGGTTCAAGGTATTCAAGGTAAACGGCACATCACTGCACGAGCTTGTGATAGGCAAAAAGGAAAAGCCCAGGCGCTAGGACGTGGTTGATTATGGCAGCAGACGAGGAGAAAGTGGACAGCGGCGGCGAGCAGGGCAAAGACGCGGCGGAGGCACCAGCAGCAGCAGCAGCAGCAGCACCGGTGGCAACAGAATCTCCCGCAGACACGCCGGACGCCGCAGGGGAGAGCGCGGCACCGACAGAGCCCAAGGGTGACGGCGGCAAGCCCAAAAAGTCCGCCTCCCAGAAAAAGGCCAGGATTCCAGAGCCCCAAGACATGCTGGTCTTCCGCAAATGGGACGTCTCGGGCATAGAGATAGTGGATCCCGGCCTCAAGACGGCCATATCGCTCAGGAAGCAGATTATGCCGCACACGTTTGGCAGATCCGCGCTAAAGCGCTTCAACAAGGCCGATGCCAACATCGTCGAGAGGCTCATGAACAAGACGATGCACTTTGGGAAAAAGTACGCAAAGAACACGGGCAGGATGTCCGGCAAGAAGACAAAGGTGCTCAACACGGTAAAATCCGCGTTTGACATCATTAACATAAAGAGCGGCGGCAAGAACCCCGTCGAGGTGCTTGTCAGGGCCGTCGAGTTCTCCGCCCCCAACGAGGACACCACCAGGATAGTATACGGCGGGACCGTATACCACGTCTCAGTCGACGTTGCCCCCATACGCAGGGTGGACCTCGCGCTAAAGTTCATCTCCGACGCGATAAAAGAGGCCACCTTTTCAAACCCAAAGCCCATAGAAGAGCACATGGCAGAGCAGCTGATGATGGCAGCCGCAAACGACCCGGCAGCCCCGTCGGTAAAAAAGAAGAACGAGCTTGAGAGGATAGCGCAGGCGTCGAGATGACCCGGGCCCAGAAACGGCCAGAGCCCAGACTATCCCCGGGGAATGCCGCGGCCGCGCGGGCGTCATGAGTGCAAAACAGTAGCCCGAGGCAGATTCGAACTGCCGTCTCTGCCTATCCTCTCCTGAGATCCAGAGGGCAGAATCCTTGGCCCGATGGGTTTGACCGAACTAGACTATCGGGCTACCGGACGTACGCCGTCAAAAAAACATATAATGTTTTGCAACCGCTTTATGTACATTTTCAGGACGGCGAATCGCGGCGCATGCATCCGTCTGGCAACCATTATAACGCAAACCTCCCCCCCACAAGACGCATGCCACAGCACGACGCGCGCCAGGGGTACGCATCCCCAGAGCAGAAGGAGATTGCAGACTCGCTTGAGCTGCTCAAAAAGGACTGGAGCGTGGATCCCGTCCTCGAAGAGTTCATGCTGGGAAGGACTGGCGACGTCTCGGACCACGTCATAACGCACGGCGGCGTGACGTTCCACATACCGTACCTCAACGAACACTCAAGGTACGTGCTGTGGAAGTGCCTGTGGCCGGACTGCCACAACTGCTGCGAGAGGCAGGGGAGGCTGCCGCTTACGGCCGACGACCTGATCGTGATAGGGGCGGGCCTCAAGTATTCAAAGACATCAGAGTTCGTCAGGAAGGAGACCATAACTGCCACGTACTCGTCGGGGGGCGGGGCAGGCGGCGGCCAAGAGACCGTAATGACCACGATCAACCTCAAGCGGAAGGAGGGCGAGACCGCGTCAGAAGACGGGACGCGCATACCGTGCAGGTTCCTAGACGAGGAGGGGGGATGCAGCATGCACCCCTCGAGGCCCGGCGTGTGCTACCTGTACCCGTTTACCACCTGGACCCAGAACGACGGCGGGGCTGCCAGGATACATGCCACGTACCAGTTCACGGGGGACTGCCCGGGGTTCTACCTGGCAGACAGCACGGCCGGTATGATGCCGGAGATAGAGGACTATTCTGTTATAATACGGGACTACAACCTGGCGTCTGCCAGGACTGAGCGCGAGTCCCTCGGCTGCTCGTCCATAATGTGAGGTCAGGCCTTGGCGACCTTTATCAGGTCCGCCATGCGTATGTCCATCCCGAACCTGTCCTCGTGCTTTTTCATGTACCTGAATATGGAGATAAAGTCCGGCAGCGACCTCACAAGGCTAAAGTCCTTGCGTATCTTTGAGTGCACAAAGTTGAACACCTTGGAGTATACCTTGTAGTGCTCGTCGACGGCCCTCTCGTACGCGGCAAAGTCCCCAATGTTCTCCAGGAATATCTCGGCGCACTGCATCGACGGTATGATCCCCTCGCCGAGCAGGGCGTATACGGTCCCGATCGACTCGCCCACGCCGACCACCTTGCCGCTGTAAAACGGCTTGCACTTGTTGGGGGTGGCAAGCCTGATGGGCCTGCCCTTTGTCTGCAGTATCTTGCCCCCGTGCTTTTTCAGAAAGGCGTCCGTGGCCTTTACGTGGTTCTTGTTGTAGTCGCCCGCCCCGACGTGGGCCCATTTTTCGCCGAGCGGAAAGTACCAAAAGTAGCCGGACATGCCGGGGAACGGCTCGATGTAAAAGTCGTCATACGGGACGCCCCCCTCGTACTCGACCTTGTACTCGTACGTGGGCAGGAAGAAGTCCTTCTCGAGCTTTGGCAGGTAGGCCCTGTGGAAGCCCGTGCAGTCCACGATCACGTCATATTCGGACTCCAGATCCCCGAGGGCGGGGGGCTTGCCGTACGTGACGTCCGCGTCCTTTATGAACTCCTTTATGAGCCCCAGCTTGTTGTAGGTGCACAGGCCGTGCAGCCCGATGTCGAACCCGACGCCGTTGTTCATGCGCACGCTCATCTGCCTGCCGTCGTGTATCAGGAACCTGCCAAAGTCCACGCCCACCTTTGAGCAGAACTCCTCAAGGACGGGCCTTATGGTCCCCCAGGCGCATATGGAGTCGTGGCGCTCCTCGGGCATCATCTCGTACCCGGCCACGTCGTGGCCGGTGCCGGCCAGGCGCGCCATCAGGTAGGAGCCTGCCACCCCCATGCCCATTACCGCAATCTTCAATGATGCAAATCGGCGGCATCCCAATAAATACAGTGATGGTGTTGGCCGGTGCCGCCCACAAAGGAGAGGGCGGCGCAGCCCCAGGCGCACCCGGATGCGGCCGCACCGGGTGTGCGCGGCGGTGACGGCGGCCTGCGTCAGGTCAGCGCCTTTCCAGGCCGCGTGCAAGTTTGCGCATTGCCGTCGCGGCCATTGCCGCCACAATCACCATGCAGCCGTCATTAGGGTTATTGCCGCCGCCGCCACCGTCGTCAACGCCACCGCCATCAGTAACCAGTGGCTTTGACGCTCGCGGAATTTTCGCGGCATCAGATGATCTTTTTGCGCGCCGCATCAATGCGGATGATTGCCGCCTTGTTGTCAGGCCCCCGCACGCGGGCCTCGAATATGGGCACGTACGTCTCCACTATGGAGCCAAGGTCGAACTGCTCAGACAGGTCCTCAATGTCAGGCTCGAGGGGGGACTTGAGTCGCCCCTCCAGTATTGAGACGGCGTCCTCGCGCTCGAGGGACGGCTTCTTTGCAAGGGCCTCGTCGTTTATGATGGACTCGGGGCGCGCCTCGGTGGTCTCCGGCGACACCTTGTACTTTGGCATTTTGATCTCGTTTCCGGCCGTATCAAACGTAATCTCAAGGGACGAGTCGAATGCCACGTGCTCCTGGAGGTCTAGGTCGATCTTGTTCTTCCCACGCCGCGGCGAGAGTGCCTTCTTGAGGCGCGACTGCCGCCGCAGGCCAAATGAAGTCTCGCCCACCACCACGCGCCTCACGGACTTGTCCACGGTGATGGTGTAGGTGGCGTTGCGCATGTAGTCGGCCTCGTACCTGCCGGATACCGTCCGCAGGCATTCGTATGACAGCTGGATCTTCTGCAGACGCACCGCGCCCGCCTTTGGTTGCGACAAGAGGGATCCAAACAGCGACTGCTTTTTGCGTTCGATGAGCGCCCTTGCCGCCGCCTCGTCCATCATGGGGCGCAGCACTATAACATCAGTGGACGAGGCATAGCTTTCGGCCATAGCTCGTGACCGTCCACGTACGTTAAATAGATTTCAGGCGGCGCGCACTGGGATGGGATTTCATCTGCCCGTCCATGCCCAGGCCAGCCGGCCCGTGGTGCTCTTCCGGATGTACGCGGGCGCCAAGCCGCGGGCGCACAACCGAACTAGGGAAGTGTCGGATTCGACGCGCCGCCTTGCGGCGCGGACCGCGCCCATCAAGATCGTCCCCAAACCGGCAGGATTTGTAATAGCAGCGCAAGGACAAGCCAGACTGCAGCTTGCCGAGATGTCCTACTGGGTAATCGCTTTTAACCCAGTATGCAGCAACAACATCTGTGAACACCTACCAAGCCCTCCGCACCCTCAACGTCAGCAAGGACTCCACACAGGATGAGATCAGGGCCGCATACCGCCGAATGGCGCTCGAGCTGCATCCGGACCGCAACAGTGGGGACGGGAGCGAGTTTAAGAGAATAACAGAGGCGTACAACCATCTCAAAAGCGACGGCCATACTTCAGCCGCCAAGACCGGCGACGGCGCGGGAGAGTACAGCGACGCGGCGATGAAGGGGGGGAGAAGGGGCAGCGGCAACGGTGCCGAACCCGGTTCCCAATACCGGCATCGGGGGGAGCCGGGCGGTGCCGGAGAAAGAAACAGGGCCCAGTGGGGGGCAGGCCCGCAGGACGGCACGATCCCAGAGCAGGACTGGAGCAAGTTCACCAAGCACATCGAGGACGAGGATCCCGACTTTTGGAAAGAGTATGAAAGAAAGTTCTGGGAGGACTACAACGCCAAGGTGGACGCCGGCGGCAGGAACGGCGAATACGAGAAAGCGTCCGAGCCCAACAGGCAGCCCAACCTGTCCGTGGATGTGGACGAGAGCCTCTGCATAGGATGCTGCAGCTGCGAGATTATAGCCCCCGACGTATTTGAGATAAACAAGCAGAGCATGATGAACCCAAAGTCGTCTGTAATCAACCCCAGGGGAGCGGGCATAAACAAGATAATGAACGCGGCCGAGACGTGTCCCACAAAGGCCATAAGGGTGGAGAACGTGGACACGCATGAGAGACTGTTTCCGCACTGACGCCAGACGCCCGTGCCTATGCGCAGCGCAGCCGCAGCATCCCATGGCGTCGGGGACGCCTCAGGGGGTGGCTAATCGTTGTCCTTTAACAGGGCGTGCAGCGCATCGGCGTCGTATCCGGGCGCCTCTGTTGCGCTGCCATGGAACAGGTCTGGTATGTGTCCCGCGCGATCACCGGCAGTACGCGGGATTACGTGGACGTGGACGTGGGGTATCACCTGTCCCGCGTCCGGCCCGTTGTGTACGGTAATCATCGCGTCGGCCGACATGGCGGACTCGATTCTGGATGCCATCGCCTGCACCGTTGCAAAGAGATCGGAGATCTCCGTCCGATCCAGATCCTGCACCTTTGGACTGTGCTTTTTTGATATGACAAGCGCGTGTCCGGCCGCAAGCGGAAATGCGTCAAGTATTGCGATGCAGTGCCGGGACTCGGTGAGCCTCTTTGAGGGAATCTGGCCCGACAGTATCTGGCAGAATATGCAGTCCATGCGCGTGCGGTGCGCCCACTCTATAAAGTCATTTTCAAGACTGAAAAACCGCAATGGGGTGCGCGCAGGCGCAAGGATATCTTAAATCACATGTCCCCCCACACCACACATGCAATGGATCCGGCTCTTCGAGGTGGCTACAAGGGACCTGGATGCAGACGCCCCCCGAATCAGAAGAATGCTAGACGAGCTCGGCGGGGCGGCCCACTGCGAAGGGGGCGGATACAGGCTTGACGCAGAGGCGCAGCTTGCAATGGGATGGTGGTTCTTTGGCGTACACGTGCGGGAGGATTTTGTCAGGGATACAGTACAGTACATGCACGCAAGGGACGAGAGGGCAAGGGACGAGAGGGCCCTGCTGGACCACGTTCAGCGGGGGCTCGAGGAGCAAGGCAGCAAGGCGACAGTAAAGTTCCACAGCAAGCCGTCGATCTTTGCCAGATACTGGACGTGGCTCATGCGCTGAGAGCGCCGCGGCTACCAAGAACGATCCGGCGCGTGACGTCCCGCCACAATCAAGTGCGGCGTCCACTACCACATGCCGCCGCCGATGTCCGAGTTTGGATCCATCTTCTTTTCAGGCACGTTGCCATGGGCCTTCTTCATGTGGCGCTTGAGTCGCTCCGGCGCGTGGAGTTCTGTGCCGCACACGTCGCACCGTGTCTTGGACTCGTCGTCTTTGTTACGACGTCCGAACAGCCCCATACGTCAAAAAACCCTGAGATACATTATAAAGGATGCGCAGGGGAGAGGGGGACATGGCGCTCCGGAGGATCACGATACTGGGCTCGGGGGTTATGGGGCACGGCATCGCGCAGGTGGCGGCGACTGCCGGATACGACGTCGCGCTCAGGGACATAGAGCAGAAGTTCCTTGACAAGGCCATGGAAAAGATAGAGTGGAGCCTGCAGAAGATGGCCTCAAAGGGAAAGATGACCCGGGAGGAGGCGGACGCCGCGCTTGCAAGGATAAGCCCGATAGTCGACCTAGAAGAGGCGGTGAGTGAGACGCAGATGGTCATAGAGGTGGTGCCGGAGATAATGGACCTGAAGAAAAAGGTGTACGCCGAGCTGGACCGGGCGGCGGCTCCGGACGTGGTGTTCGCGTCAAACACGAGCACGCTTCCAATTACCGAGATTGCTGGAGCCACCTCGAGGCCGGACAGGTTCATTGGGGTGCACTTTTTCAATCCGCCCCAGCTCATGAAACTGGTGGAGATCATACCGGGGGAGTCCACCTCGCAGGACGTCGTACGCATGACCAAGGACCTCGTAAAGTCCCTCGGAAAGGAGGCGGTGACGTGCAGGAGGGACGTGCCCGGGTTCATAATAAACAGGCTGTTCATACCGATGGTGCACGAGGCCTGCTACGTGATGGACCGCACCGGGGCCACCAAGGAGGAGGTGGACTCGGCGGTAAAGTTCAGGATGGGCTTTCCCATGGGGATATTCGAGCTCGCGGACTTTACCGGCATGGACGTCATACACAAGGCCACTGCGGAGATGCACCTGCGTGACAAAAAGGTGATCAGGCCGCACCCGCGAATAGCGGAGCTGTTTGATGCCGGCAACCTGGGCCAAAAGTCAGGCGAGGGGTTCTACAAGTACTCGGATGACAAGTACGAGAGGGTGCAGCTGTCCGAAGAGCTGGCAGACAAATGCGACTATACGCACCTTGCGGCCAACATAGTCAACAACGCGGCATGGCTGATCACAAACGGGGCAAGCGACGAGTCGGAGATAGAGAGGGCGGCCGTCCTGGGGCTGGGCCTCAAAAAGCCGCTCTTTGAGACCGCAAGGGACATCGGATTGGGCAAGATAGCATCAGAGCTGGAGGCGCTTGCGTCCGAGTACGGCGAGTTTTACAGGCCCGACCCGCTGCTGGCAGAAAAGTAGACGCTGGTACAGTTCACCGTTATTCCCCTAGCCATCACAGCACCCCGCCCTTTCTTCTCATGGCGCCCGTTTGTCATCTTGCGAGTGGCCGGCATCAGTGCATCAACCGGAGGCGGATTCAATCATCCGCAGGATTGCAGACACGGCCTCCCGGGGCGTGTCGGCGCCCTCGATCATGACGTTTTTCCTATGATCCACATAGCCGTCCACGTACGGGGCGACTGAGCCGCCCATGCCCCTTATGGCGACCATCGGCTTTTTGTGCATGTACGCGGCGCACACCTCGGACAGGGTGCCGGAGCCCCCGCCTACGACGATTATGCCGTCGGCGCTGAGCGCGTTTAGAAAGTCACGCGTCAGTCCCATCCCGGTGGGGATCACCACGTCGCAGTAGGGGTTTGCAAACGACGCGTCGTCCTGCGGCAGTATTCCCACCGACAGTCCGCCCGCCTCGCTTGCGCCCCGCGATGCGGCCTCCATCACGCCCCCCAGCCCGCCGGTAATCAGCACGGAGTTCGAGTTGGCGATTGCCGCACCCACCTCGTAGGCGGCATCCTCGTGCCGCGGGGTGCAGCCGTTTGTATTGTGCCCTATTACGAGAATCTGGCGCCTTTTTGCCATGGCAGGACATGGGACTGGCAGGATATTATGATTTTCCCCGGGGGCCGGCCGTCACTCGATGAATATGGCAGGCTTGAACGGGCGTGCGTGGCGCGCCTTGGACTTTGGGTCGTAAAGATCAGGGCCGTCTGCCAGGTACACGTCCACCTTGGCCTCAAACGAGGCAGAGGCAATCCCGGGCAGTTCGGATGCAAGGAAGTTGGATTCCGAAAAGGAGGATTTTCGGCCCGCGATATAATCGGGACCGCTTGTAGTAATATCATCATCGTCATCGTCACCAGTGGGGCTAGATGCGGTCAACCGCGCCTCTCGTGTTGTGTCCTCGGCCGAGAATGCAAAGCGTGTCTCCGGGTAGACGCTCAATGCGGTCAACCGCGCCTCCCTTATTATGACGGGATCTGATAGTACGTCGGTTATGGCCTTTTGCACATAATCCGGCATCTTTTTGGCGTATGCGGCGCAGGATCCAGACATCAGTTCGCCCATGACCTGCTTCATGGACGACTGCCCTCCGAGTACCGACTGCAGCACGCTCTGGTATATGGCGCGCCTTGGGCTACTGTCGCCTGACACGTACAGGATGATTCTGGACGGGGTCATCTTTGTCACCTTTAGGATGCTTGCGATGTCATCGAGCACGGATTTCAGCAGGGACTCGGCCTGCAGCGCAATGTGGTCGGACGGCCCAAGGCCGGAACGTACGGGCCATCTGGCCATGGCCCGATCCTCATGCGAATAGCCGAGCGCCGCCCGCATCGACTCCGTCACGTGGGGTGCAAACGGTTGCAACATGGTCACCCGGGCAGTCATTACAGCGTGCAGGATGTCGTGCGTATCGGATTCCGGGCGGCGCTTTGCAGCGGCTCTCCTGGCATGCCACTGCAGCACGGACTCGGCCTCAAACAGCACTAGGTGTAGCGCCTCGCGGAGTCGCATCTTTTCCATCGACTCGCTTACAGACGAGATGATCTGCCGTATCCTAGACAGCAGCCATGCGTCCTCGGGGGACGAGGCGGCGCTTTGATGGGTGTCCGAGGCACCTCCGGAGTCGGCCGCGCCGCCGCTGCCAGAGGATGTGTTCAGGGAGTCCGCGTCACCGGAGTCTGTCGAGTCTCTTCCTCCTCCTTCTCCCCCTCTTCCTCCCAGCCTGGCGCACTCTGCATGCATTGCCTCAAGCTTGGAGCGCATCCCGTGCACCGACTCCATGTTAAAGTCCGCGTCCTGCAGCAGTTCTGCCGATATTATTATGGCAAGCCGTATGGGGTCGGCCCCAAACTCGCGTATGGCCCTGCGGAGCGGTATTATGTTCCCCATGCTCTTTGACATTTTGGAGCCGTCCATGAGAACGGAACCGTTCACCACTATTCCCCGGGGCCACATCTTCTGGGAAAATATTGCCACGTGGTTCAGCACAAAGAACGTCAGGTGGTTCGGCACCAGGTCCCGGCCCGAGTGCCGGTAGTCGACGGGATAGAAATACTCGAACTCCCGGCGCATCACCTCGAGCGCGTCGTCCGGGATTCCCGACTCTGAGCGCCACTTTGCCACTGCGGCATCCAGATTTTCGTCATGGTCGGCACCAAACCGGGGGCCCGCGCCGCCGGCATCGCCGGTGTTCCGCCCCCGGCCCGCCATCACGTACTCAAAGAACTCGGGCGTCATCTGCTCGGGGGTTACCGTCCCGTCGTTGACGAACCGGGATATTGTATAGTACGCCATGTATATCACCGAGTCGGACAGGCTCTCTACAATCCAGCTGTCGTCCCACGGCAGCTTTGTGCCGAGCCCGTGCTGCCTTGCGCATGCGCGCTCGTGGAGCCAGTCCACCACGTGCGCGAACTCCTGCCGTATTTCGTCAGGCAGTATGTCCATCCCGTCGAGGCATTCGTGGGCGGCCTCCTTCCATTTGGGGCTGCCGTAGTTGAGGAACCACTGGTCGTTTAGGACCTTGACCACGCACTCAGAGCCGCACCTGCACCGCACGGGCGCGTCGGCAATCTCCAGAAACGTCTCCGCGCATCCGGAGCCGGCAAGCCACGCGCCCACCGCGTCCTTGGCCTCCCTGACGGGCATGCCGCCGAACTGGGCAGTCGGGCCGTCCCTGCTCATCACGCCCTCGTAGAACTCCTTGGAGTACAGTTCCTTGGTGGCGGGTTCCAGCCGGGGATCCGACTGTCCCTCGCAGTCGGGTATGGCAGACACGGCGTCTGCTGCCGGGACGTCACCGTACCCGTCGGTGCGGATTATCGAGATTGGCAGGATGGAGGCCGCCGCGGCAGAAGACCCTTGCGAGATACGGCCGTCACCGTCGCGTCCGTTCCGGAGGTCTTGCAGCGCCTGCCAGTCGTATGGCGCGTGGGCGGGAACGGACATTACAATCCCGGTGCCCGTGCCGGGCTCTACGAATTTGGCCGGCAGTACGGGGATTCGGCGGCCCGGGCCGTTGCTGCGCGGTTGCTGCTGCTGTTGTTGCTGCTGCTGCTGCTGCTGAGACATCAGCACCGGCTCCGATGCCATCTCCCCCACCAGGTCAGAACCGGCAATCTCTCCCTCGTCACGTACGTCATATCCCAGGAACCCCAGCTTGTACGCGCACTCGGCGCTTACAACCCACTTTTCCGCCTTTGCTCCGTCATCTTCGCCATCACCGTCCCTCGATACTGCAACCTTCCTGTACGGCGTGTCGGGGTCGACCCACAGGTTCGTCACGCCAAATATGGTCTCCGGCCGCAGCGTTGCGACAGGCACCGTATAGTCGCCCACGGCAAACTTTATCATGACATATTCGGTGAACGCCGGCTCCACGTCGCCCAGCGTGTCGTGCTGCGAGACGGGGTTCTGGTCCTTTGGGCACCACCCGACCGGATGCGAGCCCTGTATTATCAGGTCCAGCCTGCGGAGGGTCGAGATCTGCCACTCTACAAACTTGGAGTACGCCGGGTCTATGGTGGTAAACTCGCGCCTCCAGTCTATCGAGTAACCCATCTCCTTCATGCCCATCTTGATCTCGTTGTGAAAGTAGCGCGCGATGGCAAGGGGGTCTGCAAACGTCTCTATGTCACTCTCCGGCACTCCGTAGATGTCGCGGAGGTTTCCGATCAGCTCCGCGTCCCCGTCCTGCACCCGCCGGGACATTCCGAGTATGGGGGTGCCCGTATAGTGGAATCCCATGGGGAACAGCACGTTGTATCCCCTCAGGCGCCAAAAGCGAGCGTGCACGTCGGCAAGCGTGTACGTCCTGCCGTGGCCTATGTGCTGCGGGGAGTTCGGATAGGGGTACGCCACCGTGACGAATTTTTTTGGACGCGAGTCGTCGGGTTCGGCCTCAAACGCCTTGGAGTCGGCCCATCCCTTCTGGCATGCGGACTCGACTGACTGCCACCAGTCGGGGCCGTTCTTTCCGGGTGCAGGAGTAGAGGTGGTGGTGGTGTCAGGGGCCATTCCGTACGATCCTCCGTCCAGATCCGCGTTTTATCACTGTAGTTGTGGCGCTCGGATCAGTCATTATTACCATTGCCATTGTCGTCATTACCATTACGCCCCCAGTATAATGTCATCATTGCGTTCACCGTGGGCGGCGCTCACGGGTCACCGGCGACGGCCCCCGACAGCATGCCGCGTATGGCAGACTCGGCGGCCCCGGCGGCCTCCTCGATGCTCGAGGTGTTCGTGCCGCCGCCCTGCGAGAACGCGGCGTCGTTGCGGCTCGAGCCACCCCCCAGGACGGCGGACGCTGCTGCCGCGATTTCAGAGGCGTCGATGCCACGCGACACGGCGCCGGCGCCCGCATATGCAACGACGCGCACCGTGGGCCCCGCCGCAAAGAATCCCACGTATGCAGAGTACGGCATCTCCTTTGCCATCCTCTTGCCGAGGCTCGTGTGAAAGTGCTCGCCGCGCTCCGTGTCGCGCACCACGCACGCTACGACACGGTCATCTGCCCGCCCGACGGACGGGGATTCGGAGGACGTGTCATCGCGGCCGTCGGTCCGCTCATTCGGCGCGGGCCATCCCACGAATACGCGCACGCCCTCGGGCGCGTCGATCGCAGTTATGCCGTTTGCGGCCGCGTCGCCCTCCGCGGCACCGGACATGGCGGCCGCAGCCGCCTCGTTTACGGCGCGCATGATGCCGGGTATCGCCTTGCGGGCCTCCTCCTTGCTCGAGTCGCGCCTGCGCCGGGTCTCCTCCCTGATGGCCGCGTCCCTTTGCTCCTCTTCTGCCGCGCGCCTCTGCTCGGCCTCGTACCGGTATGCGGCGTCCCCGGACACGAACTCTAGCCTCACCACGCCGTCCTGTATGCGCTTTGTGCGCGTTATCCTGATCTTCTTGATGCGCCCCGTCTCCGGCACGTGCGTCCCGCCGCACGCCTCTATGTCCACGTCGGATATCGACACGATCCGGACCGCCTTGACGGGGACGACCCCTCCCTGGTATATGCTGAACCCGTACCTCTGCTCGGCCTCACCGCGCTCCATGTAGCTGATGGAGACCGGCAGGTTGTCAGACACCATCGCGTTGGCCGCGTCCTCTATATCCTGCACCTGCTGTCCGGAGAGCGGCGAGTGGTGTGTGATATCGAGCCGGGCGTGGTCCGCATCCTTGAATGCAGAGTGCTGCCACACCCACGAGCCCAGTATGCGGCGCGAAGACGTGTTGAGTATGTGCGTGGACGTATGGTGCTTGGTGATGGCGTCGCGCCGGGCCGAGTCAACCACGCACCTGACGCGGCTGCCTGCATTTGGAGCGGGGGTGGCAGATGCTGCTGCCGCTGCTACTGCTGTTGCTGTTGTCATAGTTTCACCTCCGTCGTCGTCGCCGCCGCCGTCTTCAAGCACGTGTAGTATTACGCCCGCGTGGTTTTGGACGTCTGTCACTGCGCGGCCGTCTATAGTGCCGTGGTCCGGCTCCTGCCCCCCGCCGCGCGCGTAAAACGAGGTGCGGTCTAGCACCACCACGTTCCCGCGCGACCACAGCACGGTGGCCTCAAACTCGCGCGGATCGTCGCTGTAATACAGCAGCTCCGTGTCCGGGATTCCGTCCGGGACATCTGCGGCGGTGGCATCGTCCTTGGCGCCTCTCTCCGACTGGTGCATCTCCGATATGCGGGAGTAAAAGTCCGACGGCACCTCGGATATGACGCCCTGCTCGACGAGGTACTCGGGGGTTATCCCGTCAGAGTCGTACAGCACGACAAGGGCCTTCGCGTCGGGAGGGCCCCCGCGCCTCTGCACCTTTGCGACCTTTTTCTGCATCATGGAGCGTGACTCGGCGTACCGCCCCGTCTCGATGCGCAGTATCTGCTTTATGTCGTCGCGCTTGGAGTCCAGCTCCGGGTATGTCCCGCGCAGATAGTCGATGTGTGCGTCCACCAGGCGGTCCAGATCCACCGCGCCCGACGCGCCGCCGAGCCTGCGCATGCGCTCGCCTATCCGGCGTATCATCATGCGCAGGTTGTACCCCCCGCCCACGTTGCTTGGGAGCGCACCGTCGGATATTGCAAATATCAGGGTGCGCACGTGATCGGCGATCATGTAAGAGTCCTCCAAGGGCCCTATCACCTGCGAGGCCTCGCGGTCGGATATGCCGGCCCCCCGCATGGCGCGCCTCCTCACGTCCCAGAGATCGTCGAACCGGTCAAGCGTCTTTGCGACCTCCGTGTAATAGTTCCCGAGCATCCCGGGATCCGCGTCCGGAATGCCGAGCGCGTTCCGTATCAGGGTGTCGACCCCGCCAAAGCAGCAGTCGTATGCGGTGGGGGTCCCCATGGTGATCCACGCAAGGCGCTCCAGTCCCGCCCCCATGTCTATTATGCGCCTGTCAAGGGTGGTGTGGCGCCCAAGCTCGCCCTGAAACTCTGTAAACACCGCGTTTCCAAGCTCAAGCCCCCTGACAAAATACTCGAGGGACGGCCCAAACGAGCCGCCGCCGGCCCACACGTCCTCGACGAATACGATCTCCTCCGGCGCGATGCCGAACGGCCCCGTGAGCATGCCATAGTCGAGGCGGATGCACTCGTCCTTCCAGTATCCGCCGTCCATGTCCGGCACGCTGTGCTGCCCCACCATGCAGAAGCTGGAAAAGTGCCTGCCCGTAACCCCCACGTTCTCCAGATCCTTGAACCGCAGGCAGGTCTGCGGCACCACTAGCGGGTTTGCCGGAAACTCGAACACCACCTTGGAGCCCATCACCCGCTGAAAGTCCACGATCGACGCTATCGTAAAGTAGAGGTCGTCGCGCCAGCGGCACACCACTGGGTACCTTCCGATTGCGGCGTGACCGTTGGCCTCAAAATAGGCGCGCACCTGCTCCCAGGCCTGGGCGTAGTCGAACCTGCGCGCGGTCGGGGGATCCCCGATAAACGAGTACGTGTCGGCGGCGTCGTCGGGGCACCGAGTGCGCGACGCGTCAAGCGTCCAGAAGAACCTGCCGCACACGTCACACGGCACGCGTGCAAAGCCGGCGTCTGCGAACAGCTCCACGGCGTAGTACCTGCCCGGCTCGGAGGAGAACTCTCTCAGAATCTCGGCCTTTTTGCCATCCAACAGCCCAGCTGCCGCCGCCCGGTATTAATACCGTCAATTTGCAGGTGCGTGTCGGCAGCGTGTGTCGGCAACGACATTGCTGCAAGACCGCAGACAGCGCGCCGTGCCAATTGCCATTATCAGATCATCGCCAGATGTAGCGGCATACGCAGCAGCGGCAGGCACGCAGCAGCGGCAGGCACGCAGCAGCGGCGGTAGTCGAGTGCCTGATCTATGCCCATACGCCAAGCAGAGTGCACATTCTCAAATTTTAAATGTCCAGCAGGCGCAGCAGACTCATGTTCGGCAAGGGTCCAAAAAAGCTTGAGGAGGGCACAAACATATTCTCAGTCAGGCAGAACGGCGAGTTCAAGGACTTTGTGGTCGGGACGGTCACCGGCATGGACGGCCGCAGGATAGGCATCAACGGGATCATAGTCAACCCGGTGGGCCTCAAGAACAAGCTTGCGCAGGGCAAGACGGGCGAGCGCTCAAGGGAGATACTCACTAACCCGACCCCCGACAACATAGTACTGGCGCTCATCTACAGGGTCGAGTACGAGACCTTCAACGAGATACTGAACCTTGACGAGGACAAGTGCGACATTATACCCCCACGCATATACCTGATGCTTGACGGGTGGGTCCGCGAGTTTCTGCCAGAACTCCTCAACAAGGTGCTCTCACTGCCGCCTGGCCCCGAGAGGGACGAGGCAAAGCGCGTGCTAAAGCACCGCATGGACACCCTGACTGACAAACATCTAAAGCGCACCCTATACTCTGTATGCAGGAGCCTGAAGATACTCAACTGACTCCCCCCCCCCCGAGCCGCCCACTATAATTTTATATAACGTCCTCCGTCGCCCCACACACATGGAATACGTCTATGCGGCATTGCTCCTCCACAAGCTCCAAAAGGATGTAAGCGAGGAGAACGTCAGTTCTGTCATAAAGGCGTCGGGCGCAGAGGTCAACGAGGCACAGGTAAAGTCCCTAGTGGCTGCCCTGGCAGACGTCGACATTGACGAGGCCGTAAAGGCAGCCCCGGTCGCGGCAGTTGCGGCTGCACCTGCTGCGGGAGCGGCAGATGCAGGCGAGGCAGCCGAAGCCCCCAAGGAAGAAGAGAAAAAGGAAGAGGGCAAGACTGAAGAGGCCGCCATGGAAGGACTCTCATCACTCTTTGGATGACGACCGCCACAAACACACTCATTTATCACAACCTAATGGCGCGTGGAGCCTTTTCACAGGCGTGCAGGCCTGCCGTATCAGCATCCTTAAAGTCTGGACGCACCCATGACGTGCAATGCCTGCAGGTGGCAAGGGCGGGGCAAGAAGATGGATACTCTCAGTGGCGCCCAGCATGTGGCGCGCGATAGAGAGGAACGGGGCGTACGCGACCGCGTCGGTGCCGGAGATCTCCAAGATAAGGAGAGGAGACCGCGTCGCGTTCTACGTGCTTGGCACCGGCAGGTTCAACGGCATATTCGAGGTCTCGGGAAAATGGCGCGAGCCCACGTGCAGGTGGCCCGTCCGCGTTACGGACGAGGCGGGCATGAGGAGCGTCAGGGCGGGGACCGCGACCATACGGGGCATGCTGCCGTCACTGCACCTTGCAAAAAAGAGCAGGTGGGTGGGGCTGCACCTGCACGGCGGGCTTGCAAACTACGGCAGGCCCATATCCGCGTCGGACTACAGGACCATATCAGAGCACATGAGAAGGAATCCCCGGCTGGCGGTGTGACCGTCGTATGAGAGTGGGAGGAGCGGAGATGCACGAGGTCGGTAGGAATGCAGGCGTCCGGAACTAGGATCCACGGCGGCCCTACTGTGGCTCGTACCCTTCTGCGCTCTGCGCGAGGGCCCTTGCCCGGGCGTCGGCCCTCTGCAGCACCTGCTCCCGGGTCTCGTCCGTGAGATATCCGGACTCGACTGACAGCGAGCGCGCATGCTGCGAGGCCTTTGCAAGTATCTGCGCGGCGTTCTCCGGAGTCACATAGGCCGCCTCCACCGACAGCGAGAGCGCCTCCCGGTGCGCCGCAATTACAGAGTCGCGGAACGCCTCCACGTCTATCGTCAGGTCGTCCTCGGCGTATACCAGCCCGTCCTCGAGCGCCGCGTAAAGCGATATGCCGGCCTCCACGGGCTTTATGTCAAGCTTGCCCAGTATGGACGCGAGCTTGTCGTTTATCACCTCGCCCTTGTGCACGGGCGTCGTGTCCTTTGATATCCATATCGTGCCCTGGTCTATCTTCGTGGGTATGCCGGCCTCCTTGAACTCCGTAAGCATGGGACCGGGCGCGATCCCCGTATTCATCTCGGGCACCACCACGTCCATGCTGGAGGTGTCCCCGCCGCGCGCGGCCATCATTATCTTGTTCTTGCCGAGCAGCATGTTGAGGCGGAACGGCGACATGTCGGTGAACATCAGCATGCACTGGCCCACGAGCTCCTTTGCAATCCCGGCAATGCCGGGCATGTCTAGCCCCTGGAGCGCCTTTTTTGCCACCCTGTCCTTTATGTTCACAAACAGCACGTCGTCCTTGAGGGTCTTGCGCAGCGGCAGTATCTGCGCCCCCCGCACCTTGTCAAGCTTTACGAGCGCCAGCACCCTGTATCTCCTCGGAAGGCTCTGGAGCTGCTGATACATCTGCGTCTTCTTTGGCGAGTATGTGGTCCTGTTCTCATGCAAATCTCTTCTTGACCTCCTGTACCTGCTTGACCGGCCTGCCCATCGAGGTCTTTACCATCACGCGCTTTATGTTCTTCTCCCCGTTTGGAAGCTTTCGCTCTATTGCCCCCAGCACGGCATGGGCGTTTACCGCCAGGTCCTCGTCGCTCATGGTCTCGTCCCCAATCTTGCACGATATCGAGAGCGACGCGCGCGTCCTCACCCTGATCGACGATCTGAACCTCTCAAGAAACGACTCGATGGGAGCGTTGAACGGTACCGGGGTCGGCATCTTTCCGCGGGGCCCGAGCAGCTGGCCCAGGGCCTTTCCGACGGCGGGCATCATCTGCGTGTCGGCAAGGAAAAAGTCGTACTTGTTGATGAACTTGCGCGACTCGCGCTTGTTTGCAGCAAAGCCGTCAAGCTCGTCGCCGCCCACTACCGCGTCGGCGTTTGCCTGCTTGGCCTTTTGGCCCATGTCGCCCCCCGCTATCACGCAGACCGACGCGGGGGAGCTGGTCTTTGGCAGCTGCACGGTCTCGTTTATCGCGAACCCCTTTTTGACGTCTATGTCCTTGAATGCGACTACAAGCTCCACGGACTGGGTAAAGTTGCGCTTCTTCTGCCCCTCGGGCTCCTTTGCGCCCTTTATCAAATCGGCAAGCTGCGCCTCGGCAATCATTACGCAACGCCTGATATGGTGCCTATTTAAAACCGTTTACGGACTGCCCGTCCGCCCGTCGTTGTCGTCGTCGTCGTCGGCGCCGCGTCGCTCCATGGCGCGCCCCGACACCAGTCCCGCGAGTCCGGTGTGGTGTGCACGCCTCCTCCTGCTTCCGGTATTCGTCATCCTCCCACTCCGGCACGATCCACACGTCGTCACCCACCTCCTCGCCGCAGTACACCGCGTACCCCATCACGTCCCTGTCCGAGTATGACGACTTTTTGAACGCCGCAGCCACACGGATGTCGGACGCGTACCGGTCCAGTTTCCGCACCACGCCGCGCATCGTATCGCCGGTCTCGAGCACGTCGTCGACGACCAGCATGCGGCACGCGCCCCTCCGCGGCATCCTGATCTCGTCTACGCGTACCTCATGCAGGACGTTTCCGGAATCGCTGTATTTTGACGCCTTTACCAGCGCCAGCTCGGCAGGCGTCTCGCACGCGGTGTTGGCGTGCGCCAAGGCCATACAGGCCGGCACGCGCCCGCCGCGCTCCACGGACACTATGACATCGGGCTCCCACCCGTCGGCCAGCACCTCAGTCATCACGGCATGCATGATCTCGCCCACGTCCGCATACGACCTTGCCTCATACCTCATACCAACGCGTCCATCCCATCGTGTAAAACCGTTGGCCGTGACGATTATAGACCTCCGGGACCCGATCTAGGGTGGGCAGATGGGCAGATGGGCAGAACCGGTGGCGCCACGGACGGAACGGTTCCAGACCGCGCCCTCGAACCGCCGCATGTATCTCTGCAGGCGGCCCGACAACTGGCAGGCCTGCCACCTGCCCGCTCCCGCCGGCCCGGCGCAGAGAGCCGGCCGCGGGTGGAGAAAAGCGGCAATCACTTCCTTGTTACGCATCCGGGCAGCGGCACGATCCCGCACGTCCAATAGGTTTATTCCACATCAAGAATTCAGAACGGCATGGCGCATGGCACGGCCCTGGGCAGCGCGGGACCCGAGCTGTCGCGCATAATGAAGGGGTGCGAGACGAACCACACGGACAGGGAGTTCCTACTAAAGAATGCAAGGGGGATCATAGGATTGTGCAGCAGGTCCATAGTGTCTGTCCACAGAGGCGACACGGAACAGGGGGCAAGGCAGCTTGGCAAGGCGCGCGCACTGCTCAAGAAATACAAGGCAAAGGCGGGGAAGGGGGGGCTGCGGCAGTACCTCGCGGTGCCGGAACAGGAGATAACAGAGGCCGCCTGCCTGATCGCCGTCGTACGCAAGAAACGGATTCCCACGCCCAGAATGCTCGGGGTTGCAGACGTCCCGTACGTGCTGGGACTGCTTGACGCCATAGGCGAGATGAAGCGCCTGACGCTCGACATGATGAGGTCCGGCAAAACCGGCGAGGCCGAGCGCATATTCGAAATTACGGTGGAGATGTACGACGAGCTTGCAGGCTTTGCCGTATATGGCAACAGCGTCAAGGACGTCAGAAAAAAGATAGACGTCGCAAGAATCACGATAGACGGAATGAGATCCGTAGTCGCGGGAGTGCGTGAAGGCGGCGCCCCCCTGCAGTGAGGCGTGGCGCGCCTGCAGTCTGCAGTCTGCAGTCCGGCACGGCCTGAGCCGTATACACGCGCGGATTTGTGCAAGAATTCCAATGATATCATTGGCGGCAGTCAATATTTGCAAAAAACCGATATTTTTTGCAAAAAACTAGGTATATTAACACGGGCTTTTCAAGCCGATTATTGAAGCAGTTTGACAGCCTGGACATGAGGCTCCTGTACGAGCTTGCTGCGGACAGTTCTGTCTCCGTCCCCGCACTGGCATCAAGCATGGACATCAGCACGTCGGTGCTGTACAGCCGCATAAAGAGGCTTGTCAAAAAGGGACTTATCAAGAAATACACCATAATCATAGACGACAGCCTTCTCGGCATCGGGGTGAGGGCATCGGTGGGGATAAAGCGCGACCCAAAGCTCAAGGAGTCCATACACGACAGCCTGATGGAGGCGCAAGAGGTCGAGTCGATATCCGAGGTTACCGGGCGGTTTGACATCATGATAAGGGTGCACGCAAGGAACCTCGAGGAGCTCCACTCCATAGTGATAGAAAAGATCGGCAAGATATCGGGCATACAGAGCACGGAAACGCTGGTTGAGCTGCAAAAGACGGAGAAGGATCCCGCCTATCTGATAGAGAGGCGCCAGTAGATGCCAGTACACGGCACGGACTTGTGATTGCTGCTGCCGCTGCTGTTGCCGTCGTCACCGCACTTCAGCCGCTAGGGCCCGAGCCGCATGTCAAGAGGCGAGCTTTTCATCCCACTTGCCGTCGTCGATCTCGGCCGTGATCTCCTTGGGGGTCTTTCCCTCTATCTTGACCCCGAGCGCAAGGCACGTCCCCACGACGGTCTTTGCGACCGACTTTAGCGACGACGCGTAAGAGGCCTCCAGCTTGGTGCCTGCAACCTTTGCAACCGCGTCCATGGTAATCTCGCCGGCCCACTCGGTTCCGGACGCGCCGGATCCCTTCTGTATGCCGGCCTCCTTCATGACGAGGGCAGCTGCAGACGGGATGCCGATCTCTATCGTGTACTTTTTTGTGTCGCTGTCCACGGCCACCGTCACGGGCACCTTCATGCCCTCAAAGTCCTTTGTCTTTTCGTTGATGGCGCCGATAACCTCCATTATGTTCACGCCGAGCGGGCCCAGTGCGGGCCCAAGCGGAGGCCCCGCGGATGCGGCTCCGCCCGTTACCAGTGATGAAATCTTTTGCTCGCCCATTGTAAACCCGCCTTTCGATGAAAAATTTAACCCTTTGCCGCCCCGTCGCTACGCCCCGTTTGAGAGCTTGAGGTAGTTTGCGTCCACCGTAACCGGCAGCTGGTACGCGGCGTCAAGCAGCACCACCGTAGCCTCCTCCTTCTCGGCGTCAATCCTGGTTATCGTGGCCTTCATGCCCTTGAACGGCCCGCCGGTGATCTCGATCACATTGTCCACCTCGAGCTGCGAGATGGTGGACTTTTTGACCAGATACCCCTCGATGTCGCCAAACGCAAGCTCCCCGCGAAGCTGCCCGCGGATGTGCCGGACGCCGTCGACGGCCATGAACGCGTCGTTCGGGCTCAGGGCCTCTATGACCACGTATCCCTTTAGGTTCTCCACAAGCATGACCGACTGTATGTGCACCTTGTTGGCATTGGCCTTTGCCTCCAGCAGGCGCATGACCACTTTCTCCTGGCCCCCAGTGGTTCGGATTGCAAACAGGTGTGACTCTATCTCCTCAGACAACTCTATCTACCATACGTGATTACCGAGAATACGAACTGTATTATGAATCCTATAGTACCCACGCCGGCGATTCCAAGCAGGACAAGTCTCAGGTGCTGCTGATACTCGTCCCGGTCAGGCTTTTTGGCCATCTTCATGGTGTTGGCCATGTTCTTAAGCGTATGCCTCGGATTGAACCTCAACGCGGAAAATTAATAGGGTTTACTTATATCTGTTCTTTATGGAACTGTTGGTCGCGTTTGACGGCGATCCGGCCGGAAGCCGCATGGCGGCCCACCTTGCAGCAAATATGGAGAACGACGGGCCGGCCGGTGGTGGCGTGGATGCCAAGTCCGCATACGACGCCCGCATCTCGGGTTTCTGGCGCTCCAGACACTACGACATGATAACCATATCCACCCCCGCCATATCCGCAGACTGGCTGGAGGACACGGAGGTGGCAAGGGCCGGGGGATACGACGGATACGTCTTTCTATCAAGGCATTCGGCAGAGTCCGGCGTGCTTGCACTGACGTGCCACAGTACCGGCAACTTTGGCAGGGCCGAATTCGGCGGAAACGATTCAGAGGTGGCGCTGCCACACCCCCACCTGCAAAGGGCATACCTGCGCAGGATACACGAGGAGAAGGAGAGAAGCGGCAGGTTCGGAGAGTTCGACATCACCATAGAGGCCACCCACCACGGGCCCAGCGCGCTCGGCAGGCCGTCGCTGTTCATAGAGGTTGGAACCACCCCGGAACAGTGGGGCGACGACGCGCTGTGCGGCATGGTGGCAGACGCTGTACACGAGACCGTATCATCGGGGGTGGATACAAGCAGTCCGGTGGCAGTCTGCTTTGGCGGGACGCACTATCCGCAAAAATTTACAGACGAGATTCTGCACGGCCGGCGCGCGCTTGGAACCGTGATCCCAAAGAGGGCCATGCCGCAGATAGACGGCGCGCTGTTCCGTCACATACTGGAGCGTAACGGCATGGCGACAGAGGCGCTGCTCGACTGGGGCGGCATTCCGGGATCCGACAAGGGCAGGATCGGGAAACTGCTGGCAGAATCGGGGCTGGAGGTAAGCAGGATATGACCGCGACGGCGGGTAGGATAACAAATGGAAGCGGGGCGGCGGCGAGATCGTCGTCGTCGTCATCGTCATCATCGTCGTCGTCATCATCACCAGAAGCCCCAACAGCACACCATCTTGGAGCGCTAGAGCAGAAGGTGTACGGCATGCTTGCAAGGGTCCCAAAGGGCAAAGTCACCACATACGGCGAGCTTGCAAGGGCGGCAGGCCTCAGGAATGGGCAGCGCGCAATTGGCAGGATCATGAACAAAAACCCATACCCGTCCATAATACCGTGCCACAGAGTCGTCATGTCCACAGGAGACGTTGGCGGGTATGCCTACGGGACAGAGGTAAAAGAGGAGATGCTTGCAAGGGAGGGCGTCGCGCTGGGCGGCGGCCGCATATCGGACATGGACAGTGCAATGTACAGGTTCGGCTAGTCGCGCGCAGGCACGGAGGACTCTCTACGCTCCTTTGTCTCCTCCATCAGCGCCCGCAGATGGGCCTTGTTTCGGACTGTGTTCCCGCCGACTTTTTTGTACAACATCCAGAACTCGGAGTTTGTAATGTCGTTCCTGACCTTTGCAATCTTGAGCAGTCTCCTGAGCGCCCTGACCTTTGCCACATACACCTCCTTTTTGCCCACGCGCGCTCCCTTGCGCCCCTGCTTTGAGCCCTGCGTCGTGCCACGCTTGTTGCGCTGGGCCTTTTTGGCGTGCGCCCTGCCGCGGGAGGTTCCAGTGAACGGCCTGACAGTAATGGTATTTGCAGTCACCAAGCTCCGTATCTCGTTTCGGGTTATTGCATTTGAGACGTCCTCGAGGTGGTCTTCTGAAAGCCTTACGCGGTGGACGCCGACCCCCAGCACGCGGGCCGCCAGCCTCTTCTTGGCCTTTAGGTTAACTACCATCGGCCTTTACCCTCGCGTTGAATATCTTGAACTTTAATGACACGGCCTTTGCCACAATCTCGCGGCGTTTGCGCGTGCCGACCCCGTGGCCGATGCGGACACCGTCCTTTTTGGAATCCAGACTGTCAAGGTCGGACAGGTTGTATACGAGGTTGTCCGTATACCCGGACGGGTGTAGCCCTAGCGCGTCCCTAGGCCCCCCATATCCTATCTTTACAAGGCCGGGGCGACCGCGGCTCTTCTGCTTTCGCTGGTGGTTGTCTATCCCCTTTGGCTTACGCCACCCGGTCTGCAGGCGGACGTATCTCCAGCTCTCCGGACGCACAAAGTCCGGGTTGCGTTCCTTTTGCGCGGCCCGCCTCTGGAGCAGGGCCTTGTTTATTGGCATGCGGGGCCTGCAGGATTTTTAAATAAATACGTTGCCGGAAGGCGGCAAAGGACGTGGCGGCAGGGCGGTCAGAACTAGGCGCCTCTGTCGGCTCAGGAGCGCGCGTGCGTGCATGACTGCCAGGATTGCCGAACCGCGAGGGCAGTCGTGGGGGAGGGGGGACAGGGACGGCGCAGTACGGGCCCAAGTCCCTCGAAGGTTAGCGCCTGTCAGCCTGCGCCCTCCAGATGTCATGGGCAGGCGGCCCGGTCCATCGCGGCTCAATACGCGCGCCTCTTCTAGCGCACGAGTCCACAATCAGAAAGACGACGATCCGAAAAGGGACCAGAAGATGCACAACGACTCGCAAAGGATAATAAGGTAATTTCAGGGGGATCGAATCATCTTGAATTCCACACCCGGCTCGGCGACTGCCACCATGCGTCCAGGACCAACCGCGGCCACGTACCCCGGAGGCGCGTGCACCTGACGCAGGAGCTTGGCGACTCCGACGCCGCCTTTATGGCGCAGATCGAGGAGTTCGGGATCCGCGCCGCGGGCATACACAGGAATCTGGGCGCAAATGCGCTGATGCACCAGACAGTAAAGCGCGGCGAGGGCTCAATATGCTCGACGGGTTCGATTACGGTAAATACTGGAAGATATACAGGCCGCTCCCCCGACGACAGGTTCATCGTGGACGATGAGACGACGCACGATACGGTGGACTGGGGCAAGATCAACCGCGGGTTTTCACCAGAAAAGTTTGACGCCCTGCTCGATAGGATGAAGGAACATGCCGGGGGCAAGGAGCTCTTTGTGTTTGACGGATTTGCCGGGGCCGACCCCAAGCAGCGGCTGCCCATAAGGGTGATAAACGACCGCGCATGGCAGAGCCTCTTTAGCAGCTGCATGTTCATACGCCCCACCGCCGAAGAGCTAAAGGCGCACCGCCCGGAGCTTACCGTCTTGTGCACAAACGACTTTGACGCCATACCCGAGAGGGACGGGACCCGCTCAAACGCGTTCATAATAATAAACCTCTCAAAGAGGATCGTGATAATAGGGGGCACCAGATACGCCGGAGAGATAAAAAAGTCGGTCTTTTCTGTAATGAATTACATCCTGCCCGACCGCGGCGTCTTTCCCATGCACTGCTCTGCAAACATCGGCAAGAGGGACAACGACACGGCCCTCTTCTTCGGACTGTCAGGTACGGGCAAGACAACGCTGTCGGCAGATCCAGACAGGATGCTAATAGGCGACGACGAGCACGGGTGGTCCGACGGCGGCACGTTCAACTTTGAGGGCGGCTGCTATGCAAAGTGCATAAACCTCAGCAGGGAGGCCGAGCCGGAGATATGGGACGCGATACGCCCAGGGGCCGTCCTGGAGAACGTCGCGCTGGGGCCCGGAAACGTTCCCGACTACTCGGACAGCTCGCTGACGGAGAACACAAGGGCCGCGTATCCGCTTGAGCACATCCCGGGGGCAAGGATACCAAGCGTGGGCGGAAACCCGCGCGTCGTGGTATTCCTGACTGCCGACGCGCTGGGGGTGCTGCCGCCCGTCTCCAGGCTGACTGCCGACGGGGCGATGTACCACTTCATGTCAGGATATACAAGCAAGCTTGCAGGCACCGAGCGCGGCATAAAGGAGCCAAAGTCGGTATTTTCGGAGTGCTTCGGGGCCCCGTTCATGCCGAGGCCCGCATCCGTATACGCAAAGATGCTCGGCGAGAAGATTGCAAGGCACAAGTCCTCGGTGTACCTGATCAATACGGGCTGGTCCGGCGGCCCCTACGGGGTTGGAAAGCGCATAAGCATCAAGTACAGCAGGGCGATGGTGACCGCCGCGCTTATGGGCTCGATAAGCGACGCCCCATACGTGCACAACGATCTGTTCAACCTGGACGTTCCAAGCGCCGTGGACGGCGTGCCGCCGGAGATACTGGATCCGCGCAACACATGGGAATGCAAGGACACGTACGATGCCACGGCCAAGAAGCTGGCGCAGATGTTTGTGGACAACTTTGCAAGGTTTACGGGCGTGCCACCCAACATAATAGCTGCAGGCCCGTCCCCGGACGCGGCCTCATAGCAGTCACCGGTTCTGGCCCCCGCGCGTGCGGAATGCGACGCCCAGTGCGCCTATCACGGCCACCACGGCCGCAATAATTGCAATCTGCCGCATCGGCAGGGACTCAGACGGTGAGAATGCGGTGCGTTGCGGCGCGTCACGGCCCGGATGGTCGGGTGCCTGCGCGCCCGGATCGTCATGGGGCCCGACGCGTATCATGTCGTACGCGGCGTACGTGCCGTTGCCGGACGTTATCCTTGCGTCTATCCAGTACGTGCCGTTCTGCAGCACCTCAAGTGAGGGAGACGCTCCATCCGCCGGGGTGGCCGTGACGGAGACGGACTCCTCAGAGACGCTGTCAATTACGTCAATCTTTACAAACTCCCAGCCGTCGGGGTGAGACACCGCAAGGTCCAGGCGCCCGGCCGCGTTGGCGTCCCGCAGGCCCGAGTACGACACGGTCGCGTCAACAGAGCCGCGCGTGTGGTGCAACAGGAACGGCACCGCGTACTCGGAACCGTTGTACGTTATAACGACGCGCCCCTCGTGCTCTCCGTACGGCCCGTGCCCCAAAGGCGCCGGTGCGGGGCCGGCGCCATCGACTGTACCTGTGTCGTTGTACGTGACCGTCATGCGGGCAAGGACGGAGCCGGCTTCAAACGAGTGGGAGAAGTCCACAAAACTCGGCCCCTCAAACCGGACACCAACCAGTTCGGTCTCAAGCGGAACCCTCTTGATGCCGCTTACGCCGCTTTTGCTGCCGCCATCATCATCATCATCATCATCATCACCATCACCACCATATGAGGCTGCGAGCCTTACTGAACGCAGCTCAAGTACCACCTCAGAGGTACGGTCCCCCTCCGACGTGACAAGCACAAAGCTCGGCGGAAGTACCGCAATGTCAGCCCCGTACGCCCTCGTGATGTTGAGCCGCCCGGAGCCGGTCTCGTGTACGGATAGTTCCTGCCCGTACGCGTCCATGACGGGGTCGGCGGTGTTCATTATGATGGACTTTAACTCGTGCCTGTCAAGCCCGGGGTTTCTCTCCAGAAGCAGTGCCGCGGCGCCGCTTGCGTGGGGTGCCGCATAGCTGGTCCCGCTCATTATCTCGTACACGGAGCCGGCCTGGGTGGTGTTGATGTACGCGCCCGGGGCCACCACATCAGGCTTGATGAAGAACGGCATGACCGGCCCACGCGAGCTGAAGTGCGCCACAAAGTCAGGATTATGGAACAGGTGGAGCAACGCGTCTGAGGCGGTGCCGTTGGCCAAGAGCTCCAGAAGCTCAAGCCCCTCCTCGCGCTCCATGGACACCACGGGTATGCGAGGCGCGTATCCGGGTTCTGCGAACTCGTGGGCGAGTTCGCCCAAAAACATGCCGTCGACGTTGTTGTATACAATAAGGGCGGCCGCGCCCGCGTCTGCGGCGTGCGACTCTTTGAGCGAAAAATACAGGAGCTCGCCCTCCACGTCGCTTCCGCGCTCGGCAATCACAATGGCGCCCCTCGCATCAACGTCCTCAAAGTCAGACTCCTTGGCATATCCGGCAGATACGAGCCCGGCGTCGATCGGCTCGGCGAGTGACTCCGAGCCGACCATGGGTATTACCGTATACGAGAAGGAGCCTGCAACGTCCAGCGTCGCGACCAGGCTTGACGTCAGGTTGTTGTACGTTGCCCCCACCGTAAGGGAGCCGCTGCTGCGCCCCGGGCTCCCAATCGTGGATGTCCCGGGCCCGTCGTTTCCGGCCGCCACCACCACAAGCGCGCCGCGCCCGAGCGCCTCGTTTATCGCGTCCTCGATCACGCTGTTCTTGGTGCTTACGCCCATGCTGATGTTTATCACATCGGCGCCGTCCTCGACGGCTTTTGTGACGGCCCTGGCGATGAGCTCAGAGGAGACATTGCTGCCGTCTTCGGACACCTTGTAGGCAAGTATTCTGGACTTTGGGGCGACTCCCTGGAGGCTACCGTCGGCCGACGCCACTCCGGCCACCTGCGTGCCGTGCCCGTCCGTGTCAAGCGGCGCGTTTCCATCGTCCCCCCACAGAAAGTTATAGCCGCCGGCCACCTTGCCGTCCCCCCGCCATCCAAGCATGTCCGGATGCTCGTAGTCAACCCCGGTGTCGATTACCGCAATCAGTATGCCCTCGCCGCCCACGCCGTCAAGCCGCGGAACGTCGCCACCCACAAACGGCACGCTCCGCTCAAGGTATGTCCGGATTCCGTCATCCCCGCCGGGCGTGGAGTACGACGACGCCAGCACGGCGATGACGAGCGCGGCCGCAATCGTGGCGGACGTCACAACTGCGGCAGCAGTGTATGCAGGGGGGTACGCAGGCCGCTTATCGCCGCGCACCTTGCAGGAATCGCATCCGGTGCTGCCAGAGGGCCGCATGACGTGGCCCTCTCGCACGTCAGGTAAAAACGATTGCAGGGCCGCGGCGGCATCGGCGCGCCCGCGGCGCAGATGGTTGAAAAACCAATAAATTACGTCCCAAGGGGGTCCAGCCATGGGAAAATACACACTTCCTGAGATGCCCTACGCGTACGACGCGCTAGAGCCACACATAGACGCAAGGACCATGGAGATACACCACACCAAGCATCACCAGGCGTATACGGACAAGCTGAACGCGGCCCTCGAGTCGTGTCCGGCCGAGATCCAAGACAAGGACATACTGGACATACTGGCAGACATCGGCTCCGTGCCCGAGGACAAGAGGGGCGCAGTCAACTTCAACGGAGGAGGCTACGACAACCACAGGCTCTTTTGGAACAACATGAAGCCCAACGGAGGCGGGGAGCCCGGCGGTGCCGTGGCAGACGCCATAAGCGACACCTTTGGAAGCTTTGCCGACTTTAGGGAAAAGTTCAACTCGACTACGGCCGTAATCCAGGGTAGCGGATGGGGCTGGCTCGTATACAACCCCGAGTCAAAGAAGGTCCAGTACAAGCCCATGCCCAACCAGACAAGTCCCAGAACCGAGGGGCTCGTGCCTCTTTTGGGATGCGACGTCTGGGAGCATGCGTACTATCTCAAGTACCAGAACAAGAGGCCCGACTACATTGCAGCTTGGTGGAACGTGGTCAACTGGGACGAGGTAAACAAGAGGCTTGCAGACGCGTCCTGACCCTTTCACGCATTATCCATTTTTTTAGACTTTGAGCGGCGGGGCGGCCGCCATTTTCCATCACCGTTTATAACCATCAAGGGGGCATGACGGCACATGAGCAGCAGCGGCGGCGGCGGCATGACCCCGGAGCAGAGGGCAGAGCAGATGGCCGCGGCAATAAAGGCAATGGAGGACCAGCTTGAGATGGTAATCCGAAACGAGGAGGCGGCAGTCAGGGCGCGCGCGGCCGCGGCCAGTGCAATAGAGTCAGTCAGGCAGATCAAGGAGAACGGGGCCGGCGGGACACCAGAATCATCGTCCGAGACCCTGCTGGCCATAGGCGGAGGCGTCTTTGTGCAGGCAAAGGTCGCCCCGTCAGACAAGATGCTGCTGGAGATCGGCTCGGGGGTCGCAGTCGAGAAGGATCCCAAGCACGTGCTGGACTATCTGGAGAACCGCATAAGGGAGATCGACGTGGCAATCAAGAACACGGGCGCCGAGAAGACAAACCTGGCAGAGCACATAGAGCAGTACAGGATGCAGATTAACCAAGTCATACAGTCCGCGTACGGCCAGAGAGGGCATGTTTGACAAGCTGCGCGGCGCGTTTGCCGGCGTGGCAAAGAGTCTGGGCGAGAGGGAGCTAAAGGAAAAGGACATCGACGACGTGCTGTTCGAGCTTGAGATATCGCTCCTAGAGTCCGACGTCGCAAGCGAGGTGACAGACTCGATAAAGGCCGACCTAAAAAAGGATCTTATAGGTTTGAGGGTGGAAAAATCCAGGATACCAGACGCCATAAAGTCCAGCCTGGTCTCAAGCATATCGTCGCTCTTCGACTCGGCGGGCCGCGTCGACCTCTTGGATATGATCAGTAGAAAAAAGGCATCCGGCGAGCCGTTTCTGATTCTGTTCGTGGGAATCAACGGGACGGGAAAGACCACAACGCTTGCAAAGATGGCGCACATGCTGCAGCAGTCAAAATATTCCGTTGTCGTCGCCGCGTCAGACACGTTCCGCGCTGGAGCCATAGAGCAGCTCAAGGAGCATACGAGGCGCCTGAACCTAAAGCTTGTTGCGCAAAACTACAATTCAGATCCGGCCGCGGTGGCAAGGGACGCCGTCCTGTACGCAAGGGCCCACCGCACGGACTGCGTGTTGATAGACACCGCCGGCAGGATGCAGACCAGCAAGAACCTGATGGAGCAGATTGCAAAGATTACAAAGGTGGTGAACCCGGACGTAAAGATATTCGTGGGCGACTCGCTGGCCGGAAACGACACGGTAAACCAGGCAAGGGAGTTCTACGAGCATACGAGGTTTGACGCGGCCATCCTGACAAAGGCAGATGCCGACGCCCGGGGGGGCGCGGCCCTCTCGATTGCAAAGGTCACGTCCACGCCCATACTCTACGTGGGGGTCGGGCAGGAGTACGCCGACCTAAGGCCGTTTGACAAGAGGGCGTTTCTGGAGATGGTTTTCGGAGAGGACGGCGCGGCCGGCGCCGATTTAGAGGCTCCCGCGGCAGGTGCCGCACAGGCAGGCGCAGGACGGCCAGGAGAGTCGGAGGGCGAAGAGATGCCGGCAGAACTGGACACCGTGGAGGAGGCCGCCACTGTGGATGCTGATGCAGGTGCAGCAAAGGGGGCAGAAGAGACCGACAGTTCAGGACAGAGAGAACCGGAGGGCGAGATAGTCCCGCCACAGGAGCCGTCGCCTGCGGGGCCTGCATCAGAGATACCGCCACGTGCGGAGAGTCACGAGAGCCCGCCGGAGCCGGAGCCGGCTTCAGGGCCGGAACCGGACGTCCAGACGGCGCCCAAGATCGAAGAATCTGAACCGGAGGATGCGGAATCGTCGCCTCCGTCGCCTCCGTCGCCGCCTCCATCGTCGTCATCATCATCATCATCATCATCATCAGACGATCCGTTCCACGGAATTGCAGATTCCGACATTGCAGAATACTCTGACAGGTTTGACGTCCCACCCCCCGAGAACGACAGGGAGGCGTACGGACTTGCAGAGAAGATAAGGGGATGGATTGCAGACGGCAGGCCGGACCCCGGCGACGATGACGTATCTGAGACAGACGACGACGAGGGGGAACGGGAGGAAGACAACCGGGATTACGACGGAGGCGACAAGGTGGAGGAGGGCGCCCGAGAAGACCACGACGTAGGCGCAGACCGTAACGGTAAGAAGGCCGGACAAGAACCGGAGCAGCAAGATAAAAATGACATGCCTAAAAAGAAGCGCAGGTTTGGATTTTTTAGAAAGGGGTGACAGGATTAGATGAAGCTTGGGACAAGGCATCTGCTTACGTTGTCGGAGCTGACTCCAAAGGAGCTCGCAATGCTGCTACGGCGCGCCTCAAAGCTAAAGTCGGATCTCAAGAACGGCAGACGGCATGAAACGCTCAGGTGCAGGTCGCTTGTCATGGTGTTCCAAAAGCCGTCGACGCGCACACGCGTAAGCTTTGAGATAGGGATGCGCCAGTTGGGAGGGCACGCAGTCAATCTGGCCGCAAGCGAGATGCAGCTGTCACGCGGAGAGACCGTCGAGGATACCGCAAGGACGCTTTCTGGATATGCAGACTGTGTAATGGCCAGGGTGTACGAGCACGAGACGATCGAGAGGCTGGCGGCCCATTCAGGCATACCCGTGATAAATGGACTGTCAGACATGTTCCACCCGTGCCAGATTCTGGCCGACCTCATGACCATAAAGGAGAGGAAGAAAAAGCTTGACGGCCTGAGGATTGCATGGGTAGGCGACGGAAACAACGTGTGCAACTCCATGATTTACGGGGTTGCACTTGCGGGCGCGTCGGTTGCAGTGGCAACCCCGAAGAGACATGCGCCGGACAAAGGCGTCGTAAGGGAGGCATGCAAGAACACGGAGGTGATACAGACCGAGGATCCGAGCATTGCAGTAAAGGGCGCGGACGTGGTCATGACAGACACGTTTAGCTCCATACACAACAAAGGCGCAGGACGAGCCAAGGCGTTTCTGCCAAGATACCAGGTGAACCGGAAGCTTATGGACAAGGCAGATCAAGATGCGATCTTCATGCACTGCCTTCCCGCAAAACGAGGCCAGGAGGTCACGGCAGACGTGATTGACGGGCCCCAATCGGCAGTATGGGACGAGGCGGAAAACAGGCTTCATGCACAAAAGGCGCTCCTCGAGGCGCTGATACGCAAGTGATCGACGCGTCCGCCGGGATTCTTTTGCGCCTACTGCCGGCAACTGTTGGCAGCTGTTGGCAACTGCCGGAACCCAGTCTTGGTACGCATAGCCGGCAGAGCAGGCAAGGCCGCCGACAGTCAGCTAGAGGTCCTTTTGCCCACGTTGTATCGGGCACCCCCGTGCGCCAGCGACGCGATCTGCCTGCCTTGGCTCTGACGCGGCTGGGGCGGATTTTTGGACAAAGCCGCCGATTCCTTTACGTATATAAGTCCAAATCAAAGGGTTGTCCCTATTGGCATACTCCAAGATACTGCGCAGGCTGCGCGAGCGAAAGACCAACTACAAGAAGCGGGCCACCATGCTGATCGGCAGGCACAACTTTGTTACGGTAAACATTACAAACGAGAACACCCAGGTGCAGGTACTGAAGCCCGGGATGGCCGGCGACACGGTCATAGCCTCCGCCCATTCCAGAAACCTGCTCAGCCAGGGATGGAAGGGCTCAAGAAAGAACCTTTCGGCAGCGTACCTTACAGGATACACGGCAGGCAAGCGTGCAGTCAGAAAGGGGACCGGCACCGCCATACTGTACACCGGGACAAGGCGGTACACCCAGAGAATGGCCGCCGCCCTGAAGGGGGTCATAGATGCGGGCATGGACGTGCCTGCCGACGAGGAGACGTTCCCGTCCGAGGAGAGAATAAACGGCGAGCACCTAGCGGTAAAAAACGAGGTCGCCAAGATAAGAACCATTATAGACGACAACGAGGCGGCAGGGTGAGATGAGTCAGCAGCAGCAGCAGCAATCCAGAGGCCCGCCCCCAAGGTATGGCAGGGGTCCCGGAGGCGATCGCCCCAGACGCCCCAGAAGGGAGGCCGAAGAGGAGGTATGGATTCCAAAGACAGTCCTGGGCAAAAAGGTGGCGTCCGGTGAGATTACGACGCTCGAGTCCATCATAGAGCAGGGACTGCGCATACAGGAGGAGGGAATAGTCAAAAAACTGCTGCCGGACTTGAAGACAGAAGTGGTGGACGTGGGCATAATACAAAAGATGACATCAAACGGCCAGTCCACCAGATTCAAGGCCATAGTGGCCGCAGGAAACGAGGACGGATACCTCGGGATCGGGCAGGGCAAGTCAAAGCAGATGAGGATAGCAATAGAAAAGGCCACAAGTCAGGCATATCTCAACATCAACCCGATAAAGATGGGATGTGGCAGCTGGGAGTGCAGGTGCGACCAGAAGCATTCCGTGCCGTTCCGCGTAATGGGCAAGGGCGGAAGCGTGACAGTGGAGATAATTCCGGCCCCCCGCGGGCTCGGGCTCGTGGCAGGCGGCAAGATAAAGCGGCTCTTGGAGCTGGCGGGGTTAAAGGACGCGTGGACCACCGCAAAGGGCTCCACCCCGACTATGAACTCCACGTCAAAGGCCATACTGGACTGCCTCAGGCAGACGTTCAGCCAGGGTTGACCAAGGGGGATGACATGCAGTGAGTGAAGGCACGGCGGCGGCGGCGACAGAAGAACAGGGTGGCGACAATAATAACGGCAATAACAGGAACAACAACAGTGGCGGCAACGGCGCGTACCTGGTGGTAAGGATAAAGGGCCAGGCAGACGTCCCGTACTGGGCCGTGCACACGATGTCTCTCCTAAAGCTAGAGCGCAAATACAGGGCCACCATACTTCCGGCAAAGGAGAACACGCTTGGCATGCTCAGCAAGATAAAGCACTATGTTGCATGGACCAGGCTCGATGCCGAGCTGGCCCAGGAGATCATAGAGAAGAAGGCAAGAAAGTCCGGATACCGCAGGATCACGCAGGAGGACGTCAAGGGCCTCGGGTTTGACGATACGAAACAGATGGCCGAGTCCCTCTCAAGCGGGAGTTCCGCGCTCTCAAAGCTAAAGCCCCTCAAGCCGTGGTTTGCACTGGCGCCCCCCAAACACGGGTTCCGCCGCAGCACCAAGAGGCTGGCGGGCCAAAAGGGAGTGCTTGGCGGCAACGACGAGCTCGGCGAGATAGTGCGCAGGATGATGGCGGTGGCGGAGTGATGGCGACAAGGCTTAGAAAGACCAGGAGGCTCAGAGGCGGCAGGCACATGGGATGGGGCCAGGTCGGCCAGCACCGCGCAAGCGGGCACCAGGGCGGACTGGGCGTGACCGGCATGCTAAAGCACCACTACAGCAGCATGCTCAAGTACGAGCCGGACCACTACGGGCACAGCGCCACCAAGCCACCCCACCCGAACACCACCAGGAAATGGGCGGCCGTCCGCGACCTAGACGATCTCTTTGCCAGGCACGGAAGCCGCGACGACAAGACCGGACAGAACGTGCTTGACCTGGGGGCGGCAGGGTATCAGAAGCTGCTCGGCGGCGGAAAGACCAGCACGGCGTACGCAGTCAGGATCCCAAGACTCACGGCCTCGGCAGAAGAAAAGATAAGGGCAGCAGGCGGGGAGGTTTTGCCCGCAGATGGCTGAGAGCAGCGGCAGCCTTACTGCCATACTGCGGCGCGTCGTATTCAGGGCAGAGCCCTACATCCCGCAGGTGCCAAAGCCCAAGAAGAAGCTCACGCTGCAGACCAGGCTCCTGTGGTGCGGCGTAGCCCTGCTCATATACATGGTAATGGGGCAGACCCCCCTGTTCGGGGCCACCACGCCGGAGTTCGACTTTCTGGCGTTTGCCAGGGTCATATTCGCGTCCCAGCAGGGCACGCTTGTCGAGCTCGGCATAGGGCCCATAGTGACGGCCGGGCTGCTCATGCAGCTGCTCCGCGGCTCGGAGATACTAAAGTTCGACTTCAAGAAGCCGGAGGAGCGCGGCGTGTTCCAGACGGCCACGAAGCTTGTAACGTACATAATCATAGTGGCCGAATCCATAGTATACGCGGTAGCCGTCTACGGGCCCACGCTGACCGACCCGTCTGTCATGTACGTGATGATAGGGCAGCTCATGGCGGCCTCGATAATAATCATGTTTCTCGACGAGCTGATACAGAAGGGGTGGGGGATAGGAAGCGGCATCAGCCTGTTCATAATGGCCGGGGTGGCGCAGCAGATACTCTGGAGCATGTTCAGCCCCCTGCCGGCAGGCGACGGAGGCACCATAGGGATAATCCCGTACATGGCCCAGTCGTTTGTGGCCGGCGACATCTCGAACATACTGTTCAGGCCGCAGCAGCTGCCCAGCATATTCGGGCTCTGCCTGACGGCCGGCGTGCTGCTGATACTCGTATTCACGCAGGGCATGAAGATCGAGATCCCAATCGTCTCCACCAAATACAGGGGGTTCTCTGCAGTATACCCGATAAAGATGATGTACGTCTCAAACATACCCGTCATACTGGCCTCCGCGCTCACGGCAAACGCCGTGTTCGTGTTCCAGATGCTGTGGGCAAACTTCAACCCGAGGAACAACAACATATTCATGAACCTAGTGGCGCAGTACGATCCCACCAACCCGTCCACGCCGATAGGCGGCCTCATATACTACGTCACGCCGCCAAGGGGGCTTGAGATTGCGGCGCTCGACCCCACGAGGGCGGTCGGATACGTGCTGTTCATGATAGGCATAGTGGTGGTGTTCGGCAAGCTCTGGGTGGAGCTGGGCGGGCTCTCGCCGAAGAGCGCGGCGCAGAACCTGCTTGACGCCGACGTCCAGATTCCCGGATTCCGCCGCTCAAACAAGCCAGTCGAGGCCCTCCTCAACAAGTACATCCCCTCGGTTACCATAATAGGCTCCATCATACTGGGGCTCCTCGCAGGCGTCTCGGACGTCCTGGGCGTGTTCGGATCAGGCATCGGAATACTGCTGATGGTCGACATCCTGATAAACTACTATACGCAGCTCGTAAGGGAGCAGGTCGAGGTCGTCATGCCGCGTCTGGGGGCTCTACTTGGCAGAAAATAAGAGGATCGTCGTGGTAGGGATACCCGGCGTGGGAAAGACCTCGCTCCTGGCAAAGATGCTGGAGATACTCGGCTCCAAGCACAGGAGCGTCACCGTAATCAGCTTTGGCACCACGATGTTCGACATCGCCAAGGAGAACGGCGTCGAGGACAGGGACCAGCTGCGAAGCCTCCCCATCTCAGAGCAAAAGGAGCTCCAAAAGGCGGCGGCGTCCAGGATAGCCGGGCGCAGCGAGCAGATCGTGATAATAGACACGCACGCCTTTGTCAGGTCGCCGGAAGGGTACTATCCGGGACTGCCGGCCCACGTGCTTGAGATAATAAAGCCCACCAACTTTGTCTCGGTTACGGCAAGGCCTGAGGAGATATTCAGCAGGAGGGTCAGCGACATGACGAGAAAGAGGGACAAGGTAAACATACTCGACATCAAAAAGGAGCTCGCGGTCCAGTCCGGCATGATGTCGGCGTGCTCTGTCATAACGGGCTCGCCCATAAAGCAGATCCTAAACGGCGAGGGCAGGATCGACGAGGCGGCAGACAAGATAATAAGATCCATGGAGCTGTGAGGGGCATGGTGATCGAGGTTGTGGCGGCGGCAGCGGCATCGGCAGTAGAGTCCGCTCCGGTGCAGGGTCACGCGTACTCCGCGGCGGTGGTGTGGATGGCAACACTGGTGCAAAGCGCGCACACGCTGCTGCCCGGCGGCATGCTTGACGCGGCCGCGCTGCAGTTTGACTTTCTCGGGGCCGAGAGGGGGGCGCTCGGAAGCGACGACCCGGTCGTAAAGGGGTGGATACTGTCGATGTTTGCAGTGGCCGGATTCGGAATACTGCTCAACATATTCAACGCCGGAATACGCAAGAAGATGGTGGACCAGATAAAGCTCAAGAGGATGATGAAGGAGACGCGCGCCTGGCAGAAGGAAAAGCTGAGGGCGGCGCGCACAAAGGACGACGCAAGGCTCAGCGAGCTCAACAAAAAGTCCGCATACATGAACAAGATGTCAATGGAGCTGATGCAGATGAACATGAGGCCCATGCTGATCACGTTCGTGCCGCTCATACTGATATTCTACTTCGTGCTGCCATGGCTCTTCTCATATACGGTCGCCGTGTCGCCCATCCCGCTCAACGTCATACCGGGGGAGATGTTCCAGCTCACGTGTACGGCAGAGCAGGCAGCGGACCCCGAGCATGTATGCACCGAGGAGAACGCCATATTCCTGTGGGCGTGGTACTTTTTGTCCTCCATTGCGTTTAGCGGAATCATAATGAAGATGACAAGGACATCAATGGATCTCAGTTGACTGGAACAGACAACGGCGCAAAGGCAGGAGGCACGGGGCCGTCCATAGTGGTGTCGGGCCCGCCCGCAGTCGGAAAGACCACGCTTGCAAAGGCCCTGGCCGCGGAGATGTCCATGTCATACGTCAGCGGCGGCGACGTCCTCAAGGAGATGGCCTCCGATCTCGGTTATGACACGGCAGGCGACGACTGGTGGGACACGGAGGACGGAATGAAGTTCCTGCGCGAGCGCGAACAGAACCACGACTTTGATCGCAGGCTTGACGAGCGGCTAAGGGGGATGTTTGAACGGGGCGGCATCGTGGTGACCAGCTACACCCTGCCCTGGCTCGTGGCCCCGGGCACGGGGATAAAGGTATGGCTTGACGGCTCGCACACCAGCAGCACCGAACGCATGCAGAACAGGGACTCGGTCTCAGCGCAGCAGGCCTACGAGATCACCCGCGAGAGGTACGACAAGAACCGCCGCCTGTACATGGAGATATACGGATTTGACTTTGGGGGCGACGCCTCGGTGTTCGACCACATAATAAAGACTGACGGCCTTTCAGCAGAGCAGGTGGTAGAGGCCGCAAGGAATGCAATCCGGGACGGAGTGACGTCATAGCATGGAACAGGGGACGGCAGCGGTTGCGATGGCGGGCCGCGCGGCATATGCAGTGCGTACGGCGACGGGGGCCGCAGGCGCGTCCCCCGTACTGCAGTTATAAAAAAGAGGGGGTGGGCCAGTCACGATGTCGCAAAAGCCAGATCCGCAAGACAGCAACGGACGGCACCGGCTGCCAAAGCAGCTTGACGGACTTGTGGAGATAAGCAAGGATCCCACCGACGACGCGCACGGCACGTACTATGGCGAGAGGAGCATAGAGCAGCTCCTCAGGTACGGCCTGATAATACTTGACAAGCCGCCAGGTCCCACGAGCCACGAGGCAGTGGCGTGGGCAAAGCGCATACTGAACATACCAAAGATAGGCCACAGCGGGACGCTCGACCCCCAAGTATCCGGGGTGCTGCCCCTGGGGCTGGGCGAGGCCACAAAGGCCCTCGGGGTGCTGCTGCTGGGCCCAAAAGAGTACCACGCGCTGGGCCGCATACACTCGCTTGCAAAGAGCGAGGAGATAGACAGGGTCATGGGAATGCTGCGGGGCCAGATATACCAAAAGCCCCCGCAGCGCTCGGCCGTGCTCCGCCAGACAAGGACCCGCACAATATACGAGTTTGAGCTGCTAGAGCAGAGGGAGCGGCTGCTCTTGACCCGCATACTGTGCGAGGCGGGCACCTACATCAGAAAGCTGTACTATGACATGGGCGAGATACTCGGCCCGGGCGCCACGATGATCGAGCTGCGGCGCACGAGGGTCAACCAGTTCCACGAGGCGGACGGCCTTGTCACGATGCACGAGCTTGCAGACGCGTATGCCAGATGGACAGAGGAGGGCGACGGCGCCATGCTGCACTCCATGATCAGGCCCGTCGAGGACGCCCTCAGTGAGATAAAGTCGGTGGTCATAGGAGACGCGGCGGTGGATGCGATGTGCCACGGGGCCCAGCTTGCCATACCGGGCATACTAAAGGTGCACCCGAGCCTCAGAAAGGGCGAGATTGCCGCCATCTATACGCAGAAGGGCGAGGCAGTGGCCTTGGCCGAGGCCGGCATGTCGGCCGACGAGATTTCAGAGGCCGCAAAGGGCCATGCGTTTGAGACCAGGAGGATAATCATGGCGCCGGGCACGTATCCGAAGAGATGGAGGACAAGGCCCAAGCGGGATGGTGACGGAGACGCCGCGACAGGAGACGCCGCGCGACAGCATGCGGGGTGATAGGATGCAATGGAGGAAGGGAGGCTGACGCATGGCGACGACAAAGAGCCTGCTCGGGTTTGTCGCAATAGGCGTCGTATCTGGGCTCGTGTTTGGGGCATACCTGCTTGACGTGAGGAACGGGCATCTCGGCCCGATGCCATCCGCGGTAGAAGGCCCCTCCATATCAATAGCCCCCGCAAAATCGATATTCGAGCCGGGCGAGACGGTGACGTTCAGCATAGTGAATACCGGAACCGTCCCGCTGCACTCAGAAGACGGCGCGTATGGCGCGACCATCACGGGCCTGTCCGGAATTACAATATACGCGCTTACGGCGCAGGACGCCGCGCCCGGCCCAATTCCTGCGGACGCGGCCGGCGCGATCCCAAGTTCAGAGGGCGCACCCTTCCGAGGCATTGCAGGAACGCTGATGCCGGGCCAAAAGATAGTCATGTCGTGGGACCAGACAAGGCAGGATGGGGAGACGGCCCAGCCCGGCCTCTACAAGGTGAACGCGTACGCGTACGCGTCAGACGCAGGCCGGATTGACTCGGCCCCCCCTGGCGCCCCGGGGCACGATGCGGAGCAAGACGCGGATCACATGCTGGGCGAGGTGGCCACAGGGGACGACGTGCGGCAGCCGGCAGACGTAGCGCCCGTAAAGGATCACGCCACCATTACCATCCGGTGACAGTCAGACGGCCTTGCGCATGCGGCACGGGCTCAGACTGCACCGTCCGTAGACATATAATCAGACAAGACCCGAGGTGACGTAGTGCCGGGGTCGCCTAGCCTGGTAGGGCGCGCGCCTGGAAATCAACCACCATAAAGCGCGTTCTCGCAAGGGAACGGGAGTTCAAATCTCCCTCCCGGCGCCATTATAGCCACCATATGATCATTCTACGGCAGTCGTCACGGCCGCTGCCGCGCCGCGGTTATGCCGCTCACGCGCCGCAGGCATGCCGCCATGCCGCAACAGGGCGGCCCAGGAGGGAGTCAGGCAGGGCGGCCGCCATTACCAGTCACACGTCACGGCCGTCGCAGAGCTTTTCGGCAACGTCTTCAAACTTCCAAGGGCCGCATTGCACGCGCCGGTCCGGCACGCCGACCACCCCTGCGCGCTGCAGCCTCTCCACGATATGGACCGAAAAAGGCAGGACGCCAGTCGCGCCGGGCGAGTTGTAGTTCAGTATGTGGAGCGACTGCTCCGACTTGTCGCTTATCATAATGACGTCCGGGACGAACCGCCCGTCCGAACCTATTACAGACGATCTGATGCCGGCCACCCCCTTCTTCGTAAACTTTCCAGGATCTATGCGCGGCAGGAACTTTTTGACCCTGCGTATCATGGCGGGTTTTGAGAGGGAGGAGTGCATCTCGTTGAGCACGAGGCTCTGGAGCCTTCGGTCAAGCGCGGCCTTGGCCGCGCCGGAACCGAGCAGTTCAAGCGTCTTTGGCAGAAACGTCCTGATGTTCTCGGCGCGGTCGTACCCATAAGGGCTGAAAACCGGCACCGCGTTAGGGCCGACCTCGCAGCTCCCGTCGACCCTGACTATCCAGTGGGGATCCAGGAACGGATACTCGGGAAATTCCGGAACAGAGTATATGCTGGTACGGGTCAGGTCGGAGTATTCGGGCGGGGCCCTCCAGTACTCGCCCCTAAAGTGAACGTCAGTCAGGTTCTCGGCAAGCCCGGTTCTGTGCGCGACGTCGACGGATTCCCCGCCGGCAGCATTTATCAGAAACCTGCACCGTATCTCACGGCTCTGTGAAGTGGTGGTGGTGGTGTCCATGCCAGCTGTGTGACTGCCCGCGCCGCGCCGGCCACCTCGATCCGCGTCGGCGACAAGTACGCTCCAGCCGTCGCGGGTCCTGTCGATACGGACCGCGCGTGCGCCCAAAAGAAACGCGGTGCCGTATGACGCGCTGTCCTCCATGAGCGAACCCGTGAGGACTGCATAGTCTACCGAGCCCTCGCGTCGCACCACGAGCGCCGCCTTGCACCTGACCTCCGGCTCCACCTTCCTGAGGTCGCCGCCGGACACCATCCGTATGTCCGAGCCCTCGCGCAGTCCGTTTTCAACCCCCCAGCGCATGTACTTTTCAAGCATGGCAATGTCCTTCTCATCCGAGGCCACCTCCACCACGCCACCCCTCTTGAAGGGCAGCCCCTTCATCTTGGAGTACTCCTCCCACATGTCGTACCCATGGAATGCGGCCTTTGCAAAAAGCCTCTTTTTGCGCGGGTCGTACAGGTAGGGGGCGTGCACCTCGCCAGTGTTCCTGCCGCTGGTGTGAAACGCCACGCGGGGGGCCTGCTCGATTACAGCCACGCGGCCGGCAGAACCCAGGGCCGACAGAAAGTACGACAGCGAGGTGCCCAGAATCCCCCCTCCTACTATGGCGATATCAAACGTCTCCGGCATTGCAGTCATCATGGCATGCCCCATGCATGGTAAAAAGCGCGACGTTCCGCCATTTGTGCAGCAGCAAGGCTCGCGGGGCGCGCCGGCCCGGAGGGCGGCGTCATCCAGACCGGGCGAGTTCACGCACGGCCAGGACGGGGCGCGGATTTTGTGCAAAATGAGACCCCCGCACGGGGGCCCGCGCCCCAAACCGTAGGGATTCTAGCCCCCGGTCTGAAATCTGAAAAATAAAGTCCGGCGGGCACGAACTTTCAAGGGGCCTTCCCGTACCCCGATACCGCCAAGGTTAATATCCGACTCAAGCCCGCACGCGTCATGCTTCCCAACAGGTGCTCCATAAAACAGGGTGGAAGACAGTGCCCAAACCCGCCAGAGTTCATCATCTCGATAACAAGTGACGACGGGGGCGAGTACATGCTGGGGGTAACATGCAGCAGGCACAAGCGGGACGTGCGGGGGGAGGTCCAGAGGCTTCAGGACGGCGGCAAGGTTGCCCGCGGCACGATCGGGTTTGCATCCGTAAAGTCCGTAGGCACCGACTGCATACGGGCCGACCCCGACGAGCTTGTGCAGATAGGCGGGCAGGGAGCAGCGGGCGGGCGCCAGACGGGCAGCGGTGACGCGCACTGCGACTGAGCGGCGGGAAACAGAAATATTTGCACGCCCGCCATGCAGCAACATGGCCAGACTCTACAACCTGCTGGCAGACATTGCCAAGGTCGACGAGGTGCTACTCATAGTCAAGAGCGGCGGGGCGACTGCAGAGATAAAGAGCAACGCGCTCAAAATCAGGCAGCAGTCCGAGACGGGCGTCGGCGGGTGGATAACGCTGGGCAGCAACGACGATCCGGCCCACCTACACGTCAACCCCGAGCACGTATCGCGCGCAGAGTTCGTGCGGGAGCAGAAGCCCGAGCGGATCAGCTTCAGCGTAAGGTTCTACGACGAGTCAGGCGAGCGTGTGCTTGCCGCGTTCTTTACAAGGATGTACGACGAGTCCGGATGCGTGATCCCGTGGAGGGAGAGGACGTACGAGCAGCTGCGCCAGAAATACAACTCCCAGATAACGTTTGAAAAAACTGCAGCCCCACCACACTAGGCGGGGCGGCAGTAGGTCAATATCTACTGTTGCTGCTTCCGGCGGTTCTGCGGCGGCCTCTGCGATTACGGCCGCCGCCGCCGCTGCCTCCGCCGTACCGCCTGGTTCGGCCTGCGCCCGCACCGATGTGACGCACGGTGGGATCGTCGCGGCCGGTTTTTCGCCCAAACCGGCGGCCCTCCGACCCGGCATTGTCACTCCTCGTACCATCTTCCTCTTGGCCCCTGTCCCTGGCCTTTTCTGTCTGGATCCTGGCCAGTTCGAGATCTGCATTTGTGTGTTTGAATTTTTTCATTCAGTATTTAGAATGCGCGTTGGTATAAAAATCAGCACGCGGCGGCGCGATCGGGTATCCGGCGGCGCGATCGTGCACGCGCGCGCACGGCCGCGCCGGCGCACCAGCGCGTCTGGCAGGACGGGCACACGTGCGGGTGCAGGGTACCGCCACTGCCGCCTGTGCCATCACCGGCATACAGAGTGAACGGGCCTCTGCCCCCGCAGCCCGAGATCAAGGTTGCGCAGGGTCAGGTCGGCCATCTCAGATCGCGTCTCTGCGGTGGAACTTCCAATGTGCGGGGCCAGCACCACGTTTGGCAGGCGCACGAGGGGGCTTGAGCGCCCCACGGGCTCCGACTCGAACACGTCGAGCCCCGCCCCCGCGATCACGCCGGTCCGGAGCGCACGGACCAGGTCCGGTTCGCAGACCACCTTGCCCCGTGACGTGTTTACCAGGTACGCGGTCCGTTTCATGCGGGCAAACACGCCCGAATCGAACAGGTGGTGCGTGGCATCGCTGTACGGCACGTGCACGGAGATGACGTCGCTGCCGGACAGAAGCCTGCCAAAGCCCACGTATCTTGCATTCAGTACGCGCTCCATGCGGGCGGGCAGCCGGCGGCGGTTGTGATACGTAATATTCATGCCGAACGCGGCGGCCCTGCGCGCGACCGCCTCCCCGATGCGCCCCAGTCCGAGTATGCCAAGCGTCTTGCCGCGCAGATCCACCCCCACATATTCAGTCGCGCCAAACACGCCCTTCCATCCGCCGCCCCGTATCAGCCTGTCGCCTTCAGAGACCCTCCTCATCAGGTCAAGCATGAGCGTCACTGAGATGTCCGCGGTGGCCTCTGTCAGCACCTCTGGCGTGTATCCGACCACGATGCCGCGCTCCCTTGCGTGCCCGATATCGATATGGTCAAACCCCACACTGTACGTGCTGATCACCCTCAGGCGGGGGGCGGCATCCAGGGCGGCCGCGTCAACGGAGTCAAACGGGAAGCATATCAGTCCCTCCGCATCCCGCAGCCCTGACAGGAGCCCCCTGCGCGATATGGGCAGGCGGCCCTCGTGTACGGCCACGTCATATGCGCGGCGCAGCCTTCTCATGGCACGGTCCGGAAGCGGCCCGGTCATGAATACACGCGGCCTTCCTCCCCTCTTTCCTCCGGGCTTGGCTCTTTTTTCCTTGGGTTCCATACAGCCAGGGATGTGGCCAAACCATTTATAGAATTACATCACACCAGAGTCATGGATGCAGAACGCGATCAGGGCGCGGACAAGGGCAGCGGCCACGGCAAGTCCGAGGCGGCCACGGCAAGGGCATCCTGCGACGAGGCAGATTTTGACATGTGTATCACATGTGACGAGACGCTGGACGTGTGTGTCTGCGTCTGCAAATTCTGCAAGGAACGCGACGGGTGCGAGTGCGCCCTGTTTGATGCCGCGACTGGAGGGTGACAGGCATAGCACGCATACCAGAGGCGGCGGCTCGTGGCGCGCCAGAACGCAACAATGACAGGTGACTGCAACGGGCATGAAAACGGATCTTACGTGGATGATGGGCGGCCCGCAGGGAAGCGGGGTCGAGTCGGGCGCAAACATATTCTCGCAGGTGTGCGCGGAGGCCGGCTACCACATATTTGGAAAGCGCGAGTTCTACTCCAACATAAAGGGGGAGCACAGCTACTTTGCAGTAAGGGTCACCGACGGCGTCACGCATTCGAGCACGAGCGGGGCGGACCTGCTTGTGGCATTCGACGCCGAGACCATATTCAGGCACTACGACGACGTGCATGCCGGCGGCGGCATAATATACAACTCAGAGGTGGAACAGGTCGACACGGAGCGCGTCCATACTCTTGACGGCCCGTTCGTAGAAAGGCTGCACAGGCGGCTTGACGAGAGCGGTGCAGAGCGCACCGTCGCAGGGGCCCTGCAGTGCGCCCGCAGCGAGGGCGTCACACTGTATCCCGTGCCGTTCAAGGAGATACTCGCAAGGCTTGCAGAGAGGACGGGCAACCCGAAGCTGGGGGGGTTTATCAGGCTGTACAATACCATCGCAGTGACCCTCTCGCTCAGGCTGCTGGGAATGCCGGCCGCGCCGCTGAAGAACTCTGTTTCAAGAATATTCGCAAAAAAGCCGGCGATGTCGGACATTAACATACAGGCCGCCACGCTGGCGTACGACGCGCTTGACACGTACGCCGATGCCGCAAGCATTCAGGCGGCCCGCCGGCTGGGAGAACCGGGACAGAGGGAGCCCCACACCATACTGGTCCAGGGATACCAGGGGACGGCGCTCGGCAAGATGGCCGCCGGCTGCAGGTTCCAGGCATACTATCCGATCACCCCCGCGTCAGACGAGTCCGTGTACATGGAGACGCACGAGATTGTCGACGTGATAGACGACAGGCCCGGCAGCACCGCAGTGATACAGACCGAGGACGAGATATGCGCAATAGGCATGACCATAGGGAGCGTACTGACGGGCACGCGCTCATCCACCTGCACGTCGGGACCCGGGTTCTCGCTCATGACCGAGGCGCTCGGATGGGCCGGGATAAACGAGGTACCCCTAGTGATAACGGACTACCAGCGGAGCGGCCCCGCGACAGGACTGCCCACGAGGCACGGGCAGGACGACCTGCTTTCTGTGATATTTGCCAGCCACGGGGAGTTTCCAAGGATAGTCTACGCGTCCGGGAGCGTAGAGGAGAGCTTTTACGACACGGGCAGGTGCTTTAACTATGCCGAAGAGTTCCAGGTGCCCCTGATACACATGATGGACAAGTTCCTTGCAAACACGGTCCAGACATGCAGGAGGTTTGACCCGCAGAAGGTGGAGATACGGCGCGGTAAGCTGCTCGGAGAGGCGGCGACGTCGGGCAGAACGGCAGGCCAGGCGGCAGGGTCAGCGGGCAGCGGGCATGACGGAGACGGTGGAGGGGAAGAGGCCGCACCCGCGTACCACAGGTTTGCATTCACAGAAGACGGCATATCCCCCCGCTCCAAGCTTGGCATGGACGACTTCATATTCTGGAATACGGGTGACGAATCTGACGAGACCGGACACATTACAGAGGATCCCATACTGCGCGCCAGAATGATGGAAAAGCGCATGTCGAGGCTGGATCTCATACTGGACAGGATGCCGGCAGAAGAGCAGGCTCTGGAGGTGATAAGCGAGCAGGCGCATGGCCACGACGGCGACGCCGGGGGCGTTGGCGGGGGCGAGGGTGACGACCGAGGCGGAGGCGCCCGTCCCATTACGGTCATAACATGGGGCTCGGCCACGGGACCTGCGCGCGACGCAGTCGAGATGCTCAGACGGCAGGACGGCATACGTGCAAGGCTCATACAGGTAAAGCTGCTCCATCCGTTTCCAACCGGGCGCGTGGCAGAACTGCTGCAATCCGACGGGCGCGAAGGCCGCATCGTGGTAGACATCGAGTCCAACTATTCGGGCCAGCTCGGTACGCTCCTTGCGCTGAACATGGGGCTCCGCGTGGACCACTACATACTAAAATACACCGGCAGGGGCATGACGTGCACGGAGATATACGACACGTTGAAGAAGATAGCGGACGGGACGGCAGAGAAGAGGGAGGTGCTGATGTATGGCGCTTAGGCTTGCAGACTACAAGACGGACGTCCACAATGACTGGTGCCCCGGCTGCGGCGACTTTGGAATAGTAAACGCCATACAGATGACGCTTGCCGAGATGGGCGTGCGCCGCGACAAGGCGGCCATATTCTCCGGCATAGGGTGCTCTGGCAAGACGTCACACTATATCAACACGTACGGCGTGCACACCCTGCACGGGAGAGTGCTGACGTTCGCGCAGGGCGCAAAGCTTGCAAATCCGGATATGACCATACTGGCCGTGGGCGGCGACGGCGACGGGCTTGGCATAGGGGCAGGACACTTCGTGGCGGCAGGGAGGCGCAACATAGACATGACGTACGTGGTATTCGACAACGGCGTGTACGGCCTGACAAAGGGACAGGCATCCCCCACGCTCAAACTGGGCGAGAAGACAAAGTCCCTGCCGTCGCCAAACACCAACCACAGCGTCAACCCGATAGGGCTGGCAGTCGCAAGCGGGTTTACCTTTGTCGCAAGGGGGTACTCGTACGACGTCAGGCACCTCAAGTATCTGCTTACGCAGGCGATTCGGCACAGGGGGCTGTCGTTCCTCGACGTGCTTCAGCCATGCCCGACGTACAACGACATCAACACGCGTGACTGGTACGCGGGCAAGGATCTGATGAAGGAGTCACTGGAGAGGCACGACAGGATATACAGGCTGGAGGATACAAAGTATGATCCGACCGTAAACTACAACGACCAAGACGAGAACAACAGGCACCTCTCCCAAGCCCTCACAAAGTCACTTGAGTGGGGGGAGAGGATCCCGACAGGCGTGTTCTACAGCAACGAGTTGACGGGGCCGTACAGTGACAGAATAAGGGACAAGATTCCAAACTATACGGAGAACCCCCCCGCAAGACAGTCCATAGCAAGGGCAGACGGCACCTCAAACACCGACCTCGGGGCGATACTCGACTCGCTAGAGGTCTGATGCGGCAGGCGCGCGCCGCGTACGGCCTGCTTGCAGCAGCGAGCAGGCTTGCCGCAGCGACAGACATTGCTGCAGGGGCTGCGGGATGGCGGCGTGGGCTCCGGCAACGGGCCTGCGCGCGCCGCCGCCCGGCACCGCTGCGGGTGCAGCCTGCGGGAAACGGGCGTCCGTCGGGCCCGCAAACGCGCCAAGCGTCCCGGCCTCATGCGGCCGGGCCTTGCTGCACGCATTGGCCGGTTCCACCGCGGCGCGGCCCTCCGCGGCTAGCCCCGCTTTTCCGGTTCCCAAGAGTCGCCCCGGAATGCAAACCTAGAGCCACCGGCATCCGTGGCGGTACCGAGCCTCCAGCGGGCGGACTCTGTGTCAAACCGGTACTGGACCGACGAGGTCCCCGGAGGAAGCTTGCCCATGTGGTGCGGCAGCAGCTCCAGCACAAAGTCCATCTTCTCAACCGCATTGTCAAACCACCGCTTCTCCAGAGAGTCAACGGTAAACGTGATGCGCATCCTGCCCGAAAAGGCAATGACGGCCTTCAGTGCGTTGCCCGTGCCCCGTCTCCGCTTCATCTCCTTTAGGATGTCCTTTACACGGTCCCAGCGCTTAAAGTCAAACCACTTGAAGAACGCGTCGTTGAACTCCAGTGGGATCTCCAAGCTCAGATAGCTTACAAACTCCTCGTCAAACGGGCTCACCTCGTCCTGCACCACCACAAAGTGCGAGTTGAGCAGCCCGTAGAACACCTCTATCTCCCACGGGGAGACCCCATAGTATGTCAGGGTGGCGCTAAGCGGCTGTGTCATGTACTGGATGCCCATGGACGATAATTAAGGCTTGCATCCGGATCCGCGCGCATGCGCGTGCAGAAATCGTGGCGCCGGCAGAGCCGACCTCAATGCCAAGCGTCGCGCATGCCAGCGGCCCGGCAGGGCCCGGCCGCACCAAGCCACGGTTGAGATGGCCGGGCTCCGCGGCAAGCTGGCCGGGCCTCCATCACCTCTTTCTCCTCTTCCCTCTTCTTCCTCTTCTCTCTTCCACCCTCTTCCTCCCTCCCTCCCCCTCCCCCCCCCCTTCCCCCCAGCGCACCTTTGGAGGGGCTGCACGCATGTATGGTTTATTTACAGACACGGTGTCGTATTCACATGAGGACGGCAGGCATGCCACTCAGGTTCCTGATGGTGGCCGTTACGGCGGCGGTGGCAGCAGCAGCAACGGCGGCGGCCGCGGGTGCGCACCAAGAAGCCAGCGCCCAGGACGAGATTGGTATCGTGACCGTCGGCGTCCTCGTACCATACGACTGGGGCGAGTACGGCACGTACGTACGGAGCGCAATCGACCTGTCCGTGTATGACTTCAACCGCGGCGCGTACGAGAGGGGGTGGATGCTGGAGACCGTCAAGGCAGACACCAGGGGCGACGGCGAGACGGCCCTGCGGGCAGTAGAATCGATGTACGCCGACGGAATACGGGTGGTGATCGGGCCCGCCTACAGTTCGACCCTGGAGCACATGTCCGACTACGTCAACCAGAACGGGATCGTGACGGTCAGCTATGCATCCGGCTCCACGTCCCTGTCGGTTCCAGGCGACTACATATTCCGTACCATATCCGACGCGGATACCATCGCGGACGCGTTCGTGGCGCAGATGAGGGACGACGGGATCACGCGGGTCGTCACGATATCGGTGGACGATGCGATCGGGCGCTCCGTGGAGGCCGCCGTTGGCGGCGCCGTCGGCAGTGAGCCCGGAATGGACGTGGCCGGCTCGCTGCGGATGCCGCTAAAGTCAGCCGGCCCCGACTATGCGGAAACCGTCGCGTCGCTTGGGGGCGTGCTGGCCAGCATACCGGACGCGGATCGTGCGAGAACAGCAGTCGTCCTGTTTGACCACAGTGGCGGGATCGTGGACGTGGTGAGGGGCGCGGCGGCGCTCGACGGTGCCGGCGACACCATGTGGTACGGGCCAGACCACTCGATGGCCGAGCTGGAGACGGACCCGGTGGCAGTCGAGTTCATGAAGACGGTGGGCTACAAGGCCGTCGAGCTTGCCGCGAACGAGAGCCACGTCAACGTATGCATCGACGCGGGGCTGGGCGCCCGCGTGTCCGTGGCCAGCATGCTGGCCTACCATGCGTACGACGCCGTGTCCATAGTGGGAGCCGCAATCGACGCGGCCGGAGGGCCGGACTACGACGCGGCCGCCGTCAGGAACGGCATGACAGAGGCCTCGAGGGAGCTGGACGCGTCCGAGTCGGCCATAGGCTTGAGCACCGCATTCAACGAGAACGGGGACCTGGCAGCTAGCGACTACCTGGTGTACGAGATCAACGATGCAAGCGGCAGGTTCGTCCCGACGGCCAGATACGACTCGGCGTCGGACTCTGTGGTGCCGAACCCCGCGTACGAACCGCGGCGCATAGGGGCGCTCGTCACCGAGACCGGATCCCTGACGGTTCTTGGATATCCCGCAAGCAAGTCCATCTGCCTGGCAGTTGCCGACTACAACTCGCAGCTGCGCGCGAACGGAGCGGACTGGCAGCTGCACCTCACCAAGCTTGACGACGGGACCATACCGTCAAGGACGCTAGACAACATCAAGGAGCTCTACGACGACGGCATACGGGCGGTGCTGGGTCCCGCCTCGAGCGCCAGCCTTTCGGCAGTCATGGACTCGTTTGAGGGCCTGGACGACACGGTCGTGATAAGCTACGCGTCGTCGTCCCCCATACTCTCCGTGGAGGGCGACAACGTGTTCCGCATACGCGCGCCCGATACCCACACCGCGCCCGCGTACGTGAAGTTGCTGGAGCATGACGGCGTAGAGAGCGTCGTGGTGGTCCACCGCGAGGACGCGTGGGGGCGCGCGCTTAGTGACGCGGTGGAGGAGCAGTTGGCGCGAAACCCCGGCATCGACATGATCGCGAGATTCCAGTACGACCCGGCAGGGGCCTCCACAGAAGACCTCGAGGCCGTATCGGACATGGTGGGCTCGACGGTGGCGGCCGTCGACGGGGCAAAGACTGCCATACTGCTGTTCGGATTCGAAGAGATATCGGTACTGCTGGAGCACGCGAGTGTCAACCCGTCGCTGCAGGACAGCAAGTGGTACGGGTATTCAAGATCCGTAATAGGGACGGATCCGGGACGGGTGGACTGGGAGGAGCGCGTGCGGTTCCTGTCGCTGAACCCGGCGTACGTACCCAACGACGTCAGCCGCTCCATATACGACAAGGTGCCGGGCGCCAACGTATACTCCCTTTACGCGTACGACGCCACATTCACGCTGGCCAACGCCGTGGAGGCGGTCGGCAGCTCGACGGGCGCGACGGGGCTGGTCCAGGCCATCCCGGACGCGGCGCTCTCCGTACGGAACCCGGCAGTAGGGTTCCCGCTGGCGCTTGACCCGGCCGGCGACTTGGACGCGAGGCAGTACACGGCCGTCGTCTACAGGGATGGCTCGTTTGTGGACTATGCATACTACGACGGTTCTGAGGACCTGCTGCGGCTGCTGTACCAGTCAAACATATGCCGCTAATACGGCGAGGCGTTTCGCGCGGCGTCCAAAGATCCGCCTTCTGCCACACCGCGGGACAGGACGCGCAGATCCCGCCACCGGCATGCAACGAAAAGTCTCGGTACGGCGGGAGTGGTGGCGGTGCCGATGTCCAATCCCCGACCAGAGGCGTGGCGCCGCCAGCCTTGCGAGTCATAATCCGAGATCGTGCCCGCCTAGGCGGATCTTGACGGCGTATGTGCGGGTTCCTGTCTGCCTGCCGCTGCTGCTGCCGCCGCCGCAGAGCCGAGCCTCACCCAGATGTCCCTTTTCCTGCTTTAAATAGAGGGGTGGTGACTGCGCATCATGGAGTATCGGACCAAGTATCCCAAGACCGTCTCGTTCGTGGACGGGCCAAAGCACGGGAGGATAGGCGTCGACTCGCAGGACGGGGTCGAGCAGTTGCACATCGTGGTCAGAAAAAGCTTCAACGAACTTGCAAGGATATTCGCCCAAGAGGGGTTTACAAAGGTAAAATTCGAGCACAAGCAGCCGGGCCAGATAGGGCACGGCTTTAACCTCAAGCTCAAAAAGCCGTGGGAGATACACGTAAGGATGGTCGACCTCAAGAGGGGGCTGATCGGCATACATGCAGAGGTGGAGGTGTCGCGGGACTACCTGCAGCACCTGTTCTCCCAGAGGACGCCAGTCGTGTACGAGGTGGCCGACATTCTCAGGAGGTACCAGGTAGAGTACGACATATGGCACGGGCGCATACGGAAGACCATACAGGAGATAGCCGACAACTACAAGATCAGGCTTGCCACGCCGAGCCTCCCGGTGTTTGCATGGAAGCCGATGCTGTTTGTGATAGGCACCATAGGCGCCATATACGGGTGGAAGTACATTACAACCATAGTCTGACCACGTAAACGCCGCGCTATTGCCTGTCGCGCGAGGCTTTCAAGACGGGCGCGCGAGGGCAGCTAGACTCCGAGTGGCTCGTCCTTTGTCAGCTCAAGAGAGACCTTGTCGCCGACTGACAGCCCCATGTCCTTGTACTCGTGCATGTCGAGCTTGATCTGCGTGAGGTTTCCGGCCATCGCCGGATTCGCCATGCCGGAGAACATCTTGTTGAGATCCTTCATCATGTCGTTGATGTTTGTAAACCCCATCACCTTTGGACTGTCATAGGGGGACGGGGGGTTGCTCTCCATGCCGCCCTTGAGATCCTTGGCCGACGCAAGCGATACCACGACGTAAGGGGAGCCGTCGTGGGAGGCGTCGATGCTCTGAACCACAAACTCCTTTTTCATGATTGCGGGTAGATTTGCGTCTGTATAAGTGGATTTCTAATCAGGAACGGGCAACTTGACTGGAGCTGCCAACCGCAGCTCCCCCACGTACCGCGACGTTGCTTCCACATTCCGCTTCGGGAAAGGGAGCGCGCGTGCACTTGGCTCTCGTGCCGGCAGCAGCAGCAGCGGCGGCGGCGCCGCTCACACCGCCGCAGGGGACGACAGTCCGCGAACATAGACGCACTGCCCCGCAGGCACGGCAGTCTCAGACGGGCCGGGGCGCCTGCCTGTCAGCGGGATGCCCGAGTCGCGTATTATTACAAACGGGACGGACTCGGCACCCTCTCCCATTGCGTGGTTTGCAACGGTGGCCATAGAGTCCGATGCGGCCTGGAACGTCACCTTGAGCGGGTTGCCCTCAAGATCGGGCCTGGATCTGGCGTCCCGGACCGGCTCTATGCCCGCATGGGCCACGGCCACCCCGGACGTCCCGACCCTTGCAGGCATCAGCCGGCTGTCGACCAGTATCACCCCCACGGCAACGCCCATCTCAAGCAGGATCTTGCGCCGGAGCAGCTCGGCAGTATCGTAGGGAGAGTCAGGATACAGTACGGCCCTGCCCCTCCTTGCGTTTGAGAGGTCTATCCCGGCATTGGGCGCAAGTAGCAGGCCGTGCCGGGGAGGAGGGGCGCCGGCAGCCCGGTTCGCCGTGCGGCGGGCGCCGTGGCCGGCGGGGGGCGGCTCGGCGGGGGGCGGACGGAACGGGGCGGATGCCGCCATTACAAAACCTGCCACTCCCCCGAGTATGCGATCCGACTCCCGGAGTACAAGCTCGGCCATCTCACGGCTCAAACCGTAGCGCCCAGAGAGGCGCCGCGCCTGCGCGGAGGCTCGCACGCCCCGCACGTCTATGATTCGCCCCTCCGCATACGAGGCGTACTTTGTGGATACTACAAGTATGTCCCCCCGTGCAAGACGCATGCCGCGGCGTCCAAGCGAGCGGGCAAGCTCTGCAAACATGTCAAACCTGCCGCTCATGTGCCTCGACTCAAGCGGCAGCACTGTCAGCGGCACGAACGGCGCATGCCGCGGCTCTCTTTTATTCTTGGCGGGGGCTTCGACCAAGCGCCGGCGTCAGTCGAAGGCCCTGCCACGGCAGGGCGCCTAGCGGCGCGCGCACCGGGGCCAGTTCGGGCACAAAACCCGGTGCCTGCGCATGTACAAAACTTTTAACCCGCACCAACATCCGGCGGATTGTAATGAACCTGGTCGAGAGGATACTTGCGCGGGCGTCCGGCAAAAGCAGCGTGTCGCCGGACGACGTGGTGTTTGCAAAGGTGGACAGGGCCATGCTGCACGACGTGTCGGGGCCCGGGGTGATCAAGGTCTTTGAGAGGATTGCGGGGCAGGGAATCCCCACGGACAAGCTGTGGGATCCGGACCGCGTGTGGGTGGCCGAGGATCACTTTGTGCCGTCGGCAGAAAAGATATCAGCAGAGAACATTGCAAGGCTCTCCGAGTTCACCAGCAGGTACGGAATCAAGAACCACTTTAGGTACGGGATGGGCCAGTACGGCATATGCCACACCATATCCCACGAGGAGGCCATGGTGATGCCGGGGGACGTCTACGTCGGGGGCGACTCCCACACCAACACCACCGGGGCGCTCGGGGCCTTTGCATGCGGGCTGGGGCACACCGACATGGCGTACGTGCTGCTCAACGGCCAGATATGGTTCAAGGTCCCCGAGACGATGTACTTTAGGCTCAACGGAAGGCTGCCAAGCCACGTGATGGCAAAGGACCTCATACTGAGGATAATAGGCGACATCGGGACCGACGGCGGGGCCTACAGGACCATGCAGTTCGGGGGGACGGGCATAGAGGGGATGTCCGTCGAGGGCCGGCTGACCCTGTGCAACATGACGACGGAGGCGGGCGCCAAGAACGGCATAGTGCGCCCTGACCAGAAGACCGCCGCATACCTGGAGGAGAGGATGAGCGGAGCTGGAAGGGAGGCGGCAAAGGTGAGCCTGGGCCGCGGCGGCGCAGACTACTCGGAGCCGGACGGAGCCGACTCGGACTATGCCGAGGTATACGAGTACGAGGCCTCGGAGCTGGAGCCCGTGGTGGCCGAGCCGTTCTCGCCGGAGAACACCAGGCCCGTCAGCGAGTCCCCGTCGGTGGAGCTTGACAAGTCGTACATCGGCTCGTGCACGGGCGCAAAATACGAGGACCTGGAGGCCGCGGCGCGGGTACTAAAGGGCAGAAGAGTCAGGATCAGGACAGAGGTCCTTCCGGCCGCCATATCGATATACAGGCGCGCCATGGAGTCGGGGCTCCTCAAGATATTCCTGGACGCGGGGGCCACGGTAGGGCCGCCCACGTGCGGCGCCTGCTGCGGCGCGCACATGGGCGTACTGGGCAAGGACGAGGTATGCATCAGTACCACGAACAGGAACTTTCCCGGCAGAATGGGGCATGTCGAGTCCAGGACGTACCTGGCGTCCCCGATGGTGGCCGCGGCATCCGCGGTTACGGGCAGGATTACCGACCCGAGGGAGATCGCGCACGCGGCGTAATGGGAAGGGGGAAGAGGAGGATCAAGAACATGGGCGGCAACGGTGCAGTTACGGGCGGCGTGATAAAATATGCAAGGGACAACATAGACACCGACGTCATCATACCGGGGCAGTATCTGAAGATACACGACTATGCGGAGCTTGCAACGCACGCGATGGAGGGGCTTGACGGGGACTTTCACTCAAAGGCCAAGAACGCCAGCTTTATCGTGGCGGGCCGCAACTTTGGCTGCGGCTCCTCAAGGGAGCACGCCCCGATAGCTCTGGCGCACTCCGGAATCAAGGCGGTGGCGGCCCTCTCGTTTGCAAGGATATTCTACAGGAACGCGGTGGATGGCGCGTTCCTGCTGCCCATAGAGATAGGGGAGGACGCATACGAGGGCACAAGCGAGGGGGACGTCGTAACCATAGACGTCAAGGCGGGCCAGCTGCGCAACGAGACCACGGGCAAGACGTACGAGATCAAGCCGTTCTCAGAGATCATAGGCAAGATAATAGACGCGGGGGGGCTGTTCAGGTATGGGATGCAGCAAAAGCAGCAACAGCAACAGCAGCAACCGGGGTCCTAGGCATGGCGCAGAACGCCTCCACCCTGTTTGAAAAGATATGGGACTCGCACGAGGTGTTGCGCAATGGCGCGGACGGCCCGTCACTGCTCTACGTGGACAGGCACATGGTGCACGAGGTAACGTCCCCGCAGGCCTTTGAGGGGCTGCGTACAAACGGCAGGAGGGTCAGGCGGCCCGACCTTACCGTGGCCACGATGGACCACAACGTGCCGACCACGCCCGGCGAACGCAGGCTTCCCATGGCCGACCAGACGTCCGACCTGCAGGTGCGCACGCTTGAGGAGAACTGCCGCGAGTTCGGAATCAGGCTGTTTGGCATGGACAGCCCCGATCAGGGGATCGTGCACGTGATTGGACCGCAGCTCGGCATTACGCTGCCGGGGGCCACGATAGTGTGCGGCGACAGCCACACCTCGACCCACGGGGCGTTCGGGGCCCTGGCCTTTGGGATCGGCACAAGCGACGTCGAGCACGTCCTGGCGTCGCAGACCGTATGGATGCAGAAGCCCAAGTCCCTCGAGATCATGATACGCGGGCGCATGTCAGGGCCGCACGCGGTCACTGCAAAGGACGTCATACTGTACGTGATACGGAAGATTGGAACGGACGGCGGCGCGGGGCACGTGGCAGAGTACAGGGGCCAGGCCGTGTCGGACATGTCAATGGAGCAGAGGATGACAATCTGCAACATGTCAATCGAGGCGGGCGCCAGGGCGGGGCTCGTGGCGCCGGACGAAAAGACGTTCGAGTACCTGCGCGGCAGGACGTACACGCCGGAGAACTACGAGGAAATGGCCGACATGTGGGAAAAGACGCTTAGGACCGATTCAAAGGCGTCGTTTGCAAAGAGGTACGAGATCGACGCAAGCAGGATAGCCCCCCAGGTCAGCTGGGGGACGAACCCCGGAATGACGTGCGATGTTACGGAGGCGGTGCCGGATCCCGCCGAGTATGGGGACGGCGACAAGTCAAGGGAGGATAGCGCCAGAAAGGCATTACAGTACATGGGGCTCGAACCCGGGACGCCCATGACCGAGATATCGCTTGACAGGGTCTTCATCGGGTCATGCACCAATGCAAGGCTCGAGGATCTCATCGAGGCGTCCCGCGCAGTCAGGGGGCGAAAGATTGCACGCGGGGTGAGGGCCATGGTGGTGCCCGGCTCGCAGGCAGTAAAGAGGGGCGCGGAGGAGATGGGCCTCGACGCCGTATTCAAGGACGCGGGTTTCGAGTGGCGCGAGTCAGGATGCAGCATGTGCCTCGGAATGAACCCGGACATACTCATGCCCGGCGAGCGTTGCGCGAGCACATCCAACCGCAACTTTGAGGGCAGGCAGGGGACAGGGGGCAGGACGCACCTTGCAAGCCCCGTGATGGCTGCCGCGGCCGCTGTGAACGGCCACTTTGTAGACGTAAGGGAGATGGACATGCCGGATGGAACCGTTTAGTACGGTCAGGAGCGTGGCAACGCCGCTTGACAAGATAAACATCGATACGGACCAGATAGTGCCAAAGCAGTTTCTAAAGCTGGTGCAGCGCTCGGGCTTTGGAAGGTACCTGTTTTATGACTGGAGGTATGAGAGGATAGAGGACGGCAGCGGCGACGCATCCGTCGTCCCGAGGCCCGACTTTGTGCTAAACCATCCCAAATACAAGGGCTCGGCCATACTCGCGACGGGGGAGAACTTTGGGTGCGGCTCCTCAAGGGAGCATGCGGTATGGGCCCTTGCCGACCATGGATTCAGGGCCGTGATCGCGCCATCCTTTGCAGACATATTCTACAACAACTGCTTCAAAAACGGCGTGCTTCCGGTCACGCTTGAGAGAGGCGAGGTTCGAGACATACTCAAGTTCGAGGGCGACGTAGAGGTCGACCTCGAGGCCAAGGAGGTAAGGATGTACGGCCCGGGGGATCACGCCGGCCCGTCTCACGTGGCGCGGTTTGAGATAGAGCCCCACAGGCGGACGGTCCTTTTGGAGGGGCTAGACGAGATTGCGCAGACACTAAAGTACGAGAAGGAGATAGCAGAGTTTGAGAGGAAGTCAAGCATGACAGGGAGCGCGGCCCCTCCCCTGCTCCCCGACAGGCCGTCCGGGACGTAACCACCGGCGGAGGGAAGGGAGGGTGGAGCGGCAACAGCATGTCACGCACACCGGACGACAGACTGGGGCGTGATGCCAGACGCGCAGAACCCGAACCGCTACGGGGCGCCTGCCTCGGGGCGTGCGCGGGTCATCTCAGACAGTATCTCGAGCACGGCGTCCTTTTTTCGCTCCAGAATCGCGGGTGATTCTACGTCGACCCACTGCGCGTCGCCAATGTCAAACGCGCTTATTGCGCCCTCCTCTGAGAGTCCCTGCAGTATGTCATGGGAGAGGTTGATCTGCGTCCTGACGGTGGCATCTCTGCTGCTGCCGCTGCCATCGCCGCTGCCATCGCCGCTGCCATCACCCGCCTCACGCGTAGCGCGCGTCGCGGAATTCGCATTATCCATCGCGTCGGATATGCGCGACAGCACGTCGTGACGCAGCATATACACCCCGAGGCACTCGGGCAGGGGCAGCTCCATCACGGGCTTTTCGACGAACTTGAGCACGACTCCGTCGTCGTCGACTACGGCAAAACCCGTCTCTTCGGCGCGCTTGGCGCGAGTCGCAATGCACACCGCGCTTCCCATGTCACGGAACTGTCTGTACATTCCGGCCAGATCCACGGCGCACAGGTTGTCGGCGAACCACAGCACAAACGGCTCGCCTGGCGGGATCAGTCCTGACGCGTGCAGCAGGTCCCCGCCGGTGCCGCTCTGCGAGTCCTGCACGAATGCAATGCGTCCCGAGTCGCACGCGGGATCGTCTGCGCCGTAATAGTTGTAGATCTGCCCACCCAGTCCCGCAAGATCTGTGATTACAACAACCTGATCCACAAACTCAAACGACTCGACATACCGTACAATGTGGTCGATGAGGGGCTTGTCGCGTACGGGAGTCATCGCCTTTGGAAAGTACTCCGAATACGGCCTGCCCCGGGTGCCCTGCCCGCCGGCCATGATTACTGCCTTCATGTGTGTACGGACGGTAGCTAGATTGAGATATAATCATACGTATTGACCAAGACGGGAGTGGCGATGTACATGCGGCGGCGGCGGCGGCGGCGACAGGATGCGTCGCGGCTACCGGTATGATTTCTGCTTTCTTCTTCTCGCGCCGGGCCCGCCGAACTTTTTGGGTTCCTTGCGCCGGGCATCGCCGCTTATCAGGTACTTGTCATAGTCGGCAATCCTCTTGCGCAGGGTTTCGCGATCGGATCTCGAAAATGGGTGCGCCCGCGGCTCCTTCTTGGACTTTGTCCATCCTGTCAGGGCCCTGGATATACCGATTGAGGCGGCTCCTGCCTGTCCCATGACGCCGCCGCCTCTGACGCGTACAGAGATGTCGATCTGCTGTCGCACGCCCTCGCCGGCAATCTCAAGTGGCGCAAGCATCACCTCCCTTGCAATCTCCTGCGGAATCATCTCAACGGGGACGTTGTTTACACGCACCCTGCCCTTGCCCTTTGTTATGTATACGTGGGCGCTCGACGTCTTGCGCGTTGCAAAGTATATCTCGGTCTTTGGCGTCGTCATTCAGTCCACCCTATAACCCTGCAGAGCTCCCCCATCGTGGTATACGAGGATGCGGATCTCCTTATCATTGCCTTTTCAAACTGCACCTTTTTGAACGGCTTTAGTTCCTTGGGCGAGCCGACGTAGGCGCGCAACCGCTTGTGGGATGTCTTGCCAGACGGTTTTTTCTCAAAAGGCAGCATCCCGCGTATCATCTTTGTAATCACCGTGTCGGGCCTGCGGTAGTGGACAGGCCCATGCTTTGGGTTGATTATGCTGTTTATCTTTAGAAACTGCCGGTATTCGTGTATGGTGTTGGAGCGAGTGCCGCTTATCATGATGCGTTCGCAGTTTACAAGGGAGATGCGGTTCCCCTTCAGGAGCATCTTTGCAACAAGCGACGAGAGTCGGCCTGCGACGTGATTAGACGCATCGACCACAATGGGCCTGTCGGTGCCGTCGGCGTTCGGATTGGGCGACTTTCCCTTGCCAGGACGCGTCTTGGGGGCGCCCGCGGCGCCTGCAGGCGCGTCGCCAGCACCAGAATCGTCAGAGTCTTGGCCCTTTGCAGCAAGATCCCCTTCGGAGCCCGCGTCCTCCTGTATCTCTGCAGGTACCTCTTTTTTGGAATCCAGTGAGAGCTCAAGCACTTGCTCTTTATTTTCTTCCGCAGGCTGGGAGGATGGAGCCGCCGCATCCCCAGAAGGCATATCGCCCTGTCTCGAAGAGGCGTCGTTGCCCTCAGCCAAGCAGGACGACCCCCTTGCCGGTCGGATTCTGGCTTATCAGAACATCGTGCGCAATGGCAGTCCCCCCCGCCGCCTTGATCTTTGAGAGGGCGCTTGCAGATATAGAGAAGGAGTACAGGGTGATGCGGTGCGGGATGCTTCCCGTGCCCAGCACCTTGCCCGGAAAGACCACGGTGTCGTCGGCCTTTGTAAGCTGTCCAAGTCGCTTTATGTTGATGTTGCGGCGCGCAGACGACGGTTTTAGCATGTACTCTGCAAGGCGGGCCCACAGGGGGGCGTCATGCTGCAAGGACGCCCTTTTGAGGTCTCGCGCGGTATGCAGTAGCACGGAATTTGCCATGCAGGGCGCCGTCTGCGGCCCAAATATAATGTATGCCTAGCGCAGGGGGCGGGAATCATGCGGCGGGCGGCAGCACGCAGGCCCGGACGGCAATGGCGGGCGCCGCGTGGCAGCCATAACGGCCCAGGGGTCCTGCATGCGACGCCTCGAGACGCCCCACGCGGACGGATGGGCGGTACGCACGCCGAGAGGCCCTCGGACGCTTGCAAGTGCAGGGGTGCGATCCCATGCAGGCTCATGCGGCCGTCCCGGCAGCGAGCCGACGGAGTCCGTAAAGGCATGATGCGGGCCGCCGCTGTCGCTGCAGGGCGCCTTCGGGCGCGGGGATGGGCATCTAGTGCCGTCTGTGACTCTTGGTGTGTTACGCGTCGTGGACATTCTGATGTATGCGGCCGTTGCAGGTATGTCGGACTGTGCACAAAGTTGACGCGGGCAGGCGCAGAATCCCGGACCTCAGCGTCGGGATTATCCTAGTTCCTTTACCATGCCCTGAAACTCGGCCAGTTTGCGGTTGACCTCGTCTATGCCGGCAAGCAGGATCTGTTCCGGCCTGAGCGCGCCCGTGGATTCGACCGTCAGTATGCGCTCGTCTTCTGTTTCGCCGTCCACCAGTACAGAGACGTTTGCAGAGTTCCACTTTGCATGCTCCGTCCCGCGCCCGAGCCTGGCAAAGCACTCGGCCTTGACCTTTTGTCCGGGCGCAAGGCGCACTATCGGAACCTTGTCGGAGATTGGCAAGACGTCGGCATCGTCAGAGATCAGGCTTTCTGAGAAAACCGTAATGCTTTCGGATTCAGACTCTGCCGAGTCAAGCACAAGCATGACGCGGCAGTTCGAGCACCCCGGATCGCCCCCGCACGAGCAGTCTGCAGGCTCAGAGAACCTCTCAAGGTCGGTCCTCAGCGGGATCAGTCCCAGCCTGTGCGCCAGGCCTTCGTCTGGAATCACCGACGAGTTCTGTATGATGTCGACGGTATCTATTGCAAACACGGGCACGTCGTTGAGGCACGTCCTCCGCAGCGCGTTTGCATACTGCAGCGGGACACCCTTCAGCTTTACGGATATCTTGCGGTCATCCTTGTGAACAAGCTCCAGAGACGACAAATCTCTTTTGACGCCCGTGACTCCAAATAAAAATCTAGACGGCGGAGGCCGTCGGCAAGGACAGGCGGGGCGCGGGAGGGGGGGAGGGACAGAGAGAAGGCAAGGCGGGGTGTGCGGGTGCGAGTGGGTGGGGGGAGTGAGGGAATGGAGCGCAGATGCAGATGCGGCCACGCACTACCGGCCGCAGGGGCCCATGGCACGGTCGCGTACGACACCGTAAGGCGGGCGCTGGCACAGCACCGGCATTGGCACGCACACAGCAGGCGCAGAGCATCACAGAGAAATGACGCCGTTTGCTATCATCCACTCGATGGCCCCCGCAAACGTGGCGTCGTCTATGATGCCGTCCGACCACCACCGCGCGTTTGACTTTACCCAGTCGGGTATTGCAGCGCTGCTGTCGCCCGCCGCATCGCCAGGGCCGGGATCCGAGGTGCCGGGAATTGCAATTATCCCCTCCCGCACCAGATACTCGAGTGCGGACGCAAACGTGGCGTCGTCTATGATGCCGTCCGACCACCACCGCGCGTTTGACTTTACCCAGTCGGGTATTGCAACGTCGTCGGAGTCTTCCCCCCCGCCACCGCTCCCAACGCCGTCCCCTTCGCGTATAGTGACGGTTCCAAGCATCCATGGGTGCAGCGTGCAAAAATAGTCAAACGTGCCGACGTCCTCAAACGTGTACTCGTATGTCTGTCCCTCCCCCACAACGGGGCTCAGAAACATGCCGTCCGGCCCCTCACCGGGCGTGCCAGAGGCCACGGTATGGCCCTGCTCGTCCAGGTTCTTCCACGAGACCGTCTGGCCCTGCCGCGCCTCCAGCGCGTACGGCTCAAAGCACGCATCGTCCCGCTCGCAGCCTATCATAAAGGAGCCGGGCGCCATCTCGACAATGTGATCGTACGCGGCGACGGCGCCCGCGCCGCCGCCGTCGGGGCCAAGCCCCTTTCCCACGGTGAATGCAAACTCGCCGCCCGTCTCAAAGTCGTTTATCCGCGATATGGAGGCTATGGCGGCCCCCGGCCCTGCAAAATGCAGCGGTATGCGGTCGCTTCCGTCCGGCGTGTGGCGCCCGCGCTCGGAAAGGACCGACTGGCCGTCAAGCAGTACGTCTATGTCGTACGTGATGAGCGGGATGATGATGTTCGTGACGGGATCCCTAAACTCTACGTTGAGCACGAGGTCTCGGCCCTGCGCGACTCCGCCTGGAGGCTCCAGCCAGACGTAGAACTTCCAGTCCTCCCTGCCGGACAGAACTACGACGGTGTCGCCCTCTTCCAGCGATGCGTCCTGCTTTTCCTTTTGGCGCTCCTTGCCGGACGCTATCGTAAACGTCATGACGTCGCGCTCGTCCTCGGGGATCGAGTCAAGCATGCCGGCAAGCTTGGAGGAGGACAGGAGAAAGTGCACCACTATCATATCGTCGCCGGACCTGTCCACCGTGCCAAAGTACGGCACGCCGCTTACGGCAAGCAGTATGTCATGATCCTCGAACATTTTGACCGTCTTTGGTATGTAGTATTCTGCATGAACGAACGAGACGTCGCCTATGGCAGACTCGTCCCAGTCAAACGGCATCGTCGCAGTGATGCTCTTTTGGCGGGAGTCGTACCCGAATCCCTCTATCCTGTCATGGTACGTGGCAAACACAAAGTCCGTCTGCACGCCGTCAATCTCCACTGCAAACGGTATGAACTGTCCCACGCTCAGGGGAACCTCTAATGTGGAGTCCTCCGCGAGCACGGGCTCCCCCTCCATCGACTGCAGCGTAATCGACACGTCGACCAGTCCGCCCTCCAGAAAGACCGGGGCGCGTACCAGGAGGGGCTCGTCAGTCGACGCGATCCATGCGCCAGACGCGTCCAGCTCGCCCTGCGAGACGACAGTCGCGCCACCCGACGCGTCCGGCATGATGCCTATGACAGACGTGCCGGACGGCGAGTACACGTCAAGGTCAAGCAGCACGTCGCCGCCGGCCCTGATCACCAGGTTGTACGACACGTCAGATACGGGTACCGGGGGATCTGCATCCACGTCATGTATGGCCACTTCAAGCGATATGCGCTCCTCCCCCTCCCTCAGTATGGGCGGGTCGGCCGCGACCTCCGCGGCCACGTACCGGTCGTTTATGAACAACGCCAGGCTCGAAGCGGAGCCCGCCTCGCCTGCAAACGCGGGCCCGGCCAAGAGGGGCGCAGACGCCAGAAACGCGGCCAGCACCGCCACCATTGCGACGGTTGCCGCGGACAGGACGGGCATCCGTGTGACGGGCGCACGCGGCGCAGTACGCCCCGCGGCCGCGGGATGCGCGGTCGGGACGGCGTCCGGGGCAAGGCCTGGGCAAGCACGGATGTCCGCGTGGCTGGACATGATGCATGTCGCGGTTCACACCATAAATAATTAACATACCGGGGCCGGGGGCGGTACAGGGGCGCCAGCAGTGACAAAACGCGCCACCCCAGACCGTTCTTTGAACCGGCATGCGGTGCCGGCGCGTAGCGGGAACCGGCGCCGGCGCGACCGCACAGTAGATAAATGGCGCCGCGCACAGAACTGCAATGGCCGAGATGACCATAGTGCGCTACTCGCACGAAGGGGACAAATTCGAGATACTGGTAAAGCCGGACGCGGCCCTGGAGTACAAGCTGGGAAGGCGTACCAACCATAGCTCCGTAATGATATCCGACGACGTGTACACGGACTCGGGCAAGGGCACAAAGCCGTCGGCCGAAAAGCTGCAAAAAGCGTTCGGCACCAGCGATCCGGCAGAGGCGTCTAGAATCATACTGCAAAACGGAGATCTCAACCTCACCACAGAGCAGAGGCGCAAGATGACAGACGAGAAGCGGAGGCAGATCATAGAGTTCATTGCAAAGACCTACGTCGACCCCCGGACGCACCTGCCGCATCCGCCGCTCCGCATAGAGCAGGCCATGAAGGACGCCAGGGTGTCAGTCGACCCGCAGAGGGGGGCCGAGCCGCAGGCCAAGGAGATGGTGGAGAAGCTGCGCTCCATAATACCGCTAAAGTCCGAGAATGCAGAGCTTCAGGTTACCATACCGGCCCAGTACGCCTCCAAGTCGTACGCCGTGCTAAAGTCCGTCGGCACGCTGAGGGACGAGCAGTGGCAGAACGACGGCTCGCTAAAAGCAATACTAGAAATACCAGCGGGGGACAGGCCCGCCGTGATAGACAGGCTGGGTTCGATAACCCGCGGTTCCGCCGGCGTAGAGGTGGCAAAGTAGTGGATGTGCGGAGAAGGTACGTCATACCAGGCGACACGATAACCTCGGGGCCATACCGTCCCGAGCAGAACGTGACTCTTGTGGGCGATAAGAAGATAGTGTCCACCGCGGTGGGGGTCTCGGAGATATACGACAACACGGTAAAGGTGATTCCGCTTGCGGGCAAGTACATTCCAAAGATAAACGACCTGGTGGTGGGCAAGGTCATAACGCACACCTCGCTTTCGTGGGAGCTTGACATCAACTCGTGCTACGTGGGATTTCTGCCGGCAACCGACGTGTTCGGGCGGGACTTTTCGGCGCACGCCGACGAGCTTGCAACAAAGCTGAAGACCGGCGACCTGGTGGCGGCCAGGATTGCAAACTTTGACCGCACGCGCGACCCGCTTGTGACCATATCAGACAGGGACCTGGGCAAGATCGACTCCGGCGAGCTCGTAGAGATAGCGCCCGGCAGGGTGCCCAGGCTGATTGGAAAGCGCGGCACCATGATACAGACGATAGAGACTGCCACGGACTCCATAATTACCATAGGCCAGAACGGACGGGTCGTGGTCGCGTGCGACGATGCAGAGGGATTATTAAAGGCAAAGAAGGCGATTGAAATGGTAAACAGCATGGCGCACTCTACAAACCTGACTGAAAAAGTGAGGGAGATGCTAGAGTCGGGCAACAACGCGCCGCGCGAGACTACTACTGAACGCAGGGAGGATGACAAGGAGTAATGGGCGGACGAGAGGCCACCATGGTGCTGCTTGACGAGAACGGCATCAGGTGCGACGGCCGCAAGGTGGACGAGACGCGCCGCGTCATGATAAAGGCGGGCGGCCTCAAGAACGCCGACGGCTCTGCATACATCGAGTTTGGCGACAACAAGATAGTGGCAGGCGTGTTCGGCCCCAGGGACGTGCACCCAAAGCACATGTCAGATACGGACACCGGAATACTGCGCGTCAGGTACCACATGGAGCCGTTCTCTGTGGGCGAGAGGAAGAACCCCGCCCCGTCGAGGAGAGAGATTGAGATATCAAAGGTGATCAAGGAGGCGCTCGAGCCGGCCGTAATGCTCGAGATGTTCCCCAGGACCGTGGTCGACGTGTTCATAGAGGTGCTGCAGGCGGATGGAGGCACCAGGTGCGCGGCGCTCTCGGCCGCATCAGTCGCACTGGCAGACGCCGGAATCCCAATGAGGGACATGGTGGCGGCCTGCGCGGCCGGCAAGGTGGCAGACACGGTCATCCTTGACGTGAACAACGAGGAGGACCAGGCAGGCCAGGCCGACATGCCGATGGGATACATGCCCAGCCTCGAGAAGATCACGCTGCTACAGCTTGACGGGGTACTGACCCCCGAGGAATACGAAAAGTGCGTCGAGATCGGCATAAAGGGGTGCATGCAGGTGTACGAGCTCCAGAAAAAGGCGCTGAGCGAGAAATACTTTAGCAATGAGAATGGCAGAGGCGGTAGCGGCAGGGGCCAGAAGAGGTAGGAGGAGACTGAAATGGCAGAGGCGGCAATAATAGACTCACTGAAAAAGGCAAGGATCGAGGAGCTCTTAGAGCAGGGCAAGCGGCTTGACGGCAGGGCCTTTGACGAGTTCAGGGAGATCTCAATTGAGACCGGCGCGATTCCAAAGGCCAACGGCTCCGCGCGGGTCAGGATAGGGGACACAGAGGTTGTCTGCGGCGTAAAGATACAGCCGGACAGGCCGTTTCCGGACTCCGGGGACAAGGGCGTATTCATATGCACGGCCGAGATGCTTCCGCTGTCGCACCCCTCGGTGGAGACCGGTCCGCCGGGGCCCCACGTGATAGAGCTTGCAAGGGTGGTCGACCGCGGCATACGCGAGAGCCACATGATAGACGTAAGCCAGCTTGTAATAAAGGAGAACAAGTCGGTCGTGGGGGTGTTTGCAGACAACGTGGTGGTCGACTACGACGGGAACCTCTTTGACGCATGCTCGTTTGCTGCCACTGCCGCGCTGCTGTCCACCAAGAGCCCAAAGTGGGAGTTCAAAGACGATGCGCCCGCGCTCGTGGAGGGCTCCGAGGCGGATCTTCCGGTCGGCACGATACCCGTATCCGTTACGATGGTGAGGATAGGCCAGCACATACTGGTGGATCCCAACGCCGACGAGTGGCAGTGCAAGGATGCGCGTGTTACAATAACCACGAACTCGGACGGCAACATCTGCGCCATGCAAAAGGGCGGCCATGACGGGTTCACCCTGGAGCAGATAAAGGAGTGCGGCAAGACCTCCGCAAGGATTGGCGCCGAGATTAGGAAAAAGTTTGACGGCATATCGGCCGGTTCAGACGCAGAACAATAGGTGGGCGATCAGATGGCAAAGAAGAAAAAGTCCCTAAAGGGGCTTGGCGCAAGGTACGGCATAAAGATACGCAAGCAGTACACGAAGGTTCACTTTCAGCTAAAGCAGAAGAGATCGTGTCCGGAGTGCGGATCCGGGACGTTCGGCAGGGACGCAGTCGGCATATGGTCGTGCAAAAAGTGCGGCTTTAAGATAGCTGGAACGGCGTACGATGTCAAGGTATAGAGCCACCACGACGGTAGACGAGGGCTTGCACGCGACTGTGGCGGCACTCGATGCGCATACAGAATCACGTACGCAAGTGCAGGGGCGGCGGCAGCGGCGCAAAAAGGCGGAACCGGCGCCTACGTCATCGGGGGCGCGGCGGGGGCGCGGCGGCTCCGGAATCATACCGGCCATATACGAGTCGATCAGCACTGACGAGTCGTTTTACCCCGAGAACCCCGTAAGCACGTCAATTACAATGGCCGAAGACGGCAGACTCGTGATAACGTCAGAGGCAGACAACCTTGCCCACCTGCGCGCAAACCTGAACTCCACACTCAGGCTCATCCAGGCATGCCACGCGTCCATAACGGCCTCGTCGGGGCCGGCCAGGTAGCCTCCTCCTCCCCCTCTTCCCCCCCCCCCCCACTCCCCGGATGAGCCCGAGGTGGTTCTCCGTGCTTGCATCATGCCGCCGGCTGCGCGTACCGGCACCGAGCAAGAAGTGCGGCGGAGGGATGTGGCGCAGAACGTCGGCCCAATCGGTAAAGATATAACGCAACGCGGGAGAGAGGCCCCATGTCAGGCATGGGTGCGTCAGGGGGCGGGGCTCCGCCGCAGATACCTCCATGGCTGCAAGAGCAGGTGGCAAAGTTCCAAAAGACGCAACAGGAGCTCCAAATGATATCCATGCAAAAGCAGCAGCTAGAGTCCGAAAAGGTCAACGTCTCGCGCACATTGGACGAGCTGAAAAAGGCAAGCGACGACGAGACGGTGTACAAGTTTGCGGGAAGCGTGCTTATCAGGACCACGAGGGCCAACATGCTGTCCGAGCTGGAAGAGAGGCAAGAGCTTGCAAACACGCGCTCTGCAGTCACGGGCAAGCAAGAGTCAAGACTGTTAGAGTCGCTCAAGGAGCAAGAGGCCAAGATTACAGAGGCGATGAGGCGCGGCATGGCGCAGTCGTCACCGCCGCCGCCATCATCACCATCATCATCACCATCATCATCAACAACAACGCCGCCGTCATAACCCCCGCTTGGGGCAACCCCTGAACAGACAACACGACGTGCCCGCCGCCAGGCCTCAAAAGCATATAACAACGCCTCGCGCAGTGTCACATAGCTGTGGACTTTATACGAATTGTGGCAGACGACAGGGAGCGCAAGAGCGGAATACCGCAGCTTCTCAAGGAGATAGGAATCAACCTGGAGATAAAGACGCTTCCCGTTGGTGACTACATTGTCGCTCCCGAGACGGTCATAGAGAGGAAGTCGGTGCGCGATCTGGTCTCGTCGATATTTGACGGGAGGCTGTTTGAGCAATGCTCCAAGCTCAGGGAGCATTTTGAGCGCCCCGCCATACTTGTCGAGGGGAACCTCGACGAGCTGGAGGAGATTACGGAAAACCCCATGATCTTTTACGGCGCGGTGTCCACCGCGGTGATGGAGTTTGGCATACCCGTCATGCCCACCCCAAGCGCGGTACACACCGCAAAGCTGCTGATTGCGATGGCAGCAAAAAAAAGGAACGGCGTGGGCGGGCCGTACATCAAAAAGATAAGAAAGTCCGAGGACGTGCAGCGGCAGCAGCTTTCCATACTGTGCAGCCTGCCGGGCGTGGGCGAGACGTTTGCCACCCGCATGCTCGAAAAGTTCGGCACCCCCATGGGAGCACTCTCAGCGACAAAGTCAGAACTGCTAAAGGTGGAGGGCATGGGAGAGTCAAGGGCCGAGCGCATCAGAAACGCGCTCAACGCCGACACGGCAGGCAAAAAGGCCGGGCGGGCAGGCGGCGGGCAGACCAGGCTGGAGGATCCCGGCCCGAAATGACCAAAAAAGGACGCGCTTGCAGTGGCGCAACGCACGAGGCGGCGGCAGCCGTCACTTTGCCTCGCCCCTCTTGAGCGCCCGCCTCTTGAGCGCGGTTCCGCATGACGGGCATTCGATCCTCCCCCGTTTGGAGCCGTTGCCGTCCGAAGGGGCCGCGCCGACGCCCTTGGCACGTCTGCTGCGGATGCCGCCGCGGCCACCGGCGCCACCGGCACGAACCTCGTCGCCCGTCCCCCCGTACGAGCACCCGGGACAGTAGTACAGCCATCTCATCACGGCCGATATTCCCCGCGTCATCACGGGCGTAACACCGAGGTTTAGCGAGCGCATCACGTTTGACACGGCATAGTCGTCTGTCACGATCCCGAGGCCGGCCTGCATGCAAAGCGCTATGGCCGAGACGTCGGGCCCCGATAGGTTCGGCATGTCACCGGTCGCCTCGGCGGCGCGGCGCGCCTCGTCCATGCTCGCAGGGGCGGGCTTTTCAAGCGACAGGCGGCCCGACGCAATCAGTACGTCCAGCGCGCCGTGACCGCTCTTGATGTGGGACACCTCGTCGTATACGTCCGGCGTCGTCACGTACGACGCGCCGGGCGCGGAGTCCCACCCCGCAAACGGCACGCCGGCATAAAACGCGCTTGCGTCAAGTACGACAGGCCGCCTAAAATCCAAGCTTGCTCATCTGCCTCAGGCCGCGCTTCTTAAGCCGTATGAAGACGGCTGGTTTCTTGTGCCGGCGTATGGTGATGACCTCGCCGTATCCGACGTCCTGTATCACCTGTGCATCCACCACCACCTTGCAGTCGTGCGATGATATCACCGCCACCTTCTGGTCGGGCACCACAAGCGATGCGAGCCTGTACACCGGCGCCACGGGCGTCAGTATCAGCACGTCAAGGCTCTCGTGCAGTATGGGGCCGCCAAGGGAGAACGAGTGCCCCGTCGAGCCGCTCGGGGTGGCCACGATGAGCCCGTCCATCTTCTGCCGCACCGTGTCATTACGGAACTGGATCTCTATCTCCGAGGTTTTAGTCATGTTGGATCGGCTGATGTACACCTCGTTGAGGGCGGGTGGAAGGTCGCGGCCGCCCACCGATGCGACGAGGCGGGTGCGCCTGTCAAGAAAGAACTTGCCCTTCCGGATCTGGTCTATCGCGCCCTCAACGTCGTCCATGGTGATCTCGGCCAGTATGCCGCGGTTGCCGCCCACGTTTACCGTCAGTATGGGGGTATTGTTCTCGAGACTCCGGAACGCCCGCAGTGTGGTTCCGTCCCCGCCTAGCGTCACCACGAGGTCAAGGCGCACGTTCTGCAGGTCCTCCAGCGCCTCAACGCGCTGCGCCCCATCCATGCCAACGGGCGATATGGTATACACCATGGAACCCCCGGCCAGGAACATTCGGGCCACTCTGACGGCAGCCTCCTCGGACTCCCTTGATCCCACCTTGCTTACAATCGCGACGCGCCTAAGATTCAACTGCATCTCATACGGCACGATCGTCTTAAATCGTTTTTGCAGCGAGTCCCGAATGCAGAGTACAGGGGGTAGGTCACCGCAGGATCAGGCGTGCGGCGAGCCCCGGATCACAGGCGTGCGGCGAGCCCCGGATCACAGGCGTGCGGCGAGCCCCGGATCACAGGCGTGCGGCGAGCCGGGGCTGCGCTTTTCCGCGGGCACCGACAATCGCGATACACCATCGACTGTCCAGAGAAAGAGGACAGTCGAGGTGGTCAGGAGCGGCGACCCCAAACAGGCGGTAGTGGCGGGGTGGTGGTGGAGGGGGGGAGGGGGAGGGGGAGGGGGAGGGGAGAAGGGTGCGCACAAGGGCTCCAGAGAACCAAGATTGCGCATACAAACCACTAAATAACGACGGCATGGGAAGGGCGGCATGGGAGGTTACGCACGCCCCGAGGTTCTGGTCGACACGCAGTGGGTGCAGGATAACCAGCCTGGCGATAATCGGAGGCTTGTGGAGGTTGACTACGACCCGACCAACGCGTATGAAAAGGGGCACATAAGAGGTGCCACCCTGATATGGTGGAAGCGCGATATCAACGACCCCGTCACGCGCGACATCATAGGCAAAAAGGCATTCGAGTCGCTAATGTCAAGAAACGGCATAACGGCGGATTCCGAGGTCATACTGTACGGGGACTTTAACAACTGGTTTGCGGCGTTCGTGTTTTGGATCTTCAAGTATTACGGACACGAAAACGTAAGGATCATGAACGGCGGGCGGAAAAAGTGGGAGCTCGAGGGCCGGGCGTACACCACCGACGCGGAGCCCGAGGTACCGGCCACAGCGTACACGGCGCAGCCGCCTGACGAGGGGCTCAGGGCCTACCTTGCCGACGCGCGCAGGGCCTTGGACAGGGACGATACGGTAATGGTCGACGTCAGATCCCCGGCGGAATTTTCAGGACAGATCACCGCACCGCCGGAATATCCGACAGAGAACGCGCAGCGCGGGGGGCACATACCTGGCGCAAACAGCATACCCTGGCTCACCGCCGTAAACGACGAGGACGGGACCTTCAAGAGCGCGGACGAGCTGAGGGCCAACTACGAGCCCAAGGGGGTGACTCCCGACAAGGACGTCATATGCTACTGCAGGATCGGCGAGAGGTCGTCGCACAGCTGGTTCGTCCTAAAGTACCTGCTAGGCTATCCGAGGGTGCGCAACTACGACGGATCGTGGACCGAGTGGGGCAACATGATCGGAAACCCCGTCGAAAAGTAACACGGGCGGCGCAATGGCGACCGATGACGGCAGTGACAGTGGCAAGCAAGACCACCACAGCCACGACGAACGGACGCTCAGAACAGGATCATTCTATACGATCACCGACGACGGCAGCGCATACGTGCTGCTTGACCGCACAAAGAGGGGCCTCGAACCCAAGGAGAGGTCAGTCGACGAGAAGACAGGCATAGAGGCAGACATGGGTGTCATATACGGCATGGACGGCGTCGGGCACAAAGTGCCCATCAGGTGGTATTACACCAAGGACGCGCACGACATCTCCGATGTGACCGGCCACGCCGACTCCATCGAGAAGCGGTATACGGAGCTCAGGGAGCTCACCTGCCCGGACGACTAGAACTCTCCCGATGAGATCTGCACGCCTGCCGAATTCCCGGCGGCGGCACGAACGACACGCTGCTAGGGGTCTTGATCTGCCATTCCGCGCGGGCGCTTCGGGCGCAATCAGGAAAACAGGCCGCCATTGGCAAGATTTTTAAAGAAAAATGTCCGAGTTACATGTAGATCTAATGTCGCAACTTCTCAAGGACAGAGTATGGTCCATGGAGGCCCCCACTGCAAAGCGCGGCGTGTACCCGCTGCACGGCTTCAAGCTCGGGCTCTACAGGATCCCAGTCAAGCTCGAGGAGCCCGGCGAGATATGGTCGGTGTACGAGGGGCTCAAAAAGGCCTTTGAGATGGACATGTACGCGGACAGGATATTTGCCACGTACCGCTGGAAGGAGAGCAGCCCGGACAACGCGGAGGAGGCCGAGCTGTCCGTTACGGTGGAGATTGTAACGGGAGAGGTGGTGGACATAATATACCAGATATTTCCAATCGAGAGGTACGGCGACCAGAACTGGGTGGCAGACTATAGGAAGAAGGCGGATCACTTTGCAAAGATGATAATAGACACGATACTGCGCAACACGATCCTGGCCGACAAGCTCGTGTCGCACTATGCAAAGGCCGAGAAGATATCAGAGGTCATGGCAATCCAAAAGCTCGAAGAGTTGACGCCCCTGGCCAAGATAGTCATGGGCGCAAAGCCAAAGCCCGTCGAGGCCTCCGAGGACGCCGAGGAGGAGGACGGAGACGACGTGATGGAGGTTCCCGACGGGGCAAAGCCGGGGCCCATAGACGTGGACTACAAGTCAAAGATGAAGCAGTCCTCGTCATACCAGGCACCGGAGCACACCATAAAGACGTGGGGACGCAAGGGCGCCAGCAACGCCATAATGGGTGTCTGGGGCGAGTTTGTGTCGGTAGACTATGACATATGCGTCGCGGACGGCGGGTGCATAGAGGCCTGCCCCGTAAGCGTGTACGAGTGGTTCGACACGCCGGGAAACCCGGCATCGGAGAAAAAGCCCCTGATGTCAAAGGAGCCGGACTGCATATTCTGCCTTGCATGCGAGGGCGTATGCCCGCCGCAGGCAATCAAGATATTCGAGCAAAAGTAAGGGCTGCAGCCCAAGGAGGCCGGCACGCCCCGGCGCATGCCGCTGCAGCAAGACTGCAAAAAACGCTTGCAGACATAAATACCCAAGGACAGCCCCACACACCATGGAACTTTCCATGGTTCCCCTTGCAAAAATAGTGTTTGACATATTCATCATAGCATCCGTCCTGATAACCGCGTACACCTGCAACTTTTACTACCTTGCATACCTCTCAAGGAGGCGCAAGGACAGGCCCGCCACCGTACAGGATGCCGGCGAGCCGTCCATAACCATACAGCTTCCCATATACAACGAGAAGTACGTGGCAAGGCGCCTGGTCGACGCGGTGTGCGCGCTCGACTATCCGCGAAGCAAGATGCGCATAATGGTGCTTGACGACTCGGATGACGACACGGTCGGCATAATGCGGGACGTCGTGTCCCACTACAGCAAGGAGGGGTTCAAGATAGAGCACATAAGGCGCGGCACGCGCGCCGGATACAAGGCCGGGGCCCTCAAGCACGCGATGAAGAGCACCGACACGGAGCTGGTGGCCATATTTGACGCGGACTTTATGCCGCCCGAGTGGTTCCTGAGGCGCGCCATACCGCACTTTGCAAAGTCTGACATAGGGCTGGTCCAGTGCAGGTGGGGCCACGCAAACGAGAACTATTCGGCCATAACAAGGGCGCAGGCACTCAGCCTCGACTTTCACTTCCTGATAGAGCAAAAGGCAAAGAGCAACTCGAAGCTGTTCATGAACTTTAACGGCACGGCCGGGATCTGGAGGCGCGAGTGCATAGAGGACTCCGGTGGGTGGCACACGGCCACGCTGGTCGAGGATCTTGACCTAAGTTACAGGGCCCAGATGAAGAACTGGAGGTGCGTCTTCCTGCCCCACATAGTGGTGGACGCGGAGCTCCCCATGCAGATGAACGCCGCAAAGCGCCAGCAGTACCGGTGGGCAAAGGGCTCCATACAGTGCGCCGTAAAGCTCCTGTCGGATATAGTGGCAAGCAGGCTGGTGGCAGCCGAGACCAAGATACAGGCGTTCGTGCAGCTGACGCGCCACGTCGTATTCCCGCTCATGCTCGTACAGTTCCTGGCGCTGCCCATACTGCTGGCAAGCCACGTCGACGTCTACATCATGAGCCTGGTGCCGGCCCTCACGATCGCGCTGTACCTGGCCATGGGTCCCGGCGCATACCTCATGATAATACGCGGCATGTACGACGGGCCGTCGTGGCTCTCAAGGGCCGCCACCATGCCGTTCCTGCTGATATACACCGCGGGCATATCAGTAAACAACACGGTGGCCGTGTTCGACGCCGTGCTGGGAAAGAAGAACGAGTTTCTGCGCACTCCCAAGTACGGCATGCTCAGGGACAAGGACGACTGGAAGGACAATGCGTACAACCTGCCGTTCTCACAGGTTACGCTGCTGGAGATATTCTTCGGGGTGTACGGTACGGTGGGCGTGTTTGTGGCCATCACGTCGGGCAACGCCGTGTTTGCCCCGATCATAGGCCTGCAGACGATTGGATTCTTTTACATAGCGTACATGAGCATAGCGCACACCAGGTTTAAAAGAAATAAATCAGCGGCGGCCCGCATACGCACGAGAAGGGAAAGGATGGCCGACAGGATATACAAGCTTGCAATAGGGGGCATAATCTCGATAATCGTCATAGGCGGCTTTATGGCATACCAGGGGTACAGCAACGACATCTACCCAATCGACCGCATGAGGGGAAACCTTGACGGGGCCATCGCGTCGTCGGATCCCGCCACCGTAAAGGCCCACCTGCAGGAGGCAAAGGCGGACATGCAGTTGGTCCTTGCAAACGGGCTCATCCCAGAAAAGAGGGACGCCAACGGCGTGCTGACGTCAAAGAATCCCGTGTGGCTGTTTGACATCGAGACCACCAACTTTGTGAGGATGGACGCCGACATCGGCGCCCTGATAGAGAGGGTGGACAAGGTAGCCACGTCGCCAAGGGACAGCGCCGCGTTCCACACAGGAATGCTCAACATAAACGAGTCAAGCCTAGCGCTGAAGGTGCACCTCACCGAGGCCACGCCGTTCATGTACATCAGCATTGCAAACATCCTACTCTCGGTGGTGTGGATCAGCGCGATAATCGTAATATTTGTCGCGCTAAAGAAAAAGAGAGAGAACCTGAAGGCCCAGGACGCGCGGGAAGGCGGAGTCTAGCGGCAGGGCGTCGGCGCGAGTTGCCAGCAGGTGGCCGCGCATACAGTGTCAGTTCAGACGGCAGTCACCGTATGCCGCGCCTTGCAAGATAGTCGGACACTATCTTCTTGGCGAGCTCGGCAGGCTCCATGTCGGCCTCCCGGGAGAGCCGCGCCAGCCCCTTTGCCTGAGACTGCGAGACGCGGACAGACAGGTTTCTCCTCGCGCGAAAAGAGTTTGCAAGTTTTGACACCTCTGAGGGGCCTGCGGAGCCTCCCAGTTTTTCAAGAGCCTCTATATACCGAGCCCGCCGGGCCGCGTCATATTTGGAGACCTTCTTGACGACCTCCACGGCCATTTCCTGATTCGGCACCGCCTTGCATATGCGGACGGCATCGCGCCGGGACACGTGCGACGGGACCAGTGCCTTTACAGAGTCGGGCACCCCGTCGAACCCGAGGTGTCCGCGCAGCGTGTCACGTGTTATTCCAAGCGCCCTGGCCGCATTGGCCTTGCCCATGCTGTTTACCAAGAACCTGCAGGAGGCGGCCATGTCCTTTGCAGACATGTTTTTGCGGTGTAGGTTCTCTATCACAGAGACGGCCTTTGCGTCAGAGACGTCAGAGAACCGATCAGGATCAAGCAGCAGCACGGGCACAGTATCATGCCCAAGCCGCCTGAGCGCCTCGAGTCGGCGCTGTCCGGCCAGCAGCTTGTACGTGCGGCCCTCGCGCATGACCGTAAGCGGGTGCTGCAGTCCCTCCGACTTTATGGATTTGGCCAGCGAATCGATCTCGTCCGTATCAAGATCCCTAGCCTGGGCGTCGGACCATATCGCAATCGAGTCAATGGGGACGGTTTTGAGCACATAGTTGGCCGCATTCGTGGACATACCGGACCCCTTCACAGACGTATATGGCTATATGGTTATTGATAAGTATTTGGAAGGGGCGGCGGCATTCTAGGCATAATACGTCCCATCCACCACACGCCGACGCGCCGGTCACCGGACTCTTCTGCGTCCGGAGCTTCCTCCTCCTTCCCCCCCCCCCACACCCCTTCCGCAGCCATCTCGGGGCGTCATTGCAAAAACGGACGACCTGCACGGCACGTCCGATCCAGATCGTGCCCGTATGGAGACTGGCAGGCGTGCTGTGCCCACATCATCTTGAAAGAATTTAATAGAGATCTGAGTCAGGTTCCAAATGTTGCAGTTGTAGTATAGTTTGGTTAGTATACGAGCTTGCCAAGTTCGCGACCCGGGTTCGAATCCCGGTAACTGCACCACTCATTCTGACACTCCCGGCCTACTCACGCATCCCTGTTGCTGCTCCTCCTCTTCCACCCCTCCCAAGTCCTTGTCGTATCAGATTCAGCGCGTGCGCGGCCCTCTCAGGGCGCGGCAGTTGTATGAGGACGATCGTCCCGTTGGTGGCGGACGCGTCCGCATGCTCTGACATGCCGACGGCGAGCATGCAGGTCTCTGCCAGCGCCTCGAAGAACGAGATATGCCGCCGAGCGTTGATGATAAAGCGCTCGCGGCCAACTCCCGCACCGCGGGGAACGTCCAGCATAACCTCTACAAAGACGCGTCCGGCCATGTCATCGAAGATGTTGAGGTTGACATCCACTGAGACCGGGCGGCCGCGGATGGCGTGCGCGATTCGGCCGTACCGCCCGGAGTCGTCAAGTGCTATGCACGGGACGGAACGCCCCTCATAGTCAGTCAGTACGGCCCCGTCGTCATGCATGAATGGAAGCCAGTCGTCAGGTATGTCGTCAGGTATGTCGTCAGGTATGTCGTCAGGCATGTCGTCAGGTATGTCCTCAGGTATGTCCTCAGGTATGTCCTCAGGTATGTCCTCAGGTATGTCCTCACAGCCATCCACGTCGCGGCCAGGTCCGGATCCGGTCATTGCGGCACCTGCGGCGTCAAGGCGGCACACGTCCTCACCGGCCTCGTCAAGAACGTCCCCTTGGATCCTGCGCAGCGCCGGCCTCATCAGACCCGTGATCCGGGTTGCCGTCACTGCCACTACCGTCGTCACCTTTCTCACCGTCGGCGGCGGCCTCACTGTCCAGTGCCGGAGGCGCCCCGGCAGAGGACTTGGCGTCGACAAGCTCCGCATCGTCGTCGTCGTCGTCGAAGTCCAGGTCGCGGTCGTCCTCGTCTCCACCCGTCATCGATATCACCTTGTCCCCCACCTTTACGATAAAGGGGGCCAGAAACGACGTGATTATGGATATCAGTCCGATAAGGGGAAATACGAACGCGCTGACCGCCCCGATGTCCACGCCCACCTTTACTATAACGATGGAAAACTCCCCCCTCGGTGACGCAAGGACGAACGCGGAGCGGAGGGCCTTTTTGCGCTTCATGCGGAACAGCATGTTGCCGGCCATATTCGCCCCGAACTTCATCCCCATCGAGGCAAGTATCAGGGCCACTGCCAGAAATATGTAGTCGTTGAGCTGCGACACGTCCATCAGCGCCCCGACGGATATGAAGAATATCGCGACAAACATGTCCTTTATGGGGTTGGACAGCACGCGCGCAACCTCGGCAGACTTGGACTCGGCCACCAGCACGCCGGCAAGAAACGCCCCTATCGCGACGGAGAGCCCCATGAGGTTTGCAAAGAGTGCATAACCAAAGCAGATTCCAAGCAGGCTCAGCAGCAGTATCTCCCTGTGCTCCATGGCCGCAACGCGGTCGATCAGGTGCGGGATTATCCTCGTCCCTATGAGCAGCGTCCCGGCAATCATGCCGGTGGCCACCATCACCACCACCACGATGGACTCGATGGATACGGAGCCCACGAGCGCCACGGACTGCAGCGACGATATCAGAATGACTGCAATCACGTCCTCCACTATCAGTATGCCCAGGACCAGCACGGACGACTCCTCCTTGATGCGCCCCATCTCCTCGAATATCTTGACGATGATGGCGGTGCTCGATATGGAGAGCGCGGCCGCCAGAAAGAGGGCGTCCATGAATACCATTCCGAGCGCCGTCGCCACGTAGAATACGACTCCCATCGTGGATAGCAGTCCCAGCGAGCCTATCCCGACTGCAGAGCGCCCCATGCTCTTGATCTTTGCGTAGGGAAACTCTATGCCTATTACAAACAGCAGCAGAATCACGCCAATCTCGGCAAAGAGGTTCAGCGCTGTAATGTCTGCGACCAGTCCGACAATCTCGATGGTGCCCTCACCGTGCCCGTCCTGGCCCGAGGCGGCGAGATCCGGCAGCAGCCAGGACCAGAACGGGGAGAGGGGCCCTATCAGCATGCCGGCGAACAGGTATCCGATGATTAGTGGCTGCCGTATCTTGAAGAATGCGAGGGTGACTACGGCGCCGATGATCATTATGATGGCAAGGTCGGTCACAAAGTTGACGTGTGTAAGGTCCGGCGTGAGCTGGTCGACTGTGGCGCTCAGAAAGCCCGAGACACGGTCTTCGCCACCCTCGCCGGCGCCGTTGAAGAGTGGGAAGCCCAGCATGTACAGAAGCGTGCCACGCATTCTTAAAAATGATCCCAAACGGAAACCGGGATTTTTTCAGCCCGGAACTAACCGCGGGGGCCAAGCTCTTTATGCGCGGCAGGCGCACCGGCCACAGAGCGGGATGATGATCAGGTCGGCTGAACGTACGTGTAGAGACAGACCTGGGGTATCTGACTGCCGTAGCTTCCCAGAAGCCGTCGCAGTTGCGATATTGCAGGGGGGCCTCATCACCGCATCATGCCGTGCAGCATGGCCTTTTTCATCCACGACAGTATCAGTATCCACAGCACTACGAGCCCCAGCGTTATGCCCGCCTTGGCTGCAGAGGATGCGAGCGGCCCCTGATCACCGCAGCAGTCCAGCTCGAGCGGGGCGACCAGCAGGACCAGTATCCCGCCGCCGACAATCATGAGCGCCCACATCACCAGAATGAACACGACGAGCGGCCCGAGATTGGCCATCAGCAGCAACACCGGCCGTACGTCACGTGACAGGCAGGAACGGACGCGTCCGCGCGGGCGCGGTCCTGGTACGCGCGGCGGCAGGGGCCGTCGCGGCGGCGCCCACGGCCACACATGCCATAACGGGCGCGGCCGTACGCGTCGTTCCCGGTCAAGCCTGCGGCCACCATCCCGAGCCGATGCTCCACGTCATCATCAACGCAGTCAGTACCGCAAGCCCGCTTGATATAACGGCGAGCTTGAATACGGCCGAGACCACCTGAGCCTCGGTGTGCGGGACGGGACCCGCAATCAGCCCCACCAGGCTTATCGACGCATCCTTGGCGCCGGAGCACTTTATGCGAAAGTCGTCGGTGAGTACGGTCGACTTTTTTGCCACCTGCCTGTGCTCCACTATTCGCTTTACGCTTGCAAGGAACAGAAACGAGTTGATTATTGCAGGAAGCATGGCGACGGCGGCCACGATCTCCACCCCGCCGCATATGGCAATCGCCCCGTATGCGCCGCCAAGCATCAATGCCCCCGAATCCCCGGGGAATATGCGGCACGGGATCCTGTGGTACCTGTAGTATGCGGCAGATACCGCGACAAGCGACAGAGAGATTACGGCCATCTCATAGTTCTGCAGGATGACAAGCGCTGCGGTCAGTGCGGCGCCTGTGATCGCCATGAACCCGCTCAGCAGCCCGTTCATGACGTCGATGGAGTTGGCAGTGTTGCCGGTAATACAGATCATCAGGGGCGCCAGCGCCAGGTAGAGGATCGGGATGCGGGTGTCGCCAAAGAGCGGAAACGAGAGGTTCGAGTCGTATGCCCCAAGCAGCAGGATCGGAGCGGCGGCCGCGGCGAGCGCGACGGGCTTGAACCACCCGCCCATCACCTTTTTGTCATCAACGTATCCCACCACAAAGCAGGAGAGCGCAGTAAGCATCACGGCAAGTATCTCAACGGATTGGAACACAGCGTATGCAACGGCCCCGGCCACCATGAACCCGGCGGTCAGGACGGGGCCGGCCGGCCTCGGTACCATATCACCGTCCGGTTTTAACACGTCCACCACCGTGCTACCGGTCCGCCTCAGGTAGGTGATCAGCGGCGGGATTGCAAAATGCACCGTCGCAGACGCGGCCAGTGGCGATATGACTGCGGCGGCGGCTAGTGCCAGCAGCGGCAGCGCCGAGGGCAGTTGAGATACGTGCTCCAACACATCCGAGCTCCTCGGTTCCAATTTACGCTTTTTGACTGCGGCGACGGGGCGCTTCATTATCCTTTTTAACGCAGTTGGCGAGACAGCGTCATGACAACATCGTCAAGAAAAACGACGAAATCGTCACCGTCATCAAGGAAGAAATCCGCGGCAAGGAAAGGCGCCGGGGCCAAAAGGGCACAGGCGCCCGCGGCCAAGCGCGCCGGATCCGCAAAAAAGACGGGCGCAAAGGGCACGCCGTCTGCAAGCAGGCGCGCCTCCCCCTCCTCTTCGACACCGCCATCGGCGGCAAAAAAGCCCGCAAAGCCCAAAACCGCAAGACGCCAGCAGGAAAAACCCAAGGGCGCAAAGGGAGTCGCGGCCAAAAGGGCACAGGCGCCCGCGGCCAAGCGCGCCGGATCCGCAAAAAAGACGGGCGCAAAGGGCACGCCGTCTGCAAGCAGGCGCGCTTCCTCCTCCTCCTCCTCCTCTTCCCCTTCGACACCGCCATCGGCGGCAAAAAAGCCCGCAAAGCCCAAAACCGCAAGCCGCCAGCAGGAAAAACCCAAGGGCGCAAAGGGCACCGCAAAGCCCCGTACCAGTGCAACCAAGCCCAAGACGGCTTCGACAACCGCCACTACCGACGCCGCCGCTCCCAAAACCCCCGCATCCTCCACCCTGCTGCTCTCAAGGATCAGGTCCATTACCGAGTCCATAGCAGGAATGCGGGACGAGATGCAGTCACTCTCAAAGGCAGTTGCCAGCAGCAAGGGCGGGATGCCGGCGATAAGCGGCATGTCAGAGTCGCTTGCGGCCGTGCTCGTGCAGATTCAAAAGCAGTCAAGGCAGATAACAAGCCTCAAGAAGGAGACGCAGGGGCTATTTGAGGGCCTGGAGGAGATAAGCGACAGGTCAGAGTCCAAGAGAGGCAGCCTGGAGTCGCGCCTGCACGACGTGCAGCAAAAGATAGAGAAAATTGCAGAGGTCCAGGGCCAGGCAGACTCGGAGGCAGTCGCAGAAAAGATCAACGACAGCGTGAGATCCATAATAGAGGACTCCGAGTCTATCGCAGGCCTGTCACGGGCATTGGATGCGACAAGGAACGAGATAAGGGTGGTGGGCGCAAGGGCAGCCTCGGCCACGGGCACCGGCATCGAGATAGACGCGCTGAGGACCGAGATTTCAGGCATTGCAGACGCGGTCAATGCCGGCTCTGCCTCGAGTACCCACCTAAAGCAGGAGCTCGACAGGCTTGCCGACAGGGTGGAGACCGTTGCAAAGTCCAGTTCTGGGGTGCAGGAAGGTATCAGGGAGACGCTGGGGCAGGTCGCAGCAGAAACGGCCAAGATCAAAGACGTGGACGCGGTGCTTGACGGGTTCAAAAGTCAGCTTGACGCCATCACGTCAAAGACAGAGTCGGCCGCTAGGATCGAGATTCCAGAATCCATTACAGGCAGGCTTGAGAGCATAGGCTCTGAGATTGCGATCCTTGCAAAAAGCGCCGACGAGGCGGCCCTCACAAAGGACAGCCTCGACAGGGTCCGGGAGGAGATCGTCTCCGTAAAATCAGACATTGCGGGGATAATAGGGATAATGGACCAAAAGATGTCCAGCGCGTCGGGGATCCTGCAGAGGCAGCAGGAGAATGCGGCGGATCTATACGGAAAGATAGACGAGATGTACTCCAGGATTCAGGAGATCAAGGGCAGCTCAGACGAGTCGGCCCGCGAGGCGTCAGAGGAGACGGCGAGGCTGCTGAGGCTCTCCGAGTACCAATCCGCAATGAGGATGAGCTCAGAGTCAAAGTACGGGGACCTGGACACGATACGGGAGATGTCGGCCAAGACGGCGGACATCGACGGGGTGTTTGGCGGCGGCGACGGGGGCAGTGACGACAGCGATGGCCCCAGAGGGCTTCCGCCCGGCGTGAGAAGGTGGGCGGCCAGCAAGATACTGGACTGCGCCGACAGGTGGGAGATCAGGTTTGCCGACGTCTACTCCATCATGAATGAAATGATGGGCGCCGACATGGTAAGGGGGTCCATTAACATGTCCCAAGTCCGCGACATATACGGAATCAGGGCAGTCAACGAGATAAACGGAGAATCAGGCAGCGCGTGACGCGCCGGCCGATGCAGGGTGACAGGCGATCAGGATCCAGCATCGCCGCTGTCTTGGACCGGTGCTATTCCGCAGCACCGTCATCATCATCGGGTATCGAGATCATCACGATGTTGTCGCCCCGGAGCAGTACAGTGTCAAGCTCGTCCCGCTCCTTGCCGTCGGCAGATACCTCGCTGATAGAGTCAAGCTTCATAGTCATGTGTATGTCAAAGTCGCGCAATATCCCGTTTACAACCTTGCCGCTCCGCAGCTTTATCATCAGCGGTTTTCCCTTTCTGCCCTCAAGCAACGCGGATATCTCGTCGGCCAAGATCATCGCCGCCGCCGCTGCCGCAGTGCCGCGGTTTTCGTCCGCGGCACGGCCATTGATGTCACTGGGGCCGCTGTTACAGCCGTCGCCGATTTTATTATCGTCGTCATCACCATCATCGCCATTGTCATAATAATAATAATAATAGTCACCAACACATATCCTACCGCAGACGGAACCCGCCAGGTCACCTCTTCTTGCTGACCTGCATGTACAGGTCGACGGTCCCGCTTCCAATCGGTATGTTGCTGCCCACTATGACGTTCTCCGTGATTCCCTTCAGCTGCTCGATCTCGCCGCCGAGAGCCGCGTGCGCTATGGTCGGGACGGTGATCTCAAAGGCCGCCCTTGCAAGCACGCTGTCCTTTGTGCCGGCGATCCCGTGCCTCCCTATCTGCTGCATGTATCCGCGCGAGCACATCAGATCGGAGACGAGCATGATGTAGCGGTTGTCGACCTCCAGCCCCTGGTCCTCCAGCGTGTTGTTCAGCTCGTTTATCAGGGCGTTGCGGGCGGCCTCTATCCCGAGCGTCCCGGCAATCTCAAAGACGTTGTTCGTGCGCACCTTGCGCCTGTCCACCCCTCCGACCTCCAGTATCTTGGCAATGTTGGAGCCGGTGGTCTGTATCACCCACTCGCCGTCCTTTTGGACAAGCGAGACGCGCTCTATGTCGGGCACGCCCTTGACGGTGGTATTGAGCACCTTGTTCCGGATTGCAATTACGGTCGCCGTGTCCGGCTCCTCGACCAAGTTGAGCACCAGCATGTTGCCGGTGCTCTCGGTCTTGAACTTCTTGTTGGATGCGAGCGCCGCCTCCACGTCGACCATGCTGCACCCCCGGGACTTCAGCTTCTGCTCCCCCAGTACCAGCCTTATCTGGGTCGCATAGTCCGTGTCGTGCGTCTCCACAAGGGAGCTTACCTTTGTCTGGAGCACGTGTTTTGCGACCTCTATGGCCCCCTCACGCGACGTGCGGTTCTCCTCGTCAAGGTATATGTCCATCGTGGGCGTGACGGGCTTTTTGCGCGCGTCGACCAGTTCGATGAGCCGGGGCAGTCCCAGCGTGACGTTGCGCTCCCGGATCCCGGCAAAGTGGAAGGTCCGGAGCGTCATCTGCGTGCCGGGCTCCCCTATCGACTGCGCCGTGACGATGCCGACGGCCTGTCCCGGCTCGACCTTTGCCTTGTTGTACAGCAGGAGCCCCTTTTTGCAGACGGCCTCTGCCCCCGCCTTGCTGAGTCCGGAGCTGTGCAGCGCGTCGGCCACGTGCGATGCGAGCCTCGGATTGAACGTCTTTGTATACTTGGCGACCAGCGCGTCAAGCTCGGCCCTTGTGGCCTTGGCCCCGGTGTCCACTATAGTCTGCGACTCGGTGAGCCTGCGCGCGTTGAACGCCTCGCCGTGGTCGCTCTTTGCGACGTCGATGCCGTCCTCGCCGTACATGAACTGTATTATGTGCCCGTGCGGGTCCCTGACCGTCCCGTCATACTCGAGCCTGATGTGCTCCAGCGCGTTTATCAGGCGCCGCTGCATGTAGCCGCTCTGCTGCGTGCGGACGGCCGTGTCGACAAGCCCTTCCCGTCCGCCCATCGCGTGGAAGAAGAACTCGAGGGCGGACAGTCCGTCCCGGTAGTTGGACTTTACAAACCCGTGCGCGTCGGGGTTGTTGTCGTGCCTCTTAAAGTGGGGCAGGGCCCTGTCGCTGTACCCGTCGTTGAGCCTGTTGCCGCGCCTGGACTGCTGCCCGAGGGCGCCGGCCATCTGCCCCACGTTGAGCGACGAGCCGCGTGCGCCCGTGGTGGCCATTATCTTGCCGGCGTTGTCAGCATGCATCGAGTCGTTCGCGGCCGAGCCTGCGCGGTCCCTGGCCTTGCCAAGCTCGTTTACGATGTACGCCTCGAGCGCCTCCTCGGGGCGCATTCCGCGGGTGACCTTCAGGGTGCCGTCCTCGTGCTGCCCGATCAGATCCGACACCTGGTCGTACGTGCCGCGTATGTCGTCCAGTATGTGTCTGCGGTCGGCCTCCGGCACCTCCAGGTCCCCGAGGCCGTAGCTGAACCCGTAGTGTGTGATGAACTGCTTGACCATGATGAGTATGGAGTTGAGGAACTTCTTGCCGACGTCGTTCCCATAGTCCTTGGCGATTCGGTGCAGCACGCTCTCCGGCTCCTCCGCCCCGATGGACGTCTTGTCGATGACCCCGCTTATCAGCTGCCCGTTCTTTATCACGACGTCGTTCTGCTTGCCCTTCGTGCCCTTGGACCACTTGGATGTCATCACGTAGTTAAAGTCGGCGGGCAGGAAGAGCGAGAAGAGCTGCTTGCCAGTATACGCGGGCTGCTCTCCCTTCCTGCTGCTGCCGCCTCCTCTGCTCCCCCCCTCCACAGGCATCGAGGCCGCGGGCTTTGGAAGCTTGCCGTCGTACCCGCCGAGCATGGCCAGGTTTGAGAACTCCGAGACGGACAGCAGCGTGTCGTCCTTGGTCATCAGGTAGGCGCCCGTAACAAAGTCCCTCAGCGCCCCTATGATGGGGCCGCCGTATCTGGGCGATATCAGCTGCTCCTGTACCCTCATCAGCAGGATTGCCTCGGCGCGGGCCTCCTCGCTCTGCGGCACGTGCAGGTTCATCTCGTCACCGTCAAAGTCCGCGTTGTAGGGGGGGCACACTGACGGGTGCAGCCGGAACGTCTTGCCCGGAAGCACCCTCACATAGTGGGCCATTATGGACATCTGGTGCAGCGACGGCTGCCTGTTGAACATCACAATGTCGCCGTCGGACAGGTGCCGCTCCACCCTGTACCCGCGCTCCAGGGACTCGGCTATTCCGCTGCGGTCGTCCACGAAGTCGAGGCGTATCTTTACGCCGTCGGGCCTGACGATATAGTTGACGCCGGGGAACTTTTCAGGCCCGTTGATTATGAGCTTGCGCATGTGCTCGATGTTCCACTCCGTCACTATCTCAGGTATGGTAAGCTTCATGGCGACGCTCTCCGGGACGCCCACCTCGGAGAGGTCCAGGTTGGGGTCGGGGGATATCACGGTGCGGCTCGAAAAGTCCACGCGCTTGCCGGACAGCGAGCCCCGGAACCTTCCCTCCTTTCCCTTGAGGCGCTGCGTCAGCGTCTTGAGGGGCCTGCCGGAGCGGTGGTGCGCCTGCGGTATGCCGGAGACCTCGTTGTCAAAGTACGTGGTAGTGTGGTATTGCAGCAGGTCCACGAGATCCTGCACTATTAGGGGGGGTGTCCCGGCCTCCTTGCTCTCCTTGAGGCGCTGGTTGACGCGTATTATGTCGACCATCTTGTGCGTCAGGTCGTCCTCGGAGCGTATCCCGGTCTCCAGTATAATGGAGGGCCTCACGGTCACGGGCGGGACGGGCAGCGCCTGGAGGACGAACCACTCGGGACGCGCCGTGGTCGGGTCGTAGGACAGCAGCTCGAGATCATCGTCAAGTATCTGCGAGAAGCGCTCGCGGATCGTGATCGGCAGCAGCCTGTTCTCGCCGGCCTCGGTCTTCTCCACGAATATGGTGGGCTTTGTAAATATAAGCTCATACTGGGACTTGCCGCAGTGGGGGCAGTCCTTTTGCTTGCGGGCTTTCTCGATTATCTTCTCGGGTATGCGCTTTTGGGACACTATGGTGTACGCGGCCTCCTTGCGCTTTACCGCGCGGAACGCATCAAGCACGTCCTGCGGCACCTTCAGCCGGGAGCAGGAGCGGCACATCGACAAGAGCAGCTTGTGGATGTTGTCTATGAACGCGATGTGGAGCACGGGCTCTGCAAGCTCGATGTGTCCAAAGTGCCCCGGACACCTCGCGGCAGTGTTCCCGCACGTGAGGCACTTCTGTCCGGGCTCCAGCGTGCCAAGCCGGCCGTCCATCAGCCCGCCCTGTACCGGAATCCCGTCCTCGTCGTACGTCTCGGGAGCCGTCACCTCGGCCACGGAGTACTTGCGTATCTCAGTCGGCGACCACACCGAAAACCTGATGCTGTCGATGGTCTTTACCGTCTCCACTGACATCTACACCCTCTCCTTTATGAGCAGACGCGGCGCCACGTTGAGGCTCTGCATCTCCTGCAGCAGCAGCTTGAACGCGTACGCCACGGAGACCGACGACACCTTTGCCTTGTCGCCGCAGACGCGGCACACGTACTTTCGCTGCCGCATGTCGTGGTACGCGACCAGCCCGCACCTCTCACATACGAACACGTCGGACTTGTCAGACTCGTCAAGCAGCCTGTCCTTTAGTATCATAGAGGCTCCGTACGCAATCAGGCAGTCGCGCTCCATCTCGCCGAACCTCAGGCCGCCTCCGCGGGCCCTGCCCTCGGTCGGCTGCTTTGTGAGCATCTGCACCTGCCCCCTGGCCCTTGCGTGTATCTTGTCGGCCACCATGTGGTGCAGCTTCTGATAGTATACGACACCGATGAAGACCTCGACGGGGAACGCCTTGCCGGTGCGCCCGTCATACATCATCTCCTTGCCCGAGTACTTGAACCCGTGCGCGTCCATGACCTCCTTCACCTCGTCCATCTTCTCCCCCACGAAGGCGGATCCGTCAAACCGCCTTCCCCGGAGCGCGGCGGACTTGCCGCATATCGACTCCATCATCATGCCGACCGTCATGCGGGACGGGAACGCGTGCGGGTTGATCAGCACGTCCGGTGACATGCCCTGAGCAGTATACGGCAGATCCTCGGCGTTTGCAAGTATTCCCAGCACGCCCTTCTGCCCGTGCCGCGAGGCAAACTTGTCGCCAATCTCCGGGATCCGCATGTCGCGGACCCTGATCTTGTACATGCGCCCGCCCTCGTTTGACTGGGTCATCACCACGGTGTCGACCACCCCGTTCTCCGACGGCCTCATGCCGACTGACGTGTCGCGCCTGTACGTGCCGCCGGGCTCAAACTCCCTGAACTCCTCCATGAACCGGGGCGGGGACGTCTTGCCGATCAGGATGTCGCCGCCCTTTACCGTGGACTCGGATGCTATTATCCCGTCCTCCTCCAACAGCCTGTAGGAGCGCTCCCCCTTGTAGCCGCGTATGTTGTCGTCCGCGCTCGGTATCTCAAACGAGTCGCGGGCGCCGCCCGGATACTGCTTTGCCTCCGCGTCGTATATGCGGTAAAAGAACGTGCGCCCCAGTCCCCGGTCCACGGACGCCTTGCTCAGCACGATGGCGTCCTCTATGTTGTACCCGTCAAACGGAAGCACCGCCACCACGCAGTTCTGGCCCGCCGGCCTGTCCTCCAGTCCGAGCAGTTTCATGGCCTTTGTGTTTACGATCGGCGTCTGCGGATACAGCATAAAGTGCTGCCGCACGTACGTGCTGGTGTTCATCATGGGGGTTGAGAATCCCAGCGACTGCTTTGCCATGGCCGACTCGTACGTGTTACGGGGCGACTGGTTGTGCTCCGGGTATGGTATGATTGACGCGCCCGCCCCGAGTATCGCGGGCGCAAAGACCTCCAAGTGCGTGTGTCCTTCCGCGCCGCTGCCGGCCGTAATCGCGTCCTCGTCCATTGCAATGTAGCAGTTTTCCTCCTCGTTTGCGTCCACCAGCTCAAGCACGCCGTCGTGAAGCAGGTCAGTCCAGTTCTTGGTGCGGCCGGTCACCTTCTCAAGCAGTTCCGGCGTGAGCCTCGACCTGCCGTTCTCCACTATTATCAGCGGGCGCAGGACGCGTCCGGCGTTGCAGTTGACATAGAGGCGCTTTGTGGCGCTCTCCACGATCGAATCGTGGAACGAGACACCCACGTGCGGGTGTATCTTTGTGCTGCGCCTCATGGTCCTGAGGTTCCTTGCAAGATCCGCGCCGTCCCTGTAGTATCCGATCAGCCTGCCGTCCACGAATATGCGGGTGCCGGCCTGCTTGACGTCCTCCTTTGCGTCAAAAAAGTGCACCACGCCCAGCTCGTACAGCTTCTCGACTATCTCGTCGGACGGCACGTTTATCGATATTATCCCCGAGAGGGCCAGGTTCTTTACCAGCCCGCAGTTGGAGCCCTCCGGCGTCTCACTGGGGCATATGCGCCCAAAGTGCGTCGAGTGCAGGTCCCTGGCCTCAAAGTTGGGCTGCGTCCTGCTCAGCGGGGACTGGATGCGGCGCAGGTGGCTTATCGTGGACAGATAGTTCGTGCGGTCGAGCAGCTGCGTGACGCCCACGCGTCCGCGCCCCCAGTTGCCGGTGGCGATCGCGTTGTTGAGCTTGTCGGTTATTATTCCGGGGCGTATTGCGGCCGCGACGGCGTTTATGCCGCGCTTCTGCCCGGAGCGCTCCAGCTGGTACTTCATGTCGCGTATCAGGTTCTTGAAGGCCGTCCTGAACAGGTCCGCAAGCATCTGACCGGCAAACTTTACGACCTTGTTGCCGTAGTGGTCCTTGTCGTCCGGGGCGATCCACCCCAGCTTTAGCTCCAGCAGCTTGCACGCTGCCTCCCCGAGAAACTGGGCTTTCTCCTTGCGGTTCTCAGGGTGCTTGCCCAGGTGGGGCAGGAGTCCCCAGTCAAGAAGCGTCTCGGCGCGCTTTATCTGGAACTCCTCGAGCATCCCCGGCGCGATCCGCTTGCTGATGTATACTATGGCGTCCTTTGACGTGGACACGTCGCCGGACTTCTCAAAGGAGGCCTCCAGCTCGTCCTGGACCTTCTCGACTAGCGAGACTACTCCGGCGATCTCCTTGTCGGACTCTAGCCCGAGGGCGCGTATGAGGGTGATGACGGGAATGTCGACAGGCGAACCGGGTATGCGGGCCACTATCAGCCCGTCGTTTTTCATCACAAGCTCGAGCTTTGCCCTGTACCCCACGATGGACGAGTACACCTTTGCCTTGAAGGTCGTGTTTCCGCCCACCATCTCGCGGTCCACGATGATCTTGTTGTAGGAGAGATCCTCCAAGCCCACAATGACGCGCTCAGAGCCGTTTATCACAAAGTACCCGCCGGGGTCGTTCTTGTCCTCGCCCTTCTCGATGAGCTTCCTGTCGTTGCAGTTGCGCAGTATGCATTTCGACGACTTTATCATTACCGGCACGTCGCCGATGTGCACAAAGCGCGACTCGAGCGTCTTGTTGTCCTCCACCACCCTGGCCTCCATCATCACGGGCGCCGCATACGAGACGTTGCGCAGCCGGGCCTCGGCCGGCGAGCTGTGCGTGATGGAGCCGTCAAGCTCCATCATCCGGGGCCTCTCTATCTTTATCTTTCCAAGCTGTATCTTGTACGGGTACTCGGCGTTCTCGATCTCGACGTGCCCGACCTCGTCTATGATGCTCTGCAGTCCGTGCTCGAAGAACTCGTCAAACGAGTTGAGGTGCTGCCTGGCAATGCCCTCCCTCTTGAGGATGTCCTCGATGATGGGCCACCGCTTCATTGATGGGTCCGCCACTATGCCTCCACCACGTATCTGTAATAGATGCTCTCACCTGCAGTAGGGCTGCGCCTCGTAATCCTTATCATGTCACCGGGCTTTACCCCGAGCTCCATTATGGCCGGATCGCTGACGAATATGAGGGGAAGCTCGGTTGGCTTGCAGTTGTACTTTGCAAGGATCCGCTCGGCTTCCTCCTTTGAGATTATCTCGTGCTTTGGAACGTAGACGTGGTCGGGCACCAGAATGGGGCTCTTCTTGGTGGCTAATCCAGGCACCTCCGCCCAGCACAACGAACAATAACATTAGCTGTAGGAATAGCACACACAGACAAGCAGTCATGCGTCAAGTAACGACTAATATATACGTAGACAGCCCCGGGCAGCCGTCACGGGACTCATGCGCGCACGATCGCAGGAACGAGTTGATTTAGTATTTTTTGCTCTTTTGTCAAGAATATTTTTCACAAGAATTAATTAGCACAGCTGGCTGAGCGTAAAGTATATGAAAACCCAGCTATCGGTGCTTGCTCTCTCTGCAATTATGATTGCCAGTCTGAGTACCGCACCAATATACGGACAACAGATGATGGGCGACATAAGCCAGCCAATCACCGTTTCAGTCGACAAGCCCACGTACAACGAGGGCGACACGATAATGATAAGCGGTGCAGTGGCAAGGTCCGGCGACGGGGATGTCACCATACAGATAGTAGGGCCAGACGACTCCCAGAACATCGCGGGGGTCGCACAGTCCACGGTTAACAGGGACGGCACCTTCGAGGCGGAGATAAAGGCGGGAGGCACTATGAACAGGGACGGCACGTACACGGTAAACGCCCAGTACGGATCCATAATGACGGTAGAGGCCACCACAACGTTCGAGTTCATTGCGGCTGAAAGGGAGGATCCAATGGATCCCGCAGAACGACCCGGCGTGGCGGCCAACATTGGTGACGACACCATAACCATGGAGGGCACCGACGACACCATCTCCTACGAGATAACGGGCGGAAAGATCCTCAGCGTGGTACCCGACGTAGAGTCAAACTCGTTGGTCATAACCATAGAGTCCACCGACGACGGGGTTCTGACCATGACCATCCCAAGGACCATACTAGAGTCCATGGAGGGCGACGAGGACAGCGACCTGTTCATCCTGATCGACGGCGAGGAGCGCGAGTTCGACGTGGATACGACGGAGACGAGCAGGACCGTGACCATAGAGTTCGAGTACGGAGCTGAGATTATAGAGATAATCGGCACTTGGGTTGTTCCAGAGTTCGGCGTCATTGCAGTGATGATACTGGCAGTCGCAATAGTCGCGACAATAGTCGTATCATCAAGGTCCAGACTTAGCATAATGGCCCCCAAGCTGTAGTAGTCATATTCTTTTTTTCTTTTTTGTTTGTTATTTTTCTGTGCGGCAGGATGCGAGCGGCCGCTACCCACCGCGCCGCAAGACGGGCTGCGCAGGACGATCGCCTTGATCACCGCACGTTATGACCAAGTGGCAATCGCGGACAGCCGCGCGAGATCTCGCAGCGCTCGCACATGAAGCACAACAGGGCGAGCCGGGGCGCGCCAATCACGGATTAGGAATTCTCCCCCGGCCGGGGCGCGCCTCGATTCAGTCCGGTGTCGAATGCACACCGAGCGTCAAGTTGTAGGACTTGGCGGCCGTCACGTGCGCCGCCGCCAAACAAGTCTTGCGCCGCCGTGTACCGGTCCAGCATCCGGAGCCTAGCACGTTATCCCGGTTCCAATTCCGATCCCAATCCAACCAGCGCGACATACGCACAGACGAGCTTACGGGGCCGTACGGTGGCGGCACGATCGACAAAGCGGCCGTCGCCCTCACAAGGCCAGCCGGCGCCGCGGCATATGTCTTTGCAGGCACCGAACCAAGCAAAAGGTGGCCGCGTGTCCCAGAGTTGACGGCAGCGCAAGCGGCAAGAGGATCAGGGATTGGGGGATTGGGGCGCGTCTGTCATACCGGCATGCCAGGTAGTGAGAATGCCGGTGCGAGTCCACAGCTCATCGGCCAGGGCGCGCCTGCAACAGGTTCCGCGTGCTTGGATGAGGGCACGTGCGATCGGGGGGAGTATTCCCAGTAGCGGTAGTGGCGGTGGCGGTGGCGGTGGCCGTCACGGTCCGCGCATACGGCAGGAGAGGAAGCTTGTGTGGGAGGAAAGGCGGCCATGCAGCGCAGATGATCGTATCCGATCGGTGCTGGCGCGGGCCCTGATCGCGCGGGTGGCGGCACCAATGCCAGATCCGGGCGATCTCGGGGCATCGGGACAGATCGCACCCACGGTAGCGATCCGGTACGGGCGTGGCGCCCGTACGGTCAGCAGGATCATAATGCAGGCAGGAGTGCCGCGTGGCGCCACTGAAATTTTTAAATACATAAATAACAATGCAAGATTGAATATTCAATGAACGCAGGCTCACTAACGTCTATAACAGTAGCGTTACTTGCAGTATCGCTTTTGGCAACGATGCCGGCCCAGCAACAGGCCGCCCTTGCACAGAGCGACGGGCAAGGAATCGAGATGACGGTGATGGCCGACGAGGGATCGGACACCATTATGGTCATGGGCACCATAGTAAAATCCATGCCGACTGACATTACATTTACCGTAACGTCGCCTAACGGCCTCAACGTGGTCAGCGTGGATCAGGTCACTCCAGACGGCAACGGCGTGTTTGAGACGTCGTTTGTCATCGATCCGGACAGCCAGCTGTGGAAGGCCGACGGACTGTACACGGTCACGGCGTCAGGCGGGATCAGCGCAGAGACCTCCCAGTACAGGGTGTCCCTGCCAGTAATGATCGTCGGCGGGGCAGCCCAGTCCACCGCTATGACAGACGGGAACCTTGAAAAGCTCATGGTATATGACACGACCGCCAGCATGCGCGAGCCGACCGGAATTACCATAGAGGCTACCGGAGAGATAGGCTCGAACACCATCATGGTGACTGGAATGACGGACAAGCTCAACGAGGACATAACCCTGACCGTAACGGCTCCAAACGGCAACGTCGTGACGGTAGAGCAGGCCACGGCCAACTTGGACGGCATGTATGATGCAATCATCATCACGGGCGGCAACCTCTGGAAGAGCGACGGCATGTACACGGTAACTGCACAGCAGAACGATGATCCGTTGTACACGGCGTCTGCCGAGGTGGACATTGCAGACGGCGTAGTAGTGCCAGAGTTTGGCGCCATCGCCGCCATGATACTTGCAGTGGCCATAGTATCCGTAATTGTCGTGTCGGCGAGATCAAGACTCAGCATCGTCGCCGGGCAGTAAAGGGACAATTTTTTACTTTTTAAATATATAAATAGTGAGAGGTGCAGATCCCATCAAGATGAATATCAGTGCATCTTTAGCGCTACTGGTCGTTTTGGCAGTAGTCAGTACCATAACCATATCATCAGCGCATGCCCAAGAGTTCGAGAACCAGGGCCTTCCAGAAGCATGCGTGGGTTGCAGTGCTGAAGATTCCATTGCAGTTGCAGAAGAGCACCTGCTAAGGTCAGTCCCCATATCAGTATGGACTGACAAGGAAGTGTACGGCCACGACGAGATAGTAACGCTTAGTGGATACGTATCCAATCCCAGCGTGGCAGGCACCGGGAGCATGCCCCAGGTCACCGTCATGGTGAGGAACGCAATCGGAAGCGTGGTTACTATCGATCAGATCGATGTCAAGGATGACAACACGTTCGAGGTGGCCCTCAACACCGCAAGCAGGCTGTGGGCGTCAGACGGTGTCTACACCATAAAGGTTCAGCAGGGCCACAACTCAAACAGGATCCACATCGAGCTCGTAGGCGGTACCGGCAATCCCGTACTGGCCATGGACGAGGTGATGGCAGGGGACGGGGAGTGCGCAGCAAATGAGCTGACAGTCATGGACGCGTGCCTCCCATACTCCATTGAGGGCGGAACGGTAACCGGCATAAGCGCCAACACCGAGGACAATTCGCTTGTCATTATGATCGAGGCGTCCGGCGACGGAACGCTCGTGCTCATGCCCTCCAGCGAGGTCATCGACGGGGTCTTCATGGTTCTGGTGGACAACGAGGAGTCTGACGACTATATGATCGGCGAAGACGGTACGATCACAGTAGAATTCGGCCCCGAGACAGAGGTGATAGAGGTGATCGGCACGCATGTCATACCAGAGTTCGGTACCATCGCGGCCATGATACTGGCAGTCGCCATTGTCTCAGTGATAGTAGTGTCTGCAAGATCAAGGCTAAGCATAATTGCGCCGAGGCTCTAGAAAGACGGCATTTTTCATTTTTTATTATTGGCGGCGCGTGCTGGCCAAAGGCACGTGTGTGCAGGCCGACCTCCGCGCAGGCCGGCATTACTTCTTTTAAATAGTAATGAGTATATACGAACTTAGTGAGCGGGATGACTCTGCGGTGGGATGCACGGCGTTTTTTTATGGTGGTGCTGGTGGCGGCAGCAGCGATTGGCGCCGCGGCTCCGGCAGTCTGGACGGTCTCAGACGCGGCCGCGCAGGAGGAGGGAGACGAAAGCGGGACGCGCCAGATAGCCCCGCAGAATCAGATCGTAACAGTGACCACTGACAGGGCCGAATACAGGAACGGGGATGCCATCATAATATCAGGCAAGATTGCGACCAATGTCATAGACACGCCGATAATACTGCAGGTATTCACGGACGTCAACCCCGTCTACATAAACCAGATTACGCCGGCAGGCGACAACTCGTACTGGGATATAGTAAAGACCGAGGGCGCAAAATGGGCAAAGCCCGGAGAGTACGAGGTGAGTGTCAGATATGGCCCTGACGGCAAGGCCACTACAGAGTTCACCATCGTGCCAGGGACCGGCGTGCCGGGCGGCAGCTCAGAGGTGATAACTGGGAGCACAGAGGTGGACGCGGGAAGCGAGACGTTTGATGTAAAGTACGTCATAACCGGCGGCACGGTGGAGGACATGACGCTCGACTGGAGGGACTTTACGCTCCTAGTAGACATCAGCGTGACCGGCAGCAGTGGCGGCTCTATCACCATGGAACTGCCGCGCAAGTACATAGGGGCCGAGAGGACAGACGGATCCAGCACCACGGACGAGATCTTTATAGTTCTGATCGACGACGTGGAGACCGCATACGACGAGTCATCTCCCGGACAGACTTCAAGGGAGATTACAATCGACTTTCTGGAGGGCGATTCAGAGATCGCCATAATAGGGACGTATGCGGTGCCAGAGTTCGAGCACATGATAGCCGTAATGGCCGCAGTTGCTGGAGTAATGCTGGCATCAGTCATGCTGCTTAGAGGCAAGCGGTATGGTGTTCTGACCGCCCGCTATGGCGGATCCGCAGCGTCCCAGTAGGCTCCTACGCCGTGCGCGCGCGCAAGACGCGGGGTGTGCGGCGCGGGTCACGTGGCTTTTGTTTTTGTTTTTACTTGTTTTTGCAGCGATGTGACGGGCCGCTACGCGTCAAACCCGTACTTTGACTTGAAGGGGGAGACGGCCCGCAGTTCTGCCACCGCCCTCTTGAGGATGTCTACTGCGCGATCCACCTCGTCACCGGTGTTGAGCGTATCAGGAGTAAGCCTCAGAGAGCCGGCTATCTGCTCATGCGTGAACCCCATTGCCTGCAGTACGTGGGACGCCTTTTGTGTGTGTACAGAACAGGCCGATCCTGTGGAGGCGGCAACGCCATACTCGTCGAGTTTTACCAGCAGATCCTCTCCGTTGACGCCAAGAAACGTAAAGTGCGAGTTTCCCGGAAGGCGGGCGGCCGGATCGCCGTTCAGCGCGGACTGGGGTATCTCCTCAAGTATCCGGCATACGAGAAGATCACGCAGTGCACGCGTGTGGCTCATGTGGATGCCAATGCCGTCACGCGCGATGCGGGCGGCCGCCCCAAACCCCACAATTCCGGCCACGTTCTCCGTTCCCGAGCGCATTCCATCCTCCTGTCCCCCACCCAGCGCGTGCGGCGCCAGGCTTGTCCCGGCGCGTACGTAGAGGGCCCCGACACCCTTAGGTCCGTGTATCTTGTGCGACGATACTGACATCATGTCGACCCCGAGTGATTTGACGTCAACTGGGATCTTTCCGGCGGCCTGGACCGCGTCGGTGTGGAACAGCGCCCCTGCGGCGCGGCACATGCGTGCAATCTCCCGGACCGGCTGGATTGTCCCCACCTCGTTGTTGGCATACATCACGGAGACAAGCGTCAGCTGCCCGGATGCAGGATTGGGCGCGGCAGGCGGTTTGAGCCGCGGATCCCGCAGCGTAGCGCCGGCGCTGCCGCCTCCGTGGCCGTCGCCATTATTGACACTTCCATCACAGCCGTCACCGCAGCCGCTGTTCTCATCCACGCCAAGCAGTTTGGCAAGTCTTCTGGTGTCAACCGTTCCACGCCGGTCGACGGGCAGATACTCGACTGAGGCGGTTCCCCGCCGTGCCAGATCCATGCACGGTTCCAGTACCGCATCGTGCTCTATGGACGAGGTGATTATGCGACACGCGCGCCGCGTCTCAGACGCGGCCAGCGCAGCTCCGCAGAGGGCCATGTTGTTGGATTCCGTCCCGCCGGACGTGAATACGATCTCCCGGGGCATGGCGTTTATCAGGCGTGCCACCTGCTTGCGCGCCGCTTCGACCGCCTTTCTGGCCATCCGTCCACCGCGATGAATCGAGGACGGGTTTCCGTACTGGCCCTCCAGATACGGGCGCATGGCGTCAACCACATCCGGATACATGCGGGTGGACGCCGCATTGTCAAGGTATATGAAGTTCAATGCGTCACCACGTCGTTGATTTTGCCGGGCCTGTATCCTTCGGGGTCAAGGGCGGCCCCGTCAAACCCGATCAGGACAAGGCGCTCTGTGATTGCCTGCATCAGCCGGCGCCCCCTAAGTCCCCGCGCGGGACCGGTGGCATCCGCGGCGCGGCCATCGGCAACTCCGCGGCGCGCATCTAGACGGCTGCCGCCGTCGGGCTTGCCCCGGTGCGTGGCGCCGCAGTTGCCGTCACGGACGCGGTCGTCGCCGTCATCGAACACATAGAGCGCCTCAGGCTCCACCTCTATCCTCGCGGAGCCCCCCACGTCCCTCACTCTCACCTGCCGCGCTCCGGACATCTGGCGCACTATCCGCTCCCCGAGTTCGACGCGCGCAAGGCGCTCGGCAGTAATGCGCTCGCCCCAAGGTATTCGAGATGCAAGGCAGGAGTTTGACGGCCTGTCATGTACGGAGAGTCCCACATCCCTGGCGACTGCCCGCACGTCATCCTTGGTAAAGCCCGTCTCCACCAGCGGGCTCTGGACTCGGTTTTTTCTCATCGCCTCTATGCCGGGCCTATAATCGCCAAGATCGTCAAGGTTCGTGCCGTCCACCACGTCCCAGTGCCCCTCCATCTCCTCGGCAAGTTTCGCGATGCGCCCCCCAAGCTCCGACCGGCAGTGGTAGCACCTGAGGCTGTCGTTCCTTACAAAGTCAGGGTTCTCAAGCTCGTCATATTGGAGCATCACGTGCCGGATCCCGATCTCGGAGCATACGGACTTTGCGGCACCAAGCTCCTCCTGTGACAGGGTACGGTAGTCCGCCGTGACTGCGACGGCAGAGTCCCCGAGACGGGAGAACGCCGCGTATGCCACGAGGGCGCTGTCCACCCCGCCGGAGAGGGCCACGAGGGCCCCCCGCCTGCCCTCAAACCACCGGGTGAGATCACGGAGCCGCTTCACGCGGCACCGCCTCCTTCCCCTCTTGCTGCTCCTGCGTCGGCGCGGCCGGCAGGGCTGCTGCCGGTGCCAGCAGCAGCTGCAGCAGCAGCAGCATCTTCTTTGTCGTCGCCGTCGTCACCGCCGCGGCCGTGGCCATCAAGCCGCCTCTCCGTTATACGGTGCCGCAGCAGCAGTTCGGCATCCCTGAACGGGACGTGCAGCTCCTCTGAGACGGCCTGGATGTCATCATGCTCTATCTTGAATCCAGAGGTTTTGTCGTAGCGGCCGGCAGTGCCCGGCGTGCCGGGCAAGCGCTCCTTGTACCGCACCTCGAACCGTTTGCCCGATATGGTCACATCAATCTTCAGCTGCCGCCTCTGCGCCACGATCCTCTCCGAGGCCGATATCCGGACCCCCAGCGTGCCGGTCTCGGCCATCAGCAGCCCAGCGAGGCGTCCTGACGCCTCTTCGGGGCACATGACAGATATCAGGCTGGTCGGCCTGTTCTTTTTTGTCAGTCCGGGAAACAAGGATACGTCCTTTGCCCCGGCCGCCATGAGCCTGCCCACCACGCTTCCAAGGACCTCGCCGGACACGTCATCGACGTTGGTCTCCAGCACGCATATGCGCTCGGTCCTGAGGCCGCCGTGCCCCAGGGCTTGGCCAGCGGAGGCGGCGGCAGCTGCAGCAGTTGCAGCAGGCGCACGAGGCTCAGATCCGCGCACGAGCTTCAGCACGTTTGAGATCCCCTCGACGTCGGCCTGCCCGGCCCCATACCCGACTGACTCCACACGCATGCAAGGATAAGAGGAGACCGGCTCGGGGGATAGTGCGGCAAGCATGCAGGCCCCAGTCGGGGTCGTGAGTTCGCGGCCGGCCTGCGAGCCCAGTATCTGCAGCCCGGACTCTTCGAATATCTCAAGTATGGCGCCCGCAGGGTTCGACACCGTCCCGTGCGAGAACGAGACCAGTCCGTTTCCCACGCATGCAGGAAGGCATACCATGCGCTGCCCGAAAAGCCCCAGATCGTCAAGCGCGACCGCGGTTCCGATTATGTCAACCAGGGTATCGACGTCAGACGCCTCGTGGAGTATTGCCGAATCCGGCGTGACGCCGTGCACCCTTGACTCGGACGTCACCAGGATCTCCACGCACCTAGACGCGTACGAGCGGGCCTCATCAGACAGCCCAAGGCCTGCAGACGAGATCCTCACGGCATCCAGCATCTCCGAGCCTGCTCGTGTGGGGTGCCGGGGTGCGCCGTCGTCGCAATGCCCGTCCCGGGCCTCCAAGGACAGCCCTGTCGCCGAGGTGCCGTTTTTGGTGGTCGGCCTGAACTCCATCGAGTCTATGGCGCAGCCGTCCAGGTGTACGGCAGATTTTCTGACACCGTCTATGACGGCGCCGCCGTTGGCGCCCATGTCGACAAGGGCGCACAGGAACATGTCGCCGGAGATGCCGGCCACCTGCGGATCTATCACCAGAACCATGAGTCTTGACACGAAAAAATGCTTATAAATTCGACTAAACGCCCGCACGGGCGCCGAATTCACGCACGGCAGGCATCCCACAAAGCCCCCACCAGCAAGCGGCCAGTGACTGGCCGGTTACCCGGCCGCATTGACATGGCGGCGCCTGGGCCGGCCGGCTCTGCGCGTGCACACGACCGGAATCCAGCCGCTCCAATCGCGAGCCTGCCGACGGCCTGCGCGTGCGAGTGGGCGGGCCACTGATCTAGGTTTAATTATCGACTCCTGTCCATCCCACATGTTGATTACGATCATAGGCTCCGGCAAGGTGGGCGGAGACGCCGCGCTCTTCTCTGCGCTAAAGCAGCTTGACGATCAGATACTGCTGCTCGATGTGGTCGAGGGGCTGCCGCAGGGAGAGGCCATGGACATCAACCACGCGCTTGCAGAACTCGGCACGGACGTGGAGGTGAGAGGCTCCAACGACTATGCCGACATGAGGGGGTCAGACATCGTAGTCGTAGTGGCAGGCTCCGGCAGAAAGCCCGGCATGACCAGGATGGACCTGCTGAAGATCAACTCGTCCATAGTAAAGAGCGTGATTGGCGAGGTGAAAAGGCACGCGCCCGACTCGATGCTGATACCAGTGACAAACCCGCTTGATCCCATGGCGTACGTCGCATACAAGGTCTCTGGATTCGACAGGAGCCGCGTATTTGGAATGGGCGGAATGCTCGACATGTCAAGATTCAAGCAGTTCATACACGAGGCGACGGGACACTCCCGAGACTCGATAAGGGCGCTTGTCATAGGCGAGCACGGGGAGAACATGCTGCCGCTGACGAGGTTCTCGTCCGTATCAGGCGTGCCGCTGCACGACATACTGCAGAGGGAGGAGCTTGGCAAGCTGACAACCGACACGAGGCAGGTGGCTGCAAGAGTGATAGAGCTGAAGGGGGCCACCGTGCACGCGCCCGGAAACGCAGTGTCGTCCATAATAGAGTCCGTCGTCAGGAACAAAAAGCAGGTGCTGCCCGTCTCGACGCCGCTTGAAGGCGAGTACGGCTACTCGGGCATCACAATGGGCGTGCCGGCCGTGATCGGCCGCGACGGGGTGGAGAGGATAATAGAACTCGACCTCAACGACGAGGAGAGGGCGGCCCTTGCAAAATCGGCCGAGTCGGTAAAGAGCGCGATAGCCTCAATCGAGGCATGAGCACCGCCCGCCATTGTGACAAATTGGCACAAGCCCAAGCCCCTGGCCCGTGAAATCCGAAGGCGGAGTCCGGCAGGAGCGGACCTGCAGGGGCCCGGGCCCATGCGGCGGATACAGACTCAAGCTTTTTTTAGACGCACGCCGCGCTGTTTCGTGATGGACGTCCAAGAGATACTCCAGGCGCTAAAGTCCGGAGACGTCACGGCGCAGGAGGCAGAAAAGCTCCTCTCGATATACGCCATAGAGGAGGTAGAGGACTATGCAAGGATCGACACAAAAAGGTCAATGCGCAGGGGCGGCATTCCAGAAATAATACTTGCCGAGTCCAAGCGCGTCCACGAGACAAAGGAGATTGCAAAAAGGATGCTCGAAAAAGAGGGCGTGGCCGTGATATCGCGCATAAGAGAGGAGGACCACGACAGCATCATATCGTATGCCAAGGGACTGGGGGCATCAGTGTCAACCGGCAGGAACGCGTCGACGATACTGGCGCACACCAGGCCCATAAGGCAGACGGGCGCCACAGTCGGGATACTTGCCGCAGGCACTTCCGACGTGGGCGTGGCAGAAGAGGCCAAAATAGTCTGCGAGGCCATGGGCTGCAGATGCGTCACCGGATACGACGTTGGCGTGGCCGGGCTGCAGCGCATATTCCCCATGCTGAAGGAGATGACGTGCGCCGGCGTGGGATGCGTCATAGTGGTGGCGGGGATGGAGGGCGCGCTTGCCACGCTGGTCTCCTCACTCATGGACGTGCCGGTCATAGGCGTGCCGACATCCGTGGGGTACGGGTACGGCCAGGGGGGCGTGGCCGCCCTGGCATCGATGCTGCAGAGCTGCTCGCTTGGGATGGCAGTCGTAAACATAGACGGCGGGGCGGCGGCCGGAAGCATTGCGTCAATGATCGCAAACAGGGCGCGCGGGGCGGCGGCCCGCGGAGGCGGGAAAGACGCGGACGGCGATGCCGCAGGCGGAGGGGACGACAGCGGCAATACAGGCGGATCCGGCGGCACGCGCCGGCCTTGGCCAGGCACGAAAAGGCGACATTCTAGAAAATCATAAATACACATAAGAGAAAGTCAGGTTTATGAATGGCAGGCGCATCGTACTCACGGCCGACCGCAGCCTCATGACAAACTACAGGGGCAACTTTCTGTACGGGTTCATAGCGTGCGGGCCCTACGAGGTACTGCCTGAATGGGTCTTCGACAAGGTGTTCTGCCCGTCTGTCGAGACGGATCCGGTCACCGGCGAGGTAAAGGTCGCCCAGATCGGCCTCCGGAGGGTGGAGAGCGCCCTTCTGCAGGGCAACTACAGCAGGGAGGACATCTTCGTTGCGCACCCCGAGATGCTTGAAAAGTCCATAGGTCCCGACACAAAGGTGGTCGGAATCAACGTGATGGACCCGCTTGGGATGGCCCCGGTCACGACCACGATGTCCCCCGAAAAGCTCTCGTACGTGGCGATGAAGTTCAAAAAGATGTGCGCCAGCATAATACAGTTAAAGAAAAAGTACGACTTCAAGGTGGTCGTCGGAGGCAACGGGGCGTGGGAGCTTGCAAAGAGCGACCGCATGAAGATCCACGGCATAGACACGGTGGTGACCGGGGAGGCCGACGAGCTTGCAGTGGACCTGTTCCACGACCTTGAAAAGGGGGACGCGCCGGAACTCATGCACTGCTTTGTCAGGAACATACAGAACATCCCAGTCATCGAGTCGCCCACCATAAACTCGCTCATAGAGGCAATGCGGGGATGCGGAAGGGGGTGCGACTTTTGCGACGTCAACAAGAGGTCCAAAAAGGACCTTCCGCTCGACAGGCTGCAGCGCGAGGCCAAGGTAAACCTGGACTATGGGTTTGACTCCATATGGCTGCACTCCGACGAGATGCTGCTGTACGGGTGCGACAACCGCGACATGCGCCCCAACAGCGACGCAATCACGGAACTGTGGAGCGGCCTGAAGGGGCTGGGGGCAAACTTTGTCGGCACGACGCACATGACGTTCTCCGCGGTGGCGGCCGACCCCGACCTGATGCGCAAGATTGCCGAGATCAACATGCAGCACGAGACGGGCAGGTGGCTTGCGACCAACCTGGGCATCGAGACCGTGTCGCCGGCAATGGTCAAAAAACACCTAGGCGTCAAGACGCGCCCGTTCTCCACTGACGAGTGGGGCAGCGTGGTGAGGGAGGGCGCGCGCATACTCAACGAGAACCACTGGTTCCCGGCGGCCACCATAATCATAGGGTGGCCCGACGAGACGCCGGACGACATACAGTATACCATAGACATGATGAGCGACTTTAGGGAGATGGACTTTAGGGGACTGGTGGCCCCCCTGCTGTACCAGGACTTTAGCGAGAAGAACTCGATGCACTTTGGCAACCTCAACGAGGCACAGTTCACGCTGTTCTGGAAGTGCTGGGAGAACAACCTGCGCGTGATCAACGACATCATACCAATAATACTCAGGAACAAGACGTACGGGCCCCCCATGAAGGTGTTCATGTACGGAATGCTAAAGGCGGGCACGTGGGCCATAATGAGGTACCTCAGGGGGCTCTGCAAGGACCTGTTCAACGGAAGAACCCCCGACGACATCATCTCAAAGTATGCAAGGAGCAGGTCCGTATCCATGCCACGTATACAGGCAAAGAAACTCTGACCGCCAGACGGACTAGCCCGGTTTTTGGCCCACCCGCACGACACCAGATGGCGGCATGCGCAGAGGGCGCCTGGAAGGGCGACGCGGCATACGACGCGGCAGATAATGGCGGCGGCGGCGACAGCAGCAGCAACAGCAAAAAATGCAGGAACGCAGTGTCAGATGTTCTTGAGCGCCTCGTCGGCCAGCGTGTTGCGCTTTGGGGTCAGCACGACGAAGTAGAACTTGTCCGCGCGCTCTACGCGGTCCACCTTGGAGTACGACTTTGACGGCAGGTCAAACTCGTACAGCCCGGGCTCAAGCGTAGCCTGCGCGTATACCACCAGAAAAGAGTCCCCGCTCGAGGCCCCAAGCGGAACAAACGACATCAGGTATCCGCGGTAGGAGCTTATCGGAAGCGTGTTCTTCATCGGGGAGATTGCAGAGGTGATGTACATGAAGAAGTCCTCAATCGTCTCAAACTCCTCGTATTCGGTATGCATGGGGCGCGTTATACCCCTCAATATAATAAGGATGCTAGTGCGCCTGTGGTCCTGCTTTTGGCCCATGCCGCGCAGGCGCATGGTGTAATCCTAGTTACGGCGATCAAGTCACCCACGGGATCCATGCAGATTATCCCAAGTCCCCGGAACCTCCCGGTGCTGCTTGCATACTCCATCATGACATTCTCAATACGTCCTCCTCGCCAACGCGTGCCGGCCGGACACGGTCTCCTCGTGATCCGGCCTTGTGCCGGCCTGCCATCCCGCTGCATGTGCGCACCGCTGCCACCGGATGACACGAACACAAAGGCGCCGAACGCTACGCGTACGTCGGCGGGATTCAGCGGCACACGCTTGGGGGCGCCGGCTCTGCCCATACGTTGAACGCTATGGGCATGTCGGCATCGGCCAGGTGCTGTGGAGTGTAGTCCGTGTAGTCCGCGTTCACAAAACCGATTATCACCCCGATGTTCCTGTCGTCGTCTATTTGGTCTAGCGCCAGCACGTGCCTGTGTGGTATCTGAATCGTCCCGGCGCGCTCCGTCAGGGGGGAGTCCAGGATGGAGTGCGCATAGTACCCGTCGATGTCGGGCCCTATGGGGCCGTCGGCGCTTATTATGGAAAAGAGGGGGTGCGCGTCGTCCCCCAGCTGCAGGGACCTAAAGTCGTAGTTGAACACGTGGCGCCCCTCAAAGTCCGGATCCGTCACCAGGGCCTCCTTGAACGACTTGGCGTCGATTCTAAAGTCAATGGCGATGTGAGTCACGGCTCCAAAGTCCCCCGGAGGCTCCGGAAGCACTGCGATGTTATCGGACTCAGATACGCTGACGGTGTTTGACGGGCCGATGTTCTCGTCGCCCAGCACCCTCTGCATGACCGTAAAGTTGACGAGCGCGTCGCGCCCCTCGTCATCCTCCAGAAACACAATTATCGGCACGCTGTCATCCTGCAGTCCCTGGCATCGCGCCTCCCATCCTATGCAGTAGTAGTCGCCGTATTCAGTCGAGATCGGGGTTGTTGTTCCTTCAAACGACGCGTCAAAGTAGAACGTGCCGATGGTGCCGGTATCCGACGCGCCCAGCGTAAACGGGCTGCCGGCGGCCGTGTCTGGGATCTGGACCGCCAGGGTGTCCGCGTACGCGTGGTGGGCGGCCGACGGCCAGGCCGGTGCGTATCCAACGGCCACCAGCAGTCCGACGGCGGTCACTGCGAACAGCGCCGGGGATGCGGCCGCCGTCACTACCATGACGAATACCGGTACAAACAGCTTATAACTTGTTTGTGCGCGTTGGCGCTGTCCAACTCTTGTAAGCCGCGCCCCAATTTTATGGACAATTAAGCGGGCTTTAGGCGATGGGCGGGTCCGTTTCTGCCGCAATTGTGGCATGTCCGGCGGCAAGTCTCCGGTTTTTGGTTGCGTGTGGCGCATCAGTCTGCAGCGTACGCTGGGGGGGTGCACTGCCCCCCTGCGGGCGGATGCGGAATCAGGCGACGAGATTGTAGCAGACGCACTTTAGCGCGAGCTGCAGCTGCCTCATGCGGAACGTCTTTGCGCGCGCGACGGCGCCAAACCTCTCCTTGATGACGGAGAACGCGGTCTCGACCAGGCTCCGCTGGTGGTATGCCCTGTCAAACCCGTCACGGTCGCTCTCGTACCACTTCAGCATCTGGCCCATCGGATGCAGCCCCCTTGCCCGGGAGTTCCCCTTTGGGCATATGACCGGACTGCGCCCGCTGCGCGCGATCATCCTGCAGTTTGCCTTGCACAGGTACGCGGCGTCCAGTATGGTGCGGCCGCTTCCCTGCGGTATGCGCCCGTACATCTCCCGGAACACCGGCGAGTCGTGCCGCCGTCCCGCGGTTACCGCGCACGTCGCGATCCTGCCGTGCGGCGCGACCAGTATGTGGAGCTTGTCGAACTCGCGCCGGGATATGATCCCGCGCTTGGCGTCCTCCCAGTCCTCGTATTTCACTATGGAGAACCCCGACGAGTCGCCCAGCAGGGTGCCGCGCGCGTCGTCCCCGGCCTGTCTGGCGAGGAGCCCCAGCACGAACTCCATGTCGCCTGCAAGCTCCCCTGCCCAGCCGTGGAGGCCGGATTTCGAGGGAACTCTTTTTAGCCCGTACATGCTTACGGAGCCTGAATGCTCATCCAGGTACTCGACGTGTCTGCGGTACGAGTGGCCGCGGTATGTCATGTCTACGACGCACACGATCCTGGAAACGTTCGTATCTGTGGCGTCTGGCAGGGTGTCGCGGATCAGTTTAGCTAGCTGCTTGATCCTGATCCTCTTCACCCTGCCCTCGCCCCTTCGCTTTCTCTCATACGTCTTGTAGTCGCGGCACTCCTTGATCTTCTGCCTTCGCCGTTCCGCCTTGTATGCCCGCACATGGGCATCCTGTCTTTTCTTGTCGTCCTTCTTGCTTCTTTTGGAAGCCATTGACATGGCGATTACAATATGATCAATAAGCTTTGCCACCGGGGCGCGTCATGATCTTTAAGCTTTTCGTGACTTTGGCGGTGAAAAGTTGGACAGCGCCGTGCGCGTTGAATCCGCCCTGCGCCTCTCAAAGGGCCATTCGGGACTTTATGTATCTGCGTGTCCCGACGACAACCAGCGCCGGCGCGGCAATGTACATCGCCAGGTTGAGCGCTATAACGGAGATTCCCAGTCCGAGAACCTGCTCCTCGGAGCCCGGATCTGCAAGGGACATTATGGACAGAGTCGAGATCAACGGCGTGATTGCCGCGCGCACCACCTCCCTGAACGCCGGGTTCTCCCGCTCAAGGTCGGCCACGGCGGGCGAGAACGCATAGTACATCTGGTTGAATCCTGTCATGAACGACGAACCGGACGCGGTGCTCAGCAGCGTGTTGTCGCGTATCTCCCTGAGCATCTGTACCTGTGGCGCGAGCTCCGTGCCGTATGCCGCAGTCGCAATCAGACATCCGTTACGATTATCATCCGGTTCGGGCTCAGGCTGCTCCACTTGGCACACACCGTTAATCAGGACGGTTCCGGGGCCGCATACGGGCTCTTCTGGCTCAGGTGGTGGAGGTGGTGGAGGTGGGGGGGGTGGAGGTGGGGGGGGTGGTGGAGGTGGAGGTGGGGGGGTAGTCGGTGGATCCACTGGGGCGGGCGGATCAACGGTGGCGGGCGGCTCCTCTACGGGCGGCTCGGACACAGGATCGTCGAAGAGAGGCGTGTTTGCGCCAGTAAACTCGAATGACGCCACGTCCCTGTTGTTGCCGCCATAATATGCCACAATATAGTAATCGCCGTTGAACTTCCACAATGGCCCGCCGGCCTTGAATGAAAATGAAAATGAACCATCTTCTGACGGCATGACTTGCCCGAACCACAGTAGCTGGGCCTTGACGGGATCGGTACTGTCATCAAGGTACATGACCCTGGCGGTCACGGGATGCTTCAGGGACTGATCTGCATAGTTTGGAATCGTGCCCTGCGCCGTGACTTGCTGGCCGTTCGCATACAGAGCCTCCAAAGTGACAAGGTCATACTCGGCTGTCGGAAGAACCATATCACTGGGATCACTTGACTGCGCGTGTGATATAGGCACCATTCCATAAGACAATACCGTTACAGCAAGTAGCAAAAAAGCCAGAAGGCCTGCAACTCTCATATTCATCTAGTGGATATCAATCCTGTATTTATGTATTCTAGAGAAAGGCTCGGCTTGCATCAGAATGCCGTGTGAGGAAGCCGAACAGCACGGCTGCTGTAACGGTTGTGGCTCATCCGACACCCCCGCGTCCCGTCATTATGCCGCCCCATAAACTGTGAACTTGAAAGTCAGTTCATTCAGGGCGGGGGTACAGACACCGAGTTGAGCAGGTACGGGCTGGCAGCCTGTACCAGCTTGTGCTCATGCGTCCGTACTCGGACCGGCACGGCTGGCCTCTCCTCCCCTCCCCTCTCTCCCCCCCCCCCCAGAAGCATATTGGCAAGGCGCGAATATACGGGTGTGCCGCCCCCATACATCCTGCATGCCACGTTGTAGAACCCCCATGTGCTCGTGGATGTCCCGGCAGATCAGTGCCCAGATAAACGGCAACAGTACGATTTTGAGGACGCAGGACATGCCTAGAATCTTGCAATCCCCGCATCAAGCAGGTACTGGACGGACTCGACAAAGGTCTCGTCAGGAACGAGTCCCATGGTCCACCATCTGACCGGTGCGTCCATCCATGCTGGCAGTGTCGAAGATCCTGCAAGGGGTGGCACGGCTGCGCCGTGCCCTTGCGTCTCGTTGTCACCCACAACCGGCGCCCGCCCCGCGTCATCATCACCGGCGCCAAGGACGGCAGAATCGTACGCGAGTATGTCCATCGACACCAAGACAGACAGTTCCTTGGCAAACTCGGCATCGGATATCATACCAGCGGACCATTCGGATGCAGCGGCCCTCACAGAATCAGGGATCACCAAAGGGGTCGACTCCACATAGAACGTGAGAAGAGCAACAGGATCTGCATTCTGTCCGTGCTCGACGGATACCGAATAGTTGCCCTGCAGATCGTTCCCACCCTTCAGGTTTATGATGGCGCCGTATTTTCCATCGGCCCCCACGCGCATGTCAAAGGACCGCTCGGTTCCGTCCGGATGTTTGACGGTGATGGCAGCTATGGAGTTCGCCACATACGTGCCGACGTTGCCAGAAAGTATAATGGAGGAGACGTCACCCACGCGCTCCAATGCGACACGGTTGGCGCTAAGGCTTGCAGATGGCTTGCGGGGCTGCTTGATCTCGACGTCCACAGTACCGGCGCCGCTGAGGCCGATATCGTCATTATCATCGTTAGGTACAGGGCCGGCAGAACCCGATATGCTTCCCGTATTTCCCACCGTCAGGGGGGATTGGGTGCGGGCGCCGGATGAAGGGTCGGATTGTTGCTGCTGCTGCTGCTGACGCAGCATGCTAAACGCGCTTGGGTTTCCCGACGAGTCAACAGAGTCGTAGTATACGACGTCCATGGCGCCTCCGGCGGTGGACATCAGACCGGAGCCGGACTTGTCGCATACTCGAGTCGGCATCTTGAACACCCCCTCGAACACGCCGGTTCCGGGGCCCGTCTCCACTAGCGCGAATCCCGTAGATGCAAGGCCTCCGTGCTGCACGCCGTCGACTGTGCAGCGCTTGTACCGGACATCCTTGAACTTTACCTCAAGCATCGTATGGGCCCCGCGTCCCACCGTGTCTACGCTTGGCAGGCGCGAATCGTCCACCACCAGATACACCTCGATGGTGTCCGCGGACAGGTTGAGATCCGGATCGTTTAGCGTGATCGTAACCGGCGTGCCGAACCTCAGCTGCCCGGACGGCGTGTATACGGAGACCCTGCCGCTCTCCGACTTGATCTCTGTCTCGGGCTGCGAGACGGACTGCGGTATGACGGCCCCCACCCGCGCCAGATCAGAGTATGTGATGGTAATGGCATCCTCGTCGACCATCCGGCCGAGCGTGACGAACTTTACGTCGCTTCCTATCGGGGTGGTATCAAGTATAAAGTCTGGATCGTCAATGTTGAGCTGGTTTGCGGCGGCAAACTCAAGCGTGCCCCCAAACACACCGGAGTCCCCGGAAGTCTCCTCGAGCTCAAGCCTGTATATTGCGTTGTTTACAATCTTCTTGTCCTCCACCCCAATGGAAAAGACGTCGAGCACCACGGGCGCCGTGACCGCGGCCCCCATGCCTCCGGCGTCAAGCCCGCCGCCGGGTCCGAAATCGACCACCGCATGCACCGTGCCTCCTCCTCCTCTGCCCCCCTCCTGCAGGCCAGAGGCAATCCTTTTCACATGGTCTGGATCCACGTACAGCAGGCTCTGCGCCGCGCCCAGCCTGTCCGCGATTATTATCGGATCCGCGTCCGACGTTCCCCCCACGTACAAGAGCAGTGACGCTCCGCCCAGTCCCCTCGCGCCGCCAAGGGAGCGCATGTCTATGTTGAGCCAGTTGGTCCCGATGCTCGACTCCCCAGATACGTCTATCAGCGCGTCATACAGGCGCGACGCAGAGTATCCCGTGTCGATTGCAAGCATCTCGTATGTGACGGAGCGGTCTAGCGCGGCCAGTCCGAGATCAAGATGCAGGCGGGCCGAGACCGGATCCGGCGAGCGCGCCGGTATGGGCACGGCCCCCTCAAACGAGCCGCTGTCCGGGTATGCGGCGGCCGAGGAGGCGGAGGACAGGGCCAGCGGCGAGCCAATCCTGATGGACGGGACGATGGCGCCGTCACGGAACACGTCAAGCCTGTCGCGCCGGTTTGGATCCGTATTCTGATCGGCGTCTTGGAGCACCACCGGTATGCGCAGGCCCGAGCGCCAGCCCGAGGCGTCCACGGACAGGACGGGGCTGCCGTCTCTGGCAGTGGCCGCACCGGCAGTACCGCCAAGCGACAGGGAGGCGGTGTGGGAGCCGGTCAGTACAGAGAGCGACCGGTCGTTGTACGATATTACCGCAGACGTCCCCCTGTCGGCGCCGGGCGCTATGCGCATGTTTGAGACGTGCGACGCATCCACGCTCTCAAAGAGTCCCGAGTTTGGCCTGCTCTCGACCAGCGTTACTATGTCCTCATAGTGGCGCACGCCGTCGTATACGCTGCCGACAGGCTGGTTTCTGTTGGGCCGCAGCTCAAGCACGTCTCCGCCGCCATGCGAGACCCCCAGATATCCGTTGTCGCCGAACCCGAGCCTGCCAAGGTGCGGATACAGGTCCGCAAGTCCGGGGCCCCCGTTTGCGGCGGTGCGCCCCCCGTCATAGAACGCCTGGTAGAACACCGAGGGGCTGCCGGGGGAGGTGCCAAACGTCCAAGAGTCCTCGTCGGTGGGATCCTGGTTGAGCTGCGGATCACTCACCCGCAGCACGACCTCGGCGCCCGCCGGATACGGCTCTGCCTGTCCGCGATCAGTTGAGAACGATATGGTCCGAATATCGTCAGTATACTGCAGGATGACGCGCTGCGGGCCGCCGCCTCCCCGCTCGTACTCGATGCGCACGTCGCCGCCAAACGAGAAGAGCTGTATCACCGGCCATGCCCCGCTCTTGAGTCCGATCTGCCCATGCAAGGGCTCGCCCCCACTGGGCGACGGGGGGGATCTCACCACGTTGTTCTCCGCAGGCGATGCAGGATCCACCAACCCACCGCACGGCGAGAGCGGCTCCACGCCGTTTGCAAAGTTCGAGAGCCCGCCGGAGCGTGGGATCGCCACGCCGTCAGAGTCGGGAAACTCGGCACCCAGTACCGGTGCAGGCGTGCGGGGGCCGCAAAAGACGCCAAAGTCGAGTCCCTGTCCGGGCCGCCTCGCGTCATGGGATATTTGATCGGCCCGCCTCGCGGCGTCCTCGTTTGCAAAGTAGGCGTACCACTGGCCGCTGCTGGACTGGACCATGCGCAGCGTGGCCCCGTTTACGGACACCTTGGGCTCGCCGGCAGCCCCTCCCTTGGTATCGGAGACCAGCGGATCGGCGACCACGACCTCGACTACCATCGACCCCGCAAAGTGATTGTCGAACTCGGGATTCTCAGCAGACACCAGCAGGTTGTCATTGGAGTTCTGGGCCGCATGCGCTGGTGAGAACGGTAGGTCCGCGGCATCGGGTGCAGCCGCTGCGGCCGCAAACAGGGCGCCGGCCACTACTGCAAGCAGGACATACGGGCGCAGTACTCGCGCGGCGGGCCGCCCATTCACTGCAACGCGTTCCGAACGGCTGCAAACGGCCACGCCAGATGAATCCCTCACGTGTATAACAAAGCCGGCCACACATAATAACTGAATCCTGCCCATGGAACTGCAATGGCGGCGGCGGCGGTAGAAGGAGGGGAGGAAGCGACGGCGCGTCGCGGCCGGCTCCAACTACGGCCGTGCGCGCGGGGGGCCGCATGAACGACGGAGATGGCCGCGGCGACGCACGTGCAGGGAATTCTTCGGATAACCGCAAAGGTGGCAGGCAGTCTGCCGGCGCGGGCGCCGGCGTGGGCGCCGGCCGCGCCAATGCCAAGGCCAACAACAGGACAAGGGTCCTCTACATGTCGCTTGCCGCAATATTCTCGGCATTCGTGGTAGAGCTGGTACTGGGGGTGGTGTCAAACAGCCTGGCGCTGATAACTGATAGCATACACGCGCTGCTCGACTGCATAGTCACGGCGGTGCTGCTGATTGCCACCAGAATGGCAATAAAACCGCCGGATGCAGAGCACACTTACGGGCACGGCAAGATCGAGTCCTTGGGCGGCATGATGGGCGGAATCGCCATATTTGCCATCGCGTGCTTCTTCATATACGAGTCGTTGCACCGATTCCAATCGCCGCCTCCCTCCGTGCTGCCGGGCATGCTTGCAATCGCAGGCGGGCTGTACACCATAGGCGTGGACGTATTTCGCATAGTGCTGCTCAAAAGGAGCCTGAAGGCAGGGCCGGGAACGAGTCTCAGCGGCAGCACCACGGTGAAGGCCGACCTGTACCATGCGATGATGGACCTGGGCTCCACCACAGTGGCCATAATCGGAATATATCTCGCGTACACGGGCACGCACCAGGGGGACCTGGCCGCGGCGCTGATTCTCGGAGGGCTGCTCGCAGTCCTCAGCGTAAAGCTGGTGCACAAGACGGCCCTTGACCTGACTGACGTGATATCGCCGAAGATGGTCTCGAGGGTCAGGGGCGTTGCCAACGGCACGGACGGCGTAATCATGACGGGATCCGTGCTGATGCGCCGGTCAGGCGGCACCACGTTCGCGGACATCACCGTGTCGCTGCGGGGCGACTCGAGCTTTGAGCGCGCCCACGAGATCAGCGCGGGGGTGGAGCGGAACGTGGCAGAATGCATACCCGGGGACGCCTCGATAACCGTCCACTTTGAGCCCGACTGGAGCGGCGTTCCGCCCGATGCAAGGATACTCGACATCGCAAGGCGCGTGGATGGCGTCAAGGGCGTCCACAACGTCAACACCCGCATGACGAAGGGCAAGACGTACGCGGACCTGCACGTGATGGTGGACAGCGAGATGAGCCTGCAGAGGGCGCACGCGATATCAGAAGTTGTGGAGTCGGACATCAGGCGCCAGATGCCATACATAGAGCACACCACGGTGCACTTGGAGCCGTTCACCAACATGCCGCGCAATCTAGAGGCAGAGGATGCCGCGCTCAACGAGAAGATAAGGGTGATACTGGAGGGATATCCGCAGATAAGGGCCGTGGGCAGGATAATCGCCCTGAACGACAAATCCGCGTTCAAGATAGACATAGACTGCTCCTTTGACGGCGCGCTGCCGATAGCAGAGGTTCACGGCCTCACGTCTGAGATTGAGCGCGCGATTGCAGAGGGCTTGGAGAACGCGGTAATTACGATACACCCAGAGCCCCTCTGACCGGCGGCCGCGCACCGCGGTGCGCGCAGGCGGCGACCCGACTGTCATGCCGCGGGGATCGCCGCAGGTGCCTGCTTCTACCCAGGAAGGTGGAGGGATGGGGAGAACCGCGGGGGCTCAGGCACGGCCGGCTCTGCCGCACGCGGGCCGGGCGCGCGCCCCGCATGCTCCGAACTACACCAGGATGCTGGTCACGTACATGATCAGCATGCCGACCACGATTCCCGCAGCAAACGGGGCTCCGGACAGGCCGCTGCCGCCGCCGGATGCGCCGCTGCCGTTACTGCCGTTAGCGGGACTGTCGCCCCTGCCAATCCACCTCACAAGCACCACCATGACCTGGAATATGGCCCCCGCTCCCACGCCCAGAAATACCACTGAGGCGATGGGCGAATACGCAAATCCCCCCACCCATCCGCCAAATATGGCGGGGGCGCCCGCCAGCACTCCCAGGCCCGCAAGCTTCCAGACCGCGACGCGCTCCCTTGAGAGCGGGGCGGCTATCGCCACGCCCTCCGTCACGTTGTGTATTGCAAACCCCACGATCAGAAACGAGCTGAACGCGACAGAGCCCAGTCCGACGGCCGCCCCTATCGCAAGCCCCTCGCCAAAGTTGTGCAGTCCGATTCCTATCGATATCATCAGGGCAATGGCCACGGGGCCCGCAAGCCGCGGGGAGGCCCCGCCGCCGGTGCGGCCGTCCCCTTCCCTGACACGGCCGCCGCCGCCCCCAATACCGCGACTGCCAGAGAGCCTCTCGCCGGCATAGAACAGTCCCAGGAACGACACCACGACTGATGTGGCAAGCAGCATCAGCCCGTTAAAGCTGCCGGCGAGGTTCTCCTGCGACACGTCCACCGCCTCCTCCACCGAGTCGAGCGCCAGAAAGAACAGGAGCCCCACAGTCACGGCCAGAAAGAAGACGTAGACCTGCCTGCCCATACGGCGCATGAACGGCAGCCACAGGAGCCCGATCAGTACCGGGATCACCCCCACGTACGTCCCTATCACGGCAAAAAAGGCGGCCATCTCGCCGGAGGGCCTCAGGGCGGGGGCGGCCGACTCGACCTCCCGCTCAAAGCGCGTCCCGTCATCGGTGGTGATGCCTATCGTATACGGCTCGGCCACGTTCCAGTCAAACGGTATGCGCACCACCGCGGTCTCGTACCTCTCAAGGTACGCATCGGGCTCCACCGCGGCCGGGTGTATCCTATCGTTGACGTCGGCCACTGCTATGGAGACGGGGATGGGGCCCGTGTTACGCACGGTCGCAAGGATCTCCGAGCCGACAAAGTCCACGCGCTCTATGGTGACTTCCGGCAGCGGCACGCCGACTTCGAGCATCGTGGAGCCGGGGCCTGACACGTAAAGCACAAGTACAACAACGAGGGCCAGCGGAGCCGCCCCGCTTGCCACGACGCGGAAACGCCCCGCGCTGCTTCCGCGCCCGGGCAGGCCGCGGTCCTGCTCATGCGCCATCGGGCGCCTCCCGTCCGTCATGTGCAGCAGCGGCGGCGGCGGCGGCGGCAGGACCGGTCGCGTCCTGGGCCGGTTCCCAGGCCGCGCCGGAGGATCCCCCGGTGGCTGCGTCCCCGTCACTGCTGTCGCCGTCATAACCACCGCCATCTCCAGGCCCCGGATCCTTGACCAGAAACACCCCGACCCATCCCTTCTCTGAGAACTCGACCTTGTGCGCGTGGAACAGGAACTTGCCCGTATGCTCGTACGTGAACTCCATTATGCCGCGCTCCGTCTGCGACATTGTAATCATGTCGGTGTAGAACGACGCAACCCGGTCCGTCCCGGTCGGATAGTAGTAGAACAGGTTCCCGTGCAGGTGGAGGTTGTTTATCGGGTCAAATTCCACCATGTTGACCACGTATACGCGTATCAGCTGGTCCCTCTCTATCTGTATCGGGTGGTGCTGGTAGTAAAACGGCACGGTATTGGCCGCGTAAAAGTTGTTCTCCGCGTCAAAGTCCGTGTCAAACCCGTTGAGCACCATGACCATCTCGTCTGCCGGGGCCCTGCCCTCCTTCGGGTCCACTATAAACACGCCGTACAGGCCGTGTATGATGTGCTCCTCAAGCGGCATGATGTGGCAGTGGTACGGATGGACGCCCACGGGCGCCGCCTCAAACTCGTATGTGAACTGTCCGCCCCCGCCCCCGACGGGCTCAAAGACCCCGTCCATTATGGCCGGGTGTATCCCGTGAAAGTGCATCGTGTGCGGCTTTGTGCCGTTGTTGACGAACGTTATGCGCACAAGATCGCCCTCCGTGGCGCGTATGGTAGGGCCCGGCACGGTTCCGTTAAACGTCCACACGTTGTAGAACACCCCGGGCGCAATCTCCTGTACGAGATCATCCTCGGCCACTATGACGTACTCGCGTACGGTCTGGCCCGTCTCGCTGTCCACGGATACGCGTCCGTACTCAAAGTTGCGCAGGTACTCGTCGGGGTCAAACTCCACCTCTGATACCTGGTATACTGGATCAAGCACCTCGCCGGTGGTCGTGATTACCGCGCCCGTATGGGTAACAAAGGTCTGCGGCGGCCGCTGTGCCTCCGTATACACGTCAGAGATTGCCGACGCGGACAGCACGGCAATGGCGGATGCCGCGGCCAGCGCCAGTATTACAGCCCGGGGGCTCCCAGTTGCCATGACGTATATGCCTGTGACGTTTATTTAAATTTAATCAGAGCTAATTTTTTTAATGCAGCCTAACTTTTGGGCCTCGTGCAGGTTTTTAAGGCGACATGCCAGACAGGCAGCGTGAATAAGATATCGGTTGCAATGGCAGGCTCCGGCGGGGCCGTTGCGCTGGGGCTCGTACTGATGGCACTCGGCACGCAGGCGGTGCTGGAGGACGTGGTGCAGGGCAGCAGCACGATAAGCGCGGCGACGCCGCCGCTGGAGATCGAGTTTGCGGTGGGGTATGATAATGACGACGGTGACGATGACGGCGGAGAGCGGATGGGCGTGTTTGCAGTACAGGTGCTCGACGCGCCGGAGGGAAGCGAGGTGTCGGCAACGGTCTTGGACCCGCTCGGTGCAGAAGTTGCGTCCGTTTCACGCATAGCCGAAGAGCCCGGGGGCAGCGTCGAGGGCAGGTTCGGCGCCGAGGTGGAGGGCACGTACAGCCTCGTCATACGTAACGCGGGGCAGGACGGCGTCCTCACGTTCGGGGCAATCGGCCCCCTGCCGGACGCGTCATCAAAGGCGCTGGCGTTCATACCGTTCTACGTGCTGCTCGCAGGCATAATGGGAATGGCCGGACTGGGCATATACTGGGCCACCAGCATTAGAAGGCGGAGAAGTCTCAGTTGAGATAACTGTCCATCTTCTCGAGTCCCTCGACCGCGGCACCAAAACCGTCACCGTCCTCGACCAGCTCAGAGAGTTTTTCAGAGTCGGCCTCCAGCGTGACGCGTCCCGAGTCGTCCGTGCCGCGTACGACGAATCCGCACTCTATGAGGTATCCGAGCCGCGCCAGCACGTCCTCTTCGGTGGAGGACGATGCATCGGCAAGGTGCCGGCAGGTCTTGGCCCCGTCCTCGAGTTCCGCAAGCATTGCAGACGCGGCAGGGTCAAACATGCACTCTACTGCCCTGTCCCTGTCGTATGCGGGCTCCATATGCGGCAGGCGCTGCGTGCCGTTATAATCCTTCGGCGCGCATGCGGCGGCTGCAGGGGACGCGGACTCGGGCTCCAAAGCGGTTAAAAATCAAGATACATGTCAGATAACCATGCAGCCCATGTGCAGGGGGGACAAGTCAGGCAGAGGGGAGCACTGTTACTGCAAGGAGGTAGACCAGCAGAGGGGCGTCAGGAAATGCTGCAGGTGCGGCATGTGGAACGTGCACGGAAGGGACTGGACCAGCACGGAGGACTACAGGTGAGCAGGCGCCGGCCCCGGCCCGGCGCCATCCGACTTTTCTGCCCTTCCTTCCTTCCTTTCCCACCCGCCCGCCTTCCGTCCATCATCCACCCGCCATCCATCCACCCGCCATCCATCCACCCGCCATCCATCCACCCGCCATCCCTCCCTATCTCCACCCCTCCCGTCCACTGCCAACCCGGAGGCTGCGCCGCAAAGCGCGCCTTTGCATGGTTTTTATCGGGGATTTTCCGCATTTTTCGTACTTGAGCAGCAGCACCAGTACCCAGGAATACAGGCACATAGTAAGGATCCTAGGAAACGACATACCGGGCGAGAAGAAGCTGCTCATCGGCCTGACCCAGATCAAGGGAATAGGATACAACTTTGCGACTGCCATTCTCGACACACTAAAGATAAGCCCCGACCTGAACGTGGGCGACATTACGGATGCAAACGTCCAGGACATAGAGAGGACAATAGCGGATCCGGCGGGAGCCGGCTTTCCAAGGTGGTTTCTCAACAGGCAAAAGGACATGGAGACGGGCCAGGACAAGCACCTGCTGACGTCCGACATTCCGTTTACTCTCCGCAACGACATAGAGAGGGAGAGAATCACCGCCAGCTGGAGGGGATACAGGCACCTGAGCGGCCTAAAGGTCAGGGGCCAGCGCACCAGGACCTCCGGCAGGAGAGGCGGCGCGGTAGGCGTCGCAAAGGGCGGCGGTGCGGCAGCTGTCCCGGCAAAGAAGAGTTCAGGTGGCGGAGGCCCGGCGGCGCCTCAGAGCCCGACCGGCGCTACTGCTGCTGCGGCAGCAGCGGCGCCCGCGCCCGCGGCGGACTCCAAACCCGAAGAGAGCGAGAAAAAGGAATAGTGACATAGCATGGGCGATCCAAAATATCCGCGTCGGGCATGGAGAAAGCCAAAGAGGCCGCTCAACTACGATCTAAAGATGGACGAGCTCAAGACGCTCGGTACGTTCGGGCTGCGCACAAAGCGCGAGTTGTGGAAGGCGCACACAGAACTGTCGCGCGTAAGGCACCAGGCGAGATCACTCTTGGCCCTGAGGGCGGAGGACAGATCTAAAAAGGAGCCCATACTGATGAGGTCACTTGCCAGAATAGGGCTTGTGAGTCCGGACGCGACGCTTGATGACGTGCTGAACCTCAAGGTGAGCGACCTGCTTGCAAGGAGGTTCCAGACCATCGTCACCAAAAAGTTCGAGTTCAAGACCCCGTACCAGGCAAGGCAGGCGGTGGTGCACGGGCACATGATGATAGGGGAGAGAAGGATAAACATTCCGTCGTATGTCGTAACAGTGGAGGAAGAGGACCGCATCAGGTTTGCAGCAGAGTCAAAGATTCCAGAGAGGCTCAAGAAAAAGCAGCAGGACGGAGAGGGCGGCGACAGTGAGGAGACTGATCAAGAGACGGCTGCCAGCGATGCGGCAGAGGCAGAAGGGAAGCAGCAGGATGCCCAAGAGGAACAACAGGCTCAAAATGATGACAGCGATGCGGGGCAGAATGTAGAGACCGTACCGGCATCAGAGAATGCGTCCGCAGAATCATCATCACCGCCGTAACCACCATCAACTTGCGTTACAGAAGAATTCATCAAGAATCCATCTTGAATAGTCGCTGCCGGATCTTGAGTGGGCATACGCCCGCAGGGCGCACCCATCTGCATCGGAAATGTTATAAATTGACAATCAACTGATCTCATTACAAATGGTACGAGCGCTACTTGGGACAACCCGCGTCGCGGCGGCGGTGTTGGTACTGGCTGCAGTCGCAGCGACGGTGGCGGCGGCGGGCGCACCGCACCACCAAGAGGCCCACGCCTCGTCCGCGCCGTTCCAGTACGCCCAGAGTACCGTCAAGATCCACAACGGCAGCATACCCGCACTGACACTCAATGACCACGACGCGTTCGGCAGCAGCGTGGACTTTGTGGGCGACGTGAACGGTGACGGGGTGCCCGACCTCATAGTTGGAGCCAGTGGTGACGACTCGCACGCCGAGGACTCCGGGGCCGCGTACCTGCTGTTCATGAATGCCGATGGGACTGCCAAAAGCGCCGTCAAGATCACCGGCGCCGACGTGCCGTCCCTGAGGGCCGGAGACTACTTTGGAGCCGGAGTGGCCGGCATAGGCGACGTGAACGACGACGGGGTGCCCGACGTGGCCGTCGGCGCAGACGGGGATGATGCGGGCGGAACCGACGCCGGCGCGGTGCACGTACTCTTCCTTGACCGCAGTGGCGCAGTGCTCTCGTCGGCGGAGCTCAACCCGGACACCGTGCCCGGGCTGTCGGCCAGACAGTACGAGTACTTTGGGTTCAGAGTGGCCGGCATAGGCGACTTGGATGACGACGGTGTGCCCGACGTGGCCGTCGGCAGGTATCTGGCGCACGGCTCCTTTCTGTTTCTGAACCTGCCGTTTAACTTTACAGATACCGTCAGCGAGCGGCTGGCGGCCTACCCCGACGAGGAGTTCTACGGATCGGTGGATGTCATATTCATGAACGCCGACGGTACGGCCAGGGAGTCTGCAAGCATAGGGCACGGTACGGCCAACGCGCCCGACATCGAACCGGGGCACTTCTTTGGAACCGCCGTGGCCGGAATCGACGATTTTGACGGAGACGGGGTGCGCGACCTGGTCGTCGGCTCGGATTCCACGGACCTGACATACGCCAAGATGTGCCGCGACTCCGGCTCGTCCAGCCTCACCGTACTGAATACCGGATCCATTCACGTATTGATGATGAACAGGGACGGGTCGGTAAAGGACAGCTTTACCATAGACGGCGCGACTGAGAACGGGCCCGTCCTGAACGAGTTCGAGTTCTTCGGGATAGGAGTGTCGGCTATCGGCGACCTGGACGGGGACGGAGTGACCGAGCTGGCCGGCGGCTCCAACCGCGGCGACGGAGGGGGACTCGATAGGGGCGAGGTGCACATCATGTACATGAACAAGGACGGCTCCATAAAGGCGACGCAGACACTCGACGACCTGGCCCCCAACGGACCCTCCCTTGACGACTACAACTTCTTTGGCTTCTCGGTATCCTCCCGCGCCGATGTGAACGGAGACGGCAGGCCCGACATTGCAGTGGGCGCGTACCTAGACAACATAAGGGGGCTGCACGACCAGACCATCGAGGAGGCCGACACGCTGACCCCCGAGGAGCGCGAGGCTGTCTCAGGCGAGGTGTCCGGCAGGTCGGCGGAACCAGCCTTCGGCGCCGTACACGTCATACTGACAAGGTGACTGCCAGCAGAATATGCCGTCTGACGGGGCGGCCCAAGGGCGAAAATGTCTGCGCTCATGGCCAGTCACACCGCAAAACGGTTTAAAGGCCTGCCACTGCGCAGGAAAAGCCCGGCGTGCCCATCGCGGCCGAGGCATATGGCGGCACCGCCATCAAAGCCCGAGGCGCGCATGTCTCACTGGTTGCACTAACTTCCCTCCACCCCATTTTCTCCTTCCCCCCTCCCCCTCCCCGCATCTCTTGACAAACAAAGTAAGGATAAGCGCCATTTTTTAGCACGTCATTCCTGCCGGCTGTGGACTAGTGCCGAAATGCTAAAAAGAGTAAGCTTTTATCGCAAACCCGGCCCCCGCGGATCTGTTTGAGATGTGTTGTTCTATAATAGGATACAGCGGTAGGGGCAACGGCAACGGCAACGACGCGGCGCCCATACTGGTACGCGGACTCAGGCGCATGGAGTACCGAGGATATGACAGCGTGGGGGTCGCAACCGCATCAGGCGAGCGCGGCTCGGGGCAGCAGACGGAAGGCGGCATAATGGTACGCAAGGGCACCGGCAGGGTGGATGACGTGAACAGGTCGGCGCGCCTCGACGCGATGCCCGGAAGCGTAGGAATAGGCCATACGAGGTGGGCCACCCATGGAAACGTGACGGATACAAACGCGCACCCCCACCCAAGCAGCTCAGGCGAGATCGCCGTAGTACACAACGGCATCATAACAAACTTCGAGGAGATAAAGTCCGAGCTTGTAAAGAACGGATACACGTTCAGGAGCGAGACGGACAGCGAGGTGATCTCAAACCTGCTGCAGAAAAACTACGAGCGAACCAGGAGCGTCAAGGAAGCCATGACGGGCACGGTTTCAAGGCTGCAGGGCGAGTACGCGTTCGTGGCAATGTTCAGCGGAGGCAGGCTGGCCGCGGCCAGGCTCCACAAGCCGCTCATAATCGGGGTCGGAAAGAACGACATGTTTCTCTCAAGCGACGTGCTCGGGTTCATCGAGTATACAGACGAGGCCGTATACGTGGAGAACGGCAGCATGGTGATTACAAACGGCGACATGTCCACGTTTGAGATAACTGACTTTGAGGGAAGTCCCGTCAAGTACAGCATAACAAAGGTCTCAAAGGAGTTCGGGGACGCGTACAAGGGCGACTATGCGCACTTTACCCTAAAGGAGATCTTCGAGCAGCACGAGACCGCGTCCAAGGCAGGCGGAACGGCCGTGCGGGAGATAGCAGAGGCCGCCAAGATCATACGCGACGCGGACAACGTATGCATGACTGGCAGTGGGAGCAGCTACAACGCGGCGCTGGTCGCAAAGCACTTCTTTGCAAGCCATGCCAAAAAGAGCACAGAGGCTGTCATGTCAAGCGAGATGCAGTTCTCATCGGAAGGAATGGGCCCCGGCTCGGTACTCGTGGCCATATCACAGAGTGGGGAGAGCGCCGACGTGCTGAGCGCAGTCAGGACGGCGAGAAAGGCAGGGTGCAGAATAATATCGGTGATCAACATGATGACCTCCTCGCTTGCGCGCCAGTCGGACGTGACAATCGGGATGAACTGCGGCCCCGAGATAGGGGTGGCCGCCACCAAGAGCTTTACGTCCCAGCTGGTGGTGCTATACAGGATAATATCACAAGTGGCAGAAGGCAGGCGCCTTGATGGCGATGGTGAAGGCGGCGGCAGCGGTGGCAGCGACATCACAGACGCGGTCCCGGGCCTCATACTCCGGACGCTGGAGGATCCCACTGGCATGCAAAAGGTGGCAAAGGAGCTAAAGGACATCTCGGACATATACGTACTAGGCAGAGGCGTGCATTATCCCATTGCGACAGAGGCGGCCCTGAAGATAAAGGAGCTGACGTACATACACGCAGAGGGAATTGCAGGAGGCGAACTAAAGCACGGGCCGCTTGCGCTGATGGACGACTCGACATATGTCATTGTGATAAACCCGGCCGACTCCACGCACGAAGATATGCTGACCAGTGCAAGGGAGATAAAGGCCAGGGGCGCGAGAATAATAGGGATATCCGACGCGCATTCCGACGTGTACGACCACTGGATAAGGATTCCAGAGATCAGTGACAGGGAGGAGAATCCAAAGAGCCCGCTTTATGCCATATCGGAGATCATACCCATACAGCTGCTCGCGTATTATACGGCGCTGGAGAGGAATGCGGACCCGGACTATCCGAGGAACCTGGCAAAGTCTGTAACGGTCAAATGACAGCGGCGCCGGTGCCAAAAGGACCTCGGACGTGCCCCGTCCGGCACGCGGCCCGCAAGCCAGCCCTTATGCGGCCCGCGATCCGAGCATTTTGGAGTACTCGGCGTCTATTGCGCGCGCCATCTCTGCGCGCCCGGCATTCGTCTTTAGCATGGCAGATATGATGCAGCCGCCTGCGCCCACACCCTCCTTGGCATACCCCCCCGCAAACGCCCTCAGTCCCGCATGCTGCGAGGCGTCAAGCCCCGGATCTACCGCGATTGCAGGCACGTCGGACACGTCGGACAGCAGCCCCGCAAAGTCCGCGTTCTTGTCCTCTGCTACGTACGAGGTTGTTCCGACTGCCACGTTGCTGTCATCGTATCCTATTCCCGACGCAACGGCAAGGACGGCGGCCATCTGCGTCCCGCCTGCCAGCATCACCTTGGACGATACGGACGCGGAGCTTAGCATGCCGGCCACGAACGGAATCATGGGATCCCCCACGGCTGCCGTTATCCGGTACACGTAATGCTGCCTCTCCGCCTCGCTTGAACCCGGTCCGGGCGGCTTTGGCGCGACGTCATCAAGGGTGGCCTGCGCGTCGGAGGTACTGCCGCCGCGTTCCGGGTGCGCGGCCGCGTTCGGGCGGTCCCGGCCTGACAGACGCCGTCCGTCACCGGGTGCAGTGCCAGCTGCGTTGCCCGCGGCTCCATCAGGGACGCCTTCGGCACGGCCGTCCTTCCCCCCGGGTGCATGCTGCCGTGCACGCCCCGCGCCATCCCTGCCGAGCCGCAGAAACGCGTCGCGTACGACCCTTCTCTTGAGCGATATCGGGTTTGAGGGCATGCTGGAGCTGACCCTCGCGCGATACCCCAGCCCGTACAAGACCGCCATTGCCGTGGTGGTTCCGGCCGGAATGCTCTCGCCTATCACCAGGCAGTCGGCAAGCGGCGCCAAGCTCCTCCCTACTATGCGCCCGTAGTCCACCGCATGCAGCACGTCCTGCACCGACATCGCGTCACGCGTGCGGATGTTGCCGCCGTATCCGAGCCCCGTGGCCACGTACGGCAGCCTCGGGGATACGCGGCTTCCGGCGTTTATCGCCACGTGCGGAATGCTTGCGTGCTCGAGGGCCGCCTTTGTAAGGACGGCAGGGGTCGGCTTGCCGTCGGGCGTGACGGGGATGCCCTTGATGGTCCTGCAGTATCCGTAATGCAGGTATTCGGCGTCGGCAGGCGGCGTGAACTTGAACGAGTCCGCGTCGGCGCCGGCAATCGTAAGCCCGGGGACCTCGCAGGTGGACGTATACGACATCACCATCGAGAACAGGAACCTGCCGGAGGCTACAGAGTCGACAAAGTCTGCACCCCTGCGCTCGCTTCCATGTATCCTCAGGCCGTCGCCCATGTCCGTTGCGCATCACCATCCCGTGCGCGGCGCAGGCCGGCCCCCTCGCGTAAAGAACAGTGCGGCCGTGCGCGGTCACCCCATGGTCATCCTTGCCACGAACTGCTCCTCGGATACCGGGCGCATCACAGGATTGCTCTGCTTTTGATCCCCGAGGGTGGACGTCGGCGAGGCCCCATAGTCGTGCCCCGGATACATTACAAGCGAGTCCTCAAGGTTTGCAAGTGTGCCGAATATGCTGTGGTACAGTTCGCGCGCGCTGCCGCCGGGCAGGTCGACGCGCCCGCACGCGCCCACAAACAGCGTGTCGCCGGTAAAGATCTTGCCGTCCCCGACCAGGCATATGCTGTCCTTTGAGTGGCCGGGGGTGTGCAGCACCTCGAGCGCCGAGTCCCCAAACGCGACGGCGTCGCCGTGCCGCAGCGACACGTCGTGGGGCAGCTCTGACGCCTCGTGCTGCGCGACGGGGGCGCCCGTGGACTGGGCCATCTGCTCGTTTCCCGTCGTGTGGTCAAAGTGGTGGTGCGTGTTTACGATATACCTGACGTTGAGCGAGTCGCGCTTGATTATCAGATCCAGTTCCGCCAGATCCCAGGACGGATCTATTATGACCGCGTCCCTTGTGCCCACATCTGACACGACGTACGTAAAGTTCTGCATCCGGCCCACCGGCACCTGTTCCACTGCAACGGTCATGAGACGATTCCTGCCTCCGCCTCCGGCGGGATGCCTATCTTTTCCGTATGCAGGGCGCCGGTCAGGTCGGGGCGCCTTGGAATGCCCTGCTTCATGCGGTGAAACGTGACGGTCATGTCGCACGCCGTATGCATGTTGGCAGTCTCCCCGGTCTGAGGGTCGAGCCCCGAGGGCACGTCTACTGCCATCTTGAACGGCCCTTGCTGCTCGTTGATGTACGCGATGGCCGACGAGTACGGCTCCCGTATGTCGCCCGTAATTCCGGTTCCGAATATCGCGTCTACAAGGACGTCAGGCGTGCTGCTTGGCCGCACAAACCCGGCGCCGCATGACACCAAGGACACCGAGCCGGGCATCCTCTCCAAGAGGGACCAGTTCCACCGGCTCTCCTCCGTCTTTATCATATCGGGGCCGCCTAGCAGGTGCACTGCGGGACGAGCCCCGTACCCGGCAAGGTGCCGGGCAACTACCATCCCGTCGCCGCCGTTGTTTCCAAGGCCGGCGGCCACCAGAACGCGCTTGCCTGCCACGTCGTGCCCCCCGGCGCGTACGGCCTCCACCAGGCGCCTGGCGGCGGCGGCGCCGGCATTCTCCATCATGAATTTTTTGAGAAAGCCCATGTCGTGCCCCCTGTTCTCGATGTCGTACATCTGAGACACCGTAATTGGAGGATCCATGGCGTGGTGGGCGGGGGCGGCCAAATTAAGCTTGCCAAGCATCGGCGGCGGGCGCTGCCACCCTCACCCCGGAATGCGGCCGCGGACAAAAACAGCCCCTCTTAAGGAATTTAACGGGGCCCTTGGCAGTACAATCGTGAAGAGTGTCCTCACACTTGATGACTTTGACCTCAGGGGCAAGACCGTGCTCCTGAGGGTCGACATAAACTGCCCCATCGACCCCAACACAATGGAGATCCTAGGCACAAAACGGATAGAGGAGGCGGCGGCCAGCCTAAAGTCGCTGCAGGATGCAAAGGTGGTGATCGCATCCCATCAGGGAAGGGTGGGCAACAACGACTATACCGGAATGTCAAGCCATGCGGAGGTGCTCCAGAAGGTGACCGGCCGCAGCATCAAATACGTGGAGGACGTGATGGGGGTGGCGGCCCAAAACGAGATACGCGGCATGAAAGATGGCGACATCATACTGCTTGACAACCTCAGGTTCTGCGCGGAGGAGAACTATGAGTTTCCCCCCGAGGCCGCCGCCAAGACGATAATGGTCTCCAGGCTCTCAAAGCTGTTCGACGCGTGCGTCATGGACTCGTTTCCGAGCGCGCACAGGCAGCATCCGTCTATTGTGGGCTTTCCCCACGTGCTGCCGGCGTGCGCCGGCAGGATTGTGGAGCGCGAGGTCCAGAACCTTGACAACATAATGACGGTGGCAAAGGCCCCCCACGTGATCGTGCTGGGGGGCTCAAAGGTGCCCGACAGGCTCGAGGCCATAAAGATGCTGATAGAGAACGGCAGGGCCGACCACATACTGCTGACCGGGCTCATCGGAAACGTGTTCCTGCGCGCGCAGGCAAGGATAAAGTCGTCGCTCGGGATAATACGCGAGGAGGAGGCAGTGGCAAAGGCCCACGCGCTGATCGGCGAGTATCCCGACGTGTTTGCCACCCCCGTGGACGTGGCAATCGACAAGGACGGCGAGAGGGTCGAGATGGACGTCAGGGAGATGAGCAGGGGGGACAAGGTGTACGACATGGGCCCAAAGACGGTGGAGTACTATTCAAAGCTGATATCGGGCGCCGGCACCGTGTTCATAAGCGGGCCTGCGGGGTTCTTTGAGAACGAGAACTTTAGCTATGGGACAAACTCCCTGCTGAGGGCAGTCTCGGACTCCATGGCCACCACCATAGTCAGCGGCGGCCACCTGACCTCGGCGCTAAAGAATCTGGGGCTGACCGACAGGATAAACCACATCAGCACCGCCGGCGGAGCCCTCGTGCTGTACCTGACAGGCAAGCGCCTTCCCATGATAAGCGCACTCGAGGACGCGGCCGCCAGGCACAGGAACCAGAGGCCCAGATGATGCGGGTTGTGACAAACCCCTTTGCAAGTATCCTGCCGCCTGACTGCCAGATACCGTGGAAACCTTGCCATCGCCGTTCCATGGCGAGCATGCTGAAGCCTATCGTATCCCCCACCTCTTCTGCTGCAGGCCCCATTGCCTCCCTCATGTTTCCCATCACTTCCCCAGATGTATCGCCTTCCGATATTGCATGAAGCTCGTCGCAGGTGTCGACGAATCCTCCCCTTCAAGATCCCCGGTTACTACAGCCGAGCATGTCTTTTTTTGTACTGCCGTGCTCATGGCGTTGCTGCTCCCACAAATCTAAAAAAGATCATCTGTGTTATGGGGCATGAATTAACCCATCATGGTCAAAGGGCACATACGGTGTGGGACTGGTGCCGGTTTCAGGAGGACGTGAACCCGTACATCATAGGTGTGGTCCGGATCACGCATCAATGCCGGCACAGTCAGAGGAGTTTACTAATGGCTACTAGAATGAACCGATAAAGCAGGTCTATAAAAAACAGCCATATGAAAATAAAATAATAACTTTACAAGCATATCATTCCGTTGCAAAAAAGGTCATGAACCCCGATCCTTACGTCGCCGTTTTTCTCCTTTCTGTATTCGATGCAAAGATTTTCTAGACTCGTCATACCCAGCGTAATGTTATCTGATCTATAAGCTTTTGGTTCATGATCATACTTTAGCTCCAAGACTTTTGCACGACACTATAACTATAGATCCGTATTCTCTTTCAGTACAACTTTTTTGCCACCTGATTTTATCTGAAATGTTTTTTACAATATCAGCATCTCAACTGCCTCTGCATGTTTACAAACGGCATTTTGTTTTTGGTTGTATGGACAGTCACATGCCAACCCTTTCTCTGTCACGAGTGCGGCATGCCATGTGCCGGAATCAGACTGCGATGCCACCTCTCACTTTTTTGTACTCTTGTAGTGTATTGCTCCCTCGGCATTTACAATATTGAGGAATTTCCTCAAAGCTTAATCATTAAGTAGACTTTGCAATACCACATTCATGCGCTCTGCGCATCAGTCTCGTTCTGCACATCAACGATTGCGGCATATCAAAGTACGCAAATCACCTGCATTGCCCAGGGGCAGGTGTTGATCCAGATGACAGTGGCTCAATGTCAATCTGAGTAGACTCGTAGTATCCTGAACCAAACACGATACCGTCGTGCAAGACAAGCCAGGCGCGCTTTTCCTCCAAGATTCCAGTCAGTGGGTTGGTGTGGTCATAACTGACCCACGTGCCGGTCCCCTTGTCAATGATATCGAGTATTGACTGTGCGCTCGTCGTTGTCGTAATGGCCGTCCAGTCATCCACGTGGCCGATTCTCACGGGATCCACGTTCTGCGCAAGGGTTGCGCCGCTCTGAGGATCAACGATAAAGGCGTACGTGGGAATTGGTTCTGCAGGTATTGCCGACGTGGCGGCAATGGTGGCGGCCCTGCCGTCGCGCTCATACTCTATGGTCTTGCCGTTTACGGTAGACTGGACGTGCGAGTCAAGTACATAGTACCCGGAACCGAATACGATACCGTCGTGCAGCTGCAAGTAAGAGTGCTTTAGCTGCTCGATTCCGGTGGCAGGGTTGTGGAAAGTGTAGACAACCCACATGCTGCCGCGCTCGCGAAGCTCCGTACGCACGCTTTCCAGAGTGTGGTCAGACTTTTCAAGTATGGTCTCAGGATGCCCTACTCGCGCTGGTATCACACCGTCTGCAAGCCGGGTCCACGATTCCAAGTCGATTACAAACGGATACAGGATGTCAGTCGTGATCGGCTCATCAGGCGTGATTATGTCTATCCACGCGTCGTTTTGTCTGTTGGCGTCATAGGTCTGTATCGCGTTATTCACCACAAATCTCACGTCAGATACAGGTATGTCAGTAGTGTAATATCCTGAACCAAACACGATACCGTCGTGCAAGACAAGCCAGGCGCGCTTTGTCTCCGAAACGCCAGTCAATGGGTTGGTGTGGTCATAACTGACCCACGTGCCGGTCCCCTTGTCAATGATATCGAGTATTGACTGTGCGCTCGTCGTTGTCGTAATGGCCGTCCAGTCATCCACGTGGCCGATTCTCACGGGATCCACGTTCTGCGCAAGGGTTGCGCCGCTCTGAGGATCAACGATAAAGGCGTACGTGGAAATTGGTTCTGCAGGTATTGCCGACGTGGCGGCAATGGTGGCGGCCCAGCCGTCGCGCTCATACTCTATGGTCTTGCCGTTTACGGCAGACTGGACCCGAGAGTCAAGTACATAGTACCCGGAACCGAATACGATACCGTCGTGCAGCTGCAAGTAAGAGTGCTTTAGCTGCTCGATTCCGGTGGCAGGGTTGTGAAACGTATAGGAAATCCACATGCTGCCGCGCTCGCGAAGCTCCGTACGCACGCTTTCCAGAGTGCGGCCAGACTTTTCAAGTATGGTCTCAGAATGCCCTACTCGCGCTGGTATCACACCGTCTGCAAGCCGGGTCCACGATTCCAAGTCGATTACAAACGGATACAGGGCGTCAGTCGTGATCGGCTCATCAGGCGTGATTATGTCTATCCACGCGTCGTTTTGTCTGTTGGCGTCATAGGTCTGTATCGCGTTATTCACCACAAACTTGGCATCAGATGCCGGTATGTCCGATGTATAGTATCCGGATCCGAATATCAATCCATTATAATGGGCAAGCCAAGTACGCTTTACTTCTGACACGCCGCTGACGGGTTCTGTATGGGTATAACTGACCCAGATGCCGGGTTTGGTCTGCAGCTCTGCAAAAATTTCATCCACTGAAAGTATCTTGAGGATTTCATCCCAGTCGGCAGTGCCGATCGTGCTGTCTCTTACACCCTGAGCCAGTATCGTTCCAGAGCGTGGATCTACAACAAACGGATACGTCGAGACCGGTGTGTCCTGCATGGCGTTGATGGTAGCGAGCGCCACGTTCGCGCCAGAGGCAAGGTATGAGAGTATGCTCGAATACGCCACGGCCTGGACTTCAGAGTCCAGCAGATAGTAGCCGGATCCAAACACAAGCCCGTCTCGCAGCTGGAGGTACGTGCGCTTTAGCTGCTCTACCCCGGTGGCAGGATTGTGAAACGTGTACGTCAGCCACGTCCTGCCGTTCTCTTCTAGGTCGCTTCGCACGTCAGCAACCGACCTGTAGGATGTATCCAGTATGGTCTCAGGTTGGTTTACACGCGCTGGCACCACACCGTCTGCAAGCCGAGTCCACGATTCCAAGTCGATTACAAACGAATACAGATCATCTGTCACTATGGGCTCATCAGGAGTCAGGATATCCCTCCATTTTCCGTCTTCCATGTTGGATTCGTACACAAACCGAGCATAGTCTGTCTGGGACTGAGTGTCGGCGTCTGCTATAGTATACGTTGCGGCAAAAAAGTAACCATCATGAAACACATACAGGGCGCGCGTGATCTGCGTTATTCCAGTCAGAGGGTCAAAAAATGCAAGGTGCCCGGCCGCAGAATATCCGTCCTCCAGATCGTCAAAAATTTGCGTGGTACTCCTCTCTATCGCACCCTCCAGTGGCATTCCGACCAAGTGCGGCAGGAGTCCGTGCGCCACCAGCGTGCCGTTGATCACTAGTGGAATGACATCAAGTCTGTTGAGCGCTCCGGAATTTATAATGTCAAATGCAGTGTCAGGATTGTTCCTGTACGTGTAGATTGCATCATCTATCACCGCCTGCGCGCGTATGTCAGGAAGCGGAGAGCTGGCACCGAATATGTAGCCATCATATAATATGATATATGCATGGGTGAGCTGGTTGGTCCCAGTTGCTGGGTTGAAGTCCATATACCACACCCAGATGCCATCCTCGTCACGCTGCAGTTCGTCTCTGATCCTCTCCAGTGGCTTGTCTGCCATAGCGAGTTGCGCAAAGTTCGTCTCTAGCAAATATGGCGAACGTGCATGTGCCACCACCTCGAGGGTTGACGAGTCCAGTACAAAGGTAGAGTCTGTCAATAGTGGATTGGGCACCATCGGAGTTATCATTCCAAAGGCAGCGGTGCCGTGTGCAGTATATTGTATCTTTGCAGATTCTGCCTGCGATTGCGACCTAGAGTCATGCGGATAATACCCAGAGCCGAACACATAGCCATCATGTAGGTAGAGCCACGTGCGCTTGAGTTGTATTATATCGGTGGCAGGGTTGTGAAACGTATACGTGGCCCATGTAGAGCCATTGGCCGCTAGGTCCGCACGTACGTCATCAACCGTTCGAGCGGACGTGTCAAGAATGGTATCAGGTTTGTTCACCCGGTCAGGCACCACACCGTCTGCCACCCTGATCCAATTCGGGTAACTTATCACAAACACGTACAGGTCATCTGTAACTCTTGGCGAGTCCGGAGTAATGTCCTCAAATGTGGCCACGCCGTCAGACTCGTACCCTCGCACGGTCTGCTCGATCAGTTCCTGAACCTCAAAGTCCGGCAGATAATATCCGGCCCCGAATATATAGTCACCATGTAAAAGCAACAGTGCAACTTTTACCTGTTCCTGTCCAAGCGCAGGATTGGTGTCGATGTACTTTACCCAGATTTTTTCACCGTTCTGCAGGGCAAGAACTTGTTCAAGAGTAGTATTGGCATTGCGCAGGTATTCAGCAGTCCGGTTCACGTAATCAGGGTCGGCGCTGTTTGCCACGATACGCAGATCATCGGCATGGATGACAAACGGTGCAAACGGGGGCTCATCCACAGCAGAGGCCGTAATCGCGTCAAAAGAGGAACTGCCCCGTTCTTCATACATCTCCAAGGCTTCTGAGACTGCCTCGTCGACCATGCATTCTATACTGCTCAGATCGTATGTTACTCGTCCCGGAGTGACGTCCACACTGTTGCCATCATTGCACGGATCCCCCACGACAGTCTGTGCAAACGCAGACGGCGCATATGCAACTGTAAACAATACAAATGCCATTACGACCCACGTCAGCGCCTGCAATCTGTCATTCAACCTCCGCGCGATGTGCGCTCCTCCCGGGCAAAACGCAAAGTTGTACATTAGTTCTTTTTTGCTCACAGGTATCGCAGTGTCTCTCAGGCACAGTGTATAATCTCAAGAGTCTTTTTACTGCAAGACTGCCCAATTTGTCCATCGCAACACAAAGTCACATGTACGTATAAATGCATTACGGCCTAGAGTGCTTGTGCAAACGCGGTGGGTACGATTCGAGGGCACTCGCGTCCTTGTCGGTGTGTCAACCACTGCTGTGACGCTAAATTACAGTGTGAACCAAGCTCCCTACCTGACATGAATATTTAAAATCACCCAAGTGAACATGTGTAATATACGATCAATTCTCAATCATTAATTATTATTAATTATTATTAATTATTAAAATTATTCTTGATGATGGTTGTGTGGTGGTGAGTTTTGCTAAAAATTAAAATCAATGTTGCGGTATTACTTCAAAATCATTGAAACCTTTATTTCATTAATATGTTTTAGGGGGTCGTGCTGCACCGCAACGTGCGCCGCCAGCTGTCCACGCCGGAGGGGCGCCAGGTGTTCTCCGTGCTGGTGTCCGTCGCGCGCACGTGCCAGAAGCTGGGCATGTTCCCGCGCGCGGCGGTGGAGTGCATGATCGAGTATCCGGACTGGCGCATATTCAGGCCGCCCGACTGCCCGGAGCGCGCGGAACGGTCCGGGCAGGCTGCAACAATGACTCCCTCTGTCGTCGCCATCGCTGCGGCATGCTGAAACAGCTCTTCACCTACGTTCGTGTTGTGAGATGCGCCGACCTGAGTGCATACGGTCATGATAACTCAGTCACAAGTTACACACAATCATCAGGTAAATCAGGTGTGGCAATTGAGAATTTGAAGATCAATTATAAAGTTGAAAAAATGAAAAAGGAATACGAGAGCAGGATTGAAAGACTCGAGCAGGAATCAAGTAAAAAATATAATATAGTGCCGATCCAAAGTTCATGAGTACTTTGAGGCTTTTCTGTTGAGGTACCTGTGTATGTCAAGGTCGAACCGTATTGTTCTGAGGTACGTTGACACGGCCTTGCGCATGTCGTCAAAGGTCTCATAGTATTCCGAATTCATCAGATCTCTCTTTCCCCTGTTCCAGCACTGTTCGGAGGCGTTGAGGTACGGCGAGGCCGTGGGCAGGTAGATGAGCTCGACGTTCTTGTTTCCGCCAAATGCCTCCCTTGTCAGTCTTGAGCGGTGCGTCGACGCCCCGTCCAGTATCAGCGCGACTCTCTTGAAGCGGCGGAGAATGGCCCTGACGTACGGCACGAACGTCCCGTCGTTGAAGCCCTGGGTGGACGTCCTGAAGAACTGCCTCCCGTCGTCCGTGACTGCGCCAAACACGGTCAGCCTCCTGCGTCCCCCCGCATGCGTAACCCTCACCGGGGTTCCCACGGGCGGCCAGTACTTGCGACCTACCGCGTCATTATGCATGAAGAACGCCTCGTCCATCGCCGCAACGGCGAATCCGGCCTTTTTCAGGCGTGCGGTGCGCCTTTTCGTCCGGTGGCGCCACGAGTTTACCGTCCCGCTGTCTGCGCGGTTGGCGGGCACCATGGTGGCCGTCTTGGCGGAGAGTCCGGCCCTGCACATGAGCTTCCTGACGTACGTCACGTGGAATATGATCCCCGCCTCCCGGCGTATCTTCTGCCGGAGTTTCGCCGGCGTGGTCTTTGACTGCCCCGCCTCCGACAACATATTATCCATCGTCGCGCGGTCGATCCTTGGAGGCCTTCCGCTCCTGGGAAGGTCCCGGAGGGCGTCTATTCCGCCCTCCTCAAACCGCCTTACCCACGTCAGGGCCCGGTTCGGACACTGCATGAGCGAGTCGGCCACGTGCTGCGTGCTCTCCTGGTTGTAATACGCCATGTTCACCGCGGCCATCCTCTTGACCGCCCTGGGATCCTTTTCCTTTCGGTAGGCTTGTTTGAATTCCTCCTTGGATGTTTCGACCATGCGGTATGCCGATTAGTATGATCAATGAAGGTTCCGTTTAGGACAAGTGCCTGCTCACGAACTTTTGCTCTTGACTATAGTTTTCACAGTGGCGCCCCGCAGCCGGGATTTGGACACGCGCGCTCCTCTGCCCTTCCCAAGTGGATTGTTTGGGAGCAGGCGCCGCACTTCACCTCGTCCACCACGTCAAAGAGGCGCAGCCACATCGTGTTAAAGTTCTGCGCTATGTTGCGCACGAGGCCCGACTCGCACAGCGACACAAAGTCGGACTCGACGTCGCACACGTCACACGCGTCGTCCACGACGCCTTTTTTGCGCATGATGTCAAGGACTTCGTCGTTCGTGAACCGGAGCTCGAGGTCGTTGAAATTCTCAAATATCGCGCGGCGCATCTCAAGGCCCAGCCCGTCGGCGTTGTTGCCGGAGGCAGTAGCGGCGGGAGCGTCACCGGCCCCTGCCGTCCCGTGGGAATCGCCAGCCATCTAGTATAGTCCGGCAGCCTCTTCTTTTAGTCTGTCGATCTCCTCGGCAGACATGCCAGTGTCCGCGGCGGCCGGGTCAGTGGAGCTGCCCGCACCCTGCAGGTGCCTTCCAAGGTACGTGTACAGCGCCGACTTGAACACCTTCAGCGGCAGCAGCGCGCACTTTATGCGGACCGCCTGCAGGTGTTCCAGCCCCAGCTCGCCCAGTATGTCGTCCTTGCCGACTGCCCTCACCTCCTCCAGGCTCTTTCCCTTTGTAATCTCAGTCAGGACCGACGAGCACGCCATGCAGATTGCGCAGCCCTTGCCGTGGAACTTTATGTCCGAGACGGCGTCGTCGGATATGTTCATGTCTATGTCTATGGTGTCACCGCACAGCGGGTTTGCGTCATGAAACGTCACGTCGGGGTTCTCTATCTTGCCAAAGTTTGCCGGATTCCTCGAATAGTCCACGATCATCTCGTGGTAGATGTCCGCGTTGCCACCGCTGCTCATTTTGCGGCCCCGTCCTCCCCTTCCTTGCCGCGCACCGCAAACTTTTGCGCCACCGTGTCAAGCGATCTTACCAGCGCGTCGATCTCGGAGGTTGTATTGTACAGGTAAAAGCTCGCCCTTGACGTGGCCGCCACGTCGAGTTTTTCCATCAGCACCTGCGCGCAGTGGTGTCCCGACCTGAGCGCCACGCCGGCCTCGTCTATTATGTACGCGACGTCGTGCGGGTGCACCGACTGGAAGTTAAACGAGATGACGCCGCCGCGCCTCGAGGCGTCCTTTGGCCCGTATATCTTGAGGTCCGGTACGGCCGACAGTTTTTCTAGCGCGTACCGCGTGAGGAACAGCTCGTGGCTTCGGACGTTCTTCATCCCGATTCTCTCAAGGTAGTCTATGGCGGCTCCCAGCCCTATCACGTCGGCGATGTTGGGCGTGCCGGCCTCGAACTTGTACGGCAGGTCGTTCCACGTGGACTCGTACTTGTGAACCTCTCGTATCATGTCGCCGCCCCCGTGGAACGGCACCATCTCGCCCAGCATTTCCTTGCTCGCCCAGAGCACGCCTATGCCGGTGGGCCCCATCATCTTGTGGCCGGAGAACGCGAAAAAGTCACACCCGAGCGACGCGATGTCGACTGGCATGTGCGGCACGGCCTGGGCGCCGTCCACCAGCGTGGGGACGCCGGCAGCCTTGCACTTTGATATGATTGCGTCTGAGTCCGTGATGGTGCCAAGCACGTTTGACATCAGGCTGAACGCGACCAGCCTCACCCTTCCAGTCTCAAGCAGCTTGTCCAAGTCGTCAAGAATCAGCTCGCCGTTATCGTCAATCCGGATATACTCTAGGACGGCCCCTCTTTCTTCGGCCACGAGCTGCCACGGCACAATGTTGCTGTGGTGTTCGTACTCCGTAGTGACTATGATGTCGCCGGGCTTTACGTGTCCTCTTCCCCACGCGTACGCCACCAGGTTGATTGCCTCAGTAGTGCCGCGGACGAATATTATCTCCTGCCGGTCCTTGATGTTTACAAATTTGGCCACCTTGTCCCGGACCGCCTCGTAGGCCTCAGTGGCCTCCTCGGCAAGCGCGTATACGGCCCTGTGGGTGTTCGCGTTGTACGTCCTGTAATAGTCGCCTATCGCGTCTATCACCTGCGTGGGCTTTTGCGTGGTGGATGCATTATCCAGATATACCAGGGGCTTTCCGTCCCTGACGGTCCGGGCAAGTATCGGAAAGTCCCCTCGAAGATCCTCAAAGTTTACCGCTGACTGCGCAGGGGGTTCTGTTTGCTGCGGAGTCTGCGGCTGCCTTTGCTGCGGAGTCTGCGGCTGCCTTTGCGCATCCTGGAATTGCCGATGCCGTCGATTCCGGCGGCGTGCCTTTTTGTTCTGCTGCTGCTTTTGCTGCTGCTGCTGCTGGGATGATTGTCCGTTCTGAGTCGCGTCCATGGCCGATCACTACGCCTCTACGTATATCTGTCCATCGTCCACTCTAACATTGTAGACTTGCACGGGTTTTTCGGCGGGAGGGTTGAGTGGGCAGCCTGACTCCAAGTCAAACACAGAAAGGTGTAACGGGCAGCGCACGCCGTCGGGCCCCAGAAAGCCTGTCGACAGGTCCGCGTCCTCGTGAGTGCACATCAGGTCAGTCGCGCGTATTGCCCCGCCCTGGTTTGCGATCAGCATCCTGCGGCCGCCCTCGTGATCCTCGAATTTTTGCAGCGTCCCGTCTGCAACGTCGGAGAGCGGGCACACGCGGAGCCATCTTTTTTTGCCGTCGTCGTTGCCGCCGGCGCCGTCACCTGCGGCAGCGTCCATGGCGCCGTTCCCGCCGCCGCCATCAGCGGTACTTGTAGTGTTGCTCAATCTCCGCATCCTCGTTGTATCTGGTCTCCTCGACCTCGATGAACTTTGCAAGCTCCTCGTCCGTATTGATGCCAAGCTCGCGGCCTTCCCATTTTGACTCGATCAGGTATGCAATCCAGGCCCTTACCTGGTACGACATCTTCCTGGACAGCGGCTCCAAGAACCCCTCGACGATGGTGCGTTCGGCCTCCTCCTTGCTGAGGCACCTCGACTGCAGGTAGAATATCTGCTCTTCGTCGATCTGGGCGACCGACGCCGAATGCGTGGCCTTGACATCGTTTGTCAGTATTTCCAGCCCGGGTATGGCGTCGGACTTGGCGTCGGGATCAAGCAGGATGGACCTGCCTGACAGAAATGAGTTTGACTTTGTCGCGTTCTCCCTTATGCGTATCATGCCCTTGAACAGCGACTTGGACTTGTCGCGTAGGATGGACTTTTCGACAACCCTGCCCTCGGTCGCGGGGCTCTCGTGGTTCACCTCGGTCTGGATGTCAAAGGACTGGTCCGCGTTGCCGAACACCACCTCAGAGTCGTTCGTAGACGCCCCGCTGCCGCGCAAAAAGTAGTCTATGCGGTACCTGCTCAGCTGGGCCCCGAAGAGTCCCGAATACCAGTTCACTTGGGCGTCCTGCGATATGTTGGTAAGCCGGGTCGAGAAGTTGACGGCAGACTGGTCAAGCATCTGGAGCGTAGTCACGTCAAGGCGCGAGTTGGCTCCCACCGTCGTGTTGAGCATCTCCAGATATGACGGCTGCAGGGCCCCGGGGGACGCAGAACCGTCGCCGGGCCTTGGCGAGTACATCTCCTGTACGATGGTGGCCCTCGCCGAGTCTCCCATTGCAATGACGTTGCGCGATATTACAGAAGAGCCGTCTTGGGGCAGGCAGACCAGCGCGTATATGGGCCTGTCAATCTGGACCCCGTCGGGAACGTGTACGAATATCCCGGAGTTAAAGGCCGCATTGTTCAGCGCGGTGAACTTGTCACCCTCCGAGTCCGACGACTCGAGGGCGGCGCGTATGGCCGACTCGCTGTTGCCGTCGTTGAGCGCGTCATATATGGAGCTGACCACGACGCCCTTGGCCGCCGCGTCGTCAGTAACGTTGACGCGGGCAATGCTGGTGCCCACCTGTATGATCGACAACTCGTCCTTCAGTTCCGCAATCCGGCGGCCCAAGAACGCGGGCTCGGCATCAGATGCAGACATGCCCGGCGGCAGCAGTACCTGCGCGGGATCAAGCCTCCTGGCATCGGTATACTTGTTGTACAGTGGAGAGGTCTCAAGCGGCAGCCGGCCGTACGCCTCAAACGAGCTGCGCCTGTACTCTTGAAGCCACTGCGGATCGCGCCCCTGGGCGGATATCGCGTCTATGTGGGACTCGTCAAGTTCTGACAGCTTTTGAAGTGCGGACATTGCATATCAACTCACAGGCAGCGGGCGGGCAGGACGGTCACCCCACGGAGTCGTCCATCTCGAGCTTTATCAGCCGGTTCAGCTCCACCGCATACTCCATCGGAAGCTCCTTTGTGAACGGCTCCATGAACCCGTTTACTATCAGCGACAGGGCCTCCTCCTCCGTAAAGCCCCGGCTCATCAAATAGAATATCTGGTCGTCGCCGATCTTGCCTACGGTGGCCTCGTGCGTAATGGTGGCGTCCTCCTGGTTTATCTCCATGTACGGGTACGTGTCGGTCTTCGACGTGTCATCAAGAAGCAGCGCGTCGCACCTTACGGTCGATTTTACGTTGGTCGCGCCCTTTGCCACGTTGAGCAGCCCGCGGTACGTGGAGCGTCCGTCATGTCTGCTCACCGACTTGGAGGTGATCTTTGACTTGGTGTTTGGCGCCAGGTGCACCATCTTGGCGCCCGTGTCCTGGTGCTGTCCCTTGCCTGCAAAGGCGATTGACAACGTCTCGCCGTAGGCGCGCTGCCCCATCAGGTACACTCCCGGGTACTTCATCGTGAGGCGGCTTCCTATGTTGCCGTCAATCCATTCCACCGTGGCCCCTTCGTACGCGTAGGCGCGCTTTGTCACCAGGTTGTACACGTCGTTGCTCCAGTTCTGGATTGTGGTATACCGCAGGTGGGCGTCCTTGTGGGCCACCAGCTCCACCACCGCAGAGTGCAGCGACTCGGACGAGTATACGGGGGCCGTGCACCCCTCTATGTAGTGGACGTCTGCGCCCTCGTCTACGATGATCAGGGTGCGCTCAAACTGCCCGATATTCTCCGCGTTTATCCTAAAGTACGCCTGGAGTGGCATGTCGACCTTTACGCCCGGCGGCACGTAGATGAACGAGCCGCCGCTCCAGACCGCGCTGTTGAGGGCCGCAAACTTGTTGTCCTCGGGCGGTATGACCTTGCCAAAGTACTTGCGGAATATCTCGGGCTGCTCCTTTAGCGCCGAGTCCGTGTCAAGGAACATCACGCCCTGCTTTTGCAGGTCCTCCCGGAGGTTGTGGTATACGACCTCAGACTCGTACTGGGCCCCGACGCCGGCCAGGAACTTCTTCTCGGCCTCTGGAATTCCGAGCTTGTCAAAGGTGTTCTTTACGTCGGCCGGAACGTCGTCCCAGCTCTTCTCGGTCTTTTCTGACGCCTTTGCGTAATAGTAGATGTTCTGAAAGTCGATCGTACTCAAGTCGCCGCCCCACGTGGGCATGGGTTTCTTCATAAACGTCTCAAACGATCTCAGCCTAAAGTCGAGCATCCACTGCGGCTCGTCCTTCATCTTGCTGATTCCAATTACCGTCTCCTTTGTGAGCCCCTTCTTGCTCAGGTGGACGTACATCTCAGTAGAATCCTTAAAGTCATACTTTGAATAATCCATCTCAAGGTTCTCAGTTGCCATCACACACGACATAACGTCGTTATTATAAATAGATGTGGGAAAATAGGCAGAGCTAAATAGGCGCAGCTAAAGGTGCGGGAGAGTCAGAACAGGCCCGCAAACGAGAGCAGCGCGACGCAGCCCATTATGATTGCAAACCACCAAAAGCTGACCCTGCCCGCTATGCCCACAAGTACGCGCATGGACAGGTACCCGAACGCGAACGAGAGCGCAAGCCCCACCAGCAGTTCGGCGGGCTCGGCATCCGGGAGGCCGTACACGAGCAGTAGCCCCGCCTGGGCCGTCAGCACGGCGGGGATGCCCATCAAAAAGGAGAGGCGCAGGGCCTCGGGCGCAGAGTATCCGCGCAGGAGAAGCGCGGAGACCGTGACGCCGGACCGGGACAGCCCGGGCAGGGCGGAGAACGCCTGGGCCACCCCAAGAAGCACGGTGTCGCGCAAGTTGAGCGACTCGGCGGACTTTAGGCCGGCGGCATACGCGGCAGGGCCCTGCCGCCTCTTGGTGGCATACAGGATTATCCCCGTCGCTATCAGCGCGATCCCGACCAGTCCGAGCAGGAACTCGCCGGACGCGGCGCCCGCATCCGTTGCAAGCGCAAACACGGAGAACCCGAGCGCCCCGCTCAGGAGCGTGGATACTACCAGGAACGTGATCATGCCGTCGGAGGGGTTGCCGTATCCGGGGCGGTAACCGCCTGCGCTGCGGAGTATGCGTGCGATGTCCCGGCGCAGGTAGAGGACGGCCGAGCCAGCCGTTCCAAGGTGCAGGAAAAACGACAGGTCCGCCGCGTCCTGTGGCGCGTACCCGAATATCCCGGTCATTATAATGACGAGCTCGCCCGTGCTTGATATCGGAAGCCACTCAAGGACGCCCTGCAGCATGCCAAATACCGCCGACTCGGCAAGCGCCATGGACGTCAGGACACGCCGCGTCTATTAACTCTAGCAGGATGCAGGCAGGAGGGCGCGGTCCGGGCTCTTTTTGCACGGCCGGCCAACCGCGGATTGCGGGGCGCGATATGTTGCACGCCTCCAAACCGCACCAGGATAAGAATCCGGCAATTCCGCTTACACGTCGGCCCTCTCTCAAATTCTGAAATACGTACGAACCCGTGCCAATCCGGATTTTGGTTCTGGCGGGCGGGGTGTGACGTGCATACGTCCGCGGGGCGCATCCACCGCCCGCAGCTGCGTGTCAAGACACGCGCGCATGCGGCTGGCCTCCGAGAGTCCGGACCCGAACGCGCTGCGCATGTCCCCAGGCCTTGCCGGTGCCGTTTTGTACCTGCAATATGATCAGGGCGGGATGAGGCGGCCCATGTCGTTGAAACCGCAGATGGAAACTGACGATGCGATGTCGTCGATTGACGGGGAGTCCACGCTGTGGAACTTGACGGGTTTTTCGCTAAACACGTCGTCATAGCAGTTCAGTTCCATGCGTTCATCCTCACTGACGTGTATCACAAGCTCCGCAGACTTGATTCCCCTCGTGTCGGAATAGCTTATTGCATCAACGCCCCAAAAGATGCTAAACGTCGTAGTCATACTTCCGGAGTTATACGCCTCCCTAAAGGCCAGGACGTGCTCGTTTGAATCGTATCTTTGGTATACTTCGGGAATAATACTATGAACATACAGGTTGGCGAACACAAGATACACTACTATTCCCGCGGGTACGAGTAACGAGATTTTGACGTACTTGTTCAGGGAAAAACTGGAACAGGTCCTTATTTAACACATCTGATGCCAAAAAAGAATGTGATTCCGCTCAGCGCATACGAGAGGATCAGAAGCGCCAGAAGATCAACTGGAATGTTTTCATAGTAGTGATATACTTACGCAGTGGAAGAGAGTCCGGAAAGTAACGATATTGCCCTATTATCAGGTAAACCAGTCCCAGGAACTTCTTTTTCGTGTCGTCCACCTCGTCCCGTTCCCGTGTGCAGATATAAACAGCACCGACCACGATGTCGGTGTGGCCATAACTACGGCCGCCGGGGGATCGACAAACCTTGCCTTTTCAGATACCGGCGCCACCATTATTTCACGCTGTCGCTTGGTGAGTCCCATGACGAACGACGACTAGATTTTCATCCTTGCCCTCGCCTATGCAAAACGGCGCGTCATGGCCCTCGGGCGTTTCAGGAGCGCCCCCAAGCACCCCCGAACATGTCCATATCCCATGCAGAGCCCACCCTGCCGAACGATTTCACACGGGCACGGAACGTCCGAATCATTTATCGACTTCAAGACGGTTCCGTTTTGGGACGCGTCGCGGAGGGCGCGTCATCATCGTGCGCGCCCACAAGATCCAGGTAGGTTTTGTGGCGGCGCTTTTGAATCGCATCGAAGATTCCTGCGGCGCCGTCCCCAAGACTGGCATAGTTTGCAGTGACGTACTGTAGTGCAATGTCGCAGTCGTGTATGGTGCCAGTCGATTCCTGGACCTGCCTTACGCTGTCCAAGACCCTCGACAGCGATGCATCATAGTTTTGGGCGTCATTGACGCTGCAACTGGCGTCATTACCAGGCGATATGGCAGCGCTCGTACCGGCAGGGGCAGCTGCAGCGACGCGACAATATGTCCTGTACTGGGTCTCGTCTTCCAGCAGGTAGCGGAGCCTCTTTACCATCTTCCGCATGGCATGAAGCTCCTCAACCTTTGACTCGTCAGAGGTCACTGTTACAGAGATGCCACGCACGTCATCAAAGAGCGACCAGATCATGCGCCTGCGCTTGAACGCCATCTTGTGCCGGTCAATCCTGTCCACTGCTCCAGACAGCGGTTTGAGCGCCGCAATCTTCCTGGCGCGGAATAGCGCGTCCCCAAGGACGCCCTCCCTGCCGCGGCAGAGTTTTACAACCGCCTCCGAGTCGGCCGGAACGCCCAGCTTAATCAGCATGCCCGATACGACATCAGAGTCCCGCAGCGGGCCGGTCCCGCGGAACAGGTCCCTTGCAGCGGACATCAGCTTGCCGCATCGCGCGGGCCTTTCTGACTTTGGCAGTGCGCCATACGTGGATTCGAGCCGGCGTATGGACGTGCGCAGGTCGTGCAGCTGTTCCTCGCCCGGACTGGACAGGTATGCCTCAAGGCGCTTTGCAAAGAGATCGTAGCGCCTGCGCATTGCGTTGTGGTACGGCCTTGTAGTGTCAGTATCGTTGCCCCGGACTGGGCGCGGCCCGCCCTTTTTAGGCGGCTTTCCTCCGGAGTCCACAATATCCGTCACCGCGCCCGCAGCGTCAGGGACGAGGCCGTGTGCCGAGGCGGTCACGTAAGTGTCGGGGGCAGTGTCAACGGCAGCAGTGGTAGTGTAGGCGTCGGCGGCGACGATGGGGACGCCCCGCCCATGATCGTCATATTCCCCGTGCGTAGTTTTGGACCTTGTGTGAGCCATGCGCCACCATCACCACCATTATCATTATGCCTTTGAGAGATACCGCAGGATCTGCTTCTTGAGCCCGGCGTTTATGACGTCTGTGGGGCGGTTTCCGTTTACGATGTTGAGGTCGTACTTTTGCTCCAAGATCCCAAACTCCCGGGCGAGCCTCTGCTGGTATTTTATGAAAGAGTCGTACATGTTCTTTGATATGCCCATGTCGGCTCCCGACTCGTAATAGTCCAAGCTCTGCCTCTTTGCAAAGACGCGGTGTACAAGCACGTACGGGTCCACATCAAGGTAAAAGGTCATGTCCGGCACGAGTGCAAAGCTGTACAGGTTGCTTGACCAGCTACGCCTGATGCCGCGTACTGTGTTTCGCGCCATGAGCGTGTAGATGTACCGGTCTGCCAGTACCACGTAGCCCGCCTGCAGTGCCGGTATGATCTTGTGCTCTAGCTGATCTGCAAAGTCGGCCGCATAAAACATTGCAAGCGTCCTCACCCCAAGCGAGATGTTGCGCTTGGCCTCTAGTATGCCCTGGCCGATTATCTCCGAACGGGTGAGTCCCGTGTTTAGCACGGCGTACCCTTCTGCCTCCAGCTGTGTGGTGAGCAACTCGATCTGGGTGCTTCTCCCGGACGCGTCGGGCCCCTCTATTACGATCAGGCGCCCCGCTATCTCGATGTCGCGTAGATAGTGCAGCCCGCCGAACTTTTTTGTTCCGTACCATCTGGGCTTGCGGGATTTCATGCCGCCCATGTTGCTGCCGCTGCTGCCAGCGCCACCACCGGTACCGGCACCGCGGCTGCCGACGCCGGCCGTGGCGGCATCCCCCACTCCTGCAAGCTGGCGGTATATGTCAGAGTCATAGTACGCGTGGCTGTCAGAATACTCCTCAGTGGTGTCGCCGGCCCCGAAATCGCCGGACGCGTCGCTATCCTCAGAGCCCTCCCCGGCATCGTCATGCATGACGCGGCCATGTGCGGCGCGCGCCTCTGCTACCACCGTCCCGGACGCGTCGCGTATGGATGCAAAGTCACTCGCATCAGACGTGCCCGGGCACCTCCAGAACCGTCTTCTTCTTGAGCTTCTTTGGAAGCATCTTGCGCACCTTGGCCCGCATGATCATTTGCTGTTCGTGTATGGGCATCGTGGCATCCATAACCACGAAGCTCTCGCGCTTGTGCATCGCCTCATACTGCTCTACGATGCGGTGTTGGAATATCCTAAAGCTCTCGTAGAGGTCCTTTGAGAGGTTCAGATCGGCGCCGGCTTCATAAAATTTCAGTTTTGGTCTGCCGGACAATATGCGGTCCATCGCGGTGTCAAGAGGCACCCTAAAGTAGAATGTAATGTCGGGTTTTATGGCAAAGTCGTAGACCTTGCGGACCCATGCCGGGTCGCAGCCCCGGGTCACGTCCCTGGCGTACGCGGTGTAGACGTACCTATCGGCCAGCACGAAATAGCCGGCATGAAGCAGCGGCAGTATGTGCCGCTCAAATCGATCGGCAAAGTCCGTCGCGTGAAGAAGGCTGAACGTGGTGGGTGTCAGGGCTTCCTTTTTCTTGCCCTTGGATGTTATGGAACGGACTATATCCGAAGAGTTCCATTCCGTGCGAAAGACCTCAAACATGTTGTACCGCAGCCACTTTTCAAGCAACAACAACTGGGTAGACTTGCCAGAGCCGTCTATCCCCTCGACTACGATAAGCTTGCCAGGGACGTCCCCCCTACGCGGGCGGCGCCTCCCGGCTTCGGCCTTTTTGGCCCCCGCATGTCCCGTGGCGCCGTAATCGCCGTCCGCGGCGCTGGAGCGCGAGGATACAACCATCATGCATGGTTTTTGCCCGCAAATAGACTATAAGTCTTGCAAATAATCTGCAGGGTTGCCCCGCGCGCCGCAGTGACGCACTGAGGCAGGGTGGGCCCACCGCGGCAGGGTGGGCGCACGTGCGTCACCCGATGACCCGGATGTCCGGACGGAATGGGATTCCAAACGCGTCCTCCAGCTGGGAGCACGCTTCCTTGAACATGAGGTGCGGAAAGCGGCTTCCGGACGGCGCGCGCACGGCAAGCGTGACGGAGCCGCCCTTGCCAAACTCCGGAACCATGTCGGCCGAAGACTTCTCCAGTATCTGGTACGCAAGCACAATAGCCGACATCCGGCGTATCCGTTTTTTGTCGTACGAGCGGGCTATGGAGCCAAAGTTGAGCAGGTTTATGTCCGCCTTGCGGCGCTTTCTCAGGTGCATCAGGGCCAGAGCGGCGGCAAGCTGGTCGCCGTGGCTCAGGTGCGAGTCGTCGTCCATTATGGTATACAGTATGTTTGAGATGTCCCTAAACGACCTCAGGCGGTCCGTCTGCTCCAGAGCGTATCGGATTACGGGCCGGTCGACCGGGTGCAGAAGATTTGCAGACAGGAGGAGTTCCACAAGCGCGTCGATTTTGGACGATACGAGGGCCGAAGACGGGGAGACCGCGCTGAGGACCGTCTCCCGGATGTGCTGCTCGTCTATGTGCTGCGACTTGAACGCGGCCGGGTGCTGTATTGACAGCGCAAGCGCGCCCTCTCGCAGCCCGTGCGCGCTGACAGTCAGCCTTTCGCATTTTACGCTTTTGAGGAACGACATTATTACGAGTACGGAGGCGCGCAGGGTGTCCGCCCGCGAGGAGTTTATTGTAGGAATCTTTGCAATCTTGTCAGGAGTCATGTCGCGTATCTTTCTCCATATGTCCTCAAGGTCGGTCACTGAGAGCTGGTAGTTGTGGGTCTTTGAGAGCGGATAGCCCTTGGCATCCTGCACGTATTTGGTAAGCGAGCGGAGCACCCCGCCGACCCCCACCATGACGACTGCAGGAGGCCCGGTCCCGACGGCGTCGTCGCGGCCGCCCTTGTCACTGTGATCATTGCCATCGTCGTTGCCGCCGCCGGCATCGCTGGTGCCATTGTCACTGCCCGTACTGCCGCCGTCGCCCGCCAGATACAGCTCGCCGTCCTTTATCTCCAAGTCCTTCAGGGACGGCAGCGCCTTGCCGATGTACTTTTTCATGGCTTCAAAGTCCACGTCCTCGTACTTGGGATCTTCGGCGAACTTTTGCGTCAGCCGCAGGGAGCCGAGTGGGAAAGAGTGCGCGCTTTTTACCTTGTAGTTCTTTGCAGTGACGACCTCTAGGCTTCCCCCGCCAATGTCAAAGAAGAGCACCGACGGGATGTGCAGCATGCGCACGGCCCCCGTGTACGAATAGAGGGCCTCGTCCCTGTCTGACAGTATCTTAAAGTCAAGGCCGGTCTCTTGACGTATGCGATCTATTATGTCGCGGCGGTTCTTCGCATCGCGTACTGCGCTGGTCGCCACCGCAACCACGTGCCGTATTCCCTCAAAGTCTATCGCCTCACGGAACAGCCTGAGCGTCTCGACCATGCGATCCACGTACTCGGGCTGCATGACCCCGCCCTTGAGCCCCTCAAAGAGGCGCAGGCGCACGGATCTCTGGTGGTAGAGCTTGAAGTCGTTGTGCGCGTCCATAGTATAGTGCGAGAGTTTTACAGAGTTTGATCCCAGATCAAGCACGGACGCGGCGGGCCTGTTTGATTCCCCCCGGGCCACCTCCGCGGGGATCCGTGACGTCTCAATGCGTCGCGCAGAGGCAATTGCGGCGTGCAGCTCCGGCATCATCACGCTAACGCCAAACCGCATTAATAATAACAATTGGGTTCAATCGCGACTATGCCGGCGGCGGCCCGGCCACGGCGCCGCGCTTTGTGCATTTTTCGATCGCAGGTGTCACGATCGCGGCTCATTCCCGGTGCGCCAACGCGTAATATGCGGGCATAACGACCCGCGGCCGATAACTCGCGTTGCGCCGCATGAGGGGGCGTCAGCGAGCTGCGCGGCGGCACAGCCTCAGCTGCTTTGGAGTCATCAGGCTTCGCAGAAACCCCCTCATCACCCGCGCATCCGCGTTTGCACGTATGATTGCAAGCCCGCCCTTTTTGAGATTTATGGCCGCGTCGGGCGCGTCCGCGTACGCGCGCCTATCGCGCGCCGCGGTCCGCCCGGGGCGCCGGGTTATCATAGAGGATGCCAGTGACGATAGATGCGGCTCGTGTCCCACAAGCATCACGCCCGAATCCGGGGCCATTGCGGCCAGCCGTCCGTGTGCACCCAGCACGTCCGACTCGGGCTTTAGTTCCTGCCATATGCCGATCCGGGCGGGGCCCCGGCCCGAGTCCTGTTCAAGCAGCAGGCGTCTGCGTATGATCTCGGCAGTCTCACGGGCCCTGACAAGCGGGCTTGATATTATACGATCGGGACGTATCCCAAGCGCTGTGATTCCAGACGCAACCTGCTCCATCTCGTTCCTGCCGGACTCTGTCAGCCTACGCTTTGCATCACTTGAGATGCCGGACGAGCGCTCCTCCGCCTTGCCATGCCTGAGAATGTAGATCTCCACGTGTACAATATCCCGGTACGTGCTTAAAAGAGCCGCAGGCACGATATTTGGGCATACGATCTGCGCAGCCGGCAGGTACAGCGTACGGTGTCCGGCATGAGGTGTGGCGGTGGCGGCCGGTGACAACTGTTATTTGTGCACGAGGTGTCAGCCGTAGCATGAGTTCCGACGCATCATCAGATGACGCGGCCGCAAAGGCGGATGCCGCACAAAACGACGCAGGTGACGGCAGCGTCAGTGACAAGACGGACGGCACGGAAGAGGTGAAAGAAGATGCCGCAACGCGTGACAATGAACCCGAAGACGAGGAAGAAGCAAGCGGAGACCAGCAACCGGCAGAAGAGGAAGAGGAAGAGACAGCGCATGGCCAGGGCGATACGGAAGACGGGGGCGGGGACGACAATGTTGGCGACGGAGACGGCGCGCCCCCTGCAAAAAAGCCAGTCAGCGGACTTGTTATCGGACTGGTCATAGCAGTCGGCGTGGCCGCATTCTTTGCAGGCGCGTATTCAATTAGCATGTACCAAGATCAGCCGGATCAGCTGACGCAGGAGGATCTCGACGACGCGCTTGCCAAGCTGGAGCTAAAGATGATGCAGCAGCAGATGGCCGCATTGCAGGAGCAGCAGCAGCAGCAGCAGCAACCACCGACCATACGAATATCGGCCGACGACGATCCCACAATAGGAGACGCGGATGCCCCCATCACAATCATAGAGTTTTCCGACTTTCAGTGTCCGTTCTGCGCCAGATTCAGCTCCCAGACCCTGCCCTCCATACAAGAGGAGTACATAGACAAGGGGCTCGTAAAGCTGGTCTACAGGGACTTCCCGCTCCAGCACATACACCCCAATGCTGCCGTCACGGCATTGGCGGCCGAGTGCGCAGACGACCAGGGCGGCTTCAAGGGCATGCACGACATCCTGTTTGAAAGGCAAGGCGAATGGAGCAGAGCAGGCCCCCAGGACGTCATAGAGCTGCTCAGCGGGTACGCGTCGGATACGGGAATCGACGCGGCCGAGTTCGAGGAGTGCGTAGTCATGGGCACGCACGTCGAGGACATCAGGGGCGACTTGGAGGACGGAAGGTCGTACGGCGTAACAGGCACGCCGGGATTCTTCATCGGAAACGACGACGTGGGGTACATATCAGTCGAGGGGGCCCAGCCGTATGACGTCTTCAAGAGGGTCATAGACTCCCAGCTCGAGCGCTGAGACGGGAGAGGCGGAAGGGGAGAAAGCGGCAAGCGTTTATTAGACGTTCCACGCGTCCGCGAATCGGAATAATGACGGTGGGCGGTGAGCTTTCTCGTCATTGCCTGTGAGAAAAAAGAAAAGAGAAGAAAAGAAAAAATGACAAAATTTAGCGAACTGGGCCTCAGCGACGACATAATCAGGGGAATATCCGAGATGGGATTCGAGGATGCGTTTCCGATACAAGAGGCCGTCATACCCGTGCTGCTGACTGGAAGGGACGTGGTGGGCCAGGCCCACACGGGCTCCGGCAAGACGGCGGCATTTGCGCTCTCGATGCTGCAGGAGATACGCCCCAACCGCACCATCCAGGGGCTGATCATGGCTCCCACAAGGGAGCTTGCCATGCAGATCACCGACGAGATCAAAAAGTTTTCAAAGTATCTGGACACCAGGGTTGCCACAATATACGGAGGCCAGGGAATCGGGGTGCAGATAGACGCGCTTGAGCTCGGGGTGGAGATACTGGTCGCCACGCCGGGAAGGCTGATAGACCACCTAAAGCGCGGCACAGTCGACCTCAAGGACGTGACGCACATAGTTCTGGACGAGGCCGACACCATGCTCGACATGGGATTCATAGACGACATACAGTTCATACTGGACCTGGCGCCGGATGAGAGGGTCATGTCGCTGTACTCGGCCACCATGCCGACGGAGATACTGAGGCTGTCTGAGGATTACCTGAACAACCCAAAGCAGTTCCTGCTTGATGCCGACGACTTGAGCGGCGAGGGCATAGACCAGTCGTTTCTGGTAATCAGGGACAAGGAAAAGTTCAAGCACATCATGCAGTTCATCGGGGAGACGCGCGGACAGTGCATCATATTCTGCTCCACCAAATACAGGACGAGGGACGTGGGAAGGTACCTGCACAGGGAGAAGCTGGACGCAGTAGTGATAGAGGGCGACATGTCACAGGTAAGAAGGGAGCAGTCGATGGCAAAGTTCCGCAGCAACAAGGCAAAGATACTGGTGGCAACAGATGTGGCCTCAAGGGGCATAGACGTACCCATGGTGGAGCTTGTGATCAACTATGACGTCCCAAACCAGGACATGACGTACTTTCACAGGATTGGCAGGACTGCGAGGGCGGGCGCGCACGGAAGGGCGATCACGCTTGTCTCGTATTCGTCATTTGACGAATGGAATCTGATAAAGCGCCAGATCAAGGTGCCGTTAAAGGACCTCAACGAGTCGATGGGGATCAAGATCTCGATACCGGATCCGCTCAAAAGGGAGATACCCGTAAGAAGGTACGGGGGCGGCGGCAGCGGCAGCGGCAGCGGCGGCAATAGAGGAGGCGGCGGCTATCGTGGAGGCCACCGCCGCGAAAGAAGGGACACGTATGATCCCAGGGACGGCGGTCGGAGAGGCGGCCGAGGCCGCGGAGGCGGCGGTTATGGCGGCCGAGGCGGCGGTTATGGCGGCCGAGGCGGCGACCAGAGAAGGGATGGCGGATACCGCAAGGGTGGCGGTGGCAGTGGCGGTGGCCGAAACCGGCGCGGCGGCAGACGGTAGACGTTGCAAGATATCCACAGCCAGACGGCGGCGTGGCCGTCGGCGAAAACTGCAGCAGCACCGAAGATTTAAAGACTTTGCAGTGCAATGCATGTCACATTATGCACAAGGGGTTTGTCTTGTTAAACTGCGATCTGGGTGCAGAAGAACACGTACTAAAAGAGCTGCAGCAGATGGACGACATTACGAGCGCCCATCTTACGTTCGGGGCGTACGACCTGATAGTAGAGGTCCGCGCCCCCGAACGGGAGTCATTTGAGTCCGTTGTGGCAAAAATCAGATCGCTCTCAAACGTGGTCAGTACGATGACGCTCAACGTCATGAGCTGACGAGAGGCGCCAGGCTGCAAAGCGCGGCTCCATTGCAGGCCGTACGTACGTATCAAATATAGCATGGCAGGCAGGCAGTAGACGTCAGTTGGATGCCATAAAGTACGAGCCTCCCGTCTGGGTACTCGACTACAACAACCCAAAGCCCTTGCTTGACCATGCCGTACACATGCTCGAGAGACACGGCGTTAGAAGGGAGGACATGGAGATTACAGAGAACCCGACCGCGAAGATCGGCTCGATTGTGGTGGACATCTGGCCCTACGAGCTCGTGGTAAGCAGGGTGAGAAGCACCCGCAACGAGTCTTTTATCAGCGGTGCCGAGCGCACGATCGAGCTCAAGCTGGACGAGAATGGAAACTATGTTGATTACCTATGAGATCCAAGGCAGACAAGAAGAGGGAGAGGAGGGAGAGGAGGGAGAAGAGAGGCAGGACCATACGCAACATAGCCATCGCGCTGGTCGCGGCCGCCGTGGTGGGGGCCGTCATATCATACAACTATTCAGCAGAGCAGACCAAGCAGAGGGGCCTCGAGTTCGGCATAAAACTACAGGGCATACAGGATGACGTAAGGGAGATACAGACAGAGTTCTACTCGGAGAAGACAAAGTGGGAGGAGGGCGACCTGGACCGCGAGGGACTGCTAGAGTTTTACGACGGCCACATAGAGAGGTTTGAGGATACCATACTCAGGTACGACGAGCTGGAACCGCCTGAGATCTTTGAGGGATCGGTAAGGCTGCTAAAGCTTTCGTCGCAGTCCCAGCTTGAGAGCGACTCGGAGTACGTCCGGTGGATAAGTGACGGGGACGACTCTGCAAGGGCCAGGTCCGACGCGCTCTTGCAGGACGCGCTAGAGTACGAGCTGCTGGGATTGGTAGAGTTTTACTCGGCAAAGACGGGCACCATAACCCGCGACGATACGGGGGAAAAGTTTCAGGAGCCCCGCCGCGACGTGATCCAAAAGGTGGACAGCGTTGCAGAGCACATGATAGCCGAGTGCGATGAAAAGTTCGGGGCCGGCGGTGCCGCTGCCACTGTGCAGGACGGGGACCCGAACGCCACTACCGCATCCAAGGCGGCCGGCCCCGAGTGGATCGCCTGCGTGTCAGAGGCAGAAGAGTGGCGCCAGTCGCACATGCCATAATCCGAGCCCTCTGCGGAGCGCGGCATCCCGAATACGAGCAGCAGACCAGTGACTTAATGTACAAGCCGGGCAGATCAGAAATGAGAGAGGAGGAGGAGGGTCGCAACGGACAGCAGCAACATCATCCAGGCAGGTGCCACAAACGTCAGGGCCGCGGCAGCCGTCTCCATGGCAGTCATTACAATAGCGCTCGCAGGCGGCGTAGGGGACGTAACTATGGCCGCCTCCGGCGATCCGCAGCCAAATCTCTTGCAGTACGCCGCGTTTGCCCAGACCATCGAGAACGACCGCCACTACACGGGGGATGACGGCTCGCTGCACATAGTGGGCGAGATTGTAAACGACTTGGAGGTGCCCCTGCGCGGCGCAAGCGTGCAGGCCACCATATACGACGGGGACGGCAACGCCGTGCTGACAAGCGGCGCGGACTCGCTTGTAAATATCATAATGCCCGGCATGAGGGGTCCGTTTGACATAATGCTGGAAAACGGCGGCCAGATTCCAAGGGAGATGGTGGCCGGACGGGGCGACGGCGCATCCCACCTCCCGTATACGCTCAAGCTCGACTATGACTTTGCAGACCCAAAGAGGCAGGTCATAGACGTGACAGGATCCGAGATTGCAAGGGACAGGCATAAAAATTTGATCATAACGGGAACCGTTGCAAACGGGGGGGAGATCACTGCAAACATGATATCCATCGTGGCCACCATATACGACGACGCCGGCAGCGTCGCGGCCGTCACAAGGGTGCACACGGAGCCGGACTATCTGAGGGCCGGCGAGAGCGCGTTCTTTGTGGTGTCAGTGCCGGACAAGGAGCACACGGCGGATGCGGCGAGGTACCACCTGGTAGCAGAGTCCGAGGAGTATGCGGCGGTGCCGGAGTTTCCGATAGGGACTGTCCTGCTGCTGGCAGGCACGTTCTCGGCGTACGTGGCCGCCACGAGGCTTGCATCGTCGCGCCTTCCTATGACAGGCCTGATTGCATCAGCAAGTCCAAGGTAGGCCTGATTCCCTCGGCCAGCGAGTCCGCCCCAAGCGGCAGCGGCTTGTGGAACCTTATCGGAAAAGTGACGGTAAGCATGTCCTGGTCGGTGTGCGATATCCGGATCGCGTGCCTGTCAAGGCAGTCCACCGTTGCAAGAAAGTCGCGCCACTTGCCGATATGCTCGTTGACGCGCAGCACGTTCTGCTGCACCACGTCTATGTGGGCCTCAAGGTCCGTGTCAAAGAGTCCGAACTTTACCATGGGCACCATGACGATGCCGCCTGTAACCACGTCATGATTCTTGAGCATCGACTCGATTATCTCGTCACGTCTCTCGGGAGGGTACGGCTCCCCGTAGTCGGGGTCAAAGTATCCCATGACCATCTTTTTAGAGTCATATATGCGAAAAAAGTCCTCGTCAAGCTCAAGCCTCCATTTGACAGAAGGGGGCGGCGGCGGAGACCCGGGCAGGGAGGGGGGCACATGCCGCGTCTTGCAGCTGCACAAAATAAATCATGACGCCCAGCCCATGCCGTGCGCGGGCCGCATGCGGAACCGGCGCCGGAAAGCCACTGCTGCAGCACCCCATGCAAACAGCTAAATATCAATCTCAAAGGCCGTACTGCGTGGCGATATCAAGCGAGAACATAAAGTTCATCGAGAGCCTGATGGACTATTACACCAACGAGGCCGGTTCTTACAGGCAGATTGCAGAGCAGTTCAAGCCAGAGATAGAATCGGTTCCGGACGCTGCGTTTGGGATCATAGCAGGCTGCATATACACAAGCTTTCTGGAAGCGTGCAGAAACCAGCAGGTGCAGCCGGGACTTGAGGACATGACTGAGTTTAACCAGATTCTAAAGAGGAGGGCGGCCACAATCAAAAAGGCAATCGTGGATCCGGCGGCCACGGCGGAGGCGGCAGGCAGTCCTGCAGAGGCAGGCGGCAAAGATGGCGGCACCGCGCAGAGGCAGGCAGACAGGACGGAGCCAGGCGGCGGCAGACCCCCTCCCGCTGCAGGCGGCTCCGCCACTAGTCCGACCACGCCGTAACGCCCGTATCGAAACCCGCGTGACTGTATCCCAAGGCGCATGACGGGGGAGGGTGGCTCCAGCCAGGCACCGCAGGACGCCGGACCGAATCCAGCAGCTTGCCGGCGCGGACACGAGCAGCATCACGAAAGACGCGCGCGCACCACCGATGCTGCCACCCTCAGGCAACAGTTTAATTCCAAACCTCCCCGAGCCTGCACATGAAACTGGAGGGCGGCCGAATAATATTCGTCATGGGGGTGACAGGGGCGGTCGCCACGGCCGCCATCGCGCTCTACTTTTCACTGATGCGTTAGAGATAAATCACAACGCCCCGGCCGCTACGCATGACGGCAGAAAACGCGTTCAGGATAACCCAGATCGTGGACAACGGCAAGATAATCCAACTTACGCTGGTCGAGAACGTCTCGACGGAGCCCATAACCCAAAAGCAGATGATAATGGAGAACGTCTCAAAGACCCTGGATGACGACACCAAGGAGCACGTGATGCCGCTACTGACTGCGATACTGCAGGCCCAGCCGACCGTAAAGATAAAGTCGTATCAGCAGACCCAGATCACCATTGCCATGCCCACATCCAGGTACGACTCGATGGGCCGTCCCAGGGTCGGCGACATAATGGAGCTAGACCTCAGAAGGGTCTAGTAGTCCGAGGGCTTCCCGGAGCCGGTCCGCATCGTGTATGGGCAGCGAGCATACAGAGTCCTTGCACACGTACGCGCTTGCCCGTCCTTCGTCAAACGCCTTGCCGGCAAAAAACGGGTACGTCAGGACGCCGTCAAGCTGCTCCCGGCTCCTGATCTCGACCACAATCGAGTCGGGCAGGTATGAGGAGAGCACCATCCTGCACATGCCGGGGTCGGCAGGCGTGTTCAGCAGCGTGATCTCGCGTGATCCTGCAAGCATCGTAGACATTACGTTGAGCATGTATCCAAACGCAAACGGGTTCTCGGCGCACGCGGGGGCCTGGGAGCGGACGGACGCGCTGCACGCATCAAGGAACGGGCGCTCCCCAGTCAGGTGGTACAGCCGCAGCAGGACGTGCACTGCGACGGAGTTTCCGGACGGCACGGAGAGGTCGTACCTGCTCTGCGGCCTGATTATCAGGCTCTCGTGCATGCGTCCCGTCATGAAAAAGCCCGACGTCTCCTCGTCCCAGAACTCTGAGAGGATCACGCGGCCCATCCGTATGGCGGACTCCAGGTACTCCGCGTCGGGTTCGGCCTCAAAGACGTCCAAAAGCGCGCATGCAAGGTACGCGTAATCCTCCAGGTATCCGTCTATCCGGGCCCTGCCGTCTTTGTACGTGCGCAGCAGCCTGCCGTCGCAGAACATCTCGGACCGTATAAAGGACAGGCACCTCTTTGCCGCGTCAAGGTATGCCGAATCACCGGACACGCGGTACCCCCTTGCAAGGGCGGAGACGAACAGCGCGTTCCACGACGCCAGGATCTTCTGGTCAAGTCCCGGAGGCACGCGGCCCACGCGGCGCGCGGCCAAGAGCGCTGCGGCGGACCTCTCCAGAGACGCCCGCGCGTCACCCTCGGGCACGCCCGCCTTGAACGCGGCAGTCGACAGCGCGATGTTGTTGCACAGGATGGTGCTGCCCTCCCAGTTGCCGCCGTCCGTCACGTCATAGTACAGGCAGAAGAGATCCGCGTCGCGCGTGCCGGCCCCGAGAACCTCCAGAATCTCGCGCTTGGTCCACGTATAGTACCTGCCCTCCACGCCCTCAGAGTCCGCGTCGTATGCAGAGTAAAAGCCTCCCAGGGGCGAGGCCATCTCCCGCAGCACAAAGTCAAGCGTCTTTTTCATGACGTCGAGATAGAACTCCCTCTTGGTCAGCTGGTACGCCTCGGCGTAATTGACCGGAATGAGCGCGTTGTCATACAGCATCTTTTCAAAATGGGGGACGAGCCAGCGGGCGTCGGTGGAGTACCGGTGGAATCCTCCCCCGATCTGGTCGAATATTCCCCCGCGCGCCATCCTGTCAAGCGTCTTTAGCGCGAACTTTGCAAAGGACTCATGGCCGGTCGACGCGGCATACCTGAACAGGAACGAGACGCATGCGGCGTTTGGAAACTTCGGCGCCGAGCCGAACCCCCCGTGCGTGTAGTCGCCGTTGTTGTACAGGTTGACGGCGGCCTCGTCCATCGTTGATTCGTCAAAGCCCAGGCCGCCCCGCCGCGTGTCGGACTCCGGCGCGCGCAGTGCGGCCTCCGACAGGGGGGCGCCGTCCGCCTTTGAGAGGGCGCGCACAAAGTCGTCGGCGCGCGAGTCGACGTCGCCCTGCCTCTCGGCCCAGGACTGCGCAAGCTGCCTGCAGACGCTCCCAAACCCGGGCCTTCCGTGCGAGTCGAGCGGCGGGTAGTACGTCCCGACGTGGAACGGCTTCTGGTCGGGGGTCAGAAAGACGCTCAGCGGCCAGCCGCCCTGCCCCGTCGCCATCTGGCACGCCTTTTGGTAAATGTCGTCGATGTCAGGGCGCTCCTCCCTGTCCACCTTTATGTTTACAAAGTTCGAGTTCATAAACGACGCAACATCATCGTTCTCAAACGACTCGTGGGCCATCACGTGGCACCAGTGGCACGAGCTGTACCCGACGCTCAGAAATATCGGCTTGTTCTCGTTCCTGGCCCTGTCGAGGGCCTCGCTGCCCCACGGGTACCAGTCGACGGGGTTTTCTGCATGCTGCAGAAGGTACGGGCTGGTCTCCCCCGCAAGCCGGTTCTTGGGCATATACGTGACAGAATGGCGTTCCTATTTGTATGGATCCGCGCATCGCACGGTACCCGGGCCCGGCGTGCCGCCCTTTGCAAGCGATGCCAAACGCATGCCACGCGCACATGCAGAGCCGCGCGTCCAACAAGAACCGCGCACGGGCGGCGGGCCGTGCAATTCTCTTTAAATTGGGCGCGGGCCGGCCTACCGCATGCCGGCAGGTGGCCCCGTGAGCATCAGAAGGCAGTGCATATACGCGGCCATCCCCTTTCTAGACATATACTCGGCATATCACATAAGGAAGCTCAGGCGATACCTGCTTGTCATACTGTGCACGGTCCTGATCCCCCAAGTTGCAGTCGAGTTTGCGTTGTTTGACAGCATGCTGGAAATCCAAGAGGCGTACACCGCCTTTTTGTATCCAGAGTCAGAGCATTTTGTGCAGAGCATTTACGTCATGCTGTGGACTGCAGGCAGTATCGCATGGTCAGTCGTGCTCATCAGGCGGTGGTCAATGCAATGGAACGCCGGCAGGCCGTGGGATCACCACGCGTGAGAACTGCGCGGTCGCGGGTGCGCCAAACAACGCGGCCGGGGCGTCGCGTTCCACGCGCGGCGCTGCGCATACGGCAAGACCCGCTTGGTATGGGCCTGCTACCTATCCCATATGCCCTTGCCCTCTGTCAGCTCGTATATCCGGACGTTTATCTTCTTGAGCAGCGCGGCCTTGGACTTTGCGGACTTTTTGTCGTTTGAATAGTCCCTGCGCTCTATCATGCCCTGCAGCCGGACAAGCTCATCAAGCGAAAGCCGGTTAAAGCCGTCCTTTGACTGCGCTATGACGTTGAGCAGCCTGACGCGCTCCCTGTCCTCGTCTGCTATCTCCGGCACGCCTGTACCTTGGGTGCTTGCGTCTTAAAGCCTTCTGACGCGGGCTGGCGAATCTTAAAATTCCATGTTGGGCGCGTGCGTGTGATGCCTGACGGCGACATAATGATGAGGGCCATGGTGCTAGACGAGTGCGGCCCCATAGAGAAGGACCCGCTCAGGCTCGCAAGCATTCCAAGGCACAGGATAAGCAGGCCCGACGAGGTCCTCATAAGGATAGAGGCCTGCGGCGTATGCCATTCACAGCTGCACGGCATAGAGGGGGACTGGATGGACATTGGCATACCGCCGGTGCTGCCCACCGTTCCGGGCCACGAGGTGGTCGGCACCATAACGGAGATAGGGAGCGCCGTCACAAAGTTCAAGGCCGGCCAGAGGGCGGGCATAACGCCGCTGCTGGAGGCCTGCAGGGAGTGCCAATACTGCAGAGAGGGCAAGGAGTACCTGTGCGAGTCATCCACCATTACCGGGGAGTCCACGCGCGGCGGATATGCAGAGTACATCACGGCGCCGCAGGACTTTGTAACGCTCGTCCCGGACTCCATGGCCCCAGAGTATGCGGCGCCCCTGTTCTGCGCCGGGATAACCGCATACAAGGCCGTAAAGGCGGCAGGGCCGCGTCCCGGCATTAGGATTGGCATCTTTGGGATAGGCGGCGTGGGGCACATGGCAGTCCAGTTTGCAAGGGTGGAGGGCTGCAAGGTGTTCGCGTTCTCCAGGACGCGCAGGCACCTGGAGGTGGCAGAGAAGCTTGGCGCCGTTCGCTCCGTGACGTTCTCAGAAGGCGGTGACTTTGCAGACGGCGTCAAAAAGGAGATCGGGCTGCTTGACGCGGCAGTCGTGTTTGCCCCGTCCGATGCGGTGACCGACGCGGCAGTCGATCTGGTCAAGAAGGGGGGCACAATAGTGATTGCAACTGTGGGAAAGAGCCCCAAGTTCATGGCGTTTGAGGAAAAGACGATCAGGGGAACCCTGATAGGGTCCACAAAGGACATGGAGGAGGTAATCAGGATATGCGGCGAGAACAACCTGGAGGTCGTGTCCCAGGCATACCCGCTTGAGGAGGCAAACCGGGTGCTGCGGCGGCTCAAAGAGTCAAAGATAGACGCCCGCGCCGTACTGGTGCCGCAATGACGGAGATCATGCTCTTGGCAGAAAGGAGATGTCGGCGCCACGAACTGTAAGGAATGCCACCACACGCACGAAGCCCACAAGGACGACGACAACAGCGACTCGCTTCTGAAGGCGGGCAGCTGCGTCGTCCCCGCATGCAGGTGCAAGGAGTACGTCGATCCCATAGGGGAGATAGACGAGGAGCTAGTGTAAGTTCATATTAACGGCGGAGGTGCGCCGGCCCATGGAAAATGCAGGGGGCAGAATGAAGTGACGCCGCACGGGAACCACAAGCCTTCAGAGGAGATGCTAAAGGAGATGGACAACACGCTCTCAAGGCTCAACGCCATGGAGATAGTTGCCTCAGACGAACTTCAAAAGGATACGGTAAGGATAATGAGGATGCTAGTGGAGGGGCAGATGCACTCTGTCAGGGAGTTTGACCACCTCAAAAAGGCCATGGACATAACGCTGGAGCAGATATTCAAGGTGCAGAACCAAGTAAGCAAGCAGGCCTCTGGCGCCGGCCAGAACTGATCGCGTCCAACGCGTGGGACGTCGTCAATCCAGGCGCGTCTCGCTCATGTTGCAGCCGGCGCACCGGTACAGAGCAGAGTTGGAACCGATCCTCTTTTCCAGATCCATGCCAGAGCCGCAGCACGGGCATAAGATCGCGTCCCGCGAGGAGTTTGGTTCGGATGGCGCGGCATCAGTGGCGTCTTTTGTCGGGGGTGGCGGATCCGCAGGCTCGGACGGGACAGACTCGGCCATTTCAGGGCTGCCATTGTCGCCGCCATTGTCGCCGCCGGCATCAGTGGCATCGGTCCGGCGCACGTTATAGCTGGGTTTTTGCTCAGGCAGGTCGGCGGCGGGATTGCACGGCGGCTTATAGCTGCGGATGATGCGCTGCAATACGGCCCGGCGCCGCTGCACGCCAGAATCTTTCATTGGAAATACGGCCAGATACAGTGCCGAATCAGAGCCTGCCTTCTCAACCCAGCACTTGAACTGCTCGTGCTGTATGAAGAAAGCCTTGTCGTCAGTATGTTCACAATCACCCACATGCAGCATGTTAAAACGGTCACGGTCCCTCGACAGGACTGCATACAGGATCTCGCCCATCGGAGGCCCCCACTCGGAGAGCGGCACGGGCCCCAGGAATTCGTACTGCAGTATCTGTATGCCCATGCCATCAACAGGCGGCACAGGTTTTTCACTGTTTCCCGCGCCACACACATGCGGAGATTACCAGAGGTGTGGGACGGATACTCGGGGTACATCCCTGCAAGTCACGCCAACCTACTTCAAGGCCATGCCGCACTTGTAGGATCGTCACATGCCGCGTAAATTTCACGAGAACGGACGGAACCATCACGTCGCGTCAGTCCCGATGCCCGGAGGGGTGACTTAACGGGATCAAACCGAGGCCGGCATTATTGACCTTGAAAGGATTAAATTCGAGGATCGGAGGCGCACAGCAGATGAGCAATCCCCACAACCACGCCAAGGTTGGACATGCCATGATCGTAGTCTCTGCAAGCCTCGCTGCAATCGGCCTCTTGGCGCTTGCAATAGGCTCAGACGTGCTGTTTGCCGACAACATGCAGAGGGATAGCACCATACACTTCAACGAATGCAAGGCCAACGACTTTAGAACCGAGGGATGCGAAAAGTACCACGACAGGATCAACAACGCCATATCTGGCATCTATGTCGACTTGGACGAGTGAGGGGGCGCACCGCCCCGCGCGATGCTCCGGGCAGGCGTGATCTATCAGGAAGAAATGCCATACACGCGGACGGCCAAGGCTGGACTCAGGGCATCCTTTTATTCCCCCGCTCCCCCGTGCCAAGGACGGGCATGGCAAATAAGGCAACAGGCATCGCCAGAAAGGCGATGATGTACTCGGGGATAGCAATGCTCGTGACGGGATTTGCATTTCTGCTGCAGAGTGAGGGAACGATCGGGCCCGAATCGTCGTTTATGTACAAGAATCCAGAATGGTATACAAACGGCAAGGCCATAATGCTGGGAGGCGCCGGGCTGTGCCTTGCCGCACTTTTCATGCGCGGGACGCGGCAACAAGAACAGTCCGGGCAGAAATAGACAGGCATGCGCGTGTAGCCTGACAACGGCAAAACCGGCGGCAACGGCAGCAGTAACGGAAGTCCAAAGCCTAGAACCCCGCGGATATGGGGTTTGGCGGCTTTATCAGCTCCCGGAGCAGCATCGTTGCAAAAGAGCCCCGGGCAAGTGAGAACTCCACGGTCTTGGTGTCATCATGCCATGCATAACCAGAGCACTGGAGTACGGCATCCCGGAACCCGCCCTCGCCGCTTGCCTCCTGCATCTCGTTTAGGAAGAAGGCGCGCGGCTTTACTCCCTCGTCCATGAGCACATCTGACACGTATGGCGCAAACCGCGTCTTTGAATAGTATGAATAACCGACGACTGGTATCGCCACCGCGTCGTTGCGCACCCGTACGAGGCCGCCATGCGCGTCGGCCTCCCGGCCGTTTTCTCCCCCGGATCCCGCCGTCGCCGTCGCCGTCGTATACGCGGTCCCGTCATACTTGTGAAGATTGCCGTTCCTGTCAAAACAGACGTCGCCGGGTTTGGGATCCAGGAGGCTCTCGCCTGCAACAATGGCCGCGCTCAGGGTGCGGTTGAATACATACGACTGGTATGCGCTTACATACAACCTGCGCAGCAGAAGCGGAACAGCGCGGAGGGCGCGGAGAGGGTCGCCGTGCATGGCCAGTCCCTCCAGTACGGTTTTTTCTGTGTCCATGCCCGGCGGCAGCCGCCGCGCCGACTGCGCGTACAACGCCGGGTCTGCAAGGTTCTCCCGCACCTCCCTGCGCTCCCGAGTGTCGTACGGCGACGCATACTCCAGGATCAGGCGCACGGCCTCGCCATAGTCACCCATTGTGAGGGCCCTGCCGACCATGTGTGTTACGGGGCGCCCCGAGCCGAACCTCTGATATCCGTAAAAGTTTGGGACCGAGTCCGCATACGTCACAAAACCGGACGGGTCAGGCGCGGTTGTCGCTGCAGTAGCATCCCTGCTGCTGCCGCCGCCGGGGCCGCCCCAGTCACCGGATATCCGTATGCGGAACCCGTTTCCAAGCATCTGTCTTTTTGTAAGTGGCCTCTTTGCATAGCCGGCAAACGCCAGGCCGAACCTCGAGGCGCTGATGTCACGGAGCCTCCTCCCCGCGGCCCCAGTCGAGCAGACATACTGCGTAGTTGTAGCCGACGCGTCCTTGAGCCCCAGGGGCTTTAGTTTGGCGCCCGTCATCTTGCGTATGGCGCCGAGCGCGTGCGCGGTGTCGATGCCCCTCTTGCGGAGCACGTACACTGCGTACCCCTTGCCTTTCGCAGACGCGTCTGCGTCCGCGTTGCCGTTGCCGCCGGCGCCGGGGTCGCGTATCATCCTGAGGGCGGCCGGCGACAATATCTCCGACACTGCAAAGTCATCCGGCGTCGCCCGTATGCCATACCCGCGGCCGAGCCCGGGAAACGGCGTGGCATACACGCCTATCCCAATCGTGCGATCGATCTCTGGAACTGTGCCGCTCACTGTACAATCACTGTGACGAACCTACCCACCGATACGTCGGGCGCCTGGGCGCCCAAGAGAACCTTGTATATCCCGCTTGGCGCGTCACCGGTGACGGCGATCACGACCGGAATGTCCGACAGCTTCGCGGCGTATGCCTGGTCGTCGCCCCCGTAGCCTATGATGTCGTCTTGCGCCCCCGCATCCGCCAGCATGGTGACAAGAACATGCGGGCTGCCGGACACCGCAAACGGCTCGATCTGCGCGGACGGGTCGCCACTGCCTGTGGAGGGGCCCGTAACGTCAAACGTCACGCTTGCGATTCCGCCCAGGGTGGCAGAGACGTAGGGCGTCGACGGTTCCACGTCAAAGGGCACCGGAACCGAGGTGTCCACCACCCCTATCTTGTTCTCGGCCCACTCTGTAAACCATATCCTGTCCCCGTGCACGTCAAAGTCAAAGACTTGTGCAACGCCGCACCTCTCAGGCGCCATACCACCTGCCGCGTCCGGGTTTGCCCCGGACTGGGGGGTTATGGCGGCCCCGGCGTCACCCCCATCGCCGGGCGCCCCCACGCAGTCGGTCCAGTACGGATTCTTTGACGGCACGTGGTACTCTACAATCTTCTGCTGTACGGGATCCAAGACCGAGATGTTGTTTGACAGCTGTGAGTTGAACACCAAGCGTCCCGCATCATCCGAGGTCATCCAGTACGGGCGCGACAGGGGGGATTTTATCACCCCTGTCTTGTTTCCGTACGTCGACTCTGTTGGCGATGCGGTCACATACTGCGTGAAGAGCCCCATTGAAGGATCAAACTCAAACACGGACGACGACGTGGTGTCTGCAAGCCATATGCCGCCGTCGCCGGATATCGCAATCCCGTTGGGGGTCTGGACGGTCGGGGGAAGCTCGATCAGATCCACAAAGTCGATTGGCGGCAGGTACGCCTGCCCCGTCGTCGCAGCGACGTCCACGTACCTGCCGTGATCAAACCTGACCAGATAGCCGTCTCCCCCCGGCCTCCCGTCCCACGCGGTATACCAGATATACCCGTTCGCGTCCGGGACAAAGCCGGCCGTAACCGTCCCGTCTATCGGTGACGGCGCCACCAAGAACTTGTCAGGCTGGCTGGGATCCAAGAACACGAGCATGTTCCCGTAAAAGTCGTTCACCACAATCTGGGAGCCGTCCACGACCAGCCGCTGCGGCAGCGGATCCGACACCACTGCGGGCACGGGGATCCGGCCGTACTGCCCGGTTATCGGGTGGAACACCCACATCGAGTCTGACGCATCGTCAGTAAACCAGACCATCCCGTCGGGCGCGTGGTCCATTCCCCACATCATGGAGACTGCGCCCTCAGGCCAGGAGGGGTTAGGATACTCTGTGAACGTCTCGGTCTCCAGGTCAAACGTCGCCACCCTGCCCGTGTTGGACTCGGCAAACCACGGGTTCCCGTCATAGTCCACGGCAATGGCAAGCGGGTTGGTGCATTCTGTCGGGATTGCAAACTCGCGGATGTATGCAGTCGACAGCGGCGGCAGCCCCGTGCCGCAGTACATAACCCGATCGGCCTCGTCATAGTTTGCAGAATAGTCACGGTCAGAGTCCGCGCCCGACGGCACGAGGGGATCCATGCCACGCTCGGTCGGCTCCAGTCCAGGTATGGCAATTACCACAAGCGACGTGATCAGTATCCCCCCAAGAAACACAACTGCAAAGAGGCCTTTGGCGCGCTGCTTCATGCCAGCAGTATCGCGACACCGTTAATATCTCTCTCTATGAACGAACGGCCGGCGGGGCGCCCGGAAGACGCGGATGCAGACAGGCAAGTATGGCACGGCCGTGGCAAGTGACAGGCGGCGGCATGTGTGAACCCGGCCACACAATGCTCATAGCAGCTTGAGATCCCCGGTTATTCTGTCGACGGCACTCTCAGGCGCGGGGCCCACCGACATGCAGGTGACGGTACCGGGATCAAGCTGGGTGTGGCCGGCGTCCGATACCTCGGCGTACGGCAGTCCGGCGCGTACTGCATCCATCTTCAGGCCGCGGAGACTCTCAAGTCCAGGGGCCTTTAACACGATCTTCTTCTGCCCGCCGTCCCACCAGTCCGCGTACCAGTCAGGGTGCGTCAGCCTTACGCGCTCGGCGCCCATCACAAAGGCGTGCCCAGCCTGGGCGGCCATCTTGCCGCGGCCCATCTTGAGATCCGTCCTCATTACAACCACCTGCTTTATCTCGCCGCCCATGACGTGACACACAGGCGGAGCGTCAAAAACATTTGCAATCGCAGCAGGCGGGGCCGAACGCCGGACACGCCAAGTCCCCTAGGAGACGTCGGGGCCGTCAAGGCGCTGCTTGATGCCCTGTATAGGCGTTCAGACAGCCACGTATGCTATACGCGCGCGTCCCATACAAAGCCTATTTTGTGTATGATCCCCGCAGCCCCCAACCCTCTTCCTGCCCAGCCCGGACATGCAACTGCCGCCGAACCGGTTCTAGCAGTTAAATAATTGGATGCGGGCTCACGTCCATGCGCGACACCCCATACGACGTGGTGGTTGCAGGAGGCAGCATATCCGGACTGCTCTGCGCAAGGGAGATTGCGGCAGGCGGGCACTCCGTGCTGGTGGTGGAGGAGGACTATGAGATAGGCACGCCGGAGCACTGCGGCGGGCTGGTAAGCAGCAGGGGCCTCGAGGAGCTAGGAATGATACCGTTCGGGGGCACGTTAATGCACCGCGTCGAGAGGGCCCGCATCACATCGCCGGACGGCGCCCACATTACAATCGACGCCAAGAGGCAGAACGTGCTGTGCGTAAGCAGGAGGGAGCTTGACAAGCAGGCGGCGCACCAGGCCCAGAGGGCGGGGGCCGACATAATGATCAGGACGAGCCTGCACGAGAGGACGCGGGAGGGGGTCAGGATCAGCGGGGCCGGAGGCGCCGCCGATGCCAATATCATAAACTGCAGGATAATGGTGGACGCGCGGGGGGCCGCGTCGCTTGCCCAGAGGGACAGGGACGGAATCATCCCGTCTGCGCAGTATGAGGTGTATGCCGACTGGATAGAGGACGGGAGGGTGGAGGTGCTGCCGGATCGGTTAAAGTATCCCGGGTTCTTTGCGTGGGTCATACCGTCCGGGCGCGGAAGGGGGCGCGTCGGCGCGGCGGGAAGGGGGATCAACGCGGCCGCAGCGCTCGAATCGTTTCTTGCGGACAGGGGCGGGGGCAACGGCCGCGGATGCTGCATAATCAGGAAGATATTTGCCCCGATCTGGATAAAGGGCCCGATCAAGAGGTTTCACGACGCCGGCAGCGGTATCATAACAGTCGGGGACGCGGCAGGACAGGCAAAGCCGACCACTGCGGGCGGCATATTCTCAAGCGGCATGGGCGGCATCCTTGCGGGGCGCGCCATATCCAAGCATCTGGATAACGGGGATGGCGGCACGCAGGACATGGACGAGCTCGGCGACTCGTACCGCGTCGCATGGTACAGGCGGTTTGGCGGCGAGTTTGAGAGGCAGTCGATTGCAAGAAGGATACTTGAGAGGGCGGACAACGGGGCCATAAACGACGTGATAAGGCGGGTCTCGCCAGATGCGCTCAGAGAGGTATCGGCGGAGGATGATTTTGACTTTCACGTCTCAGGCATCATAAAGCTGCTTGGCGCTGCGGGAACGGCAAGGGCGGCCGGAAGCATGCTGGGCGCGGAGCTCAGAAGGCTGATCCCGGGCCAGTAGTACAGTGGTGGTGGCAACGGAGACGTCAATGACAGTAACAACGGCCCTGCGTGTGTCAAGCCTTCCTTCCCCCTCTCCCCAGCCTGATCAGATCCGATAATAAAGGTATAAATGATGTTTTTTGGGAATCGCGCCATTGTCCTCGTCCACGATATCGCTGCCAGAGTGCAGCTGCTGTCTCAGGCACATAATGCCAAACGACAAGTGTGTAAAGTTCAACTGCCCCAGCTGCGGCGCCACTCTGATATGGAGGTGCCAGAGCTGCAGGGAGGCTGCAAGAAGCTACAAGTGTTCCGAGTGCGGCTTTGAGGGGCCATGACCGGGGAAAGGAGCAGCGACGGCGCATGGCACAGCTATTACTAATCACAAAGATACTTCCAGAAGGGACGGATGTGGATCTCGACGAGACGGCCCGATCCATCCAGTCCGCGCTAAAGGAGGGAATAACCCTGAGGAGGTACGAAAAGGAGCCGCTTGCGTTCGGACTGCACTTTCTAAAGGCAGAATTCGTCCTAGACGACAAGGAGGGGCAGATGGACTCGCTTGAGGAGTCAGTCAGGGGCGCAAAGGGCGTCAGCGAGTTCGAAGTCCTCAACATGAGCAGGATGTCAGTGGACGTCAAGTGACGGATGGTGGGTCCGCTTGGCGCGCCAGGACAAAGACGGCCAGCACTCGGTGCTGCGCGTCGGCGAGGCAAAGCAGCGTGACATAGGCAAGAGGCGCGCCAGGATGGATCCCAGCGCCATGAAGAGCATAGGGGCGGAGCCCGGCGACATCATAACCATAACAGGCTCAAGGACGAGCTGCGCGGCCGCGTGGCCTGCCGACGAGGACGAGAGGCGCGCAGACGTGGTAAGGATAGACGGCCAGACAAGGAAGAATGCAGGGGCCGCAGTAGGCGAGACCGTGCGCATAGCAAAGGCGGCGCCGCAGCCTGCAAGATCCGTCTCACTCGTGCCGCTCGGCGGCGGGGGCGGTGGCAGCGGCGCCGGAGGCGGCATCACCAGCACGGACAGCGACTTTGTCGAGTTCGTAAGGGGCAAGATTACGGGGCTTCCAGTAGTCGGCGGCGACGAGATATCAGTAATGATACTCGGAAGTCCCAGAGAGTTCGGGGTGTCCGGCACCCAGCCGCGTGGAACGGTCGTGGTATCAGAGGATACCAAGGTGTCCGTATCGGCAGAGCCCGACAGCGGGGAGGGGACGCACGTAACATATGACGGAGTGGGAGGGCTGGTAAAAGAGGTCAAATCCATGAGGGAGATAGTCGAGCTTCCCCTCAGGCACCCCGAGATATTCGCAATGCTGGGGGTGGAGCCGCACAGCGGCATACTGCTGTACGGGCCGCCCGGATGCGGCAAGACCCTGCTTGCAAAGGCGCTGGCAAGCGAGTCGGGGGCAAAAATGTTCACGATAAACGGCCCCGAGATCATCACCAAGTATTACGGGGACACGGAGGCGAGGCTCAGGGAGATATTCGAGGAGGCAAAGGGCGCGTCGCCGAGCATGATATTCATCGACGAGATCGACGCGATAGCCCCGAGGCGTGAAGAGTCACGCGGGGACGTCGAGAAGCGCGTAGTGGCCCAGCTGCTGGCCCTGATGGACGGGCTCAACGACAGGGGAAACGTGATGGTGCTCGGCGCCACCAACAGGCCCGACGGCGTAGACCCCGCCCTGAGGCGCCCCGGCAGGTTTGACAGGGAGTTTGAGATATCCGTCCCAAACGAGGACGGGCGGCACGAGATACTGCTCATACACACAAGGGGCATGCCCATGGCGCCGGACCTGGACGTCAAGAAGCTGGCGCCCCAGCTGCACGGATATACGGGGGCCGACATAAAGTCGCTGTGCAGGGAGGCCGCAATGAAGGCCATCAGGAGGTACCTGCCCGGCATGGCGGACCCCGGGTCGGAGGGGGGAAAGGAGAAGGAGGGGGTGGTCCCAACCGACGTGCTGCGCTCCATGCAGGTCACGCTTGCCGACTTTTATGACGCGATGCAGGAGGTCGTGCCCACCGCGATGAGGGAGTTTTATGTTGAAAGGCCCACAATCAGGTGGGGCGACATCGGCGGGCTTGACGACGTCAAGGAGTCGCTTGCAGACAACCTGGTGACGGCCGTGATGGATCCGGACAGGTTTACAAAGATGGGCGTCAGGGCCCCCAGGGGCGCCCTGGTGTACGGGCCCCCAGGGTGCGGCAAGACGATGCTCGGCATGGCGCTCGCCGCCGAGACGGGGGCAAACATGATACTGGTGAGGGGCCCAGAGATACTCTCAAAGTGGGTCGGCGAGTCCGAAAAGGCCGTCCGCGAGATATTCCGCAAGGCAAAGTCGTCGGCCCCGTGCGTCATAATATTTGACGAGCTCGACTCGATTGCGCGGCACAGATCCCCGGCCGGGGGCGCGGGGGCAGGGGGCGGCCACGGCGGCAGTGACCAGCCCGCATCCGGCGCGGGCGAGACGGTGCTGAGCCAGCTCCTCACGGAGATAGAGGGGGCCTCCCCGAGGGTTGTCGTAATGGGAATAACAAACAGGCCCGACATGCTTGACAGGTCGCTCCTGAGGACGGGCCGGCTCGACCTGTCACTGTACGCGGCCCCTCCCGACGAGGCGGGGCGCCGCAAGATAATAGAGATACTGACGTCCAGAATGCCCCTTGCCGGCGACGTGCACACGGACGAGATTGCGGCCACCACCCAGAACTATACGGGCGCCGATCTGGCGGCGCTCTGCAGGGAGGCCGCAGTGTCCGCCATAAAGTCCGGCTCGGAAACCGTATCGGGCAGCGACTTTGAGGCCGCCCTCAAGCAGACGGGCCCCTCCATCACGGAGGAGATGGAGAGGTGGTACGGCTCCGTCAGGGAAGGTATATCTAACGTCGTTACGCCAGCGGCAGGTGACAACAACACGTTCTACGGATAGCGATTGCAATGGTCTCACTGATAAAGAATGAACTGCTCGAGAAGGTAAGGGGCGCGGGCGCGCTTACCGACGTCGATCTCTACAAGAGCATGACAAAGGAGGGCAGGATCATACCAGAGGACAGGTTCAACAAGCTGCTGCTCGACTTGGAGATACTCGGGCTGGTAAAGATCGCGTGGGTGACAAAGGACGAGCGCCGCATAGAGGCGGCCGAGGAGGAGGAGGACTCCACAGGGTACGGCGACGCGCAGGGCGGCGGGTCCGAGGACGGCGCCAGTGGGGGCGCCCGATCCAAGTCGGGATCCTCCAGGGGCTCCTCGGCATCAGGCGGCAACGGGGGCGGCGACAGCGACGCGGACAAGTCGTACGAGGCCAGCTTTCCGGGGCTCGAAAAGTGACGCCGCGCGCCAGCCGGCCCGCGGCCGCGCACTGTCAGAACAGCGGCACGTGAAACGCGGCGTCCAGCACGACTGCCGCGAATATTATAGTCAGGTACGGGGCCGTCACCTTGTACGCCTTCCACGCAAACTCCGACGTCGGGTTCTTTGTAAGCTTGTAGTGATACGCGAGCATCAGCCCCCCCGAGACCGCCGCGATTGCAAGGTATACGGCCCCCATCCCGGCGGGAATAAAGGAGAGGGCAAGCGAGTACGGCACCAGTATGATGGTGTTGACAAGTATGTACCGGGAGGTCTTTTGCATGCCTATTACAACGGGCAGCATCGGCACGTTTGCCTGCGCGTACTCGTCGCGGATCTTCATTGCAAGGCACCAGAAATGCGACGGCGTCCAGACAAACACCAGGAACCCCACCAGGAATCCCAGCAGGTCCATGCCTCCGGTGGCCCCGGCCCAGCCGGCCCACGCAGCCGCGCTTCCGGCTATGCCGCCTATCACGATATTTGACGTGTTGAGCCGCTTCAGCCAGGCCGTGTATATTATGACATAGGAGAATATTCCCAGCGCGATGAACGCTGCAGACGCGGGGTTGAGCGCGACGTACCCATACACGACCGAGGCGCAGCTCGTGGCCAGCCCGTACGCAAAGACGGTGCGCGGCGAGAGGCGCCCCGCAGGGATGGGCCTCTTGCTTGTGCGCCCCATCATCGAGTCTATATCGCGGTCATAGTAGTGGTTCAGTGCGCTAGAGCCGGCCGAGGCCATGGCTCCCGCTATTATGATATGCAGGTACTGCGCGTATCCGACGTCCGGGGCTCCCTCGACCAGCCTGCTTGCCCCGTACATGGACGCGACGGCGGTGATAACCAGCAGCACCACGATCCTGGGCTTTGACACCTCAACTATGTCTGCCAGCAACGCCATTGGATGTGTCACCTTGCAATGCCATTTAATCCCTTTTAAAATAATGGCGGCGGCGGCGGCGGCGGCGATGGAGAAGGGGGAGGGGGTACAACGAACGGAGAAGTGCGGGTGGAGGGGAGGAATGTCGCGACACGCCCCGGACAACGGCGGGGTGTAAACGGTTATTTAACTAGATTCTGGAGCAACAGCAAATGAGCAACTGGGATCTCATGATGCCCGGCATGGGACTTACATCCATAGGACTGGCGGGCCTCGTCATCTCGTACGCGGAGATCGCCCACACGTTCATAGACGGCATGCACGCCCTGACGGGACTTACCATGTTCGTGGGACTGATCTTCCTGGCGACCGGGATACTTGACGGAGGCGTATCCACAAGCAACAGGGCAAAGGCCACTGCGCTGGTCATACTCTCGATATCACTGGGCTTTGGAATGTATGCGATGACCATGAACACGTCAAACTACACCATCACCATAGCAGGAATACTCATGGCAATCGCGTTTCCGGCAATCATAATATCATACCTGGCAATGAAGCATCCGGTGTACCTAAAGCCGGTCGGCTCCATAGTGGCGATAGCTGGCGCGACCGGCATCATAATGTGGATCTCGTTTGGATTTGTAAGCCCCGACACGTACATCATACCGCAGGAGGTGGTAGAGGTCCCAGAGGAGGAAGAGGTGGCGGCAGGCCCGCAGGGCCCCGTGTATGAGATTGCCATACTGGCAGGCTCGGACAACCCGGACAATCCCGATTATGACCCCGACGTTGCAAACGTACCGCTCGGCAACAGCATAGTGTGGACCAACGACGACATAGTGGCGCATACAGTGACCACCACCGTGGACCAGGGCGAGACGTTCAACTCGGGCCTGATGGCAGAGGGCGAGACGTTCATTGTAGAGACCGCGGAGATAGGTGTGGGCGAGTTTGAGTATTGGTGCATCGTACATCCGTGGATGGTCTCCACAATCGTGGTGGAAGAGGCCGCGGAGTGAGTGCCATGCGCGCGGGGGCGCGCGGACACCAGTGACACACACATGCATCATGCATGCACGTATGCACGCACGCAATCAACCGGACGAGCATCATGATATATTCATGACCGCCACAGACACCACGTATGCGGCCAAGTAGAGAGATCTCAATATCCAGGAAGCACATGACAGAACTGGCAGAACATGCAGAAAGAGCCGGCGCGCTCGAGTCCTGCGCCCTGCTGCTGGGCGCAAAGGGCGCGGTAAGGGACGTATTCTTTGCAGACAACGTGGATCCCAGGCCGGAGCAATTCTTTAGCATGGCGCCGGACCAGCTGCTTGGCGCATACAGGGCCGCGGAAAAGCGCGGCCTCGAGGTCATCGGCATATTCCACTCGCATCCCGCATCAGGCGCGGCCCCCTCAGATACGGACATGCGGTTCATGCGCACAAATCCCGTGGTGTGGGTGATATATTCGGGACAGACCAAGGAGTTCAGGGCGCACGTGACGCCGGAGGGGGGCGGGGGCGGAACCGAGGCCGTTGCAGTGATAGTAGCGGCGGCAGGGGCGTCGGAGGCCGGGGCGGAAGAACAGAAGGGCGCACGATAGCATTCCACGACCATATACGGATATCGTGAATTAAATAGGACTGGATCAGAGTTGGCTCATGGAAATCCACGTATACGACACCTACGTCGCTGCTGCAGACGGGCATACCATGCACTTTGACGTGATTACGGGCGAAAAGGACCACGACAAGGCCATCGAGTATGGCAAGGAGTGGCTAGAATCCATCGGTGAGGGCGGTGCCACAATGACCACCAACGAGTGCAAGTTCTGCCATTCCCAGCATGCGCCAGAACCGGTCGAAAGATCCATCGAGGAAAAGGGATACTATATCCAAAAGATGGAAGGCTGTCCTTAGGCGCTAGGCAAACCCTCGACACCGATCTTTTTTCTTCTTCTTCTTCTCCTTCTTACTGTTATTATATGATTATTATGATGTCCCAGCGGACGCTGCTCACGTGACGTACCCGGCTTTGCCGTTCCCGGCGCGTCCCTCCCTCAAACATTACGCAAACCGCGCAAGCCGCTCATGCCTCCGTGCCGGCCGGAATCACAGCACCAGCACGGCCACAAACGCGGACACGAACACGATTGCAATCGTGTTTAGCAGCTTGATCACGGTGTTCAGCGCGGGCCCCGCCGTATCCTTGTACGGATCCCCGATTATGTCGCCCACCACGGCCACCTTGTGCTCCTCGGTGCCCTTTTGGCCCCTCATCTCCACCAGCTTCTTTGCGTTGTCCCACGCGCCGCCGGTGTTTGCCAGGTGGTACGCCAGGAATATCCCCGTGACCACGGCGCCCATGAGCAGCCCCGCCACGGCCGTCGGCCCTAGCAGCACCCCGAGTATGATCGGGGCGATGATTGCGATGATTGCGGACTTCCACAGCTCCTTTATCGACGCCACCGTCGCAATGTCGACGCACTTTGCATAGTCCGGCTTGGACTTGCCCGTGAGTATCTCTGGGTCGGCCTTGAACTGCCTGCGGACCTCGTCGACCATCTTGCCGGCCGCCCTAGAGACCCCGTTTATCAGCTGCCCGGTTATTATAAACGGCACCAGTCCGCCCACAAGCAGCCCCACTATAACGGCGGGATTTGTGAGGCTGTAGTTAAGCTCCAGCACGCCTTCAAACACGTGGGCCGCCTCGAACTGGAATGCCTGTATCATGGCCAGCGCCGCAAGGGCCGCGCTCGCAATCGCGAACCCCTTTGTGACCGCCTTTGTGGTGTTTCCGACCGCGTCTATCTCGTCTGTCACCTTGCGGTTCTCCTCCCCCATGCCGGTCATCTCCACGATTCCGCCAGCGTTGTCCGCGATTGGCCCGAACGCGTCGATGCTCAGCACGATTCCGGCAAGGCTCAGCATCGCCATTGCAGTAAGCGACGTGCCGAATATACCGTACAGGACGGGATCCGCGCCCTCGGGGGCGGCAGACGATGACACCGCGTACGATATGATTATTGCGGCAACGAGGGCAATCATGAACGGCCCCGTCGACTGCAGCCCCTTTATGATCCCCATCAGGGTCAGCGACGCATAGCCCCAGCGCGCCGACTCGGCGATCTCCATGACGGGCCCGTACTTGTAGTTGGTGTACCGGTCCGTTATCTTCTGTATGACCGGGACCAGCAGCACCCCGATGACGGTGGTGCCAAACAGGGCGTACGACGCTGCGGTGTCGCCCACAAACCACATCGTAAAGGCAAAGTTCAGTACAATGGCAATCCCGGCCGAGACGTAGAACGACCGGTCGAGGGGCTTCATCACGTCCGTGATGTTCTTTGAGCCGACTATGGCTATGCCGATTATGGAGGCAATCATGCCAGAGGTGCCAATCAGTATCGGGTACAGGAACAGCTCGGGGGCCCCGATGAGGGCGGCTATCAGGATTGCCGCCAGTATGGTCACGATGTAGGACTCGTACACGTCAGAGCCCATTCCCGCCGCGTCCCCCACGTTGTCGCCCACGTTGTCGGCAATCGTGGCGGGGTTGCGGGGATCGTCCTCGGGAATGTTGGCCTCCACCTTGCCGACCAAGTCGGCCCCCATGTCGGCGGCCTTTGTGAATATGCCGCCGCCTATCCTGATGAACAGCGCAATCAGGCTGGCGCCTATCCCGACGCCGGCAATGGTGATCGGATCCTCATATATGAGGTACAGCCCGGTTATCGCAAGCAGCGCCATTGCGGGTATCGCAAGCCCCACGGTCGCTCCACCCCGGAACGCCATCGCAAAGGTCTTGCCAAGCCCGCTGCCGCTCAGGTTTGCCGCCCGCACGGCGGCCTTTACCGTAATCTTCAGTGATATGAGCCCCGCAACGGCCGACAGCGTCGCCCCCACCGCAAACGCAATGCCGTTTGAGGGCTGCAGGAACGCGCCGATTATAACGGACAGCGCTATTGCCACGGGCACTATAACCTTCATCTCCCTCTTGAGAAATGCTGCGGCTCCCACGCGCACCGCGTCGGATATCTCCATCATCTGCTTTGTCCCGGCAGGCTGCCTTGAGATCCAGCCGACCAGCACGCCCGCCACTATAAACGAGGCAGCTCCCGCCGCAAAGGGCAGGATCTCAGAGAACTCCATGTATGCGGACTGCCCGAGCATGTAAATATAAATCAAAAAACGGACAAACCCAGGCCGTGCATGCACAGGGCCAGCGGATCCTCTAATTTGCAGAATACGCCGTTGCCGCGCCTGCTGTTGCCACTACTACTACTTCCCGCGCCCTGATGCCCGCCTGCGGTACGGGGCAAACCTAGCGCCCGCCAAGCCGCGCCTGACGAGCCTGTTGAACCGCCTGCCGTGGGACATGTATCGGAACCTCATGTGGATGAGCTCGTGTACGATGGTGTTCTCAAGCACCCTCTCATTTGGAATCTTCCGCACGTTGATGAATATGGTGTTGTGCTGCAGATACGAGACGCCGTAGTACTTGTATGCAGACGTGCGCCTGCCCGCAGTCATGTTCCTCGGGGCATCAAGCACCTCCCTCGTGGTCAGAAGCACCCGGGGCTCCGATATCGAAAAGCGGGCAGAGTATATCCCGACCTTTTCAAGTATGGCGAGGCGCAGCTCCGGTCCCAGCTTCATGGTGTCGGGTCGTGCGACCCGCATATATGGCTCAATGTCAACCCCAGCGACTCATTTGGTTTATTTTTTGAGATGGCGCGTATCCCGGCCGTTGATGCGGCGGCCCGCGTTGGCGCGTATCCCGGATCACGTGCCGGGACCGCCTCGGGGTGGATAAGAGGATCAGGCATTGGTGGATAATCACCGCTCATACAGCCACCGTCTCATCACGTCCTGTCATCCCATGTGGGACATGATGCCACGGGTCTTATTTCTAATTTCGTCGGTGACCGACGTGACGACCAGCCCCTCGTCCGGCTGCCCGTACAGCACCACGGTATTATCAGGCGCGTAGACGCATACTGGAATGACGAGCAGATCCTCCTCGCCATTTACGCGTATCCGGACGGGCGGCCTCGCCGCGAAGGCCTTGCGTATGGCCGAGACGCTCTCCCGCGTGATCTGGGCGGGCGGGTTTGACACCTCCATCACGGTGGTCTTTGTTCCGACGCGGCTGCCCGCATGCCGCGCGCCGGCGCCGCGGCCCTCACCCTCCTTGGCATCGTCGGCGCCGCCCGCCTCTGCAAGCCGCGGATGGGGACGGATCCGCCTCTTCTCGAGCCCGTCCGTTATCTGGAGGGACGGGACTATGCCAAACTGTATCAGCCTCTCGGTGGTGCGATCGCCTACGGTCACCACGTACGAGCCGGGGCGTATCATGCCTGCGACCTGCTCTTTTGTAATACCGGCATCGGGCAGCAGGACGCCCAGCGGCGTCTTTAGATCTTCACGGCACGACTCTGGCAGCCTCACGTGGAATCAGCCTTGCCGCCGTATGACGCAGTGGATAAGGATGGCGAATCGGCTGCCGTCGTCTGCGCCGCCAGCGCGGCGTCAGAGGGAGGGGCATCCGTGGCCTGGGCGGCGGCGGCAGGCTCCGCGACCTCTGCACTCGCCGCTTCCTCCTGCTGCAGCTTCGCCGCAAGAATGCTGCACTGCGCCGCTATGTTGCGGGCCGCGCTCCTGAACGCGGCCCCGCCGGGAGAGTCGGGACCCGTAATCATTATGGGCTTGCCCAGGTCGGAGCCGGACATTATGCCGGAATTGAGCGGAATCTCCCCGAGGAACGGGATGTCGAACTTTTCGCTTATCTTTTTGGCGCCGCCGTCGCCGAATATGCGGTGCTTTGCATCGCAGTCGGGGCATACAAAGTGGCTCATGTTCTCCACCACCCCGAGTATCGGGACGTTGAGTTTTTCAAACATGCCGATCGCCTTTACGGCCACGTTGCTTGCCACTTCCTGCGGGGTGGTTATCACCAGTATTCCGGTAATCGGTATGGTCTGCGCCAGCGTCAGCGGTATGTCGCCGGTTCCAGGCGGCAGGTCCACTATCAGATAGTCCAGATCCGACCAGTCGGTGTCCACCAGGAACTGCTTGAGTATCCCGGATATTATGGGGCCCCTGTATATCGCGGCCTGGTGCGCCTGGTCGGCAAAGAACCCGAACGAGACCACCTTCAGCCCGTTGGACTCGGCCGGCTGGAGCTTGTTGTTGTCCACCTCCATGCCGCCTTCCTTTATCCCAAGCATCAACGGAATGCTGGGGCCGTATATGTCGGCGTCAAGCAGCCCCACCTTGGCCCCGGCCTGCTGCAGTGCAAGGGCCAGGTTCAGCGACACGGTGGACTTGCCGACGCCGCCCTTGCCGCTTGCGACCCCGATGACGTTCTTGACGGTCGCCAGGCCGGTGTCGTCGTCAAGGGAGCGCCCCTCCATGACCTTTGCGGTTACGTTCATGTCAAAGCTCTTCAGGTCGCCAAGCTCGCCTATCACGCGCCGCACGTCCTCCTCAATCTCCACGTTGAACGGGCAGGCGGGGGTGGTAAGCTCAAGCGTAAACTTTAGGTTGTCGTCCACCAGCTCCATGTCCTTTATCATCCCCATCGAGACGATGTCCTTTTTGAGATCCGGGTCAATCACGGTCTCTAGCTTGCCGATTACCTCTCCAATCTCAACCATACACAGGAAAATCTGCATTCTATATTTATAGATAAACGGCGCAGGCACTGGACGCTGCCGGATGTTCCCCGGCAGGGCCGCGGGCCCGCAGATAGGGCCGCGACAAGACGCGCGTCGCCGGCAGGGCCGCCGGTGGCCAAGGGTGCGCGCGACACGAGCCCCGCCCGTCGACGGATTACGCGCGTGTGTCCGGAGGCGGCACACCGCGAAGGCGCCAAGCGCCCGGGCATGCACGGAGTACGGATCCGGGGCCCTGGCCCGTGAGATCCGAAAACGGGGGCCGGCAGGCACGAACTTTCAAGAGACTTGGTTCCATACGATGTCCAAAGATTCATAAATTAACCCTCAAGAGGAGCGACAGTTGTTTTCAATATCGACCCTGGCCGATGTAGTCAGAATTCCCCCCGACCAGTTTGGAACCACGCTCCGAAGGGCCGCCATCACCATACTAAAGGAAAAGTACGAGAGCATGATAAACGCGGAGCTCGGATACATAATCATGATTCTGGACGCAAAGGTCGACGAGATGGGCAAGATGGTCGCCGGAGACGGGGGCACGTTCCACAGGGTCAGGTTCAAGGCGCTCACGTTTTATCCGAAGATGCAGGAGATCGTGCACGGTGAGATCGTGGACATTACCGACTTTGGCGCGTTCGTCAGGATAGGCCCCACCGATGCCTTGCTGCACCTCTCGCAGGTCATGGACGACTATCTGAAGAGCGACGTAAAGTCCGGAATTATAATAGCGAACCAGAGCGGCAGGACGCTCAGGGTGGGATCGGCGCTGCGCTCCAGGATCACGGCCGTGTCGCTTGGAAAGGCGGCGGCGATGGGAAAGATAGGAATCACGTGCAGGCAACCGTTTCTTGGCACCGACGAATGGATAGCAGAGGAGATCAAGAAGGCAGAGGGGGGCGAAGACGAAGGCGACGGCGCCAAGCAGGCTAGCAAAAAGGCAGAGGGAGGTAAAAAGTAGCGATGCCAAGAGAGATGGCCTGCCGCAGCTGCAAGTATGTCACCACCGCCAAGGTATGTCCCGTATGCAAGTCGTCGGATCTGACCCCGGACTGGAACGGGATAGTTCTGGTGGTTGATCCCACCAACTCCAAGATATCAAAGACGCTCGGCATAACCCAGAGGGGCAAGTACGCAATCAAGGTTACATAACCCATCTACGGCCGGACGGGGCGTGACGGACATGCGCATGCGCCGTGAAAGTATGCCCGCCATAATCACAATCACAGCCGCAACCAACGTCATTGTCATCATACCGCGGCGGCATCATACCGCGGCGGCATCGCGGATCAGGCATGGCAGATCAGGCATGGCAGGACTTCTTGCCGACGGCAAATGTTTAAGGAAAACAGGCAGGTACGGCATGTGATGAGGATCACGCAGGATGCGCGGCGCCACCTCCGCAGGTTCCTAGCAGAGGACGTTGGAAGGGGGGACGTTACGGGCGCGCTCCTGCCAAGGGGCGTGATTACGGCAAGCATAATCACAAGACAGGAAGCAACTGTGGCCGGAACCGCGCACGCGAGGGAGATATTCAGGCTGAAGGGATGCAGGTGCAGGACGCTCAAGCCCGACGGATCCAGTGTATCTGCAGGCGACGTGATAATGAAGGTCAGAGGGGAGGCTAGGGCCGTGCTTGCGTGCGAGCGGACCGCGCTCAACCTGCTCTCAAGGATGAGCGGCATCGCGACCAGGACCGCCGAGATTGCAGGCAGGCTGCCGGCAGGAGTCGGGATATACGCGACCAGAAAGACCGCGCCCGGGCTGCGCATGTTTGACAAGGAGGCAGTCGAGATTGGCGGCGGCAGGAGGCACAGGATGGGGCTTGACGAGTCCATAATGATAAAGGACAACCATGTCGCGGCCGCCTCTCTGCTGATGGCAGGCCTCGCCCCGGAAGCGGCGCTCGAGCATCTGATAAGAAAGGCAGGTGGCAGGCGCGGCGGCCTGGAGGCGGAGGTCGACAGCGTGGAGGGCGCCATCACTGCGGCGCGCGCCGGGGCGGGCATCATAATGCTGGACAACTTTACGCCACGGCAGGTCAGGGCGGCAATACGGCGCCTGGAATCAGAGGGGCTCCGCGACGGGGTACGCATAGAGGCATCGGGCGGGATAACCGGCAGGAACATATCGGCGTACGCGAGCAGCGGGGCCGACATGATATCCGTGGGGTTCATAACGCATTCGGTGTCAGGAATAGACATGAGCCTGGAGGTCTAGCGCCCTTTCGGCCGCTTCATCGAGTCAAGTATGCTCATAGCCTCCTCGTGCCCCGGGTCGATCTCTTGTATCTTCCTGCACGACTGCTCCGCCTTGGTCTTTTGGCCGAGGATCATGTGGGCCCTGGCCTTTAGCAAGAGCGCCTCCGTGTCGTACGAGCCGATCTCGAGCGCCCTGTCCAGGTACTCGAGTGACTGCCCGTAGCGCTTCTGCGTGTAGTATATGGCCCCCATCGTAAAGAAGAGGTCGTGGTTGTGATCCCCTATCTGGCGTATGTAGTTTCTGCCGCATCGGAGGGCCTCGTCGTACTTTTTGTCCCTGACGAGCTTCTTGAACTCCTTGAGGAGCCTGCCGCCCATTCCCTTTTTGGGATTGTCCGAGCCGCGCCGCCATAAGAGACCCGTCATCTCAATCAGCCGATCTCAAGCATACGCTCTATTGCGAGGCGCGCCCTGTCGGCTATGTGCGGGGGGACGCTCACGACGCTGCGCTCGTTTAGAAGCGAGTCGTACACCTTTTGGAGCGTTATCATCTTCATGTACTGGCACTCTGCGTTTTCAGACGCAGGCACAAAGTTCTTTGTGGGGTTCTGCTTTCTCATGCGGTACAGGATTCCGGTCTCCGTCGCCACGACAAAGTTCCGCGAGGGTGACGCGGCCACGTGCTTGAGCATGCCTTCGGTGGACAGCACGGACACCTTTGCGTCCCCGAACCCGCCGGATGCCGCATCGTACATCATCGGCGTGGTGCAGCTGCACTCCGGGTGTATTACAAACTCCGAGTTCCTGAGGGAGGCCAGCTTCTCCTCTATGTCCTGCGGCGTGATTCCGGCATGCACGTGGCACTCGCCGGCCCATATGCGCATGTTCTTCCGCCCGGTCACCTTGGCCACGTACGACCCAAGAAACATGTCAGGCAGGAAGAGTATCTCCTTCTCGGCGGGGATGGAGTCCACCACCTTTACCGCGTTTGAGGAGGTGCAGCAGTAGTCCAGCTCCGCCTTTACCTCCGCGGTCGTGTTGACGTACCCGACCGATATGGAACCGGGGTGCGCTGCCTTCCAGTCGCGGAGCTCCTCTACGGTTATGGAATCAGACAGGGAGCATCCGGCGTCAAGCTCCGGGATGAGCACCCTCTTGTGCGGACTGATGATGGCGGCAGTCTCCGCCATAAAGTGCACGCCGCAGAACAGTATGGTCTGCCGGTCCACCTGCGCGGCCTGCCGGGAGAGCCCAAGCGAGTCGCCCGTATAGTCGGCCACGTCCTGGACGTCGGGCACCTGGTAGTTGTGGGCCAGTATGACCACGTCCTTTTCCTCCTTGAGGCGCAGAATCTCCTCCTTGAGGTCGGACACCTGCTGCTGCTGTTGCTGCGGTTGCTGTTGTTGCTGCTGTTGTTGACGGCGTTCAGAGATGAGCATGGTCATTTGTCAGATAGGCCCAAAGGTGATTTAAAGCGTTACAAACAGACCATTACGTGACTAAAACCGCAGGCGTGCGGCAATAATTGCCATATTATACGCTTGAGCGGTACCGTCCAGCATGGATTACGCGGCAGCGGCGGGCAACCAGGGCAGGCATTGCCGTCACCTATTGCGCGCGGCGTCGTTCCTGCCACGGCTGCCGTCATCCGAACAGTATCCCGCAAGCGCCTCGACTGCGGAGAGCACGGCAAGCCAGCTCGTCTTCGGGTTTGTCGGGGACGGCACGTTCTCAATCTCAAACGTCATCCTCCCAAAGGCCCCGGACGCCTCGACCTTGTGGGTGTTCCTGTCCGTGTTGGGATCGGCCACCATGCGCACGACGGTCCTGCTCCCTCCTATACCCGCAAGCGAGAGGGCGGCGGCAACGTTCACGTTTGCGGGAAACAGGGAGACGGCGTCCACTGCGGGGCCCTCGTACAGCACGGCAGGCGAGGTGATTCCGTCGGGGACGGCGTCCGACTTGTCAAAGAACGGCGCCCCCCGCAGCGAGTCGGGGTGCTTCGTGGTGGTCAGCGTGACGCGCTCCAGCTTGTCACGAACCGCACTTATGCCGTCAAGCCCGGCTATGGCCCCACTCGGGATGATGATGCGGGTGCCGAACTCTTTTGCAGCCTCGAATATCACGTCATGAATCGAGTCGTCAAGCAGGGCCCCGACGGACATTATCATGAGGTCCTTGCGGTTCTGTACCACTGCCAGGGCCGAGTCCCGGAGGGCCTGCTGGGCGGCGGCCTCTACTATGATGTCGGTGCGGCTTGTAAACAGCAGGTTCGGGTTGGACGTTATCTCAGGCCTGGATTCCGGAAGGCGGGATGCAAGTGACTCTGCAGCGGCGCGTGAAGCGTCATAAATGTGAGTCAGCTCGGCCCGTATGGAACGGTCCTCTATCGCAAGCGCGATTGCAGAACCGATTGTGCCGCAGCCCAGCAGTCCGACCCTCTTCAACACGTGCATTGCGGTGCGATGCTAATTAAGTTTAGATTACGCGCAGGCAAAATCTGCGCGCCATCCGGGCACCCGGTGCCCAATACTTTTATGACAAATACAACAAAACCAGGCATGGATTGCCGTTACTGGATGGCGGCAGCAGTGTGCTGTACCTTGCTATGCGCCGGGGCCATGGCGACGTACGTAACCCATAGCGACGGCCACGACAGCAGCAGCAGCAGCAGCAGTGTACTGCAAGACTATCATGATTATGCGCAGAGCGCGTTTGCAGACGCCGGGGATGGGCAACCGCTGCCGTCCACCGAGGCGGACCTCGAGCCGCCAAAAAAGCAGACAGAGTCGGGCGTCATGCCGCAAGACGTCACATGCCGTGTGCACCACGTGCTTGCAATCAGGGCGAGCCAAGAGCCGGTGTGCGTCACGCCAGGAACCGCGGAGATACTGGCAGAGAGGGGCATAATAGAGAGGATAATAGGGCCCAGCACGGCCACCGCCGGGACCGCATCAGAGGAGACAGGCCAGGCGCAGGGCGGAGCGGGGGCCGGCGCAGGCGAGTCGAGCGGGGATCCGCCCGGAGACGGCCACGGCACATCACTTGGCGCGGACAATTCCACAAGCGGAGCTGCAGTAAGCGGCAGCAGCGGCGCCATAACTGGCAGCAACGCGACAACCGGCGCGGCGGATGCCGTCGGGGGCCCGGAGGCGGCGGAGGCTCAGACGCCACACGCGGGGCAGAACAGTACGGACAGCGCCACTGCAGGGCCGGAATCAGGTGCGGTGGCAGAGCCGGCCACCAATTCGTCGTCGTCACCATCATCATCAACAACGGCATCAAAGACGGACGAGCAGGAGCGGCGCAGCGCACACCAGGGCAGCGTCAGTACGATCCCCGCATCAAGCTCGACTGTCTTGAACTTTTACGTCACAGACGACGATCTGAACGTCGCCTCGAACGCGGCAGAGACCATACCCACAGAGGGGCTGCTCAAGTTTGCCATAAACGGCATTCCAATAGAGGGCCCCGACACCATGACTGAGACGGGCCCCGACACGGGGCAGTTCCACGTCAGGCTGGAGCTTCCGCCCACGATAGACGGGCGGCCGATTACCCACAACGACGTGGTGGACGTCACGTATATCGACCAGGCGGGCAGATCGGGCGAGAGCCAGTCGGTCACAAAATCGTTCACGCTCTCAAGCACGTATGCCCACATGCAGTCGGAGGGTGACGGCAAGAAGCGCATAGGGCACGAGTTCACGCTCAGGATATACGAGCCTGACGCGAACATGGACTCGAAGGAGGAGAACAGGATACCGTTGAACAGATTCGAGTTCAGGAGCGAGGGCAACATCAGGGTGACGCTTGACCACGGCGCGTTTGATGCCAACCGGAGCCACATGGTGGAGACGGGCCCCAACACGGGTACGTTCGAGGTGACGATCAAGATACCGCGCCAGATCGACGGCAAGGTCATACACATAGGCGACTGGTACGAGATCACATATTACGACATGTCCACGCCGTCAGGAACCTCAGAGGAGATAGTCCTGAGGGGAGAGATAGGGGTGTGATGGCGCAGCAGCCCGCAGGGGCCGAGTGCCGCCGGCGTCACCACCATCGCTGCCGTTATCATGACACTGTGACTATTCCGGTCATCCACGGATGGACTATGCAGAAATAGTCGTAGGTGCCGGCCTCGTCAAACACGTACTCAAACGAGGCCTCTGGCATGACAAGCCCGGAGTCAAACAGATCGGTTATGCCATCCGTCGTCCCGCTGGTTACGGTATGGGCCGCAGTGTCATCGTTGACCCACGTGACGGCGGTGCCGGCTGCCACCTCCAGATTGTACGGCAGGTAGCAGGTGTTGTCGGCCTTGCATTCCGGGGTGGACGTTCCAAGGGGCATCGAGACGATGGGCGGCGGCGATTCTGCAACCTCCGCTTCATCGGCGGGCGGCAGGCCCGGCACCATTGCGGCCGGCTCGGGCGCCCTCTCGGCGACAATCTCGTCAGGATCCATCGCGACGAACCCGAGGGATACCGCAACCAGGATGCCCACTGCCGCAATCACGCCATAGGAAAAGTTTGCCAGCAGTTCATCCCCCCGTGAGCTTTGCAAACTGCTCGTTTCTGCAGAGCGTCTCCATGAATCGTATGTTTGAAAGAGCCACCACGGCGGAGTCCACCACCGGCTTGTCGGGATCCGACAGCGCGCCCTGCAGCGCCTCCTTTGCCTCGCTTGATCCCACCACGCCCAGGGCGATTGCCGCCTCGTGCCGGACAAAGAGGCTCGGATCGTTGAGGGTGGCGTCGGCAAGGGGCGGTATTCCCGTCGAATGCCCCATCTGGCCCAGCGAAAAGGCCGCCTCGTGCCGGACCAGCTCGTTCTCGTCGTTCTTTAGAACCCGCGCAATGTACTCGACCTTGTCCTCCCCGCCAAAGTCCACCAATATGCAGGTGGCCCTGGTCCTTACCACGTAGTCCGGATGGTCCAGGAGACTCACAAAATATTCGGTGTCGCGCGACTCGTACTTTGACTCCATCTCAGAGAAAAGCGTCATCCTATCCTCTGGCACTACTTGCAATTTGGCTTGACGGACTATGCGGCCTATATTAGTTACGCTCATCAAGCGCAGGGCCGCTCACGCGAACCACGAAGAAGAGGCGGCCTATACAGCAGGGCCTGCAGCCGGGCTGCGCCTGCCGGCGGCGGACTAACTGGAATGACCGTATCTCGCGCCCTGCTTACGCACACGGCGCCAACCGACCAGAGCGCGTACGCGCAGGCAGTGACAAACCGTTAAATCTCACGCGGCATCATTGAGAAAAGAGGAGGAGTAATCAAGCCTGGCCAAAGCAAGCCGTAACGGCTTTTGGACATGCAGGACTTAAGATCAAACATGGGCGATCCTGTCTCTCAGGAGTTCGTGGGTTCAAATCCCGCCTCCTCCACCTAGAGGTCGCCGGCCGGCATCAGATGGCCGCGGACTCGACGGCCTGAAGGCGTCGCACGGGCTGCAAGCGGCCGGCTGCACGTATAGGATTAAACGGCACGTGCAAGACACCCGCGTGATGAAGATGGGCAAACCGCCGGCCTGGCCCGCCGCACCGTCGACTGCCGTGCCGCTTGCAGGCGTCACATGCATGGTGCTGGGGGCTCTGATCATGACGTTTGACTATCCGCAGATCGAGTACCTAGGGGGATTTGGCGCGGATGCAGGCGACGCGGCGATGTCGGCCGCAGGCGACGCGGAGCAGAGGTCGCTGCACGGCCGGCTTGTAACAGAGTTTGTCATCGGGGCCGCAATATTTGGCGCGGGTGCCGTAATGTGCGTGCCCAGGGCGGCCTCGGCGCTGCTACGCCGCGGCAGGCGGCACGTCAGGTAGCGACACCTCAAATCCGGCTGCCGGAACCCTGATCCTATATGCAGATAGTATGGCGGGGTCTATCTCGCCCGCGTATCCTATGACGTGGCGGCGTCCGCGCGCGCGGCCCCCGCCGGCGTCATCGCGTATGATGATGGAGACCTTTGCGCACCTGCCGTCTGCAAACATGTGGTGCAGCGCAGGCGCGGTGCGTATCTCCGACGCGTCTGAAACGGCCGCGCCAAGGACGGTCTGCAGCACGGACTTTGCCTCTGAAAAGCCCGAGTCGGTGTGCGCCGCGACGGCCGCCACGTGCATCCTCTCAGACACGGGGGGGGCATCATCTGCCCGCTTGCTGGAACCCGCCGCCCTGCGCCCGCCCCTCAGGAACACGGTTCCGGTCTCGTACAGCTTCTGAGGGTATTCCTCGTGTATGTTCCTGGACAGGTTCTCTACGAGCCCGGGGAGTAGCGAGTCGCGCAGCACGGAATGTTCGCGGCTCTTCGAATCAACTGCCGAGATCATGCGGCTCCGGGGGGGCGTCCGGCGGCCTGCCATCTCGTACAGTATGCGCGCGTTGCTCAGGCCGGGGTTAAGAGCCTCGACGTACCCCATCCCGACCATTGCCATGTCGATCGCGTCATGTGTAACCGACGCGGCGTCATAGGCCCCGAACGTCTTGGACGGCGACAGCACGGGCCGTATGCGCCACGTGCCGTATCCCAGGGCGATCTCCTCGACCAAGTCGACCTCTGACACGATGTCTGGCCTGTGCGGCGGCACCAGGCACGGTATGACATCGTTTTGGCCGCCACCGCTGCTATCCTGCGGCACGGGCTGCAGCCTGCACCTCTCAAGGCACGACGCCGCGTCTGACACGGACAGCCCCAGCCCGAGCATCTCGTTGGCACGTCCCACCGATACTGGTATGGTGCGGGTCTCAAGCGGGGGGGTCCTGTTCCGGCCGCCCCCGATCCCGATCCGCTCCAGGGAGAACCCCGCGGCGCGCAGCGTGACCGCCACTATGGCAAGGGCGTCCTCTGCCGCATGCCGGGATACGCCCGTGACATCCACAAAGATGTCAGTCGTGCCGGTTGTAACCGCAGTCATTGCCGAGTTTATAATCGGGGGCAGCGATACGGTGTTGCCGCCGCCATCGAGGATGACGGGGAACCTTTCATGTCCCGCCACCAGGTGGCCGTACGCGCGGCCCGCCTTCGTCCCCTTTATGATCTGGGATATGGTCATCTCCTTTGTCTCGTTGAGCGGCACAAACCTGTGGCCCGCGGGCACGGCCGTATACGTGAGGGGAAACCCGCCGGTTATCTTTGAGGCGTCGTGCAGTCCTATGGCCACCTTTCTGCGGCCGCGGCCCAGCCCGAGGTGCAGGTCCTCCTGCAGCGTGACCAGCTGCCGCAGCATGTGGTCGTCGAGCGCCCCGCCCCTTGCCACTATGCCCGTGATGACCGGGCGCACGCCGGCCACCGACCGCCTTGCCACGATCAGGTCCGGCCCCGACGGGGCGGGGGGGGCCGCATCAAGCGGCACCGGCCCCACCCTGACGCCAAGCAGGCCCTGCAGCGCAAGCGAGACCCCCACGTCGGTGGCATAGTCCGGCCTGTTGGGGCTGTACTCTATGCGCACCGCGTCGCCGTCATCAGACTCTATGTCAAGCCCCAGGTACGGGAGTCTCTCGGATATCTCGTCCCGCGACACGCGCGTGCCGCCTTGGGACACCAGTCCCTCCAGCCTCTCGTACGACAGCTCCACTACCGGCATCTACGCGTCGTCCCTCCGCCTCATGCCGCGCAGCAGCCCCAGGTTGTTCGCGTAAAACTCCCGCACGTCGTCCACGCCGTACTTTAGCATCGCAATGCGCTCCACCCCGCCGCCCCAGGCCAGCACGGGGTGCTTCAGTCCCCGGGTCACGTGCGGGTGGAATATGCCCATGCCGAACAGCTCGACCCACTTGCCGAGCCTCTCATTGTATACCATCGACTGGAACGAGGGCTCCGTATACGGGAAGAAGGTGGGCCAGAACCTTACTTTCGGGAGTCCGAGCCTGCGGTAAAACTCTGCCTGTATCCCCATCAGGCCCCGTATGGTGGAGCCGGCCTCGTGAACCACGCCCTCCACCTGGGTAAACTCGGCCAGGTGCTTGTAGCTGGTCTTCTCGTTCCTAAACACGCGCCCAAGCGAGAATATCCGCGCGTCGCCCAGGGCGTCCGGCGACTGCAGGAGGCGACGCAGCGTGACGCAGGTGGTGTGCGTGCGCAGTACCATCCTTGCTGCCTCGGCGGCATCCCACTTCTGGCGCCACGTGTCCCTGTGCGCCCTTGAGACGCGCCTGACGTGCGCCGGCGTCGAGTCGAGCCCGCCGGGCGCAACGTCCAGGTAGAACGTGTCCTGCATCTCCCTTGAGGGGTGGTCCTGAGGGGTGAGCAGCGCGTCAAAGTTCCAAAAGCACGGCTGCACCACGCTGCCGGACACCTCCGAGAACCCCATGGTGACAAATATCTCCCTTATTTCGGATATGACCTCCTTGAGCGGGTGCCTGCGCCCGCGCGGCGCGGCCGGCACGTCTGCCCCCACGTCTATCGCGCCCGCCTTGGCGCCCCCCTCCCGGCCCTCCTCGTCGAATGACGCGTCGACGCTCCCGGCGGCCTCGGACAGCGAGACGTGCTTTGTCTTTGTGACGGTCTTTGTGACTAGCTCGGGCCGCCGGAGCAGCGACTCCAGATCCGAGGAATCCACCGATTCTGCGCTTATGGGACCTCCCTTGGCGCCCGCAAGCGCGCGCAGGGTGGCCTCGCCGGGCAGCATCCCCGGGATGTCCCTGGGCGGGGCGGCGGATACGACGATGCGCCCCTTCTCGGACCTTGTGGCGGCCCACCCGTTTCTCTTTACAATCCCCATGGCCGCCCCAAACAGCGGGCCCATGTTTTCCCGAAGGACGGGCATCTCCTGCGGCCCCCCCTTCAACAGCATGTCCAAAAGCTGTCTTTCCGGAAGCATCGTGTGCGGAAGGCGCATGCCGTTTTTGCCAAGCGATATTGCAGCCTCCTCGGATTCGGACACCTCGGCGAGCCCCTTGTGGCGCAGCCACTCGACCCCGCGGCGCGCCTGGTCAAGCGAGAGCCCGGCAGAACCGGCCAGCCTGCCGAGTGACTGGTGGGGCTCGGAGCGGAGGGACGAGATTATTTTTTTCTCTATTATGTGCAGCACCATCTCCGGCATTGAACGCTGGGGGGGACGCAAGCATTATGAATGTAATCGCAGGGGCCGCGGGTGACTGCGTGAACGGCAGGGTCGGCGGCATCTGCATGAATACGAAGTTGACGCCCAGTTTTAGGGGATCGTGAACTCATGCGCCGAATCGCCTCATACTTTTATAATGGAGGCCGCAAATATACGCAGGGATGAAGTTTCGAGTGCTCATAAAACAAGACGAGGATGGGGCATTCACATCCGAGGTTCCGGAACTTCCGGGGTGCATATCACAAGGAAGCACGAGAGATGCAGCTTTGGAAAACATCAAGGATGCAATCTCCGGATACATTACCAGTCTTAAAAAACATGATGAGCCAATTCCGTTTTCCATTCATGAAGAGACTGTCGACATACAGGTCTGAACGCCAAGGATAGAACGTCTTTTGTTATCAGCGTCATTTCACAAGAGGGATGAGGCTGCCCATAGTATCTGCAAGAGATCTGATAAAAATGCTAGCCAAGATTGGGTATCTTGTAGATCATCAATCAGGAGGTCACATTATACTAAGGAATGAAAGCTACCCATATAGAAAATTAACCATCCCAAACCACAAAGAAATAGCGAGAGGAACCTTGCGTGCAATAATAAATCAGACGGGCTTATCAAAAGAGGAGTTCTTAAGACTGCGGTGAGATGATTCAAAACTGCGTTGTCAGTTGTTCGGGAGGGGGAGAATTCCGTCGCAGAAGATCCAGCCCGTGATCGGCGGCCAACGCGCCGCGGGTGTTACAGGCGGCGAGCTGTCCATGCCGCAGAACCCTTCAAAAAAGACTTTTTTAATCCCGCGCTGCATCTGCGCGCATGCCAGAAGACGAGTTTGTCGTGACGCCTTGGAGGACAGAGGGCAAGATAGACTATGACAGGCTCATCGAAAGGTTCGGGACGGAGCGCATCACCGACGAGCTGAGGTCGAGGCTCTTCAGGCTTGCCGGGGAGGATCACTACATGGTTCGCAGGCGCATATTCTTCTCCCACAGGGACCTCGGCGGCATACTTGACAGGTACGAGAACGGGCAGAAGTTCTTCCTGTATACGGGGAGGGGTCCGTCCGGGCACACCCACATAGGGCACCTGCTCCCGTGGGTCTTTGCAAAATGGCTGCAGGACAAGTTCGACGTCAAGATGTACTTTCAGCTTACCGACGACGAAAAGTTCTTCTCAAAGGACGCGCTTGCGATGGGCGACGCCACGCAGTACGCGCTCGAAAACGCGCTCGACTTTGTGGCGCTCGGATTCAAGCCACGCAACACCAGGATCATAATAGACACGAAAAACATCAGGACGCTGTATCCGATTGCGGCCCAAGTCGCAAAGAGGCTGAACTTTTCAAACGCAAAGGCGGTGTTCGGGTTTACAAACGAGACCAACCTGGGCATGATATTCTACACGTCGCTCCAGTCGGCCCCCTGCTTTCTGGAGGACGATCCCGTGCTGATCCCGCTGGGGGTGGACCAGGACCCGCACTTTAGGCTGACGCGCGACGTGGCGCCCAGGATGGGCAGGCACAAGCCGGCCCTGATGCACAACGTGATGATGCCCGCGCTCGAGGGGCCCGGCGGCAAGATGTCGGCGTCGTCTGAGACGGGCACCATATACACCACCGACACGCCCGCGCAGGTCAGAAAGAAGGTAAACAAGTACGCCTTCTCGGGGGGGCAGCCGGACGTGGAGCAGCACCGCAAGCTTGGGGGCGACCCGGACGTGGACGTGTCATACCAGTATCTGAAGATGTTCTTTGAGCCAGACGATGCAAAGCTGAAAAAGATCCACGACGACTACAGGTCAGGAAAGATGCTGACCGGCGAGCTAAAGTCCATACTGATCGAGAAGATCAACGCGTTTCTGGAGGTACATCAGGCGCGGCGGGAAGAGGCAAGGGACACGCTTGGGCAGTTCCTGCTGGAGGATGACTGCGGCGGCGGCTGGGATGACGGCGGTAGCGGCGGCAACAGGTGAGGCGCGTGTCACGCGAGAACGACGCCACAATCGTAATACCCTGCGAGGACGGATACGAGGCGCAGAAGCTTGCAAGCCTGATACTGGTCAGAGACCCCGACACGGAGGAGGCGCAGACGTTCGTCAAGGCCGTTGTAAACTCCGTAGGAAACGAGGTGGTCATATCGCTTGCAGACGGCTCGTCACATAGCATACTGCTGAGGGACGAGTCGGCCGTGGAGGCGTTTGCGGACTTTGTCCAGTCGGTAACAGAACAGGAGCACAAGCTGGTCATGGCCCGCACGTGTCGCGGCCCCCGCGGTGTGGACGGTGACGACTATGACGGGAGTAGAGACGGTGCCAAGCCCGACGACTCCGTCATGATTGCAAAGCGCCTACGTGAAAAAGACGACGTAGATTCCGACGATTCCGACCATGGCAATTAGGGACAGTCCCAGTGCCTTTGTGTCCGAGTCCATGCGGTTGGTGCCCGAACCGGGATAATTAAACATTGAGCGCTGCCGGGGCTGGGAAGCGGCGGAACCTGAATAGGAATGGAGTCAGGCAGGGGATATCAAGAACGTGTGTGATGAGAACCACTGTCAAATAGTAGCAAGATCAAGACGATGATTCAGGCCCCGTGCCCAAGGCTTCAGCATACTAGTTTGTGTGGTTGGGCAATCTCGCCTTATACACTGACACTGGGCACAGGATCTTCCTCTTTCTGTCAAGGTGGATTAGCAGTGCTAGCTTCTTGTTTCCAATCCCGTCATCATGTACGCCGAACAAATACAAATCAGGAAGACACTCATCACAAACCTCGTTTTGATAAACCGCAGTAGGGTTCTTCTTATGTACCATGGCATTCAGTGTGTTCTTGACTATCCACTGTCCCTCAGGACTCAATCGAAGAAAATCGCTTTGGAAGCGGTCATATCGTACCAGCTTCCAAATGGGTTTGTTACTACGTACCATGAAGCCACTTCACGTACCCGTCCAAGTCCAATGCCGGTTCCTTGCCCGTGTACTGCTCATCAAACTCTCTGGCACGTTTGGTGTGGGATCTCATCCACTCTGGCTTGAATCCGATTTTGCCCATGCCAAATTTTGGACGATCTAACAATTTATAGTTTATTGTATTCTGCCGCTTGCCTCGCATGTCCCGCCGCCGCCACTACCAGGACTGATGCCGCGCCCGCGCTCCCGCCGGACATTACAGCTAGCGCGGAAATCTCCGCCCCCTTGCCTTCTTGTCGGCGCGGGCGTCACCCGAGTCCTTCCTTGAGATGGGTTCCCTTATGCGGTTGCAGTTGAGACACAGTACCATCAGCTCCGATGACGCCAGCTCCGGATCCGACTCATACCGGGACCAAGACGACGAGATCGGCCCTCCCCTGCCGACGGAGTCAAACGGGGCATCCCCGTACCGGGAGGCGATGCCAAGGGCCCTGGGATCCCTGAACCCGCAGCCTGAGCATACCTTGCCACCGAGCATCTCAAAGAGTCTCTCACGAACCGCGTCGTAAAATCCCGAGCCTTTCGGCGCGCCTGCGCCGCTGCTGCCGCTGCTGCTGCCGCTGCTGCGCGTGTCGTACCCGTTCCGGCGCGCCGGCTTGGCGCGGCCCTGCTGGCGCGCGCCGCGCCGGGGCCCTCCGCGGTTGGCGCCGCGGCCGGCGCCGCCGTCGCGTGAATCGCCCTTGCCATATCCCGAGTTGCGGTACGAGCGCGCCGGCCTCTTCTTTCCCCCCGAGTCCCGGCGCACCTGCCTGCGGGGGCCCCCGGGCCTCTTGGATACGTAAAAGGGCGGCATCACCGCACCGCCGCGCGCCGCATATTTTAAGCGTCACACAAGCGACTTGTCCATCTCCGATGATACCGCCTGCTGCACCTTGAGAAAGTACAGCCGGGTGGTGCGCGGCATGTCCCCCATGTTCTTCTCCACCGCGATTGCAAAGTAGCGGACGGCCCGCCTCGATATGTCCAGGTCAAACTTCATCGGAAGTATCGGATCCTGCCTCACCGCAATCTTGTCCTGAAGCCAGGGGGGAGCCATCTCTACGGCGTCTGCCGTGACCTTTCCGTACCAGTACGCCAGGTTCTCTGGCAGCAGCCCGTCACGGAGGCGGCCCACGTCGTCATCAAACTGCCGCATCATGCGGTCCATCAGGCCCATGGTGTACGGCCGCGGCCTCCCTTGATATGGCGCGTGATCAACCATATTAGACAAAAAGGCGCAGTCACGCGGCGTTGCCGTCCGCGTCTATCTCCCCGTTCCGTATGCGGCTTGACGATATGCGGCCGCCGTCGTGTGCGGCCACCATCCCCACCACGACCGTCTCGACCGGCCCAAGCCCCCTTGAGAGCCTCATCTTGTTCAGCTTGCCCGCCTTGAAGGCGGTCTCCTCGCTTGCCACGAGCGCCTCCACCTCGCCGGCCAGGACGGCGGGCCCAAAGTCGTCGTCAAGCCCGCTTATCACGCAGGCCGAGTCCGGGTGCGACAGGCGTATGTACTCTTGGAGGCCGGCAAGCCGCTCGGCATAGCTGCGCACGGCGTGCCCCTTTTCCCTTGCGCCGCGGCCCCCCTTGCCTGCAAGCATCGCGTCGCTTGTCAGGCCGATTATCACCTTCTCTGACGCGGCGAACGCCGCGTCAAGCAGCGCGCGGTGCCCCCTGTGTATCGTGTCAAAGGTGCCGCCGGTGGCCGCCACCGCATACCTCTTCGTGCCTTCGCGTACGGGCATGTCATGCATGGCGCACCCGCGGTAAAGAAGCTTCTTCTTGTATGCCGGTTACTCGACCAGTATGAGCATGTAGGGGCCGCGCTCGGCAAGCGGCACGTCGCCGCGGTCCCAGACAAACGTCTCTGCCACGTACAGTCCAGGATTCTCCGGAATCCAGTCCACGCTCTGCGTCTGGACGTTCTGGCCCACGACAAAGCGCCCGTCGTACTTTCCGATGAATTCGACTGGCGCATCAGGCGACGCCTCCCTTACCTGGACGTAGAACGTGTACGGTATCTCGGCCCCCTGCTCGCCCTCGTGCGCGATAGGCAGTACCGACGTGTCGGCCCTGATATAGACGGTCTGGCCCGCCTGCGCCGACGACAGTATGGTGCCCACGCCGTCACGGAGCGACACGCCCGAGATGGTCACTATGTTGGGGGGCAGGACCGGGTAGGGGGGCGGCAGGTCGACTGCCACGTACCGCGCGCTCTGCTGCCCTGCAAGGTGGTAGATGTCGGTCTCCGCATGTATCGAGATCCTCTCCGTGCCGGGCGGCGCGACAAAGTCGGCCTCAAACTGGGCGGACTCGTAGCGCAGCATCGGGCCCACCGTAATTGTATCGATGCCCAGCGTCCGGGGCGGTTCAAAGGCGTCGTGGTACGCGACGTGCACTGCCGCATATTCTGACGGCGCGGGCCCGTTGTATACGTCGCCCCTGATGGCCATGCGCACGTCCTGCCCGCTTGCATAGGGCTCGATGCTCTCCACCTCTACGGACAGCAGGGGCTCCTTTGTGGGGGCAGAGTCAAACCCCCCGATCCGCGCCGATGCGTCGGTTACGCCCAGGTTCGGCTCAGATGACACGATCTCAAACGGCACCATGGAGTTGGGGGGGATCACCTCGATTGCAGGATAACCCACCTCCACGTCGACTGGCGCGCTTGCCGCGTCGTCGTAAAAGATGGCCCATATCCGGACGTTTGAGACGTAGCTGGTTCCCCTGTTCTCGACCATTCCAGTCAGCACCGCATGCCCCTGCTCGTCCAGGGCGAGGTACCTGCTGTCCTGCACGAGCATTACCGCAAGCGCCTGCGGCGTGTCGTAGTACTCCTGTGCCTGCGCCGCGCCGTCGTGCGTCACAATGGCAGCGGCGGATGCGGCAGAGAGTACGATGGCGGCTGCCAGCGCCATCATGGCGCCATACGCCTTGCGCGTCCGGTACAACACCGCGTCATAGCCCCGCAGAGGGATAACAGCCTTGGGCAATTATAGTCGACTAGAAGATCAAAGGTTTTAGGCAAACGCGCACCATCCAGTGGGAGCGATCGAAAAAGGGTCAAATGGGCTTTAGCCCTATTACTTTCTCTTTGCAGTAATTGCAAGCCAGTATACGAGCCCAGGCGCCAAACCTACGATCAGGGGAATCCACACAGGCCATCCATCTGCTACACTTGCCATGATACGGTTCATAACTACATGCTATTTAAATCCACCCGTGGATTTCGTGCCTGTCATGTGAGTATATTCATGACTGGATCTGCGGGGTGGCTGCGGGGCGGCCGACGCCGCTGATCGCAGGCCGAATGGGCGGCGTCTGGGGCGCCGCCGGCGCGGTACCCGCCGCCGTGATCCGGGGTGCGTCCGGTGTGCAGCCTTTGGCACGATCGCACATGCAGGTACACGGTCCAGTGGCGGGATCCCGCCGACGGCGGCATGGGATCAGGAACGCATGTAAACCCAAAACCGGATGGGCGCGGGGCGCCGCATGTGGCAACACTGATTGGTGGACCGGACGGAATTTGAATCCGCGACCCCCCGCGTGCAAGGCGGGTATACTACCAGGCTATACTACCGGCCCCCACGCCGTGCCTCCATGTGCGGACTTTAATTGTTGCTGCCCTCCGCGCGGCCGGTCCGGCAGCGTCCGGACCCTGCACCCTCGACGGCACCGTGCGTCTGGCACGCGACGGACCCTGCGGCCTGCGCGCATCGGTCTCCTGCCTGCGCCGTGCGCCTGACACCGCGCGGCCGCTGCAAGTCCCGCAGGACGCTTGCCGCGAGGACGCCGACCCTTGCGCGGTAAAAACAGATAAGGACTCTAGGGCCACACAACGGCGATGGGCAGTTACGGCGGTGCCGGAGGCGGGCATGGGACTGCAAGTGACACGGAAAGTGACGGCATAACGGTAAGGCCTCTGCAGAGGGACGACATACACAACGGGCTCTTGGAGACGCTTGACGCGCTGAGGCCCGCGAGCGCCATGTCCCGCGAAAGGGCCGAGCGCGTGATGGACGCAATCATGTCCGACGGGAACCGCCTGGTCGCGGTGGCGGAACTCGGCGGAAGGGTGGTGGGGACTGCCACCGTACTGTTTGAGACAAAGTTCATCCATGACGGCGGGATGGCGGGACACATAGAGGATGTTGCAGTCCGCCAAGAGTACCAGAAAAGGGGCATAGGCGGAATGATTGTCAGGTACCTGCTCGACGCGGCGCGGGAGCGCGGATGCTACAAGACCGTTCTTGACTGCGAGGATGGGTTGGTGGACTTTTACACAGATTTGGGGTTCAAGCACACGTCTAGCGGAATGCGTTACAGCCACAAGGGCTGATCGCGGCATGCCACCCGCGGCGCCGGCGCGGCCGGGATACGCACGACGCAACTGACTGGCAAGGGTTTTATTTGCAGGCCATGCACGCCGCGCATGGTGCTGCTGGAGTCCCAGACAAAGCTGAAAGCGGGTGACGAGGCCCCGGACTTTTCGCTCATCGGGATAGACGACAAGCGCCACTCCCCTACCGACTACGACGGGTACAAGGGACTCTTGGTGATATTCATGTGCAACCACTGCCCGTACGTCAAGGCAAAGACGGACGCGCTCAACGAGCTGTACGACAGGTACGGCTCCGAGATTGCCATAGTAGGAATCAACAGCAACGACTCGACTGACTATCCCGAGGACAGCTTTGATGCAATGAAGAAGACGGCAAGGGAGAAGGGGTTCAAGTTCGACTATCTGGTTGACGAGACGCAGGACGTGGCACGCGCGTACGGGGCCGTATGCACGCCCGACCCGTTTCTGTTTGACGCAAACCGCAGGCTGGTATTCCACGGCAGGATAGACGACGCCCCCGGGCCGGATGACTCACCGACAGAGAAGACCATGATCGAGAACATCGGCAGGATGCTTGCAGGGGAGCCCGTTCCAAAGGACTTTGAGCCGTCAATAGGGTGCTCCATAAAGTGGCGCTGAGCGTGCATTCGATGCGCTGCATGGCGGACCGCGGTGATTCCGTGCAGGACGGATGCCGGTGCGCGTCCCGACGCAGTGCGTGCCATGATCATGCAACATGAATCCAGAGTGGGACGCCGGGTGGCAGAGGGAGTGCGGCCCGTCCCGCAGATACGCGCCGGGTGCCAAAAGTGTTCGAATTACTTAAATGACACTTGTATGGTTTGAGCAAGAGTGGGCTCGTAGCTCAGCTTGGCTGGAGCGTTCGACTGATAATCGAAAGGTCATGAGTTCGAATCTCATCGGGCCCATTCCCATCTTCCGCGGGCCGGTTTCTGATTCGAACTTTGCCGTCCAAACTCGTGCCTGTCAACATGCAGGTTAGGGGGAAAGCGGGATTTAACCCTGCTGGTTGGGTTCGAATTGGTTTTGATTCGAACTCTGCAGGGGATGGACTGCCGCATGGTTGCAGGGCGCCGTGGGGGCCCGCTTCAACGCCTGGCTCGGATCCTTTTTGCAATGCCGCTCTGTCCTTGGCCGGAGGTACTGCTGCATGATTGTGCGTCCCCGCTGCAGCCCTGCGGCGCGCGAACGCCCCCGTTCCCGCCGCAGGGGATCCCCGCAACCCGCTGAAGCAGCCGCGCCGCAGCGTGGAGGACGGCCGGGCGCACGCGCCGCGACATGGCAGGGGCGGGGCAGCCGGAGTCGAGCAGGCCCGGCGCGCCGCCGCCGGCCGGCCGGCCGGCTTCCCGGAGCGGAACAAGGGGCGGCGGCGCTACTGCCGCGGCGCGACCGTGACCGTCCGGACGGCCGTGGCGCCGTTCCCCGCGTCGTCGGTGCACGTGTAGAATACGCGGTACTCGCCGGGCCTGGAGACGTCCAGGTTGCTGGCCACCACCCTCACGACGGGGTCCGGGTCGAGGTCGTCGGTGCATGTTATGCCGGGGTCGGTCCACGTCTGGCCCGCGGTTATGGTCACCGGCGACGGGGGGTGTATGACCGGCGCCAGGTCGGCGCCGGGGCTCTTGACTATGACGCGCCTGGACTCGGCGGCAAGGACCTCGCCTTCCGGGCCGCTGCACGCGTACGAGACCAGGTACGTGCCGGGCCTCGACGTGTCCACGGTGCTGCGCGTCTGGACCGCCGGGCGGCTGGAGCCGTCGGGGAACTCGCAGGTGGCGCCGGGGTCCGCGTAGGCGTCGCCCACGTCGAGTATCGCGGGGCTCGGCGGGTTCACCGTCAGCGCGGCGCGGTACTGGTGGACCACCACGGTCTGCGACGCGGAGTCCGAGAGGCCGCCGCTGTCGGTGCACGTGTACGTGACCGTGTAGGTGCCCGGGGTCCCGGTGTCGACCGCGCCCGTGGAGGAGATGCCCGTTATGGGGCCGTCCTCGGCGTCGTGGCACGAGGGGCCCGCGTGGGTGCCGCCCCGCATAAGCTGCACGTACGGGCCGCCCGGAAGGGTGAGGGACGGCGCCGTGTTGCCCTGGTGCTGCGCGGGGCGGTCCCTGACTATGACCAGCACCGTGTCAGAGTCCCGCTGGCCCCCGCCGCTTGCCTCGAGCGTGAACGTGACGTACAGGTCGCGGTTCACCTGGGGCGCCGTAAAGTGGGCGGTCCGGGAGTCGGCGCCGGACAGGACTATTGATGCCGGGCCGTTGTGGGTCCACCTGTATTCGAGGTCGTCGCCGTCGGGGTCAGATGCGGAGCCTTCGAGGATGACCGTGGCGCCCTCCTGCGCCACCTGGTCCGGCCCGGCGTCGGCTGCCGGGGGGCCGGTCACCGCGTATACCGTGACCCGCACGGAATCAGAGGCGGTGGCGCCCTCCGAGTCGGTGACGGTCAGCGCGAAGACGAGGACCGCGGGGCCTGCCGGAGCCGTGAACGCGGGGGCCCGGGTGGAGGCCCCCGACAGGTCCACCCCGGGGCCGGCGGACTGGCTCCACTGCAGGGTGACGGCGCCCTCGGGGTCGGAGCCGGCGCCGCCGAGGGTTACGGTAGAGCCCCCGGCCACGGTCCTGTCGGGCCCCGCGTCCACCGCGGGCCGGGCGTTGACCGACACCTCCACGTCGGCAAAGTTGGAGGCGCCGAAGATGGTGTTGCCGTCCGTGGTGATTATCCTGACGGTGCGGGTTCCGGGATCCGCCGGGTCCTCTGCGTCAAGGCCCAGCATGTCGTTGCCGGTGACGGCAAAGCCGGGGGTGCGGGTCGCGTACGAGGGGTCCTGCCCCTCCAGGAACGAGTTCTGGGCGCGGATGGCCAGCGTCTCGCCGTCGTCGGATATGCCGGTGTCGTCGAGCACTATGTACCACTTCCCGAGGTTCTGGTTGAAGGCGGTGGCGCCGCTGAACATGCGGTCCATGCGGATGACGCTTGAGACGTCCCAGTCGTTGAGGGGCTGGTCAAAGGAGGAGGCGTCGCTGAACATGTTGTGCATGTTGGTGACGCGTGAGACGTCCCAGGAGTTTAGGGGCTGGTCAAAGGAGGAGGCGCCCCGGAACATGCTGTACATGGCGGTGACGGACGAGACGTCCCAGTCGTTGAGGGGCTGGTCAAAGGAGGAGGCGTCCTGGAACATGAGGTTCATGTCGGTGACGCGTGAGACGTCCCAGGCGTTCAGGGGCTGGTCAAAGGAGGAGGCGTGGTTGAACATGTTGTGCATGTCGGTGACGGACGAGACGTCCCAGGAGTTTAGGGGCTGGTCAAAGGAGTCGGCGCTCTGGAACATGCGGGTCATGTCGGTGACGGACGAGACGTCCCAGGAGTTTAGGGGCTGGTCAAAGGAGGAGGCGTCCTGGAACATGCGGTCCATGCGGATGACGCTTGAGACGTCCCAGGCGTTCAGGGGCTGGTCAAAGGAGGAGGCGCCGCTGAACATGAATCTCATGTCGGTGACGGACGAGACGTTCCAGGAGTTTAGGGGCTGGTCAAAGGAGGAGGCGCCCTCGAACATGCCGGACATGTCGGCGACGCCTGACAGGTCGGGCGCGTCTGGCGCGCCGTATTCCATGCTGGATGCCCCCCGGAAGGCGTCTTCCATCGAGGTCCACTGCGCCGCGCCCCACCAGTCCACCGCCTTTAGCTTGGGCGCGTCCTGGTGGCCGTCGAGGTGGAAGCGCTGCAGGCCGCCCGAGACGCTGACCGAGTAGGTGCCCGCCGTATCGTAGGCGTGGTCGGCGGGGCCCGTGGCCGCCTCGCCGGGGCTGCCGTCGCCCCAGTCTATGGTCATGCCGGCCCCCGACACCGGCAGGGTCAGCACGAGGTCGCCTGCCGGCATCTCCCATGTAGTGCCAAAGGCGCCGGGGTCGACTGTCACGGTGACCGTGTCGGTCACAATGGTGGACCCGCCCTCTGCCAGCGACAGGGTGAAGACCAGGTCGACGGGCGCGTCCACCTCCGGCGCCAAAAACCAGGGCGACGCGGTGTCGGTCTCCGAAAGCGCGACCAGGGGGGTGCCGGAGGTCTGGCTCCACGCGAATGTCGTCGCGTCGGTGACAGTCGAGGCCGAGGCGTCCAGCGTGACCGCGGCGTAGGGGGCCACGGTCCTGTCGTTGCCCGCGTCCGCGACTATGAGATCTTTTTTGAGTGAAAGGACGAGGGTGCCGGAGGCCGTGTCCCCGTGTTGGTCGGTTGCGGCAAGCGTGACTGTGAGCGTGGCGTCTGCGTCGAGATCGGGCGGCACCGTAAACTCCACGGTGTCTGTCGTCGACGAGAACTGGTCGAGCAGGTCCGTCCGGTCGTGGCTCCACTCGTAGGATATGGTGTCGCCGTCAGCGTCGGTTGCCGTCCACTGCATGGAGACGGCAGAGCCCTTGCCTATGGCCGTGCTCGTGGTGACGGTGCCGTCCACGGTGATTGTCGGGGCGTCGGCAAGGACCGGCGGCGAGTTGGGAAAGTCCATCTTCAGTATCTGGACGCCGCCGTCGCTCCATGCGGTAACTGCGGCGTACTTGTCGGTACTGCCGTCTTTGGACGCCTCAAATATGCTGATGCCCCAGGATTCGGCAAGCGCGAGGCTTTCGTCGTCGGCTATATTTCCGGCGTCAGCCGGGTCTGTCAGTACCGTGCCGCCGTCGGTCAGCCTCAGTACCTGGACGCCGTAGTCTTCCCATGCGGCAACTGCGGCGTACGTGCTGGTGTTGGTGCCGTCGGACACCTCGAACGTGGCGATGGCCCAGGCGCCGTCAAGCTCGAGGCTTTCGTCGTCGCCTATATTTCCGGCGTCCCGCGGGTTGGTCTCAAGGATACCGGCGCCGGTAGTCAGCCTCAGTACCTGGACGCCGTCGTCACCTGCTGCTGCCACCGCGGCGTGCGTGTTGGTGTTGGTGCCGTCGGATACCTCAAAGATGGCGATGCCCCTGGCGCCGTCAAGCTCGAGGGATGTGGTGTCGCCTAGCTTTCCGGCATCCGACGGGTTTGACCGTATCGTGTCGCCGTCGGTCAGCTTTAGTACCTGGACGCCGTCGTCACCTACTGCTGCCACCGCGGCGTACTTGTTGGTACTGCCGTCTTTGGTCGCCTCAAATATGGCGATGCCCACGGCGCCGTCAAGCCTGAGGCCGTCTTTGTCGCCGTCGCCTATCTTTCCGGCGGCCTGCGGGTTTGACCGTATCGTGTCGCCGTCGGTCAGCTTTAGTATCTGGACGCCGTCGTCAAGTCGCGAGGCTACCGCGGCGTAAGTGTTGGTGTTGGTGCCGTCCGACGCCTCAAATATGGCAATGCCTTCGACGCCGGCAAGCTTGATGGATGTGGTGTTGCCTATCTTTCCAGCGGCCTGCGGGTTTGACCGTATCGTGTCGCCGTCGGTCAGCCTCAGTACCTGGACGCCGTCGTCATCTGTTGCTGCCACCGCGGCGTAGGTGTTGGTGTTGGTGCCGTCCGACGCCTCAAATATGGCGATGGCCCAGGCGCCGGCAAGCTCGAGGGATGTGGTGTCGACTATCTTTCCGGCATCCGACGGGTTTGCCAGCAGCGTGTCGCCGTCGGTCAGCTTCAGTACCTGGACGCCGTCGTCGATGTACGCGGCAACTGCGGCGTACGTGTTGGTGTTGGTGCCGTCCGACGCCTCGAACGTGGCGATGCCAATAGCGCCGTCAAGCTCGAGGGAACCGGTGTCGGTAATCTTTCCTGCGTCAGTCAGCAGGGCAGAAAGCACGTGCGCCCACGCGTCAGAGAGAAAAACCGGAAGATTCTCAGGCTGCCAGCCACCGTCCAGACTGGGCGACGGGATGCTTCCGGCCTGGAACAGGGCGGCGCCGGGCGCCAAGGCAAGGGCCAGCGCCAGGGCGGCGGCTGCCAGCACGAATACGGCGCGTCTGCGCCCAGGCAGTATGGCACCAGAACAGGGCCTCATTCCGGGGGACTGCCCCCCCCCCCCGTTGCCGGATCCTGTGCGAACCGGATCATGGCGGGAATAATGGAATAAACCACAGTCGCCATTCTTACAGAGTCATTTTAAACATTACGGCGCCGGAACTTGTAACTGGTTAGATTGAGCACAAGGTCAAACTTTCTAGATCACCAGATCTATATCGTACTGGGCACGCACAGACGCAGTGTCAAGCCCCTCCGGGGTCAAGCTGCTGCGAGACGAGCTCGCACGGGTCACGGCGGAGGTCAAAGAGGGATGCGGCCCTGGGGCAGCTGAGGGGGCAGAACGGGCAGCCGAGGATCGAGATTGAGCAGCTGAAGGTGCAGAACGGGCAGCCGAGGGGGCAGCTGGGCGGGGGAGGCGGGCGCATCACATGCTACGAGAGCCCGCACAGCCCGCCGTCTGCCAGCCCCATCCCCGAGAGGCGGAAGAAGGCGGCCCCAAGGAAGGACCCGGCGGACTGCAAGAGGCCCGGACGGAGGCCGGGGCACAGGGGAGTCTCGCACGGCCGCAGGCCGTCGCCGACCGTACACCACGTCCCCGGTGAGTGCCGGGGGTGCGGCAGCAGCAGGCTGGGGGCGGGACGCATCGCGGACATGAGGCAGGCCACCGACGTCCCGCCCGCGCCCGGGGCGGCGACCGTCTCCCACGCGGCGCACGACGGCGTATGCGGGAGGTGCGGCCGCGTCACGGAGGCCCCGTCGCTGTACGAGGACGGCGTCGGGGTTGCAGTCAGGGGGACGTCGCCGGGGCCCGTCCTGGTCTCAAGGGCGGTGCAGATGTGGGAGAAGCACGTGAGCACGAGCGGGATCGCGGACATTCTGAACGACGCCTTCGGGGCGGGTATCGGGGCGGGTATCGGGAGGGCCGCGGTGCAGGGCGCGCTGGCGGCCGCGGTGCAGGGCGCTGCAGGCCGAGAGGGACGGCATCGCGGGATCGCTGGGCGGGGCCCCGAACCTCAAGGCCGACGAGACTACGTACGGGTTCCCGCGCGGGGGCGGCTACGTGTGGGCCGTCATTGGCGGTGACTCCGTTGTCGTGCACGCCCCGCCGTCGCGCGCAGGCGTCGTGATGGACCGCGTCGCGCCGTACCGCGACAAGCCCCCGGCGTGCGACGGGTACTCCGGGTACGGCTGGTATGCCGCCAGGCAGCGGTGCCGGGCCCACATACTGCGCGAGTCCGGCGCGCCGGCCAGGGAGCACGGGGAAGCGGCCCCGGAGCTGTCCGCGCTGCACGGCTCTGGTACGGCTGTACCGCGACGCCAAGCTCGGGCGGCGCGGCCCCGGCGGCCCCGAGGTGGGCACGGGGCCCATGGAAGCGGCCGCGGCCGCCGCTGCCATCGCGCGGCGGTTCGGCCTGCGCGCCGCGGGCGCAACGTTTGCCACGAAGCCTGCCAACGCCGCGCCCTTCCTGTTCACGTTCGTCAACCGCCCGGGGGTGGACCCGACCAACAGCGAGTCCGAGCGGATGCTGAGGAAGGTGGACATGGCCCGGAAGATCAGGTTCAGGATCGCCAGCCTGGAGGGCGCCAGAACGTTCCCATACATAGTGACGTGCGTGCCGACGTGGAGGAAGCGGGGCCTCAACGTGTCGGGCATGCCGCCGAATATCCTGAGCGGAACCTAACCGGTAACCGTGGCTGGGCGAGGTTCTGCAGTCTACACGGCCTGCTCTTGAGAGATCTGCGACGGATGCAGGCGTTCAGCACGTGCAACCGCGCTATTTTTTGACACCCGGGTTGTGGTTCGTGAACCGGTGGTACGGGCGGCGGCACTTGCGGCACCTGGTTGACCCAGTTGGTTCCGGCCGGCCAGACGGCGCCAAAGGGCGATGTCCGCTGCAGCCTGCAGTTGGCCATAGGAGGCCGGCAGTTGGGGCATGCCATCAGTAGTCGATCGCAAGCGTCCAGCTGTTCAGGGTGCCCTGGTCTGCGTCGTGATTGTCGTGGAGGCGCAGCACCCATGTTCCGTTGATCTCGGTTCCGGCAAGGCCCACCTCGTAGGTCTCGGTTATGTCGTCGGAGGATCGGCCTGCGCGGTCGTGCAGAGTCCTGGTAGTGCCGTCGGGCGCCACGAGCTGCACCAGTAGGTCGCCGATGTAGTCGTGCTCGACGTCGACGGACACGGACACGGACGAGGCCGCGCCCGAGTCGGTGACGGTTATCGTGTCAGTCGCGTACACGTCGTACGGCACGGACAGGGCCGGCGAGCTGGTACGCGTGAACGTCTTGAACCCATGCGCGGCGGTGACCGTGTAGGACTGGTCGTCGCCTGCAGGGGCGAGTCCCGACAGGGCGCGGCCGGAGCCGTCCGCGATGTCGTTGCCCTCCGCGACGTCCAGGTTGTACGTGCCCGGCTGCGGCGACGCGACGGTGACGAGGTACCGGCTGCCCGAGCCGGCAACGGAAATCTCCGGGTCGACGTCCACCCCGAGCGTCAGGTTCCAGCTGTGCAGGGTGCCCTCGTCCCCGTCGTAGTTGTCGTGTAGGCGCATCGTCCAGTTCCCGCTGATCTCGGTTCCGGCAAGGCCCACCTCGTAGGTCTCGGTTATGTCGTCGGCGGATCGGCCTGCGCGGTCGTGCAGAGTCCTGGTAGTGCCGTCGGGCGCCACGAGCTGCACCAGCAGGTCGCCGATGTAGTCGTGCTCGACGTCGACGGACACGGACACGGACGAGGCCGCGCCCGAGTCGGTGACGGTTATCGTGTCGTTCCTGTACGCGTCGTACGGCACGTACAGGGCCGGCGAGCTGGAGTACGTGCGCCCAAGGTGATTGGCTCCCGGACTGCCCGGGGCGAGCTCAAAGTCGCCCGCGTCCACGCCGGTCACGGCCTTGCTGAACGCCACGCCGAACACGAGCGTGCCGCTGTCGGTGGCGGCCTCGGCGGGATCATATCTAGTGATGGACTCCACATGCGGCGGCGGATCCGACACGGTCACCGTCCGGGTTGCCGGAACGGCCGACCTGCCCGAGTCGGACGAGCACTCGTACGTTACGGCGTACGTGTCGGCGACGCTCGTGTTTACTGGGTTCGTCGTGACCAGCCGGGACGAGATGTCGTTGCCGTTGCCGTCGTCGCACGCGGCGCCGTCGTCTGCGTATACGGAGCCGGTTGGCACGTATACGGTCGGCTGGCCGGCCAGCGTGATCACCGGCCGGGACGGGGGTGTGACCGCGTAGGACTGGTCGTCGCCTGCAGGGGCGAGTCCCGACAGGGCGCGGCCGGAGCCGTCCGCGATGTCGTTGCCCTCCGCGACGTCCAGGTTGTACGTGCCCGGCTGCGGCGACGCGACGGTGACGAGGTACCGGCTGCCCGAGCCGGCAACGGAAATCTCCGGGTCGACGTCCACCCCGAGCGTCAGGTTCCAGCTGTGCAGGGTGCCCTCGTCCCCGTCGTAGTTGTCGTGTAGGCGCATCGTCCAGTTCCCGCTGATCTCGGTTCCGGCAAGGCCCACCTCGTAGGTCCTTGTTATGTTGTCATTGCCGTAGTCGGTGCGGTTGTGCAGCGTCATGGTAGTGCCGTCGGGCGCCACGAGCTGCACCAGCAGGTCGCCGATGTAGTCGTGCTCGACGTCGACGGACACGGACACGGACGAGGCCGCGCCCGAGTCGGTGACGGTTATCGTGTCGTTCCTGTACGCGTCGTACGGCACGTACAGGGCCGGCGAGCTGGAGTACGCGTATACCAGGGTGCCGTCGCCCGCGCTGCCCGGGGCGAGCTCAAAGTCGCCCGCGTCCACGCCGGTCACGTCCTTGCTGAACGCCACGCCGAACACGAGCGTGCCGCTGTCGGTGGCGGCCTCGGCGGGATCATATCTAGTGATGGACTCCACATGCGGCGGCGGATCCGACACGGTCACCGTCCGGGTTGCCGGAACGGCCGACCTGCCCGAGTCGGACGAGCACTCGTACGTTACGGCGTACGTGTCGGCGACGCTCGTGTTTACTGGGTTCGTCGTGACCAGCCGGGACGAGATGTCGTTGCCGTTGCCGTCGTCGCACGCGGCGCCGTCGTCTGCGTATACGGAGCCGGTTGGCACGTATACGGTCGGCTGGCCGGCCAGCGTGATCACCGGCCGGGACGGGGGTGTGACCGCGTAGGACTGGTCGTCGCCTGCAGGGGCGAGTCCCGACAGGGCGCGGCCGGAGCCGTCCGCGATGTCGTTGCCCTCCGCGACGTCCAGGTTGTACGTGCCCGGCTGCGGCGACGCGACGGTGACGAGGTACCGGCTGCCCGAGCCGGCAACGGAAATCTCCGGGTCGACGTCCACCCCGAGCGTCAGGTTCCAGCTGTGCAGGGTGCCCTCGTCCCCGTCGTAGTTGTCGTGTAGGCGCATCGTCCAGTTCCCGCTGATCTCGGTTCCGGCAAGGCCCACCTCGTAGGTCCTTGTTATGTTGGCATCGCTGCCGCCGGTGTGGTCGTGCAGCGTCATGGTAGTGCCGTCGGGCGCCACGAGCTGCACCAGCAGGTCGCCGATGTAGTCGTGCTCGACGTCGACGGACACGGACACGGACGAGGCCGCGCCCGAGTCGGTGACGGTTATCGTGTCGTTCCTGTACGCGTCGTACGGCACGTACAGGGCCGGCGAGCTGGAGTACGCGTATACCAGGGTGCCGTCGCCCGCGCTGCCCGGGGCGAGCTCAAAGTCGCCCGCGTCCACGCCGGTCACGTCCTTGCTGAACGCCACGCCGAACACGAGCGTGCCGCTGTCGGTGGCGGCCTCGGCGGGATCATATCTAGTGATGGACTCCACATGCGGCGGCGGATCCGACACGGTCACCGTCCGGGTTGCCGGAACGGCCGACCTGCCCGAGTCGGACGAGCACTCGTACGTTACGGCGTACGTGTCGGCGACGCTCGTGTTTACTGGGTTCGTCGTGACCAGCCGGGACGAGATGTCGTTGCCGTTGCCGTCGTCGCACGCGGCGCCGTCGTCTGCGTATACGGAGCCGGTTGGCACGTATACGGTCGGCTGGCCGGCCAGCGTGATCACCGGCCGGGACGGGGGTGTGACCGCGTAGGACTGGTCGTCGCCTGCAGGGGCGAGTCCCGACAGGGCGCGGCCGGAGCCGTCCGCGATGTCGTTGCCCTCCGCGACGTCCAGGTTGTACGTGCCCGGCTGCGGCGACGCGACGGTGACGAGGTACCGGCTGCCCGAGCCGGCAACGGAAATCTCCGGGTCGACGTCCACCCCGAGCGTCAGGTTCCAGCTGTGCAGGGTGCCCTCGTCCCCGTCGTAGTTGTCGTGTAGGCGCATCGTCCAGTTCCCGCTGATCTCGGTTCCGGCAAGGCCCACCTCGTAGGTCCTTGTTATGTTGGCATCGCTGCCGCCGGTGTGGTCGTGCAGCGTCATGGTAGTGCCGTCGGGCGCCACGAGCTGCACCAGCAGGTCGCCGATGTAGTCGTGCTCGACGTCGACGGACACGGACACGGACGAGGCCGCGCCCGAGTCGGTGACGGTTATCGTGTCGTTCCTGTACGCGTCGTACGGCACGTACAGGGCCGGCGAGCTGGAGTACGCGTATACCAGGGTGCCGTCGCCCGCGCTGCCCGGGGCGAGCTCAAAGTCGCCCGCGTCCACGCCGGTCACGTCCTTGCTGAACGCCACGCCGAACACGAGCGTGCCGCTGTCGGTTGTGGCGAAGGCGGGGTCGTGCCTCGTGATGGAGGCGACGGCCGGGGTCGATTGGGAGGGTGGCTCGACCCTGATGGTGGGGGAGATAGAATGCTCCATGCCGGGAGAAATGGCGCTCACCTCGGTGGTGTTGGCAGTTATCGTTATGTGATACTCGGGTTTGGAGTGGTAGTCAGACGCGGAATTGAGGACAAGGCGTCCGTCCGTGATCGCGAAATGATCAGCGTCGGCGCCCGTGATGCTGTAGCTGTCGACACCCGTATCAAACCCGACCTGCGGGGATATGCTCGAAACCGGCGTCACGCCGTGGTCTATGTGCGTGTCCTCCAGGACGATAAACCACGGTCCCAGGTTCCTGTCAAAGGCGTAGGCGTTATACAGCAAGTTAGCCATGCCGTACGGTTCGTCCACGGAGGAGACATCCCAGCCGGAGATGTCGCCGTTGAAGGACTCTGCGGCAAGGAACATCCCATACATGTTTTCCACGGAGGAGACGTCCCAGCCGGAGATGTCGCCGTTGAAGGACTCTGCGGCCTGGAACATCTGCGCCATGCGTTCCACGGAGGAGACGTCCCAGCCGGAGATGTCGCCGTTGAATGTGTGGGCGTCAGAGAACATGTACGTCATGTCAGTCACGTTGGAGACGTCCCAGCCGGAGATGTCGCCGTTAAAGCTGGAAGCCTTGTTGAACATGTATCTTGTGCTGGTCAGGGGTGACACGTCCCAGCCGGAGATGTCGCCGTTAAAGTATGTCTTGTAAAACATGTTCGCCACGGAGGGTCCGGAGGAGAGGTCCGGCGCGTCAGTCGCCCGGTACTGCATGTTTGTGGCACCCCTGAACATCCCTGTCATGTCGGACCATTTGGCGTCCCCCCACTGGTCCAGTGACAGGAGCGCATCCGGGGTATCCCCGGTTTGGGAAAGATGATAGTAGTGAAAGTAAAAGTGCGTCAGGTTGCCAGAGATCGACACCGTGTTGTTTCTGAGCACGGGAGGCCCTTCGTATAAGTAAATGCGGGACACGGGCCCGGACGCGTTGTACGACCGCGGCGGGCTGCCGTCCCCCCAGTCTATGTCCGCCTGGCCGCCGGATGCCACGCCTATGTGAAACCGGACACTCGCCATACTGTAACTAGTGCTGATGGACTCCCCGGTGGTGTTCCACGTGGTGACAAAGGCGCCAGCGTCAGGCGTCTGCGCGTGCGCCTGCGGCAGCAGCGCCGCATGCCCCGGCGCACCCGCCAGAACGGGCCAGGGCGGGGCGGACAAGAAATCCGCGGACGACACGGCCCCTGCCGCGTGCAGCGCCTGCGCCAGCGTGCCCCAGAATGGCCGCGCAGGCGCCTCGCTGCCTTGCGCCGGCCGTGCATCCGGCGCCCCCCGCTCCGATCCGCCGTCGCCCGCCTGCGGCGCGCCCGGCAGGCCGGGCAGCGGTACGAGCTCCCCGGTAGCCGCCACCGCCGCCAACAGCAGCAGCAGCGCCGCAAATACGGCCAGCGGCCGACCCGACGACTGCCTCCGGAATCCGGCACGGCCTACAATAACTGTGGCGAAACCGCGGAAAGTCGGCATTTGCAGGTTTTTTGGCGTATTTGCACATAAGACGCAAGGTCACATAATATTGACAAGGCAATACAAAGAATGCACGTCCACACTTTAGGTGTAGAGTCGGAAAATGATGTCACGGTGTGTCGTGACATTGCTCCACGCGTGTCTGGGCTCCATATGAATTTTGAATTCTTGGTTCCGCCGGGCCGGCCCAAGCGGCCGGCAGCGTGCCCGACGTGCGCGAACTGCCGCGAAAGGTACGCTTTTACATGATCGTGCGCAGCATACGCTGGAGGGTCCTACGGCGGGGGTTGACTGAGGTGTCTTACCCGCCGTCATCCTTGTATGACCGGCCCTCTGGGAGCCTCCGCTCGCGGTACGCGTCCGCGGGCGTCTGCCCGTACAGGCTGCCGTGCGGCTTGTTGTTGTGGTTCCTGACGAACCTGGCAGTCGGGTCGCTCTCCATTGCGGCGGGGGCGCCAAACGGGGCCGCCGTGCCCGGCGGTCCCGCAACGTCGGCAAAGTGTCCTATCTTGTGCTTGTACTCCTTGAACACGCGCTCCGCCTTGCCGTTGGTCTGGGGGTGCCCCACGCGCGCCAGGATCTGCTTTACGCCGGCGTCCCCGAGGTGCTCCTCAAAGTGCGTGCGCCCCCTTTCGCGCTTTGCCTCGGACTCCATGGCGTAGAACTGGGATCCGTGGTCGGTCAGGACCGAGTACGGCGTCCCGTGCGCCAGGCAGGCCCGCCTGAAGACCGCGGTGGCGTTCTCGGACGTGGCGCGGTCAAGCACGCCGTGTCCGACGATGTACCGGGACGAGTCGTCCGCGTATACGATCAGCCACCTCCCGTCCTCCAGCTGCGGATAGTCCGTGTGCCAGAGCGTGTTGCTGTGCCTCCGCTCGTACCTCACGTACCTGCGCTGCCTCTTCTTGGCGCGCTCCTCGCGCGCCAGCCCGTTCTCAAGCAGCACCCGGTGCACCACATCCTTTGGGACGTGGTCCCCCGCGTTCCTGATGTGCCCGTATATGGCAGACGCGCCGTTTACGACCCGGCCGAACGCGGCCAAAACCGCGGAGTGCTCCCTGCGCCCCGGCTCGCCCTTCCGGTGCCTGCCGGGGCGCCTTGGAAGGTACAGTATACGCCCCGTGTCGAGGCGCCTGAACCGGCTCCAGATGCGCTGCACCTGCCTTATGCAGACCTTCAGGATGCCTGCAATCGTCTTGCTGCTTGTCCCCCTCCTCTTTTCGCGGACGATGAACCTTGCGTCAAGCGTGTCCAGCTTGCGTATGGGCTTCCTGCCCTTCTCGCTGGCGGTCTTGAGTATGCGCTCGGTCTCCTCCCTTTGTTCCTGTATGAGGACATGTTCGTCATACTTGGTTTGAGGTGTCATTGTGCCTCCCTCCATGTCGGCTCTCTTATGCGTCGGGGTGACATGATTCCCCGACTCTTCAGCGCCGGAACTTGTGTCTGTTATACGGAAAGTAGGTCACCGCAGGACCGGGCGGACTGCAGCCGATTATTTTAGGCTGCGCCGATCACGGAAGCCAGCGTCAAGGGGACTGACAGGAGAGGCCGGGAAGCGCCCGGTCAGGAGGCTCGGGGAGGGGGGTCGAAGTCCTCGCTTATCGCAAGCCCCGTAACCGGGCCGGGAAGCGCCCGGTCAGGAGGCTCGGGGAGGGGGTGCCGGCTCCCGAGGTGGCAAAGGACTTGGAGTCTCCACCCGGCATGTACGAAGGCTGTGGGGGGGGTCCCAGAAGACCGGGACCGTACGCGTGCAGGTGGGCAGGCCGCGCGCCTGCATCGCCGGGGCCCAGGCACGGCTGACAGCCGGCGCCCGCCAAGGGCGGCCGGTCGGAGTCGTACGTACCGCAAGGGAGCTGAGGGGGAATCACGGTGCTGGTTACGCCGCCGCGTACCGCGCGTTGAAGAAGAGCGGCGCCGCGGAGGCCCCGGCGGCAGGATCAAGGGGGCGCAAGTGGGTGCGTTGCTGGCGCGCGTGCTCCAACGCCATGCGGCATGCGGACTGGCACGTCATCGGGGATCACCGCTTTTCAGGCACGGGTCCCATCACACATTTGGGCGATGCGTCCGGGTGCGTTGCTGGCGCGGCGCCCCTCGAGCACGCCGCGTCGGAGAACGCGGTGACGCCCCCGGGCTTGCAGCCGGGGGGTTCGGCGCCCCCGCGCCCATGCTGTCCGGCAACGGATCGTGCTTTGCGGGGCAGGACGGCCGCGGTGAGGGCGGGGGCGCGGCAGCCCGCCGTCCTTGAGGAGCCGCTTGAGAGGGACGTTGCCCCGACAAACACCCGTCCCCGCCACCCCCAGGCCAACGGCAGGCCGGAGAGGTTCCACCGCGGCCGGGGGGAGGGGAAGGAGATACGCCGCTATGGAAGCCCCAGGGGGTACGCAGGCTTGCAGCGAGTCGAGGCTGCGCTCCTCGCCGGGCATCGACAGCTGCGAGACGCCGCGGGCGGCCTTCAGGAACAGGGGGGCGGCCGGGGCGGTCAGGAAGGGCGGCCCCGAATGGACGGAGGGGGGACGCGCACGGGTAGCGGGCCGGCTTTTCATACAATGCACACAGGGGCCCGTTGAGCGGCCGCAGTCACGGCCGGGCTGGAGTGGGGGGGGGTTGGGCAGTCACGCCCTCTCATAAAAAGCTAAAATACCAACCAAAAGAGAACTCAGGGTATCTTGGGCAGTCACTTTGGCACACGGGGAGGGGCGCGCACCACCGCCCTGGCCGTAACCGTCCCGGCGCTCCGGGCGGCCGGGCGGCGGCAAGGCGCGCGCGGGCCGGAATCCGCCCCCGCCGGGCAGGGCGCGGCGGCGCGGCCTCCGACCGGCATGCCCGGCGGTAACGCAGATCAGGGGGGCGGAGACGCCGGACCCTGCGCCGGGGCGGGCGGAGCCGGGCTTGCGCGCCCAGCGGCGCAGGCGGGCGGCATCGCGGCACCGCCCGCGACTGGCCCGCGCCCGGGGCGCGCGTCCCGGCGTCCGGAGGGTGGCCGGTGGTGATCCGGGGCGCGTACGTCGCCGCGGTCGCCCTTGCCTCCCTGGCCGCGCTCGCCGCGCAGTCGCCTCTTGGGGAGCATGACGCGCCGGCGCCGACAGCCGGAATTCCCCCGGGCCCCGGCGCCCCGGCGTACCACCCGCAGGGAGGCGCCGGCGACCCCGCCAAGTTCGACGACGGCTTCTACGGGAAGGTGGCGGGCCTGGCAGGCCGGGCAGAGGCGGGACGCTGGCAGCCGGAGCCCATCTATCAGAACACCGTGGTGGTCGTCGCCAAGTACGGCGGCGACGGCAGGGACGTCTCAGGCGAGAACAAGGGCGCGGTGGTGGAGATGCTAAGACAGGCCGGCGCGCGCAACATCGAGGCGGCAGAGACGCTCTCCCTTGTCACCGCGTCCATCCCCGCGGGCGGCATCCTGGAGCTGTCCGAGCGCGGCCAGGTGTACCGCCTGGGCGACGGGGACGCGGCGTCGCATCCGGCGATAGACACCATGCGGAGAACGATAGGCGCCGACGACGACGATCTGCGCAGGCCCAACGGAACTGTCGCAGACGGCTCCGGCATAACGGTGGGGATAGTGGACGACGGCGTGAACCACCCCCAGGGAGTAAACGGCAAGATAATCGACCGCACCCGGTGCGACGATCTCGTCTGCAGGACGGCCTCGGCGGAGGACGTGTACGGGCCCGATCCGGGCGGCCCCGAGGCCTCCCACGGGACGCTGGTTGCGCTGGTGATCGCCGGGTCGGGGCTTTCCGGACACAACGGAATCGCCCCGGGGGTAGGCATCCTGGACGCCCAGGTCATGCGCAACCGGCCGACCGCGGGCGATCCCTCAATAGCGCACGCCCTTGCGTCGCTCCTCCGCGACGGCGCGGACGTGTCGAACCTGAGCCAGGGTACCGGAAAGTGCCGCGACGGCGGGTTTGGGGAGACGCGCCAGCTGATCACCGGGGAGGCCGTCGACAACGGGATGGTCGTCGTCGTGTCGGCCGGAAACGACGGCAGCTACAACGGGGGCAGGGCGCCAGTCCCGGTCTACCAGTCGATAAACGAGTGGGGGTGCACGCACAACGTCATCACGGTGGGCGGGATAGACGACCGCAGCCCCGGCAGCGTCGAGATGTATGCCAACTCGGGCCGGGGCCCCGCCATCCACCTCGTTGACGGGGTCGCCCATCCGGTGCTCAAGCCGGAGATCGTGGCGCCCGCGGTCCTGCAGATACCCGGGTACACGGCAAACGATACCGCCGTCACCGCCAGGGGGACCAGCTTTTCGGCCCCGGCGGTCAGCGCGGCCGCCGCGCTGGCGCTGCAGGAGAGGGAGATGGAGCCGGCCGCCGTCAAGGTCGCCATACTGCTCGGGGCCAACTGGACCGGACCGGTGCCGTGCACGTCCGTGCAGTACGAGCGGGACGACGCCGCGGACAACTGCTCCCACGGGAGGCAGCCGGGCGGCTCCGCCGAGGCCAACGGAGCCGGCTCGCTTGAGATCATAAACAACGTCGGCTTCGGGATACTCGACGTGGGCAGCACCCTGGACTACATAACCCAGGCGTCGGGCCGCCATCTTGTGGAGGACAGCCTCGACTCGGACGGGGACGTGGACGGGTACATCTTTGAGGTAACGGACGCCGGAAGGCCGGTCAAGATAATACTGTCGTGGACCGTCGACCCGTTCTACGGGACCGGGGGGGATCTGGACTATCAGGATCTGAACGCCGTAACGGTGGGGCTGTCCCTCGACCCGTCATACGAGCCCTTTCCGCACCCGCGCGGGGAGCAGTACTTTGCGGACTTGGGGTTCGACGTGGACTGCCCCGGGATGGACACGATATCGGCGCAGTCGGCCTACCAGTCCAACGAGTTTGCGGTGTTCATGCCGGCCGAGGCCGGAACGTGCACGGTGGCGGTGACGGGATCCGGCATCGACACGCCGCTCCACTCCGAGCAGGACTACGCCCTGGCAAGCACCCTTCCGCTCGACGCCGTGGACATAGACAGGCCCGCCCCCTCGATCTCCACCGCCGAGCCGTCCCCGACCAGCGCCGACCGCGTCGCCTTCTCGGTGGACTTTGGCGAGCCGGTGGACGCGGCCACGTTCGGCAGCTCGGACGTGTCGGCGTCGGGCGGGACGGTGTCGGCCCCCGCGCCGGCTGCGGGCACCGCCAGGGAGTTCACCTTCGAGGTGTACGGGCTGGCCGAGGGCAACCTGACGGTCTCCATCCCCGAGGGCGCCGTGCTGGACCCGGCGGGCAACAGCAACACCGCGTCGGACCCGTACGTGATGCTCGTGGAGCGGACCCGCCCGTCCCCCTCGATCTCCACCGCCGAGCCGTCCCCGACCAGCGCCGACCGCGTCGCCTTCTCGGTGGACTTTGGCGAGCCGGTGGACGCGGCCACGTTCGGCAGCTCGGACGTGTCGGCGTCGGGCGGGACTGTGTCGGCCCCCGCGCCGGCTGCGGGCACCGCCAGGGAGTTCACCTTCGAGGTGTACGGGCTGGCGGCGGGCAACCTGACGGTCTCCATCCCCGAGGGCGCCGTGCTGGACCCGGCGGGCAACAGCAACACCGCGTCGGACCCGTACGTGATGCTCGTGGAGCGGCCCCGCCCGTCCCCCTCGATCTCCACCGCCGAGCCGTCCCCGACCAGCGCCGACCGCGTCGCCTTCTCGGTGGACTTTGGCGAGCCGGTGGACGCGGCCACGTTCGGCAGCTCGGACGTGTCGGCGTCGGGCGGGACGGTGTCGGCCCCCGCGCCGGCTGCGGGCACCGCCAGGGAGTTCACCTTCGAGGTGTACGGGCTGGCGGCGGGCAACCTGACGGTCTCCATCCCCGAGGGCGCCGTGCTGGACCCGGCGGGCAACAGCAACACCGCGTCGGACCCGTACGTGATGCTCGTGGAGCGGACCCGCCCGTCCCCCTCGATCTCCACCGCCGAGCCGTCCCCGACCAGCGCCGACCGCGTCGCCTTCTCGGTGGACTTTGGCGAGCCGGTGGACGCGGCCACGTTCGGCAGCTCGGACGTGTCGGCGTCGGGCGGGACTGTGTCGGCCCCCGCGCCGGCTGCGGGCACCGCCAGGGAGTTCACCTTCGAGGTGTACGGGCTGGCGGCGGGCAACCTGACGGTCTCCATCCCCGAGGGCGCCGTGCTGGACCCGGCGGGCAACAGCAACACCGCGTCAAACCTGCTGGCCCTCACCGTCACGGCCGCCCCGGCCGGCACCGCGCCCGACGCCGCGTTCGTCACCACCTGGCAGACGACCGGAGACGACGAGTACGTGGTAATCACGGTGGGGGACGCCGCGGGCACCTACACGGTCACCTGGGGCGACGCCAGCGTCGACACCGACGTCTCCGGGGACAGTTCGCACGTGTACGAGTCGCCCGGGACCTACACCGTCAGCATATACGGGGACCTTGCCAGCATCCACCTGCCACACCATCCCGCCAACGCGCTAAAGCTCAAGTCGATAGAGCAGTGGGGCGACATCAGGTGGAGGTCGATGAGCGGCGCGTTTGCCGGCGCGTCAAACATGGTGTACAGGGCGACCGACGCCCCCGACCTGTCCGCCGTGACGGACGCGTCCGGGATGTTCAGGTTCGCCTCCCAGTTCAACGGCAGCCTCTCGGACTGGGACGTCTCCTCGGTGACGGACATGAGCCGGATGTTCAGCGGCGCCGGCGCCTTCAACGGCGACATATCCGGATGGAACGTCTCGGCGGCCGCCGACATGTCCGAGATGCTCCTTGTAGCCGGCAGCTTCGCCCGGAACCTGGGCGGCTGGTACATAGTGCTGGACGACACAACCATCTCGGCCGCCGGCGACGCGCTGCCCATACGGGCGCAGAACGCCTGGCTGGACGGCCGGGGCCCCGCCTACGCGGTGGACGAGTCCGCGGAGGGCGGCGGCCTCTTCGTGGTGGCCGACGGGGCGCTGGCAGTCAAGGCCGGCCTGGACCCCGCGCCGGGCAGCTACAACGTCACCATCACCGCCAGGGGCGTCCTGGGGGAGGGGGCCGGCGCCGCGACCCACTCACGGACCGTCCTGGTCACCGTGGGGGGCGACTCGTCCCCGCCCGCCCCGCTCTGGGCCGCATACCACGCGGCCAACGGCACGCTGGCGATCGCCTTCAGCGAGCCGCTCAACGGGACCGTCCACCTAGACCGCCTCCACATCAGGGACGCCGGCCGGTCCGGCGGCAGCGGCGGCGTGACCCTGGCCGGGGCCGCCCCGTCAGTCGACGGCCGCTCCCTGGCCGTCACCCTCACCGGCCCGCAGCGCGCATCCCTCGCGGACCTGGCGGCGCCGCAGCTGGACATCGACGCGGGCGCCGTCTCCGACGCCTCCGGCAACCCGATAGCGGCCTCGGCCGGCAACCCGATAGCCGTCCGTGACACGACAGGGCCGGCGCCGTCGCTGAGCACCGCCTCCCCCTCCCCGACCAGCGCCGGCTCCGTCCGGGTGGACGTCGACTTCGGCGAGGCCATCGACGCGGCCACCTTCGACCTGGGCGACGACGTGTCCGTCACCGGCGGCACCGCCTCGGGCCTGCGGCACGTCTCGGGCAACCTCACCTTCGCCTTCACGCTGACCCCGGCCGGCGACGGCCTGGTCGCCGCCCGGATACCGGCCGGCCTCGTCTCCGACCCGGCCGGCAACGCCAACACCGCCTCCAACGTGCTCGAGGTGGCCTTCGAGGGGGCGGGAGGGTCGGCCGGAGGGCCAAAGTTCTCCTCGGCCGCATACTCGGCCGCGACCGGACGGCTGTCCATCACCTTCAGCGAGCCGCTCAACGGGACCGTCCACTACGACCGCCTCCACATCAGGGACGCCGGCCGGTCCGAGGGGGGCATCGCGCTGGACGGGGCCCTGCCCGGGGGATCCTCGGGCCCGACCGTCACGGCCACGCTCTCCGCCCGGCAGCGGGCCGACCTTGCCCTGATGGCGTCCCCGCAGCTGGACATCGGACGGGGCGCGGTCTACGGCGTCGGCGGCAGCGGGATTGCCGCCGCCACCGCCGACCTGGCCATCGAGGTCGCCGCCGACGAACCGGAGGCACCCGCCGCCGCCGTGGAGTCCATCACCAAGGGATCCCCCGAGGGCCGGATCACCGGCAGCGGGGACGTGGTGTTCCACGTCAACTTCAGCAGGCCGGTCACCGGGGTGGACCGGGGCGACTTTGTGCCGGTCCTCGAGGAGCCGCTCGAATACGAGAGATCCGCCTATTCCAGCACGCCGTCTGCGCCCATACCGTTCGGGACGACGATCCGCGACGCCGTCGCGGTTGGGCGCCCGGGCGCAGTCGCCTCCGTATCCGTCGACCTCGACATAACGCACTCGTTCATAGGCGATCTCAGGGTGAGCCTGGTCTCGCCGGACGGAACCTCCAGGGCGCTGCACGACCGCGCGGGCGCGGCGGGCCAGGACCTGCGCCGGACGTACGAGCCGGACTTTGCCGGCGTGGAGGCGGCAGGCGACTGGACGCTCCACGTGCGCGACCTTGACCGGCAGGACTCGGGCGTGCTGAACGGGTGGACCGTCACGGTCTCCTACAACGACACCGGCGCCGCCGTGACCGGCCTGACCGGCGGCGGCAGCGAGTACGCCGTGGCCGTCTCGGCCGCCCGGGACGGCACCTACGGCCTGGACGTCGCCCCGGACAACGGCATAGCCGACCCGGAGGGCAACCGGCTGGCCGGGACCGCCCCCGCCGGCGAGGACCAGTCGTACACGGTGCTCACCGGCCCCCCGACCGTCAAGTCCTTCACGCGGAGCGGCGGGGCGGCGCAGGCCGCCCCGGACCGCCTGCTGTCATTCGACGTGTCCTTCAGCGAGCCGGTCGCCGGCGTGGACATGGCCGACTTTCTGGCCGTGTCCGGCGACGCGGTCACGCCCGGGCGGTTCTCGCAGACGTCGGCGCCGTCGCTCGCCATACCGGACGCCAGCCGTTCCACGCACCCGTCCATCCCGCCCCTGCACCAGAAGGGCCCGGGCAATCCGAGGCAGTACGATGCCGGAAGCCCCGTGCTCGACGCGATCAGCGTCCCCGACCTCGGACCCGCCAAGGCCGTCTCGGTCCGCCTGAACGTAACGCACCCCTACGCCAGCGATCTCAGGATCGATCTGATCTCGCCGGACGGAAGGGCCGCGCTGCTGCACGATCCAGCCGGCGCAGGCGCAGGCGGCATCGCGGGCACGTACGCGCCGGACCTTGCCGGCGCCCGGACCGCGGGAGACTGGACGCTGCGCGTGCACGACCTTGTGGAGGCCGATACGGGAGTCCTCAACGAATGGACACTGGAGGTCGGGTACGACGACGCCGGCGCCGCCGTGACCGGCCTGACCGGCGGCGGCAGCGAGTATACCGTGACCGTCTCGGCCGCCCGGAACGGCACCTACGGCCTGGGCATCGCCCCGTACGGCGCCGTGGCCGACCTGGCGGGCAATCCGCTGGCCGCCCTCGCTCCCACCGGCGAGGACCAGTCGTACGTGGTGGACGCGGCCGCCCTCGGCGCGGTCCGCGGCTACAACTCCCCGCCGTCAGTCGACGCGGGCCCCGACCAGTCCGTCAACGAGGGCGAGACGGTCGCCCTGTCGGGCGGCGCCACCGACCGGGACGGCGACGGCCTGGCCTACCTGTGGACCCACAACGCCACCGGCCCGGCCATACAGCTTGAGAACGCCACCTCGCCGGCCACCAGCTTTGCCGCCCCGCAGGTCAACTCGACTGCCGCAGTCTCCCTGACGCTGACGGCCACCGACCAACACGGCGCCTCCGCCTCCGACACGGCGGTCGTCACCATAACCGACATCCCGGCCAGCCCGCCGGCCGCCCCCCGGAACCTCCAGGCGACCTCCGCCAACGCGACCATCACCCTGACCTGGGACGACCCCGGTGACGGCTCGATAACCGGCTACAAGATAATGTCCAGGACGCCGGCCACCGAGGACCGGCTCTCGGTGCTGGTCGAGGACACCGGCGCGCCGGGCACCTCCTACGCGGTCGCCGGCCTCGACCCGGAGACCGTCTACGTCTTCAGGATAATCGCAATCAACGGGCACGGCGAATCGGGCGCCTCCAACTTCGTCAGGCTGTCTTCCGGCACGGCGGCGGTCGCCGCCACAAACGACATCCCGGCCAGCCCGCCGGCCGCCCCCCGGAACCTCCAGGCGACCTCCGCCAACGCGACCATCACCCTGACCTGGGACGACCCCGGTGACGGCTCGATAACCGGCTACAAGATAATGTCCAGGACGCCGGCCACCGAGGACCGGCTCTCGGTGCTGGTCGAGGACACCGGCGCGCCGGGCACCTCCTACGCGGTCGCCGGCCTCGACCCGGAGACCGTCTACGTCTTCAGGATAATCGCAATCAACGGGCACGGCGAATCGGGCGCCTCCAACTTCGTCAGGCTGTCTTCCGGCACGGCGGCGGTCGCCGCCACAAACGACATCCCGGCCAGCCCGCCGGCCGCCCCCCGGAACCTCCAGGCGACCTCCGCCAACGCGACCATCACCCTGACCTGGGACGACCCCGGTGACGGCTCGATAACCGGCTACAAGATAATGTCCAGGACGCCGGCCACCGAGGACCGGCTCTCGGTGCTGGTCGAGGACACCGGCGCGCCGGGCACCTCCTACGCGGTCGCCGGCCTCGACCCGGAGACCGTCTACGTCTTCAGGATAATCGCAATCAACGGGCACGGCGAGTCGGGCGCCTCCAACTTCGTCAGGCTGTCTTCCGGCACGGCGGCGGTCGCCGCCACAAACGACATCCCGGCCAGCCCGCCGGCCGCCCCCCGGAACCTCCAGGCGACCTCCGCCAACGCGACCATCACCCTGACCTGGGACGACCCCGGTGACGGCTCGATAACCGGCTACAAGATAATGTCCAGGACGCCGGCCACCGAGGACCGGCTCTCGGTGCTGGTCGAGGACACCGGCGCGCCGGGCACCTCCTACGCGGTCGCCGGCCTCGACCCGGAGACCGTCTACGTCTTCAGGATAATCGCAATCAACGGGCACGGCGAGTCGGGCGCCTCCAACTTCGTCAGGCTGTCTTCCGGCACGGCGGCGGTCGCCGCCACAAACGACATCCCGGCCAGCCCGCCGGCCGCCCCCCGGAACCTCCAGGCGACCTCCGCCAACGCGACCATCACCCTGACCTGGGACGACCCCGGTGACGGCTCGATAACCGGCTACAAGATAATGTCCAGGACGCCGGCCACCGAGGACCGGCTCTCGGTGCTGGTCGAGGACACCGGCGCGCCGGGCACCTCCTACGCGGTCGCCGGCCTCGACCCGGAGACCGTCTACGTCTTCAGGATAATCGCAATCAACGGGCACGGCGAGTCGGGCGCCTCCAACTTCGTCAGGCTATCCACCCAGTCGTAGGATGCGGCTGCGGCGGTTTCAGTATGAGCGGGCCGCCATTGCAGGTGCGGACCAGAACCCGCCTGTCCCCCATTTTGCTGTAACTGGTTGGGTTGAGCACGAGGCCAGACTTTCCAGATCATCAGATCTATCGTACTGGGAACGCACAGACGCAGTGTCAAGCCCCTCCGGGGTCAAGCTGCTGCGAGACGAGCTCGCACGGGTCACGGCGGGGGTCAAAGAGGGATGCGGCCCCGGAGCAGCTGAAGGTGCAGAACGGGCAGACGAGGATCGAGATTGGGCAGCTGAAGGTGCAGAACGGGCAGCCGAGTGGGCAGCTGGGCGGGGGAGGCGGGCGCATCACATGCTACGAGAGCCAGCACAGCCCGCCGTCTGCCAGCCCCATCCCCGAGAGGCGGAAGAAGGCGGCCCCAAGGAAGGACCCGGCGGACTGCAAGAGGCCCGGGCGGAGGCCGGGGCGCAGGGGCGTCTCGCGCGGCCGCAGGCCGTCGCCGACCGTACACCACGTCCCCGGCAAGTGCGGGGGGTGCGGCCGCGCCACGGAGGCCCCGTCGCTGTACGAGGACGGCGTCGGGGTTGCAGTCAGGGGGACGTCCCTCGGGCCCGTCCGCGTATCAAGGGCGGTGCAGATGTGGGAGAAGCACGTGAGCACGAGCGGGATCGCGGACATTCTGAACGACGCCTTCGGGACAAACCTCGGAAGGGCCGCGGTGCAGGGCGCGCTGGCGGCCGCGGGCAGGGCGCTGCAGGCCGAGAGGGACGGCATCGCGGGGTCGCTGGGCGGGGCCCCGAACCTCAAGGCCGACGAGACGACGTACGGGTTCCCGCGCGGGGGCGGCTACGTGTGGGCCGTCATTGGCGGGGACTCCGTTGTCGTGCACGCCCCGCCGTCGCGCGCAGGCGTCGTGATGGACCGCGTCGAGCCGTACCGCGACAAGCCCCCGGCGTGCGACGGGTACTCCGGGTATGCCGGGTATGCCGCCAGGCAGCGGTGCCGGGCCCACATACTGCGCGAGTCCGGCGCGCCGGCCAGGGAGCACGGGGAAGCGGCCCCGGAGCTGGCCGCGCTGCACGGCTCTGGTACGGCTGTACCGCGACGCCAAGCTCGGGCGGCGCGGCCCCGGCGGCCCCGAGGTGGGCACGGGGCCCATGGAAGCGGCCGCGGCCGCCGCTGCCATCGCGCGGCGGTTCGGCCTGCGCGCCGCGGGCGCAACGTTTGCCACGAAGCCTGCCAACGCCGCGCCCTTCCTGTTCACGTTCGTCAACTGCCCGGGGGTGGACCCGACCAACAACGAGTCCGAGCGGATGCTGAGGAAGGTGGACATGGCCCGGAAGATCCGGTTCAGGATCGCCAGCCTGGAGGGCGCCAGGACGTTCTCATACATAGTGACGTGCGTGCCGACGTGGAGGAAGCGGGGCCTCAACGTGTCGGGCATGCCGCCGAATATCCTGAGCGGAACCTCCTCCTATGATAACCCCTGAACGTACGAGCCGGATCTTTCCGATATTCCATCCGTCTCACGCCTAGGAGGGGGACATGCTGTTTATAGCTAACGCTAGAGGTTGGTATGTACACGTGCATGTGCAGTGGCTATGCCTTGCCCTGCCGTCTTTTCTCCAGTCTGGCCAGCTTGCGCCTGTACAGATCATCGTTGCGCGACTCGTATGGGGTTCGGTTTTTCAGCATGTGCCACATTATGGTGACCATCTTGTGGGCCACCACAACGATCCCAAGCATGTGCTTGCCAGCGTGCCGCCTGCATGCGGCCTCGTATGCGGCCTTCATCCTCGCGTCGTACTTGACTGCCACGTTGGCCGCCTCGCACACCGCCCAGTTGACCAGGCCGTCGGTGCCAAGCTTCTTTATCCTTCCAAGGCGCATCTCGTTGCCGGACTGCCTGACGGTCGGACACAGTCCCGCCCACGAGATCATCTGTTTTGGAGTCTCAAACCTTGATATTTCGGATATCTCAGATGCCAGGAGCATGGCCGTGTAGATTCCAATGCCGGTCATGCTGGCAAGCAGCTTTGCATCCTCGTTCTGCGCTGCCTCTGCCTCCAACTGCCTGTCGATCTCCGTAATCTCGCTTGTGTAGTGCCTCATCCTTCTGACACACTGCCTCAGCACAAAGTCGTCCTGCGCGTCGCCAAGACTGAGCGAGTCCGGGTAGGACAGTGCCTTGTGCGAGTACATGTTGGCCGCATGCACGGTCTTGCCGTGCGCGTCAAGCAGGCTGTGTACCCGGTTTACCACCCTGGTCCTTGCCTGCACCAGACGGACATGCTGCCGCACCATGTTCCTGACGCCGCGCGTGCGCGCCGGCGGCACGTAGCACTCCGGTATCGAGCCCATCCTGAGTATCTGCGCTATCTTCTCGGCGTCGATCTTGTCGGTCTTTTTTCCGGTCTTGTTGATCAGCGCCATCTTGTATGAGTTGGCAAGCTTGATCCCAATGCCGGCGCGCTCAAATGCGTCGGCCGTCGCAATCCACATGTTGGCGGTGGTCCCACACGCGGCCGTGCAGTTTCCCATCCTGCCATACTTGGCAAGTATGGTCCGCGCACACCGCCCTGCATCCTTTTGCGTGTTAAGATACTGTCCACGCTAGAGGACCCTTCCCCTGCCGTTGATTATGCAATAGTCACACTTTTTCTTGCTGATGTCGATTCCTATGCCCATCTTCATCCTTTGCCATCACCTCCTGGTCGGATGCATTTTTGACGAAACGGAAGCTGCACACTCCTATCAGGGCTCGCAGCCCAGTCATACAGCAGCTCGGATTGCCCCATTCTAACCAAAGGGTGCATTGTCCCATAGTCCGCCAGGGGTCGCTTCATCACGGCTGGTACGTCGAAGGGGTTATCAGGTATTCTAACCAGTTACAGGCGCTGGTGCCAATTCGTGCGCCGCGGCCGCCAGCGCGCCCTGCGCCGCGGCCCTCCCGAGTTGAATCCCGAAGGCGTCGTTCAGTATGTCCGCGATCCCGCTCGTGCTCACGTGCTTCTCCCACATCTGCACCGCCCTTGAGGCGAGGACGGGCCCGAGTGACGTCCCCCTGACTGCAACCCCGACGCCGTCCTCGTACAGCGACGGGGCCTCCGTGACGCGGCCGCACCCCCGCACTTGCCGGGGACGTGGTGTACGGTCGGCGACGGCCTGCGGCCGCGCGAGACGCCCCCGCGCCCCGGCCTCCGCCCGGGCCTCCTGTAGTCCGCCGGGTCCTTCCTTGGGGCCGCCTTCTTCCGCCTCTCGGGGATGGGGCTGGCAGACGGCGGGCTGTGCGGGCTCTCGTAGCATGTGATGCGCCCGCCTCCCCCGCCCAGCTGACCCCTCATCCGCTCGTTCTGTATGTTCAGCTGCTCCAGGGCCGCATCCCTCTTTGACCCCCGCCGTGACCCGTGCGAGCTCGTCTCGCAGCAGCTTGACCCCGGAGGGGCTTGACACTGCGTCTGTGCGTGCCCAGTACGATAGATCTGATGATCTGGAAAGTCTGGCCTCGTGCTCAACCCAACCAGTTACGGGGAGGGCCGTCCAGAGCCGCAACCGGTGCGCCAAGGTATGGGCGGGGTGGGGGGCGCATACGTATGAACTCGGCGCCCTTCCCAGACTGCAGGGTTGGTCATGTGATCTTTATGCCGGCGGCGCGAGCCCGCCGGCGTGGGGGGGCTCCCTTCTTTGGATGCGCCGGTCCGGATTCCTGGGGGGGTCCGGCCTGCCCCGGGCATGAGCGCCGCCTCGCGGACCGGCGTGATGGGCGGCGGCGCGCTACTGCCGCGGCGCGACCGTGACTACCCGGGAGGCCGTGGCCCCGTTCCCGGCGTCGTCGGTGCACGTGTAGTATACGCGGTACTCGCCCGGCGTCCAGATGTCGAGGTCCGTGGCCGCCACCCTCACGACGGGGTCCGGGTCGAGGTCGTCGGTGCAGGTTATGCCGGGGTCGGTCCACGCCTGGCCCGCGGTTATGGTCATCGGCGACGGGGGGTGTATGACCGGCGCCAGGTCGGCGCCGGGGCTCTTGACTATGACGCGCCTGGACTCGGCGGCAAGGACCTCGCCTTCCGGGCCGCTGCACGCGTACGAGACCAGGTACGTGCCGGGCCTCGACGTGTCCACGGTGCTGCGCGCCACGGCGGCGGGGCCGCTTGAGCCGTCGGGGAACTCGCAGGAGGCTCCGGGGTCCGAGTAGGGGGCGCCCACCTCGAGTATCGCGGGGTTCGGCGGGCCCATGACGACCTGGGCCCTGTAGGCGTGTACCACCACGGTCTGCGACGCGGAGTCCGAGAGGCCGCCGCTGTCGGTGCAGGTGTACGTGACCGTATAGGTGCCCGGGGTCCCGGTGTCGACCGCGCCCGTGGAGGAGATGCCCGCGATAATCCCGTCCTCGGCGTCGTGGCACGAGGGGCCCTGGTAGGCGGCGCCCCTCATGAGCTGCACGTACGGGCCGCCCGGGAGGGCGAGGGACGGCGCCGCGTTCTGCTGCCGCGCCGCCTGCATGTCCCTGATTATGACCAGCACGGTGTCATACGCCGAGTGCTCGCCGTCGCTTGCCGTCAGCCTGAAGGTGACGTGCCAGTCGCGGTCCACCCGGGGCGCCGTAAAGCTGGCGGTCTGGGAGGCGGCGCCGGAGAGCGCCAGTGCTGGGGGGCCGTTGTGGCTCCACGCGTACGCGATGTCTCCTCCGCCCGGGGACGCGGCGGCGCCCGACAGCACCACCGTGCCGCCCTCCGGCACCACCTGGGCCGGCCCCGCCCTGACCGTGAGGGCGCTTTCCGGCGTGTCGTCGGCGACGGGCTCCTGCGCGCCGACGTTGCGGACCGTCACTATGAGGGCGTCGGCGGCATCTACAGTGCCGTCGCTGGCGGTGAGCGTGAAGGTGAAGGCCGTGTCGGCGTCGACGCCCGGCGCCGTAAAGGTGGGGTTCAGGGTGTCGCCGCCGCTTACCGTGATGGCGGGCGTGGGGGGGCTGACGGCCCAGGAGTACGTGAGGTCGTCGCCGTCGGGGTCAGTCGCCGTGCCGGCCAGCGCGACCGCGTCGCCCTCGTAGGCCGTGCGGTCCGCCCCGGCGTCTACCTGCGGGGGCGCGTTGGCGTGCCGGACTGTTACCGTTACCGCGTCTGACGCCGCGGCCGTGCCGTCGCTGGCGGTGAGCGTGAAGGCGAACTCGGTGTCCGCGTCGACCTCTGGGGCCGTAAAGGTGGGGCTCAGGGTGTCGCCGCCGTTTATCGTGATGTCCGGGGTGGGGGGGCTGACGGCCCAGGAGTACGTGAGGTCGTCGCCGTCGGGGTCAGTCGCCGTGCCGGCCAGCGCGACCGCGTCGCCCTCGTCGACTGTCTGGTCTGAGCCGGCGTCGACTGCAGGGGGATCGTTGGGATGGAGCGTGTAGGCGTAGAGCCTGTCATCACTTAAGTCTGCGACCCACGCGGTGGCGCCGTCGGACCAGATGCCGGTGGGATCGGCGTTGTCGGAGTCGAGGCTAACATCCTTGGCGGCATCACGGGTTCCGTCGGCGAGCGTGTAGGCGTAGAGCTTGGCATCAGTACCGTCTGCGACCCACACGGTGGTGCCGTCGGACCAGATGCCGGTTGGATCGGCGTTGTCCTCGGCAGGAGCGGTGCTGTTGGCGTGGAGGTCAAACTCCCTTGGTTGGTCGCGGGTGCCGTCGGCGAGCGCGTAGGCAAAGAACCTGTCATCACCATTGTCTGCGACCCACACGGTGGTGCCGTCGGACCAGACGCCGGTGGGATCGGCGTTGTCGGCATGGAGGTCAAACTCCCTTGGTTGGTCGCGGGCGCCGTCGGCGAGCGCGTAGGCGTAGAGCTTGTCATCAGTATAGTCTGCGACCCACACGGTGGTGCCGTCGGACCAGATGCCGAAAGGAGATTGGTTATACCCGGAAAAATTGATGGTGTCCTCGTAGAGGTCGAACTCCCTTGGTTGGTCGCGGGCGCCCCCGCCGAGCGTGTAGGCGTAGAGCTTCTCATCACCCTTGTCTGCGACCCACACGGTGGTGCCGTCGGACCAGATGCCGTAAGGATCGCCGTTGTCCTCTTCAATAGAGGTGCTTTCGGCGAGGTCAAACTCCTTCGCGATGTCGCGGGGGCCGTCAGGCGGCGCGCCGTCGCGGACCGTCACGGTAAGGGTGTCGGTTACGGTTGCCGTGCCGTCGTTTGCGGTAAGCGTGAAGGTGAACGCGGTGTCCGCGTCGACGTCCGGCGCGACGAACGCGGTGCTCAGCGCGGTGCCGTTGCCTATGGCGACGGCCGGCGTGGCCGGGCTGACGGTCCAAGAGTACGTCAGGGCGTCGCCGGCGTCGCTGTCCGTCGCTATGCCCGCCAGGGTGACCGTGTCGCCCTCGTAGGCCGTGCGGTCTGATCCGGCGTCTACCTGCGGGAGCGCGTTGTCCGGCAGGGCATAGGCGTAGAGCTTGTCATCAGCGTTGTCCACGACCCACACGGTGGTGCCATTAGACCAGACACCGTAAGGGTCGGCGTTGTCCTCGTGGAGGTCGACGTCCCTGCCGGGGTCGCGGGCGCCGTCGGCGAGCGTGTAGGCGAAGAGCTTCTTATCACCAAGTTGGTCTACGACCCACATGGTGGTGCCGTCGGACCAGATGCCGTAAGGATCGGAGTTGCCGGCGGCGAGGCCGACGTCCTTGGTGCCGTCGCGGGTGCCGTTTGAGAGCGAGTAGGCGAAGAGCTTGCCCATGTTCGAGTCTGAGATCCACATCGTGGCGCCGTCGGACCAGATGCCACTGATAAAAAAGTGGCCGTCGGCGTCGAACTCCTTTGCGGTGTCGCGGGTGCCGTTTGAGAGCGAGTAGGCGAAGAGTTTGGCAACAGACGTTTCTGCGACCCACACGGTGGTGCCGTCGGACCAGACGCCTCCGGGTAAAACGTTGGCGCTGTCGAGGTCGAACTCCCTTGATTGGTCGCGGGCGCCCCCGCCGAGCGTGTAGGCGTAGAGCTTATCTTCACCCCAGTCCGCGACCCACGCGGTGGTGCCGTCGGACCAGACGCCGGCAGGATCGCCGTTGTCCTCTATGAGAAAGGCGCTTTCGGCGAGGTCAAGCTCCCTCGCGATGTCGCGTGGGCCGTCAGGCGGCGCGCCGTCGCGGACCGTCACGGTAAGGGTGTCGGTGGCGTCTGCCGTGCCGTCGTTTGCGGTAAGCGTGAAGGTGAACGCGGTGTCCGCGTCGACGTCCGGCGCGACGAACGCGGTGCTCAGCGCGGTGCCGTTGCCTATGGCGACGGCCGGCGTGGCCGGGCTGACGGTCCAGTAGTGCGTAAGGGCGTCGCCGGCGTCGCTGTCCGTCGCTATGGCCGCCAGGGTGACCGTGTCGCCCTCGTAGGCCGTGCGGTCTGATCCGGCGTCTACCTGCGGGAGCGCGTTGTCCGGCAGGGGGTATTCGTAGAGCCTGTCATCAATACTGTCTGAGACCCACACGGTGGTGCCGTCGGACCAGATGCCTTTGGGATCGTCGTTGCCTGGGTCGAGGTCGAACTCCCTGCCGGGGTCGCGGGCTCCCCCGTCGAGCGTGTAGGCGAAGAGCTTGTCGTCACTATCGTCGACGACCCACATGGTGGTGTTGTCGGACCAGATGCCGGTTGGATCGCCGTTGTCATCTGAAGGAATGGCGCTTTCGGCTAAGGCGAACCCCCTGCCGGCGTCGACGGTGCCGTCGGCCAGCGCGTAGGCGATGAGGTGCCTGCTATCAGATGCGGCCCACATCGTGGTGCCGTCGGACCAGACCCCCCCGGGTGCGCCGTAGGTGACGGTGTCGACGTCTATGTCCTTGTCGTCGTCGGGCTCGCCGGTCGAGAACTCATAAGCTTCGATGTTGCCAAAAACCTCGTCTGCGACCCACACCGTGGTGCCGTCGGACCAGATTTGTAGGGCATTGGTCGTGGATGTGGTAAATTGGACGTCCCTGGAAGAGTCGCGGGTCCCGTCGAGCGCGTAGGCGTAGAGCCTCTCATCGGCAAGGTCTGCGACCCACATCGTGGTGCCGTCGGACCAGAGGCCGGTGGCTATGCCGTTTTCCGGGTCGAGCTTGAACCCGTCGTCCCTGACCGTCACGGTGACGGTGTCCGATGCCGCGTCCGCGCCGTCGCTGGCCGTAAGCGTGAGGGCGAACTCTGTGTCGGCGGCGACCAGCGGCGCGACAAACGTGGCGTTGAGCGCGGTGCCGTCGGTTATGGCGCCGCCGGGCGCGCCGGGGCCGGCGGTCCAAAAGTACGTAAGGTCGTCGCCGTCGGGGTCGGTCGCCGTGCCGTTCAGGGTGACCGAGCCGCCCTCGTCGACTGCCAGGTCAGGGCCGGCGTCGACTGCCGGGGCGGCGCCGGCGTCGACGACGCTCCTGGCCGCGTAGGCGTAGAGCTTGTCGTCACCCCAGTCTGAGACCCACATGGTGGTGCCGTCGAACCAGGCGCCGGAGGAGTCGGCGTTGGAGCCGTGGAGGGGAAACTCCCTTGACTGGTCGCGGCTCCCGTCTGAGAGCTTGTAGGCGTACAGCTTGTCATCATCAACGTCCGCGACCCAGATCGTGGTGCGGTCGGACCAGAGGCCGCGGGGGTCGGCGTTGTCGGCGTGGAGCGTTATGTCCTTGCCGGCATCGCGGGTGCCGTTGGCGAGCGTATAGGCGTAGAGCTTGTCGTCACGCCAGTCTGAGACCCACATGGTGGTGCCGTCGGACCAGATGCCGGCGGAATCGTTGTTGTCGGCGGCGAAGTCGAACTCCTTGGAAGAGTCGCGGGCCTTGGTGGACATGGTGTAGGCGAAGAGATTGTCACCATCCTCGCCTGATACCCACATCGTTATGCCGTCGGACCAGATGCCGTAGGGCGCGAAGTTGTCGGCGTGGAGGTCGACGTCCCTGCCGGGGTCGCGGAATCCGTTGGAGATCTTGTAGGCGAAGAGCTTGGCATCAACAATGTCTGCGACCCACATGGTGGTGCCGTCGGACCAGAGGCCGCGGGGGTTGTCGTGGACGAGGCCGAACTCCTTTGCGGCGTCCCTGCTGTCCGGGAGCTCGTAGGCGAAGAGCTTGTCATCAGTATTGTCTGCGACCCACACGGTGGTGCCGTCGGACCAGACTCCGAAAGGATCGACGTTGGCGCCGTGGAGGTCGAAATCCCGCAACGCGTCCCTGCTGCCGTCTGACAGCCTGTAGGCGTAGAGCTTGTCGTCACCATCGTCGACGACCCACACGGTGGTGCCGTCGGACCAGATGCCGCGGGGGTTGTCATTGGCGCTGTGGAGGTTGAACTCCTTTGAGGTGTCGCGGGTGCCGTCTGAGAGCTTGTAGGCGTAGAGCTTGTCATCGTGATTGTCTGCGACCCACATGGTGGTGCCGTCGGACCAGATGCCGGCGGGGTTGGTATTGGCGCTGTGGAGGTCGAACTCCCTTGAGGTGTCGCGGGTGCCGTTGGCGAGCGTATAGGCGTAGAGCCTGTCGTCAATAGAGTTTGCGGCCCACATGGTGGTGCCGTCGGACCAGATGCCGCGGGGGTCGGCGTAGAGGTCGACGTCCTTTGAGGTGTCGCGGGTGCCGTCGGCGAGCGTATAGGCGTAGAGCTTTTCTTCAGCCAAGTCCGCGACCCACATGGTGGTGCCGTCGGACCAGATGCCTTCTGGGTTGGCGTTGACGTCGTCAAGGCCGACGTCCTTTGCGGAGTCGCGGGAGCCGTCCGGCACGCCGCCGCTTGGGAACGCATAGGCGAAGAGCCTGTCAGAACCATGGTCTGCCACCCACATGGTGGTGCCGTCGGACCAGAGGCCGGCAGGAGAACCGTTGTCGCCGTGGAGGTCTATGTCCTTGGTGTCGCTGCGGGCGCCCCCGCCGAGTGTATAGGCGTAGAGCCTGTCATCAAGTAAGTCTGCGACCCACATGGTGGTGCCGTCGGACCAGATGCCGTGAGGATCGGAGTTGCCGGCGGCGAGGTCGACGTCCCTGGTGCCGTCGCGGGTGCCGTTGGCGAGCGTATAGGCGTACAGATTGTCATCATTTAAGTCTGCGACCCACATGGTGGTGCCGTCGGACCAGATGCCGCGGGGGGCGTCGTTGTCGGCGTGGAGGTCAAACTCCCTTGGTTGGTCGCGGGTTCCGTCGGCGAGCGTATAGGCGTAGATCTTGGCAGCAACAGCGTCCGCGACCCAGATCGTGGTGCGGTCGGACCAGATGCCGCGTGGGTCTTCGTTGGCCGCAGCGAGGTCCATGTCCTTGGTGTCGTCGCGGGCGCCGCCGTCGAGCGCGTAGGCGTAGAGCTTGTCGTCACGCCAGTCTGAGACCCACATGGTGGTGCCGTCGGACCAGATGCCCCACGGGTCGCCGCTGTCGCCGTGGAGGTCCATGTCCTTGGAAGGGTCGCGGGCCTTGGTGGATATGGTATAGGCGAAGAGCTTGTCAGCGACATCGTCTGCGACCCACATGGTGGTGTCGTCGGACCAGGTGCCGTAAGGAGAAACGTTGTCACTGTGGAGGTCTATGTCCTTGGCGGCGTCGCGGGCCTTGGTGGATATGGTATAGGCGAAGAGCTTCCCATCAAAAATGTCTGTGACCCACATGGTGGTGCCGTCGGACAAGATTTCATAAGGGACGGCGTTGTCGGCGTGGAGGTCAAACTCCCTTGAGGTGTCGCGGGTGCCGTTGGCGAGCGTGTAGGCGAAGAGCTTGCCGTCAGCATAGTCTGAGACCCACATGGTGGTGCCGTCGGACCAGATGCCCCAGGGACTGCCGTTGTCCTCTGCAGGGGTGTCGCTGTCGGCAAGGGTGATGTCCTTGTCCACGTCGCGGGCGCCCCCGGCGAGCGTATAGGCGTAGAGCTTGCCGTCAATATAGTCTGCGACCCACATGGTGGTCTCGTCGGACCAGATCTCGGCAGGGTCGGCGTTTTCCGGGTCGAGGTCGAACTCCTTGGTGTCGTCGCGGGTCCCGTCGGCGAGCGTGTAGGCGTAGATCTTGTCATCAGTATCGTCTGCGACCCACATGGTGGTGCCGTCGGACCAGATGCCGCGGGGGGCGTCGTTGCCCGGAAGAACGACGTCCCTGTCTGAAACGCTGGTCTGCGCGTAGGAATGGTCGGCAGACCCCAAGGCCACCAGGACCGCAAGGAGTACAATTATGCAGGACGCCTTTGTTGCACCCCCCCCCCCCCGGGGACGGCGGCTTGCACGCGCATGCAAGAGGCCGTCGCGCTCGAACGGTGCGTGCATCAACGAAACTTGTTGAAAAGACACCTTAATAACACCTGCGGAATGCGGCCCCGCCGCCCGGGCGCCGCCCCACCTGCGCCCGATCAGGAACCCGCAGCCGGGCGCGTCCCTGCCGGGCTACGCCCGCATGCGGCGCCTGAGAGAATATCTTCCCCGCCCGCGATCGTCCCTGCCCGGCACGGCGGCGCCCCCCGCGGGCCGTCCCGCGGCCGGTTCGCGTCCTCAGGCATCATAACGGCGCGGGCCGGCGCGGGCCCGCTACCTCCTTTCGCGAGTCGTTTTTAAGCTCGCCCACGATCCTGGCTATGGTGTTGAGTACCAGGCCCGAAAGGCGAGATCCGTTCACGTTTGTCAGGCACCCCGGGCCGCCCGGAGGGGTGCGATAATGTGGTATATCCCCGTGCCTACCGCCGACCCACTGAATTGAAAACAATACCCGGTTTTTGTGGACTGTCAATAGATGTAAACGTGTGTAGGATTCTTGCTACCGCCGCCGCTACCCTTCATGCGGAGATCATGGAAGTGCTTCTCTATCTCGCCAGCATCATCCTCGTTATCCACGGGCCACTCTGTCCAGAATTTAACATTCTTTTTGTTATCTATGTGCTCCTGCTTTCGCCTATCCGGATCGTCTGTGATGCCAATGTACCAGTAGGGATATTTTTCTTTCCGCGTCAGGTTGGGTTTGTTCTCTATGCCTGTATTGTCTACCTTGTCGTTTATCTGGCTGATGATTGTGTCCTTGTTCATGTCACGCCTACAGGGACGTTGTATATTAACTTCTGGACTCGTGGTAGTAGAGTTATCAGGTGTCGGGATACATAGCGGCATACAAGAACTGCCATCTGTTTCCAGTTATGAGGCTGAGGAAATTGAGGTTTAAGATCGTGCCTGTTTAATGACTGCTCCAGCACCTCAGAGAAATCCGCAACTCACGTACTTTACAGCCTGTCCCGACTCACGTAGACTTCACAGTCCCTGTCAACAATAGGATTAAAATAAGGTAACAATGCCGTGCCTAGATTCCATATCCCGAACTTGCACTAGTACCCAACTAAGAAAATATATTAGTCCGATAGAAGAATTATAGGCATGGTTATTGAGAATTACTTTGATATTACATTTCCATACGCAGACTTGATTCTAAATTATAGTGAGAGTCTAACACTGGCATGTTCTGGTGCGGCACTTTATGCATTAATAAAAAATCAGATAACTCGTAACGATCATGCAATTTTTACGCATGACTAAAACGAGTTAAAAACTCTAGCCCATCCTTTGTAAGCTGTATTTCATGAACCATGTAAACACTCCTTCCTGCAACTTGACGGTTTTTACGCCTTATTATGATCTGGCAAGATTTTGCTAGATCGCGCGTTATATCATACCACGAGCTAATAGGAATGCATAGTTCTTGTGCCAGGCCAGTAGATTCAGTGAAATCTTCACCTATTTTTATAATGAAATTGCTGTCCATCAGATATTGTAACAGAACTAGCTTATAGTGAAAATATCTCCCTTTTCGCAATCACAAGTGATGTAACTAGAGATATTTAAAGTATATGAGAATCGGTGCTGGTGTGAATTCGTGACATGGATTTTAGTCGAGACTCTGATCCATATCATGAAATCGCACCCGCACCCGTCGACAGATCATTCAAATACATCAATCCATGACGGACTATACTGATGGAATCGTTTACTTCTATTATTTCTGTATTCGCTTTAGTTGTATCTGGGGCAATTCTAGGCGTTTCAGTATATTTTCATAGGAAAGCGATTACTAATTCTACAAAAATTCTTAACATGTCAAAACAGCAGTACTTTGTTGAATCTTATATGCGCATGAGGTATATTATTAAGAAATCCGAAAAGGGTCATGAAGCTTTTTCTGATTTGCAGGCATTTTTTAATTCAGACAAAGGAGTTTGGATTGATGATAAAGTTAAACAGTTTGTAGATGTCAAATCACAAGAAATAGAAGAATTTGAAAAACAGCACCCGTATTATATTCAAGAACCAGAACAAGAGGATTATCCCGATGAAAAGATTGAAGAAGAGATGATGAAAACGCAAGAATATATTGAGAGTTTACCGCCGGTAGAAAGATATGAATATGAATTTAATCAAAAATTTAACGACATAAAGGAAACGTTACTAGAACTAATTGAAACGGAGATCAAAAACCTATCCACAAAACTAAACGAAAAATAAGAAACTGGAACATTCGCAGTAGATAATTCCACTCGGGACAAGTTGATAGGTGGAAAATAGTTTTTTTGGGTCGAGACGGCCGCGTACAATCCCTTGATCCTGTATGCGGTTTTCGCCTGGAGCTACCGAGGCCCTGCCGACACTACGTTCGAAATCAGCAGACGCGCCCACGTACATGGTCAGGAACCATCCCCTCCCAGTCACGTTTGTCCCCAAGGCCAGGAGCTCCTCTCGTACGTGAACCTGTTTGGAACTCCTTGGATGTTGCAACCATGCGGTGTGCCAATTAGTATGATCAACAAAGGTTTCGTTTAGGGGCGTGGGTACGAATTTGTGATATGGATTTCAGTCGAGACTCTGATCCGTATCATGAATTCGCACCAGCGCCTGAGAATCGGCATTGCTGTGGATTCGTGAGATTGGCACGGTGTGGATTCTGAATCTTCTCTGAAACGAACAGTCAACCGCCTTTGATGAGAAGGACTGCACCCACACCGCCTGCCAAGAATCCCCCTAGCAAGAGCGGCAGTCCAACGACTACTCCGGAATCATCAACACCCATCGCCATAACCCCTGCTACGGAGAGGGCCGCTCCAAATATCAGCAAGATTGCGGCCTGACACACGTTCCAGTATCTCGAAGTTCGTATATAACAAAGTCAGTACAATCGGAGGATCACAGACAGACACAGATTTGACAAAACCCGCAGCAATCCAGAAGTTAATATCTCCAGCACGGACGGAGACATGGACGAACAACTCAAGGCTACCTTTGAGAAATAACGACATGAGTTCACCGCATTCACTAAGACCTTCACGGTATCCAAAGAGGTCCTTGAGATCATAAATAATGATATTGCCGAAACCAACGAAACCTTTGTCATGCTGAGAACGCGATGAAGTAGCCCGGAAAAATACACGACAGGCTGAACAGACTGTTTGAGGATTTTTGGGCAGGATTCAACTCGGACGACTCGACGCTTGTAGCCCACGTGACTGCAGTCAAAGAATACTTGGCCGAACTTGAAAGGCACAAGGAGTTGCATGACTGCATGTTAGAGCTGCTGGCAGCGGTCAGGCGCAATTGGGATCAGAATGACTGCGCGTCGCTTTCAGAGAAGATCCGAAAACCGCCGTGCCCATATCACGAATTTGCAGCAGTACCGAGTTCGAGCTGTTTTCGATTCGAACTCTCCAAGGTGTAGATTCAGTAGACAATATGCGTAATCGGCATATTTTTAATGAACATAAACATTTTCGTGCCTAGGATCTGCCCGGAAAACGGGTTAAGTGATCTCAATCAAAAGATCTATAAACAAACTCCCGCGATAATGCGGCATGGGAATGCGGATGTTAAAGGCCGCGGGGAAGGCCAAGGGGAAAAATGATGATCAATATTTCTGCGTCAGCGACGACAAGGAAGAAAAGGACTGGCTGTCTGACGTGCCCGTCGTTGATGATTCAACCCTGCTGGAAAGCGCCGGAGACACGGAACTGTGTCTTGCGAATATGAGAAGAGTGCTGGCGTCCGATGCAAAGCTGCACGCGATGACCGGGTACAGCAGTAAAGAGTTCGGGATGCTGTACCGCGCCTTTGCGGCGGGGTGGGAGGCCATGGAGGCCGAGGAGATCGAGAGGCGGCGCCAGTACGAAAAGGCGCGCGCAGGGAAGAGGGGCCCGCGCCCGGCCGCGGACGCGTACGAGGACTATATCAGGAACGTTCCGCTCGTACGCGACGACCCGGTCAGGGCGTCGGAGCCGGGCAACCGGTGCGCGCTCCATCCCGCGTACGTGCTGCTGCTAGACCTGACACGCAAATACCGCAACAACTGCCAGGACCAGTTGGGCGTCATCTTCGGCATCGACCAGGCCGCCGTGTGCAGGTACGTCAGGGTCGCGGACCGCATACTTGCCACCATGCTGCCCGCCCCGCACAGGTTCATGGACATCCTGCGGCACGTCCACTCGCCAAGGGAGTTCGCCGCACTGTTCCCCGGGGGCGCCGGGGCCGACACCATACTGCTTGACGGCACCCACGTCCGGTTCGTCAGGGCGGGGGACAAGGAGGTGCGCGACGCCATGTACTCGGGCAAGAAGAAGGCGTACACCGGCAACACCGTGGTCATGACCATGCCAGACGGCATGGTGATCGCGATCAGCCGCACGCTCCAGGGCAGCGTGCACGACATTACGATAACCCGGGAGTTCCTCGGCGACCTGGGGTCGTTCGCGGAGGACGTGCTCGGGGCGGACCTGCCCAAGGGGGCGGGCAGGATGGCGCTCCGCGTGCTCGGGGACTCCGGGTTCCAGGGGCTGGACAAGGACCTGCCGGGCGCCGAGGTGGTGACCCCGATAAGAAAGCCGAGGGGCGGGCAGCTCACCAAGAAGCAGAAGGCGCACAACAAAAGGCTGTCCAAGGAGAGGGTCGTAGTGGAGAACGCCATCGCGTCCGTCAAGCACTACCGGCGCGTATCCTCCGTATACGAGGGGACCCTCGAGGACTTCAACACCGAGTTCAACGTCGCATGCGGGCTTGCCAACGCGAGGCTCATGCTCCGAAACGGCACCTACGGCCACTGGCAGTCCGTCCTAGGCGGCGGCGGGAAGGGCCGCTAACGCGGGGCCGGCGGCAGCCTGCCGCCGGCGGCAGCCACCCAGAACACATCGCGGAAAAGGCCGGCTCTTGCCCGGGTTTTTTCCGCGGCCGCAGTTGCCGTAATTAATTGCATGTCACGTATTTTTCCGGCATTTTTGGCGCCATGATTAATTCGCGGCCCACGTTGCACTCACACACATGTAATTAATTCCAAAAAACTTCGCAAATTGCCCCGGCATGTGGTCATTATGCATGCCTGTGTGAATTTTTTCTTTAATTACGCATATTGTCTAGTGGTTCCGTGCCTGATCCATCTTTTTAGGGATGGCATCCTCGTTTAGTTTGTAAACGCCGTAGCTGACACGCGTGTATCTGAAGCCGGTTCGGGGGTTTGTGTTGGAACCATAGTATAGTTCGCGCCTGACTGAGTTTGGGAGGATGCCGGGGTATTTTTGGCTGATGTAGCCTACGATCTGTGACATCCTAGCCGTGCCGCCATGATGCCTGAGAGCCTCTATTACAGCACCCCTGATTGCCATTTGAGGCTATACGTTGACTGTATTATATGAAAATTATGTCGCACCGTCATTCTGACTCGCTCTCCATCCATTTGGGGTTGCCTCTCCTGATCGCCTTTGTGGCCTTCTTGTCCGAGAACGCCTTGAGCGGGGTTTGGTAGTTGTCGATGTCGAGGGACCAGTGCAGCCTGTCCTCGTTGTAGTACTCGATGTATGCGGACAGGCTCTCGTAGTGCCCTATCTCCCCTCCAGGCTGCGGTGGAACCTCTCCAGCTTGCCGTTGGTCTGGGGGTGGACGGCCTCGCGTTTATCAGCTCGATTCCGCGGTCGAGAAGCTCCGCCTCGAACGCGGTGGGCGTCCACGAGGATCTCGGGGGCCCTGCCCTCCTTCCTCTCCCTCCTGCCTCTGGTCATCGCGCCGGTGAAATACGACCTGCTGTCAGACAGTATGATCGCGGGCGTCCCGAACTGCCTTACGGCCTTCCTCAGGGCCTGACGGTGTTCTCCGAAGCAGCCTCCCTGAAGAGCCGGGCCGCTACGGCGCACGTGGAGGCGTCGTCCGGGTACGTAACCAGGTTCAGTCCTCGGAACCTAGGGTGCTTCTTCCTGTCCGGTTTGCAGGGCAGTAGAACGGCCTGTGCCATGCTGCAGAGCCGCACCCCTTGAGCGGGGCGGGATGAAGAACTGTGCATCACGCCAGTCTACTGGTCAAGTTTAAACACTTAAAAATGGCATTTCCTATTAGCGAATGATGGTTGTACATAAGGAAATAGGGGTTTTGAATCATGAATTCAAGCTTAGGGAGAGTGAGGAGAGGGTGGCACGACACTTTGAGGATGCCGGCTGGACGCTTCATTACGAACGGATGATCCGGGGCAGAATAGCGGATCTGGTGGCCGAGAAGAACGGAAAACTGGCAATAATCGAGGTAAGGGGGAAGGGAGGGAACTTGGACAATGCCATCCGGGCCGCCCTGCATTTTAAGAATGCTGCAAATTACGCATACCTGGCAATCCCCGGCGCCCCGGGCCGAGGAATGGAAAACATGTGCAGGGAGCTGGGAGTGGGCCTGATTACCATAGACGGCGACGTCAGGGAAGCAGTACACCCACAGGAAACAGAGGCGCTGGACTCGGTAAGGAGCAGGATCCTTCATGTGGAGAAAAAGCGGCCGGCAACCAGAAGGAAGAGCCTCTTGCATACGCTGTTCCGGTCAAAGACGCTCGTGCACGTACTGGGCTTTCTGCTGCTGAACCAGACAGGCGAGTTTTACCTGAACGATCTGGCACGGAGGGCAGGACTGGCTCCATCGACCGTCCTGAGGGAGCTGAACAGGGTGGAGCCATTGGACATCATCGCCAAGACCAGGAAGGGCACGGCAGTGTTTTACAGGATAAACAGGGACTGCATAATCCACGAGGAGCTAAGGCGGATATTTCTAAAGTTCGAGCTTGCAGACAAGATCATCGCAGGGGAGCTTGCACAGTACGACATAAGGTACGCGCTGATCTACGGCTCGTTTGCCAAGGGGACGGAGACAGAGTCAAGCGACATAGACCTGCTGGTCATAGGCCAGGTATCGAGGGACAGGATTTATGAGTCAGTCTCGTCCCTAGAAAGCAGGATAGGGAGGGAGATCAACGCGGTCGTGTGGGACGACCAGCAGTTTAGCAGCAAGGAGAGATCGTCGCTGTTAGGCCACATAAAGCTCAATGAGATAATCATGGTAAGGGGGGACGAGGATGGATTTAAACAGGCTATTGCAGAATAGGAAGATAGAGCGCTATCAAAGCAGCCGTGCAGAGATTGACTCGAAGATCAACATCGCGGACGCCAACCTGAGGTCGTGCAAACAGATCGTGCCGATAAATCATCCGGACGTAGACGACACTGCATACAAGGAAGCCTATAATGCGATACTGGAGGCAGCCACGGCACTGATGTACAGCAGGGGGTACAAGGCAAGGGACAGGGGATCCCACCACCTCGTTACCCAGCAATTCATAGAGGCAGAGTATGCCGGGGCGTTTGAGGGGGACATCATAAACATATTTGGCCATGCAAGGCAGACGCGCCACACGCTGCAGTATGACGTGCCGGGGGCCGTTTCACACTCGGAGGCAGAGGATCTGATCAGCAAGGCAGACAGGTTCGTGAAGACGGTGAAGGAAATCCTGCGCGAATAAGACCGAGTTCTGCCGGCAGTGACTGGTGTTCAGAAAGACGGTAGCAGGCCTATGGACGCAAGTGATGGATCCATCACAAGGCATGCCAGACAAAGGCCAGTCTGTGCATACATTGTGCCGGATCATGCCTTGACGAACCTGTCCGTGACCCTGAACCCGAACCGTCCAAGAGTGCCGATCGGGGCGGCTTTTGGATAAACATGTATGGCTCATATAAGGACGTCGAGGTTCTGAAGAACGATATCGCAGGCATCAAGGATCGGCTCAACGCCCACTAACACGCTGGAGAATATTGCGGACCGGCTCACGATGATGCCGTTTTGAGATCCTCCACATCGTCTTGTTCATGACAAGATTGGGAATCTCCCGATCGTCAAAGCCTTAGCTCGTATGATTAAACTTGGAACGAATTTTGGCGTGCAGCTATAGATGGAAACAGAATCGACAGTATGATCATGGTACGGCATGCCTTCAATCGAAAATAGTGCCATCTACAGGCCCGACGACGCGGGACGCGTATTTTTTCAGCGCCGGATACAGCTTGCTGTCCCCGAGGGCATCGCACTCGGGCGTCCTGAACCCGGAAACGTAGGCGCTCAGGGCGACCGTCGGTAGGCCGTAGTCCGTCAAAGACACTATGATCTGTCCGACCGACGCGCCCCTGTGGGGATCCGTTCACGGCTTCCTGACGTTCTTGGTCAGGAATGCTGGGCGTCCGAGCTCCTGTATGCGGTGCGCCAGCTTTGAAAAGTCGGACCGCCCCACTGCCGCCACGTCCATCAGAAAGGCATCGTCGTCGAGCACCTGCACTCTGAAATCCGTAAACGGCGGATTGTATGTTATCAGCAACAACAGAATGTCGATCATGCTCCCGGACAGCGTCCGGATATAAAAGAAAAAGAGGCAGAATCAGTCTGTCCTACTGTATGGCAGTAATCTGCACTCGGATTATCAACTCGTCGTATTCGGCGGCGGGATCGAGCACCCTGTACGGTTGGTGTACGTGCCGGTACCGGGGAGGACGACGTTGCTGCCGTCCGGCTGCCGGGCCAGTTCGCCGTCCTCATTGACGATACGACTCGTGACACCAAACTCGGCGCTTCCGGATTTCGTCAGCTTGAACCTTGCCTTGGGCGTTATCGCGTCGCCGTCCTGTCCGCTCGAGACATCAACTGTCACCGTCCTGTCGTCATCGGTCGCCGATGCATACTCCCAAGGAGACCACTTGTGCAGGTGCGCGCCCGCTGCGACGGCAGCCCCAACGGCGCGTGGAACGACATGTTTACGGTTGTCGTGGCATCGACCCAGTAGTAACTGCCCAAGCCCGCGTCCAGGCCCTGTCCTAGCTGCCGGTACCAAATCCCAGGCACCATGCTTGGCGTCTTGCATCCCATTCATAGTTTCCAAGAAATTGAGCTTGGTTGGCGGGTTCTGCTTCCATCCATGTAATCACACACGAGCTTGACACTCCCCACACATCAAAATATTTTTTAACAATCAACGCAAAACAAACAAAATGATACGACAAAACAACGATTTGACGATATTAAATTCATTTTTAAATAAAGCAAAAGACCACATAAGGGAGTTTGATTTATCTAAATCAGATAATGACAACCAAGCCACATTAGTAACTTTCACAGATTGTATTCTTATTATTTTGGATAACTCATTTAATAAATATCCAGGGACTAATAATGATGACTTCTATCCACGGCCCAAATTAAATGAATCTAAGGCAGAGTATATTAATAGACTTAAAAAAATACCTAAGTTAAAAAAACGCAAATCAAAAAAACCTATAATAATCACTAGTTCGTTACGAAGATTCTTACTTCAAATCTTCGACATAAACCAAGATCATCGGCAGGCAATTTCTTTACTTACGTCAAAAGAAAAACACAATGTTAACACAAAGGTACACAGTATGAAGGATCAAAATCTGGAATATTCGTTGCTAACAACTCAGAGTGAAAATCCCATACATATGAATCCTGATGGAAGTATGGACATAGGCGATTTCATACATGCAGAAAAGGGTGCGTCAGTAAAAATACAAAATTCTAAAATTGTAACTCCTAAGCACACAATCCATGTAAACGATCTTCGCTATTACCCTGTAAACAATGGGGTCGTAAATTTTGACGGGACAAACAGGAACGCAATTGAATGGATGAACGATTGCGTCACAATATGCGAAAAGTTGATCAAAATCATAAATAATAAACTTCAAACTTGAAGGAACACGTACCAAGGCCGTCACCGAAGCCACTTCTATGTCATTTGGGGCTGATGTTGGCTCGACTGATACCTTCGTGTCGCACGCAGGGGCGATACCAAAAAACGGTTTAAAACAAAACGCGCGTGATTGCATGTGGTGACTTGTATGTGTCTTGAGGCAGGGACGGTGATTCCTTCTTCCTGGCGCCACCGTGCGACGCGCCTGGCCAGGACCGTGTACCATAGGAACGCGTGGGGTGCATAAGTTGGCAGGGCCTTCCGAGGTGCTGATTTTCTGGGATTATTCGGGCTGGCGCGGGCCCGCAGGTAGCGGCTCCAATTGAAGCGCCAGCGGCACGGCAGCGTCTGCAACGTCTGCGAGCATCTCTGACAGGTTCATAGTTTCACGGGGGCGAGACGTGCGGCTACCTCTACATGAACCGCGGCAAGATAGTAAAGTGCCAATGTTCGGAGATCCGGCAGAGGGAGAGGCGCGCAGAATGAGCGACGCACGCCCCAGCGCGACATCGTCGAGATTCTGGAGGAGTGGCACCACCTGATAGTCAGCATCGACGATAAGACGTTCGTGCAATGCCTCGTTTACATTACGGACAGCCTGCCGAAAAAGTATTTTGCGGCTACCCCCGACATCTTCAAAGAGCTGGCCGACAGGCACGGCTCGCAGGAAGACGCAGGCATAATGCGGACTCTAGAAAGCATGGACAAGCTGGAGGCCAAAGACCGCGCGATATTCGGGGGGATGCGCCAAAAATAATGTTCCAGAACCGCAACGGCACAAAGTCACGCAAGTATTGCCCGTACTGTGGCGACCGCCTGCGTTATCTTCAGCTCATATCGGAGTAGGACCCGCAGAACAATACGTATGCAATGACCTGCTGATGCGCTGGGTGTGTCGACACCGGCATCCCGCGTGTGCTCTCCGTCCGGCGGCGGGCGGCCCCTGTCGGGCTGCTCGCGGCCCGGGTGCGGACTTTCTATTATCAAGCGCGCCAGCGTGTCTGCCAAGTGTTTCATGCCCCTGTGTTCACGCGCTCGTAGTACCTCTAGAGCATATCTTGACACACATTATCTGCTCGAAAGGGCGTTTGACGGATACTACAAGCAGCTTGTGACGGGGTTTCTTGCTCTCGCAGGCCCAAGTCAACAGATTTTTGTCTCTCATTCATACTAGATGTGATGTCAAGTGATCAAAAAAGTTGTGTTCATCAGCCGGATGATAACAAAGGCCTTGTTCGGCACTATAATTCAAATATTTTTTCTAGCTTGGCCATAAAATCGCCACGTTTGTAAATTAAATGGCCATTTGAAGCAGGTTTATCCAAATCGAGATCCGTACGCGAAGTAACTTTCATAAATTTAGGCCACGTTACCATTGGGAAGTCATATACACTAGTTCCTTTTTCACATGTAGAATAATGAAAATCTTTTTCAACATCTACATATTTTCTAAAAGACGGTGGCGAAAAAAGATTCATTATTGCGCTCAATAATTGATGCTCACTTCCTCCATATTTAGCATTCTGAATACGGAGGAGCTTATGGTAAAGCGCAAATTTTTCACTCCTTCCTTTTCGTTTTGTTAATTCAGCAATTGTCTCTAATTGTTCTTTAAATGAATCCGGAATTTTTGCACTGACATCTTGATGAATTCCTACATCTACATTAAAATCTACATCACGAAGATCTATTTTACAATATTCACTCTTTAATGATTCGAGATGTTTCAATTGGGCAACCATCCAATATTTTGTCGAGTCACCTTCGGGGGATTCACTGACGACCTCTCGATTTACTAAGCTGTCAATAAAGTTTGCGTCTTCTAGAAAGTATTCCACATCAAGAACATATTGTTCACCGGGTGTAAGACGGTTTAGGTTTACTTCAAACCCATTTTCTAATGGTGTAATGGCTGCCTTAATAGACTGCAATCCCATAACTGATGTGATTTTTGCACGCTTGACTTTTCCCAGCTCAATTTTTACTTTTTTGGTAAAAAAGCCAGTTTGTTTTGCCTTCAGCGAAAGTGAATATTCTTGAATAGATTCAGGGCAAACAATAGTCATTTCTCGACCTTGAATATTAAATGCGTCAGAAATATTGTTGTCGACACCATCTGCACGTCGGAGTATTTTTTCAACACCTTGCTTAATTATGGGTTTTGCAGCTGATCCTATCAGAGGTGCAGTAGCTTTACCAACATCGATTATGGTATCATCCATCATTTGTTCCCTCCATTGTATTAAAAATCTGATAAATTGGAATTGTACATTCTTTGTCTGCTTTCAAAGTGAGGTCAGGTAAATTAATTGGTTCATATATATTTTTAGTCAGATCAGTCACAAGTAAACTAGCTTTTAATTTTTGTGGTTTAGTTGAAATCTTTAGTACTTTCATTGCATCAATAAAAATTATTTTATTTTTACTTATAGATTTTATGAATGCTAAAAATGAAGTAACATTAGTTAGTATTGACACATTTTTCAAAAAGGCGGTTGTAACACTCTGGGAAAATTCTTCTAGAAATTCATTATTGTTGTCAAAAGCTCGTTCTAAGTTGCGAGTCGTTGTTTTTAGATGATTTAATTTGTCAGATTTGAACGGCAAGGGATCATCAACAAATATCATCAAATCACCTATAATTTCCTTATATTGAGGAAATTTAGACATCAATTCAACAAAGACTTCCTTTAAGTCTTTTAGAAATTTTTCTTTAAATTCTTGAAATCCCTCAGGAATTCCCTCTTTGATTTCGCTCTCATCGGAGATATTAATTCTAACAATTCCCGTACCTTTACCGTGATTTACAAGAGGCAGTTGCTTATTTGTAATTTGTTTATTTTTAGTATGAAAAACTGTAATAGATGAGGTATTCTCGTGGATTTTCATATCTGGTCTAAACAATTCTATCATTTGTTCAAAAGATTTAATTGGATAAGAATTTTCGTAAATAAGAAATTTCACCAGTTTGGTAGTAGATGCTTCATCGTATAATTTCGATTTTATTACTCCACCAAAATAACCTGCTATTTCAAAATTTTGTGCAACAATCAAATCTTTTTCTTTTCTTAGTTCTTTTGAATTAATGTTGTATACTTCATGTAGTTCTAAACCACTCGGCAATGATAATGAAATTTTAATATCTTGAGACTGATCCCAAAGTACGTAGAACGGAATCCGATCTCCTTGTATACAATATTCTGGGATATAGAACTCTATAAATTCTGTAGTTATTGTAGACACAATACTGGATTGTAGTTCATATATAATAACATATCGATGTATAGTGCCGTGCAACAGTTTTGTAGCTAAAGTATAATCATGAACTCGAAGCTTATAGATCAGGCAATTACATCGGGTATGACAAGTCTAGAAAATCTTTGTGCCGAATACAAAAAGGAGAAAAACAGCGACATAAAGATAAGGATGCTCGTAATACCCTTGTCAAAGTATACAAAAAATGCAGAAAAAGCTCCCGGTTTACTGCGCTGTAGTTGCAACTACGCGCGAAGGGAGTGTCACAGTTAGAGGAGGCCGGCTCTGACGGCTTCAGCGACTTCCCACGTTCTGGAAGGCCGTACAAGGTGCCCGATGCAATAATTGAAGAAATTCCGGAAGGCAGGAACACGATCACACCAAAAGACATGCGTCAAGGAGTAGACGCATGACCGGAACAAAATACGATATCAGAACCATAAGGCGCAGACTTCGTTTGCTTGGCATGTCGACCAAGACCCTGCAGGCGGTACACGTCAGGAAGTTAAACATCTGGAGGATACGCAGCTGGCAGCGCCACACAAAGAGATTGTTTCACGCCTGCAAAGACAGGGTTACGTCATCTCCATATAGGATGAATCGATCTTTACGTTTGAACCCATAAGACAGAAAAAATACTGGTCGTCTGTCGGTGTACCAGTGATGACTATAGTGACGATCAAAAGTTTTTGCTGGGCAGAGACGTTCTATTGATGAATTTCATTGCATCGAGTTTGGGGCGCGCCGTCCTAAAATACTCTGACAAGGCACGGCGCATATGCACCACCGTCGAGTAATATTCGCTGACCAGCAGATCACGCTTTGACTGGTGCCAGTACTCCTCGACCACGCTGAGTTCCGGCGTCGCCTTGGGAAGCCATATGATCCTCGCGTTTGGCTCCCCCTCCAGGTATTCCCGTACGATTCTGGCCTTGTGCTGCGGCGCATTGTCCATGATTACCGCGGTCCTGCCAAAGTGGCCGACCAGCGCCTTCAGGTACTTCAGGAACGTCTCCTTGTCGAATCCCTTGTACGTCCTGACAAACTGCCTGCCGTCCGTCGTGAGCGCGCCGTACGCCACTACCCTGTCGTGGCTTCCATTGTATGCGGTTATGACGGGGACGCCCCTCGGCGACCAGTATTTCACGCCGCTTCCCGGGTCGTTGATGAATATGGACTCGTCAACGACCGCGGTGACAAATCCCCGCGATTTCAGGTACGCGATCCGCCTTTTTGTGTCCCGCTGCCACTCCCTGATCTCCTCCATCTCCGCCCGGTTGACGTGCACCGCCTGGGACGTCTTGGCCGACATGCCGAGCCTGTGCATTATCTTCCTGACGTTTGTTATGTGGTACTCCACCCCGTGCCTTTCGCGTATGGCATTCTTGAGCACCCTTGGCGTCGTGATGCCGCCTCCTCCCGCAACGATCTTCCTGATCCTCTTCATCGCCACCTTTGGAGGCCTGCCCGAACGGGGCCTGTCCTTCAGGCCTGCAAGGCCGTCCTTGTCAAAGCGCCGAACCCAGCTGGAGACGGTGCGCGCGTCGCAGTAGCACAGCGAGGCGACCTCGGATGCCTTCAATCCGTTGATCTTGACCATGCAGACTGCGTGGATCCTATTTCCTATGAGGTGGTCTTTTTCTGCCTTGTAGGCCCGAATGAGCAGGTCCCTGTCTTTCTCATCCATGCCGGGCGATGTGTTCGGTGATCAAAAAAGGTTGCGCACACAGTTCTGACAGCCGCGAAGACTTTTGCGTCACACTATAGATATGACGGTTCGCACAAAAAACATCGTGTACGGATCCTGACCGCGGACGGCTGTTGGTTTTTCAGAACGTATGACAGGTTTAGTGCAGAAATGTTCTTGGCATACCTGCAGGATCTCAAGAACCACTTTGGCAAGACATGCGTCATAATGGACAAAGCCACCCAGCACACTGCCAAAGGGGTGATGGAATATGCCGAAAAGGAGCGCGGATTGCATAATTTATCCTCCAGCCGGCACGCCGGATCTGAGCACCATTGAGGCGTATTGATACCAGGCAAAGCGCGACGTACTGATCTCTGAATATTATGGAACGTTTTTGGCATGAGACAAAGGCTTTCAGAATGCTCGATAACTCACAAATCAGATCTTAATGTCATGAATTACACAGAACGAAGATCCATCAAGTTCCAAAATTTTTGATCAACACTATATGTTACATGCATGTCTCATTGATGAGTTAGGTTTAACCAGATTTTGGTTACGGCCTGTGTACGTCTAGGCTATGCTGCACCGTTGACCATGCATGTCCAAAGGCTACCTTGATGTCTATGCATCCGTCCTGCGCTGCTGCATTCATGCCACCAAAACTCCTGTCCTTGAGGCCAAGGAACGGCCCGCCACTATCCCCGTTACTAACTTTGACGTCGATGAGGTATCCCTTAGATATTCCGACATCAATCACTTTCAAGACCCTGCCAAGTGAGTAGCCATTCCTGCCATGAAACTCCACCCATTCATCCTTCTCAAAATCCTCGTACTTTGATATACGGACCCCACCCCAATCAGTCCAGACTATGTTATGGTCTATGCCATCTTCTATTCTGACAAAGGCACAATCACATAAAAGCATCGGAAAACTGCCCATTGTTTTTTTAGCTCCGATGACATTTCCACCATTCATTATCACTCCCACGACGTTTCCACAATGCGCGTTTGTAAGTATGCCAGTTTCAATCTCACCCAGTACTTCACGTTGTACCACTACACCGGAAGTACATCCCGTTTCACCAAATATGTTTCTGCCACCAACTATACCATCAGCATCGTCCGTCTCTGCAAAATTGTATTTGTCGTTGTGACAATCCAGCTTCATTGTGACATTTGCTTGGATTCCCAAGCTATTGGCACCGGCTGGCCAGACGCGATCCAGCTCGTTAAAAAGCTCGTTGATTCGCCAAGTGTTTACATCAATCTTAGCCTGAGCATCTGGTGAATCGTACGCATACAGTCTCGTGTTTTCTGCCCGTAGTGTGTTTATCTCCTTGCCGATGCAGTCCACTACTGTCCTAGTATCATCTGGCATGCCATATATGTGTCCGAAAAGAAGCATGTATGGAATCATCGGTACTGCATAGGCATGCGTAACAGCCGATGTTACAAGTACTCCTGCGGCAACACACAGAATAACTATTGACAATTTTTTCCAGATGCTAGTCATTATGCTCCTTTAGATCCGTAATCGTCTTTTCCGAGTCGATTTCAGCTCGAACATTAGCGTCTAAACTCGTACCTGCCAACATGCAGGTTCGGGGGAAAGCAGGATTTAACCTTGCTGATTGAGTTCGGGATGTGTAGAGTCGGAAAATGATGTCACGGTGTGTCGTGACATTGCTCCACGCATGTCTGGACTCCATATGAATTTTGAATTCCCGGTTCCGCTGGGCCAGCCCAAGCGGCCGGCAGCGTGCCCGACGTGCGCGAACTGCCGCGAAAGGTACGCTTTTACATGATCGTGCGCAGCATACGCTGGAGGGTCCTACGGCGGGGTTGACTGAGGTGTCTTACCCGTCGTCATCCTTGTATGACCGGCCCTCTGGGAGCCTCCGCTCGCGGTATGCGTCCGCGGGCGTCTGCCCGTACAGGCTGCCGTGCGGCTTGTTGTTGTGGTTCCTGACGAACCTGGCAGTCGGGTCGTTCTCCATTGCGGCGGGGGCGCCAAACGGGGCCGCCGTGCCCGGCGGTCCCGCAACGTCGGCAAAGTGCCCAACCTTGTACTTGTACTCCTTGAACACGCGCTCCGCCTTGCCATTGGTCTGGGGGTGTCCCACGCGCGCCAGGATCTGCTTTACGCCGGCGTCCCCGAGGTGCTCCTCAAAGTGCGTGCGCCCCCTTTCGCGCTTTGCCTCGGACTCCATGGCGTAGAACTGGGATCCGTGGTCGGTCAGGACCGAGTACGGCGTCCCGTGCGCCAGGCAGGCCTGCTTGAAGACCGCGGTGGCGTTCTCGGACGTGGCGCGGTCAAACACGCCGTGTCCGACGATGTACCGGGACGAGTCGTCCACGTATACGATCAGCCACCTCCCGTCCTCCAGCTGCGTATAGTCCGCGTGCCAGAGCGTGTTGCTGTGCCTCCGCTCGTACCTCACGTACCTGCGCTGCCTCTTCTTGGCGCGCTCCTCGCGCGCCAGCCCGTTCTCAAGCAGCACCCGGTGCACTACATCCTTTGGGACGTGGTCCCCCGCGTTCCTGATGTGCCAGTATGTGGCAGACGCGCCGTTTACGACCCGGCCGAACGCGGCCAAAACCGCGGAGTGCTCCCTGCGCCCCGGCTCGCCCTTCCGGTGCCTGCCGGGGCGCCTTGGAAGGTACAGTATCCGCCCCGTGTCGAGGCGCCTGAACCGGCTCCAGATGCGCTGCACCTGCCTTATGCAGACCTTCAGGATGCCTGCAATCGTCTTGTTGCTTGTCCCCCTCCTCTTTTCGCGGACGATGAACCTTGCGTCAAGCGTGTCCAGCTTGCGTATGGGCTTCCTGCCCTTCTCGCTGGCAGTCTTGAGTATGCGCTCGGTCTCCTCCCTTTGTTCCTGTATGAGGACATGTTCGTCATACTTGGTTTGAGGTGTCATTACGCCTCCCTCCATGTCGGCTCTCTTATGCGTCGGGGTGACATGATTCCCCGACTCTTCAATTGAGTTCGGGATGCTTTCGATTCAAACTCTGTAAGAAGTAGGTTGGGACATGGGGTACGCTAGCCGACAACAGAAGACGGATCTGGCGACAGAGAAACTACAATGTTCTCCAACACCAGAATACTCCGCGTCCCACATCATTGCACGCGACGGCCATGACCTCGGGCGGATGCCACGGGTCGTACGTGCCGCTTTCGGAGAAGATCTGGCACTCAAGTCACTCCTGTCCCAGCCATTCTCAGGTCACGAAGATGTCCCACCCCATCAAAAAAGCCGGCTTAAAACAAAACGCGCACGATTACATGTGGTGGCTTGGACGTATCTTGAGGCAGGGGCGGTGAGTTTCCCGGGAGCCATCGCGCGGCGCGTCTGGCCGGAGCGGCGTGCCGCAAGGACGCGTGGGGTGTGTTAGTTGGCAGAGCCTTCTGAGGTGTTGATTTTCCGGGATTATTCGGGCTGGGAGGAGCCCGCGCTGGCCACCCCGTTCGGGTTCATGTCGCTGCGCAACGTGGCGGTGCTGGGCGTCTTTGGCCTGATGTCCGCCGCGCTCTACTGGGTGATGGTGCCCGACAACGTGGAGATAATGCGGGACTGGGCGTCCGTGTGCACGGCCCTCCTGCCCCTGGGGGCGGGCGCGGCGCTGGGGATCATAAAGACCCCGTACGGGACGGCAGACATCGTACTGCTTGCCGTACTATCGATACTTGCTGCCCGGCTCCGGGCAAGGACGGGCGATGCCAACGGCTGGACGCAGAAGGTGCGCAAAAGGCGGCGCGACACAGGGGCGCGCAAAAAATCCAAGGTGCTCGGGTTCCCGCGCCGGCTTGACGTCGATACCGCGCAGACGGCCGACCGCGTCCGGAAGATCGCGTGCGCCGACCTGGATGAGCTAAAGTCCATACGCGTCACCATATATGGCGGCGACGGCGCCGTACTGGGCAACAGGCTCGTCCGGTGCTATCTGGACGACGAGTTGGTAGACGCGCTGCGGACGTCGACCGAGGGCGCGCTAGTGCTGCACGTCAGGCCCGAGCGCGAGGGTTCCAGGATTCTTACCATACGGGAGCATGCGGGCGACGCGGTTCTGCTGCGCAGGACGCTGCAGTTTGCGCGCCGCGGCGGCGGCAGCAGCAACAGGTGATCGGCATGGGCATCTACCGCGTCAAGATATACGGAAAGACGAGGGCCGAGCTGGAGATGGCCGCAGACGGGACGATCCTCTGCACCGCCAACGGCGGCCAGACAACCCATTTTGCGGTACCGCCCCGCGATCTGGCATTTGCAGAGCAGGTATCGCACGACACCATACTGCTCAACTTTTTCTACGGCGGTGACGCCGACTCGCTGGTGCAGGTCTCCATGACCTCCGATAACTGCGCCTCCATACTCGGCGAGATCATGTCTGCCGCGTCGCCGTTGTCGTCGCCGCTAGCTTAACCTAAAGACCCTGCCGCTCTCGGTGACTATAGAGATCGTGCCGCCGTCAAGGGCAGAAGTGATGCGGACCAGGCCGCCGACGCGCAGCTCGTCGACGGGCCCGTCCTTGTCACGGACCGAGTAGGCGTCGTCCCTGATACCGTCCACGTACAGGTGCCTTATCCTGATGTCCTTTATGCCGGTGTTTATCAGGTCTGCCGTGGCCGGCTCGGTGTCCGTCATCTCCACCAGTTTGAGGTGCTCTGCGGCCTGCTCCTTGTACAGGTCGAGCCTGTCGCCGTACGACGTGATTCTGTCTCCGACATCGTCGGTAGCGCCCTGGTACAGCGCCGCAAAAAAGACGCCGACCACGCCGAATATCAAGACGTACTGTATCATCTGGTTCACGGCGTGACCACCTCGCAGAGCGCGCTGCCTCCCCCATGCACGCGGCCAATCACCACTACGGGCAGCAGGGAGGATTCCTCCTCCACGTCAGTCATTACAAACTCCAGTATCTCGGCCTGGCCCGGCTCCCAAATCGCATGGGACAACGCGGCGGGCTCGTCGTTGGCGCCCGTCATGACGTAATACTCGAGTATCGGGTGGTCGCCCGTGTTTTGTATCGTCGCCTGGGCCCAGTACGTGTTATCGGATATCTCGTGTATCTCCACCCATGCGGCGCATCCCGCGCCCTGCAGCACGTCGTACGAGCCGGAGAACCATACCGCTAGGGCGCCGGCGCCCACTACCGCCACGGAAACCAGGACCAACACCTCGATCATTCCGGATGCCGCAAGGCGCCATTGCTGTTGCCGCCGCATCACTCGCGCACCGCCTTTGTGTTGAAATGCCGCCTTTCCTCGTCGGCGGTCGCCTCGAAGCGGAGGTATATCGCGTTGTCGCTTGTCTGGAGCAGTCCCATCCCGGACCGGAAGTTCGTGACGCGCTCGATTTCGGACTCGGTGAGCCCCAAGGCCGCGCCCATGGTGCGCGCGGCCGACTGCGACATCTGCATTATTACCTTGGTGTCGAACAGCTCGGTGAGCCTGGATTCGTCGTCGAGCGCGCGGTCCATGTCGGAGAACTGCTGCGTGGACACGGCGAATATCAGCGAGCGCTTGCGGCCCTGCCGCGCCATCTCCCCTATCTTGCGGATGCTAGAGTCGATCTTGGTCATGCGCCACGCCTCGTCAAGCAGGACGAACTTCCACCGCCTTGCCGGCAGCTCGTTTACGCGCCTCCACGCGTACGCCAACACAAGCAGGATCAGCAGCCCCTCGTACTCTTGTCCGTCCGTCTCCTTCAGCGATATTATCATCTTATCTGAGAACCTAGGGGCGCCCCTAAAGACGCGGGAGATGCCGCCGCGGACCAGGTCCGCCAAATACTCCCTCGCGGCCTCGGAGCTTGCCTCGTACAGCTCGCCTACCGAGCGTACCGTATCGCAGATGCTCCTCCACTCCTTTCTCGTCTGGTTTGGCGCGTTGGTGGCGGCGCCCAGCAGGTCGGCCGCCTCCACTGGAGAGCCGAGCATGGCAAACGGGTCCAGCCCGTACTCCTGCCCGGGGCTTATCTCCACCCTGTCCAGCCCAAAATATTCGGCGTGCTCGGCGTACTCGCCCTGCGGGTCTATCACTATGCACATGGTGTCTGGGCGCTTTTCCAGAAAGCGCTTCAGCAGCACCTTGTTCGTAAACGACTTGCCCGAGCCGGTGGTCCCCGCGGTGAACACGTTGTGGTTCTTGCGCAGGTTGACATCATATATGACGGGGCCCTGCGTGTCCAAGTTTCTGCCCAGCGTGACGCCGTTTGGGGCCTCGAGCATGTCAGAGGACACGAACGGGTAGAGCACGTGCATGCTGTGCATGGCGCCAAACCACGAGGCACCCCCGCCCAGCACTATGTGCTTCTGCCTGCCGAGGGATGTCGTGACGCGTATATTCATCGCCCTTGCGTTGCGCTTGACTGTACGGTGCAGCCCGCGCAGCTCCCGCTGGGACGCGGCAAACACGAATCCGTTGACTATAAACGAGAATGCCGACGTGTTGCCAAGCTCGAGCTCCCGCTTGAGGGCGCGTATGTCCCGCAGCTTCTTCTGGATGTCGGCCCTGCTTGTGCGCACCCCGCTGTAGAGCAACTCGCGGTTCTCCATCTTGCGCAGGGCGTCGTCTGGGCGGACCGGCGCCACGTGTATCTGGAGCCGGTGGAACGTGCTAAACACGTCGTGCACCCACGCGGGCGGCAGCACGGAGGGGGCGCCATACACGGTGTACGCCCTCCCGTACAGGGGCGAGCCGTCCACCGTACACGCAAAGTCCCTGGCCCCCTGCGCCGTGACCTCCGGCGCGTCCCGGGGCTCGTCGATCGTATATGAGAACCCCAGCCTCTCAAGCACGTCGTCAAGCGGCTCTGCCGCGTCGAGCATGACCCGCAGCACGTCAGTACTGCCGCCGTCCGCTTGGCCGCCCGCGTCCCCCCCGACGGTTACGGGCACGCGCTCAAGGGTGATGGCAGCCGCATGCTCCAGCATCCTGAGCAGCTCAAAGAACTCTGCGAGCCTGCGCCGCCGCTTCTCCTCCGGCAGTATGCGGAAGTTGGTCGGGGTTATCGAGTATGCGTGCCCGTATACACGTCTGGGCGGCCCGCCAAAGAGGCGCTCGCGTATGATCTCCACAGACGTGATGCGCCGTGCGGCTTTTAAGCGGATGTGCGAGGGTGGGGACTGTCAAGAACAGGTAACCGATGCACTAAAATACGAAGAAGGCGTATTACTTGCCAGATAAAGGAGAGACTCCTCAGAGTCTCGACGGAGTGACTCCTTGGAGCCATTCCACCTTTGTCCTTATGATATCAGGCTGTCTCGGTACGTTTTCTGTGAGGCTTGATCATCCTCCCACAACGGCTCGATTATCTTGTAAAACTCGTCATTGCCCCGCTCGTGCTTCTGCCAGACCGCACTGGCTGCAAAGTCTGCAAGCTGCAGGCCCGGACTGAGGTGGGACGGGCAGAAGTTGATGTTGTTCAGGATGTTGTCCAGCCTGTCCGGCCGACGTTGGGGGCCTATTCCAATCCCGTTTTTCCTAAAACTAATGATCGCTTTTTGCAGCAACAGATTGAACTGGATCTTGTCTTCGTCATAGATTACGCTGCCGATTTTATTCAGCCTGTTCAGGTGCATAGAGAACTTGTGGACGACGGATCTCATGGCATACGGCTGTGGCAGAATCGCATTTTCCCCCCGTTTTTGCCACTCTGCCACCTTGTCCACCGTGCTGGCAATTGCAATCGGCTTTAATTCCACAATTGCATCAAACGTCTTGTAAATTATTTCATCCCGCTCTTTTTTGCCGATCTTCCTGTATATGCCGCGTGCAGACTTTATTGCATTGTAGTGCAATTCGTATTCGTTGTCGGGCCGGATGTTTCTGGTTTCTTCTGGAATGTAGGAATTCAGTATTGCGTATACCCTGTCTCTTGCCAGCAAGTCGCTTTTGGGATCAATGATCAGTCCGGCCAGCGTATGAAATTTATGCGGACTGTTACCGGCTGGCTTAAACCAGTCAGAGCCCCCGGAGCCGTCCGTATACAGGGTGCAATAACTCACAATCCAGAACGCCGTGCTAATCTAATAAATATTCCATGCCTTGGGGGCGCGTCCCCCGCGGCGCGTACTGTTGCCATGACCCTTCGGGTGTACCCCGGGGCCGTCCAGACCCGGTGCGGCACGGTGCGGCCCGTCAATGCCCCGCATCGGAACCACAACCTGCAAAATCCGCGCCACAGTTTCTTCCCGAGAAGGGCATTCCTGCAACAAGGGCTGTTGGAAAAAACGCAGGCTGTGCGTCCTGCGCAGGTCTCCTGAACCGCCGCCCCTCCGAGGGGACAGGGGGGGCGCGGGGCTAGGCCACAGGCGCCGCGGGTGGCAGCAACAGCAGCAGCAGCAGGATCATCGACACCAGCAGGAACGGGATCACGGGGGCGGCCACCATCACGGGATGCCCTTCCGCGCCGCCCCTTTCCCATTCCCTTGTGCCTACGGGCGTCGCGCGCAGCGAGAGGCCGCCCCGCCCGTCGTCGATGCGGACAACGTGTTTTTCCCACGGCCTCCGGTGGTGCGCCGTAAAGAACGCGGCCGCCTTTTTGAGAGTGTTCGCGGCATCGCACGCGACAAAGGGCCGCCTTCCCGCGGCAGGGTGCCGGTACAGCCCCGCCGCGTGTGACACGTTGAGCGCCACGTTGTACCCCACCACCGCAAACGCCAGCATGGTGACGGCAAGCAGGCCTGCCAGAACGGGCAGAAACGGCACGCCAAACGCGGCGGGCAGGGTGACAGAAATGACCAGCAGAATCACGCAGTCGCCTGACGCCACCGCCCTGCACCTGTACAGCACGAGGGCCAGCGTGACGCCGGCCGCCATCCCGAACAGCGCTCCTATATCTGCCCACCCGCCGTCCAGCAAGAACAGCGCAAAGCCTGCGCCGCCCACACACGCATAGTGCCGGTCGCCCCCGAGTATGGTTCTATATCTGACGTCCGTGTACGAGTTTGCCGCCAGCACGCCCAGCACCACGAGCAGCCGGACCAGCTCAGTCTCCATGTAAGAGTACGCGGCGTATCTCCTCCCCCGTGTCGTCCACCCACTTGCCCACCTCCGAGAGCTCCCCGCGCATGTGGTCTAGCCGCGCCATGTCGCACGCGACCCTCTTGGGGCGCGACCTCGGGAGTAATCCGCGGCTGCGCAGGCGGGACAGCGCGTGGTTGACGCGTCCCGGATAGACGGGCCAGTCCTCAAAAATGTACTGGACGGTCCTGAGCGGGATCGTCTCGGTGTGCTCAAGTCCCCCTCCCCCTGTTATGCCCGCCATGCTGCGCGCAACCCCGTACACCTTTGCCAGCACGCACAACTCAAAGAACGTCATGTCCAGCCCGGACGCCGTGGCCGACCAGCGGCCCACCTGCGTGACTGCCGGCGGGCCGCCTCCCGCGCTAGATATCAGCCCCGATCCGGCCAGGCGCTCCATATCCTCCAGGTCCATCTTGCCGACCCGCGTGCGGCGCCGCGAGTCCGAGTGTATGTGGGCTATGCGCCTGATGCCCTTCTGTTTCGCCCTGCCGCCCTGCACAATCTTTAGCTTGGTGGTCCGGGTAGAGCGCGAGCGCCTCGACAGCTCGTATATGGCGGACACGGCGTCGCGGTCACCTGTCTGCGGCATCTGTCCTCCTGTAAAACACGACCCCGCGCGCGCCGCGGTGCTTTTGCGCAAACTCCTCAAGGGTGGTGGCGGCGTCAAACTGCTCCATCTCGATGTCCGCGCCGTCCCGCTTCCCGCCCGAAAGCCCCAGCCACCTGCCGGCCTCTTGCGGGAACAGGTACGTCATGGCGGCCCCCGCGCCCTCCGGATCCGCGTCCCGGAGGACCGTGACCAGCTTGCGGTCCTCCACTATGGAGGCGCGCTTTGTCTTGAGGTCCACCAGATATGGGGGGTGCGCGTCCGTGCCCGGGATGGCTATGATATCGCGCGCGTTCTTGATCAGCTGTCTGGCGCGCCGCACCTCCTTGGGGGCGGCCCGCTCGCCGTCCGGCGTTACGACTGCGGACTCCCCCTCCCTGCGGTATCTGGGGGAGTCGGAGAGCGTCTTTACCTCCTCAAAGCTGGGCCACGCAAAGCGGGCGTCGGTTACGGGGCGCGCTCTTACCAGCCCCGACACCTTCTGGGCCAGCTCCCCCTGCATGTCGGGCCTCTTCCTTGCTATGTGGTACGGTATGTAGTACGGCAGCGCGAACTGTGACAGCCTTGCGCCCAGAAACCCGCAGAGCTCGCCGAGTACCGCCGCGGCCCCGGGATCCAGGTCGAGCGCGATGAACTTTTGGTGTACAGTCCCCCTGCACGCGCGCGACAGGGCCGCGGACTCCTCCTCGCTTCCGTGCTCCGCCACGTAGTCCGACACCCTGCGCAGGAGAAGCGGGTTGATCCCCGTGGGCCTGTGGTTGTACTGGACGTGCCTTACAAGAAAGTCCGATACGTCGGCGCATTTTATGACCGTACATTTGATCGATTCCGCGCCCGCCGCCAGGGCCCCACGGTATACGTCGCCGTCTGCCATCAGGTATGTGGTGTCGCCTACGCTGCCCACCCTGACTGCCGGGATGTCGCCTGTATGGCTGGGCTGCTGCTGCTGCTGCCCGGCCCCCGCCTCTGCAAACATGAGCCTGTACGCGTCCACCTGCTTTTGCAGGGGGACCGTAACGTCAAGCTCGTGCCGCCGTATGGACGCGGTGCGGACATGCTGCATCCGCCCCCGGGGGCTCTGGCCGCCGGTCACCGCGCCCCGTACCTCCTCTTTGCTATCCGTATGGCCGCCCGCGCCGCCCGCGCCCGGTTGGACTCCTTGTGCTCCAGTACGGGAAGGATGGCGCGGGCCTCGCGCGCCAGTGCCTCCGCGATTCCGGGCTCGTACTCGTACGCCAGTGACTGGATCTCGGTGCTTATGGAAAACGTGCTCGGGGACTGCGATGGCGGCGGCGGCGCGGTCATGGCGGCACCAGTACCGTCGTCACGACAGCCGCCGTCATGTATTGTATGCCCGACCAGATCAAGGAACCCTATCCTGCGCAGCACGTGCTCCCCGGTTTTCTCGTCGACGTACGACGAGGCCTCCATTACGACGTGGAGGTACGAGTGCGCGTGCCTCACCCCCAGTTCCATGCGTATGGCGTCCCGCAGCCTGGCCTCGTTCAGCGGGCAGCCCCGCATCCTGCAGACGCCGTGGAACGCCAGGACCATGGCCTTTGCCTTTGTCATGCGCATGCCGGGCGCGCGGCGCAGCTTGAGATACCACGCCCACACGTCCCTCCCCACGCTGTTCGGGATGCCGAGCTTTTGCGATATGTTGCTGACTGCCGCCATGTCGTGCCTGCGGCGCACGAATCTGTCGGCACGCAGCCTGCGGTCCGGCTTGCCTCCCACCTCCATCTCCAGGTACAGGTTGGTCCGGGTGCGCGGAAGCGCCGCGGGATCCCCGTACATGTGCTGCTCGTCCTCCCCCTTTACCACCCCGCACGCGCGGCAGACGATCTCCCCCTCGGGGGTGGTCGTCTCATGCAGGGTGCTGTGCGTGCACGCATCCGCCTTTCTCCCCTCGGGGCGTTCGGGGGACGTGTCGCGCGCAGTGCGTTCGGGGGCGATTGTGCTCATGCACGTGACAATGGTGCTTTTTGTATTTGATGTTTTCGTAATTTACTTGCCATATGGGTAGATTACCGTATTATGCTCCCCACACATACGGCCCACATCACGGAATTGCCATAACGGGGGCAAGTGTGCCGGAGGGTGCGCGCCCGCCCTTTTGCCCTTTTACGCTTTCCGTATTTGTGACGGCGGTGCTGATTCGCAAGATAATCCAAAAGAACGGGGGGTCGTGGGGCGTGAGCCTTCCCGCGGAGCTCGTCAGGGAACTCGGGTGGAAAAGACACACCTATGTCTACGTCCAGAAGACCAGGAACGGGTCCCTGGTGCTGCGGGCCGTGCCGGACGTTGTTGCCGCCCCCGACAAGTGATCCACGCGGTCCTGCATCCGTTATGTACCGCCTGCGTGCGGGGACTCCTCGTACCGGGCCGCCGGATCCCGGCTATACAGATTTTGACGGGGCGCGACCCTGCCGACGTGACCTTTGCCGCCGCCACAGGATGCAGCGGCTGGCGCCGAGCTCGCGTGCATCATTCCGGAACGGGTCTCCCGCATGCGGGATTCGGCTAGTTACCCGGAAACAATCATAGAGCTCTATGATTGTTTTCGGGTAACTTTTGGCCCCGTCAGGGCACGCGGCTTTTGGGACTGGCGCCAAGGCCGCGCCGCGTGGCGCCAGGATGCCGCCGGCGCGCAGCTGCCGCGAACCGGCCGCCCGCCTGCATTTGAAAATTCACGCTTTTAACAAAAAGCGGCCTTGCAGACAGTGAACCAACAGCCCGACGTCATGTGCCCATTGAGGGGGGCGTTCGGGACGCCCCGCGTCCTAGACTGCTGCTACCGCCGCCCCATCCTCCTCCTTTTACTCCCTGCCTGCATGGCCGTGGTTGCGGCCGTGCTGTGCCTTGGCGCTGGCGGGGCTGCGGCGGTAGCAGCAGAGGAGGCCGCCCAGCCTGCCGCCGCCTCCCTGCCGCCGACCTGGCGCCTGGGCGAGAACCTGGAGACAGGCGACTCATACACGTACGAAATATGCCACAGCGTGCATGCCGCGGAGGCGACCTATCCGGACCCCTGCTATACGCTGCGCATGGATTTTGTGCACCGGATGACACACCACGCGTACGGCCCCGTCTGGATAGTTGCGGTGGATTTTGACGGCAGGGGCACCGTGATGCTCCTTGATTATAACACGATGACCGTACGCCCCACGTCGGCGTGGGATGTATGGCTCGCAGACTCCATACAGGACACCGTCCTGCACCTTGCCCCGTACGGGGAGCAGGGCCTGGAGGTGGGGGCGTACTGGGGTGAGATCGATACATACTTTTACAGCGTGCCCCTCTCGATCACCTCCCAGGCCGGGGACAGGTTCGTGCTGGGATACGACACGGCCGCAGAGTCTCGGACCGTCATTATGCCGGACATGCCGTTTCCAGAGTATAGCAGGTGGTACGACTCACACAGCATATCCGCGGACCCGAGGATCGTGCACGAGTATACGCTTGTCAGGTGAGCATGTTTTCATGAACCCCATAATCGTAATCGGAATGGTGTCGCTGGTCGCCCTGGGGCTGTACGGCATATACTCGGGGCTGGAGCAGCAGGCCGAGCTCGGGGAGATCCAGCGGGACATGCTGGAGCGCACCGGGGCGTCCAGCCCGTCGCTGTCGTCGTCACATGTGCGGGGCGAGATATATGACGGCACACATATCACACTCACCAACAACATCGCAAGGGACGTCACAGTGATACAGTTCAGGGGCTACGAGGACGGGGCGCTGTCCGGGGCGTGGCACGTCAACTATACGGTGCACGCGTACCAGGCGCAGAACCTGACGGGCAGTGGCGGCGGGACGGACCCGCCACCCCTCCCGAACAGCATGGCGGCCCTGCTAGGCGACGAGGACCACATGTTCCGGGGAGTGACGGCGCGGGGTGCCATATTCGCGATCGACAGGGCCGCCCCGCCGCCGCAGTCGCTGGCCGCCCCCGCAGACACGTTCGGGTACGTGGCCGTCATGGGGCTCGACGGAGGCTCGGCAAGCCAGAGGGGGGCCGACACGGTGATCGCGTACCACCACTCGGACAGCAGCATATACTGCAAGGTCCTGTTCTCCAAGCCCGGGGAGTCGTGGTACACCAAGTGGGAAAAGCACATCATATACGACAGTCCCTTCCTGGTGTCCGACAGCGGGCTCGGGGGCGCGACGCCAAAGCCCGCCGGAAGCCCCTCGTGGTACTACTGGGTGGAGGGCGAGAAGATCAAGCCCGGCCACCACGACCAGTACGAGCCCTGCGCCAACTTCGGGTACGACCCGGGCGCGCCGGCCCATCCGGAGGACATTGCGCCGCTGCAGGGCCACCCCGACGTGTTCCAAGTGGTCCAGAGCAGCGCAGACTACGGCGTCGGGGTGACATTCCCGATAAGCGGCAGCATAACGGTTCCGTACACGGGCAAGATGGCAGTACGCGTCGAGACCCCGTACACGGGACAGGCAGGCGCCACGTACGGCTTTGACTCGGAATTCCGCTGTACAGACAGCAGGGCCCACTCGACCAACCCGTGCGACTGCCTCTCCGAGTTCCACGATACGGTGGACGACCAGATGACAGCGTGGGAGGAGCAGATGCCCAGGCCCTCGTTCTCGGCGTCCATACGGGTGCAGAACGACGGCCGGACCGTCCAGTCCGTCCCGCTGGGGACTGCGGCGCCTGCCGAGTCCCTTGCAAGGGACGTGGAGCTGGCCCGCACGGGCTTTGACACGTACTATTACAACTGCGTATACAGGCTGACCGGGGACATAGGCGCCGCGTGGGCGTACGGGGGGCAGCTGGACGTGTGGCTTGAGGCAGACGTGGATGCAGGCGACGTCATAACGGTCGACGGCGAGATCTCCGTGTCGTACAGCCCGGACGGGTTCTCAGGCGGCGTCCCGGCCGCGTCGCACGCGGGCGTGGACGTGGGCGACACCATACTTACCGTGGGAAGGCTGAACGAGTAGCGCCGCTGCGGGGCCGGCGGCAGTGGCGGAGGCGGCGACGGTACACGGGACAACTGCAGGCGGCATCGCTCTTCACCGCACCAACGTCAGCGGCCCGTCCGGGGTCAGCGTCTTCGGCGGCCCGTTGACCGGCCGCCCAAGCGCGCCGATCCTCTTGGACGCATACCTATCCGAACCCACGACAGCCTGCGCCTGTCTCGGGGTACGGGCCGCCGCCCTCACAAAACAGTACCAAGCCCTTCTGTGACATGCCATGAGCCTGCGGCGCACACCGTCAAACCCTCCTTCTGATGTTGATGCGGTGCGCCACGACATGCCATCATAGTTTACTGCGGCTTCGAGGCTGCTCCGGGCGCGCATGGACATCGATGCAGTCGCGCCCCCGGCATACAGATCACAAGGATGTCGGGAATGCTCTTACCGCCATTTTCTGCCACTTCATCTCTTTTTCTAACTATATTATTTTGTCATGTGATAAGTTTGAGCTCCGTATTCACATTTTATCCCATGTTTCCATAGTTTAATTTTCCAATCCTTGGCAATAATTTCCCTATGACTGCAACCTGGTTTTGTTTTACTACATTAACGTGCATAAGCGCCTAATCTTCAACTTTTGCATTGTCTTACTAAAAACACACTCAATTAGTTCATAATTACTTGCTTAATGCAATATTCACCAATTGTTCATATATCGACGGGTATAAATACGAGAATTTCCAATACAAATACATGCCAGTTATGTATGTGGACGATTCCGGCTCTCCAAGCCGTGCCGATCATACAAAACATTTTGTCTTGTCGGGCGTCATAGCGCGAGACGAACACATCAAAAAGTTACAAAGAATGGTCTTCGAATACAAGCAGTCCAACTTTATTGGGGGTTTTGTTGATTCTGAGATACACACGCATGATATCTACGGTTCCAAAAACAATTTTGGCTCCATAAGTCTCGACACAAAAACCGACCTGCTAGACAAATTGTATGAGATGATCGCGAAGACCGAATGCACAGGAATATTGATCATAATCGACAAAAACAAGCTCCAATCAGAAAAACCCGCCAAGTCGCCGCTGGATATGGCCTGGTCGCTTCTCCTGGAAAGGTATGACATGTTTCTGAGGGAAAACCGCATGGCATCCGGGCACATAAAGGCCGACACCGGTCCCAACAGGACGCGGAGTGCAATACTCAGAACGTACAGCAAGCTGACAAATCATGGAATGGGTTATCAGCGACTGACCCGCATCACGCAGCCCGCCTTTGCCGACTCGGCAGGGGTGTATGGAATACAGGTGGCCGACGCATTCGCATACTGCGCCCTGAAGCACTGGGCGACCAACGATCAATTTGTACGGTACTGGGACATCGTACGCGCCAAGCTTCTCAAGAGCAGTTCTGGCGCGGTCCGAGGCCACGGCTACAAGGTGTATCCATAATAATGTCAAGAATGTGTAGCCGAGAACCCTCCACTAGCACATTCCATAGGCGGCATGCTACTCACCACGGGGGTGCTCCGCCCTTTGACATTGTTATATTACCCATGATACTATAAATAAATTTCAATTTCAGACTCCCCGCAGATTCGGATACCAGCGGCGTGCGTGGGGGCGCTGGCTTCTCGTGAGCAGGCCCCCCACCCCCTCATGGCGTGCGACGCGTCTGGGATCTGAACTTGCTGTGAACCGGCTCCGGCGGCCAGGTCTGGCCCGTGCGCTGCCGGACATGGGCAAGTCGCCCATCCTGGCGCGTGGTGCGGGAAAGAGGGAGGAGAGGAGAGGTGGAGGATCGCGCCCATGATTCCTATGTCGGTTCCCCGGGTATCTTTGAGACGCCGTCAGCCACGAGCGCGTTTACCGCCCTGCCCGACGCCCCGCCCCCGAGCCTCTTCACCACGGTTCACACGAGCGGGCCCGCGGCGCGCTTCCCCCTGTCTTTGATGATGTCGATGCTGCCCCGTATGTCGCCCCGTATGATGGCTGCTCGTCCTGCTTCATGCCCTGCATCATTGGCCCCGCGGCGCCCACGACGGCGCCTGCCTGGCCAGACATTATCTTTTGGGATATCATCCCGACTGACTCCTTTGCAACCTTGCCGCGGCCCCGCAGCTCGAACGTGTCAAGTATCATGCCGGGCGTCACACTTGCTCCATTGCCACGTGCACTGATAACGGTCGTAATGCCGGAGCGCCCCGATCCATGCAGGGCGGGCAACAGGGGGAGGGCGCCATGCGCTTGTTGCATTTCGGGCAGCTGTTCAAGTGCTGGGCTTGGCGCTGCCATAGAGCAGATCGGCCACGCCGCGGCCACGGCACCGTCACGTGAATGCAAGCACATGCGCGCATGCCGCCTTTTATCAAATCCGCAATTGACATGTCGTGAGATCGCGGCAGGCAGCGTACTTTTTGATGGCAATGGGCGCCGCCGCGGTCTCTTTTCTTGCTATCATGGATGTAGTTGCGGAGGGCGGGCGCGCCGCGCCGTTTGGCGCGACCCCGGCAGAGGCCGCGCTCTACCTGCACATACCCGACAAGATGATCGCGGGCCAGACGTATCAGGGAGTGGCCGTAACCGACAGGCCCGCGCCATTCGGAGCTATGTCGGACCGCACCGTGTACTTGGCGACGGGCTCCGTGTCTGTCGGCATACCGGCCATTGCCGTCATACCTCCCGGCATGAACCACGGCCTCTTTGAGATCCAGGCGGTCCGGAGCGGCCCCGCCGAGGTGCACGCCACCCACGCGGGCGACGTGGGGCTGGCAGGAGGCACCGTGTTCTCCCCCTCGGCCGGCCCGAGCGGCCTGGATCTGGTAATGCCGGGCAATGTAACGTCGGCATCGGACATCACCGCAGTCGTGGTGGTGCTTGACGGCAACGGGTACCCGGTGCAGGCAGTCCGCGACACGGACGTGCGCATCGTGGCATCGGGCATGATAGGCGCCCCCCGTATCGTCCCCATAGCGGAGGGGCAGACCTACGCGGCATTCGCACTGCAGGTCAACGGGTCCGGCTCCGTGACGGCGGCGGCCGCGGGACTGGATGCCGATACCGAACACATAGTATACGACCGGGACGCGGTCACGGTCCACATGGCCGCAGTCCCGGACGTGATCCTGCAGGGGGGAGTCGTACACTATACGATATGGATGGAAAAGGGCGGAAATTACGATGATGATGATGACTATGATGTGCAGGGCAGCCCCTTCCACCCGCCGCGCGTGATACGCGGCGAGATTCAGACCACCAACGTGGACGCGGTCCGGCTGACGGAAAACGTCCCTGCAAACAAGGATTCAAGCTCCGGCACGGTTGTAGTGCGCAACGGCGTGGCGCAGGGTACTGCCTACGCGGGGCTGGAACCCGGACACGTCGTCCTGACCGCGACGATACCCGGGTACGGCGTCGCGTCCGTGCCCGTCTGCGTCGGCGCGGTCGTGTTTGGGGATGTCAAGGACAGTGGTGGTGGTGGTGGCAGTAGCAGCAACAGTGGCGGCGGCGGCGATATAGACCGCAACGGCGGCGGCACTCTGCAGATCCCCGAAAACGGCACGGCGCGCGATGCCGGTGTAGCGGAAGCCGGCAGTGCGGCGGCGGCAGAGCCGGTCGGGTGCGGCGGCGGCGGCGGCGGCAAGGCCGAGACGTTCCGGGAATACGCGCAGCGCATAGTGGACGAGCACGCCCGCGCCGCCATACATGGCGGGCACCAGGGCATCCCGCAGCTTCCGCGGGAGCTGCCAGAAAAGCCGCCTGCAAACCACATACGGTTCTGGGTCTATCCCGACGTGACCGGCCACGCCGCGCGCGGGACGGTCGGTTTTTACCACCTGGAGACGGAGACCGCGCATACCGTCACATACGACGAGAACGGCACCAAGATTGACACGGAATCCGAGTACACGCGGCTGATCCCGGTAAGGGCGGACTACCACCGCGTGACGGTGGCGGCCCCGCACGGGGACGTGCTCGTCCAGCCCGTCCACGTCGCCCACCCGACCAGGTACACCAACGCGTACGACTTTCCGATTGCGGCGGGCCGGGAGGGGACGTACGACATAGGCGTGACCTCGGGGGGGCATACGGCCACCGGCACGCTCCGCGTCGCCGCCCCGTACGAGACCGGCTACCGCCTGCAGCTCGTCCCGGTTCCGGCCATGCTCGGCGCCACGGCGCAGCCGCTGTACGTGGCAAGCATCATCGACGGCAAGGGCCGCATAATAGACGTGCGCGGCGAGTTCGGGCGGGACAGGACCATATCCGTGGCGTTCGGGGACGGCCGCGTCGAGAACGTGGCGATCGGCGCATCCACGTCGTCATCATCGAATACGGCCGTCATATACGGTGTAGTCACGGGGGAGACCGGCGTGGTAGCCACGCTGGAGGGCAGCCCCGGGGCCGCGGGCCCCGCATACGGCACCGTCACGCCGGGCGGCGTCCCGGTCTCGGTAGAGATGGCCGTGCCGTCTGTAGTGCACTCGGGCGAGGACTTTCCGTTTGCCATCCATACGGTCGACCCGTTCGGGATACCGGTGGAGAGGGTGGACATGGCGGCTGCGTCGACAAAGCAGGGAGGGGGAGGGGGAGGCGGCGGGGTGCCGCCTGCTGCTGCCGCCACGGGTTTCCTATACCACGGCGGGACGGTAGGTGCAGTGTCCGGCGCCGGTTCCCACCTGGTGGGTGTCCTGCATTCCCTGGGGGGCGGCGTCCAGAATGAAATAGTCTCGTTTCTCAACTACATGAACCTCACGGCAGACGCCCCGCCGCGGGTCGCCGCGGGCGAGCCGTTTGAGATCCGCGTGTCGTCGTCGCTGGTTGCGCCTGATGTCTTGCTGCCTGCGGGTGGCAACAACAACAATGATGATGATGATGATGATAGTAGTGGCAGTGGCGCCGCGGCAAGTGCCGACCGCGCCCTCCCGTACACATCATATGAAGTGGCGGACTCGCCCTGGCCCGTGGAGCAGGCCGCGCCCGGGGTGTTCCGGGTCACCCCCGCCACCCCGGGCGACGCCACCATTGTGGTGCGGGGCCACATAGACGGGTTCGAGCCCGGCACCGTGTCGGTGCCCATACATTCGGAGATGGCGGTCCTCCTCAGGGTCGACGCCGTATCAGACGACGGCGGCAGCGGGCTCGAAATAGAATTCTCGCTGGGCAACGGCACCAAGCTCGTCACGCCGTTTGAGACTACATTGCGGCACCCGGAGCACCTGCAGTTTGTGTTTCCCGAGGCCCTCGACTCGGGGTACGGCCTGCTTGACGTGGCATATGGGGGAGGAGGCGGATACCTGGCTGACGAAAATGGCGACGGCGCCTACGACGGGATACGCGTGGGGCCCGGAGACGACGCCATAACGGTCACCGCCACATACGAGAGGAGCGTGCAGGTGTTCGTGACGGGCGGCTCGGGCGGCGGCATATACCCGTACGGGGCCGACGTCCAGATACGGGCGGAGCCGGGCCATATAGTGCCGCACCTCATACCGGAGCGCCTGGCATACTGGGAGGGGGCTCCCGGCAAGCCGTCCTCGTTTGTCATGCAGGCCCACCGCGACACGGAGCTGGCAGCCGTATACGAGCCGGACTATGCGCGCGTGATGTCCGTTATACTGGCAGGCGTGGCGGCGGCGACCGGATACATCGCATACAGGAAGGCGGGCTCGCGCATATCGTACGTGATCGGCGGCGCGCTAGACGGGATGGCAAGGGTGGGGCGGGAGATAACGTCCCGGACGGCCACAACGGCGCGGGGCACCAAGAAGGAGGAAAGGCGCCAAAATGATTACGGGTAGAACGGGCCACGCCATGCTGAGGTTTGGCGCTGTCAGGAGGATGCACCGATATCTGGCGGGGCGCTACTCGCGGGACATCCCCGCGGCCGGCATAGCTGCCTCCCCGCGCCAGAAAGCCACGGAGTCTGTCGGCGCCACGCTTCTCGGTGCAATCCCGGCTGCCTGCATCTCGATTATACTGTATGCCGCCACCGGGGCGCCGTACTCGCTCTTGTTTCTGGCGGCTCCCCCGGCCATGTTTTTCATAAAGGGCATGGGGCTCCGGGATGCCGCGCGAAAAAGGGCGGCCGGCGCGGACGCGGAGCTCTTCTTTTTTGCCATATACTGCGACATCATGGAAAAGACCGGCCGCGGGCTGCACGGGGCCTTTGAGGCGCTCGGTAGCGGTAGCGGCGGCTCGATGTTCCCGGCCATGTACCGCGAGTCCCTGATAATACGGCGTGAGATGCGGGTGTTCTCGAGATCGTTTGCCGACGTGCTGCACAGCCTCGGCACGGCGCACCCGTCTGTCGCGTTCCGGGATTTTTTGCGCGGCTATGCGGTATCGCAGACAACCGGCGGCGTCGGTACGGCTGCATACCTGCACGAGAGGCTGCGGGAGTACCACACGGCCGCCAAACAGCGCATGGACGCGTACGCGTCGACTGCCGAGATGCTTGCCACCATCGGGTCGTTCGGGCTCGCGATGTTCCCGATATTCGTCGTGGTGGGGGGGATAATGATGGACCAGTACACCCTTTTGTTCCTGTGTGGGTTCGGCATTTTGGCGGTGCCTGCCATCACTATGGCCCTGGTGGCAAGGGCGGCGGCGGCATCCCCCGTGCCGGCGGGCAAAATACCCGTCAGCAGGATACCCGTGGCGGCGGCGGGCGCGGTCGGCATCACCTGCCTCCTGATTGGCATGTCGTGGTGGGAGATTGCGGCATTCCCGCTTGCCACGTGGTGCATCGCAAACCACTGCATGTCCCGCAGGCACCTTGCCGGCATGTCGGGCTTGGAGCGGTCGGTTCCCTCGTTCGTGCGCGACATAAACCAGAAGATGCGCTCAAACCCGAGCTTTTTTGCGGCGTTTGCGTCCGCGGAAGCCATGGCCCCGTACACTACCCAGTTCAACGATGTCCTGCGGGGCGTCAGGTCCCGCGTCCTTTTGGGCGTCGAGATATCAAAGGCGCTGCAGGAGGTGCGGACGGGCTCGTGGCTTGCCGACTGCGTCATGACACTGATGGCGCAGGCGGCGCGCAGCGGCTCCGTGACGCCCGCCGTTTTGGACAGGCTGGCGCTGTTTTCGTCGCACCACATCGAGACGAAAAGGGAGATGTCCGCCAAGACTACAACGCCGCTGATGACAGGGTACATGGGGGCCGTCATAGTCGTGATGATGATCATCATGATCCCGGTGATGAGCTTTGACCAGTTCGCCGCGCTCGACGTTCTGGCGGGCGACACTGCACCGGATGCCCCGTACCTGGGATACGACACGGGCGGGCTGCTTGCGGAGCTGAACCTGGTGCTCGTCGTGGTGGGGGCGTTCTGCTCCATGGTATTGGTCTCTCAGATCAGGTATGCGACCATACTGCACAGCCTGCACACGGGGGTGCTGCTGGCAGTCATAGCGGGCATATTATACTATGACAGGCTTGCGGGAGTCGCCGGGATGCCGTCGCTCCCGTTCTGAGGTTTTTCTTCGGCGGCATGCCGATGAGCCGTTTGGGGGGGGGTGCAGCGTCTTTTCTTACGCGCGCTCTGGCGCCCCCTTGCAGTCGGGCATTTGCGCCTTTTATCCAAATCAGATGGTACGTAGCGTGAAGAACCAACCGCGCCAGGCTATCTCCGGTATGATCGTCACCATAATACTGATCGGTATAGTGGTGTCGATCGGAGGCATCCTGGCCGCCACCACAACCGACATCGTAACGACCGGACTGATCTTGGATGCGGTGGAGGTAAAACGCCTCAACATCCAGAACACCGGCAGCACCTCGTACATCACGGGCATGATCAAGAACTCCGGCAACACGGACATCAGCAACGCCGTAGTCATAGTCACGCTTGACATCGGAGACGACACAGTCGACGAGGACGACCTGTTCATAGCAGCGTTTGAGCCTGCCAGCATACACTCCGGGGTCACTGCAACCGTAAACGAAAAGATCTTTGTCGGGGACACGGAGGACCGCTCGGCAAACCCGACGGCAAGCGCAGAGAACGACGGCGACCACCGCCTCACCATTGGCCAAAAGTATCTGGTCGAGGTCAGGGCCGACATTGCCGGAGGAGGCACGTACTCCCAGACCAAGATAATATCGCCGCAGTAGCCTGCGGCATCCCCACCTTTTTTCTTCTTTTTCTTCCCGGCGGAAGGACGCCGGCAGTACGTAAATCTAGATTAGTTGGGGGATCCGGCCGATCCAGAAAAGCGGGATGGCCGTGCAGTGCCGGCGTGGGGTCATCGTGCCGGATACACAGAGTCGGGATTTTCTCTGAAAAACTGTGACAATGCTCGCGCCATGAGGCGTGTCGATTCATACCGTGCATTCGAGTCGTCTATTTCTGCAGGCGCGATGCCTGCGTGGGTCGGATCGTCAGGCGAGGGCATGTGCTCTATTCTGACATCCACGCGCCTGTAGTCTCGTATGTACTGTATGATGCGCCCCGCATTGAAGACTGCAAACCGACCGTTTGGGCTCGTGCCAAACCTCTTTTTGCCAAGTATCTCTCTGATCTGCGCAAGCCCCTCCTCCACTCCGAGGTCACCGGGCAGGACGTTGACGGAGAGGTATTCCTCGATGGGGCGAACCCAAAAGGCGTCTGCTGTTGGCACGCCGTCTTTGACAGTGCTTGGACTGCAATACCGGCCTAAAAAGGAGAGGCTGCTGACATCGGTCATGGTTTACATCGCACGGCCAACAAGTGGAATAACTTTTTTGAGCATGTCATCAGGTGCAGCCGTTCCTGTCTCTCGCGACCTAAAGTGCCCGGTATCTTTGTCCCTTGATGCATAATCAAACCAGACATCCCCGGAGGGCAGGAACTGGGCTGCCAAGTTACTGTCCTTTGTAAATTCCCAATCCCCGTGCACGTGCCCTTCCGGGTTCATCGTTATAGCGGTCTCTGGCAATTCCTTGTGGTACCTTATCAGAAAGAACACGAGCGATCTTGCAGAGTCCGGGCTCATCGGATCGGCGCCGTTCTCCAGCGGAAGTTTGTGCAGGTAGTCCAGCCTGTCCGCAATCTCGTCGAACCCTAGGCGCCTGGCCGTGCCAACGATTTCCGGCACCGTGTGTGCGGTCAGGGTGACCATGAAAAAACGATCTCCGCGCTACAATTTATGAATATCTGTTTGTGGTCCGGCTGTGGCTCTGTCAGTCCAAGGTCGTACAGATTGGGGCTCACAAGAAAGAGTACTTTTGGCCGGTCCACAAAGATGAGGATTAGCGGCAGTCAGGGTTGCAACCAAGCAAAGCCCACACCAGATAAAAAAAGGAAAGCCCGCCCCATGCGGGAAAGAGTGTCCTAGTAGTTGTCCCTGCCGCCTCCGGATGGCTTGCCCGGCTTCGTGCTAGGCCGTCCACCCGGTCCTTTCTTGAGTTGCGTCATGCTGTTACGTGTGCGCTCCTCCTTTTATGTCGCGCCACCGGTACCCGCACGCAACCACACCATCCAACGCTCATGAGGTCATCTCCTTATGCCGCCTCTTGTTCTCTTTTAGCTAGGACAATCGCCGTGTCAAGCTAGGCTTCAAATGTTCGGCCTTTGCAGACCGCAAATCATTGTGAATGTGGGCGTATTGGAACGGATCAAGGCCCGGTGGTTCGGCGACAGGTACCGCGAACCTGCATGCGAGGCTTTGCAAATAGTACGGGACAGGGGTGTTGGGAGATTCGGCGGCTATCCAGTGTGGTGTACAAGCAGGTCGGCAAGTGGCTGCAATACTACATTGATGCCATCAGTAATCAGGAAGGTACCGATGCGCACAGGCACGCGCCGGCCAGACGGCAGATATACAGGGCGCTGTATCCGGAATACATATCTGATGGGCCCTAGGAGGTTGAACCGGATTTGGCTAGATCCGAGGCTTGATCACGTGACGGGCCATGAATAATTACAACTCCCGTGATTATGGCAACTAAAGTAGCACACGTACCAAGAAGGAAGAAATGGAGCAAAGAAGGATCTAGTTTGAGACAACATGCGTATATCATAAGCGATCCTTGAATCCAGATTATAGCGATGGTGCCCAACCAAATCATCCCGAATGCAATTGATTGACTTCTGAAGGTCTTGCGGTTTGTCCTTACCCTTATGCCCAAAATGGATCCAAACGTTGCTAGGCTTATGATGGTTGCCCCACTCATGTATACGACGTTGCGGTCCACTTCAATCTTTGACGGTTTTTTGTCCCAGTCATCCTCAGCATACGCCGGAGTATCAAAAACACACAACGCCAAGGATGCAGTGAAAACCAGATAGATGATGCTGTTCAAAACATAACACTCCCTAACGGCCATGCTTGTTTCGGCCAGAACCGAGTGCCGCCTTGACCACGGCAATACCTTCGCTCATCTCAAACGCCATGTTCCGATCCGGAACGAACTCCGCAAACAGTCTTCTCAGAACGGGCTCCACAAGTAGCGGCCGTGGAGCGCCCGCTCCGCGCCTGCTAGCAAAGCGGCGCATATTGCCTTCGACGGCGTGGTTTGATGCCATTTCGGCGGAACACACGTACTTGTCCGGCGCAAACATATACATTTTTTGATGTCATAATGCCCTTCCACCGCAACCACGGAATCCTTGAAAAATTTCACCGGTTTTGAGACCACTTCGTGCATTCCCTTCTCGCCCATGTATGACGTTACGCCTATCGGCATGTTCCCAGGGGTGGGAATATGTTCTAGTTCTGTGCATCACCGGCCAACCTGCCGGATTGCCTCGTCTGGAACAAGACCATGCCCGTGAAGAACCCTGGCCTCGGCCGGGGTGAGCGGGGAGTCGCTTCTGCCCCCTACGGTAGCCTCCTTTGGATCGTTGAGGTACCCCAGTATGGATGTGGGATCCACGACGTCCAGCCCTACCCCCATCTTGAGCCTGTCGCGGGGCCTGTACCTCTTCACTATCATCTCGCCGTCGATCATCGACTCCAGCATGGTCGGAACCAGAAAGCCCTGCTCGTACACCGGGTCTACAAACGCGTCGCCGCTGACGTACGGGTACCCGTGAAAGAACCGCACGTGTTCGACCGGTATGCGGTATGCCCCCGTCTCCGTGTCCGTCCCGCCCCCGCGTACGGGGGCCTTTTCGAACATGCCGCTTGTCCAGTAGTGGTTGAACGTGTACGCGTACCTGTCGTCAATCCAGGAGTCGTTCCAGCACGCGTGGTCCTCGACGCGGCCCGGTATCCGCACGGAGCGGCTGCACGATATGCCGTGCGCGTAGAGCAGGAGCCACCTCCACGCGTCGGCCGCCTGCCCGTCGCCCCTCTTCTCCGCGATACGGATCTGCCTTGCGGCCCACTTTTCGCGGGCTTTGCGCATTTCCTTTCTCTGCCGTTCTGTAAATATCACCCTGCTGACGCCGTCAAGCGAGTAGTTTTTTGCATAGTCGTGTTTCTCGATGATGGCGCGCACGATGCTTCCCGCGCCCCACGCCTTGAACTCAAAGTCAAACAGGCCGGAGCCCTCGGGCCACTGCAGCCTTATCTTTCTGATCCCCCTTGCCTTTATTCCCGACATCTGGCTGTGGAACCTGTGGAATATTATTCCCTTCTTTTTGATCTCTATTATCAGGGCCCTGTCGGTGACGTGCAGCATGCCGCCGCCAAACTTGGTGCTTACCTTGTGCTGGGACTCCATAGTCTCGCCTCTCCGCAGTATTACCGGCATGTTGTATGTACGGTATAGTACCTTATATGCTTTTATTATTGTGGATGTCCCCGGGCGGACTGGACATCCGGCTGCATCAGGCTTGCCCCGCATGTTTTTCTGCACGTGCCGGTCTGGCTCCGCCCGTGGTTTTCCGCGCGGTCCTCCGTCCTGTTTCAGTTCATCTTGCGCCCGCGGCAGGCTTCTCGGAGGAGAAACCGCCGAGGCTGTCTCCGGGAGCAGGGCCGTCCTCCTCGCCGTTGTCCGCCCCGGCCAACATGTCCGTGCTGCTGCCTCCCTTCACCAGCTTGTCGACTGCCGGCATGCCCCTGATTGCGCCCTGCCCCGCCCCCGTGGCAAGGCCCCTGAGGGAGCCGCCCAGCCCGCCTGTCGCCGCGCCGCCGGCCGCGCCCACGGCGCCCCCCATCCCGATCTGCATGGCCATGTTGCTGCTGCTGACGACAGCCGTCTGAATCGCGCCCTGTATGGTGCCCGTCACGTTGCTCAGGAACGGGGCCAGGATGAGCGGCCAGAGGCCCGCAAGTGTCACTATCCCCAGCACGGAGACCCACTCCTCCAGCGACGGCATCGGAGCGTTTGAGACGTGTGTCCAGCCCACGTACAGCGTTACGGCCGACAGAAATGGAGCAAACGAGGCGCCCACCATGTTGTCCATCATGTTCTTGGCGTGCTTTTGGAGGTACGGGACGTTCCGCAGGACGAGCCACATCGGCAGGGTGATCAGCACTATACTGATGAACAGCACGCGCACCTTTGCCGTCACGAACACCACGAGGGACACGACGAGCGCCGGCATCAGCTTGAAGAACGGCATGAGCACCTCGCCCATCAGGCTCTGCCCGAAGTCGTTGGGGCTTGCGAGCGCCGTGCTCCACGATATAGGGTCGAGGACGCCGGCAAAGTCGTACATGCACGCGGCAGAGGCCCCCATCTTGCACCAGAGCGAGTCAATTACCGTATGCGGGTCGCCGCCGGGGTTCATCATGTATCTGGCAAACTCGGTCATGTATATGGCAAACACGTCCCATACCTCAGGCACCAGAAATATGGCCACCAGCCCGAAGATAGACGCGCGGAACATCTCAAGGGACGCGCCGCGGCGCCATATGCCGAACCCCTTCTCCCAAAAGTGCCCCGCGCCCGAGAACATGGTCATCGCGACCAGTATGGCAGCTGCGGGGTAGGCGAACCACCAGTACATGGCCGCGATGCTACTGTCGGTGTCGCGGTATCCCATCCTTAAGAGTTCCTCGTTTATGGCATCGATCTCCTCGTCCGTTTTCGTCAGCGCCTCATAGTCGGCGTTCTGCATGTGGAGTGCGGCCAGTTCGCGCAGCTCGCCGCGGCGCTCAAGGTGCGGCTGCGCGGCCATGGCGACCTCCTCAGACACGGCAGAGACGCGGTTGCCGTCATCGTCGTACGCGTGCATCGTGGGGACCTCCGTTATGGCGTCTGCCAGGCTGCCCTGTATTACGCCCGTGAACGCGGTCATCACCCCCACGTATACGACAAAGCCGAGCAGCATCATGCCCAAGATTGCTGGTCCCTGCAGCAGGAACGCGGGCCTGTCCTTCACGGCGTCACACGTGCGACCAAGATAAAAGGGGCAGATGCAGGTGACGGCGGGGGGGGTGGAGACGACGGCAGTGGCAGCCGCGGACTCCCTGAACCGCCACCAGAACGGTGCCAGGCTCACCATGACGCCGTGCATGGGCTATGCTTCGTATTCACTATCTACGATCTCCAATACGTTTTCCAAGGATTGTATAATGTCCAGGCCAAACTCAACTTGGTACGCATACACGTACGGCATTTTATCTGAATCAAAATGCCACAACATATCCTTTCTCGGCCCCCACACCGAATTCGTCTCGACATTTGAACTAAACAACGTCTTCACCCCATCTAGGTTCGGATCCACACACAAGAGATTCATGGGATCGCGGCTTTTGTTGGTGCGCCTGAGGTGACGCTGAAGCGTCTGCGTGATTTCGGGATCCCTGAACGAGAACCCCACCACTATGAGTGTCTCGGTTTCGTCCAATACTTTTTTGAACCTCTCCAGCAACGCGGGAAATATGCTGTCGCTGTAATCCTTCGTGCCAAGCGTGGGGGCTATCATGACATCCCTGTCCGTGCTGCGCAGGCCCGGCCTGCCAATTTGTAGCACGGCTCCGTCATCGTCCTTCTGCCACGTTGTGCTACCGTGCAGTTTGAGCAAATGTAGCGCGTTCTCCGCATCCTCCCACACGTCCCCCCACGTCCGCATGTCGCCGAGCGGTGATCTCTCGAAGCCGTCCACAAGATCCAGTCCCGCCTGTGCGCAGTAGGCTTCCAGCACGTTGTCAAAGTTGGTCGTAACTATGTTGCGGGATACGAACGTGAACAATTTGTTGTATGTGGACACTACTGCATCAAAACGCTCCTGTTTGACCATGAGGCTGGCCAGCAGCGTGTTGCGTATGGCCGTCTCCAGTGATTCGAGGGCCCTTATGGTTTCGTCAATGTCTGTGGTTTCCTCTACTGCGGTTATGTTGTCCGAACCATATGGTGATTCAGTGGTTTGTATCCGACGTCTTGACGGGCCGCTTGCGTTATGCGTTATCTTGTACGATGCTATGGCCCGATGCAGTTTCTCGGCGCTAATCATGCGGTGGATTCTCTCGTATAATTTCTCGACGTCCTTCTTGCTATGCTCAGTCATGATGTTTTCGGCCAGAGCTTTCGCCTCCCGACTCTCCCATGCTTCGTGATTAAGTACGCGATCCCGTACCTCGTCAATCAGGCCTTTTGTTGTCGGCATCCCTGCAAGCACCGACGCGCCCGCGCCCAGAAACAAGGTCGTCTTCACGGATTAGTGGGGACGGGCAGACTCATTAAGGTTTTGGCGCAGGAATGACGGAAGGCGGATCTGCCGTGTCACGGGCCTGACCTGTAATTCTGCCCGTCCATGCATAGGTCGTCGTCAGGAGTCGGAGTGGTAAAAGCCGTTTATCGCGTCGTGTATGTCTGGTACCGCGGCAATATTCTCGTCGCGTATGCGCTCCAAAATATGCATGCGGCGCTCCATGTCGTGCCTGATGTCGTCGACGCCCAGCATGACCTCCATGCGCGGCAAAACGGTGCTTTTTTCGATGATCTCGTCCAGATTGTCCGGCATGACGCGGTTTCGTTCGGGATCGTACCAGAACAGAGTGTTCAACATCTTGGTATCGTGGTTGCTGTCGGCTGTTGCGCCCGTATCCGCCGCGCACGACGCGCCCGCAACGTGGCCACCGTCCCGCTCGGTGGCGATCTCCGTTATGGATATGAGCTTGCGCTGCCTCTTGTTGTCGTGCAGCACCCACGACATGTGAAGTATGTAGGTGAGCAGAGATGTCTGCGACTTTGAGAGCGATATGGGCGGGGCCTCCAGCCTGGTCAGGGCGTGCTCCGCACTGCTTGCATGGAACGAGCACATGCATCCCGACCCGGACGCGGCGGCCTGGAACAGGCCGTCTGCCTCCCGTCCGAGTATCTCGCCCACCACCACAAAGTCGGGGCGGAACCTCATGGACAGCCTGCACAGGTCAAAGACGCCAAAGCCTGCCACGGCTCCCGCGTTGCTGTTGCCGCCGGATGTTGCTGCAGACGCGCTCTGCTCCCCGTGCAGCGACGAGTTGGTGGTGGTCTGGTGCCTGCTGACGTACTGGTGCGGCACCTTCAGCTCCAGCACGTCCTCTATGGTGAAATAGTGCCAGTTGGGGTTTGACATGGTAAATATGGCGTTTATCATGGTGGTCTTGCCGGCCGACGGCGCCCCGATTACCAGGCCGAACCCCTTGAGGTCCATGATGCACCAGAGATATGAGGCCGCCAGCACCGAGAGCAGGCCGCTCTGCAGCAGGTGGCATATGGTGACGGCAGATACGGACGGCTTTCTGATGGACGCGGTCGGGCTGTCCGGCGTAATTATTCTGTTTCCGGTGAACGTGTAGCGTATCCCGTTTTCGTCGGAAAACGAGGTCATGGGACGGGTTTCACTCGGCGGTTCGCCGTACTTTTGCGATATGCGCTGGATGAGTCGCTCCAGCGCCGATTCGGTCTGGAATACCACGTTCGTGCCCAGCAAGGTGTGGTGCGGATGCTCGCGGTGCACCACTGCCACGGGTTTGTTCCAGTGTAGGCACAGGATGTCCTCTATGTGCGGGTCCCTTATCAGGACGTCGAGCTCGGCGTACCCCGCCACGTCCCGGACCAGGTAATACTCGACTGCCTCTTTTTCGCGCTTCCACACCTCAAAGTCGTTTGTCGCCTTTGACTCCTCTTCGAGCGTGCGCTTTAGCAGCGGTATGACGTCGTCACTGGATATGTCCTGGTACGTGAAGGAGTGGTGTATGTTCTGCATGAGCCGCCTGTACGCGGCCTCGGCGCGCGTGGTGAGGGGCGGCTCCCTAATGATGTAGCGACCGTCTCTGGTGATAAAGACACGGGCCTTTGCACCCGTCTGCCCGACCAGATACTCTTGGACCACGTCCGGATCCGGCGCCTGGTCGTCGAACCTACAGATGACGTAGTTGTCTCCGCTTGTCAACAAGACACCATCCACAGCTTGTTTTTAAGCGGTTATGCCAATGTATTTTTCTGCATGGTGCCGACAAGTCGCTTACGAATAAAGTAACACTCAAGCGTTTTCAGGGGTTTTGCGAGGGCACCTGTGCAGATTGACCGCGCCGGTCTTGATCCGTTATGGCTTGCCCTGTTTGAACTCTTCCTTGTATATTTAAACCACAGGTGTGCCGATCAATATAATTAATAAAAATTCTGTTTAGAACAAATGTTTGCTCACGAACTTTTGCTCTTGGCCGTACTCGACTTCCGATCCTGCAGGCTAGTTCTCACACGGCCTCATAATTTATCATGGTCTTTAACCATTTTTTTTGACTCATTAACTAGTTGTTGATAAAATTCTTGAGATATGCTACGGGCAAATCTGCCATATCTTTGATCCAGTTTTGCGGTAGGTGAATTTGAATTTTTTAAACAAGATCTACATGCATGGTGAAAAACAAACGGATATTTTGAAATCGTTTTTCTAACATGATTCTTTCTTATGCTTTGAATTGTTTCTTCGTTATTCGGAACATGATCTGTTTGGTAATAATCCAGCAAAAACCCTACAGTAGCACTATCGCTAAGTTGTGCGAGAGCTGTGCTAATAGAAAGACAATAACAGTCAATTAATGATTTTGTCTGTGTTTCAACTAACCAATCTACACAGCATTTTGGATATTCTAAAAGATCGCCGATGCGAATATTACCTTGAATTACGTCATCTATATCGTTTTTTATGCCGGGATCATCATAAACCCAGATATTTCTTCCAAAACCTCTACTTCTACAAAATTTATCGAGGATATGGTTTGGAACTATTTCATTTTGATTCAAATAAAAGTAACTATGTGTCGCTTCGTAACTTTTTAGATTCATTTTTGAGGACGCTTGTTTCAAATGACGCAATGAATTAAGTTGTATTTTAGCATCTGGTCCCATATGTTTAATTATTACGGAATCAATATCATGACTATCCTCAAAATATTCTGGGTTTATTAGGGTTTTATCGTCATAGTATGCCTTTCTAATTTTGTTTTTTACGAGAAGAAGGTGCAATTTCGACAATAGTTCATAATAACAATATCCATATTTAGTCAAAGTACTAGCTGAAATGTTTTCGTTGATTAATTCAAGTTGTTCTTGTAATGATTTGGAACCGCTCATAAATTAACACTTTTTGATGTGAATCAAAGGTGACAGTATTTCTTAAATTGTTGTTTTTCAAATTGAATATCTTTGGTTTGTCGCCGTTGCAATTTTAGTTGAGTTTGGCTTGTCATGGGTTTTAGTTTTGGATATTCACTATACGTTCTACCATTAATTGTCCTGCCACCGGCTTTTGGTCTAAAACCACCCCATTGTTTAAAAAACACCTTAACGTTTTGTCGTTTACATTGCCTAATTAGATTCTGAATCCATTTTTTTTCGACAGGCCGATAATGATGGCCGCTTTCTCCGCCAATGATGGCCCAATCTATTCCTGACAAGTTCACGTTGTTTATTTCTTCTAAAAGTGGCTCAAAGCTAATGAATTTTACATAACATTTTACCTTACGTAATTCTCGAATTCTCCAAGTAGTATCATTATTTTCCACACTTGTGCCCATCCAAATATGGTTTGGAATTTGGAAGCCAAAATACGATTTTGATAATTTTGAAAATTCTGCCATTATTTCAGGGCGTTTTGTTAAAACTTGATAGACGTGCCAATTGGCTTTAATCATAGTATCAAAGCAGCTTGCAATAAATTCCATCATAGCTTCCTCATGGAACAAGTCAGACATACTATTCACGAAAATCTTTCGAGGTTTTTTCCATTTTAACGGCAATCCAACCTCGTTCTCATGCTGCGTAAACTTGAAGTTGTTCTTGTACTTTGGAATTCCCATGGCCTTTAGCCTCTTGGATAGCGCTGCTGCATAGCAGTTTTTGCAACCTTGGGAGATCTTGGTGCACCCCGTGGTGGGGTTCCATGTAGCCTCGGTCCATTCTATTGCGGAACTAGTAGCCAATCTTGAAGCTACCTAAGATTATTAGTATTTAAGTTCACTATTGATTACAGGCGTGCTTATAATTGTGGAGTATGAAAAGCAGTTCATTCCTTACTGAGCATGGTGCATTGCACCTGCCTACGCGTCAATAACGGTTTCTCCGCTTTCCGTTGTAGTCGCTTTGGGCATCTTGCGCTCAAAAGCCCGTGCGGAAGATCCGGTTCGTCCCAGTTCAGTGACCAGTGCGGCCTGTCATGATTGTGCCATTTCATGAACAGATCCATCGGCGCGTCGGTACGCATTACGACTGTCTCTAACCGGGGAATCTTGCATCGGTTCTCCCCGTGCAGCCTATCAAGCTTGTCACTCGTCTGAGGATGCTTCACGCTTCCCAAGATCTGACATATGTCCAGCTCTATCAATCTCCTCTCAAATGAGCTCGCGTCCTGCTTTACCTCCCCTTTTCGTTTACATAAAACGGAGAGTCATGATCCGTCATGATGGACGAGGCCAGCCGTGGTTCCGGATGATGGCGTCAAGCACCGCAAGGGCGTTCTTGGCAGTTGGGTTCTCGAACACTCCGTACCCGGTGACGAACTTGGACGCGTTGCCTTCGTGGTACGGAAGCCGCCTGCTGTCGTACAGCTGCTTCTAGTCCGTGTGCCACAGCGAATTGGGGCGTTCGCGCTCGTACCACACCTATTTTCGCTTTCTGCTTTCTTTTGAGTGTCTTTCGGTCATGTCCTCGCCCAACAGTATGTTGTGTATCATGTTGTTTGGGGTATTGATTCAGGTATAGGCCCTTATGATCCTCTGCGGCCCCATCGATCCCAGTGGTTCGGCCTGTCCGGCGCGCAGCACCGCAGAGTGCTCCCGCGCCCGCATGCTCCGTCTCTTGGTGTCCTACTTATACGGGAGGGTACGACTCAAGTTGTTTGAGGCTGTGACCGTACCTAGACCAGAGTTTCTGCACCCATCTCGGTGAGATGCCCATGCAATGGGCCATCTAGGCGTTGGTCAACACGCCTTTCTTCTTCTCCCGCAGTATCTAGTTCACGTGCTCTTCATTGAGCTTTTCGTTGTCGGGACGTTTCAAGTTGATTAACCTGCCAGTCTCTGGCTCTAAACCTACACACCCTTCTTCCACTGGACGTCAAGCTTATGCGTTTTGTCCACATCTCGACCGATCTCATGCACTTGGCCAGGGAATGAACTACTTTTGTACTACAGAAGGCGCTATTTATGATAGAAATGGTTAAAAATTCTACAGATATACCACATTGTTGGCAACTGACTCAGACCCAACTTGGCCAATTGAACCACATACTAAAGCAAAGCACGTAATTCTGGAGAACCACCTAAAAGCTTGGTTTCCGATTATGTCTGGCACTTTTGGCAGGGTGGTGTATTTGGACGGATTTGCGGGCCCCGGGGTTTATTCACAAGGAGAAGATGGATCTCCCGTAATTGCATTGCGAACTGCACGCGAGCACATGTTACGAAAAAAATTTGGAGAAATTAAATTTGTTTTTATTGAAAAGGATCCGAAAATAGCACAAAAATTAAAGGATGTTTTAAATGACAAATTTCCCAATCTTCCAAACAACCTCCAGTACGGTGTATATGAGGGAGAATTTGCAACCACAGTTGAAGAAATTCTGGATGAGCTAGATCAAGACAAATTAGAGCTTGCACCTACGTTTGCGTTTATTGATCCGTTTGGATATTCTAATTTTCCAATGACTACAATTGCGCGTTTTATGTCCAATAAACGTTGTGAAGTGTTAATCACATTCATGTATGATTTTGTCAATCGGTTTTCGGATATTCAAAAAAGTGCAATCAACGAATTGTATGGTGACTCGGACTGGCAAAACGAAACAATTCCAACCGAATCGGAAGCAAGGAAGGATTTTCTCTTAGGTTATTATGAATCTAAGTTACGAACAATTGCCAAAGTGAAACATATACGATCATTTGAAATGGTACGGAAGGATGGACATACGGAGTATTACCTAGTGTTTGGTACCAATCACCCGAAAGGAATGGACGTCATGAAAAATGCCATGTACGCCGTTGATTCGAGAGGAACTTATAGATTTTCAGACAGGGCAGATCCTCACCAAACATATCTCACTGACGTAACAGAAGAATCAGCAGCGTCTGAAGCAGCCAGGCTCGTCTTTGAGAAATTCAAGGGGCAGACAGTGCCAGTTCCACAAATCAAAGAATTTGTTTGGATCTCAAAGTTCCGTTATAAAAATGATATTCTAAAGGTGCTAGAAAGCCAACAGCCGCCCAAAATCAAGGTTTTAGGAAGAAAGAGAGGCGGATTTAACTATCCCGATACATGCATAATAGAGTTTGTCTCAGAGTAAGTGACTTCCATAACAATTACATCTTAGCGGCTTGTAGTCAAGCTTCATCTTATCCCACATCGCAGTGGTCTCTTTGCACATGGTGATTTTGGATTTCGCATATCCAAACTCTGCCATTTTGTCGATAAAGAAACGGTAAATTTCACCCCTCTGCTCAAAGGCCAGTTTTTTACCCCAGCCAGAGTCCTCATTAAAGAAATTAGCCCAAGACATGTCGATTTTTGCCTCCCGTGCATATTTGATGGTCTTCCATAGGCCCCGAGGAGTCCCAAGTATGATCCTTTTTGGATCAAGTCTTGAGAACATGTACTCAATTATCTCTTCATAGTGCTTTTTCCATTCATATGTGGGGAATATCGGGTCTATTCTTATTCTTGTGTCATAGCCAACTGAGCTGACCAGCGCTGCGGCATCGATCCTCTCCTTTGGAGACGGCGCAGCCTTTTCCCACCTTTTGGATACCACAATGGCATTTACACTCCATGCGCATATGGTCTGTTTTCGCAATTTGGCTAACAAAAAACCTACATTCTTGACGCCCATCTTGCTAAGCAGTGCAACTTTATGTGTCGACTGCTCTTCAAATTTATCGACTATTTTTTCCATGAGTGTTGGGTACATTAGCGAGTCGGAAAGCTCGCCCGTGTTAAATATCGACGGAGTTTTTATGTTGGCAAATGCTGCACCTATTGCATTAAGAACATGCTCTGGTTTTAATGGACTGGGTTTCATGTTTCCCCTCATGGTTCCACGAAGGTAACAGTAACTACAGTCAAGTGGGCACCCATACGCCCACCTTAATTCCCAAAATCTACCGCATGCTATATCGGGAGGAGTTTTGTGGAAAAGGCTTACTATTCCTTTCGAGTAAGTGGTTTTTTGTTCTTGCCGGACTTGTATGGATTCGGGGTGTATGATTTTTGAGGCTTGTCTTGGGGTCATAAACCTGTCAATTTTGGAAGATGCACCGTCTTGTCGTGACCACCTGTCTCTTCTCATCGTTTTCCATGCCTTGAAAGCCGCTCTTCTCTGACGAGTAGATGTTTCTACTTTGGGCTTGTTTTTGCTAGTCATGGACTGCATGGATTAGATTGTTCTCGTTCTTAAAGTATTCGTGATCTTGCGCATTGGCCACCATTCACACTGTACACTGATTTTTTATAATTTAGAAAAATATTATTCCATATCCATAATGTGAAGAAAAATGCAGGGATGTTGTGGACGCCCCGATCGCCTTCTGCTGTCATCTGTGAAGGTATGCGAACCCACTGTGGATTTCGACCCTTTCCATTCCTACCCTGTATTCATTATCATGTCGCTTTAACTGATAGAAAGCTCGCGCGCAGCGCTCTCGTCAAATTTAACCCCACTTTACATCCTACACATCATCTCATTGCCGCCAGAATGATTCCAATAATCATCCATGATCCCCCCCCCCTTCTGTGTACAATGGATGTTGCACTGAGGTGTTTCTCTAGTGCTTTTCATCATTGCATGCCCCCCATCATCATCTTCTTTCCCATGTTTCACATGTGTAGTTGCTGGAACAAGCTGCCACATCGGTGGGTATGGGAACATGTTCACTACACTGACAAATCTACATACTGATCACTAGGTAGCCAACATACTGCTTTTCAAGTAAATGGTGCCGATCCAAAATTCAAAATATGACGGACAAAAGATACAGTTTACAGACTTCGTGTCTAGGGTAGCGTATGGCCCGAGCCGTACACGATGGTATATCCGAGAAGTAATCATGGCCATGCCCCGTGATTTGGATACAAACATAGTATCATACCATCCTGCCAAACTCTACAAAAACATGCTAGAAATAGTGGAGTGTATTGGTATCCAGACTACAATCAACACTCCAAGGTTCAGGCCCAAGTTCTCAGATGAACGTAGGCGTACGTGGAGAGCTTTGGTATTGAGACGTACAGGCTTATCAGCCACTACAAGGAACTAGATGCGTAAACGAATCTACCCTAGGCCACACTGTTCAAGCAGCCAGGTCTTTTCGGCGTATACGTCCTGATCGTGCTTGAACTCTAACGATCGGATTATCTCTTTCGCAACTTCGACTAGCTTAAAGTCTGGATGATGCACTACAAACGCAGAGCCGCGTCCCCCGGGTACCCCATCCCCGCCAAAATTCAGCACAATGATGCACTTGTTTGGCGGCATATACTCCGGCGACACTATTGGAAAGTCGGTTCGTCCAATCTGTATTCGGCTGCCGCCCCGCCTGCAAGCGACAAGAAAGCCCACGCGGTTGTCGGGCAACTGGGCCAATTTGCGCCAGATTTTGGGCAGATCGTGTTTGGGATCTGCGCTTATGCCGCCCCGATCCGACGCAACGTCGCTCAGTCGTTCCGGGACCGATCCTAGATCAGAATGAACCACACCATCATAGACTCCCACAATTGAAGTGCTCTCCTTCGTCGCATAACTGTACTTGTTTTGTCCCAGCCACACCTCGATGCAGTATCGGTAACCATGCTCGTCTGCAATTTCGACATCAAAGTCATAGCCGGTACCCTTCACCTCTACATCTGTTATTTCAAATTGATCATCCTCGTGAAAGCGTTTCGTGACCAGCGCCTGGAAGTAGTGGCCGTTATTATCAAACGTGCGGCATAGATTCCTATACAGCTCGTTGGCCCGTCTTTCAGCGTTTTTGAATTCATTGCTTTCCGTATCATACTTGTATGATTCCACAAGAATCATGTATTGCCTGAACTCCGCAGACCTGTCATACACCCTGTTACGGTAGTTTTCAAGTTGCCGAATCATCCATCCGCATTTGGCAGCGACATTTGGATCCGCGTGGATGTAGTTCTGGTTTGTCGTCCACCATCTGATCATGCAGTCTATTATCTCAAGTCTTCTGGAAATCTCGCAGTCGATGTAGTTTACCTTCTCTGATTTGTGACGATCAACCAACTATAATCCTCCCTGTTATCCACGGATGTATCGTGCAGTGGGCTGGACCCCGCTAAAGTGAGACCGATCAAAACCGAATGCTTAAGGGTGCAGGAGGCGGCAGCAGGGGCATGAGCAAGAGACGCAGCCCGCAAGACAAGGCCGACGCGGTGGTGGAGTTTTTTACCACCCGCATATCTGCCGCCGAGCTGTGCCGCAAGCACAATGTCTCCCCTGCGACCTTCCAGGACTGGAAGGACAAGTTCCTGCAGGGTGGCAAGCAGGCGCTTGCCAGCCACGGGGACGTTGACAAGAGCCACGTCCGGGAGATTGAACACCTCAAGCGCATAATCGCAGAGATCACCATAGCCAACGACGTTTTAAAAAAAACTTTGGAGGGGGCAAAAAGATGAGGATGGAGGCAGTCACCAAGGCAGCGAAATACATGAGCCTCAACAGGGCGCTGGGATACTGCGGCATGTCCAAGCAGGCATGGTATTACACTGCGCGTCCAAGGAACGTCCCGGTGGACGCGGACGCCGTCCGGGTGGTCAGGCGCATTGCGGCCAGGCGTCCCACGTATGGAACCAGAAGAATGGCGGCCCAGGTGGCCCGCGAGACCGGCGTGTCCACAAACCGCAAGAAAGTGCAGCGGATATACCGCAGGATAGGCTACATCCAGCCGCAAAAGACGAAAAACGACATCATCCGGGCAGGCCGCAGGCTCTTCAAGCCAGAGGCCCCGAACCGGCTGTGGGAGACTGACATCACGTACGTCTGGTGCGGCATTGACGGCTGGTGCTACTGTTTCAACGTGATAGACTGCTTTACGCGCAAGTGGATCGCGTACGCGTTTGACGTCCATGCCACGAGGGACGTGGCAATCGACTCGATCACAAACGCGGTCGCCGCGGAAAGGCCCGACTGCTCCAGGCTGCGGCTGCGCACTGACAACGGCAACCAGTACGCGAGCCGAGACTTCAGGCGCGCGGTCCGGGCCCTGGGCATCGGCAAGCACGAGTTCATCTGGAAGAACACACCGGAGCAGAACGGGCACGTCGAGTCGTTCCACAAGACCCTCAAAAAGGAGTACATCTGGCCGCATGAGTTTGCCAATTACCAGGAGGCAGAGAAGATCATTGCAGAAGCCATTGCCGACTACAACAAAGAGCGGATACACTCCTCTATCGGGTACATGACACCGGCAGAGTTTGTCGAACTGTGGGAGATGACGAATAAATGAGGGCAGGAATCATTCGGATTTTGGAGCAAGAAATGGTACCAAAACAGGGGGTCCACTCCAGCAGAACCAATCATACTCGCCTCTTTCCGGAACGATGAACGATTGTGTTACTCGGCCCGGCACAGGCCCGATGTCAAACTCACCGTCAGGACCAGATTCGGGCGTGCCGGACGTCATGGTATGGTTTACGTCATCCTTGTTTGAGAAGATAAGGTACTTTCCGGCGCCAATCTCTTTGACAGGTTCGCTGACACACGACTGCTCTGCAAGCTCACAACCCGGCACTCCTGAACCGCTTCGGATATACAAAAGATCGGGAAAAGGATCCAATCCTGCATCATCTCCCACGAATACATAAATCACAACTGCCGTGATTGCAGCAGCTGCAAATGTGCCGGCAAGCAGTAACCACGCAATATTTCTTAATTTGTTTTTCAATCAATCACCCATGTCTAACCCATATCTTGCTTGTTTGTTTCAGTACCCGTGACCTAATAAATAACGATCATAATGCAGAATCTCTTGGATTATGATTTTTATGTTGCTGTCTTTCTGTACGCCACATATAAAATCACAAATGACGATACAACAATTCCCATAATCTGCCACCCCGACTCGTCTGAATGCGGCGCATAAAGAACATACGATGTAACAACGGCGCCGTGGGCCTCCCCGCCCCATTCGTTGTATAGTACTATATTCAAGGCGACGTCTGGTTGGAACATGATGGTACAGCCAATGGGGCATGGTTGCTGTAGACGCGTTCCGTTTATCTCTACATGCTTGATGATCCCAAAATTTTCGGGCTGTCTTATGATGAGGCGGCCAGGCTCCCTTGATATATCTGCCGGATTGTCCTTTTTGACGTTGATGTTGATAGTTTCACTTCCCCCAAACGGATAGTACTTGTGATGGATGGCGTGCTCGCTGGAGTTGTTTATCGTGATGTACAGGGACGTTGGAGCCAGTACGCTCAGTCCCAGATCGTATGAAGCAGCGAGACGTAGTGTTTCCGGATGTTCGGCCAACTCGTGAAGGTCCGCCAACCTGCCACTGTATGGCAGGCCAGTGCCGTTTTGTATCGCAATGTCGTTAAAGTGTACGGACGTACGCAGCACCGTGGCTTTGATTACGCCGTCTGACGCGTGCCACTCCTGCACCATGGGATGGGTGGCGTTTACGACGATCTGTGTTATGATCGGATCGCCTGTATCCCATGTTATCTTGTCGCGTATGTAGTCTGTCAAATATTCGGCCCCCAGTTCCGTGTATGGTGCTACCCGCAGCGTGATATCATCCATAGCCTGTATGGCGCCAGTATGATCTACGGACTGTATCGTCACATGTTTTGTAAACGGCATCTCCGGATAACGCATTGTGGTCTCGTATAACAGGGCGTCCTTGCCCGCAAAGTCGCGGCTGTAGATCTTCAGGTGCGATGTGACGTTCTCGTTGACTGCCGCCTTTGCAACAGCGGTAGTGGCGGCGACCGGCGTCCCCGTTGCCGTCTGGTTGTACGTGGAGAACACCCATCCAGATACGGGCCACTCAAACAAGATTGTGCCGTGCCCATCCTGCACGAACATTGCGGTCTGCGTGTCTTGTACGTGCTCCAGCGCGGTGTGGTCGGGCGAGGAGTTGCGGCCCATGTCGAGCACGTGGTCCTGCCCAAAGCGGTTGTAGGTGTACGGGTCATGCCCCCCTCCCGTCCCGTCCCACCCGTTGATGAACGAGCGGCGCATCGGGTGGAGTACGTCCTCCTGCCAGCTCCCACCGTACCTCATGGCGATCCCGTGTCGGTCATCAAAGGCGTACTCACGGGCGTCGGCAAGCATGGGATATGAATATGCCGCCTCGTAGGATGGCTCGTACGGCACGACCTTGGCCTCGGTAGAGTTCACCGCACTTGCAACTTGTTTGCCTAGGTTGTAGGCAGTCATGTTGTACGCGAATTCGTAGGTGCCAAAATCGTGCGATACGTCGGAGGTCCGGACCGTCAGTCCGTCTCCGTTGCCGAACCATAGTATTTCGGCCAGCCACAGCAGCGAGTCCACCTCAATCGCATGCTCGCACGGCGGTACCGCCGTATGTGGGGCGGGCGCGGTGGTGACGTTCCCGTCCGCCGTCGTCGACTGCGGCGGGCAGTCAAATTCATCAATCACCGGGAGTGCAATGGGGGGCAGGCGGTGCGTCTCGAAGCTGACGTGCGCGCTGCGCTCGTCCTTCCATTTCCACGACGGCTCGTGCCGCACGTATATTGGATCCTCGTGGTAGTAGGTGCCGTCCAGATTCTTGGCGTCATACCCCTCCACATGATGCAGTGGCGGCTTTGTCAGCACGATTGACAGCTTGCCGTCCTGCAGCGGTGGTCCTGATTCCCTGCCCACCTCTTCCAATCCCCTCACCGGTATACCGTTGGCGCGGTGTTGCGGCGTCCAGTAGTGGCCTGATACGGTAAGATCCAGCTTCGCGCCGTCCGTTGTAGGCCCTGAGCACGCGTCGCCGCCGGCCGGCACCTGATACGCCTCCGGATGCATGCCGGCCGGCACCGTGTCCATATCGAACGCGTGCGAGCGGTTTGACAGCAGGTGCGCCCAGAAACCCGCCGGATACCCGGGCGGCGGTGGCGGCGTGGGTTCCGCACGGTCTCCGCTCCCGCCCCGGACGTCGTACGGCGGCAGCCGCTTGTGCCACGCGTCCAGTATGGCGCCATACGCGCCGACTACATCCGAGACGCACACGCCCCGGCTGGGCCGCACCTCGGCTGTTCCGTACACGCAACCGGACCGCGCGCCCAGTCCGCCGCACGCCGCCCGCACGCGCTCCTCAAACCACTCCACACTCTCGGGATCGGCCGGCGTCTCGGCGAGGTGGGCGTGCGACGCGCCCGCGCCCGTGGTGATCCCCCAGCCGTGCGTCGTGGCGTAGAATATGCCGCCGCCGTAGGGCTTCATGTGCGGGGGGGCGCCGGGCAGGTCGGCCGTGGTGTCGTTTAGCTTCTGGTCTTCTGGGATAATGCCACCCTTGATGTTGCCTCCCTTGTATTTGGCCCACGGGCAGTACGGCAGGTCCTGCACGTGCCGCGACTTTGCGTCAATCCTGTCGGTCCACCACCCCCAGGCCGGTTCGCCCCCGTATCCCCTAGACTTGAGCGTCTTTTCAAACTCCGTCAGTACGTCGGAGTCCTTTGTGAGGAATACCTTGTCGTACACGACCCACTTGTCATACCTCCACGTATGGGACTCGCCGGGCTTTGTGAACATCTCCTTGCACGAGGCTACCGTTTTACCCGCGTAAAAGTCCGTACTGGAGAGGAACGCCACAGACGGGTCGAGGTCCCTGTGCATGAGGGGCGCGCGGCGGTCTTCGCGGCCGTTGGAGTCGACCCATACGGCGCGGTGGTCCAGCTGCAGGCGGTTCGTCTCGAGGAGCGGGGCGCGGACGGAGCAGCCGTCGGGGTCGTCGGACTGTTCGGACCACCGGAACACGTAGTAGAACGCGTCCCCCGGGTAGTACGTACCGTCGGGATTCTGTCGTGGCTCGCCCTGGTATGTGACTGGATGCGTCGAGCCGCTCACGCGCAGTACGCAGCTAGTGGCGGAGTGGTCCGCCCAGACTGCGGCGTCCGGCGCGGCGCACGATGCTATGACGACTGCGGCCATGATAATGACGGCATGGCACAGACCGCGCGGAGCGCGCAGTACGTTGGGATCTACTGTCCCCCTCTCACGCTGCATGCCCGCACACTTCTGGCCCCGCTTCCCGGCAAGGAGGGACGGGCGTAACCGTCCGGCCCTTCCGCCGCCTGCAGTCGCCGGCAAGCCCGCGCGGCCCGCGTGCCCGTGTATACACCGCCTGTTTCTTTTACGTACCGTTGTCATCTCCACCACCGCCGCTGTCACCACCCCCCGCAATTGCTTTTGAGCATGGTACGCGCCGCTACTGCCGATGCACACTGCCGCGCCTGGCCCGCCGCCGCAGCCGCAGGCCGCAGCACGGACACGCGGGCTCGTCCCTGACCATCCAGACGCCGCACTGCTGGCAGCGCACCTGGCCCGCCTCGTACCGCCTCAGCCTGCCCGGCTTGCTCACCCGGATGCGGTCGCATGTTCCGCGACAGGGCATTACCGTATGCGCGCCTCCCCGTCACCGTCATCGTCCCGCCTGCAGCGCACTCTAGTTCCCGACAAGCCGCGGTCGCTGTTGTAAGTATACATGGTTCCCGGCGGGGAGAACATCGCGTCGAGGCCTCGCACCTCCCTTCGCGCCGCGCACGCCAGCATGATGTGGTGGCCGCAACCGCCGGGCCCGCGCCACCACTCCCCCGGCCCGGCGGCCGGGCCCGCGGCCCCGGCATCACGGGAACCGCGGCCTGCACTACACCTCCCCGGCTTGTCGGCGCCGTTGTCATCATCATAATTGCCAAAACCGCTCATTTCAGACTCCCCCTCCGTGCGCCTCCAGTTTCTCGCGCAGCGCCATATCCACAAACTGCGCCGTGTTCGTTATCGAGGGTTCCGTCCTGTCGTTCAGATGGCAGGCGATCCTCTCAAGAACCGTCGCCCTGACCTGGACCGTCCCCCATTTCTTCATGCAACAACGCTATGGTCAATTTTGTATTTATCCTTTATGATAAATATGTTGTAAGAAGGGGCAGGCGGCCGCCGTTCCGGCACGTATGCGCATTCCGGATTGCTGCTCTTGGGGGCGTGCGGCCAGCGTGTGTGGCGAGGCTGCCCGCTAGTAGCGGTTCATGTGTCAACATAAAGAATAATAATAACATATAACAATAATATCATATGGGAAAGGGGGACTGGAAGACGGTCAACGTGAAAAAAGTGATGATGGACGAGGTCGAGAAGATGCTGCAGACTGATGCGGTAAGGGGGGAAGGGATAACCAACATGTCCCAGTTCGTGGATTTGGCGCTGCGCGAAAAGCTCGAGAAACTGGAGAAGAAGAGGTTTGAGCACATCAACATGTACGACGACCACGTAAAGATACTTGACAACAGGCTTGGGCGCGCGGGCAGGATCCTGTCCGTGTATTTCCGCGACACGAGGGCGTGGTGCGAGTACTGCGACGAACACATGTGCGTCCACATACAGTACGCGTGGGAGATCCCCGATGTCAGGGAGGTCCTGGCTGCCAGCAAGATTGCGCCGCCCCCCTCCAGGGCGATCTGACAAGCCGTCGTTGCCAGACGGCCGCTAGGGCGCTACGTTGCGGATCCCAGCGGATTGTGGGCGAACCATCCAAAGTAACTTTGTTTGCGCTGCGCGGCGCGCGGACTCTAGGGATCTTGTGGTTGGTTGAAACCAGAGTGCGCCGTGCGGTATGAAGCTGGGTGCTGATACGAAGATTCCGACTATTGTGCGCAAGGCGGTGATGTGGGCGATGAGTATGGCGCAAACGCGATGCTGCCGACCGTAGACGCGCGGCCCGCGGCCGTTTCCGAACCCGCCGCCGACCGGGCTCCCATGTCGGTGTGGGTGAAGATCAGCGCCGGGTGGTGGATCGAGGGCGCCATCGACAACGACACGTTCGTGCGGTTCGTACAGTTCCTCGTAGAGCGGGGTCAGTTGTCGCTGAATCAGAATGACGATGACGGGCGCGTTATCCCAGGCCTGTGGATGTACTGCGCGAACAACTTAGTCCCCTATCGACACACAATCGGGGAATAAGACTCAACCGTGGAAAAGCCGACCTTGGTAGATTCAAGTCGACAAAGTCGACAACTTTGTCGACAACATGGTAGACTCTTGAGCCTGCCTGCCTGCCTGCCTGCCTGCCTGCCTGCCTGCCTGCCTGCCTGCCTGCCTGCCTGCCTGCCTGCCTGCCTGCCTGCCTGCCTGCCTGCCTGCCTGCCAAAGTCGACAAAGTCGACGACAATGAAGATGCCCGTGCCTGGAGCCCCCCAAGTCGGCGGAGCCGACCAAGCCCGTGCCTGGAGCCCCCCAAGTCGGCGGAGCCGACCAAGCCCACAAGATGGGCAAATGCCGGGTTCCGGGTGGAGTCCGGACAGGCCGCCGGATGTGCCAGAAACACCTTGTGAGAACGCGACAGACTTGACTGCGAATCAATAATCATGGACAGCGAGAGTGCCTGTGCTGCGGTCTGTGGTTGCCGGACGAGTTTGAGCCAACTGGAAACCGGCCAAAATGTGACATCTGGGCCGCTTCGGGATGACGTGAAATGACGGCGCGACATACCGGTGGCGCGCCGCGGGCGCGAAATGGGTTGGCGGGGTATGTGTTCTGACCTGCCTGCAAACAGTTGGCGCGCGGGGGCGCTGGACGGCAACCGCGCGTCTCGAAAGATTGAGGGTTGTGCGCTGCCTGCGAAATTATCAGTTGGATATGGGGCGCCTGCGGCGGAGGGAGACAATAGAGCCCCCCTCGGAGGGAACCGACGAGGGGGGCGGACATCCGAGACGGGGCGGCGGTTGTCGTTGAGGTGACAGGCCAATATGCGAGTGGGATATTCTACACGTACCCGCAAAACAGGGGCGTGCTTTCCACGCTTTCCACGCGTGGCAAAAACGTGCTTTCCACGCTTTCCACGCGTGGCAAAAACGTGCTTTCCACGCTTTCCACGCGTGGCAAAAACGTGCTTTCCACGCTTTCCACGCGTGGCAAAAACGTGCTTTCCACGCTTTCCACGCCTTAAATGAATATGGCGTACACGATGTTATGGAGGAGCAGGTGTTCGAGCGCAGGTTACAGCAGAGTCACGGATCGTTCCTCCTGACGATCCCGCGGGCCATGGTAAAGAGGGCAAAGCTTCACAGGGGACAGGGTGTCAGGCTTACATTCCGAAACGGGGAGATCATAATCACGCCCACTGGCGCCGTCGCGGGCGGCGGCGCCCCGGGCCCCACAGGCTCGGACGAGTACGAGACGGCCGTAACGGAGATGATCGCCAAGGGCAGGTCCGAAAAGTCCAAGGGGCGCGGAGGCGCGGCGCCCGGGAGGAGCAAGCTGGAACGCCTCAGGCTGAAATGACCCTGATCTGGACGTCGCGTTTTTCCCCGTCCGAAAGCCGGTCGTAGATCTGCTGCAGTTTGGGGCTCTTGGACCACACGTGACACTGCCCGAACCCCATCTCCCTCCACTTTACCATGTTGTACCGCACGTGCTCCGGGTGGCTCTGCACCTCGACCACCGACTCGATCTCCACGCTTATGGGGGTGTCATCCTCGTAGTCGTACGCCACCAGGTCGGTCCTGTCGCGCCCCTTTGTCACCTTTTGCGAGGCCACGGCGACGAACATCCCTTTCTTCAGATAGCCGTTGAACACGCGCCGCGTCAGGCCCTCGATCTCGGCTGCGGAGCCGACCTCGTCGAACCTGGGCTCAAAGTACGCGGATCTGGCGTCCTGCGTCAGGTCGTACTTTGAGAGGCGGTTCCCGGGATCGGTCTTTCTGACAAGCCTGTCTGCCTGCATCTTTTTGAGGATGTCGAGCACCTCGGACCTGTTTGAGACCGGCAGCTCCGAGACCATCTCCATCTGCTGGAGGGGCCTCCTGAGCAGCATGACCATTATCCTCCACTCCATGCGCGCCGGGAACCGTACCGTTATGCTCTCAAGCCACTTGTTGCGGGCCGCGATCGTCTGCCTGACCATCGTATCCTCCACCGTGCCGCGGCCGTACTTTGCAAGCTGGGCCGCCAGAAACGCGTCGTACGCGGCGGCTGACACCTGCAGGGCGGGCGGCGCGCCCAGCCAGAACTGGACGGGCAGCGGCTGCTCCTTTCCGGGAGGCGCCTTTTCCCGTATGGACCAGTGAAAGTATTCCTGGCTTGCAAGCAGCCGGGTCAGCTCCCCCTTGAACTGCGGATCCCAGATCTGTGCCATCCTGGTGGCGTCCTTGCCGTTTACCTTGCCCACTAGCTGCGTCCCCGAGTTCCCCGTGATCAATCCGAGCTGCGTGTCGCTTATCTGCTCGGTGGTCTGGTGCGACAGTATCAGCCCCAGCCCCAGCGACCTGGCCTGCTCGAGCATGAGCTGGAGCACCTGCAGGTCCTTTACAATCTGGAACTCGTCGAGCGCCAGCACCACCTGCGTCCTCTCCTCACCCAGCAGGAGGTTTGCGCGCTCCTGGATGGCAAACCACAGCTTTAGTATGAACGCCTGCATCGCCAGCGGCTGCACGTGGTGGGGCATGTTCAGGGGCGATATGCGCACCACTGTATACGTGCCGGGCTTGATCAGCTCCCCAAAGTTCACGGTGCCCTTCCTGACTGAAAACATCCTCTTGAGCACGGGGTCGGTCGCGAACTGCTCGATGCGGTTCAGCAGCGGGACGAACGCGTCGCCCTTGAGCGCCGCTATGCTCAGCAAAGCCTGCTCCATCTCCCGGTTCGGGGTCCCGAACGTGCTTGCTATCTGCGGCAGGGCATCGTGCCCGCTCTCCTGCATCTTTAGTATCATGTCGTGTATGTCAAGGAAGGTAGGGGAGTCGTGCTTCATGTACACGTAGAACAGCAGGGCGCGGAATATGCGCTCCATCTGCACGAACGTGGCCGACTGCTGGTACCATTCCTCTATGGTCTTCATGAAATAGCCGACGTACCTGGACACTAATTCCTCGCGCTCGTTCTCCTGGTATGCGGGTAGCTCCAGAGGGTTGATCGAGAACTTTGTCTTTTGGGGGTCCAGAAAGTGCACTGAACCGCGCCCGACCGTGTCGGGGCTGCACTGCCTGACAAACTTATGGGAATCGTCCCCCTTTGGGTCCACATAGATGAACGCGTTCTGGAATGTGCCGTTGAGGTTCCACGCCTCCAAGTGCTTTGCAAGCAGGCGGATCAGCGAGGTCTTGCCGGAGCCGGACGCGCCCACCACGTATAGGTGGTTTGCAAAGTCGGTGGGGGATATGACCGCGGCGCCCGCGTCCTTGGACTTGGCCATCTCGCCCCACTGGCGCCTCCTGTCCCCCGTCCGGACTGCAGTCAAGCGCCACCATCATCCGCAGGTTCCCGCCCCGCGTCTCCGGGTGCAGGGCCGGGCTGCGGGCCGGGATCGTCCAGCGAGTCGAAAAAGCCTATGCCCGCACCCGTCTTTTCAGACGGCTTTGAGGGGAGGCGCACTCCGCGCGTGGTCTCCACGTTGGGCGTGGCCGGGTCGGGCAGGTGCACGAACAGCGGTATTTCCGCCGGGTTCAGGATCAAAAACGGCAGGGGCCTCCTGGTCTGGTACCCGCGGAGTCCCCACCACCCCTTGTCAAAATACTGCGATATGGCGCGGCCAAAGAACTGGTCGGGATCCGGCAGATGCCTTGACTCGAACATGCACACCCTGTGGTCGCGCGCGCCGCGCGGCCCGGGCACCCTGATCTGCGACTTTTTTGCATCGGAGCAGAACCTGTCATATCCGTAGCGGAACTTTGCCAGGTGCTCGTATGTGGAATCGATGCCGTCCACCGACAGCGCCGAGACATTGTCAAACGGGAGGTCGACGTCTTGTTCGCCGTCGCCCTGTACCAGCCCCCTTATGCTCATTACCAAGTGCGCGCCCTGCATCTTTGCTATAACGTGCTTTTTGAGGCCCTTGTAGTTGCTTGTAAGGTCGTACCCGAGCTCCGGGTGTTCGCGCGGCTTTTTCCCCGTAATCTCGTCCCCCAGCGACGTGTAGTTGCCGCGGTTTATCTCCATGAACCGGCTGTCCAGGCGCGACATGTGCGTGCGGAGAAACGCCGTGCAGTCAAGCCGCGCAAACACGAACTGGATCCACGCGTGGCTGGCCGACTGGACGGCGCTCGCCATCCGGGTGATGAGGCTGTGCTCCCCACCTCCGCCGCCGCCCGGCTCGTCAAAGACCGCCGCATAGTGGCCGTGGCGCGTCCCCACGTCAAACACGCGGCACGCGGACCCGCGCTCAAACCACGCGGGGACCGTCTCGCGCATGTCATCGAACGCCGCATTCGGATACATGACTTGGAACGCCCGCTCAAAGTCGTCCGCGTCCCTCTCGTCTGATATGATGACAAACCGGAGCTTGGACTCTGCCGCGTCCCACCACATCTCAAAGCTCCGTACCTGTTCCCCTGCCAATCCACCGGCGACGCTTGACGCCCCCTTCAGGTCCGACTCTATCGGCACAATCACCGAGCGGGCGGACGGCCTCTCGGGGCCGCATATGATCTTTCTGACGTCTGCCAGCTGCCCCCTGGGCGCCTTTCTGTTTGAGATGCGCCACCTCGGCATGCAGTCAGGACGACGGTTTCCTTTTAAGCCCTCGAGATTGCGGTACTGTTGCGAATTCGTGATATAGAATCTAGGCACGGCTAGACATCATCTGACACTTCCTGAGAAACTTGGAGATGAATCATCGCGGGGTCGCGGTAGGGGGCGGGATGATATGCCAGCCTCTACCTGATAGCCACGAACCAGAGGGTGCCGAACCGATGACTATATACCGAATTCATACCAGTACCGGAAACAGCACCCAAAATGGGCCTCTACTCATTTGCCGAATAGTCGTCTAATACACGCAACAGTCTTACATATAATGGACATATTTTCACCTCTATATAGAGCGGCGATTTTTGCAACCATCTGAATAATACCCTCAAAAATTTACTATTCCTGACTTCCCAATCAGGTTGCTAGGTGCTACCTGCACCTCTCTAAGTCCTTGGAGAGGAGTTAGATATAACTTTGTCGGAGGGTTACAATCGGTTGAACAGAGTAAAGATGCAATGATGAATACGTCCCCCCGCACATCACTGATTCGCGGCGGAACCGTGTTTGCACCAATGTTCCGCATCATACCTTGACCTAACGCGAAGACGGTAGCATGTATTGGACGTACCGTAATTTAAATGCGCGCTTAACGGTAGTGTACGGCAGGAGTTACCGTATGCGGTACGATAATGCCAAATATTTGATCTCTTACAGTCGTCAAAAAACCAAAGTACAGTACTTTTCTTGTGTGCTCAAATTCCACGTAAGCCCTAGTCTAGAATGACGATCTTCTCCAAAATGTAAACATCCACTTCGGGCACGGTGTTTGTGCCCCCAAGCCACGTGTCATAATCCCGTAGCCCCGTGAACTTGCCCCACACACTCACGTCAGCGCTGGGTACGTCTCGTTTGAGTTCATCAAGTAGCTGCTTCTTGGCGCTGGTGTCCGCTTCAAAGTTGGACCAGATGTTGCCTGACGGCAAGTCGGGGGAGACGAGCATCACGTGTGAGTTTAACCTGTCCTGTACTTGGAACACGTTCCCCCCGTACTTGATTATCTTGCCCGCGTGTTCTTTCGGCTCCTCCATGAGCGAATCGTACGGGATGGCGACGGCCATCTGCTTGATCTGCTCGTCGGTCAGGTTGGGCACGTGCACGTCCTCGCCTATGATTTCGTCCTCCACGGCCCCGTACATTGCACCGAGCAACATGAGTGGTATTGCAGTCAGGACGACCCCCACTATCAGCGACTTGCGCGCCCTCGGCGGGTCCTGCTTTCGGAGGCACAGGTACGATATGAGGCCGCCCACGATCAGGAAGAATACGGGCAAGAGATACCACGCCGCGCTCGACTGCGGCGCCTTGTTTACGATTATGACCTCCCGCTCCTTGGAGGCAGCGGGCGCTTCGGCGGGCGCTTCGGCGGGCGCTTCGGCGGGCGCTTCGGCGGGCGCTTCGGCGGGCGCTTCGGCGGGCGCTTCGGCGGGCGCTTCGGCGGGCGCTTCGGCGGGCGCTTCGGCGGGCGCTTCGGCGGGCGCTTCGGCGGGCGCTTCGGCGGGCGCTTCGGCGGGCGCTTCGGCGGGCGCTTCGGCGGGCGCTTCGGCGGGCGCTTCGGCGGGCGCTTCGGCGGGCGCTTCGGCGGGCGCTTCGGCGGGCGCTTCGGCGGGCGCTTCGGCGGGCGCGCCCGCAAGGCCGTCCTTCAGGCGTTCAAGGTACGTCCTGTCCGAACTGTACAGCGTGCCGCCGCCCTCAAGCTTGGACTTCATGTAGTTGAGCCTTCCCGCGTCCCCCACGTTGAGCCTGAGAAGCGCGTCTATGTCGGCGATGTCATCCACGATCACGCCGCCGAACCCAACGTTATAAATTGTGGTCAGCCCACCGGAGCAGAAGCGGATCAAGGTCGTTTCGGAGAAGATCGCGCCGTGCCTATGTCACGTATTCGCAACAGTACCGAGATTGCAATTCCGCCTACATTCTCCATTTGTGTCCAGATCGGGATTGGTGGAGAGAAGGGAAAATGCACAGAACTGACTCGCCGGAGATAGTTTTAGAAACAATTTGAAATGCTGTAACGCATGTCAGAGACAGAGCAGGCACCAGTCGACAGCCTGTAGCCAAACGAAGGGTATGCAATAGAGCAGCATGGGTCTGGAAAGGACACGTCCAAGTCATTTGAACCCCCCGATCACTGACAGAAGATCTTTACAGGCCCTAATGACATGTGGCACACAGAGCGGACCGGCCTATGTCACCAGCTACAGAAAAATTCCGTCCCAGCTGCAAAGCAGGGCAGACGAGGCCATACTGCGCCCCGCAAAACCCGAAAACCCCGCAGCGGCAGGCTATTCCACGAGCTTGTAGAGCCCGTTCGCGTTGCTCATGACCGGATCGTTTGGGACCACCACCTTGAACTCCTTTAGCCGGGCGGACAGCCTCTCCTGCATGCCCGGAAGCAGCAGGCCGCCTCCCGAGAGCGCTATGGTGTACCGGTTGCCGTACTGCCCGGACATGTCGTGTATCTCGCGGGACAGGTTCTCTGCCATTACCCTTGCATACCTCTGGCACACGTCCTGGTTCTTGTGGAGCAGGTCCACATCGAGGTGGGCGTACCTGCCTATCTTTTTCGTCACAAAGTCTGACGCCCACCGGGAGCTCTCCCCGTCTATCACCTCCATGTCGTCTATCACCACTATTTCAGTCGTCCCCTGTCCGATGGACACCACCATTGCGCTCTCAAGGTCGAGGTCCATCAGCGTCCCAGATGCCTGGGCTACCACGGCGCACGTCTCCACGTTGAGCGCCTTTTGTATCACTCGAGTCATGGACTCGCGGTAGCCAAACGCGTGGTACGGCAAGCCGACCACGATGCGGAGCTTTGCGTCCGTATCGACCGGGGCCTTTGCCAGCTTGTGTATCTGGCGCAGCGCCTCGGCCAAGAGCATGTCCACCTGCTTGTAGTATCTGGAGTCCGGCTTGCCCCGGGTTATCGGGCTTATGGCAGTGGCGCCCATCGTATCAAGCAGCAAGCTTGCCCGGGAGCCCACTACCTCCGTCGCCTTTTCGGTCCACATCCCGTGTATGCGCCTCACGTAGATTGACGGAAAGCGCACCGCCCCGTAGTCGGAGACGCACTTTACAAAGCCGGTTCCGATGTCAAGGCCGATCTTCATCATCACCATGTCGGACACCGATTGCGTTTAAGCGAGATTTTTTGACAAGAACGGCGGGTTTACCTGCATGTGGATGTGGACGCCGTGACGAATTACGGCCCTGCCAAGCCTTGGCCCCGTTTGGCGGGTCCTGCGGCCGCGCTGCGTACGAACGAGCGACTCTCGGCAAGCCCGCACAGGTGCACCATGCACGCCAGGACGGCCGCCACGCAGAGAAACCCCAGGTCCCACCCGTGCGTAACCAGAAACGGCGAAGAAACTACAAGCGCCGCCTCGGCCGCAAGCGTTGCCGGCACGGCACGCCCGAGGCCAAGGCGCCCCGCCAGGACGCGGAGCACCGGGTTCCGCTCGTGTTTGGGTAAAAATCGGCGGTGCCTTACGGTGTATGCCATGTCCGCACAGCAGGCCGCAAGCCAGAACGTGATGGGGCCCCAGGCCCAGCCTGCCGGAACCCACCACCCGGAGACGTATGCGAGCCCGAGCAGCGCGCCTGTGAGGCGCGCAAGGACGCTTGACACCCTCAATACTTGACGCCCACGATGACAAACCCGACAAAGCCGACGATGGCTATGACGATCGACACGTAGCCGAGGCCCTCAAGGACGGTCGCCTTTATGTCCCCCTCCTCCAGACATTCGGCGTCGGCGCCGTCCTGGCCCTTTTCGCACAGCGTCTCCAGGTCAACGTCGGTGAACTCCTCTATTATCATGGGCGAGAGTGAGCCCAGCACGAGGAGTACCACCACGCCGATCACGCCGTTCTTCATCTTTTGCTTGTCTTCGGGATCCTTTTCAGAAAGTACCACGTAGTGCATGTCTCCAATATGATAAAAGGAGGTTTTACGGCTCGCGTGCGGTTTGGCGGCCCGACGTCTGCCGCCTTCTGACTGATCCCTCGGGCGCGCCCGGGATGCAGGGCGGCATGATCCAGCGGAGGCGACGGCAACGCGACGGCAGGAACAGTCCGCGAAAGTTACCCGGAAACAATCATAGAGCTCTATGATTGTTTTCGGGTAACAATGTAGTCGGTGTGACCTGCGGTGACAAATCCTGCCTTGGGCTTGTGGTGGGATGCCACGACGTCACGATCTTGGGATCTTGCGCCGGATCAGGAACCGCTCGCCGGGCAGGTCCCTTACCAGGTCCCACCCTTCCGCGGTGCCAGCCAGCAGCTCGGCCTCGTCATCCACAATCCGGCTCTCAAATGGAGACTGTCTGGGGGCCTTGTTGGCGTCGGCGGCAGCCGGGACGTCGCCTGCCGTCTGCACCGATGTCGCCTTTTCCTCCGCGCCAAGGGAGCTCTTGTCTGCACCCAAGGCATCTGTGTGTATCACCGCATCATCATATCGTCCCGCGCCGCTGCCGTCCTGCGCGGACGCCACGGCCGCCTGCCGTACCGGCTGCGCGTCCAGCATCCCGTCCAGGGCCTCACCTGCAATCATGGCATCGGGATCCAGCCCGTACATCTTGGCCTGCTGTCTCCACATCCCGACCAGCATCCTGCGCCTGTCCTTTTCCGAATCGTGCGCGGCATCAGTCGACAGGAACGCCTGGCTCTGCTCAAACGCGCGCCTCATGTCCTCGGTCATCTGCTCCGTCAGCCTGCCCTTGTTTGTGGTGTATCTTGCCTCCATGTCGCCCTTGTGCCCCATGAAGAACTGCCTGTACGCGTGCGTCATGCACCCGTGGCTCTCGGCGATCAGCAGCTGGCTGTCAAAGTACGCCCTCAGGGCGTAGGGGCGGGCCGGAAGCACGCTCTTGATGACGGGGCTGATGGAGGAGCTGATGACGTTTGTAACCAGGAACCTGTTCCCGTTTCCGTTCAGCTTGCCCCATCCCGTGAGGCGGTACCCGTAGTCCGTCGTTATGAGCGGCGAGCCGGGTTTCAGGCGCTCCCCGCGCGACGTCCTCTCCCGCAGGTACCCGAGCACGTACTGGCAGCCCTCCTCGGCCAGAAATGTAAAGTACTTTTTTCTGATCTTGCTCAGCTTGGGCCTCACCACCACCATCGCGGGGGTCCTCTCAAAGCGGGTGTCGCCCCCGTCGACCACTAGGTCGGGCAGGTCCGAGAGCACCAGTCCGTCGCTCTTGTCTGCAAGCCCCATGACCTGCGGCCTCACCCCCGCAAAGGCCATCATGCTTATGATCGCCCTGCGCCGCGGGTCCGCCGCGTCCAGTATCTTTTTGAGCTGTTCCTTGTCGGGCACCTTTTCGTCCTGTATGGTCACCGGCACGTCGGAGTCTGCCACCTTGATCTTGCGCCTGATCTCGATGTGGTTGTAGTCCAGCCAGGACTTTACGGCGCTCACCATCCCCGTGATGTACCCGGGCGCGTACTTTTTCTCCTCCATCCATGACACGTGGTCCAGCAGCATGTTCTCGGCCTTCATCGGGTCGTCCCTCCCGGCCCTTGCCATCTCGCGCGGCGTCATCCCCACCCTGTCGCAGAACAGGTTCAGCCGCCTGAGCCGGACGGTGCACGTGAGGTTACTGGACCGGCGAAGGTTGTCGTACCACCTGCGCACGTCAGGATCTTTCAGCAGCACAGCTGGGGGATCTCTTGCCATTCTGTTCCAGCTTCTGATCCTCGGGCTCGATTTAAGGGCCGGACGTTGATCCGAATTTTTCGCCGCCGGCCGAGGAGCTTTTTTCGGCCCAGCGGCACAGGAGCCTGAGTCGGCTGTCTGGGCCGCCGCGGGCCCCGCGCCGGGCCCCCGGGCCCGTCCCCTGTAGCGCGCGTTACGTTCTGATTCAGTGTTGTTGCGCTTGTGAAAATGTTTGGTTTTTAGATAAGCCTCATCGGGCCCATTTTCACCTTTCGCGAGCCGGGTTCTGATTCGAACTTTGCCGTCAGGATTCGTGCCTGTCATCACAACTATTAACTGCGACAAACTTCTCGGCAATGCATGAATTTAGCTGTCCCGCTGCTTGCGCTAGCCGTTATGGTAACCGGCGCCGGGATCGCGCACGCAGAGATTCCGTCCCCATATCAGCAACTCAAGGAGGGCATTCCGGCAGACCAAGTGGTGTGCGCCAGCGACAGGATTCTGATGGCATCCCCATCAGGATCGCCTGCATGCGTGTTTGCCGGATCAGTAGAGGCGCTGACCGACAGGGGATTCGAGCAGGTCGACCACGTGACGGAGGTTTCATCTCATCATGAAACAGAGCCTGCGGAACCAAGGCCGATCCCCGCAGAGGTCGCCTCTGCCAACAACGCCTTTGCCTTTGACTTTTACAGACAGATCGCAGGCGAGGAGGGTAACCACTTCTTCTCGCCTGCCAGCATGCACACTGCATTCTCCGTGCTGTACGAGGGGGCGCGGGGCGAGACTGCCGAGCAGATCCGCAACGTCTTCGGGATGGCAGATAACGACGCCGCAAGGCACCAGGCAGTCTCAGACACCATGTCGTCACTGAACCGCGACGACCCGCACGCCACCCTTGAGACGGCAAACTCACTGTGGCTTGCAGAGCGGCTCGTGCCACATACCAGATACGTGGAGATCGTGAGGGAGACGTACCAAGCGGACATAGAGACAGTCGACTTTACCGACTATGGCGAAGGCGGCGCGCTGGACCGCATAAACGGGTGGGCGTCCGAGAAGACGCGCGAAAAGATCCCCGAGGTGCTGAAACCCGAAGACGTGGATGGCGACACCCTCGCCATGATACTCAACGCCATATACTTCAAGGGCGCGTGGGAGGTGCCGTTCGACCCCGAGGATACGCGGCCGCGCGACTTTGACACCGGAAACGGGACCGTCCAGGCGGACACCATGCACGTGGATGCCGGCTTTGACTATGCCGAATACGACGGCATGCAGATCCTCCGCATGCCCTACGTCGGCGACAGGCTCTCTATGCTGGTCGCGCTGCCGTCCGGACACGGCGGAATGGCGTCCCTGGAGGGGTCGCTCTCTGCAGAGACGGTGGAGGGGTGGCGCCAGAACATGCAGTATGAGAGCGTCATGGTGTCCGTCCCAAAGTTCGAGGTCAAGACGCACTATGATCTCATACCCAAGTTGGAGGATCTCGGCATCACGCTCATTTTTGACGGGAGGGGGGACCTGAGCGGGATATCGGATACCACCATGTTTGTAGACAGGGCCACCCAGGACGCGTACGTGAATGTAAACGAGGAGGGAACGGAGGCCGCTGCAGTGACAGTCATAGGAATGGCGGATAGCGGACCGGTAACGTTCAAGGCGGACCGCCCGTTCCTGTTCTTCATAATCGACGACGAGAGCGGCACCATAATGTTCATGGGAAGGGTAGCGAATCCTTCCGCATGACATGCCATTTAACTCGCCAAGATTCCGGAATTCCGCCATTCCGCGCAAAATACGGAAAACATTGCATTGGATCCTAGCGCCGGCCGCCACTCGCGGCAACAACAACGCCTGTCTCGCGGCCCAAGGCGTTCAGATCCTGAGGTGGCGCGGCCCCCCAAGGCAGGATCGCCGGGTAGGCACGGCGGCTCCCTGTCCAGTCTGCAGGGCGTAGAGCGGCCTGTACTATGTCGCAGAGCCGCACCCCTTGAGCTGAGTAGGATGAAGAATTGTGCAACACGCTAGCCTACTGGTCAAGCAAACACTTAAAAATGGTATTTCCTATTAGCTAATGATTATTGCATATCAGGAAATATGTGTTTAGGTCATGGATTCAAGCTATAGTGGGAATGAGAGAAGGGTGGCACGGCACTTTGAGGATGCCGGATGGACGCTTCATTACAACCGGATGATCCGAGGCAAAATAGCGGATCTGGTGGCCGAAAAGAACGGAAAACTGGCAATAATCGAGGTAAAGGGGAGGGGAGGGAACTTGGACAATGCCATCCGGGCCGCCCTGCATTTTAAGAATGCTGCAAATTACGCATACTTGGCAATCCCCGGTGCCCCGGGCCGAGGAATGGAAAACGTGTGCAGGGAGCTGGGAGTGGGCCTGATTACCATAGACGTCGGTGTCAGGGAGGCAGTACAGCCCCAAGAAACAGAGGCGCTGGACTCGGTAAGGGGCAGGGTCTTTCATGTGGAGAAAAAGCGGCCGGCGGCCAGGAGAAAGAGCCTCCTGCAGACGCTGTTCCGGTCAAAGACGCTCGTGCACGTACTGGGCTTTCTGCTGCTGAACCAGACAGGCGAGTTTTACCTGAACGAGCTGGCACGGAGGACAGGGCTGGCGCCATCGACCGTCCTGAGGGAGCTGAACAGGGTGGAGCCACTGGGCATCACCGCCAAGACCAGGAAGGGCACGGCGGTATTTTACAGGATAAACAGGGACTGCATAATACACGAGGAGCTAAGACGGATATTTCTAAAGTTCGAGCTTGCAGACAGGATCATCGCAAAAGAGATTGCACAGTACGACATAAGGTACGCGCTGATTTACGGCTCGTTTGCCAAGGGGACGGAGACGGAGTCAAGCGACATAGACCTGCTGGTCATAGGCCAGGTATCGAGGGACAGGTTTTATGAGTCAGTCTCGTCCCTGGAGAGCAGGATAGAGAGGGAGATCAACGCAATAGTGTGGGACGACCAGCAGTTTAGCAGCCAGAAGAAGAGATCGTCGATGTTAGGCCACATGAAGCTAAATGAGATAATCATGGTAAGGGGAGACGAGGATGGATTTAGGCAGGCTATTGCAGAATAGGAAGATAGAGCGCTATCAGAGCAGCCGTGCAGAGATTGACTCGAAGATCAGCATCGCAGATGCCAACCTGAGGTCGTGCAAACAGATCGTGCCGATGAATGATCCGGACGTAGACGACACTGCATACAAGGAGGCCTATAACGCGATACTGGAGGCAGCTACGGCGCTGATGTACAGCAGGGGATACAAGGTAAGGGACAGGGGATCCCACCACCTCATTACCCAGCAATTCATAGAGGCAGAGTATGCCGGGGCGTTTGAGGGGGACATCATCAACATATTTGGCCATGCAAGGCAGACGCGCAACACGTTACAGTATGGCGTGCCGGGGGCCATTTCACACCCAGATGTGGAGGACCTGATCAGCAAGGCAGACAGGTTCGTGAAGACGGTAAAGGAAATCCTGTGCAAACAAGACTAAATGCCCGCCGGCAGTGACCGCGTTCAGAAAGGCGGTAGCAGGCCCATGGACGCAAGTGGCGGATCCATCACAAGACAGGCCAGATACAAGGCCGTTCCACCCATTCCAAGTTCCATATTCTTATTGAATGAGCGTTTGCTGCCGCATGGCATACATCGGTTCGACCCTTGAAGATCTGGGTTCCGCCCGTTACAGCTGCTAGTTTTCATCGGGCCCATTCTCATCTTCCGCGGGCCGGTTCCAATTCGAGCTTTACTGTCTGGATGCGTGCCTGTCATCACATAGATTAAGAGACGGGCTCTCCTGAAAACGAGGCTAATGCAGATCGGGGGCACGTCTGAGCTCGTCCGGACATTGGAATATTCTCGAATGTGTCCATCTTGGATCCAAATTTCAAGAGTCCATTCATACAAGTACACATCAGCCGTGTTTTCTAGAGAACCATCCAAGAGCAAACTTAAATTTCAACGTAGGTATCATATTATATGGTCGCGGTGTGTGATTCCCATGGGTAGTCCCGAAAGTCAGTTCCTGACGGCAATGAATAACAAGGGGCAGTACAGAGGCCAGTGGGTGGCCATTCTGAATTCTGAAGTAATCGCTCAAGGGAAAGACATTAGCAAGGTGTACGCAGAAGCCACGAAGATCGCAAAAGACAAGACGCCATTATTTGTGGAGATCCCGGACAAAAACAAAGAACAAACCTTAATTCTGTAGGCATTCGACTTGGCGCGTGGTTAATACTAATCGACTAACTGACAAAATGCGTTTTGAGTACCATTCTGATCATAATCGAGACGACGAAGAAAACGCGGTTAAAAGACCTAGGATCGAGATTGTGATGAGGAAGAGCCGGGATCCCGTCAGCGCATCGACCAATCCTGAGTTCCGCACCTTCGGGCTGGTTGACTCGGGGGCAGATATTTCGTTTATTCCACGAAGTATAGCCGAGATACTTCGTCTAGATCTGGACGATGCAACGATAAAAACAACAGAGGGTGCCTCTGGAGAATTTAACACGTATAGAGCCACCATGTATCTGGAAGCCGTATGCAAGGAGCATAGAGTCGACGTAGGCATGGTTGACGTTGCCGTTCCGCAAACAGACCAGATAACCAGGGATTTGGGAAGGCATATTCTTATTGGAAGAAACGGCTTGTTTGACAAATACGAAATAATGTTTAACGAGGCAAGCAAAACAATCAGCCTGACTCGAATCTCCAGTCCATAGAATGTTGTGGGTGAATCGGGCCATCATGCCGAGTCAGACAGGCTAAAACCCGAGCCTTTTATTATTAGGGCAGCAGTCATGTCATGAAGAAGCACAGCTCGTGCGACTGCAATCTTTGCGCGCATCAGTACTGCCGGGAATGTTAGGGCCGCGGCCGCCTCATACGTATTCCGTGTGGGGCGTAAAAGTACACGTGCGGCGAACCGAGGTCACCGTTCGTGCAGCAGAGTTGTTAGAAAGCAGGCCGGCCCTGGAGCAACTTTTATTGTCCGGCCGCCATCACGCCATGGGTGACTGCATCAGGTGCGGCGTTGCACGCGTTCCCAGAATGAGTCTCCTGCAAGACACGATCCACGTCTTTTTGGCCTGAAATAGCAGGCAAAAGTCTTCACATCTTATCGGACCCATGCCCATCTTCCGCGGGCCGGTTTCTGATCCGAACTCTGCCGTCCGACGCATGCCTGCCAACGCACAGGTTCAAGGAAGAGTGAGATTTAGCCTCGAGGGCTGGGTTCGAGTTACACTTTCCGATTCGGACCCTGCAAAGGATGGATTGAGAAGTCAGATGCACGGGCCCGGCACGTGGGGGGGGAGAACGGTGCCAAGGCCGGAGGCCTCTGCTGCCGCTGCCTACCTGCAGACCTTCGGGGTGGCAGACGACGGTTTCTGGGTGGTCGCAGCCTGGGTGGAGACGTCCGGCGGTGGCGGTGGTGCACTGCCCCGGACGGTTACGGAGACCTCGGTGGTGGCCGTGGCGCCGTCGTCGTCCATGACCGTAAGCGTGAACGCGTAGTCGGTGTCCGACGTCACTGCGGGCGCGGTGAAGGAGGTGTCCGCAGCGGTGTCGTTGTCGAGGGTTATGTCCGCGGGGGCCGTCCAAACGTACGATACGACGGAGCCGTCGGGATCGGAGGAGCGGGAGCCGTTAAGTTGTACGATGGCGCCCTCGTTTACGGTCTGGTTGACGCCCGCGTCGGCCACTGGCGTGGAGTTGGGCGTCGGGGGTGGCGGCGTGTTCTGCGGCGTGTTCTGCGGCGTGTTCTGCGGCGTGTTCTGCGGCGTGTTCTGCGGCGTGTTCTGCGGCGTGTTCTGCGGCGTGTTCTGCGGCGTGTTCTGCGAGCTCGACTGGCCGGCAATCTCAATGGCCCGCGCGTTGTCCTGTCCGAACAGGGATGATCCGGTCGCGGTGACGCCCACGGTGTACGAGTCCCTTGCAGGGGCGCCCTCGTTCAGCGACAGGACGCCGCCGGATATTGTAAAGTTCGCGTTGTCCGGGTATGCGTCGGCGCCGGCTAGCCCGTACGTCGGGTCGTGCTCCCTTAGCTCGGCGTTCTGGGCCGTGATCGCCGCAGCGTAGGAGCCGTCCCCGCCCACGCTCGTGTCGTTGAGGGTGATATACCAGGGCCCCAGGTTCTGCGAAAAGGCAGAGGCTTGATGGAACATGTTGGTCATGTCCGTCACCTTTGAGACGTCCCACCCGGAGATGTCTCCGTTGAAGACGCGGGTGTCGCCGAACATGCCGCTCATGTCGGTCACGCCGGAGGTGTCCCACCCGGAGATGTCGCCGTTGAAGACGCGGGCGCTCCAGAACATGTGGCTCATGTCGGTCACGCCGGACGTCTTCCACCCGGAGAGGTCGCCGTTGAAGGAGAAGGCGTGGTAGAACATGCCGCTCATGTCGGTCACGCCGGACGTCTTCCACCCGGAGAGGTCGCTGTTGAAGGAGAAGGCGCTATGGAACATGCCGCTCATGTTGGTGACGCCGGAGGTGTCCCACCCGGAGAGGTCGCTGTTGAACAGCACGGCGCCGGCGAACATGCCGCTCATGTCGGTCACGCCGGACGTCTTCCACCCGGAGAGGTCGCCGTTGAAGTTGTCGGCGCCATAGAACATGCGGCTCATGTCGGTCACGCCGGAGAGGTCTGGCGAGTCCGTCGCGTTGTACTTTACGCTGGAGGCGTTCAGGAACGCCCCCTCCATGGAAGACCACCGTATGTCGCCCCACTGCTCTATGCTGTACAGCTGCGCGGCGTTTGCCGCGTCGCCGGCCAGCTTTATACGCGTAAAGTCGCCGGAGATCCGGACTGTGTAGTCGCCCGCCATGTCGTACGTGTGTGATATGTCGCCCGTCACGCTGGAGTTGGTGCTGCCGTCGCCCCAGTCCACGTCGTAGGAGTCGGTGGAGCCGCCCACCGGTATCGTTATAGCCTTGTCGGATGCCGTGGCCCTCCACACCGTGACAAAGTCGTCAGCGCCGGCCGCGTCCGCGGGCGCGGCCGCCGGCACCAGCGCGAGCGCAGCGCAGACGCCCCCCACGATGACAACGAGCGTGAGCGGGATGCGGGCAGTCGTGCCCAAACTGTACGTATACTGTACCAACTACGCCTGATGAAAAAATTAGTTAATAACGTCTACGACGTCGATCCCCCCAGGGAACGATGCCGGCGGCCCATCGAAGGCCACCGCCGCCTGTCAAGGCGCCGGCCCGCCGCCTTCAAGGGCAGGGCCCGCCTGCCGGCCCTGCGGCAGCAGGGATTCTTGCGCCGCACCACGGGGGGCCGCAGTTGCCAGACGGCGGACCACGATGGAATCGGAACCGGACGACAGGCCCAGCATGCCCGGCAGACAGGGCCCTCACGCGGGCGCCGCCTTGCGCCTGATCAGGAACCTGCCGCCGGACATCAAGTGCCAGATCCCGCCGGCGCTTGCCAGCCCGTGGGGCGTCACTCCCACCCTGCTGCAGAACGGGTTGGGCCGCCTGAGCAGTGGCGCCCCCCTAGCAATGCGGCAGACAAATCCCGCACACGCGGCTGGAAATTGGAAATTTGGCGCCAGGCAGGCCGCATCCGTCACCACATAGGACCTATCCCCCCATGGCGTGCGCAAGATGCAAAAAAAACGCCCGATCCGTCGCAGCACGCGCCCTGGCGCCGGTTTCGTCAGTCCCTCCACCTTGCTCCATCGCCTCCACCCAGTCCCTCACCGTTACGCTCAAAACACGGACGAAAAAAGCAAACACAGTCACATGACGCGCAGATGCCCCATAATGCACAGGAATCTGCTGTCAAAAATTTAATACATTATGTGTCCCAAAGAGAGACATGCGTACAGTTACAATTGAAGACTTGATCGGGAGGCCGCTCAACGGGACAGAAGAGAAGAACTCTCCCGGCAGGGTTTACGTGCAGGGGCCCATGGACATCCCGCTCTCGCCACCAAGGATCTCAGTAGTGGGTACAAGGCGCCCCACCGGCGAGGGTGTCAAAGAAGCCCAAGCTCTAACCAAGATGCTCGTGGACAACGACGCCACCGTGGTAAGCGGCCTTGCCGCGGGGATAGATGCCGCATCGCACAAAAGTACCATCGAGTATGGGGGCCGGACTGTGGCAGTACTTGGTACCCCGCTGAACGTTACATATCCGGCGTCAAACCGGGATCTGCAGGCGCGTATTGCAGACCGCCATCTGGTCGTATCTCAGTTTTCCGGCGAGCGCCCAGTCACCAAGAAAAACTTTGTCATGAGGAACCGTACCATGGCGCTGATATCGGATGCCAGCGTGATAGTCGAGGCGGGCGAGGACAGCGGAACCAGACACCAGGGATGGGAGGCCATCAGGATGAAGAGGCCTCTGTTTGTGTGCGGGCCCGTAGCAAGGCGGCGACCGAAATGGCTGGAAGAGATGGAGGATTACGGCGCAATCACGCTTGAGAATTACGAGGACATACTAGACGTTGTGCCACATAACATCAAGCTGATAGACGTGTTTGGATGACCCTCCATCCCATAGATCCCCCACAAGCAAGGTGTCCTGCATGCCATTAACGGCCGTTAAGTTTGCCTCGCTGTTATCCTATCTTCCAAAACGTCGGTGGAATGAAGGGAACGCGGGAACAGATCCGGACAAGCTTTCTCAGGCACACGAGTACATGATTGCATTAAAACAGAACCGGATCCCACCGAGTGGACAGTATTCCCTCGCCCAGCTCGTTGCCAAGCAGTGTGCAGGTTCTGGTACGTTCTCCGAATTTTTTTCCAGAGATACCGTTCTTGTCCCAGTTCCGGATTCCAAACGTACCAGATCCGACACATTGTGGGTTCCGCACGTCCTGGCAAACGAGCTAAAGATGGCGGGTTTGGGGAAGGATGTATAGCTAAGATCAAAAGTTCTTGAGTATTGGTGCTGACCACCTGTCAAGGTACGCGTACATGTCAAGGCTGAGCCTCGATGTCCTGAAGTATTCGGATACGGCCCTTCTCATGTCGGAAAACGTCGGATAGTATTCTGATACCAGCAGGCGGTGCTTTGCCTGCCGCCAGTACTCCTCGATCATGTTGAGGTACGGCGATCCGCGCGGCAGGTAGACGAACCTGACGTCCCTGTCGCGCCCGAATCTCTGCTTCAGGGCCTTGGAGCAGTGCGGTGACGCCTTGTCCAGAACCACGACTATTTTGCCGAACCGCCTGTTCATTTCCACGACGTACCGGATGAACGTCTCCGTGTTGAACCCGGTGTCGTACACCCTGAAGAACCGCTTCCCGCCGTCGGTGACGGCCCCGTATACCGTCACTTTTTTGTGGCTTCCAGTGTACGGGACGGTTATCCTTGTCCCCGCAGGGGACCAGTATTTGCGCCCGGACTTGGTGTCATGGATGAAGAAGGACTCGTCCTCTGCCAGTATCGTAAACCCGGCCGTTTTCAGGCGTGAAATGCGCCTTTTTGCGCGGTACCGCCACGCGTTCACGGCCCTGCTGCCCGCGCGGTTGACGTGTATCGCGGTGGCGGCCTTGGGGGTCAGGCCGTACCTGTGCATGAGCTTCCTGACGTACGTGATGTGGAACAAGGCTCCCGTCTTTTGACGTATGTCCTGCTGCAGCGCGGTGGCGGTGGTCCTTGACCCGGATGCCCCGCGCATTATACGTTCCATCTCACTGCGCTCCACCTTGGGCGGCCTGCCAGGCCTTGGGAGGTCCCGGAGGGCGACTATGCCGCCCTCCTTGAAGCGTTCGACCCACATGGAGACCCAGTTGGGACACTGCATGAGCGAGTCCGCCGTATGCTGTATGCTCTCGTTGTTCATGCATACCATGTTTACCGCAGCCATCCTGATCTTGACCCGTGGGTCTCTTTCCTTCCTGTACGCTTTCCTCAGGTCCTCCGGTCCTACTGTTGCCATGCCGTGCGTGATACAGGGGGATCAAAATCTGTTTCTGTTTGACAAGTTTGATCCCTCAAGGACTTTTGCTTCTAGCTATAGTGCCGTGCCTTTTGCGCACAGCACCGATGCAAAAGGCATCCATTAGCGCCCAAGGTCAGCGGCCGACAGTCAAAGAGCACTGCGATTCCCTTGAAATGAGGTACCTGTTTACGGAGCCGCCCTGCATACTGCTAATCGACGACGTGGTTACGCGGGGGACGACATTCCTTGCAGCATACCATAAGATCCACGATGCATACCCCGGCGCGGAGATCAAGGCGTTTGCGGCCATGCGCACGGTGCTATTCCCCGGAGAGGACGACTTCAGAGACGTGATAGATCCGTACGTCGGCACAATCGCACCAAACAACTCCCACGCGTATCGATCGGGCAACAGGAAGGCACCGTGATCTCCCAACGCACGGCGCCAAGACGGATTCTCTCCCCGTGTCACAAGTCCACGGTCGTATCTACCTCTCCTCCCCCGCCTCCTGAAAAGCCCCGTTATCCCCATGTCGGGGGGAATCTACATCCCCATGTACTGGCCCACAGAATTAACTCTGAGGCTGCGGTTGCTACCGGTGCTGCCGTTACAGCCCGCCAAAGTTCTCCGGCCTCCTCAGTATGCCTCCGCCCGCCAGAAACTCGAGCTTTTCGTCCAGGTTCCTCATGGCCTTGACCTCGTCGGGGGTCAGCCTCTCCCCCGCGTCGGCCTTTTTGAGCGCGCCCAGAACCTCGTAAAGCAGCGGCGCCAACACTTCCTGGTGCACGCCGGGCGGAAGCTTGTACATGTACGGATTGCTCTCGACGTTTATCTCGACCTGGGAGCGGAACGCGCTCGTGCGGCGCATGTGCAGGTAGCCGGCCAGTATCAGAATCGGGAACCCAGCTAGGGTTACGAGTGCAATGTACAGCGTAAAGCTCGAGAATACGGACTGCAGGGCCGGATAGTTGTCCACCGCCAGATAGTACGTCAGGGTGAGTGTGTTGGCCGCGCCGAATATAAATACAAAATACTCCGAATATCCGGTCCGGAAGTAGAACCAAGAGCGGAAGGTCACCGACCGCTTGGAGCTGTGGCTGCCGTCGCGCACCTCGTTGCTGCGCAGGCCATCGCTGCCGGCGCCGTTCCCGCCATCTTTGCTCAATCGTCTATCACTCCCCTCGCATACGAACCCACGCTCCCCCCATCGATCAGATGCCGGAGGCGCTCCCGGAGTCGGTCAATCTCTCCGATCTCCTCGTCTGTAAGATTCTCGGAGATGGAGCGCTTGAGGACGGACCTCAGGATCATCTTGTAGGCAGGCCCGAACACCTCCCGGGTGAACCCGGGCTGGAACTTGTAGTTGAATATGTTGTTCTGCATGTTAATTGCCATGGCGGCAGAGTGCGCGCCTATCCTCTTGTAGTGGGCGTATCCGACGACCGTAACCACGGGAATCGCCACCAGCACCGCCGTTATGACGTAGATCTCAAACGTGGGAAAGATCTCCTTGATAAGCGGCACCTCATCTATGGCCAGAAAGTAGGTGGACGTCAGGACGTTGACTGCCCCCAGCAGTATGATTAGGTATGTGGCGTATCCCGTTCTAAAGTAGAACAGGGTTCGAAAGCCCCTCCTAGCCGCTTTCATGTCAGCAATACCCGTGATAGGCATAAAAAGATCACGACGTTTCGGTTCTTCTACAAGATAAGAACGAGACATGATCGCGACGTGTGGTTTGGGCATGCTTGGCATACAGCAGAATGCCAAGAGCCCTCGTCGAGTGACACCGGTGGCGATTGTGTTCAAACCGTGACTCGCGCGGCCATGCATGATTGCGTGGGGTTCTAGGCTGCTCTGGGCCTGAAACCGTCTACAAGAACCTTCATGTCATAATCAGGCCCATCTTTCGGTTTTTAGATACGCGGTCACCTTGCAGATATAGCGTCAGATATCTGGATCACCTTGGATACATCCCCGTCTATGTAATAGTCGCACGACTTCATGCCGGACACGGGCTCGGCCAGCCCGCGGCCGCACAGCAGCAAGTGCATGCGCCTTGACCGTCTGGACACGGGATATATGCTGTCTGCAAAAAAGTTCAGCCCCTCGGCCGTGCTGGAGAATACGGCAGTTACGAGCGGCCCGTCCCTTGGAGTCCACACCTTGCCGGCCAGCCTCTCAAAGTCAAGGTCAAACAGCACGCCGGCGGCCGCCGACATGTCCCCGAGCTCAAAGACGGTCCACCCGCCGGAGCGGTATATCGAGCAGGCCGCGTGCGACACGGGCCCGCTGCGCGAATCGGCCGCGATCACAAGCACGCTCTTTCCCTTCTCCCGGCCTGCGCGCACGCCCGCGCCGTGGCCCTCTATTGCATGCAGGGAGCGTGAGATTATGCCGCCCAAGTAATTCTGCTCGGCCGTCCCGATCTTGCCCGTCTCGTACAGGTCGTGTATGGCGTCTGACGCGGGCAGCACCACGTCCAGTACCAAGCTCGCGGGGGAAGCCCCCGACCTGATGCAGTTGCGGACCACCTGCACGGCCCCCGACTCTGACGCATTCCTGATGCACTCCATGTATGCGGACGCGGCCCTAAAGTAATCGTCTGGAAACGCAAAGGACTCCTGCCCGGGACGCAGCGACCACAGTGTGACGTTGCCCACCTCCCTCCGGTCCAGGGTGCCATCTGCTGCAAGTATCCTGAGATACTTGGATGCGGTGGTGCGGCTCATTCCAAGGGCTTTGGCCAGCTCCACGCCGGACATGCCCCCCTTGGTGTCCGCATCCCCCAGCGCCTCGATGAGTCGCCTCCGCACGTCGTGTATGGGATAACCCCGCGCCATACACGGTGTTGATTACACATCGTATAAAGTGGTACCATGCCCTGTCGCTTGTACACATAACAAAAGTAATATTCGCACCGGTAAGCGTGTCAGTCGTTGAACGGCAACACAATACTGGCATCCGTGGGGAATCACACGCTCCGGTACAGGCACCTGATGGTCATAGCCATACTTGCCGCGGCCGTCGCCGTCGCGTTCCTGATAAGGGCCCAGCCGGCCCAGTACGGATTCGAGCTCAACGAGTTCGACCCGTTCTTCAACTACAGGGCAACGCTCTACATGGTAGAGAACGGCATACCCGCCTACTACGAGTGGCATGACACCATGAGCTGGTATCCCAACGGCAGGGACGTATCCGCCTCGTCACAGGTGGCCCTGCACATGGCGGCCGCCGTCACGTACCAGATGTTCGGCGGCGGCATGCCCCTGTACGACTATACCATACTGTTCCCGACCATATTCGGGGCGCTGACCGCGGTGTCCATCTTTGCGCTGGTGCGCGTCATGGGCGGCACCTCGGCAGGGCTTTTCGCGGCCATGCTGTACTCCGTGTCGCTGCCCATACTGGTGAGATCCCCCATAGGGTGGTTCAAGTCCGAGCCGTTTGGGCTGTTTCTGAGCATAACGGCCGCATACCTGTTCGTAAGCGGGCTGTACTCTGCTAGCAGGGGGACGGCGGCGGCAAGGATGATAGCCGCGGGGCTCCTCGTATCCTCGTCCGTGTCCGCATGGGGCGGAAACCAGTTTCTCATAATAACGATAGGCGTCCTGTTCCTGGCGCTCCCGTTTCTGCGCAGGGACCACAACTTTCTGCTGTGGGCGGTCCCGCTCTTCGCGGCGTCTGTGTTGGCCACCTCCCTCCTATTCGAGAGGGGCATCGCGTCCACGCCCTTCTCTATACTCGCGCTGGCCGTATCGGCAGGGTTCCTCGTCGCCTGCATATTCATACAGAAAAAGAGCGCGCGGCACAAGACCCGGAACGGGCTGATATTTTTGGCGGCCGTGCTTGCGGTGCTGCCAGTAGGGGGCATAGTACTAGCCGAGAGCAATACGGTGGGCCTGCCAAGCTACAGGTACCTCAACGCGCTCAACCCGTTCATGACGACGGAGATTCCGCTCGTCGAGTCCGTGGCCGAGCACGCCACCACCACCCTCCAGCAGTCGTTCCTGTTCCATACGGTGTTCATGATATTCGCGGGAATCGGAATATGGCTCGTCATAAGGGCGCTTGCAAGGTACAAGCAGGACAGGGTCTACATCAGGCCTGACATGCTCGCGTTTGCACTCATGATCGGCATGACGGGCGTGTACATCAGCTCGTCGTATGTCCGGCTGGAGGTGTTTGCAGCAGTGTCCGTCATTATAATGGCGTCGCTAGGGCTTGGCATGCTCTCGCGGGAGTTCCTTGGGAGGGGCGGCACGGGAATGCACGGCGGTGATTATGACGCGGCCGGATCCCATGCGGCTCGAGGTGATCGCGTCCAGACGGGCGGCGGCAACAAACCGTCTGACGATGTGGCAAAGCCGCAGGGCGATACGGCCCAGATCAGAACCTCCGGCGGTCCAAAGCCGCTGTCCGCGCGCGCCCAGCACCGCGCCGTGCGCATACCGCCGCCGCGCCGCGGTGGCGGCCGCCAGGGCGGCAGGCGGCCGGTTCCCGGCATCCTGAGCATGCCGTACGTGGCAGGCATAACGGCGCTGCTGCTCCTGCCCCTGATATACTCTGGAAGCGGCGCGTCCGACGTCTTTACGATCACCGACACGCCGCCGACCATACTGACGGGTGGCGCGTCGTTCGGGACGCCCACAGACGACTGGACCGACGCGCTGGCGTGGATAAAGAACAGCACACACCCCGACGCCGTCATCGCGTCCTGGTGGGACTACGGATACTGGATAAGCACGGTCGGCGAAAGGGCGTCGCTTGCGGACAACTGGACCGGCAACCACACGCGCATCGAGATGCTGGCAGACATGTTCATCAGCGCACCCGACGACGCGTGGCACGACCTGCGCGACCTGGGCGCCGACTACGTGCTGGTCTTCGTGGCGGGCCAGCTCCTGCAAAGCGAGTCCCCCGTCCCGCTCTACTCGCTGCAGCACGGCGGCGACGAGTCCAAAAAACAGTGGTTCATACGGATAGGCGGCCACGACCCCAACCTGTACCTGCACATGGACGGGATGAGCGGCACGGAATACTTTTGGGACAGCACCGCGGTGGCCCACCTGTTCCCGTTCAGCCTGGCCACGTACGTGAACCCGAACAACCCCGCGCAGCAGTTCCCGACGTACGTGCCGGGGGCAGTCGCCATATACGCAAAGGACGTCAAGTATCCCGCCGACGGGGACGGGCCGTTCAGGCTGGCGTACTCCTCGCCGTCGTTTGAAGCAGAGTCCCCGGGCCCCATGATCGGCGTCTTCATCTACGAGGTGAATGACGAGTATAATCCCGCTAGCGAAGGCGGCGTCCTTCCAATAGCGGATCCGGTCGGCGCGACTGCGCCGTCCGAGGAGCCAACAACCGCGCGGCCCGATGTCGTGCCGGACGATGATGCGGAATCCCAGAACGGGACGTCGGCCGTGACGCCACCCTAGCCCGACACCGAGGTGGTTCAAAAATTGACTCGCGGCAAACACTTTAAACTGCCGCGGGGCTCGCCCGTCTCATGTGTGGTGCCAGCCCGTGCAAGGGTGACGCATTGACACACGAGAGTCTGCCGGATCACTACTTTGGCCTGCACAGGCGCCAACCGCCGGCCGCCGAGTGCGAGCAGATGCTAAAAAACCTGGCTGAAATATTTGAGAGCGACGCGTACCGATCTGTCCTGTACATAGGGGCCAACAAGAGGAGGCAGTACTTTTTGGACTGGTTCGAAAAGGCCGAATACGACAGGATAGTCATACTGGAGGCCTTCAGAGAGAACGCGGACTGCCTGAGGGCCGACACGGACGGATGGACGCCGGCGCTCGAGATCGTGCACGGGGACATCCGGGATCCCGGGAGCATACCGGGCAGGTTCGACGTGTCGTTCTTCTGGCACGGCCCCGAGCACCTGAGGGAGGCGGAGATCGGAGGAGTGCTAGAGAACCTAGAGGCGGCATCCAAGGTGGTGGTCCTGGGCTGTCCCTACGGCGTGTACAGGCAGGGGGCCGAGTACGGCAACCCGTACGAGGAGCACCTCTCGCACCTGTACCCCCCGTTCATGGAGGGGAGGGGATACAAAGTCGACACCATAGGCAGGGCCGACGAGAGCAGTGCCAACATGCTGGCGTGGAAGTTTACGGGGCGCAGCGCCAAAAAGGAGGGAGGATCCTTTCGTTGAAGACATCGGGCATCAAGGTGTGGTTTGACATAATCACGCCAAAGGACGTGCTGTTCTTTGAGCCGATGGTAAGGAGGCTGTCGGAGAAAAACCAAGTCATGCTGACCACCAGGGACTACAGGGAGGCGGTCGGACTGGCCAAGGTACGCGGCATGCGCATGAAACTGGTGGGGAGACACGGTGGCGGCAGCCTGATCGGCAAGTTGCGCGCGTCCGCGCAGAGGGTTGAGGACCTGACCGGAGTGGTCAACAGGTTCGGGCCTGACCTTGCGGTCAGCTTTTGCTCGCCGGAGGCCTCTAGGGTGGCGTTCGGGCTCGGGATCAGGCACGTGGCGTTCAGCAACGTGGCGCACTACGCCGCCATGATGCGGCTCTCGGTGCCGCTGCTGGACAAGCTCCTGATACCAAGGCACATGCCGAAGAGCAGGTTTGCAATGTTTGGTATACCGCGCTCGGACATCGTGCAGTATGACGCGATGGACGAGTCCGTGATCGTGAGAAACTCGTCGGGCAGCCCGCGCCGGCCCAGGATACGGCTGGCAAAGAACAAGAAGACCGTCCTGTTCCGGCCGTACGAGAACCAGGCGGCGTACGCGAGCGGCGTGACGTTTGACACGGCCGGCGCGATAAGGGCCATGATAGACGGGCTGCCCGAGTACAACGTGGTCGTGCTGGGAAGGTACACGGAGCAGATCAAGGAGATCAGGCGCGAGCTCGCCGGAAGGGCCACGGTGCTTGACAGCGTGGTGGACAGCGAGTCGATATTCTCGGTTACGGACGTGTTCGTGGGGTCGGGAGGCACCATGACGTCGGAGGCCGCCATGAGGGGCCTGCCGACCATATCGTACGAGGGCATACCCAACGCGGACGAAAAGTACCTAGTGAGGAAGGGACTGGTGAGGAGGTGCACCGACCCGCGAAAGATACCCGGGGCGGTGAGGAGGGTGGCTGCGGAGGACGCTGAAAAGAGGCGGGCAAGGGTGAAGAGGTTCCTGGACACGATGGAGGATCCCTACGACGCGCTGGTGAAGACCGTAAGATCGCTGTGATGGCCTGCGGGATGTATGCTGTCAATCAAACGCTTGCATACCTGAGGCGCGAAGCGTGTACGGCGCGCACAACCCTGTATCCGTTTGCCCCTTGCCTAGAATGAAAAGACGTGGGGCAACCTTCAGGCAGACGAAGAGCCGACCAAACTTTCTATGCCGTCTTTTAATTCCGTGGAGTACTTCCACGGTATGGACCGCTCCGTCAGAGACGTGTCCGCCCTGCTCTCACGCACGTCTCCTGCCAGCGGATCTGCATGCTCGGGAACCACATCCACGCCGTAGGCGCGAATCATGGTCTGTGCCAGCTCGTTTATGGTAGTGCTCCTGCCCGTCCCCACGTTGAAAAAACCGTCGCTCGTGGCACTGGCCATGGCAGCTAGGTTGGCCGACGCCACGTCCATCACGTACACAAAGTCACGCGACTGGAGGCCGTCCCCGTTGACTATCGGCGGCTCGCCTTCTTTCAGCCTCCTCATAAACTGGGTTATCACCCCCGCGTACGCGCTGGTCTGTCCCCTCCCATACACGTTAAAGTAGCGCAGGCCCACAACCCCAGCCCCGCCCGTCATGTACCTCTGGGACGTGATCTCGGCCTCTGCCTTGGTGGCGCCGTAGGGGTTTACGGGCGTGCGGGACGCATCCTCCTCGCGCATGGGCAGGCGCCGGACGTTTCCGTACACGCTAGCGCTGCTGGCATATACAACCCTAGCATTGTGCTTTGCCGCCACATCAAGAACGTTCCTCGTACCGTTCACGTTCACGTCTTGGTACTCCTCCTTCATGCCGAATGATCTCTGGACCGACACGAGAGCCGCTTCGTGGAACACGCCGTCGCATCCGCCCATGGCGGACTCCAAGGAGTCCACATCCCGGATGTCGGCCTTGATGAACTCTATCTTGTCCATAACGCCAAGCAGCTTGTCCGTGGAGCCTGCATAGAGATTGTCCAGCACCCGCACCGAGTGTCCCGCGTCAAGCAGGGCCCTTGTTATATGGCTCCCAATAAAGCCGGCCCCGCCGGTCACCAAATATCTCACCTAACAGTGCGCCTCCCTGCATGTCCCAGACTCGGCCGGGTTATAACTCGCGCGGCACGGACTCCCGCAGCGGATCATGTGACAAACCGCCGCTTCCGCCGCAGGCCCGAGTGCAAGCATGACGGTTTCTGGTGGTCACATGTATCCTCCGGCCCACGCAATGTCGCGCAATCCCGTGTGGGGCCTGCTCCTGTACGGGTGGGGTAATATGCATGTGAGAGTGTACGCATCAGCAAGAGCGCGTGCCACGCCCGGCCCTGCCCGGCCTTGGGACTTGCCTGCGGCGCAAACATACAGGCTTGCTAATACTTTGGACGTCTGCAACCTTATAGGATGCCGGACGGTTTGGCCGCGGCCCGTCGCAATACAAACCCCTGCGCGTCTCTCACTTTTTGTCCCACGCGATATTCTTCACAATGACGTCCCTCTTCTCCAAAATCCTGTCCCTGTGCGTGACGAGATCCTGCAGCATGATGCGAATCTCGTCGTCGATGCGGCGCGTCGCTCGAAATCCAAGCGACAGCAGTATGTCGTGATCTGCCTTGTAGTAGTGGGATTCTGACTCGCGGCGCGGGTTGTTCTTGCTCTTTATGGCAACGTCAAGACCCATGTCGCCTCCGATCCGCGCCACCTTGTTTGCCAGTTCCAGAACGCTGTACTGCTCGTCAAACTGGTTTACTACTCGGTACTGGCCCTGATCCGGGGGATTGTCCAGAAGCAGCGTCATGCACTGCAGAGAGTCGTTGAGGGCCAGAAACCCTCTCGTCTGTCCGCCCTTTCCATGAACCGTGAGTGGGTGCCCAATCACCGCCTGCGCGCAGAACCGGTTGAGAGCGGTCCCGAACGCCTCGTCAAAGTCAAACCTCGTTGCATGTCTCTTGTCCTTCATCTGATCCGTCCTTGTTCCGTATACTATGCCCTGCATGATGTCCGTGGATCTGATCCCCCACAGCTTGCACGCGAACATGATGTTGTTGCTGTCGTGCACCTTGGTCCAATGATACCAGCTGCCAGCCATCCGTGGATAGGGAACCCTGGCCCTCTTTCCGCGAAACTCCATCTCAAAGAACCCCTCGGGTATGTCCATTCCGGTGTCGTACCCGTACTCGCCCATCGTGCCCAGCTTGACCAAGTGGGCGCGCGGGGCGTGCTCCCTGATCGAGTGGAGTAGGTTCAGCGTCCCGATGACGTTGTTGTGCTGGGTGTACGTGTTGTGACTATGATCTATCATGCTGTACGGCGCGGAGGGCTGCTCTGCCAGGTGCACCACCGCGTCAGGCTCAAAGCCCGACACCATCCCGTCTACAAAGTCATAGTCGCACATGTCGCCCTTCCGTACAGCATGCACGCGATCGCCGTACTCTTCGGCCAGCATCCTGCACCTCTCCTCAAACTCCAGTATGGGTATGGCCGAGTGCGAGCCCATCTCGGCCACGTTCTTCCTTCTTGCGAGGTTGTCAAAGCCTGCCACCGTGTCGCCCCTTGCAAGGAGGTGTTGGGCCAGTGACCATCCTATGTAGCCGTCTATACCGGGTATGAGCACCCTCATATCTGGATTTGCCCTCGGTTTGTGTTATATGTACGTGATGGGCTTTCCCTTTGCTTACAGTACATGTACAGGGGGTTGTACCAAATTTGTGCTTGGCCTGCCTACGAGTCCCGACGGGTTTGTCAGATCCGTTGCATGCAGGATCGGCCACCATACACGACTGTTTGGGGGGGTTTGTAGTCACCCAAAAGACAGCGCGCCTGCCGGGTATGTCTGCACCGCTAGTTTGATTGACTGGTAGGATGCGCCGCGCGGTCTCGTACGACGGGATCTTTTGCCCCTTTTCGCGGATTCATATGAACCGGTTCAGGATTCTGACGTTTCATGCAATTGCCACCACCTTGCCAAACCGTTTCCGGTTTCCCTCCCCCTCTCACATCAGTCACAGTCACATGAACCATACTGTGGTTACCCGAACCCGGTGCCAGTTCTGCCGTGCTCGCTCCATTGATCTATATCCTTGATGTGTCTGGTTCCCGTCATGACGTACTCATCAAACGTCATTCTTTTGGCCTCAGTGACGGCCGCGTGCGTCTCGTGCTTTTGGGCCCAACTATACCCGCGCACTATCCACGGACGCTGTGTTGCAAAGGACAGCAGCAGTATTCTGGCCCGTGGAAACCTGTAAAGCAGCTTGTCCATAAGCCTTCTCTTCCATGCCGTACGACTGTCCCGTATGCGCTCAAGGCGCTCCTTCTGGACGCGCTCAAGGCTCGCGTACAGCCACACGCCCTTCTGAAACTGCCGCCATGGGAGATCTGGATTCGTTATGTCCAGGCTGTCAGCCGCAAACTCCCTCACGTATATGGACTTGTGCGCCTCATTTGCCATCATGGTTGTTATAATGCACGTGTCGATGCCGTTATCTATGCTCTTCAGCCTGCTCAACTTGACGTCCTCTAGCATCTGGGGCCTGTCCACCCAGAAGACGCCGCTGGGCGCATCGTGCGTCTGCAGGTAGCGCTTGACGAACATGTACTTGATCGCCGCCCGCGGGCCATCTACGAGCATCTTCTCCGGAAAGCAGACCAGCGCGGCGCCATCCTGCCGCAGGCGCTCAAGTCCCGACAGCACGGCAGGCCTCAGCACCACGTCAATGTTGGATAAGAGTATAGCATCGTTATGACATTCCGCATAGCACTCCCATATGACGCAGGCCAGATGGAATTTCCAGCCGGCAGAGCGCGACACCTCCACCACGCGCAGTCCGTCAAACGACTCGCGCTCTGCAAGCCCCTTTACAAACCCCAGAAGTTCCTCGCTTGCGGGCGAGTCCACTCCTATCACCAGCTCGTCGGGTTTGAGTGCAATGGCCGCAGGGATCGACTTTGCTGCAAATATGCGCTCCTGTGGGGAGTCCTTAAATGGGATTACCACACTGAACTTCATTCACATCATCCCCTGATCAGGGCATCGGGGATACACACCTCCACGAATGTCGGTGTGCAGAACAGGGCAGTGCAGCCGAGCTGGCAACAGCGCTCACGGCGCGGGATGCCAGTGCTCAAACTCGAATGCACGCTGCCGCATTGCGTGAAGAACTTGCCTCGTAAAACCATGCCATGCGTGGCCGCGCGTCTTATAAAAATCCCAAACGTCGCTCGAGACCATTGCGCTTGCAACTGGCGGTTATCCTTTTATTGACATTTCAAACCCTCCGAGCAATGAACGTGGGGTTTGTGGGGCTTGGAAAACTGGGCCTTCCATCGGCGCTGGCAATAGAATCCAAGGGGCACTCCGTGGTTGGGTATGACATCGACCCCCGCATATCGGACTACATAAGAACGAAGAGCATACCGTACATGGAGGAGCGCGTGGAGAATCTGCTGGCCAAGACCCGACTGGAGGTCGTTCCGCTCCGGGACGTGCTACGGCGCTCCGAGATCGTGTTCGTGCCGGTCCAGACGCCGCATGATCCGCTGTACGAGGGAGTCACAAAGCTGCCAGACACCACCGCCGACTTTGACTATACGTACCTGAAGGACGCGTGCAGGTCGATATCGGCCGAGCTTGACCAGCTGGGCGAGGATCGCGTCGTGGTGATAATCAGCACTGTCCTGCCCGGAACCATCGAGCGTGAAATAAAGCCGCTCCTCTCAAGGCATGTCAAGCTGTGCTACAACCCGTTCTTTATCGCAATGGGTACAACTGTAGAGGACTTTCTAAACCCCGAGATAGTACTGTTTGGAGTCGATGACGAGTACGCGGTCGCGAAGGCAAAAGAGTTTTACCGGACCATTACAGATGCTCCATTCCATGAGATGGCCATAGTCAACGCCGAGCTGGCAAAGGTCAATTACAACACGTTCATTACGATGAAGATCAACTTTGCAAACAACCTGATGGAGGTGTGCCACAAAATGAAGGATCAGGGGGCGGACGTGGACGTCGTGATAGACGCGCTGTCGGACTGCACGAAGAGAATCATCAGCCCGTCGTACATGAGGGGCGGCATGCCAGACGGCGGGGGGTGCCATCCCCGGGACAACATCGCTCTTGCGGACTTTGCAAAGCGCCACAGCCTGTCAAACGACGTATACACTGAGGGCATGAGGGTCAGGGAGCACCACATAGAGTGGTTTGCGGACATGATGCTCAAGTACGAAAACCTGCCAAAAGTCATACTTGGCAAGTCGTACAAGCCTGAAACCAACCTTACGGTCGGCAGCCCGGCAGTCAGGCTGTACAACGAACTGACGACGGGGCGGAAGCCGGTTCCCGTTACCATGTGGGATCCGTACGTGGACGGGGCGGCGCCAGACTTTGAGCCGTCCGTATTCTTCGTTGGTGTCCGTCACGAGCAGTTTGCCCAATTTGAATACCCGGGCAGCAGCGTGGTTATTGATCCGTTCGGATATGTGCAGAAACGTGACGACATAACTGTTATCCATGTAGGACGGCAATGATTTTTTGGGTTAATTGCAGCACATCCATTGCCGCGTGTGCCGGCTCGCTAACGCCTACTGTAGTTAGATGTATGACCTGAATTCCAGATAGATATTCTCGGCTACAAAATGAAACATAGACGGGGTTGCGCGACTGACCGACTTGGAGATTATATAATTAAGTAAACTTATAATGCCATGCCACGTATTATACTGTCAAGTCCTAGTGACCTAGAATGGGCTGTAAAATCGGGGCTTGGACTTTGAGATGCGGAGTCAGCGGTTATGTCAAACTCCTAGAACTCAATACAGGCACAAGGGAGAATGGTTGTCGTAATGCTATCCGTGGTTAGTATAAATATAAAATAACGTATTTTTGATATAAAACGTGAAAATCGGTGTAATCTTACAGCGAATCAACCCCAAGGGTGGAATAGGTACGGTGGTCAAGGCCGCCGTGCAGGCCCTTGAGAGCGCGGGCTACGACGTACGCCAGTACCCAGAGTCACCGTTGGGCATGCTGACATGGCCGCTGGTGGCGCGCCGCGCCGCCAAGGAATGCGACCTGCTGCTCTATCCCACTAACATGATCGCCGCGCCTGACTGCCCCAAGCCAGCAGTCGTATACACACATCATAAAGGGCTCTTGGACGCGTTACCAACGCCGGAGAGTCTTTCGAACTCGCGGACGCGCCGCCGGTTCGTGAATCCGTCGTACATGGCGGCAGCATTCAGGTGGCGCTGCAGTGTCGCGTTGCTCACGAAAATCCAAGCTGACATGTGGCGGCACAAGCCTCTGCACCTGCTGGCAAACTCCAAATTCACCGCGGCCCGTTTTCCTGCCGGATTCCATGTGGAGGTCGTGTACCCTCCAATCAATACCGCGACCGGTGACCACAACGCGGGCCGCAGGCAGGTCGTGACGCTCTCGCGTATCGTGCGCCCGAAAATGATTGAGTTTATGGCCCGTGTGGTCGGAGACGCCGCATCGTTTCACATTGTCGGGTCAACCAAAGCCTCTCCACAGTATGCGCGGCTGATACGGCAGGCGTTCCCGTCCGCTAGATGCCACTTTGACGTGACAGAGTCCGAAAAACGTGGCGTACTTACGGAGAGCAAAGTGTATTTCCATGCGGCGCCAGAGGATTTTGGAATCGCAACGGTAGAGGCCATGGCGGCAGGCTGCATACCAATCGTGCCGGACATGTGGGGACACCGTGAGACGGTGCCGTGGTCGGCGCTTCGGTACCGATTCTCGGACGCTGCTGACGCGCGATCCAAGCTGGAGACTGCGCTGCAGGGGGGGTTTGATGATTACCTGCCAAAGATACGCAGGCACATCCGGGCTTTTGACGCGCGGAAATTTGACGCGGGCATATTGGCTGCGATCTCACGCGCCTTGCAGGAGGCGCCTGCCCGGTAACCCTAGCGATGGGACGGGGACATCTATGGGGCCTGAAGACGACTTGGACAGAAGTGACCTAAGCAGTGGCGGTAACAGGTTCTGCCAAACCCTAGAGACATACAACGTGCTATAAAGAGGAGGGACATGAAGCAAAGTAGTATAACGGAAATAATCTGATCAAGTAGATTTAATACCCGCAATTTCCAATGGAAAGTGTGGAAGAATTTCCAGACGCACCAACTAAAAGAGAGGATCTCCGACGTGCTGGGCAACGAGAAGATGTCCAGAATGACAGATCGGTTGGGGAAAAAATTTGTCAAAGAAAAAGTAGGCCTGAACAGAATAGCCGCGGGTTTTATAGAAACCATAAAATCGACAATGCGGCAAACAGAGCTGAGAAAAGAGAAAACGGAGAGCGGCAAAGCGGCAAAACTCCGGCGCCAGTGGAGAGAAAAAGTTGCGGCAGTCTCACTCCGAGCACGCTTCGCAAGGAACACGCGGACGACCGCGATAGACAAGACGAAACTCTGCATGGGAAATACACGGCGGGGAAAGTCTCCATCATAATACCCGCATACAACGCGGCGCGGTACCTGCCGCAGGCCATCGAATCGGCGCTGAACCAGACGTACCCACTAGTCGAGGTCATAGTGGTGGACGATGGTTCCACCGACGACACGGCCTCGTTGCTCGCAAGATACGCGGATCGGATAACTACAATCCAGAAGTCAAACGGTGGATGGGCATCCGCCCGCAATGCAGGCATCAAAGCCATGACCGGCGAGTGGTACAAAGGATTGGACGCCGACGACGTGCTGTATCCTGAGGCTGTGGAGAGCTTTGTGCGCGCGGCAAAACAGCTTGGTGACAGAGGCAAAAACAACATATTCTATTCTGCATACGACTTGATAGACGAAAAAGGACAAAAAATAGGAACGTTTACAGAGATCGACATGAACGACGCGGATCAATTTGAGCTTTGCACGTACTTGTTGCACAGCTGCACGGTAAACGTAACGGCAAGTTTGTGGCACCGCTCAATTTTTGACCGGTTTGCATTGTATGATGAAAAATTGCGCTATGCCATAGATCACGAGCTGTATCTGCGCCTCTGCTTGCTGCACGGCTGCAGGCTATGGACCGTGCCCGGAATACTTGGAGCCTACCGCATGCACGGCCAATCCATATCTTCAAATAATGCCGCCGACATATCGCTCAGCGCGGACGCCTTGCGCCGATCCATTCTGGAAAAAATTGACGACAAAAACCTGCGCGAATCATACGTTGAATGCCTTGCGCACATTAGGCGCGGGACGTTCAGGAATCGGATCAGAATGGCTGTAGAACAGGCGGGAAAACGAGCGATCAGATACGTCCCGGCACCTCTGGCAGAGCGGGTGTTGTACTGGTATGCCTGTAGGCGATTCGGCCACGAGTACGCCGAAAAATGCGTGCGTCTGAGCAGAGCTGGCAGGTTGTAGGCGATTTGGGTAAGATGCAAACGAACTACGGACAGTGTCGCATACCTGAACGCAGGGTATGACAGTGGACTACAACCGGATTCGCAGTCCACCGCAAATTTACACGCTCTGATCGCAGATAGATATTTCTGGAGACGTACGTATGAATTCACACGTATGGATAAAGGGTAGCTTTAACGTAGTATTTGTGCTCGATTACAAGAAGACGTGAACTCATACGAGACGTACTCTTGCGGCTGTTGACTCTTATCTTAGTGCAGGTGTCACTGCCTTGATGAAATCCGAGGCTATTCTGTCCCAGTTGAACTTCTCCTCAACTAACTTCTTCCCCATTTGGCCCATTTTTCTAGATGTTTTCTCGTTGTCCAACAAATCATGAATTCTGCTCGTCATCTGGGTGGCATTGCCACTCTCGACCAAGTAGCCCGTGACTCCATCCTGCATAGCCTCGGACACGCCTCCTACGTTGGTTGCTATCACGGGCTTCTCCATGAGCTCCGCCTCCCTTACTGAATTGGGGAGCATGTCCGCGCCACTGACTAGAGCGTACACGTCTATCTCTGCAAGGTACTTACGCACGGTGTCCTGACCGTCCAAGTTCCCAAGCCATACAAAATTGTCGCACTTGAGAAGATCTGGGAGTACGCGATCCATGTACATGCCATCCCCCGCCCAGTAAAACGTGACATGTGGCAAAGCCTTCATCACTTTGGGTAGCACTAGCATCTCGCGTGCCTTGCCCCATACATTGGCATTCTGCAACAGTCCTACACAGGGGTGTTTGATGTCCACGCGTATCCCCACATCACCTACTGCACTTGCACTGTCCCCGTTCCATATGTCGGGATTCATTCCAGTGTATATAGTGGTCGACTTGTCTGGATACTTCTGATCCACTATGCCTTTGAGGTAGTCGGATACTGGTAGAATCATGGCCGATTCTGCAAAACATCTACGGGCGATCCTATCCTTGAAGTACAGTACTGATCTCTTCAGTGGGCTTCGGCATATCGTATCTCTCAGCCACTTCATCTCCGACCAATAATCCCCTCTCAGTTGTAAGAGCAGCGGTATGTTTCTGTCGAGTGTAGCTATGCAGAAGAGGTTTGGATAGGTGCCCATCACGGCGCTGGGTCTGAACTCATCAAAGAGCTTGTGTATTCGGCGTCGAGTCTGGAACGTTTTGCGATATGGAAATCCGTCATATGTTTCGGAGTCCAGCACTACCTTGCATTCTACTCCCAGCTTAGAAAGGGCCGCAGAGAGGTTATGGGCGTGAAAAATTCTGTTTCTAATGGTACCGATTAAAATCCGCGTATTTCTGCACATGTAAAAATTTTACCACCGACTTGATTTAACTTTTAAGGAATCAGGTACGCCTATGATAGCACCGGAGCGTACCAACCGGATTTTTCCGATCTTGCGTCCGTCTCACACCTAGGGTGGGTAGTGCGTAGTTTATAGCTGACGCTAGGGTTGGTCCGTACATGTACACGCACAACGGCTAGTCCTTGTTCTGGTGCTTTTTTTGCATCCCGGCCAGCTTGCGGCTGTACAGATCCTCGTTGCGTGACTCTAGGGAGATCCTGGTTTTCAGCATGTGCCACATTATGGGAACCATCTTGTGGGCCATCACGACAATTTCAAGCATGTGCTTGCCCGCGTGCCTCCTGCTGGTAGCCTCGTATGCGGCCTTCATTCTCGCGTCGTACCTGACTGCCACGTTGGCGGCCTCGCACATCGCCCAGTTGACTAGGCTGTCGGGCCCATCTTCTTTATCCTCCCAAGGCGCGTCTCCTTGTCCGACTGCCTGACGGTCGGACAGAATCCGGCCCACGAGATCATCTGCTTGGGAGTCTCAGACCTTGATATCTCGGATATCTCGGATATCTCAGATGCCAAGAGTATGGCCGTGTACGTCCCAACGCCGGTCATGCTGGCAAGCAGCCTTGCATCCTCGTTTTGGGTGGCTTCGGCCTCCAGCTGCTTGTCAATCTCCGTAATCTCGCTTGTAGTGCCTTATCCTTCTGACGCACTGCCTCAGCATAAAGTCGTCCGGCGCGTCGCCAAGGCTGAGCGCGTCCAGATAGGACAGCGCCTTGAGCGAGTACGTGTTGGCCGCGTGCACGGCCCTGCCGTGCGCGTCAAGCAGGTTGTGAACCTGATTTACCACCCTGATCCTGGCCTGCGCCAACCGCACGTGCTGCCGCACCATGTTCCTGACGCCGCGCGTGTATACCGGCGGCACGTAGCACTCTGGTATCGAGCCCATTCTGAGTATCTGCGCTATCTTCTCTGCGTTTATCCTGTCGGTCTTCTTCCCGGTCTTGTTGATCAGCGCCATCCTGTACGCGTTGGCAAGCTTGATTGCAATGCCGGCGCGCTCAAACGTATCCACCGTCGTAATCCACATGTTCGCGGCAGTCTCGCACGCGGCCGTGCACCTTCCCGTCCTGCTGCATTTGCCGAGTATCGTTCGCGCTCACTGCTTTGCGTCCGCCTGTGTGTTAAAGTACTGCCCGCGTTCCAAGATCCTTTCCCTTCCGTTGACTATGCAGTAGTCACATTTTCTCTTTCCAATGTCGATTCCAATGCTTATCTTCATCCTTTCTTCTCACCTCCCTTGCGGATGTCTCTGATGAAACGGAAGCTGCATGAATCATCAGGACGCGCAGCCCAGTCATACAGCAGCTCGGACTGTCCCATTCTGTTGCGAGGGTGCTTGGCCCATAGAACCCCAGGGGTCGCTCCATCGCGACGTGTACAGCGTAGGTGTATCATGCATTCTGTTGCGAATTCGTGACTCTCAATCCTTGGCCGATTGCCGCGGAGGGTACCTACCCACGTTCCGCGGCTCCATGTCTGGCAGTCGCACTTGTTTGACGCCTATGTGATCCCACACCCTTGCAAGCACGGCATGCGGGTCGATGATGAACTCGTCAAAGTCTATGGCCAGTATGGAGTCGTCCGGGAACCATTTCTTCCACCGCTCAATGTGGTGCTCATAGTCCCCGTGCCCCATGTACATGTGCCACGGGTCGTCCCTCAGGTCACCACCCATGAACACGGCGTGCCGTTGCGCCTCAAGCTCCAGCGCGCGCTCGAACGTCGGCTCGGTCTCCACCCCGCGGCGGCGCTTCATGTGGTAGTGGGAGTATGCCCGATCCATCGGGTCGCGCATCATCACTATGAGTTTTGCATCCGGGGTCATCTCATGCGCGCGTTCGGCGACGGGCAGCGGGTGCGCCAGGTAATTAGCGCTGGCATCACCCGTGAGTCTTCCGCGCCTCCGCATCGGGAACATGGACCTGTAGTGGTACTCACCGTATTCCCACCGCGTATAGTAGAACGAGGGCTCTTTCGTGATACCGGGGTCTATGTCCGGGTGCCGCACCATATACCAGTACAGCGAAGAGGTGGCGCACTTCGGGGCCCCTAGGATGTACCAGTCTGGGAGTGCGCGCCACGGCGACGTCACATAGCGGAACCTGTGGGAATACAAAGAGTACAAATGCTTGTGGCGCTTGAGCCATGTGGCTAGCCTCCGGCGCAGGCGCGATTTGTCCACCATGTTCATTCTTCCTATACGAGGATGTCGAATTGCCACACCTTATTTTAATCCCACGCTGCCATACTTTGTCGTGTGAAGCACAAGATCACCGTGACCATTGAGGCTGACGTGATACGGCGGGTCGAGTCGAGGCCGAGAAAGGCAGGTTCAGGAACAGTCTCACTAGTTCGAATACTGTACAAGAATCGTAAAGAATCGGGAAATCAACTGAATTGTAGCGTCTTGGTACAGCTCGTTATTCTCTTAAGCTTTTGTCGGGACTGATCCGCAAGACCTTGGCAGAAGCCGCAGGCATCACCACCAAGAGCCCGAACAAATGGAAAACGATCATCCAGAACTCGAGACTCTACCTGAACTCAACCGACCAGAGGATACCGAAGCGATGACTATATCACGAATTCGCAATAGAACTAGGAATCAACCAATGTAGGAGTTTGACTGTATGAACTCATCAAATTCATTTAGTCTTCCCAGATCACAAATGTTGGACGGGTATGTCCTATAGACAAGAAGTAACGCATTCTAAATCCTTTTTAGATCGTCTGTGCAACGCATGTTGCCCAAGAGCAGGCACGCAGACGGACCGGGATGATGCGATCGTACCGATACCAGTGACTTTCGGTTCACCCAGGCGTGCTACACAGAGGGCGACCCCCGGTTAGAGAACCTGGTGAGGGTTTGGCTAAAGCACCGATGATCCCGCGCGAGTCAGAACCGGGGCACAATCCCAAGCCATATAGCGGGGGCCCTGCCACTCGACATGTTGGCAAACCGTTGGCTTGCAAAGCAGGAACCTAGCGCCTACTCGTTTGAGCAGCTGAGGCGCGACCGCACCACCATGTGGGACGGGGTCCACAACAACCTGGCGCTCAAGCACATCCGCGACATGAGGCCCGGCGACCAAGTGCTGTTCTACCACACGGGCAAGGAGAAGAGGGCAGTCGGGATCATGCAGGTGACGTCAAAGCCGTATCCAAACCCCGAGGAGGCAGACGAGAGGTTTGTGGTGGTGGACGTGAAATACAAAAAGCCGCTGAGGCGGCCCGTCACGCTGGCAGAGATCAAACAGAACAAGAAGATGGCGGAGTGGGACCTCCTGCGCATATCGCGCCTGTCCGTAATGCCTGTCCCCGAGGACGTGTGGGACGAGGTAATCCGGATGTCAGAGCAGTCCTGACGCTGCCCCGGGCAGGCGGCCCGGGCCGTACCTGGCGGCTCTTACGCGCACGCCGTACCGGCCGCAGACGCCGCGCGAACTGTTGATATATGCCCCGTATTGACAGCTGCCATGGCAACAGCGTATGTCTTGATAAACTGTGAGCTGGGCTCCGAGGAGGACATCATCAGCCAGCTGAAGGGGCTTGAGGGCGTCATCGAGGTTCACGGCACGTTTGGTGCGTACGACATACTGGCAAAGATCGAGTCCGAGACGGTCGAAAAGCTCAGGGAGACGATCACCTGGAAGATCAGGAAGATCGAAAAGATCCGCTCGACGCTCACCCTGATGGGCATCGAGGGCCAGACGTGAGCCGCGCACCACTGACTTTTTCTCATTTCCACATACCGCCGCGGATGGCTGCGAGCACCCGCTCACAAGCGGCAGCACAACAACACCAATAACCCGCACAAACACAGCATCCGCAATGCCCGTACTCCACTTCATATTCGTCACAAAGCACGAGCAGGCCAGGGCCGCCTCGGGCCGCGACTATAACTACGTCCAGAGGATGGCCGCGTTCTACGGCTCCTGGATACGCGAAAAGTTCGGCATCTCATACGAGATCAAATGCGACGAGCTCGTCGCAAACTCCCGCGGCGTGCTTGACCGCATCAACATGCACACGCTCGTCAGGGACCACGAGCACCGCGGCAAAAACACATACCACTTTTACCTCACGTATTTCAGGCCCATCTGGACCGACTGCACGTGCGAGGGGTACCACGCCGAGAACTTTGGCATGGCGTACTGGCAGTCCCCCAAGGATGCGGACATCTCCAAGGAGGAGGACGCCGACCTGTTCTTCGCGGAGAAGAACTGCACCGTCGTATCGCACCAGATACTGCACGAGATGCTGCGCATGAAAGGCAACAAGCGCCACATACAGGACGTGCACGACCTGTGGACCAAGCACGTCTTCTCGCAGCTGGAGTTCGTCCAGTACGACGGCTCGCACGAGGTTACGGAGGGGAGGCCGTCGTTTCTTGTCGTGGATGCATCCGCGCTCGAAGAATCGAGCTGATCAGCACTTTGTCACAGAGTATATCGTATTCTCAAAGTTTGCCGCCTTGAACTCCAGCCTGTTCTCCGGGTCGTCCGGCCTCTGGCCGTTGAGCCTCGCAAGCTCCTTGGTGGCGTCCCTCTTGAACCCGGTGGAGGATCCGTATATGGCGTCAGTAAGCATCGTCCCCTGCTCGCCGCTCTTTATGTCGTCGACCACTTTATAGAACCTCTCCGTGTCCTTTGCGCCCACGGGGTTGCCGGTGGCCTTGTTCGTGGCGACCGCAATATACACGCCCCCCGCGTTCTTGACGGCGACCTGAACGCGGTGGTTCTTGCCCGACGCGCCGGGGATGGTCTCGTTGACCAGCACGGTGCACTTGTGGTACACGCTTGAGACGAACGCGTAGAACCTGTACTGGGCGTACTTGCCGGCCTCGTCCTCCTCGCACTCTACGAATATCCTGTGGAGCATCGAGAGCGCATCGTCGTTCATGCTCTGCAGGCGGTCGTCTATCCTGCCGCGCTCCAAGAGGTCGGACTTGCACTCCTTTGCTATCATCGCGAGTATAAAGTCCGGCAGGTTGTAGTTCTTGAGGGCCGCCACGAACGCGCCTGCCTGCGACATGCCGAACTTTGGAAAGCCCTTGTTGACCATTATGCGCGGCTCCCTGCGGCGGTGCTGAGGACGGCTGACAACGCCCTATATAGCTGCTTTTTGCTTATAATTGTATTTTTGGAGGGCGGCGGCGGCAGGGCGCCGCGTCGGCGCCTGCGGCATGGCACCGCCGTCCCAGCAACGGCGCAGTCTAGAGTTAAATTCGGGCCGGCCCCCGTCAGGATCGTAACAACAATGAGCAAGACCACGCTTGAGATGGTGCGCGACACATACGGCGCAATGTCCGAGAGGCTGGAGGAATACCGCAGCAAGGCAGGCGCAGGGCCGCTGACCCTGGCCGAGAAGATACTTGCAGGGCACCTCGACTGCGCGCCGTCCGCACCCATCGCAAGGGGCAAAGACTATGTGTTTCTGAGGCCCGACAGGGTCGCCCTGCAGGATGTCACGGGGCAGATGGTGATGCTGCAGTTCATGCAGACCGGGCTGGGCCGCGTCGCGATACCCACGACGGTCCACTGCGACCACCTGATACGGGCCGAGTCCGGCGGCGAGGAGGACATGAAGACGTCGCTTGGCAAGAACAACGAGGTCTTCGAGTTTCTGCGCACCGCAGCTGCCAGGTACGGGTGCGGGTTCTGGAAGCCGGGCGCCGGCATAATCCACCAGGTGGTTCTAGAGAACTATGCGTTCCCGGGCGGGCTGATGATAGGCACCGACTCCCACACCCCGAACGCAGGCGGCCTCGGCATGGTGGCAGTCGGGGTCGGAGGGCTTGACGCAGCCGAGGTTATGGCCGGAAGCCCGTGGGAGCTGCTGTATCCGAAGATGATCGGGGTCAGGCTCACCGGCTCCCTGCGCGGATGGGCGGCCCCCAAGGACGTCATACTAAAGGTGGCCGAGACCCTGACTGTATCCGGCGGCACCAACTCGATAGTAGAGTACTTTGGGGAGGGCGCCTCATCGATAAGCTGCACGGGCAAGGCGACAATCACGAACATGGGCGCGGAGATAGGCGCGACCTGCTCCGTGTTCCCGTACGACAAGAGGATGTCGGCGTACCTGAGGATGACCGGGCGCGCCGAGATTGCGGATCTGGCAGACAAGCACGCGGACGAACTGCTCGCGGCCGATCCGGAAGTCGAGGCCGACCCCGAAAAGTACTTTGACCAGGTGATAGAGATCAACCTCTCCGAGCTGGAGCCCCACATCGTGGGGCCGCACACGCCGGACCTGGCAAGGCCCATCTCGGGGCTTGCCAGGGACGTGGAGTCAAACTCGTACACGGACGAGATCTCCGTGGCGCTGATCGGCAGCTGCACCAACTCGTCCTACGAGGACATGTCACGCGCAGCCAGCCTGGCAGAGCAGGCAAGCAGGCTCGGCATAGCATCAAAGGCGCCGCTGCTCGTAACTCCGGGCTCCGAGCAGATACGGGCCACTATAGAGCGCGACGGGCAGATGGAGTCGCTGCGGGGCATAGGCGCGACCGTCCTTGCAAACGCCTGCGGGCCCTGCATAGGGCAGTGGAACAGGCCCGAGCTTGAGCCCGGCGCCGAGAACACCATAGTAACGACGTTCAACCGCAACTTTCCCGGCCGCAACGACGGCAGGCGCTCGACTTTGAACTTTATCGGCAGCCCCGAGATGATCATAGCTCTGGCGCTCGGGGGCCGCCTCTCGTTTGACCCCACGAGGGACGAGCTTGTATCTGCAGACGGCACGAGGCACGTGCTCGAGCCGCCCCCGCCTGCGCCCGAGGTGCCGCCCCGGGGGTTCGCGGGCACCGACTCGGTGTACGTGGAGCCGCCCGCGGCAGTGGATGCTGAGAGTATAAGGGTCGCGATAGACCCGGACAGCGGCAGGCTGCAGAGACTGGAGCCATTCGAGCCGTGGGACGGCCAGGACTACGAGGAGATACCCGTAATGGCAAAGGCCCGCGGCAAGTGCACCACCGACCACATCTCACCTGCCGGCGCGTGGCTGTCGCTGAGGGGCCACCTTGACAGGCTGAGCGACAACCTGCTGCTTGGCGCCGTAAACGCGTTCACGGGGGAGGTGGGCTCCGGAAAGAACGCGCTGACCGGCAAGACGGAGCAGTTCGCGGCCATCGCAAGGCAGTACAAGGAGCAGCGCATGAAGTGGGTCATAGTGGGGGACCACAACTACGGCGAGGGCAGCAGCAGGGAGCACGCAGCAATGACGCCGCGCTACCTGGGATGCGCGGCGGTCATTGCAAGAAGCCTTGCCCGCATACACGAGACCAACCTCAAAAAGCAGGGGGTGCTGGCCCTGACCTTTGCGGACACCGCGGACTATGACCGCATACGGGAGGACGACCGGATAAGCCTGCACGGGCTGTCGCACATGGAGCCCGGCAGGCCCGTGGCATGCACGATAACGCACGCGGACGGCGAGTCGGAGGACATACAACTGGCGCACTCGTACAACGAGCTCCAGATAGAATGGTTCAAGGCGGGCTCCGCCCTCAACGTGCTCAAGCGCGGGCGGGACGGGCAGGACGCGTGATCTTGGTTCCGATGCGGTTACGAACCGTACGGGCTACTGAGGGGGCGCCGTCACGGTGCATGCCGCGCGCGGTCAGTGTGACCGCGCTGTTAAGGGGACGTGGGGCCGACCGGAATCGAACCGGCGACCTACGGGTCACTACAGCTCCAAACTTACATCATCCGTGAGTCAGTTTGCTTAGTTTACCTCTGGAGCCCTTAGCGGTGATCTGTGTAGATACTGTCGCCCTACCAGGCTAGGCTACGACCCCACAATATTACGTCTGCATGCTTGAATTTTAAGCTATATGAGGCAGCAGTATGATCCAGGCCCATTGAAGGTTCATGCCCGTCATCCTGCGTCCCAAGACACCACAGGAGACCGTGCCATGCCCCAAAGCGCTGGGAATCAAACTTATTTGACGACACGGCGTACATACCGCATGGTAAGGCCGTTCTATCTTGCTCTGGGCGCCATTCCAGTAGTCATGGCGCTCCTCATCTCTGTGCCCCTCCTGACCAAAAACGAGATACCCGTGTCAGCAGCCCACTCCTTTGACACGATAGACATCGAGTATACAAAGCACCAGCTCAAAAAGGTCTCGCACGGCATAACGGAGCGGGTGGGCTCGCAGTACACGGAGATCCTGGTCATAAAGAACGACGGCGAGGTGAGGTATACAGTCTCCGACCAGGGGTACCTCAGGCCCGACATAAAGTCCAAGCTTGACGACGCAAAGCTCGCAAAGATCAGGGCCCTCATAAAGGAGACGGGGTTCATCTCCATCCCGTCGGAGTCGTTTCCGGTGTTTGAGAACGCGACCGAATACCAAAAGTCAAACGTAAAGGTGACGCTCAACGGCAGGACCAACCAGCTCCACTGGCCGGAGCAGAACGTCACGTCCGGATTCATACCGCCCATAATCACCATGGTGGAGTCGGTGCTCGACGGAATCATAGAGGACCTGCAGAGGCGGCAGCCGTGATGGCGGTTGTGACAGCGGGGCGAGGACCGCGGTAAGGACTATCATCCCTGCGCCATAACCCCGGCCTGCTGCGGCAGGCGCCTCTATGGAGAAGGTTTCCGTCGTGCCCTTACTGAACACTCTGTTCTTCAGTAAATCCACCTATGTAGATCCCCCCGATGTCGAGGTCCGACTCTCAAGAGTACTTCAGATAGGCAATTCTGACGGCGTCTTTAGAATCCAGTTTCCGTCAGAATATGCATCCGCACGTAAACCATCAGAGTGTTTTCAGGGCCCATCGGGCTGGGCCGATTGGGGTCGTCCTCACATAATGAAGGCAGAACAGGAGCGTTACGGAGAGGTCGTCCTACCGATACAAGGGCCGCGTGAATTAATACACTATTGGGCTGACTAAGATTTAAAAATGCAAACAATTATGAAAACCATGAAACCATATGATTACGAATCTGATCTTAAGGCCGTTGAAAGGCGCATCGAGTGGTTAAAGGAAGCCCAAATATCGGCACAGCAGCACGGCTGCCCTGATGTAGAAAAAGTGGTGAAAACCAACCTTGAGAATGCTGAAAAGGAGCTGGAAGATCTGCGTGCCTTACGCTGACTGCTTGTCGCGTATCTTAGTACACTCTGCTATTGATTCCTCATACTCTCTTATTGACTTCCTCACTGATTCGGCCAAGTTGTCGTGGCCGTTGGCGATGGCACGCTTTAACAGGCGCTCCTCTTCAGCTTTGAATTGTTCGAACTTCTTTATGGTGCTGTCGTAGTCGTATTCCATAGCATTAGATACATGGTAATCTTTTTAAATTTTATCTAATTCCAATCCTCCCAAATGTATTCACGCTAACTCGGACGGCGACGGTTTTGATACCTGCCTATGATCGACGAGTACTGCAAGGAGCAAAAGTGCGCCTTTGATCTGCCGCTGCGTGGTGAGCATCTCCCCAGCCGTTACGTTATGGCGCCGTGCCGGCACGGTGCCTGCCATGAACCACGCGTTGTAGCTGCCGCAGAGAGCACGAAGCACGGCAGGCCTCCGTTGCGTCTTGACTGCGCGCCCCGTTTTTAGGCCAAACTACGTCGTGCAGCGCCACAAGGCCCTGCTCCGTTATTCCCCCGCACATCAGATTTCGGACAGTCGCTGAAAGACAGCCCTGTTTTCTTTTATCGCCTTTTCTGCGATGGACTTTAGTTCCTTTATCTCTTCATCCTCACTCTGCTCGGTGGTCATTGTTTTGGATAGGATGTCTTTGTTATTAAAATTAACCAAGGCCGGCCTCTGCATTGTCGGGCGATGGCCCGGTTGGGACACAGGCACCCCTATGAGAAGGCTTCCGATTCGTCTTAACGGCCCGGCCTGTTTTTGGGCACAGACTACAATCACCGGGGTTTGCACGCCAGCAGGAAGCGGATCGTATCTCAAGGGGGTTGGAGCCGCCGCCAGATAATGCACGGGAACCATAGCAAATAGATAAAATAGCCTGAGGCGTCGACCCACGTATGATATCACTGTCGGGGCAGCGCGGCGACGCGGCCGGGGTCGTCCGCGACAAGTCCGGCTCTGCCGATTCCATGCGGGGCACCGCCAGGCTGAAGCGGGGGTTCGCACACATGCTCAAAAACGGGGTCGTCATGGACGTGACCAACACGGAGCAGGCCAGAATCGCAGAGGAGGCGGGCGCCGTGTCGGTCATGGTGCTTGACAAGCTGCCCTCCGACGTCAGGCGCGCAGGCGGGGTCGCCCGCACGGCAAGCATCAAGATCATAGAGGAGATCATGGACTCCGTTACGATACCCGTGATGGCAAAGTGCAGGATAGGGCACGTGGCCGAGGCCCGGGTGCTGGCATCCTGCAACGTCGACATGGTCGACGAGTCTGAAGTGCTAACTCCCGCCGACGAGTCCCACCACATATGGAAGTGGGACTTTACCACGCCGTTTGTAAACGGGGCGCGATCGCTTGCCGAGGCCCTCAGGCGCATAGAAGAGGGCGCGGCCATGATACGCACAAAGGGCGAGCCGGGGACAGGCAACGTGGCCGAGGCTGTCACGCACATCAAGAAGCTCAACGACGAGATGCGCGCCATAAGGGCGGTCAGGGACTCCGGGGACAGGCAGGACATGATAAGGCTGGCCAGGGAGTTCCGCGTCTCGTACGACATTCTAGACCAGACTGCAAAGCTGGGAAGGCTGCCGGTCGTAAACTTTGCGGCCGGCGGCATCGCCACCCCAGCGGACGCGGCGTATCTGATGTCGCTGGGATGCGACGGGATATTCGTCGGGTCCGGCATATTCAGCTCCGACGACGCGGCCGAGCGGGCGCGGTCCATAGTCATGGCGACCACGTACTGGGACGATCCCGACGTGGTATGCGAGGCGCAGAAGATGATCGACGAGAGGCAGTCCATGCTGGGGCTGGACGTAAAGACGCTTGACTTGCGCATGCAGGAGAGGGGGGCATCGGCATGAGCGATGGCGGCGGCAGTAGCAGCGGTAGCGGCAGAAAAGGCGTCCGCATAGGGGTGCTGTCCGTACAGGGCGACGTGGCAGAGAACGTGGCCGCCATATCAAGCGCGCTAAAGGCGCCGCGCGGCTTTGAGGACGACGCCGTGCTGCAGGTAAAGACCGCCGACGAGATATCAAGGCTCGACGGGCTCGTGATTCCGGGCGGCGAGAGCACCACCATCGGCAGGCTCTCCGCTGCAGGCGGCGTGCTTGACGCCATACGTGAAAGGGTCAGCGGCGACGGCATGCCTGTCCTGGGCATATGCGCAGGGCTGATCCTGCTTGCAAGGTCCGCCGACGACCGTACGGTCGGAAGGCTTGACGGACAGCCGCTCCTAGGGGTGCTCGACGTCGAGGTGCAGCGCAACGCCTTTGGGCGCCAGCGCCAGTCCTTTGAGGCCAAGCTGGACATCAGGCCGCTTTCGATATCAAACTTCAAGGGCGTCTTTATCCGGGCCCCCGTCGTATGCGGGACGGGGCCTGACGTGGAGGCGCTCTGCGAGCTGCCGCCCGGCGTGGGCGACAGTAGTGGTGGCGTTGATGCTGATGGTGGTGGTGGTGGTGATAACGGTGACGCGGCCCCCGATGCCGGCGGCAGCGGCCCGCGGCGCAGAATAGTAGCGGTCCGCAAGGGCGACATAATCGGCACGGCGTTCCACCCGGAGCTGTCCGGCGACCTTGCCGTGCACAAGTACTTTGTGGACGCGGTGCGGCGCAAAAGGCGCGGCTAGCCACTGTTTGTTATGTTGTGCATCGCCCTCAGGTCCCTCTCAAACGGCTTTAGGGCGTCCGGAATCTCCAGTGCAATCCCGTCCTTTAGCGACAGGTTCTCGGACTTTTTCCTGTTCCACACCATGGAGTTGAACTCTGTTATCGCCCTGGTGGTAGCGTCGTCACCGCCGTCGGGGCCGCCCGCGCCATGGCCGCTGTCCGATGCGGGCGCGCGGCCGGGCAGCGCCTCGCGGTGTATGCTCTTGCCGCCCGGCGCGGCGTACATCCTCTGCCACAGGTACTCCGTGATGAACGGCGTGATGGGAGCAAGCAGCCTCAGTATGGCGTGCAACACTGCGTGAAGCGTCCGCACGGCCGCCCGCCGCTCCCCCTCAGAGAAGCCTTCCCCGTACGCCCTCCCCTTCACCATCTCGATATAGTGCGCGGCAAACACGTTCCACGTAAACTCCCTGACCGCGATGGCGGGGGTGAAAAAGTTGTACTCCGAATACCCCCTGCGGCACCGCTCTACCAGCGCGTCAAGCTCCCCGAGTATCCACCGGTCCGCGTCCTGCAGGCTGCCGCGCGCCGGCTTGTCCTGCACCAGCAGGTCCGCGCTACCGCCCCCCCCGTCCGGGACCTCGAATGATGACAGGAACCGGGAGACGTTCCACAACTTGCTGAGGAACTTTTTTGCCGACTCTATCTTCTGCTCGCTGCACCTAAAGTCGTACCCGTGGTTCACCTCGCTTGCGTTCCAAAACCGGAACGTGTCGGCCCCGAGCCTCTCTATCACCGGGAGAGGGTCTATCGCGTTGCCCTTGCTCTTGCTCATCTTCAGCCCGTGCTCGTCAAGCCCGTACCCCATTATCCACGCCTCCGACCAGGGCGCCGTGCCGGTCATCTTGTCGCACCGCAGCAGCGTATAGTACAGCCAGGTCCTGACTATGTCCTTTGCCTGGGGCCTGATGGAGGCCGGATACAGCCTCTCGAACCTGTCGTTAGCCCCGTCGGCTACCTCACCGTCCGCCCCGCCGCCCGCGTACCCGCATATGAACAGCGGCGATATGCTCGAGTCCATCCACGTGTCAAACGTGCGCTCCTCTCCTGCAAAGTCCGACGCCCCGCACTTGGGGCACTCCCGGGCGGGACACTCCTCAGTCCAGGGCCTGTAGTACCTTCCGGGCTCCGGCACGTACGTGTCGCCGCACTTTTGGCAGCGCCATGCAGGAATCTCGGTGCCGTAGTAGCGGCGCCTCGATATGGGCCAGTCCATGCTTATGGACTCGAGCCAGTTGAACAGGACCTGCTTGTGCATGGGGGGATGGAAGGTTATCTTCTCTGCCATCTCCCTGATCCTGTCCGTGTAGTCCATCTGCTTCATGTAGTACTCCTCCATCGGGATTATCTCTATGGGGTTCCTGCTCCTCTCCGCCACCGGGGTGCGGTGCGTGATCTCCTCCACCCTGCTGATGATGTCTCCGGACTCTTGCATGTCCTCGATGATCTTGGCCCTCGCCTGCTTTGGCCTGAGGCCCGCGTAGGGGCCCGCGGCATCGGCCATGCGGCCGTCGAGGCCTATGGCGGCCACCTCCTCGAGCCCCAGCTCCCGGAACAGCGCCACGTCGTTCTGGTCACCATAGCTGCACACCATCACGGCGCCCGACCCGAACTCGGCCCTTGCCGAGTGGTGCTCCAGTATGGGCACCTTCTGGTTCGTAACGGGCACCGTAACGGTCCGGCCCGCGCACCCCGAGTACCTCTCGTCGTCGGCGTTCACTATCACGGCCCTGCAGGCGCACAGCAGCTCGGGCCTGGTGCTCGCGACTATGATGTGGTCCTTGCCGCCCTCCCGCGGGGCCTCGAGCTTGAACCTCATGTGTACGAGCTTTGCGGGCATCTCGACGTACGCGATCTCCGCGTCCGCTATGGTGGTGCCGGACACCCAGTCGTAGTTGTTGGGCCTGTTTGCCAGGTAGACGTCCCCGTTGCGCCACATTTTGATGAACGTGGCCTGCGTGAGCGCCCTGTACTGGGGCGTGTCGGTGCGGTACCTGGCCGACGTGTCGCCGCTGAGCCCCAGCCCGTCCATTATCTGGACCATCTCGGACTCCAGCTCGTCAAGCGAGTCGCTGCACATCTCCAGGAATTCGGTGCGGTCAGTCTCCCGCATCCTGATGTTGTGCTTTTTCTCCGTGTATATCTCGACTGGCAGTCCGTTCCTGTCTATCCCTATGGGAAAGTAGACGTTTTTTCCCGACATGCGGGCGGTGCGGGCTATCATGTCTATCTGCGAATAGTGGGCCGCGGCCCCGATGTGCCAGGGCCTGCCCGACGGATACGGGGGCGGCGTGTCGATAGTATAGTTGCGGCCCTTCTCCTGCATGGTGAACCTGTAGGTGTCTTCTTGCTGCCACTTTCTCCGTATCTCAGACTCAAGCCCAGGGTTCCAGGCCTTTTCTGTTATTGCGGGGGCCCTCCTGCCATCGCCCCCGTCACCGTCATTACCGCCGCTCATTGCGCAATGTCCCTGATCTTTGTTATGATGTGGGAGCCCTTGTTGTACCCCTCGTATATGTAGACGCCGACTGCCTCCACGTTTGGCGGCATCCTTGGCGCAAGCAGCCTGATCAGCTCCGTCGCCAAGTTCTCCACGGTCGCCTCTCCGCTTAGCAGGTACGTCGTGTCCTTTGGCACCTGCAGGTCGAACCTGCCCCTCGGGCCGTTGAACCTCACCGTATAGTGTGCGTCGTCCCGCCCCGCCACGTACTTCTCGTTTATGAAGAACTTGTGGTCAAACACGGACACCGCCTCCCTTATGATCTCCTTTGCCACCCCAAAGTCGACCAGCAGGTTGTCCTTCATCTGCCCGACCAGCTCGACCATCACCGACGACGTGTGGCCGTGCAGTATGGAGCACTTTTCGACGAGGGGCAGTATGTGTGCATAGTCAAACGAGAACGAGGGATCCTCCAGGAATATCGAGCCCGTCTGGGGCGCCTTGTTGTCATAGCATATGACGTCGCCAATCTCGCTTATGCGGGCCACGTTCCTGGCCCCCCCTATTGCCATGATACGCGTGCCGGACGACGCAGTCGAGGGGTGGGATCTCACCATCTCATACTTGGCAAGATCGTCCTCGCCGTCTATCACCTCTATGAGGCCCCTGTCGGTCTTGAAGTCGATCCGTACCGTCCGGCCCTCGCCGTCGCCCAGGTCCACGGCGTGCCCGTACTCGTACGCAATGCCGAGAAAGTCCAGCATCTGGGACACGGCAAGCTCCGTCCTGCTCTTCATCGTGTTCCCCTTTCCGTCCACGTACACAAAGTCCGAGTCGAGTATCTGGGACTGGTCGGAGGGGGGCGGCCGCGGCGGGCGCGTCGATGATGGCGATGGTGATGCGGCAGGCGGCGTCGAATCCATAATACCGTGCCCCGCATGAGATCGTTATAAATTCTATAAGCGGGCCGCTCTCAGAGACACAACAACCATTCACCTATCCTGCGCATCGCGCACGAATCCGGGGATTCTGACACTTGTAAAACGGATCTGGCAATCCAGTTTGTATGGAGTAGATGGTTGCGATCAGCAGGGTGTTCCGTGTACGGAGCATGATGGGGGGCGACTGTTGCATCACGTACGATCAAGAGACCCATGAGTCGCAAGCAGATACAGCGAACAGGTGGAAGGCGGTCATCCAGAACGCCGTCAAACCGCCAGATCCCGACGCTTACCATGAGAAGACATCTCCCGTTAACTTGTCAGCTCTGGGCATGAATCTCAGAATGCTCAAATCTAGCAGGAAAGACTGTGTTACGTATGCTGCGAACTACCGCATACACATCCTGCAAGTTTTTTTCATGTATTACCACTACTGAAACGAGAAGATGCTGCGTTTGATCCGACGTTCGCTCCGTGCCACATTCGTCTATGTACATAATATACAATGTATAGCTAAGATCAAAAGTTCTTGAGTATTGGTGCTGACCACCTGTCAAGGTACGCGTACATGTCAAGGCTGAGCCTCGATGTCCTGAAGTATTCGGATACGGCCCTTCTCATGTCGGAAAACGTCGGATAGTATTCTGATACCAGCAGGCGGTGCTTTGCCTGCCGCCAGTACTCCTCGATCATGTTGAGGTACGGCGATCCGCGCGGCAGGTAGACGAACCTGACGTCCCTGTCGCGCCCGAATCTCTGCTTCAGGGCCTTGGAGCAGTGCGGTGACGCCTTGTCCAGAACCACGACTATTTTGCCGAACCGCCTGTTCATTTCCACGACGTACCGGATGAACGTCTCCGTGTTGAACCCGGTGTCGTACACCCTGAAGAACCGCTTCCCGCCGTCGGTGACGGCCCCGTATACCGTCACTTTTTTGTGGCTTCCAGTGTACGGGACGGTTATCCTTGTCCCCGCAGGGGACCAGTATTTGCGCCCGGACTTGGTGTCATGGATGAAGAAGGACTCGTCCTCTGCCAGTATCGTAAACCCGGCCGTTTTCAGGCGTGAAATGCGCCTTTTTGCGCGGTACCGCCACGCGTTCACGGCCCTGCTGCCCGCGCGGTTGACGTGTATCGCGGTGGCGGCCTTGGGGGTCAGGCCGTACCTGTGCATGAGCTTCCTGACGTACGTGATGTGGAACAAGGCTCCCGTCTTTTGACGTATGTCCTGCTGCAGCGCGGTGGCGGTGGTCCTTGACCCGGATGCCCCGCGCATTATACGTTCCATCTCACTGCGCTCCACCTTGGGCGGCCTGCCAGGCCTTGGGAGGTCCCGGAGGGCGACTATGCCGCCCTCCTTGAAGCGTTCGACCCACATGGAGACCCAGTTGGGACACTGCATGAGCGAGTCCGCCGTATGCTGTATGCTCTCGTTGTTCATGCATACCATGTTTACCGCAGCCATCCTGATCTTGACCCGTGGGTCTCTTTCCTTCCTGTACGCTTTCCTCAGGTCCTCCGGTCCTACTGTTGCCATGCCGTGCGTGATACAGGGGGATCAAAATCTGTTTCTGTTTGACAAGTTTGATCCCTCAAGGACTTTTGCTTCTAGCTATAGTGCACATGCAATTTGTTTGTTTAAAAACCGCGGTCTAGAGCCGCGCGTGGCGGGTTCAATGGATCTTACGAGAGCGCTCAAAAAAGAGACTGGAGCGCAAAATGTCCAGATGGATAGAAATACCGCCCCCGAATGGGCCCACGGCGCTGACTCAGTCAGCCCGTGGGATCCAGGTGCGGCAGTACTATTGCCCAAAACTGGCATAATAAGATGATGATCTTGCGTACTGTTGCGAATTCGTGATATAGAATCCGCCTTTATATACAAATTCTATACAAGGCACTAAGGACTTATCAACGTCCACGCGTGGTGATCATCCAGAACACCGCCAAGTCCATCAATTTCCGACATTTTTCACAACAGGGCATTTCTCGTTAGCTTTTCAATTTCTAACTGCCGCCATACACATATCATGAATTTGCAGTAGTACCTAAATTTGACAGGTCAGGACTCAATAGCCTCTCTCAGCCGCCGCGCCATGTCCGCCACAACTGGACTAGCAGCATTATTTTCAATTTCTTTAACACGGTCCTTGTTTTTCATACTGTATGTTATAATAACATTTTAATAAACATATCGTCTATATTCACAAATGACGCTAACAGGGGATGAAAGACTACAGATTGACCGCCTGTACAGAATTACCATGGACGAACTTAAAGTTGCCCGTGAAGCTCATGCTGAATCAGCGGCACGCGTAACAAGGCTCACAGAACTAGCAAACACACTGAAAAACCTACTTGATAAATAACATCCCTTCACACTACGCCCCTGACACACCATTCCCCCACGTCCTCAATAAGGTACTGTGAATTCACATATCACGAATTCGCAGGAGTACCGGCTGATGACTTATTTTTATACCTTAGTGGTTGTTCTGGTGTGAACTTGGTCTTTGTCATGATCATACTCCACCCCCGCGGTGTATGAACCTACGCGTTCTCACTCTAGCTGGATCCACCCTAAGACGGTACAGTATACCCCTGGACATGGCCCTCGTCCACATGCAGTCGTGGGCCCCCGCCTTGTACAATGCATATCATGAACGTCTAGCAACCGACAAGGAGTTCTGGGCGCGGTTTGACCGCAGGGTAAAGCGGTACAGGACGCGGTATTGGAACAAGAGGTTTGAGGATGATGATGCTCCCGACAAGAAGATTGTTCTCAAGTGCAGAGGGTGCGGCTAGGACGCTTACATGCGGAAGCACGTCCATCAACTGAATTCGTACCAGTACCGCACATAGCCCTCGTTGCGCTTTGCGTAATACGAGTTGTCAGAATCCTCTATGGGCCAGTCGCAGTTGGGACACGTGGGCGGTAAATCATGAGACACGTCCGAATACCTCCTTTTCCAGCTTGGGCGACAGCTCCACAAACAATGCATCGTTGCCGCATGCCGGGCAGTGTATCGCACCATACGGCTCCGTGTGCATGACTGTCAGGTTCTCACTGCGCCTCTTGCGTTCTGGATCTATATGATTCGAATGCACACAGTCGCGGTTTGAGCACCAGAATGTCATGTCCCGAATCGAATGATCCGAGTCAAAGGTGAACTCTGGGGCGTTCGGATCAGTTGCACCAAGGCAGTTATCTCCATTGTCAGGCTCTTCCATCCAGTCGGCCATAGTCGCCTTCTCAGCACACCTTACTACAATACTACCCTTGCACTTGGGACACCATACGTCCCGTGTTTTGACCTTGGACTCAGGTGTTACGTTCTCCTCACACTTGCCACACCAGAACTCTAACGCCCCGTTTATCGGCCGATACATGCACAGGTGGCTGAGATCATCAGGCTTTACTATCCAACGTTCTGCCTTCCCTTCTTTGTTGAACTTGTACATACCTGTAGGATTCCGTTTTTGCGGCATCAGTCTATACCTCCTGTTACACTAAGGCAGTTGTGGCAATGGCGACAGTGCTCGCACACGCTGGGGTATGAACAACAAGACATCAGACGTCGGCCTCCTTGGCAGGCTCTTTGTCCTTCTTATTCGCGCTCTTCTCACATGAGTCCATCATCTGATTCGTCGCATCGCAGACACCAGTTATGTACTTTAGGTCTGCCCGAATACTCTTGATAGGCTTGGCGGTAAAGTGTTCGCCCTGCATAACTGTTATGACGTCCCTGCGGTAATTTTTCATCGCTTCCTCTAGAACTACGATTGAGGACTCTGTGTGGACAAGTTCTGGAGGGTTGTAGGATCAAACATCAGGCCACCGCCTTCACCCGGATTCCACAATCCGAGACGTTTTTATATTACAGTGCTATAATATGGCATCAGAATCTGAATTCCTCGGACTAACGTGAACCTCACGGGATAGCGATGGTACTGAGGTGAAGATGTGGGTTCTGGGCAATCATTTTAGCAGGTCATGCCGCATCTCCGTACGTATCTCGCCTGCAAGATCAATCTCCTTACATCGATTGATCTTGATTTCATTTGGCGTGATGCCCCCCGCGTTATGGGTGGTCAGGTCTATGGTCAGCCTGTTGTATACGTTGAGCCGTTTGGATGGTGGTTGGCCTTTTCAATCTCCATGGCGGCCCTCGCCATAAATCCGAACGCGGCGTTGAACGTGTCAAACAGGTACTCCTTGTGGAGCTTGTCGTTGACGACCTCCCACCCGGCCATGCCGCTTGTCGCGTCCATTATCACTTCTCCGGACAGCACGGCCGGCATGACATCCAGTGCCGCATGACAGTTAAATGGGTTGCCGATGCGCGTTTCTACGTGGATTCATAATCTCGAATCCTCAGACCCATTCTGCAATTCGTATGAACTCCCATCAACCGCATTTGCTAGAATCCGCTCCGCGCAATATTATATACTTCCATATACAATGGTATACATAACATGACTGCAACCACCGTGAGAATCGATGCCGAGACAAAAACGCTAATCTCAGATAGAAAGAATCACCCTAGGGAGTCATTGGAGGATGTCATAAAAAGAATGATAGCAGTCTATGACATGGATCGCCACTTGAATGACGACGAGCTTAAAGCGGTAGAACGGGGGATGCAAGACGTCCGGGCGGGGAGAATCATATCCGGTTCGGATCTGAGGAAAAAGCTAGGGCTGTGACGCATTGGCGTGGGATGTCATTTATACCAAACAGGCTGAAAATAGCCTGGCGAGAATAGCCAAGAGTGACAAAAAATGGCAGCCCGCATAATGGACCACATCGACGAGATCGCAAGACTGGATCCATACGCGTCTACGATGCGCCTATCCGGTGTGCCATTACACAGACTGCGCGTGGGCGATTACAGGGCAATACTGGATTTACAAAATGGATTGATGAGGGTGTGTGATAACAGTTGACAAACGAGCACGATCCTATAGATTCAGATAAGTGTCGTACATGGTCGTGTACGTCATTGGGCCGTTACATCTTCTGCGCATAGTCAACAAGCCGGATGGTTGTGCATATTCGCAATTGGAGAGGTCGAATCCTTACGCGCATACCACGACATGCCGCGCGCTCTCCCAGTTGTAATACGTTAGGTTCGCCGCGGCCATCCTCTTGACCACGATCAATAAAAGTTTCATTCAGAGCAAGTGCTTGCTCACGAATTTTTGCCCTTGGCCATACATGAGAACGCATGTAAGGTACGTAATCTTTTTAATGCTTTTGAGGGGAGTGGCGCCATGAGCGCTACAGTACAAAAAAAGACGTACTCAGTCATGATAACCAAGGACGATGACGGGATCTTCGTCGGAAGATGTGATGAGTTGCATGCGAACTCACAAGGTGAAACATTTGGTAAGGTCGTAGAGAGCATGCGAGAGGCAGTGGAGCTTGCGGCCGAGGAGCTCAGAAGTGCGACAGATTTTAACATGCTCATAGTAGAGCGATAATGCCAAAAATACCCAAGATGGCAGGTAATCAAATGACAAGGTATCCGCAGAGAAAGGGATTTACCATAACCCGCAGAAAAGATAGTCATCTCACATTGAGAAAGGAAGGTATCTTTACCTGTGCCTGCTGGAAATAAAATACTGAGCATTGGAACTCAACACGGCATACTGTCAGACGTTGACATCGCTAGGGATGAATTTTCTAGTGATTACGAAAACGGACTGATAAAATAAGCCCACAATAAGAGCCGGTTTGGAAGCCAGATGGCCGCGACGCTAGAACACGATCCGGCCATAAAGCCGAAGTGTGCAACGGACTTCCATCCGCGACAGGGTCCGGCGCGGGCACCTGAAAAACCGTCAGTCCTACGCAAGCAGTGAGTCAAGCGCCTTCGCCAGGTTGATGTCATTTGACGTGATGCCCCCCGCGTCATGGGTAGTCAGGTCTATGGTCAGCCTGTTGTATACGTTGAGCCATTCTGGATGGTGGTTTGCCTTTTCAATCTCCATGGCGGCCCTCGCCATAAATCCGAACGCGGCGTTGAACGTGTCAAACAGGTACTCCTTGTGGAGCTTGCCGTTGACGACCTCCCACCCGGCCATGCCGCTTGTCGCACTCATTACCTCTTCTTCGGACAGCACGGCCGGCATGACATCACATGTCGCATGACAGTTAAATGGATTGCTGATGCATGACGCATGATGACGTACGACAGCAGCGCCATGGATGACGCATGCCGTACGATACTCGATGCCATGCAGCTCTCGGTACGCGACGCTCTGGGTAAACAGGGCGCGGGCGGCCGCATAGGCGTCGCCTTTTCAGGTGGGGTCGACAGCACGCTGCTTGCAACCGTATGCGACGCGATGGGATACGATGTGGTGCTGTTGACAGTCGGGTTTGAAGGGTCACACGACGTGGAGTTTGCCCGCGTGGTCGCGTCGGAGATGCCGCACATGTGGGGATGCCACCACACGCTGACGATCGGGGACACGCCCGACTTTGGCGACGTGTACGAGTCGGTGCGAGATGTAATACGCACGGACAACCTCTCGTGGATAGAGAATTCTGTGGCCTTTTACCACATATGTCGCCTGGCGCGCACCATACCGGTTGACGTCGTGCTGACGGCAAACGGGATCGACGAGATGTTCTGCGGGTATGACGCGTACAGACGCGCGCTACGTGAATGTGGCGGCGGTGGCGGCGGTGGCGGCGGTGGCGGCGGTGGCGGCGGTGGCGGCGGTGGCGGCGGTGGCGCTACTGCCGGTGGCGCCGTGGCCAGCGACGGCCGCAGCTCCCATGCCGGTGCCAGTAGTACGGATTACGCCGTCACGGTTACATGCGGCCCCGCTCAAACCAGCAGCAGCACTGCGGACGTCATTTATGGCTTGATGCGCCAAAAGCTTGACAACGAGCTGCGCATGATGCGCGCAATCGACAGGGTAGCGTCCCCGTGCGGCGTGTCCGTGCTCCAGCCGCTCCTAAGCGAGGGGTTCTGCAGGGCCGCGTACGGCATACCGCTGTCCGAAAAGATACGGGGGCCCTGCGACATGTACCGCAAGCACGTGATAAGACGGCTTGCCAGCGCGGTGGGCGTGCCCCGCACGTCCTACCAAAAGAGGAAAAAGGCCATGCAGTACGGATCCGGAATACACAAGGCCGTCCTCAGGATCAGAAGGAGACCCGCCGCCTGACCCTGCCCCGCACCATCCTGCCCACGCCGGATATTATCCGGGCAGACGCGCCCAGGTGCCTTGCGGGGTCGAATATGCGGTCCACCTCCCGCGGGTCCAGTACGGCCGACGTCGCTTTGTCCGACTTTATGGCCTCGTCGTACGGCATGCCGGTCCGGTTCGCCTCGAATGCGACCCTCTGCACGGCTTCGTACGCCGTGATTCGCGGCACCCCCTTACTTATCATGGCCTCCAGCACGAACTCTGCAAATATCTGGCCTTTCGTGGCGTCAAGGTTGCCGCGTATACGGCCGGTGTCGACGCTAAGGTTCTGCACCACCCACAGCATCGTGCGCATCATCTCGTCGGCGAGGATGGATACGGTGGGTATGACAAACCGCTCGTTTGCAGAGTTTGACAGGTCGCGCTCGTGCCACAGCGGTATGTTGTCCATGGATATGCCGACCTGGGCCTTTAGGATCCGGGCGAGGGACGTTATGCGCTCGCTCTTTATCGGGTTGCGCTTTACCGGGACGGCGCTGCTTCCCATCTGTCCCTTTCTGAAGGATTCGGCCACTTCGCCTATCTCCGTCCTCTGGAGGTTTCTGATCTCGACTGCAATTTTCTCGAGCGTCGCCCCGATCAGCGCCGCCCCGAACACGTACTCGGCGTACCTCTCCCTCGGTACGATCTGGGTTGCCACAGCAATTGGGTGCAGTCCGAGCGTACGGGCCACCCTCTTCTGCACGTCGGGCGCCCTCCTTCCCATCAGGGAGCCGGTCCCGACCACCCCCAGCGTCTTGCATACCAGTACCCTTTCTTTCATCTCGTCCATCCTATCCATGTGGGCCGCCATCTCGGCCGCCCAGTTTGCAAACTTTAGCCCGAACGACACTATGCTTGCGTGCTGCCCGTGGGTCCTGCCGACTGCCGGGACGTCCGCGTACCTTGCAGCCATGTCCGCCAGCACGGATGCCAGCTTGGCGGCCTTGGGATACATGATGTTCATGGCGTCGCGCATCAGCATCGAGTTGCTGGTGTCGACCAGATCGTTGCTTGTAAGCCCGTAGTGGATCCAGGGCCTGGCGTGCTCGGGGCATATCCGGCCCAGCGCCTCCACCAGCGCGGCCGTGTCGTGGTCGCGCTTTGCCTCCAGCGCGGCCACACGCCTTGCAGATATGGCTCCGGGCCTGGCGGCCCTCCTGATTGCCGAGGCCGCCCTCCTCGGTATCATGCCGATCTCGCCCTGCGCCGAAGCGACCGCGGCCTCTATCAACACCTGGCAGTCTATCTTGTTCTGGCCCCCGAACACGGCCTTCATCTCGTCGGTGCCGTACCGTCCGTCGTCGATCGGGAGGATGGCCATCGCGTCGAGTACCACGTGTTTCAAAATAAACCCTTTCTTGTCTGGGAATTGGTGAGTTAACGGGAGCTATTTTCTCGTGGAAAGTGTCAGAAGCTGGCGAATTTGACGGCATTCCGGATGACCATCTTCCACTTGCTTGAGCCCATGATCCAGGTGCGACCTGATGAAGTTGTGGTGGATCTGCAATCCCTTCAGTATGACCGAATCATCCCTCTTGGTGCCCCAGACGACTTTCTTCCTGGCCCCCAAGATGTTCCCGTCGAAGGACTCCACCTGGTTGTTGGTGTTCATGTCCCCGGACATGTGGATGTGCCCATGGTGCTCGGAATCCTTGTGTAAAAAATTCTTGGCCGTGTACTGCTTTTTGTGGGCATGCGCGAAGTTGGAGGCTCCGCCAGATATGAGGTTGGAGGGAACCTTGCCCCACTGCCTTCTTGGCCTTGGTAAACATGAGCGTAACGTCGCTGTGTCCCTTGTGTGTGGCCATCGTCTGCGCCAGCCAGAACCTGATTTCGGAGCCGAGCATGGCAAGCGGATACTTGCAGTTTCACCTTTTTTCAGGCAGAGCTCGTCCGTCCTCCAGCCTTCTCCGACATGCAGGGTGATTTTATGGAGGTGTGCGCCCATCAGCTCACTTTCATAAAAAAATATATAGAATTAAAACAACCCCCGACAGAACAAAATGACGTTTGATTACGAAACAGAACTTGCTAAACAAGAAAAATTTGTCGAGTGGCTTCATGAAGAAATAATAGATGTTGAACACCACGGGTGTTTTGATGTCGCCGATATTTTACGAGACAGGGTGGCAAAGGAAGAAGAAAAGCTACGCCAATTACGTAACTTACGGTAAGTTTAACTATTGATATTTTCGTGTGTACTTTTGTCTTAATTTACACAGCGTATGGATCATTTGCAATAACATTTGGTGTTATGGATTAGTTTTCAACACAGCTTTGCACTTGTTTATAGTGTCATCAAAACTAACATCACCATCATCAGACAAAATGTCGGCAATGTCTTGTCGGCCAGCAGCTTTAGCTTCTCTTACGGCTTCCTCTCTGTCAATCTTGGCTTGTTCAAGTTTTTCAAACAAGGCATCGTAATCATATGCCATACAATACCAAACTTATATACAGTTTTAAAGGTTTAGCTCACGCGTAACTAACACACTTGGCCTTCCTTTGTACATAATCCCAGACTGGGTTACACCACTTTCTAGTCTTGCTTGGATCCCAAAGATTTACCCGCCCGGCCTCAGCTTTCGACACTTCCACAAGAAGATAACCCCCGTTAACTTGCCAATCACCTTGGCTGCATTCTGTGATGCGGGGACTGAAATAACCGGCGGTCTTCCCGACGATGGGCGCGCCGTCGTGCCAACAGCGCGCCTATCGGCCCCGCGGGGGACGAGGAGAGAAGGGGGGAGGAGTGAGGCGCCTCCGGGACCGGCCGGCATGCCGACCTTATGATTTAAAATGCCATTTCCCGTTTTGCAGGCAAATGCCAGACCATGCAGTACGGCCGGTGCAAACCGGAAGGAACCAGTACGTGATAGAGCCCGACGAGTCGTCCGGCCGCATCGCGCCCGTCCGCATATACGCCGACGACGCGCTGCTTGGCAAGATGATGACCGACCGCACCATAAGGCAGGCCTGCAACGTGGCGTCCATACCGGGCATAGTGGGGCACGGGGTGGTGCTGCCCGACGGGCACGAGGGGTACGGGTTCCCGGTCGGCGGCGTGGCGGCCATGGACGCCGACGAGGGCATGATCAGCCCCGGCGGCGTCGGGTACGACATCAACTGCGGCGTCAGGCTGCTGAGGACGGACCTTGACGAGGCGCAGATGCGCCCGCGCATAAAGGACGTGGTATCGGACCTGTTTGGCGCCATCCCCTCCGGCGTCGGCTCAAAGGGCGCCGTCCGGCTCAGAAAGTCGGAGCTTGACGAGGTGATGGTAAGGGGGGTGGACTGGGCGGTGGAGAACGGGTACGGCTCCACGGACGACGCGGACTCCTGCGAGGAGTCCGGGCGCATAGGCGGCGCCGACCCCGGCGCGGTCTCCGAAAAGGCAAAGAGCAGGGGCGCCCCACAGCTTGGCAGCCTGGGCTCCGGGAACCACTTTCTGGAGATCCAGAAGGTGGCGGAGATACACGACGAGGTTGCGGCCGAGCGGATGGGGATAAGGCTGGGCTCCATAACCATACTGATCCACTGCGGGTCCCGCGGGTTCGGGCACCAGATATGCAGCGACTACCTGAGGGTGTCGGAGCGGTGCATGCCAAAGTACGGCATAACCCTGCCGGACAGGGAGCTTGCGTGCGTCCCCAACTCGTCGGAGGAGGGCGAGTCGTACCGCAGGGCGATGTTTGCGGCGCTCAACTTTGCGTGGAGCAACAGGCAGATGATAACCCACTGGACGCGCAAGTCGTTTGAGCGCGTCTTTTCACGGTCCGAGACCGACCTGGGCATGCGGCTGGTGTACGACGTGGCCCACAACATCGCAAAGGTGGAGGAGCACGAGGTGGACGGCGAGAGGCGCAGGCTGGTGGTGCACCGCAAGGGGGCCACCAGGGCGTTTCCGGCGGACCGCAGCGAGGTCCCCGCCAGGTACAGGGACATCGGGCAGCCGGTGCTGGTGCCCGGCTCAATGGGCACCGCGAGCTGGATTCTTCTGGGGCAGCCAAACGCAATGAGCCTGAGCTTTGGATCCACGGCGCACGGCGCGGGGCGCATGATGTCAAGGTCCAAGGCGCGCCGCAGCTATACGGAGCAGCAGGTCAGGGCGTCGCTTAACAGCAAGGGCATATTCATAAAGTCGCTCACGCGGGACGGGGTGGTCGAGGAGACGCCGGAGGCGTACAAGGACGTGGATGCCGTGGTGGAGGTGTCGCACGCGCTCGGCATCGGGACAAAGGTCGCAAAGCTCGTCCCCATGGGCGTCATGAAGGGGTGATGGCTTGTCAGAGGGCGGCGACGCGGAGCTTGAGAGGCTAAAGGCCAGGAGGCTGGCAGAGATGCAGAGGAACATCTCCGCAAAAAAGGGGCGCGAGGAGGCGGGCAAGGCCGGCGGTTCGGAAAAGGGGAGTGGCGGGCCGGCAACGGCGCGCGACGTGGTGGTGGCGTCGCTCGGGTTCAGGGGGCTCGAGGTGCTCGAGGGCGCAGAGGCCCAGTATCCGGCAGAGGCCAAGGTGATAGTGGGCAGGCTGGCAGAGATAATACGCTCAGAGAACATTCCAGAGAAGATTGACGGGGGGCAGCTGCTGGCCGTGTTCCGCATGGTTGGGCTCCCAGTAAAGATCAGGACGTCGATCAAGATAGAGAAGGACGGAAAGTTCGTCTCCATCTCCGACAGGCTGAAGAATGTGAGAAGCGGCAGCACCGTCACGGCTGCTGCTGCTGCTGCGGGGGAGGATGACGCCAACTGACGCCCCGCCGTATGCGTCGTGACGCATGCAGTGTCATGGCACACTGTTGTCGCTGTTGCAACAGCGGCGGTAGTAGCGGCAGTAGCGGACATCGCGCCCATCCCAATCTTGGCCTGCATCTAGGTGCCACTACTGCTGCTGCTGCTACTGCTGCTGCTGCTGCCGGGGGGCCGCATGCACGTTGAGCGCGCACGATGCGGGAGTCTCGCTTGAGATTGCCGGGCACGACTATACCGGCGACAAGCTTGCAATCAAGATGGCCCTCTCCCACATGGAGAGCCTGGTGGGAGCGTACAACGGCTACGAGATGGGGCCGCCGTCTGAGCACTTTGGATGGACGTTCTTCGTCCTGTCGATAAAGCCAGACCTCCAGGCCGGAATCGAGTCCGAGTTCTCCGACATGCTTGCCAAATATCAGAAGGAGAAGGACCGCTCGAGGCGCTTTGCCATGTTCCTCTCGGACTATTTTGCGTCAAGAAGCTGCAGCGTAAAGGTCAGGGTGACAGAGCGGGGACGCTGATGCCGCACGGCTGCGTCACGGGGGATTATAGTCACTGCGGGAGGGGGATGATGCCATGTCGCGTACGCGTGGCACCTGCGGTCTTGGTGGGAATTGTCTTGAAGGGCTGCAGTCGATCTCGAATGCTCAGACTCTTCTGCCGCGCTTGCCGCCCTTTTTTCTGGTGGTGTCGTGCGGAATCGGCGTCACGTCGTCAATCCTGCCTATCTTGAACCCGCCTCTTGCCAACGCCCTGATTGCAGACTGCGCCCCGGGTCCCGGCACCCTTGATCCCACGCCGCCTACCGCGCGCACCCTGATGTGAAATCCTACAAACCCCTTTGCCCTTGCAGACTCGATTACGGCGTTTGCGGCCTTCATTGCGGCAAACGGCGACGACTCATACCTGTCGGCGTTGACGTGTATGCCGCCCGAGCTGATCGCAACGGTCTCCCCGCCCGTCAGGTCCGTCATGTGGATTATCGTGTTGTTGTAGCTGCTAAAGATGTGGGCTATCCCCCACTTTTCATTCTCGTGCCTTGCGGACTCTTGCGCCGCATCAGCATCCTGCTGCTGCCTGCGACGGGCCTGGGACACGTCTTCGGCCTTTATCGCGTCCACCATGCTCTCTGAGGACTCGGCATCGGCCTGGATGGCCTTGGCGCGCGTCTCGGTTGCCGTCCGCAGCTTTGCAAGCTGGGCCTGCGCGTCTGACGTGGAGATCTCTACTGTCTTCGCCTCCTCGTCATCACTGTCACCGTCCCCGTCGGAGGCCGTCTCGTCCGGAGAGTCTTCTGCCGCGGTGTTGTCAGGGCCGGACTGGCCGCCAGCGTTGTCGTCGTTACCCTGATTACTTTTGTCATCGCCGTCGTTGTCGCCATTCACGCCGTCATCCCTGCCACCGTCGTCGGCCGCAGCGCCCTTGTCCCCTCCGGCGCCTTCCGCCTGCGGTACGTCCTGCTCGGCCTCCGCGGCACTCTCCTCGGGGGCCTTGTCAGCGGCTTCCTTGTACTCTCCTTCCCCATCTGGCAATAACCCATCCATTCATGGGGGTTTAAAATACACTACGCATCGGGCCGTGCGGCGCATACACCGTGCGCAAGAGGCGTGCGCAGATGCTTCAAATACGCGTCGCTGCCATATGCCGCGATGGCACGCGGAATGCTGCTTGCAGTGGCCGGGACGGCGGTCGCGGCTGCCATATTCGGCTCCATAGCGCTGCAGCACGTGGTACCGGTGGGGGACAACATCGTGACACCCCTGGAGCAGAAGTGCGCTGACGTGGCGCGGCAGGGCTACGCGATCCATTCCGCCTACCCGGACATGACGCTTGACGAGATACCCGTCGACGACGCGAGGCGCCTGATCAAGCTTGACGAGATATGGATGAACGAGTGCGTTCCATTGCTTCCGGCAAGCGTCATTATAGAGATTGCAGACGGCGTAGAGCGCGGCTCGCCCATGAGGGGCGAGTAGCCCCCGACCGCAGGCCCGTATGCAATCCGTGCGGTTGCACGCACTGGGCCGCATCCATCAGGATGCAAGGTGTTCCCACCCGGAATCCTCTATCTTGACGCGGGTGTCGTCGTCGTCGCCTCCACCGCGCCGCACATACACGGGGCACCTCCCGTCCCACCCTGAATCCTTTACGGTGCCGATCTTCATCAGAGGAACCCCGAGCCTGTCCGCAACCCTGGCTATTCTCTTGGCGCCGGACGCCGTTGCCGTGAACACTATCTCGTACTCTTCCCCGCCATAAAACACAAGGCTATCCAGACTCATCCCGTTCTGACGCGCGTACCTCTCAAGCTGTACTGTGGCGGGGACGCCGTGCACCTCAAACGTGCGGCCGCTCTGCCTTGCCATCTCGTTGAGCGTGAACCCGAGCCCGTCGCTTGAGTCCATCGCGGACGTAAAGTGCTTGGCGCATCTTGCCCCGAACTCGGCCCTGGCCTCCGGATGCAGCACCGAGCGCACAGACCTCCTGACCGCGCCCCCGCTTCCGGCATGCCCCTCCAAGAGCACCTTGAACCCGAGCGCTGTGTACCCGAACGGGCCCGTCACGAATATCCCGTCCCCCGGGCCTGCTCCCCCCCGGGCCACCTTTTGCTTCAGGGTGTGCTCCCCGACCATGCACACGTTGAAGACGAACTCCCTCCCGGCGTTGGTGTCCCCCGCCACTATCCTGACGTTGTATTCGCCCGCGGCGTCTGCAAACCCGCCTGCCATGCCCCTGATGTCGCCGCGAGTCGCGCCCTTTGGTATGTTGACCGATATGGCCCCGAACCTGGGCCTGGCCCCCTTGGCGGCCAGGTCGCTTATGCAGGATACGACGCTCTTCCTTGCAGCCTGCCTCAGGGTCATCCGCGGCGGCATGTCCGTGCTCTGGACCCAGGTGTCGGTGTTGATGACCATGGTCTTTTTGCCGACCTGCGCATATCCGACGTCGTCGGGCTCCGGCGTGCCGCCTCCCAGCATCCGGCGCATTGTCGCGGCCACGTCACGCTCGCTTATTGCTGCTGCCGCCGCCGTGCCGCCCCTGCGTGGCGATGCCGTCTTTTTCCCTCTGCCCATTGCGCTCACCTGCCGGCTTATCCTCCCGCCATGACGCGCCTCACGTCCCCGATCACGGCCTCGCACCTCGTCGCGTCATAGGACTCTGCGGACAGCCTGACTGCGTTCTCGGTGTTTGACTCCCGCACCAGTACCCAGCTGTCATCGTCTATCACCCCCCTGACGCCGTCAAGCCTCTGGACCTCGGAGCATTCCGACTCCAGCCACTTGAGGGCGCGCTCCACCATGTCGCGCTGCCGCATACCTGCCCCCGCAGGCATCTTGGTCCGGATTATGTGGTATCTGCCCAGCATGCCAATCACCTCCCTGAACCGCGCCCCGCCGTCCTCCTGAAGCATTCTTGCTATCACGCCCCCGGCCAGTATGCCGTCCCGGCAGTGGTTGAACTCGGGCAGGATGAAGCCCCCGCTGCTCCCCTCGCCCCCGGCCTGGGCCCCGACCTTTGCCATCTCCTCCACTACGTTTGCCTCCCCGACCTTTGCCCTCGTGTGGGCCCCCCCGTGCGACTCTATGAGCCTCTCCACGCCCCGGCTGGTGTCTGCGCTCAGGACAAACCTTTCGTATCCCATGTCGAGCGCGCCCGCAATGCCAAGCCCCAGTGTCGCATCGGGCGTCTGTTTCGCCCCGTCGGCTACGATGACAAGCCTGTCGCCGTCAAGATCAAACGCGAATCCTATGATGCCCTTTGTCCTTGACAGCGACACGAGGCCGTCGAGGCCGTCCGTGGTGGGGTCGGGCCCCCTGGAGCGCGGCTCCGAGTTTATCACGCTGACGCTGCAGCCGATCTTTTCGTACAGGCGAGGCGCCACGTGCGCGGCGGCGCCCCCGCCCACGTCCACTGCAATCCGCGGACTGCCCTCTATCTCCCCGATTACCCCTGCTGCCTCCTCCACGTACGACGACGCGTGGCTGCGCCTTACTCCGGGTTCCGTCGTAGCCGCCGCGGCGGCGACGGCGTCCCTGTCGCCGCCCTCTTGTGCGCCGTCCCCGCGGCTGCGCGTCCCCGTTATAAGCGGGAGTTCCGACTCGTTTATCCCCCTGCCGCCTATGACGAACTTTAACCCGTTCCATTCCAGCGGATTGTGCGACGACGTTACCACCACGCCGGCGCCGATCCTTCTTGCCTCCCGGAACACCACGGGCGTGGGCGCCACGCCCATATCGTACACGTCCACGCCTCCCTCCATCAGCCCCGCGTGGGCTGCGCGCTCCATCATTGGTCCCGACGGCCTGGTGTCCCTGCCGGTCACGCACCTGCCGCCCGACAGGCCCGCAAAATTGCCGCAGAATTTGATTACGTCCCTGATGCCAATGTCGTCTCCGACAATCCCCCTGATCCCCGAGATCGTCTTTTTCACCACATCGCTTTGGGATACTTTTTATTAACTCTGATGACGACCGCCACACATGCCTTGGTAGCTCAGCCTGGTAGAGCGAACGCCTCGTAAGCGTTAGGTCGCGGGTTCAGATCCCGTCCGAGGCTCCATACTACTAATCCCGATAAAACTCCCAGATGGTTGGAAACTCGGGCGTGCGGTGCCTCACCGCGCCTGCGACTCGGATTCGTCGAGGGACTCTAGGTCGACTTGGAGTTCCTCGCCGAGGCCCTCCCACCATCTCTCCTCACCGGATGTCCCCATGACTACTCTTGGAGTCCGATCCTTCCTTATAGATCTGTCGGTATTTTCTAGCAAATCGGGCGCTGCTGCTACCACCACCACCACCACCACCACTACGGATCGCCGGCGCCACTGCGATGGTGCCTCCTGTACCGCGGGGTAGCGGCGGTGGCGGCGGCGCGACCGCGCCGGAAGAGGGCGCGGGCATGGGTTCACTGCACGGGGCGCGGCATCGCTGCACCACCATGGCCACCACCATGATCATAATGATTATGATCAATAACGCGCCTGCCCGTCACGCCGCAGGGTGTCACGCGGTCCGCGGAATTGGCGCGTCGCCTGTCAGGCGCCGGCCTCGCCGCCCCGGGATTTTGCGCCTTCCTTTTTGTTCTTCATCTTTCTGTATATGATTATGCCGAGAGCCCCGGCGGCGCAGCCCCAGAACACGTACGACGTTCCGGCATCGACTGCGGGGCGGAGCGCCCCGACAAAGCTCAGTATCATTACGGCCACCAGCCCGAGTCCCGCGACCTCCAGTCCCCTTGCCATCTGAGGTGGTGGAGGATCAAAAAGATATATGGTTTTCCCGCGTGCGCATACCGTGGACAAGTACCTTACCGTGATTCTGATATTCATGTTTGTCGGGATTCCAATCTCCTTTGTGAGCCCGACCACCGGCGAGCTCAGGTTCTTTCCGGGTCTCTTTTACGCCTCGATTGGCGGAATCGTCGCGATATTCCTGTATGACTCGTACAAGACGCGAAAGCAGCGGCAGCTTACAAGGGACAAGCGCAAAAAGTCTAGAAAGTAGGCGGCTTGGCCGCGCGCTGCCGGCTGCCTGGTGCCTGCTGTAACGGCGTCATGCGGCGGCGGCGGCGGCGGCGCGCAAACCACGCCGGAGGCTTGCAAAAAATGAGAAAAAAGACGGCTAGCCGCCTACAGGTCCAGTCCGAAGGACTCTGCAATGCTGGAGAACTTTACGTACGACTCCAGATACTGCCTGCCCTTGGGGGTTATTACGAAAGTGTTCCTGCCGTCATATTCGATGCGGTTTACAAGTCCGGCCCCGGTCAGGTTGTTCATGAACTTTGATAATCGTGAGTGCGAGAGGTTGGCCTTTGTCAGCAGGGACGTGGTCTTGATGCCGTCCCGTCCAGATTCCTGTGTTACGGTCAGTAGATCCGCTACAATCTGCATGCTTGTTCTGTATGCTACCATGCTTCACCATTACATAACTCCATTATAACTATATCTTATCCACGTCATCATATGCGAGGATACTACATTGCCCCCCAACGGGAACCGTTCAACACTCCTACTCTTCCCACCCTTCCCCCCTCCTTTACCCGTCAAACATCCGGGCATGCCATCTACCGAACTGCCCATGCGTCCGCACATCGTCGCCACGAGGGGGGAGGAGGGAAGGGGCGGTGCCAGAGGGAATTGAATGGCTGCCTCCGCGTTGCGGATACTACTGGCGCACAAGCATGCCAAGTCATCAAGATCGCGCGGCGCAGTGTTCTGATGTGGGCACCGGCCCCGGCACGGATCGTGCACTGCCTGCGATCAGATAAATATCGCACGTGCCACTTTTTCCTCGTGTCTTCACCCTCCCCCCTCTCGCCCATACCGTGGTTTGACGACATACAGGGCGTTGCGTACCGGTATTATGACCTACGGATGAACGTGGCCCCGCTGATTGCGGACCAAAAGCAGTCACTGTACATATGGCAAGAGACCATACACTGGTGGCTAGATCACACCATCAAGATCAGGTTTGTAGAGTCCGACGGCGACGGCACCTACTGGTTCATCATGGGCGCCCAGACCCAGAGGCCCTCCTCTAACCTCTCGTTTTGTAAGAATCTCCCGATATCGGACAATTATGAGCGCTTCAAAAAGGGGCACGACGGCGAGGCATACCTGCGGCTTGGTGTGTACAAGAAAAAGGCGCTTGAAGAGTCCAAGGGGGGCGAGATCTGCAGGTGCGGCCACGAGGCAAGTGATCACGACGAGAACGACAATGATGCGTGCCTCTACAAGGTGTGCGACTGCAAGGAGTTCGTCACGTTCCAGGTTACGCTGTCCCGCAGAAAAAAGACAGTGACCGACATTAGGTTCATCAGCGAATCTGACGAGGAAGCGGTCCGGGGCGACCCGCTCGTATGGAACTGCATGTACACGCACAAGTACTCCAAGGAATCATCATTATGATGATGGTGATGGTGATGGTGACTATAGGTAACAGCAGTGGCGGCAACAGGTGCAGACGCGGCTAGTCAAGATCCTTGTTGATCCTGACGTGCTCCCCGGGATAATGATCGTGTATCCTCTTTGAATAGCAGTCGCCGCATAGCGGGCCCTCCACGTCCCACTCCTTCATAGGATAGAATTCACGCTGGGTCGATGCCTTGCACACGGTGCACGTCTTCTCCCTTGCCATCGGCCGCGCTATCTTGCATCTGTATAAAAACGATCTTTCAGGCGGGTTCCACCATGACGACGCGTGCCCGTACGTGGGGCGGACTGGGCATGCGCGGCCCTTGGACTCAACTATTTAGCACCCTGCATGCCGCGCTGATGCGTGGAGGGCAGCATCCGGCTGATGGTTGTGGCCGCGATAGCGGCATCCGTACTTGCGGTTTCGGTGGTGGCAGTGGTGGCGGTAATCGCGATTGACGAGTCCGATCCCTCCGGCGGCGGCACGGGGGCCGGCGGCAGCGGCGCGTCCCATGTGGACGGCGCCGTGCAGGTACTGGACTCGGATGGCCGCGGCACGGATGTCTCAATGCCGACAAAGGTGTCGCGGCCAGGCTGCGAGGAGACCGACGGCTGCTACGTGCCGTCCGTATACGAGGCGCCTGCCGGGGAGCCCATAACGTGGACAAACGAGGACTCTGCATTCCATACAGTGACGGCCGGCACGTACGACAGTCCGGCAAACACCTTTGATAGCGGGTACATGGACCCGTACGACTCCTACACGCTCTCCTTCAAGGCCCCGGGCACGTACGAGTACTACTGCACGCTGCACCCCTGGATGGAGGGCGCGATAATCATAACCCCCTGATAATTACGAGGTAAGAGAGGGAGTCGAACCCCCTTGTATAGGCTTTGCAGGCCCACGCATAACCGTTCTGCCACCTTACCGGCGTGCGTGAGGCGCGCAAGCAATTAATCCTTGCTATATCCGGTAGTGGCGCGTCGCCATCCTGACGTCCTCGCCCTTGACGGTCCGGCGGTTTGCATGCCCCGCCATCTCTACGGCGCCCTTTGCTATTCCGTCTGCCACCTCCTCTATGGTTCTTCTAAGCTCCTCGGCCGACTCGTCGCTGACCCGGGCGGCCCCCGCTTTTTTGAGGATTCTGTACATGACGGTGATGCCAAACTCTGACTTTGCCATACGCGCGCGTGCGCGTCCCGCTCAAAAAGACACTAGGCAAAAAAAATGCAACCATTGAATCGATTTATACAAACCAACTTTGCGGTACAGGCATGGCGCGATACGTGGACTCCCACGTCCACCTGTCAGACGCCGAGTATGCCGGCGAGCTGGATTACACGGTCTCGTATATGGAGCGCTTGGATATTACCGCATGCGCCGTGTCCATGGACTACGTAGACTCGGTCAGGACGCTGGAGATATCCGGCATGGGCGCCTGCATCCTGCCCTTTGTCGGGATACACCCCGAGCGCGTCGCGGGTCCCGGCATGGAGGATGCGCTGCGCGACACCGCGGTTCTTGCCGAGCAGAACGCCGACCGCATAGCGGGGATAGGCGAGATCGGGCTCGACCCCACCTACGCCAGTGACGGCAGGATACCCCCGGGCCAGGTGCGCGCCTTTGAGCACATGCTGGAACTGGCGTCGCGGCTCAGAAAGCCCGTCTCCATACACTCGAGAAAGAGCCTCGAGCGCGTGTTTGACGTCATGACCTCCTTTGATGCGGAACGCGCGTCGCTTCACTGGTTTGACGGCAGCAAGAGGCAGCTTGCGCGGGCGCGCGACATGGGCTTTTACGTGTCGTTTGGGCCGGTCGCCACGTACGCAAACGACAAGCAGAGGCTGATCGAGCTGTCCGACATGGACAGGATTCTGGTGGAGACGGACGGGCCCGTGCAGTTCTCAAGATGCTTTGAGCTCAAGGCGGGGCACCCCTGCTTTGTTGCAAGCGTGCTTCATACTATAGCAGAGGTGCGCCGCATGCCGTTTGACTCCGTGGCGGACGCGGTTGCAAAAAACTCTGCAAACTATCTTGGGACGGGATGATCCTTCGTAGGCCGGTGCGACGCGCACTGCTCCGGCTGCAGTGTGCCGGGCCGCATGCGATGGCGGCAATGATGACGGCAATGATGACGGCAATGATGGCGATATGGTGGTAGAGACGGCAACGGCAAGAGTGGCGCGGCCAACCTGTTCGGCCCACGCGCCAGCTTGCGGCGGCACGGCGAGACTCATAGGTATAAAATACCCCCGCAGCATGTGGCGTTGTGGACAGGGTAAGACGCCTCTCACTCGAGGTATTGGAGAAGCACCGGTCGGAGTTCGGCGAAGATTTTGCCCACAACAAAAAGACGCTTGACTACATCTCCGTCGTACGCTCAAAGGGACTCAAGAACGAGATTGCAGGCTACATCACAAAGACGGTCAAAAATGAGATCCGCGCAGCAAGGGCGCGAGAGGCGCAGGAGCGGGCGAGGGCCGAGGAGGAAGAGGCGCAGAGAGTCGCCGAGGAGGAGGCTGCCGCGGCAAAGGCGGCCGCGGCAAAGGACGAGCAGGGCGATGACGCGTCTGGCAGCGGTGATGAACGCGCGAATGACGGCGACGGCAAGGAACCCGGCACGGCTGATGCTGATGCTGTCAATGCTACCGATACCGCCGCAAAAGACGTCGAAGCCGCACCAGATGCGGATTCCACCACGCCGCCTGCAAGCGATAGCGACAGTGCCGTAAGCAGTGCCTGATCTGATACAGTCTTAAGGCCTGCACGGGCGGGCCACGGATGATGATTACAGTAGAGCTTGTCGGCGGCGCAAAAAAGTCGCTTGGCACCGACAGGGTGCACATAGAGAGATCCGAGATCACGATAACCGGGATCTTTGAGGTGCTGCAGGGCATGCGCGTGGAGGGCGCCCCCGCACTGGATCCGCGCAACACGCTTGTCGCAATAAACGGCATCGACACCTCTGCTGCCGACGGCATGGACTCTGTTGCCAAAAGCGGCGACACGGTCAGCGTCATACCGGTGATACACGGGGGCGCCCGCGGCCGGGGGCGCGTCCGGTTTGAGATCGGGGGCAGGCGCCTGGAGGTTCTGGCGGTGCGGCCGGAGGGGCCGCCGGGTTCCGCGTTCCTCGATGATCTGCGCGGACGCCACCCAAGGCTGAGCATACAGGCGCTGTCCGCCAGGTTCGTACTGAACAGGTCTCACGCGCAAAAGATACTGGCCCTGTCAGTAGAGTCCGACAAGAGGGGCATCCTGATTGCAAACCGCGTCGAGACGGACATCCTGATGCGGTTTGCCCTCACCACGCAGATATCTGCCGCCATAAGGACTGCAGGCATCAGGCCCTCCTCGTCGGACGCCTTTCTGGTCGTGTCCATGGGGCCCGCAAGGGCGCTCGACTCGCTGTACAGGGAACTGGAGCCCCTTCTGACCGAGCCGTTCACGGCAGACAATGCGGGATTCCTGCGCAAAGAGTTCCGCATCACCAAGAGGACTATAAACTCGGCCCCGTCTGAGACGCCGCTTGAGGACGTCCTGGCAGAGCGCGCCGCGGTGCTAAACGCCTCCGCCGCGTGAGTCACGCGTTCATGCCGCGGTGCTAAACGCCTCCGCCGCGTGAGTCACGCGTTCATGCCGCGGCGTACCTTCTCTGCACTAAAGATCTCCGAGTCGCGCAGTACGGAGATGCCGGTGGTCCCGCCCAGTACCTCTACCAGCACGGTCGCGTCGGCATGCTCAAGTGAGACTGGGTTGCTGATGCCGCGGGCGATCCCGGATATTATCTCGCTTCCGGAGACGCCCGTGTTGCGCTTTTCGACCGTGATCCTGTACGTCGCATCCCCGGGTATCTTTTGCAGGGCCATCGCAGTCGCCGCTCCAACGATCTCCACGACGTCTGTCTTGACGGTCTCGAATACCGGGATGACCCTCAGGCAGTACCTTATCGACCACGGCTCGTCCTCGAGCGTCTCCCTGAACTTGGCCGGGACCGACGCCGGCTCGACCCCCGTGCTGGCAGTCAGGATCCCCGACATGGGGGTGACCATAATGTCGGGACTGTCGTCGCCCATCGACTCCAGCACTCTGGCAAGCTCGCCTGCCGCGTCCTCCTCAGTGTGCCTCGCGCACGTTATGATCAGGTTCATGCCCCTAGCAGCTCCTGCATGCTCAGCCGGCCGCCCTCCCTTATCATGGTGACGCGCCCGCCCCTGGCGTCCACGACGGTGGACTCTGCGGGGTCACGTATGACTCCGCCGTCGAGGATCATGTCGTATCCCTTCATTGCGCCGGCGCACGCGTCCGGATCGCCGGTCGACCCCGCGCCGGACACGTTGGCGCTGGTGCCTGCAATCATACGGCAGGAGCCAAGCAGCATACGGGTACACTTGTGGGCGGGGACCCGGAGGGCGATCCCGTCCCCGTGCCCGCCAAGGTTCAGGGATTCGGCAAGCCGCCTGTCACGCACGTCGAGGATCATCGTAAGGGGGCCCGGCCAGAACCTGCTTGCCATGCGCCGGACCGTCTCGTCATCCATTACGGATATCCTGCCGGCGGTCCTGGCGGAATCGACCAGTACGGGCAGCGGCTTTGTCCGCTCCCTCGACTTTATGTCGTATATCCTCTGGACCGCCCTGGCGTTGTAGGGGTCGCATCCTATGCCGTATACCGTATCGGTCGGGAATATTACGACCCCCCCGCTTCTGACCAGCCGTGCGGCAGCGGCAATCCCGTCACCGTCGCAGGCCACCCTGGTCATGGCCCCCTCGCCGCCGGTGCCCTCTGTCATGTATGCGCTGCGCCGGCGCATCTAATATTTTGTACAGGGCCGCGTTCGGGTGGCCGTGCCTTGCAGGGACGCGTCAAAGCTTTAATTCGGCCGCCGCGGCGGGGCGCGCATGTCCGACCCGACCGACTACGGCGACACCGAGTTCGAGGACGACTTTGACGACGAGTTTGAGGACGACTTTGACGAGTTTGAGGCGGGGTTGCAGCCCTTGCCATACAGCCGGGCATCATCGCCACCCTTGCCGCCACAACTGCCGCCACAATCACCGGCGGCGTCTCCCCCTGTATGTGACCCTGCACGGGCATGACGGAGGAGCCCGCTTCTGGCCGGGCGGCCTCATGCCTGCCGTCATATGTTCAGGCCGTAGTCGCTTGAAAACTCCGTGAACGTGTTGTATGCCAGGAGGAACTCTCTTCCGTTCTCGCTTATCCGGTACTTGCTGGAGTTCTTTGTCCTGTCCACCTCCAAGAGTCCCTGCTTGACTAGCATGCTCAGTATCTCGGACAGCCGGGGGTACGAGACGTTGGCTTTCTTAATGAGGTATGTTACGGTGGCCCCCTGCTCGTCCTGGCAGTCGTCCCTGGTCGTGGACAGTATGTCTCCGATTATTTCCATGCGGGTGCGGTATCCTGCCATGCATATGATACGCGCATCTTGTATGATAAAGTACTGATTTTGACTGGTAAACCAAAGAGCAAAAAGATCTTGACTAACTCTGCATGCGGCGTGCCCGCTGCCTGCGATCGCGTCATCTGCCGTCCTTCGGCTCCACGCGCCCGGGGCTTCCGCCGCCTGGCGCCGGTGCGGACCGCGCCTCCTCTGCCGCCGGCTCCTGCCCGCGCCCGTGCGTATCGGCGCCTCCGTCCTCCCTGCCTTCCTCGCGGCGCGCGCCGTCATCTTCTCTCCCCTCCTCCTCCTCCTCCCCCTCTTCCTCTTCCCACTCATCCCCCTCGCCATCCAGGCCGTCGTCGACCCTTATGCGCGTGAGCGGCAGCCTGCTTACGGGTATGAAGAGGGCAACAAGCCCGGCGATCTTTATCGATATGGACGTCGTGTACAGTATGGACTCTGGAAATACAAACGAGTACCATCCGAGAAACTCGCCGAGCGCCAAGAGCGCCAGCCCCGACGCCACCGATATGGCCCCGCGGTTGCGGGTTTCCAGATACGACAGTATGGTCTCGATGGCCCCGTATGCCAAGAGTATGAACGAGATGGATCTGAATATGTGTTCTATCTGCACGGACGATATCAGGAACAGCGGCACCACGCCCACCGACCTAAAGTAGCTTGACTTTGGCAGAAAGGCCTTGATGCTGTGTGAAAAGGCGATGAAGAAATACCCGACCGTCTGGACTATTATGCCGGTGGTCTGCACCCACCTCTCTATGTCGCCGGACTTTGTCACAAAATCCGCGGCCAGGTAGCCGACCCATATGATCAGGAACCCGGCGCTTATGGCAAAGAACGCGATTGTGAGCCTAAAGAGCGTCGGACTGCCGGTATTGCGGAATCCGATCAGCGACATCAGGCCTATGGCCAGTCCCACGATAAACCCTATCATATTGAGTATGTTCTCTAGCAGAAACTCCACGGTGTCTGATTGTCGTTGCAGTATTTAGTCTCTAGTCCTACTGCCTAGTCCCACTCGTCGAGGGTGCCGGACGACTGCCCCTTGCCGGCGGCCCCGGCATAGTCGCTCAGTATGTCAGAGTATGTGGGATCGTTGTGCGCGACATACTCTACATAGTCCCCATAACTCATGTCAAACTCGCACGTGCCGCACTTTACCTTGGCAAAGTCTGGTGAGAGTACCGCATCCTCCCTGCACTTGGGGCACTTTATCTTCACGCGCGGCCATGGGCGCCGGCCACTATTATGACTTGTGAGAACCGGCTCCGCTTCCAATCCGTGATATGTCCGGACTGATGCTCCGGCCAACGGACAGGATGCAGCCGGCAGCCACACGGCGGCGCGCCCCTCACATTGGAAACAAGGCATAATAACATTATCACCTTACGTGTTACGTGTTGCATGCATACCGCAAGTACCGGGTCGCCATATCGCTGGCGGCCGACCAGGTGCGCCTCATCGACTCGTACCGCGTCGCCCAGCGCCACGCGTACAACTGGTCCGTCGGGAGGATCATGTCGGGCGATGCCGTGAGCGAGTACGGGCTGTACAAGGAGCTGACGGCCATGCGCCGGGAACAGGAGTGGATGCGCGCCATTCCCGCGGGGATACAGCGTGCGGGCATCCAAGACGCATGCACCGCGCACAAACTGGCAGCGAGGTTCGGACGCGGCGGCCTCAGGCACCGCACGAGGAAACGGCACTCCGCAATCTCCGTGAGGTGCGCGCTCGCGCCGCGCATAGTCGACAGGTACGGCATCATGCTGCCGTCGTTTGGAACGGTCCGCGCGGCCGTACCCAACGAGGTCATGGAGCACGAACCAAGATCGTACGAGTTCACCAGGACGCGGAGCGGCCGGTACGTGCTGCACGTGTCGTGCCGCGTCGGGATGCCGCCGCAGCGGGGCGTGCCCGCGGACGCGACGGTCAAGGGGGTTGACCGCGGCGTCGCAGAGCCCACGGTGGTCGTGACCATGGACCGCGGGGGAAGTGCAATCGCAAAGGACTCCTACGACACGGCCGCGCCGTTCAGGGACGGCCGCGCGGAATACCAAAAAATGCAGTCAAGGATGTCCAAGATGAACAAGCACTCCAACAGGCTCAGGAGGCTGCACGCGCGGCTCCGCAGGCGCCTGCAGAAGACCAGAAGCCGCCGCCAGTACGCGGAGTGCATCGCGGCCAAGCACGTGTGCGACGACCACGCACCCGGCGTGATCGTGCTCGAGGACCTCAAGGTATCAAGCATGACCCGCAGGGGGCGCGGCTCCCACAAGAGGGGGCTCAACCGCGAGATGCGCTTCGTACGGCACCGCGCCGTCGAGCAGCGCATACGAAACCGCGCCGAGCTCGCGGGCATACAGATCATCACGGTCGACCCCAGGTACACGTCGCAGGAGTGCGCGAGGTGCGGGCACGTCGACAAGTCCTCGAGGGTGACGAGGGACATGTTCAGGTGCACCAAGTGCAGTTACGTTCAACAGGCCGACGTCAACGCGGCCATGGTAATCGGGGGATACGGCCTGCCGCCCACAGACCCCGGTGATACGACGAGAAAATGGCAGGCCACGGGGGCAGGAACGGCCCTCGTAAGACGCGAACTGGACGCGCGCCTCAACTGCTTCTCAGAGGCGGTCGGGGGCCCCGCGAGGGGGCACGAGAGCCAAGTGCAGGCGCGTTCCCTTTCCCGCAGCGGAATGGAGAAAGAACGTCAGAGTGCAGGCGCGGTGTTTGGCCGGGCTGTCGATTACGGCATGCCCAGCTAATATCACGGACTGGAAGCAGTTCCTCAATAAGAGATAAAAGAGCCGTCCGGGGACTGTGCGCCATGGGGCGGCAGTGCACCAAGTGCAAGCTACAGATACCGGACTCCGAGGTTCTGGACATGGTGGCCGAAAAGTATCCCACGTGCAACAAGTGCTGGGCCGAGTGGAAAGAGTACCGCGTCATGGTCATGAACGAGATGCGGCTTGACATGTCCATGCCGGATCACCGCAAGATGCTCCGCAAGAACGAAAAGATATTCGTCGGCGTCATGTCTCCTGACGGCGACGTCATAGATTTCACAAACGAGGACAACCGGCGCCCGGACGATCCCCCTCCGGGTTCCCAGGCCTAGGGTACCCCGCCGGTCATGCGATGCCGACGCGCGCCTGCGCCGCATCGGGCACAATCATCCTGATCGTTCTTTGATCCCGCGCGCCGAGCGCCGAGACCGCGTCCCTTACGGACGAGGCGACTGACTCCTGCTGGTCGGGGCTCAGCGTCAGGAATATGCCATATATGGCGTCCATGTTAAAGGCGACCAGTCGTCCGGGACTCTGCGAGATCTCCACGGCGTACGCACCCACGAGCTCCGCCCGCCGGTCCTGCGGCAGTCCCGCCAGCACCTCAAGCCATGTCCTGAAGAGTTTCTCAAACCTGCCAAAATCCACGGTGGGTCCCGCCTCCAGGGCATTGCGTATGATCTCCTGCTTTTCAGGCTCCGACAGCGCAAAGAATTCGTTCATCCGCTTTGTCAATATGGGCTTTCTCAGAAAGTCCGGCAGGCTTGCCAAGCTGACTATGATGTTGCCGGCAAAGTTTTCAGTCGCCATCACATGGCGGCGGCGCGGCGAGAATATAACGACTCCGCCGCGGCGGTTTCGAGGATGGGGACAGTTGTGGCGATGGCGACGATGGCGATGGTACCAAGCGCGTCCGGGCGCCCCCATGCGCGGCGCCGCGGGCACCCGGCCGGGTTGCTCCATACTACATTAATTAAGATGCAATGCGCCCGCCGTACCGTGGCAGCGACCGTAGTGGTTGGCGGATTCTTTGGGGACGAGGGCAAGGGCAAGATCATCTCGTACCTTGCAACCAGGGACTCGCCGGGAATCGTGGTGAGGGGCGGCGCGGGCCCCAACGCGGGGCACACCATACGGGACGGGGAAAGGACGTACAAGGTGCGCATGCTGCCAAGCGGATTTCTCAACCGCAGTGCAAGGGTGATGATAGGCCCCGGCGTGGTGGTGGATCCCGACGTACTGCTAAGGGAGGTCGAGGACTTTGGCGCGCAAAAGCAGGCGTATCTGGACGCCAACTGCGGCATAATAGACCCTGCTCACCGCGAGAGGGACTCGGGAGGCCGCCTCAAGGATACGATAGGAAGCACGGGTTCCGGAACCGGCCCTGCAAACTCGGACCGCGCGTTGCGCACGTTGAGGCTTGCACGCGACGTCGAGTCCCTGTCAGGTATGATCGCCGACGTGCCCCACGAGATAAACTCGGCACTTGCGGCGGGCCGGGACGTGCTGGTGGAGGGTACCCAAGGCACGTTCCTGTCGCTGTGGCACGGAACGTACCCGTACGTGACGTCAAAGGACGTGACCGCGTCGGGCATATGCGCCGACGTCGGACTGGGCCCCACAAAGGTGGACGAGGTCATGGTGGTCTTCAAGTCGTATGTCACGCGTGTGGGGACAGGGCCCCTGGAAAACGCCCTGTCCGACGAGGAGGCCTCGCAGAGGGGATGGTCGGAGTTCGGAACAGTAACCGGCAGGCCGCGGCGCGCGGCGGACTTTGACATGAGCCTGGCCGCGCGGGCCGCGATGCTCAACGGGGCGACGCAGTTTGCCCTGACAAAGCTTGACGTACTGTATCCGGAGTGCGCAGGCGGCAGGTCGTTTGGCGACCTTCCCGCCGAGGCAAAAAAGTTCGTCTCAGGCATAGAGGACGCGCTGGGGATCCCGGCCGCCGTCATAGGGACGGGCCCCGGCGTCGAGGACGTAATCGACAGGCGCGCCGCATGACGGGGCCCGTGCTCGGATGGCTCTAATAGGTTTAATTTGATACTGCGCTCAGGTCTGATTGTGGCGACGAAGACAGCGGAGGCGGCGGCGACCGTGCCTGCAGACAGGGGAGATGCGGCAGGATCGGTCTCTGCCACCGAGGGCGTGGAAGATCACTGGGGCACACGCCCGTACTATATCCAGCTTGAGTCGTGCCTCGACTTTTCGCGGCTCGTATGCGCGCTGGAAAGCGCGCCTTCTGCATGCATGGCCCACAAGCACGACGACGTGAACATTCTCTGCGCCCAGGCGGACGTGATGCGCGGCAGGCCCATCATATACTACGTGCCGTTTGACGGCGGCGACGGTCCCGCGGCAGGGCACCACCTGTACTACGGTCTGAGGCGCGGAAGGGAGGAGCACGGGACGTCCGCTGCGATGTCCGACTCGAGCATGGCATACTCCCCGATAATACGCATAAGATCGCTTCCGGGGATACTGCTTCCAGATAGCGGCGCGGAGGACAGGTATCATCCCATAATACTGGAGGATCTCTCCAGCTTGATCGGCATGATGTGGGGGCGCGTGGACTCTCCGTTTCCGCTACTCCTGTTCCGGCGTGGCCGCAAGTGGCTTCTTGGCGCCACGCTGGAGCAGGGCTACGGCGACGCGGAGGCGCCAGCGCTCTTTGCGTACGTCGAGCTTGACTCTGATCCCGCAAAGCCGTTTCTGATGTTCTCTACACAAAGCGATGCAGGGCCCGCGTTCGTGGACGCCCCGACCGAGCACGGCTACTTGTACCTGAAGATTATTAGGCTCAAAGGCAGCCATCCACTGATAGACTATGAGGACGTTTAGTGCCAAGCTGTCAGAGGCGTCGGGCCGGCGCGTGATACTTGCCTGCGACTACACGGGCCGCTCCCTGGCCGCCTCCCCCGTAATACGCGACATCAGGAAGCTGTCGGCATACATCTGCGCCATAAAGATCAACTACCATCTGCTGCTGCCGCTTGGCATCAGGCAGGTGTCCTCCATAACCGACGCCGCCCACGGGCTCGGGCTGCAGGCCATTGCGGACATAAAACTCAACGACATAGGCAGCACCAACGGAGTCGCGACTGGGATCCTGTGGGACATGGGCTTTGACGCCGTGATCGCAAACCCGATAATGGGGCTTGACGGCCTCAGGAGTCTGGTCAGGTCCGCGCACAGGCGCGGCAGGGGCGTAATCACGCTGTGCCACATGAGCGCGCCCGAGGCCCGCGCGTCCTATGAGATGAGGGCGCATCCCACGCCGAGATCCAAGAGCACCCGAAAGATGCACGAGATCTTTCTTGACTGGGCGCTCGACTCCGGCGCGGACGGCGTCATAGTGGGCGCCACGTTCCCGGCCGTCATAAGGGAGTGCTCGAGGCGCATACAAAAGAGCGGGCGGCGCATGCTCATAATATCCCCCGGCGTGGGGGCGCAGGGGGCCGATGCCGCGGATACTATACGCGCCGGCTCCGACTATGTAATTGCGGGGCGCTCCATCATACGGGCCGACGACATGACGCGGGCGGCCATGTCCATGCACCAGAGCATCTCGTCTGGCAAAACCTGATTGTCCGGGATTGTTTTTCCAGCTCCGTCCTGGAAGGGTACGCGCGTCCCGACGCTCCATATATGGTTGTCCAGAATTCGCCGTTTTGGCAGCTCAGTGCAGTAGCAAGTGTCCGTTCTGCCCGTCCGGAAGCACCCCGGCACGCCGCGTCCTGCAAGCCGGCGCGGCCGCAAGCGGCCTGTCGCGCGCTCGTGGCTCGCTTCCCCGCGGCACTAGGCCAGTCGCCGCATCACGCCGCGCCGGCGCCGTCAAGCCATGCGTCCGCGGCCCCGAGCACGCCCGCCGCCGCGGGGTACGTGACCGCGCGTACCGCGCCGCCGTACTCCTGCCACGCATAGTCCCGGTGCTCGTCGGACAGCGTGACATCCCTTGCCCCGGTCTCCCCGAGAAAGAACGTCACGGTCTTGCGCACCGCCGCGCCATCTCCGTCCACGAACTCGTACTCGATGCGCCTTGCAAAGCCCTCGTGCAGGGCCACGTCTGAGATCCCGGTCTCCTCCCTGACCTCCCTGAGCGCCGCCTGCACGTCCGACTCGCCCGGCTCCCTCTTGCCCTTTGCAAGGTCCCAGTGCCCGGCCGCGTACCGGAGTACGAGGTACAGGCGCCTCGAGTCCTGCATCCTATACAGGACGACGCCTGCAGAAACCTCTTCCCGCGCCGCGCTCACCGGCCAAGCCTCCGCCTTCTCTTCTGGAACGTGCGGATCGCCCTCATCAGGTCTATCTTCCTGAACTCGGGCCAGAATATGTCCATGAACACAAGCTCGCTGTACGCGCTCTGCCACATCAGAAACCCGCTCAGCCGCTTCTCGCCGGACGTGCGGAGTATCATGTCCGGCGAGGGCTGGGGCAGGTGCGACGTGTAAAGGTTCGACTCTATCACGCCCCTGTCGATCTCGTCCACCTTGAGCCTGCCCTCCCTTATCTTCTCCCCTATCTTTTTCACGGCGTCGACCATCTCGTACTGGCCCCCGTATGCAAGCGCGATGTTCAGGAACCGGCAGTCATACCCCTTGGTGGCCTCGTCAAGCCGGTGCAGCACGTCGCGTATCGTATCCGGGAGCATCTCTATCCTCCCGATCGCCTTTACCCTCATGCGGCTCCGGTGTATGCGCGGGTCGGCCAGCAGCTTTTCAAGCCTGGCCCTTATCAGCTCAAAGAGGTCCTGCAGCTCCTGGTCGTTTCTTGACAGGTTCTCCGCCGAGAGCGCGTATAGCGTGACTATCTTGATGTCAAGCTCCTCGCACCAGTCAAGCAGGTTCTCGACCGCGTCGGCGCCCCTGCCGTGCCCGTCTCTCTCCATCGCAAGATGGCGCCTTGCCCACCTGCGGTTGCCGTCAAGTATCAGCGCCATGTGGTTCGGTATGTCCCCGGCCCTTATCTCGCGCTCAAGCCTCCCGCTGTACAGTCTGTAAAAGCCAAAGAGGCCGAACGCCGCGCTCCTTATGCCCCCTGCCATGCTGTCCAAGCATACCGAATATTGTTATAACTGCCTTTCCTTGCCCGGTTCCGTTTCAGCATCGCCGCTGCTGGCGCCGCCGTCGTCTTCGTCGGCGTCGGCCGCCGCCGCGTCCTTGCCCGTCCTGCGCCTGCGATACTTCTTGAACAGGACGGACGCTATGGCCAGCGTGACTGCCAGCCCCACAATAAGGGGCGGGATCAGGGTAAAGGAGCTCTCGTCGTGGATCATGATGTTCGTAAACTGGTACGCAGTCGGATAGATTGCCACCAGGACTACAGGCCTCAGTATGTCGACCGTATGCCTTGGCGTGCCCCCTATCAGGTTGCTCAGCAGCGAGCCGGCAAGTATGGCGCCAAGCCCTATCCACAGTATGGGCAGGGCGCCCGAGATGAACTGCCCGATCAGCACCTTGTCCGACACCTTGGCGACTATGTCCGTGTCCAGCTCCAACAGGTTTTCATCCACGGCCCCGATCCCGGCTGGGATGGACGACATGATGAGGATGATCCCGGTCACCATTGTAAAGATGCGTATGAATCCCATCGGCGTCGGCTTTGACAGGCTGGCCCAAGCCCTGTCTATGTCAAAGGCCCTGATCAGAAAGGCCCCTCCCAGTATGCTGATCACTGCGGCGAATATTATCTCTGTAAAGTTAAAGACCGTGGCGATGCCCGCCATCAGCAGCAGTATTCCGGGGACCCCCAGAAAGAATTTCGAGTACCTGGAGTCGTACGCGATTGTCTTCAGGTACTTTCCCAGCACCGCGTACGAGTACTCCACGCTCCGGCTCACCTTCATCACGACGCGCTGCACGGACACGACGGGTAGCGCGTTCTGTATCACGGGTATGACGCTCTCGTCGTCCTCGCCGTCTGACACTATGACGGCGCCGTTTGCGCCAAACTCGCTCTGGATCTTTTTGATCTCCGCGAGTATCTTTTCGTCGGCCTGCACGCCCCTGTTCTTCACGCCCGCGACCGTGACGACCTCGACGGTATACCCCTTGCTGATGAGATCCTCGTACGTCTTTATGGCAGCGAATATAGAGTTGGAGTCCGCGTCCTCGGGATCCTCCAGCGCCAGCCGCTGGGCCGCCTCTATGCAAGAGTCCCTCCCTATCACGGGGGTCTCTATGCCGGCCTTCTCCCCCACGTCGTTGTCCCTGTCGACGCACACCACAAGCAGCTTGCTTGCAGAAGAGGAGCTCACGTCCTTCTCGACCTTGCCTGCGCGCTGCGACATGTCGTTATATAGTGCAGATTGCTTTTAACGATTTCCGGCGTGCGGGCGAACCCGCCATGTATGTGGCCTTATATGTGTGTCCGGGCCGGCCAACGGCGGCCCTGCCGCCGATCGTCCCGCGGCCGCAAGCCCCGCGCATCCCGGACGCCTGAGGTGCCGGCGGCAGTCACATCCTCACGGTGAACCAGCCGCCTTGGCCGCTGCCGTCCCCCACGCGCATACTTCTCATGTATGTGAGCGCCCCCTGCTCGCCGCCCTCCCCCTCCGGCAGCAGGTTCCAGCACGAGGATGCGGTGGCAGACACGGTGCCCGTACTCAGCGAGTACCTGTGGGCCAGCAGCTCGCAGTCGGCTCCGGGCCATTGGCCCCTGCACCCTATGCACAGTATGTAGCGATCCCTTGGGAGTGCAAGCTTCGTGCGCCTCACCACCTCGTACCTCGAGTCGCCGTACGGGACGACGTCTATGTACCCGTCGGACTCAAACACCTTGACGTTACGCCGCATTGTCGCGCCGGCGCCCGCCATCGCGCGGAGAATCATATCTGCGCTGTATTTTTTGGCGCCGGCGCCGCCGCTGTTTTTGATCGATGCCTGGCCTCCACAATATGTAACGTCGGATTCCGAGATCACGTCGCTTGACTCGATCGCGTTAGTGACAAACTCAACGTGATCGTTACTTGCACGAGTTTGGCTTGTCTCCGCATCGCTCAGCGCCCTGATGTCGGTTCCGTTGCAATATCCGACACACGTGTCATCCCAGTATTCGGGCCTTATCATGTGTCGGAGCTCCGCGGCCATCGATTCGTGGCCGCTCCTTGACGCGATTCCGACTATAATTCCGCCGCGCATGATTCTTTCAAGCTCGGCGCCAATCTCCTTTAGCGGCATGGTGTGTCCGCCGCCGTAATCGCGCAACACCCCCTCGTATCCAAATATTATGGCGCCGAACTTTTTGGAGCTTAGATCCCCCACGAACCGGGTCAGGAGCCTGGCCCGAGTTATGCCCCGCGAGTCTGACATCTCGTCACCGCCAAACTTTCTGCGAAGCGCCGTCATGCCCCTCCCCGTTACGACGGGCATCCCGGCCCTTGGGTTGCCTGCGCGCGCGTCACCGCCATCGGCGCCACGGGCGTCTCCGGTGCCGCTGCCGCCGTCCATGCCCTTGGAGCCTGCGGCGCCCAAATAAAGACTGGTTCTGTGCCGCAAGCCGGGAGCGCTGCCAAGACTACGCGGGAGGCCTTGCGGCATCGGATCTCTTGACGTACTCGTCGGACTCTGAGAGCAGGGACTCTGTCCTCTGGAGCGACTCGCGCAGGTGCGCGTCGGATATGCCGTCCAGTCCCCCCTCTTCGATCAGGCTGGCCACTGCCTGGGTCTCTGCCACGTACGTGTTAAACGACCTGAGCGCCTCGCCGTACAGTATGTAGCTCTCCTGCCACTCCTCCGGGGGCTTTGAGGTGATGAACTCGCGTATCTGCATGGCAGTCTGTGTCGAGGTGGTCTCCGAGCTTCTCGTGTATTCGGCCGCCGTGATCTCGCCGTCCAGCAGCATCTCAAACTCGATCGCGGTGGATTCGACCAGAACCTCGTGTATGTTCCTGACGCTGTCAAGATATTCCTTGTGGTCTGATATCACAAAGGTGGCCTGGTTTGACGCGCCGCCACCACCGCTCCCCGGCAGCCAGGCCAGAAAACTTGCGCCGGTAATGCCGGCCAGTATAACCGCCGTTATGACAATTCCCCGTTTGGAGGCCAATACCGGTTGTCGGTGCACGTAACTTATAATTCGTGGGCGCGACGTCATACGGCTATTCTGATCAAAAAACCCATGAAATACCCGCAATACGTGCAATTCTTGTATTTTTGCATTATAAAACGCACGATCCGGTGATTTTCTTCTTCCCGGAGGAACCCGAAGGGTGGAATTCACACATTAAAAATTAATAACATTGTTAAACAAATTTCACTGACTCTTACTATATACATGCACAGAAAAGCAGTTTTGAAATGGTTCAAGCATACTGCGTCAAATGCAGAGCAAAGTGTGAGATCAAGGACCCGCAAGAGACCACGCTAAAGAACGGAAGACCGGCCGTCAAGGGCACCTGTCCCGTATGTGGAACCGGTGTCTTTAGGATTGGCAAACCATAACACCCGGAGTTCCGACTCCATTTTTTCAAAACCCATATAGCGTGTGCTGTCGAGGGCCCCTGTAATGGCGGCAAAAGACTACGAGGCCCTGCTCAAGAGAATCGAGGGGGAGATCGGCCGGGGGCAGAGGCGCGACGACGGCCAGTCCGCGCGGTTCGAGCTGCCGGTGGTCGACGTGATGCGGGAGGGGCAGAAGACCTTTCTGCGGAACTTTGCAGAGTTCCCCAAGGTGCTGAGGCGCGATCCTGACAAGCTGCTCCAGTACCTGTCAAAGGAGTTCGCGGTGCCGGCCGAGCGGATAGGCGACAAGGCCATGTTCATCGGCAGGAGGGACCCCGACGACTTTACGCGCCTGTTCCAGATATACGTAAAGGACTATCTCGAGTGCCCCACCTGCAAGAGCCCGGACACGAAGACGTCCAGGGAGAACCGGATATCGTTTCTGATATGCGAGGCGTGCGGGGCAAAATCCACGCTAAAGGGCAAGTACGCGTGATAGCATGTTTTCGGCGCGCGTCTCCGAATACCAAGGAAACATGATGCTCAACATGTGCGATGCAGAACTGCTCGGCAGGCGCATCGGTCAGGGGGACGACGATCACACCATGCACATCAGCGAGGAATATTATGGCGGGGAAATAATATCCAGAGAAAAGGCGTCGAGGCTGCTCAGGGACTCGTCCATTATCAACATGGTCGGAGAAAAGGCCGTCTCACTGGCCACCGAGCTCGGCGTCGGCTCAAGGGACGGCGCCAGAACAATATCCAACGTTCCGTTTCTCCTGATTTTCAAAATGTAGGCTATGCGCCCGTGTGACGGAATGCGTACGCGCCAAACGCCTGATCTAAATTTAAAATTATGGCCTGAAATCCTATACCGCAGCGCGCGAAGTTGTTATGCGCATGGTGGGTAATTTTGTTGTCGGTGACTATATTGGGTATGGCAGATACGATCTTTCATGCAATGCGGGGGCCGGCGCACCGCGCCACGCAACGACGCGTACGGGCCCGGCGCGCGTCCACGAGCGGATAATATGATCAACTCTATGCGTCCGGCCGCCGCATGCGGCGGCATGGTATCGCGCAGCACGTCCCGCCGGAAAACCGCAGGGTTCATCCGGCGGCGGGGCCATGCGAGCCGACGGAAATCAATTTTAGCCGGCGGCGCGATACACTGTCATGGACAGTGGGACGGGCAGCCATACCGGCGATGATCATAACGGGCATGGCGATGGCGATGGCGATGGCGGCATGCAGGACGGCCCGTCCCCCGGCGAGGCATTTGAGGAGATGCTAGAGCCCAAGCTGCACCACCGCAGGAGAAGGGAGCTGGCAGACGGCTTTAAGAAGAACAAGGTGGTAAACGAGGTGCTCGACAAGCGCACCGTGATGACCCTCTACAAGATGATAACTGACGGCATACTCTCAGGCGTCACGGCTCGGTGAGCGCAGGCAAGGAGTCGCTGGTGTTCTGGGGCCTAGGCCCCGCCGGGGAGGACGTCGCCCTCAAGATATACCTGGTCAGCACCTCCAACTTCAAGCGCCGGCAGGCATACATGTATGGCGACCCGAGGTTTGCCTCAGTCAGGGGGGGCACGCGCAACATGGTGTACCTCTGGGCAAGAAAGGAGTTCCGCAACCTGACGCAGTGCGCCGAGGCCGGCATTCTCGTTCCGAGGCCCATCCATGTCGCAAACAACGTCCTGGCAATGGAGTTCATAGACGCGGGCCACGCCCCCGGTTCCGGCAGCGGCGACGACGGCAGCGGCGCCAGGGGCCGCCCCGCCGCGCAGCTGCTGCACTGGCCTGTCGACTACAGCGACTACCGCGGGGCCCTGTCCATGCTCAGGGACATGTATGCAAAGGCAAACCTCGTGCACGGGGATTACTCCGAGTATAACATCTTCAAGGTGCGCGGCAGGGGGCTTGTCGTGTTCGACCTGGGCTCTGCAGTGGACCGGCGGCATCCTAACGCGCGCATGTTTCTTCAAAGAGATATTAACAACATTACAAGATTCTTTGAGAAGAAGGGGGTAAGCGTGGACGATCCAGGCCGTATCATGGAGGAGATGACATCGTCATCATGATGTTTGACAAGATGATCCGAATACCGCACGAGCGGGTGGCGGTGCTGATCGGAAAAAAAGGCTCGGCAAAATCCGAGATAGAGCGCAGGTGCGGGGTCGCTATCTCAGTGGACGGCTCGACCGGCGAGGTGTGGGTGTCCGCGGAGGGTGACGCGGCCGGCGAGGAGTACGCCCCCTTCAAGGCAGTAGAGATAGTAATGGCCATCGGCAGGGGTTTTGCGCCCGACGTCGCCATGACGCTTCTTGAGGATGAGAACTCGCTGCACGTGATAAGCCTGGCCGATTTCGGGGGCAAGTCGCGCGCCAACATCGAGAGGATAAGGGGTAGGATTATAGGAGAGCGCGGCAGAGCAAGGAAAAACATGGAGCAGCTCAGCGGCACCCGGATATCCGTATATGGAAAGACGGTTTCGATTATCGGGGCAGGAAGCAGGCTGAAGCGCGCCGCCGACGCGGTCGGCGCAATATCCGGCGGAAGCATGCACGGGGCGGTATACAACCGGCTCGAGGCCGCGAACCGGCGGCAGAGGCAGGAGCGAATGATCCTGTGGGAAGAGAAGACGGGTGTCGTTCATGGTTCAGATTAAGGAGCGGTTCAACCAGATCTCGCCGAGCGAATTCTTCTACAGCAACAGGGACCTTGCAGGGTTCAGCAACCCTACGCGCTCGCTGTATACTGCCGTCCGCGAGCTGGTCGAGAACTCCCTTGACGCATGCGACCAGAAGGGCATACTTCCAAACGTGCACCTCATGATAAAGGCAGTCGACCCGTCAAAGCCGGATCCGCGCCACTACGTACTGACCGTCAAGGACAACGGCCCCGGGGTAGACGCAGACCACATACCGCTTGCGTTTGGAACGGTCCTGTACGGCTCAAAGTTCGGGCTCAAGCAGGCGCGCGGCATGTTCGGGCTCGGGGCCACCATGGCGATACTGTACGGGCAGATCACCACCAACACGCCTGTCGTGGTGCACAGCTCCGTGGACGGAAAGACGCAGGACAGGTTTGAGATACTGCTTGACATACAGAAGAACAAGCCCGTGATAGTAAGGCACGAGACGCGCGAGGTGTCCAAGGTGGGGCTGTCGGTAAGCATATGCCTGGAGGGCGACTACTCAAAGGCCGGCTCCAAGATACGCGACTATGTGTACGAGACGTCGCTGATTACGCCGTATGCGACCATAAAGTTTGACGATCCGAAGGGGCAGTCCTTTTCGCACCCCAGGTTCGTAAAGGAGATACCGCCCCCGCCCACCATAATCAGGCCGCACCCGCACGGGGTGGACGTGGAGCGCATACGGCGCATGATCGTCGAGTCGCAGTTTGACATACCCGTGGTGAACAGCGCGATGATCTCAAAGATATGCAAGGACATAGGGGTCAAGAAGGACGCCGACTTTGCAAAGATAATGTCGCGCACCGCAAAAAAATGGAAGGGGCTCACGAGGCACGTCAGGATCGTACTTGCCATGATGTCGTTTATGAAGATGGGATTCGACGCCATTAGCCGCGTCCGGATAGAGGACATCGACGTGGCAAACGGCCTGATATCATACTGGGACCTTGCGACGTCCGATACAAAGTCCATCCCGATGAGCAGCGACAGCCCCTACTACAGGCAGCTTGCAAACACGGTCCAGGGGGAGCAGCTCGCGGCGTTCCTCACAAAGCGGTTTCAGCGCGTGGGCGTAAGCACGGCCGCCAAATTTTCCGAGTTCGCGGGGTTCAAGCCGGAGAAGAGGGTGGGCACCCTGACGAACCAGGAGCTCGTGGGCCTGAGCGACTCGCTTCAAAAGTATGACGCGTTCCTGGCGCCCGACTCCAGCTGCCTTGCGCCCCTCGGGGCCGAGCCGCTTGAAAAGGGGATTGCAAAGTTCTTCGAGCCGGACTTTTCGGCGGTGGTGCAGCGGCCCGCGTCGGCGTACTCTGGATTCCCGTTCGTCGTGGAGATGGGGATCGCGTACGGGGGGCAGATACCGTCCGGAGGTCCGCACGTGTACCGGTTTGCCAACCGCATCCCCCTGCTGTATGACGAGGGGAGCGACGTGGTGCTGAAGGTGGTAAACGACATCGACTGGGCCCGCTACAAGGTAAAGGGCGACCCGCCGTTTGTCATCGTGTCGCACATATGCTCCACGCGCGTGCCGTACAAGACGGCCGGAAAGGAGAACGTGGCCGACAGGCCCGAGATAGAGCGCGAACTGCGGCTGGCCCTGCAGTACCTGTCCAGAAAGCTTGCCGGCTACATGTCCAAGAGGGGGCAGGCCGAGGCCGCAAAGAGGCGCGCAAACCTGTATGCGAAATACGTCCCAATGATCGCCCAGTTCTGCACCGAACTGTCAGGCAAGAGGAAGGAGCCGGCATACCAGAAGGTTCTCCGAAATACATCCTTTGGGAATACGCTTGACGCAGAGGTGGCATCGGCCTCATCACCATCATCATCATCATTACAACAGTCCAAGACCGGCGGGCGCGGCGCAAGCGACGACCGCGGCGATAACGGCGCGCCCGGCGGCAGTCATGATCAAATTGATGATGCAGAACCCGTCGGCGCGCCCGACATAAAAGGCAGTACCTCCGACATGTCAGTTGGGGAAATGAAGGCGTTTGACGACACCGGCGGTACTTTGGTCTCCGCCCCCGGCGGCAGGAAAAAGGCTGCGGCCCGAAGATCCGCTGCATCCTCAAAGAAGGCCCGCTCTTCGAAGAGGGCCGCGCAGCAGCGGCAGCGGCAGCAACAACAGTCGCGCAAGGGGAAAAAGGCGCTCGTGGCGGCGACTATAAAGAGGCGGGGGCGGCAGAAAAGCGCCGGCCCCCATGCAGGCAGCAGTAGGAGGTCAGCGCCATAATGGCAGGCAGCGCAAAGCGCAGGGCCGCAAAAAAGCCAAAGGTCGACGCGGCGACAAAGGCAAGGCTAAAGCAGAAGAACATACTGGGCGAGCTCAAGGGGCACGGCGCCCGCATATACGACGACCTCAACGCGGGCAGGTTCCCCTCGTTCTCCATACCCAGCAGGTCTGTAAACAACATCGTATTTGACGACGCGACCCGGCAGTACATACTGGGCAACGCGTCGGCCATGCGCAGTTCGCACAACTCCTCGCAGCTCCGGTCGTTTACGCAGCTGATGTGGCTTGCGTTCTTTGCAAACAGGCTTACAAAGGAGAAAAAGTCCTCGACCCTCAGGGACGTCTACTATTCGTCCCAGGCCTTCGCAATCGAGTTTGAGAACCAGTCCGAGTCGGACAACATCATTGTGGACCTAGAGGCTGTTACGTCAAGGCCGCGGGAGGACTTTCACATATTCCCGGAGGAGCGCAGCACCATATTCGGCGACCTCAGCGTTGAGTACACCATCCCAGGGTACGAGGGCAAGACGATGAACCTCTCAAACCATCCGGACGGGTACTCCATAGGCCCGAGCCTCACCACCGCGGAGCTTGTCGACACCAGCGCCGAGATTGTAATCGCGATAGAGAAGGGCGGGCTGTTCACCAGGTTCGTGGAGGAGCAGGTTGACAAGAAATTCAAGTCGATAATAGTGAACACCGGGGGGCAGGCTCCGCGCTCCACGCGTACGCTCCTCAAGCGGCTGCACGACGAGATGGGGCTGCCCATAATAATCCTGACTGACGGGGACGTGTACGGGGAGCACATCGCCATGGTGATAAAGTCAGGCTCCGCCAATGCGGCACACCTGCGCGAGCTGACCGTCCCGGACGCAAAGTGGGTCGGGGTCTGGGCCACGGACATTGAAAAGTACAAGCTGCCCACCATCCCAATGACAGAGTCGGACATCAAGAGATGCCACGATCTGAAGAGCGATCCGAGGTACGCCTACGGCGTATGGCGCAAGGAGCTTGACGTGTTCCTGAGGCTCAAGCGCAAGGCGGAACTAGAGGCGTTCTCAAAATACGGGCTTACCAACATCACGGACAAGTACCTTCCGCAGAAGCTCGAGCTTGCAAAGAGCCTGTGACTGCTGCACGGCTGCTACCGGATTCTCAGCGTGAGCACGCCGTTCCTGTACTTGAAGTCCACTATCTGCATCTGCTCCGCCCCCTCTATGGGAACCTCCTTTCCGAACCCGCCCGAGCCGCGTATGTACAGCACGCCGTCGATCAGCCTGACGGCTATCTTGTCCTCGGGGCCCGGCACCTCCGCTACGAACACGGACTCGCCCTCGCCCTTCATCAAGTCGTACATCCAGTTCTTGCTCTCCTGCTCCCTGGCCTTTGTGTATGCGGGCTTGTGGTCCTGCGCAATCCTCTGCAGCATGCGGACCCAGTAGATCATGGTTACGGCACCCGCCCCCACCAGGATAAAGCTTGCAAACCCCGCGTCGGTTCTCTGCGACATAAAGTAGACCGCTCCGACAAACATTATCGCTATAACGGGAAGCGCTATTCCAAACGACCGCTCATTGCTGTAGGCTCCCTTGTAACTTGCCAAGTACGTTGACTCGGCATCTGCCAAATATAAAAACGATGTTGATCTGGGGGGCGCGGGGCATCGGGGCCGGTCACCTCTGCAGGCGCCGCCGCGGAGCGGGATCCAAGGATTGGGCCAATTCGCATACTAATTGATCAGTTTTTTCTGCTCTGGGTGGAGTCAAGGCCCGTGCGTACGACGGGGGTTTGAGAAAGTTTAGATTACCAGTACACCGCGCGCCCTGACATGTCAGAACCCCGTGTTCCTCCACACCTAAAGAACTACGACACGCAGTACGGCAACCTTGCCTCATACAAGTATTACACGCGGCCTGCGGCATACAGACTGTACGGGAGCTTCTCGAACGCCAAGAGCAGGCACCAGGCTGGAATGCAGGACATACTCCAGATCATGTTTGCAAACGGGGCGTGTACCACCTGGGACATGACAAAGCTCATGCTGCGCACCTCCGACGTATCGCTGATCAGGGCAAAGGAGAAGGCGTACAGGAGGCTGTTCCTTGGAAGGTACGACACCAAAAAGCAGTCCGGAGGCATGCTCGACCTGGGACTGGTCGTCAGGGAGAAGAAGGGGCCCTACAGCAGATACAGGCTCTCACTGCACGGAATACTGTACTGCATGGACGTACTGAACCCGTCCCGCGACGATGTGGATCGAATGGCCCGCATGTACGCAGGCGTTCTTCCCAAGGTGTTTGGCAAGTGGGAAGCCCTCAAGTCGGCAGTGGGCACGGACATATACAAGCTGAGGATCCTGGCCAAGGGGATCCTCCTGGACAACTCCGGGTCCGGCAACGCGCAGCTCTGCGAGATTATGTCGTTTCTGCAGACCAAGTACGCCCGAAGGTTCGAGTCCATCTCCGAGGGAGACTTGGCCGACCAGATATCGTACTGGTTCTACACCTTTATGATGTATTACAAGTCGGCCAGCTCCAACGCGAGAATGTCCCAAGGCAGGATAGACAGGGCCAGGAGGATGCTGCTGCGCGATCCCGAGATGTGCGAGTGGTACCGGAGATTTTTTGAGCAGGCGGTAGATCGCTACCGGGAGAGGCTGAGATCCCTTACCAAGGACAGCAGCTGGATTCTCTGAGGACGCCCGAGCTACTTTGCATGCCTAGTGATTACCTTTGCCAGGTTTGCAAACTCGATAGGCTTCGGCAGCAGTCCTGAAAGCGACATGTCTACCGCCCTTCTGTACTGCGCATCGTCGAGTGCATAGGCCGAGGTGAGGACAACCCTCGCGTCCGGGTCGAGTTTGACTATGTGCGTCAGAGTCTCATAGCCGTCGATGCCGGGCATCTTAAAGTCCAGCAAGACGATGTCGGGCCCATACTCGGCATATTTTTCGACGGCCTCCTTGCCGTTTGAGGCGGGAATCACCTCGTGCCCGTAGTCAAGCAGTAGCAGCTGCATCGACTCAAGAAAGTCATGGTCGTCGTCAACCACAAGGATCCTTTTGGGCTTGACGGGCATCTCGATCACCCCCTCTCGCGGCCTGTCCCGGCCTTCGGGAGTCGCAGCGTAAACACGACCGGATCTCGGCTGGCGCTGATGCTTCCCCCGTGTTGCTCCACGATGTTCTTGCAGCTGGCAAGTCCCAAGCCGGTGCCCTGCGGCTTGGTGGTAAATAGAGGCTCGAAGAGGGACGCCATGTGGCTTGCCGGAATCGGGGGTCCCGAATTCTCAAACTCTATCGTCACCGTTTCACCATCCGCCAGCCTGATAGTTACGTATCCGTAGTCGTCGCCTATTGCCTGGATCGCGTTCAGCAAAAGATTGGCAAAGACCATCTCCATCTTTGCCGGATCGCACGTGACGAGCGCGTCGTCCTTGGGCATGCTGATCCTTATGGTATCTGGTATGTCCACGTAGGCGACGGATCTGCCCAGCATCTCCGACACGGACGTCGGTGACGTCACGAGCGGGACGTTGCGGACGCTGTTCATTATGCCGTCGATCTGGTGCGACATCCTCCTTACGGCGCGCTCCATCCTGCCGATGGTAGATCCGATTACATCGGAATCGCCCCCGCGATGTCTGATCAGGGAAGTCGAGTTCTGTATGATTCCAAGAGGAGTCTTCATGTCGTGGGCCATCGCGACTGCAAGCTCGCCCACTGCGGTAATCTTTCCCATCCTGACCATCTCCGCGGTATGCCTGCTAAATACTCTCCAGATCAGGAAGATCAGGAAGATATGCGCCGCTACGTTGGTGATGCCAAGAAGCACCTGGAGACGTATGAGGTTGGATAAAAGCACGTCCACGTCGTGGCTAAGCTTGTCGGTGAGCTCGTCGGAGAGCGCGACAAGCCTGTCACCGGTGTGCTTTATGGTGTCGATGCCGGTGATCGATGCGGCAGTGGCAGTGTTATCAGTAGAGAGGCGCTCCAGAACCTCGGCCCTGTATTGCCCAAACATGTCCCATATCAGGTTCCAGTCGCCCTCAAAGCGCGGCGAGAGCGGGCTGATCTCTATCCCAGACGATGTTCCGCCCTCCTTCAGGAAGAGTATGTTTGACTCCAGCGCGTCTAGCGCCGCAAGCGTTCGGTTTCCGTCGAGCGCCTGGCTGCCCTCTTGGAATAACTTGTCCCTGAGCTCATCGCGCACCAGAATCGTCAGCACCCTGTTCTCTCCGGCTACATTTACTACGTTTCCTGCAAGGTTCAGCTGCGACTCGAAATGGATCATGATTAAAAAGCTTGTAACGATCAGAAAGATCTGCGCAGTCACTAGTACCGTGATCCTGTATGTCAGTCTCGCCATCCGTACAATATCCCGCGTACATGTAATAAAAAATCATTGGAATTGCAGGCAATACTTGCATTTCTGCGGATGCCGCATGTGAGCTCATCTGTAGTTAGGCAGTCCGCGCAACTTTTGTCGCATCATACAAGGTACCTGCCGTGTCAACATGCGCGGGGGCAACGTCAGTCCAGACTTCCAAGATGGCACTGGCCACCGTAAGAAAGGAGGGGTTCCACGTATGTAGAAAGGCACTCCAGATACGGATGTATCTACTTATATAACGTAGGGCGCAAGGGGGTGTAATGACCGTAAAAGATGAAGAATTGAGATCTTCTGCCACGGCGTCTGTGTTGGCCGATACGATCGGGATGATGCCTGCGTTTGCACACCACCGCGCGGGTATTGACTGGTGTCGATACGCATTCAGGCGGACAATAGATTTGGAGAGCCGATATACATGACTGGCAAAAAGTTTGGCCTGATGACAGCAATAATAATAATTGCTGCAGCATCGACGCCATACATACTAGCTGAAATGGATCCGGCCGTCGTGGTGTCCAATAAGACGCAATGGGACACCGGCCTCACCTTTGCCGAGTCTGTCGACAAGGCTGGCGCGGTAGTTATAGGTGAGATAGTGGGCCTTGATGTCAAGCTCTTCACAGAGGAGATCGCTGGCGTTGATGAGAACGGTGACGAGTTTGTCAGGGCCGACCGCGTGCCGATGAAAGAGATAAAGATCCGCATACTGGAAAAACTGGCAGACGATGTCGGTTTGGACCCCAAAACCATTACGGTATATGACCGCTTAGTATGGGTGGAAGTCGGTACGAGTGACGGCCACAAGGCCGTTTACATGAATGTGTATGCGTTCGACTACAATTTGGGAGACAAGGGCGTCTTTCTGATTGAAAACGACAGGCGCTTGTACGTGTCAGGCTTTGCAGACTACTATCCAATAGTCTCAGGCAAGACCACGGTTACCACCGAGTTGGACAAGGTGGTAGGACACGACCCGATAGACCTAGCGGAAGTCAGAGACGCTGTCAGACTAAAGGTCCAAAGATGACAGCCGCCACATTTTTCTTTTTTATTTATACTCGGTACGGCGACAGGCCAGTTGATCTTGCGCCCAGAATTACAAGATGAAGCGCATGCATGGCAACGAACCCGGAATTGGCCTGGGCGCATACAGCATTTTACGGGCCGCGCGTACCGAAGCACAAAGGCGAACTTGCCAACACACAGAAACCACGGGACAGGTGGACTCGGCATATGCATTTGCAGGGACGGCGGCGCCGGGAGGAGAAAAAGTCACGGGCGGGCAAGGAGACATGGAGCCACAAGAGTGACGATCATTGAAAATTTCGCCTCATACGCAGCGGTGCAGAAATCTGTATATGTCAAGCCTGATTGAGCACGTCCTGAAATACTCGGACACCGATGCGTCAGATCCTCCCACGTCTCGTAGTGTTCTGAGGCGGCAAGCATGTATTTTGCAACCCTCCAGACGGACTCGACTGCGCTGAGCTTCGGCGTCGCGGTGGGCAGGTACAGGATCTCCACCCCGTCGTGTTCCTTCAGGTACTTTTTCACCTCTCTGTGCTTGTGCTGGCTTGCGTTGTCCGTTACGAATAGGACGCTGCCCCACTTGCGGCGCACCTCCCTGAGGTACCCTACGAACGTCGGGCCGTCAAACCTTTCATACTGCGCATCAATCCGGTTCCGTCCTCCGCAAGCGCGCCAAACACGACGGTCCTGCCCCTCCTGCCGCGCCTTTTTGCACCCGGTATTGTGCCTGCGGCGTCGGCCTGCCGCTGCCTTACCGTGTCATCGTCGGCGGCCGAGGCGTACAGGGTGGTCGACCTCTTGGATGAGAACCCGAGGTGTCGCAGGATCCTGCGCACGCTGCACAGGCTGCGCCTGACATGCATCCTGCTGCGTATCCAGTTCCGCAGCTTTCTCGGGGTGAGCATGTTCCTGCCGGCAAGCCTGCCGGCAAGCCTCCTGATCCGCCCATACTTGGCGCGTGAAGCCCTGCCCCTCCCGGGAGCGTCCCGTAGGCCACCGATGCCGCCCTCGTTGAACCGGGCAACCCACAGTTGCGCCGTTCGCTGGTCCACGTCGGCAAAATCAGATGCGGTCCTTGTAGAGTGGCCCTTGAGCGCGCCCAGGACCGCCATCATCCTGTTGCGGATCCTGATGTCCCTCTCTGCACGCATGGCCTCCTTCAGCTCCCGGATCTTCCTGCTGTTCTCGTTCATGGACGGTTCGGCGATCCGTCGATCAATAAGCTTTTCTGTGGTTGCCCATCATGAGGCGAAATTTTCAATGAGCGTTACTCTAGTCGTACTGCTGAGAGAGATTTTGTATTACATTCTCTATGTCCGCAGGGGTGGCATCGCCCAGAAAACCCGACTTGAGCGACGTGTCGTCGCGCTTAAAGAACCCGTAGTGGCCATCTAGAACGTATTCTCCGTCGATCTTATCGATGAAGAATATGCCTGCCTCACCGCCTTCGTAGGAAATAGAGTTGTCGTACCTCACCTGTATCTTCTCGCCATTTTCAGTCACTATGGCGTCTAGATTGTCCCTGACCTTCACGGTTCCGTCTAAGTCGCCCTTGAAGGACTCGCTCACCTTGATCTGCAGTATCTGGTACGGCATCTTCCTAATCTTTTCCACCTTGTCAGTGTCGTCGATGTATTCCATCTCCTCGCGCACCACCTTTTCGGCGCTCAAGACGGCGCCATGTATGACGGCATCAGAGTGCTTGAACATGCGTTCAGTGTCCCAGGGGGTGTACTGTCCCCACACAAACCTCTCGGCCGTGACGCCCGTCTGGCCCACTCCATAGAGCACAGCAGAAAGTACCGCGGTGGCGGCCGCCACGGTAAGCAAGACGTTCTTCTTGTCAGTCAACCCACATCACTCTTGGACCGAACTTTCTGTCTATTGCGGATTTGTCGTGTGATGTCGGAACCTTGCCAGTATCGCAGACGTATCCTCCTTTGTATACTATGCTATCTGAAGAAGTGGCATGTTCCGAACCGAACATGTGGAATAACACGTGTCCCAGTACCTTCTCTAGATCCCACTTGGTCGGGAGCTCCCCGTCACAAGATTCGTCGGTGCCGAAATCGAAGGCGTTGTTGGTGTTGACCTTTATGTCAAAGTCGACAAAGTACGAGTCACTGTCTGTGCACCACCCCCGCCACCAAAAGTGTGTGCAATGCTGTTCGTACATGTATGTCGCTGTGAGGCCGGATCCGAGGTTGGACGGCCTTACGTCGAATTGAGACGAGGATGCCTCCCTCACGTCTATGTAGACGTTGAAGCCATTCACGTTGGATTCGGCATGGGACGCCTCGGTTCGTATCTGTGACGTGCTGAGGTCGCCAGCTATGTTGTTTATGTTGGAAGCCAAGTCATATGGTATGTCACATATGTCAGCATGGGGTGCGTCCAGACAGTCCAGCATCGATCTGTGTCCGTCCGAGCTGGCCTTGCTCCAGAGGTAGTTGCTTATACCCTCGTCCCCGTCGCCGGCCATCACATATGGAGCAGAACACGCGAACACGAATCCCGCAGCTAGGAACAATATGGCAAGGACGTTCTTCTCAATAATCGTTTTTTGTGTTTTTGCAATCACCGCACCGACTTGTATTCATGCTTTATATAAGAAGGTCTATCCAGATTTGGAGTGCCTTTTGGCCGCGCGGTTCGGACCTGCAATGCGGCAACCACGGACTTGCGCGGGTTGACGGCTTTATCTCACTCCTAGAGTAACGCTCATTGAAAATTTCGCCTCATGGTGGGCAACCACAGAAAAGCTTATTGATCGACGGATCGTATGAGTTCACGTGGCCCTTATATCAGTCGGGCGACCTCTTCGTACACGCTCTTGCCCTGCCTCCGCCACGTGAGGACGCACGTGGCAAAGTCGGCCAGGCGCCTCATGGCTTGGGGGCCACCCTTGGTCTGCCCTATGACCTTCCGGAACACCACGGTATAGCGCAGCGCCCTCTCGCTCGCGTTGTTCGTGGGGTCGACGCCGGGGTGCTCCAAGAATGTAAACATGCGCGGCGCCTGCCGCTGCAGCTTGTCGAGCACCTTGAGCATGTCGGGATCGTTGCTTCCATTGTGGCGGCATTCGTCCATCATATCCTGCATCACGCGGTCCATCGCGTGCCGCAGGCGCGGCGAGTGCGCGCCCTGAGCGGCCAGCAGTTTGGCCGTGTGGAATACGGACTGGTGGTCCTCGTGCAGCTCGCGGCGGACGCGCTTCACTTCGGGCGGGACGGCGCAGCCGTACTTTCTGGCCAGGTGCCCCGTCTCCCGGAGGTGGTGGGCCTAGCACGCCTGGTGCCTGCCGTCCGCGCCGAACCCGTCGTACGCGCCGTACCCGTCGGTCGTCGCAACCCCGCGGAACCCGTCCATCGCATCCAGCATCAGGGTGGCCCTGCTGCTGCCGATGCTTACCGCGATGCAGTCGCCTGACTGCGCCGCGTTCACGTACGCGGGGCTGCCGCCGTCGCTCCAGCTCGTCTCGTCGAACCCCGCCGCGTGGGACCGCTCGACCCTCCTGAGTATGCCGTCGGCCTCGGGCCTCATCCGGGGTTTTGCTTTAAAGGGCCTGCCGAGGGGCGCGGATATTCCAATAATTAGGAGGGGCGCCAAGATCGATTAGGTGGGCTTGATCTGATTTTTATTGCTGTGCGGGGGGAGGCTTGGCAGTTCAAATGACGTCTGATGACAAAAAGGCTGCCAGGCCCAAGCTCACCACGAAGGAGATTGTAAAAAAGGGCTCCATAATAGGCGCCATAGTCACGGCCCCGTCACTTGCCGTGTTCTTTGCGGTGTGGGTGGTGCTTGACGACATGATGATTGGCGCGGTCAGCGGCGTGATAACGCACTTTGTCGCAATGGGTTTTTCACTCAAAATATCAAAGAGGCTGCTGCTGGGCGGCGGGGAGCCATCCCCTTCCGGGTCGTAGGCCCCGCCGCGTCCGGCGCGCCATGCCCTGCATCGTACGAGGCGGCGGAGAGGGAGGCGGACTGCCGCCCCGGCGGCGGCCTCTGCACCATTGTAAACGCTTTATTATCATCCTGGTGCCACCTGCGCTGTGTCGTTATCAAAGATCGAGGATGATCTGACGTCGGAGCTGGGCATAAGCGCGCTCCAGGCAAAGACGTACCTGCTTGTCACGTGCGACGGCATGATGAATCCTGATGAGATTGCCTCCCGCCTTGACGTGCCAGCATCCGAGGCGCTCGACTCTGCAAGGTCACTCGTGGAGCTGGGCGCCTTCATTGACATGCCCGATACCAAGTTCGAGGCCATGCATCCCCGGTTTACCGCGGTCAACATGCTCAGGCGCATATGCGAGCGGGATGGCAGGCCGTTTGGGCGCAACAAGGTGGTGGATGCGGTCGGGGCGGCCCTCGAGGAGCCGTACGACTCTGCAAGGACTAAATAAAGGACGGGGAGGCGCGCGTATCATGTCGTCGGATGAGGGCACCGAGTGCCGCAGTCACCAGCCGGTCTACTTTGGCGTCGTGAACATCAACGTCAACGAGCGGACAATCGGCTCCGTGGACGTGTGGCGCTGCGTCGCATGCAAAAAGCGCTTTTGCGAGGAAAAGCAGCTGGGAATCGAGGAGCTGGCGGATCTGGTCGGGATGCCCCGCATAGACGCGGATCAGAAGTGGGCAGTCAGCGTCTGCAAGCTGCAGCAGGGCAGGTACAAGTGGAAGCTTGTAAAGTTCAGGAAGGACGACGAGATAAGCCACGAGTGCCTCGACGAGCGCGTGATAAAGCTCCGCGTCTCAAACTTTGAGATCGTCGACGACCAGCACTGGAGCTTTCTTGTTGATGACTATGTCAACAAAGCCGTGGAGATCTGATTACATGGAGGACGACCCGCCCAACCTTGACGTGCACATAATCGGGATAGGGGGCACGCAGATGGCCGCCAAGATAGACGGCACGTTCACGCTTGACGGCACACTGAAGTTTCCATTCGAGGCCATAGCCTTTGGCAGGATAGGCGGGCAGAACATCGGGGCCAAGCTGTCAGAGTCGACCGAACGGGGCCTGAGGGAGGCAGGATACGATCCGGACGAGGTTGTAATGCAGCTGCAAAGGAGCCTGCTGCAGGGAGACCTGACGCTTCCAGAGGGGCTGTCGCGGGAGACGTTTGCAGACGACTGATGGCTGCGGCGGTGATGGCCGCAAGCACGGTCACGCCGCGCCATGGCCGGACGCTGCGCCGCACTGCCGCGACTAGCCGCCGGCCACCATAATTATAGCCGCCACCGCGCTTGATTCCCTTTCTAGAACTCTGCCTCGCCGAGCGCGTCGGCGCACCGACATTCTCGCTCGACGGGTATGCGGCCCACCAGCTCTGCCAGCAGCGCCTTTGTGCGCTCCACGTTTCTTGATAGCGTCTCCATCACCTCCTTTGCCGTCACCGGCTTTTCGGCCCACGCGTCATAGTCGGTTATGGTAGACACTGACGCATAACACATCTGGGCCTCCCTGGCAAGCTGGCACTCGGGCACCAGCGTCATGCCGATTACGTCGGCGCCAAGACTCCTGTACATCTTGGACTCGGCCTTTGTGGAGAAGCGCGGGCCCTCTATGCACACATAGGTCTTGCCCGTCTGCAGCTCGATGCCCTGCTTGCCGGAGGCCTCCGAAATGGAATCCTGCAGCTCCGGACAGAACGGGTCCGCCATGGATATGTGTATGACCCTGCCCTTCTCAGAGAACGAGTACTCCCTTGACTTTGTATAGTCGACATACTGGGAGGGCATGACAAAGTCGCCTGGCCTTAGCTCCCCCCTCAGGCTTCCTACCGCCGATGGCGCTACTATGCGCGTGACGCCCATCTGCCTGAACGCCTCTATGTTGGCCCTAAAGTTTATCAGGTGCGGCGGAATCCCGTGCTTTTTTCCGTGCCTTGGAAGGAACGCAACCCTCCTGCCACTGAAGGTCCCGACCGTAACCGCGTCTGACGGGTCGCCGTATCTGGTGCGGACCCTTACCTCGCGCGCATCCTCGAGCATCTCCGAGTCGTACAGCCCGGTTCCTCCGAATATCCCAATCTCCGCCGTCGTGGCCCCGTCCATGCTAGTCATCACCAGTCTTCTTCCATACCGGTCAATTTACTCATTATCGTCATCATCATAGCGTACAAGTGCGCCATAGTCATACCCGGATATGGCATCGGCGCCCCCCAGGCCCGCCAGCTCTATGACGAATGCAAATCCGGCCACCACGCCCCCGGCGTCCTCCACCAGCTGTCCTGCCGCCTTTGCGGTGCCGCCTGTCGCAAGCAGATCGTCGCATATGAGAACCCTCTGCCCCTTTGATATGGATTCGTCCTGTATCTCCAGGCTGCTGTGCCCGTACTCCAGCTGGTACGACCTCTTTTTGGTGCTCCCGGGCAGCTTGCCGGGCTTGCGTATCATTATCATGCCCTTGTCGTATCTTGCCCCCAGGATGGTCGCTATGATGAACCCCCTGGACTCTATGCCGGCCAGTATGTCCACGCCTGCCATGTCAAACTTTTCCCCAAACTCGCCTGCCACGTGGGCAAGGGCCTGCGGATCTGCCAGTATGGGCCCAAAGTCACGGAACACGACGCCCTCCTTTGGAAAGCCGGGATGGTTGCTTATCATGCCCTTGAGGTTCACGGCCGCAGTCTGAGCGGTATCAATAAATGTCTTGATCATCGGCTCCGCAGCCCTATAGCTCAATCTCGGTCTCGGCCGTGTTGTCGTGGGTGTCCCGGGCCTTGAGCACGTACGTGCCGGGCGGCACGTCGTCCGGAATGGCCCACTTTGCAGACGCCACCTTTTCGCCCGTTATGGATATCTTCTGCTCCGAGCCGATCGGGGTGCCGTCCTGCGCCGACACCTGGACCCACACGCTCTGCTCTGCCCCTACCACCATTATGTCTATGTACCTGCCTATCGAGTGCTCGCTCTTTATGCCGAGCACCTGTATCGACATGGTTTCGGGTATCACCTCGACCTGGGCCGAGTGGCTGCTTCCCCCGCTGCTTGCAGTTATGGTCCACGTTCCGAACTTGCCGTGAGAGGGTATCATAAGCGCCTCGAGCGCCTTGCTGCTGTCCACGTCCTTGTCGACCCTGATCGTAGTAGAGAACGTCTCCTTGGTCGTGACGACCTCCCCGTCCGGGTCCGTCATTGTGATGGTAAGCGGTACCTTTGCGTCGCCCGTGTCGACTGAGACGAGGAACTGCTCGCCACGGTAGTACGGCGGCTTTATGGGCACCACCTCTATGCTGGAGATGCTCGACTGCAGTCCTATGGTAAACTCCTTGGACGTCTTCTCGGTGCCCTTTTCAAGCTCTGCTGTGTATATGCCGTCATCAAAGGCATTCAGGTCCAACGTGACCACGCCCCTGCCGTCGGACTGCACGGTGAGGGACTCGGTATACTTTATGTTGTCGGAGCTGTCCAGTATGTTGAGCCTGATCGTATCCGACGGCTTTGCAGCTATGCTGATTATGGCGACGTCTGAGAATCCATAGTTTACCTTGTCAAGATCGAACCTTATCTTGACCTTTGGCAGCTCGTTGATCCCTACAAACAGGAACTGCTTGTAGTCTCCCTGCGTCGCAATCAGCGTGTACGTGCCCTCCGCGTCGCTAAAGCTCGTCTCGTAGTCAAACGCAACCGAGTCTGAGCCGTTTGTGCGTATTATGTCCGAATATACTACAATGTTGTTCGGGTTTTCAAGATGCACCTTTAGCGGCTCGCTGTTTATGGTGGTTATGTTGAACTGCATGACGTCACTGCGGTCGTACTTTAGCTTGCTAGACGTTATCTTGATTCCCTCCTCGATCACGACTGACCAGGACCTGCTCTCTGACGCAAATCCGTCCGTAATGACGGTGTTGTAGCTGCCTATCTTCATGTCGGCGCCCACCAGGAACGCCTCCGATACGGACCAGCTGCCCGAGCCGTCCACCTTTACTATGTTGGATTTTATCTGATCTCCGTCAGGGCTGGTCACGTACAATACCAGCGTGCTGCCCGGACGCCCGGATCCCTCCATTGTGATCCGGTCACCTATCTTTACAGTCTCCGCTATGCCGGATATGCCGAGTGCGGACTGCTGTCCACCCGGGCCCTGCCCGCCTCCGAGCTGCGGCCTCTGTTCTGCGGGACTCAGCCTCAGGCTGCGCACCACCTCGTCACCCTCCACGCTCCTTGCGGCAAAGTTGACCCTGTCGGCCTGCAGGTTGGAGGGCAACTTTACTGTAGTTACAAACGCTCCGTCGCCTCCCGTCATAAACCCCCCAAGTATGCGGTTGTTTATGTAAAAGTCATAGTGCGTGTTGGGCCCGAACTCCTCGCCTGCGACCCTGATCGTGGCCCCGACGCTTGGCTTGAGGGGTATTATCCTAAAGTCGGATTCCGAGGTGATGCCCTGTGTCGGGGGCGGCTGTGTCGGGGGCGGCTGTGTCGGGGGCGGCTGTGTCGGGGGCGGTGGTACGTCAGTCCCCGGATCTCCTGCGCCGTCCGGGGGCTGCGCGTCGTCAATCTCGGGCATCTCGCCGGGTGTCACCATGCCGGTTGCAACCTCGGCGCCGTCCCGGCCGACTGCCTTCCAGTTGATTCCCGAGACTGCCGCGTCGGTCTCGACCCCGAACTTGACAGACCCGCCAGGCTTTAGCGGTACCGCGGTTGTAAACACAACGACGCCCTGCGGCGTCTTTTGGCCCGTCCATCCAATCTCAGTCTTGAACGACTTGAAGACGGCGCCGCTGTCAGAGTTAAGCCACAGTCTTAGCATGGATACGTCGGGGGCGCTTTCAGAGCTGGTTAGCGTAATGAGGTTGGTCCCCCCTATGGATATGCTCGATACTGTGACGTCCTGCTGCTGCTGCTGCTGCTGTGCGTACGCGTGGTTTGCAGCGGGGAACGCGGCCTCGCCTGTCGCGGGCCATGCCGACGTATCCGAGGCGGCTGCAATTACGATTATCGCCATCACTGCAGCGGCCGGCATCACTGCAACGACGCGACGGCTTCTTGATGAGGCCGCCATTATCGTCGTCGCCTGCATTCCAAGGTTCCGCGCAAGGCGCGTCGGTCCGTCACTCATACGCCCAGATCATCCTCCCCTGATCCGGCACCGGGATCTACGTATGCAAGACGCGTGCCTGCCAAATGCCACACCCCCCATTTGGTGTCCGCTGTAATATAACCCACGCATGCAGCATCCACGTTTGGCCAGAGAGTCCGCACGCCTCTTAAGGTTACGCTTTTGCACGCCGGTATCTGTCCAAATCCGCCTTTGCCACCACGTTCTGGTATTGCCTGATGCGCTCGGCCATGAGCCTGTAGAGCGACCTGAACCTGTCCCGGGTCTTGTCGGACAGAAAGCTTGCCTCATCAAGAGTGATCTTCTCGCAGATGTACCTTGTGATCTCCTCGTTGCTGAACTCCCCCCATTCGTCATCGGCATGATCCTGCCATACGGCGGCAAGCTTGGCAAGTATGCCCCTGTGGTCCTGCTTCTCGTCCAGATCCCCCAGCCCTATGCTGGTGTATCCCTCGCGCCTGAGCTTTATCTCATAGGTCTGGTTTACCGGGTGCAGATAGTCCTCCGGCAAGATGTAATCCTCTATGGACTCTAGCTTTTTGCCTTCAAGCTCGTAGGATATGGTCTGCACCGGCAGAAAGCCGTTTGCCGTGAGCTGGGCCGATATCTGCCTTGATTCGTCCGTATTGTCAAGCAGTATGAACGTCTTGTACCCGTGGTTTCTATAGAATATGGCAAGCGGCAGGACCGAGTTCTTGCTGTATGCGGCCACCACGTTGAGCGGGTTCATCGATATGTTGGGATCCTGCAGAAACTTGTCAAAGGCGTTGAGGTACATGGAGTCGGACATGGTCTCTACAATTATGATGGGCCTCGAGTTTGTCCCGATCTCCCTGTCGACCACCGACTCCACCTGGCCCCGTGACAGCCCGTACAGGATCGGCGTCAGGGTCTTGTCGTCGGCGTTCCAATAGTCGTAGAATATGCGGCTCAGGTGCCTACGTTTGTCGAGCTCGACTACCAGCAGGTTCCCCGGGGTATAGTCAAATATCATAAACGGCGAGTGCGTGGCGTAGAGCACCTGGTTTGATCCGGCGAGGCTCCTCAGCAGGTCCGATATGCCCATCTGCTGCGTCGGGTGCAGGTTCCTTGCAGGCTCGTCGAGCAACAGTATGGCCTCCTTTAGTTCCGCCCTCTGGGTCTCGGCCGCAAAGTTTACGATGAACGAGAACGTCCACTTAAAGCCCTCCGCCCGGCGACTCAATAGCCCCGTGTTTGTCACGTTTCCGTCCCTGTGCACGTCGGATATCACCACGCTCATGATGTTGCCCGGGTTGTACCTCAGCTCTATCCGTATGGGATCGCCCTTCCAGGCCGGGTTGAGCCTAGACGTGAGCTTGTTTGACGCGGCGTTGAGCAGCTTGATGCACTTTGAGGGGCTGTTCTTCACCTCCTCCAGCTCGTCCATGTCGAGCTCTGCCAGATAGAAGAGGTTTCTCACGGTCTCGGCCTTGTCGAACTCCTCCACGTACTCTATCGACCGGCCAGATGTAGTGCCCCTCTCCTCCCTGACGTATTCGCTGAGGTTTATGTTGCCAAAGATCTTTTTGTAGTCCGAAAAGTAGACGAACCTAGGGTGCAGGTTGGAGCCTACAAAGTTGTCGAGCGCGACCCTCTCGCTCTCCCCGCTCAGCAGGTTGTCGAACCTGTTCTCCGGGCTCTCGTAGATCTTCTCCCACTCGGCCACGACCTCCGGCTCCTGTATGGCTATGACGTGGAACCTGTTGCCGAACTCGGCCATCTGGCTGTCAAAGGACTCCTGAGTCTCCGGAATGGGGCCCTCAAAGAACGACGTGTCCACCTGTATCCTGAGGTGGTTTGGAATGGTGTCTGTGAACGAGATTACCTTCTTTGCAAAGTTCTCCCAGGAGTTGAGGTCCCTGCCGCGCCCCTCGTCGACGGGCATGTTGTCAAACTCGTACTGGACTCCCGGACTCCGGTTTGTCCTGTACAGCGTCATGCGCCTGATCTCCGGCAGTCCCGGAAAGCGCTCCCTTATCATCTCAATCTCGTTGGGGTTGAGCTCAAACTGCCCCTCCGCAAGCCTTATCTCGCTCTTGAGCTCCTCGTCCATCTCGTCGCACAAGTCGAGCTCCGAGACCTGCTCGTCCCGGTTCAGGAGGGTAAGGGCCTGGAGGATGGTCGTCTTGCCGCTCTCGTTCCTGCCCACGAACGCGGCCAGGTCGCCTACCGTAATCTCCCCCGAGTCGTGTATGCAGCGGTACGCCCTGACTCTAAACTTTCGAAGCCTCATCGCGCCATTGTTTCGCGCCTACGATTTAACTTATTCGTACATTTGCCCGTTCCTGATGCCGAGGAGGTGTCGGCAACGAGGCCTGTAATAGCGCCGGACACGGGTGTCAGGAGTCAGACATGCCGGAGCAGGAAAAGAGAGGATCTTTCGGACGCCTGTTATTACTGCAAGCGGCATTGCCGGCACCATGCGACAGCATCACAAGCAGGATAACGACGGCAGGCGCCTTACAGCGGCCGAGGCCGAAACCCCGAAGATATGACTTCCTTGCCACGCACCGCGGCGGCGGCTACGCGGCGGCGCCCGTATGTGTAAGTTGCGCAACAAGTACTCACATACACTGCATATTGTCGCGCTCAAGCGAAGCCTCACCAGTGCGATTGTCAGATAGATATATGGGCGTCCCTGCTGCACTGCATGGCGTCTAGAAGGACATTCGTGATCTTTGTGCTCCCAATCATACTGTCCCTGTCACTTGCAACCGCCGTAATGGCCGACGTGCTCGACAAGCCGGGCCGCGAGATGCAGATGTGGCCCCCACAGTCGTCGGGCGGACACGGGACGGCGTATGTATCCGGCCCGCATTCCTCAGACGACGGCATCCTCATAGTGGGACTCTCCGAATCGTACAGTGTAGGCGGCCAGATTGCCGTCGGTGTCTCCGTCAGTGACGCGGCGTTTGACTGCGGCGATCTCTACATTACAATGTACGACCGTGACGGTGCGGTCTTGGCCCAGGAGGCATTCTTTGAGCAGTGCTTTGTAGATGCCGGAATGGATCTCCCTGTGGAGGGCGACTTTGAGGCCGCGGCGGACTCTCCGGGTTCGTATGCGATTGTGGCGGAGATGCGTCATGACGGGGAGACGATATCTATCCGGGGAGAGTTTGTCGTTGAGTAGGCTTTGTTGCAGTCAGGAACGTGACAGCGACTGCGGCCTCCGTGTCTGCACAGAGTGCGGCGCATATCACCTCTTTAGCAACAATAATAGCACTGTTGGCAGTCAGGGTGCTTGGATGCCTGCCACGGGATGCAGAGAGTTGGTGCTGTAATGGACGAGAAGAAGCGGGAGCTGGAACTCGAGGAGATTGAGAGGATAAAGGCCGAGCTGGCAGAGTTAAAGCGCCGCAAGGACATTCTAGATGCCATTCCTCCAAAAAAGAGGCGTCCGACAAGGGCCAAAAAGCAGGCAGGTTCTGGATCATCACCCCAACCGTCTGACGCCCCCGCGGCCGCAAGATCTAGGAAGCCGCGCCCCAAAAAGTCAGGTCGCGCCGACGGTGGTAGCTCCGACTCCGATGCGTCCCCCGACCCTACAGACGCCAGCGACGCACTCGCGCGGAGAACCGAAGAGTCAGAACACGGGCCTTCCGACGGCGGCGGCGGGGACGGCGACAAGAAGCCTGCCCGCAAGGGTGCGCGCAGATCATCCTCTGCTGCTGCTGCTGCTGCCGCTGCCACCACAGTGACAAAGTCTGCAGGAGAGCCCGATGCAAAGCGCCACGCGTCCAAGGGCGCGGCCAAGAAGCCGACTGGCGCGGCTGCTGCAAAGAAGGGCGCGGCCAAGGCCGCTGCAAAGAAGCCGACTGGCGCGGCTGCTGCAAAGAAGGGCGCGGCCAAGAAGCCGACTGGCGCGGCTGCTGCAAAGAAGGGCGCGGCCAAGGCCGCTGCAGGAAAGAAGAAGAAGAAGCCTTCGGCACCCTCCAAATCCCCCGATGATCATGCCGCCGCCGACACCGCCAAGAGGAAGAAGGGAAAGGGCTCGGCCAAACAGGCAAAGTCCGGCCCCGCGTCAAAAAAACCCGCATCCGACAAGGCGGAGGAAAAGAAGGTGCCGGAACTCACGCTTGAGGAAAAGCTCGAAAGCGAGCTTACCGAAGAGGAGATTGAGAGGTTTCAGATCGAAAAGGTGAACATGGAGCAGCTCATCAGGAAGGTGTGCGACATACTGGCCGAGCACGAGTCGGCCGGCATGCTGCAAAACAACCTGTGGAAGAAGCTAAAGCTGTCCGACATGACCGGATCCCGCCTCGCGCTCAAGCTCGAACGCATGGGCACGATTACCAGAGAAAAGCTGCTCGAGAACGGCAGGTGGACATACAAGCTGATACTCAAAAAGACCCCCATAAGCACGCAGTCTATAGAGGACGCCCCGTGCCTTGTCTGCAAGGTGGAGCAAAAGTGCACGCTTGACGGCGATATAAGCCCCCGCACATGCCAGTACCTGGAGGACTGGGTGGTCTCCATGATAAAGAAGCCCAGATTCAAATGAAGCTGCAAGACGCCCGCAGGGACCAGTACAGACGGCTTGCCCACGAGCAGGGCTACAGGAGCAGGGCCGCGTACAAGCTAAAGGAGCTCAACAGGTCGTACCGCATCATAGGGCCCGGGTTCTACGTCCTTGACCTGGGATGCGCCCCGGGCGGCTGGACGCAGATGGCCGTCAGGCTTGCCGGAAACCGGGGCAAGGTGATGGGGGTCGACACGTCCTACGTGGAGGAGGTGCCGGGCGCCCACATAGTGCGGCGCGACATTGCAGAGGAGGGGCTTGCAGATCTTGTCATATCGTATTTTGGGCGCAAGGCAAACGCGGTCGTATGCGACCTGTCGCCAAAGGTAAGCGGAAACTGGTCGGTGGACCATGCAAGGCAGATATCGCTCAACTATGACTGCGCCAAGGTAATGGATGCGGTCCTGGCGCGCAGGGGAAACGCCGTGTTCAAGGTGTTTGACGGGCAGTACTCTGCGGAGTTTCGGGACTATGTGAGGGAGCAGTTTGCAAAGTTCCACAGCACAAAGCCAAAGGCAAGCCGCAAGCAGAGCAGCGAGCTGTACTATGTGTGCCTGGGGTATGTGGGCGCAGACTAGCGGACTGCCGCCTGCCTGAAGACGTCCCTCGCCGCGTCAGGCGGCGCGTCGGTCCTGAATCCGGCGGGCGCAAGCGACGTCCGGGACGCAGAGTACCCGGCCTCGCGCAAGCTTTGCAGCACGTGCGCCATGCGCGGGGGCGACACACCCGTCCGTGACGCCATCTCGTCTAACGTATAGAACAGGCCCGTCTCCTGCACGGCCGACTCCTCGCGCGCCCTCTCAAGGCGGGCACGCAGTGCCTCGTCGCGGTCGCGTCCCACGCGAGGCGCCTTTTGCACCATGCGGCTTACGAACTCTTCGTCAAAGAGGGGCCCGCGCCACAGGGGGCCAGCGCGCCGGGTCCCCGAGCCGCACGTGCGGCACTCCTGCTCCGCGTGCGGTCCCAGCCAGCGGCCCCCGCACGCGTCGCAGTGCGTCGCATACCCGACCTCCTCGCGGGCAGCCCCCGCATGCCCCACCTTTATGCGCGCATACATCCTGTAGTAGTGCATGTCTGAGGATACGAATACCGGGGATATCGACACCCCAAGCCTGGCCGCGACCGCCCTGAGGCATCCCAGCACCATCCTGATTGCAGTCTCGCTGCCGTACGTGGTGCCCCTGGTGGGCATGCCGCCGTACCTGTTCTGGCACGCCTCGTCAAACAGCCCGTTGAGCACCTGCAGGTCAGTCGCCGTGCAGGACAGCAGTCCCCCGTGCATGAGAGACCTTACCGCGCAGTCAAAGAACGGGGCCGGGGATCCGAACGGGTCGATGTCCACTATGGCGCCCCTGCTCCCCCTTGTGGCGTAATTCGAGAGGAACCTGCAGGCCTCGAGGTTCGAGAATGACATCTCCGCGTCGAGCCCGTTTAGGGTGGCCGCCTCCCCTGCGAGCGATACCGCCTTCGGGTTGATGTCGTTGACATGCATGTGACGTATCGCGCCAGTCTCGTTTGCCGCCCTCAGGCCCCTTGCCCCCACGCCGGCAAGCGGCTCGAGCATGGTCGGCGGCCCGTCAAACCCGTCAAGGTGCGCGGCGTATGCGGCCGTCGAGGCGTCGCGGTTTGCCGCGGACCTCGGGTTGAAAAACGCCGTGTCCCTCGGGGGCGCCTCGCCTTCAAGCGCCCCGGACGGCACGAGCAGCCTGGTACGGCCCTCCGTAATCTCCCTTATCGCGCCGTCCGCCCCGCCGTGATCCTGCTGCATCTGCACCACTTACGTGCGGCGGCTGCAGTATATGATTTATTACTAGCGGCCGGGGACGGCGCGTGTTGATGGTCTGCGGGGTCGACGATGCGGGGCGGGGCTCCATGCTGGGGCCGCTCGTGATAGCGGGCGTCTGCCTCCGGGACGGCCAGGTGTCGCGCCTCAGAAAGATGGGGGTGCGTGACTCCAAAAAGCACACCCCTGCCGCGCGCAAGAGGCTGTCCCGCATGATAAGGGAGGTTGCCGACTCGTACCACGTGGTGCACGTGCCGCCCCGCTCGATTGACGCAAGCGTGCGCCAGCACGGCCTCAACAGGCTGGAGGCCAAGTATATGGCAAGGGTGATCTCAGTGCTCGGGCCCGACTCGGCCATTGTGGACTCCTGCGACACGGATACCGCAAGGTTCGGCAGGCGCATATCGCGCATGTCAGGCAACTGCCGCGTCAGGTCGTACCACCACGCGGACAGCCGGTTTGTGATAGTGTCCGCCGCGTCCATCCTGGCAAAGGTCGCGCGCGACGACGCGATCGGGCGCCTTGCCAGGAGCAACCCCGGGATTGGAAGCGGGTATCCAAGCGACCGCAGATCCGTCTCCTTTCTCAGGTCGTACCACAAGAAAAACCGCGCGGTGCCCTCCTATGCGCGCAAGAGCTGGAGTCCGGTAAGGCGCCTGCTCGGGGCGCGGGGCGCGCAGCAGTAACGGTGGCGGCGGCAGCGGCAGCGCCGGCGCGCGGTCCGCCGGCGCCGCGGCGCGCGTCAGTCCGGATACCTAGCGACGACCATTGCGTGGTCCTTGTCGTACGGCTCCAGGTTTATGGACTCGACTATCTCAAACTCACCGCTCAGCTTTTCAGTCTCCTGCCTTATTACCTCCCACGGCTCCTTTATCACGTCTATGCTACGCGTCTTTATCACAAGAAACAGGTACCCGTCCCTTTTTAGGAACATCCTGCAGTTAGCCATCGCTATGGCCGTCTGGTCCGGCTGCGCAATATCGACGTATGCCACGTCCACCTTGCCGAACACCGCAAAATAGTCGCCCGGCATCCTCGCGTCCTGCATGACGGGTATGATGTTAGGCCTGCGCGACGCCACCCTGTCCATAAAGTCCCTGGCCACTCTGCTTGCGTGTTCTATCCCAAACAGGACGCCCGACTTCCCGATCATGTCCGATATGTGGCTTGCAGTCGTGCCAGTCGAGACGCCCAGGTACAGTATCCGGGACCCGTTCCCAAACGGAAAGGTCTCAAGCCCGTTCATGACGGCGGCCGCTAGCTTGGACCTGAACGGATCCCATATGCGGTACTCGGTCTTCTTTCTTACGAGCAGCTTCTCGCCGTACACCCTGTTTCCTGGAACCTGGTTCTCCGTGGCGGGCCTGTCCCTGCCCTCGAACTTTGTCAGGATGAACGGGGGGAACGGTTCTGAGGCGGCCATGCGCAGATTGTCACTTGGATGTCCGGCGTATGAACGTATGGCGGCCGCCACGTGCAGAGGCAGGCCGTCGCGCGGACGGGCGTAAGCGCACGATCGTGGGGGGCCGCACTACCGGAACCTCTTTCCCTTCTTTCTGTCCGCAGGTTTCCTGCCGCGCTTGTTTGCGCGGAATCTTGACGCGGCCGGCTTTGACCTGCCCTGCCTTGTCGTTTTTGCGGATCCATCCTTCCTGCTGCTGCTGCCGCCCCTGCCATGATAGCGGCCGTGGCCGTAGCCTCGGCCTCCGTCGTTGCCATCATAATTACCATCATCACCGCCACCATCGGCATAACTGCCACCAGCATTGTCGTCATCCCACCGGCGACTGCCATAATCGTCACGGCCATACCGGGAGCCCTTTCGTCCTCCTCCTCCCCCTCCTCGGGCCGCGCGCCCTTCTGTCGCCTCGGCCCTCTTGCGGGACCATTCCTGGCGTCCTCCCCCTCCGCGACTGCCGCCGCCACTATTCCTCTTGCCTGAGCGGCCACCACTCCTGCGGCCGTAATCCTGTCTCGGGGCCGTTCCACCACCACCACCGCCGCCGCCGCCGTCCCTCTCCACCGGCTCGCGGAACTTTTCGCCTATCTCGCCTATCCTTACGTTCAGCTTCTCCAGAAGCGTCTTGTTGAGCTCCCCGCCCTCGCTGTATACGTCGACCCGGGCCGCTATGACGGCCTTTGCGGCTATTGCCCGCGCAATCTTGCCGCGCTGCCACCGGGGCGCCGCGTGCACCAAGGGGTGCTGGAACAGCAGCCCGTGCTTTGGCGGCTCGGAGCCGGTCTTCAGCGAGCGGAACAGGGCCCGCTCGGCCCCCAGTACCTGTATCGTGCTGGCGGGCAGAGACGCCATCTTCTTTATGCTGCCGATTCTTGCAAGCATCCTTGCGCTCAGGGCGGTGCCCAGTATTGCGGCCAGGTTGGGCGCCACGGCCCCCATCTCTTTTTCTACCAGTGCCTCCAGCTTCCTGCGCAGATCATAAAATGAGATCAGCTGCCCCGCCATGGTCTGCACCATCTCAAGGCTCTGGTCCGTAATCTCGCCGCCCCTGCTGTTTGACGCGGCGACAAGGAGCATCTCCGTCTTCTCGCTTGGAAAGCCAGCCGCCTCAAACGACTCGGCCGTCAAGCCGTCGCGACGGCCCGCCAGCACTATGCGGGCGTACCCCTCTATGCTGTCCACCATGTTCTCAAGCTCCGGAAAGTGGAGTCCGTACCACTCCTTTGTCCGGGAGCTGAGCGCGTTGGCAACCTTGTCTATCTCGTCAAGTGAGTTGACGGCCTGTATGACGTGCAGGTCGGAGCTGCTGGATACCTCGGTCACCTTTGATGACGACAGCCCCATGGCAAAATCCCTCAGCTTTGAGATGGCATCCCTTGCATCCGACGCAAGCCCCGACGATATGATCATCTGCTGTTTTGAGGCCCGGGCATCTTCGGCCTCCCGCCCCTTGAGCGCCTGGACGTCGACTGGCGCCCTGTTTAGCACGCCAAGCAGGGCGTCGTCGCCGGTGGACACCGCCGTGTTCAGGGACTCCAGGTACGGCCCGAGGCCGCTGCACGACCGCGGCGCCCTGCCTTCCTTTATCTCCAGATAGTCCGATACGGGATCGTCAAAGGCAAAGGTCCTTGCAACCGCGCCATCCTCCTCGCTTACGATTATAATTCCAAGCTCGGTGAGCAGCGCCCTGTACCGGCCGACCATGCGCATGACGTATTTGCGGCCCTTAAAAAGATACTATGAGCCGCGTCAGATCCGCCTGCGCGCAACGGGGATGCGCCAGACACGCGATGGCTGCGCGCGCCTGCCGCAGATCACGTGCCGATACGCGCCGATCCGGCCACGCAGATCCGGGCGCCGGGGCGCGGGGCGCGGGGCGCCGGGCAGGCCACATTGCGGCCAATTAACCGTTATATTCAAAGCACATAGCATGACAGTTGTGAGCGACAGCCCCTCCCTGCAGACTGAGATAGGCCCCATCAGGCTCGAGAGGCCCGCCATGCTTGCCTCCGGCATACTCGGCATCTCCATGGACATCTTTGAGAGCCTGTACGACGCGGGGGCCGGCGCCGTCGTGACAAAGTCGCTGAGTCGCGAGCCGTGGGAAGGATACCCGAATCCGACCGTCGTGGGACTAGGAGGCGGGGGATGGATAAACGCGGTGGGTCTCTCAAACCCGGGGGCGCGCAACTTTGCGCCCATGATAAGGGGGAACAGCCGCGTGCCCGTGTTGGTCAGCATGGTGGGCTCCGTCGCGTCGGAGTTCGTGGACATGGTATCCGAGTTCTCCGGCTGCATGGTAACCGCATACGAGCTCAACATGTCGTGTCCGCACGTTGAAAAGGTGGGCCTCGAGGTGGGGGACGACCCCGAGCTGGTGGCCGGAATCGTGCGTGCCGTAAAGGGGGCCGCGGCCGGCGTGCCGGTGGCAGTAAAGGTCGGGCTGGGATCGTCAAACTATCTTGACACAGTGTCCGCCGCGGCCGACGCCGGGGCCGACGCGGTCACCGCCATCAACACGATACGATCGATTGCCATTGACGCGGAGGCTCAGACGCCCATCCTCAGCCACGGGTACGGCGGCCTGTCTGGGACGCCTATAAAGCCGGTCGCCCTGCGGTGCGTCTACGAGATTGCGTCCAGCTACGAGATTCCGATAATGGGATGCGGCGGGATATCCACGTGGGAGGACGCCGCGGAGTTCATCCTGGCAGGAGCCTCCGCGGTGCAGATCGGCAGCGCGCTCGGCGGCCACGGCTACGGGCTCTTCGAGGAGATAAACCGCGGGATCGCGTCATATATGGAACGCAAGGACATCGCAAGCATAGGGGGGATGGTAGGGCTTGCCAGATAGGACGCGCGACCATCCGTTTCTGGTGACGGTGGAGGATGTGACGGACGAGACCCCCACCGTGCGCACCCTGGCGTTCTCAGACGACGTGATGGCGTCTGCAAGGCCGGGACAGTTTGCAATGGTGTGGGTGCCGGGCTCATACGAGCTTCCGATGAGCGTGATGGTTGCGCCGGGGGAGGGACGCGCCGCATTTACGGTGAGGCGCCACGGCCCTGCATCGACCTCGCTTTACAACGTGAGCCCGGGCGACAAGATTGGCGTCCGCGGCCCCTATGGAAACTCGTTTGACGTGCGCGACGGAAGGCTCCTGCTGGTCGGCGGGGGCACGGGGCTCGTGCCGCTTATGAGGCTCGCGTCCCATGCGAGTACAAGCGGCAACGGCAGCCGCACAATCACCTTGGTGATGGGGGCCCGCACCGAGTCGGAGGTCTTCTTTGAAGACGCAGCGTCCGGGATGCTATCTGCGTGCCCCGGCGGCCGCGTCGTGGTGTGCACCGACGACGGCACGCGCGGCACCAAGGGACTGGTCACGGACGTGGTGGACGGCATGCTCGCCGGGGACGGGGACGGCAGCTTTGACGCTGTGTACACGTGCGGGCCGGAACCCATGATGTACAAGGTGATGCAGTACGCCCACAGAGGCGGCATCTTTGCCCAGGCCAGCCTTGAGCGCGTGATGAAGTGCGGCGCAGGCATATGCGGCAGCTGCGTGGCGGGCCCCGACGTGGTATGCCGGGACGGCACCGTGTTTGACGCCGACCACCTGCTGCGCGCAAACCCCGAGTTCGGCCACACATACAGGGACAAGTCCGGAGTGACCGCCCGCTGGCCGCCTCCATGATGCGTCTGGCCTTTTTCCTTCTTCTTCTTCTCCGCCTCCTCCTACTCTCCCCCGTCCCTGCGCAGGCACGCGCCGCGCCGCACGCGCGGCGGGCTCCGGCCTTTTTATAGCTAGCAAGGTTTAAAACAAATCAAAGGGGGCAGAAAGCTGATTTGCCCAGCCCCAAGATCGTGCTTACCGCGGATCGTACACTGATGTCCATCTACAGGGGACTCTCTCTCGCCTCGTTCTTTGGCTGCGCCCCCGCGATAGACCCCTACCGCGACAAGAAGAGCTTTCTGTACCGCATACTGGGAAACCAGGTCACGCCGAAGATCCTGTTTGACTTTATCTGCAACTACATACCGCACACCAACGGCGTTGCAGACTACGCCCCGTACGGGCTGCGAAAGCTTGAGGCGGGGCTTCTCAGGGACGGCTTTGCAAGGGAGGACGTGGTGGTGGCCCATCCGGATCACATTGAAAAGTTCATCGGGCCGGAGACGCTTGCAATAGGCACCTACGAGATGGACCCGCTCGGAATGGGGCCCGTCACAATGACATTCACGTACGGGCGCAAGCAGATATCCTACGACGAGTACTACAACGCGGAGCTGCACAGGCGCATAAAGGCCGCAAAGGAGAGAACCGGATCAAAGGCAAAGGTAATCTCCGGCGCGTCCGGCACGTGGCAGTACAATTATGATCCCGAAAAGATAGAAGAGTTCGGAATATACGCGATACTGGAGGGCGAGCTGGGCGGCATCGCGCCCGAGATTGACGGGCACGCCGGGCGCTTCTTCAATTATCTGATCAAAGGTGACTTTGAGAACATGGATCCGTTCCGCAAGAGAAGCGACTTCAAGGTGAACATAAAGGAGTTTGAGCGCCACGGCGAAAAGATCTACGGCAGGTTCGTCAACTTTTGGGACAGGCCCGACCTCGAGGAGATACCGGAGATCGTGGAACCGAGCATACACGGGATGGTCGAGGTCATGCGCGGTTGCGGCCGGGGGTGCAAGTTCTGCGACGTGACGCTCCGGTCGCTCAGGTACTACCCGCCTGAAAAGGTCAAAAAGGAGATCGAGGTCAACATGAAAAAGGGCAACGCAAAGTCGGCCTGGATTCACAGCGACGACATATTCGTTTACGGCATGGATCCCCGCACGTCAAAGGGCATGGAGCCCAACCGGGAGGCGCTCGAGGAGCTCTTCACCGCCGTAATGTCGACGGGCGTGCCGCACACCAACCCGACGCACGGCACCCTGGCCGGGGCAATCGCCGACGAGCGGCTCATCCCGAACATATCAAAGATAATACGCGCGGGCCCCGACAACATGATCGGCGTGCAGGCCGGCTTTGAGACCGGCAGCCTGCGGCTCATTGACAAGTATGCGGACCGCAAGCTCGCCCCGTACTCGCCAAGCGAGTGGCACTGGGTCGTCAAGGAGGGGGTCAAGACGCTCAACGAGTACTACTGGGTTCCCGCGTTCACGCTGATAATGGGGCTTGACAACGACGAGACGCCGGAGGACTCGTGGGAGACAATCGAGCTGCTAAGCGACCTTGAGCGCGAGCAGCCAAACTCCATGTTTACGACGACGGCGCTGACGTTCGTGCCGATAGGACTGCTTGAAAAGTCTGACTTTTTCAACATCGGAAACGAGATGCTTCCCGCGCAGCTCGGCGTGCTGTACAAGACGTGGCAGCACAACTTCAAGTACGGCATACAGAAATTCATGAACAAGACGGGCTCCGCGGGGCCGCAGAGGTACTTTTTCAACATGCTTGCAAGGTCGCTTGGCGGCGTGCCGCTGGGCGCCATGGAACGGTACGCGCGCAAAAAGAGCCGCGACCACGAGCGCGTGATAGAACAGATAAAGGCAAAGTACTGGTAGCTTCGTGCGCGCGGGACGTGGCGCTTATGCATTCTTGCAGCCTCTTTTGGGCCCTGCCCTGCCCTGCCCTTCCCTTGGGCGCGGGCCGGCGGCGCTGCTGCAGGCTCCTCCAATCAGAATGGCCAGATTGCAGGAGGGCGTGAACTCATACGTCAGATGGCACGAATTCCGCACCCCTGCCCGGGCCTGATCGAAGCGTCAGGATCTGTGCGGGATTTTTGATGTTTTCACGGACAGGCGAATCCAGACATTGACGGCTTGCAAATACATAAATTTGTAGAAGGGCCCGTCCTTTCATGGCAACTCACGGTTCGCTCACAAAGGCAGGCAAGGTCCGCGGCCAGACCCCCAAGGTGGAGGGCCGCAAGATTGTTGGAACAAGCTCCAGCCTCCGCAACAAGAGCAACTTTAGGAAGCGGTTTGTCCTTGGGAGATTTCCGGGCCAGAACAAGCCGGGCCAGAGAAGGCGAAGGCGCTAGGCCCCTGTGCGTGACGCACCGAGGCGTGCCATGCCATACGGCACTGCTGGGCCGATTAGGATACGCCACCGATTACGAAACAATATCTAGGAGATTGCCACAGTGAAGAAATGCAAGGGAGCGTCGGACAGGCCGCCGGAATCGACCATCGCGCGGTAGTGTCTGTCGTCGTTCTGGCGCTGCTTGCGGCAGCCGGCGGCATGGTCGCGGCTGCGCCTGGTGGCGAAGGCGCGTATGCGCAACAGCAGCAGCAAGACGGCGAACACCTTGAGTTTTACACGAACAGCAAGGTGTACGCACCAGACCACAAGCTCCAGGTGTACGGCATAGGGCTTCCAGAGGAGACCCTCATCGTGCGCCTCTTTGCACCGGACGGTTCCATTGCAAAGTTCGATCAGATTACCACCGATCCGGACGGCGCGTTTAACTATGATCTGCTGATCTGGCCGCAGCCGTCCTCCAGCTTTTCATACGGGACGTACGCGGTGGAGGCCATCAGCACGGCACAGAACGGCGCGTCGCGCATAATAGACGTGAGATTCTCCTCGACGTCTGATCTAGTCGACGTGCCGGTGGAGCGCTACATCAACACGCTGGTCTTTGCGCCGGAGACGGCCGCCATCAACCAGCCGTTCCGGGTGTTCGTGCAGACCACCAGTGACGGGCTGCTCATCGGAAACGACCCGTCGGAGCTATTGGCGAGCACGCACGTGCACCTGCCGTCTGGCGCATACGTGCCGCTTACCGAATCGTTTGAGACGCTGCACCAGGGCCTGTACTTTGTAGAATACGTTCCGATAGAAGAGGGCACGCACATATTCCACGTGGTGGCCTTCAACCGCGGGACCACGTCGCACGGCTCGGCCGCCACCAACGTACTGAGCCAGGATCTGGGCGGAATCTCAGAGCAGATAATCTCACTCAACAGGATCCTAGACGAGACCTCCGAGGAGCTCGACGTGCTAAAGTCCGAGATAGAGGGGTTCGACTCGACGCTTGACCAGGCAAGCAGCAAGATAGACGAGAGTACGGGAACCATATCCACGTCGGTGGCCTTTATAAGCGAGGCATCCTCGCAGCTCAACTCGCTCCTGTTTCCGATTATAGCCTCGATTGGCATCATCGTGGCGCTCCAGATTGCAATACTTGCACGCCGCAGGTGATCGACTCACGGTTATAATGCCCGTATGAGGTATCATCTGTATGACTGCACGAGGCTACCGCACAGGCGCCGCGGCAGCCTGCGCCACCGTGGCCGCGCTGGTGGTTATGTCGGGTGTAGCAGTGGCGGCGACTGCAATACCCGGACTGATGCAGGGTCTGGAGCCCCTTGGCGCATACGATCCATGGGCGGCGTACGGGACGGGCCTGGCCGCCGGCCCGGCCCTTGCCACATCACCCGCGTACGACGCGTCCACATACAAGACGGCTGCCGCATCGTCCCCGGCGCCGTCATGGAGCATCTTCTCAGAGGAGCCACCCGGGTGGCTTTGGCAAGGCTCGGACGCCGTGGGAACCCACGCATATCGCGGGACTCACGACTCTGCAATTATCAGGTTTGGCCCCGGATCCCTTGATGACAACGCCGGCGGAAGCTGGGCGGACGGGGACAGCCGACGCTATCTAGTCTTTGGCGGCGGAAGCTGGGCGGATCGCGGCAATGCCGCGTCATCCGCATCACCGTTGGCGCACTCATCGCCGTCATCGCCGTCCCCCGCCCAACCCCGCACGCTTCAGGACGACGCGGTCCGGCGGTCCGGCGGCGGATTTTTCACGGTTGCCACACTGCACCCCGAGTCCGCATCCGATCTCTCCTCAAGGGGGTTCGTGGTAATCCCCGACAGGCCGCTTGACTTGCACGCGCCGCCCGCCGCCCCGGCAGGTTCCCCCGCGGGCATGCCAGGCTTCAATGAAGCCCCGCACCTACACGTTGCATCCGGCTCCGGCGGGGCCGGCAGCGGGGACGCAACTGGCATACTCGACATAGTGGGGCTCGGAGCCAGCGGAGGGGGCGGTGTCGGCATCGCCGAGAAATACGGCGCCACGGGCAGCGGCGTTACCATCGCCATCGTGGATACGGGCGTGGACTTTTCAAACCCCGACATTCAGCACGCACTTGCAAGGGATCCCACCACAAACCATCCCGTCATGCTCGACCCCGACGGGCAGGGAATAGTCATAACCAACAGCACGTTTTATGCGAGCATATCGGACAGCGGTACGATCAGGAGCCATACAGGGGAAGTCCCGGAGGGGTTTGACTCTGTCGTGTACGTGGCCGAAGACGGCGGCGTCTATCTGGACATAGAACGGGGCGGCAGGGGAACCACCATACCTGTGTACAACTCGCTCTACCCGCAGATCGGAAGCGCCCCCGTACTGAACGGGACGCTTGAGCATGACATGCGGATAGGACTCGACGACAGGGACTACATACGCTCGCAGAGCGGCGCGTACAGGCTGGGCGCGATATTCCAGATGGGCGCGCCGGGACTCGGGGACGGACAGCCTGCCAGGGTCCAGGTGGTGCCGATCCTGGTGGTCGACTCCTCCCTGCCGGGCGTGTATGACACCATAATACCGGACATGAGCACCTCGTGGCAGGACTATACCCGCGGGCAGGGCACCCTAGAACTGGACTTTGACTTTACAGACGAGCGCCCCATCGTCCTTGGAAGCGGCGGGGAGTTTCTCACGTACGACTCAGACGGGGACGGGACGGCCGATTATACGGCGGGGACTGCCGGGGCGAGGGTGCTGGACGTATTTGCCATAATGAACGACACGCTGACGTCGCACTGGGACGAGGCGCTAGGGGCGGTCAACGGGACGCTGCTTCCGGGACTCGACCCCGACGGCCGGTTCTTTGGCGTGATGAGCGACTACAGGGGGCACGGCACGGCGAGCTCCGCCACGATCGTGTCGGCAGGCAAGATGACGTACGACATATACAACGACACGGGCAGCTACGTCATAGGGGGCGTGGCGCCAGACGCGCGCATACTCCCGGTAAAGGCGCTCTGGCTCGGGGACGCGCTGTACGGCTGGCTCTGGGCCGCCGGCTTTGACAACGAGGGCTCCGCGTGGTCGTACTCCGGGGCCCCGCGGGCCGACATCATATCGAACAGCTGGGGCATCTCGACGTTTCCAAACGTGGGCGCCGCGCCGGGCCACGACATGCTCTCCCTCGTAGTCGACATGCTTTCCGTGCCGCGCTCCTTTGATGACAGCTATCCAGGAGTGGTCGTCGTGTCAAGCGCCGGCAACTCGGGCCACGGGTACGGGACGCTCGGGACGCCGGGCGCGTCATCCTTTGGGATATCTGCAGGAGCCAGTACGAACAACGTCTTTGTTGGGTATGGTCCCTTCAAGGACCAGCCGAGGTTCGGAGGCAGCGGCGGCGGCGGCGGCGGCGGCGAAGATAACGGCACCGGTAAGACTGACCATGCTCCGCGCTCGTACCACCGCGGACACGTGGTAGACTTTAGCGGCCGGGGCCCCGGCATAATCGGAGACGTCAGGCCCGACATGATCAGCGTCGGGGCATACGGCTTCGTGCCCCGCAGTATGATGGGCGCGTCCCAGAATGCAGACACGCGTGACCCGTTCACGCTGTTCGGGGGGACCAGCATGGCTGGGCCCGCGATAGCGGGCGCGGCGGCCGTGGTCATGAGCGAGATGACGGAGAACCAGATGGATTACGATCCGTTTGTGATAAAGAACATCCTGATGTCCACCGCGCGCGACATGGGCAACGATCCGTTCGTGCAGGGCGCGGGCCTCGCCGACGCGGGGGCCGCCCTAAGGTTCGTCCACAAGGAGGGCGGGATCTTTGTGGTGCACAATGACGACTCCTATCAGAACATACGCGACATACTTCGGCCGGCGATATCGTCCTCAAACATCACGGACACGGGAATAGGCAAGTTCGACCTTCCCGACCGCGACATACCCATGACCGCGTGGTTTGCGGGCCACCTGCAGCCCGGCTCGAGGGCCACGGCCACGTTCACAATCGAGAACCCGGGGCCCGACGCAGTCGACGTGTCCATATCGCCGCAGAAGATGTCGCTTGTGGGTCACGCTAGTCTCAACGGCACCACCGTACCGCGGCAGCAGGATCCCGTACTCAACAATACCGACGCGTACATTCCAAACTACGTGAGGCTCGCCGACGTGCGCCCCGATGAGGGCCTCGCGGGCCTGTTCGGCGATGGAAGGACGATTCCTGCCGACGCGTCGCTGCTTGTACTCAGCGTCAACTTTGCATTCTCCGACTTCATGAACACGTCCGCCGACGTGTACGCCGATGACATAGGGATAGCCTCCCTGTACCTGTACGACTGGGTCGACAGAGACGGGGATCTGGAGATAACGAGTGACGAACTTCTGCTTGTGACGCGGGGCGGCTCGTGGGGCACAACGCAGGAGATCCGCGTGTCGGATCCTGCCGACAAGTTTGAGGGAGTTCCGATGGCCGGAATATATCCGGTGCCGCTAAGATACTCATACTGGGTGGGGCCCAACGGCGCCAACGCGACGGCGCTGGACTATACGGTGTCTGCAAACTATTACGCGAGGGAGAAGTGGGAGGACGTCTGGCCGGCGCAGCCCTCGGTATCCGTCCCGCCGCAGGACTCAAGGCAGGTTGACGTCACACTGATCATGCCCGGCGATGCAGACGCGGGCATACACCATGGGTTTGTCGCCTTTGAGGGTGATCACCACGCTGCAAACGTGCCGGTGTCGTTTGCAGTAACGCCCGTCATACAGGATGTGGGCTCCCGGATCGTCTTTGGCGGCGGAGGCGCCCCGGCAAACGCGTCAGGATCCGGGGCGGCGGAGGCATCCCTGCCATACCCGGACGTCACGTACTCCAACGGCCATACGAGGGGCGCCTTTGACATGGTGGGGCGCTACATGGCCGGGGACTGGCGGCACCACCACTTTGAGGTTGCAGACCCGGCCATAAGCGCGGCCTCAGTCAGGATATCCTGGGAGTCGGATGACACGAGCGTTTCTGCATTCGTGGCCGATCCCGCGGGCCGCATAATCCAGACAAACGTCCCGTCCGGCGTCTTCGGGCACTTTCTTGACTGGCCGTCAGTCGACTGGCTTGGCCGCACGCCGTTCAGCGAGGGCGGGGGGTTCTATCCCGTATCTGGAGGCGCGGAGGGCGCAACGTCCACGTTCATGACGGTCCCGATCAACGGCACCGGGACGTACGCCATAATGACCCACACGACCCTGTACGGGGGAGACTCGGTCACAGAACCCGTAGGCATAGAGGTCAGGTTCTATGGTGGTGGTGTGGGTGATGAGGGCGATAGATATGGTGACAACGGCGCAAGGCATGATACCGGCAGCTCCGGGCTTGGCACGGGCGCCGGCCCGATGGACCCCGCTGACGGCGCAGACAGCGGCGATAACTACAGTCACGATCCGGATGCTGCGCAAAAGGACACAACTAAGGACGGGGCGGCCGCGGACGGTGGGGCGGCACCCGCACCGGCGCCCACGCCTGAATCTGCCGCCCCCGACACTCAACTGCCTGCCGCAGACGACACAACCCAGCCTGCTGTAGGCTCATTGTCTGCAGTAACCGCCGGAGAGGCCGGCCCCGGGTTTGGTACGGGCGCCGTAGCTGGTTTGGTGGCGGGCGCCGCCATAACGGCCGCGGTTTTCATAGTGATCAAAAGAACCAGGCCGGCATCAGTGGGACCGGCGCCGCCTGGCGCTGATGTTGCCGGCGCAGTGCATGGCAATGGCAATGACAACCGCCGTAGTGGCCACACCGACTGCGACGGCGACGACGACAATAGGAACGCCAGATACGGCGCGCTCTGAGCCGGGTTCCGGGTGCGCGCCAATCCGCTTAGTTTGTCTTGATTCTCACGACGTCTTGACTCTCACATACCGCATAATTGCGCAGCACCGTGTCAATGCAGTAATGCGCCGAATCCGGCGAGACTTTTTGCCGCACCTCCGGATCCCTGGTATGCCCGAATATCTGCCTCGTGTGCGGTATGTCCACAAACTCGCCATAGTCGCACCATATCAGGCCGCCCACGCTGTTGGGCCCGCCCCTGCTGCACCCGGCCTCCAAAAACGGGTGCGGGACGCTCCCGTCCGACGCCCCGGCAAGATCCTCTGCTGCGCGGCAGAGGACATCCTGCACAGTCTCCGATTCTGTCCTGCGCTGCTGTACGTACAACTTGTTTGAGAATCCGGCATGAGTGCACAGCCATCCGGTACCCGCCGCCCCTACCCAGTAGTAGAGGCGCAGCTTGGCCCAGTCTATCCCGTACGAGTCGATGACGCGCCGCTTGGCATCCGAGTACCCGCTGCACCGGTAATCTGAATTGCCCGCCATGTATTGCAGGTCGTGGTTCCCAAGTAGGTGTATCCTGCCGCCCTCCTCACCGTCGTACTCTAGAGAGCGCGCGAGCCATTTTGCAGTCCGTTCTGCCATCTCCGGACCGTCTCCAAAGTCGTCAAAATAGTCGCCCAGAAATACAGTCAGGTCAGGGCGCTCCCGGCTTATTATCTCCTCTGCCGTCTGATACCGATTGTGTATGTCCGGTATGACGAGGGTCTTGTTCCCCATGGCGTGCCTGCGGCACATGTGCTAATACCTGTTTGCCGCATCCCGTGCGGCAGTACCCCGGGATCAGCGCGTACTGCAGATACACCGCCACATGGAAACGCGACGGTTCTGGTACCGTACCCATCAAATAGATATCTTTATTATACCGTACTTTTTTATGCCACATATGGAGGACATGAAACTCAGCAGCTTGGAGGGCGTCGGCCCAGTTACAACACGCAAGCTGTCTGATGCGGGAATCCACAACGTCATGGATCTCATAGTCCGCGGCCCCGTCGAAATCTCGGAGATAACCGGGATGGAGAAGGACACCGCAGAGAAGATCGTCAACAAGGCCAGGCAGCACCTGGTCGACGGTGGCAAGCTGGCCGGGGACTTTGTGAGCGCAAGCGAGATCTACGATAACAGGCAGAAGATCGGGCGCATTACGACCGGTACCGACTGCCTCGACTCCCTCTTTGGCGGAGGACTTGAAACCCAGGCACTTACCGAGGTGTATGGCGAGTTTGGATGCGGCAAGACGCAGTTCGCCCACACCATGTCGGTGATGGTCCAGAGATCCAAGGAGGAGGGAGGACTCGAGGGCGGTGTTCTGTACATAGACACGGAGAACACGTTTAGGCCCGAGAGGATCGTCTCGATTGCAAAGGCCCACAACATGGATCCCCTGCAGGTTCTGCAGAACATTACCGTGGCGCGCGCGCACAGCAGCTCGCACCAGACGCTGATTCTGGAGAGCTCGGGTCCGGTAATCGAGGCAAACAACATCAAACTGATTGTTGCAGACTCGGCAGTCGGGCTGTTCCGTTCCGAATACCTCGGACGCGGGACCCTCTCAAACAGGCAGCAGAAGATCAACCATTTCGTACACCTGCTGTCCCGCTATGCAGAGATCTACAACTGCGCCGCAATTGCAACCAACCAGGTCATGGCATCCCCGGACGTCTTCTTCGGGGATCCGACCCGGCCCGTAGGCGGAAACGTAGTCGCCCATACGAGCACCTACCGGATCTACTTTAAAAAGGCCGGCAAGAAGCGGATCGCCCGCATGGTCGACAGCCCGCACCATCCAGAGGAGGAGGTACTCTTCGCCCTGGGCGAGGCGGGCGTAATGGACCTCGAGGATGCAGAGGCCGCGGCCAAGACAAGAAAGACAAAGTCTGCTACCACCGCGGCCGCGGCCACCACCACCGCGGCAGTGGCAAAACCCGAGGATGCGGAGCCTGCCGATCCCAAGGCACCCTCTCCTGCTGCCGCCTCCAAGGCCAAGGCTGCCCCCGCCAGAAAGGCAAAGTCTGCAAAGACCGCAGACGATGCCACCCCGGCAACGGAGTCCGCAACGGACGCCCCGGAGGCGGCCGACCTTGACGAGGAGATAGACCTCACAGATGCAGAGCTCTCCGACGAGTAGCTTCTATTCCTTTTTTTTCTTTTTTTCAAAGACGCGGGAACCGCCGTCCGCGCCAGGCCAGGCCCGGCGAGCTGCCGCCTTCTTGCACGGCGGCCTGGGGGCGGCCCGAGACCATACCCGTAACACTGCTGTCAGGCCAATGGAAACCGGTGGAGCCTGCGACAACTGCCGGCGTGAGGGCCTGCAGGTATACTAGATTAAATAGGGTTTCGAGTCCGCCCCTGCATGGCAACCAAAAAGTCGCACGGCCGCTCCCACGGGTTCAGGCACAAGTCCCGCTCCGTCATGAAGAAAAGGGCCCCCCGCGGCGTGTCATTTCTGTTGCGCGAATACCAGACGGGACAGCAGGCGCTCGTCATAATAGACCCGCGGCAGCACAAGGGGCTCCCACACAGGAGATACCACGGAAAGGTCGGGGTCGTAACTGAGGTGGGCCGGAGGGCCATAACGCTTGACGTAAAGCTTGGGAACAAGACCAAAACCTTAATCACTAGGCTGGATCACATAAAGCCGTTCGGTGTGTCGTAATGGAAGAGGTACAGGACAGGCAATCCATCTCGCTTGCAGAGGTAAGGGAGATACTCGGCAAGGTTGAGCCGGAGGACATGGACCAGATACAGCGCTGGACGTTTGACTATGTCTCAAAATTTGCCACTACGGACTCCAAGAATGCGGCGGAGATGAAAAAACTCCTCATCAAGGACTGCAGCCTCACGGAGGACGAGGCAGTTGAGATTGTGAACATCAAGCCCACCAGCATGGCCGAGCTGCGCTCATTTACGTTCGGATGGAAAAAGCTCATACTTGCAGAGACCTTGGAGAAGATGCTCAAGATAGTACGAGAGCGCTCCTCCTAGCCCGGGTATGATGACGGTGATTATAACATGATTGCGTGCCGGCGGCAACAATAACCGTGGCGGTGGCGGCAGTAGTTGGTGAAAAGGATTGCGTCAGCTGCTTTCTAATCTGGGGGCAGGTTCGCGTTGAACACCGACCCGCCAAGGACAAGAACGTACGAGGAGTATGCGTACGTACTTGGCCCCACGCGCCGCGGCCGCTCATCCGTCGTCAGGGGCAAGGAGGGCACGATAGTAACGGCGGTGGGCGAGAACAAGCTCACGCTGCTGGAGCTGCTTGGCGTGCCGGGATCCGGGTTTGCAAACGGAGAGAGGCTCCGCATCGGCAAGACCGGCAGGACAAAGGTGGCATCGGTTCTGGGAAAGATCTCATACGAGATGCTGTCAGAGTCCGCCAAGAACGAGCTGCAGGGGGTGATAACCACGATCGTGACAAACAACGAGCAGAAATTTGTATCGTACCTCAACAATGCCGGCCCGATAACCCCCCGCGTGCATGCGCTGGAGCTGATACCCGGCATAGGCAAGACGTACATGAACGCGATGCTTGACGAGCGGGAGCGCCAACGGTTCGAGAGCTATGCGGATCTGCAGGAGCGGGTGGGCCTCAGCGACCCTGTCGGGCACATAGCCGAGCGCATAGTGTCTGAGATGAGCGGCCGGAGCCGGCGAGTCAACATATTTGTAAAGAGGTAGGCGCCCGGAAATGACGCCGACTGCAGCCATGACCGCCGCATTGCACGGTTCCCCCACAAATCAGCCCCCCAATAGTCAGGGCGCGTACCTCGGGCGAAAGGCAGGACCGAGCGGTCCAGTCAGCGGCACGAGGGGCGGCAGTGACGGCAGCGGTCGCCCCGACATGTCTGGAGGTCGCGGCTACAGGACGGTCGGAAACGTACGACAAAAGAAGGGAATGGGGCAGCACTTTCTGGTATCCAAGGGCGTGGCCGAGCGCATAGTCTCTGCTGCCGGGATCAGGGACGGCGAGGGGGTGTTTGAGCTGGGGACTGGGCGCGGCATCCTGACCGGCCTGCTGTGCAAAAGGGCCGCCCGCGTGGTCTCCGTGGAGCTGGACCGGGAACTGGCAGACGAGACGCGCACGACGCTCTCAGAGTTTGGAAACCTGCAGGTCGTGCGGGGCGACGGGCTCGGTCCTGCGAAGGGGAGAAACGCGGCAGACAGCCACTCTACGGTATCCACCTCTGACTGCGCCGTCTTTGTATCGAACCTGCCCTACTCGCGCAGCCGGCGTGCGGTGGAGCAGCTTGCATCCTCCGGCTTTGAGCGCTGCATCGTAATGGTCCAAAGGGAGTTTGCGTCAAAACTGCTCGCGGGCGCCTCGCCCCGCGGGGAGAAAAGCCCCCGCGCCGGTGACGACCGCGGTGGCCCGCACGCGCGCGGCAGGAGGCGCGCAATCAGCGTGGTGGCCCAGTACTGTTTTGAGATACGCGCCATAATGGACGTTCCGGCCTCCTGCTTTGAGCCCAGGCCCGGGGTGGATTCGGTGGTTCTCGCGATGGCTCGAAGGCGCACGCTGGAGGGCGCCCGGATCTCTATGATCAACCGCATCTTCTCATACAGGCGCAAGCGGATTTCCACTCTGGTAGGTATGATCTGCGGTGGTGGCGGCGGTGATGACAGCGGCCACAGGGGCCACGGCAGGGACGCCAACGGCCACATATCCGGCCGCCGGCTGCATGCAGACGGCACACGTGGCGAGGTATTCGACAGCTCAGACAGGCCGCTGCGCCTCGACGACCTGTCCGTCCAAGACGTGGTGGATTTGGCGGACTCTGTGCTTGCAAGGGTGTGAATGATGCCGGGCGCGCCACGTGACTCTGCTGCAAGCCGCGCGCGGGAGGGACTTCCGCCCGCACGAATGAGGCCCGTGGTGGAGCAGGACGAGTACCCTCCGTCGGAGGACACCTTTTTTCTCGCAGACTACATAGAACGCACACCCAGAGGTTTGACGGCCTTGGACGTGGGGAGCGGCTCCGGATACATCACAAGACTGCTACGCGACTCATTTGAGTTCGTGGTTGGGACCGACATCAACTGCAGGGTGCTCCGGAACCAGTCTGGCGCATACCGCACGGAGAACCTGGTATGCTGCAGCGGCTCTGACGCGATACGCGCAGAGTTCGACCTTGCAGTGTGCAACCCCCCGTACCTTGCGACGGATTCAGTCACGTTCGAGTCGACTGACGGGGGGCCGGGCGGCCTGGAGGTGCCTGCCCGCATACTGGACTCTGTATACGGCAACGTGCGCCCCGGCGGCAGGTTTGCCATCGTAACCACCACGCTCTCTGACTATGACGGCCTGATGAGGCACGCCATGGTGGCGGGCTTTACCGACGCCCGCATCGTGGCAAGAAAAAAACTGTTCTTTGAGGAGCTGCTGCTGGTGGAGTGCTCAGTGGCAGCGGGCGCCTAGCGGCGCAGAGACTCCTTTGCCTTTGCGCATATGGCGTCTGCCATCTGGGTGGTCTTTGCGTCGCCCCCGATGTCCCACGTTACGGTCCTGCCCTCGTTGACCACCGACTCGGTGGCGGCAAATATGGCGTCGGCAATGTCCGCCTCGCCGAGATACCTGGCCATCCACGCCCCCGAGCATATGGCCGCGACCGGGTTCACGACGTTCTGGCCCGCAAACTGGGGGGCGCTGCCGTGGGCCGCCTCGAACATTGCAAAGCGGTCGCCGATGTTTGCAGAATATATGAGTCCGATTGATCCCACGAGCCCGGATGCCAGCTCGGACACTATGTCCATGAAGAGGTTCGTGCTGACCAGGACCGCTCCGTTGAACTGGGCAGGGTTGACCACAAGCTGCTGCATTATGTTGTCGATGTAGATCTCGGAGAGTTCCATCTCCGTGTTGAGTACGCCCCGCTGCGCCGCGTCCCAGAATATCCCGTCAGTCTCCTTTAGGATGTTTCTCTTTGTGATCGCGACCATCTTCTTCATGCCGTGGTCAGACGCCCACTTGACGGCGGCGTTTATGATGCGCTCGCTGCCCTGTCTCGTTATCTTCCTGATTGCAATGGCCGTATCCTCCGTTATGCGGGCCTCTATGCCGGTATAGAGCCCCTCTGTCGCCTCCCTAAAGCAGACGCAGTCAAGCCCGGCGTCCGGCGAGAGCCGGCTGTACGTCTTGGTGGGCCTGATGTTTGCGTACAGATCAAACTTTTGCCGCAGCGTGACGGCCACGCTTCTCGGGGCGCCGGGCACGGGTATCGTCGTGGTGGGCCCCTTGAAGCAGGCGTCTGACTCCTCCAGTATCCCCATGGTCGAGTCTGGTATGTACGACTTGTCCGCCCTGCCGTTTCGGTCCCACTGCTCCGAGCCGGCCTCGCACATTACAATCTCCGCCTGGAGGCCGCACTCTCCGACCACCATGAGCATGGCGTCCACCACCTCAGGTCCTATGCCGTCGCCCTTCATCACGGCCGCAGTCTTCGTGCCCAAGTCATGCTGAAACGAGCGCGATATTATTTAATCCTTTGAAGCTGCGGCCATGCCGCGCGGCAGAAGGGACGGGCGCGGCAGCGCGGCCGGCTGTGTGCATACGAACCAGGCGCGGCCAGTCGGCACCCAAGATTGGACCTGTGAATTTCTGTCCCGGCGCAACCTTTGAGGCGGGCCGCGCTCCCGGCATTCCCATTTTTTTATTGCGTGTCCTCTAGTTGGCCGCCTGCAGCGTGCCTGCCGCTTCGGGTGTCCATGTCGGGAGGGAGGGGGGGGAGGGACGCCTTCGGTGGCCCGCACTATGGCCGCCCCATACGGCCTATAGGACGTGTTTAATACTATCCTTCTGCCAGATATGATTGTGAAGATTGTCCAGATCTCTGATCTGCATGTGGGCTCCCAGTTCCTTCCAGAAAAGTTCGAGGCGTTGGTCTCCGAGGTCAACGGCATGCGGCCGGACGTCATTGTCATTACGGGCGACCTGACAAACGAGGGGCTGGTCAAGGAGTATGAGAAGGCAAGGTCGCTGGTCTCAAGGTTTGACGCCGGCAAAATAATTGCCATAAGCGGAAACCACGACTACCGCAACACGGGTTACCTGCTCTTCAGAAAATACTTCCCCTTCCAGTCGGTCAACGAGCTTGGCGACAACATCGTGCTGATAACAGTGGGCACCGCCCGTCCCGACAGGAACGATGGCGAGGTGGGCTACCGTCAGAACCTGTGGATTGAGCGGACACTGCAAAAGTACGCCAAAAAGACAAAGATTGTGGCAATGCACCATCACCTGATAGCCATTCCCGACACGGGATCCGACCAGCTAACGGTGGTGGACGCCGGCGACGTGCTGAGGACGATCCTTGAGACCGGCGTCGATCTCGTCTTGTGTGGGCACAAGCACAGGCCTTGGATGTGGGCTTTTGGCGGGCTGACCGTGGTCAACGCAGGCACTGCCACATCCGAGCGCGTACGAGGACTGTTTGAGAATACATACAACATAGTCACTATAAACAACAAGACGAACAAGGTGGACGTGGACCTCAAGATGGTAGGAGGCCGCAGGGTACCGCTCAAAGATATCGTAAGGAACTACGCCCAGTTTCACGAGGAGTACAGCATCACCCCGGCCCGACTGCCGGAGCGGGGAGAATCCGAATGAGAACGCCGCTGCCGACAGCATCAATTTAATTGTGCGGCTTGGCGTCTTCCTGCGTGCGGGGATCGCCTAGCCCGGTAGGGCGTGGGATTGCTAATCCCATGTTCGAAAGAACTCGGGGGTTCAAATCCCCCTCCCCGCGCTCCAAATAGAGTAGAAATACTTAATCAATACACGTGTACCAAGCACATGGACGCGCAGATGCCAAAGATGCTCGACGTGCGGTGCGAGCCGGTCCGGCAGTTTCTCAAGGGGTTTCACAGCGAGGCCACAAAGGAGTCGTACTCGAAAAAGATCTCCCAGTTCCTGCGCCGGTGCGGCATGACGCCGGACCGGCTGCCCGCGGAGGCGCGGGCAGCCCGGCGTCTATGCAGCGGCTCATCATAGACTGTCGAGTAGCACAGTAACAAGGTGTCGGGTTCGACGATAAACCAGACGGTCGTGTCGCTCAAGCTCTTTTTTGAGATGAACGACGGAGGACGCCATATCGTGGAAAAAATAACAAAGATAATGCCGCGCGTCCGCAAGACCGGGAGCGACCGCGCCCCAACCATCCAGAAGATCCGGCACATGATGGAATCCGTGGACACGCGGATCAAGTGCATCATCCTGACGTGCGCCAGCTCCGGGATAAGGGTGGGCGCGTTTGAGGGCATGCGCTGGGGGGACGTGACCCCGGTGGCGGATGCAGACGGCAAGGATGTCAGGGCAGCGCGCGTGGTGGCGTACAGGGGCTCTGCAGAGCAGTACGTCACGTTTGTGACGCCGGAGTGTTGCGAGATGCTGCTACGATACAGGGCCATGCGCGAAGATGCGGGCGAGAGAGTGACGGACGCGTCGCCGCTCATGCGTGACGCCTGGGACTCGCATCCGTACCGCAAAACCGAGGAGAAAAAAGACCCGGCAGTGGCCACACCGCTTGCCTCAAAGACCATATCCAACATGGTGGGCAAGTTCCTCAAAAAGATCAACATACGAGACAAGCGACGCGCCGATGCGGTGGGCCACGAGTTCAAGCAGATCCACGGGTTCCGCAAGTGCTTCAAAACCAACGCTGAGCGGACCATGAAGACCATCGACGTGGAGAAGATGATGGGGCACGCGGAGAACTATTACAAGCCGTCAGAGGAGTACCTGCTTGAGCAGTATGCGGCGGCGGTGCCGAACCTGACCATATCAGAAGAGGCCGAGCTCCGAAGCGCCATCGAAAGGCAGGCCGCAATAAGCGACAGGAAGGTGGGGAGATCGAGCGGGAGAACGAGGATCTACACGAGCGCCTTGCAAAGCTTGAGAGCAGCTATGCGTCGGTGCGGGAGATACTTGAGAACTTCTTGCTCTCAAAGACCGGGGGCCGCTAGGGCCCGCGTCACCATAGAGGCTGCACGCGACGTTTCCTCCTCCCCCCCTCCCCCCCTCCCCCCAGGATTTGGACGCGTATTGCCTGACGGGGCCAGCGCAAGGCCCGCCGTGTTCATTCGGCGTTATAAGCAGAGGCGCGCGTACCATGTGATGAAGCACAGGGTCTCGATCTCGGTTTCCAGTGACGAGATCGCGCTGATCAGATCCAAGCTGGCGTCCGTGGGCGTACAGCTCGCGGATCTCAGGATGGCACTAGGGGTCCAGCAGGCCCGCGTGCGGGATGCGCTTCTGGGCCTTGGAGACGAGCGTGATGGGGCACGGAGCGGTTCCTGATTATGTGCGTGGACGCGCCTGTCGCTTCCAAACATGGTGTTGACGAGGGCATGGCGATGCCGAGTGAAAACCGCGTATTGATTCGAGGGATCGCGTACGGCATGTCACTGCTCTTTGGCCTGTTGTTGCATTGATCGTTATTCATTATGTACTAGTGATGAAATTTGCTTGTCTTACCTTGGTTCTGGCGTGATGGGAGCGGTTTTTGGATAAAGCGGCGGCGGAAACGCGCAATACAAAGTACTCGAAGATGGGTGACGTTTGATCGAAAGCATCCTGACCGGACGGTGTCTACATGTTGGAGGCCGAGGAAGACGGGCCGGACCTCCGCCCGTCCACCCACTGAACACACTCATGATCATTAGCTGGGGCCGTGCGCGATCCGTATTAATTGCCGGTGGGCTTTTGCCGCCATATGCCGAGGTTTAGGCGAGGCCACACGCACCACAGGCGCCGCCACTACCGTCGCCGCTCGTCCGCCCGCAGGTTCCGCGGATCCGGATACGGGCTCGTCAAATGGCTGGGGCCGCTGGTCTCCGCGGTGTTGTTTGGGGTTGTCTTCGTCATGCCGGCAGTACAACAGGGTGATTTTACGTGCGTCGAGACGGCTGCACTGAACGCGTCGGACATCGAGTCCCACATCCACCAGTACACCAACGAACAGCGCGTGTTCGGCGGCCTGGAACCACTGAGGCGCGTCCCCGTGATAGACGGTATCGCGGGGGCGCACAGCGAGGACATGGCGGTCCGCGACTTCTTTTCACACGTCACGCCCGAGGGCCGGGACCAGACCGCCCGCGGGGAGATGGCCGGGTACGGCTGCACGAAAAACCACGGGACGCATTACACGCACGGGCTGGGCGAGAACATATTCCAATACAACGGCATACCGAGGTGCGACACCGCCAAGGACGTGTCCCGCTACATCGTCTCAGAATGGATGCAGAGTCCCGGGCACAGGGCCAACATCATGGACTCCTCGTACGACGAGCTCGGTGTGGGAGTGGCGTTCGACGGGCGTGGGAGCATGTATGCGACGCAGAATTTCTGCTAGTTTCCATGGGATGCATTGTTTGGAACAGCAGTCTCGCGGCAGCCCGGTGGCCGCGGCCGCCGTGGCAATGGGCGGCGCTCGCAGGCAGGGGTGCTGTCGCCGCAGTAAGTACAATCCATTGTTATCTTAATTTTTAAGCTCACGGCGCCCGTCACTGTGGGCATGTGCGAAAGCATCCGGACTGGTATGGGGGGCGGGTGCTGGCGGTGAGTTGTCACAACAGCTAGTTAGCAATGCAGTACAAAAAACACCCGCGGCGCATAACATGTCTGCCCCATTCGTCACTCGCAACTGAGTGCCTGTCTTGAGCCTATTGATTTTTCAGGATCTGCCCCATCCCCCGCGATTTCGGCCTGCCGCACGCAGCAGGTGGTACCGCGTCCAATGTTTGGATGCCGCGACAAGTCACGACGCGAAACGCGCAGCAGTGCAGGACCAAGGGCGGCACGGGCGCTTTTTTATACGCTTGCGACTAGGCGCCCATGTGTCATACCTGATAGAATTCCGCATGAGGGGGGAGGCGCGCTCTATTGCGCGGGACTGCATATTTGATCTCTATCGCAGGTTCGGCGTCAAGGGGTCGGTCAAGAGACGCCCGGTGCCGCACGTCACGCTGTTTGGGCCCTTCCAAACACGCCGTATACAGGATGTAAGGCGCGCAATTCGCGATGTGGCAATGCCGTACAACGAGCTTCATTATGAGATAGACGGATTTGGGGATTTTGATGAAAAGCACAGATGGTTCAAACTGTTTCCTAAAAAGAGGGTCATTTATCTTAAGATATGCCCCAGCCCAGAGATGAAAAAGTTTAGACAGTCTCTCTCCGAGCAGCTTCTCCCCATAACAAACCCCAAAGATGTGAGCATAGACAAGAATAAAAAGTTCAACTTTCACGCAACCGTGGCAATAAACGATATCGCTGAAAAATTCGACGAGATCCAAAACTACCTGAACGGGGCTTCGGTAAGGACGAACGGCACATGTGAGGGAATCACCTTGTTAAACAAGGGCAAGATTGATTGCGAGTTTGATCTTGTTCAGCGCCGAATGCTGACCCGTCAGCAGGTTTTGAACAAGATGCGCAACAGGGACGTGGCAGAACCCCGCAACCACCGTTACGGATCCGGCTCTTCACACTGTACGGGGCGCGGACAGATCCGACAAGACGCCACATGGGGCGGACATGATGGACAGGCGCACGATTCGGATGCCAAAGGGCAGGTTCGGGCGCGCCAAGGTGCTGCGCGAGGCGGACGCAGGGAAGCCGAAATAACGTTTGAGGGTGTTCCCGGAGACTCGACGTTTCTGTTCAGCGACACGCACTTTGATCACACCAACATAATAAAATACTGCAACAGGCCGTTCAGATCGGCAGATTCTATGAACGACGCCCTGATCAAAAACTGGAACCGTGCGCTCAGAAATGGGGGCAGGGTCTTCTTTCTTGGTGACATGACGTTTGGCCGGCGGCACAGGTCCATCGACTACTGGCTGTCAAAGCTGAGCGGCGAGATCTGCTTTATTCGCGGAAACCACGACACGGATCCAATCACAAAGGCTACTGTCATACACACCATGCACGGGATCGAATATGACGGCTACAGATTGCTACTTATGCACGATCCTGAGAGACCTGCAGGCTATGACGGCTGGATAGTCCACGGTGACAAGCACAACAACAGTCCCAAATCGTACCCCTTTGTCAATGCGGAGCGACGATCAGTCAACGTATGCGCCGAGATGGTCTGCTATGAGCCGCTCAGCGTGTCCGAGTTGGTCTCACACATTCGGGCAGGATCGGACATCAAGACAAGACCGTGTGAAGACCACCAAGCGAGGAGGGGCAGATCCAATCGCAATCATGACGCACGCCGCGGAAGGGCGAAAACATCCGGCGCGGCGCACCTCGAAGACAGAAAGTCGTCAAAATACCGCGTTCGTGATGACAGGCGCACGCCCCGAAGACAGAACAGGCGCAGCAGGAGATAGGAGCGTCACCGGAGGGCGGACAAACACGCCGTGTTATGTCCACCATCATAGGCCGTGTGGCAACCATCTCACGTCACGCCCATCTTCGTGCTACAGGCGGCGGCTCAAAGGCAAAGGTCGCGGTAGCAGCCAAGATGCTCAGGATCGTGTTCTGGATGCTGAAAAAGGAGATCGACTTTTGGACGTGCATAGGGGAGGAAAGAAAGAGCACGTACCGCGAATTCAGGAAGAAGGGATCACGAAGCGTGAAAAATCATGGTTAGGGATTTGTGCGGTGCGGGTATGGGATTGGATGCCGGTGAGTTAAGTGCATTGAGACCCTGACAAATGGATGAAGCATGGTATTGGGATTGCATGCCCGCATAGATGCATATACGACTCATCCTAGTGGAAGCATGTTATAATGTTTTACACACATCTTTTTGCGCATCTCATACAACCGGAAACGATGGCAGATCTAGATAATCGGGCTGCGGTCATGGCGTGCCACAGGCTGGTTGGCACCCCCCCCCCCCAATATTGCTCACCGTGCTCCAGATGGTTTGCACAGCACGTGTTCCGCTCCACCGCCCTTTCGCTACACCTAACGTACTGACATTTGAACATGCACGTCATGCGACTACCCATAATAAAAGAGTCGTAATCGTTTGGGCGTCTTTGATACAATAGTGCGTCTGTACTGCATGCCGGAGAAAAAACCAGCGGAGGTAGCCGCGGCATCTTCCCCAGATGGTCGAATCGCATAATCCGTATCAACGCAGGCACGGCCGCGTGTGGAGGCAGAGGCCACTGGGACACCATTTTTGCCAAGATTCACAAGGAGTGGGGGTTATGCGACAGAGCAACCCAAGCAGTGCAAAACATTTTTACAAAATACACATGTCAGACAAACCATGTCCAAGATAATAGTAGGAGCAGATGTGTCCGGAGACGCTTGCCCCAGAGGCCAAGCAATGTACATTGCATTGGTTTTTGGTACGCCAGACAGTATAGAGAGAGCACACCAGAGAATCGGCATTCCCAGTATTCACATGACGCGTTTGAGTAAACCCAAACAACAAAGAGTAATTCGGAATCTGGATCTCAAAGATAAAGACCTGTCAGCGGCATGCTTGCATGTGCAGAAACAGAAAATCATCGAAGAGATACTATCCGATCCACGATTCAAAACTAGGAACGTGCCAAGGAGAAATATGTACAAGCATTTTGATCACTTATTGTTTAAAGAAATTCGTGACATAGCAGAATCATTCATGTTTTCCAGAGGGTGTGAATTGAAGGATGTCACTATGCAATGTGACTCAGACATGGTCAAAACAGGCACTAACTGGAAGATGGGTGTTGTAGAAGAAGGCAAGGCATACGAGATTGCTGACGCAATAGCATGGTGTAACAGACGTGGCACCAAGATCAAACAATGTAAGGAGCTTGACCCGGTAAAGAAGTTACGTATAGATATGCGACGCGACTTATTAGAATGATAAGCCCAGAATCTACATCTTAACCCCAGTACCATCGCTATACCCAAAGGTTTACGTTAGTCTGGGGAATTCAGATTCTGATACCTCACTATAACCCTCGTACTATAAAAATACTTTCTATTCCTCCTACTCTTCCTCCTACTCCTCTTCCTCCTACTCCTCTTCCTCCTACTCCTCTTCCTCCTACTCCTCTTCCTCCTACTCCTCTTCCTCCTACTCCTCTTCCTCCTACTCCTCTTCCTCCTACTCTTCCTAGTCCTATCATTCATAGAAGATGAAGAAACGCATGTCGTTGGACCACAAGTAACCCGTCATCATAGCAACTACGATCCCAGTCCTCATACATCTCAAATATCATGTTGCATCTGACATCGTCTACGAGGTTGCTACTCATGACCGTAAGATCTTATCCTTTCTGGACCGTAACCGAATTCGATGGTTCTTTAGTCGTTCTAAGAGTATGATGACCACTGTTCATCACCCCTATACAACCCTGACACCACCCTGTTGCTCTGACAATATGCAGATGTCCGAATGCAATCGCCACGCCGTACTTCCGGACATGCGCATATGACACTACAATGCTTAGAATATACATTTTATAGAATTCGAATCAAAAATTAGATCGAACCCAACAGTAGGGTTAAATCTCACTTTGCCCCGAATCTGCATGTTGACAGGCACGAATCCGGACGGCAGAGTTCGAGTTGAAAACAACTTGAAAAAGATGGCAGCGGGTCTAGAGGCGTCCCGCGACACTGCCGGGTGCGCATCATGTCAAGATCAGGTAGAGTGCGCATGGTGCGCGGCCATACAGTTTTGGAAAGCCTACCTACACTCAAAATTTTAAAAAGGCGCGTCCCGTAAGACGGGTGGGTGGGAGTGCGATCTCATGATGTGGTCGATCTACGCTCGCGCCGTCCAAACTGAACGAAATGGAAGGTTTTCCCTACATGTATACTTTAGATCCCCCTCCCCGCGCCTTTTTTCATGTATCCCACTTTACAGCAATCAGTGTGTCACCCAAACTTGACAGGTATGCCGCGACGCTCAAATTCCGCAGCCACCGAATCATAAACCGAGCGCGCTGTAGACTCGGCCCCGACCGCATCCTCACGAGTGGGCTCGGGCCAGTCACCTGGATATCTGGCGTGGACAGCCCAGTCGGCCAGTTCGGACAGATCCTTGTGTTCGTTTTTTACGGCCCAGCCTTCTGGAAGCATGTCAAGCAGGGTGTCTAGGTCATGTGTACGTGGAAAGCGGATTTGTTCCAGTACAAGCGCGGCTTTTAAGGCCTTTTCTGCAGTCTGCTGGCACAGCCAGCAGGCGTGCGCGGGCGCGCTCGGATCGGAATTTATCAAACGAAGCGCCAATACATGTCATTGTATGAGTATCGCAGCCACCGCAGTGCTACGTTTTCTACTTTGGAATTATCTTTTTTCATACACAATCTTTCCTTCTCGAAGAGCCTCATAGGCTATGGTCCCCATCACGTCTCCCTCCCGTTCGATCTCTCCTGAAGTGACCACTATGATGTCTTTGCTGACTGGCACGTCCCTCAACGAGCGCCGTATCTCTACTGCGGTGTGGTGCTTGTTTGGGACGTGGTTCAGCACGACCATCAGATCCACATCACTTGACTCGTTTGTATCGCCACGCGCCTGGGAACCGAAGAGTATGACGCAGTTTGGTTGGAATCGCTTGACTATGCGATCAACCATAACAGATATGAGTTCAGCGGTAACCATGCGTTCTCACCCCCTCGTATTTCGGCGCTGATGTTGACGCAGCCCGCCTTGCTAGTCCTGAGATCTCCGGCCAGATCAGAACGGGTCCAGTGCAGCCTTGGGCCTCTTGGGCATGTCCCTTTTGATCACGCGTGTGGTAAGGTCGACGGGCCGATTCCCTGGCGCCCCACGCATCAGAATCAAGTTTGGCCACCATATCTGCTGCCGCGGATCCTTCTTCCTGCACAAGCGCGCGTATCATGTGGTGTATAGACGTCCATACTGTAAATCTCTTGTCTCTTTTTGAAGACATCCCGTTCACCCTCTAACGGGATCCCGCGACGGCGTAAAAAAGTCATTCCCGTTGTATTCGTCGGCGCACGACTCAAAGAGGCGCCTGTATGCGCCCTCCTCATAGACGGACTCAAATGACCTGAACATCTCTTCTTTGATGTTGTCGTTGCGCTCAAGCACGCCGTCGAAAATCTCGCGCTCCGGAAGCCTGTCTGACTTTACACAATTGCATCTCTGGCATGCCAGTACGCAGTTGTACGGAACGGTGGAAAATACGTAGTTGTACGGTATGACGTGGTCTATGTGCTGGCAGCGGCCGCTGTCAAGTCTCTTCTGGCAGTAAAAACACCTGAACCCGTGCTTTGCCTGTATGAAATCCCGCATCTTGCGCGGCAGCTGGATGCGCCCCGCAGTCTCGCAGTCCACCTTGTTTGCTATGCTGGGAGTCGAGCGGTTCACCCTTTCCAAATATTTTGTCAGAACGTTGTTGATACCCTTTCTCAGTATGGTCCTGTGCCTGTGCATGAACGGCACTATCCCTTCGTCAAATGATATTACGTTTGGCGCCGTCCTTTCATAGAATTTCGGCATGTCCGTGAGCAGGTACCGCAGCGGCTGCGGCTTTATGCTTTTGGTGATCACCTTTTTTCTAAAGTCCGCCATCTCGTCTCCTGCAAGCTCCTGTACGGTCGGGGGTTTTTTGCGGCCCCCGTGGCACTCTTCTATCATTCTCACAATGTTGGCATCCTTCGGAGACTGGGACTGCCTCATCTTAAAGCTGTACTTCATGTCCCAGTAATACTTTGCAAATCTTGCCGCAACAAAGTTCAGATCCACAATAAGCCTGCCGTCTTTGCGCTCAAGCCATTCCCTGCCGACTAGTCCATCACTCCTTTTGGGATCATCAAGGTCTCCTATGTCTAGGAGGGAGCGCAAGAGTATGGGTTTGTACGTGCTTGACATTTTTACTCGTTTGGTGAAGAACTCCGCAAACATCTCAAGATAGCCGGTTGTCATTTTGATACTATTACATGGTAGATAATAAAGCATTTTGACTAGCGGTAGATTGGTTCGTAATTTGTGACTGGCCTGCCTGTGACATCTTTTTTACTTCAAATCGCTGTTGAGGGTTTTATACGCCAGACCCCCTCGTGCCGGGACGGTTCTCTGAACTGCGCACCAACCCCCGCTGCATACTTCTGGACTGCCTACGACGGCATAAGTGCAAAGTCGTCACGGGTAGTAAAGGGCAAGTCAAGTACCAGTCCACCGCTCGCCGGAGCCCCGATAAGACATGCGGATGCGCATCATGCAGGCATTTCGCGGTAGCGTGTCTGCAAACATGATCGAGATGATAGGATAAAAAACGGGCAGTTTACCCTACATGCACTCTAGATCTCCCTTGACGCCCGGCGCGCAGACTCGTTTTACGCAGAATTCGCAGGCACGGCCCCGCCGATGCACGTCGAAGACACCAGAGCATCCGCAGCCTGACGTATCATGCGCGGGCTCCGATGCCGACGCGCCCGCGAAGCCATTACGTGTGAACAGTTCATCTGATACGGGTCTTTGTTGCAGGAAAGCCGGCCCTCGTGTCAAATCGCCGTCTGAGATTCACGATGCGAACGGGCATCTGACGTACATGCGCCCGCAGGGCACGCATGCTGCGCGGTTTATGTGCTACAACGCCGCCCACTGCGGTGGCGGAAGATGATAAATTGCCGGCGGTGTTTCCTTTTTCATGCCAGCGGCAGTCTCAACTTGCGGGATCCAGCCCGGGACCAGACGAGCTGCGGGCAGCAACGATACGGAACCTGCGTACTTTTCGGCGATCGCGCCGCCTCCTGCGGCAGCCGGGATGCCCAGGAGGAGAAGATGAAGGTCAGATACATCGCCATCGGAGCAGCGGCCACCCTCCTTTTGGGGACAGCCGTAACCGTGCTGAGCCTTGAGGAGGTGACTTCCGAGCCTCTGGTGGACCTACCAGAAAGCGTGACTCCCATCACCCCCACGGTGGTAAGAGCTACAACGCCGGTTGGAGGCTACATGATGGCGGCAGGCATTACCGCATTGGCCGGCAGCGGGATTTACTCCTTGGCCGGATACCTGAAAGGGAGAACCGGGGGGCGGGGACAGAGCGGATGAACACCGACCTTCTCTTGGCCATATCGGCAGTGGCGGTAGGGGCAATCCTGCTTTCGGTCAACCACGCCGCAATAAGCGACTTTTACGCGTATTCCGTCCCCTACAACGACTTTGTCGTGGCGCACATGGCATATTCCTCGGATCCCGACAGGTTTCAGCTAACCAAGCAACAGCAGGACTCTACATGTTTTGTCGCCCCCTCGGGCAACGAGTATTGCTATGAGCGTCCCAGTGATTTATGGGACTTTAGGATCACATACATCTTCGGCTCCAACGGCATCGACGGGGAGATGCACCTTGATCCCGTCGGCAGCGCGGGCGGGGTCTGGGCCATAGAAAAGATGGTCCCGGTCTCCGAGACCGTCGGCGTCATAACGTTTTCAGACGACGCCAGCATCGGACACGGGGGCCTGAACAAACATGACCCGCCTGAGGAATTCGAGTTTACAGAGACCGTGGAAAGGTACGACACATTTGTCGCAAACTGCAGGAACGGCGGAAAGGTCGTCGACATAGTGCAGTATTTGGGGGTGGTCACGGTGGAAGAGGCCGAGTATGTCGCCACATGGCACGTGCACGCCGAGTCCGAGCGGGGCATACCATGCAAGTATCCCGAGATCATCAGGCACAGTTTCGGGCACGACTTTGGAATCTAGGCAACGAAAGACGGGCCTTGTGGCCGGGGGGGTGAAAGGGGGTGCTGCCCCCCGTCTGTCGCGCGGGGGATCCGATGGCCGGATTGCTGGCAGACCGAAACGGACGACGGCAAACGCGTGGACGGTAACAAAGATTTCTTTGTTACTATCCAACAGATAGCCTGTCACTGGAGGGCTTGTTACGCGCCCACGAGTCTTGCGCAAGTTCTAACGGGCATGAGGCAAGGCCGGCGGCCGTGCGATCTAGAATATAACGGGAATAGACAGTTTTCCCTACATGTGCACTTTAGATCCCCCTCCCCGCGCCACCTGTTGCTTTGAAGTCCGGCGACCTAACGTGACGTATGGCCCATTTCCTCCAAACCGTACGGCGTCCCTACGGCGTTGTCCAGATCCCGAACGCGAAAACGACGAAAAGCTTAAAGCTCAGTATGGATCCTCCGGATCGGCCGGAATTTTGGCATCTCCACGTGTTCGAACGCACCAGAATGGCCACATATGATGCAGGAAATTCCGAACCGGGCAGCGCCGTATTGGCAAGCGTGTTGAGCGCCCCGGCAAGTTTACCGTCTAGGCCGCACGTCGGCAGCGGCGTGCGCGCATGCGGTAGTCATTCCTACGGGTGGCCCGGGCTGCCGGATTGCGCGTCGATAGGGCTTACCTCGTATACCGAATAGATTCCGCCTGACTTGCGCGAACGGTACGACCACTCGTCTTTGTCCCACTTCATCAGGCTGCACATCTTCTTTGTCTCCGGATGCAGTATATCGTAAACGTCGGATCCTATCAGTATGTGGTTGGCGGCCGCCTTGTTCTGGATCTTGGCCGCAATGCTCATCACCGGCCCTATCAGGTCCACGTGGGACATCTTGGCATCCGAGCCGTACCTGACCACTATGCTCTGGCCGCAATCGATCCCGATCTTTGCCTTCAGCTCGGGATAGTAGTACTGGCCAAGGATGGGGTTTATGCCGTCGCGTATGACCGATATCATGGATCTTGCGCAGTTGACTGCATTGTAGGCCGTCAACAGTGGGTTGGCCCCTGCCACAAAGTACCCTATCACTGCATCTCCCACGAACTTTAGCACGTATCCGTTGTACTGCTTTATCACGTATGCCATCTCCTGCGCAAACGCGCTCATTATTACGGCGACCATTTTGGGAGGGAACTCGAGCGCCATATGGGTGGAACCCACCAGGTCCACGTACATTACTGCTATCTCGATGTGCTTGAGGACGTTCTTGCGGAGGTATCGGTCCGACTCGTCCGCAATACCGTCGTACTCGTATCCCACCTCGAGGGATTTCCGGACGCGCATCTGCGTATCGTGCATCATGGTCTCAAAGTCAGGCGTCCTTTCTGCGGTCTTGTCCATGAGCATGTCAACTACCGACGCGTCGTCGGCGCCCGCACGCGCCTCTGGCGCGTCCTCGTCTGAGGAACCTGCATCACCCGCTGCGCCGGCCATACCGCCGCGGTTGCTGAGAATGCTCGACGTGGTAAGCTTCTTTGTCGATTCTTTCTTTGCTGTAGTCGGCTCTGCGTCTGACTGCTCTGTCAATTCTCACTCCAGCGGAAAATCCACCATGCAGTGCATGCATTTGCCGCGCATGCCCGAATACCTGCGGTTGTAGTACTCTGTGATTGCGCTGTTGCAGTGCTCGCACCTGGCGCCGGTTTCTTCCACAAGTATTAGTTTACATCAGCGTTATTTAGTTTATTTTGATCATTCGACACTTATATTATACGAAGATTATGTCGCACCGTCATTCTGACTCCATCTCCATCCAGTTGGGATTGTTTTTCCTGATCGCTTTTGTGGCCTTCTTGTCCGAGAACGCCTCGGGCAGGGTTTGGTAGCTGCCGATGTCAAGGGGCCGGTGCAGCCTGTTCTCGTTGCAATACTTGATGTATGCGGACAGGCTCTCGTAGTGCCCCAAACTTAATGCAATAAAGTTCATCAACAGGGCGTCTCTGCCCAGCAAAAACCTTGGATCGTCACTATACATCATGCATTAATAGTACGGGTGCTTATTCTGGCCATATGGCTCAGAGAGGCGCAGAAGGTTACGCACCTGTGCCAGAGCGGCGGCGACAAGTATGCCGAGAACCGTACGCCGTAAGAGTGGTGCCAAATTGAGGCGCGCCACCGCTGCAATCGCAATGATCGCTGCAGCCACCGTCATTGGCGTCGTGGTGATAAGCGCGTACGTCACATTAGAACACGAACCCGGCGGCATGCCCGATATCAGTGAGCCATCACCGAGCATGCCCGTGACGACCATGACGCCCGGGCATGAACCCGGCGGCATGCCCGATATCAAGACTCAGGCCCAGCCGCGCGACACGGCAGCCGCCAACAACGAGTTTGCAGTAAAATTCTACAAGAACCTGCCCGTAGGCGAGAACACGTTCTTCTCACCCGCTAGCATGTACGTTGCCTTTTCTGCCCTTTACGAGGGCGCAAGGGGCAATACCGCCGCACAGATGCAGGACGTGTTCGGGCTCGATCCTAACGACGAGACGCGCCACAACTCCACCGCGGACGCGATAGCGTCTATAAACCGCGACGATCCGGATGCCATACTTGAGATGGCAAACGCCCTGTGGATCGCAGACTGGTTCACACCGTCACAGTCGTATCTGGATGTCGCGCGCGGAACATACCTTGCCACCGTCGAGACAGTCGACTTTGTCGGAGATGATGCCGTCGACAGGATAAACCAGTGGGCGTCAGACAAGACGCGCGGAAAGATCAAGGAAGTGATCACTCCCGAAGCCGTGGATGGATCGACGGCGATGGTGATAAACAACGCCATGTACTTCAAGGGAACTTGGGTGCACCAGTTCCCCGAGCCTTATACTCGCGAGTCGGATTTCTGGACAGGCGACACGAGGAGCGTAAAAACCGACTTTATGAACGTCGAGGGATCGTTTGAGTACGTGCGCTCTGACGGCGCCCAGATTCTAAAGATGCCCTACAGAGGCGGCGGGCTCTCAATGCTGGTCATCCTGCCAGATGAGCGTGGCGGGCTCTCGGAATTGACAGAGTCACTGTCGGCCGAACAGATATCAGAATGGTCCGTGAATCTGCAGCGTAGCGAGGTGTCTGTGTCGATGCCAAAGTTTGAAATGGGCAGATCCTACGGATTAAAGCCAATCCTTATGGGCATGGGCATGACAGATGCATTCAGCAGCAAACTTGCCAACCTGAGCGGGATTGGACAGGGGGGCGAGGGCCTATTCGTGGCCAAAGCGCTGCACGACACATACATCAATGTTGACGAGTTGGGAACGGAGGCGACGGCTGTCACTGCCATTGTGATAGACCTGACGAGTGGGCCGCCGCCTTCAATCCAACGCTTCGAGGCGAACCACCCGTTCCTCTTTGCGATACAGGATGACGAGACCGGCATGATACTGTTCATGGGCAGCATTGCAGATCCAACACCGTCTTGACCAGTCAAGCCAATAGTTAGGCCAGACTAACTGGTTTTTGGCACCGGCTTCAGCGCATGTCAAAAGTATCTGCGCGTATAGATCTATAAGAGGGCGTTCCAACGGAACTCTTCGTGACAACAGGACCACTGGAACGCGATATGACGTCACGGATCGACGTTTATGAAAGTGTCGTCGGGACCATGGAGGGGATAGTGGCGCGCATGCTGCCCGTCTCGCATGCCCCGAACGCCGTGTTCACGGAGGGGCACCTGAACGACGGGCTGCTGCTGGGCGGGGTATTCAGCTCGTCCTCGTCCGGGCGCGCGGACTCTGCAAGGAGAGCGCACAACAGGATCATAGGGAGGAGGCTCGCGGAGGCGGAGGCGGCCATGCCCTGCGGCGAGTGGCAGCGAAAGCACCTCGCGAGGATCAGGCCCGGCACGGCGCTTGCGGCGTTTCGGGAGGAGCTCGACGCGAACCTGGACCTGCTCCGCGACCGGGGGCTCCTGCCGGGCAGGCTCGACGTGGCAATAGACATGCACCTCATACCGAGGTACGACAAGGAGCGCGGGCCCGAGCTCCACAGGTCCAGGTGGAAGGACGGGACGCAGTGGTTTGAGCGCTACTTTACGATCCAGTCGGTGACCCCGGGGGCCAGGCTGACGCTCGGGGCGCTTCCGATGCCGGCGCTGGAGGACAGCGCGGATTACCTACGAAAACTGGTCACAATATGCAGGGGGCACGGGGTCGGGATCGGAGTCCTGATGGCCGACAGGGAGTTCTTTGACACGTCCGTGATGAGGGTGCTGGCCGACGAAAACATCGACTACATCATACCGTGCAGGAACACCACGACCGTCGTGGAGGAGATCAACAGGTTTGCAGCCGGCATGCGCGGGTCCAGGTCGGAGGTCGTCATATCGGACGGATACAACTGCGTCCGGTACACGGGAGTCATTGCAGTGCGCAAGAGGCGCGCCGGCGGCGGCGCGGATTACGACGATCCTGACCTGCCGCCGCACGAGCGCTACATCATGTTTGCTACGAACAACCCCGACCTCGACGTCGAGGAATACTCCCGGCGCTGGGGCGTCGAGACGGGGTACAGGATGATCGAGCACGCGAGGCCAAAGACCCGGTCCAAGAACGCGGAGCTGCGCGCGTTCTGCTTCCTTTACGGGATCATGCTGTTCAACGCGTGGGTGATGTTCAACATACTGCACGCGGCCCAGAACGCGCAGGATCATCCGGACTGGGACGGGACGCCCGTGGTAACGCAGGACGAGATGACCACGTACATTCTGCTGCGCATCCTAGCCCGCACGCTGCCTCCAAGGCCGCCGAAGCCGCCGCCGAAGCCGCCGCCCTAACCAGCCGTTTGGGGACGCTGTTGGGTTGACTGTTGACTCCATTAAACCTTAATACTCCTGACGCCCGGCCTGTGGCATGGGGCGCAGAAAGACTCAGAAGATAATACGTACCGGCCCAAAGAACGCCACGACTGGGCTGTGCCCGGCCTGCCAGACAATCGGCAAGGTGTTCCTTCTCGGACCGCCCGGCGAGGAGAGGGGCAAGTGCGAAAAATGCAGGCAGGAGTTTGAGCTGTAACCGGGGTTCGGGCGCCGGGCGCCTGCACGCCTTTTATACTGTCTGCCCTGCCGGGGCCGCGGATGCGGCGGAAAATGCCCGGATAGTCAAGAGATATGATCAAAAACTGCCCGCCGGGCTGCATTGCACGCCGCACGGCACATAGGATATCTTTTTTTAGATCCACATCTGACAATGATCGATGAGTACTGAAGAAGCTGAGACCATCTATGACCGCGTATCTGCACTTGAAGAGGAGGTTGCAGTGCTACGAAGCGAGGTTAATCTGCTCAAAAAGGCGCTGCGCAACAAGATCGCCCGTCACGAGATATCCATGATCAAAAAGGGCGAGGATGTCGAGAGCATCATTGACTAGATGCGGCAACAGTGGTAGCGACAACACGCGGCAGGCGGCGGCAGGATGCCGGGCATCCTTGGCAGTTGGCGTTAGCCAGTCGCACCTGAAATGAGCAGTCAATGCATGCCAGAGGGGCCGGTCCGGTCGCACGGCCCGCCGGCATTACCTGACGACCCTCTCGAGATAACGCGACGGCTCCTTCAGCTCCCTTGTCGTGGGCGGCTCGCGTATCATGTCTGAGAACGCATCCCTGCCGCGCGCGTCGTATACGGCCCTTGCAAAGTCGCGCCCCATGTTCTTCCTCACCTTGTACGTGCTCAGGTCGGTCCCCATGAACGTGCCCAGATACCTCGCAAAGTCCTCGTCGTCTCCAAGGATGCTCTCCACTGCCAGCGCCGCCATCCCCTCCATTGTAGTGAATGCCGAATGGTGACTCTGTATGGGTTTGAGCCATTCCATGTACGTATCGTGTATGTCCGGAATGGCGCGCTCTATGGTCGGGTCTATCTCGACGTGCGTGTACGTCATGATGTCGGGGCCGATCTGCTCTATCAGGAAATGATCCGGGTTCAGAAAGAAGAACAGGTTGGCCCTCTTTGCAAACGGAAAGTCGTCCGGCACCGCCTGCAGCTGGCAGTGCTCCGCAAGCATGGTTACGGTGTCCGCGTCCAAACCCATTATGGTCTCGGCAAGCCGCTCGTTTATCGTGTTCACGTGCGCGGCCGCCTCTGCGTTTGCGCGGTGCAGGTTCCCCTGCGCCGAGTGTACCATCTCCTCAAGCACGGTCATCTTTACGGCCCCCACGTACCCGGAGTTCACCTCGCCGAACCTGGACTCGTACGGCTCGCCCTGCCTGTACAGTATTATCTTCGGATACCTTGAGAGGACGAACTTGTTGAGGTATATCACAGAGTCCAGGTAGTCGCCGTACGTCGTGGTTATCTTTGAGATGTACTGTATGGCATAGGTCGAGTACACCAGGTATTTGGCGGTGTCCCTCTCCATCAGGCCCGCTATCGCCGCCTGGTCCTCCGATGCAACCGCCTCGAACAGGTCGGTCACGAACGCCCGCGCATCCTCGCTGCCCGCAAAGACCTTGGCGGCCTTTAGCCTCTTGAGGCCGTCGAGCTCCGGATACTCCAGCCTGAGCCCCCCCTGGCACCTCGTGCCGAGGAACTCCTCGGCCTTTTGCACGTATCCGGGGAATACCCCCTCGGCGACCCGCTCCAGCTCATCGAACCTGACCCTGTCCCCCAGGCTTTCGGCTGCCTTTGCGCCGAGGCTCTCAATCTCGGCCTCCTCGCTGATCTCGACTGAAAGCTGTCCAAACAGCGCCTCGGCAAACTCGTCGAACTCCTCCTTCAACGCGCCTGCAACAAACGACTGCAATTTAACGCTAACCTGACTTGTGCATGCACGCGCGCGGCCGGCCTGCGCATGCATCCGCCTCTCTTCACGATGCCGGTTGCAACAACAGTGAAATACAAAAGACGCCATGGTATGACATGGTGTCACCCGTCGTCATCCCGATCATAGTAGTGGCCATAGTGGGGCTTGTCGGGTATCTTGTATACCGGTACCTGATAATGGAGATGTCGTCCCGGCGGTCCGTCACCCGGACGCTGCGGCGGTACCGCATAGACAAGAGCCCGTCGCAGATAATACGGGAATACCACATGCTCAGGGGTCAGTCCCTCTCGGAGGGGGAGATTCGCGGCATGGAAAGAGAGTACATGCGCAACGGGCCGGACAGGTTCCTTGAGATGTACGACGAGATAAGGGACAAGCCGGCGCGAAGCGGCGGCGGGAATCGGGGCGCCGACGGCAACGGCTCCGGATCCGCAAGCGGTTCCAAAGGCGGCTCGATTGGAGACAAGTAGTTGCTGTGAACTCTATCATGCCAGCATGGTGCGGGTTGGCACGGTTTTAGCGCATGCCGCAGCCGGCTGCGGCTATGGCGACACTGGGATCTGTATGAACGGCGTCCCGCCCTCGCCTACGACAAGCGGCAGCTGGCCGTCCCACGCCTGGGTCTTTAGCCACTCAAGATAGTTGGGGTTCTCTGCAAGAGCCTGGTTGATGATTGAAATGGCCTCTGCCTCGCCCTTTGCCTCTGCGATGTTCGCGTTTGCGACTCCGACCGCGTTGGCCTCCCTCTGCTTTGCCTCCACCTCTATCCTTCTCAGGTCGTTCTCGGCCTTTAGCGCCTTCTGCTCTGCTTCCACCTTTGCCTCTATGGCCTGGGCAAAGAGCGGCGAGAACTCAAAGTCTGTTATCGATATCACCTCCGTTACCACCTGGAACTGCGCAAGCCTGTCCCTGATGGACGACTCTATGTCCTGCTTTACAAGCGGCCTCTTTGTAATCAGCTCCTCTGCGTTGTAGTTTGCAGTGACCTGCTTTACGGTCTCCTCTATGGCCGGCTGTATGACCCTGTTCTCATAGTCCAGTCCCAGGTTCTTGTACAGCGTGTGCACGTGCTCCCTGTGGGGGTGGTAGTTGACCGTAACCGTGGTCTCGACTGTCTGGAGGTCCTTTGAGGCGCTCCTCGTCTCCTTCTCGTATTTCAGCGTCCTGACCTCTATGCTTACGACGTCGTCTTGGAACGGCACTACAAAGTGCAGCCCCTCGTCAAGCGGAGGGGCTGTAAGGTCGACTGCATTCCAGTGAAGCAGCACGCCCCTGTGCCCGGCGTCCACTATCTTGACTGACGCGAAGACCACGACCCCGATTACAATCAGTACGATGATTCCGATTGCGACACCCTTGGCCGCGCTGGTGTTAACCTTCGGCGACTGGTATCTTGACATGCCTTGAGTTGGGATGTCTGCCTTATTATACTATCCTGAATCCTTCCCCCAAGCCCGCCCTTGCCGGCCCGCCTAGGTCTCCGTCCTCCGTCTCTCTGGCCATCATCATGGCAGGCGCGGGGATGCCAGCATGCGGCGCCAACCCGCTGGGGCGGCCGGCCCGTCAAATGTATGATCTGTGGGGCTGGACGCGAATCACAGGGGTTGGACCCTTGATTGGCATCTGGGGAACGGGGCGGAATGGGGGCGGATCTCCTTGCACTCTCAACAGATTTAACGTGCGGGGGCGTACATGCGTCATGGTAACCGGCGAATACTGGTGGCTCATATACCTGCTGTTCCTAGCGATTCCGCTTGCAAGGATAATCCCGCGACTGGCCTCGCGAACCCGGATGTCCGGGCGTGACGACGGCCATGCGCGCCGTCCCGGCGCCGGTGGCATGTGGGCCGGCGCCAGTGACCGCGGCCATCATAACCGTGACGATGTCGGTGCAAACCCGGAACGCGCCGGGCGGCCGGAGACGGCGTCGGGGAGGCAGGACGCGACGGGCGACGAGCGGCCGGCTTTTGCAGAGCCTCGCGGCCGACGCGACACGCCCCGGGACGGGCCTGCATCAAAGGCAGAACAGACCGACGAGATGATCGTGCTGGGCGCGATGCACCGGGGCGCCAAGACGTTCGTGTCAATTCAGAAAAAGACTGGCATGGAAACCAGCTCGTTGAACAAGGCCCTTGAGAATCTCGAGGGGCGCCAGATGATAAGGGTGGTCACAAGAAAGGGACTCATGGGGACAAAGGTCGAGATGTACCCTACTGACAAGGGGTTTCGCAGTTACTACTCGTGATTAAACGTGACACGCTCGCTGCTGCCGACTACGGCGGCCGGATCATTGTCACCGGCGAGTGGGCGACGGTGTCATGATAGGGGGGATGTGTGCCGGGGGCGGGTTTCGAACCCGCGACCTCCAGATTATGAGTCTTGCCTTCTTTTTGGAGAACCGCTAGAGCCTGCCAACTGAACTGGCACTCTAACCAGGCTGAGCTACCCCGGCATGATTGTCGCGTCTTTTGGTGGGAAATTAAATGCTACGTCGCAGTCGCCAGCTTCAGGGATCCACTGTTATGATTGGTTCCTGTGATGCCGCGGGGTGGCATATGCGGTGGTGGTGGTGGTGACTACGCTTGTTGCGCCGCACCTGTCTCCGAGACATCGTCCACAAATTCGTCGTTTCGGCCGTAAGTCTCTGAGATCTCAGACCAGTCCAGCCTCTCGTCGTGCACCCAGAGGAACTTTTTCTGCAGGGCCGCCGTGTACAGCTTCTTCCATTCGGTCTTGGTCTCGTCAGTCCAAGCCTTCACTACGCGCGGGTCGACATAGTTCCGCAGGGAAGTGCCTAGGTTGTAGTCTCTGGTTCTCTGCGCCAGTTTGATCTGGAGTGTCATCCTCTCGATCCTCTCCATGTGTTTGGACTCTTGCCTATCTCTCTGGAGTGTCATCCTCTCGATCCTCTCCATGTGTTTGGACTCTTGCTTATCTCGTTGCTCTCTTAGTCGCTTGATCCGCTCCCTTCTCCTCTTCTTCTGGATGGGCGTCTTTGCCTTTGAATTCTTTGCCTCCTTGAGCTTGGCCTCGATCTTCTCCCACGGCTTTTTGCCCTTTGTCTCCTTGAGCTTGGCCTCGATCTTCTCCCACGGCTTTTTGGATTCTACTTCCTTGAGTTTTGCCTTTTTCTTCTTCAGTGACTCGTCAAAGTTCTTTGGTATGGTCCTCTTGTGGTTGCACATCATGGCCGCCTTCAGGTTGGCGCGCTTGGCATGATAGATCTTTTGGTGCAGGGTCGCGTCCTTTACATCATCCACATGGTCTGCGAGGTATTTTTTGACTACCTTTGTGGCGCTGTACGTCCTGAAGACCTTTGCGCTGAGCCCCTTTACAATCCCGGAATAGTATGCGTTGACATGGCTTGAGCGTATGCCGTCGAATATCTCGTCCTTGGGCTTTTTGCCGGACATTATCTTCTTCAGGTTGGCGCGCAGCCTCTCGTCGCGCGGGTTGGCGCACGGTATGGTTTCCTCCCACCTGACGCTGTCCTTGCCAAGAAAGTCAAACTTTATTGCGTCGTCTGATATCGTGATGTGTTCCTTTCGCAGTGTGGTAGCGCCCACCGTGTCAGCCTCGTCAGGATCCTTCTCGTCGCCTACCCTCATCGCTGTACGGTATATCATATAACACACGGTCGATATCTTGCGCTTTTTCTGATCGCGACTTGCCATGTCCTTGGCCATGCGGTCAAGTATCTTGGTTATGCCAGAGGAGAGCATCTCCGCCTTTAGGTACTTTGCCTTGTCCATGCTCTGCTTTATCTCGGACGTGTCTGCAAGCCACACGTACTTTGTCTTCTGCGTCAGGTAGTCTGTCCAGCTTGCAAGCCACGTGGCGCCCCGATTCTCGATGATGGATTTCCACTGGCCCTCCGGCCTAGGAGCGTCCTTGCTCATGTTGAGTATGACGTCCCCCTTGGTGATGCGTGGTTTCCACTTCCCCCTCAGTGGGTGGTCTCCCCTGCCGATGAATATTCCGGGAGGCTCTGCCATGTAGTTTCCCACGTCGACCTCCTTGCCGTCCAGGATGGCCTTGCCGTATTCTGCCTTTAGTTTTTCGCGGATCTCCTTTCTTTTGGCCGCGGCCGCCTTCCTCTCCTCCTTCGTCATGGCGTCCTTGCGGTCCTTTTCCATGTCGACTATCCTGTACACCTCTTCAAAGTTCACGTCCTTGTATTCGAGCCCCTTGTACTCGGGGCCCAAGGCCGCGGCAAGGTCACGTGTAAAGTTGGACTGGAACACAGCATCCTGCACGTACGGCGTGTCCTTCTTCTTTGCCCACTGGTACACCATCTCCTCCTGGAGCAGGTCGGGTTTGATCTCCTTGCCCCTTATCCTTATCGAGAACCCCCTCGACTCGTATTCGGGCGGGAATATGATGCCGTTGTGCCGCAGCGTCCTCCATCGCTTCTTGTTCTTGCTGTTAGTCTTCTTCCTCTTCTTCTTACTGCCTGCCATCGTGAAACCTGAATCAGACTGACGAGCGCCAATATGTATATCAATATAACGCGCGTCAGGCGTCACGCAGGCCCTGCCGCCGGCCGCGGCTGCCGGCCGCCGTACTCATTTTGGAAAGAGCTCCTCGCTCATGTACCTCTCAAACTCGATGTCCGACTTTTCCCTCTTTGCCTTCATGAACATCTCGGCGTCGGCGCCCACCACGTATCTCGGCAGCATCTCCTCGTCGTTGATGGCCCCGATTACCGCGTCTGCCACCTGCGAGGGCGGCGTGCCCATCTCCACCATCATCTTGATTCCGGCAAGCATGTGGTCGGTCAGCACCCTGTACTTGGGATCCGAGCACGACTCGGGAATCCTCATCGAGTCAAAGAACCCGGTCTTTACAACGCCCGGCTCGATCAGCGTGGTCCTGATCCCAAACTGCCCTAGCTCGTACCTGAGGCACTCCGTCAGCCCCTCCAGCGCGAACTTTGAGCTGATGTACGCGGGGGAGCCCGGCAGCCCCATCCGCCCCACCACGGAGCTGATGTTTACGATGTCGCCTGATCCCTGCCTGCGCATGATGGGGGCGGCCTCCTGTATTATCCGCACGATGCTAAAAAAGTTGGTCTCAAACTGCCTTCTGAACTCTGGCAGCGGCACGTCCTCCGTGCAGCCAAACTGCCCGTATCCGGCGTTGTTCACCAGCACGTCAAGCCTCTGGTTGTATGACGCGGCCTCCGATACTGCCGATACAACGGCCTTCTCGCTGTCGACGTCCATTCCAGGTATTATCGTGATTGGGAGATCCTCCTCCTCATTTCCGTCCTCGGCCCCCACCCTGAGGGCGGCGGGTACCTTGCTGCCGCCGTCGCTGCCCCTGACCCCTGCAAACGTGCGGTACCCGTTTCTTGCAAGCGCCAGCGCGGTCGCCGCGCCTATTCCCGAAGATGCGCCGGTGACGAGCGCGACCCTTTCCATGCGCATGATCCGCACGCTCCGTATTTATCACCTGCGGACGGACCGGCTCGGCCGTTTCCTACGCCGTAAGTGGGCCGCGGCAGGCCGCATCGCGCCTGGCGCGCCTCCGCTGCAATGGAATACTCCTACTGCGCCTTCCAGATGTACCACGTGGCCACCGTCCTGTAAGGCCGCCACCCCTCTGCAATTCTTCGGACGTCGTCCTCAGACGGCATGTCCGGCAGGCCGTAAAACAGCATCACCCCCTTTCTGAGGCCCAGGTCGCCGGCGGGCAGGACGTCCATGCGCCCGAGCCCGAACATCAGGAATATCTCGGCAGTCCACCTGCCGATGCCCTTCACCTGCGTGAGCATCTCGGTTATCTCGTCGTCTGACATCCTGCCGGCCCTGTCAAGCCGTATGCGGCCCGCTTCGATCATCTCGGATATCTTCTTTATGCACTCGGTTTTTCTGACGGAGAGTCCGGTCTCCCTCAGTCTCGAGTCGGGGGTGCCAAGCACGTCGGCGGGCCTCGGATAGGGCGCGTCGTACATGGCCCTGAACCTCTTGGATATGGCCCCCGCGGAATGGCCTGACAGCTGCTGCGTGATTATGGCCTCCACAAGGGAGCGGTACCTGTTCCGGGACGGCCTGATCTCGACGCCGGCCGGTACCATTGCAATCACTTTTGCAAGGACGGGATCCCTCTTCAGGCGCCGACGCGCGTACGACACGGCGCGGGATCCACCAGGCACGGCCATGCCCGCGGTGCGGCACGTCGGTATGTAAACCCCTCTGCCCCAAGGGTAATGCGTCCGGAACGTGCTAGACTATCGGGCTGCACCCCTCAAACGAGTCGAGCAGCGCGGTGGCCTGGCCGCCGTTTATCCGCTCAAACACCTCAAGCGACGCCGCCTTGTGCAGGTACTGGTTGTTGTTGCCGCACCGGTATGACATCGTGCACCGGGGGCACCCGGACTCTGCCGTGCAGGGGCACTCGCCCACTATGCGCGCCCCGCGCTCAAAGGCCGTCTCAAGCCTGTCGTAGAGCGCCCTGCTTGCGCCGCTGCCGCCTATCACCCCGTCATGCACGAATATCATTCCGGATGAGCCCATCGATATCCCGCCCAGGTTGCGGGAGGCCCCGCCCGTTATCATGTTGCTTCCCTCTATTACCACGTGCTCCGTAGCATGGTATCCGCTTGTCATGATGTACCCTTCTTCAAGCCGCCCCGGGGTTGTGGCGCTTCTTTCATGCATGCCCTGCACTTGCCCCTGCATGCCCTGCCCCGTCACGTTCCTGCGCATCTCGTCGGCCGCCCTCTGGATCGTATCGTCCGGGGACGGCGCGCAGAATACGATTCCCTTTGTCACGTACGCGTACTCCAGCGGCCTGTCAAGCTCCACCGAGTCCGGCGCCATCGCCGCCCCGTCAGGGCCGATCCCCACGCCGTCCTCGTCGCCGTACCGGTCTCCGGCGCCGTCCCGGCCGATGTCCATCCAGTTGATCTTTACGTACCCGGTCACGGTCTTTTTTATGCGCAGCCTGCAGAACGCGGTCTCTATGCCGTTCACCATCCTCTTCTCCACGACCTCCTCTATGCCGGGATACTCTGACGTGAGCGCCCTCGTGTAGTATGGGTGGTCCCGCGGGAGCTCCTCTATGACGGCATGCTGCCTCTTTGGATAGTCAAACTCGGTTACCTCGTACGGTCTTCCCGCAAGAAAGTAGACTGCGCCCTCGTGCAGCTCCTCCAGCGCGATCGGGCACACCCTGTCTGCCACCTTCCGGCACCCGGTTGTGATGTCTATCGACTCGCCCATTCCCCTGATGCTGTACTTGTCAAGTATTCCTCCCGCCGCCGCCCCGCCGCTCCCGCCCGGAACGATAGCGCCGCCTGCGCGCCTGAGGCGCCCCTGCGATATGTGCCGCCTGATGACCTCGGCGTGCGGCCCCTCCTCCTCCTCCGGGGCGATGGGCATGTCGTGCGCCATTGCCAGTATCTGGCACTCCTCGACGTAGGGGTTCTTCGGGTCGATGTACAGTTTCTCGGTATCCTCGAAATAGTCCCCGGGATGATTCCTGTAATACTGGGATATGGGATCGTTTCCGAGCGCCAGGAACGCGTAGCCGCGCCGCCCCTCGCTCCTTGCCGCCCTTCCAATCCTCTGTATCAGCCTGTTTATCGGGGAGGGCGCCGAGACGACGCAGTCGGTGCCCCCCACGTCGATTCCAAGCTCAAGCGTGGGGGTGCACGATACGGCCTGGAGCGAGCCCTCCCGGAACTCGTTCTCGATTGCGACCCGGTGGCCTGGCAGAAGCCCCGCCCTGTGCACCTTTATCCTCACGCCGCCCCTCTGGCAGTATATCGCGAGCAGTTCGGCGTTGCGGTGCGAGTTGCTGAACACCATTGTTTGGCGCCCCGACGTGGCGAACCTCTTGGTCAGGTGCGACATCAGCATCCGGGGGCTGCGGAGCGACGGGAACAGCATGGCAAACTCGATGCTCCTGCCCCTGCCCCCGCCGCGTACAGTAGCTATGTAGTCGATCCCGAACAGGTCGGCGCAAAAGCGCCCCGGGTCGTCAAGCGTCGCCGACGCGGCCACGTACTGCGGGCGGCCGCTGCCGCCGCTGCCTCCTGCAATCCTTGCAAGCCTCCTTATGATGTGGTGCACGTTGCTGCCAAATATGCCCGAATAGGTGTGGGCCTCGTCCACCACGATGATTCTGACCGTGCGCAGTATGCGGCCCAGATGGGTCCGGCGCCACATGTGGTAGTGCAGCAGGTCAAAGTTGGTCACCAGTATGTGCGGGGGGCTGCTGATTATCCTTCTTCTTGCAGGGGCGTCCGTATCCCCGTCGTACGCCTCAGCAGAGAGCCCCGCCGCCTCCGAGAGCCTCCGGATCTTTGGCAGCTGGTCGCGCGCAAGGGCCTTTGTGGGATACGTTATGATTGCGTGTATGCGTCTCGCGGCGCGGCCGCCGCTGCCGACGGTATTGTCATCGCTGCCCGCACCGCCGTGCAGGTCCCCCGCCCCGTTGACCGCGTCCGCTATCCTCTGAATCACCGGTATGAGAAAGGCCTCTGTCTTTCCGGACGCGGTCGGGGCCTCGATTACCGTATCCTTGCCGGACGTGATGCTCTTGATTGCGTCGTACTGGAACCTGTAGAGCCTGCCTATCCCGGACTCTTTGAGGGCCGCGGCAAGCCTGCCGTCCAGTCCTGCCTCGTCCGGACTCGGCCCGTACTCGGGCCCCGCCTCCCTGATCACCCTGTAGTCCGCTACATAGTCCTTTTTCGAGTACAGTATGTCGCGCATGAGCTTGTCGGGGCTCTCGTCCCCGATCATGTCTTCTATCTCGGACTCTGGTCTGACCATGTCCCGCGCTGCTGCATCCTCGGCGTTTGGCGACTCTGGCGGCGAACCTGCTGTCGCGGCCGCCGCCGCCGTCGCGGCCGCTTTTGCCGCATCCGGCGCGCCCGCACCAGGTGGCCCGCCCTTATCATACCTGACAAGAAACTCCAGAAACGATTCGTCCGGGTTGGAGTTGTACGCGACGAGATCCTGCAGCTCGCATCCGCTGCACGAGACGTGCATCCTGCCGTCGAACGTGCGCGACAACTCCATGCCGGAGTCGCATGCGGGGCACGTGAACTTCATGCGGCCGCATTACGGTGCATGCGATTTATTGCTTGGGGTTGTTGGATGCTCAGTCTGCGGTATGCGCCGTCTTAATCTGACGCGGCCCAGAGCGGCGGTTACGTCTGCCAAGGCGCGAGGCGGCCGGCGCCGCGGTGAAGGCAGTTTGCCATGCAGGGCGGGCGCCAACGCCTGCGGGAGCCGGACCTGCTGCAGGGCGCCGGATTGAGATATTAGTTACTTGCGGCCACCGGAGGTGGGATGGACGGGCGGCTTGAATATGATGAGATTTACAACATGGACTGCCTGCAGGGGCTGGAGCTCGTGCGGCCGTCGTCCGTGGATTTGGTGGTCACTGATCCGCCGTTTGCAATCGACTTTAGGCCGAAGCGTCCAAACTACAACCGCAGGGGCTCGCGCGTCCTTGACGGGTACAACGAGATAAGCAGCGGCGACTATTACGGGTTTACAAAGCGATGGATGCAGCTGGCCTCTGCGGCGCTAAAGGAGTCAGGCAGCATGTACGTCTTCTCGGGATGGAACAACCTCTCCGACGTCCTGAACGCTATCCGCGACGTCAAGCTCACCGTCGTGAACCACATCGTATGGAAGTACCAGTTCGGGGTCGTGACCAAAAACAGGTACGTCACCTCGCACTACCACTGCCTGTTCGTGTGCAAGGACGACTCCAAGCGGAGGTTCTACCCGTACTCTAGGTTTGCAAAGGACGAGCGCACGCCGGAGGGGCGCAGCCTGCACTACAGGGACAAGGAGGACGTCTGGCAGATAAACCGCGAGTACTGGCGCGGATCTAAAAAGACCCCCACAAAGCTGCCGGCCGAGCTGATAAGGAAGATCCTGGCGTACTCCAGCCGGGAGGGCGACGTGGTCATGGACCCGTTTCTTGGATCAGGCCAGGTGGCAGTGGTCGCAAAGTCCGAGGGGCGCAGGTACGTCGGATTTGAGATCGTCCCCGAATACTACAGGTTTGCAAAGATCCGGCTTGACGAGGGCCGTTACCGTATCAGCGCAAACGACGACGGTGACTGCGGCAGCGGCTGACTGCGCGTGGGGCGCGGCAGCGGGTCGGCTCTCTGCTTATGCGGCGCGCCCGACATCGTCCGGCGTGGATCCGGCTGCCGCCACCCGGTCTTTTGCAGGAACGTCTTTATCACCGCTGTTGCTGCTGCCCCCACCATCATCATCACCACCGTTACCGTCACCTCGCACCGCGCCGCCCTCTTTTTGCCCGATCTTCTTCGATATTGCGCTGCGCAGCTCCTCGTCGCTCTTGCCGCCGGTGCTTATGCCCGCAGAGCGCGCAATCATCTCGAGCTTTTCACGCTCCGATTCGACGGGGCCCGATATCCTTGGGATTCCGTCCGCCGCATCCTGCATTCCCTTTACGTGCTCCTCGATGCCGTCCTTTGCCCTGTTGTACTCGTTGACGGCCCTTCCAATCTTCCTTGCGGCCCCGGGAAGCTTGCCGGTCCCGAGTATGAGCACCAGCGCTACAAATATGATTATCACCCACTCCGTCCCGCCGACGCTGAGCCCGTACCACTGCATGATGATAATATTCAGCGGCACTGAAATTAAACCTATAGCGCTCACAGGTAACCGCTCGCCCATGTCAGGGCCCGCCGTGGTTGCGGCATTTCCCGCCGCCGCGCGAATCCGCGGCTTCATGCAATTGCCTGTTTTTTAATCGGGCCGCGCCAGGCCGCAGGCCCGTCCTTGGTTGCATCCTGCCGGAAGGACGACACCGCAGACCCGCCCCCGCCTAATTTTTCACACGTGCACGAAGCAGTGAGCGTTGCCATGGTCACAGCAACAGTTGTCATTGGATGCTCCTGTTGCCGCTGCCGACAGCGACACCGTTACTTGAATGCGGCAACCATTATGGCGCCGCCCATCAGGTCCTTCTCAAACTCGACGCGCCCGAACCTCTCAAGCAGCATCTCCTCCAGCTGCCCGTTCTGGGGCCACCTCTGAAACGTCCCGTGCAGCGTGCCGAACTTTAGGCCCAGTCTGCCGCCTGCGCACAGGGCCAGTACGGGCAACAGGATACGGAGATATGCCGAGACGCCGGCCCTCACCAGCGCGCTGTCCGGCTTGCCCAGGTCCACTATTACCAGCCTGCCGCCCTCCTTTAGGACGCGGTGCATCTCGTCAACGGCGGCCCCGAGGTCTATCGCGTCCCTCAGGGAGTAGCCGCACAGCACCGCGTCAAAGGTGCCGTCCCCAAACGGCATGTGCTCAAAGACGCCGCATGCCGAGTCCGGCGCGTCCTCAAACAGGGAGCCCGTGTTCTTTAGCATCGGGACGAGCGGGTCGTACAGCGTTACTGCAATCTTGCCGCGCGCGGCATCCACCGCGGTACGCGACATGTTTCCAAACCCCGAGCCCGCGTCCAGTATGCGGTCGCCGGCAGACACCCTGCCCGTTATCGCGCGCCGGCGGTGCTCCGAGTCCTTGCCCAGGGATATGATGCGGTTCACCTTGTCGTATACCGGTATGATCTCGCGTAATACCGCGATTACCTCCGGCCAGTAGGTGCTGCCAAGCCCTCGCCCCGGCTCCCCGCTGCCCTCCGTCCCGGGATCCATGGCCATGCCACCGACGCCGCCCGGCTCATGCGGAAAATTCTGGCATCTTGCCTGCAAGCTCCTGCAGGCTCTCGTCGGACATCTTCTCAAACTCCCGGGTGCCGTCTGGTATCCTTGCCATCTTTATGTGGGCAACCTCGCTCTTCTTGTCCAGCTTCAGGTTTATTGCGCCTATCGCAAGCCGTATGCCGTCGTCCATGCCCATGTCGGGGCCGTAGTTCTTCTCCAAAAAGTCGTTCACGTCGTCCGAGCCCGCCCCGATCGCGACTGCCGTATACTGCATGTACGCGCCGCTCGGATCAATCACGTAGATGGACCCGCCCTTCTGGTCTATCCCGCCTATTATCATCGAGACGCCGTTTGGGCGCACCCCGCCGTACTGGGTGAACTGGTGCGCATGGTCGGCCAGGTGCTTTGCAACCGTCGCCACCTCGACCGGCTCGTCGTACGTCATCCTCGTCCCCTGTGAAAAGAACCTTGCGTTGTCGACCTCCACCCTGGCGTCGGGTATGTATCCGGCCGCGGCCACGCCGATGTGCTTGTCCACCTGGAATATCTTCTGGGTCACGTTCCTCGTCTGCAGCGTTCTCGGCTTCTCCTCGACGGCTATCACCACGCCCTCCTTTGTGCAGACGCCGACGGCAAGCGCGCCCCTCTTTACGGTCTCTATGGCATACTCGACCTGGTATATGCGCCCGTCCGGCGAGTACATCGTGGACGTCATGTCGTAATTGCGGGATGCCATCATGTCATGGCAAGTCTGCCCGGTGTCAATTTAAGGGTTTTAAACCGCCGCCGCCGTCGCGCAGCTATGGAGCCCGCACGCACGCACGCACGCACGCACGCGGATCTGGATATAACATTTTAAGCAACCTTGCACATATCATACCATGAGCGAACAGGCACTGTGCGACATACGTCAGGCGCTCAGGGACAGGCGCCCCGCCTCCGCAAAGCCGCACACGGACAAGCACACGAGGCAGCTGCTGCTCTACATATTTGCAGTAACCCGCGGGGGCCTTACGCGGCTGCGGATCATAATGGAGCTCTCGGAGAGCACCCGCAACCCGAACCAGCTTGCAAGGGCCCTGGGACTCGACTACAAGGCCGTCACGCACAACCTAAAGGTGTTAGAGCGCAACAGCATGGTCTCAAAGATCGGTGACGACCGGTACGGCGCGCTCTACCGCATATCCGACCTGCTAGAGGCAAACCTCGGGGCGCTCGACGAGGTGATCGACAAGCTCTCCTACAACCTGGAGAAGAAGAACCGCAAGAAGGTATACCACTGAGCCTCGGCATGCCGCCGTGCAGCCGCGTGCCCATGTTGAGATGGATCTCGGAGTACCGGCCCTGCAGTCGCGTCAGCGGATTCCCGTCTTGCCGCGCCACATACTGCATCCGGATCCGCGGGCGGCCGTACTTGGACCACGCACCGCCTGCGAACAAGACACGCTCAGCGGCAACGGCTCTGAACAGGGGGCGGGTCGTACTTGGACCACGCACCGTCTGCGAACAGCCACGACTGGTACTGGTCGTCTTTTAGCAGGTCCCCGTTCTCGTTGAGTTCCGTCGAGCCGATTGCGCCCACATATTGCATCGCGGTGGGCTTTATCTGCGGCAGCACGTCTGCAGGCTCGGAGCTCTGCGCGTAGAGTATCGAGAGTCCCAGCAGCCACACCGCGTCATACGCATAGCTGGAGTACGGGCTGGGCTCTATCCCGCGCGACTCGAGGTGCTCGTGGATGTGGCCGACCAGTCCGCTGTCGTCCGGAACGGACGGCTGGACCGCAGTAAACCGGACCTTGTGCGCAAATGCGGCAGATGCCGGATCGTCTGCCACGTTGGGCGACGCCGTATTCTGGTCCGCGCCAAACCACCTGACGTCATCCAGCACGTCGTGCGAGGCGGCGGCCTTTAGGAAGAGCGGCCCCTCTCCGAATCCGACATACAGTACCGCCACGTTGGGCGCCCCGCTCTGCCCTGCGGCTCGCCGCACCTCGTCGGCCAGGGCTTCGGCCGCCGCTGTCATTCCTGTCCCGGCGACAAAGCCGTCCCCTTGGACATAACTCGCGTCATACGTGATAATCTCCGAGAACGTCACGCCCCTGGCCTCAAAGCCGCCCCTGGCCGCCCCCAGCAGTTCGGTGGCCCACGGGTTGTCTATTCCTACCGGCACCACGTGCTTCAGGTCTATCTCCGGATGCTCCGTCATCAGCCTTACGATCTCCGCTGCGTGCACGCGCTGGTCGGGAAGCATCCTGAAGAGGGCGTCGCCGGGTATGGCGTTTGTGGGTGACGACGAGCAGCAGCTGACCAGCACCATGCCGTTGGTGTTAGCATAGTCAAGGACGTTCTGCGTTATGATGTCGATCACGGGCCCGTTTACAAGCTTGACGTTCTGCCGGTCAAGCGTCGCGAGTCCGGCCAGTGCGGCGGCGGGGTCGGTCTCCGTGTCGATGTGTATTGCCTTGAGCGACCACATCTCCCCGCGCATTGCAAGGTACTCGTTAAAGTCAGATACCGCAAGCTCAGAGGCCGCCCGCGTCTCCAGCCCGTAGCGGTAGGCGTTTCCGGTTACCGGCGCAAGCGAGCCAATCAGGACGTCGCCTGAGAGGGGCTCAAAGTCTGCAAACGACCCCCAGTGCCCCCTTCCAAACGGATACGTGGGATCGTCAAACCTCTCAAGGACCACCCTCGTGATGGAGGACGTGCCGGCGCCGTCGGTACCGCGCACTATCTGGTCTGAGAGGTAGAACGGCCCGTTGCTGATGACCATGTGCCCCATCGAGTCTATCCATGACATGGCAGCGTCGTATCTGGCAGTCGTGTATGCGGAATTCTTGTTCTCGTACAAAAAGTACGGGACGTGGTACGCGTTGGACGCGTCTCTAAAGTCCGCAAGGTACTGGCGGATCAGGTTCGCGTCGCTGCGATCAAGCATGTCAAGCCAGTTGCCGCTGTGGTCCCGCGCGGCCGAGGCGGTCCAGTCGGCCCTGCCTTCGTGTATTGCCATGTCCATCGCCATGTAGAGCTCCCACGGGACGCGTGTCCACAGGCCGGCCTCTACTGCTATCTCGTCGTGATCAAAGTGCCAATAGTCCGTGTATATCTCAATGGTGTCGCGGTCTATAATGCGGACCGCCACCAAGTGCGGGCTTGCCTGGCGCGGCGCGTGCTGGTCGGACTCTGTTATCGCTTCGTCGCCGTGCATCACGTGGTGCTCCACGTCAAACACCAGCGGGTACAGGATGTCGTTGATGTCCATGGGTTGCCCGTGGTGCCAGTCGGCAAGCCGCAGGTCCACGGTAACCCTGCTGACTGCCTCAGTACTGTTGGTCTGAACCCACGCCATCTCGTGCGGGTTCCATGTTATGGCATCGGGCGGAACCGCAAGCGTGCCGTCCGGCCCCCCGGTGGCCACGGACAGCAGGGTGTTTCTGCCGTCAAGCAGGCCCGTGCCGCTGGGGTGGCGCGCAAAGGGGGCGTCGTATAGGAGCGGCCATACGTCGCCGCTATACGCGTCGGTGAATCCGCCTACCGGGTTCCAGGCGCTCTGCGCCACGTGCCTGACGCCGATGCTCAGGCTCGTGTCGTTTCCCGGCAGCTGCGCGTTGATCGGGGTATACTTTGACGTGATGCCGTCGTACGCGGAGTTGACCACGCCGGTTATCCCGCCCCTTACGGGCTGGACCGTGAACGAGTTTGCAATAAATACGCGCACGGAGTCAAGTACCCCCAGGCGGGTTGCCTCCGAGACGAGGCGGGCCCTGTCCTCAAGCGAGTCGTATAGTTCCAGGTATAGAAGCGCCGTGAGAAGGTCCAGCTCCCCGTTCTCATAGCTCCAAAAGTGCTCATCCCCCCCGCCCGGAAGGTTTCCAGGCCACGATGCGTAGAATATCGCAAGCATGGCGTTGTCGTACTTGATGACGCCCGAGCTTGTATAGGCCTCGGTATACAGGTGCCATCCCTGGTCCGCGGGATCCGTCGCATACACTGTAGAGTACGCGTCACGCAGGTCCCCGTACGCTCTCTTGACCTCAAACCCCAGGCCTTCAAGATCGGCGGCCAGGCCCTCCCCGATCTGGTGGCGCACCCGGTCGTCATCACGGATGAAGATCTTCACATCTATTGGCTGGCCCCCGTGCTGCCACACGCCGGAGGGCGACTTTGAGGCGCCCACGGACATGAGCGCCTCTGTAATCAGCCGGTTGGCCTTTGCAAGGTCGTACCCAAACCCAAGCGATGCGAGGTCCCGGTGCACCAGAAAGTAGTCGGGGTGGGTCGGGGACAGCGCGGAGAGCATTGCGGTTCCAGATCCCAGCAGGTCGTTTACGATGCGGTCCCTGTCTATCATAAAGTTGAGCGCAAACCTCACGTCACGCAGCGAGAACGGGTTGAATCCCTGTGTAGTGTCATCGACGGGGTTTACGTATATCGAGTACTTGACGCCCCCGGAGGATTCGTATACGTCGTGCCCCGCACTGCGCACGCGCTGGGCCTCCTCGTTTAATATGGATTCATAATACATGTCGATGTCGCCGAGTATCAGGTTGTCCGTTGCAGCGGTCGGATCAGGCTGCTTTGCAAACGTAACAGAGTCGACAAAGGCCGGCGGTTCCTCTGCGCCCCATGCGGCCGGATGCAGCGCGTCCGGCGCCACCACGGATGCCGCCATGAGCGTCAGTACGGAAAACACCGCCACTGTAGAAAATGCAAACGTCGGGGATGCCGTTGCGCCACCTCCAGAGGCGGGGAGCATCCCGGTTCCCATGGCGCACGCACGCGGGCATGGGTTAAAAATGTTTGAGCGGCGGGTACTGCTTCCAGTTCGGTTGCCATGTAGCACAAGCCACCTGAACACGGCTTGATGCATGATGCTCAACATGTTTGTAGCACAAAGATGTATCCAAGCAACCGAACCGGAAGCAGAGCCCGACTAAGTAAACTATATAAGATTAGACTCCGGTGACCGGATTACTTGGCTCTTTCTGATCCCTTTGCAAACGCGACAAAGCAGGTGAACGACGCGTGCGACGTACTGGGCATCAAGGACAAGGGACTCAGGGAGTATCTTGCGGTACCAAACCGCATCATGAGGGTGAAGATTCCGGTAAAGATGGACGACGGATCTATACGCGTATTCATAGGGTTTAGAAGCCAGCACAACAACGACCGGGGCCCGTACAAGGGCGGCATACGATACTTTGACCCGGAGGGCGGCGTCGAATACATGGAGCGCGAGGTGATGGCGCTCTCCTCGTGGATGACGTGGAAGTGCGCAATAGTGGACATCCCGCTTGGCGGCGGCAAGGGGGGCATATTCGTAAACCCAAAGACCGAAAAGCTCAGCGCGGGCGAGCTTGAGAGGCTCACCAGGGGATTTGCATACCAGATATCTGAGATAATAGGCCCGCAAAAGGACATTCCGGCCCCCGACGTCTACACCACGGGCAGGGAGATGACGCAGATCATGGACACTTATGGAAAGCTTCACGGCAACACGCACGCGCCCGGCGTGATCACGGGCAAGCCCATCCCGATGGGCGGCTCGCTTGCAAGGGACGTGGCTACGGGGCTCGGCACCGCGTATACGGTGAGGGAGGCGGCCGGCGTGACGGGGCTTGACCTGAAGGGGGCTGCCGTGGCGCTCCAGGGGTTTGGAAACGCGTCGACGTTTGCGGGAATCTATCTAGAAGAGATGGGCGCAAGGGTGATTGCGGCAAGCGACTCAAAGGGCGACGTGCTGCTTCCGGACAAGACAAAGGTTGCAAAGGTGATAAAGCACAAGCAAAAGAACGGGACGGTAGTTGGATTTCCGGGCAGCAAGAAGATCACTACTGAGGACCTGCTCACGGCCGAATGCGACGTGCTCGTGCCGGGGGCGCTCGAGAACGAGATTACGGCACGGATTGCAAGGAAGCTGAGATGCAAGATTATCGCCGAGGCCGCCAACGGACCCACGCTGCCCGCGGCCGATCCGATCATATACCGCAAGAAGATAATGATGATACCCGACATCCTGGCAAACGCCGGGGGGGTATGCATATCCTATCTGGAGTGGGTGCAGAACAACATGGGCTACTACTGGACGTTTGACGAGGTGGCCAAGAAGATGGAGGCGCAGATCACAAAGGGATTCAGGGACACCTACGACTTTTCCACAAAGCACAAGATAGACATGAGGCGCGGCGCAATGGCCCTTGCCGTGCAGCGCGTGGTGGAGGCCTTTGAGCACAAGGGCATCTGGCCCTGATCATGCGGCGGGCATCTTCCGCGGGCTCTGCAGTCACTGCAACGGCAGCAGCATCATAACGGCGTGCTCATAGCACGCGAGCTGCTCGATGAACGTAATCCTTCCCCGGGTTATCTTCCAGAGTCTCCTTCTCAGCGACAGGTCAACGTTTGTACGGCGCTCAAGCTGCCTGGCCACCCTGCCCGTCAGGTGCCTGCCCTTCCTGTCCCCGTCAAACAGCACGACGACGCTCTCGTATCTGGCCGCATGGTCCACAAAGTTTCCAAGCCCCCCAAAGCGGTGGAACTCTAGTATCGTGCCCGCATACCCCAGCCTTCGGAGGGCGTCCGCATCGCGCCTGCCCTCCACTGCCACGGCCATGCCGTCGTTTTTGGTGGAGTTAAGCCGCAGGATATAGTCCCTGATCTCGGCCGCCTCCTGCGCTGAGACTAGCACGCATATCCGGCCGCGTGCAAGCTATTAAAGAGATCCCAGTACCCTCCGCCACCGCCACAGGCCCGGCCGCGGCGAGCACTGCCGTCCCGGGCCTTTCCCGTCCCGCGGCAAAAAGGAATTTAATCAGATTTTCTCATGGCTGATCGATGGCCAGTATGTCGAACATGATCAAGACTTTCGGGCCGGGCATAATGTTCGCGTGCACGGCCATCGGCGTGTCTCATCTGATACAGGCCACGCGCGCGGGGGCGGAGTTCGGGTTTGCCCTGCTCGGGTTCGTCATAGCCGCGAACCTGCTAAAGTATCCCTTTTACGAGTTCAGCTCCAGGTATACGAGCGCGACTGGAACCAGCCTGATAGACGGGTACCTGAGGCTGGGCAGGTCCTACCTGCTGCTCTACCTTGCCATCACGGTAGCCTCCATGTTTTTTGTGACTGGCGCAGTCGGGTTTGTAACCGCCGGGTTCATGGAGAACCTGTTCTCCGCAGAGTTTCTCGACCAGTGGACGCTTGTCATACTGTTTGCGGTGTGCGCCGCGATACTCGTCACTGGACGGTATACGGTGCTTGACAGCCTGATAAAGGTGATAGCGGCCGTGCTGGTGGTATCAACCATACTGGCGTTTGCCATTGCCATGTACAACGGACCCTCCGAGCAGGTGCCCGGTTTTGAGGTGCCCGAGGTGCTGAGCGGCGCCGGGATATTCTTCCTGATAGCGCTGATGGGGTGGATGCCGATGCCGATTGACACGGCGACGTGGCACAGCATGTGGACGCTTGAGCGCATAAAGCAGACGGGATTCAGGCCGCGCCTGCGCGAGACCCTGCTTGACTTTAACGTAGGGTACGCGATAACGGCGGTGCTTGCCGTACTCTTTCTGGTGCTCGGGACGTACATATTCTTCGGAAGCGGCGAAGAGCTTCCAAACAACAACTCACTGTTTGCAGGAAAGATAGTCACGCTGTACACGGAGACCGTGGGCGAGTGGAGCGAGCTTGTGATATCCGCCTCCGCGTTCAGCGTCATGTTTGGGACGATAATCGCCGTGCTTGACGGGTATTCAAGGGCGCTCTCCAGGATGACGCGCATGGTGGGCTCGCTCAAGGGGGGCCCACACCACGCGCCAGGCAAGCCGGCCTACGGCGACGGCAACGACCGCGGCGCATCTGACAGGGATGACGGCCGCGGCGGCAACGACCGCGGCGATAGTGCAGGCCGCAACCGCGGTGCCGCCGCCGAGCCCCTCCCCGCAACAGGCATAGACGCGCACCACGACGACTCGAGGGGCCTGCGGTACCCGGCGTACATCATGCTGCTGGTCGTCGGCTCGCTTGCCATCGTGACGTTCTTCGGTGACAAGCTCAAGGAGCTTGTGGACTTTGCAACAATAGTCTCGTTTATGATCGCACCCGTGATAGCGCTGTTCAACTTTAGGCTCGTCACGGGACGGTACGTCGAACGCAGCATGCAGCCGCCCGCATGGCTCAAGGTCCTGGCCTGTGCGGGGATCGCGTTCCTAGTCGGCTTTGCCGCATTCTTTGCGCTGGTGAGGCTTGAGGTAGTCTCACTGTAACCGCGCGCCGGCGGTCCAGCACTTTTAATGCCTGCAGGCACATTCGGGCCGTGAAGCGTGCGGCGCCAAACCGGCGCGGGCCGCCTCGTGCTTGCCGCCACGTGACAGGTTTCTGATGCGGCTGGACCCTGCTATCTGTTGCTGCCGGAGGCCCCCTCTAGGAGCCCCGAGTCGCCGTGTATCCTGTCGATGTGCCTGGAGAGATCCTCCTTGTCATCAAAGTCCGAGTTGCAGTAAGGACATGCGTGTTCTGCCATACATGGTATGCTCCCGCGGCGTTAAAAAACTGTTCCACGTGCAGCGACACGTGGTGACGCGCCAGTATGAACTCACCTGTCGTGCGTAAAGGACAGCCACAGTGTGGGATTGTGCCGGATTATAGGAGGATGCAAATTCATACACGCGCCATGTCTGAATAGTTAATATACAGAGTAGAAAGCCCCACATCTGATGGCCACGGCTGGCAAGAAGGGAAGACAGCCAAGACGGCAGCGCAAAAACAGCAACACAGTACGCCGAATCTTTGAGGATGCAATGCAGTCTCAGGACGGTGTCATTACGGAGGAGCTCTCAAAGTCAGTACTCAAGAAATATGGAGTCAGCGTCCCGCCCTACGCGCTGGTGACATCGGCCGGCGAGGCGGCACGGGAGGCGAAGCGCATAGGATTCCCGCTCGTAATGAAGGTGGTCTCGCCGCAGATACTACACAAGACCGACGTCGGCGGGGTCAAGGTGGGCATTGAGAACGTGTCTGACGTCAGAAAGACGTTTGATGACATGTATGGCAGGCTCTCAAGAAAGAAGGGGGTCCAGGTAAAGGGCATACTGCTCGAGAAGATGGTCCCCAAGGGGGTCGAGCTAATAGTGGGCATTCAGAACGATCCGCAGTTTGGGCCAGTGATAATGGCGGGGCTCGGCGGCATAATGACAGAGGTGATGAAGGACGTCGCGTTCCGCATGCTGCCAATCACGGAGTCCGATGCCAAGTCGATGGTAAACGAGCTGCGCGGCGCGGCGCTGCTAAAGGGCTTCCGCGGCTCGGAGCCCATTGACATCAGCGCCGTTGCAAGGATGCTGGTCCAGATAGGCAGGATAGGCGTGGACCACGCGGATTACATCAACAGCATCGACTTTAACCCCGTTGTAGTGTATCCAAAGTCGCGCCACTACGTGGTGGACGCCAAGATAATACTCAACGACGAGGTCAGAAAGGGCTCCGTATCAAGGGCCCGCCCAAACAGCGCCAGCATGGAGAAATTCTTTACGCCAAAGTCAGTCGCGCTCGTAGGCGCCTCTACAACAAAGGGCAAGATCGGAAACTCCATACTCGACAGCCTGGCAAACTACGACTACAAGGGCAAGGTATACCCGATAAACCCAAAGGCCGACAAGATATTCGGGCGCAAGTGCTATCCGTCAGTCGCCGCCATACCGGGCAGGGTTGACTTGGTGGTGATATCAGTCGACCTGTCAGTCACACCCCCCGTGCTAGAGGATTGCGCCAAGAAGGGCGTCCGCAACGTCGTAATCGTATCCGGCGGCGGCAAGGAGCTCGGAGGCCAGAGGGCCGAATACGAGGCGGAAGTAAAGCGGCTCTCTGCAAAACACAAGATCAGGATAATCGGCCCCAACTGCATCGGGATGTTCAACGCGGCAAACAGGCTCGACTGCGCGTTCCAGGGCCAAGAGCGCATGGTGCGCGCAAGGCGCGGCGACGTGGCGCTCTTGTCGCAGAGCGGCACCATGGGAATAAGCTTTCTGGAGTCTGCCGACTCGTTCGGGCTCTCAAAGATGATAAGCTACGGCAACCGCTCCGACGTCGACGAGGCCGACATGATCTGGTACCTGGCCGACGACCCGCAGACCAAGGTGATAGCGCTGTACGTGGAGGGGTTCGGCGACGGCCGCAAGTTCATCAACACCGCGCGACGCGTCATGAAGCAGAAGAAGAAGCCGGTCGTAATATGGAAGTCCGGGAGGACCGCCATGGGGGCAAAGCAGGCCGCCTCGCACACTGGATCGCTTGGCGGCTCAAACGCAATCATCATGGGGGCCTTCAGGCAGGCCGGTATAATATCAGTCGACAGCTACCAGGAACTGGTGGCCGTAACAAAGGCCCTCTCCTGGCAGCCGGCCGCGTCCGGAAACGGGTCGGCCATGACCAGCAACGGGGCGGGCCCCATGATCGGGGCCATAGACCACTTTGAGCGGCTGGGCCTGGAGCTTGCAACGGTTACGTCCGCGTCGGCCACCAAGATGAAAAAGCACTTTCCGCCCACGTATGTGATAGGCAGGGGGAACCCGGTCGACGTTACGGGGGGCGCCAGCGCGGAGGATTACCAGTTTGTCATAAAGACGTTCATGGAGGACAAGAACGTGGACATAGTGATGCCGTGGTTCGTCTTCCAGGACGACCCGCTTGATGAGATCATAATCGAGTACCTTGCAAGGTTCTCCAAGAAGAGGACAAAGCCGCTGCTGGTCGGGGCAAACGGCGGGCCATTTACCAACAAGGTGGGCCGCCTGATAGAGCAGAGGGGCGTGCCCGTATACGACGACCTGAGGGACTGGGTCGCGGCAGCCTCCGCCCTTGCGCAGTGGGGGCGCATATCGGCACGCTAGCCGGGCATGCGGCAGATCATTTTGGATCTACTCGGGTTACCTCTCCCTTCTCTTCTCTCTCCCTTCTCTTCTCTCTTCCTTTCTCTCCATCAACCCTCCCCCCCCCCCACTCCACGCGCACCCGCAGTGGGGGTTAGCTGCATCGATCACGTCTTAAAAAAAACGATGACATTTAAGACAGCCACCTAGACGTCTGGCAATGACATTGGTCACAAAATCAACTTCAGAGCAGGGGGTCTGCACCGTAAAGATAAACAGGCCCGAAAAGCTCAACGCCATGAACACCGACGTTGCAAGGGAGCTGGTGTCCGCGTTCGAGGAGATCGGCCTTGACTCTTCTGTCAAGGTAGTGATACTGACCGGCGAGGGCGAAAAGGCGTTCTCGGCGGGCGCCGACATAGAGTACATGTCGGAGATATCGGCCGACGAGTCAGTCGAGTATGCAAAACTCGGACAGCTTGTAACCGCGACTGTCGAGCTTGTGCGCCAGCCCACCATTGCGGCCGTCAACGGGTTTGCCCTTGGCGGCGGATGCGAGCTTGCAATGTCCTGTGACATCCGGATTGCGGCCGACACCGCAAGGATGGGCCAGCCGGAGGTTACCATAGGAATACCGCCCGGCTGGGGCGGGACGCAGAGGCTGATGAGGATAGTCGGCATTGCAAAGGCCAAGGAGCTTGTATACACGGGCAGGATGGTAAGGGCCGACGAGGCAAGGGAGATTGGACTTGTCAACGCGGTGGTCCCCCTGGCCGACTTGCAGGCCGAGGCCGAAAAGATGGCCCTGCAGATTGCGGCAAACTCCGAGATGGGCGTGCGCATGTCCAAGGTCGCGATAAACCGCGGAAGGAACGCGGACCTGGACACTGGACTCTCAATAGAGCTCCTGGCGTGGCGCAACTGCTTTACGCACCCGGACAGGAAAGAGCGGATGACTGCGTTTGTCAACAAGTCAAAGAAGAACTAGCCCGCCGTGGATGTTTTTTCTTGTTTTTGAGGTGCGTGCGCGTCCGGCGCACAGGCTGCACGTCGCGCCGCAGAGCATGAACCCGCCTGTCGTGCGCAAAAGACAGCTGCGGTGTAGAACTTGTGCCAAGGTGCGATAGGGCGCGAACCCATGCACCGCAGACCTGCAAAGCTTATTATAATTTGCAGGGAATGCATACGATATGGCAACTGAACAGACGCAGAAGGTCGTTACGGTCACCCCAAAGGCTGCCGAGAAGATCAAAGAGTTCATGAAGGAGGAAGCCGAGTCACCCGAGTACCTGAGGATATACGTGCAGGGCGGTGGCTGCGCCGGACTCTCCTACGGCATGGGCTTTGAAAAGGAACCGGAGGAGGGCGACATTGTCATGGAGGAGAGCGGCGTAAAGCTGCTCGTTGATGGCGTCAGCGTTGATCACCTAAAGGGCGCCAACGTCGACTACATAGAGAGCCTCATGGGCTCGGGCTTCAAGGTCAACAACCCCAACGTCACAAAGTCTTGTTCCTGCGGGCACTCGTTTGAGACGGCCTGATTTCGAGCCGCGCTTTGTGCATCTTTTTTGCTTGTCGCGCCAAGCAGCTGCGCGCGTTGCTCGGCGTGCTCCGTCCTTGTGCGCCCGTGACTCGCGACTCTACAACAGGGGGAGGGACGATCCCGGCATGCTGAAGGTGCTTGACAAGATGCAGTGGCAGGCGCCGCGCATGTTCGCGTTCCTGGAACACCCGGGTGTCGATTCCACAAACAACGCGAGCGAGAGGGCGCTGCGCTATATCGTGGTGTTCCGAGAGATAATCGGACAGACCAAGGGCGGCCCCCTGGCCAGAGGCGCCTGGTCGATTTTGCCACATGCGTCCCCACGTGGCGGAATCAGGGCAAGAGCGTGTACAAGAGGTCGCCCGACTGATATAAGGGCCACGTGAATTCATACGTACTATTCAATCTATTATACGGAAAGTAGGTCACCGCAGGATCAGGCGGATTGTAGCCGATTATTTTAGGCTGCACCGATCACGAAAGCCAGTGTCAAAGGGACTGACAGAAAAGGCCGGGAAGCACCTGGTCAGGAGGCTCGGGAAGGGGGTGCCGGCTCCCGAAGTGGCAAAAGACCTTGGAATCTCCATCCGGCACGTACGAAGGCTGTGGGCAAGGTTCCAGAAGACTGGAACCATACGCGTGCAGATGGGCAGGCCGCGCGCCTGCATCACGGGGGCCCAGATACGGCTGATAACCGACGCCCACCAGAGGCGGCCGGTCGGAGTCGTACGCACCGCAAGGGAGCTGAGAAGGAATCACGATATTAGTTACGCCGCCGTGTACCGCGCGTTGAAGAAGAGCGGCGCCGTGGAGGCCTCGGCGGCGAGATCAAAGAGGCGCAAGTGGGTGCGGTACGAGCGCACGTACTCCAATGCCATGTGGCATACGGACTGGCACGTCATCAAGGATCCCCGCTTTTCAGGCATGAATCTCATCACATATTTGGACGATGCGTCCAGGTGCGTCACGGGCGCGGCGCTCTTCGAGCACGCCACGTCCGAGAACGCGGTAATGCTCCTCAGGCTTGCAATCAGGAGGTTCGGCGCCCCCGCGTCCATACTGTCCGACAACGGATCGTGCTTTGTGGGGCAGAACGGCCGCAAGAAGGGAAGGGGGAAGTGGCAGCCCACCGTCTTTGAGGAGGAGCTGCTTGAGAGGGACATTGCCCTGATAAACGCCCGTCCCTACCACCCCCAGACAAACGGCAAGCTGGAGAGGTTCCACCGCAGCCTGGAGGAGGAGATACACCACTATGGAAGCCTCAGGGAGTACGTAGACTATTACAACGAGTCAAGGCTGCACTTCTCGTTGGACATCGACAACTACGAGACGCCGCGGATGGCATTCAGGAACAAGAGGGCGACCGGGGCGATCAGGAAGAACGACCCGAAATGGATGGAGAAGGATGCACATGAGTAGCGGACCGACTTTTCATATAATACAATACGTACTATTCAAAAGTATCTTTAAATATTATAGGTGGGATGAACAAGACGTATGGGAACAAAGCAGTACTTGTCAGCGGCCATAACGGTGGCTGCACTTTTGATATTAGTACCGGGTCTGGACGCCTCGGCCCAGTCCACAGTCCAATTCACAGCCGAGGAGCAGGAGTGGCTGGATCGCAATCCGACTGTAAACCTCGGCTATGAGCCGGCATGGGCTCCACTTGAGTACATAGACAGCTCCGGCAACCTGGCCGGACTTAGCGGGGATCTGGCCGCGGAGTTTTCCGTGCTTGGCGGATCCTCGTTTGAGGCGGTTTCGGGACTCACGTGGGTCACGTCGCTTGAAGGGATACGGGACGGCACCGTGGACGCCGTCTTCATGGCGCAGGCAACGGACGAGAGGAGGACCACTTACAACATGGCGTTCTCTGAGCCCTGGATCGTCGTACCCAACAACATCATAACAAAGGGCGACAGGGCTGATATTACCGCCGGCAGCCTCGGAAGCTTCCGGGTGGTCGGCGTGGCAGGATATGCAATCAACGACTGGATAAGGGACAACTACCCTGGCGTCAACATCGTAGAGGCCGCCTCGTACGGGGACGCGCTCAGGGCCGTGGAATCCGGCACGGCGGACGCCTTTGTGGATCCGTGGGTGGTGGCAAGCCGCGAGGCCGCGAATAACGGAGTGTCCGGCCTGGCCAACTCCGGCTCGCTTCCCGCTGATGCGGACTACAGGCTGACCGTCGGATACAACGCGGACAACGCGATATTCGGCTCCATTATACAAAAGATGCTTGACGCCGTGGAGGCGTCCCAGGCATCCGACACTACAATCGGACTGACCGATGCTGAGAGGGCATGGCTGGCGCTCAATCCGACTGTAAACCTCGGCTATGAGCCGGCATGGGCTCCACTTGAGTACATAGACAGCTCCGGCAACCTGGCCGGACTTAGCGGGGATCTGGCCGCGGAGTTTTCCGTGCTTGGCGGATCCTCGTTTGAGGCGGTTCCGGGACTCACGTGGGTCACGTCGCTTGAAGGGATACGGGACGGCACCGTGGACGCCGTCTTCATGGCGCAGGCAACGGACGAGAGGAGGACCACTTACAACATGGCGTTCTCTGAGCCCTGGATCGTCGTACCCAACAACATCATAACAAAGGGCGACAGGGCTGATATTACCGCCGGCAGCCTCGGAAGCTTCCGGGTGGTCGGCGTGGCAGGATATGCAATCAACGACTGGATAAGGGACAACTACCCTGGCGTCAGCGTCACAGAGGTCACCTCGTACGGGGACGCGCTCAGGGCCGTGGAATCCGGCACAGCGGACGCCTTTGTGGATCCGTGGGTGGTGGCAAGCCGCGAGGCCGCGAATAACGGAGTGTCCGGCCTGGCCAACTCCGGCTCGCTTCCCGCTGATGCGGACTACAGGCTGACCGTCGGATACAACGCGGACAACGCTGTATTCGGTTCCATTGTACAAAAGATGCTTGACGCAGGATCGATTCCGACGTTGTCTGAAGCTACGGGGACGTCCGCGCGCGTGTGCAGGTAGCCTGCCGTCCTAGTTTGTACGCATGATAACTCCCCGCCGCTGTTGCGGCGATGGAGCGGCCCCGGTAGAAACGTGGGCTTTCGCGCCCTGACGATTCTGCAGCTTCCGTTCCACCAGACGTCTGCCGGACGTTCCTTCCGTCACTGCGCCCCTCCCTAGGCCGCCGCGCACGCGCTGCCCGGGAGCGTACTCCGCTTGCCGCTTCCATGTGTCACGGTACCCGCGGCCTCTGTGGGCGCACATACAGTCGCGTCGCGCGCCACTTCCCCCCCCCCTCCGGCCATGCGGCTCGATGAAGCCACGCCGGGCGCATCTTTTGGTAACCTCACGTATGAACTAGGAAATCCAATATTCTTGCCGGTATTCACATCTGCTTTTCTTGCTTTGTTAATAGATTCTAGCAAGTATTGACTGATGAATTCGTCCCGGAGCCCGCTTCCGTTCCACAGGTCGACTGGCGCGCCCCGCTTTTGAATCTCGTATGCCCGGTCTGTAAAATCAGACTATGTTACCGCCGCTGCGCGGTTTGCCCCGTGGGGAATCATGGAACCGACGGTCTTGTGAACATCGGGGCCTCCAACTGACGCCTGCCAGTGTTTGATCCGGATTGCGATCTTGTCACTTCCGGCCTCGGCCATAACGCCAACGTCAAAGTCGACGCGCTCCTGAGTAAGGATGATCTTGTATCCCTCCTTTCTAAGTGCTGCCGCCCATCTCTCAAACTCGAGTGGCTCAAAGTGGCCAAGGTTGTTTTTAATGTCCTTTTCAGTCACGATGCAGCTCGGGGAACGAACCCTGCTTGAAATGTCTATACCCTTGATTCTCTTCTCTTTCTGTTTAACATTTCCATAAGACTCTCGGATCTTTGCCTCAATTCAGCCCGGCACGCCGGCGCATAGGAGGAGGCGCGCCCCGAACGGCGACCGCGCGGCGATCCACCGCGCGTTCAAGCGGTGGCTCCTCCCCGGAGACTGCGACAGGGACGAACCGGACAGGGCCGCTAACGAGCCTCTCAAGGAATACCCGGACGCGCTCAAGGCGTATCCTGAGAAGGATGCTGCCAACAGGACGTCCCCACGCTAGGCAGGAGCAACCGAATTCGCAGCAGAATGCATTTTCAATAAGCTTTTATACAGATCCAACAAAGGGCCAGTATGATATTAAAGGAGATGAGTGTTGTATGCCTCAATCAGGAATTGTCAAGTATCATGTTAAGCTTTCCTTCGATGTTGACGGGCTCGTTGAACGGCCGGATATAATCGGCGCAATCTTCGGTCAGACCGAAGGTTTGATGGGTCCTGAAATGAACCTTAACGAGCTGCAGCGCGCCTCAAAGGTCGGTCGCATAGAGGTCAACATCAAGACCACGTCCAACGCCACCTCTGGCGAGGTCATACTGCCAATGAGCACCGACATAGACGTCTGTGCCCTCATAGCCGCCGCAATCGAGAACATCGACAAGGTGGGCCCGTTCGACACCCAGTTCAAGCTGAACTCAATAGACGACATCAGGGCCGCCAAAAAGGACGAGATCGTAAAGCGTGCCAAGGAGATCAAGCAGCGCTGGGCCACGAAGACCATCAGCGAGGGAGAGAGCATGATAAACGACGTGCACCACGGCGACCAGGCGCGCCTGTCTACGTACGGCCCCTCAAACCTGACATGCAGTTCGGGACTCGAGTCCTCTGACTGGGTGATCCTGGTGGAAGGCAGGGCCGACGTCATCAACCTGCTGCGCGCCGGATACGACAACGCGATTGCAATCGAGGGGGCCAAGATAGACGAGTCAATCAAGGAGCTGTGCGCCTCAAAGGACACCGTAGTGGCATTCCTTGACGGCGACCGTTCGGGCGGATTCATACTAAAGGAGCTAAAGTCGCTTGTACGCGTCGACTATGAACTGCGCGCGGACCGCGGTGTGGAGGTTGAGGAGATGACCCCGCAGCGCATAGACGACATCCTGAGGCCCATCGCCGACGAGATAAAGGCGGAAGGCCAGACGCCGACCCTCAAAAACGAGTCCGACAAGCCGCTTGCCGATCTATCAGGGCGCATCCACAAGGAGATCAACGAGACCCTGGAGGCAGTTGCGCTAGACTCCAAGGAGGAGGTGGTGTTCAGGGTGCCGATAAGCGAGATCGTAAACAAGCTCTCAAACCAGTCGGATATCGCATATCTGCTGCTTGACGGAATAATAACGCAGCGCCTTCTCAACGGCGCGCGCAAGGCCGGCGTAAAGTACGTGATTGGGCACCGCATTGCCAAGCTTACCGACACCGAGGGGCTAGTACTGCGCACCTTTGGCGAGCTTGGGGTATCTTGAGCGCCGACAGCAGAGACAAAAGAAGGGGCGGCGGCGCCAGCATCGACAAAAGACGACGGCAGTCCCCCGTCGACGGCAGGCATTCTGTAAGACCCGGCTCCAAAAACGGCGCCGGCGTGCGCGATGTACCAACGCTTGACACCGGCAGGCTGCACGTCCATCACATCACCACGCTTGCATACCTCCTCTCGAGGGGCGCGAGGCACAACTACGTGGAGATGACCACTAAGGAGCTGGGGCGCAAAATCTCAAAGTCACAGCAGTCCGCCTCAAGGCACCTTGCGGATCTGGAGCGCGACGGCCTGATAGAGCGCGGGCCGCCTACTCCAACCGGCGGCGGCGGCGGTGGCGCGGCCAGTCGCGGCAGCCATACGTCCGTCCGCGTCACGCGGCGCGGGTTCGAGGAACTTGAAAGGCTCTCATCCGTGCTGAGGGACAGCATCGCACCCGTCGATTCTGCAGATCCCGCGCGAATAACCCTGTCCGGCGTGCTGGTCTCCGGGATGGGCGAGGGCGCATACTATATGACGCTCGACGGATACACGCGGCAGTTCCGCTCAAAGATAGGGTACGTGCCCTTTCCGGGAACACTCAATGTGCGCCTGGGTGGCCGCAGGTACATGGAGGCAGTCAGGAGACTAAAGGCCGAGCGCGCGGGCAGGATGATCGACAGCTTTTCTGACGGGCGGCGCACATACGGATGGGCAAGATGCTATCCGGCCCTGCTTCGGGCAGGCGCCGCCGGCGACGACGACACGGCAGACTCCAAGGCAGCCGAGGTGCAGTGTGACTTAATCACCTTGGAGAGGACGCATCATGACGACTCGATAATCGAGCTGATATCTGCCGTCTGCATACGGGAGGCCACAAGGATCTCCGACGGGTCGGACGTTACGGTTGAGATACTGCCCGAATGAGGGGGAGGGGGCTTACATGTCGGTGGGGGCAGCGCCGCTGTTATTGCTGCTGCCGCTGCTAACATCGTCCCTGCAATACGACCTGGCTCCACCTTCACAGTTCTGCCTTTGCCTCGTCGGCCCTGTCTCCGGTCTCAAGCCCCTTTAGCAGCCTGAGCGCGTCGGCTAGGCCGTCGGCGTACCCTATGCTCAATACTGCCACATCTCCGTGTCCCTCCTTTCTTATGAAATCCTCCGCGTCATTCACGTACAACCTGGCGTTCTCCAGAATCCCGCTCATTGCGCTGTCGCCTGCGCAGCGCGCCGAGACCTCCTCTATCGATCTCCTTATCATCGGGGCGTACTTTGCAACCATCTGCTCTGATATGCGGGCAGGGGCGTTGGGCCCGCCGCGCCACGGCGCATCCCCCCCCTCCTGCGGCCGTCGTGCCGAATCGCCGTCTGCGCGGGGGGGTGGATCGATGCATTCGGCCAGCGTGTCCAGGGCGTCGGCTTCCGTAAAGTGCAACCTGCCTGGGATGATCACGCTGTGGGGCGGGCTCCCGAACCCCTCCCTTGCGACCAGACTTGATACCTTTCCGGCCACTATGCGCTGCTGCCGGTCCCCGAACCCCACCCTTGACGCTACTATGGCATACGTGTCGCCGTACACCACGCCCCTTTGCTGGCCCTCCTCCGCATTTAGGAGCATCCTAAGCGCGTCGGCCGGCTCTAGAAAGAAGTCCCCGGGGCCGTCCAGCTCCGTGCCCTCGCGGTCGTATTCGAGCAGGAGCATCGTATGGCACCGCTCTATCAGGTTCTTGTATATCGTATAGTAGGGGGTGGTCATCGACTTTGGATCCCTCATTACGGTGGCCATCCTGCCCATCTTGTAGTGGTGCAGGCCGCACTGACCCACAACCGAGGAGGGCGCCGAAGAGGCGTGTATGACACAGGTGTCGATGCCCTGCCTTGCGGCCCTGCAGAGCAGTTCTGCATGGGTGGTTGCGACCAGCGGATCTCCGTACGACAGCAGGACCACGTTCCTTGACTCTGCCTCCTTCAGTATCTGGGCCCCGTCCTCAACCATCCACCTCTTCGCGTCTCTTATCTCGGCGCGGCTGCGGCTGCTACTGCCGCCGCCGTCGTCGCCGCCGCCCCCTGCAATGTCACGTGCGAGTGCGGTGAGGCCGTCCGTATTGTCCGGCGACACCGTCCGTGGCGTCGGGCTTGTAAACTGCTCTGCATATATCACGTCTGCCCCGCGCAGTGCTGTGGCGCCCCCCATCGGTATGGACTCCGCCCCTGATATGCCCATCCCGACAAGCCAGAGCATTACCCCGACCTCGCCTCTCTTGCCACCTTTTTGTCGTGAAGGACCTTTAGCTTTTTGAGGGTCACCTTTAGTATCTCGATCCCCCGGAGGTATTCGGTTATCGACACCTTTTCGTCTCTCGTGTGTGACTCGTGCGGATCGCCGGGGCCGTACGTCACGACGGGTATCTTCCACTGGTATCCGAGCACGTTCATGTCGCCCGTCCCGGTCTTTCGGACAAGCAGCGGGCGCTCGTCTTCCATCTCCAGTATGCCTAGTGTAAAGGCCCTGACCAGAGGCGAGTTGTGCGGGGCCTCAAAGGGCTCGGTCTCGTCCAGTATGGAATAGAACGGGTCGACCCCGAGCTGCCGGCCGGCCTCGCGGACCAGGGTCGCGACCCGCCGCTCGGTCTCCTTGCAGCTGCCGCCCACCGGTATCCGGATGTCAAATATCGTCTCGCACTCAGAGGGCGTGACGTTGTGGCTCGTGCCGCCCTTGATCATCGTTATGGTGGCAGTCAGTATGGCCCCCTTGCTCTTTCCCTCTTGGCCGCCCTCCAGCTCCTCCTTGAGCTTTGTCGCAAAGGCCATGGACTCGGTGATGGCGTTCTTTGAGAGCCACGGCGCGCTTGCGTGCGAGCTGTCCTTTGAGCGCACCCGGAGGTTTATGGCAAGCCTTCCCTTGTACGCTATTGTGACCTGCCTGATGCCGCTTGGCTCGCCGAATATGGCATAGTCGGCGTCCATCCTCTCCTGTACCAGGTTCTTGATCCCAGTCGCGTTTCCCTCCTCGTCTATGGCGCCGACAAACGTTATGGTGCCGCTGCCCTCCGGCATTCCGGCGGCTGCAAAGAGCATAGCCATCAGGGGGGCCTTTGCGTCAGACGCCCCGCGTCCGTACATGCAATCTCCCTCTACCCGGACCGGCACCTTTCCGGGCACTACGTCCATGTGCCCGCACAGTATGATGTTGGGCGAGCCGCTCCCCCTCTTGGCAATGACGTTTCCCACCTCGTCGACTCGGACGTCCTCGAACCCCAGCTCGCCGCACTTTGCGACCAGGAACTCCGCCATGGGCCCCTCGTGCTTGGAGAGCGTATACAGGTTGAGGGCCTCTTTGAGCATCCTAGTCTCGTATCTTTCTGCAACAGGTGCCGTCGCGTCCCGCATCGTCGTTGCTTCCTCTGTTGCCGGCGAATCCACATGCGTCACTTCCTCTGCTCTCTTACAGCAAACTCTAGCATCATCTTCGGTATGTCCACGTTGCATACCCTGACGGTGTTCTTGTACTCCGTCGTGTTGTTTATCTCATGCACCACAAGTCCGCGCGACTCGTCCTCCATGAGGTCCACCCCGACTATGTCGCCGTGCACGGCCTCCTTTGCCTTTGCGCATATACGCTCCATCTCCTGCGTCACCTTGCACGGGTCGGCCCTGCCGCCGAGCGCCGTATTGGTCTTCCAGTTGTCCCCCTCCGACGTCCTGTATATGGCCGCCACGACCTCGTCCCCGACCACGATGGCCCTGATGTCCCTCGGGGGCCTCTTGACGAACTCCTCCAGGTAGTGGGTGTGGTGTATCGGATACATGGACTCCCTTCCCTCTATGATCCCTTCTGCCGCGTCCATGTCGGTCAGCTTTGAGACCAGCCTGCCCCAGCTGCCGACTGTCGGCTTGATCACGGCCGGAAGGCCGGTCTCCCTCAAGTGCGACAGGGCCGCATCCTTTGAGAACGCCACCGTCGCGCGCGGCGTCCGCACGCCGGCCCTTGCAAGGAGCATGTGGGTGAAGAGCTTGTTTCCCGCCAAGATGCCGGTCTGCAGGCAGTTGACCACCCTGGCGCCCAGCCCCTCGAGGGCGGCAGTAGAGTGGAGGTTTCTGTAGTAGCTGACGCATCTCTGCAGTATGGTCCCGTACTCGGAGGCGGGATCCGTGTGCTGGGCGCCGCCGCCATCGTGGCTGTTGCCACCGCCGCCTCCCGACCCGATGTCCAGCGCTAGGCTTCTGCAATCAAGCATGCGTACGTTGATGTCCGCCTTCCTGCCTGCCTCCAATAGGGCTTTTTCCTCCCATCGGATGGTATCATAAAGAACGGTAATGTCAGGATTCACTGCCCCCAATCCTCGCCGACCGTCTGAGCTGGCCTGAGATCAAAACCGTTCGCACCAGTCTTAAGCTCAAAGCTTGCGCCGCATTCGGGGCACGTAACAATCTCTCCCTCTAACGCATCGGCCGGAACGGGGATCTCTGCATCGCATTCCTCGCAGTTTGACATGCATCCAGTCTCCCATTACGTGTTTATCACAGTTGCGATCCGTCAGAAGGACGGAGTCGTGTTGCGCGCCGGATTTGTCGCATGCCGTCCATGCTTTCTCTCCTCCTCCTCCTCCTCCTCCTCCTTCTTCTTCTTCTTCTTCTTCTCTGCCCCGAACTACTTGTCCGTGCCTGTCATCTTCCTCTCAAGCCTGTCGTCGACGGGCAGGTCGATCAGGTCACCCAGTCCGAGCCCCTTGAGTCCCGCCGCCACGGCCCTCGCCTGCTTGTCGCCTCCCGACGTCTCGAGTCCCAGCAGGGACATCAGGTACGCGGCGCCGGTCTTTCCCGCCAGCCCGCCGAACACTATCCTCCTCCTGTTGCCCACCGCTCTCGGGGGTATGGGCTCGTAAGCGGCGGGATTTCTCAGTATGGCGGCCAGGTGCGTGCCGGCCTTGTGCTTGTACGCCGACGATCCCACCACCGGCTTTGAGTCGTACGGGGGCATGCCGGTATAGTCCTCGATCAGCCTTGAGAGGTCCTGCAGCATGTCGAGCCTAAAGTCGTTGCCCGAGCCGTACAGGTACGTGAGGGCCACGGCCACTTCTGCCAGCGGCGGTATGCCCGTCCTCTCGCCAATCCCGTCAATGGTAGTGTGTATCTGGTCGACCCCCGCATCGCACGCGGACAGGGCGTTTGCCACTGCAAGCCCCATGTCGTTGTGGACGTGGACGTCAAGCGGCACGCTGATCTCGCTTCTCACGTACTTTACAAACTCGTACATTCCGGCCGGGTGCATTATCCCCACCGTGTCCGGCAGGCTGATCCTGTCCACCTTTGCCTCCTCTATCTGCCTGCACAGCGACATGAGGAACTCGGGGTCTGCCCTGCTGCCGTCCTCCACGGTAAACCTGATGCTCAGCCCGTGCTTTTTTGCATACTCCACGGTGTCGACTGCGCGCCGCGCTGCCTCCTGGCGCGTTATGCGGAGCTTGTCGCGGAGGTGGACGTCGGATACCCCGAGGTACGCGGCGCACCACTTTGCGTCGCATCCGATCGACACGTCGATGTCCTCCCTGATGGCCCTGCCGTGCGACACTATGTCGGCCTGCAGCCCCTGCTTTATGATGGTCTTAGTGGCCTCCCTGTGGTCGTCGGATATCACGGGCGATATCTCTATCTGGTCAACCCCAAAGTAGTCCAGCATCCACGCGATCTGGATCCGCTGCTTGTTTGTAAACGAGACCCCGGGATGCTGCTCGCCCTCCCTCAGGGTGCTGTCAAGGACGCGTATCTTTCCGCCCCCGCCGTCCCCGGCGGGCCGGCCCGTCCTCTCCTCCAGCCCCCGCGCATTGTAAGAGTACGCGTGGGCGTTGGGGTCGGCCTCCTGCGGCGCGGACTGTCCGGTCCTCGGCGCGGTCCTCTTGCCCGCCGCGGGCTGCGCCTTCCTCCTTGCCATGTGTGACGATGTCCGATCATGGGAATATAAGCATAATCGTACATGATTCGATGATATCATACTATATCAAGACGATATTCGGCACATGCGTAGACATCCAAGGCGGATATCGTCTATGTTACCTTGTTGAGTATTATCACGGTATTCGTGTCGGTCACGCCGCGTATCTTTCTAAGCGTGTCAATCGCACTGTTGATGTCGGCCATGTTCGGGGCGCTGATTACTGCTGCAATGTCGTACTGGCCCGTGATCTCGTACACTACCTGCACCTCCTCCAGCTTTGCCAGCCGGGCGGCCACCCTTGAGTTGTCCGTGGTAGAGTCGAGCGACGCGAGCACTATGGCGCTAGTCTGATCCGACTCCCCCATCTCGATGGTGAACCTCGAGATTACCTTCGCGTCAAGCAGGTTCCTGACTCGCCGGCGTATGGCCGACTCGGAGAGGCCCATCTCTTTTCCCAGATCGACAAACGACTCGCGCGAGTTGGCCCTGAGCGCGCGTATTATGTCCCTGTCTATCCTGTCGCCGGGCGGCTGCGCCATCAGCGGCACGCCTCCCGCGCGGTTCGCGTCGTTGCCATCATAGTCACGTCCTGTCCCTTTGCTCCTCGGCCAGTACGGCGTCGAGCCCGTCTAAAACCTTTGCCGCCTGGCCCTCCGATATGACAAGCGGCGGGAGTATCCTCAGTATGTTCCTGCCCGAGTACAGCATCAGTATGCCGCGGTCCATCAGCCTCTCCAGTATCCTCCTCACCTCGAACTTTAGCTCCACGCCTATCATGAGGCCCCTGCCGCGCACGTCCCTGATCATGCGGGGGTGCCTCTCCTTGAGGCCCAGGAGCCCGTCTGCAAATACCTTGCCCACCGCCGCAGAGTTCTCTACCAGGCCGTCCTGCGTCAGGGCGTCCAGCGTGGCGATGCCCGCCGCGCACGAGAGGGGGTTGCCCCCGAATGTCGAGGAGTGCTCCCCCTTCGACATTGCTCCGACTATCTCCGGCCTGGCAAGCGTGGCGCCCATCGGGACGCCGCCGGCGATGCCCTTTGCAAGGCACAGTATGTCCGGCGCCACGCCCCAGTGCTGGCAGGCCCACAGCTTTCCAGTCCTGCCGAGCCCGGCCTGTATCTCGTCAAACACCAACAGGGCCCCGCGCTCGTCGCATATGCGCCTTGCCTCCTGCAGGAACCCGGGCGGCGCGACGTGTATGCCGCTCTCGCCCTGGATGGGTTCCATAATCACAAACGCGGTGTCGTCGTCCACAGCCTGGCGCAGGGCGTCGGCGTCCCCGAATGGCGTGAACTCCGCCCCCTCGACGAGGGGCTCGAACGGCCTGCGGTACTTTGGGCCGAACGTGATCGAGAGCGCGCCCAGCGACTTTCCATGGTACGAGCCCTTCATGGCTATCATTTTCTTGCGCCCCGTGTACTTTTTTGCAAACTTTATCGCGGCCTCGACTGCCTCGGCCCCGCTGTTGTTGAGGTGCACCTGCCCTAGCCCCTCCGGCGCCAGCCCCGTAATCTTTTCGAGGAATTTTTCCCGGGTCGGGTTGTACAGGGAGCTGTGCACCGTGATTATCTTGCCTACCTGCTCGGTTATGGCGTCCGTGACGCGCCTGTTGCGGTGTCCCAGCAGCGCCACCCCGTACCCTGCCATGCAGTCTATGTACTGGCGGCCGTCAGTATCCCACACTTCTGCCCCCTGGCCCCTCTCGATTGTGACGGGAAACCTCTGGTATAGCCCGCCCATGTATGCGTCCTCGGCGCGGATGCTGCTGTTGCTGTCATTGCCACGGCCGCTCTCGCCGCCACCGCTGCTGTTGCTGCTGCTGTTGTCAGTCACTTCCTGATCACCGTGCAGTTCTCTTCTGCTATGGCCCTTGATATGGGGTTTTCGCGCCGCCCGCTTGCAATAAGCGCGGTGCGGACCCCCATGTCGATGGCCTCGGTAGACGCCAGCACCTTCTTCTCCATGCCGGGCCCTATCTTTGGCATTGCATCCCGCGCCTCCTGCCTCGACATGCCTGTCACAAGCCTGTCGTCTAGCATCAGCCCGTCCACGTTGGTTATGAAGAGCACCTTGTCGGATCCGGTGGCTCCTGCCACGTTTGCCGCGGCCCTGTCGCCGTCGACGTTGAGCATCTCGTACTCCTCGCTTATGGCGACTGGCGATATCACCGGGACGATTCCCTGCCCGAGCAGGCCCTTGATGAACCCCGAGTTTATCTCCGATATCTTGCCCGTATACCCGCCGTCGATCGCCTGCTTGCGCCCCTTTTCGTTTACTATTATGAGCCTCTTTTTGCGCTTCGCCCTTATGGTGCGGGCGTCTGCCCCGGAGAGCCCGACCGCGTTTATCCCGTTCTGCTGGAGCAGCCTGACTATCTCCTTGTTCACCATTCCGGACATTACCATCGTGAATATGCGTGCAGTCTCCCTGTCGGTGTACCGGCTCCTGATCCCGCTCGGGGAGGTCACAAACCTGGGCTCGCTTCCCATCTGCTCGCATACGCTTGTCACGGCTTTGCCGCCGCCGTGGACTATAATGACGCTCTCGCATTCGGCCACCTTCTTGATGTCGGACACGGCCGACGGATGCATCTCGTCGACCACGCTTCCTCCGATCTTTATGGTGATCATCTTCTATTGTGTCCCCCGCCGCGCCGTCAATAATAACGGTGCGTACACCTTGGCTACAGATACGGGGCACGTGGTTGCGGCATGCTGCCTCGGACTCATGGCGGGTATTCTTCTTGCAGTACGCGCCGTCACAAAGTCCCACGCGCACCGCGCCGGCAGGGCCTGCATGCGGTTCCTGCCGCCGAACGCCGGCCCGTAGGCGGTCAGACCGGGGTCAGTGGCGTGTGGAGCAGCCCTTCGGACTCGTCAAAGCCGCACATGACGTTCATGTTCTGTATGGCGGAACCGGCAGCCCCCTTCATGAGGTTGTCGGATGCCGAGAGGGACACCAGCCTGCCGTTGTCCTCGTCTATGTCAAACCCGATGTCGCAAAAGTTCGAGCCCACCAAGAACTTTGGGTCGGGGAACTTGTAGAGCCCCTTCTTGTCGCGTATGAGCCTCACGAACTTTTCGTCGCCATATGCCGAGCGGTATATCTTCCACAGATCCCTCTCGTTCACGTCTTTTGTCAGGAACGTGTGGTTGGTGCACAGTATGCCCCTGACGACGTCGACTGCATGCGGGGACATCGACACCCTGATCTTGCGCCCCGCAACCTCGCTGAGCTCCTGCTCGATCTCGCCGGTATGCCTGTGCTTTGCGGGCTTGTAGGGCCTGATGACGCCGGCCCTCATCGCATGGGCGGTTCCCGAGCCCGAGCCGGCCCCCGACGAGCCTATCTTGGAGTCCACCACGACGTGGTCGGTGTCTATAATGTCGTTCTTGACCAGCGGCGCGAGCGCCAGCATCGAGGTGACTGCCATGCATCCGGGGCAGGACACCAGCTGCGCGTCCCTTATGGCGTCCCGGTGGAGCTCCGGCACGCCGTATACGGACTTGGGGAGATAGTCCGGGTGCGGGTGCTCCCACCCGTACCACTTGTCGTATCCCTCCTGGTCGTGCAGCCTGTAGTCCGCGCTCAGGTCTATTATCTTGACGCCGCGGTCGTACAGCGCCTTTACAATCTCAGTGGCCGTCCCGTGCGGGACCGCCGTGAATACCAGGTCGCACTTGTCGGCCACCCTGTCATAGTCCATCTCGGAGAACACCAGATCGGTGAACCCCTTGAGGCTCGGCTGCACCCTGTGCAGGTACTCGCCCACGTGCTGCCTGGACGTCACCATCATGATCTCCGCCTTCGGGTGCGTGACGAGCAGCCTGAGGGTCTCACCGCCAACGTACCCTGACGCGCCCACGACGCCGACCTTTACCATGCAGGCGCGCTCCGCGCGGGATAATTTATGTCCTGCACCGCGGGGCATTCTCCGCGCGGTTCCCGCGCGCCGGCGCACGCGCCCGCGATACATATAATCACTTTCTTGCAGCGTCTACGGCAAACTGCACCATGGCCTTTGGGATGTTTCTCTCTGAGACCTTTGAGAGCCCCTTGAACTCCACGGTATTGTTCACCTCGTGGACCACCAGGCGGCCGTCCTCCCTCTCCATCATGTCGACCCCCAGTATGCCGCCGCCCACAGCATCTGACGCGGCCGACGCCAGCTCGGCCATCTCGGGCGTCATGCTGCAGGCGACCGGGTCGCCGCCCAGGGCCAGGTTGGCCCTAAAGCCCCCGCCCGCCGACATCCTGTACATGGCCGATACCGGCTCGCCGCCCACCGTAATGACCCGTATGTCGCGCGTCCGGCCCTCCGCGTCCTCGGATCGCCGTATCACCTCCTGCAGGTAGAATATCCGGTCAAACGGGCCGTCGGTCACCGACCTTGCCTCCAGTACGGCGGCAAGCGTGTCGGGGCCCCTTATCGGGATGACGCCCCTCCCCCAGCTGCCCACCACCGGCTTTATCACGAGGGGGTACCCAGCATCCTTCATGATATTCTCCGCAGCCTCGGCCGAGAACGCAAAGTGCGTCTTGGGGGTGGGCACGCCGGCCCTCCTGAGCCTGAGGGTCATTACCATCTTGTTTCCGCATGCGGCGGCCACTACGTACGCGTTTATCACGCGCACGTCCAGCGACTCGAGCACGGACGTCATGTGCAGCCCCCTGAAATAGCTGACGCATCGCTCAAGTACGATGTCGCATCCGCCGGGTATGACGTCCCCCGGAACAGAGTCGGTGGCCGATACGGCAGTCTTTGCATCCAGCATCAGGACCCGGCAGCCGAGCGACTCGGCCTCCGACTTTAGCATCTTCTCCTCGGCCCTCAGGCGGTCAAAGGCAATGCAGAGCCTCGTCATCGCCTGCTACTCTCCCCAGTCTTCACCCACTGTCTCTGCCTGCTTTAGCTTGACGTCTGAGCCGTCCCTGCCTGCAATCTCATAATCGGCTCCGCAGTCGGGGCACGATATTATCTCGCCCGTGTCGGCGTCATCTGGTATGCCGAGTTCTGCGTCGCATTCCGGACAGTTCATGATTTTTCTGCCCTTGCCTCTTGTAATTTATTAGCTTCTGTAAGCTGCATGCCCCATATCTCGACGAACCCCGCCGCCATCCTCTGATCAAAGGTCGAGCCTGTCCCGTATGTTGACCTCCTCTGGTCGTACAGCGAGTTTTTGGACTTGCGGCCCACCACCCGGAGGCTGCCCTTGTATAGCCTGAGCCTGACGGTTCCCGTCACGGGCTCCTGCGACGCGTTGATGAACGCGTCCAGGCACTCCCTGAGGGGATCCTGCCACAGGCCCGCATACGCCAGGTACGCCCACTCCGCGTCGATCGTCCTTTTGAACCTGCCCGTGCGGCCCGTATGCACCATCTTCTCGAGGTCCGTGTGCGCCTCTATGAGGCATGCCGCCGCAGGGGTCTCGTATATCTCGCGGGACTTTATGCCCACCGTGCGGTCCTCTATGTGATCCACTATGCCGACCCCCGCCCTGCCGGCCTTCTCGTTGAGGTGCTCTATAATCCTCCGCGGCCCCATCCTTCTTCCGTCTATCTTGGTGGGGACGCCGCGCTCAAAGGATATCTCGACGTACGTGGGGCTGTCCGGCATGTCCCGCGTGCGGACCCAGGCAAACGCGCTGTCCGGCGGCTCCGCGTACGGATCCTCGATGTCCCCGCCCTCTATTGCGCGCCCCCACAGGTTCTGGTCTATGCTGTACCTCTTTGCGACGGTCTCTATCTTTATCCCGCGCTTGCGGGCAAACTCCAGCTCGGCCGCCCGGTCAAGGTTCTTCTCCCTGATCGGGGCGATTATGGGCAGGTCGGATCCCGATCGGAGCGCCAGGTCAAACCTGACCTGGTCGTTTCCCTTGCCGGTGCACCCGTGGGCGAGCGCCGAGACGTTCTCCTTTCTTGCAACTTCCAGCACCTTTTGCGCAATCAGCGGCCTCGCAAGCGCGGTTGCAAGGCAGTACTTGCCCTGGTACAGGGCGTTTGCCTTTATTGCGGGAAACACATAGTTTGTGACAAACTCCGACCTAGCGTCGATGCTGTAGTGCCTCCTGACCCCCAAGCTCTTTGCCTTTGCAGCTATGGCCCGCTTGTCGTCGTTCTGGCCCACGTCGACGGTCACCGTAACGACGTCAAGGCCGTGCTCCTCCTGCAGGTACTTTACCACCACCGACGTGTCGAGTCCCCCGGAGAACGCCAGTATTCCCTTTTCTGTCATGATGCCGATTCTGCCATCGGTGGTTGAAATTTATCTTTTGTGAACCGCCTTTTCGCGGCGGCGGCGGCGGCGGCGGTGGTCCGTGCGCGCCACCTGCGACAGCCCGGCATGACGCTGAGCTTGAGCTAAAATACGCTCATTATTTAACCATCTATTATAACGCCGTTTTATGAAAATGAGCAGAGTTCCTGCGGCCGCTGCGGCGTCTGCCGTCGCGGTCGCAATAATCGTTATTACCGTCGTAGTCGTCGTGGCCGCTACACCGGCGCCTACCGCAGGCGGCGGCGGGGCGGTGCAGCCGGACCAGCGGGTCCTGCGGCTCGGGTACTTTCCGGTAGTGGGGCACGCAATCCCGATCGTGGGGGTCGAGCAGGGCATATTCTCAAGGTACCTGCCGGACGTGCGCATAGAGTCCAGGGTGTTTGACAGCGGCCCGCAGGTGGTCGAGGCCATGTTTGCCGGCTCGATCGACGTCGCGTACGTGGGGCCGGGGCCCGCGATAAACGCATTCCTGAACTCGGGCGAATCCGACACCATACGCGTGCTGTCGGGCGCCGCAAGCGGCGGGACGAGCTTTGTAATGCACCCGGACTCCGCGTCGCCCGAGTTTGACTTTGCCCACAAGAGGATTGCCGCCCCCCAGATTGGCAACACGCAGGACGTGTCACTGCGCCATTACATGGAGCAGCGCGGACTGCAGGCCTCCGACCGCGGCGGGAGCGTCGTCGTCTACAACATACCGAACCCGGACATAGTGACCCTGTTTGTAAAGGGCGAGATAGACGGCGCGTGGGTCTCCGAGCCGTGGGCCACCATCCTTGTCGAGGAGTACGGCGGCGTCAGGCTGTTTTACGAGGAGGAGATGTGGCCCGGCGGCAAGTTTGCAACCGTCCTGCTGATTGCCGGCGAGTCGTACGTGCAGGAAAACCGCGACATTGTGGACGGGTGGCTCAGGGCCCACGAGGAGGCGGCAAAAGTCATAAACTCCGACAGGGACGCGGCGGGTGTGATGTTCAATGACTTCCTGCTGGATCACTTTGGGCAGCAGCTTGACCCCGGCGTGGTCCGGGAGGCCGTGCACAACACGGAGGTGACTGTAGACCCCCTGAGCGGCACCGTGTACGAGTTCGCGGAGCGCGCCGATCGGCTGGGGTACATGGGGCGCGGCAGCTATGACCTTTCGGACCTGTTCTTTTCGTTTGACGGGGCGGACTATGATGAAGGCCCCGGCCTTGATGGCGGTAGCAACGGCGGCGACGGCGACAGCGACAGAGGTACAGGGTGAACCGCAATGGCAAAATTGGAGGCAAGGGGCATCACAAAATACTTTGAGCACGAGTCGCACCGCCTGCAGGCGCTCGGGGGCGTGAACCTCAAGGTAGAATCAGGCGACTTTGTGTGCCTGGTGGGGCCGTCCGGATGCGGCAAGTCCACGTTCCTGCGCATAGTGGCCGGGCTTGAAAAGCCCGACGGCGGACAGATACTGTTTGACGGGCGCCCCGTGACGGAGACGGGCCCCACCCGAATCATGGTGTTCCAGGAGGGCGCGCTGTTCCCGTGGCTCACAGTCCGCGACAACGTCGAGTTCGGACTCAAGGTATCCGGAATACCGCGCGAAAAGAGGGCCGAGGTATCGGAACGGTACCTGGACATGATGCAGCTTACAAAGTTTGCCGGCTCCTACACGCACCAGCTCTCCACGGGCATGAAGCAGAGGGTGGCAATTGCAAGGGCCCTCGTGATGGACCCCGACGTGCTGCTGATGGACGAGCCGTTTGCGGCGCTTGACGCCCAGACCAGGGACCTGCTGCTAGTGGAGACCCAGCTGATATGGGCCAGGACCAAAAAGACGATCATGTTCGTGACGCACAACGTGGCCGAGGCCGCGGTACTCGGCACAAAGGTGGCGGTCTTTAGCAACCGTCCCTCAGTGGTCAAGCGGGAGATTCCAAACGGCTTTCCGAGGCCCAGGGTTCCGGACGACAAGGAGCTGATCGACTTTCAGCACGAGATACTGCAGGAGCTGAGGCCCGAGGTAAGAAAGAGCGGCGGTGCAGGCGCGTCAGGTATGGGCAAAGACGACGCGGGCGCAAGGGGAACGGTGACGGGGGGAGAAGAGAAGAAGAAGAAGGGAGGGACGCGGTAGGATGTCGCTATCAGCAGCAGCAGCGTCGTCGTCGTCAAAAAAGCGCAGCTATGCTCCGCACAAGATAGCCTTCTACATAGGGCTGGTGGCAGTCTGGCAGCTTGTGGCCATGGCCGGCGTGTGGCCCAGCAACATATTCCCGTCCCCCTACGAGGTGGGCGAGGATCTGGTGTACGGGGCCCTGGACGGCAGCCTGCTGCACGGGTTTGCCACGAGCATGTGGAGGCTTGCGGTGGGCCTCTCCATATCGATAGCAGGCGGCATCGCTCTGGGAATAGTCATGGCCCGCAGGGAGGCGTTCAACCAGACGGTGGGCTCCCTGGTACTCGGGCTGCAGTCCATCCCGTCCATCGCGTGGGTCCCGCTAGGGATACTGTGGTTCGGGCTGACGGACGCAGGGATAATATTCGTGATTGCGATAGGGGCCGTCTTTGCAGTCACGATAAACACGTATACCGGCGTCAAGAACATACAGCCCCACTATATCGAGGCCGCGCGCAACATGGGGGCCACGGGTGGCAGGCTGATAACAGACGTGCTCATACCCGCCGCGTTCCCGTACATGATATCTGGGTTCAAGCAGGGCTGGGCGTTTGCATGGAGGGGCGTCATAGGCGCCGAGCTCCTCTTCTCGTATCTGGGACTGGGGTACATGCTGTACGTGGGCAGGTCGCTCAACGACATCTCGCAGATAATAGCGGTCATGCTGGTGATTATGGTAACGGGGTTGGCCGTCGACGCCGTGCTGTTCAAAAAGCTAGAACTCAAGGTGATGTCCAGGTGGGGGCTCAGATGACCACAGGGTCGGCGCGCCGCCGTTGCCGTTGCCACCGCTGTTGATGATTGCAATGGTTGCGGGACGCGCCGGCTGCATGGCGATATGCGGGCCGAAAGATTGGGCTATTGGCATCCCGCCCGTTCGGCCCGCGGCGCAGCACGCGATCCCAAGAATTAAACCCGCGTGAGGCGCGCAGTCATGCATGCCAGGCGATCCGCAAAAATTGCCATTCCTTGACGCGCTCAGGGAGCGCGTGCTCCTGTTTGATGGCGCAATGGGAACCGAGATCCAGAGATACGACCCGCAGCCGGAGGACTTTCCGGACTGCAGGGACGGGTTCAACGACGGGCTCGCGGTGACGCACCCGGAGTGGATCGAGTCCATACACAGGAGGTACCTGGAGGCGGGAGCCGATTGCATCGAGACCAACTCGTTTGGCTCCAACAGGATAAAGCTTGACGAGTACGGGTTCGGTGGGCAGACCGTGAGTCTCAACAGGAAGATCGCCGAGCTTGCGCGCGGCGCGTGCTCAAAGTATGGCGGCGGCAGGCCGCGGTACGTGGTCGGCTCGATGGGGCCCACGGGGTTCCTGCCAAGCTCAAACGATCCCGACCTGGGGCAGAAACCGCTTGATGACATACGCGATGCGTTCGCGCTGCAGGCCGAGGGGCTGATCGAGGGGGGCGTCGACGCCCTGCTGATCGAGACCAGCCAGGACATCCTGGAGGTAAAGCTTGCAGTCGAGGCGTGCCATGCGGCGGTGCGCGCCGCGGGCGCCGCGGTCCCGATAATTGCAAACGCGACCCTCGACCAGCACGGAAAGATGCTGCTTGGGACCAGCATACAGTCGGCGTACACGACGGTATCGGGCATGGGCGTGGACGTGTTCGGGATGAACTGCTCGACGGGCCCGCACGAGATGGCCCCCAGCGTTAGGTGGCTTGACGAGGAGTCCTCGCACCACATGCTTGTGGTGCCAAACGCCGGAATGCCGGAGAACGTGGACGGGGTGGCCGCGTACAAAATGACGCCCGCGCAGATGGGCGACGCAATGTCCGCGCTCCTCTCAAAACACCGCCGCATCCGCATAATCGGGGGATGCTGCGGCACCACCCCGGAGCACATTGCGGTGCTGCGCGGGGTAATAGACGGGGACAAGGCGGCTTCGGGGGATGCCGGCGGCTGACTGCGGCGCAGGCCGCCGCTGCGGGCAGGAGGAGGGCCCCGGCGGACGTCCTGTGGTATCCAAAAAGTAGTTCCCCCCTCCCTATCTGGCATCGTACTCCTCACCCGTCTGCTCATCTATGATCCTTTCCCCCTTGGGAGCCATCTTTCTCTCAAACGCCTCTGCAGGAGTCTCGTCGTCATTCAGTGACATGTGCGTCCGGCGGTAGTTGTACCACTGCATGAACAGGTCCATCGGATCGCTCTTCCTCATCATTATGGCCTCAAACTCGTGCAGCTTGCGCTGTATTTCTCCGTGCAGGCGCTCTATCTTGCCGTTGGTCTGCGGGTGCCCCACGCCCGCGAGTATCTGGCGTATGCCGAGCTCGACCAGTCTCTTCTCGAACCCGCTCTCGCCGCGCGCCTTGGCCTCTTTCTCGTTTGCGTAGAACTGCACACCGTGATCCGTCATGATCGACGCCGGCCTGCCGTGGTTCTTGATGGCCTCGTCAAGCACTCTGAGGGCGTTCTCGGTGGTGGCGTTGTCGAAGATTCCATATCCCGTCACGAACCTGGACGCGTCGTCCTCGTAGCACAGGAACCAGCGGCCGTCGTGCATTCCGCCGTGGATCTGCTTCCAGTCCGTGTGCCACAGCGAGTTTGAGTGCGTGCGCTCGTATCTGACCCATCTGCGCCTCTTTCTCTTCTTGCCCGGCTCCTCCCGGGCAAGGTTCTCCTCCACCATTACCCTGTGTATGACGCCCAGTGGGATATTAAGACCGCACTGTTTCCGGATCTTTTCTCGCAGCAGGGATGCGCTCACGTGCTCGCCGCCGCGCGCGTTCAGTACCGCCGCGTGCTCCCTGCGGCCGTACATGCTGGCAACGCGCCTGCCCATCCGGGGCGGATGAACCACGTCCTTCACCCGCTTGTGCTTGTACCTGGACCAGAGTTTCTTCACCCATCGCGCGGAGACCTTCATGGATTCGGCTATCTGAGCGTTGGTGAGTTCACCCTTGTGCTTCTCTTGCAGTATCCATCGTACCTGCTTTGTGTCGAGCCTCACTCTGTCTGGGTTCTCACGGCTTACGTATTTACGCCGCCGCCTGCTCCAGACCCACACACCCACATTTCCACTGCGCATGTTGACACACAGCCTGCCTAGGCTCCGGGACAGGGGGTGAACGACTTTTTGTATAACAGAGCCCCGGCGGACGTCCGTAAATGTTTACAAACATCGTGAATTTCCACTTCCACATGGCAGTAGTACCAAGGGTAAGCTCGGCGCTGGCCGCAGTGGGCCTCAGGCAGCTGCCGCCTCCCATGATAATAGGGGAGCGGCTCAACACGCAGGGCTCCAAAAAGGCAAAGCAGATGGTTCTTGACGGGGACTATGACGGGCTCGTCAGCCTGGGCCGCTCGCAGGCCGAGGAGGGGGCCCACTGCATCGACGTCTGCGTGGCCACGACAGAAAAGTCCGACGAGCTGGAGTTCATGGTGAACCTGGTAAAGAGGCTCAGCCTCGAGGTAGAGGCCCCGCTCGTAATAGACTCGACTGACCCCGACGTGATACGGGCGGCAATACGGCAGATTCCGGGCAGGCCCATAATCAACTCGATAAACCTGGAGGGGGACGGCTCGCGCTTTGCAAGCCTGGCCCCCGTAATGGCCGAGTACGGCACCCCGGCAATCGCGCTGTGCATAGGCCCCGGCGGCATGGCAAAGACGGCCGAGGAGAAGCTGGAGACGGCAAGGCTCCTGTTCGAAGAGGGGAAAAAGTACGGGCTGGCGCCGGACCAGTACATATTCGACGTCCTGACGTTCACGCTTGCGACAGGCCAAGACGAGTTTCGCGGCGCGGGGGTCGCGACGCTGGAGGGCATCAGGCGGGTCAAAAAGGAGTTTCCCGACTCGTTTACCGCGCTGGGCCTGAGCAACATCAGCTTTGGCCTCACGCCCCCGGCGCGGCGCATCCTCAATTCCGTGTTTCTGTATCATGCCATACGGGCCGGGCTTGACGCGGCCATCGTAAACGCCAGGGAGATAATACCGTACGGAGAGATCGACAAGAAGGAGGGCGGCCTTGCAGAGGACCTTATATTCGACCGCGGCCCGGACGCGCTCTCAAGGTTCGTGTCGTACTTTGAGGACGGCGGCGGCGCAGGGAGTAGTGGCGGCGGCGGCGCCAGAAAGCGACGGGGCCCCGAGGTCGACGCGTCGTGGCCTCCTGCAAAACGGGCAAACTTTAGGATTGTAAACCGGCTTGCCGACGGCATCGCGCAAGACGTGGTGCATGCCATAGCCATGCAGGCGGGGCTCGAGTCCCGCGTGATCCCGGACAAGGAGGGGGGAGGGGATGCAGGCGCCATTACAATCGACGCGCCGCGGCCGAAGACCCATGACGCCGCCATACACGTGCTCAACGAGAGCCTGCTGCCGGCCATGAAGGAGGTCGGCGACCGGTTCGGCGCCGGCGAGCTCATACTGCCGTTTGTCCTAAAGTCGGCAGAATGCATGAAGGCGGCCGTCGGCGAGCTTGAGAGGTACCTGGTAAAGGATGAGGGCGGCGCAAGCAAGGGCAAGCTGGTGCTCGGCACAGTATACGGGGACGTGCACGACATCGGCAAGAACCTGGTAAAGACCATATTCCAGAACAACGGGTATGCCGTATACGACCTGGGCAAGCAGGTGCCGCTCCAGAAGTTCCTCGACAAGATTGCAGAGGTGAAACCGGACGCGGTCGGTCTGTCGGCCCTGCTCGTGTCCACCTCGAGGCAGATGCAGCTGTTCGTGGAGCATGCGCGCGAAAACAAGATGGACATACCCGTCATGTGCGGGGGCGCCGCCATCAACAGCAGCTACATAAACAGGATTGCGACGACTGACGGGGACAAAAAGGACGCGCTGTACGAGCCGGGCGTCTTTTACTGCAATACGATGTTCGACGGGCTAAGGATAATGGACGCGCTCGTGGACGACGCGCGGAGGGGGGAGATGTTCGCGGACTGGAGGCAGGGCCTCTCACGGTGGCAGGCAAGGCAGGAGTCGCTCTCCAAGGCCAGGGCAGGGCCGGACGGCAAGGCGGAGGGCGCGTCTGCGGCGGGGGAAGGGAGGCCCGAGAGGAGCGCAGTCGTGCCGGTGCGGCCGCCTGCCATACCTAGTTCCATGAGGCCGGGTGTTCCGGCAAGGCTGCAGCCCGGCGACATTCCGATGGGGGATGTCTGGCCCCTTGTCGACACAAAGTCGCTTTACAGGCTGTCCTGGGGCGTGCGCGGCAGGGGGGCCGGCAGGGAGTCGCAAGAGGACCACGAGAAATTGTTCTTGTCGTGGCAGCGGAGAATTGCATCTGAGTACATGTTCGAGCCCCGGGTGGTGTACGGATACTTTAGGTGCCACAACAGGGGCGGCGCCGTACTCGACGTGGAAGATGCAAAGGGCGACGTCGTGTCGTTTGCCTTTCCGCGCTCGCAAAAGGCGGAGCGGCTGTGCCTTGCCGACTACTTTGGCAAAGACGACGTGGTGGCGTTCCAGTCGGTTACGGTAGGCTCAAGGGTCACCGACACGATAGAGGAATGGAACAGGAAGGGCATGTACACGGACGCGTACTATCTGCACGGGCTGGCAGTCGAGGCGGCCGAGGCGCTGGCGGAGTGGACCAACCGGCGCATCAGGTCGGAGCTGAACCTCGACGGTGGATGCCTCCGGTACAGCTGGGGCTATCCAAGCTGCCCGGACCTGGCGCAGCATGCGCTGGTCTGGCGCCTGCTGGAGCCGCAGCACTCTGACATGACCCTGACTGAGTCGGGGCAGATCGTGCCCGAGCACTCCACAGCGGCCATAGTAGTGCACCACACCGGATCCAAGTATTTCGTGCTGTAGCGCTAGCGCGGGGCATCATGCCGCGTGCTGCTTTCAACATGTCGTCGTCACCGCCGCCGTCTTGCCGTCTGAGGCACCGGGTCTCGCGGGCGGCCCGCGCAATCCTGTCGGTTCTGTACGGACGTGCCATGCAAGGTGTCCGCGGCGCAGCCTGCAGGTTCCTAACGAGTATTCCGCATTGCACGGTTCATTGCCATAATCATGTCATAACCACCGTCGCCGCAACCACTGTCGTCATCTGCATGTACGGGGCTTCAGATGTCCAGTCCGTCAAGGAACTCGTACGCGGCCGCAAAGTCGTTTGGTGACGTGATCAGCAGATCGCCAGTTATGCGGTGCACGCCCCTTACGAACTCCTCGAACTTTTCAGAATAGGAGCCTAGGTCCAGGTTTAGGAACTCGGCCGACTTTTGGTTCTTTGGCGACGGGTGTAGCAGCACCGGCACGACCCTGAACCCGTCAAGCCGCGATACCATGCTTCTTACCTGTTGCACGTTGTGCACCACCTGCGTGAAAAAGCCGACGGGGCGCGCCAGTATCTTCTGTTGCATCTGCGACGCGCTCAGCCCGTCTGAGACCGACATGTACAGGTCGATCTTGGAGCTTGTCACGGATTCTCTGAGCCTTTTTGCGACGGCGCTGGACTTTTGGCCCGTGTCTGGACGACCGTTGCGGGACGGGTCGCCCATCAGAACCAGTATCCCTTCGAATCCGGAGTCAATGCACCGGGATACGAACGCGTCAATCTCGGATCCGGTCTTGTCCCTTACCCTGAGACTGACTGTTATGGGCATGTCCGGCAGTACCCGTTTGATGTTCCTGCCGATTACAATGGGCGAGACGCGCTCGTTTCCAAGCACGTTCTCTGTGACGTGTATCGAGTTGCACTTTGGCGCTATTGCAAGCAGGCGCTCCATGCTCCTTGCGGTTGCGCCAGCCTCATCCATGCCGGGCGACACCTTTGGCGGGTTGAACTCGTATCTGATGGTTCCCATTTTCAGTATGACTCTTTTATTCCCCGTTAATATCCTTGAATGTGGGATTGCTGGACGACACGCTGACACTTGACAAGGTGCGCTCGGCCCTGTCCGGATGCTCCGGGCGGGCGGGCGGCCCTGGCACGAACGGCCCTCGCGATTATGATGCCCCTGCCGCCTGTGGCATGGGGGGCCGACGCGCCGCCGTCATGGTCATAGTGCACGGTCCGCGTGAAAGGCCGACAGTAGTAATGACCGTCAAGTCCGCGTGCCTCCCCCAGCACGCCGGCGAGATTGCGTTTCCGGGGGGAAAGGCGGAGGAGGGGGACGAGAGCCTGCTGCATACGGCACTGCGCGAGACCTTTGAGGAGGTGGGGCTGCGCATAGACTCCAAGCACGTGGTGGGGGGGCTCAGTCCGGTGTCCACGCTCAGCTCGGGGTTTGTAATCGCGCCGTATCTGGCTGTACTGGACGGCGCGCCCGCGCTGAAGCCAAACTCCGAGGTTGCCGAGATACTAAGTATTCCGCTCGGGGCCCTGCTTGACTCTGTCGCGTCCGACGACGATCCCGGGCACGGCGCGATGCACGACATGTACACGTTTGAGCACACAGTGACGGGCGGGCGAAAGGTGTGGGGGGCGTCCGCGCGAATCCTAAAGCAGATACTCGACGAGCTCGCAGTGCCGGGGCCGTGCGCGTGACGTGCACGCCCGCCCGAATGCCCGCAAGGCGGCATGCCGGCCGGGAAACTGGCAGCAGTGCGCGCGTGCGCCGCACATCATCGTCATGATGATGATGATGATGATGATGATACGCATCATGTCCTTGCGCCGATCACCAGATCGACTTTGTAGTTTAGAACCGTGCGCGGGTTGATCTCAAGCCTCCACGGTATGTACGAGGGTTCTGCGGTGTCTGCTGATATCTCGAATCCGTGCTCTGTCAGGGCTGCACGCAGGGAGTGCTCGTCAACCCGCCTTGGCGCCGGACCGGGACCGCGCTCAAAGTCATACGGATCAGCCATTACAACGGACGCCCCCGGCAGCGTCTGGCCTGACATGTGCCTTATGAGTTCAAGCGGCTCGATCAGCTCAAGCATGTTCAGGGCCACCACCAGATCAAACCGAAGCCCGCCCGTTATGCACGATGTGGAGTCGCCTACCGCATAGCAGGCGCCCGTTCCGGCGCCCTTTGCCTGCGCGATTGCGTCATACGAGGAGTCGATTCCTACAACCGCCTCGTATGCAGGGCCCGAGTCTGGCGACGCGAGATGGTTGGACACTGTTCCAACCGAGCAGCCGTGCTCCAGCGCGCGTCTTCCAGAAGGCAGCCGCGCCAGCCTCTCCTTTATCACGTGATAAAATTCAGAACCCCCGCTTCTGCGATAGATTTGTGACCACCTGTTCTCAAGATTGGTCCTGTCGTATGCGGCAGCTGCCCCCTTTGCCGCCGACGTCCTTGCCGATGCCGAGGCAGACGACAGCGTCTTCTTTACAAACATCCTCATCTTTGGGGACTGCACAATGCGATACAGGCGGCCGCCGAGCGCGGCGCGGCGCGCAAAATATTCAGCGATATCATCCCAGACTATTGGTATCCCATCGATGATTGGAAACTCAAGCCGGCATGCCGTGCAGGACAGGATTCCCTCCCGGATCTCATCGCCCTCCACAAACATGTCATGTTCCAGGCCTCCGCCGCAGCGCGGGCACCTGATGAACTCTGTGTCACGTTCCCACATCCCAAATTCCGCACATGCCGTCCAATATTTGGATTGGGCAGGGAAGGAAGGGTAGGATGGGGGCGGAAAAACGGCACAATTCTCCAACCCCGTCTCAATTAGGAATCGCACATGGGCGTGGGGGGGAGGATCAGTGCGTGCCCAGAACCCCGTGACGGATGCATGCGGCTCGGAGACGCGGAGGGACACGCTGCAAAGTATGCCACGGGACAGACGAGTGGCCGCGGATCGAGTTACGGGCGGGGCATCTGACCGCATGCAGGCCTCAGACGTGACGAAACCCAGACAGGCTGGCGCGGACGGATTGTGGGGCGGGTGCGCTCTGCCATCAGGCGATAGGCTCTGTCCGGCCTGGGGGGAGGGGGCGCCGGCGTACTGCCTCACGGGGAGGCGCGCGCCGGACGGCATCGGGAGGCGAGGAGGCGTGATGATCCGCGAGTTTGAAATCTGGTTGGCAAAAACAGGAACGTCCTCCCGGCATTGCGGCGCGACTGCGATCTCCACGCGTCCAAGAGCCATCAGTTTTAGATTCATTTAAAAAGAGCTCGGCGTGCCTGCTGACTCATGGCCGCCCGAAAGTCCACGCCGCGCAAAATTCGTCTGATTAAAAAGACAAAGCAGACCTCGCCCGTGCCGGCGTGGGTAATACTGAGGACCAAGCGGGGCGTCCGGACCAATCCAAAGCGCAGGCAGTGGCGCTCAACTGACGTAGAGGTGGGATGAGTACATGTCCGAAGAGCTCGAGCGCGTCCACACGATAAACTTGGGTAAGGTATTACTGTCACAGCCGCAGCACAGGTCGGTGCGCGCGCTCAACATGATACGGGAGTTTGCCAGGCGCCACATGAAGACGCAGGACGTAAAGATTGACGAGGATCTGGCCCGCCAAGTGTGGTCAAGGGGCGCAAGGAGCCCGCCGAGAAGGATAAGGGTGCGAATGCACAGGACGGACATCGGGCACATCCTAGTCTCCAGATATGACGGGCCTATAGAGCCGGAACCGGCGGCATCAGAGGCGCCCGCAGTGGAGGATGCCGCGGCGGCAACGGCGGCCCTCGAAGGATCCGCCGCGCTGGGGCCTGCCAAAGAGGCGCCGTCGCTTCCAGAACCCGGGGCGGATGTGACAGGAGACAGCGGCAGCGGCAGTGACTCCGCATCCGATACCAAAGCACCCAATACTGGGGAAGGAACCTTGGACGATGCGGAGCAGACACCAAGCGCCCCCGCCGAGAATGTTGATGCAGATGAGCAGGGTAAAAGCGACGGGCCGCAGGCAAAAGCCGCGGATCCGGCAAATGATGACGATGAGGCAGGCAAGCTCGACGACGCGACGGGCACCGAGGCCAGAGCCGAACCTGGCGATGGCCCTAGTGACGCCGGCAGCACCGGCACCGCCCCGCCTGCGCAAAAAGATACGGATTCCGGCGTTGAAAAAGCAGGCGGGAACCCTGACGCCTCGGATACAGGTTCTGAGCAGTCGGCAGCCGGCGAGTCCCAGCCGCCTACAGGCAAGGATGATCCTGACGCCGCAAAGTAACCTCTGCCAGCATCGGAATATTCCGGCATTCACAGCTGCGTCATAGGCACCGCTACAACTACACCCGCCTGCCAAATGCAATGAACGCGGCATCCTGCATACCGTGTGGTGGCAGGAGCCGAAATCACATCGACGCCGCAGGCGGCGGCAGCCACCACTCGCTTGCAGGCAGGCGCGCCGGGGATGCCCCAAGGATACAGGAACCACGAACATGCCGGGCAGGGCCACAACATGCCGGGCAGGGCCACAACATGCCCCCGCTGGCATCGTTCTTCAAACCCGAGCAAGGCCAGCGGATGCCCGCGCTGGCAGAAGATCACTCCAGCTGGTACATGCCGGACATCTTGCAGTCTATGCTGCATTCGGGGGTGGACCAGTCAAGCGTCTTGTCGGCGGGTATGGCCCCAAGCGGGTCATACCTTTCAAACTTTGCCATTCCCTGTACGGTGGACATCATAATCACCCTTGACTCGTCAGAGGAGGCCGCCTGTATGGACGCCGTCTCGGCAGTTGATACCTGCGCGTCCTGGACGGAGTTGCCGCCGCCGCCCCCAAGCACGCCCTCCGTAATGGCCGCGACTGAACGCAGCAGCCCCGCAGGCACGTCCTCGCCTCCCGCCACATACAGCACGGAGTGCATTATGGCGCCCGGACTCGTGCTGCCATACACGGTCTTGAGCGCGTCCCGGAGCGACTCCTCCAGACTGTCACGGTTCCGGCCCGCCGCAAGCAGGCTCTCCGTCCCCTCTTCAAGCTCGGATCGGGTTACAAAGCCCACCGCATACATGACTGCCGCCTCTGCCACGTCGTAGCACTCTCTTGGCGACAGGTCGGGATTGCTCTCCGATATCGAATCATTGTCCACCACGGTAACGCACGCCGACGTCTCCCTGAGCCGCCTGAGCGCCACGCCTGCATGAAAGAGCCTTGACTTTTCGTGCCCGAACGGCATGACTGCAAACGATACGAGTTTCGCATCTTCTGCGGCGCACGCCTCTGATACGGCCGGACATATGGCGCACCCCGACTTTCCTGCCAGGTTTCCCATCAGTATGACAGTCGGGTGGCCTGATATGGCGTCCCTTATCGCGTCGATCTTCTCATAGGCGGCCGCCCGTACCAGGCCGACTGTCGGGTTTATCACGGCGCCGGTACCGACTGCCACCGTACGGATGCTGCGGCGGCCCTGCGGCGTGCTGCCATCCGGCGGCTCGAGATCGCCCTTGTCGTTGCTTATCAAAAGACTGTCGCATTCCAGTATATCCGATGCCCTTCTTGCCAGTTTCGAACCTGCTCCGCCTATCCCAACGACTAGCATGGGATCCTGCATCTGAAGAGACATCTCTCAAGTGGTTCTGTACGCTTTGTTAAAAAAGAGCAGTACTTGACGCCAGCTGTTCTTTTGATCGAAAAAAATTAACAAGCGATCGCCGCATGCGGCATGCTGTAGTCGTGACATGCCGGAGGTCAGGCATGGTCACAATCAGGCTGCGATCAGTCCTGACAGGTAGTTTCTGCCAGAGCCGGTGATCCGTACCGTCCGCCACTGTCCCAGCAGGTGCTCCTGTCCGCCACTGCCGGCGCCGTCCGCCAGGTATATGGGCTTGTATGCGCGGTTCCTGCCCCTGATGCCGGACTCTGTCAGCTCGTCGAACAGCACGGGTCCCCTCCATCCTATCCACTTGCGGTTCGACTCCTCGGCGATCCTCGCGACATGCCCGGTCATGACGCGGCTGCGCCGCTTTATCTCCGACGGGTCGACGCGGTCGGGCCTCTCGGCCGCGTCCGTTCCGGGGCGGGCGCTGTACTTGGAGAGGTTTACTATGTCGGGCATGGTCTGGCAGAGCAGCCTTGCGGTGTCCTCAAACTCCGACTCGGTCTCCGACGGGAATCCCACGATCACGTCAGTCGATATCGTAATGTCCGGAAACGTGCGGCGGGCCTCGTCTACGACCCTGCGGAACGTGTCGGCGGTGTGCCCCCTCGCCATCTCGTGCAGCACGCGGTCGCTTCCGCTCTGCACCGGCACGTGCAGGAATTTGAAGACCTTGTCTGACTTGAGCGACTCCAGCAGCCTGCCCCTGATTCGGGGCATGTACATGGGGTTCATCATCCCGACCCTTATCATGCAGCCGTCCGGTATGGCGCCCGATACGGCATCGACAAGCTCGGGCAGGTCGGTCCCAATGTCAAGCCCGTAGCACCCGTTGTCGGTGGACGTCAGCCAGATCTCCTTGCAGCCGTCGGCGACCTCGCTCCTGGCCTGCCTTACTATCTGCCCCGGCCTGTAGCTTGTCAGTCCGCCCTTTGCAAGCTTTGTCTGGCAGAACGTGCACTCGCTCATGCACCCGCTTGCGATCTCTATTATACCGACGGCGGGGTTGAGCCTGACCTTTGGCAGCCCCACCTTTGGCTCCTGCCTGTCGGCCATGTCGATAGTTTTGATCCCGCCAAGCGCGGACTGCACTATGCGGAGCGTCTGGCCTATGGCTCCGGGGCCCATCATGCTTGCCGCCCCTGCAGCCCTCTGCACGGTGCGCGGCTCGGCCTTTGGCAGGCAGCCTGCCACTATCAGCGGCTCGTCTGCCGCGCCAAGCGACTTGATGCGGTGGAGCATCCTCTTTGCGGTGGCGTCCTTTACAGAGCACGTCACTATGAGGTTCAGGTCAGACTGCGACGGGTCCTCGGCCAGGGTGTGCCCGCCGTTGCGTATGATTCCAGATATCATCTCAGAGTCCGCGAAGCTTGCAGAACACCCGTACGCCTCTACGAATATCCGCGCCATCACGGGCACCTCCCGGTCCGCGCCGCCGCACAACCGGGGTGCCGAGCGCCCGTCCCCTCCGTAGCCGTTGCAGATGGCAATGGCAATGGTGCCGTAATCGCAGTTTTGCGTGCCAGTAGTGGTGCCGCGGCCAACAGTTATCGTCCCCTTCTTGCCGCCGCCACTATTTGAGCAGCGCGTCAAACTCGCGTTCTGTTATAATGTTCTCTGACACGGCGAGATCCCTTATGGTCCTGCCGGTCTTTATGGACTTTTTGAAGAGATCGGCCGCGCGCAGGTACCCTATCTTTGGGGCAAGCAGCGTCACTATAACGGGGCTCTCCTCTATGTACTGCTGCAGCTTTTCCCCGTTTGCCACCAGCCCGTCTATCAAGTTCGCCGCAAATATCGGAACGAATCTCTTTATCATGTCAGTCGACTCTAGTACGGAGTTGAGCATTACGGGCAGCATCACGTTCAGCTCAAACTGTCCCGCGTGTGCGGCGTACGCGACCGTGGCGTCGTTTCCTATAACCTCAAAGCACACCATGTTCATGCATTCTGCAAGCGAGGGGTTCACCTTGCCGGGCATTATAGAAGAGCCGGCGTGGACTGCGGGTATCCCTATCTCGGCGAGGCCCGCCACGGGGCCGGACGCCATCAGCCTGATGTCGTTTGCAAGGCGCCCCAGCTCGAGCGCCAGGTTGCGCAGGGCTCCCGACGTTGCCGCCACCGCCGCCCTGCTCTGAAGCCCGTACTGCATGTCCCTCTCCGGCTTCAGTCCGAGCCCGGATATCCTCGCAAGCTCCGCCACCGCCGCCGAGCGGTACCCCCTTGGCGTGTTTGCGCCGGTTCCTACCGCGGTGCCGCCGAGCGCCACGAAGCGCAGGGCCCTCTTCGTGGACTCAGCCGCGTCGACCGCGTTTGACAGGGCAGTCGCATGGGCCGCAAACTCGCCGCCGAGCGTGACCGGCAGCGCGTCCATAAGGTGCGTCCTTCCCACCTTCTTGAATCCCGCAAACTCGGCCGCCTTTGCATTCAGGGACCCTACCAGCGTCCTGAGCGCGGGCACGGCCTCGTTCAGGTTCATCAGTATCGACATGTGCATCGCGGTGGGATACGTGTCGTTGCTTGACTGGGACATGTTGACGTGGTCGTTTGGGTGCAGGTGCTCGTACCGGCCCCTTCCCTTTTTGAGGACGCTGTGCAGGGCCACGTTTGCAACCACCTCGTTGGCGTTCATGTTAAACGCGGTGCCGGCGCCGGAGTTTATCATGTCCACTGCAAACTGATCCCTGTGCCTTCCCGCCAGTATGAGGTCGCACGCGGACATTATCGCGTCCGCCCTGTGGGCGTCAATGGCCCCTGCCTTTTTGTTTGCGGCCGCGGCTGCGCGCTTTATCATGACAAAGGAGCTGATCAGGTGCTCGTGCGCCGTCCGGCCCGTGACGTAGTACTGCTTGAGGGCCCTGCCCGTAAAGGCCCCGTAGTACGCGTCGGCGGGTACCTTCACGTCGCCAAGGGAGTCCCGGTCGGTCCTGTATTTCATACGTGGCCTGCGGACGGGCCCCGCTATATTCACTTCTCTTTACGCGCCGAAACCCCGCGGGGGGCCCGCAGGAAGCGGCGGGCCGCCCGCGCATCATGCCGCCCGAACCAGCACCCTCGCGTACCGCAGCCAGTCGTCTGCAGACTTGCTGCTCGAAGGCGTCAGGGCGCATCCATAGATCGCCCATTCCTTCACTTTGCAATTTTCAAGACAGGCTCTGCGTATCAGCGTTCTAGAACCATCATCCAGAACCCAGGCCCGTACCTGATCGCAACCGACCGGAGGATTTGATTTCTGTGCCACTGGCTTTTTGCGTAATATATCGTATGACGTACGGGGCAGGGCTTGAGATCAGCATCCGTCCGGTTCCCCGCCGGGGTGTTGCGGTCCCGTTTCACCCGGCGGTTCCAACAGGTTGGCATGCAACTTTGCAACATCATGAGGGGGGGTGGGTGGGTGGGTGGGTGGGTAACACGTCTTGGTTTTGGAAAAGTCACCAATTCGCACGAGCCCGTCTACGTTTAGTATATATTCTATCAAATAAGCCAACCGGCAATGAATAAGCGTATCAGCATGCTCTTTACTGTCGCGGCAGTGGCAGTGATGGGCGCGACCTTATTCGGAAGTACATACACGCAGACCCAAATCTCTGGACAGTCTTTGGATCTCACGCAGATGGACGCCGACGTGATGGAGCAGATTCATCAGATGGGCGGACTGAAGCTGATGATGCCGGAGGCCTTTGCAGAGACTGACTGTGGCGTATTGGAGACATCAGGAAGGACAGTTCACAACTTTGATCTGACCGCCGAGAGCGTCGAGCTCCCCATAATGGGAGGCAAGACGTACCACGCCATGACGTTCAACGGCATGGTGCCTGGACCCACAATCAGGGTCATGCAGGGCGACGTGATCAAGATGACTCTGACCATTCCCGACGACGAACCGGTTGCACACGGCAACGACATGCACTCGTCCCAGATAACCGCGGGAGCCTTTGAGTCCGTAAACCCGGGTGAGACAAGCCAGTACTGCTTTATTGCAGAAGCGGCAGGTATGTTCAAGTACCACTGCTCTGGCGTCAAGCTTGCGGCCATGGACCAGCACGTGCTCTCAGGCATGTATGGGATTGCAATCGTCGATCCTGCAAACGGCTACAAAAAGCTGATGGTCGAGAAGACCAGCGGCAGCGGCGAGCTCAAGCGCATGTTCTATGACGCAGACGCGCTAGAGTTCCAGCTCCAGTACAACCAGCTCTACCTGACCCCGGAAGGCAACTTTGATCAGGCCGCAATGTTCAAGCACCAGAACACGGGAACGGTTGTAAACGGGTACCAGTTTGGATACGTTCCGAACATGGCCCACAACCTGCTCGTCAACGGTGACACAAACAAGAACATCTTTGTTGCACAACCCTGGAACGGCATCGAGCTAAAGCAGCACCAGTCACAGCTTCTCTTCGTAGAGAACGATCAGCACGTAAGGCTGTTCATAGAGAACCAGGGCAACGAGCCGGTCTTCTTCCACATAGTGGGAGAGATTCTCGACAGGGTGACACAGGGCAACAGGGTCCAGTCCGCAGCAACCGAGACATGGCTGCTTGGCGGTTCTCAGGGCATGATCGTTGACCTCGTGTTTGACGAGCCGGGTGTATATGCAGCAGTCAACCACGACTATGCGGCAATCTTTTCAGGAGCCGCCACAGTATTCGTGGCCGGCGACCCGTTCAACCTGAACCCGGTTCTGGTTGAGAAGGGAGTCCTACCAGAGCCTGTTCCATCCTATGCGTACGCGCTGGGCAACCCGAGTGACGCTGTTCCCCCGATGGGAATGAACAGCATTGCACACCCCGCCATCAACATACACGGTCTGTACACCGACGAAGTGGCTGCAGAGATGCAGGAGTCCGGTGACTATATCGCACTCTGGGAGGTAATCCCAGTGGTGGCAGAGATACTTACTTCCTAAAACAGCACTCTTTTTATTTTATTTTTATTTTATTTTTCAGCGGCGGCGCGCCGCCGACCCGCGGCGCGTGTCACACTTGGAGCCGTGGCCGCCGGTCACGCCCCCGCGGTGTGATCTTGCATGCGCCGCCGACCCGCGGCACGCATACAAGTTATATTTTGCAGATGCTCAGCGCCGGCATGGGACTTGATGGAAGAGCGCTGATATGCGACGAGGTTGATCCCATACTGCAGAAGATACTCGGGGACAACGGCGTGCGCGTCTCGTACGAGCCCGAGATAAGGCCGGACCAGATTCTGGAGCGCATACAGGACTTTGAGATTGTCGTGGTCAGGAGCCGCACCACAATAACGCGGCAGATGATAGAGCGGGCGTCTCGATGCAAGATAATAGCACGGGTGGGGGTCGGACTGGACAACATAGATCAGGACGCGGCAAGGGAGAAGGGCATACGCGTGGTAAACGCTGTGGAGGGCGCCATGAACGCAGTTGCCGAACTTGTACTGGGCATGATGCTCTCGCTCGCGCGCCATACGGCCCGTGCGGACAGGGCCATCAGGGACGGAAAATGGCTCAAAAAGGAGCTAAAGGGCACCGAGCTGCGCGGCAAGTACCTGGGAATAGTGGGGCTGGGTAACATTGGAAAGAGGCTTGGAAGGCTCGCCCGGGCCCTGAACATGAACATAATAGGGTACGACGTGATCCCGATAGACGAGGAGTTTGCAAAGGAGGTCGGGCTGATAAAGGCCGATCTTGACACGCTCTTGAAGAGCTCCGATTATGTGTCGCTGCACGTGCCGCTGCTCGACTCCACGCGCCACATGATTGACGCGCAAAAGATGTCGACTATGAAGAATACCGCAGTGTTGATCAACGCGTCCAGGGGCGGCGTGGTAGACGAGGACGCGCTGTACGAGGCGCTGTCCTCCGGGACGCTGGGCGGGGCCGGGCTGGACGTCTTTGAGGAGGAGCCCGCGGTAGGAAGCCGCCTTGCCGAGCTTGACAACGTGGTCATGACCCCGCACATAGGCGCCCAGACAAAAGAGGCCCAGTCGCTCGCGGCCAACGTCACGGGCGAGAAGATAGTCCAGATATTGCGCGGCGTCATATGACGGCACAGTCGTGACTACATCAACGCCAACACATGCAGACGTGCGCGTCGTGCCGCTCGAGGCATGGCGCGCCAGCTTTCATGCAATCAATACTTTTAACAATAACTTTGCCACCTCACCGCTATTGGGCCATGCGGATTGTCGTGCACGTGCGCTTCCTTGCAGGCTGCCACCTCTGCACACGCGTGCGCTGCCTGCCGTCATGCTGGCGTGCGCCGCAGTCGTGTTGTTACTGGCCGCCTCTTCTTCCGCATACGCACAGGCCGTGGACCTGTCCGATGCACGCTCTGACATGTCCGACGTGGGCCCCGAGGTGCTCGAGTACGAATCATCCGGGCTGGACGTCACGGGCGCCGAGCTGTTGGATTTCCCGTTCCTCTCCATATCGATAGAGTTTACGGATGACGCGGGGGATCGCGCGCTGACCATATTCCTTGCAGACCCCCTGTTTGATCCGGTGTTTGATCCTGACGGCTACCAGCTTGACGTAATCACGGACGTGGGGCTGCACGACTCTTTTGAGATGTCGGGGAGAAACATGACGATAACTAACCTGCCTGTCGGGATTGAGTCTATTGATATCTATCTCTCGGCCCGCGACGTGGCCGAGGATGCAGTCCCAGACGGCGATTCGTCGACGGCCCAGGATCCGAGTCCGGGCGTGGCCGATGCAGGCGCGCCCGGTGACGAGGCTATAGGCGGCGACAGTACCGCGCCGGACCAGGTGACGGATTCTCCGGAGGATGTCACAGGTGACGTTGCCGTGGATGATGGCAGCGGCGACAGCGACGTGACCGGCAGCATGCCGTCTGAGGCAGGCGAAGTGCCGGACGGGGCCGATACGCCAGGCGAAGTGCCGCCACAGGCGGCGGAGGACGGGCCGGAGTCCGGCGAACCCTCCACCGTATGCGGGCCTGGAACCGTGTTGGTGGATGGCGTGTGCATGCTTGAGGGAGCGCCGGAGGACGGGCCGGAGTCCGGCGAACCCTCCACCGTATGCGGGCCTGGAACCGTGTTGGTGGATGGCGTGTGCATGCTTGAGGGGACGTCGGAGTCTGACACAGAGCAGGAGTCGGAGTCTGACACCACGCTTGCGCCCCAGAACGGCGACAGCGACGCGCGTGCAGACGTCAGCGGCCCGACATACAGAGACTTGGTATTCGGCACGGCCGGCGGATTTCTGGCTGCAGGAATCATCGGAGTGATACTGGCCCTCATATACCGGGCAAACAGGCGCAAGCGCTAATCGCAGGCCAGATCGGCCGCCCTCATGGCACGGTCAAACTCGAGCGCCGACATCTGCGAGGTGGCGTGGTATGGAATCAGCCCCAGTATGGGCGTATATGTCTGGGTTGTGAGTACAATCTGCCCGGGGTCGACCCTAAATTCCCCGTTACTGATCCCAAAGTCTACTGCCATGAACATCTGATGCGAGCTGGCCACCTGCTCTGATCTGAACGTGCCCTCGTACACGTCGGATGCAAGCGGGTCCATACTGACGGGCCCCACGGTGTATGTGCCGATGTCCTTCCCCTGATAGTATGCCGTAACCTCGAGTCGTTCAATGCTTGTCCAAAACGGCAAGGTATTGCAGAACTCCAGGCTCCCGCCAGTCGCCATCTTGAAAAACGAGAACATTCCTGGCGAGTCCCACCGGTACTGCATCTGCTCTGCGCCAACAATGTTTGCAGCTGACACTGCAAACGGAGCTGCAATGACGGCGATCGCCACCGCGGTGATTATGGCATGCTTGTCCATCGCACCCACCGTCAGGTCTCGCTGCCCCCGTGCTCGGACTGGCCTTCGTCTGACACCCCTCTTCCATCATCATCATCATCATACTCTGCCTGCATGGATATCGTACCGGATTCTAGCAGATAGTCCAGCATTCCCGCCATTGTGTCGTCGGATATCTCGCCAGTCACCCACCAGTACGCCGCCGTCTTTACCCACTCGGGTATCATGATGCTGTATATGGTGTCGCGCTCGATCTCAAACGGCACGTCGATTACGCTGCTGTCCACGGATTTTTTTATCGAGTCGATCAGAAATCCGTCATGGAACGTTCCGGACAGCCATGCGGCGGTGATCTGCCGGAGCTGGCTTGGAAGACAGGTGATCTCCGAGTCCACCAACTTAAAGTCCGCGGACGCGCGGGCGCCCGAGTACTCTATGCTTATGGTGTACGTGCCGGCCGGAAATATTGCCCTCTCAAACGGGAACGGCGCCCTTATCTCGGTTTCCTGCATGCTTATGGAGATCGGGATCGCCTGGCTGCTCTTCCCATCCTCGTCGATAATGTACGACGTGGCCGCCTGGCCCGTGACCTCTGAGACCGATATGACATACGAGAGCATATCACAGTACTGGTATGCCGGCTTTCCCATGGATATGGCGATGTCGGGCCCCTCTTCTGGGGGGATCGTCTGCGCAAACGAGGCCGGCATAGTTCCAACCACTACTGCCGCAGCCACTGCCACTACAATAACGGCGGCGGCCCGTACGCGTGCAGAATGTGACGCTGCACGCACGTGGGCGAGACCGTGATTGCGGGTTTCTGCGCCCGGTTTCATGTGGTGGGCCCGCCTGAAACCTCAATTAAATCTGATTGAGTCCGGCTCTGACCTGAGCGGCGCGCACGCCCATCGTCCCGGCCACCCACCCATTCCCACCCCCCCCCCCGGACCAATGCGGGCAAGTTGGAGGCAGGCGCTTCACATACACGGCGGTGGCGCTCACATGTCTGCGCTCGCAGCGCCTTCCAGCCCAGCCCTGCTAGAACTCTTCTTTGGGCACCAAGACAGCAGCGTGCGAATTGGCGCGATCGACGAGGATCGCCTAGGACGTTGCCCCCAAACTTTTGCGCCCGACCTTACAATCAGGGAAGGCGGACTTGCCTGGCAACGGCACCTGTACACGGACCCGTCCACCGAACACCATGCCAGCCACACCGCACCTCAGGCTTTACAGACAGGGGACACGAGTCTACACGTCCGCCTCTGAGATCAATTATTAAAGGGATGTCTGGCACGCACGACATGCCCTCATATCAGGATAGAACGTGGATACGCCTCTGGCGTGAGAACGCGCCGGAACTTCGCCAGCGCGTCGTGCTGTGGCGCAAGCAGAACGCAATCACGCGCATTGAAAAGCCCAGTCGCCCCGAGAGGGCGCGGAGGCTCGGGTACAAGGCAAAACAGGGCATCATTACGGTGCGCATGAGGGTCGGGACGGGCGGCATGCGCAAGCAGAGGCCGAGGGGCGGCCGAAGGCCAAAGCACCTTGGCGTGACCCGGATAAAGGCAGACGACAGCATGAAGACCGTAGCAGAGCGCAGGGTGCTTGAGCGGTATCCGAACATGAGTCTTCTCGGCTCGTACTTCATCTACAAGGACGGCATACACTACTGGTTCGAGATGATCCTGGCCGATCCCATGCACCCGCGGATCATGGGTGACAAAGAGTTGAACCGTAGAGTACCGGCGGCCGCATGATTGGCATGCGGACGTCCAATCGGGGTTTTGTGCGCTTGCCACTGATCGCCGCGTGCGCAAAGGCCCGTCTTTCCGGCGTGACTCGCCGGCATTCCTGCGGCACGTTTGTGTGGATGCTTCTGCCCGCGCTGCTTGCGGCGGCACTCGCTCTGAGCGCCCCCGGCGTGTCTGACGCGCAGCTGCTCTCGGACAGTACGGGGCTGGTGAACCGCATCGAGATTGCCGCCGCGGGGGGCCAGACCTTTGAGGTCGTCATAACGTCGAACTTTGACATTGTGGGCTACGAGTTTGCCGCGGCCGACAAGAAGCTGGTGCTGCAGACGGGGGCCGTACTCTCTGAAAGCATTGCGGAGATCGTAATGCCCGCGGGGCTTTTGTCCGGACATCTCGGGGCAAGCGTAGATGGCCTGCCGGTCGATACTCAAGTCAGGTCGACTGATACGATCTCGCTCCTGGTATTGGTGTTTGAAGGGGGCGGCGGCGATGTCAAGGACGGCGCCGACAGGGCAGGGCGCACGATCGAGATTACGGGCACCAAGACATCGGTGTCAGAGACTGCCGGCGTTCTGCCGCCAGACGGGCAGGGCGGCGGGAACAGCGATGGCGACGTGGGCGGCGGCGGCAGTACCGGGGATGTCAGCCACGACAATGGTGGAGGCTGCCTCGTTGCAACCGCGGCCTTTGGCTCCGAACTTGACCATCGTGTGCAGCTTTTGCGGGAGGTTAGGGACTCAAAGGTCTCCAGCACCGAATCCGGCCGCGCATTTATGGACGCCTTTAACTCTGCGTACTATTCGTTCAGCCCGCACGTCGCAGACTACATGCGCGAGAACCCGTCCCTTATGGGTGCGGTCAGGGTGCTTCTAACCCCCATGCTACTCTCACTTGAGATCATGAGCCATGCCGAGGCGGGCTCCGAGGTGCAGGTGCTGGCGTACGGTTCTCTCCTGATACTGCTCAACATCGGCATCTATGCGGCTGTTCCTGCCGTCGTCCTCGCCCGCTTGCAGTCTTGCTTGTCATCCCGCACGTCGCACGCGGCGGCCCCTGCCGTGCGCCGGACACGCGGAGCCGAGTAGAGGCGTTTTATTGGGCGGCGCGCACGCAGGTGACAAGCAATGGATCCTGCCAAGGTTGCGCTGATCGGGGGGTTTGCAATAGTGGCGGCCCTGTCCGTCTTCCTCTTTCTAATGGCGACCTAGTCCTTGTCAAGCAGTCCCCTGATCAGTCCGTCGAGGTGCCCTGACTGCCCAAATGAGACGTGGCGGAGCACTCCATCCCGGTCCACCAGTATGGTCGACGGCGTCCCGCGCAGTCCAAACTTTTCAAACGTCTCTGCAGAATACTCCTTTGTCTTTAGATAGTCCCTGACCCTCTGTATGATCTGCTGCTGATACTCTGGTGACTGCGACTCAAAGTCTGGAACCTGCGGGCGGATGATCTGCATGATCTGATCCTGTCCCACCTCGCCCTCCATCCTTGTGAGTTTGTCCATGGCAAGCGGAAAGGGTATCTTGTGCCTGTACCGGGAGCCTTCTGCAAGCTGCCCATATGCCGCAAGCATCCTTTTGGTCTCGCCCACCACCTCTCCTGTCTCGGCAAGCATCCTCAGGTTCTCCACCGTGTTCAGCTCAAAGTCCTCAAAGGCCGTTGCAAGCCCTACGACCCTGACCCCTTCGTCGGCATACTTGTGATATACCTGGATTGCCTCGGGTATGGCGTGCATAAAGCACCCCGGGCAGTTCACCTGGAAGACCTCGAGCAGCACGATGTGGTCATTTTCTTGGTCGAAGTTGGTGGGCATGCCCTGCACCCATTCAGAGACCTCGAAGTTCGGGGCCCTCTGGCCTATTACGACGCTCACGCGGCGACTCCGCCCCTTTGTGTTAAATAGCTTGGCTCATAGGAGGGGCACGGAGCTTTCCCACACTGCGTGTGCTTGCTGCGATCCGCCAGAGGGGTGAGGCGGCCATGCATAGGCTGCGCAGCCAACCGGCACAAGGCGGCCAGACTCGAGGGAGCCACGGGTGCACGATCGGTTCCAGATGGCACGAGCCGGCCTTTCCAGTGGCGTGCTCCAGACGCCCCGCGGTTCGCGGCCGCGGGTATCAGAATAGAATTATAAGGATTTATACCGCGCATGAGACGTGCTTCGATAGCTCAGCCTGGTAGAGCGTTACCTTGGTAAGGTAAAGGTCGCGGGTCCGGATCCCGTTCGAAGCTCCATTATTATTACCACAATCACAGCTCCGCGCCATGCCCCGGCCGCGACAGACTGCAGCTGCCACCATCTGGAAAACCGCATGCGGGCAGCCGGGCGACAAGGCGGTCAGCCCGCCAAGGCGTCAATAGTTTCTAATCAGCAGCTCGGTATGCCCGAGGCGCCTACCAGAATCCGAGTTGATGCAGCGGCTTGCGCTGACGCGCTCTACGGTCCACTCATCCCTTGCAAACATCTCGCTTATGACGCCAGAGTCCGAGTTTGACAGCAGCACGTGGCATCCCATCTCGTCAAGCGTGACGCACAGATCGGCCAGCCTCCGTTGGTCCTCAATCCCAAAGTCACCGCACGTGTACCTGGTAAAGCTGGCAGTCCTGCTGACCGGCATGTACGGCGGATCAAAGTACACAAAGTCCCCCCTGCGCGCCTTGCGCGCCACGGCCCCAAAGTCCTCGCACGATACGTGGACGTTGCTCAGGTTCAGTATCTCGCTTACGGCAAGTATGTTCTGCTCGTCGGCTATGGTCGGGTTTGCATACCGGCCAAGCGGCACGTTGAATTTTCCGCGGCTGTTGACGCGGTACAGTCCGTTAAAGCACGTCTTGTTCAGGAATATCAGCCTGGACGCAGTATCGATGTCGCCGGCGCTGCCAGGGTCATAGCCGTCACGTACGCTGTAATAGTACGACTCGGGGTCCGCCCTGTAGCCGGCCTCGTGGTCGCGTAGCGCGCGCAGGAGATCCTCAGGACGGTCGCGGATCATCTGATATGCCAAGACAAGCTCCCGATTCAGGTCTGATATGTGGAATGGATGCGCGCCGTCGCGGCTGTCCTTGCCGCCCTTTGAGCCTGCCGGCGCAACATGGAAGAACAGGGCGCCTCCTCCCAGAAAGGGCTCAAAGTACCCGCCAAACGACTCCGGCATGCCGCCGCTCACCGCGGGCAATATCTGGCGCTTGCCGCCGGCCCACTTTACAAACGGCCTCGGACGGTATCCCGACGACGCAACCTGTCTGCGCATCAACGGGCCATCAGGACACTGGTAATTACACATTGAAAATAAAACGGTTGAGTTATTGGTAAAAAAAAACGAATCACACACGACTCAAACTCATACCCGAATCGACAGCAGGCTCACGGCCAGAATAACCCCGGATCCCGCTTTGCGCGCGCATTTTCAACCGGCCCGAGCACGCACGGCGCGACTGAGCAAGAAAAATAGAGAAAATGAAAATGGGGTGGGATTTCTCCTAGTCCCACTTTGACCAAGCGGCCATCCACCTGTACGTCCACGTGTTGAGCTTGCAGCCCAACGCGGCAAACGTACACGCCAGCACCGCGCCAGCACCGGCGCCCAACGCGACCGGACTATTGTAGAACTTGCCTACCTGCGGTTCTATTGGCGTCATGTACGGCGGTAATGTCGGCCTCGGATACTTGAATGCAGTTTCCAGCGGATCGGCTACCGTTATCAGGTTCACCATGTTAAACAGCGGTAACGACATTCCAACCAGTACGCCGCCAAACAGTATCAGCGAGTGCTTGTTCTTCTTCGTCGCCCAGTATACCAAGTCGAGCAACATTGCCGACGGCAACCAGACTGGCGTCACTATGAAGTCGTATGGGTAGCCGAGCGCAAACCATGCCCCCTTGGCGACCCATGTATACACGGTCATGATTAACGCGTAATACGTGGCCGTACCTGGAACGCCTGTAAAGGTAAGATAGTAGGTAGCACCAACTACAAGCATCAGCGTCTGCGATATTGAGAATACCGTATACGATGTCCAAGCCCAGTCAGTATAGAAGATGTAATCTCCCGCATTAATCGTCAGCAGCGTAGAGTTAACTGCAACCACTACTATGAACAAGTAGTGTGTACATCGTCTTAACCAGACCATTGGTTTATTGAATTAAGGATAGGTATATAAAATTTTAGAATCAGGAACGCACTCCAGTCATACAGAGAGTCGGCCCGCCTAGGATCATGGGCATTGTATGAAAAATGGGTCTTCTTTTCCCCAGGGTCGTAGGTGTCACCCGCCCACTTGGGATCGATGCTTCTGATCGCCCCGATCATTCCTTGTGCCTGAGTGGCACCAGCGACGTCTCGTAGTCGTCGACATCCAGCGAAGCGTAGCCCCGACTCGTCGTAGATCCATGCACCACCCGAGGCCATCAGAGGATCTCCGCTTCCAGGCTGCGATGGAACCGCACCGGCTTGCCGCCCGTCTGTTGCCCGCACGGCCGGGCAGCAGCCGGCGCGGCATAGCCCCCAAGCGGCCCCCAAGGACGGTGCCGCGCCTCGCGTCCCTCCCAGAGCCGCCCCCAGGCGCGGCATAGCCCCCAAGCGGCCCCCAAGGACGACGGACCTGCCCCCTTCCCCTCCTCCCCCTTTCCCCTCTTCTGCCATTCTGTCCCGCAGGGCAGGGCCCGTCGTCAGACAGCACGGACGCAGGTGCGCCAAGCCTCTTAGCTGCAGGCCTGAGAGCCATCACGGATTCCAGGAGCGTCACATACGTGGCGCGCACAGGGGCATCGTCCATGCATGTAACGAGGCTCTGCTTGAAAAGCGCGGATCCTTCGTGGTGTGCCAGTCCACACGTCACATGGTGCCGAGGTGCACGCCAGTGACGCGCCCGCCTGCACCTCCGACCCTGCTGCAGGGGGATCCGCGGCGCCGCCCTTCTTCAACACAGTATGCCGCGGTGTAACTAATATCGCGATTCCTTCTTCTTCTCCTCCTCCTCCTCAACCTTCCTGCGGCGAGTATGGCCAAGACCGGCCGTCTCTGACAGGTGCGGTTACCGCCTATCCTGCCCTCGCATATAGGAGCGCGAACTGCCCATCGGCACGCATAATCCGAGTCGTACGGAGTATTGCCCAGCTCCTGCACGCGCATGGTGGAAGTTCCAAGATCCTTTGCTGCCCCGGAAGCGGGGACCCGCTTCCCGATCCCAGTCCAAATGCTGGCGTGACTTACCCGGCAGTCTCTTTGGGCGGTCTTTGATGACCGGTCCGTTAGTAGCTGACTTGTACGCCCGATCCTACGGGGGCCTACTTTTTGCACAACAACTCTGCCGGCCACATGGTTCCAGGCATGCCTCGCATCAAAGCGCAATGGCAGTTTCATGAGGCATGTCCTGCCCGTGCCCAAGGGGAGAACGGTGACGCAGCACCCAAAACAAGAGAAAATGAAAAAGGTTGAAGGTTAACCCTTCTTGCAATCAAGCGCCCTCAACGAACAGCGAGATTGCGATTGTGCCTGCCGCTACAGCGGCAACGCTGCCGGCCACAATGCCGTTGCTGTTCTTGTTTGAGCCTTCTTCCATGACCTTTACGCAGAAGATGTAGCCTATTGCTTCGATGATGGTAAGTACGATGAATGCAAAGTGTCCACTCGGGGTCGGGTATGCCCACGGATAGTAATAGTATCCTGCTGCCGTACCTCCAAATGTTGCCAACCATGCTGCCCAGAACGATATGGTAATCAGACCGGTCATGTTCTCAACGCGCCTTCCAATCATACGTTCTACGTCGGCGCTAGAGGAACCTCCGGCACCGCCAGAACCAAACCCTTTTGGAAGAGTCATTGTAGGTGTGTATGCTGTAATAGTTTTAAATCTTTCTTAGGGGTTGCCAAGGCGGCAGCAGGGACATATAAGCAGAGTCAACTGGCTACCGCTTCCAAGACGCATCAGGCGGGCCAAGCGTACCGGGCGTCAGGCAGGCACGGGAAACGACACCCCCAAGCACACAGCCGGCAAACCGCGGTGTCGAACGCACGTCTCTGATCGCAACAGGCAAGAGCAGGGCATGCGGCGATCGCGTCAAGGAGAACGGTAGGCAAAGGGTACGCGTCCGGCCCCGCAGTAGCAATCCCTGCCTATGCCGGCGTACGGTGTTGCGCAGGGCCTCCCACGCACGAGCCGAAAAGAAGAGTGTGAAAAAGACCCACACCCTACGGGATTGATCTGCTGTACAGCTTGCCCTCTAGGGCCATCTTGTACATCTCTGCAACATACGGGTTCTCTCCAGGAGTCTCGGCGCCCAGTTCTACCAACCGAGCGTACACCCTGACCACGTAGGCCAGTGCGCCCATGAACGCCACTACGACGCCCATATTGAACATCCAGTGGTTCGGCACGGCAAAGATCTCCTCTACAAACCAAAAGTGCCACATCTCGTTGACTCCAATCGTGAACATGGTCGCCAGATAGCCAAGAATGGTCATCTTCAGACCCGTGTTCATAGAGTTGTTGGGGCCTCTGAGAACCGGAACCTTTCGGTCATATATCGCGGCCGCACCCCAGCCTAGTGGGAGTGCAACAAAGTGCGAATACAGCCACCAGTGCGCAGGCGTAAACGCGCTGTCCCTGATGGATGTCTGGTGGAGTGAACCGTCAACAAAGTTGTCCACCTCGACGGATGCTGCAGTTGATCCCATCGCAATGACGATCAGCCAGATCTTCTTGAGTCTCTGGATCTCGACTTCCTTTGGGATTAGTGCTGGCATTTGTGCCATGTGTGTTATCACCTGTATCTTACATATAAAGTACAGGAATGCAATTGCACGAGGAATAGTGTAAGACTTACATTTTTGCAAACAAGGTATGAAATTTTTAGTATTTTATACCATAAAATATGCAATACAACATTACAAACAACCACCAAGTTTGATGTTAATCATCAATGTTAATCATTGGACACCGCAAGCGCTCCGCCTTCAGGCACGGGCCCGGGGCAGCCTGAGCCGCGCCGTGAATCCTGCCGGGGCGTACGCGGCACGTTAGTCGTGGGGGATCGCATCCAGTAACGGGGGAAGAGGGGGAGGTGACTGCAGCCAAGGTTTGCCGGCAGCGGCGGCAGATCCAACGACGGGCGGCGCAACCGGTCCAAGCATATGCGGGGACATGCCAGACACCCGCTGCAGATTCAAACGACAAAACCGGTCAGAGTCGGAGACTCGCACGCGTGTCTGTTGCAGGCATATGCCGTAGCGCGACGTCACTTTTGTTTCCAAACCCTCGGCCCGGATCGCCCCCGAGCCAACAGACGGACGTTTGGGCCTGCAGGCGTCTGGCACGCAAGACGGCACACCATGACTATGCACTGAGAGATGCCCCGTGCCGCAATGAACAGTCGTCGCTATGGTTATATCAAACGGCGCTATATTTTACGCGGCAATGACGCTGAGAGTGACATCAACGGCAACAGCAGCTCCAAACGGCCCGACCCAGTGGGGGAGCTTGTTTTGGAACTAGCCGCCCAAACGGCAGTACGACAAGGAAATATAATCACCGCGATAACGGAGGCTGTAGGTTGAGTTGAGCGATAGCGTTGAGGAGGTCGACTGCAAGGTAAACTTCCTATTGCGGAAGGAGGTCACGTTTGTGATACTCGGCTCGATTGCGGGCGCGCTGGCCATGCACGTACCCGCCATCTTCTACAGCTCCTTTGAGGAACTGTCGCACGAGATATTGTCGCAGGTGCTGCCGGCCGGAGAGTCGGACGGGCACGACGACGGGGCGGGATTCCTGCTGCACATCTTTGTGTCCACCATCATAGGGGTCGTGACAGGCGTTATACTGCACCGCGCGCTCAAGATGGACATCTCGCGCCCTTCAATGGGCCTGATCTTCGGGCTGCTCGCAGGCGGCATGGCATTCATCATATTTGCAATGCCCATGATATACCTGATAATGTCCCCGTCGCTTGCCACCGACGCGCACGCGGAACAGTTGGACTTTACCACAGTCATACTCGAATCGTTGGGCATACACCTGCTATGGGGCCTGATAATGGGATCCGTGACCTCCTTCCTAACGCGCAGGTTTGGCGCCAATTACATATGCCGCGAGTGCGATGTGGAGTTCTTCAACAGCGCAACACGAAAGGCCCACATAGCGCACGTGCACGGGAAGGGCTCGCAGTCAATGAGGCGCGTGCTGATACTGGGCGGGGGGTACGCCGGCGTCGGGGTACTGAACCGCCTGCAAAAAAAGTTCCACGACGACGTCGACGTGAGCATAGGCCTCGTAAACGAGTCAAACTTTTTCTTGCACACGCCAATGCTGCCGGAGATGGCCACGGGCTCCATAGAACCGAGGCATATCGCGACGCCCATCAGGAAGTTCTGCCATAGGGCTCGATTCTACCAGGCCCGCGTAACCGCAATAGACCTCAAGGAGAGGCAGGTGACCATACGCCGGACCGAGTCGGATAGTACTAGCGTGCTGCCGTACGACTATCTGGTCATAGCGTCTGGAATGAAGGCCAACTTTTTTGGAAACGAGAGCGTCAAGCGCAATGCGCTCAAGATCAGAAAACTAGAAGACGCCATCAAGATCAGAAACCATGCAATCGGGGCGCTCGAGGGCGCCGATCTGGAGCAGGACCCGGCCGCCAAGGCCAGGCTGATGACCTTCGTGGTCGTGGGAGGGGGTTTTTCCGGCGTGGAGACGGTGGGCGAGCTGAACTCGTTTGTGCGCGACTCGGTCAGAAAGTACTACCACAACATACCTATGTCGTCAATAAGGGTGATCCTGGTATCGTCAAGCGTCGTACTTCCGGAGGTGAGCGCCCTGAGCGCGCACGCCATGTCGGCGCTCACAAAGGCGGGCGTTACGATACACATCAACGTAAGGCTGACCGAATACTCCGGCGGCGTGGCGACCCTCAACGACGGGACCGTCATAGAAACCGAGACACTCATCTGGGCGGCCGGCGGCATGGTGGACGAGATCGTGGCGAATCTGGACACCGAACACCACAAGTCCGGGCGCGTCGTTGTAAACTCGAACCTGAGCCTGAAGAACAACCCGGACATCTTTGCGCTGGGCGACTGCGCATTCATCACGGATCCGCGCGACGGGACGCCGTACCCGCCTACAGCCCAGCACGCAGCGCAGGAGGCAAAAGTTGTCGCCAACAACCTTGCAAACAGGATACGCGGCATAGAGAAGCAGGACAAATTTACATACGACGCGGACGGGTTCGTGGCCAAGATAGGGAACATGGAGGGCGTGGCCCTGATGAAGGGAGTGAGAATGCACGGGCTTGCGGCGTGGTTTGTATGGAAGCACTACTACCTCTCAATGCTGCCAACCACCGAGAAGAAGGTGCGCGTCGGGTTCGACTGGCTGGTGGACCTGTTCTTTCCTCGCGACATATCCAAGACGTAGGCGTGGCGTTGCTGCCGCAGTCCAGCAGTATTTGACGCCAATCAGATTCCCGCCCTCGCATCTTGTGCCCGGCCTGCTTGCCGGCAGGACCTGGACCATGCGTGCGCACCTGCATCCCGGAATACACTGCCGTCAGGCGCGCCAATGCCGCCTGGCCCGCCTGCAGACGCCCATACTCCGGCCGGGACGCGGCAGGAACCGGCATCCCCGCCGCAAACCAGTTCCCGGCGCACACGTAAGATCGGATACGGAAGGACGCCGGGCGGCATGAGGGGCTGGCAGACGCCCCTCGCTAGGCACAAGCCTCAGGAAAAACATATAACGGTATGCTATTCCCCCATATAGCAAGGGATACTATGTTCGAAAAGAAGATTTTCGTATTAGGACTGGCCGCAGTGCTTGCGCTGGGAACACTTGGCTTCGACTGGGTCGAGGCCGTCATTCCTACCGCAGAGGCGCACGGCGTCCAGGCACAGCTCCAGAGCCGGTTCATCAGAATCGAGGATGAGACGTTCAACAGGCAGTCTCTACAGACTGGCGAGACCCTCACATTGACAGGAACGCTGGTCAGTCTCGTGGAGAGAGACCTCAGAGGATGGCTGTCCATCTTCTCAGAGTCCACGAACGCCGGCAACAGATGGGAGATGCTAGCTAGGGATCCCCCGGGCAACGTCTTTGACATTCCTGGAAACAGCCAGATAGACTATACGCTGTCTGCAAAGGCGCTTGAGGCCGGAGTGTACCACGTACACACGCAGCTCAACGTGGCCAGCGTCGGGCCAGGACTTGGTCCGGGCCAGACAGTGGTCGTGGAAGGCGACAACATACTCAAGCCGATTCCATACGTGAACATCGCATACCAGTCTATCATTATAGGCGTCGGGTATGTGATTACGTTTGCCACGAGACCCTGGCAAGTGATCTAAAAACCCAAATCCCTTTTTCCTTTCATTTTATCCCAGAGCCGTCGGTTCCGCACGTTTATCTTGAGGAGGCTGCATGCGCGCGCGTTGCTGAACTTTAAGATAATCAGGCTGGACATTGCGCAGAGCTATTTTACAGGAACGGTAGAATTCCGTTCAGACGCATACAGGGCAAACATCCAGGGCCAGAGGAGGGACAAGGTGCTGAGACTTCCCTTCCATCTGCCGGGATTCGGTGGCGGCGGGCCGGCAAGAATGTTGGTCAGGGTGTCGGGGCCGCGCGGACTCTACGTGGAAGACTGGCTTACGTACGGCGGCAAGTCGGAGTGGCTTGAGATCGACTCGGACGCGATCACGTACTATCTGGCCGACCACCAAGACGAGCTTGACACGATAGAGGTTGACTACAGCGGCGTCAAGTGACGGTGGTGGGTGCGGTGGTGATGGCAAACGCCTGGTCGCCGCTGCAGGCAGGCCGCGCAGCAGATGCGGCATCCTTGAAGCGGCGCCGGGGGGGCACGGCGGAGCCGCGCGCTCCCTCATGCGCAACGCGCATGAACTATGGGCCTGGCACCCGACAGGACGGACAGGCAGAGGCTGGTTCGGAAGAGAGGGAGGGGGGAGCGGAACGTACTGTTGCGCCACGGCATACCGGGCGTTTATGGAAAGGGATTTATCAACCGGCGGTGGCGATCAATCATGATCTGGCCCGGCACCAGTGATCCGTACAAGCGCAAAAAGACGATACGCTTTCTGATAATTACGGCCATAATCGGTATATCGGTGGCGGCCGCCAGCGCCTCCATACAGTATGTGGTCAACGCGGACAACCCGCTCAAGGCCTGCATCAACGACCGCGTGACGCCCTACACGATCACCGCCACGCTCGAGCTGATAGTGGACGGGATAGAGGCGGAGATTCCTGCCAACATCGGGAATACCGACGAATGTCAGAGAACAATGTATACGCTGTCCGACGACGGAACGATATATGCAGAGTGGGAGGAGGAATACCCGTTTGAGATCGGCCACTTTTTGTGGATGTGGGACTTTCCGCTCAGAGACATGGTACAGGACAAGTCAATGATATTTGTTGACGACCAGCCGTCACCGCACTTTACAAACCACCCGTTTACCGATGGGGCCCACTACAAGGCCGTGTTTACGTCAAAGGACTACGACACGTCAAAGGACTCGGACTTTTTACCGCCGGGAAACTAGCGCGCGGCAGGACTGGCACCGGTCACGGCGCACCTGCAGGCAGAGGCAGGACTGGCACAGTGCTTCCGACGGCGGTGGGGCGGCAACATGCACCAAGGCAGAAAGACAACAAAGGACTAAAAATAATCATAAAATATGGAAAGGCAGGCACTTACCAGTACTTGCCGTTGTCTGGAATCAGACCTATACCTTCACGCTCAAAGTGCCTGTCCAGCTCGTCGACCCATTTCTCACGGTTGTCCTTGTAGGCCCATCCGTGAACACGCAACCAGAATGCAATGATTCCAAGGAGGAATATTGTGAACATCATGGTCCCGAAGATGTAAATCATTACATCAAAGAATAGCGGATCATAGTTTGGTCCTAGCTGTCCTGAGATAGAGGATAGGATGCTTAGGAAGATTCCTACTATTGGTTCCATAAAGAATCTGAACTATGTGTATGTTATATACATTTCTGTTCTTTGCTGCCGGCCGAACCGCACGGTCCGGCCAGGCGCAGGTGCCAGGGGAGTGAGAGGGGAGGACGCGAACAAGGATCGATCGGGGCGATCGCACCGCCACGGCAGCCATGATAATCAGGTACAGCGTACGCTAGGCGACACATAATAAAAGAGAGAACCAGAGGTCTTATCCTCGGCCCATTGCTGCGTATTTGCCAGAACGGCCCCTCAAGAAGAAGGCGCCTGCTATACCGCCAAAGACGGCGCCCGCTATGACGGACGCACCCACGACGCCATCGGCGTCAAGGTATGGAGTTCCCGATCCGGATGCAGGATTGGCTTCCGCCGTCTCGATTCTCCTTCTCTGAATCTCCAATATCTCTTCGAGCGTATGAGCACCGGTCTCTCCGCCACCGCCGACATTGCCCATATACTGGGCAAATGCGATCGATGCGGCGCCCATGGCACCAAAGAAAAAGACCGACAGCATGGTTGCTGTTAGTAGTACTTTTGTGTTCATAGCGTTTACCTACAGTGATTGTGATTATTAGTTATTTAAAACTTTATTCCGCACAGCTGCCTGACGCAGGCGGAGCGGCCTGAAGGCGTACAAGGCATGCGCTAGGCGTCACACAGCAAGACACGTGGGTCTCATCCACCTCCCGGTGCTGCGTATTTGCCAGAACGGCCCCTCAAGAAGAAGGCTCCTGCTATACCGCCAAAGACGGCGCCCGCCATGGCGGACGCGCCCACGACGCCGTCGGCGTCAAGGTATGGAGTTCCCGATCCGGATGCGGGATTGGCCTCTGAGGGCCCGATCCTCTCCCGAGCCTAGATCAACGGTTCCTCGATCAACGGTTCCTCGATCAACGGTTCCTCGATCAACGGTTCCTCAAGCGTAGGAGGGGTGGGATCTCCGTCACTGTCGACGTTGCCCATATACTGGGCAGGTGCGATCGACGCGGCGCCCACGGCGGCAAAGAGAAGACCGACAGCACGGTTGCCGCTAGTAGTACCTTTGTGTCCATGGCATTTGCCTATACTAGTAGGGGGTTGATGCCTCTTAAACCCCATCCGCACGGCGGTCAGATCTCAAACCGCGCACGCAGGCGTGGCCGTACTCAACGCGAAAGAAAGCAGTGGTTGGTAAGGTTTAATTTGACACCGCAGTTGGCAGGGGGCATGGGCCGAATGCACACGCACAGACATGGCAAGTCACATTCCATCAGGCCGCACGTACTGACAAAGCCCGAATGGGTAAAGCAGTCGGCAGACGAGATAGAGAAGACGGTAGTCAAGTACTCAAAGGACGGCATGACCCCGAGCCAGATAGGCATAAAGCTCAGGGATCAGCATGCCATCCCGCTTGTCAAGGTGGTGGCGGACAAGACGATGGGAAGGATACTAGAGGAGAACGGCCTCAGGCCCGACATGCCGGAGGATCTTGAGAACATGGTAAGGAAGGCAATTGGCCTGCAAAAGCACCTCAAGGAGAACCACGGCGACCGCAGAAACATCAGATCACTTGAGCTCATCGAGGCAAAGGTGCACCGGCTGTCCGTATACTACAAGAAGATAGGGCGGATACCCAGAACTTGGAAATATAAATCAGTCGTGGCCCAACTCGAGTGATGCCCCCCCAGCCACAATCGACAACAGAGACTCGGACCGAACCTGACACCTCGATTGACGCGTCGATGGGAGCGCTCCGCGACAGGATAAACGACTGCATAAAGTCAGACGGCAGCATCCAGGTCCTGACCCACATAGACTGCGACGGCCTCACGTCGGGCGGCATCATGACAAAGGCCCTGATCAGGGCCGGCGCCAGGTGCGCGCTGAGCACCTCAAAGGAGTTTAGCGACGCCGCGATAGGGCGGCTCAAGTCCGGGGATCACGACCTCTGCATAATAACGGACCTGGGCGGGGGGTTTGCGTCAAAGCTGAACAAGTCGCTCGGGGCCGGCAAGTGGGCAATACTCGACCACCACCAGATACCGGAGGAGGAGAACGGCGAGGAGGGCGTGATAAACGCGTGGAAGTACGGGATCGACGGCGGCAGGGAGATATCGGCAGGCGGCATGGCGTACCTGGCGTCAGTCGCGCTCGACGACGACAACTCGGATCTCTCCACGATGGCAGTGGTCGCCGCCCTGGGCGACAGGCAGGACCAGGGCGAACGGAGGTCGTTTGTGGGAAAGAACTTTGAGATTGCAGAGACTGCAAAGGGGCTTGGAATGCTCGACGTGGACATGGACCTGCTGCTGTTTGGAAGGGAGACAAAGCCGCTTGCCGACGCGCTGGCCTACACGTCGCAGCCGTACATCGACGGGCTCACGTGGAACCGCGACACCTGCTACTCCCTTCTGACGTCGTCGGATGTAAGGCTGAAGGAGGGGGGACGGTGGCGCGTGCCAGCGGAGCTTGACGAGGACGAGAAGAAGCGCGTGATCGAGTCCATCGCGCAGTTTGCGTCGGGGGAGGGGGAGGGAGCCACGGAGATAATGTCGGAGCTCATCGGGTACACGTACACGTTCCCAAAGGAGGACGGGCGCGGATTCCTGAGGGATGCAAGGGAGTTTTCCACCATGCTCAACTCGTGCGGAAGGATAAGCAGGGCCGGAATCGGGATCGCGATATGCATGGGAGACCGCAGCAGGAGCCTGCTGGAGGGCGAGTCCATACTGAAGGACTACAGGGGCAGGATAAGGAACTGCATCAACATACTGACAAACGAGAGGTGGCGCATATCGGCAATGCCGGACAAGCCGTACATCACGGTCAACGCCCAGGACGTGGTGCAGGAGACTATGTCGGGAACCATATCATCCATCATGGCCGGATCCCCCAAGTACTCGGGCAAGATCGTGGTACTGTGGACAAAGGCAGAGGAAGAGTCCATGACAAAGTTCTCTGCGCGCCGCGCCTCGGGCACGACAGGCGGGGGCGCCTCCAATGCGGTCAATCTGGGCGAGCTGATGGGCGCCTCGGCGGCCGCGTGCGGCGGGGTGGGCGGCGGGCACAGCGCTGCGGCGGGCGCCAAGATAACTAAAGACAAATTGGATGATTTCCTGAAGGTTCTAGATGAGAATGTCCCTAAGATGCGCAGTACAGGTGAGGATTAGCGATCTGTCAGAGTCGCAGGCCGGATCGGTCATAGCCGCGCTGGAACCGGACAACGCCGGGATGCCGGAGGGCCTCGGCGTTGCGGCAAGGTACGACAAAGAGGGGGACGGCACGGGAAGAACCCTGACGCTGGAGTTTGAAGGTGTGGAGGACGGCGTGCGCGCTGCGCACGCCATAGGCAGCCTGGTCGGGACCGTCGACGAGGTGCTGGAGCACGTACAGGTCGCGCTAAGGGTGATGGACAATGCTTGACCCGGACGCGATAAAGGACCGCACCGAGGAGGTGAGGAGAATGCTCAAGGCCCGCTCCGTCCAATACGACCTCGACGAGCTGGTCGCCCTGGACGCGGAGAGGAGGAGAACCATAATCGCTGCAGACGAGCTGCGCGCAAAAAGAAACAGGATGGGCGTCGGCATATCGCAGGCAAAAAAGAGGGGCGAGGACGCGTCACGCATGATATCGCAGATGGGCAGAATGTCCTCCAACCTTGATGGCGCGATCGCCAAGTGCGACGAGGCAGAGTCGGCATACCGCAAGATGGCAAGGGCCATACCAAACATGATAGACAGTAGCGTGCCGGTGGGCCCCGACGACTCGGCAAACGTACAGGTCAGGACGTGGGGCGACGCTTCGCGTCTTGTGGGGGGAGGCAACGGGTACGAGCCAAAAAACCACGTCGACATCGCAGAGGGACTGGACCTCATAGACCTGAAGAGGGCCGCCAAGGCTGCTGGCGCCAGGTTCTACTACCTAAAGGGTGACCTGGCGCGCCTGAACTATGCCTTGATACGGCTTGCGCTCGACTATCTCGCAGAGAGGGAGTACGTGGCCGTCCAGCCGCCATACATGATAAACCGCGACTCGATGGAGGGGGCCGTGATTGCAGACGACTTTGAGGACGTGATATACAAGATAGACGGCGAGGACCTGTACATGATAGGGACGTCGGAGCACGCGATTGCCGCGATGCACGCAGACGAGATACTGGACGGCACGACGCTTCCGATAAGGTACGCGGGGGTCAGCCCGTGCTTTAGAAAGGAGGCGGGATCCCACGGGCGCGACCAGAAAGGGATATTCCGGGTGCACCAGTTCGAAAAGATAGAGCAGTTCGTGTTTGCCAGGCCCGAGGATTCGTGGGCCGAGCACGAGAGGATGCTGCAGACAGCAGAGGGGTTCTACAAGAAGCTGGGCATCCCGCACCGCACAATGCTGCTGTCCTCCGGAGACATGGGCAAGACGTCTGCAAAGACCTACGACATAGAGGCCTGGATGGCAGGCCAGCACGCATACAGGGAGATCGTCTCGTGCTCCAACTGCCTCGGGTACCAGGCAAGGAGGCTCAAGATAAGGTTCAGGGACCGCACCAACGACGCCACCGCGTACGTCCACACGCTGAACAGCACGCTCGTGGCGACCACCAGGGTGCTGGTGGCTATAATGGAGGACTTTCAGACCGCGGACGGGCACGTTGCGGTGCCCGACGCGCTGGTCCCGTACATGGGCGGGCAGAAGGAGATCTAGTGGTGCGGCCGTAGCGCCTGCCTGTCTGGCATGTTCCGGCCGCGGAATGCCGGATGCAGTCACAGGCTACTTGGCATGCATGCAGGATCCGGCACGCGGCCGTCCGGCCGGGGGCCGGCGGGGCCCGCTTGATTACCCTTATATTTTAGCCTCGGGGGCTAGAATAATTGGCACGCCGGAAGGGCAGGGTAAAGGACAAGTGGCGCGAAAAGCGCTGGGTTACCGTGCACGCCCCCCAGTCGTTTAACAGCGTCCAGATAGGGTACATACCGATTACAGACGACGAGACGGCGATAGGCCGAGTCATGGAGGTTACGCTGCACGACATACTCAAGGGGGACGCCTCGCAGTACCAGTACAAGATGTACTTTCAGATATCCAAGGTGGACGGCGACAAGGCGCACACAATATTCAAGAGGTTCGAGTATTCCAAAGAGTTCCTGAGAAGCCTGGTCAGGAGGGGCTCCTCCAAGATCAACCTCACGACTGACATCAAGACAAGCGACGGGTACATCTTTCGCATAAAGATCATCGCCCTGACCCACAGGCAGCTGAACACCTCGCGGCAGCACGCGCTCAGGCTTATTGCGCAGGACATAATCAACAAGACCGTCCCGAGTATGACCATAGAGCAGTTCGTGCAGGCCACATGCTACAGCAAGATCAACTCGGACATCATGGCCGCGTTCAAAAAGGTGATCAGGGTGAGGCACGTCGGGCTCGAAAAGGTAAAGCTGATCCGGACCGCAGAAAAGGAGACCGTCCTGCTGGAAGCGTGACAGTCAATCGCCTGACAACGCAGTTCCTTTGACTATAACCATAAGCAACTGATCATAAATTATATGGGCATGGCCAGTATGATTGTAGCCAACGCCGATACATGGCAGGTGGCGCCGCGTCCAGCGATGTGGCGACCCCGCAACAACATGCAAGCACGTACGGCCCTACGCGGCGCCGACGGGCGCCACATGACATATTTTGAAGACGGTAAGACGCGCAACGATGCCAAGGGAAAGAAAGATGGAGGTGTCGGCAAGCGTGATTGTGCACGCAACTGAGGATCCCAGAATAGTCACAGGCGCCGCAAGCCAGATGCTGGGAATACAGGAGGATGCATTTACCGGCACCAACACCACCGGCCACTTTGGCAACCCGATATCGGTATATGACGTGAATCTTACGGGCGCGGACGCTGCGCTGTCCGTGCGGAGGTTTGTCGGCATGCTTTCAGGCATGGACGTAGACGCCTTGGAAGTCCAGATTCAGGAGAGGACGGTCGACTCGAGGCTCCACCTCAGGATAGACAAGCAGGTCCTGATCAGGAACGGGCGCCCGGAGATAATCGGACTGCATGGATCGGGCGGACATGAGGGGGAGGAAGGTAATGGCGGCAGTAAAGACGCCATAAAGATAAAGATTCACACCCCCATATACAGCAAAAAGGACGCCGTGTCCGCGTTTGCGGAGATACTACGAGGCAGTGCATAATGAAGGTTTACGGCGTGAACTCTGTTTGTATGAGATGTTCAAACAACAAATGAACACACCGATTCTTGCTCACTGATGGACTATTTAACACTAAGCGGCGCGGATCGTTCCTGCAAGAGCGAGAGACTGTCCCGCACCCTGCTCCAGGCCCCGCCCGTCACCAACGCGATCCACCTGCCCGAATGCGACGGGGGGAGGGGGAGGGGGAGGAGGTCAAACACACATCCGGTCGGTGGAAGTAGCGCGAGGCGTGGCCTGACGAGGTGGCGTGGGATAATGGGAGCGGCGGTGGCACCGCGTGCGCGCGGAGGCCGGGCACAGATTAAATACCAAATACGACACAGACGGTCAGGGAATGAGGAGATAATAGCCGCTCCAGTCCGAGCCCAGAGGCAGTGAGGATCCCGCGACGAACCGACCCTTTACCATCAGACAGAGCAGCCGGCATCAGATAAAAGACATCCGCGGGGGCGACAAGGACGTATGGCAAATTATGCGCCGCACTGCTCCGGCAGACGTTGCTGCCGGCTAGCCGGTTTCGTGAGTTGTAATGCGGTGGCGATCGGACGGCTGCGGGACGACCGGCAGAGCTGCGGGAGACGTGCAGATTGCACCTTGGCAGACTGCCGCTCAAGCCCAGACGCGGGCGGAAAAAAGCGGGCCGCGGCAGCATGCGTTTGCGCGCGAATGCCAAAGCCGGCAGACGCGCCCTCCGCGAGTGGGCTACCGCATCGATCAGAGAACCGCCTGCATGATTTTAAATACGGATAGGTGATCCCGGACGTATTGGCAGACACATACGACGTGATAGTCGCAGGGGGAGGCCTGGCAGGCACGATAGCCGCCCAGTCCGTATCCCACTACACCAACCAGAATGCGAGCATACTCGTGATAGACCGCAACTCCCAGTACAGGCCGGGCAGAAAGTCCCTGGCCGGATGGGTGTGCGGGGACGCGTGCTCAAAGGAGGCAGTCGACTACATGACGGAGCACATAGGAGTCAGATGGACCAAGCCCGAGATCGAGCACGATGTCAAGGGAGTGATGGCGTTCTCGCCGGACAGGGAGACGTCCATACCGTTTGACGGGGACGGATACATGCTAAACAGGCAGAAGCTTCCAGAGATTCAGAATGCAAGGTGCCAAAAGGCCGGCATCGAGTTTGACTACGAGATCAACCTTACCGGGTTAGAGTACGAGAATGGCAACGGCCAGGTAGTCGGAGTCAAGGGCATTGACAACAAGACCGGCCAGCCATACTCAAGATCATCCAAGGTGGTGGTCGACGCGACCGGCGTCACGTCGATGCTCCGCAACGGGATAAAGAACACCACGAAGGTGGAGAGGAGGATAGACAGGCGCGACTTGGAGTCCACCGGCAGGTACATCATGTACTTTGAAAAGGCAGAGGAGGATCTGTCCGACTTTGATCCGGACTACTGCATAATACACCTAGACCAAGACATAGCGCCCGGGGGATACGGCTGGGTCTTTCCAAAGGGGGACGACAAGGTAAACATAGGACTGGGCGTGGAAAAGTCGCTGCTCAAAAGGAGAAACGAGAGGCTCGGCAAGCGCGACAACGTCGAGTCCCTGATGTTGGAATACTTGAACAGAAACAGGGCGATAGCCAACCCCAGACTGTCGAACGACCCGGAGGACGAGAACAACAACTCCGGAATATTCCAGGTGTCGGTAAGGCGCCAGAACGACTGCATGGTGTCAGGAGGATATCTTCTTGTCGGAGACTCGGCGTGGATGCCAAAGCCGATTGACGCGGGCGGAATCGGGCCCGCCCTGATTGCCGGCACGATACTGGGCAGGTGCGTTGCAGCGGCGCTGGAGGCCCAAGACGTCACGGAAAAGGGGCTGTGGCAGTACAATCTTGACTTTATAGAGGAGTACGGCTACAAGACGGCCGGGCTGGAGCTCTTCCGCAGGCTCGTCCAGCAGATGACAAACGAGCAGATCAGTTACGGCATGAAGCACTTTCTGGGCAACATGGACGTGGAGTCCATAAGCAAGGGGGAGCACCCCGACTTTTCCGGGCTGAGCAAACTGAGCATGATAATCAGGGGCGCCATGAACAAGACCGTGGCAGACGGTCTGCGGTACACCTCAAAGGAGAACCAGTGGCTCGTGGACCACTACAGGAACTATCCAAAGGAGCCGTCGGGCTTTGACGCGTGGAACAAGGAGCTGCACGGCAGAATGGACGACGCCTTTGCAAGGGTGGCCTCCTTTGGCAGCTGACAGATGCCTGCCGGCAGAACTCCACAGATGGCCGCAGCGCCTATGACGGCGCGGTGACTGGCGATGCGGCGGCCACCGGCGCCGTGCATCGTTATCATCTAGTTAAAATATCGCACGCACGCATCAGCATCAGTGTCAACTGGAGAGCCGCACCAAGTGTCGTCACCGTCACCGTCACCAAAAACGCCATCACAGAACGGGCAGTCTGCCACGGCAGACGGCTTGCCCAAAAGCGCGGCGCCGCCATACCTAGACTGGAACGGCTCGCTTGAGATACTGCGCAACGCGTACGAGTCGGGACTCTTCGTACTCGTGATAGGCCCAAAGGGCACGGGCAAGACGTCGCTTGTAAGGGAGTTTGCGCGCATCACCGGGGAGAGGACGGGCAGGGAGAACGGCGGCCTCGAGTCGATCAACTTTAGCCTCAGGACGCGCGAGAGCCACCTCGTCGGCTCAAAGACGCTCAGCGGGGGTGACATAGCCTTCGAGGAGGGAATACTCGTACGGTCGATGAGAAACGGGGGCATGCTATACCTAGACGAGATAAACGCGGCCGAGGCCGACGTGCTGCTGAGGCTTGACGAGGCCCTTGATGACAGGCGCCAGCTCGTGCTAAAAGAGTCGTCTGCAATGGAGATAGTGCGGGCGGACGGCAGCTGGTTTGTGGTCGCAACGATAAACCCACTTACGCACAGCGGCACGAAGGAGCTGCCGCCCCAGCTCTTGAGCAGGTTTCCAGTGAGGATAAAGCTGGAGTATCCGCCCGAGGACGTGGAGATCGAGATTGTAAGGGCGCACCTCGGGGACGGCCCCGGCGGCGCGGGGCGCGGGGAGGACATCGTGCAGGCCGTAAAGCTTGCCAACACGCTGCGGCAGGCGGCCGCCGTGGAGGAGCTATTCTATTCGCCCAGCATCAGGGAGACCATCGCGTATGCAAAACTGCTTGGAAGGGGCGTGCCGGCAAGAAAGGCGGCCGACTGGGTGTTCGGGAACGTGTACGCACAGTGGGGCCAGATAGAGCACCAGAAGGTGAGCGACGTGATAACCTCGATGTTCGGGGAGCGGGAGCAGGCATGAGCGGCGGCAGCGGCGACGGCACCGGTCGCAGGTGATCGCCGTGGATGCGCATGCCGCCGCAACGCCGGGAGTCGCGCGCGGGGCGCGGCGGCAGATCAAGATCTCGGCCGAGTCGCTGATGGAGATAGCCACCTTTCTTGCAAGAAGGTGGTCAGAGAACGACTCCATGACAGTCCAGATCCCAGAACGCATGTCGGAGACCAAGACCAGGCTGTCCGACAACCTCATAGTGATAGCTCCGCCCGGGAGGCGCACCGGCGACGGGTTCCAGCGGTACAGGCAGTTCCGCACGGCTCTGTGGTACGAGTCCACAAGGGCCCTGCACTGCACCAAGATTCTCAGCAACGACCACGCGTTCGGGTTCATACTCAACGCGATGGAGACGTGCCGGATAGAGCACATGGGCCGAAAGGTGTGGCGCGGCATGGACGACGAGATCGTCATGTACCACGCCCACATGCTGGTGGAGAGGCCCCAGCTGCATGAGGTGTACGGAAGGGCCCGCATAGTCGAGGCGTTCTACCAGCAGCTGCTGTTCGGGGCCGTAAAGGGCGAGCTGCAGGCTAGCCATGTCGAGCGCGTCGCGAGGGCGGCCGAGTTTGCAAGGGGTGTGATATCAGAGGCGGTATCAGAGGGCAGGGGCACGGACTGGGTCGAGGGGCACACGAGCCGCATCATAAAGATGCTGGACATAGACTCGCTCATGACAATACCGGTCTCCCTGCCGTTCATGAGGGCCGGCATGGCGCTCGACGAGAAGGAGATGCTAAAGGTGCTAAAGGTAGTCCTGCAGCACGACAAAAGGTCGGGGCTCGCGGAGAACGCAAGGGACGCCTCGTCCATACTGCGCGGCTCGGAGGACATACACGGCGAGTACACCATGCTGCTTGAGGAGAACCAGCGGGCCGAGAACAAGGGGCTTGCGTCCGAGCCCATCGGAATCCAGGCCCCGGCGGGCGCAGAGGGCGCCGACGAGTCGGCCATATACGACGCCGCTCTGATAAACGGGCTCAAGGCAAAGTTCAAGGAGTGGAAGAGCGGATGGAGCGAGACGCACGTCGCGTCGGCGGGGGAGGAGTTTGACGGGGAGAGCTACATCGAGGGGCACGATCCGTTCGTCACGGACGTGAAAAAGTCGATAAAGACCAGGATCACCATACTGCTCGACCACTCGTCCTCGATCGCGTCGGACGCCAGAGAGTACAAAAAAGCGACCCTGGCGCTCTGCGAGGTGCTCTCGTTTCTGAGGGTGTCGTTCTCCGTCTACGCGTTCAGCACGCAGGATAGATCCGTCGTATGCTGGTCCATAAAGCCGGAGGCCGCAAAGTGGAACACCTCCGCGGCAAAGAGGCTCGCAAGGATAGTCGCAAACGGCTCGACCCCGCTTGCAGAGGTGTACGACAAGATGTACCCCATACTCCAGGCAAGGAGGCCGGACATATTCCTGACGCTGACAGACGGAGAGCCATCTGACCCCGACGCGGTCAGGGAGATGATAACGGGGCTGAAGGGACTGGGTACGGGCATGGTGGCGCTGGGCCTGGGCCCCAACATCACAAGGGCCACCGCGATTGCAAGCAACCTGAGGCGGCTCGGGTACGAAAGGACGGTGGCCGTAAGCAGGCTGGCCGACATACCAAACAAGGTAATGGGAATACTGGAGGCGTGACCAGTTCTTGCGCGCGCACCGGCGGGCGGGCCGCCGATCTTACATTTTATAAGAGTATGATGGAAACATTCCAGCATGGACGCAGACGGCCCCCTGCTAGAGCGCTTTGAGCGCGAGATATGGTCCAAGGTGCCGCACCTTGAGCGCGGCGGGGACGGCGGCCAGGGCGCCACGGTGGTCGGCGCCACGCCCCTGATAGACATCACAGAGCACCTCAGGGAGTGCGCCAGGGCCGCATACAGGACGGACCTGCCGAGCCCCGACCTGCGCGTCATGGGCAAGCTAGAGTCCGAGCTCCTGACGGGCTCCATAAAGGTGAGGCCGGCGGTCCACATCATACACGACGCGATAAAAAGCGGCAAGCTGAGGGACGGCCAGGCCGTAATAGAGGCCACGTCCGGCAACTTTGGAATAGCGCTGGGACTGCTTGCAAGGCTGGGCCTAAAGGTGGTGGCCCTCGTCTCAAGAAGGCTCCAGGAGGGCGTGTTTGCAGAGCTGCGAAGCGAGGGAGTCCACATAATCGACCTTGACATGGACGTCTGCCCCGCGCCCGGCATGAAGGGAAACAAGGACGAGATTGCCGCAAGGGCGGCGGCCGCGAACATACGGGCGCAGATGCTCAACCTGGGATTCCCGACAGGGCCGTTTGATGACAACATGGCCGAAATACTGGAGCTGCTGCAGGCCCAGGACATCATAAACCTGGCAAAGCTTCTTGCAAGGGCGTACGGGTGCTTTTGCCCCGCCCAGTACGACAACAGCCTCAACCCCGAGGCGCACCGCACCGTTACGGCGGTGGAGACGGACCAGCAGCTTGCCGCAGAGGGCGGGTCGCTTGACGGGTACCGCATAGTCTGCACGTTCGGCACGGGCGGCACCTCCTCCGGATTCAACGAGTACATGAATGACAGGTACGGCCAGAAGGCCGTGCACGTGGTCTTTCCCCCCGTGGGACAGGACGTGGCGGGCATCAGGACGCAGGCCACGGCCGACGGGCTGTCGATGTACAGGCCCGACTCGTACGAGGGCCAGCACATAATAGACTTTGGAAAGGCAAGGCCGCTGCACCGCTTCTTTGTAAAGCAGAAGGGGCTTGACATAGGCGAGAGTTCGGCGCTCGCGCTGTACGCGGCGATGCAGATGTCCATAGACGGCAAGGCGCAGAAATTCGTGGTGATAATAGCCGACGGCATCGCCAAGTACCGCAAGGCAATGGAAGAGGCAGAGAGGATGGAAAAGCAGGGGAAAGGGGGACGCATCCAAGTCTCGCTTGAGGACGCGGCCCAGTCTGCCGACGACTATGACAGGATAGTGTGGGTCCACCCCCAGTATACGCCGCGCGAGGAGGGCCTCGAGGTGATTGCAAAGTCGCTGGGCGTATCCAAGGACAAGATAATCGTGCAAAAGGCGAGCACCGTGGGACAGCTGCTCACCGACCGAAAGGTTCCGGAGGAGATGAGCCGCGACCTGCAGCACGATGATAGTGAAAAGGGCAAGTGCCTGCTGATCTGCATGGCCGGAAACACCTCGCTGATGGCCACAAAGGTGCTTGTGGGAAACGGCATAGCCGCAGAAAGCCTCAACGGGGGGATAACCGGCCTGCCGGAGAGCATGATGATGAGCCCGGGCCAGCTTGTAAAGCCGGCAACCGACTAGGGCCGCGCCAGACACCGTGCCGGTACGCACGCAGCCGACACCGCGACCGTCGGCGCCATGATTATATGCATACCGCCGCTTACACGGCCATGAAATGCCTGTCAATCTGCCAGCCCTTTGCGGACCTCATCGTACGCGGCAAGAAGACAGTCGAGCTGCGCGGCTGGAACACCAGATTCCGCGGCGAGTTTCTGGTGCACTCCCCGCAAAGGGTGCGCATCCCAGACTGCAGGAGGCTCGGCATGAGGCCGGACTCGCTGGCGACGGGCGCAATCATAGGCAAGGCGACGATCTACGACGTCACAAGATACGAGACCGCGGCAGAACTGAGGAGGGACCGAGCCAGACACCATGCCGCAGTGACGGGGCCAGAACTCGAGAGGGGTCACAGGTACGGGTTCCTGCTGGAGTCTCCAAAGGCGTTTAGGATACCGATCCCGTACAAGGGAGGCCTCGGGTTCTTTAACGCCAGGCTGCCGGACATGGCAGGAAGTCCCGACGGCGCAGCGCTTGCAGAGATAATCGACGAGGAGCACCGCTACCGCCTGGTGGGGCACCACTGAACGGCGCCAGAAGGCGCAGGTGCGCAATACGCACCGCGGTCCGACCCAGCGTCGGTTTCTCTGCAGGCGGCGCCGGCATGTGCCGGATGCCGGCGGTTTGTACAAGAAGACCGACGCGCCCCCGGGTTTTGAAATTTTAGGCAGCACTTCGGCCTGAATGGGCAGCCACCAAAATGTCTAGTATATATATGAGGCTTAAAAAGGCTTTTTGTGCCCCAGACAAAGCCTGTCGTGAGCGTAGAGAACGTCGTGGCCTCGGCATCAGTCGACCAGAAGATCGATCTCAACGAGATTACGAAGAAGTTTCCGGACACCGAGTACCATCCAGAACAGTTCCCCGGGCTGGTATTCAGGCTCAACAACCCGCGCACGGCCACGCTGATATTCAGGACGGGCAAGATGGTCTGCACCGGGGCAAAGTCAGAGGAGATGTCCATAAAGGCGGTCAACACGGTGGTGCAGAGGCTCCGGAGGGGCAAGATCAAGATAAAAAAGGACGCCGTCATAACCGTGCAGAACATAGTGGCGGCAATCAACCTCGGCGGCAAGATCCACCTGGAAAAGGCCGCAAGGACGCTGCCGCGCAGCATGTACGAACCCGAGCAGTTCCCAGGACTCATACACCGCATGCTGGATCCCAAGACCGTGATACTGCTGTTTGCATCAGGCAAGCTGGTCTGCACTGGGGCCAAAAAGGAGACCGACGTGTACCGGTCGGTGCACAACCTGCACGCGCTGCTTGAGGAAAAAAACCTGATGATATACGAGCAGTAACGTCAGTAACGGGTGCCACAATGGACTACGCGGATTGCAACAGGAGCCATGCGCGCATCGCACAAATGAAAGAGGGTCTGCGGCGCCGCGTCTCTTTGAAGGGGGCGGCCTGCGATGGGGCCTGACGGCGGCGGCCCAGATCGGGTTCGGTTGCAAAGGCAGCGCGAAAAGCTCACGCCGGACTCCGGGTTCTGCCTTGTTGGGATCGACCGGCTGGCAGACGTCAGGGGCGAGCTGTACGAGATAAGGCATTATGACAGATATCAGGACGCGCTAGACGCCAAGAATTCCCGGGACAGTCCAGAGGAGTACTACATACTGTACAGGGACGCAGAGGGCAACTGCTGCCACAGATGAACGCAGACAGTTAGCGGGCGCGTCCTGGCGGTACGGTTAGTTTTCAAGTCTGAACTCCGACTCGGCCTCATCCACACCGTTGTCGGCGCGGACAACAAAGGTTCCGGACTCGGCCCAGCCGCCGCTTATGCCGGCTATGGTAAGCGTGGAGTACGTGCCGTCCCCGCCTACCCGGACCGACTCACGCCAGACTACGGAGTCTGACGGGTTCTCAATCGAGAGGCTGACGGGTCCGTCTTCACCTGACCACCCGCTGAGAGATATTAGATCCCCTCCGGCGTAGCTTTCAAGATCCGTCCTTACGGAGAACTCCCCGGGCGCCGGAGGATCCACAGTGACGCCGTTCCCGACTGTAACACCCACAGGGCCGCTGCCATTATCAGACGTCAGGAGCGCGGCCGCGGCGGCTGCCACTATCGCAACGATTATGACTCCCGCCAAAATGGCGACGATCTTGCCCTTGGAGCCGCCGGTCTTTCTGGTAGTGGAGTGTATGAGCCGCACGGATTCGCCGCCTTCGTCCGGGCTACGGTCCTGCTGTTGCTGCTGCTGCTGCAGCTGCGCATAATGGCCACGATGATCGCGGTGGCGCGGATCCGGCGGTGGTGGCGACGCATGCGTCCCGTATGCGCCGGGGGCGCCCTCCGCCTGGGCTCTTGCCTTCTCTGGCAGTACGACGTCCGGAGTCACGCCCTTGTCAGGCGCCGGGGCCGAGGCGTCCTCCAGCGGGTTCGGCTTCAGATAGCGCTCCGTCAGATCACGCACGTATTTTCTCTCATAGTTGCTGATAACCTCGCCGTTCTTGCACGCCCGGTAGATGTCCTTGAGGATTCTGTCGTCCCCAAAATCACCATCAAGCAGCTTCTTTACGTCGTCAACCATAGCCTCGGCCATCAGTCTCCTATCAGACACGCGTTATTTATGCATGCAATGTGGGGCGTGCGGCGGCGATGGCGGGGGTGCGAATACCGCCCCCGTGCGTCCATCAGGTACTAGGCCGGGCCGGATTGGAGCAGGGCCAGCAAGCCACTCCGGCGCCGCGGCCGCAATACCCAAGTTTTTTATAAACATGCAGGAGGCGATACCCAATGAAGCAGATCACGGCAACCGTCCCGGCCAGCAGGAAGAACGCGGTCGTGGACGCCATTAACGACATAGTCGGAGGCTTCACCATCACCGAGGGAAGGGGCCGCGGCTCAAGCAAGAGGCAGACTGTCAAGATGGGAAGGGGGACCGGCTCGATGACTGCCGACTATAACGAGGTCGTGTCCATAGCCACCATCGTCCCCGACGCGGACGTCCCAAGAATCTCAGACGTGATAGCAGGGGCTGCATATACGGGAAGCCCGGGTGACGGAATCATAGTGGTGACAGATGTCGACAGCGTGCTGAACATCACAACAAAAAAGAGCGGCGAGCAGGCCCTCTGACCATTTTTTTTGGCCGCACACATGGCCGCCCGCCTGCCGCGCCAGGCTGCCGCACGGCGCATGCCCGGCAGGGCCTGATGCGCGGCAAGCCAGACAAGACATGGGGTGCAAGGGCGCCCCCGAAAACCCAAAAAAGGAAGATGTGGGCGCGGTTGAATCTATTGCTGGCCCTCGATTCCCATCAGCGTCAGGGTGGACCTAATCTTTGGAATCTTTCTAATCTTCCAAGTGATGGTCTCACGCAGGGCCTCAACCAAGGACGACTCCACCTTGGCCAGAATGTCGTACGCGCCAAAGGTGCCGTGCACTTCTACGACACCCTCTATGGATTTCAGCTCGTTTATGACAGCCTCTTCTGACCCCAGCTCGCAGTTTATCAGGACGTAGGCCGTGGCCATTATGCGCATCCTCCATTAATCATACATCTATAGAAACCCCCAATTATATAAGATTGGCCAGTACGGTTCTCTCGAAAATACGGCTGGCGGTAGTTTATATGTACTTATTAAGAAGGGGCGGACGCCCACGCGTCAGCCCGCCGCGCAGACGGCCCGAATGCCGTTGCTCATCACGTCGGCCAGCTGGTCTATGCCTTCTGATTGGGTTATCCTGGAGCGCATCGTGGCACCGTTGCGCAGCCCTTTTGTGAACCTCATTGCCTGCCCCTTTATGTTGGCAAAGCGGATCCGGTAGTTCGCTGCGATGCGGAGATACTCAAAGAACGCGTCCAGTCGATCCTCAAGCGTATACGCAGAGTACGAGCCCGTGTCCAGATAGTCGTTTATCTGCTCAAAAAGAAACGGGTTTCCCATCGCCCCGCGCCCGACCATGACATAGTCGCATCCGGTCCGGTCAATCATGGCCTTTGCATCCTCCGGCGTTGCGATGTCGCCGTTGCCCACTACGGGGACGTCCGACCTCTCCTTGAGCATCCTGATCATGTCCCAGTCGGCCCTGCCCGAATACCCCTGGCTGACCGTACGCGGGTGCAGCGTTATCATCTCGACCCCCTCGTCCTCGGCGATCCTTGCCACCTCCAGGAACAGGAACCGGTCCGACTCAGTCACGCCGGCCCTGACCTTTAGCGTGACGGGGGTCCTGCCCCCCGCCGCGCCGGTAAGCGTCTGGAATATCTGGCGCGTCAGGTCCGCCTCCTGAAGAAGGGCCCCGCCGGCCATCTGGCTTGTTATGTGCGGCGCCGGGCACCCCATGTTGTAGTCTATGATGTCAAAGTGCGGCTCTACGATCCTGGCGGCCTTTGCAAGCGCCTCGAGGTCGGAGCCGAAAAGCTGGACGGAGAGCGGGCGCTCCTCGTCTGAATACTCCAGAAACTCCCGTATCGTCCGGCCTTCCCCTGCAAGCTGCTCCTGCTTTGCCACAACGCTGTGTATGCTGGTAAACTCCGTCACCACGAGGGCGGCTCCCATCCTTCGGCACTGCAGCCGGAGGGCCGGATCGCTTACGCCGGCCATCGGGGCGAGAAACGCCCTGCCGGAGAAGCGCGGAAGCATGAAAAAACGGATGCCCAAAAGGTATATCTAGATTATTTCAGGGCCTGACGCTCTCGCTCAGCCGGTAGCCGCCGCGTCGGGGCAGCCGTCCGTATCCTCAAAGCCGTCATAGTCCTCCGGCTCGGCCGGGCACTGGTCCTCTCCGTCCGGTATGCCGTCAAGATCATTGTCGTGCCCGAACCTCTGCTGCTCGGGGGCCGTGTCGGGGCAGCCGTCATGGTCGTTGTACTTGTTCCACACCTCGGGGCTTGTCGGACACAGGTCCGCGTCATCCAAGTATCCGTCGCCGTCGCTGTCGGGCCTGTCGAGGATCGGGCTCAGAACCGGCCTCACGTCGGGGCAGCCGTCCCAGTCAAGGTAGTCGTTGAGGTTCTCCGGCTCGTCGGGGCAGTTGTCCCTGGCGTCGTGTATGAGGTCGCCGTCGGCGTCAGGCAGGGCCATCTCAGTGGGGGTCTGGACGGCAGCCGTGTCGGGGCAGCCGTCGGTATCGTCAATGAGGTTGTACACCTCGGGCTCGATCGGGCATGCGTCGGCGCTGTCAGGGATGCCGTCGTAGTCGGCATCGTGCGCAGACAGCATCTGGTCGGGGCAGCCGTCCCTGTCAAGCACGCCGTTTACGGTCTCCGGCTGGTTGGGGCATGAGTCGATCACGTCATAGAGTCCGTCGCCGTCGCTGTCTACAATGGTTCTAGAGTCGGGTACCCCGTCGGGGCAGCCGTCCGCATCCTGGTAGCGGTTGTACGTTTCCCTTGCGTTCGGACACTGATCTATATTGTCAGGCACCAGGTCGTAGTCGGCGTCGCCGACCGGGGCGGCATACTGTATGATGTCCGGGCAGCCGTCCGTATCCTCAAAGCCGTTGTACCGTTCCGGCAGGAACGGGCATGCGTCACTCCTGTTTGGTATCAGGTCAAAGTCGCTGTCCACCACCCCCGTGCCGGACACGCCGGGCACCTCGGGGCAGCCGTCTGAGTCAAGCACGCCGTTGTAGTTCTCGGGTTCTGACGGGCACTGGTCCCACCTGTCGTCTATCCCGTCTGAATCCGCGTCGGCAAGTATGAACGACGTGGTTATGACTCCGGGGGAGACTACAGTGCCGAGCGCGTCGGGGCAGCCGTCGTCGTCCTGAAAGTGGTTGTAGGTCTCAGGCTCCGTCGCGCACGCGTCGGCAGAGTCGGGTATCCCGTCTGAATCCGCGTCGGCGCTCGCGCCAAGCGAGTCGGGGCAGCCGTCCGTGTCAAGATATCCGTTTACGGTCTCCGGCTGGTTGGGGCACAGGTCAATCGCGTCAATTATCGTGTCGCCGTCCGAGTCGTACGCCGGCCTCGCGTCATATATCGCGTCGGGGCAGCCGTCGTCGTCCTGGTAGCGGTTGTACGTCTCCCTTGCGTTAGGACACTGGTCCACGCCATCAGGCACCAGGTCGTAGTCGGCGTCGCCGGTCGCAACATGCTGAACGGTGTCCGGACAGCCGTCCGCATCCTCAAAGCCGTTGTACCGTTCTGCCAGGAGCGGGCACCTGTCGATCGCGTCTGGTATCAGGTCAAAGTCGCTGTCCACCACCCCCGTGCCGGACACGCCGGGCACCTCGGGGCAGCCGTCTGAGTCAAGCACGCCGTTGTAGTTCTCGGGTTCTGACGGGCACTGGTCCCACCTGTCGTCTATCCCGTCTGAATCCGCGTCGGCAAGTATGAACGCCGAGGTTGCGGTGGCGCCTGGTGAGACTGCAGTGCCGAGCGCGTCGGGGCAGCCGTCGTCGTCCTGAAAGTGGTTGTAGGTCTCAGGCTCCGTCGCGCACGCGTCGGCAGAGTCGGGTATCCCGTCTGAATCCGCGTCGGCGCTCGCGTCAATCGAGTCGGGGCAGCCGTCCGTGTCAAGATATCCGTTTACGGTCTCCGGCTGGTTGGGGCACAGGTCAATCGCGTCAATTATCGTGTCGCCGTCCGAGTCGTACGCCGGCCTCGCGTCATACAGCGAGTCGGGGCAGCCGTCGTCGTCCTGGAACATGTTGTACACCTCGCGCGCAAACGGGCACTTGTCCGCGGCGTCCCTCACCCCGTCATAGTCGGCGTCGCCGGATATCGAGATCTGCGGAGAGTCGGGGCAGCCGTCGTCGTCCTGGAACTTGTTGTAGTTTTCGCGCTCAGTCGGGCACTGGTCCTCCCCGTCCGGTATGGAGTCATAGTCAGAGTCGACGACCGGGTTTGATTCCGAGCCCGGCCTGTCCACGCACCCGTCCCAGTCAAGCACGCCGTTGTAGTTCTCGGGTTCTGACGGGCACTGGTCCCACCTGTCGTCTATGCCGTCGCCGTCGACGTCGGGGAACTGGTACGGGTTGGGCTGCCCGTCGGGCACGGCGTCGGGGCAGCCGTCCTCGTCGGCGACAAAGTTGTACACCTCCGGCTGCAGCGGGCAGAGGTCGAGCGAGTCGGATATCCCGTCCTGGTCGCGGTCGGTAACCTCTCGCAGGTCGTCCGGGCACCCGTCGCGGTCGTCGACCCCGTTGAAGGTCTCCGGCTGGTGCGGACACAGGTCCATAAAGTCAGGATATCCGTCAGAGTCCGCGTCCGCAATGGAGAACGGGCCCTGTCCCGGCAGCTGGTCGGGGCAGCCGTCTTGGTCAGATATGTTGTTGTAGGTCTCCTTCAGGGTGGGGCAGCCGTCCAGATGGTCCTGTATCCCGTCCTCGTCGGTGTCGTACCACGGCACAAAGTCCGCCGGACAGCCGTCTATGTTATGGCCGTACTGAGGATCGTAGTCCTCAGGCAGGTGGGGGCAGTGGTCCAGCGCGTCCGGGACGCCGTCCCTGTCCGTGTCTACGTCCTGGTTTGCGTACGCGGTGTCGACGCCGGAAGGGAGCATTCCAATGCTCAGGATTAAAATGATCATTGTTATAGGAATGCCTAGGGAATGCATATCTCCAACAACATCTCTCGTTATCACGTGTTTATTAAGTATCGTGATGAATCATCGCGGCCTGATCGACAAAACGCGTGACGGCGCATGCCGCCGCCACGCAATCATCGCCAAGAACCACTTGCGTCGGCCCGTGGCGGGCCATTTATGAAGTTCATTTCGGCCGCTGCCGCGACAGCCAGCATCCAGAGGCGGCAGGCAGGTCAGGGTGCGCCGCTGCCGTCATCCGGGCAGCCGTCTGTATCCTCAAAGCCGTCATAGTCCTCCGGCTCGGTCGGGCACTGGTCCGCGTCGTTCAGTATGCCGTCAAGATCAATGTCGTGCCCGAACCTCTGTTGCTCCGGTACCGAGTCGGGGCATCCGTCAAAGTCTAGGTACTTGTTCCACGTCTCAGGCGAGATCGGGCACATGTCGACCATGTCAACGTATCCGTCGCCGTCAGAGTCAATCATGAGCGGCGTGACGGACTCGGCCGCCGGAGTGTCCGGGCAGCCGTCAAAGTCAAGGTAGTCGTTGTAGTTCTCAGGCTCGTCGACGCACTGGTCCCACCGGTCGTCCACCCCGTCAGAGTCGACGTCGGGGAACGTGTACTGCGGAAGTACGGTCTGCGTGCTGTCCGGGCAGCCGTCGTCGTCATCCACCCTGTTGTACGTCTCCGGGGAGTTGGGGCACTCGTCGGCATTGTCCGGGATGCCGTCAGAGTCGGCATCAAGCACCGTCAGCAGGTCGTCAGGGCAGCCGTCGGCATCAAGAACACCGTTTACGGTCTCCGGCTGCAGCGGGCAGAGGTCAAGCGAGTCGTGTAGTCCGTCACCGTCCGTGTCAGATATGGACTTGTTGTCGGCAAGCGTGTCCGGGCAGCCGTCGTCGTCATCCACCCTGTTGTACGTCTCCGGGGAGTTGGGGCACTCGTCGGCATTGTCCGGGATGCCGTCAGAGTCGGCATCGCCCACATAGTCACTGGGGACTGACTCGGGGCAGCCGTCCTCGTCCTGGTACCCGTTGTACCGCTCGGCCACATCGGGGCACATGTCCGACTCGTCGGGTATGCCGTCATGATCTCCGTCTGGTATAATGATGGAGGTGGCCGCCCTCATGTCCGGGCAGCCGTCCCAGTCAAGGTAGTCGTTGTAGTTCTCAGGCTCGTCTATACACTGGTCCCACCTGTCATCTATCCCGTCGGAGTCCATATCGGGAAACGCAAACACGGAGGGCGACGTGGACGTCTTGTCCGGGCAGCCGTCTGTATCCTCAAAGCCGTTGTAGGATTCCTGCTCGGACGGGCAGAGGTCGTCTACATCAAGCAGTCCGTCACCGTCGGTGTCCGCATTCAAGAGCAGGCTGTCCGGGCAGCCGTCGAGGTCTTGGAATCCGTTCATGGTCTCAGGCTGGACGGGACAAAGGTCAATGCCGTCTGGTATGCCGTCAGAATCCGAGTCTACGATATTGGTGGCGGCCTTGTAGGCCACGATGTCCGGGCAGCCGTCGTCGTCCTCGTACATGTTGTATACCTCCGCGTTGAACGGGCAGGCATCGTCATGGTCTGAGACGCCGTCCCGGTCAATGTCGCCGTTGAATCCAAGCTCAAGGACGTCCGGGCAGCCGTCGTCATCGGCTATGCGGTTGTAGTTCTCCCGCTCAAGGGGGCACTCATCCACGTCGTCGGGGATTCCGTCGTAGTCCTCATCCCGCTGCTCGAGGGACTCCGCACCCGGCGTGTCCGGACAGCCGTCCCAGTCAAGGTAGTCGTTGTAGTTCTCAGGCTCGTCGACGCACTGGTCCCACCTGTCCTCTATCCCGTCGGAGTCCGTGTCCGGGAACTCGTACTCGGGCAGCGCAAAGGGCGCCGTGTCCGGGCAGCCGTCACCGTCCTCGTACCTATTGTACGTCTCCGGGGAGTCCGGGCAGTCGTCCATGCTGTCCGACAGCCCGTCACGGTCGGTGTCGAATACGATCGACGGGTCGTCGGGGCAGCCGTCCAGATCGTTGAGCCCGTTGAACGCCTCCGGCTGGTTGGGGCACAGGTCGATATAGTCCGGGAACCCGTCGCCGTCGGTGTCAATGTCCATGCTGGGCGCCGTGATGGGGGAGACGTCCGGGCATCCGTCGGCGTCGGCAAACCTGTTGTAGGTCTCCTTGACAGTAGGGCAGTTGTCTATGTGGTCCTGTATTCCGTCCTCGTCGGTGTCGTACCACGGCACAAAGTCCGCCGGGCAGCCGTCTATGTTATCGCCGTACTGCGGGTCATAGTCCTCCATGAGGAACGGGCACTGATCAGAAGAGTTTGGGACGCCGTCGCCGTCTATGTCAAGGGCGGTGACGGACTCGGCATGGGCCGCCGGCAGGGGCAGCATGGAGGAGGATGCCGATGCAAGTCCTACAGTCAGTATGGCGGCCAGCATAAAGCCGGTCGCGATGCGCCTGCCGCGGGTAGCGGGGCCGGAGCTGCCAGAGCTACCGCGATTGCTGCCGCTGTTGCTGTTACCGCCGCCGCCGCGAGCCTGCTGCTGCGCCGCGCGTGTCGCGGCCGCTGCCCTTGCTGTAGTTGTCGCCGATACAGTCATGCCACCACATCTCCGCTCCCTTTCTCCTGCCATTAACTTCATCATCGCAATATCATGGGGCTACGGATCAGGGCAGCCGTCCGTGTCAAGGTCGCCGTCAAAGTCCTCCGGCTCGTTCGGGCAGACGTCCGCACTGTTTATGATTCCATCAAGGTCGCTGTCATGCTTGTATCTGGACTGCTCCGGTATCGAGTCGGGGCAGCCGTCGTCGTCCTTGTACTTGTTCCACGTCTCCGCGAGGTCCGTACACTGGTCCACGCTGTCGGCAAACCCGTCGCCGTCAGAGTCCACCTGCGGCGTCGCGAACGGTATCGAGTCCGGGCAGCCGTCATAGTCCACGTACCGGTTCCACGTCTCAGAGAGGTCCGGGCAGACGTCCATGTTGTCCGGGACCCCGTCGCCGTCGCCGTCTGGCATGGTCTCATTAGAGTCGGGGCAGCCGTCGTCATCGTCCAGTCCGTTAAAGGTCTCCGGCATCGAGGGGCACTCATCGCTCACGTTGTTGATGCCGTCGCCGTCGGAGTCGGGTATCGCACCGTTGGTGGTGCCCGGCGTGTCGGGGCAGCCATCGTCGTCCTCAAAGCCGTTGTAGGATTCCGGCGCAATCGGGCACATGTCCGACTCGTCGGGTATGCCGTCAGTGTCCCTGTCCATGAGCGGCTGGTAGTCGTCGGGGCAGCCGTCCATGTCAAGCACGCCGTTCATGGTCTCCGGCTGGTTGGGGCACAGGTCGCGATAATCGGATATTCCGTCCATATCAGAGTCCGGCTGTCCCTTGTTGCTTGGAACCGTGTCCGGGCAGCCGTCGGAGTCTACGAAGAAGTTGTAAGTCTCCGGCGCCGCCGGGCAGACGTCCGCTCCGTCAGGTATGCCGTCTGAGTCGGTGTCAAGCGAGGCGTCAAAGCCCGGATAGTCGGGGCAGCCGTCGGAGTCCTCAAAGCCGTTGTACGTCTCCCTGGCAAGCTGGCACTGGTCGTCCACGTCCAGTATTCCGTCAAAGTCGGTATCGGCCTCCAAGGTGCTGTCGTCGGGGCAGCCGTCATAGTCAAAGTAGTGGTTCCAGGTCTCCGGCTCGGTGGGGCACATGTCCATCCCGTCCCTCACCCCGTCGCTGTCCATATCAGACACAAACTCGTCGGGGCAGCCGTCCGTGTCAAGGTATCCGTTTACAATCTCGGCCGCTATCGGGCACTGGTCGACAAAGTCAGATATGCCGTCCCCGTCCGCGTCGCGGATAATCGTAGCCGGGTTGGAGTCGGGGCAGCCGTCGTCATCGCTCACCCTGTTCCACGTCTCTTGTGCAAGGGGGCACTCGTCCGCAGAGTCTGGAATGCCGTCCAGGTCGCGGTCAGGCACGTAGACACTATCGGGGCAGCCGTCTAGGTCAAGATAGCCGTTCATGGTCTCCGGCTGGTTGGGGCACAGGTCCTTGTAGTCGGATATGCCGTCCATGTCAGAATCCGGAACATGCGTGATAGAGCCGACCGTGTCCGGGCAGCCGTCGTCGTCCTGGTACCGGTTGTAGGTCTCCATGGCCTGGGGGCACTGGTCCACGCTGTCGGGAATCGCGTCACGATCCGAGTCGGCGTCAGTCGTATACGGCGGAATGTCCGGGCAGCCGTCGTCGTCCTCAAATCCGTTGTACCGCTCTGGAATAAGCGGGCACAGGTCCTCGTGGTCGGGCACCCTGTCGCCGTCGGCATCGCCTGGCGCGCTGTCAAGGTTAGGGGGAGAGTCGGGGCAGCCGTCAAAGTCGGCAAACTGGTTGAACGTCTCAAGGTCAGTCGGGCATATGTCGTATCTATCCGCAATCCCGTCGCCGTCGGTGTCCGTCGTGTCAGAGGCGGGCGTGACGTCGGGGCAGCCGTCCAGATCGCGGTACCCGTTTATGGTCTCAGGCTCCGTCATGCACTGATCAACCTTGTCCTGGACACCGTCGCCGTCGGTGTCGACAAACGACGGATCGCCCGGTGTGTCGGGGCAGCCGTCCGTATCCTGGTACCGGTTGTAGGTCTCCGGGGCGATCGGACACGAATCCAGGCTGTCTGCAATGCCGTCGCCGTCCCTGTCCCCGTCGCTTGGCGAGTCGGGGCAGCCGTCTAGGTCAAGATAGCCGTTGAACGTCTCCGGCTGGCTGGGGCACAGGTCGACCAGATCAGAGAAAGAGTCCGAGTCCGAGTCGGGCAGTCCGCCCGTCCCGCTTCCGGGAGCCGTGTCGGGGCAGCCGTCCTCGTCCTCAAAGCCGTTGTGTTGCTCCCTTAGGGCGGGGCACTGGTCGAGGTGATCCTCTATGCCGTCCTCGTCCTCGTCATACCAGGGCACAAAGCTGGACGGGCAGCCGTCCAAGGCGCCCTCGTAGTCCTCCATCAGGTTGGGACACAGATCCTCGTCCTCCATTATGCCGTCCCTGTCTGGATCGGGATCTGCAAAGGTCTGGGAGGCAAACGGGACGCTGGTGAGAATAGCTACAAGTAGGAACATGAAAGGAAGCGCCATCTTTTGTTTCAAATACAAGAGACGTTTCAATGATCTATTTATTAAACTTCTCTAAAATCTTCTCATATCAGGTCGTTTGGCCCACTGGCGTCCGGCGGGCAGAAGATCGGATTTTGCGATCGCTCCTGCCGCCACCCATACGCATGGAGCGCGCGGAGGCATCCGGACGGCAGGATGTGGCATCAGATGGCAGTGCCGCATGCGATTGCTTGGGCTGATCCCCCGTTTTGCCCCCTTGTGCACCCGCCTGATCCCTGCGCATGACCTGTCAGTGGCGGCCCTGGGCTCCATGAGCACGCCTCTGCTGGGGTGAGGAGGCGTCCGAATCCCAGATACGAGGACCCGGCTCTGGCATCGGGGGAGGAAAGTCGGTGCCCAAAGCCGTCGGCTGGGTCGGCGGGCCCCCTAGGGCAGGCAAGCTGGAGGATGCGGGGGGGAGGGGGAGGGAGAGAAGGAGGCGGGCAAGCTAGCAGGAGAGGCCCAGGGCGCACGCATGCGGCAAGTCCGGCAGACGCCACGAAGGGCGCGAGGATGATTCACGTGCATGCGGTGCTTTGGAAAAATCCCGGGCCGCTTGTATTAGGAAGCAAGCCCGCTGCGTAAGTGACGGGCGCGGGCGTAGCTCGCACATATGGAGAAAGCAAGACAGCGGTCAAGGGGCCCAAACGCGCGGGTACGAGCCGGCACGGCCTACTGTCGCGCCAAGTTGGACAGGGGGCGCGCGAAAAAAATGGGCAGTCGCAAGAACACGGCAAAGGTTAGCGCAGGCCGGAACGATGTCTGTTATACAAAAAGTCGTTCACCCCCTGTCCCGGAGCCTAGGCAGGCTGTGTGTCAACATGCGCAGTGGAAATGTGGGTGTGTGGGTCTGGAGCAGGCGGCGGCGTAAATACGTAAGCCGTGAGAACCCAGACAGAGTGAGGCTCGACACAAAGCAGGTACGATGGATACTGCAAGAGAAGCACAAGGGTGAACTCACCAACGCTCAGATAGCCGAATCCATGAAGGTCTCCGCGCGATGGGTGAAGAAACTCTGGTCCAGGTACAAGCACAAGCGGGTGAAGGACGTGGTTCATCCGCCCCGGATGGGCAGGCGCGTTGCCAGCATGTACGGCCGCAGGGAGCACGCGGCGGTACTGAACGCGCGCGGCGGCGAGCACGTGAGCGCATCCCTGCTGCGAGAAAAGATCCGGAAACAGTGCGGTCTTAATATCCCACTGGGCGTCATACACAGGGTAATGGTGGAGGAGAACCTTGCCCGGGAGGAGCCGGGCAAGAAGAGAAAGAGGCGCAGATGGGTCAGATACGAGCGCACGCACTCAAACTCGCTGTGGCACACGGACTGGAAGCAGATCCACGGCGGAATGCACGACGGCCGCTGGTTCCTGTGCTACGAGGACGACGCGTCCAGGTTCGTGACGGGATATGGAATCTTCGACAACGCCACCACCGAGAACGCCCTCAGAGTGCTTGACGAGGCCATCAAGAACCACGGCAGGCCGGCGTCGATCATGACGGATCACGGTGTGCAGTTCTACGCAAACGAGAAAGAGGCCAAGGCGCGCGGCGAGAGCGGGTTCGAGAAGAGACTGGTCGAGCTCGGCATACGCCAGATACTCGCGGGCGTGGGGCACCCGCAGACCAACGGCAAGATAGAGCGCCTGCACGGAGAAATACAGCGCAAGCTGCACGAGTTTGAGGCCATAATGATGAGGAAGAGCGATCCGATGGACCTGTTCATGCAGTGGTACAACTACCGCCGGACGCACATGTCACTGAATGACGACGAGACTCCTGCAGAGGCGTTTGAGAGAAAGATGGCTCCCAAGGGGGAAAGGATCATAGATGAGCAGACGGGTGAGGAGTACGATGCCAGATAGGGAGGGGGGAACTACTTTTTGGATACCACAGCAGGCCGGAACGATACCTCTTGTTTTTAAAATACAGCGGCGCGTTTCGTGCGCGCCAGGACGGCCACGAACATCGGGGACAGGGGCGTGACGGGTGAAGTGGGTGCGGCCACAATCCAAGGCCGGGGGAAGTGCTTGCGGCAGCAGCTGGGGGGGGCGCCCGTCTGTGCCAGAATGTACGCTAGCGACGCGCGCCACGCGATAATTATAAGAAAGCGGACATACGCCACAGCATGAGCTGTTCAGGAGAGATAGTAGAGAGGGAGGAGGAAGGGGCGGACCTGATCCAGATAAGGCCCGCCGTTGCAGAGCAGCTCAAGAAGGCAAAGTACGGCGTCTCGGACCACTCGACAGTCGAGCTATGTCACTGGACGAAAAAGGCGTTCAGGGGCGAGGGAAGCTGCTACAAGCACAAGTTCTACGGCATCAGCACGCACAGGTGCATGGAGTTCTCGCCGGCCGGCATGCACTGCGAGAACCGCTGCATATACTGCTGGCGCCCCATGGAGTTTTACGAGTCGCTTAACATGGAGCCCGGGCAGGTGGCAGAGCCAGAGGACATACTGTCAAGCCTGATGGCGGAGAGGAAGCGGCTGATAAACGGATACTATGGCGATCCCCGAAACGACAAAAAGAGGCTCGACGAATCGCTCCTCCCGGCCCACTACGCGATATCGCTGTCCGGGGAGCCCACGATGTACCCAAAGCTGCCGGAGCTGATACGGTACCTGTACACGCTCGGGGCCACAAAGTCAGTATTCCTGGTGACCAACGGGCAGGAGCCGCAGATGATAAGGCGCATGAAGGAGGAGCCCGATACGCTTCCCACGCAGCTGTACCTGTCCACGAACGCGGCCGACCGCGACTCGTTCATGGAGATAAACAGGCCCAGGTACGAGGACTCTTGGGAGCGGTGGAACGAGACCCTGTCCATGCTGAGGGAGCTGCCGACCAGGACCGTCCTGCGCATAACGCTGATCAGGGGATACAACGACGGCAACGACATGGTGCCGGCCTTTGCAAGAATGCTTGACGAGTCAAGCCCGCACTTTGTGGAGATAAAGTCCTACATGCACATCGGGCGCTCCAGAAACAGGCTCGAGCGCGACGACATGCTGGAGATGGGCGAGGTAAGGAAGTTCGCAGAGGGTGTGGCGCGCCGCAGCGACTCGTTCTTTGTGATGGACGAGAGCGAGATATCAAGGATTGTCGTGCTGCAGAACGGCAGGCGGAAGATCGACAGGTACATCGAGGCGTACGCGCAGTAAGCGGGCGCGGACGTGCCGGCGGAGCTTGGCAGGATACAGCTCAAGGATTTGGCATCCTGCCCTATTCACAGTGTGTGCGAGTTGTACCGGGCCATCACCATCATCATCATCATGTTTTTCAACTGATACTTTGGGGCCGGATGTGAATACATGTGTAGTAACCACAAGTCACATGATCGATTGCAATCAACATGCCAAAAACAGTGGCAGCCTTGGTAAAAATACACATGTCCCCGGATGTTCTCCCCGAATGTGTATATTTGCGAACCCGAGTCTATCTGTAGACATTGGGCGTTAGGTCAATCTGCGGCGTCTAAGAAGGAATACCACACCGCCCGCTACGCACCCTACACCGACCACGGGGGCATAGGGGAAGGGGATGAGCATCTGGGCGGGTATGAACGCAAGGATGAGAAGCCAGCCGACGAGAGAATTTTTTGAACGTCTGTCCACAGGGGGTGCTTCTCGGGTTGGCATATTTGCGCTTGGCTCGGCTCGGGGACTTGGCGGGCCTGGGGCCGCCGGCCAGGCGGCTAACCCGCGTACCATTCTGCAAACGCCTTTAGCGCACCGGTCCGGTGCGAGGCCCCGATCTTTTGGTCAGGTCCCATCTCCGCAAACGTCTTGTCCTGGCCGTCCGGCACGAACACGGGGTCGTACCCCCAGCTCTTTTCACCCCGCGATACCTCGGAGATCACCCCGCGCACCGAGGCCTCAAACGTGCGGCGCTCCGGGCCGTCGTCGTACGCTATGGCGGCAGAGAACGTGGCGCGCCTGTCGCCGCTGCCCTCAAGCAGCCTCAGGACGCCCGCGATCCCGATCGTGCGCAGTGCATGTGACGAGTACGCCCCGGGGAAGCCACCCAGTGCCTCGATGAACAGCCCGTCATCCTCCACGATCACGGGCCTGCCAAGCCTGCTGTACGCGTCCCGCGCCTTTGCCCGCGCTATCACGGCGAGCTCGTCGGACTGGACCTCCCGCAGGCGGGCGCACTCGTACTCGACCCGCACGCCGAGGCCCCTCAGCACCGGCAGCGCCTCCTCGTACTTGTGGCGGTTTGATGACACAAACCGCACTACATCGTCAGACGACCGTCGCATACCGTCCGCGCCCCTCTATAACCGAGACGAGCCGCACTATCTTTGCGCGCCTCTCGTATCCGACTGCCCGCGCATACCCCTGCAAGAGCCTCTTCCAGGACTCGGCCATTATCCGCGCGTGCGCGCTGTTGAGGATCTCCTTTATGAGCCGCATGTCGACGGCGTGATCCTCCGGCTTGGAGGTGCTCTGCGAGAGCCCAAAGTCTATCATGTACAGCGCGTCGCGCCCGCCGTCGTACACAAAGTTCGACGTGGTCAGATCCCCGTGCATTATGCCGCTCCTGTGCAGGGTTCCGACCATGCGGCCCATGCGGGCCGACAGCCCCACTATGTCGTCGTCCGGCAGGCCCTGCACCACGGAGCCCGGGACGTCCTGCATTATAATGGCATAATTCGCGGTGTCCACCAGGTATACGAGCGGGGTGGTCACGCCGAGGGAGCGCGCGTGTGACAGCATCTGCGACTCGCGCGAGGTGCGCTGGCGCCTTATGCGCGCGTCCAGCTGCGGGACGCGGTAGCCCTTTGGCTTTCTGACCTTGAGTATTGCGGCCCTTCCGTTCCACGAGCCGCGATATATGTCGGCCTCGGCCCCTTTCTTTACCAGCTTCATCGCAACAGTCACGGCGTGTTGCGTCAGCTATCATTATAACCATAATGATCCAAAGTCGGAACATGGAGGACGGGGAGAAGAGGATAAGGCAGGAGGACTGCAGCGAGGACGGGCTGGGGCCGGGCATACTGACCCTGACAAACAGGCGCATCGCGTTTGACAAGACCAGGGCCCGCATAATGGACTTTAGCAAGAACGTGGGGGACACCGTGCTTGACGTCCCACTCAGGAGCGTCACCAAGACGTGGAAGGAAGGGCTGCTCATGAAGAAGGTCTGCTTTACGGCGAGGACCGCGGAGGGCGAGGACACCTACAAGTTCGGCGTGTTCAGCCCCGGAAGCTGGAGGGACGCGATAAGCGAGGCAGTCGAGGACGACACCGGCAGCCGGCAGGGATAGTCAGTACTCGACCCGCACCGTGTCAAGGCGCCAGGACTGGGTGACAAATGTGTCGGACATTGCGGCGCCCCGCTTTACGTTTGACTCCATCAGCCCGGTCCAGCAGATCTGGCTGCCGCAGTCGCCGGCGTATTTCAGCGGCACCACGAAGAACCTGCACGAGTGGCGCCTGCAGACGTCGGACAGCATGGCCGACAGCCGCTTGTTTGCAGCGACGCCCCCCACGACCATCAGTTCGCGCTTGCCCGTAAACGAGAGGGCGCGCTCGACGGCCTCGCCGATCATCGCAAACGCGGTCTCCTGCAGCGAAAAGCACGCCGAGTACTTGTCGGATTTTGCGGCCGACTTTGCGGCCGACAGCAGCCCCGAGAAGGAAACGTCGTTCCCCTTTACGGTGTAGGGGAGCGGCACGTATCGCGGTGGCGTCTGTTGTTGTTGCCGGCGACGGGCGGTGCGTCGCGTACCCTTGCCGCTGCCGCTGCTGCCGCCGCCGTCGCCATAATTATCACCGGTGCCGTTACCACGGCTTGCAGACGAAGCGCCGGGCTGCCGGTCCTGTTGCGCCATCTCCTCGATAACCCTGCCGCAGGGGGACGCAAGCCCCAGCGCCCGCCCGAACTGGTCAAGCAGCTGCCCCAGGGTAATGTCAAGCGTCTCGCCAAACACGCGCCACTGCCTGTCCAGAAACGCCAGCAGCATGGTGTGCCCCCCCGACACGAGCAGCACCAACGGATTCCTTGCGCCCGTAAGCAGCTTGCCAAGCTCGATGTGCCCTATGGCATGGTTCACAGGATAGATCGGAATGCCGTGAAACGACGCAAGCGACCGTGCCACCACGGCACCCACGCGCAGGCAGGGGCCCAGCCCGGGCCCCGCCGCGTACGATATCAGGTCGATATCGGCAACCGACGTCTTGGACTCCTCGAGGCACTGGGCGAGCACCTCTGGGGCATACTCCACGTGGTGGCGCGAGGCCTCCCTCGGGTGTATTCCCTCCCCGTCGTCGGGCCTGTATACGTGGCGCACGTCGGAGAGTATCCGGCCCCTGTCATACCCGGTCTTCTCCATTATGGCGCACGAGAACGTATGGGCGGTGCTCTCGATGCCAAGCCCGAGCACCCTCCTCTTTCTCGGGGCCGCGGCGCCCGATTTAGTCGATGTCGCCGTCGTTGTCGTCACCCTCCACCATACGCGTCACGCAGCCTGCTCCGTCACGATCATCATCCCCTGCTCATGGTCGACACGATCTTTATCACGTCGCCGTCGCTCAGCTGCTTGTCCCCGCTTATCCGCTGCTTGGTCTTGCAGTCTATGGCGTGCAGGAGCCCCTCGGCCAGGTCCGCGTGGACGGAGGCGGCCAAGTCCCGGACGGTGGATCCGCGGGGCACCAGCCGGGAGTCGGGCAGCACCTGCCCGTCCTTGTTCGTAAGTCGGGTCTCGTCCTCCACCGGATAGACCACGATGTACCCCAGAATCTCAAAGACGGCCATGTCAAGCAGTTTCTGCACGCCCGTGTCAGACATGCGGGACAGGATGGCTGCCGCCATGTCAAGCGCCTTTCTCTGCTGCGGCGCCAGCTTGTCCGCGGCTCCCGGAGCGACCTCAAACGAGCCGGCGCCCGGAGCGTACGTGATCACCCCGGCCTTGGCCGCCTTTCGCAGCAGCAGCTCCGTCTCGGCGCTGCACGGTACCACCCGCGCGCCGTCCGACGCGCCGGCAAGGGCCGCTGCCGCGTCCTGGATGCCGCCGCCGCACAGGTCGGCCTTGTTTGCCGCGATTATCATCGGCTTTGCGTCTGCGCGCAGGCGGCGCGCAAAGGATACGGTGTCGGACTCGGACCACTCGGCGGGCCCGCGCCCCTCAAGGTTCATGCCCGCAAGGACGCGGTGCACGTCGGACGCGGTTATGCCCAGCCCCGAGAACCGCTCGGCGATGCCGTCTGCCAGCTTTGTGCGCTTTTGATCCACCTCGCGGATTATCCTGTCCCAGTCGCGCATCAGTATGTCTGCAAACCACAGGTCGAACTCGTCCCTCACGAACCTGACGTCCTCGGCCGGGTCGTGCGTGCCGGCCGCGACCGGCTGCCCCTGTATGTCGGTGGTCCCGGCCGCGTCCACCACGTGTATCAGGATCTCGGCCTGCCGCGCATTGTCAAGGAACTTGTTTCCAAGCCCCTTGCCCTCGTGCGCCCCGGGCACCAGCCCGGCCACGTCGATCAGCCGCACGGGCACCAGCCGGGTACCGTCCCGGCACAGGTCGTTCTGGTGCTCGATCCCAAAGTGCGCGCAGGCGCACTTAGTCTCCACATGCGCGACCCCCACGTTGGGCTCGATCGTAGTGAATGGAAAGTTTCCCGACGGTACGGCAACCTCCGTCGCGGCCGAGAAGAATGTTGACTTGCCCACGTTTGCCTTGCCCAGCAGCCCAATCTGCATAAGGCGACGGCGGCCGCCTGCTTCATATTAGTATCGCATCGCAAAGTGCACCAATGGACGGCTGGGACATCTCAGGGGAAGGAAGGGACCACCGGCGCATCATACTGATAACCGGCACCCCCGGGGTCGGCAAGCATACCGTGGCCGGGGCCCTCCAGTCCCGGATGGCGCAGGCGGGGGACTCGGGCTGGCAGATAGTCGACATAAACGAGGTGGCGCGCGCAGAAGGGCTGCTTGATGCCGCGGGGGGTTACGACCCCGCGTCGGACACGACTGACGTGGATGCCAATACACTGTCAGACGCGGCGCGCGGCGCGCTCGCGGCCCCGGGCAGGTACATCGTCGTGGGGCACCTGGCGCCGTATGTGATACCGGCTGACGACGTGATACTTGCAGCCGTACTGAGGAGAAACCCGTACGAGCTGATCAGGGTGTACGAGGAGAGGGGGTACTCGGAGCGCAAGGCAAAGGAGAACGCGGGGGCCGAGATGCTCGGGACCATATCGTTTGACACGTACGCTGCGCGGTACGGGGCGACGGGCCAGTACGACACCACCGGCAGGGAGGCGCAAGAGACTGCGCGCGTGATACTGGCCGATGCGGAGCGAGTATGTCGCGGGGGCGGCGGGAACAAGGGCGGCAACAGCCGGGCGCCGCAGGCAACGCCGCCAGATTCACCGGACGCGGGGGGCGCCCGGGAGCCCGGCGAGCGCATAGGCTGGCTTGCCGACAAGACCGCGTACGAGAAGATGCTCAAGGACATCATGCCCGGCTGGCCCGGCGGCACGGTATGATTAATTAGCCAATCATGGCGCGACGACTCCATGCGGTTTGAGATTCAAAAGACGGATCTGGCCGCCCGCATAGGCAGGATGCAGACGGGACACGGGGCCGTGGAGACCCCCGCGTACGTGCCGGTCATACACCCCGCAAAGCAGACCATTCCGGCATCCCGCATCAAGGAGATGGGCTTTGAGATCGTGATAACAAACGCATACATCACAAGGAACACCTACGGCCACGACGAGGCCGTCAGGCGCGGCATACACGACATCATCAAGTACGACGGCGCCATAATGACCGACTCGGGCGGATACCAGGTGCTCGAATACGGCAAGGTCGGGGTCACCCCGCCGGAGATGGCCGAGTTTGAGAGGGGCATACGCACCGACTTTGCCATCCCACTGGACAAGCCGACGGGGTTCGGCATGGGGCGCGATGCCGCAGAGTCGTACGTCAGGGACACACTCAGGGTGTCAAGGGAGGCCCTGCGTGCCGCCGAGGGCGCAAACGGCGACAACGGCCAGACATGGATAGGCCCCATCCAGGGCGGGGAGCACCGGGACCTGGTGGCAAGGTCGACCAAGAGTCTGGTGAGGATGGGCTTTGAGATGCTGGCGCTCGGCAGCCCCGTGGAGTTCATGGAGTCGTACGAATACAGGCTGCTGGCCGAGATGATCGCGACTGCAAAGCGCAGCATGCCTCACGGCATACCGCTCCACCTGTTCGGGGCAGGCCACCCGCTCACGATACCGCTTGCCGTCGCGCTCGGATGCGACACGTTCGACTCGGCATCGTACATACTGTACGCAAAGCACGGCCGGTACATGACCGAGGACGGCACGCGCATGCTGGACGAGATCGAGTACTTTCCGTGCTGCTGCGCCGTATGCTCCAGGTATGAGCCCGGCGAGCTGCGCCTCATGCCGCAGGAGCAGAGGGTCGACAACATAGCGTTGCACAACCTGTACGCGATAAAGCTCGAGGTGGACAGGACAAAGCAGGCGATTACCGAGGGCAGACTGTGGGAGTATGTCATGAAAAAGTCAAGGGCGCACCCCAGGCTGTACGAGGCCGTCACGCACCTGATGACGCCGTCTTCTTCTTCTTTGCCATTGTCGTCAACATCGCCGTCACCAACATCGGCGGCGCCGCCGCTGGATATCAGCGGCATGTTCAGGGCCGGAACGCCCCAGTACAAGCAAAAGGCCGCCTTCCTGTACGGGGCGGAGGACCAGCACAGGCCCGAGGTTGTCGCATACCACGACATCGTGCGCAAGTTCCGGACCAGAAAGAGCATCGTCGCGATAACCCCCGAGTCCCACACAAAGCCTGGATACATGTCCCGCGAGTACAGGGAGCTGTACAAGCGGAGCAGTGGGAGCGACGATGTCCAGTTCTGCCAGTACAGCCCCATACTTGGGATAATACCAATCGAGATATCCGACGTCTATCCGGCGGCGCACCACGAACAGGCGCGCGTACGCGTGGACCCGGCCGCGTGCACGGAGTTTGCCAAGACGTGGGACGCGTTCTTTGGGAACAACGGATTTGCAGAGGTGTGGTACGACAAAGGCGACGCGTTTCTGGGCCATTTTGTAAAGAGGCTCAAGGGCGTGAAAAAGCGCAGTCTGAAGAGGGCAGACGGCGCCGCGCCGTAGTACGACCGTCCAAGTAAAATAAAGAAGAAAGAAAAAGAGCGGTTATAGTGCCGCATCTTCGGCCCAGCCGTTTACGAAGACACCGTTCTTGTGGAGCGGTACCGGCTGACCGGCGGTATAGTTCATCGGCCTCATCCAGAAGATGGACTTTGTCGGGCACACGCCAATGCACGCGCCGTCAGAGATGCATCTCTCCGGGTAAAAGACAAATGCCTTACCTCTCTTCCAGCCTTCGACTGGCTTTACTCTGAGGACATCGGGTCCCAGTGTTGTACAGATCTCCACGCACAGCGCGCAGCCAATACACCTCTGCTCGTCAATGTCCGGCAGTATTGCTATAGGCATTACAAGTCATCTTTGGCTATTTACTATTTAAACTGTGAGCTGATATCATAACCCTGTTATGAAACGGATCCCAGCCCTTTGATGCACACAAAACAAAAGAAAAGAGAAAACGGGCCCAAAGCCACGCTATTACTTTCTCATTGCGTCGATCTGACCGGATGTGACCCAGTCAAGAAGTTCAGCAGAACTCGGATTCAGGTCAGCCTTCTGATTCATCAGATTATTAACCCAGATCCAGTTAATTTGGTTCAGAAGGGGCTTGTTGTCCTCGTCGCCGGCACGGACCTTTTTTACAAGATCGGCGTCCTGCTGGGCAAGCCACTCTTCATAGGTTCTACCCATGAACAGCAGGAATAGATTATAGTAATTAAAGCTTTTGAAGATTTCACGGGGTGCATAATAAAGGGCCGCACCGGGGCAGGCCGCAGGACGGGACGCCGGCTGGACTGCGATCTGCACACACGCCGCATGGAGGCAAAAAAGAAGGTTTTAACGTAGACGTTTTTGGACGTTAATTCTTGGATGTGCGAGTACTGGGAGCGGCCGGCGAGGTTGGAAGGTCCGGCTTTCTTGTAAACTGCGAGGGCGCCAGCATACTGCTAGACTACGGGGTGATGTTCGGCAGGAGGGGTACGCCGCCCACGTACCCGCTGCACGTCAGGCCCAAGGACTTGGATGCCATCGTAATAACGCACGCGCACTTGGACCATTCGGGGTGCGTTCCTTCCATGTTTGTCAGCGGCCGCACGGACGTCTATGCCACGCCGCCCACGCTCGACCTGTCCGAGCTGCTGATAGCAGACATGCTCAAGATAGAGAAGAACGCGCACCAGTTTGACATGCCGGAGCTCAACAGGATGATGAAGAGCGCAAAGGGCATCGGGTACAAAGAAAAAGTGTCAAAGGGCGACGCGACGTTTGAGCTGCGCGAATCGGGCCACGTGGTAGGCGGGAGCACCGTGCTGGTCGAGTCCGGCTCAAAGAGGCTGTTTTACACCGGCGACATAAAGACCAACGGATCCCGGATGCTCCGCGAGGCGGACCTCGACGTGGGGGAGATCGACATGCTGATCACCGAGAGCACGTACTCGCAGACGGTGCAGACCCCCAGGGCCGAGTCCGAGCGGGACCTGGTGGAGTTTGCAAACGAGGTGATGGACAGGAAGGGCGTCCTCTTCATACCGTCGTTCTCGGTGGAGCGGTCGCAGGAGATCGCCTGCGTGCTGCGCGCCGCCAACTTCAAGCACAGGATAATCATGGATGGCATGGCGCTAAAGGTTAACGATATCATATTCAGGCATCCCGAGTACCTCCGAGACCCGGACGTCTTCAAGAGCGCCATAAAAGACTCGGTCGCCATAAGGGACCACGCCCACCGCAAGCGCGCCCTGAGGGACGCAAAGGCCGCCGACGGCAGCTACGCGGAGCCGTGCGTCGTGATATCGCCTGCCGGAATGCTGGTCGGGGGCAACGCAGTCTTCTACCTGCAGGAGCTGGCGTTCGAGAAGAGGAACGGGATAGCCCTCGTGTCGTACCAGGGCGACGGCACGCCGGGCAGGATGCTGCTGGACACCGGCAAGGTGGAGGCGAGGGGCAAGGAGATCAAGGTGGAGGCCGAGGTCAGAAAGTTCGAGTTTTCCGGGCACGCGGACAGGAACGAGCTCTTTGCCATGCTAAAGAGTATAGAGGGCGACCCCAAGGTGCTTACGGTGCACGGGGACGGGGAGTCCTGCACTGCATTTGCGCAGGAGATCCACGATGAGTTCGGGTGGGAGGCGCAGGTCCCCGCCGCAAACGACACGATACCGGTCTGAGATGCAGCGTTCGGGTGGCTCAGGCAAGGGGGCGGGCCGCGCGGCAGTCAATATAGCCGACACCATGAACAGTGGGCAGGTGTTCCTGTGGAGAACCGTCCAGAAGAAAGGAAGGGGGTTGTGGTGGTACGGCGTCCAGGGCCAGGAGATACTCAGGGTCGACGGGGATACGGGAAGGACCAGTACATACCAGAAGGGCGGCAAATGGTCCGCATACAAGAAAGACTTGCTCAGGGACTCGGACAATCCAGGCCGCATACCAGAGTCGATGCCGCAGGATGATACCACGGTGGAGGCCGCGCGTAGGTACCGCGACCTGAGGATCATCAGGCAGGACCCGTACCAGTGCATGGTGTCGTTCATCACGTCTGCAAACTCCAACATACGGCGCATAACAGGCAACCTCTCGCGCATGGCAGAGACGTTTGGCAGGCCCGTGGACGTGGGAGGCGGCGCGGGTACGATGCACCTCTTTCCCGCGCCGTCGGCGCTTGCGGGCGCAACCATACGGGAGATACAAGAGTGCGGCGTCGGGTACCGCGCCGCGTACATCAAGGAAGCATCGGAGATGGTCGAGTCAGGCGAGATCGACTTTGGGCGCATCAAGGAGATGAAAGACTATGACGACATGATGGACGCGGTGCTCTCCATACCGGGCGTCGGGAACAAGGTGGCCGACTGCATAATGCTGTTCTCGCTTGAGAGGCTGGACGCGTTCCCGCTTGACCGGTGGATGCTGCGCGTCCTGGACACGCGCTACAGGGGCGTGTTCGGGAGCCGGGGGTCTCATGCAGTATCGTCAGCGTCATCATCATCGTCCCCCCCGTCACCACTAGAACATCTGACCGACAAACGATACAGGGCCGCACACGGCAAGATAGCAGAATACTTTGGGCCGTACGCAGGGTACGCGCAGCAGTGGCTATTCAAGATGGCCAGGGACGACGCAGGCGCCTCCTGGAGGCAGAAGATATGACATGCCGCGTATGCCACACAGCAGAAACGAGACCGTGCTCCGGGACAGACGTACCATGCAGTCGATGCTATATGGTAGACAGCTACACGCGGCACGAAATGATTGGAAATGTGCAGCGGATCGCCAAAAAAACCCTTAAAACCGCACCGGGCTGCAAGCTTCTTGGGCCCATAGCTCAGCATGGATAGAGTGTTGGACTTCTAATCCAATGGTCAAGGGATCGAAGCCCTTTGGGCCCGCCTCGTTTTAGTGACTCAAATAGGCCCAACCCCTTAATAGAAGCGTGAACATAGAACTGGATGTAATGGAGAACGACGCCTATGCGAACTTTCTCGGGTCGATCCGGGGCAGCGAGACCAGGCGCGGCTATACGCGGAACCTCAGAAAGTTCCTGAGCCTGATCCCGGACCGCATATTCACAAAGTGCTCGGGCGCGGCCCCGGAATCGCGCGGCGTGGAGCACCTTGCCGACGCGTTCGTGCACCTTGCCAGAAACGACATTGGCGCCGCCAAGTCCATAATCAAGTCGTACGTGAGGGAGACCAACAAGGAGGTGGAGCAGGGCCTACTCAGTGCCAATACCGTCCCGAACAGGATAAAGCCGATAAAGGCGCTGCTCGTCTCAAACGAGGTCGATGTCTCGTGGGGGCTGATAAACAAGATGTACCCGCGGGAGACAAAGAGCGAGGACCGCGCATATACCAGGGAGGAGATCCAGGGGATGCTGGTACACTGTACGGACATAACTGACAGACTCATCATTTTGATGTTCTCCTCGGGCGGGTTCAGGCTGGAGGCCTGGGACTACTTTTGCTGGAAGGACGTTGTCATGCTTCCCACCGCTTCGTCCGGATCTGCCGCCTCCGACGGCGACGTGGAATACAGAGGTGCGGCCCTGAGGGTGTACCGCGGGGATCCGGAAGAGTACTGGACGTTTCTCACGCCGGAGGCCTGCAAGGTCCTCGAGCTGTACAAAAAGGAGTGGCGCTCGAGGTTTCTGCGCCATCCGAAAGACGACGACCCGCTCCTCGCGTCGGCCAGGTTTGACGTGCCGAGGCGGTTCCACCAGAAGGGGATCAAGGCCAGAGTCAACAAGATCGTAACAAAGATAGGCCTCCGCGACCAGATGAAGGAGGGGACGAGGCGGTACGAGGTCAAGCTCGACCACGGGTTTAGAAAGTACTTTAACACCATGATGAGGCGCGCCAAGGTCAACTACCTGGACAAGGAGGACATGATGGGGCACACCACGGGGATGGAGAAACACTATGAGAGGTACAACGAGGAGGACTTTGAGAGGTTCTCAGAGTATGAAAAGGCCATACCCTTCCTGACTGTGTCAGACACGGAGCGCGTGAGGCTTGAGAAGCGACAGCTGGAGAGAGAAAAGACCGAGCTCGAGATCAAGAACAGGGAGCTGGAGGACATGAAGCTCGAGATAGAGAAGATCCAGCAGATACTGGACGTCTCAAGCAGGTTTGGCAAACAGTGAGGCCGTGCTCGACCATGGAGTGGTCAGTCGGACCTTGACGGCCCGCGGGCGGTGGGGCTGCCGATCCACTGTCAGGGTGGTGTGACTGCCGGGGCGGTGGGCTTCGGTGAGCCGCTGTTCTTCAGCTTGACTTCCCATCAATCCTTTCGTTTTTCGTTCCTTTGGTATAATGCGAAGTCGACATTTGTGTCGAGTCTGGCGCCTGAAGACGCTTGCCGAGTACACTCGTCATCGTCCTGTTCACTAATGGCGCTTGGCATGCTTTCCGTGTTTTCCGTGTTTTCCGTGGTCGCGCTTTCCATGCTTTCCGTGTTTTCCGTGGTCGCGCTTTCCATGCTTTCCGTGTTTTCCGTGGTCGCGCTTTCCATGCTTTCCGTGTTTTCCGTGGTCGCGCTTTCCATGCTTTCCGTGTTTTCCGTGGTCGCGCTTTCCATGCTTTCCGTGTTTTCCGTGGTCGCGCTTTCCATGCTTTCCGTGTTTTGCGCGCCCACAAAAAATACGCTTAGTACACTTAGAGCATTAGCAACATTTATCATGGTATTTGAGAAAAAGAGATCTTCTAAAATAACACAACATATGATAAATGTAAATTATCAAGGCAGAAGATAACACCATTAAACAGCAATAAATACAACAAGCGACATTAATACTATGCAAATGGATTGTACATATGTATCAAAGAAAAATTTGAAGGCTCATATCACCGGATATAAAAAACGTTATTTTGGAACAAACGATCTCACTGCTGCACAATTCCTTAGAGGAGAAACGAAATGATCTACCGATGTTTGTGCAAGGCCAAGAAGTTCATGAAACTGGTACTAGATGGAGGCTCCAGGGGCCCTTATGAGTTGGATCTGTGCAAGACATGTTTTTCTAACACCAAACTGAAATTTGTAATTGACAAGAGGCCCATATACGATCCCTGACCCGAACGCAATACTGATAGGCGCCTGCCAAGATCTCGTCCGGCCCATTCTCAAAATACAGGAACTGCCCTAGTATATGCCTTGGGAGATCAACATGCTCTGGCTCTTTCCTAGTAAGGAGCGTTCTTCCCCCCCCCCCCCCGTCGTCCTTCCCTCGGTCGAACCCGAATGGTGTAACTGACGATCCGTCGACTGACATGTGCGAAAGCGAGACAGGTAATACCAGATGACTTAAAGCCTAGGATCCAGCGAGCCCAAAACCAGCTTTCAGGAAAAACAGAGGCCACTACGATCAGAACCGGAGCTTTTCCAGCCCGCTCCCTGATGCCGAGCCAGAATTTCCCCCCCCCCCCCCGCTTTTGGACTGAGTTCCTTGGCTATCATATCCACCATAGCCTTCCCGTAGGCGTCCGGATCAGCAGGACCCGTGCAGCATCCCCGCCCCACTTCTCCTCATATGTACCCTGCGCCCGATTACGTCTTTTTCCATGGCCTCAATGTCCCGGAACCACTTAAGGGGAAAGAGCGCGCTAAGCATGTGAAGCGCGCTCGCGGCACGCGCGCTAAGCATGTGAAGCGCGCTCGCGGCACGCGCGCTAAGCATGTGAAGCGCGCTCGCGGCACGCGCGCTAAGCATGTGAAGCGCGCTCGCGGCACGCGCGTGGGCTGGACCCCGCTAAAGTGAGACCGATCAAAACCGAATGCTTAAGGGTGCAGGAGGCGGCAGCAGGGGCATGAGCAAGAGACGCAGCCCGCAAGACAAGGCCGACGCGGTGGTGGAGTTTTTTACCACCCGCATATCTGCCGCCGAGCTGTGCCGCAAGCACAATGTCTCCCCTGCGACCTTCCAGGACTGGAAGGACAAGTTCCTGCAGGGTGGCAAGCAGGCGCTTGCCAGCCACGGGGACGTTGACAAGAGCCACGTCCGGGAGATTGAACACCTCAAGCGCATAATCGCAGAGATCACCATAGCCAACGACGTTTTAAAAAAAACTTTGGAGGGGGCAAAAAGATGAGGATGGAGGCAGTCACCAAGGCAGCGAAATATATGAGCCTCAACAGGGCGCTGGGATACTGCGGCATGTCCAAGCAGGCATGGTATTACACTGCGCGTCCAAGGAACGTCCCGGTGGACGCGGACGCCGTCCGGGTGGTCAGGCGCATTGCGGCCAGGCGTCCCACGTATGGAACCAGAAGAATGGCGGCCCAGGTGGCCCGCGAGACCGGCGTGTCCACAAACCGCAAGAAAGTGCAGCGGATATACCGCAGGATAGGCTACATCCAGCCGCAAAAGACGAAAAACGACATCATCCGGGCAGGCCGCAGGCTCTTCAAGCCAGAGGCCCCGAACCGGCTGTGGGAGACTGACATCACGTACGTCTGGTGCGGCATTGACGGCTGGTGCTACTGTTTCAACGTGATAGACTGCTTTACGCGCAAGTGGATCGCGTACGCGTTTGACGTCCATGCCACGAGGGACGTGGCAATCGACTCGATCACAAACGCGGTCGCCGCGGAAAGGCCCGACTGCTCCAGGCTGCGGCTGCGCACTGACAACGGCAACCAGTACGCGAGCCGAGACTTCAGGCGCGCGGTCCGGGCCCTGGGCATCGGCAAGCACGAGTTCATCTGGAAGAACACACCGGAGCAGAACGGGCACGTCGAGTCGTTCCACAAGACCCTCAAAAAGGAGTACATCTGGCCGCATGAGTTTGCCAATTACCAGGAGGCAGAGAAGATCATTGCAGAAGCCATTGCCGACTACAACAAAGAGCGGATACACTCCTCTATCGGGTACATGACACCGGCAGAGTTTGTCGAACTGTGGGAGATGACGAATAAATGAGGGCAGGAATCATTCGGATTTTGGAGCAAGAAATGGTACCAAAACAGGGGGTCCACTCCACGCGCTAAGCATGTGAAGCGCGCTCGCGGCACGCGCGCTAAGCATGTGAAGCGCGCTCGCGGCACGCGCGCTAAGCATGTGAAGCGCGCTCGCGGCACGCGCGCTAAGCATGTGAAGCGCGCTCGCGGGCTGATGGCATTTATCTGCTACCCCCTTCGCACATAGAACAATACCTGAACGACAGCCAGATCTTCCCCGACACATTCCACACGGAGGGATCATCTTGAAGCGCCGCGCGCTCACTCTCCAAGCTGGCATTCATCGTGAGCGCCCGCGGGATCGGCGCAATGTTGCGCGTTGTGGTGATGGAAGCATTTCCCGCGACCTCATCGGTTCCCTCCGAGGTCGCTCCGTTGTCCCCCTCAGCCAACAGGCGCCCTGCGCTCAACTGTCAATTTCTCAGGTATCCCACAACTTCCACTCTTCCCGACGCGCGGTTGTCATTCAACGTCATCGCGCGCCAACTATCCGGGTCGGGCAAGTCAACGGCATCACACCAACACTCCTTCTGCATCTACGGCGCGCCACCTGTATGTCGCGCCGTCATTTCGCGGCATCCAGCAGCTGCCCCGATGTACCTTTTGGCAAGCTCCAGATCCTTGCTCAAACTCGCCCGGAAGCGCCAAAATTCACCGGTCAATTCTCCCAACGTACGCCGATCGCGCTATGGTGACACGCACTTCGCGCCCGGGTACGTTCTGGATCGGATCGTTCCAACTCCGTTCCCGGCGCAGGCTTCCCAAGGCATCCGTGATCCTACCACCGTCAGCCGTCCAGAACACGAGACGTCGCGGGCATGTCCAGAGGCCCACCCTGGGCTCCGCCCAAGGCGGGCACCTGTCCATCTTGTAGGCTCAGTCGGCTCCGCTGACTCCAGGGGGGCTCCGGGCGCTAGGCTCAGTCGGCTCCGCTGACTCCAGGGGGGCTCCGGGCGCTAGGCTCAGTCGGCTCCGCTGACTCCAGGGGGGCTCCGGGCGCAGGTGTCGACAAAGTCGTCAGCACTGACGACTTTGTCGACTTGGCAGACAGGTAGGCAAGCAGGTAGGCAGGCACAAGAGTCTACAATGTTGTAGACTTTGTCGACTTTGAATCCACCAAGTCGGCTTTTCCACGGCCGAGTGTTATTCCCTGATTGTACGTCAAGGGGAGGTTAAACCGCTCGAACAGTACATCCATGGTCCTCGGACAGCGTCCGTCGCCATCATTCGGACTCAACGACGACTATGACCCCGCTCTGTACGAGGAACTGTATGGACCGCACGAACGTGTCATCGTCAATGGCGCCTTCAGCCCACCACCCGGCGCTGGTCCTCACCCATGTCGGTATCTTGTCCGCGCCCTCGGCACCCCCGGCCTCCGTTGCTGGGATCTGGATGACTCCCTAGTCGATCAGATACTGTATAGACTGTAGGAACGCGCCGTCGTCCAGCGCGCCTTCGGCCCACCACCCGGCGCTGATCTTTGCCCACTCCGGTATGGCCGTTTGGCGGGCCGCGCGTTTACGGCCGGCGGCGCAGCACCGGTAACTACCACCCGTCAAACAATAAGATGGAACGGTTCAACGGAACTGTCCGCGACAGTGAAAAGACCTTTCGCGGCCTAAGCAACACGGACACGGCGGTATTCAAGGGCATGAAGGTTCACTACAACCGCGTCCGCAAGCACAATGCCATAAAGAACAAGACTCTCCACCGAGGCCGCAGGCATCTCAACGGAGGGACACAACAAGTGGAAAACGATCATCCAGAACTCCAGTTTGTACTTGATCGTGACTGATCAGCGTGTCTGACGATCCCGCAGTCATAAATACGACGGCAGTCATGGCAGTCATGAATAAAGAAGAGAAGTCGGACTTTGAGGGAACAGAGCGTCTGCTAAGATTCTTTGTGAGACGGTACCACATACCCCCGGACATGGCCCTTACCCACATGCAGTCGTGGCCTTCCCCATGGCCGATGCATACTAAGAACGCCTCAACACTGACGAGGCGTTCCGGAAGCGGTTTGAGCGCAGGGTAAAGCGGTTTGAGCGCAGGGTAAAGCGGTACAGGACGCGGTATTGGAATAAGAGGTTTGAGAATGACGATGCTACCAACAAAAAGGTCGTCCACAAGTGCAAGAGATGCAACTAGAGTAACGCTCATTGAAAATTTCGCCTCATGATGGACAACCGCAGAAAAGCTTATTGATCGATGGATCGCCGAACCGTCCATGATCGAGAACAAGAAGAAGATCCGGGAGCTGAAGGAGGCCATGCGTGCAGAGAGGGACATCAGGATCCGTAACAGGATGATGGCGGTCCTAGGCGTGCTCAATGGCCACTCGACAAGGACCGCGTCTGATTTTGCAGACGTGGCCAGCTAACGGTGCAACTGTGGGTTGCTCGGTTCAACGAGGGCGGCATCGGTGGCCTCCGGGACGCTCCCGGGAGGGGCAGGGCTTCACGCGCAAGGTACGGGCGGATCAGGAGGCTGGCCGACAGCCTTGCAGGCAGGAACATGCTCACCCCGAGAAAGCTGCGGAACTGGATACGCGGCAGAATGCGCATCCGGTACAGCCTGTGCAACGTGCGCAGGATCCTGCGACACCTCGTGTTCTCATACAAGAGATCGACCACCCTGTACGCCTCGGCTGCCGACGACGACACGGTAAGGCAGTGACAGACCGACGCCGCAGGCACGATATCCGGTGCAAAAAGGCGCGGATTGACGATCGTGGTGCAGGATGAGTCCATATTTCTCAGAACGGGGACAACGGAAGGAAGCTGTGGTCGCGCGTCGAGGATCCCGTGGCTGTCAGCTAGCACGGTAGGAGGAACCGGACCGTCGTATTTGGCGCGCTTACAGAGGATGGAACCAAGCTGATGCGGCAGTATGAAAGGTTTGACGGTCCGACGTTCGTGCGTTATCTCAGGAAGGTGCGCCGCAAGTGGGGCAGGGTCCTCCTCGTACGGACAACGCAAGCCAGCACAAGCACAGGGATGTGAAAAGATATCTGAGAGAACACGACGGGGTGGAGATACTGTACCTGCCCACCGCGACGCCGAAGCTCAGCGCAGTCGAGTCCGTCTGGAAGGATGCAAAGTACAGGCTTGTCACCTCAGAGCACTACGAGACACGGGAGGATCTGACACATGCGGTGTCCGAATATTTCAGGACGTGCCCAATCCGACTCGACATCTACAGGTTCTTGTACCGTTGTGTGTGAAGCGAAATTTTCAATGATCGTCACTCTAGATGAATATGTATAAAATTTTGAGCGCCGTTTTGCTCAGCGAATAATACTATATACGATCGTCGGATCTAAGTGCAAGCATCAGACGCTCGAAACTAGAACAGGTTTTTAATTTTTCACAGTCTAGTTTTAAAGCATACTTTGGAAGTTGATTTTTTTTGTATGATATGCTGGCTTTCAAGATCTTGGAAGGTTTTTCATCAAACTTAATCCCCTGTGAATGGCAAATCCATTCTTCTATCTCATGATCCAACAGCACAATACGAACATAATTCATATCAACATCAGAAAGAAATGATTCTATATGACGAGTCCATTCCTTATGAGGCTTGCCGTCTGCATCCATTAAGATGACTATACGATCAGCGTTACGCGTTGCAGCTTTAGCTATTCGCGACATTTTGGGACCGATCGAATATTGTTTTGCTTTAACCAACATACCAGAAAATATACCTTCATCTGACTTTTTTCTAAATAGCGCTTTGATAAACTGTGGACCAAAATCATCTTCCACAATAAAATAATACTTCATGATCCACCATATATCCAGCTTTCGCTTAGCGTAAGTCCTTGATCGCGCAATTCTTTTTGCATGCTATCAGTATTTTCAATCCTTTGACACGTGGTACCGGATTTAGTTCTTTTAAGAATTACAACGTCTGCAAGTTTAACTGCATCTATTACCAGTGGAGAATGCGTGGTAATAATTACATGTGATTCACAAGTACGAAGCTCACTGAGAACGTAGTCGATAATTTCCGCATGCAGGGACGTATCTACTTCGTCTATTAGCAAGAATTTTGGTCCTATTTCCACGGCTGCGAGTATTGCAAGTAGTTTGTAAAAGCCGTCTGGAATTGATGATGGGGACAAAGCCATGTTGCCATCATATACGTTTAGCAATATCCGCCCATCTCCAGTTACATCAAAATTGATCTGCCAGCCAGGAAATAGGTTTTCAAGCGCAAAAGTAAAACGCTCAGGTAGTTGATTGTTTCTATTATACCAGCGGAACAGCTTGCCAATTAGTCCAACACCGTCTTCCCCCAATTCATCGGAATCTTCGACTGACCGCGACTCTCGGATGGCCGTATAGTTTAACTGTCGCAGTAGAATCATGGAATGTCGTCCCGCCAAGAAACTAGTGGCGTGCTCGTGGATAAAGTCTTTGTTGTCGTCACCACCAATCCTAACGGACGGAATCAAAAGTCGCTTACCTATACTTTCAAAATACTCCATTGCGAATCCGACATCATCAATATCATAACTCGACGAATTGGAGTCATGTGGTGATGAGCGTGACATTGATCTTCTTGATCGCGCATATATTTCTATGGGACGGACATGTAATGCTCGAATTATATTTGGAATTGTGATAAAATTATCTATTTCCTCGATCCAGGGTGACTCTGGTAAATCATCCACGAAGTCACTAACGAGTGGGGTTGCGGATAGCATAGGTTTTATCGTGTCCAAGAACTTGGAATCAAGCTCGTATTTGAGAGATTGAGCGTTACGCAAAACACGTAAATAATTTGAAATGTTTAATTCCTCATCCAAAAATTCAGGAGTGCCCCCTGAATCGCCAATAGTTACCTTGTAATCAAAGTCATACTTTTCTATTGAGTGACTAACTTGGAGACGAATCACTTGGTTCGGGTCACCAGACCATACAATATTTTTGAATCCTGACCATGATCTAAATGGATATGTGGGAATTCGGTCTGGATTGATACATAGATTAGCAAACTTAAACAGCTCAAGCACGTTGGTTTTTCCAGAACCGTTGGTTCCAATCAGCACATTAAACTTTTTAAAGTCGATTGTAAAGTCCTTCAGGCTCTTGAAGTTTTCGGCATGAATTCTAACCACTCCCTCTTTCATGCGATTCGTGTACGATGCTCAGTATTTCTAGTTAGCTCCTGTGCTACGCAAGCAATCCTGTGAGCGCGCTGAGAAATTGTTTGACTGTGGTGTCGTAGATGTGTTATGGGCGACTTGAGCTTCAAAAATCGACAACACTCGTGTATACATGATAATCCCCCTTAGCGTGTCGGGGACGCGAGCAGGATGATAAACACATCTCCTCAGACTTCACATGGACGGGTAGTGGAATTTGTGCCCAAGCCGGGGGCAGGAGGTAACTACCTGTCAGACCCTGTCGCGCGGGATTTGACAGCATGTGCGCATCAGAACAGTCTGATAGATGAGTCGAATATAACATCTGACAGCATGCGGGGGTTAACAAAAGCATGTAGTGGATAGACTATGTATCAATATTGAAAAACCAAGTCATGTACGTATTGGAGCGATTAAGAGGTGAGGATGAGACAGAGCACAGGACCATCGAAGACCAGGCATGGATACAGAAGATGATATATTGCATCCAAAATTCGCTCTGAGTTGGATTATGGTTTTAAGTCACACAGGTATGGAATGTATAGCACATACGGATCTGGATATTACTTTCGTATGTAGTTTGTTTTTTGTTTTTAAGTGACTAGACAGTTATTTTTTTAAATAATACATTTGTAATTTTTTGTATTGAAGTCTGGCTTAAAGGAATTGTAGCATTAGGATTTGGGAAAAGTTGTCCTGAAAGTATCATGCTGTAATCGTCGTAGCTCATGTCTCTGTGTAGAAGAATTATTGCACTTATTATTTTTCCGTAGAGAGATACATCTGAAATGGAATCACTTTTTCTAGAACTGTATTCATTTTCTATTGCTCCGCTCTGTTTGTTCATTTCTATCGTATATTGATACGTCCCATAGAGAGAATCAATTATATTATCATAATCAACGGTGTGAGCCATGCTTTTATCTATGATCAAAAGTACAGGATGAGTGGAGCCGGCTGCATTTTTTATCTGTCTTTCTAATTTTTCAATAATACGTTTCTTAGCTTTGTTATCTACTGTGTGTGCAGCTCGCACATACTCCACCTCAACGTTATTTTTGGGAGCAAAGACTTCGAACAGATAGACAACTCCATCAATTGTAACTTCCACATCTAGTTCGTTATTACCTACAGGAGGTTGTAGTTTTGTTGGATATTTTTTCTTGAACCGTGCATACACATTCAGTTCAGCCAGAGTTGGAAAGAAATCACTTTCATTCAACAGTCCACTACGTAGCCGCACAACTCCTCGCTCGTCTTTACCTAGCAAAGAAAGAGAGAATTCCATGTCACTCAATAATGATGTAGGAAAAAACTTTGATTGAAGTGCATGAAGCATCATGGCCTTCTCCCAAGACGTTTTTCGATTGTTTATTCTGCGCAAAATTTTTTTTACCAATGTTTTTGAAACCCGAGATCGTGTCAGAATTTGGACAAATGGGTGACACGGTTTGTTTTCTATCAATTTATGAAGCTTGCGTCGGCCAAAAAACTGCATAATGGTTGGGAAGTATTCTAGATTGTTTTTTATTTCATCGGGGTTCTTTTTCTTTTGGCCAAATCTGACTTTATCAACTAGATCAAGTGTTTGTATTACAGGATTTTTCAAACTGCGATCTATACATATTTCAAGATTCTGATGTTCAGCAATCTTATGCAGAATTCTATTACAAGTGGCAAGAAAGCTGTCACTTCGCACTACTTGATGGAAACCTTGTGAAAGTACGGTTTCAACGATTTTGATAATAAGAATTGCCTTTTTCTTCTGAGTATAGTCAATTTTTAAAATTAAGTTCATTAACTCTGGGTCGTTATCACGATATGCCTCACGAATTATAGCAGGTAGATGAAACTGGAGTGTGATACCATTCTTTTCTGTCCTTATCCACGCAAGTAACAGTGTTGATATCTTGTGGATGTTTTTCGTTCCCATTTGAGAGGCCATATATTCAGAATGTCCCATAAAGAATCCTTGTTTTTTACACCATCGTCTTAATATCCTCAAGGATTCAATTGGATGGTCTGGTGCTAGATAGGCGAAGTTGAATGCCACCATCCCAATGATCTGATTGTCATCGGTGTTGGCACACGATTGGAGAATCTTAAGACAGAATTTCTCAGGTTTGTTTGTAACGGGGAAAAGATAGCCCAGGACAAGTCTCTTGTTAGCGTCATTTTGTTTTATAATAGAGATAATAAATTTTTCAATCTTTTTTAGGTTGTTAAATCGAATAATTAAAGTTTGAACTACATGCCGCCTGAGGTTTATATTATCATCATCCATATACGAAACAAGCTGATCCACGAATCTGCCGGGCACACTATTTTCTTGAGCTACAATTTCAATCGCACGTGTGTAAGAAATCTTATCATTTATTGTAGGTTTCGTGTTGTTATCAATAACCTTCCATAAAAAGTCGGGATTAATTTGCCCCTTTCCACCAAGAACAGATCCTGTGACCAGTGCTATCTCATACTCATCTATTTTTTGTAGTTTTTCATAGATAAAGTCGGCAGATTTTGGATCACGTCTATACAATGTTCGTAAATTATAGATCCCATTTTCAAATTGTTTTAATTTTGACAGTTTTCTTATAATACGAACAAATTGATTATTCGGAGCTGAATAAACAGAAAGATTGTTAACAATAAAGTAAATAAAATAATCGCCATAGCTCAACATTGCATCAATAATTTTAAGTACATCACTTGATTTTGCTATATGTGCTTTTTCGAGATGTTTTAAAATTTCATCAGTCTGAAGCTTGCGCTGCTGTCGTAAATCATCAACGATTTGTTTGGCTTGGTTTTTACTAATCATTGTACACTTCTCCGTTTTTGATCAGTAGTCCATCCTACTACTCATGGTCTGTCTTTCCAGATCCTGGAAAGCAGTAAACTCGCGAGTGAGCGCTGCCATAATCTAGATCTTTCTTTCCCGTAGACAAGTTCAGTACATCCATAAAAACGTCATGCACATCGCATAGAAAAACATGCTGGTTCAAATTTAGCATCATGACTTCTGCCACGAACCATAGTGAACAGGCTGTGTTTTACACGTTCAAAAAACAGATAAACCCACAGCATAGACACATAGCATTGTCAAACGAGAGCGTCATAGACAACGAAAACGTCGTGCTCCTAGATCAACTAAAACTCCACCTTCCAAATACGACACGGGCCAGCATAGCAGTGGGGTACTTTTTCATATCAGGATTTGCCGCCATAATGGACTACTTTGCAAAGATCGAGAAGAGTGACAATCCAGATCATGTCATACGTCTTCTCATATCACCAAAGACGAACCGTCCTACCGCGGAAGCACTGCTTGCAAACAACGAGTCGTTTGACGATGTAAAGCGAAAAGTTGCAACAGACGACGTTGGTGGACAGACGACAGTTTCCAAGCAAGTACGTGATTCCCTTGGACACATGCCACAGACTGAGCAGGATCGACGTGCAGTGCTAAAGCTGGCAGATCTGATGCGACGCGGCAAACTGCAGGTCCGAGTCTACACAAAGGTACAACTTCACGCCAAGGCGTACATATTTGAGATGGACAATCCTGCCCTGCCACGATTCTCCATAGTAGGATCCAGCAACCTCTCAATATCCGGAATAAGGGAACATACGGAACTCAATCTGCGAACCAATGTGGACAACGATACAGAGAAACTGTTGGAGTGGTTTGAGCGACACTGGGAAGAGGCCAAAGAATTCACCGAGGAGATGGCCAGCGAGATGCGGGACTCGTGGGTCAATGACAGGCGCCCCATCGACATATACCGCAAGGCGGTGATGCACGAGTATGGTAGTCTGCCGGATGACGTAATAGGCGGCGTCGAGGCAAGACATCTCTTTGAATTCCAAAGGATGGCGGTCCTAAAGTCCGTCAAGATGCTCGAAGAGTACGGTGGTGTGATAGTGGCGGATGTGGTGGGAACCGGCAAGTCGTACATTGGCAGCATGATACTAAAGTATCTCAAGGAGACAAAGCGGGCCAAGCCCCTCATCATATGTCCCCCCCATCTGATTGACATGTGGAGGGAATACATGCGCCTCTTTGACATATACGCAGAGGTAGTCTCCAGGTACAAGATAGGAATGGACGACAACATACTGAGCCGTTACACCAACTGTGACGTCATACTGGTGGACGAGAGCCACAACTTTAGAAACAAGACGCATGCATACGACGCACTGCACGCGTTCATGGAACAGCAAAGTGACGACTCGGCCATCATCATGCTTACCGCAACCCCAATCTCAAACGGCGTAACGGACCTAAAGAACCAGTTGAACCTCTTTCCTGCAGAAAGAATCCGGGACATACCCCCACTTGGTAACACCTCGCTCGACGAATACTTCAAGGGGTCAGAGCAGGATCACCGTCTTACCGAAGAGGGCGAGGAAAGGATACGGGAGCTGCTGCGCCACATACTGATTCGCCGCACTAGAAGGCAGATTCGTGAAAAGTACGCAAAGCGCGACGGCAAGAGGCACTATCTTGAACTGGAAAGCGGAGAGCGCAGATACTTTCCAGAAAGGAACTTGACCACCCCGCGTCAGTACGACATAGATAAGGTGTATCTAAGCTCCTTTGAGGCCATGCTGGGCCATATTGAAAACCTGACCATGGCCAGGTACTCTCCCGGAGACTATATCAAAGAAGAGTACCAGAATACCACGCATCCCGAATACAAAAAATACAATGATCTCGCAAACCGCATGAAGTCCCTCATCGGGATGGTAAGATGCGGACTCTTGAAGAGAATGGAGTCCAGCATAGCGGCGTTTGCAGCAAGTGCTACAAACTACCAGAAGGGATCACAAGAGTTCCTAGACCTTTTGAAAAAGGGCATAGTCCCGATAGGAAAGGACTACCAAGACGCCATATACAAGAGCATCATGTATGATGATGACGAGTACGACCTTGAGAAGCTCGGAGAGTCGGATTACAGCATTGACGCGTTTGACGTAGCAAGATGGCGCGCCGATCTGGTACACGACATAGGCGAGTTTGGAAAAATACTCAACTACCTGCCTGCGATGGCAGACTATCACAAGTTCGATGACAAGTTCGATTCCCTGCTGGAGGTAATACGAGTCAAGGATGAAAAGATACTCCTATTTACCGAGTCGCGCGTGACCGCAGAATATCTTTACGGGCGCATAAAGGAGGCCATACCCGACATCCGCATAGGCCAGATAGACTCCCACAAGTCGTCTGCCGAAAAAAGGGAGATGGTGGGTAGATTTGATCCCGAAAACAACAATGCCCAGTTTGCACCGGAAGAAGAACTCAACATACTGGTGAGCACAGATGTCCTTTCCGAGGGCGTAAACCTACAGGCAGGCCGCACTGTGATAAACTATGACTTCCACTGGAACCCAGTACGGCTCATACAGAGAGTTGGAAGGATAGACCGAATAGGCTCCAAGCACGAAACGGTCGACATTGTGAACTTTCTGCCCACCACACAAGTCGAAAGCCGCCTAGGCTTAAGGGAGCGAGTCGCCAGCAAGATAAGCACTATACGACGAATTATCGGACACGACCAGACTATTCTAGAACCATCTGAGAAGATAGATGAGGATGCGGTAATCGACATATACGCTGGAGTGGAAGACGTCCTGGACATGGATTCAGAAGGCATCTTGGACATGGTACAAACTACGGCAGAGCTGGACGCCGAGGCCATACAAAACGACGAGGCACTCCGACGCAGGATAACCAGCCTGCCGCTTGGAATAAAGAGCTCCGTCGGGGATGGTAGGATGCTTGTAGCTTGCGAGGCCGACGAGCTGCTACTACTCAACGGTGGGGTCATAGACACCAAGACGTTACGTCGATACTATATGGTGTCAGGCGACAATGTACAAAAAATGGTCGCATCGTCGTTTCTCGCCAAGCTTGGAGAGACAAAGGTCGGAATTGCCAAAGAGGCAGAGGGCCCACAACACGATGGATTCATACGCGATGCGTGGGTAAAATTTACCCGAGATATGAAGAATGAGCAGGCGCGCATACGTACCACAAAACTGCAGACGTATTTCGAGAAGAGATTGAACAGGATTGCAGAAGACGTAGAACTGGGCCGACGCGCCAAGCTGCTCCTGCCCCGCATGGGAAGGATGATGGTGAGAAACAAGCAACCATACACGGCGCTGCACAACCTCCGAAAGAGAATAAACTCCGACAATCTAAACGACGCACAAATTCTAGGTGAGTTGGAAGTAATACTAAAAGAAGAATACCGGTACGGCGCTGTCCAGATCCGGCAGCGCAAAAACGACAAAAAGCTTAAAGATCAGAACTGACTCGGATGGAAAAGCTTATTGATCACATATAGCGGCTACCGCCAATGAGTTCCAGAAGAAGACGAAGGAAGAGCAGGAAGGGCGACAAGCTGAGGCATGACGAGCACGTCAGGGCGTACAGGAAGGAGTGCAGGAAGAAGAGCATCAGGGAGTGCCGCGACTACAAGGAGTACGAGAGGAAGCGCAGGGAAGAAGGCAGGGTGAAGGGGGCCCGGATCAAATCTTTACGGAAACTGATCCGCGGCGCCCTCCACGATGCCGACGAGCACGATGCTGCAAGGATCGTATGCCTCGTGGACATGACCTTCCGCAACCACTCGTACAGGATCCATGTTGTGTACATGAACGAACACTCAGGTTCGGTAAACATGTACGGCTTAAAAAAAGTTCCATCAAAGTCCGGGCTACATGACTGGGCAAAGGGACTCGCGGGCATGATCGACGCCGTGGTCGGACTGCTGGGCGCCCAGGCGGCGGAACACGCACGCGGGACGCTCCTGGGAGACTCGTCGGGGTTCTCCATCATGAGGTACGAGGACTGGGAGGACGCCAAGAAAGGGATCATATCCAGACGCGAATTCAGCAAGCTGCACATACTGATGGCGCCGCACGGGATGATAGTCACGTGCGAGGTGACCGCGGGCCGCGCGCATGATTCGCCCGTGTTCAGGGAGATGCACAGACGCGTACCGCGGGGCGGCGGCCATGTCATCCTGGACGCGGCATACCTTGCCAAGGCAAACTGTGACGCGATCGCGCGCAGCGGGCGCGATCCCGTGATATGCCCCAAGAAGAACTCCCGGCCCAACGGCTACCATGCCATGGGTACAATGCTCAAGTGGCACCGCGACGACCCGGAGGGGTTCGGCAGGGCATACCACCGGCGCAGCCTAGTCGAGACCGCATTCTCCGTCATCAAGGAGAGGTTCGGCGCGGTCGCGCGCGCAAAGACGCTTGCCATGCGGAAGCTGCGGCTCGTACTCAAATGCATCTGCTACAACCTAGTCGCCTAGACCCTCCCGCCCGAAAGGAGGGTCACAACCCCCAGCGGACGCTGCGCACAAACCACCGGCTACGGCACAAAATCTGGATCCTTCCCGTACCAACTCCCTAGATCGGCGACAATTCTGGCATCTTCTCATGCCCGAGCGCATCAAAATGTGCACAAATCTGAGGCAGAAAATTCCGAACTGGACAGCGCTTACCGGTACACTCGGGAGATTGGAAAGCCGAGGATACTGTACAGCATGGAGATAAATTGACGTTGTTTTCAGACAGTCTTGACGTACTCTCACGCCACCTTGGAAGGGCAGGATACCACACTATGCGCGAGCCGATAGACATTGGCGCAATATCATCATCGGACATGATAGACTGTGAGATTATAGCGCGCAACGACGAGTACAACATACTGTACATGGAGACCGAGTCAAACTGGCGCGGCACGGCGCGCAGCGTTGCAGAATCCCAGAACGCCCCCTGTCTGGTAGCCACCAAGTACGACGACTCTATGATAATGACCACCATACAGGACAAGATGACACGCAATCCAAGACCGCGCCACATTGTCATTGCACCCGACTCTGAAAAGTATGGGCTGCCCGCGTTTGTCAGGATGATCCGCGCTACTGACGAGGATAACTTTCTGTCAATAGATGAGCGGGTGCAAGAAGCCTTTGATGTATTTTCAAAGTATGACGAAGCACTCAAGAAATTCGAGGAGAACCTAGATGACGTAATACAGGACACCAGAGAGCTGGTATTGTCGAGCGCACGAAAAAACGAGAGATATCTTGCAGAATCAGAAAAATTTGCAGCTGTATGTAGAGAAATTCTCAACGACACCATAGATCAGAATAGCATCATAGACATGCTGATACAGCATGTCATTACCTCCAGAATATTTGCAATGATATACGACTATGACTTTACAAAAAATAACAGTATCGCACAGGAGCTTGAACGGCTACGTGAACTCTTAGCCATACCAGACAAGTTTAGCAACTATAGTTCGATCGAGCTCGTGGCCGAATCCATAACAGACAATGAGAATAGACAGCATTTCATACGTAACATATACGAGACGTTCTACAAGAAATACGATCCTAAGCGTGCCAAAAGGGATGGAATCGTCTACACACCAATAGAAGTCGTAGATTTTATTCTTAACAGTGTACAACATGTGTTAAAAACAGAATTCAAAACTGATTTTTCAAATCGTTCAGTGAAAATACTAGACCCGTTCACTGGAACAGGAACATTTTTGGCAAGATTATTAAATTCTGGTATGTTAGGTGACAAACTCACTGAAAAGTACCGCGACGACATGTTTGCAAACGAGGTTCTCCTGCTAGCGTTTTACATCGCCACTGTAAACATGGAATCCACACATGCCATTGCAAATCATTATGCCCCTTTTGAAGGCATGAACTACACAGATACGTTCATGATGGATCCGCGATATCTAGAGGGCACACATCACAGACAGGAAGAAACAAAGATAGACAAAGAATTTGTAGACATACGAAAGAGACGACAGAAACAGCGCAAGTCAAATCTGCATGTAATAGTTGGCAATCCCCCATATTCTGCAGGCCAAAGCAACTACAACGAACAGAATCAAAATATTGAGTATCCAGAGATGAATAATAGGATAGAATACACATATCTGGAAAAGACCAAGACGATCAATCCGGAAATTGGTGCATTAAACACTCTTTACGATTCTTACATTCAATCAATGCGTTGGGCATCAGATAGAATAGGTGAGTCCGGCATCATCGGATTTGTTACAAACGGCAGTTTTATAAGATCTGATGCAGGAGCAGGCGTCCGGGCGTGCTTACAAGAGGAATTTACGGACGTTTGGGTGTTTGACTTGAGAGGCAATCAACGAACGCAAGGTGAAATATCAAAAAAGGAAGGCGGAAAGATCTTTGGTTCAGGTTCCAGAGCCCCCGTTGCCATAACCATTCTAGTCAAAAATCACAAAAAATCACATCCGGGCACAATCCACTACAAAGACATTGGAGACTATCATACTCGTGAGCAAAAACTGTCTATAATCAGAGATGTTATATCGATCCAAGGCATATCAGATTGGCAAACCATTATCCCTGACGAACATTATGATTGGGTTGATCAACGCAATCCTGAATTTAACAAATATTTGCCTATAGGAAGCAAAGATGCCAAAAAAGGAAAAGAGGGTGCAATATTCAGAATATATGCAAATGGCGTAAAAACTAAACGTGATGTGTGGACATACAATTCATCTAAAAAAACATTATCTGACAATATGAAAACTTGCATACGTTATTGTAATTCTCAAGATTTGGACAATCCCATAATTAATCCTAAAAAAGCCAAGTGGAGTATGGAATTATCAACTTTGCTTAAGAGACATGGTAAGCAAAAATTTCAAAAAAATAGAATCCGCATAGCTCTTTATCGTCCATTTTTTAAACAATATCTGTATTTAGACAAGATATTTAATCAAACGCCCGGATTTGCGTTCAAGTCATTTCCCAAACCGGATTCGAAGAACTTGGCGATTGTTGTGCCTGACAAGGGAATCGGAGAGAAATTTTCCGGGTTGATGACTGATGTCACTCCAGATCTACACGTGATTGCACAGTCACAAGCTTTTCCACTAAAGACTAAAGTTACGTACTTAGAGAGAGAGAGAGAGAGAGAGAGAGAGAGAGCAGGCGCAATCTGTGCATATTAATACCATACAAGATACAGGGCAAGTTTTCGGTATTCATAACCGACACGATACCAGACTTGGAAGTAGTCCATCACGGTCAAGTATTCCCGATGAAAGTGATGAAAGAATGATGGTAGACAACATTACAGATTATGCTCTTGAAGAATATAGAACACATTACAATGACAATACTGTCACTAAAGAAGATATTTTCTATTACGTCTATGGACTCTTACACCATTCTGGATATCGAGAGAAGTATGCAAACAATCTCACCCGGGAACTTCCACACATTCCAATGGCACCCGACTTTTGGGCATTCTCAAAGATAGGCAAAGAGTTGGCGGATCTTCACTTGTCATGGGAAACCTGCAAGCGGCATGATTTAGGCATGCCCGTAAACAACATTCCCAATTCGCCGCGTAACATAAGATGGGGCCATCAGAAAAAAGACTCATCCAAAAATATCACAAGCAGTCAGAATCATCATGTCCTGATAATTGATGATATAATCATATATAATAGATTACCAATCTGTGAATATCACGTCAACGGCAGGACACCACTTGAATGGTTTGTAGACCGCTATGGTCATACGACAGACAAAGAAAGTGAAATTACAAACTGGCCGCTCCAAAACGTATCCGGACGCGAAGTACATGCAATCATAGAGCGACTGGTGTACATTGGGTTAGAATCAGACCGGCTGGTTTCAAGACTTCCAAGCAAATTTGAGCCAAAGAACTGGACTCCAACAAAGACTGGGCTGGAAGCATATACGAGATAGATTACAAACCCATGAGTCGATCTAGAGTGACGATCATTGAAAATTTCGCTTCACACGCAACGGCACAAGAGGCCGCAAGTCGTACTAGGTGCAATAACCCGCGCATTTGCTCCCGAATAATCCTAGACTAGGCACGATCTGTGTCGTTCTGGGTCTGAAATAGTCGGTAAAACCCTTCTCGTCCCTGCAGACCAGCCTGTCTTGCGGTTCTTTCCCGCCGCGTTAGTGGTGTGGATAGTGTCCCTGTCTATTGGGATAATGTTGAACCCGACCTCCTCTCTCCCCCCCTGGTTTGCGGGCTGCAGTGTCCTTTCCGTTGCAACAACAGCCCGCTCTGCCGCGTACGCGGCCCGTTTTTTCCGGCAGCCTTCCCTTCTCAGTTCAATCACCCTCATTATCCGATGATCGTGCGCCTTCCACCCCCTCGTTTTGCAGTATTTGCACGCGCGCCCGCCCCGCTCCAGTTCCACATGTGAGTCGACGCACTTGCGGTACGCGGTGCCCCCTTCTGCAGACATTATGTCCGGAACGATTGACGGCCGTACCGGCCCGAACTACAACTCTTGCCGCCGCCTCATGTGGACTGTACTCCTGCCCACGCGCGCCTGCGGCCCAAGACTATTGAGATTGCATGGCCCTCGATGTCCTTGTTGTGGCAGAACGGACAGTGGCCGAGCCGTCTGTGCTTTTCCACGATCTCGTCCACGGCTTGCTGCTCTCCGGGCAACAATGTAAAAACAGGCATTTCGTATTTCATATTAAATCTCCTTTTACTTTTGCGGGCTCAGAGTGTTCGTGGCAAGGTGGGGCGTGCGAAACTAAGCCTTCCATGTCTTTCTTAATCATCAGTATCACCACAACGCCTCTGACCATCCGAGGTAGTTACGCTTATCGTACTCCTGCGCCACTTTGCCAGCCTGTGCGTACTGCCTCTGCAGTTTCCTTATCAGCGCGCTACGCTTGTCGTTGTTCTTCTCGTCGTTGAGCTGCTCCAAAAGTTCCGGGTTCTGCACGTCCTGCGCGGTTGGGCGCTTCTGCTGTATCTCGACATTGGTCTTCTCCATCAACTCCGCGTCACTGCAGATCATGCCCAGCAGTTCGGACTCGCGTATAACGTGCCGCTCCAAATCAGAGACAGACCATCCGAGATTCTCAAGTATGTTTAAATCCGCGGCGGACCATACACGCCTGGCCATGCGCGAGAGGTGCACAGCGTCTTTACTGAACAAGTCGTCTATGGCGTCCATGTCATTTGCCAATTCAATGTCATGTATGAAGCCCAGGCCTAGGCACATGCCTGCCATTCCGATGTTTGTGGGCCGCACCGTCACGTCAAACTCTTCTGTCAACTGCCGTATGACACTGAGCGTACTCTCATCAAGTGCAATGGTCTTGCTTATGACGCTGTGTTTGCTCTCCTTGTAATACTCATCATACTTGGCCATAACATACCCCGCATAGTCCATTGATGCCATGCCGTACTCTGTTAGTTTCTCCCCCCGTATGTTGAGTTGTGAGTAGAAACGGAATATCTGTCGCACTGCAAGACCGCGCCGTATTAGCATATTGTATGCAGTAGTGCGCGGCATTGATGCCGAGCCTGCATACTCATCGATCACCTTTGGCATTCTCATCATGAGAGTGGCCTTCTTGAGTGCTTGACTCATGGCTATCATTGGATAGCTATATTATTTATGTCTTATGAAACACATGAATCATGTTTTCACGAGCTCAACGCCTCTATAGCCAAGACCCGATTGGATAGCCTGTGCCCGGATTGTGGAAAATTTCAGGCATCTGCGGCAAGGGGTCACAAGTCCGTACAAGGTGCAACTGCCCGCGCAGTTGCTCCCGAATAGTACCTCGGATGGGCACGCTCTGCGACATTCTGGATCCGAAACAGTCGGCAAAACTCTTTTCGTCCCTTATGATCCACTACAGTCCCAGACTCCAGCGGTTCGGCCTGCCCGGTGCGCAGTACAGCAGTGTTCCCTGTGCCCATACGCGACATCTCACAGCGGATTGTCCATACAGGGAGGATACGACTCAAGCGGCTTGGACCTGTTACCGTACCTGGACGGGAGTTTCTGCACCCACTCTGCTCATGATTGCCTCGATCCGTTTGTGGTTCATCCGCAAACTCCGCATGCATTCGGTGTAGATCTGCATGTCGTTGCACTCGCTGCCAATCCGGCCCGGTGGGTCTTGCGCCAAGATTGCCTCGACCCATTTGTAAGCCATCCACAACCTCAGCATGCATTCGGTGCGGGTCTGCATGTCGTTGTATCCGCGGCCAATCCGGACTAGCAGGTCTTGTGCCATGGCAACTTCGATCCGTGCGCACGTTGCATAGTCAACCATGTCCGCAGTGCTGAGTCCCGTGCTGCGCACTGGTGGGCAGTTAAGCTGCCATCTGCCAACGCTCAACGCCTCCCGATCCCACGTGAACCTCGTTCCCCTCAACACTCTATCATGTTCCAGCCCTGCGACAATTCTTTTGGTGTCCTGCACCCAATCTATTTGCGGCGCGTCGTCGTCACAAATGTCGCCATTCTGAGTCATATCATTCATTTGCACGTGTTCTATTAAAGATTGTGCGAGATCTGGCTCTCCTGCGGAAACAGGCAGGACGGGCATAATGACCTCCTTTTTGGCCCTTGGGCGCAGTCGCGCCCCGAACACCCACCGGTACGGCCACTGCCCGCATACCGTTGCACACCATCAACCGCGTCACCCAGCCTAACGTTTAGCCCATTTTTGTAGCAGAGCCAGCAAAGTGCTATAATAGCTGGCCGCCAGGGCCTGACGCATGATAAGAAAGTCAGCCACGCTATCTGACGATCGGTCGTACAGATATGAGTTGTTCAGAAGGGATCTGTTTGGTGGTGGGCGACGTTCGGACTCTGGACGCACACTAATGTTCGTCATGCTCAACCCGTCCACAGCAGATGAATCCACGGATGACGCTACCATTCGACGGTGCATCAGATACGCGATCGACTGGGGGTATGACAACTTGGCAGTCTGCAACCTGTCACCGTACCGTGCGACCGACCCGCGGGATCTGATGGCCTTGGGGCCGGAGCCACACGAAGTGTGGGAACGCAATCTGACAGTAGTGGTTGACAATGCCTCCGGGGCAGACACCGTAGTGGCCGCGTGGGGAATACACGGGGATGCCGAGAATCGGGCGGCCCGCGTGGCAGGCGCGTTGGCCGCGAACGGGGTTGATCTCTGGTGCTTTGGCCTGAGCAAGTACGGTTGCCCGTATCATCCACTGATACAGCCGAGGGACGCGGGCCTGGTGCCTTATCGCGCCTTTACTGATCCGAAAAAGCGCCGTACACGCGGCCTGGATCACCGTACACGCGGCCTGGATCACCGTACACGCTACACGTAAGGTACTTGGTCAGGTGTGGCGTGGATCCGTGCGTGAACTGGATGTAGTACGAAGTGTAACGTGCACGACTTGACCAAGTACTAAAGATCAGGGGCAACCACAAGTACCTGTTTGCCATGCGGTATACCGAGACCCGGTTTTGGATCGCAAAGATGGTGGCCGAGTACAAGGGCAACTACGACATGGCGCCCATGTTTACACAGGCCAAAAAAATAGCGGGCAGGTGTCTGAGACGTTCATATCCGACAAGACCGCTAACATCCAGCATGCTTGGAAAGAGCAGTGCCGGGTCAAGAACTTTCTGCACAAAAACACGGGGCGCGTCAACGGGGTGGCCTTTGACGGCATACATCACACCAACCAAATGGAGTCCTTTAACTAGAACACGCTACGCCACCGCGCAAAAGCCGTACGCGGACTCAAGCGCGAGGACTCGTCCACCATAGCGGGCCTGCGTCTCTATCACAACTTTGCGTGTCCCCATCTGGAATTGTCCGGCGGCCTGACTCTGGCTTAGGTTGCGGGCATCACCAGAGCACCAGCAAGTGGTTTATCATGATTCAGGCGGCGGCCAAGTCCAACACTTGATTCCTTCATTTCTATCCAGGTTCCGCTACCTTCCAGCCCTATACGGATCCCGAGGATCGGCCAGTCCCGGAAGATGGAAGGATAGCCGCTCGATGCCTTCATTCCAAGACTGGATAGGTAACTTGGACCAAGATTTTGGAAAGCGTCTGGCGTCAGGTGCAAGGGCCACGCGTCAGTACAAGGTGTAACGGCCCGCGCATTTGCTCCCGAAGAGTGCTCGGCCAGGCACGATCCACGCAGGCCCGGGCCCGAAATAGTCGGCAAAACCCTTCCCGTCCCTTTGGGCCCGCTCCAACATCTGGTTTAGACCCTTTTTGTAATACCGCTTTGCCTTTAGTCAGAGGGATTGTACCGCATGGCTGTACGTCCCTACTTTAGTCTTAAGGTGTACGAATGCAGCCGTTCTCATTTAAGAAATTTCCACAACCGGTTACAGAAACGGTCACGCTGTAACGAGTAAGATAATCCCTCACGCGCACTTTGTGTGTATCCAATCACCTACATAATCCTGCGTTATTCGATCGGTGCCTGCTTTTATCCTCTTGTGGCACACACCACATTTAGCATCATATTTTGCTACAACGCTAGAGTGTCGGGAGTTGTTAGTACCATCCTTGTATCTGCCATGGCTATCATAACCCACATCAGACTTGGTATTGCTACGATAGTTACTATCATACCTGTCTTTGTAGTCAGTATCTCCATAGTTGTAGTGTTCGTCCACACTTGTTAATTGCTTTACAAACTCCCCTCCAGACATAATGTCCCAATCCATATCGATGTACTGTGGCTTGGCCAAAACATTTTCTATGTGAAAGACTGCAATAGGCAGACGGATCTCGGACAGCGTCTTGTGCTGATTATCCGAAAAGATCCCCAACCCTGTCTTCACTTCGGCCCAACAGAAGTCGTTTCTTCCAGGATGCTGTATTTGCGAGGTATTTGTTTGCCACATCTTACATGCGAGGTAATCGAACACGAAACTGGGGGCACGGCCAGTCTGGTTGGATGGTTTTGATATCCTTTCCACTTCCGGTCTTATCGAGTTAGGAATGCTTATTCGTATCCTTTCAAACCCTGTTTTAAAAACAACAGAATCGAGATCTTTGCAGCTGTGCAAAACTTCGAGTGAGCAATATGCCCAACCTTTCTGGGAACACAGTTCCTTATAGTACGTCTCTCCGAGACTGCCCTTCAAAGCGTTGGTGATCTTTGGACGCACCATGGCCTACAAGTAACATTGCATCTAAAAATTGTTTCTTAGATATTTATTATGTACAACAGATCATATTCATAAACATTACAATGGCGATTCTGTTTGTCCCATAGATTTACGTAATTAAGAATGAACAGCTGTGTCGAATCTACGTTGGTCGGCCTGTGACAAAAATTGTACGTTTGACCCATTTGGTAGTAGAACCAACGGCTTCGTGACGCCCACACCCACATTGTCGTACCCAAGTTCCTCTGGTCACGTGACGAATCCAAACCGAGTCTCGTTAGGTCCGCTACTGCCTTTCGCGAGTCGCTTTTAGCTCGAACTTTAGTGTCCGGTTCCGTGCATGCCAACATACAGGATCCTGCGCGCTGCACAGTCTGTACCTGACATGTATCCTGTCGCGTATCCAGTTCCGCAGCTTTCTCGGGGTTAGTACGTTCTTGACTGCAAGTCTGTCGGTCAGTCTCTTGATCCGCCCGTACCTTGCGCACGAAACTCTGCCCCTCCCGGGAGCGTCTCAGAGGCCACCGATGCTGCCCTCGCCGAACCTGGCAGCCCACAGCTGCGCCGCGCGCCGATCCACGTCTGCAAAATCAGAGGCGGTACTTGTAGAGTGTCCTCTAGTACACCCAGGACTGCCATCATCATGTTGCGGATCCTGACGTCCTTCTCTGCACGCATGGCCTCCGTCGGCTCCTGGATCCTCTTGCTGCTTTCGTTCATGGAAGGTGCGGCGATCCGTCGATCAGTAAGCTTTTCTGCGATTGTCCATCATGAGGCGAAATTTTCAATGAGCGTTACTCTAGGCAATGATATTATTAAGATAGATGTAGTTTTTCCTAATGATTAATAATATTAAACAAAATCTTAATATACCGAAATATCTTAGCGAGGGCATGAAAGAATACGAAGCATACGACGTCAAGGCAAGAAAAAAAGTCAAAATTCTTGAACCAGAAGTAGTCCAGCTCAAAAACAAACGTTGGGCGCTAAAGGGCAAGAGTTCTGCAACAGGTTCGACGGTATTTCGCATATTGGGAAAAGCCGAAGCAGAAGAGCTAAAAAAGCAATAGAGATTACTGAAATAAAGCTAGGCCGTATGTTCCAATGGTTAGTTTATTGCAGATCTAAAATGACTATGCAAAATTCTACAAAAAGAGAAAGACGTCCACCCCGACTCAAGACATAGTTATTGCATTATGTCATAAAAAGATAAGAATGGGGTTTAGCTGCATGACATGTTCTTAATTTGCAGCGTTTCGGTCATGGTATTATACTCGTCGATCCTTTGTCTTATGTCTTCAGAAGTTGTATCGTCCATCCCAGAAAGACCAGCTTGGAAAGAGACCGTATTTCCGGATATGCTTACGTCAGATACTTCCATATCAGCGTAGACATTGACAATTTCATGCACCCATTCCTGTGCTTCATCTTTGTCAGTACCTTCAGTTTCAAGATTTACTTGAATCATCTTTGTCATATTACGATTATTAACTTTACCCTATTTATTTATTATGTTCTGTGAACTTTGTTTCCTAATTCGCCATCTGGATGCCTGCCGAGTCCCTATCGGACGGCGACATGGGCGTCATGCCATCAGGACGTCCCGCCTCCCGCCTCCCGCACTATCGACTCGTCCCTCCACTTGTTGTACTGGATCACCTTGAGTTTTACCTCCTGCACGATGTTTTCCCACTTGAGGGCCAACAGGTGCTCTCCGAACAGGCGCTTGAACGCCGAAAACACGCTCTCCACGAGCCAGCGAAAGCCGTAGCCTATGCGGGCCTTCCAGTACGTCTGGTTCTCCCTCTTCTGCTCCCTGCCCATCAGGTCCAGGCGCGTCGCGTCGGGGCTTCCGCCCATCTGGTCCCTTACCGACATGCCCCACGCGTCTCCGGATCCCTTGCCGCGCGCCGTCACGTTGACGGTGTGCGCAATGCCCGGTGTCACCCCGGCCCGCGCGCACGCGGATATGTTTTTTCTTGAGCCGTACGCGGCATCGCCGAGCAGGAGGTCGGGCGCGGTCCGGTCCCGGGGGGCGCCCGGGAAGAACGACGCGAGCGGGGAGACGCCGGACGCGAGCAGGTTTTCGTACCTCGGACCGCCGCCGTCGGAGCGGGGCGCGGCGGGCGGCTCCGCGTGCCGCGTGCCGTCCTCCGCATTGGCGCCGTCCGCGTCCACGACCTGTCCGAGCAGCGACTCGAACATGGTCGGGTCTCCCACGGAGTCGTCGGTGACCTCCAGCGCGAGTATCTTCATGGTCTCCGTGTCGACCAGCACGTGCATCTTTACAAAGCCCCGCCTCACCTTCCACTTGGCCCTCATCCATTCGCCCCTGTTGTGCTGCTTGAGCCCGCTCGCGTCGAGCGCCAGCACCCGCGGCCCCTCCCTGTCCGACACCGTCACCATCCCGTCCGGGCCCCGGCGGATGTCCGCGTCAAGCCCGTTGATCCGCTTGCACAGCTGGCTGAACACGGGCGCGTTGGACCTGCCTATCATCTTGCCGACCATCCCCTGGAGCTGCCTGTACCGGACCCCCTGCGCGACCCTGATGCCGGCGGCCAGCATGATGAGCGTGTCCGCGTACTGGTACGGGGCGCCCACCTTGCCCTCGTTTGCGCGCCTTACGTCATCCTCCCACTCCGGATCATATTCAATGACCAGATCCGCGCCGCGCCTGACGTACTTTTCGTTGTCAGTCTTTGCAGCCGCGCCGCGCCCGGCCCTGCTCACGGACAGTCCCCTCCTCTGCGGACGGACCGCGCCGCCGCGCCATGCTTAAAGCCATGCCCTGCAAGTATGCCTTGTGCCTGGCATCTTTGTCCCATCATTTGTGTGCGGTGGGACATCGTGTCATGCACACTTAACACCCAAGGCGAAAAATACCTGACTAACATGCAAAAAACACCCGGCCAGGCGGGTGCCTACTGGTGCAATTAGGAAACAGAATTGTTCTGTGGTTCGTACTCTTATACAAAAAGTCGTTCACCCCCTGTTCCGAGGCCTAGGCAGATCGTACTGGAATCAATCAAGACCAATATCAGTATGGCAGAACTGTGCCGCAAGTACAATGTTCACCCCCCGACGCTTCAGACGTGGAGACAGCAGTTCATGGATGCAGACAAGGAGATTCATCACGTGAAGAATTGTGACAAAAACGAGAGTTTGAATTGGACATGCTGCGGTTGCAGTGGAGGCCCGTCCTGGAGGACATCAGGACGGTATATGCCAGTTCCGGAATTCCAGAGAATCGACGACTAGAAGAATTTTCATACCGGTTCACGCACGATACGCAGAAAATCGAGGGCGCGTCCCTGACAAAAAAGGAGACGTATGAACTCCCAGGGTTCAACCTCACCCCGGCGCAAAAGCCCGAATCCGACATGCTAGAGGCCAAGATTCACCATCAGATATTTACAGACATGGCAAGGAAGCCGCCTCCCCGCCTTGACATGAGGCGGGTGGTGTCATGGCGCAAGGCAATGTTTGAAAAGACAAAACTGGAGATCGCAGGCGCGTTGCGCCGGCATGCGGTGTTCATAACAGGAAGCAACTCACGGTTTTCGCACCATCGATTCGTCCCGGCCTTTGCAAGGAACTTTTTCAGGTGGTTGAACTCAGGTGGAAGCCGCAAGGCAATGGATCCGGTGGAGTTTGCAGGGGCCGCGCACTTTAGGTTTGCAAACATACGTCCGTTCGGCGACGGCAACGGCAGGACGTCAAGGCTGCTGATGAACTACATGCTGATAAAAAAATGGATATCCGCCGCTGGGCATAAGATTTACCGACAGGTACAGTATTACCGCGTCCTTGAAAAGAGAAACCTCCAGTACGACGAGATGCACTTCCTGAAATGGTTTGCCAAGTATTACATGAAACGCAACGGGCAGTACGGCGGCTCCGTACGAGGATACGCGTGACGTCCGCGCCGTCAGATACGAAACGGGTGTGTCACCCGAGGTACCTCTCGAGCCTGATTTTCTCGATGCCCGGGATTTTCGCAATCTCGAACCCCTCGGGGCGCTTTGATCGGGGTATGGTGGCGTCCACCCCCATCTTGGCCGTCTTCAGGTTCTTCTGGTCGCTTGACGGATCCAGGCTCGAGCCCCTCACGTTCCTGACTATGACGAGGTCCCTGTCGGCCTGGAACCTGGTCGCCATCGCGTACTCTACCGACTCGGCGCTGTCCGGGTCGATGTCCTCATCCACCACGGTGACCTGCTTGAGCGAGCGGTGGGATGCAAACGCCCTCTTTATTATGCGCCTGGGGTCGTCTGAGCGCCTCTTTGATATCTGGACCGCGGCATGCAGCCAGTTGCAGCCTCCGTTGGTCACCGAGACGCGCCTGACCTGCGGAAACGCCGCCCCGAGCTCGCCGTTGAGCTTGGACTCGATGGGCATGCCCATCAGGAGGCGGTGCTCCGCATACCCGGAGAGTATGTCGTGGAATATGGGGTCGTTCCTGTAGTGTAACCGCTCCAGCTCAAATACGGGCTGCCGCCTCTTGTGGTCGTAGGTCTGCAGCATCTCGACCATCCACTCCCTATGCGTCACGTCGTGCAGTATGCGGCCCTCCAGTACGATCTCGGCGCCGGACGGCACGTACATCCCGGACCATCCCAGCTTGGCAAGCTCCAACTTTCCGCCCAGAATAGAGTTTGCGATGTGCATCTCGTCCCGGCCCCACTCCGCCTGGTATGCGGACGCGATCGATATGGCCGGGTGCACGCCTATCGTAATGGCCACCCTGAGGTCCTGTCCCAGCGTCTTGGCGGCCTCAAAGCACCGGTGCAGGTGCCGCCCCTCCACCATGCGGACGGTGCACCTCGTGGTCTTGCCGCCGCCACCGCTGTCTCCCCCCGCAACGGGCATGAGCCTGTGGAAAGAAGAGTTCTGCGCCCCAGTCTCCGGGTTCTCGGCGTATATCACGGAGGACGTTACGAACGGCCCCGGCTCCTTCTCAAAGTGCGTCACTATGGGCAGCACGGACAGGTCGCGTGTATGGTTCTCCTCGTACAGCCCCGCGCGCCGGGATGTTCTGGGCCTCCTCGCTTTTGATATCGCCGATATGACCTTGTCATGGATGGCCCGCTCCGTCCTGGCCCCCACGGCGGCGGCAAACCTCTGGCGCGTTCCCACCAGGTTCGAGACGAGCCGGAAGCCGGCGCTGCCGCTGCCCCTGACATGCTCAAACAGTATGGCGGGCCCCCCGTCTGCCCGCGCCGTCACACCCGCAATCTCGAACCTTGTAGAGGCCGGCTTTGCGACGCGCTTCAGCTGGCCCGCCCTCTCGATTGCCGAGAGGTATCCGCGCAGGTCAGGCAGAACCATCCTTCTCCCCCCCAAGGGTTATCATCCCCACCAGGACCTCGAGCAGCTCCTTTGACGTCGGCGCGCCGAGCTCGCCGTCGGCGTACACGGAGACGGCCGCGATCCCGCGCGTCCGCGAGCTGATCTGCTCGGCCGCCATCCTCATGAGAAACGCGCACGTGGGATCGCGCGGCGGGATTATCGTCGTAGTAACCGGGGCGGCCCCCGCCCGCGATACGAGCGACACCGCAAGCGAGCCGAGCCGGCGGCTGTTCTCGGATATCGCCGCAAACACCCCGTTCTCAAACCTGTGCACCTGCACGACAAAGGAACGGCCCTGCGGGCTTACCGTGCTCTCGGACATGACGTCCCTGCCCCCGGGCACGCCCGGCGCGGGGCCTGCCGTCCCTTCCTCTGCATCCGTTGTTGCGGGCATTCCCTTCACCGTGGGGTGGGCGACGCCGTCAATATCAATGCGCCCCTACGTGCTGCCGGACGCGGCGGGGTTATTCTTGCAGTTCTTCGCGTGGCGCTTGGGATATACAAACAGTCTATCGCAGTACGTGCACGGCTTCTTCTCCCCCTTTGTCGCCTTGCCCTCTGCGGCGCCGGACTTGGAGGCGGCGGCCTTTTTGGCCCTAGCGGGTTTTAACACCTTGGCGGCCTTGGACTTGGCTTTTTTTGCCTTTGAGGCGGCGGCGGCCAAGCTTGCCCGCGCCTCTGCCGCGCTCGCCTCCACCCTGGCGCGCAGCTTGGCCTTGTACTTGAGGTTGCGCGGCTTTGTGCGGAGCCTGTACCCGCAGCACGGGCACCACAGCCCCTCCCATTTTATGAATATCTCGCATATCTGGCACCGACGCTGTCCCGAGGCGTACCTGCCCGTCCCGACCGGCTTTTGGGCCTTGTATCGAGTACAGATTCCCTTGCACGTCATGTGTGATTGATAAACACGAAAGGTATTTAAGCCTAAAGCCAGAAAACTTTCAAAAAAACAGTCCAAAAATATAAAACTTGCCGATATGGTATGAAAATTTGGAAAATACAACAAAAACAGCGGGAATTCTTAAGAAAATATGCAGTTATCACGGCCGCAGGCGGCAGCGCGTCGTCAGCCGGTCAACGAGAGCGGCATGACGTCGCGGTGCCTCCTCCTGCCGTCGCGGCGGGATATGTAGCGCGCGGACAGGATGTCGCGCCTGCCGCGGCGGTTAAAGTTCTTGAGCTTTGGGCTCGTCCGGCTCTCGTCGACGAGCTCGAACTCAAAGGAGGAGCAGAAGCGCAGGTTCAGCATGCGGGCAATCTCGCAGGCCGTCTCGACGTCGCCGTCCCCTATCTTGACGAGCCTGCGCCTTGCAGGCAGGCCCCCCAGCACGCGTATGACCATCGAGACCAGGCCGTCCACGGAGGAGTGTATCGACGACCCTATCTCCCGCCCGCAGTACGATATTGCAAGCCCGCTACGCTGCCCCGGGTCTATCCCCACTACGAGCTCCTCGGGCCCCGGATGCATGCCGGACTCCCGTACCATCAGGCCGCACACCACGGCGGGCGGGTGCCCCGAGACGTCCTCAAAGAACAGGGAGGGGCCCTGAAACGCGCGGGGCCCCGGATGCTCCGGCACCGTGGTCATCACGAGGTGGCCCCCGTACGCGCCCATGTGATCCGGCAGTATCGAGTCGAACCGGACGCCCAGCCCCCTGAGCAGCGACGAAAAGTAATAGTACGGCCTGCCGCGGGCAGTCGCCACCGCCACGCGCAGGCCGCTTGGAAATGGTGGATCCTGCAGCGGGTGGAACGTCACGGCGCGCCACCGCGTCCTGAGCAGTAGCAGTAGCAACGGCGGCGGCAGCAGGCGGCACACACCGGAGGCCCCGGCGGCCCTGCGGTGAAGAGATATGCGACGGTACTGGTTGTTGTGACGTGTATGATCATGGCGCACCGGTCATGGCTTCAAAATGGTCGATACCACGTCCTTCACCGCGCCCTCAAAGTTGTCGTCGACGGCGGATTTTATCTCGGCAAGCCTGGCCTCGCCGCGCTCCGTTATGCTTTTGGACTCGGCCTCCGCTGCCGCCTTTGACTCGTTGATGATAACCTCGGCCTCCTTTGAGGCCATCTCCCGCGTCTTTTCCATCATGGACTCGATCTGGGACTGGGCCCTTGCCGCAAGCTGCTTTTTCATGTCACCCACCTTGCCGCCCAGGGAGTCGAGGTCGTCCTCGAGCGCGCTGAGCGACTTTATGATGCCGGAGACGTTGGACTCGGCCGCCACGCTTGCAGAACCCTTGCTCATACGCTTGGGCTCACGCAGGCTATTACTTAAATCTTAATTCGGGGCCGGCGCCGCTCTACTTGTCGCCGAGCGCCAGTATGGCGCGCGCCAGGTCGCCGTCGGCCTCGGCCAGCGCGGCGGCCGCCCTCTCCCTGTCGACGCCGGTCTCCTCGCACACCATGTCGATGTCCTCGTCCGGGAATACCGGGACCTCCAGTTCGCGCTCCGAGTAGCCGCCGCCGTCGGCGGTCACGGTGAATATGGTGGCGTCCTTGCTCTTCATCTCCGAGACGGACGGCTTTTCGACGATAATCTCCTTCTTGTCGGTCTTGATCACCACCTCTCGGACGTTCTTTATCTCCTCCACGTCAAGGCCCATCTTGTCGATCATGCGCCGCATGCCGCGGTTTCCGCCACGCATCATGGCATGGTTACCCGCCGCGACCTTTTAAACCATCCCTGACCTTGACTGCGACCCCCCTGCTCATATCCGACATTACCTCGCACGACAGCAGCGCCCTGCCCACCGCGATCACCCTGCCGCCGCACGTGACGGGCACGTCGGAGGCGGCCCTGACGTTTCGGCCGCAGCGCACCACGTGCCTGCAGAAGACCGACCGGCCCTCCTCCACGAACGGGGCGGCGTCAGGCGAGACCTCGACGCAGTACGACGCGAATGCGGCAGGGCGCCTGGCAAGCATCACCTCGGCCAGGCGCGTCGTGATCGCCAGCCCGCCGTCGGGCCTCAGGGTGCAGAGCAGGTTCTGACTGCCGTCGCGTATCCCCCTTATGCGCCCGGTCCGCCTTGAGCGCTCTATGACGGCGCCCGCCGGAACCGACCTGTGCGCCCCGCGCCCGAACTGCGCGTCGATGGTATGGCGCACCTTTGAGACCTCCTGCATGCGGCATGCATCACGCCGCCACTATTAGACGTACGCGCGCCACCGCGCATGCGATACAGGCCATATGGGGCGGCATGTCTATATAGAATGGCCGGCCCGCATCATATACATGAGCGAGAATGAGGAGATGCGCAAGATTCAATTTACCGGCAAGTCGTCGTATATAGTCACCCTGCCAAAGGACTGGATAACCGACCTGGGCCTCAAGAGGGGCGACCAGGTGAGGATAGTGCGCAAGGGGGCGACGGCCCTCGAGGTGCACCCCCCAAAGTACGAGCCGAGGACGCCGAAGAAGGAGGACGCCATACTGGAGATAGACGGCAGGGACGAGCCGTCAAGTATAGTGCGCAAGCTCATCTCGCTCTACTTTCTGGGGTTCAGGTCCATCACGGTAAAGCCGAGGGGGGACAGGCTCAGCCCGGGCCAGAGGAGCACCGTAAAGGAGTCAGTGAAGAGGATGCTCATGGGCTCGGAGATAACCTCCGACTCGAGCAGCGGCATCACGGTCCAGGTGCTGGTGAACCTCCTCGAGCTGTCAGTCGACGGGGCGTTCAAGCGCATGATACACCTGGCAAAGTCCATGTGCAGCGACGCCATACTGGCCGTGCGCGAGAACAACGCGGAGCTCGCAAAAGAGGTGATCAGCACGGACGACGAGGTCGACAGGTTCGGCTTTTACATAATACGCCAGCTGAAGATAGCGATACAGAACGAGCACATACTGCAGGAGATCGGGTTTCGGAACGCCAGGAACTGCCTCGGGTACAGGCTGGTGGTGAAGAACATCGAGAGGACGGGGGATCACGCCACGCTCGTGGCAAAGGACGTCCTGGAGTTCCAGAAGAGCATAGGGCCGGAGTACCTGGACAGGCTCGAGAGGATGAGCCAGTTCTGCCTCTCGGTGCTTGATGACGCGTGCTTGGCCCTCTTCAAGGAGGACCACGTCCAGGCGGAGGGCACCATAAATAGGTGCGGCGAGATCTCGACGTACGAGAGGGACCTGCTTGACTCCGTAAGGGACCACAAGGACGACGAGGAGGTGTACCGCATAAGGAGGATGGCAGAGAACATCAGGAGGATAGCAGAGTACGCCAGCGACATATCGGAGATCGTGCTGAACATGAACATAGAAAAGGCGCTCAAAAAGGGGAACGGGGACGCCGCCGCGCCAGCGGCGTGACGGGCGCGCCCGGTGATAGAGATATTATGACTGCCAAGCCGCGGCGGTGTGTTACAATGACAGGCAAGGAGAGGGCGGGAAGATGAAGGCCGCGGTCCTGATCACGCGCAACGGGGAGGACGCCGTGGGCGAGGCGCTGGGCCTCTGCGACGCGGCCGGGTACGAGCCCGTACGCGTGATGAGGCAACGCTATCTGGGGCACCCCAGGTACGGGATAGGGCGCGGGGCGCTCGAAAAGCTGCAGGAGATCGTAGAGGAGACGGGCCCCGACGTGGTGGTATACGACGAGATCCTAAAGCCGAGCCAGAACTATAATTTGGCGTCGGCCGTGCACATGGAGATACTCGACAGGGAGACCCTCATACTGGAGATATTCGAGAGGCGCGCGTCGAGCGCCGAGTCTAGACTGCAGGTGAGGTTGGCGCAGCTCAGGTACGAGATGGCCAGGGCAAAGGAGAGGGTCAGGCTCGCGAGCATGGGCGAGCAGCCGGGGTTTAGGGGGATCGGCAAGTTCGGGGTCGACGTGTACTACAACGACATACGGAACCGGATGAACTCGACTAGGGCGAAGCTCGAAAAGTCCGGAAGGCAGCGCGAACTACACAGGAGTGCGCGCAGGCGGGCGGGGTTCAAGACAGTCTCGCTTGCGGGGTACACGTCGGCAGGCAAGACCACGCTGTTCAACGCAATGACGGGGGAGAGCAACGAGAAGGGCGACGAGCTGTTCACCACTCTCTCCACCACCACGAGGCGCGCCCAGGTCGGCGGCAGGGCCGCGGAGCCGGTGCTGGTCTCAGACACGGTCGGGTTCATCAGCAAGCTGCCCGCGTATATGATAGAGGCGTTCCGCTCCACGTTGGAGGAGCTCGGGCACGCGGACGTGATAGTGCTGGTCGTGGACTTTGCCGATCCCGTGCAGGCGGCAAGGAGAAAGATTGCCAGCTGCCACGCCGCGCTAGGCGAGCTTGGAGTGAGGGAGGAGCGCGTCATATACGCGCTCAACAAGGCCGACATGGTCGCGCCGGGCGCCGATGTCGCGAGGAGGAGGGCCGAGCGGCTGGGAATTGCGGGCGCGGACGACGACGATGACGGCACGGGGAGGTGGGTCGCCGTATCGGCCAAGACTGGCGCTAACATCGACGGGCTGAATGACATGATAGCCGAGATGGCCTTCGGCCCGGCCGCGGGCGGCGCGTGGCGTCCCGGACGCCGGGACAAGAAGGGTACCCGCGTCCCAGAGGCCGTCGCGGCAGCGACGGAAACTGCGGCAGCACGCGAGGGGGCGGACGGCCGCGCATGACCGCGACCATAGAGGTGCTCCGGATCGGCCAGCGCCCCGTCAGGGACGACAGGGTCACCACGCATGCGGCCCTGGTGGCCAGGGCCTTTGGGGCGTCCAGGATATACATGACTGAGGCGAACCCCGAGATCAGGCAGGGCGTACGCGCAATAAACGAGACGTGGGGGGGCAAATTCGAAGTCGAGTACGTGGACGGGTGGAGGCCCGTCCTGCGCGAAAAGGCGCGGCAGGGCTATACGGTCGTGCACCTGTCGATGTACGGCGAGTCCATAAACGACGTACAGGGCGAGCTGCGGCGGCGCGCCGCGGACGGCGCGGCCAGGATGCTTGTCGTAGTAGGCGCCAAAAAGGTGCCAAGGGAGGTGTACGACGCGGCAGACTACAACGTAAGCGTGGGGGGGCAGCCTCACTCGGAGATTGCGGCCCTGGCAGTCCTGCTTGACCGCATATACCAGGGCTCCCAGCTCGGGCAGGAGCGGTTCGGGGGGGCAAGGCGGCGCATAGTCCCGTCCCGTCACGGCAAGCGGGTTGAGTCACGCGCGTACGGTGGTGGTGGTGGTGGTGATGATGATGACGGTGATGATGGCAATCGCGACGACGATCAGCCCGGGGCGCACAAGGCGCAGTAAACAACAGATTAATAGCCACATAACTGACCGCGCACGGTGGCAGAAAAGTACGAGGATCCGTTTGTAAAGATCGCGGCCATACTTGGAGGCGACGAGTACCTCAAGGTCGCGATATCCCTGCTAAAGTCCGAGGACGCCACCGACGAGGAGATTGCAAGCTCCACCGGACTGAGGATAAACATGGTGCGCAAGGTGCTCTACGACCTCTTTGGCAAGTCGCTGATAACCGGGATAAAGGTAAAGGACGAGCGCAAGGGGTGGTTCGTATACAGGTGGAGGACCAGGCGCGAGGAGGTGGAGCAGTTCATCGAAAAGCAGAAGAAGAAGATAACCGAGCGCCTGCAGCAGAGGCTCGAGTACGAGAACGCGTCAGAGTTCTACCACTGCGGCAACGACGAGTGCCTCCGGGTGACGTTCGAGGACGCGCTCGACGGCATGTTCAAGTGCCCGTCGTGCGGGAGCATACTGAACTTTAAGAACAACGACAGGCCGAAAAAGGCGTACGCCAAAAAGATAGACGAGATAAAGAACGACATGCAGCAGGTCTTCTAGGCGCCGCCACCGTCGTCGTCGCCGCCACTGCCGCTACAAAAAAACGCGGACAATACTGCCAGACATGGGGCGCGGGCCAGGCTGCCGCTAGGCATGGCTCCAAGGCACAGTCAAGCCAATAGTTAGGCCAGACTAACTGGTTTTTGGCACCGGCTTCAGCGCATGTCAAAAGTATCTGCGCGTATAGATCTATAAGAGGGCGTTCCAACGGAACTCTTCGTGACAACAGGACCACTGGAACGCGATATGACGTCACGGATCGACGTTTATGAAAGTGTCGTCGGGACCATGGAGGGGATAGTGGCGCGCATGCTGCCCGTCTCGCATGCCCCGAACGCCGTGTTCACGGAGGGGCACCTGAACGACGGGCTGCTGCTGGGCGGGGTATTCAGCTCGTCCTCGTCCGGGCGCGCGGACTCTGCAAGGAGAGCGCACAACAGGATCATAGGGAGGAGGCTCGCGGAGGCGGAGGCGGCCATGCCCTGCGGCGAGTGGCAGCGAAAGCACCTCGCGAGGATCAGGCCCGGCACGGCGCTTGCGGCGTTTCGGGAGGAGCTCGACGCGAACCTGGACCTGCTCCGCGACCGGGGGCTCCTGCCGGGCAGGCTCGACGTGGCAATAGACATGCACCTCATACCGAGGTACGACAAGGAGCGCGGGCCCGAGCTCCACAGGTCCAGGTGGAAGGACGGGACGCAGTGGTTTGAGCGCTACTTTACGATCCAGTCGGTGACCCCGGGGGCCAGGCTGACGCTCGGGGCGCTTCCGATGCCGGCGCTGGAGGACAGCGCGGATTACCTACGAAAACTGGTCACAATATGCAGGGGGCACGGGGTCGGGATCGGAGTCCTGATGGCCGACAGGGAGTTCTTTGACACGTCCGTGATGAGGGTGCTGGCCGACGAAAACATCGACTACATCATACCGTGCAGGAACACCACGACCGTCGTGGAGGAGATCAACAGGTTTGCAGCCGGCATGCGCGGGTCCAGGTCGGAGGTCGTCATATCGGACGGATACAACTGCGTCCGGTACACGGGAGTCATTGCAGTGCGCAAGAGGCGCGCCGGCGGCGGCGCGGATTACGACGATCCTGACCTGCCGCCGCACGAGCGCTACATCATGTTTGCTACGAACAACCCCGACCTCGACGTCGAGGAATACTCCCGGCGCTGGGGCGTCGAGACGGGGTACAGGATGATCGAGCACGCGAGGCCAAAGACCCGGTCCAAGAACGCGGAGCTGCGCGCGTTCTGCTTCCTTTACGGGATCATGCTGTTCAACGCGTGGGTGATGTTCAACATACTGCACGCGGCCCAGAACGCGCAGGATCATCCGGACTGGGACGGGACGCCCGTGGTAACGCAGGACGAGATGACCACGTACATTCTGCTGCGCATCCTAGCCCGCACGCTGCCTCCAAGGCCGCCGAAGCCGCCGCCGAAGCCGCCGCCCTAACCAGCCGTTTGGGGACGCTGTTGGGTTGACTGAGGCACGCCATACGCATAAATACAAAGCACAAACGCACCATGAAATGTCACAGGGCGCCGGCACCGTATCATTTACGGACATAATAAAGGAGAACACATCGAGGATGCTCAGGGAGATGGAACTCCAGTCGCCGACCCACTTTCAGATATACTCAGACATGTACAAAGAGTACCTGCACATGCTGGACAACGTGTTCGGCATGCTTTTGCTCTCAGAGCGGGAGCTCCTAGACAGGATGGCGGGCGGCGCCGACCCGGGCTTTCTGGACAGGTTCGGGCGCTCAGCGGACAGGACGACGGACCACGTGCTGGCGCAGCTTGACGGATACGGCGACATCCTGCAGTGGTACGCAAAGGCCCGCTCGCAGGGCATGAAGGCGTTTGACAGGTACATGCACTCCATGATAGGCGCATACTCCGAGGCCCTGAGGGGCGCCACGTGGTGGGCGGCAGCCTACGGGCCCGCGTCAGATGCGGCGCCAGGTGCGCCGGCATCATCATCACCGGCATCACAGTCTAACTACAGGGGAGCCTGAAGATGCAGGGCGCCGAATTCAGCACCACCAACCCCGCCACCGGCAGGGCCATAGACACCTATGCCGCGATGACGGGGCCGCAGGTCGCGGAGATAGTGGACAGGGCGCAGCGTGTCTTTCCCGAATGGAAGAGGGACTACGAGAGGAGGCGCGGGTACATATACAATCTGGTCGAGTACCTGAGGAGCCACAAGGAGAAGCTGGCAAGGGTGGCCACGGCCGAGATGGGCAAGGTCATAAAGGAGTCCATAGGGGAGATTGAAAAGTGCGCGTGGGTCCTCGAGTTTTACGCGGACCACGGAGACAGCTTCCTTTCCAACGAGGTGCTCACCACGGACGCCAGAAAGAGCTTTGTCACGTTCGAGCCGCTCGGGACCATCGGCTCCATAATGCCGTGGAACTTTCCGTACTGGCAGGCGCTCAGGTTCGCCGCCCCCTGCCTGATGGCCGGAAACGTCATCGTAATGAAGCCGGCAAGCATCACGCCGCAGTCCGGCATAGAGATAGAGACCGCGTTCAGGGAGTCGGGCGTGCCCGACGGCGTGTTCCAGTGCGTGATAGGAAGCACGGAGACGGCAAACCACCTGATAGATTCGGAGGGCGTCAACGCCGTCACGTTCACCGGGAGCGCGGTCGCGGGCGCCAAGGTGGGGCAGAGGGCGGCCGCCGGACTCAAAAAGTGCGTACTCGAGCTGGGCGGAAGCGACCCGTTTGTAGTGCTTGACGACGCGATGATCGACGACGCGGCGCAGGGGGCCGTAAAGGGCAGGTTCATCAACTGCGGCCAGAGCTGCGTGGCCTCAAAGAGGTTCTTCGTCCAGAAGGGGGTGGCAGAGGAGTTTATAGAAAAGTTCCTGAGCATGGCATCGAAGCTCGTGGTGGGCGATCCCATGAACATGGACACCGACCTGGGCCCCGTCTCAAGCAAGGCAGGGCTGGAGTCGATATCGGAGATGGTGGAGGACGCCAAGGCAAAGGGGGCAAACATACTGCTCGGGGGCGAAACATGCGGCGACGCTGCTGACGATGAATCGGGCGGCGGGTACTTTTACAAGCCGACCGTGATATCCGGCGTCACCCAGGACATGATGATCGCAAGGGAGGAGACGTTCGGCCCAGTTGCGCCCATCACCATAGTGGAGAACGAGGGCGAGGCGGTCAGGCTGGCAAACGACTCCGAGTACGGGCTTGGCGCCAGCATATGGACCAGGGACCTCTCAAAGGCAGAAAAGATCTCCCACAGGATCGAGTCGGGAATAGTGAGCGTCAACAACGTGGTGGTGTCCGACCCGCGCGTGCCGTTTGGCGGCATAAAGCACAGCGGTTTTGGGCGGGAGCTCTCCAGGTACGGGATGCTCGAGTTTGTAAACGTAAAGTCAGTCAGGTTTTACGACAACCTGACGCAGCAGCATTACGTAGAGTGACCCGGTAAGCAGGGCCCCGGCATCTTCGATCCAGATCCGTAAAGTATTTGCGCGGCCGCCTTTGGCGCGTCTGCCGGCGCGCGGCGACAGTCACTGATGGCTGCGTCCGGAGGCGTCCAGCTCTAGATCGTCGGCCAGCCTCTCATAGTGGAGCCTGTCCTTGCCTAACGCGTCCAGCTGCTCGCCCTCTATGCGGCCAAGCTCGCCGTCTACCTTTTCAGAGACGTACTGCAGGCGTGCGTCGGCCATGACAAACAGCCTGTTGTTCTCCTTCCACAGGTGCTCCGTGATGTGCTCCACGTACTCCTTCATGTCACGTACCAGCCCGGACGGGTCGCCGGACTCCAGATACGCGCGGGCAGACGCCTCCATGCTCTGCCCGATCTCCCGCGAGCGCTGGTGGTCTGCCAGCATTACGGCAATGGGCCCCATGTTGGTCGGCATGCCGGCGTCTGCAAGGGCGGGAAACAACGACTTTTCCTCCTTTGTGTGGTGGCACACGTCAGTAAAGTTCTTCGTAAAGTCGACCACCTGCATCAGGACGGACTCGGGAACCTGCTTGCCACCCTGCAGCACCTCTATGGTGGTGCCCATGGCCTTTGTCACCTTTTCGATGAGGTCGTGGTCTCGGCGCAGCGACGCAGTCGGCATGTACGGACGGACGCAGTGTGCAGGGGTTATATCTCTTCACGGCCACACGGTGCCGCAACCGGACGGCAGTCAGGTACGAGAGCCTGCGCGACGCGGCCTCCTAATGCCGTCGCCGTTGCCATTGCCACCATCCCCCGCTCCAACGTCATAGGACAATATGACGTGATCGCCAAGGCGCCTTGCAGACCTCAGCGAAAGCTTGGGCGAGCCTGACACGCTTGGGAACCCGGATCCCTCCACGAACGAGACGGCGCCGCGCAGCCCGCCCCCCAGCACGTAGGGTGATACGGCCACTACAATCTCGTCGACTAGGTTCCTGCGGAGAAACTCCCAGTTGGTGGTGCCGCCGCCCTCCACCAGAACGGATCTGATCCCGTCTTTTGCCAGACGGCTCAAGAGCCGCCGCACGTCGACTGCCTTTCGCCCCACCGTCACAACCTCCGCGCCCGTCCGCCGCAGCGCCAGGATGCGCCGCTCGGGCGCCGTCCCGGACACCGCGATTATCGTTCTGGTCCCGGGGCTTGTCGCTGCCACCTTCGAGGCGGGCGGGGTTCTCGCCATCGAGTCCAGTACGACCCGGACGGGCTGACTGCCGGTGGCGGCGCCGCTTCCGCCCCTCTTGCGCCCCGCGCGAGCATGCCGCACGGTAAGCAGCGGATCGTCGGAGAGGACCGTGTTGACCCCCACCAGTATTGCGTCGCATTTGGCCCTGAGCCTATGCACCCTTGACACGTCAGATTCGGAGGAGAGCCTGGCAGGCGCGCGGGCGCGAGAACGCGGGCCGCGGCGGCCCCCTGCAAGCGAGATCTTGCCGTCCACCGATACGGCCGCGCTGATGATGACGCGTGGCATGGCCGGGCGGTTGCTGTTGTTGTTGTTATTGTTGTTTTTGTCGCGCCTAGTCAAGCGAGCCATGCACCATCCTACCCCCTATCATCACGGCCCTTATTGACGATGCCGACGCCCTGTGGACCACCGCCGCATAGGGATTGTGCACCGGCTCCAGATCGATTGCGTGCTTGTCCAGAAAGACGCAGTCGGCGAGCATGCCGGGCGCGACCTGCCCTATCTTTCTGCCCAGTATCATGCCGGCGTTCACGGTCGCCATCCGCAGTATCTCGGCAGGATCCACCCGCGCCCTATCCATACCCATGGCCGCCTTCCACGTGTAGTCCATCTCCCTGAACATGTCAGGCATATTGACCATGACGTTGTCGGTGCCGAGCGCCAGCCTGCGGTTCGACAGGCGCCTCATGGACGTGATGTCCGGCATCCCCTCTGCCAGGGCGGCGTTGGCCCTCGGGCACACCACAATGCCCCTCACGCCGGGGGAGCCTGCGACTGCCGCTAGATCGCCCTTTGACGCATGGGTCATGTGCACCAGAAAATGGGGCCGGAGCCCCAGGGCCCTGACGGTCTCAGAGACGCCGGTCATCTGCTCTGAGCGGGATACGCTCTCCGCGGTTTCTGACGCGTGTATGGCGCGCAGCGCGTCGCACCTGGAGTAGCGTTCAAGCATGGCATCGCTGTTCTCGTTTGCCCCGCTGACGCCCAGCCCGTCGCAGCGCCGCATGACATCGTCCAGCTCGTCCTCGCCTGATACCGAGAGCGGTGCGTTGCGGCGTATGCCGTCCTCGTCGCTGTAATGGTTAGTGCGGCCCATTATGACGCAGCGTATGGGAACCCTTGAGAGGGCCCTTCTGAGTAACGCGACTCCCTCAACGCCGCCCTCCCTAAAGTCCACAAAGGTTGTTGTCCCGCTCCGAACCATCGAGGAGCACGAGTTTGCCATGAAATCCACTAGTACGCCAGGGGGGGTCTCCGAGAGTATCTTGGATTTTAGCCCGAACACGGGGTGTATCTTGTAGTCCACCGTCCCCTCGAGCCGGGCATCCTTTCCCACGGAGTCGCCGACGTGGGTGTGGCAGTTCACCAGTCCCGGGATTACAAGAAGCCCGGTGCAGTCATGGGTCGAGGGAGCCGCATCTGCGTCGCCGGCATCGCGGCCCGGGGCCGGCCGCGGCCTGCTGCCGGAAGGCCCCACGTATTCAAACGTGTCATTTGAGACTGCAATGTCGGCGTCCCGCACGTACCTGAGCTCGGGGCCCGCCAAGACCGACGCGTTCTTGAACAGACGGATGCGCGCCATTCACATCACCGTCGTCGTCACCGTCGTCGTCACCGTCATCATAATCAGATACCCACGGGTCAGAGGCGCCGCCCGGTCGCATGCTCGTACACGCGCGGCCACTCTCCCTCCGATCCTGCGCTGTTGCTGCTGCTGCCACTCTCATCGCGCATCCTTCTTATCATGTCAAGCGACTCGGTCGCGCGCATGGCAGCCTCCCGTCCGTTCCTGCCGCTGCCTATCCCGCAGTTCAGGCGTATGCCGTCCTGCCGCTCCACCGCGTCCACGAACCCTCGGCCGCCAGACTCCCTGGCCTCGTCTGAGCATACAATCATAAAGTTGTCCCCGCCCATGAAGAACGCAAGCGACTCGTATTCGCGGTAAAAGTATTCGGACATCTTGTGGTACAGCCCGAACATCAGAAGAGAGATCTCGTACGGGCTTGCGCCGCGTCGGCGGCGGCCGCTCAGTCCGTCTATGTCCATGTGCATTATGCTTACGTTGTCGCCTGAATCTGATTGTGCCGCGGCATCCCCACCGAATATCATGCCGGCGCGTTCGTGGTTGCCGCCGCCGTTGTCGCCCGCGTTGCGCGTATCGGCCGCGCGCGTTGCGCCGTCGGCGGCCGCGTCGGCGGCGGCCGGCGTCCGGCCGCTCCCAATCGACATTCGCACGCGGATGTCGGCAAACTCTGCTGCCAGCGCATCCTGTATTGCTACGTGCCCGTCCACGCCAAGCCCGGAACTGAGGGCGAACAGCTCGTCGGCACGGTTTGCAAACACAAGGCAGTCGCGCTCGGAAAACAGACCCTGGACCCTGTCGTAAAGCCTCGACTGGAGCATCTGCAGCTCGTGCTCCCTGTCGCTCCCAAGCGTGAGCGTCCACGGCCCGTACTCCTCGATCTTCAGGACGCTCAGCTGTACCATCTTGTCGCACCCCTCGTAGTTGCTGCCGCCGTCATCGTAACCGTCATCGTAACCGTCATCATAACTGTCATCATAGTCGCACCAGTCACATGCGTATCTTTGCAAGCTCCCCGTCTATCTTCAGCAGCGCCTCCACGGCGCGTTCCGCGACGGGCCTGATCCGCGCAAACGCGTGCCTCTCCTGCATGCCGGGCCCCGTCACGCCGAGCGACACGGGCTTGCCGTGCTTCACGGAGAGGTCTGCAAGGGCGCGCGTAGTGGAGTGGGCTATGACCTCATCATGCTTGGTCTGCCCCTTTATTACGGCCCCAATCGCCGCCACCCCGTCCACGTCGTCCCGGCGCAGCAGCGCGTCGGCCACCACGGGCATGTCAAACACGCCCGGCACCCAGGCGGTGTGCACTATCTCAAGGTTCAGGGCAGCGGCCCTCTCCTTTGCCACCTCGTACATCCGCGACGTCACGTCATAGTTGAACTCGGCCACTACGATTGATATCCTCAATTTCAGTGCACCCTAGCATATTCGGCCAATTCCCTGCCGTCGACAAGCGGCATGCCGTGCTGCGCGGCGAACCTGGATGCCTTGTCAACTGACAGCGCCGCGTACGTCTGCGCGTCCATCATCTCGCACATTGCCATGACGGGCCGGAGTCCGGCGGCCTTTGCCAGATAGATAGACATCTCGGTGTGCCCCTGGCGCTCCTCCAGCAGGTTCTTTGACGCGATAAGCAGCGGGACGTGCCCCGGCGTCCGGAACGACTTTGCAAACGCCCCAGCCATGTCGTCGGCATCATACACGCGCGCAAGGTCCGATATGGTGGCGGAGCGGTCCCTGTCGGTTATGCCGGTGTACGTGCGCCTGGAGTTTACCGATATCGAGAACGTGGAGCGGTCCCCGTACGGGGCGAGTCCCATTATCATGGACTTGTCGCATGCGGCGGCCCCCGAATCGGCCAATATGTCGTGCATGTACCGTATCCCGACTGAGCGGGCAAACTCGTAGTCCACTGCAACGCACAGCAGTCCGCCGGCGCGCTGCCGCATCCTTGCCACGTGCTCCGGGCTTGCCGTCCCGGCGTACGCCACCATGTCGACCTCGTCCTCCCTGCCCTCCGAGTCGTGCAGCAGTACGAACTCGCCGCGCCTCAGGGATGCGAGCGCGTCATCAAGGGATGCCATGCGGGGAATCCGCATGATCCGACTATAAAGCTTACCAACATATTGGTAATTACCCACATGTGGGTTATGACCGGTCAGTCCAGTATGTACTTGCCCAGCACGTCAGTCTCGATATTTAGCTTGTCACCCGCCTTCTTGGCAGACAGGTTTGTCACCTGCACCGTATGCGGTATGAGCGAGACCGAGGCGGTGCGGTCCCTGACTGACACTATGGTCAGGCTTATGCCGTCAAGCGCGACGGAGCCCTTCTTCACCACGTACTTGGCAAGGCGCTTTGGTATGCGGAACCACATGCGCACCTCGCCGGGCTTCTCCTGCATCTTGGTGATGGTGGCCCTGCCGTCGACGTGCCCGAGTACGAAGTGCCCCTCGAGCCTGTCGCCCACCTTGAGGCTGCGCTCCACGTTTATGATGCTGCCCGCCTTCAGGCCCCCGAGGCTGGTCTTCTTGATCGTCTCCTCTACAAGCTCAAAGGTGCACTCGGAGCCGTCTATGGCCACGGCCGTGAGGCACACGCCGTTGAGCGCTACGCTCTGCCCCTCTTTCAGTCCCCTGGGTTTCTTCTGCAGGTCCACCACGAGCTTGGCCGCGCTCCGGCCGGACGTGCTCGTGGTGATGCTCTTGACCAGACCGGTATTCTCTATGATTCCAGTGAACATTTTGGTGACGTGTATGCGGCGGGGGCAAATATAATCAAAGTGACGCCGGCGCACGCGAAGCGTCTTGTGACGTCGTCACGCCGTCAGGTGTCGCCTGACGTCATCTCAGAGTACTCTTTGTCGCAGAACTGGTGGAACACGGAGCAGTTGCTGTCCTTTGCGTCAGATATTATACGCGCCATGTCCCCGTCCCGCACGCCCTGGGCCGCCAGAAACGCCTCGTCGTCCCTTCCCAGCTTGGAAAAGATCCGGGAGCGGGCGGCAGAGACGTCCCTTGCAACCTGCTTGTCCACCCTTCCCCCTGCCGCGTCATACAGCCGCAGGGCGTCCACGTACCTGCCAAGGTACGTCATAGAGAGCGCCTTGTTGAGCAGGGCCGTCACGTCGTCCGGCGACGCCTCAAGGGCCCTGTCATAGTACGGGAGGGACTCTGCGTGCCGGCCCGTCCGGGTGAGTGCTAGCGCGACTCCCGTAAGCGCCGTCACGTCGCCGGGGTTTGACTGCAGCATCTGCTTGCACGTGTCGATCGCCTCATCGTGCATGTCAAGGGCCTCGAGCGCGGACAGCCTGTTCCTGAGCGCGTACTCGTCGTACGGCCTCAGCTTTAGCACCCTGTCACAGTACGGCAGGGCCTCCCCGTGGCGCCCCATGCATATGAGCGCGAGCGCGATGTTCTGCAGGGCGGTCATGTCATCCGGGTCTCTTGCGAGCATCTGCTTGCAATAGTCGTGCATCTTCTCGTACCGGCCCGCGTCAAACATGGACCTTATCACGTTTGAGGGGTCGAGCAGGTTTACCATCTGTCATACAAGGGGCGTGTCAAATTAACATGTTGTTGTTGGCGACGTATATCGTCCAACCGCCCGTGACGCCGCCCATGTAACGACGATGGCGAAAAGGCGCATGCTCAGCCGGCGGGATCCGCGGCCAGGTCGAGGACCGCCTTGGCCTGCTTGTAGTGGACCTCGTCGATCATCTGCCCCTCCACCGCGGTGGCCCCCCTGCCCTTTGCTGCAGACTTTGCGTACGCGTCGGCGACCTTGCGCGCCCAGTCCACCTCCGACCTAGTGGGGTGGAACACCCTGTGCACCGTGTCGATCTGATCCGGATGGATCACGCTCTTGCCGGCGAATCCAAGCGACCTGCCAAGCATGCAGTCGCGCTCAAGCCCCTTGGCGTCCTTGAGGTTCTGCCATATGCCGTCGATCGCGGGCACGCCTGCCGCCCTCGCGTCAAGCGCCACCCTTGCACGCGCGTACCGGGCGGCGTCCGACTGCGCCGTATACTCTATCCCCATGTCGGCAAGCAGGTCAAAGACCCCGAATATCACGCAGTCTATCCTGGAATGCCTGCTGCTGCCACCGGACGAGGCAATCTCGTACGCCTTCACCACGCCCTCGGCCGACTCGATTGACGGCATCACGCCGACCGGCCCCAGGTGGCGGCGGCGCTCCAAGTCCTCCAGCACCTTTACTATTCTCTTGAGCTGGGCCTTGTTGTCCAGCTTTGGGATCACCACGCCGTCTATCCCGCGGCGAACCACCTCCCCCAGGTCCGACGGTATGAGCCCGGAGGCGGGCGAGTTTGTCCGCACGTACACTGCGCCGGCCGCGTACGAGCCGCGGTCGCGGAGCGCCTGCCGTATCATCTGCCGGGCCTCCCTTTTCTGGACGTCCGGGACCGAGTCCTCTAGATCAAAGCAGACGATGTCGGCCCTCAGGCTCTTTGCCTTTTCAATAAACCTTGGGTTGTTTCCAGGAACAAAGCAGAGACTGCGGAATAGCCGCGGCGGCAACTGCGATCAGCCCTGCGACTTTAGGAGTATCTTTCCAAAGAGCCCCTTGCCGGTGAGCATCTTTGTGTGTGCCTCGGCCGCCTGCTCGTATGAGTATACGGAGTCGATCTGGGACTTGATCTTGCCCTGGCCCATCCAGTAAAGGCCCTGGTCAAACTCGGCCTTTGTGCCCTGCGTGGAGCCCAGTATGTTGGTGCCCTTGAAGAATATGTGTCGCAGGTCGGTATGGGCGTCATACCCGGTGGTGGCGCCGCACGAGACCAGCGTCGCCCCGTACTTTAGCAGGGTAAGCTGCTTGTTCCAGTGCGTCTGGCCTATGTGATCGAATGAAATGTCGATGCCCGGCGCCTCGCCCTTTCTCTTTGCGATCTCCTTGGAAATTGCGCGAACCTCCTTGTGCCAGTCCTCCTTGCGGTGGTCCACCGCATAGTCGGCCCCGAGCTCACGGCACTTGTCGAGCTTGTCGGGGCTCGCGGTCGCGATGACATCGCAGTTGTACAGTTTTGCAATCTGAATCCCAAAGCTCCCGACTCCGGAGCCGCCACCCATTATCAGCACGGTCTGCCCCGGCGTTATCTTCGCCCTGCCCACCAGCATGTGCCACGACGTCAGGAGCGTCATGGATGACGCGGCCGCCTCGTCGTACGACACGGACTCTGGTATCTTCGAGACGTTGACCTCCGGCAGGTGCGTCACCTCCTGGTATGCGCCCCACGTGGGCCCCGTCTGGAAGCCCCATATGGTGCGCCTCGTACAGTCAAACTCGCGCCCGTCGGTGCACGCTGTGCAGACCCTGCAGGCCATGTTGGAGTGGGATACGACCCTGTCGCCCACCTTTATGTCCCGGACGTCGTCGCCCACAGCGATCACGTCACCGGCCGCGTCAGAGCCCGACACGTGCGGCAGCGGGACTGCCACGGGCTGGCCCCTCATGCCCCAGATGTCGTTGTAGTTCAGGGCTGCCGCCTTTACCTCAAACACGACCTCGTTGGACTTTGGCTTTGGATCGTCAATATCCTTGACCTGCAGTATACGGGCATAGTTGTCGTCAGGTGCGTACTCCTCGTACACCACAGCCTTCATAACGACACCGGCAAAAATCCCATAAATATAGTTTATCTGTCGAGCACGGGCCACGCATGCGAGTTGTGGCCTGAGCGTTCCCGCCATTTTCCCTGAACTCCTTAGTCGCCCGTTGCAGTCCTACACCTGATGCCCCATGACTCTCATCCGACTCAGCCCCGAGATCCCTGCGTAGGATCCTTACCTCTGAGCCTGCCATACGCATGGTGCAGAGAGGATGGAAAAGGAAGGATTGTGATCTGATCCTGCAGGTGTGCCGGCCAAGCACCTTTCATAGATGCGGCCGACTGCGTGCCAGACGAGCACCCTGCTGCCGCATGCCGTCTTGACGTTGCCCATTGGACGGGCCCCCACGCCAGCAGTCTAGTCCGGAATCGGATGTATGGTCACGATGGCGTTCTTGATCTTCTTCCTAACGGAGTGTTCTATGTCGATGAGAAGATCGTGCGACTCTGCGATGGTAAGCTTGCCGTCAAAGGAGCATTCGATGTCAATCTTTGAGACGTTGCCAAACTTTAGGGACAGTATACGGCCGACGCCCTTGACAGCATCGTGACGGAATAGGATGTCCCTGATTAGATCCTCCTCATCCATGGACTTTTCCCCGGCATCGTCAGACTTGCCTTCCTCAAATGGTTCGAGTCTGGCCGTCACGTCCTTGACGCTCGGCAGTTCCTCGGAGATCTTTTTCTTGATCGCCCTTGAGATCTTGTAGCTGTTTCTCAGTTTTAGGTTCCCGTCTATCATGACGTGCAGGTCCGCATAGAGACTCTTGCCCATCTTGTGCGTGCTTGGGCTGTGCGCTGCCTTTACCCCCTCGACCGTGTTTGCAATATCGACGAGCCTGTTGTCAATGGGAACGTTCTCCCAGTCGGGCTCGACATGTATTGTTATCTGGGCGTCCTTGATGTGGTCGTTCCCGTGATCATGGTCGTGCACGAAAAAGCTCAGGATGCCGTGCTTGTGCTCGTGCTCATGGTCGTGGCCATGGCCATGGTCGTGCTCGTGCTCATGGTCGTGCTCATGGTCGTGCTCATGGTCGTGCTCATGGTCGTGCTCATGGTCGTGCTCATGGTCGTGCTCATGGTCGTGCTCGCTGTCCTCAGGCTTGTCAACAACGTGGTCCTTTATTGCAGTCTCAACGCTGCGATTGATTCTGGAGACCGAGTCAAAGTTGGCGTCGCCGCGCACAGAGATAAGCACGTCGGCAAACAGCGTGTCGCCTGAGCGGCGCAAGAACACATAGCCCACCCGGAGCACGCCCGGAACTGCCAACACGATCTCCGTGATGTCCGACACGAGCTTTGGAGGTATGGCGTCCGTCAGGTCGAGCGCAGTCTTGTGTATCAGTTTCACACTGATTATCACCAGCAACACGCCCAATACGAGAGCCGCCACAAAGTCCATATGGTAGAAACCAAGGGACGCCAAGACGATTCCTATTATGGCCACCATGGTGGAACCCGCATCCATAAAGGCGTGGTACAGGTCGGCCCTCAGGGTGTGCCCCCCAAGTCCCCGCAGTGCCTTTCTCAGTATCGCAATGCGTAAAAAGTCGATGCCGATCGTGTACAGTCCCCCGACAAGCCCTATCAGGCTCGGCAGTACATCCGGTGCGGGGCCTGTCAGATGTATGGCCGACTCGTATATGAAAAAGCAGGCAAGCAGCAGTATCGCTATGCCGCCCACAAAGCCGCCCAGCGGCTCCATCTTGCCGTACCCGTATGTGTGCCCTACGTTGGCGGGCCTCATTGCGATCCGGGCGGCGATCAGCAGGATTATGGTGGTGGCTGAGTCCATGAGCGCGTGGATGCTGTCTGTAATCAGGGCCAGGCTGTTTGAGATTATCCCGAATACGAGCTCGACTACGAACGCCGAGAATATCGATATGAGTGATATCTGGAGAACTTTGGTGCGCTGCTCAAAGATTCCCATATACAGGGGGCCAAGAGGTTTGAATATAAATATTCATAAATATTAATATCATACTAGAGGGCCTCCTGCCTGCGGAATCCGAGGATGCAGGACGGCAGGCATGCCTTTCAATGGGCCAGAGCCCGCACTATTAACACGAATGCACGGGCCGGCTGCGGCTATGTCCAGAACTGCCGGATCTCGGGCTTTTGCGCATGCGGCATCAAACCCGGGCATGTACAATGGCGTGGATCAGCCTCCTGAGAACTCATCCATGGCGGCCTGATCCCCGGATCCCACGGGCGGGGGCCGGATCCGTACTCAACACGCATGCAAAACGGCGGTGGAGACGGGTATGTCAGATCCGGTTTATCTTGAAATCACGCCGGGGCTGCTGTATTGACGAGAGCATCTGCCGGAGCTGCTCGTCGGTGAGTCTGGACTGTATGCGTCCCTGGGTGGCCAGGGCGATGAGCTGCTGCTCCACCATGCCTGCAAGCTCCGGCTTTACCATCCTGATGTTGTTGAGCCTCATCCTGGCCTCGGGCATCAGTATCTGCCTGAGCAGCTGCTCCTTCTGCGCTGCAATTTCGGCCCCGGCATCGGGTGCGCCGGCGCCCCGGCTGTCATCGGCGCTGCCGCTTGGATTCCCACCGCCAAATTCGTCAGGTTCCCTAAAGCCCATTTCAGATCCGCTGGCATGATCTAGGCATATATCTTTAGATGAGGCGCCTGTTTCGACATTTCGTGCAGTATCTCCGTTGCAAGCACGTCAAGCTTCTTCATGCCGGTCTTTGACACAACCCTGCCGTGCCGTCCCGACTTTTGGACGTATCCAAGCTTTTCAAGCTCGTGTACCGCGTTTCGTATAATCGCACCTCCTGCATAGCGGTGATGTGCCGCGCCGTATCCGGACGGCTTGCCTCCCCCGTACTCGCTACGCAGTCCGTTAATCCCTATGGGGCCGTGAAGGTATACCTTGCGCAGTATGGACGCGCACCTGACGTGCCACCAATCTCGGTTCTGCGGGGGCTTGTCGGCATGCGCGCCTGTCTTTACGAACGGAACCCATGCGGGCGCCTCGACGCCCTCCTTTCGGAGTATCTCAGTGAGCCTCTCAACCAACACGTCGGCGGGCACGTCGTACACCTTGGCCATGTTGAAGAAAGCTTGGGTGTCGTTTTATAAACCCTTGAAGCCAGCATGCCCGGCCGGACCACGGGCGGGACGTGGTGGAGGGGCATTTCCGCGCGACTGCGGCTGGGTCAGGATGACGACGGCGGGGACGGCAGCATCTTGCGGTATACAAACCCGCAGAAGCCGCACGTCGTCCTTATGGAGCGAATGTTAGAGCCCCCTATCCTTACGCGCGACGAGACACCGGGCACGATAAGCGACTTGCATCTGCGGCAGAACATCATGCGGAGATGATACGGCATGCGGACGCGGTGCCTCGAGCACAGCCTGCGCGCGACCGACGCCTGCCTGTATGCAAGGGCGGGGTTAGTGCCGGCTATTGACGAGGCGCTTGCCATCAGTATCTCCATGCGCTCCAATACGACTGCCCTGCGGCGCACCGTGTTTTTCCGGCCCATGACGGTGCAAAGTACGGCCGCAAAAAATTCTTTGCGCCTGCAGTGGCCGAACCCTCCGGCGCATGGTGCCGCACTGCAGCCGACCCGCTACAGGCACAGGGCGTCTGTAATTCAGGGTCGTCATGGGAGATGTCCAAGCAGGCCATCAGGCAGGCAGGACGCAAGTTACTCCCAATCTGCATGCCATCGGATGCCAGCGTGGAAACGAGGCATTGGGATCTACAAGTGGTGCAGTCAGCGGGATTCGAACCCGCGTTACGGGGTTGGAAACCCCGAATACTAACCAGGCTATACGATGACTGCGACATGCAGGCAGGCAGTCGTCTTACATAAATGGCTTTTTTTCATACTCGTACAGGATGCGCGCGATCACCACATGGGCCTCTAGCGGCGACGTGTCGACTGCATACACCTCGTCAAGGTGCCCGCTTACCCCGTCTGAGAAATGCCCCTTTTGGAAACCGCCTATCACGATGGCGGCGGCGTCCGGGACGCTCTGCGCCACGTACTCGTAGGGGCGGGGCGAGTCGGGAAGCGTCCCGAGGGAGGAGAGCCCCACCACTTTTGAGAACTTTTTGGCGCGCACCAGATCGGCAAAGGTGCGATTGTGCTCAAGACGCATCAGCACGGTCTCCTCCCGTGCAGGTGCTCCGTCTTTGCCGCTGTGATGCACAGTGTCGTTGCTGTCGTCATCGTCACCATCACAGTCGGTACGGCAACTCGCGTCTTTGGAACCGCCGCTGGCATGACTATCGCGAGTCGTCGCCTCTATCACGCCGGTCTCATACAGAGTCTCGACCAATCCGGCAAACCTGTGGTATGACTTTGGAATGCGCACGCCCGGACCTAGGCTGATCATGCAGCCATCCGCGGTATGCACGTACACCTCGAGGGCGCGGCGCAGTCGGTACAGGGGAGCCGACGTAGCCGTAACCAGCGCCAGATGCACTAGGTCGGGCCTGCCGCGTCTTGCAGCATCCGGCATGTCTTTCATGGCGGCATAGTGCCAGGAGTTGTCAAGCAGCATGTGCTGGCGTTTCCCGCCGCGCGTTCGGCGCGCATGCGCCCTGACTGCCGGGTGCCCGTACAGGTCAGGGGGCACCATCTCCAAGGCCGATTCTGCAATAACCAGCGATATCATGCGGCCGTCCCCCGTGCAACGGCGCAGGCAGCGCCGTTGCCGCTCGGCATGCCGGCGGCAGCCGCGGCGGCCTCTAGTGAAAATGTTCCTGCCGCTTGCGGCAGCCGCGGCGGCCAGACGTATGTGTTCAACCCGACGTGCAGCCGCTGTACCCGCATTCTATGCAGATGCAGCACCCCTCTACAAACACGAGCCCGTTCTTGCAAGTTGGACAGAGCCGCTCCTCGGGTATGTCCCCGTGTCCGGGCGCCTGCTGGGCGGAGTCTTGGTCGGATCCAGACGCGACGATCTCCTGGTCGTGTGGCTTTATCGCGAGCGCTGCGTCGATCTGTCCCGATATGTACCGGTTGGTTATACTGGAGCGCACAAAGTCCATCACCCACCGACTCGGCCTCACCTCAAAGGTCTTTTCCGCATTCTCGCTTGTCATGTGCAGCACCTGTTTTTGCCTCGAGCCGTCCCTGTACACGGTGATTCCCTTGAGTCCCATCTCGTGCGCAAGCAGGTAGGCGGCCTTTACGTCATCGGCGGTGACGTCGTACGGCATGTTTATCGTCTTTGCGATCGCGTTGCCGATCCAGTTCTGCCACACGGACTGAGCCATCAGGTGGTCGGCCCAGTGTATGTCCATCGCCGTGACAAACACGTCCTGCATCCACTGTGGAATTTCCGGAATTCCGCGCAGCGACCCGTAATTGTCGGCAATCTTCTCGATAATCTCGTCAGAGTACAGCCCTTCCTCCATGAGGGCCCGCTTTACAATCTCGTTGGTGTAAAAGAACTTGCCCACCGTCACCCGCTTCTCAAAGACCAGCGCGAACGCGGGCTCCATGCCGTTTGAGCAGTTTGCAATCATCGACAGCGTGCCGGTGGGAGCCACCGTGGTGGTCAGCACGTTGCGTATGCCGTACTGCCTGATGTTCGATACGAGCGCGTCCCACTCGCAGGAGTGACGGCCCGTGGGCATCTCATAATATGCGGCGACGGGTATCCGGCCCTCCGGATACTCGGACTTTGAGCAGAGCGGGAACTCGCCCCTTGACCTTGCAAGCGCCACGCTCTCGTCCATCGAATAGTACGTGAGGGCCTCCGACAGCCTAGACTGCATCTCGTATCCCTCCTGCGAGTTGTACGGTATGCGCAGCTTGTAAAGCAGGTCGGCCACGCCCATCACGCCGAGCCCGATGCGCCTAGACTCCTTGGAGGCCTCGTCGATCTCGGGCACCGGATACAGGTTCACGTCAATCACGTTGTCAAGGAAGCGGGTGGTCTTCCGGATCACCTCCTCGTACCGCTGCCAGTCAAACTCGTACGAGCCGTCGGCCTGCTTTTTGACCAGGTTGGCCAGGTTTATTGATCCCAAGTTGCACGACTCGTACGGGTACAGGCTCTGCTCGCCGCACGGGTTCGTCGCCCGCAGGGGCCCCTGTCGCGCCTTTGCAAACACGTTGTACTTGTTTATCTGGTCAAAGAATATCAGCCCCGGCTCGGCGCTCCTCCACGCCGACATGGCTATCATATCTATGAGGTTGTGCGCCCTCACCTCCTTTACGGGCTTTTTGGTCTTGGGGCTGCGCAGCATGTAGGCGCCGCCGGCCCCGCCCTCCTCCGAGTCGTTCACCAGCGCCTCCCAAAAGTCCTCCCATATCCCGACTGACACGTTGAAGTTCTCCAGCACGCCGGGCTCGGTCTTGTTTGTGATGAACTTCTCAATGTCCGGATGCCACACCTCCATTATGCCCATGTTGGCCCCGCGGCGCTTGCCGCCCTGCTTTACCACCTCCGTTACTGTGTTTATTATGTTCATAAAGGACACGGGGCCGGACGCCACGCCGGACGTGGACGCCACTATGTCGCCCTCCTGGCGCAGGTCCGAGTAGTTTATGCCCACGCCCCCGCCGGACTTGAATATCATGGCGGCGTCCGACGTCGACTTCATTATGTTCTCCATGTCGTCGTCCATCCCAAGGACAAAGCACGCCGACAGCTGCCCGAGCCGGCCGCCGGCGTTCATCATGGTGGGCGAGTTTGGCAGAAAGTCCTGCGACACCATCAGGTTGTAGTACTCTTGGATCTTGTCCGCGTACGCGTCAAGCCTCTTGCCGGCCAGCATAGTCAGCAGCTCCTTGAAGCTGGCCTTCATCTGGTTCTTCCTTGCCAGGTGCACGTAGTGGTTTATGAGAGCCCGAAAGTGCCACCTGTTGAGATGGAACTGCCCGATCCTGAACTTGCAGTCAAAGGCGTCCAGCTTGTCCAGGTACGACTCGGCCTCTGCCACGTCCTGGTGCGAGCTGCCCGCCCTGTCAAACAGCTCCGAGTCATACAGCATGTCCCCGAGCCCGACCAGGATGGCCACCCGCTCGAACATCTGCGTGGGCGTCTCGACAATCTCGTTTTTGTTGTTGCGAAACAGATAGCGCGACGCCAGCACCCTCAGGCAGCTGATGTCGAAATCCTTTGAGACGGGATCAAGGGTCTTTAGGTTCAGCACCTTCATCTTCTCGTTGCGCACCTTGCGCCTCTCGTGCCGGTACACGATGTACGCCTTTGCGATCTCGCTGTATCCCTTGTCGATCAGGGTCGACTCGACCATGTCCTGGATGTCCTCCACGGAGGGCGGCATGGCGTTGGTAAAGCCCTGCTCTGCCAGCTTTGTGACGACGTGCCCGGACAGGGCGGCGGCAAGATCGCGGTCCGGCTTCGAGGTCGCGGCGAGCGCCATGTATATGGCGTTCGCGATCTTGTTCTGGTCAAAGTCCGTGATCTCCCCGTTGCGCTTGCGTATGACACTGATACCGGTACCCACTTGTGAATTATCCAAACTGCTACTCCCCGAAAGGGTTGAAAACATATGCTATATTAATTGTCTAGGCAAAAATCCCCACAATGTTTGGCCAAAAATATCGCGCCAACCGCGGATCGCGCCATGCCGGACTGCGAATATCATAATATGGATACATTATTGCAGGGACAGGGGGCTGTTTGTATATAACAAACCCGGGCAGGATCGGGCAGGCCGGACCGCGTGTTGCGATAATCGCAACACGGCACGCAAGCGGCACTGCATATTGGCCGGCCGGCCGTTTTTCAGGCAGGATGGACCATGGCGTGTACGGGAGATCGGGCGGCGGCATACCGAGAGGCGTCAGACCGGGACGCGGCGCGGCGTCTGGCACTTGGGGCACTTCGAGTCAAACGGCCTGTCCTTGAAGCCGCACTCGGCGCACACGATAACCTCCTTTGAGGGGGAGAACGTCGGAACCAGGGTGGCCATCTTCTCGATCGCCTCCCGTACCACGTCGGGATTAGTCTCCGTCTCCGGTATGCGCAGCACGACCTGGAGTCCCGCGTTGAGGGAGCGGCTCATCCTGTTGGACAGCGTAATGGGGGGGCTCTTGTTCGTGTACTTTTCAATGTCGGATACCTCAAACACCAGCCCTTGCGTGTAGGGCCTCGTCTGGCCCGGGCCCGTGACATGCTTGCCGTACTTTTTGCCGTCGAGCCTGGCAAAGCGCTCGCCGGCCTCCGGCGCGTCCGCGATGCATATGGTCACCCGCTCGCCGGCCTCCCTTGCCCCGTTTGCTCCGGCATCAACTGCATGCGTGATTATCTTCTGGACTGTCTCCCTGCCCTTGCGGTTGTACTCGAACCCCAGGCCTTCAAAGACCGCCTCGCGGAGGCCCACCAGGTTTATGGTAAGCGACGCATAGCCGTACTGCATGTACTGCGTGTTTCTTGCAATGAGCGGGTTGAGGCCGCGGCGCGTGTTCTCAAACAGCTCCTTTTTGCGCGTTATTATGGCGTCCACCACGGGCTTTAGTAGCAGCACCAGCCTGGCCATAAAGTACTCGGCGTCGCCCCTGCCCACCTCGTAGGCCAGTCCCGCCAGATTGACGGACACCGACTGGAGCGCCATCGACATCTTGGAGTCGGTCTTGTTGAGGCTGCCGCCTGAGACGCCCCTGCTTGAGACCTGCTGCGACTTTGTGAGCAGTACGCGCCCTCCGGCGATTACGATGTCGGCCAGGCGGCTGGAGACGGACTCTATGCTGCCCTTGTCATAGCCTATGATGAGCCCTATGCGGGGCCTGGGAGTCAGCCTCACGTACCTAGAGTAGGCGTTTATGATGCAGTCTACCAGCCGGGCGTCGTCGTGCCCCATGTTGAGCCGTATGGACGTGATGTTGCCACCCTCCTTGGTGTGGGCGGGCACGACGGAGGAGACGGCAAACATCCACAGCAGTCCCGCCTCCATCTCGGCATCGCCTGCATCGGGGCACCTCTTTGCAAGCAGCCGGGGCAGGCCCGACACGACGACCTCCTCGGACGCCTCCCTGGATAGCAGGTGCAGCATGATGCATACGGAGGCCATTGCATCTGACGGCCCGCCGAACCTCTGAATGCGGGATGCCGACGCGTGCTTGCCACCGATGTTCATGCCGCCGTCAAGAAGATCCTTTATGTTGACAAATATCACGTCGGGCAGGGCAAACCACGTGCCGACATTTGATATGTGGATGGTGCCTGCCATGTGCCTGTCGGCGACGTCCTTCTGCAGCGAGCCGAACATGGTATTCTCAACGAAGACGTTGCGGCCGGCCCTGCTGATCAGGCTCTCCATGCCGCCGTCCACCTCGTCCAGATTATACAGCATCTGCTGCACGTCGTGCAGCGGCATGCCGAGGCGGACCAGCTTGTTGCGGTACTCTTCGTTGTTTGTCTCCAACAAGACGGAGTTCACCATGTCCCTGATCAGAGAGCCCGTGATGTACGATATCTCGTACTTGTGGATCTTGTTCTCCACCTCTTTTGTTATCTTCTCCGCCAGCTCATGGGGCATGTTCCCCTCCTTGACCAGCGACTGGACGATGCGGTGCTTTTTGAACTCGTCAATGGACGCGGACGACGAGCGCACCTGCAGTTTTCCGCTCTCCATGAACGCGTTCTCCTCTATCTTTCCGGCAAGCTCCAGCACGAGCTTGCCCTGGTTTGTAATGTTGTAACGGCGCTCGGACTTGTTGCGCTCTACGAGCGCCAGGGCCGTCAAGTCGCGCAAATGGTATGCAAACTTGCCGCTCTCCTTTTTGGATCCAAACCCCGCGAGGGCCTTTAGGTCGGTGTACGAGGTAGATCCCTTCGAGTACAGCACCTTTAGTATTTCGAGCCGGCTTATGTTGGACATGGACCGGAATATGGAGCTCATGCGTTTTTCAGTGGCCTTGGTGTGGTTTTTTTTCACGGGCCGGGACGGCGTAACTGTTTTTTTTAACTCCATCCAGAATATGCTCCAAACCGGAGTAAATAAGAATTATGACGTGTCGCATGCCAAACAGCGGATGATCACATGCCAGAGCTGCAGATCTTTTGCGCTGTTGTCGAAGAGCCCGCGGGCGGCAGACAGGACTGACGGCCGTTTAAAAACCGACCACTGCGGATACGGTGGATTCACGCGCGCTGGGCAACGTCAACGGCGACAGCCGCTGCAGGCATGGATGGCGGGCTTCAGGCAGGAGCGCCGCTTTTCCCAGGCCACTACGTTGCGCCCAGGACAGTTCTTGCTTGGGGCAGGCCGTCGTCCTGCATGTCGCGCCCGCCGCCGCTCCTGGCGCGGGTCACTTTTCCCTGGCGTCGAGCTCAAACTCGGAAGACGACAGCTTTTCGCCGCATGCGGGGCACTTGCCGTTGTTCGAGGCCATCGCGTCTTTGAGGGACTTTAGCATCTTCATGTTTGTGATCTTTTCGCCGCACTTGCCGCATACCACATTCACAGACATGATACACCGGTTGGAGGGCGCAAAATAAAATTGTTGTCGCGCGGCGGACCGTTCAGGAAGCGCCGTCGTCCTTTGAGATTACTATGCCGCGCTCATCGAAGCCGGTAATCTTGGCCCTGGTGCCGACGGGCAGGTCGGCCGGAGTCGCAATGTCCGCCATGAACCCCGATATGCGGAGCTCGGAGTCGTCGAGGCGCAGCACGACAAACGCGTACGGGGTGTACCCTTCGAATCCCGCGGGGGGGACGGTAATTATAGTGTACGTGGCAACGCTGCCGCGCCCTTCCAGCACGACGGGTTCAAAGTCCTTTGCCCCGCAACTCTGGCAAAAGTAGACCGTGCTCAGGTGCAGGCGCCCGCACGCGGTGCACTTGTGCGTAAGCACCTTGCCCTCTCTGGCATAATTTATCATCTGTTCCTTTGCAGACATCTCTTCTTACACGCCTTGGAATATGTGGACTGCGCAGCTGGCTCCCGTGGCGCCAAAGTTGTGCGTGAGTCCTATGTGGGCGTCCTTCACGGTGCGCTCCCCTGCGCGCCCCGTCAGCTGGTCGTACACCTCGACCACCTGCCCGACGCCGGTGGCGCCAATCGGGTGGCCCTTGGACTTTAGCCCTCCGGACGGGTTTATCGAAATTTCAGAGTTGAGGCTCGTCCTTCCCTCGCGCACCGCCTGTACGCCCTCCCCCTTTTTGAAGAATCCCAGGTCCTCCGTGTCAACCACCTCCGCTATCGTAAAGCAGTCGTGCACCTCGGCAAAGTCCACGTCCTTTGGGGTTATGCCGGCCATCTTGTATGCCGCGTCCGCGGCTATCTTGGTGCTGGGGATCGTGGTGAGGTGCTCCCGGCCCTGCAGCGCTGCGGGCGAGCCGCCCCGGCCCGAGCCTGAAACCTCTACATAGTCGCCCCCGTGCTCCTTGGCAAACTTTTCAGAGCACAGGATTACAGAGCTGGCGCCGTCAGAGAACGGGCAGCAGTCAAACAGCTTTAGCGGGCTTGCGATCACGGGGGAACCCATCACGTCGTCGACCGTAATGCGCTTTTTGAGGTGCGCCTTTGGGTTCAAGAACCCGTTTTCGTGGTTCTTGACGGCGACCCTGGCAAAGTCCTCCTCGGTCGCGCCAAACTCGGTCAGGTACGCGCGCGCCATGGACGCAAACAGCCCCGGAAACGACGCGCCGGCCTGGCCCTCGTAGAAGAAGTCAGAACAGTACGCAAAGTAGGTCGTGGTCCACTCGGTGCCGGTATGCGTCACCTTTTCGACTCCCGTGACCACAAGGCAGTCGTAGAATCCGGCGGCCACGTTTGCATACGCCTCCCGGAACGAGACTGATCCGCTGCCGCACGCCGACTCTATTGACAGGGACGGGCGGTCTGATATTCCCAGGTTGCTCATCAGGACGGGGCCTATGTGCACCTGCTTGTCCGCCACGCCGAACACGTTTGAGATGTAGGCGGCCTTTACCTCCTTGGGGTCCACGCCCGCATCCTCGATTGCCGCAACGGAGGCCTGTGTGGTAATGTCCACAATGCTGTCATTGGCCAGGTTTCCATACTTTGTGCTTCCTGCTCCAAGGACGCAGACCTTCTCCATGCGGCGCGTAATCAGAATCCCTATAAAAATCGTAATAGCAACATATCTCATGAAAGAAGCCGACAAGCGCCGCGCCGGGCCTGCAAGTGGCAAGAAGGGCGGCGGCACTGGTACCAAGATCACAAGAAGGGCGGCGGCAGCAAAGAAGGGATCCGGGCAGGCAGGCAGAAAGAGGCGCGCCAAGGCCAGCGCCGGATCCGCGGCGGCAGGACGGGGGCGGCGTCACGCAGACAGGCACTCGGTTCGCGCCACAAAGCCGGAGGCCGAGACGCTCAGAAGGCAGCTCGTGCAGTATATGGACTCCGGCGGGTACGTCTCGTGGTCCGCAAAAAAGCGCCAGTACATGATACTCGGGACGAGTTCCACGGAGGGCGGGCTGGTCCCGTGCCCCGACTGCGGCATAGGCCAGCTGCTCGTAATAAAGTCGCCAAGGACCGGCAAGCGCTTTATGGGGTGCTCCAACTTTTACGGCGGGTGCGACGCCTCGTCGCCGCTTCTGCAGAGGGCGCGGCTGCGCGCCACGAAGAAGGCGTGCGGAACGTGCGCGTGGCCAGAGGTGATATTCCGCTACTCCTCAAAGCAGAAATGGACGAGGCAGTGCTCCAACATCGCGTGCCCCACGAGGGGTCAGGCGCGCAAGGACGGATAGATGTCGGTCCTGCGGTTCTTCAAGAGGGGGAGTGCCTTGCGCGTCTCCCTCACCTTTGATATGTCAACGTCCACGTATCCTATCCCCTCCCTCTGCTTCATGTCAAGGAGCACCTTGCCGTACGGATCCACTGCCATGCTGTGCCCGCAGTATACGTGGCCCACCTGGTCGGGCGCGATCACGTAGCACCCGTTCTCTATTGCGCGCGTGCGGTTCAGCGTGCGCCAGTGCTCCTTTTTCATGTACCCCCCGACCCATGCAGAGGGCGCGACCAGTACCTCGGATCCGGCCGCGGCAAGCGAGCGCGACATCTCCGGGAACCTCAGGTCGTAGCAGACCATCATGCCGATTCTCCCTATCGCTGTCCTGACCGGCTTTGCCATGCCGGAGCCGGGCGCCATCTTGTCGGACTCCTTGAACCCGAGCGCGTCGTACAGGTGGATCTTTCTGTACGTGGAGATTATCCTCCCCCTCTTGTCGGATACGAACAGCGTGTCATACACGCGGTCGGGCCGCGGACTCGTCTCGTATATGGAGCCGACGACCTGTATGCCGTTCTTCCGGGCCGCCTCCGCTATACTGGAGACAAACTCGCCCGTAACCGGCTCGGCTTCCGACGCAAGCTGCTCGGGGGTCTGCGATGCGCTCGTGTACAGCATCATGAACTCTGGAAATGCGCACAGGGAGGCCCCCCGGCCTGCCGCCCTCTCGACGTACGAGAGTATGCGGCCGAGGTTCTTCTGCTTTGACGCGGATGCCTTGAACTGGACTATGGCAGCCTTCAACGCCACGTGGCGCGCGCCGCGCAATAAAGGTTTAATCAAAAAAACGGTTCCGGGGTTTCACTCAGAGCTGCTTTCCGGCAAGGAACCAGTTCTCCTTTGGGTTCTCTTCAAACACCACGATGACGTGTTCCTTTTTCGTGCCCAGTATCTCCACGGCGGATTCAGTCAGGGCCCTTGCAAACTCGTCCTTCTGCTCCTGCGTCCTGCCGGGGTACATCGAGACCGTAACCAGTGGCATGGCCGCGGTTTGCGCACGCGGGATTTATTCGTAATAGTCCGGCCTGTACCCGTATCTGGTCCCGTACAGCGGGGGCGGATCGAACGCCCTCCTGTACGCGTACGCCGTGATCAGCCCGATTACAAACCCCCCGATGTGCGCAAGGTAGGCTACGCCGCCGCCTGCCACGCCGAACCCCCCCACCAGGTACGGGAGCAGGTTCTGCATGATGAGCCAGAACGGCATGAACCACTTTGCCTGTATGTGCAGCATGAAATAGCCCACAAACGTGAGGATGCGGACCCTCGGGAACAGCACCAGGTACGCCCCCATTATGCCCGATATGGCGCCCGACGCGCCGACTGCCGGGATCGGGCTCGTGGCGTCGCCGTATATGTGGACCAGCCCCGCCACGACCCCCCACATCAGGTATATGCCCAGAAACTTGAACTTGCCGAACTTTTGCTCTATGTTGTCCCCAAAGACCCACAGGAACAGCATGTTGCCGCCAAAGTGCAAGAGTCCGCCGTGCATGAATATGGAGCTGAGCAGCGACGTATACTGCATGTCGGGGCACGGTATCGACACGGCGCCCGCCCCGAAGTTTATCAGCGACTCGCTGGCGCCCGTGACGCAGTTGGGCACGGCCCCCCAGCTGTAGAACATCGCAAACGCGTTGCGGTTTGTAAAGTCAAAGAACTGGCCCGTATACAGCACCTCAAACACGAAGACGACGGAGTTTGCAATTATCAGTATGATCGTCATGACGGGCCGGAATCCCGGCGGGTGCGGGTTCTCGTCCTTTAGCGGGATCATGTCAAAGCTGTTGGAGGGAAATTGACTAAATAAGATTTGTCAAACTAGGGCGGGCCGCGGGCAGGCCCGCTTCGTATCCGTAATTTGAGAAACTGCCGCGCGGCCTATCGTCCGGGCCGGGTCTCGGCACGGGGGAGCAGCCGGGCCCGTGCCAGCCGCGCGCACCCCACGGCCGCAAACGCGGGAATGCCCACATACATTCCAAGGTTCAGTAGTATTATCGACACGCCGTACCCCAGCATCTCCGCTTCCGTGTCGATGTCCGCATGCTCCAACAGCGAGAGTGACGACAGCATTGGCGTCAGCAGAACCTTGGTTGCTTCCCTGATTGCCGGGTTCTCCCTCTGAATGTCTGCCACAGACGGGGAGAACGTATAGTATATGGAATTGAAGCCCGACATGAATGCGGTTCCGGATGAGGTTGCAAGTACGGTGTTGTCCCTCAGCTCCCTGAGCTGCTGGACTTGGGGCGCAAGCTCGGAACCGAATGCGGCAGTCGCGATAAGGCAACCGCCGCCTTCGTCTGCGGGAATCTCGACAGCGTCATCCATCATAGTTGCGTGTTTCTGCCTCATCGTCTCGTGGTCGGCCCGCATCATGTCGTGGTCGTCACTCATTGCCTTGTGATCCTTCATCATAGCCTCGTGCAGGCTCATCATTTCATCGTGCATCTGCGCCATCATCATCATACCGTCGTCACCCATGCCCGTACCGTGCCTGTCCATTACCTGCATGTGCTGCCGCATGATCGCCTCGTGGGCCTCGACCATCTCTCCATGCCCTGATATCTTCGCCTCATGGTCCCTGATCATCCCCATGTGCGCATCAATGTCCATGGGATCGCTGTCGTCGCTCATCATGGCCTCGTGCTCCTTCATCATGGCCTCGTGCTCCTTCATCATGGCCTCGTGCTCCTTCATCATGGCCTCGTGCTCCTTCATCATGGCCTTCATCTCGTCGTTCATGGCAGCCATCTCGTCTTGTTCCGTGTCGCCGCCCATCATCATGCCGCCGTGGTCCATGCCGTCGCCGTCGCCGTCGCCGCCCATCATCATGCCGCCGTGGTCCATGCCGTCGCCGTCGCCGTCGCCGCCCATCATCATGCCGCCGTGGTCCATGCCGTCGCCGTCGCCGTCGCCGCCCATCATCATGCCGCCGTGGTCCATGCCGGACATGTCGTGTGGCTCGCTGATCACAAAGGAGATCTCGGCCGACGAGGAGGTTCCCTCTATATTTGCCACCTCGAGCGCTGCAATCCCCGTCTCATCAAACGTGGCCGTAATGCGGTCACCCCCCTCGGGCGCCTCGCGTCCGGCCTCAGACAGCACGACATCGCCGCCCAGTGACAGTCTCACGTCGTACGTGGCCCCCGGAATATGGTCGTCAGAGCCCTCATGACGGATCTCAAGTGACAGCGTCAGCTCGTTTCCGGGATGCAGCATGCCCGCAGGCTCGGCCGACACGCGCACGTCATAGTTCCCGTCGGCGCCCCCAGTCGACCTCGTTATTACCGCGTCCCCCGCCTCGATTGACGCGTCGCCGCTTATCTGATTCTGGCGCTCGGCGCCGGCCCTCATCTCAAACACCATCCTGTCAAGATACTCGGGTTCCAGATTTTGCATCATCTCAAGCAGCTTGCCAGAGGACAACAGGTAGTGCACCACCGTCTCGTCGCTGCCGGAGCGGTCCACCGTGCCGAAATAGTCCATTCCGTTTACTGCAAGCAGTATGTCATGGTTCTCAAAGAGATCAATTGACTTTGGGATAAAGAATTCGGCGTGGATGAACGATGCCGCCTCGATGTACTCCTCGGTCCAGACAAACGGCATCTCTACTGAGACACTCCTGGCCTGTTCGTCGTATGAAAATTTGTCAACCCTGTCAAAATAAGTGGCAAATGTGATATCCGACGGCATGCCATCAATCTCGACTGTAAACGGAACATACTGGCCCATGCTGAACATCACCTCGAAGGTGGAATCTTCGCCCGCGGACACGGGCTGCGAGTCAATTGATTTGACTGTCGCATGTATGTAGACTATGCCTCCCTCCAGAAATACAGGGGCCTTCAACGTGGCCGGGGAGTCGTCGAATGCCAGCCAAGATCCCTCCTTGGCGCTCTCGCCGGATACCTCGACGGGTGCATCCGTGGAAGGTTGTATCAGTATACGCAGGCTTTCACCAGGCGAGTACGCGTCGAGGGATGCAAGCAAGATGTCCCTGTCACTGCCATCGACAAACGTCAGGCCGTACTCTACGCCGGACACCTGGATGGCAGGCTCCGCGTCCACATTCACCAAGGATATGGTCATCGCGACATGTTCCTCGTCCCCGCTCAATATTGCGGGGTCGGTCGAGATCTCAAGCATGTGGTAGTCGCCGTTTATCAGCAAGAGTTCACTGTCAGCTGAACCGGAGCTTCCCGCATAAGCCTCCTCAAACATGCCGTCATACGCAAAGAGTGCGGATGCCGACACAAGCGTCACCACAAGCATGAACGACAGTGCAATATGTCCAGACCCATGCCGTTGCAACACAGTACCATATGGAACGGACGCAGTATAACTGTCAATCGCAGCGCTCATACCAATCAAGCCTCCGTTATGACGGGATCTCCACGAATATCTCAGAACCGTCGTCGCCCGCAGAGGTGCCCGTGTCCAGCACCAGCGCCCGTGCAACGATATCCAGCGAGTCGGCAGTCGTATACGGATCTGGGAGGGTAAGATCCTCATATTCGATGTAGATGGTGTCGCCGTCTGACACGCGCAGCCTGTCCTGACTGTCGGAGCGATCCGTAGTGGTCATGATGAACTCGCCCTCCAGATAGTTGTAGTGGTGGGGGTGATCATATCCTTCGAGGTAGTCAGGCACGTTTCCCTCCTCAAACGAGCCGTGTCTGGGCACAACCTCCTTGATTACTGCCTCCGGAGCCACTTGGAATGAAAAGTTGACCTGCTGTGACGCGTCATCAAAGATGTCCTTTATTACGATACGGACGGATCCTCGCTCGTCAAACCGGATTGGTTCGAGGCCCTGTCCGTCCGCAAATGAGCGGTCGACACGGGTCTCGACAAGCTCGCCGTTGAGGTATATCTCCATCGTATATGTCAGGCCCATCTCGTGCACGTCGGTCATGCCGTCGTGCGCCATGAGGTTGATGACATAGTCCTGGCCGACTCCGAGCAGCCCCCCAGGCTCCCACCAAAAGTAGACCTTCCACCTGCCGTCTTCCGTATATTTCGTAAGCGAGCTTGCGGCAGGCTCCGTAAGGTGTCTGTCACTGAACCCGTCTTGGACGGTGGCGTGCTCCATAAATGGAGTAAATTGTACACCCACATGAATTCCGGTAAGATCAGTATCAGAATATACACGGACATAATTGGTGTGGAATTCGGCGTGGTGTATCCACAGATCCTTGTCGCGCAAGAAGAACGTGACCTTTTCGTTGACGTCATATACTGGTTTGTGGAATTGAACCTCTCCAATCTCCCATTCGTATGTCGCAGATTTTTGTATGATCGTGTCCTCGTTTGGTTCCCAGGATACGGTAATCCGTCCGTCTTGCGGTTCTGTTGCTATCAGGACGGCGCGGTCATGAGATGAGATCTCGGCGCCGCGGTCATGCTGTGGCGCGGTCATGTCGGGCGCGGTCATGTCGGGCGCGGTCATGCCATGGCCTCCGCCGTGCTGTGGCGCGGTCATGTCGGGCGCGGTCATGCCATGGCCTCCGCCGTGCTGTGGCGCGGTCATGTCGGGCGCGGTCATGCCATGGCCTCCGCCGTGCTGTGGCGCGGTCATGTCGGGCGCGGTCATGCCATGGCCTCCGCCGTGCTGTGGCGCGGTCATGCCGCCATGGCCGCCTGAATGCCCCCCGCCATGAGTGGGAGGCCCGTTTTCGGTGGAACCGGTCACGCCATGGGTAGATATACTAGTGTGAAACGAATCGTGCACGAGATAGTTAGGCGCCCCGGTCATCTTGACGACGCCCATGAATATTCCAGTATCAAATCCGGTCTCCGAAAAGTCCACCTCCGTGACTCTCTGCGGGCCAGTATACACCTTGATTGGATTCTCTGGCGTGCCGATAACGTCTATCTTGTCAGAGTCGTCGTTCCAGCCCGGCGCATATATCAGGACGTTTATTCGATCCGTCCATCCGAGCCCCTCATACCTTTCGTTGCAGTCCTGCAGGGTGAACGCCTCGTTTGTACAGAATTTCATTATGATTCCGGCAGTCTTTTTTACAATTGTAAAACCTGTCTCAGCTGATGCAGACTGCAACAGCGCTGGGGCGATCGCAGCGGCGCCTATAATCAATATTATCATAGTACCGGCCAGAATTGTTTTGTCCTGCAGACCTGCCATATATCACATAGCGGATTTGCCTATAAAAAATAAGGCGCGTATTTGAAATATGTACCAATTCAGTCATAGCCAGAGGACACATATATTGATCATGCACTAGCTGATGCTAGGGCTCGTTATGGTAATGATGGCCGTAGTAACGCTTGCCGTCATGCTGGCAGCACAAGCGTCCGTCGTTGTGGCGCAGGAAGAACACAATGCTGAAATTCTGGACTGGGCCAGGGAGGCGGCCGAGAGGTGGCTTGAGGGCGAGATTGCCGACGGTGATTTCTGGGACGCGCTCACCATACTGTCTAGGTCCGAACTGGCAAGGGATGACGTGCCTGGCTCCATGAACGTTCCGGCTACGGAAGCAGGCACGGCCTCTATGGCGGCCCCTCTCACGCCGCGGGTGATCGAGTGGATCGAAACTAGGACGGCATGGTGGTTGGATGGGAAGATCACCGACGGGCAGTTTGTGAGCGCCGTACATCACTTTGGCAAGGCAGGATATCTCAGCCGGGACGGCATGCAAGGCATGGAATTTGACATAGAGGCGGAAGCGCGTCAGGCATTGGAGGAGATGCCCCTAACGAGCCTTCTCCTGACAGAGCGCGAGGTAGACAGGATAACAAAGGTGTCAAAATGGAGGTTTGTTTCCACGGAGGAGGGATTTGACAAGACGGAGGGGGCGGCGGATTCTGTCAGGGTCCTGATGAGGGACATTAGCAGGACATACGATCCCGTATTCAACAAGTACAAGATTCCCACCATGTACATGAGCATTACGCGACTCTCCGGCCAGACAGGCGCCTACGACTATTGGGCCGATTACACAAACCAGACCATACAGTCTCTTTTTGAATCGGCGCATATGACGGGGCGCGTATCAGACGGCATCGAATGCATCTTTGGATATTCAGACGAAGGGGCGGTCACCACCTGCGCGTACAACGACCTGATAATACAGGCCGTCATATTTGACGCGTACGGTGAGCATTACCTGTACAGGGCGCCGGACATCGAGATTGACAGGACGGAACCCACCACGAACATCATGGATGGAATAATCAGAAAGATATTTGCCATAAGCGGCAACGACTCATATTCTGCGGGCATGCTCGTCCGCGCGCTGCAAGAAAATCCCCTGGTGCATGATGATGCTGGAACCCCAACCCAAAGCAAGCCGAGCGCGGACGTTGCGGACACCGGGGAGGATGCAGGGGACGACGTTGTTGCGGCCACGGGCCAGCAGCAACAGACGGATCCAGAAACATCTCCCAGATACGGGATGTCGGAGCTTTTCTGCTCGCGTGACGACTTTGGCACCATAACGATCACGGGCGCGTACACTAACGACGAAATTCCTCGAAACATAACCGATGTGGACATAGTATTCGTGGACTGGGACGAAAACATCACAGGCAGGACGTCGATATCGTTTGCAGACCTGGGCGAGTTTGAGACAAAGCGGTTTTACGGACACGTAAAATGGGACGGGAACTTTGCCCTTTGCAAGACACCGTAGGGTTCAGGGCCTCCTGTCCTCTCCACTCCACCCCCCCCCCCCCGTCGCCGGCGGGCGGGACACGCAGGATATGCGCTAATCCTCTGCCGACCCTGCCAGTACGCCGGAGAACTCATCCACAACGTCGGCAAACCTTTTGGAATCCGGCCTGTATCGCGCATACTCGACGCTGCCGCACGCCACAAGCCACTTCCTGACCGTCTCGTACTCTACACTGGAGGAGCCAAGCTTCTGCCGCATGCGCGCGAGCAGCTCCTCGTTTGTGGGCCGCCCCCGCAGTCCCGTACGGTGTGCGTAGAAGAGCCGGATCGCATGCCCGAGCGTCTCGTGGGCCTCTTTGCGCCGCCCCGCGTCATAAAGGTCGCGCGCATGCGACAGCATCCGACCCGCCAGCCCCCTATAGTCGTATGAGGTTTCGGGTTCTGCCTCACCGGCCGCTACCAGCAACGGTTCCTCGGGCTCGGCATGCCTTTTTTGGCGCATTCTCCACGCGGCATAGCCGGCGGCGGCCAGTCCAGCGGCTGCGGATGCAGCCAAGATAATGGCAAGCTGGACATTCCCGTCCCGCTCCTGCGCGGGAAACGCCGGCGTTTTTGCATCGAGGTTTTCCAGGCCTGCACGGACGCGCCCCGCATCCTCAAAGCTGGGCCGCGGCCTGTCGCCAAACAGGTCGCTTATTATCGGAACGGCAGACTGCTGCGACTCGTCCGTGTCGGGCAGTAATGGTTCCGGACTCGACAGGCTGTACAGCTCGGGCTCCGGTTCCGGTTTGTCCGGGGCAAGGAGGACCTGCCCTATTATGCCAGACGCCTGCCCCGAGAGGGACTCTATCATCCGGGATTCCAGCTGGGGCTCGTCAAATACCATATGGTTTGGGGAATACGCGCGCAGGTCGCCTGCCCCCTTCCCCGTCAGGGCCGACTCCCCGAGCAGTTCGCGTCCGAACGTAAACTCCATCGGCGAGAAGATGTCGTTCGGTATGGCCTGCAGGTTGTCTAGCGAGTAGCCGCGCTCCAGCACAAAGACCTCCAGGTTGGAGTTTACAGGATAGTCGTATGCGGATCCCGCTATGAGGTACATCTGCTTGCTGATAGGATCCAGCAGGGCTTCGGCAATCTCCACATAGCCGTCGGAGAACCTGTCATAGTATTTGATCTTGTGGCGAAAGCTCTCGGCCTGCAGCTCCTGCTGGTCTATTATGATCTGGTTGAGCAGCTGCCCCTCCTCAGAGAATATTGATATCCTGTAGTCGCCCACAGAGTACTGGTTGCCAGTGACAAACCTGTCGTATCTGAATTCCCGTTCCAGTCCCGGCGGCGACGCGGCTCGGGAATCGTCATATGCGGGGCCGCCGTCGGCTCCAGCATCCGCATCATCATCACCGGTATACCTCTCGACTACCACTGTCACGTCGCCACTGTCACCCCCTTCGCCCCCCACGGCGCCCGACTCCGTCTGTGGGTGCGGCTGCCCCTCTACCGACCAGCGGACTACAAGGTCATCGGCCTGCGCGTGTACAACCGAGATCATGGTGGCGGCGACAACTAAAAGCACGGTGGCCGTTGCAGTTGCAACGGGCAGGCGCATGCGCTTCAGATTAAACTGCGCGGGCGTGCAGGGCACGTATGAATATACATGTCGCCGTCTTTTAACTGCGCCGTCGCGCGCCATGCGTCGCGGCGCAGCGCCGCCCCGCTGCGGCCACAGGCGCCGGCCGCCACTGCGCGCCAGTACGAGCTTGGTAGCAGTGAGTTTTGCAAAAAACAGGTGCGGCGGCCCACACCTGCGCAACAGGCGCGCCGGTCAGTACACGATAACGCGCCGATTGTCTGTCAAAGAAAGGCAAAGCAGAATAAAGCAAAATAAAGCAACGCAAAAAAATTAGAGGGTCCGGCTTTTTGTACGTGACTGTCACCGTTGGTACATTTTGAGAATCGGCGACGGTATTAATTAAGGGCTGGCCCTGCAGCAGGGCAATGCAGGATGCCGAGGTAAGATATTCCATGTCGGACGACAGAATGATCGAGCTCAATGAGCGCGCCCAAAAGTACGGCGGCACACTGCGCAGCATACTTGACGAGTCCCACAAGAGGATAACGGGGCAGCACCACGCGCTGGAGCGCATGCTGATCGGGGTCATAACAGACGGACACGTGCTAGTCGAGAGCGTCCCGGGCCTTGCAAAGACGCTCATGGTAAAGACGATGTCCCAGATATTTGGCGCCGACAGCGTGAGGATACAGTTCACGCCCGACCTGCTGCCCGCTGACATCATAGGGACCAAGATTTATGCCGGGAGGAGAGGAGACGGCGCGGGAGGGACGGCCGCCGGCAGTCCGTTTGTAACCGAAAAAGGCCCCATATTCCACAGCTTTGTGCTGGCCGACGAGATAAACAGGGCGCCCCCAAAGGTCCAGTCTGCCCTGCTGGAAGCCATGCAGGAGAGGCAGGTGAGCATACACGGGGACACGTACGAGCTTGGCAAGCCGTTCCTGGTGTTTGCAACGCAGAATCCCATAGAGAACGAGGGAACCTACAGGCTTCCCGAGGCGCAGATAGACAGGTTCGCGATGAAGCTGGCAATGACGTACCCCACCAAGGAGGAGGAGATGGAGATCATAAGCAAGAATGCGGCGGGCAGCCCGGGAGACGCCCCGGCCATATCAAGCCCAGAAGAGGCTGCAGAGATGCAGGGGTTCTGCGAGGGCATTTACGTCGACGATCTGGTCTCAGAGTACGTGACCGACGTGGTACGGGCGACCAGAGATCCCGACGAGTACGGCATCAAGGGCATGTCTGGAACTGTGGAGCTTGGCGCCTCTCCGAGGGCCTCGATATGGCTTGTCAGGACGGCAAGGGGCCGCGCGCTGGTAAACGGCAGGGGATTTGTGACGCCAGAGGACGTAAAGGAGATGGCGCACGACGTGTTGCGGCACAGGATAATACCGACGTTTGAGGCAGAGGAGAAGGGGATCACGCCGGATGCGGTGATAAGCGGCATACTGGAAGGCATCAGTCCGCCATAACGCCGCAGGCTGCAGTCGATGGTATAGCGGGTGGAAAAACTGATGTCGGGGACAGATCAGGCGGCGGCGACATCCACAGGAGAGGAAGAGGCGGAGAAGAGGTTTCGCGACGTGGTTGCAGGCGCAAAAAAGCTAGACATAGGCGCGTGGTCGCGGCCAAGCTACACGCCGGGGGACCGCGGCCGGCGACGGCCGGGCGGGGGGATAGAGTTCTCAGAGGTCCGAGAATACGCGGCCGGCGACGATCCGCGCCGCATAGACTGGAACGTCTCTGCCAGGCACGGCGGGCTGTTCGTAAAGGAGTTTGTCGAGGAGAGCGACCTTGACATATACGTGGCAGTCGACTATTCGGGCAGCACCTCGTTTGGAAGCGGCCCCAAAAGCAAGAGGGACGTCATGGTCGAGATTGCAGCGTCCGTCATACTCTCCGCGCTAAACGGCAGGGACGGCGGCAGGATCGGCATGGCGCTGTTTGCAGAGTCGTTAGAGTCGTTCACAGGGGCAAGAAGGGGCAGGCGGCACGCAATGGGAATGATAAGAAAGATGGTACTTGATGGGCTCTCCGAGTCGTACCGGCAGGGCAAAACCGGCATTGCAAGATCAATGTCGCGTCTTGCGCGTGCGGCGGGGCGCAGGAGCGTCATGTTTGTAATATCGGACCTTGAGACGGGCGAGCCCCTTGCCGAGGCACTGCGGGGCGCATGCGCCAAGCACGAGGTCGTAATGATCCGCGTGCACGACCCGCACGAGCGCACGCTGCCGGACATCGGATACGCGTATCTGGAGGACATGGAGACGGGCGGACAGGTTCTGGTCAACACGTCAAGCACGGAGGTCAGGGACGCGTACCGCGGCGCGGCGCGGCGGGTGGCCGAGCGTGCAAGGGAGGAGGCGCTCAGGGCGGGCGCCGCATATATCGACATTGCAACAGGCGAACCGTTTGACGCGGCGTTCAACAGGTACGCGGGGACGGTTGCGGTGGCAACGGCTATGACGGCGGGCGCATCGAGAAGTGCGGCAAGAAGGAGGAGGCGATAACTGACGTGCAGTTCGAACACGCACACATGCTGTTGCTGCTTTTTGCACTGCCGGGCCTGTATATCCTGTATTTGAGGTATAACGCGGGAAGAAAGGAGTCCGTCCTGAGGTTCAGCTCCATCGAGACGGTTACAAGGGCGGTGGCAGGAAGGCAGGGCGCGTGGCGCAGGCACCTGCCGTTCGCGCTGATGGCCGCCGCGGTCGCAATGGCCGCGGTCGCAATGGCCGACCTGCAGGTTCCAGTCGTCGCAGCAGACGTGTCACCGGATACGAGGAACGGCAGGAGCATCAGCATAGTTCTTGACATCTCTGAGAGCATGTCAGCCACGGACTACGCGCCAAGCAGACTGGACGCGGCAAAACAGTCGATAACAAGGCTGATTCAGGGGTCGGATCCCCGGGACTATGTCGGCGTGATACTCTTTGAGACGGGCGCCACCACGGCATCCTACCTGACAGACAACAAGCAAAAGGCGTCTGAGGCCGTAATGTCCATAGGCCAGAGCGGCGGGGCCACGGCCATCGGGGACGGGCTTGCGCTCGGAGTCGACATGGCGATCTCCATACCCGACAGGCGGGGGGTGGTGATACTGCTCAGCGACGGCGTGCACAACTCGGGGCAGATCACCCCGCAGGAGGCCGTCGAGTACGCGCAGAGGGCCGGCGTGCAGGTCCACACCGTAGGAATAGGATCGGCGGAGCCGGCCTTTGTCAAGAATGACGTGTTCGGCCAGCCGCAGTATGCAGAGCTTGACGAGGAGACGCTCGCATACATTGCAAACGCGACGGGCGGCAGATTCTCAAAGTCCCTTGACGAGCAGGCGCTTGGGGGCACGCTCGCCGAGATAGGCGCCGCGCTTGGGAGGGAGGTGGGATACCAGAGCGTCAGTGACTGGTTTGTCGCGTCGTCCCTCGCGCTACTGGCGTCGGCCATGTACACCATATATGGAAGGTACAGGATTGTCGCATGACCCCGAGCTGCGTCCCCCGCCACGCCCCGCACAACCGTGCTAGGGGGAGCCCAGTGGGTTTATCATGTCCTCAAAGTTCGAGGCGTACATGCCAACCAAGCTTGGACCGTGATCCTCAAGCAGGCGGTCTACGCGCTCCCGATCCCGGAGCCGATAGCGCTTTTTGATCTCGGCCAGACGCACGTCCACCAAGCTCTCCCTTACCAGCTGCGACAGATACAGGGACACAGTAGAGGGGGATTTTTTCACCCTCTCCACCAGCTCTGCAAACGAGAGCCCGTTCGTGTTTTCGGGTTCCTCGTGCAAAAGCGTGATCAGCAGCGCGCGGGGGGTGGGCCTGCGCAGTGCCTTGATTATGGCATGATCCGACTTTGGTATCCGCACGGAATAGAACCGGACGGTGCGCGGCCGGCGCCTTGCAATTATCAGGTTGTTGCGCTCCAGCTTGGCAAGATGGTGCGACAGCACGCCGTTCATGAGCCCGGTCTTGCGCATGATTCCCCTAAAGTGTATGCCGGGGTTTGACTCTATGGCCCCTAGTATTACATCGGACTTGTCAGTCACTTCGCAGCGCCCCCAGAGCCAGCAGTCCCAGCGTGACAAACATCAGCAGATGTCCCACCTCGTATATGTGCACGTCCCCCAGGTTGATAATCAAGAGATCCAGCACGTAGGCAAGCAGCAGGGCCTCTGTAAACACAAAGTTCGCAAATGCAATTGTGGTCAGTAGCAGGCGTCTTGAGCGCAGCGTGCGGTACGAGACGACGGCCAGCGTCGTGATGAAGAGCGCGAGTATCATGCCGCCCGTGTGAAGCAGTATGTGGGCCGCGTGGAATCCGTGCATGAGGTGCGGAAACGCCATCGGAACCAAGAACGTCAGCGCGATGCCCAGAACCGCAACCAGAAACAGGTTGGCCAAGCTGGAGCGTAGCGACTGGACGTATGCTACCATATACAGAGTAGGCCTTGTCCTAATTTAAGACGCGTGGTTCAAACGCCAGTCTGCAGGCGCAGCGGCCTGCGATGCCGCGTCAAAAAGTAGGAGCCAGGAGCCCGCACGGAAGGCGCGCCGTACCGTAAGACTCAGACCTGTATGATTCCGGCCGTAATCAGAAACTGCAGGGCGCCCACGAACGTGGCGTCGTCTATCAGGCCGTCGGCCCACCACCCGGCGTTGCTCTTGACCCACGGCGGGATCTGCGGCCCCGGCGCGTCCTCTCCTCCCCCTCCGACGCCGTCCGCATCACTCCCCGGGTCACTGGCAGCGTCGGCGGCGGGAACGACCAGTATGCCGCTCTGTATCAGGTACTCGATTCCGGATACGAACGTGGCGTCGTCTATCAGGCCGTCGGCCCACCACCCGGCGTTGCTCTTGACCCACGGCGGGATCACCGCCATGTCTGGCTCTAGGGGTGCCGACGCATCCTCCCCCACCGGTATCTCAAAGGATACGGCCTCGGCTGGAATAGGCTGGAAGAGTATCCCCTCCACCGTAAAATTTATCGTGTGGATCCCCTCGCTCTTGAAGAGCAAGGGGGAGATCGTTATGGTGCCGGGAGACGTATGTATGAGGTCGGTGGGCCCGAACACCTGCTCCCCATCCCTGGTGATCGTAATCGTATAGTCTATGTGCACCTGAATCTGGCCGGTTACGGGATTCAGAAAGTCCACCTTGATCTTTGTCTCCTCGCCCGGCATTATCACGGCGTCATACTCGAGATGAACGTCTATGGTTCCCTGCTCGGTGGGCAGGGTCTGGGTCTCGGTCTGGGTCTCTGCATGCGCCTGGTGCCCGGCGGCAAGCACACATGCGGCAACAAGCACCAGAGCAACCAAGACTGCCTTCATAGACATGATACGTGTTACACAGATAAAAAACGTTCCAACGCATGGCTCGACGGCGGGCGTAACCGCGCATGAACGAGGGACACACGCACGCGTCTCTTTGATCTTTAAATATAGTGTGAAATTATTTACAATATTGTATAACAGGCTTGCACTGCTAGCGGCCATGGCCGCCATTGTCGTAATCCCGGCTGCCGCCCAGTCGGTCTCGGGGCACGGACTCGGAGGCGACCAAGCGCCGCCCATCAGCTTTTCGGGGATGGAAGTGACCGTCCGCACGGACCTCACGCCGTCGGACATCACGATAGGGGACATAGACGACGTCAACATGAAGATTAGGTTCTTTGACACGCTGACGGACACCACGCTTGAAAAGGTCACATACAGGATAGAGATGTGGCGCAGTGGGGAGCTGCTGGCAAGAAACCTGTTTTACGATCCCGACGGAAGACTCGACGTGGAGATACGCCCCAATGCGGACTGCGACAGTGCGGAACTGTGGAGATGCAGCGTATACGGCGGATCGGAAGACATAAGCTCGCCCGGCGCCCTGTTCGTGTACGGGGAGCCGTGCAACGACGACAACTACGACATATGCGCAAGGCCCACCATAACAGGGCCCATATTCGAAAAGGGCGGACTGTACCACGTACGCGTCGACATCGAGGGCGCGACCAGCCCCAGGGTGCAGCTTGCAGAGAGGCTGAGCTATGACACGTTTGTCAGCGTGGCCCAAGAGCAGAACTTTGCAATACAGACAGCCCACGCCGAGGAGATTCCCGTAATAATCAAGACGTACTATGATGAGGTGGAGAATTTTGCATTCGAACCGTCGGACAACTCCATCACGTTCGACATGGCGTTTGACTGGACGCCGGATTATGTCGACCTAGTGGAGGTGGTGCACGAGGAGGTCAGGATCCCCAAGGACTTTGTGCCGTATGCGGAAGGCAAGCAGTTCAGGGGATACGTAAACGGGGTGGAGGTGGACCAGCGCGCCCTGCTAAATGATCCGTACTCGTACGAAGACACGAACGTGGTACACTTTCTGATAACCAACAGCGAGCTGCAAAAGATCAGCGAGAATATGAAGGACGACAGGTTCGAGAGCAAGAACATGAACCTGAAGCTCGTTCCAGTCGAGGAGGCGGAGGTCAGCTCCGTGGAGTTCTATTTGGTGGACCTTGAGACCATGCAGGAGAGGGCTCCTACCACCGTAACCATAGAGTGGGAAGGACAGTACGGCGCGGGCGACGAGATCCCGTTCGAGTTCACGTTTCTGGACCGGGACAACAAGCTGATCAAGGACGTCTGGTACGGGTACATAGTGAGCGACGAGTCGGGCAACGAGATAGCAAGGTTCTCCGGAAGCGACCCGCTCAATACGGGCATAGCCTCGCCGGAGGGCATAGACGTGCAGGACATCAGGATACCGTCTGAGGGACTGATCAGGGTGGACGTGATAGTATACGGGACCGGCCTTGACTACGACCCCACGTACTCTGGAATCGGGTCAGGACTCATAGAGATCGGGCCCGGGGCGCCTGCGGGCGGCAATCCCCCCGGCGACGTGGACGGGCCGGCGCCAAGCACGGAGGCGGCGGAGATACCGTCGTGGATAAAGACCAACGCGGGCTGGTGGGCCGAGGGCCTGATAGACGATGCCACGTTTGTGACCGGTATACAGTACCTGATACAGAGCGGGATACTCGTGGTGCCAGCAGCCGGCAGCAACGACCCGGGACAGGACGGCGCTGCGGACGGTGAGACAGCGGCGGAGATACCGTCGTGGATAAAGACCAACGCGGGCTGGTGGGCCGAGGGCGCGATAGACGACGGGTCCTTTGTGTCGGGCCTGCAGTACCTGATAAAAGAAGGAATAATACGCGTGACTTGACGGCAGTGGCTGTATGCGATAAGCTTTAACACGGAAGACGAGAGTGACGGCAATGAGGGACATAAACGAGATAATGCCAAAGATCGACAACATGAAGTGGGGAGCCCTGACAAACAGGCCGCCGACCAAGGACAGGGTACGGGAGATGGACAGGATATTCCCCGACAACGGCAAGTGGCACACGGTCTTTGAGCACGACGATCTCATATCGATTGACGGAAAGCATATCAGAAGAAAGAGTCCTGACAAGTGGACATGACTGATGGCAAGCATGACGGCCATGACTGCGACAACGGTAGGATCGATGCCCGCGACAAATGGATGGTTACGATGGCGACGTCCGGCCCGACAGCAACAACCACAGCCGTCACGCGGATACCTTGCCGCAGTTCTTGTCCTGATGGCAGTATGCGCTGCGACGATGGCCGCAGCCGGCGTACAGCCTGCCGCAGGCCACGGCACATCGAGTGAGACGTTTCCCCCGGTAGAATTGAACGGGCAGCAGGTTGCCCTAGAGATATCGTCATCTGCCCCCCCGCCTCCGGAGACGACGGGGCGGCCGCCGGCCGGAATCGCGCCGGGCGAAGACCTGCAGATAGGGATAGCCCTCGTCGACTTTGACTCGAAAGTCACGCTCCGCGACGTGACGTTCCACATCAGGGCCGAGCTTGGGGACAAATTCCTCTTTGAGCAGGAATTCAGGGCCGACAACGGGTTTCTCGTCTTCAATTTTGCATCAGACGACAGCGCGGGCGACGAGATAACAGTCCTCGACGGGGGGGAGGGAGACGATCAGTATGACATTGTCTCGTACTTGCTCGGAGTCGAGAGCAGGAGCATACGCGTGGCGGGGCCAAGCCTTGCAGACGGCGGGCTCTACAAATTTGGCATTGCCATAACTACGGCAGGCGACTATTCAGAGCGCATGGACACACCGATAGAGTACGACTCTGGGATATCCATCCCGATGATAACCACGTACGGCGTAAAGGATCCCAACTTTGGGGACCAGTATATTAGGGCCATTACATACTACGACAAGATAACCGACTTTGAGTACGACTCCGAGGCGAGGGAGATCAGGTACTCCATGCCGTTTGAGTGGAGCGACTCCAACATAGACCAGTCATACGTGGTGCACGAGGAGCTCTCGATTCCGGACACGTACGGGGATCTCCTGCTGTCGGGATTCGAGCTCTACATAAACGGCGTAAGGCTGCCAGAGGAGACGGTCCTGATTGACGACTTTTTCACTGGTGAGAGGATAGTACACTTTATCGTACCTCAGGAGCAGCTCTACAGCATACGGGACAGCGGCGGCCGGGAGGACGGCATCATGAACTTTGTAATCAGGCCCGACACCGACCATACGCGCATAGCGTCAGTGACGGAGAACGGCCAGTTCCGGATATTCGCCTCGTGGGAACCAGAGGATCTGAGATCCGGCCAGAACGCCAGGATAATCTTCGAGGTAACAGACGTCTTTTTGAAGGGCGCGCCCATTGCAGCAGAGTACCATTTCTCTGTGACAACGAATGACGGCAGTACCATCTTTGAGCAGTCAGGCGTCAGCACGGACTCGAGGGACGACCCCACAAACGTGGCCGAGTTTGAGATACCCCAGGACGTCTCTGGGATAGCATACCTCAACTTTGAGAGACTGCAGGGCAACGAGCGCGCCAGAACATCCATGCCTATCGTAATAGACAGAGTGTCAGGCAGCGCCATCATAGACGATGGCACGATAGGCATAGCGGCAGGTGCGAACGGGGCGGGAGGGGCAGCCGATAGTGGTGGTGGTGGCGGTAATGGCGGCGGCTGCCTCATTGCGACCGCCGCATACGGCTCTGAGCTTGCTCCACAGGTGCAGCAGCTCAGAGAGCTGAGGGATCATACCATACTGAGAACCTCGTACGGCACGGCATTCATGTCAGGATTCAACTCCATATACTACACGTTCTCCCCAACAGTGGCCGACCTCCAGAGGGAGCACCAAATGCTGCGCGACGCAACCAAGATCACACTGACGCCCATGCTGGCATCACTCACGCTGCTTGACGGCGTCAGCATAGGGACTGAGCACGACATGCTGGCATACGGCATCCTCATCATCGCGCTGAACGTGGCAATCTACGTGGCATGCCCCGCTGCAGCCGTTGCCATGGCGTACGCGGGGCTAAAGAGGCGAACAGGCGGCAGGAGACTGCCATATGCGAGCACATACACGGCAGAAAGACGGCAGCGTGACGAACCATGAGCAGCTGGCCACATATGTGAACAATCAGATAAAAATTTTTAAAACCCAGCGAGTCAAATCATACAATGAAGACTAGAACAGTCAGTTCATTCTTTTTACTGTCTGTACTCGTAGCGGGAATGATTGCAACTACCCCCTCAGCATCTGCAGATCATCCGAATGTAGTGCTTGAGCCCCTTCCGGGGTCGGCCACTGCAGGATGTCAGGATACCGACGAGGGCTGTTACAACATACCCATACTGACAGTAGCTCCGGGAACTACCATAACGTTCTCAAACACAGACAATGCAGCGCACACGCTGACATCCGGCTCTCCAGCAGACGGACCGACCGGCGTGTTTGACAGCGGTTTGGTAATGGTCGGGGCCACGTACGAGTTCACGATAGATGAAGAAGGAGAATACAACCACTACTGCCTTGTTCACCCATGGATGATCGGCCAGATCATAGTTGATGCAGCACACGGTGAGGAAGCAGCTATGATGGACGACGAGGCTATGATGGACGACGAGGCCATGATGGACGACGAGGCCATGATGGACGACGAGGCCATGATGGACGACGAGGCCATGATGGACGACGAGGCCATGATGGACGACGAGGCCATGATGGACGACGAGGCCATGATGGACGACGAGGCCATGATGGACGACGAGGCCATGATGGACGACGAGGCCATGATGGACGACGAGGCCATGATGGACGACGAGGCCATGATGGACGACGAGGCCATGATGGACGACGAGGCCATGATGGACGAGACGACAGAGGCAGACGAGGAGACTGGTGGTTGCCTTATTGCAACTGCGGCATTTGGCTCCGAGCTTGCGCCACAAGTTCAGCAACTTAGAGAACTGAGAGACAACACGGTACTTGCCACAGAGTCCGGCACGGCATTTATGTCCGGATTCAACAGCATATACTACACGTTCTCCCCGGCGGTGGCAGATCTCGAAAGAGAGAACCCGGCGTTCAGGGAGGCAGTCAAGGTGGCACTGACCCCAATGCTCTCCACACTCTCGCTGCTAAACCATGCAGACATCGACACTGAGACGGAGATGCTCGGATACGGCATATCCGTTGTCCTGCTGAACCTGGGAATGTATGTTGGAATTCCAGCATTTGCAATCCTGAAATGCACCAAACTGGTACGGGCAAGACTTCACACGGAAAATCCCCAAAACAGATAATGTAACTGGCAACAGTAAATTACATTGTCTACATATTTTTAACTTTCATAATTAAAACAGAGCGCCCTTCATTCGAGCCAAGCTACATGCACAAGACACCGCACGGCAAAAAGGACGAAGCGTGAACTTGAGATCGAAGACGATCCTCAAGCAATGCCACGCATCAGGCAGCAGGCCTTCGAGTCAGGGATATCACGCCCATGACAATGGCGACTGCAGACATGGAGAGTCCCATGACGGCAAAGTTGTAAGACAGGCCGCCCGCATCACTATTGCTGTTACTGTTGCCAGACGGTACCATGTCCTCACCAGATTTCAGTCTCGAGACGTCCTGCTGCAGGGAGGATATCGCCTTTTTCATTGCGACAGTATCGGCCGCGTCCGCTCCGCCGCCGCCATTGCCTCCGCCCGTGACAGGCGGAAAGTCCAGCGCCGCCGTGTGCTCCACGTCCTCAATTGGGATCACGATATCCACAGGCGTGCCGCGAATATCGCCCTGCACCTGAAGCAGGTACGTCCCGGTTCTGGTCGGAATTATCGGGGACAGGTAGTGTCCCGGCAGGTTGTCGGGGTTGAAGGCGGCCACCTTTGACTCGCCGCCGAACATTATCGTCGCCTCCACGCCCCGAAAGACATGCGTGACGCCGATGGACTGGCCCTCTACTTCACCGCGCTCGACTACCGACAGTATGACCGAGTTTCTCAGTCCCACTATGGGCGGCTCCACGTCCCATCCGGCCTCAATATCATACTTGTCGACTGAGATGGTGGTGTGGGCAAAAGAAGGCGCGGCAAGCCCGGCCGACAAAACAAAGAACACGGCCAGTGCGCATGCGGACAGTGCCAGCATCCTTGGTCCGGCCGTCTTTGGCACCACCAGCCTCGTTGTTGGCGTACCTGCGACCATCACATCGTTTCAGTCACGATGGGTTATTATATTTACGCGGATGTTCGCCGCCGGCACGATTTTCAGAAATTCAGTCAATTCCAGAAAGCATCACGAAACAGCAGTCACCCGAGGCCTAAAAACGACAGCTTGCATAAATTACGATGCAGGCAGGCGCTACTCCCGAGTGTGGCCGGAGCAAAGTGCGTTTATTTGTGGCACCGCACGAATACAGGCAAATGCGAACCGTGCCGTTCCCCGGGCAAGCCACAAAAGGGAGTAGGACAGCGACAAACTCAGCATTGCACCCGTTATCATTGTCATCGGCCACCAACATCGCCAAAGCCTCACGAGCCATGGTTCTGCTGACAGTTCTGGCAGTCCCTCTCATGCTGGCGTCGCCGGCAATCCCACTTGCATCGGCTCATCCGTACATAGAGGAGACCACTCCAAGCACGGCCCAGAACGCGCCCGCGGGGACAAGCGAGGTGCTGGTATACTTTTCAGAATCAGTGGACATAGAGTTCAGCGAGATCAAGGTCATAAACGACAAGGGAGAGCGCGTCGACAACAGAGACCTCAGGTATCACCACGAGGACGTGGCGCTGGCCGTCTCAACGCCCCCCCTTGAGGACGGCGTCTACACGGTCTCTACAAAGGTGCTATCAAAGGTGGACGGCCACCTGGTCCCCGGCGTCTTTCTGTTCGGCGTAGGGGAGGCAACAATAGATCCCGAGCTGCTGTCCCAGGAGAAGCAGACAGAACTGCTGTTCCTGCCCGAGGCCGGCGCCGAGCTCCCGGGCATAGTGGGCCAGACCATCATAGTCGGGGCGGCAGTGGCCTCAATTGCAGTCTGGGAGTCCCACAGGGGCATGCGGCACGGCCGCACCGAGTCATCGTCGTCATCATTGGTAATGGAGCAGGAGCACCACAAAAGATTCATGCAGCTTACGGGGGCGGGACTGCTGCTCGTACTGGCGTCGGACATGATGGTGATTGCACTGCAGATGGCAAGACTGGAGTCCGGGCTTGTGGAGACCATCCAGACACAGTTTGGCATGATATGGCTTGCAAGAATGGCGATCACCATGGTTCTGTTTGGCGCGTGGTTTGCCGCCAACAAGGCCGGCAGGTCAAGGCCAAAGACGATGCATGCGGCCATGCTGGCCGTCGCGCTGGCCCTCATGCTGACGTCAAGCATGTCGGGGCATGGCGCGGCGACGGAGACTGTCGAGGCAATACTTCTTGACTATATCCACAATATAGTGGCCGGAGTCTGGATAGGCGGGATAATATACGTCGTGTTCGGGCTCCTGCCGGTACTCTCAAGGTTTCCCGACGTCAAGGAGCGGCTCAGCCTGGCCGCAATCCCGAGGTTCTCTGCAATATTCATAGTGTCGGTGGGGATCGTCATAGTGACCGGCCCCACCCTGCTGTGGACCCTGGAAAGCGACGTGGGCATGATTACAGAGTCGGTATTCGGTAAGCTGATTATACTAAAGGTTGCAATCGCGTCAGTCATGGTGGGCATGGGCGGGCTTGTCCAGTACACCATACAAAAGAGGGCAGAGTCCGACATCGCCTCATCAAAAAAGCCCCATGTCCACGGCAGGCTCAGCAAGACGCTCAAGGTTGATGCGGCGCTCGGGATAGCCCTGCTGGTGGTAGTGGCCATCCTCACCAACGGGACCCTACCCGCGGGCGAGATACGGAGCGTCGAGGCGCAGCAGCAGTTTGTCGGGCTCGCCGCGACCGAGTTCTCCGAGAACATAAGGTTCGACATCGAGATAACACCGTTTGCCACGGGGGAGAACGGCATTGCCATAACGGTATCAGGGGCAGACGGGACGGACCTAGGCGACTTGGATAGGATAAAGGCAAAGGCGTCGAACCCGGCCAGGGGCATTCCCCCCATCGAGCTTGACCTGCAGGACGTGACACGGGACAGGGGAGATGCGACGGCAACAGGCTCCGTCACATACCAAGGAGTCCTGACCCTCGCATTCTCAGGCCAGTGGCTCGTAGAGATTGAGGCCCAGCGCCTGCAGAACGCAAACGAGGCGGTGCGCCTCGACATATTTGCAAGGCCGAACCTGGCGGACATGGACACCACGCTTGCGGAGTACGATCTTCCCGCCAACGACACGAGCCCGCTCCACGCCGCGTACGACCACGCGGGGAGCGTCTGGTTCACAGACGCGTCTGCGCCGCGCCTGTGGCAGGTCGACACGGAGACGGGCCAGGCCACCCCGCACGAGTTTGAGGGAGTCTCGTCGTCGTTTGTCACGTACAACGAGAAGGATCGAGGCATATGGTTTACGGACAGCAGGGGCGGCCAGATCGGGCATGCGAGGCAGGATAGCGACAGTTATGTCATAACCACCATAAAGACCCCGGAGTTCGAGTCGAGGCAGCCCCAGTCAGATCCGGCGGGCGAAAAGGCCATGCCCTTTTTCATAGAGTCGGACAGAAACGGCGACGTGTGGCTGACCGTGATAAACAAGGGGCTGATAGCAAGGTATGACGTGCAGTCAGAGGAGTTCGAGGAGTACCACGTTCCGGGCCGCGACTCGTTCCCGTTTGCGCTGGCAGAGGGGCCCGACGGCATGATGTGGTATACTGCCACGGGAACCGGGACCGTCGGGTACATTGATCCCGGTGACGGCAGCCTGACGCAGGTAATCGGCCCCGACCGGCCGCTCGAGGCGCCGGAGGCCCTCCTCTTTGAGGACGAGTCGGAGGGTGGAGGCCTCTGGATCACGGAGCACACGGGCTTTGCAGTTGTGAGGTATGATCCCGCGCTGGACACCCTGGCAAGGTACGAGGTACGGGACGCCGACGCGCTGCCGTTTGGAATGGCCTTTGACAGGTACGGCAACGTCTGGTTTGCGCAGCACACGGTAGACGTCATAGGCGTCATAGACCCGCGCAGTGGAAACATGGCCGAGGTGGAGGTCCCGACGGCGACGTCGTTTGTGCAGTTTCTAGAGTCCGACGGCGACGGAAACATATGGTTTGCAGAGCAGAGGGGCGGCAAGGTAGGCGCTATATCCATCTCAGAGAGGCCCAGCACGTACAGCGCACCAGACCTGCAGGAGGCCGATCCGCTAGCATACGAAGTCAGGTACGCGGACCTCGTCTCGCCACTCATGGCTCTCGGCGCGCTTTCCGCCTCGCTGTTCTATGTGAGGGCCGTGCGCGACAGGAGGAGGCTTGACGGCATGATGATGAACATACCGTCCGGCGAGCGGCCTAGCTGACTCTGCCGCCATCGTGGGGGCGCCGGCCGCCATGGCAGCGGCCGGACACTACGGGGCTCCGGCACGGGCAACAGCCAAGCTTGAATAACGGGCGCCGCCTTTCCGCGCAGTCCCTATTTGATCTCAGCACAGCGCCGCCTGGAGGTTCTCAAGGTTTTGGTACATCTTGGACATGTATGTCTCGTCGGTCGGTACAATCTCAAGCGGTGACAAGGTCAGGACCCGCCCGCCTATCTCGTCTGCAACGACCTGCGCCGTCTTGGGATCGGCCGCCTCGTCGGTGAATATGATGTCCAGGCCCTGCGCCCTGGCAGTCTCAATCACGTCATGGAGCGTCCTCGGGGCGATCTCGCCGTACGGGGTCAGCGACCTTAGTATGACGTGCTGGACCAGGTCATATTCTTCTGAAAAGTAGGCAAACGCAAAGTGGTACGCCACAAACTCACGTGAGCACGACTCCAGCCCGGTCCTGATGTCAGAGTCCAGCTGCTGCAGCTCTGCGATGTACCTGTCGGCGTTTTCCTGATAATAGTCGGCGTTCTTGGGATCGGCCTCTGAGAGCCCATCGGCGATATTCTGTACCTGTATCTGGGCGAGAACCGGGTTCAGCCAGATGTGCGGATCTCCGACAAACTTGTCTACGTGGTCGTCGTCATCGTGGTCATCGCCGTGGTCGTCCTTGGCCTCCATGCCGTGGTCATCATCGCCGTGGTCGTCCTTGGCCTCCATGCCGTGGTCATCATCGCCGTGGTCGTCCTTGGCCTCCATGCCGTGGTCATCATCGCCGTGGTCGTCCTTGGCCTCCATGCCGTGGTCATCATCGCCGTGGTCGTCCTTGGCCTCCATGCCGTGGTCATCATCGCCGTGGTCGTCCTTGGCCTCCATGCCGTGGTCATCATCGCCGTGGTCGTCCTTGGCCTCCATGCCGTGGTCATCATCGCCGTGGTCGTCCTTGGCCTCCATGCCGTGGTCATCATCGCCGTGGTCGTCCTTGGCCTCCATGCCGTGGTCATCATCGCCGTGGTCGTCACTTTCTTCCTCGTGGCCGTGGCCATGATCGTGGCCGTGCGTCCCTTCCGCTGCCTCCATCACCTCTACTCCCTTGCTGGTGTCAATCAAGACGCCCTCAAAGTTGATGTCCTCCAGACTATCCAGCCACGTCTCAAATCCGATTCCATTAATCGCTATGGCGTCTGCATTCTGCATGCGCTGGGCGTCCCTGACGGTGGGCTCCCAGTCATGCGGCTCGGCGCCCGGCGGCAGGACCAGTTCCGACTCGATCCTGTCCCCGCCCACGGCGTTTACAAACTGCCAGATTGGATAAAACGACGACAGCACCAGTATCCGTGGCTCCTCTGCAACGGCAGCGTCCTCCACACCTGCCGGTTCCGGCTCTATCGTGGTGCTGTATACGGCAAAGATTGCAAGCGGGATCACCACCGCAATTGCGATGCCCGCGTAGACCGCCTTGGATACCATGTGCGGTGCTCGCAGGTAGCTATTAATAAATCTTGAGAATATAATAATAAATATCAAAATTTTATTGAAATATAACAACTATGGCCGCATCCGGCGGCCCCGACGGCCGGACACATGCGAGCTTGACCAGCGTCGTGGATCCTCCATGGCCCCTTGGCAGATCCGGGACGGCAGGGGGCTGGGACCGGGATGCCCGTCTCCGATTAGAGGAGCAGGGCCGCCGTGGGAGAGGTGGGTGGAAGGAAAGAGGATAAACGCAGTATCCCGTCATACGGGGGGAAGGCAATCCGCCGACTGCATCGCCTCGTCTTGGAAGCGGCGGGCGTGACGGCCGCCCGCCGACCCGCCCAAGGGCCATACGCGACTGGAAGCAGAAGGGGGGTCGAACGGCATGACGGTGGGCCTAACGACGGGCCAACAGTCCGGCGGACTTTGCCGCCATCGTGGCCCCAAGCACGCATATTGCCAAGACAACTATGCTTCCGGCAGGGGCGATATTCAGTACATACGACAGAAATATACCCGCGATTACGGTCGATACGGAGATCCCTATCGATAGGATGACCGTGCTCTGAAACCCGCGCCCCAGCATCATGGCAGTGACGTTTGGTATGACAAAGAGCGCTGAGATGAGCAGCACCCCGACGAGCTGTATCGCGGTGACCACGGTCAGCCCCGCCATGAACACTAGCATGTAGGTTATCCGCTCCACGCGTATTCCGCTCACCTTTGCCTGCTTTTCGTCAAACGTAGTGTACAGTATCTGCCTGAAGAGCGCCAGTATGACAAGCAGGATGGTGCCGGTCATTGCCAGTATCAGTATGGTGTCATCTACGCTTACAAGCAGTATGCTTCCAAACAGAAAGCTGAATATGTCAACTGAGAACCCCCCGGACAGCCCTATTATGACCAGCCCCACCGCGATCCCGGACGACAGCAGCACCGCGATTGCCGCGTCCCCGGACACGTCGTACTTTTCCCGGATCCGCGTGATCAGTACGGCGCTGATTATGGATATCACGTACGCCATCCACAGAGGATAGATGCCCATGAAAAGTCCCAGCGCCACGCCGCCAAACGAGGAGTGGGCCAGGGCGTCACCGAACAGCGAGAAGCGCCTCAGCACGAGAAATATCCCGACTACGGAGCACAGCACGGCGATGGTGGCGCCGGACAAGAGCGCCCGTTGCATAAAGTCGTACGCGAGCACCTCAAGGACCATTACGTTCCCCCACACGCGCTGCTGCCTGTCGCTGTCATGGCCATCGTCACCTGCAACCGCCCACCAGTGTCACGAGGCTTCGTTTCTTATGGGCTGGGGTTCGGCGATGCCGGGGTTGTGCTCCATGCACTCGGAGGGGTCGGTGCACTGGCACATGATCTGCGCCAGCTTCTCGTCAGCGAAGAACTCCTTGGCGGCGCCGTGAAAGTACAGTGTGCGGTTCAGGCATGCCACATGGCTTGACATCAATTTTATGGCGTCGAGGTCGTGCGATGACCACATGATGGTTATTCCGTGGTTTAAGTTGAGGTCCTTCAGTATTCCATAAAACAGGCTCATGCTGGCCTGGTCTATGCCCGTGACGGGCTCGTCTAGGATGAGCATCTTGGGATCATTTACTATGGCCTTTGCAATAAAGACGCGCTGCTGTTGCCCCCCCGAGAGCTCCCCGATCCGCCGGTCTGCAAGCTCATGTATCCACAGCTCGCGCATTACCTCGTCTACGCGCTCCTCTTGGACTCCGTGCCACATTCCCAGCTGTATCACCTCCCGGACCGTAACGGGAAAGTTTCGCTCAAAGTGCATCATCTGCGGCACGTACCCGATCTTTTTTAGCGGACCCTTGGACCTGTGTATGTTCTGCCCGAATACCCGTATCGTGCCGGTATACTGTGTGTTGAGCCCAAGCATGCATGCAAAGAGCGTGGACTTGCCCGCCCCGTTGGGCCCTATTATGCCAAGAAACTCGCCCTGGTCCACGCCAAATGACACGCCCTCAAGGGCCTGCACTCCGGCATAGCCCGCGCTCAGGTTGGATACCTCTATTGGTCTTGACATAATGCCACCTGAAGGTTCTCAAGGTTTTGGTACATTTTGGATATGTATGTCTCGCCGGGCTCTCCAATCTCGAGCGGTGACAGGACCATAACGCGCCCGCCTATCTCGTCTGCAACAACCTGTGCGGTCCTGGGATCGACTGCCTCTTCGGTGAATATGATGTCTATGCCCTGCGCCCTGGCAGTCTCAATCACGTCCCTGAGTGTTCCCGGGGCGACATCACTGTGAGGGGTCGCCGCCTTTAGTATGGTGTGCTGGACTAGGTCATATTCCAATGTAAAATAGGTAAACGCCTGGTGGAACGCTACAAACTCACGCGAACACGACTCCAATCCGGTCCTGATGTCAGAGTCCAGCTGCTGCAGCTCTGCGATGTACCTGTCGGCGTTTGCCTGATAGTAGTCAGCGTTCTTGGGATCGGCCTCTGAGAGCCCGTCGGCGATATGCTGTACCTGTATCTGGACGAGAACCGGGTTCAGCCAGATGTGCGGATCGCCGAACAACTCATCGTCGTGGTGGTCGTCATCGTCATCGTGGTCGTCCTCCTTGGCCTCCATGCCGTGGTCGTCATCGTCATCGTGGTCGTCCTCCTTGGCCTCCATGCCGTGGTCGTCATCGTCATCGTGGTCGTCCTCCTTGGCCTCCATGCCGTGGTCGTCATCGTCATCGTGGTCGTCCTCCTTGGCCTCCATGCCGTGGTCGTCATCGTCATCGTGGTCGTCCTCCTTGGCCTCCATGCCGTGGTCGTCATCGTCATCGTGGTCGTCCTCCTTGGCCTCCATGCCGTGGTCGTCATCGTCATCGTGGTCGTCCTCCTTGGCCTCCATGCCGTGGTCGTCATCATCGCCATGGCCGTGGTCATGCGCGCCCTCCACTGCTTCCATCAACTCTATTCCTTTACTAGTATCAACCAAGACGCCCTCGAATCCGACGTCGTGCAGGCTCTCCACCCACGTCTCAAACCCGCCTCCGTTAATCACGACAACGTCCGCTCTCCTCATGTCCTGGACGTCCCTGACGGTGGGCTCCCAGTCATGCGGCTCGGCGCCCGGCGGCAGGACCAGTTCCGACTCGATCCTGTCCCCGCCAACATTACTTACAAACTGCTCAATTGGATAAAACGATGATAATACGAGTATCTTCGGCTCCTCTGCCGGAGCCACATCTTGCACATCTGCCGGTTCCGGCTCTATAGTGGTGCTGTATACGGCAAATATGGCAAGCGGAATTACCACTGCGATCGCGATACCCGCGTAGACCGCCTTGGACAGCATATTTAACGGCCATAAGTAGTTATTAATAAGTTTTTAACTTAATAATAAATAGTAAAAACTTATAAGATTAATGTTAATAATATGACATATGTCGATCATCTCGATCTCCCTGAACGATCAGATCCTCTCTGAGATTGACGCGTACAGGGAAGCGCTGGGCTTTTCTGGACGCTCGGAGATAATCAGGGCGGGGATCAGGTCATTCATCTCCGAGGAGAAGCAAAAGGCAGAGATGAGCGGCGACATAAACTCGATACTGCTCGTGCTGCACGACGACGACTTTGACAATGTCGCGTCGGACCTCAGCAAGGACTACGAGGACATGATAACAACCCGCATGCACAGCAAGATAGACGGCAAAAAGTGCATGGAGCTCTTCGTGCTGAGGGGTAACGCAAAGCTGATCACCGAGATGACGGCCAAGTACACCACAAACAGGTACATGGACACGGTGAAGATAGTCGCGTTCTGAAGGGGCCGGCGGCAATACGGGAGGCGCCGGTTACGCGGCAGGCAGCAGCGCCGGTTCTGCGCGTTTCGCGCGCACGTTATATCTTGACGCGGCATACATTGCGACGGCAGTGGCGCCGGCCGCTGCAAGCATCGCTGCCGCGACCGCCCCAAACTCGGGCACCACCAGAATGCCAAACTCGGTCTCCTGCCCGGTACCGCGTATATCCTCGAACTTTATCGTGGTGGGCCCCGTCTGATCCTCGGCAAAGGTGAACTTTACAAACTGCCCCCCGATTCGCGCCTGGCCCGACGTGCGGTGTATCTCGTCTCCGCCCTGCTCTATCACAAACGTGTAATCCGAGTTCCGGAGCGGCTCGCCGGTCCGCCCGTCGCGTATGGTAAACACGAACGTGGTCTCCTCCCCGGGAAGTATCTCAGGCGGATCCCACGACAGGTTGACGAGAAACTCCTCGCTTATCGTGTATGCGACCAGCGGGAACTCCAGCTCCTCGGCCATGGCGAGCGTGAACGTGATGCTGTCCGGGAACGGCTCGCCGGTCTTCTTCATCTCGTTCTTGATAAATCTTGTGTGATCCTGAAGGAGGACGAAATGCACTATCCTCTCGTCCTCCAGCGTGTAGTCGTCCGTGATGACCGACGCCCTGAAGAGCTTTACGCCGTTGGCGTATCCCTCGTAGCCCGGCGAGTGGAACTCTAGAAAGCCCTTTGGGAAGTGCGTCTCCACGTGAACCACCGGTATGTGCGACATCCGGGCCTCGCTCCAGTCAAACGGCATTACGATGGTTATGAGGCCCGACTCGGCGTTGTACTCGAGGCTTTCAATCTGATCAAAGTAGGATTTTGTTCCGAATGCGACCGGGCTTCCGTCAGAGCCGGTTCCAGCATGGGCTGCGGACTCGATGATGCTCAGATCGGCATAATACGTGTCGGACTCTGTAATCACGTCCCCCCCTATGGCATGCACTGCGACATCAAAGGTGTAGAGCCCGCCGTGGCCAAAGGCGGATCCGTCTATCCTGACCGGGTTGTCGCCGGCGGGGCGCCATGCGTCAGGAAGGGGCCCGCCGCCGCCCCGCTCCCCGACTATGACCGGGTTGTCGCCGCGGGCGGCCTCCACGTCAAGCGCAAGCACGCCGTCAGGCGCAAGAAAGTAGTCCCGGAATACCGTCTGGCCGCCGTGCGATGCGCCAAGCCGGTATATGATGTCCCCCCCGGCAGGCTGGCGTGTCGTGGCGTCCGTGGCAGTGATGGTGATTCGTTCCGTGGCCGAATTGTCCGCAAGCTCCTGTGGCATCTCGACGTGTATCACGATCTTTTGGTCCCCGGCCACGACTGACGGTATGCGGTCAAGCCCCAGTCCGTGCCCGTATGCCGGGGGCAGTATAATGCCTCCCAGCACCGACCCGGGGGCGGTCGGCGCGCCATCGTGTGGCGGGAGCGGCACGTCCGGAAGGGGCTGCGGTGCGGCTACCGCGAACAGTGCGGCTACCGCGACCGCCATCACTACCACTGCAGGCGTCGGCGGCATCCGGCCGGTTCCCGAGAGCTGCATGGCGCCCTTGCCATGCCTGTCGCGCCCGACGCGGCCGCGCGCAATCATGCGGGGGCTGCCGGCTTCGGGGGCTGCCGCGGCGCGGCCCGAACCGTGCCGTACACGCAAAACGCCGTCATGCCCACAAACCAAACCTTCTCGCCCTTGTGCTGTATTCTGAGGTATAACTAGTTAATTTTCCAGCGCGCGGTCTGCCGCACACGCCGGCCGCGCGGGCCCTTGCGGGCAGGCCAGACCACCGCTATGGGGGGCCTAGGCGGACAAGCCGCGCCTCATCAGGCGCTCGGCCCTTCCCAGAAGGTCGCCGGCCGATTCGGCCTCCAGCAGGTCCTGGAGATCGACGGGGCCCGTGGACGCGAGCGCGCACAGGCTGTACACGTACTCCGCGGTGGGGGTGTCCGTGGCGAGGTAAAAGCGCCTCAGCATCTCGTCAAGCGCGCCGGGCGTGACGTCGTCGGACGTCGCCTGGTGTTTTATGTTCTTCTTCCACAAAAAGACCAGGTTCTCCCACGAGTCAAGCGGGATGCTGCCGTCGATCTCAGGCAGCATCGTAACCTTGGCGCGGATGTACATCTTGCCGCCCGAGCCCATCTTGTCGTTCATCTCGGATACGATCTCGTGCCCTTCTGCAGACAGCGGGTCATAGTCCCGGGGCTGTGGTATGGACGGTTCTATAATCTCGTTTATGCGAAACGGGTTACGCCCGACGGTCTCTATCTGCAGCTGCAGCCCGTCAAGCCCGACGTCCTTGCACCTTATGATCTTGGCGATGGTCCCGACCGAGTGCGGCATGCTCCATCCAAGCACGGATCCGCCGTCCCTTACCAGACACGCCCCGAACTGCCCGTCCCCCAGCATGCAGTCATCCACAAGCTGCTTGTACCGCGGCTCAAAGACGCGCAGCGGAAGCTCCTGCCGGGGGAAGAGCACCAAGTCAAGCGGGAATATCGGGATAACCTTTTCTGTCGGCACGCCAAGGATACGGCGCTAGTTCAGGCGTATATATCAAGCAGCCGGGGCGATGCCGAGGGTCATTGCGGGGGAAGCGGGAGACGGTACGTGGCCCTGATGACGGCAGTGGGGGCGGGGGCGAGAGCATGGGCGGGCACAAGCGCAGATCGTACGACGGCCGGCGCGGCGCCGCTCAGACGCCCTTCTCGTTCAGCATGACGGCCAGTAGCGCCGCGCGCGTGTGCATTCCGTACTCGGCCTGCCTAAAGTATTTTGCATTGTCAGTCGCGTCCACGTCCGGCGATATCTCGTCGACGCGCGGCAGCGGGTGCATTATTATCGCGTCCCTCTTCATCTGGCGCAGCATGTCAAGCCCCACCACGTAGCTCCCCTTTACCTTGAGGTACTCCTCGGCGTCCGGGAACCTCTCCTTTTGTATCCTGGTGACATACAGCACGTCAAGCTCCTCTATGTGGTCCGATATGTCCGAGGATTCCACAAACTCGAGCCTCTTTCTGATCTCGTAGGTGGAGTCCGACCTGATCTTGAGGGGCTCTGGCGAGATCAGCCGCACGTCCACGTCATAGTTACCGAGGCCGTACAGCAGCGAGTATACGGTGCGGCCGTACTTTAGGTCCCCGATTATCCCTATCTTCAGCCCGTCTATCTTCCTCTTCTCCTGCCTGATGGTGAAGAGGTCCTGGATTGCCTGTGTCGGGTGCTCCTCTGTGCCGCTTCCCGCGTTGATGACGGGCTTTGAGGACACCTCGGATGCAAACCTGCTGGAGCCGTCCAGCTTGTGCCGCAGCACCAGCACGTCAGAATAGATCGACATCATGCGCACCGTGTCTGCAAGGCTCTCGCCCTTGTGCGCGGACGACGAGGAGACGTCCGATATGCCAAGCGAGCTGCCGCCCACGGAGGCCATCGCCGCGTCAAAGCTCAGCCTCGTCCTCGTGCTCGGCTCGTAAAAGAGGTACCCCAGGGTGGAGCCGGCGCAGAGCGTCCTGCGCTGCTCGGGCGTCATGCTCATGACGCGCTCCGTGGCGGCAAACAGGGTCTCAAACTGCGCGCGGTCGAGATCCTTTACCGATATGACGTCGCGCCGGTAGAACCCGTTTTCCGAGTCGTGTTTGTCCACTTTCAGCATTATATAGAGGTGAGTATAAAATATTTTGATGGAGCAGTCCGAGCTGCTTGTAAGGCGGATAAGGGAGGGCACCGTGATAGACCACATAGACGAGGGGATGGGCCTCAAGGTGCTTGACGCCCTGCAGATAGACGGCAGCGACGGCAGCCTGATTACCATAGCCCTCAACGTACCGAGCGGCAAGTTCAAGAAAAAGGACATCATAAAGGTGGAGGGCAGGTTCCTCAAGGACGACGACACCAACAAGCTGGCGGTCATAGCCCCCAAGGCCACCATCAACATGATAAAGGAATACAGGCTCGTCGAGAAGCGCCGCGTCTCGCTGCCAAACGAGATCGACCGCATATTCAGGTGCGGCAACCCCGACTGCGTCACCAACAGCGCAGAAAAGATAGAGTCCGTAATGGACGTGATAGACAGGGAGGGGCGGGTGCTCAGGTGCAGGTACTGCTCGAGAACCCTCGACGTGGACAGGCTCAGGTACAACTAGCAGCCCGGCGGGCGCGCCGCATGGGGCCGGCCGCGCGGCTGGCCGCACAACACTAGAGAGAAAAATTTGTGGATAGGAAGAAAGTACCGCGAGCCTTACTGTCCCAGGATGATGAACATCATGACGATGCCGTATATGGCGATCGACTCTACCATGCCTATAAAGATGAACACCTTTGACTGTAGTGCCGGGTTCTCACTGATTACAGCAAGTCCTGCCGCTCCTACCTGGCCGAGGCCGATTCCTGCACCAAAGGCCGCAAGACCAAAGGCCAGCCCGGCTCCGAGGATCTTCATAGAGTCGGAGCCTGTCGATGATGCGCCGTCCTCAGCAGCATATGCAAGGCCGGTCGAGCCGACAACCGATATTGCCGCTATTGCAAAAAGTACCAGCGTTATTGGCTTCATGTTATGTTGTGGCCTCTCGAAAGTCCTTATTTAAATCATGATAACAAGTTGGGGCAAAAGCGCGGCGGCGCTGCTTTGCAGGCAGGGCGGGAACAACGCGTGCGCGGATCGGACGGGCGGCAGGCTCAGCTGCTGATGTCCTCGAGGGCCTTTTTCTTGAACGACTCTAGATCTTTCCTTACAGAGTCCGCGAACTTTTTGCGGTCCTGCTCCACCGATTTCTTGGAGTCCTTTACAAGATCCCTGATGTCGTCCCTTGGCATGCTACTTTCTACTCTCCATGGCCGCCTTGACTTTTTTTAACTTTGCGAACTCTTCGCGTTCACGCTCCTCCAGCGTCGCAAGTATGAACCTGATGCGCTGCTGGTACTGGGGTATGATCACGTTCTCGAGGGCGTTGAGCAGCTTTTGGGTCTTCTCGAGCGCCTTTGCCAGGCTGAATATCGAGTTCTCGTACTCTGCGGCCTTGCATATGCTCGGCAGCAGCTCCTTGATCTGCTTTGCGCCCCTGTCTATCGAGGAGTTGGTGTCGGCAAACCCGTACGGCATGCCCGCGTCGTCCTTTTCGGTGACCGAGAGCGCCGGTATCTTTACGTCCACCACGCGGCGCACCGACACGTCGACCTGCATTATGGGCGGGGTGGACTCTGCAACCGTGTCGACCGTGGACGTCCCGAGGGCCAGGTACGCCTCGTTGACGGACCTGTAGATGTCCTGGAGCGGGTCCCATATGCCGCCGCGCGCCTTGGAGGCCTCGTCTATCATCTCCTCTATGTTCTTGAGCAGCACCTTGCGCTTGTCATCGAGTATCTTCTGGACCATGGTGGCAACCTGGCTTGAGCGCTTGTACTTTAGGAGCTCGATCTTGGTTGCAGCGACGTTCTGGCCAAAGGACATGGGCGCGCCACCTCTTCTCAGTCGGTACCCTGGTAGTACTGGTCCATGTACTTGTCCTTTACCTTCGTAAGCTCGTTTTTGGGCAGCTGCGAGACCACCTTCCACAGGATTGAGAGCGTCTCGTCCACGTTGCGGTTCTCGTCTATGGACTGGGACAGGAACTCCTTCTCAAACGTGTCGCCCACGCCCATATACTTGAGGTCGATCTCGGTAAGCCCGGCCTTGCCCACTATGCCGGCAAGCGCCCTGACCTCCTGCGCCCTAGAGTACGCGTCGTAGTTCTGGTTGGATATCTCGCCGTGGTCCTCGCGGGTGCTGCCCTCGCCGATGCCGTCTTTCATCAGGCGGCTGAGGCTCATCAGTATATTGACCGGCGGGTAGACGCCTTGCCTGAACAGGTCCCTGCCGAGCACTATCTGCCCCTCCGTGATGTATCCGGTCAGGTCGGGTATCGGGTGCGTAATGTCATCAGACGGCATGGACAGGATGGGCACCTGCGTGACGCTGCCCTTCTTGCCCACCAGCTTGCCGGCCCTCTCGTATATGGTCGACAGGTCGGTGTACAGGTATCCGGGATATCCCTTGCGCCCGGGAACCTCCTCCCGCGCCGCGCTGATCTCCCGGAGGGCCTCCGCGTAGTTCGTCATGTCGGTAAGGATAACCAGGACGTGCATCCCGAGATCGAATGCCAGGTACTCCGCCACGGTGAGCGCCACGCGCGGCGTGATGATGCGCTCTATTGCCGGATCGTCGGCTAGGTTGAGGAACAGCACGCTCCTCTTCAGCGCGCCAGACTCCTCTAGGCTGCGCTTGAAGTACTCGGCCTCGCTGTACTGGACGCCGATGGCAGCAAACACCACCGCAAACTCGTCGTCCGTGCCGATTACCGCGGCCTGCCGCGCGATCTGGGCCGCAAGCAGGTTGTGCGACATGCCGGAGCCCGAGAATATCGGAAGCTTCTGCCCCCGTACGAGGGTGATCATGCCGTCTATGACCGAGACGCCGGTCTGTATGAAGTCCTTGGGGTATTCGCGCTGCTCCGGATTCATCGGCTCGCCGTTGATGTCGATGAACCTGTCCGCTATCGGGTCCGGCAGGCCGTCCTTTGGGCGCCCGAGCCCGTCAAAGACGCGGCCCAGCACCTCCCTTGAGACGGGCATCTCCATCACCTTGCCCACGAACTTTGCGTTGGTCCCCGATACGGACAGTCCAGTGGTCCCCTCAAACACCTGCACTATGGCCTTGCCGTTGCCCACCTCGAGCACCTTGCCCAGCCGCTTCTCGCCGTCGCGGGTCTCCACCTCGACCAGTTCGTCGAACGCGGCGTTCTCCACGTCGTCTACGATGACGAGGGGCCCCTTTATCTCGGCAATCTTGCTGTACTGGACGCCGCCCTTGTTGGCTGCGGCAGCCGCCGCCTCAGAACCGCTCAACTTGGAACCTTTACCCCCGTTATTCCCTGGAACTGCTCGGCCATCTGTGCTCCGAGCTGGTCAAGCTTCTGGGTCTCCTCGTCCTTTATCTCCATCCTGGCCTTTAGCAGCGACCCTATAATCGGCAGGGCCCTGATGTCGGCCAGCCCCGCGCCCTCCTTTAGCGCCGTCTGCCCCCTCTTGTAGAACTCCACCAGCATCTTCAGCAGGCGGTACTGCTTGTCGGGGCTGCAGTACGTGTCGACGTCGTCAAACGAGTTCTGCTGCAGCAGTCCGATCTTGATCATCCTGGCCACCTCGAGGATTAGCTTCTCCTCGTCTGGGAGGGCCTCGGGGCCGAGCAGCCGGACGATCTCCTTGAGTGTGTCCTCGCGCTGCAGTATGCCGTACGCGTCGGACCTGAGGTCGAGCCAGTCCTCGCTGACGTTCTGTCCCCACCATTTCGCGATGTCGGCCAGATACCCAGAGTAACTGTTCATCCAGTTGATGGACGGATAGTGCCTAGAGTAGGCGAGCTTGGCGTCGAGCGCCCAGAATGTCTTTATGAACCTCATGGTGTGGGTCGTGACCGGCTCCGTAAAGTCGCCGCCGGACGGCGAGACGGCGCCCACCAGCGTGACCGAGCCGTCCCTGTCGGGGCTGCCGGCCGCCCTCACGCGACCTGCCCTCTCGTAGAACTCCGCAAGCCGGGACGCCAGATACGACGGATAGCCCTCCTCGGCGGGCATCTCCTCGAGCCTGCCGCTCATCTCCCTGAGCGCCTCGGCCCACCTGCTCGTGGAGTCCGCGACCAGAACGACGTCCTTGCCCATGTCCCTGTAATACTCGGCAATCGTAACCCCCGTGTAGATGCTCGCCTCCCTCGCGGCCACCGGCATGTTGCTCGTGTTTGCCACCAAGACCGTGCGGTCCATGAGCGGCTTGCCGCTTCTGGGATCCGTCAGGTGGGGGAACTCGACTAGCACCTCTGTCATCTCGTTTCCGCGCTCGCCGCATCCGATGTACACGACGACCTGCGAGTCGGCCCACTTTGCTATCTGGTGGAGCGTGACGGTCTTGCCCGTCCCGAATGCGCCCGGAATCGAGCCGGTGCCGCCCTTTGCGATCGGAAAGAACGTATCTATCACGCGCTGCCCCGTCAGGAGCGGAACGGTCGGGTCGTACCTGTCCTTGTACGGCCTGGGCTTTCGCACGGGCCACCTGTGGTACATCCTGAGCGGCTCGGCCGGTGCGCCGCTGCTGCTGCCGTCGTCACCGCCGCTGCTGGCGGCGGACTCGACTGTGGCAAGATCTACCTCCAGATCGTAGTCGCCCTCCGGCACCACGCTTGCAATCCTGCCGCCCGGATGATCCGGCGGCACCATTATGGAATGATCAATGAGATCGGTCTCCTGGACGGTTCCTATCACGTTGCCCGCCGCGACCTCGTCCCCGACTGACACGCTCGGGACAAAGTGGTACTTTTTGGCCATGTCTACCGGGGTGGTGGTGATGCCCCTGCCGATGAACGACCCCGATGCTTTGGAGAGCTCCCTCAGAGGCCTCTGGATTCCGTCGTACAGCTGCCCTATGATGCCGGGCCCCAGCAGGACGCTGAGCGGGTTGCCCGTCCCTACCACCGGCTCGCCCGGCTTCAACCCACTTGTCGACTCGTAAACCTGAATGAATGCAACGTCCCCGGTAAGCCTGATGACCTCGCCGACCAGCTTCGCCTCTCCTACCACCACGGTCTCGTACATCTTTGCATCCGACATGCCGTCGGCCTTTACGGCAGGGCCGCTTACCCATACAATCCTGCCCCGCGCCGCCATCTCAGTTGCCTGCTCCGAATTTGGATGCGATTCCCTTCCTAATTAAAGGCTTGAGGCGCTCTATCCTCGCGTCAAGCGTGTTGTCAAACGTCATGGCCCCGTCCTTTGACTGGATCCGGACCCCGCCCATGCAGCCAAGCGGCTCTGGCGCCAGTTCGGCGCCCGCATAGTCAGAGGACAGTATGCCCTGTACCGCGTCCCGGTCCTGCGCGCTCGCATGCACTACGACGTCAGACAAACCCAGAACCGACACGGCCTCGGCCAAGAGCGAGCGCAGGAGCGCCGCATAGTCCGACCCGTTGCGGTCGGCCGCGGCCACCTCCTCGAGGGCGCGCACAAAGACGCCGTCGACCGCGTCCTCGAGCGCCAGCAGCTGCCGGTTGCGCACCTCCAGATCGGCCGAGCCCACGATCTGGCGGCTGATCTTGTCGGCCTCCTTCCTGCCGTCGGCGATTATCTTCTCGTACTCCTGCTCCAGCGCGGGTATGGCATCGTCAAGCGCCTGGCTCGACTGTCCCGCGGCCGACTCCATTCCGGAGAGTATCTCCTCCTCGGTCTGGCGTATGATCTTGTCAATGGTCTGTTCCAGCTGCGCCACGGGCCCTGATGCCGTCATGGCCGTCCATCTTGGAATAATGGATTTTAATGTTTTGAAGTTTTCCGGCCCCCGGCGGGCGGCGGCGCCGTTACACAGGCAGAATTAGTCCCGCCGGGGCGTCCCCCCTTGCAAAGGTATTAAAACACAGCAGTCTACGGGCCAAGCATCTTGGGTCTGGCGGAGCTAAAGCTGGGGAGCGTAATCTTGCCAAGAAGCGAGTCCCCGGCCGCCATATCGAGGCTGGCGGAGTTTGAGTGGTTCCACAAGATCGACGGCGAGCACGACATAGTCACGCCGGAGATAGACGACCTGCTGCTGGAGGCCCAAAAGACCTACCAGTCGGTGGACGACGTGGTAAAGGGGCTCGGGATACCGCCCACAGTCGGCATGCTGGAGATACTGTTCAAGGGCACCATGATCAAGAAGAAGGACTACGAGCTTGACGAGGTAGCCGAGATGGTGGGCCACCTCGCCAAGGAGGCGCCCGGCGTGATATCCGGCGCGGCGCGGCTGCTGGAGGAGCGCGCGGACACAAAGCGCGCGCTAGACGAGTACACCTCGCTGAGGGACACCATAGGGATCGCAAAGAGGCTTGAGATCGACCTGTCCGGATTCGGGCTCATGCGGTACTTTTACGCAAACCTGTTCGTGATTGACGCGTCGGACTATGACGAGATTGCAAGGTCGCTTGAGGGCGCGGCGCCGTCTGTTACGTCGTACAGGTATGACCTGTCGTCGTCAAAAAAGAAGGGCGGAAGGTCCGCCGCGCTGGTAATAGGGGGGGCAGCCGACTCTGAGAAGATACTAAAGATATTCAGGAGCTTTAACGCAAACCCGTTTGCCATCCCGGAGGGGATGCCGCAGGTGCCCTCAAAGGCCCACGCCCTGGCAGAGTCAAAGATCAAGGAGCTGGCCGCCAAGCAGAAGGCAAACGCAAAGGAGGTCGCGCAGATGGCAAAGAGGACGAGGCGCGACATGCTTGCCCTGCACGAGGAGGCGAGGGTGGCAAAGGAGATGCTGGAGACGCTCAGAAAGCCGTCCGGCACAAAGCACTTTGCGCTGATCCAGGGGTACATACCCGCAAAGATGGAGGCCAAGTTCCAAAAGATAGCGGGCAGGTGGACTGCCATAGTCGAGGAGCTCACCGACCCCAAGCTGATAGAGCAGGCCCCCACCCTGTACGACAACAAGCGGTTCATACGGACGTTTGAGACCATAACCAACAGCCAGGGGATTCCAAAAAAGGGCGAGGCGGATCCCACGCCGATGATTGCGCTGATGTGGCCCATCTTCTACGGCATAATGTTCGCCGACCTGGGGCACGGGCTGCTCCTCATGGGGATGGGGCTGCTCTTCAAGGCAAAGGGCCAGGGCAACCTCTCAAGGTGGGGCATGCTGCTTGCAATATCCGGGGCCGCGTCGGCGATCGCCGGCGTGGGCACGGGGGAGGTGTTCGGGCACCACATAGCCGCCATGGGCCCGTTTACAGGACTGCTGGCCGAGGGCGGCGCCCTGTACCCGATCAGCTGGATCGTGGGAGTGATATCGGTCGCGGAGCTGACGTTTGAGCAGGTGATCGACATACTAAAGGTGTCGCTGTTCATAGGGATAGTGCACCTGCTGTGGGCGATGATCCTGCGCATAAAGCGCCTAGCCAGGGAGGGCAAGAAGATCGCCCTGTACATGGAGGCGCTCCCGAACATCACGCTGTACGGCGGGATCGTCGTGATAATGATGTGCGCGATAGGCTCCCAGTACGACGTGATGAACATGTACTCCAGGACGCACACGGAGACGGTCCCGTGGGTTACCGTGTTTCTGGGCGAGTGGGCGCAGGTCTGGATAGTGACGAGGATCGCCGTGGTAACGGTAATTGCGTCGATGGCAATGATGATGATAGGCGGGCTGATGCACGCAAAGAGGCACCCGGAGGAGGGCGGCTCGGCGGCCAACGTGATAATGGAGGTATTCCTGGGCAAGACCATCGAGAGTCTGGCGCACACCATCAGCTACGCCCGGATAGGGATCATGCTGCTGGTGCACGCGGCCCTGCTGCTTACGGTCAACAACTCGTTCTACTCGCTTGGCGGCCCCGACGCGATAGGCGCGTGGGTCATGATAATAGGCGGCAACATCGGGATCATGATGATAGAGGGGCTCATCGTCTACATACAGTCCCTGAGGCTGCACCTGTACGAGTTCTTTACAAAGTGGTACGACGGCGGCGGGCACGAGTTCAGGCAGCTGAGGCCGGAGATGATCTACAACCAGTTTGTCTGGAAAAAGTCAAACTGACTCCAGAGCCAAGAGGCAGACGGCTTGTTGCATTATAGCAATGGCACGCGGCGTCACGTGCAAAAAAATCACCGCGATCATCCATATATGCAATCCTGAGTCTAAGATCCAAATGGGCAGAGCGGGCCAATGATTACCATACGCACATGCGCCGCTTTGATAACCGGCCAGTTCCACCGTGCATCCTAAATATCACGACAGAAAAGGCGTGATCATGCCGTGCAGGTGGATGCCATGAGAGGGGCAGGTAGGCTCAACCTAGACTTTGACCCCAGACATGTCACAAACCTTGAGAGGCTTCGTGACAGTCAGCTGCAAAAGCTCAACGACCTGAGGAGCAGGGTGAGAGAACTCAGGTTCGTGCCCATAGACTCCGCGGGGTCTTACGTCTCCACATCATTCAAGTCGTTTGACGGAGGACTACTCAACTTGGACTTTGATCCGTTCGAGTTTGAGATCATAAGGGTTGCAGACTCGAACGGAAACACAAAGATGAACTTTGCGGCGCCCATAGGAGACTATGACGCCGCCGAACTGCGCGCAATATTCGAGGTCATAGACACAGATCCAATCATACAAGACTTTCTCTCTATCGTGGGCAAGGACAGCCTACGGGATGTGACGGAGATGCCGACTGCCAGGGAAACGCTCATGGAGATTGCTGAGTTTGCGTGTATGTTCAGCGCGGTCACGGCTGCGCCGGACGACGGCAAGACGATGATACTGAGGGACGGACTTCTCCGTACAAAGAAGATAAAGTCAGAGCTTATCACAAGGTTAAGGCAGACGCTTGTCCGGAAGAAAGGTCACGTAAGGGTGGCCGGTGTTGCAAAAAAATCGAGAATAATCTTTCTGCTAAAGGCGGCGCTCGTATGTGAGCGCGTCTTCCCAAAAGGCCAGATCGGATATGTGAAGATCCCGCTGGATCTGGAGAACATGGCATACAAGTGGGGAGGCGGCAAAAGGCTGGGCCCCGGCAGCGCTGTCCCGCTCGAGTACGCGTTTGGTTCACTGTACGTCGCAAAGCTCTCAAGGCACAAGGACCTGCTAGTAACGGTGGAAATGCCCGACAGCTCGGCAGACAACGCCGCAATCTACTCAGACGAGGAAATAACGGAGATGATGGGGTATCTGGCCAGGGACTCGGCGCATTCGTATCCCGTGCTCGGATACCCGCAGACGCTAATGCGGGCGCACGAGTACGCTGCAGGCATGGGCTTGCCTGCCTCTATACTGCGTGACAGAATCATAAAGGAGCTTGTCAATAAGATGGATCCTAGGCTGTCCGATTATATCCGGGACTCATCAATGCTTGATGCGACGGTGGACAAGGGCACTCTCGGGGGCAGGGCGTGAGATGTCGACTGATACCGGCGACGCTGTGGTGGGCGTCTTTATGGGCCTTGAAAAATCATCATACGAGTACGTAGCGTGGCTTATCGCCCCGTACAGGGCAGACTTTATGATAGAGATCGGAAGCCTGTTGCTCATACACAACGGCCGAGACAATATCGTGGCTCGGGTGACCGACTATTCACCGCGCGGCGAGTTCACGTCGATAATGGGCGAGAAGTGGCTCAACGACATAGCGGCAGAAGAGATGATTGACAATATCGGCCACGACATAAAGAAGAGCAAGATCAGCTACAAGGTCAGGATAAAGGTGCTCGGTTCCCTGTCGGATGACGGGTTCTCCCCCGGAATGAGGCGCATACCTCAGATTACAAGCAAGGTGTATCTTCCGGGCAAGGAAGCGGTCAGAAGGATCATAGGAAGCGCCATGCAGGAGCAGTCGGGCGGCGTTCATGTCGGGGACTATAGCCCGGATCCCGAGATTGGCATAATGTTCGACCAGAAGGAGCTCAACTCCAAGAGGACGTTCATCTTTGCGCGCGCCGGATATGGAAAGAGCAACCTCATGAAGGTGATATGCGGGGAGTGGAAACCGCAGAACGGTGGACTGCTGATATTTGATCAGGAGGGCGAGTACGCCATAACGGACAGGAGGGGTAGGCCCGGCATAATGGACAAGCGGCCGGCCCTGCTTGTCACAAACCAGAAGGTGCCACCTGAAATCAAAAACGTCTACCGCAAGATCGACATCAACTTGGCGGAGCTGCCGCCCGGACTGGCCGTGCCGTTCATGGTAAGCCCAAGCAAGCACGAAACCATATTCTTTGCAAAACTGATGGCAATGAGCAGGAATTCATGGAGAGAACTTGTGATGCTACTGCACGAAAAACGCTGGGACGCAGACTACAACGAGGTCTCAAAGATCGTCCTAGGACTGGAGGGTTCAAACAACGAGTCCAGCATGTCAGGTGAGATAGACGTAAAGCCGATACTGAACAACCTAGTCCCCCACATATCAAAGATCCACGATCCCAGCTCGAACACGATCAGGATAGTCAAGGAGGCGCTGCGGCAGGGCAAAGTTGTGATATTCGACATCTCACGCACGGACAGCCACACTGCGCGGCTGATCAGCTCCATAATCATAAAGGACATCTTTGACGAGAACAAGGACAACTTCATCAAAACCGCGGGAAGGAACCTGATCAACGCAACGTTTGTGCTTGAAGAGGCGCATACCGTCCTGTCAGACTCTAGATACTCGCCCGCGCCATCCGCGTTCGTGGACCTGGCCAAGGAGGGCAGAAAATACGGACTCGGCGGCATATTCATAACGCAGCAACCAGGAAGCATACCGTCGGAGATAATAAGCCAGGGCGACAACTTTTTCGTGTTCCACCTTCTGAGCAGAAAGGACCTAGACTCACTGTCAGAGGTCAACGCGCACTACTCCAACGACATAGTCACGCAGATACTAAGCGAACCCATACGCGGCAAGAGCTATATGTGGACGTCACACCAGCCGTTCGTAATACCAGTCAACGTCGTGAATTTTGAGGATCCCAACGTTACGCGGCCGCACCAGAGCACGCAGATCCAGATCCAGGACGACATACTGGACAGCATAACAAGACAGATTCGCAACGAGATAAACGATCCCGCATACGCCTCGATACTTGAAAAAATCGAGAGAATCGAGAACGACGCGGACATTCCCCAAAATCGAAAGGCGGTACGGCTCTTCAAAATTCTCGACGATGCCGAAAAGTCTTACCTGAGAGAAAAGGGAGGAATACAGTCGGGAGATACGGGCGAGTTCGCTGTCACGTATTCGTACTATTACAAGATTCGCGATGATTGGCAGGCCATGAACGGCGGCACCACATAAGAACAACAGACTAGGCCGCTACTATACCTCAGAGGGTAAACTAGGCACGTTGCCCCATTCGCCCCACGAGCCCAGGTAGACCCTGACGTTCTCAAATCCCGCCGTTTTGAGCGCGACAAACGAGTTTGCAGCGCGGTAGGCGCCCTGGCAGTATGTCACAACCTCAGAGTCGCGCGGAATACCCCCGTACATCTCTGCCAGCCGTCCCTTGTCCTTGAGCCGCCCGTCGCCGGCCAAGTTCCTGCTCCAGTCAATGTTTGTCGCGCCCGGTATGTGCCCCGCCCTCGCCGCTCTGGATACGGTCCCGTCATACTCCTCCGGAGAGCGGGCGTCCACCAGGACGAGCCGGTCCAGATTACTTGCAACGTATTCGTATCCGGCCAGTACGGAGGGATCGGGCCGCGGCTCGAACTCCGCCGGCTTCGGCGCGTTGGTTTGCGTCTCGACGGGCCTCGACTCGCTCCGCCACGCGGCGAACCCCCCATCAAGCATGTACGAGTCTCCGTGCGACATGTACCGGAGCATCCAGACGCCGCGCGCGGCGAGCATGCCGGACTGCCCGTCGTATACGACGACGGTCCTGCCGCGCGCCACACCTGCAAACCCGAGCAGCCTAGCAGCCTGCCTGTCGAACTCGGCCATGCCGCGCGCGGAGGTGTCGTTCCAGTGGAAGGCAAACAGGTCAAGGTTCACCGCCCCGGGTATGTGCCCCTTGGCATACTCCGAGAAGGGGCGCGCGTCTATCACGACCAAGCCATCGTTTGGGCCTGCAAGAAGATCGCCCAAGCGGCCGGTGGTAATCAGCATGCCGATTCCATCACCGCCACCGTCACCACTAGCACCACACACATGCGGCCACTGCCGCAGCGTATTAATTGATTTTGCTGCGGTCTTGGGAATTCCCAACTAGCCAACACCGCGTACTGTTCACCGCTGCGTCTTTCACGGGACTCACTCCAACCATGGCACGCCCGGATATTTGGTGGGGGGTTCGGCCAGCATCACCATACTCAGAGCCGCGCGCGGCGCGCAAGGGCCAACTGCCGCAACGCGCCGGGCACGCAACAGGCAATGGCCAGATGCCCGTGCGCACCCATCAGGCTAAAAAAGGAATAATAAAAAGAGGAGAGAGGAATTCTACTCGCTTGTGTATGCTCTTTCACCGTGCTGCGCAAGATCAAGGCCGATCTCCTCCTCTTTCGGAGTGACCCTGATTCCGCCTGGCCAGACAGCATCCATGATCTTCAGGATGACTATCGTCACGCCAAACGCATACGCGATGGACATCGCAGCGGCAATGATGCTGATTCCCTGCTGCTCCATGCCCTCGGCCGTGCCGGTCCATGCTCCGATACCGTCGCCGGTATCCCACACGTGCGGACTTGCCAGTGTTCCGGTCAAGATGGCGCCCGTAAGACCGCCCATCCCGTGTACTCCCCATACATCGAGTGCGTCGTCCCACTTGCGCGCGTTCTTGAACGCTATGCTTGCGTAGCATATGGTGCCTGCAGCAATGCCGATGATGATCGCGGCCATTGGACCTACCCAACCAGAGGCTGGCGTGATAGCTACCAGTCCCGCCACAACGCCGGTTGCCCCGCCGATGACACTTGGCTTTCCTGTATGCGCCCATGACATGAGCATCCAAGTGACGGCGGCCATGCCTGTTGCGGTATTGGTTACCGTCCATGCACTCACCGTAATGCCGTCTACCATCACTTCGCTTCCTGCGTTAAAGCCGAACCAACCGAACCACAGAATTCCGGCGCCCAATACTATGAGCGGGATGTTGTGTGGCTCCATCGGAACCTTGCCATATCCGAGGCGTCTGCCAAGGACGATGGCTCCTGCCAATGCAGCGAATCCTGAAGAGATGTGCACTACTGTACCGCCGGCAAAGTCTAGAGCGTACGATGGAGACAGGTCCGGATCGAGGTCTAGCGAGCCTCCGCCGATGTATCCTCCGCCCCAGACCCAGTGTGCGATCGGGTCGTAGACAAAGGTACCCCAGAGAAGCACGAATATGACCAGCGCGCTGAACTTGATTCTGTCAATCAGACCACCGATAATCAGAACCGGGGTGATGACTGCAAAGGTCGCCTGGAACATTGCAAAGAGCTGGTGTGGCACTGTGCCAGGCCAACTCAGGCTGCAATACTCACCTTCCTTGAACTCGTTCATCTGGTAGGCAGCCGACCATGTGTCATGACAGGGCCCAAGCTCGCCTAACGGCGCCCAGGCCGAGACCATGTTGAATCCTGCATAGTCGAGGTTGCCCATGAACAGGTTTGCGTCCGAATCAATTCCGCCGAATGCCAGCGAGTATCCCCATAGGACCCACTGTACGGACATCAGACCCATCACCATGAGGGTCATGCCCAGTACGTTGACGATGTTCTTTGATCTGGCGAGACCGCCATAAAAGAACGCTACGCCGGGGGACATGAAGAGTACCATCGAGGTTGCAGTCAGCATCCATGCCATGTCACCTGTGTCTACCATGCATGGCAGCATGCCTCCTTCGCCGTCGTCATACCAACATTCGTTAGGGTTTCCAGTATAGATGCCACTGGTTCCCATCACGTATCCGTCCATACCATCGTTGACACTCTGCGCATATGCTTGTGACATTGCGCCTGTTGCCGTAATGGCTACTGCGGCCACAAGTAATAGAGCATACTTGTGGTTCTTAGAATTCATTAAATCTGCCACAGATTGAAATTATTTAAGAGTTGAATATTATAATATCACCCAAAAAGTAAGTTATTATATCCGAGTATAACAAGATAGTATCATAACAATGGAAAAATGTGTCAAGGTGGTGCAATGAAGGACGCCAGGCTGTCCATATTCAGCAGGTTCAAGACAGGCAGCAGGCGCCTGACGGGAGAGGCAAGGAGGCAGAGGGCCATCATAGCAATACTAGCGGTGCAGACCAACCCCACGGGCCGCACGAGGACGGGCATAGCGCGGCAGGTGGCAGAGGTGGAGAACAGCGTGTGGAAGAACGTCTACTCGGGAATATTCCGGGATCTGGACGAGGTGCTCCTGCCCATGCATGTAGTGGAGGAGGAGGGCAGGATGCCGCTCAAGCGGGGGCCAAAGGCGCTGCAGGAGATGGGGGTGCCGTACTACAGGCTGACCAGGGAGGGCGTACTGGTCGCCGCGTCGCTGGTACGCGACGCGGAGCAGAAGAGAAGGATGCTAAAGACGTTCTTTGCAGCCGGTCCCGACGAGGACGGGAACACAACAATGCTAAAGAGGCTCTCGGAGGCAAGCCCGCTGTTCGCGTCATACGTGGTGCGGCTGTACGTTGGCGCGTTCTGCGAAAAGAGGATAGACAGCCTGCTGCCGTTTGAGCTATCCAAGCTGCGGCGCATAGAAGACGACTCGCTGGCAATGCATAGGGAGCTCCTGGCGGCCTTTGCTAGATTCTCAAAGGGCGACCGCGACGGTACAATAGGGCTGCTTGATGAGATGATGGGGGCAGGGGCAGGGACAGGCGCAGGCGCAGCATCCGGCGGGACGGGCGGCGACGCGGCACCACGCGCGGAGAAGGACGGCGCGGAACGCGCAGCGGGCGGGACGGGCGGCGGCGACCGGTGAAAAAGACGGCCCGCGAAAGGCGACCGCTTACAAACATTAAAATCCATTGCAGAGTCGCCGCACGCTAAATGGGCAAGAGCGTATACGCGTCGGTAAAGGCGTACAGCAAAAAGGGAAAGCTCTTGGCGCGTTCTGATTTTCAGACGCTGGCAGAGTCAAGGGACTTGGACGAGCTGATGACCAGGATAAAGAACACCACGTACGCGGACGCCGTATCAGAGGTGCAGAAGCCGTACACCTCGCAGGGGATCGAGTCGGCCCTGAGGGGCCACCTGGCCGAGGTACACCACTCCATCGCGCGTACGGCAGGGGGAAACTCGCGCCTGCTTGACGCATACTATATGAAGTTCATCATAACCAACCTGAAGATCATACTAAAGGGCAAGGTGCTCGGAAAGAGCCAGGAGGAGCTGGAGAGGCACCTCAACCTGCGCGCGGAGGAGCTGATAAAGCAGCGCGACGTGGTGGTAAAGGCGCTCGTTGCAAAGGACCTGGAGGAGGCAGTCGCGAGCCTCGGGTCGGCGCAGTTCGGCGAGGACATAGCAAAGGCGGCGGCCGCGTACAACGACAAGAAGAACATCCAGATGTTTGACACGTACTTTGACAAGATCCTGTACAGGCAGCTGGGCAGCGCCATTCAGGGCACCAGGGAGCTTGACGCGACCAGGCTCATCGGAATGGACGTGGACTTTTACAACCTGCTCAGCGTGGCGAGGGGCAAGCTCTGGGGACTTGACGACGCGCAGATAGAGGATCTGATAGTGTCAAACACGCCGCTGATCTCAAGGGAGCTGCTGGGCAGGATGATCTCGGCCGGGACCGTATCCGACGCGTTTGCGGAGCTGTCCGCGACGAGATACAAGGTGCTGGTGCCCGACTCGGACAACGACCTTGACGCGGTGGCCCAGTTCGAGAGGGCCTTTGAGATGGCCATATACGCCGCGTCTGCAAGGGCGTTCACCAGGATGTTCAGTTTTGCAACCGTAATAGGAATAACAAAGCTCACGTCCTACGAGGTGCGCAACATGGCGGCAATCGCGTACGCGGTGGAGCAGGGAATACCGGCAGAAACCACAATGTCAAAGCTCATCCTGCACGGGGAGTGAGCTGCAGACGGAGGGGGGAGCCGCACGGACCGCGGCGCGGCGATGGTTCTAGGAGTCTGCACCAGCCTAGAATATTTATTAAAAGATGCGGATACATCTGTCCCATGCAGGACGGGGGCAACGGGAACGGCAAGGAGGAGCGCCTCTTCGTGGGGACAGCCGAGGCCGAGCACGTCGAGATGTACCTCAAGGCGATCTGGCACATAAAGGAGCGCGGTGGGGAGGTGAAGATCACGTCAATTGCAGACATGCTGCACGTAAAGCAGCCCAGCGTGGTGCAGATGCTCAAAAAGCTCAACGCCAAAAAACTGGTGAACTACAACAAGGCCGGGGTGAGGCTGACAGACGAGGGCGAGAGGATAGGGGCGAGCATGATGAGAAACAGCAGGCTGCTCGAGGTCCTGATGCAGAACGCCCTCAAGGTCGAGATAAACGAGGAGATGGTGTGCGGGATAGAGCACCACATGAACAAGCAGTTTACCGACGCGCTGTGCACCATGCTAAACCACCCCAGGCTGTGCCCGCATGACTACGTCATACCGCCGGGCGAGTGCTGCCTGTCCAAGAATGAGGACGAAGGGGACGGAAAGTCCGACTGACACCTGCCCGGCCGACTGCCGTGCCGCAGCCGCGCTGCGGCCTGCAAGAGCATGCATGCTTCTCATTGGGGGGGAGGAGAGGTGCAGCTCCCAGAGCCGCGGCGTTTGCAGGTTGCGCCGCCGCCACCGCCGTGGCCGCCGCCACCGCCACACCATAAAACAAGAGATATAACGATACAGAGGGGCGCCCGTTTATGGCGTGCTTTTGCGGCTGCGAGACGTACGAGAAGAGCGAGGACGGGTTTAAGATTGCGTGTATGAAGTGCGGGCACGGGCCGCAGAACCACGACGACGAGTTCAGGGCCTCTGCAAGAAAGAACGAGTCCCAGAGCCAAAAGCGCGACGCGGACTTTGGGTGACTACTGCCCGATTATCTTGACAAGCACGCGCTTTTTGCGCCTCCCGTCAAACTCCCCGTAAAAGATCTGCTCCCACGGCCCAAAGTCCAGCTTGTTTCCGGTGATCGCCACCACCACCTCTCGTCCCATAACCTGGCGCTTCATGTGCGCGTCGGCATTGTCCTCCCCCGTCCCGGAGTTGTGCGCGTATCGCTCCACGGGCCCGTGCGGGGCCAGCCCCTCGAGCCACTTCTCATAGTCGCCCAGCAGCCCGTCCTCGTTGTCGTTTATGTAGACGCTGGCGGTGATGTGCATCGCGTTGACAAGGCAGAGCCCCTCCTGCACCCCGCTCTTTGCGACCAGCGACTCGACCTGCGGCGTGATGTTTACAAACGCCACGCGCGTCGGGGTCTCAAAGGTGAGATGCTCCGTAAGGGACTTCACGGCCGCGCGGCGCGGCGCTCCCATTAAAAGTATGGCAGGACTCCGAACTCAAGATCGTCATCATCCTTCCGCGGCCGTCGGCCGGGAATCAGAGGGATAGATTCGTCACTGCCTGCACTGTGCCTGCCGCGCGCGAACTGATTAACCTTTCAATGCGGGGAGGAGGCAGAAGAAGCGCGCCGGGGCCCGCCGCCGCGGGTGCGGACCGCTCGGCATGCGGCACCGTGCGGGCCAGGCTGCGGGGAGCGGGGCCGGCGTGGCCCTGAAAAAAGCTTGATAAAAGGGCCAGCTTCCAGTCCTGCAAATTGGTTCGGATAGAGACGCCGGCATCGCTTGAGAGTTTCAGAAAATTCGTCATATTCAGCACGTGCAGGTCGTACGCGCCGAGAAGCTATCTTGACGATCACGAGATATTTGCCGAGCGCGGCGAGTCAAGCGGCGAGATATACGTGGAGGCGGCGGACAAGGTCACGCTAAAAAAACTCAGGGACGTAACGTTCGTGAACGCAAGGGACGTGCTGGGCATCATCTACAAGTCAAAGAGCGGAAACACCGACCTCAAGTGGCGCCAGCTGAGGCGGTTCAACGGCAAGGTCACCGGGGAGGCGTCATCAAACTCCCTGGCCAACCTCTCGGAGTCCGGCGTGATAACCATGGACTGGCTGAAAGACTACCTCAGGGAGAAGACGGGTGACGGCAGCGATGCGGCGGCGGCAGCCTCAGGCCCGGCCGATACACCATAGCAAGGCGATGCTGCAGGCGTCCATGCACAGCATGCTCCGACGCAATACCGTTATTATCAGACACGGGCATTGTCATCAGGGACGCAAGCCATGATAGTCAAGAGAAAGGACGAGTCTGCACTCTCCGCAATCGCGGAGGACGCCGACGACCTGCTTGCGCTGCGCCGCGTGATCAAGCGCGGCGACATGATAACGGGTTCCACGACCCGGGTGCTAAAGCGCGACAGGGATTACTCGAGGCCCGACCGCGGCGAGCGCGTCAGGATCACGGTCACGATTATGGCAGAAAAGATCTCGCTTGACGGCACGATTGAGAGGCTGAGGATAGGTGGGACCGTGCACGAGTCAAACAACGACTCTGTCCCGCACGGGACGCACCACTCCATGACGGTAGCGGCCGGCGACGCCATCACCATCTCAAAGAGAGTCCAGAGGGCCGGAGGCGGGAAGGGCGGATGGGCCAGGACGGAACGCAGGATACTCAAGGGCGGCGGCGGGAAGGGCGGCAACTCGACATTCATCCTGGTCGCAATGGACACCGCCGACTGCGGGGTGGCGCTCCTAAGGGGCACGCACCTTGACGTCTCGCCCAACATGTACTCTGGCAGGGGCGGCAAGCGCTACAAGACGAGCCACAACATGGAGGATTTTTTCGGCCAGGTTGCGTCGGCCATAGACGCCGTTGCAAAGGAGGCGGCGCGCGGAGTCGGAGGGCAGGAATCCAGAACCCTGATACTGTTCGGCCCCGGAAACACGAAGAAGAGGTTTGCAAACTACATCGGCGGCCGGCAGCCAAGGGGGGGGCGTCCCGGATACGAGATTATAATGGTGGAGGGGATAGACTCCGGAGGCGAGGACGGAATACACGTATTTGCAAAGTCGGAGGCTATGCGCGAGGCCATCTCAAGCAGCAAGCTGGCGCTCGTCTCGGGCATACTTGACAGGATCATCGGGCACGCGCACAAGAAGGTTCCAAGGTATGCAATGGGGTACGAGGAGACCCTAGCTGCGGCCAGGATGGGCGCAGTAGACTCGCTGATATTTGCCGACGGGGCCCTGCAGCAGTACGGTGACGAGCAGAAGGTGGTGGACCTTCTCAATATGGCCGAGGAGTCCGGGGCCGACGTGTACGGAGTGGACTCGTCGACGGACATAGGGCTGCGCGCGGCGGGGCTTGGCGGCATAGTGGCGCTGCTAAGATACGCGGTGGAATGACGGCGGCGTCTCTCTGCCTTTTCTCCCATCATCTACGGCATCACATGGTGCGGGCGCGAGTGTCAGAGACCGATCGCCGTCACGGGCCGTTGCCTCGGCCGCCATCAGAGGCGGTGGCGGCAGCGGTGGGGGAACTGGTCGAGGCGGCAAGCCAGCGCATGTACGGCTCGTTGATGTCAGACACGGCGATCTCTGCAATCTCCGGAACGTCGTACGGGTGCGTCGTGCCTATCCTCTCCTTTAGCTCCTCCTTTCTGTCCGACGTGGTCTTGAATATGGCGATGTGTTCGCGCTCGTCCTCTACCATCTTGCCCTCCCACGAATAGAACGAGGATATCTCAGATATGTTCACGCATGCCGCAAGTCCGGACCCCACAAGAGCTGCTGCGGCGCCGGCTGCAGCCGCTTTGTCCGGATATGTCGAGACTATTATCGCGGGTTCGGTTGCCGGTGCCGTTTCTGCTCCTGCCTCTGCTCCTGCTACCATGCCAGTCGCTTGCACGCCATGCATTATAAACAAAAGCTTAAAATCCCGTCCTCCAGCCGACACGATCACAATGGGTAAGAGGCCACTTGTAAGGAGAAGAGGCAGGGGGGGAAACCAGTTCAGGGCTTCCTTTACCGGCAAGGTGGGCGCAAGGGCAATCTACCCAAGGTTCAAGCTCGGCGACCAGCTGGAAGGCAGGGTCATTGACCTGGTCCACGAGCGCGGCCGCGACGCGCCGCTCTCCAAGATAAGGTTCGGCGACGGTTCGGTATCGTTCGTGCCGGCCGTGCTGGGCACCAAGGTGGGCTCCATGGTGCAGTTCGGGCTAAAGTCGGACATTGCGGAAGGCAACGTGATCAGCGTCCAGAACATACCGGACGGCACCGTGGTGTGCAACATAGAAAAGCACTACGGCGACGGCGGCGCGATTGTAAAGTCGGCCGGCACGAACGCGACGATATTCTCCCACGGCGACGAGGGCGTGACGGTCAAGCTTCCCTCCGGCAAGTTCACCACGCTGAACCCAAAGAACCGCGCCATGATCGGGACGCTGGCAGGGGGCGGCGTGAGCGAGAGGCCGTTCATGAGCGCCGGCGGCAAGTGGCGAAAGTTCAGGTCAAAGGGCAAGAAGTACCCCATAGTCCGCGGAGTGGCCCAGGCCGCGTACGTGCACCCGCACGGGGGCGGAAGGCACCAGCACGTGGGGCAGAGCTCCACCGTATCCAGAGACGCGCCCCCGGGGGCAAAGGTCGGAAGCATTGCCGCAAGAAAGACCGGAAGGGCCAGGATCAAGGAGAGGCGTTAGCAGCCGCGGCATGGCAACGGCTGCAGTTGGCGGCTCGGCCCGTGGTATTACGTTGTGCCGCACCCATCGCAGACACAATGTCAAAACTGATTAATGGTCAGTCCGACGGCCGTACAGAATGGCAGACCGCCGGGTTCGAATCTTTGTCACGGGCCGCGTGCAGGGCGTCTTTTTCCGCCAGGCGCTCAAGGTAACGGCAAAGAAGAACAACATACTTGGATGGGTCAGGAACCTCAAGGACGGCCGCGTAGAGGCCGTTCTTGAGGGGGACGAGGAGGCGCTCGGCCGCGTCATAGAGTGGGCGCATGCGGGGCCGGCAAACGCCAGGGTGGAAGACGTGGAGATCCGCAACGAGGAGGCGCTCGGCGAGTTCCAGTCATTTGACGTAAGGTACCCGTGACGGGCGGGGCCGCGGCGTGGTGCCGACACACGCAGGAACCGGTGCCGCGCGGACGCGCGGTCAGCGCACCGAACCGTACGCGGCCGCAATCGCGTCCCTGATCTCCCTGGAGGGGCCGCCCCGGTCCATCCGAACCATCCGTATCGGATCCCGCCATCCGGTGCGTATCTTGATTATGACCACTCCGGGGTCGTCATCGGAGGGCTTGGCGTCTGCAAACCACCTGGTGTTCATGGACTTGCAGAATACGACGCGGTGGGGCCTGACATCCTCTATCACGTTGCCGCCAAGCGACATGCAGAACTGCCGGAGCGCGCCAAACGCCGGGCGCATCTCAGCTGGCAGCTGGCTTTTCTCAAACCCGTCATAGCTGCGGGAATCTGCTCCCCCTCCCGAAGGCATCATGTCCATGCTCCGCGCTGCGCGTGCGGTTTTAATTAAGGTAGCAGCCCTGCCGGCTCCAGTCCAGACAGGCGGCCCCATCTCGAGGCGTACAAGATCCGCCACGTTGACGGGGAAGCGTGGAAGCTCCACCTTAGGATTGCTCCCTCCCGGACCTAGTCCCTTTCGGTGGCTCAGGCTTGGAAGCCGTCCCTTCGAACAGTTCCAGCCTTGCAACCACCCGCCCCGGCGTGATTTCATTTCCGCACGCCAAGCGGGAACCGCCCATCTGGAGATTTACCCAGCAGTTACTGATCTCTGCGTATAGCCGGTTTCAGAACGGGGCACGGCTGGCACCCCAATCCTCCCTGCTACCAACGTATGGTGGCCGAAGTGCTATATTTGCATTAAGATCGCGGGGCGGGCGGGATGTCTGCTAGCGGCGGATGCGACCCAGCCTGGCCATCGTCTCGCACACGGAGCATATTCCGCTGTCTCCCCCCGTGCAGCTGGCGCCGCACCGCGGGCACGAAGAGCGCCGCTTGCCGGCGGATTCCGGGGGGGCGGGGATGGTGGCGGCAGGAGTGTCAGCGGCGCCGTCCGGCCCGCCGGCCTCCCGGGGCCCGGGCGCCGCGCCGCGCCCGTGGGCCATCTGCACGATTCGGAGAACCGACGCGTACATGCTGTTCTTTATGCCGCTCCGTTCAGACTCCAGCGAGTTTAGGAACTCGCGTATCTCGGTCCTTATCCCCTCGTTCATGTGGGGGCACGGCTCCTGCTGGAACGGGAGCCCGCTTGCAAACGCATAGAATACTATCTCCGACTCGTAGATCTCGCAGAACGGCTTTATCCTCCGGGGGCTTGCGCCGGCATCGGCCGCCGCCCCCGTCGCGCCGCCGGGACCCATCCACGCGATCTTGTCGGTGTCGCCGGACAGCATGTTGATGAGAAACGTCTGCAGCATGTCGTCAAGGTTGTGCCCCGTCGCGACCGCGTCGGCGCCCACGTCGGCCGCGGCGATGTCTATGGCCCTGCGCCTGAGCGTGCCGCATATGGAGCACGACGACATTCCCCGGGTTCCCTGCTGTTGGTTCTGCGGCCGCTGCCTCAGGCCGAGCGCCTCGTCAAGGGACACCTCGAAGAGATCCTTGTACGCGTACACCCTGTGCCCCACCCCCAGCGAGCCGCACACGTCGGAGACTATCCCGAGCGCCTCGTCCCTGTATCCGGGGATCCCCTCGTCTATGGTTATGACGTCGATTTCAAAGTTGTGCCCCTGCGACATCTCGTGCATTATCTGCAGCAGTGCAAGCGAGTCCTTGCCGCCGGATACCGCGACTGCCACCCTGTCCCCGTCCCTGATCATGCCATACTTGGAGACGGTCTTTGCGGCCTTTCTTGATATCGAGCGCCTAAAGCATTTGGTGCACAGGGACTGCCCGGAGTACTTGCGCGTGTATGCGGCGCGCCCGGTGCCGCACCGGTCGCACGTCCCCGGCGCTACGCCGGCGCCCGGGCCGCCGCCGGCCTGCAGGGTGGCCGGGGAGCTCATATCGTAAACCATCCGGACTTTAAATAGGACAGCGCTATGTTCAGCACGAACAGCACGAACGTGAACGCGTACGTCCCGATCATTACCACGGTGAGCGCCCGCTCGGATATCCTCTCATCAAGTATACTGTGGATGAACTTGCCGCCGTCAAGGATCGGAAGGGGCAGCATGTTGATTATCCCGATGAAGAACGATATCATCCACAGCCACAGCAGGAACATCGAGAGCGCCGGATCGTTCCACTCGATAAAGTCCAGCACCGGCTTGTACGCAAGCGAGTTGTCGCGCATTATGCCGACCAGCCCCCTCTCCGGATCGTCAGGCGCCGGGGTTATCGGGACCTCAAACGACACGTACTGGCCGCTGCGCAGCACCTCCACCTCGGCCACCTCCCCGGGCTCCAGCTGCGGAAAGTCAAGCGGCGTGGTTATCTCGGCGCCGTTTATCCGGGTGATTATGTCCCCTGACAGCATCCCGGCCCCTTCGGCGCCGGACCCCTCGATGACTGAGAGCACCAGCACGCCCTCGGGCTGCTCGTAAAAGGCCTCGCGGATCGGATCGGGCAGCACTATGGCAAACAGCGGGTTTGTAAGGAGTATGGCGCCGAGCGCGAGCGCGAATATGACGTTTGACGTGGCCCCCGCCCCGATGACGCGCAGCTTGGAGACGCGCTTTGCCTTTTTGAACTCGTCCTCGTCGGGCTCCACGAACCCCGCAAAGAGCGCGATGAATACGGCAAACCCGCCCGTCTTGATCTTTATCCTCTCAAGGGCGGCCACTATGCCGTGAGCCCCCTCGTGTATCACCAGGACTATCGGGATGGACAGGAGAAAGTACATTATGGACGTGGCCGACGTCAGCGTGACGCCGGGTATGAGGACCGTCAGCTCCGCGAACTCGTCCTGCGCCACAAAAAAGTTCGACACGTTGTTTAGCAGGAACCAGAACGCAAAGCCCATCATCAGGAACCCGGCCACCACGCTCACGTCCGCGAAGACCCGTATGCCACGCCGGGTGCGGCCAAGCATCCGCACGAGCACCGAGTTGACGCCCGCGTTCTTGTACGTGAGGCTGTACGGGGTTATCGAGAACCCGTGCCGGTCGAGCCGGACGGCCTTTGCGACAACCACGATGACAACCCACGCAATCAGGACGTAGATTATGGAGTTCTGGGTGATGGTGTCGAGATCCAACTGTTGGCTTGCCCATGCGCGGTGCATTTATCGGTTACTGTAAGGTGCTGCCTCCAACCCGTGAGGCTCTCGTATGCGCGCCTACTCGAATGACCGGTTGGAACAGGACGATCCGCGTATGCCTCGTGCAAGCTGTCCGTGGCAGAACCATTCGGAGCTGTTCGTCGGAGCATGCAGTGTCAGCGGGGCGCCATTTTCCATGCTAGGCGGCGAGGATCCTGCTCATTTCATTCCTGCATGTGCCCCTTGAGCCACGCCTCCGCTTCTGCATATAGTCCGCGGCTATCACAATGATACGCCGATACATACCGGGGACCGCGCTGTCATGCGCCACTCCTTCAGGCGGAAGAACCCTTACGGCTGTGACGAGGACGGGCAGGGAAGGGCAATAAACGTCCCTTGCAGAGTACCTGAAGGCACACAGTATGGGGGCATCAAGAACAGACGCACTTAGCAGGAGAATAGAAACGGATTAGGGGCGGACGGGCCGGAACACGCAAATTGAAAGCAGTATCTAACCAAGGGTCCTAGGGAACAAAGACGGCTATCTGCAGACCAATGACCTAGCAGGGAAGTTGGATGGGTCACGCAGTGGATCTGGCGACAGTGCCACGGCAGGCCTCTTGAGGTCGGCGGTTCCGGCCAGCAGGGTATCGAAGTACTCGTATGCCTTTTCGCCTACATCGCCACAGAGGTTCAGTGATGCGTCTACGGCATCCCTAAAGTGCACGCCGCCATATATGCGGCTCTCGGCGCACTCAGCCGTGTAGTCGCTCCACGTTTCAAATGAGACGTATACACCGGGAGGGGGTGGGTTGCCGGGCTCGTGTACCGAACTTCCTGGGAGCAGCAAACCGGCCAAGTCATCTGGTGCATTATTTCCGTTGATGTCGGGAATGGCATCGGGGCCGTTGGGATTGCCGTCGTTATGGTACAGCTTCCATGCCGCCGCTTGGGCTGCGCAGAAGCAAGTCGTGGCAGAGGGATACTCTGGATGGTCGCTCGTGACCAAGTAGGGTGTCCAGTCGCCTCCGTCGACCTGTCCAGTGTAATGGTCAACATTCTGGCCGTCATAGAGATACTGGATTGCCGTTATGGGTCGCACGGCGTCATGACGGGTCTTTTCCTGCCACGTTACAATGCCCGCGTCAAACTGCGCAATGTGCAACATAAAGTCCAGCTGCCAAAAGTCCCGGGTGTTCAGACACTCGGCATAGGGCACAAGTCCCTGTCCCGGAACAAATCTAGGCGGGCACGCGTCGGTCGCGACAAGACCTTTCAGATCGTCTCTTGGCAATGCCTCCACTGCGGGGAAGAACAGTGTCTCGCGAGCCTTGTTGTCAAAGTACTCGGCTAACATCTTTTGTTCTTGGGTCAAGGCCGCAACGGCGTTCAACACCTCATCTGCCTGCGCCTTGTAGTCCGCTGGGTTTGCGTAATAGTTGCTTTTTGTGGGAACAGGCGCGCGGTGATCACGCGGGTCTAGCCCAACGGTGTACGGCTCTGTGTTGGCCCACTGCGGGGTGATGTACTTCTGCGTGATTGTATAGCCGTCGCTTGTCTCCCATGTCAGCGGCTGCCACCGTGACAGATCCACCAAGTTATCGACAGTGTTGACGGGCGTGTAACCGGTATTGTCCCTGAACTGATTGCGGGTATCTCCATTAAAGACCTGGTTAAAGCCATCATTCGCGCGTCCTTCTATGACGCACTGGGCGGCAATGTTGCCGATGGCGACAGCCGCCCTATCGCTGGAAAGCCCTGACAGATGCTGAGTCGAATCGCTACAAGTCGACGAAGTAAAACCAGACTGACCAAAATAGTTGTAGTCGCTTACCGAAAGTCCGCTGTCAGTCAGCATTCTATCCCACCGTGCCTTCTCACTGTCGTCGAACGACATTGCAAGGCGGTACATCGCTTGTATTGATGCAGTGTTCATGTTCGTGCTATCCGTATACTCGGATGAGTCGCGGTTATCTATGTGCGAATAGACGCCCTTTGCATTTTCGCTGTAAGGCGCCGTGGCATCATAGCCTACATTCAGTATAATCGTGACATAGCGGAACGCCAGAGACGGCTCGGCAAAGTTCGGCGATATTGTGTTGTAAATCCAAGTCCCAAGGTGTGGGATGACCACGCCAAAGACGGCGTTTCCGTTGTCCATGGTGAAACCCGGATGGTTATAGGAATCATAGCCGGAGGGGAATTGAGGACCCTGATAACCAGGAGGGTATGGGGGTAAGGGGTAGGGGGGGAACGGGGGGAAGGATGCGGTTACACCAGTAGGCACATCAAAACTCATGTAGTCTCCACGGGCAAAGGGCGAGCCAAGCTGCGCCATCGCTTCCTGGGCAGTGGCAGACTCTGTACCGAGATCGTTGCCTACGTACAAGTCAGTTGCTAGTATAGATCCCGCCGCAATTGCTACGGTTAGTACGAAGGCATGTACGATCGTCCTTGTTTCCATTCTAAACAAGGGTCACCAGAGGCATATAAAAAAGCATCGGTTGGCGTGCCACCGTGCCTGAAATTTCAAAACTCAGGGTGCGCTCAGGCACGAACTCGGAACAGGCCTGAGCGTGTACAGGCTGTGTGGCACAGTCCCGCCTAGAGTGGCGAAACGTCACGATCGGGCCATGCGATTAGGATCTGGGCGCGTCTTGAAAGTGGACTCATACCCGGATGCTTGGCCGTGCCGCATGGCCGAGGCGGTGGCAGTGGAGCCACAGAAACGTGCCAAGATGGACAAGACGCTGTGGCACACGTACAGGAACCGCGTGAAAAGGGGGAGCCGAGAAGTCTCAACTGCCGCAGGAACATGTCCCTCCGAGTTACACCAACGGCCTGCTCGTCTCCCCGGCAGTCACACGTCCCTTACGCGGCAGGGATGCGGGCAGAACCGGGGCATGTACAGCAGGTCGTCTGGAGACGACGACTCGCCCGAACTCCGTTACGCAGGGGGATCCTGAAAGCTTGACGCGTCCATTTACGAATTTGAAGACGCAAAAAATAGAGGGGGACAGAGCATCAGCGGCGTCAGGGAAGAGCCGGCCGGAACCGCACGGCGCGTGACGGGGAAAAGTACGACCTTGCCCTCGGCCCGTCCGGACCCGTCCTCATCATCCGCGAGAATTGCATTACGGGACGAGCACGCGCGGAAAAGCCGTTTGGCAAGCTGCACGTAACGGCCGACACAAAGTCTGCCGGCCGAGCCCGGCATACGCCGCGTCTGCAGCAAGGCACTTGCCAAGGGAGGCCTAAGACTGCGCGCGAGATGCAGTACAAGTCATTTCCCGCCCTTCCCTTCCCCCTTCCCACTAATCCAGGTCCGCTGGCGAGATCACTCGATCCCACGGGCCTGTTCGCGCGGTGGCAACCGACGGGCCGCACATGTCGTCTGAGGGGCCGCGGTGGCGCCTGCAGGAATTTGCAAGGAGGTGGCACCGGGGAGAGGAACACGGCTGCCACGGATGAGCGGACAGTGAGTGGTGGTGGTGAAGAACGCGATGTCGCAGTTGGCGGGAGGGAGGAGGCCGATTTTTGGGCTCCGCAACCTGCAGCCAATCTGACAAAGGTATAAAATGTAGGCAGGGTCATTTCCACCCATGAGCCAGAGCGGACTGTCCCTGAAGGTTTTGGAGGCGTACACCAGGGACGTGGGAAGGGGCGTCGCAAGGATAGACTACGACTCGATGGACACGCTTGGCGCCTCGACCGGTGACGTAATCGAGATAAAGGGAAAGCGCCGCACGGTCGCAAAGTGCCTTCCGCTCTACCCGTCAGACGAGGGCAAGGGGATCATAAGGATCGACGGCCTGGGCCGCAACAACTCCGGCATCGCGATAGGCGACACCATCATGGTCAAGAAGATAAAGGCCGTCGCGGCCGAGAGGGTGGTGGTGGCCCCGCTGGAGTCGATACCGCCCATCGACGAGAGGTACCTGGCCGACGCGCTCGAGAGCGTCCCGCTGATAAAGGGCGACAACGTGATGGTCCCGTACTTTGGCGGCAGGCTGACGTTCCAGGTCATATCGGTTACGCCGGGATCCGACGCGGTGCTGATCACGCAGAAGACCACATTTACCATAGCAGAAAAGGGCGAGACCCTCCGCGGCGTGCCCCAGGTCACATACGAGGACATCGGCGGCCTGACAGACGAGATCAAAAAGGTCAGGGAGATGATAGAGCTTCCGCTCAGGCACCCCGAGATATTCGAAAAGCTCGGCATAGAGGCGCCAAAGGGCGTCCTGCTGTACGGCCCGCCGGGCACCGGAAAGACGCTGCTTGCAAAGGCCGTCGCAAACGAGAGCAACGCACACTTCATTAGCATATCGGGGCCCGAGATAATGAGCAAGTTCTACGGCGAGAGCGAGGCCCGCCTCAGGGAGATATTCAAGGAGGCAAGGGAGAAGGCCCCGTCGATAATATTCGTAGACGAGATAGACTCGATCGCCCCAAAGCGCGAGGAGGTCACGGGGGAGGTGGAGCGCAGGGTCGTCTCGCAGATGCTCTCCCTCATGGACGGCCTCGAGGCACGGGGCAAGGTCATAGTGATATCCGCCACCAACCGCCCCAACGCGATAGACCCGGCCCTGAGGAGGCCCGGCAGGTTCGACCGCGAGATCGAGATCAAGGTGCCGGACAAGAGGGGCCGCAAGGACATACTTGCGATACACAGCCGCAACATGCCGCTTGACGACGACGTCAACACGGACAAGATATCCTCGGTAAGCCACGGGTACGTCGGCGCGGACCTCGAGTACCTGTGCAAGGAGGCCGCAATGAAGTGCCTCAGGAGGCTGCTGCCCATACTGAACCTGGAGGAGGAGAAGATCCCGCCCGAGACGCTCGACAAGCTGGTGGTGAACCACGAGGACTTTACAAAGGCCCTCATAGAGGTCACGCCGTCCGGCATGCGCGAGGTCTTCATAGAGAACCCCGACGTAAAGTGGGAAGAGGTAGGCGGGCTGGAGGACGTAAAGAGGGACCTGCAGGAGGCAGTCGAGTGGCCCATGAAGTATCCTGGGCTGTACGACAAGCTTGGGCACAATATGCCCCGCGGCATACTGTTGCACGGGCCCAGCGGGACCGGAAAGACGCTGCTTGCAAAGGCCGTCGCCACCCAGAGCGAGGCCAACTTTGTGTCGGTCAGGGGGCCCGAGCTGCTCTCAAAGTGGGTCGGCGAGTCCGAGCGCGGCATACGCGAGATATTCAAGCGCGCGCGCCAGTCGGCGCCGTGCGTGGTGTTCTTCGACGAGATAGACTCCATCGCGCCGGTCAGGGGTGCCGGGGGCGAGACGGCCGTGACGGAGCGCGTCGTCTCCCAGCTGCTCACCGAGCTGGACGGCATGGAGAACATGCACGGGGTGGTGGTTCTGGCCGCCACCAACAGGGCCGACATGATAGACCCCGCCCTGCTGAGGCCAGGAAGGTTTGACAAGATAATACAGATTCCGCTGCCCGACAAGGAGAGCCGCAAGAGCATACTGCGCATAAACGCCAAGAAGATCCCGACCGTCGACAGTCCCGACGACCCGCAGCACGTCAACTTTGACAAGATTGCCGAGATGACAGACGGCATGAGCGGCGCCGACACCGCGTCCATCGCAAACACGGCAGTCTCGCTCGTGATACACGAGTTCCTCGACGCCTACCCCGACGTAAAGGACGTGGAGAAGAAGAGCACCGAGGCCAGGGTTACGATGCGGCACTTTGAGGAGGCCGTCAAGAAGGTCAGGGAGCAGAAGGACCTGAAGATAGGCGAGAAGCTGGCCGTCTCTTACTACAGATAATTAATTAAGATGGCAGGGGCAGTTTGTCTGCCATGAACGATACGGGCGGATACCGCGGCGCTGCGCTGCGGGCGCTGAACGACGCGGGCGCCGCGGTCGGAGACTCCGTTGTCATAACCTACAAGGACGGCACCAAGCGCGCGGGGCTCCTAATGCCCAGATACGAGCACGACGACGACTCGCACGTCGTGGCAAAGCTGAGCAGCGGGTACAATGCGGGCATCAACGTTGACCGGATAATGGAGATTTCAGTGGACAGGCGCAGTGCCGTCACGGACATAGGGAGGAGGGGCGGCGACAGCAGTGTCAATGGCGGCGGCACGGCCGCGGAGCCCCCCGGACCGGCGGCACGAAACCGCGCAGGAGAGAAGAGAATACTGCTGCTCTCGACCGGCGGCACGATAGCGAGCAGGATAGACTACAGGACCGGGGCCGTGACCCCCGTGCTGTCGGCCTCGGACCTGCTCGACTCCATACCGGAGCTGGCCGACATAGCCGAGATAGACTCGGAGGTGGTGATATCCGAGTATTCTGAGAACATAATGCCGGAGCACTGGCTGACGCTTGCGCGGTGTATAGACGAGCGCGCCGCGGGCCTCGGCGCCGGAGATACCGCGGTGGGGGGTGACGGCAACAAGTCCGGTACCGCCGCCGCCACATCAGCAGGAGGCGTCAGGCCGTACGCGGGCATCATAGTGGCGCACGGAACCGACACGATGCACTACACGTCCGCGTTCCTGTCGTTTGCGCTTGCGGGGCTCCCGATTCCCGTCGTTCTGGTGGGCGCGCAGAGGTCACCGGACAGGGCGTCGTCGGACGCCGCGACCAACCTGATCGGGGCCGCAAGGTTCATCGCTTCACATAACGGCGGCGGCGTCTACGTCGCAATGCACGGCGGCTCCGGGGACGGCGAGATAGCGTGCCACATGGGCACCAGAGTCAGAAAGAACCACACAAGCAGGAGGGACGCCTTTGAGACCATAGGCGGCAGGCCGGCGTTTGTCGTATCTGCCGACGGTGGCATATCCCCAGACAGTTTGGATGGCGCAGGCCGGCCGCGTCCTGGCCCCGAATACAGTCCCAAGATATCGCTCGACCAGAGGGTTGCGCTCGTAAAGTATCACCCCGGGTACGACCCGGCCCACCTGGGGCACATAATCGACTCCGGATGCAGGGCCATAATATTCGAGGGGACCGGCCTGGGGCACGTGGGAAGGGCCGTGTACGGGCAGGTTGCAAGGGCCGGCGAGCGCGGCGTGTTCATGGGCATGACGTCGCAGTGCATAGACGGCAGGACGGCAATGACAGTATACGAGAGCGGGCGCGATCTGATGGAGATGGGAGTGGTGCCGCTTGGGGACATGATACCGGAGGTCGCCCTGGTAAAGGCCATGTGGGCCGCCTCGCTGGCGGAGGACTCGGAGGGAATCAGAAGGATAATGCTTGAGAACGTCGCGTCGGAGATGACCTCACGGTGAGCGCGCGGGGGACTCCAAGCCTCGGGGACCTGGGCGTCATGGTGGGGCTGGAGATACACCAGCAGCTTGCGACCGGCAAAAAGCTGTTCTGCGGCTGCCCGCCGGCCGAGCCTGACGCGTACCCCATAACGTTCAGCCGCAGGCTTAGATCATCAAGCGGCGAGGTCGGGGGGCACGACCCGGCGGCGCTCTTCGAGGGGGCAAGGGCCAAGACCATCACGTACTATGCAAACTACAACAGCAGCTGCCTGGTCGAGCAGGACGAGGAGCCGCCGCACCGGCTGGATCCCGACGCCAAGAGGACGGCTCTGACAATCGCGTCCGCGCTCAAGTCCAGGACGTACACAGAGCTCCACACCATGAGGAAGACCGTGGTGGACGGCTCAAACACGACAGGCTTCCAGCGGACCATGCTGGTGTCGGAGGGGGGGTCGTTTGACGTGCCGCTGCCGCCGCCGCAGCAGGGACTGGAAGGCGGGGCGCCGGGCATCGCAAGAATCGGAGTCCAGTCCATATGCCTGGAGGAGGACGCCGCACGGATACTGGAGGCGGGAGCCCATGCGGGCGTGGATGCCAAGGGGTACGGCTTAGAGAGGCTCGGGGTTCCGCTAGTCGAGATCGCAACGGAACCGTTTGCCGTGTCTGATCCGGACGCGGTGAGGGCCGCGGCCCTGTCGCTTGGGAGGATGCTGCGGGGCACCAGGATGGTGACGCGCGGCCTGGGCTCCATCAGGCAGGACGTCAACGTGAGCATAAGGGACGGCGGGGGCAGCGTGGTGGAGGTCAAGGGGGTGCAGCAGCTCGACCAGCTTGCAGACGTGGTGTCGTACGAGGCGTACAGGCAGCACGGGCTGACTGCCATATCAGCAAGGCTGCGGGAGTGCCGGTGGGAACACGACGCGTCGCGGGACAGGGCGGACGTAACCGGCGTATTCAGGCAGTCCGCGTCATCGAAGATAATCCAGAGGGCCGTAAAGCAGAACCATACAATCATGGCAGTCGCGTTCAGGAACGCGGCCGGAATATTCGGATACTCCCCGCACGAGGACGTCAGGCTCGGCAAGGAGATAGCGGAGCTCGTCAGGCGGTTCGGGGTGGGCGGCATATTCCACTCCGACGAGCTTCCGGCGTACGGAATAACGGAGCGGGACGTGGCCGGGGTGGCAGGACTGCTGCAGGCAAGCCTAGACACGGACGCGTTCATCATGCTGGCGGCCCCGGCCGGCAGGACGGGCCCCATCATAGACCAGATAATCTCAAGGGTGCGGCGCATTGCAACGGACGGCGTCCCGGCCGACACCAGGCTTGCCACGGCCGACGGCAGGACCGCGTTTCTGAGGCCCCGGCCCGGCTCTGCGCGCATGTACCCGGAGACTGACGTCCCCACGATTACCATAACGCAGGAGGAGCTGGACCGCGCCGCGGCCGACGTGCCAAAACCGTGGAGCGAGGCGGTGTCGGACCTGCAGGACGCATACGGCATCAACAGGCAGCTTGCAGAGCAGCTCTGGGACTCGCCATACCTAGAACTGTTCGAGGAGATTGCGTCCGGGCGGGGCTCCCGGGCGGCGACTGCGGCGGTGGAACCCACGTTTGTGGCATCCGCTCTCTGCTCGTCGATAACGAGGCTGGGCAGGCAGGAGGGCATGGACGTCGGACGGCTTGACGATCAGATGATACGCGAGACGTTTGAGATGCTCGGGGAAAACGAGATTGCCAAGGAGTCAGTCGAGATGATATTCCAGGCCATAATGTCGGCCAAGGCCGGAACCGTCTCAGACGCCATAAAGTCGGCGTCCATACAGAGCGTCGGCGCAGACGAGCTTGAGGAGATAGTAAGCGGGATAATACAAGACAACATGGAGATGATCTCAAACCAGGGCGAGCGGGCGGCGGGGCCCCTCATGGGAATCGCCATGAAGCGGCTCAGGGGCAGGGCCCCCGGACAGAGGGTCAACGAACTGATCGTAAGCGGCATTGCAGACGCGCTGCGGGAAGCAAAGTAGCCCATAGCGGTGACGATAGCGGCGCGGTAACCGTTCAATCCTTCTCCTCCCCCCCCCCCCACTCCATGACACGGGGCAGGAATGCGGGCAGTCAGGGCCTAATAGTAGTGATGCATCTGGCGCTGCTCCAGGCCCTCCTGCTCCCAGTGGTTGTGGTTCCTGCCAGGATCCTTGTGGGCGTGCACGGTGCCGTCTATATGGCAGTGCGTGTTGTCGATCAAGTCCTTGACAAAGACGTCATCCACGTTCAGGACGGCGCATGCGGCCTCGACGGAACTCTTGAGGACCTGGGCCTTTACGGCATACGGCTCTATGACGCTGTAGGGCAGGAGGGAGACGTCGCATATGCTTCTGGAGGCGTGGTCGACGCCGTACCAGCCCGAGGGCGGGTTGGAGGCGGTAGCGCCGTTGTCCCCGTCACCGGCCCCTCCAGCGTTACCACAGCTACGGGTTGCTGCAGCACGCGATCCCCGGCGGTCGCCGTGCACCTTTGAGCGCAGGAGCGGCAGCGCGTCCAGCGGCTCAATCCCGACGTTCTCGGCAAGGGCCATCGTAACCGACTCGAGCGCGTCTGCAAACCTTGCGGCCGCGACCTGCGCCTTCCCTGCCATCACGCCCGACTCGTCCCTGACCCGCCGCGCGAGAATGGCCTCGCACGAGCCCGCCCCGTACACCAGGTACGGGCATTCGATGAAATCCCTCAGCACGTGCAGCACGTTGAGCGCGGTGCGGTGAAACTCGTCCAGGTACCTCTTTGAGTTGGCCCGCAGGAGGAGCGTCACGGACTTTGCGTCGTCACGCCCGGACTCGACGAAGAGCATCCTGTCCCCGCCCACGCTCCTCTCGCATACCAGGTCCGCATGCCCCATCCTCGCGCCTGACATGTCGCGTATGTCCGTGCATGTGACGGCGCCCGTCGCCTTTTCAAGCCACCATATGTCGTTGTGCTTGACCCGCCTCACGGAGATTATGCCGCCCCTTGCAAGCAGCTCCTGGGCCTCGTCGTCAATCCCCTTGCGGGATATGACCACGTTGGCGCCGCTGCCGATCACCCCGCTCACCGCGCCGCGCACGTCTTCGGACTCCTGCCGCAGGAACTCCTTCATCTGTCCGGGAGAGTCCATCGAAATCTCCGACTCTGTCTTGGTGCGGCTGCGCTCAAGCGGCTCGCTTACAAGCAGTATCCGGGCGTCGCGTATAGCGCGGGGCATGGCGGCGCTGTCCACGGGCTTGTCGATCACGGTCCCCATTACCAGTTCGGTCTGCGCCGCGCTGCCGGGCTTTTCCTCTATCTTGACATCATCAGTAAGGGCGCGTCCGGAGGACACGTCAGACGTGCAGTATGCGGCGCGTACCAGCATGTCGACGATGTCGCCACTTCCGGCGCCATTGCCCGTGCCGTTTCCGGCGCCACCCTCCCGGCCATCCCGGACGCGGCTCCCCTCACAGAGCTCCCCGAGCGCCTTGCCCCTGATGCAGCAGCGCGCCAGATCACGCATGGTGCGGCGGTCCGAGGCCCTGCCCTCGAACTTTATGCGCTCCAGCTCCGCCAGCGCGGCCTCCAGCCCCGCCTCGTATCCCGCAACGATACTGGCAGTCGGGATGCGCAGGGCGCGCATCTCCTTGGCATTCCTGAGCAGGGCCCCGATCAGCACCGCCGCGGTCGTGGTTCCGTCGCCCACGTGGTTGTCCACCGCGTTTACCGCGTCGATGACGGCCTTGGCGGCCGGGTGGTCCACGTCAATCTTGCGCAGAAACGCGCCCCCGTGCACGGTCAGGGTATCCTCGCCGAGGATGTCGACGTACACCTTCATCATGCCGCGCGGCCCGAGCGCCGTCCTTACCGTCTGGGTTACGAGCTCGCCGGCAACCAGGTTGTACATCTGCGACTCCTGCACGCCGATGCGCGACAGGTCGGGGTTGAATATGTCGGGGTACTTCATTAGCGGTATTACGGCGTCGGTGCGGACGGGTTAAAAACTTCAGGCTCCCTTGCTCGGCACGCCGCCGGGCACGTTGCCGACCCCCTTTGCGCCACCGTCCTTGCCGCCGGAGTCCTCCCCGCCGTCGCCGCCGGAGTCCTGCGGCACGCCCTCGAGTCCCGAGCTCATGAAGTCTTCCCTAAAGTGCCTTAGGTCCTCGCCTGCAATCACGTCCTCCTCGGGCGGCACGTAGTCGCGCACGTCGTGCCTGGCCTTTCCCGGATACCGGTTCTGGGTCGCAAGGGCCACGGTGATGAACACCACGAACGAGACGACCGGCGGGATCATGGTGTCCAGTCCCGCCCACTCCTCGGGCATGGTAAAGAAGAACGACAGCCGCAGGAACGACGCTATCAGGAGGGACGCGACAGCAGCAGGCATGTTTGCCTTCTTCCAGAACAGCCCCAAGGTAAGCGGGGCAAAGGCCCCCGCGAACATGATGTCAAAGGCCAGCACCAGGTAGACCCCGGGGTTGGGCACCAGGTATCCCAGCGTGGTTCCCGCCACAATCATGGGGAATAGCGTGACCCTCGTCATCCACAGCAGGCTCTGGTCGCTTGTGCCGGGCTTTCCAAGCCACCTCCTGCGTATTATCCTGTTTACGAGGTTGCGCGACACGACGCTTGATATGGCCAGCAATCCACCGCTGGCAGTGGACATGGATGCGCCGATCACCCCCATGAGTATGGCCGCGCCCACCGCAAAGGGCATGTGCAAGGTGCTGAGCAGCGGGAGCGCGAACCCGGGATCCGTGTCACCCGGCAGGTAGTAGAGCGCCACGATCCCAAGCATGCTAGTGGGCACGACGGTAAACAGGGTGAGGGCCCCGCCCATGTATGCGCCCCGCCTTGCAGTCTTCGGATCCTTTGAGGCAAACACGCGCTCCATAAAGTCCAGGGCGATGATATCGCCCAGTCCCAGCGCCAGTATGGCGCCCCAGTTTATCAGGGCCCCGTTGCCGATGTCAAACAGCCCCGACAGGTCCAAGAACTCGGGCGGCGCATTCGCGTATATGACAGCCCACGGGGCGTCTGCAAACCCACCCGCAAAGTACAGGAATCCGACCCAGAACGCGGCGATTGCAAGGTACACCTGGAACAGGTTGGTGTACGCGGACGCAAACAGTCCGCCTGCGCAGGTATACGCAACCACCACCAGGGCCGAGAATAGAATCCCCCAGAAAAAGTCAATCCCGAACACGATCTCCAGTATGAACCCACTTGCGGCCAGGTTCCCCGCGACTAGGACGGTAAAGCTGATTATCATGAGTACGCCTGATATGCCCTCTGCCGCGTTGCCGTACCTCCTGTAGTAAAAGTCCGGCAGGGTTATCATCGACATCTTGTTGAGGGGCTTCGCGTAGAACGTGGCCGTGATCAGCAGGCACACGCCCAGCCCTATGGGCACGACGGCCCCGGCCCAGAACCCGAACTCAAAGACCAGCGCCACGTTGCCAAGCGACGAGTTGCCGTCCACGGCCTGCGCGGCGAGCATCGTCCCGACCATGGCAAGCGGCAGGCTCTTGCCCGCGACAATCAGCCGCTTGCCGCTCTGCTTTATGAGCCGGCCCGACAGGACGCCGACTACCAGTGTAAGTATAATGAACAGTATGATCGCGGCCCCAAAGCCGTCTATCTCCGCCAACGCATCTGTTACGGATGCAGACCTATTAAATATTGAAAATTTGATGTAAAGTACGTATTACGCATAAGATATCATGTGTATAATACAAATTTATGCATAAAACGTAGCAAATACAAAAAAAAGATGTATTATGTGAAGATGCAACAAGCGGCGGGGCGCCCCTGCAGAAAGGGGTGCTGCAAAGGCGGCCCGCAGAGGCAACGGCGGCGGGGCTGCGGCTCACGGCACGCTCTTTCTTCCTCTTCCTCCCACGACCTCTCCTCCTCCTCCTACTGGTGCAATACCCGGCGCGCCATCAGGATTCCGCGCCAGAGGCTCAATGCTATGAAATGCCCAGATGCTGTCCGGAACCGGCCAGGACATACGGCATGCGCCACGAACTGCTTTTAATCTACCAATGCACATCCCGTCTGTGGACAAGCAGTTTGCGGCGGCAGTCATACTGATAATATTCGGTTTTGCCCTGACCCAGATGGGCGGCGGGGAGCAGGACGGCGCAGACCAGAGCATGCCGTTTCTGGCGGGACTTGGAGTCGGGACCATCGCAATCGCGTCGTTCTGGATAGTGATGCGGATCATATCGGACATCAAGAAGAACCGCACGGGGCAGTGACTACAGGCGCGGCGACTGCAGGCGTTCGTCGCGCTTGGCCGCGCGCGTCCGCGGCGGCGCGCACTGCAGGCGGCGCGCGACGGTGCAAGGTTTTGACGGCATACGGCCGGATCGGTTAGAGCCTTATGCCCACAATGCCAGATGCAGGACGCGCCCAAGCGTAAATTAAGCCGGCCGGAACGCGCACTTTTAATATATTCATAAAATAATATAAACGCCAGTACGGTACGCACTGCATGCCCGGCAGTGGATATTCTACAATCGGCCTCAAGCCGAGCATACTGGCGCTCCTCACAAGCGTCACGGACACGTTCTATCCGGGAATGTTCCTGCCAAGCACCCTGATAATTCTGATGAACGAGGTGAGGCTGGGACGGTATACGGTGAGGATGCACGGCCACAGGCTCGACCTCTCAGGCAAGTACAACACGCTGACCATACGCAACGACATAAAGGAGTGGATCGACAGTTACCACAAGGAACACATGGGGGAGTACGCATCAAAATACCGCATAAAGTGCTACTCGCACTTTGTCAGCTACTTTCTTGCAAACCTGTTCGAGTCAAAGTTCGAGTCGCAGAACGGGATCATACGGCTGCAGGAGTCGGACTTTGAGTGGCTCCACTCAGAGTACGAGTCGCACCGTGCCGCGGCTGCGGCAGGGTCCGGGAACGGCCACATGACCTTTGACAGGTTTGCCGACGTGTACGTAAACAACATCCTGCAAAGGATGAGAACCGCAAAGGAGATCCTCTCTGCCTGAGCCGCCGTCACAGCGGCGTCATGGTGTCGATCAGTCTGGCGTTCGTAACCTGGCAATCTTTTTCCTGTATCTCGAGGTCCACGGTATACTTTAGCCCGTCACGCATAAAGTTCACCTGCACGTCCCACGCCACGCGCGGCCCCTTCTCGGGTATCTGAAAAGTCTCGTTGACCCTAAAGTCGGATATCACGTCGCCGTACAGGGACGTGATGACGCGCCTGGACTCGCGCTCTATGTCCTCCGGCGTGCTTACCGCGACCATGCATGTGGTGTGGCGTGGTATGTTATAAGATTTTTGTCACTGTCGTGTTGTTGCAAATTACACATAATATTTTCGGGCCGGCCGCCTGCGTACAGTACGAATCGCCCGTCGGGCGGGCCGTGAATTGCGCGGGCGCGCATTCTGCATTAATTATGGCGGCAGTCACCGGCTATCTTGGCCCCCCCTTCCTCCCTTTTGCGGCCCTTTTTTGCGCCTTTGTGATTTTTTCCACAACCTTGTCGCGATAGTACTCAGCGGTGCGGTTGCCAGGATCAAGCGAGAGCGCCTTTTCGTACGACATGAGGGCCTCGTCGTGCCGCTCCAGAAGGTACAGCAGCTTTCCGCGATAACTGTGCGCGTACGCGTACTCCGGATCCGCGTCGATGGCCAGATCGCAGTATTCAAGGGCCTCCGCATACTGTTTGCGGTGCTCCAATATCCAGACCATGCTGCACAGGGCCTTGGGGTTCGAGGGGTCGGCGCGTATCGCAGCGTCGCAAAAGAACGCGGCCGCAGCATGCTGCTTTAGCGAGTGCAGCGCGATCCCCTTGCTGTAAAGGGCCCTGACGTTCCTCGGATCGTACTCGAGAATCCTGTCAAGGCACGCGACTGCCTTACGGTACAGGCCGGTCCGGTCATACAGGAAGCTCAGGTTGAGGTGGGCCTCGGTGCAGTGCGGGTCGACTTGTATGGCCTTTTCATAGAGCGGGACCACGTCCTTTGAGGGAAGCCCCGCATAGTCAAGCGTCCAGCCCTTTGCCACGAGCGCGTCCGCGTTCTCCGGGTTCAGGCGCAGCGCCCTTGTGTACATCTCCACCGCCTTCTCGTGCCTTTTCTGCCGTGACAGAGCCCTGCCCTGCTCGTACAGGGCGGCAGACTGCCTGGCCTCGGCCTTCCTTGCGTCATTCAGGGCCGATATGGACTCGGCATCCCTGTGCATCCGGCTCAGGACGCGGCTCCTGCAGTAGTGGGCCTGCACGTGGTGGCCGCCGCTTCTCGATATCACCCCGTCAAGCATCGCAAGCGCCTCGTCGTGACCCCCGAGTCCGCTCCTGCAGAGGGCCGAGTATGCAACTGCGTCGTCATACGTGGCGTCTATTGCAAGGATCTTCTCAAAGTGTGCAAGGGCCTCCGCATACTTGTGCTGCTTTTCGAGCGCAAGCCCCAGGCCCTGCAGGGCGTCTATGTTGGAGGGATCGGACTCGACTATCTCTGCATAGCAGCGTTCGGAGTCGTCGTACCTTCCCGTCTGGTAGCGTATGCCCGCAATGTGCATCAGGGCGGTCCCGTTGTGCGGGTTTATGCTCAAGGCCTTTGCGAACCGGGAAGCCGCCTTTGAGAGCTGTCCGTACCGTTCGCATCGGAGTCCTTCGTTTATGTGACGCCACTCGTTTACGCCGCGTCCCTTTCCTGCAAATACCACGCGCGAACTAGACGCACGCGCTTATAACTTTGGATGTTGCCGCGCGAGCAGGGCGCGCGCGGAAGGCCGTTCCCCCATATACGATCCGGCGCGCCTTGTCGGTGTCGCGCCGCGCATGCGTACTTTACTTGGAATCTTTATTTATCCACAATGCGTCACATAATTGATTATCATGGGGATGGAGTTTTACGGTGACGATTACCGGGGGGCCGACGTCGCGCCGTTTGTGGGAATAAACACATTTCTGCACCTGCCCTGGATCAGAAGCCACGCCGAGCTGGTAGAGGCAAACCCCGACGTGGCGATAATAGGCGAGCCGTTTGACTTTGGCACCACGATACGGCCGGGTGCGAGGTACGGCCCGCGTGCCCTGCGCGCCGCGTCCACCATACCGTCCCCGCCGTACGAGCGGTTCAACATAGAGACCGGGGCCGACCCGTTTGGTACGTTCAGAACCGTGGACTACGGCGACGTGCAGGTCTCGCCGGGCGACGTGATAGAGTCACACAAGAGGATGACCGTAAAGGTCAAGGAGGTGCTCGAGCAAGACGGCATCCCGGTCATGCTCGGGGGGGACCACTCCATAACGTATGCCAACGTAAGGGCATTTGCAAAAAAGTACAAGCGGATAGGCATGATACACTTTGACACGCACGCGGACTGCGCGCCGCAGGGCTTGACTGGCTACAAGTACGACCACGGGGCCCACATACGCCGCATAATGGAGATCGGGTGCATGAAGGGGCGCAACTACTCGCTTGTGGGACCGCGCGGATACTGGCCGGGGCCGGATCTGTACAAGTGGATGTCCGACCAGGACTTTCAATGGTTTACGATGCTCGACGTGGAGGAGATGGGCATAGACTATATCGCAAAGGAGATTGCGGACCGCGCAAACGACGGGACGGACGCGGTATACCTGAGCTGGGACATAGACTCGTTTGACCCCGCATACGCCCCCGGCACCGGGGAGCCGGAGCCCAACGGACTGACATCCAGGGAGGGCATACGCATGATCAGGCTGCTCTCGAAATCCTTTGACCCGGACCGCTTTGCGATGGATCTGGTGGAGGTCGCGCCGGCGTACGACGTCAGCGACAACAGCTCGTACAACGGCGGGATTACCTCGGGCCTTGGCCAGCGGCTGATAGTGGAGCTGCTGGCGGGACTCTCGCTTACAAAGAGGGGGCTTGAGGGCGGCAGCCCCGTCAGGCCGAGGGACTATCGCGGTACGGGCAACACGTACAACTTTGGAAACCCACGGGCGGAGATTCCTGATCGCGGTTGACGCGTAATACACACAGCAGCCGCCTCCTGCAGTGCACCATCCGGGTAACCGCGCGGGGAGCAGACAGGGACATGGGCCCGCTGACCAGGCGGTACGATATCAGGGACAGAAGCGACGAGGAGATGCTTGCGGCAGCGGCCGACTCGATCCAGAACATGATCGCCGGCAACCGCAGGATAAACATCAACGACGTCATGCTGCTGTACGGGGCATGCGCTTACTCGTCTGCGGCAGCAGACCGCCAGGACTCGCGTACGCCTGCAATCGAGGAGGGGCTGCCGGACATGCTGTCTGACCACCAGGTGATGATCGGCGTGCCGGACATGATCAAGCGCCTTGAGATCGGCATCACGGACAGGACAGGAGGCGACGCGGTAAATATTGTGATACAGGATCCAATCAGGCCCACATCATATATGAAACAGGGATTGAGTCAGGGACAGCCATCAGCATCTCCAGCATCATTGTTTAGCAACAGCAATGGCGGCGGCAGTGGCGGCAGGATGATCTCGGGGGAGATGCCATGACCGTGTTGGACGGGCTGCTTGCAGGCGCATACCATGCGCCGTATGCAGAGGCCCCCCTGCTGTTGTTGGGGGCCGGACTGCTGGTAGGGCTGTACCATGCATTGGAGCCGGATCACGTAACCGCAATGCTGTCGTCCGTCAGACGGGGGAAGAAGGAGGAAGAGAAACAGAGTAAGAAGAGGGCAGGCATAACGGGCTCCATATCGGGCCTGTTATGGGGGTTCGGGCACGCGTCTAGCATATTTCTAGTGGCGGTGTTAGTCATCATACTATCCGTAAACATCCCACACGAGCTGTTTGACATATTCGAGATGGGGGTGGGCGTGATGCTGATCCTGCTTGGAATATCGGCGATACGCGAGAGGGGCGGCGGCACAAAAGGGTGGACGCTGCCATTCCTGTCACGGCTCTGGACGCACTCGCACGTCCACACGCACGAGGACGGAACGACGCACTCCCATCCGCACAGCCACGACGACAAACGCGAGGGTGTGGGTGATGACGGCAGCATGAGCCACTCGCACAGCCACGTCCCGTACGTCATAGGATGTGTGCACGGCCTGGCCGGAAGCGGGGGGCTGGTAGTGTTGGCCCTGTCGGCCATGCCGGACGCAATAGCGTCGTCCGCGGCCGATGCCGGGGCGCTGCTACCGCTGCCGCTATTACTTGCGTCAGTGTTTGGCGCGGGATCGACGATCGGCATGGTGCTGGTGGCGGGCGCCCTGTCACTGTTGTTTGCGGCATGCGGCAGCACCAACACCGCAAGGAGGGCAATCCGGTACGCGTCGGGGAGCATCGCCATGCTGTTTGGCGCGTATATCATTGCGAGCGGCGTGGCCGCAGCGCTGGGGATATAGCAGTGTCACGTCAGGAAGCGGCAGCCAAGAGCACTAGCGGGTCGTAGTCTCCGGATTGGGCGACTCGGGTCTGCCGCTGCCGCCTCCCACGTTTCCGCGGCCCAGTAGCAGGCTGCGCGACTTTAGCGTCTTTCGAATCAGGACGAACCCGAGCGCGGTCGTAATGGCGCCAAACAGGATGTGCGTCACGTTGGCATCCTCCCCGGTGGACATCATGGTAAAGCCCAGTCCAAGCAGCATCATCAGGCCGCCCAGTCCGGCAAAGATTATCATTACAAGGGGCAGCTTCTGCGGGGGCCTCGGCAGCTCGTTTTTTGATTTTGGCGCCGTGGGGACGGGAACGGCCCCGTTTGATACTGCCTCGTAGCAGACGTGGCAGTAGTTGTGGTGGGTGCCGCCCTTGTTGTACGGCTTCATAAAGTAATAGTCGACGCCGCATAGATCGCACTTCCTAGTAGGGCTTACAATCTTGGCGTGCTTGTCAAACTCCTTGCCGAGCTCCAGCATGCAGGGCCTGCAATAGTAGCCCGGTATGCGCCACATGCGCTGGAACTTGTATTTCTTCCATCCAAGGGTGATGCCGCACCCGGCGCAGTGTGTCACGAGGGATCACGCCCCCGGTTTCGCCCCGTCGTCCTTTCCGCTTTTGGCGTCGTCGTCGCCACCACTGTCGTCATCGTCGCCACCGCCGGCTTCATCGGCAGGATCATCCTCGACGGCCTCCTGCGCCCCGGATTCCGTGACGACTGCCTTCCTGCCCCTGGCGACCTGTGCGATTCCATGCCTCGCTTCTATGATGGGCAGCCCAACTATAAAAAAGGTCGCGGCGCTCACCCATACGACGGCTATGCCGACCCACAGAGAGTAGAACCCGATGTCAAACACGTACCCGGAGAAGAACAGCGGCATGGGCCACGCTATGATCAGCACCAGGGTCATGATCCCGCCTCCCTTGAGGCTGAACTTGAACGCGCGCGCAAGCGTCTTTTCGTCCGCGTCGAGCGCCGCCTTCTCGGCCTGGCTGATGTCCACCAGCTTTATCCTCTCCCTCATTAATGCCCAGTCGAACTTGGTCCTGCTTGCCAGGCTTCCCAGGCCCGCGATGGCGCCGCCCGTAAGTATGCCGGCTATGTTACCGAAGAGCATAGAGTAGTTGTGCCCCAGACTGGCAAGCGACACCTCGCCCCCGAACTCTGGCAGCGACGCGGCCACGCCGACCCACGTGCCCAGCGCCACGAAGAGCCCCGCAATCGCGCCTATCGTGGCGGCGTACTTGTTTGTGCGCTTCCACGTGATCGTCAGGGCTATCGGTATCACGGCAGAGCCGATCAGCACGCCCATCGCCAGGTATACGAATCCCAGTGACAGTCCCATGCTCAGCAGTATCACCGCCAGGCCCCCCATGCCCAGGCCGAACCCGACTATGGTGGCGCGCGAGACCTTTAGCAGCTGTTTTCCCGACGCCGACGGGTTCTTGTACGTCCTATACACGTCGTACGTGATCAGCGACGAGACGGCGATCAGCTCGGCGGATCCCGCCGACGTCACGGCCATGAACAGCATGGTCAGCACCATCACGGCGCCCACCTCGCCCATCAAAACCGATGCGGCGGCGGGTACCGTAAGCCCGAGCTGGACCTGCTCTGGCGTCAGGTCCACGCCAAGCGCGACGGCCGTGAGGCCCATTGTAGTTGCAAGCGTAAACGGAATGGCAAACCAGCAGGCGCCCCCTAGCAGGAACCCCTTTACCGTGGACTGCGGGCGCGCGGCAATCGCGCGCTGCCAGTACGCCTGGTCCACAAACACGGTGCCAAAGTTGCCCACTATGTTGATCACGCCGAATATCAGCCCGCCGATGGACGCCATGGTAAGGTAGGCGCCCGCCGCGTTGCCCTCCACCGGGCTTATGCGCGCGGCCTCGACGAGCTTGTCGTACATCCCCTCGATGCCGCCCGTAATGGGGCTGACAAAGTAGACCGTGCCGACGAATATCAGTATCACGATGAATATGATTATGGTATGCATGTAGTCTGCAACGAACGTGGCCTTTAGCCCGCCGACCAGCGTGTATATCATCACGCCTATCGGGATCAGGAACGCGGCAAGCGAGATGTCCATGCCGGTCAGCCCGTTGACGACCGCGGCGCCGCCGAGCAGCAGCATGGCTGTAACTATCATGTTGGTCATCAGGGCGAACACTAGAAAGACCCGGTGGGCGCCGCCGCCGTACCTGGCCCTTATGATCTCCAGGAACGTGTGCGCGTTGGGCGCCTTGCGCTTGAGCTCTATTGCCAGTATGCCGAAGAGAAGGACCTGTATGGACGCGCCTGCCGCATACCAGAACGGACCGCTTACCCCGTACTGGTAGGCGACCGTCGACGACTGCAGCAGCGTGGCGGCCCACGTCCAGGCAGATACAATGGCAGCCGCAGTAAGGCCTGTTTTGATCACCCTGCCAGCCGTGTTGAACCACTCTGAGGTCTGGGAGACGCCTAGGTATCGTTCCTCCACCTTTGTCTCGATCGTGATTACGATCGCGAACACGGCGCCGAGGCCCACAACTATGAACCAGCCCCAGCTCTCGTCGAGCACGTCGCCTATCGTGAATCCTTCCGCGATGGCACCGGCACCAAACGCCGGGTTTGGGACGCAGGATATAGCCAGTACGGCGACCAGCGCCACTGCCGCAGACGGCAAAAACGCCTGCCGGGACATGATCGCCTTTTTGTTAGCAGCCGCAGCAGACGCAATAGATTCAAGCGGCGCCACCACTGATGCCGTTATCGTAGAGAGGGTGGTAGTCGCAGGCTGTCCGCGCTCCATGCGCATACGTGTGGCCTACTTCCCCCATATGCGTTCAAACCGTATCTCGCCTTATATACAAAAAACTAGTCGATGTCGACTAGGCCTAGTACAGGCTGTACAACCTTCCAAGGGACAGGCGCGTCGCCGGTTCGGCAGTGGCCGGACTGCCGTCCACCACGACCTCGTAGGTCTCAGGATTGATGCGTATCTCAGGCGTCAGGTCGTTGTATATCATGTCCTTTTTGCCTATGCCGCGGCAGTTCTCGACTGGCACCAGCCTCTTTGAGGTTCCAAGGCTGTCCGAAAGCCCGCGGGCAATGGCCAGCTTTGACGTGAACGTGACCGACGTCGAGTGCTTGGCCGAGCCGAGCGCCCCGAACATCGGGCGGTAGTACACCGGTTCGGTCGTCGGTATGCTCGCGTTGGGATCGCCCATCAGCGAGTACGCGACAAACCCGCCCTTTATGATCATCTTGGGCTTTATGCCAAAGAACTGCGGCGTCCACACCACGATGTCGGCAAGCTTGCCGGGCTCAAGCGAGCCGACGTGGGCCGATATCCCGTGCGTGATGGCAGGGTTTATGGTGATCTTGGCAAGGTACCTCTTCACGCGCAAGTTGTCGTTGTCGCCGCGCTCGCCGGCAAGCCGCCCCGCGCTCCGCTTCATCTTGTCGGCGGTCTGCCAGTTCCTGGTGGTAACCTCCCCCACCCTTCCCATCGCCTGGCTGTCAGAGGACATCATGGATATGGCGCCCATGTCGTGCAGGACGTCCTCCGCCGCTATGGTCTCGCCGCGTATGCGCGACTCTGCAAACGAGAGGTCCTCCGGGACGGAGGGGTTCAGGTGGTGGCAAACCATCATCATGTCGAGGTGCTCCGCCAACGTGTTCACCGTGAACGGGCGCGTCGGGTTGGTGGAGGACGGCAGTATGTTAGGCTCCCCGGCCACCCTCATTATGTCGGGCGCGTGCCCCCCGCCGGCCCCCTCCGTGTGGTACGTGTGGATGGTCCGGCCCGCTATGGCCTGTATGGTATCGTCCACAAAGCCGCACTCGTTGAGCGTGTCGGTGTGTATCGCGACCTGCGTGTCCGTCTCGTCTGCCACGCGCAGGGCCGAGTCTATGGTGGCGGGGGTCGTCCCCCAGTCCTCGTGCAGCTTCAGCCCGCAGGCGCCGGCCCCCACCTGCTCCAGAAGCGACTCGGGCCTAGAGTCGTTGCCCTTGCAGAGGAACCCAAAGTTGAGAGGGTACTCCTCGGCGGCCTCTATCATGCGGTGTATGTTCCACGAGCCCGGCGTGCAGGTCGTGGCCTTTGTGCCGTCGGCGGGGCCCGTGCCGCCGCCTATCATGGTGGTGGTGCCGTTGCATATGGCGTCCACCGCCTGCTGCGGCGAGATGAAGTGGATGTGAGTGTCTATGGTGCCCGGCGTGCATATCGTGTGCTCGCCGGCGATCACCTCCGTGTTAGACGACACGGTCATCTCTATGCCGTCCATGATGTGGGGGTTTCCGGCGTTCCCGACGCCCGCGATTAGCCCGTCCTTTATCCCGATGTCGGCCTTTACGATGCCAAGCACCGGGTCCATGACGATCGCGTTCGTAATCAGCAGGTCAAGCGAATCCTCCCGCAGGACGCCGCTGGCCTGGCCCATCCCGTCGCGCGCGCTCTTCCCGCCGCCAAAGACGATCTCGTCGCCGTGCACGAGCAGGTCGCGCTCGATCTCTATTATCAGGTCCGTGTCGGCAAGCCGGACCCTGTCGCCGGCGGTGGGCCCGAACAGCTCGGCGTACCGGCGTCGTGGAATCTCAAGCGTCACTGTGACCTGTACCCCCTCTCTGTAGCAAGGCGCAGGGCCTCGTCCCTCTTCTGGTCGAGCGGCCCGTTCACCAGCCCGCCAAAGCCGTACACCGTCCTCTCCCCGCCGTACGCGACGAGGCTGACTGTGCGCGAGTCGCCCGGCTCGAACCGGACGGACGTCCCGGCGGGAATGTTCAGGTGGAACCCGTACGCCCTTTGCCGGTCAAAGGACAGGGCCCTGTTTGCCTCAAAAAAGTGGGCGTGCGATCCGACCTGCACAGGGCGGTCCCCCGTGTTCGTGACCTGCACCGACGCGGTGTCCCTGTCCCGGTTGAGTACGATGTCGCCACCGGCTATGATGTACTCGCCGGGTATTTCGCGTGTGGTCACTGCCCGGCCTCCGCCCCCGTGGTTTTCAATGCGATCCTGGTGGTCGTCGTCGTAATTATCATTATTATCATCACCTGCCACCATTACCACCTGCCACCATCACAGTCTCCACCACGCAAGCACAACAACGCATCCTCACCTTGCTATCGGGTCGTGGACGGTCACGAGCTTTGTGCCGTCGTCAAACGTGGCCTCCACCTGTATCGAGTGTATCAGATCCGGAACCTGCGGCAGCACGTCGTCCTTGCAGAGCACGCTTCTGCCCGAGCTCATCAGCTCGGGCACGGTCCTGCCGTCGCGCGCGCCCTCCAGTATGTGATCCGTGATTACGGCGACCGCCTCCGGATGGTTGAGCTTCAGGCCGCGCTCCTTGCGGCGCATCGCAAGCTGGGCCGCAAGGAACACGTGCAGCTTGTCAATCTCCCGCGGCGTGAGCATCAATATTGAACCTACGTGCGTGACATATTTAATAATTGAGGAGGACGAGCGGTGCGGAGGCGCAGGCAAAGTATAATTTAACACGCAGGCCAGTCACGACATGCTGGACGTCTACGCCGATATAGCTGGCAACAAATTCAACGACGGCGGCAAAAAACTCAGCGGCGACAAAGGGCGCGCAGGGGGCGGCGGGGCATCGTTTGACACAGTGGTGATGCCAAGGGCCGACATGGCAAAGAGCAGGCAGCTTGTAAGGACAGAGTCGGGGGCCGAGGTGGGGATAAACCTGAGCCGGGGCAGGACGCTGCGCCACGGGGACATACTGCAAAGCGAGAACCCAAAGAGGCCCCCATTGATTATTCAGCAGTCACCCGAAAAGGTCATAGTGGCAAGGTTTCTGGACTGGGATCCGGAGGACAACCATGGCATGCCGTCTGCCGACGACTGTTTTGAGCCATGCCTGGTCATGGGCCACGTAATAGGGAACAGGCACCGCCCCATCTCGGTCAACGGGGAGGAAGGGACCGTGTCGTTTCCCATACAGGACGATTCGGAGCTAGAGACGTTTGAGAGGCTGCTCGGCCAGGTGGGGGGCGGCGTCGAACTGAAGATTGCAAGTGAGATCTTTGTGCCGCATGCGGGGGCCGACGTGCATGGGCACCAGTGACGCGGAAGCGGCGGCGGGGGACGGCCCCGGCGCCTGCGCACCGGACGATCTTGACGCCCTGCAGATATCAGACTCGCTGTTTCCCACCGGAATGTTTGCGTCATCGGGCGGGCTGGAGCTGATGTTTGCCAGGGGGATGGTAACCGGCGCGCGGGAGCTGTCGGCGCTGTGCAGGGATCTGATCACACATCAGGTCGGCGTTGCAGACTGCGTGGCCCTTGCAAACGCGTACGACGCGGCGCCACACGAGGACACGGATGCCATAGAGGAGATAGACGCCGCATGCTGCTCTGCAAAGACGGTGCGGGAGGCAAGGGACGCGTACGTGCGCTCCGGAGTGCAGCTGTGCAGGTGCGTTGCAGGGTTCTGCGGCGACGCGCGCCTGGCAAGATACATGGAGTGCATAGATGACGGGAGGGCCTCCGGGGTCTACCCGGTCGCACTGGGCGTGTGCTGCCGCGCGCTCGGGATCGGAAAAGAAAAGGCCGCGCTGATCATGCTGTACGGGTTTGTCTCAAACATGGTGGGCGCGGCGCTGCGGCTGGGAATGATACATCACTTTGAGGCGCAGGGGATAATCCACGAGCTAAAGCCCGTCATGCGGGAGGCCGCCGCGTCGTCGGTTGCAAAGGACGTGTCGGAGATGTGGCAGTTCTGCCCGCATGCCGAGGCGCTGCAGATGGCCCATGCGAGGACGGATGCAAAAATGTTCATTACGTGACGGGAGGACGGCGCGGTATGGCAGAGAGGATACCTAGGATCGGAATAGGCGGGCCCGTGGGCTCCGGAAAGAGCATGCTGATTGAGCGCGTGGTGCCCGTGCTGGCGGGCCGCGGATACAGCGTGAGCATAATATCAAACGACGTCATATCAAAGGAGGACGCGGACCGCATGAGATCCAACCTGGCCACGGAGCGCGGCCTGCTGCCGGAGAACTTGGTCGTGGGGCTGGCGACTGGCGGGTGCCCGCACACGGCCGTGAGGGAGGATCCGTCAATGAACATATCGGTAATAGAGGACATCGAAAGGGAGCACCCCGAGCTGGACCTCATAATAATAGAGAGCGGCGGCGACAACATAACCACCACATTCAGTCCGCTGCTTGCAGACTACTTCATCTACATCGTAGACGTGGCCGGCGGCGACAAGTATCCAAGGAAGGGCGGGCTTGGAATAACGAGCTGCGACCTGCTTGTGATAAACAAGACGGACCTGGCGCCCATGGTGGGCGCGGACCTGGAGGTGATGAGATCAGACGCCCTGAGAATCAGGGGCGCGGAAAAGCCGTTTGTCTTTGTCAACTGCATGACCGACCGGGGCGTACCGGAGGTGGCGGACCTGATAGTAAGAAACCTGCTGTTCGGGGCTCCCCCGAAGAGCCGCGCCAAAAATGGGGGGGAAGTACAACGGTGATGGGGGCCGCGGCCGGGGCGGAGGCCGCGGCTGCCGCGGACGTCATACCGCCCCACAGGACAGGCATGGAGGGGCGCCTGCACCTGTCGCTGCTCCATGACGGCGCCAAGACGATAATTGCGGGCCAGCGTGCAGAGCCGCCCCTGGCGGTACAGAGGGCGCTCTACTGTGAGCAATCCCTGCCAGACATGGCGTACGTATATGTCACGTCCACGTCCGGCGGCATACTCCAGGGCGACAGGCACGTCACGAGGTTTGATCTGGGCGGCGGGGCGAGGGCCCACATCACGACGCAGGGGGCCACCAGGATATACGGGACAAGAGACTCGGCGCGTACAGAAAAGAAGCCGGCGGCGCGGGCGTCGCTTCGCCTGTCGCTGGGCGAGAGCTCGTATCTGGAGTACATGCCCGACCAGATAATCCCGTACGCGGGATCCAGGTTCCGGCAGGATGCGGTCATGTCCGTGCACGAGACTGCAACTCTGGTGTACGCGGAGACCGTATCACCCGGGCGCGTCGGAATGGGCGAGTCGTTTGCGTACGAGTCATGCAGTCTGAGGATGCGCGTCACGGATCAGGACGAGAGGTTCAGGTTTGTGGATGCGGCAAGGATGGAGCCGCGGATCGTGTCCTTGCAGCCATCAGCGTCAGCAGCGTCAGCAGCATCGCCGCGAACAGCATCTTTATCGTCATCCTCACAAACATCGACCCCGAAACAGACATCGCATCTACAGTCACAATCCGCAAACAAATCAACGCCGAACATAAAGTCGTTTGGAATAATGGAAAAGTACGACGTCGTATCCTCGTTGTACGTTATTACAGAAAAAAAATACGTGGAAGTCCTGCAAAAGGGCATCGACGACATCATACTCCGGCACGGCGAAGTTGCAGGCGGCGCCACCGTAATGAGCGGCAACACTGGGGTGATGGCAAGGCTGCTAGGACGCGACACCGAGTCCGTAGGATCCGCAGTAACGGAGGCCGCCGCTTACGCAAGAAAGATTGTTCTGGGCGCCCCCTTTACCGACATCAGAAAGAGCTGACTGCGTTGTCGGCACGGCGCGCAATCCGCCGGACGGCGGGGCCGCGCCCGCACGCCTACTGTATCTGTCTGACCGCGGTGGCCCCGGACGACTTTTCAATCTTGAAGACGTGCTCTGCGTGCGCTACCATCTCGTCGTCGTGGGAGACCAGTATGATCTGCTCCGAGTTCAGCCCGTCGAGCAGCTCCTTTACGTGTCCCAGCTGTCCCTTGGAGAGCCCGTCTGTAGGCTCGTCGAGTATCAGCAGGCTCGACTCCAGGCCCCCGGCCTCCTTCCTCACCATGTGGTTGAGGGCCAGCCGGTAGGAGAGCGCCACGCTTGTCTTCTCGCCGCCGCTCAGATACTCCACGCTCTGCACGTACCCGTCCTGCTCCACTATGGGCGCAAACTCCTCGTCTATGTAGGAGTCCTTTGTCGGGTCGTCTATCAGCTTGGCATGCCACGTACGGTACGACTCGTTGAACGTCCGTTGCAGTGTCAGCAGGACCGTCTTCTCTATCTGGGACACGGTGGGGGTGAAAAAGTCGGATAGCCAGTTCATGCAGGCGGTGTACCTCCCGTGCCTTTCTTCAAGGCGCTCTGCCTCTGCAACGTCGGCCCCCAGCCGCGACACGGCCCGGTTTGCGTTCTCCAAGTCCGCTTTTTTTACGGCGAGCTTTTCGCGCACGTCGGCAAGCGATTGGCGCGCGTCGTCGAGTCTTGCCTTTGCGGCCGACGCGGCCTCGTCGTCGCCCTTGTATGACTCGAGTGTTGCAGAGACCCTGCTGAGCTCCGACTCGAAGCCGCGCGTGCGCTCCAGCGACTCTTCCATCTCCGTACGGTCGCTTTTGTCGGCCGCCTCCAGTCGCTCCAGCTCGTCGGCGATGTCGGCCGCGCGCCTCGTGTTGTTCTCGTACTCGACAAGGGCGTCCTTTAGCGCCGAGAGGTACTCGGCCGGCGTCTGCGTGCGGCCGGAGTCGGCGGGGAATCCTGGCTCCGGCGACACTACGTTCTTTGCGTCAAGCGACTTCAAGCTGGCCTGGAGCCGCGCCAGTTCGGAGCCAAGCCGCCGGTGCTCCTCCGCGTCCGGTATCATAACCCGCAGCGAGGCCAGCGTACTTTTGAGCCTCTCCGCGTCGGCCTCCGCGTCCCGAATCCGGTCGGATTCGGCCTCGTACTTTACGTCTAGCGCGCTCTTCCTTGACCGGGCGGCGGCCATCGCCTCGCGCCTCTCCTCTCCCTGCCGGGCTATGTGCTCCTTTGTCAGCTTGTGTCCGCACAGGCTGCACCTTGCCCCGAGCTTTTGAAGCGACGCAACGTCCTCGTTCAGCCTGTTCTCCTCGACGGCGGCCGCCGTCCTTGCGGTGGTGGTGTCCTCGCGCGCGCGGCGCATGTCATCCAGCGTTCTTGTGCGCGAGCCAAGCTCCGACTCGCACCTGTCGGCCTCCTCCCTTATGGCACCCGCGTCCGTTCTCCCCTGCAGCTTTGCCCGCAGCGCGTCGATCCGCCCGGCCACCGAGCTGGCATCGGCGCGCGTCCTTATGATCTCCTCGCCGAGCGCCTCGAACCGCGCGATCTCCTCGCGTATCTGCTCCATGGTGCGCCCCGTGGGACTCTGGATCCTTGAGATCTCGACGGACTCGGCCCTGACAGAGTCCATGCGGCTCCGGTTCTCCTCCATCCTCCTCTTGCATTCCGCGCGCATGTGCTCCTCCCCGTCCAGCCGGGAGCGGATGCCGGCATACCTTACGTCGAGCGCGTTCTTATCGGCCATTCGGCCCTCGTACCGCGATACCTCGTCCCTTGCGGTCTTCTCCAGTACCCCTAGGTCTCGTTCTGCCTCGGATCCGGCGGATATCTCGGCCGTGATGTCGCGTATGTTCCGCTCCGTGTCCGCAAGCTCCGACCTCTTGTCGCCCAGATCCTCGAACTTTGCCTCCAGTCTGTTTGCCTCGTCGCGCATCCTTTGTCTGAGAAAATTCGCGTTCTCCACGGCCGTCTGGTACTCTTCCATGCGGAATATCTTGCGTATGGTCTCGAGGCGCTTGTCCGTATCCCACAGTATGGACTTCATCTCGTCCTGTGGGGTGAACACGGCATACCGGTATATGCGGCTCTTGGCGTTGGAGCTGGACGGCTCGTTGAGCCTCAGGATCTCCAGGATGCGCCCGTCCAGCTGCTTCGTGGTGAGAGGCTCGAGCACGTTGTCTGCGCGGAGGTACGAGCCCTTGGGGTCCTGCGCGATCTTCCCGCGGGCCCGTCTGAGCGTCCTGCCCACCTCGTACTTGGTGTCGCCGACGTGGAACGTAAGCATTATCTCGCCGGAGTCCGCGCCCTTTGAGAGAAGGCTCTCCCCCTTGACGGATCCGCTGCCGAACAGTGCAAACTCGATTCCCATCAGTATGGTGGACTTGCCAGAGCCGATGTCGCCGCTGAATATGGTGATGCCCGTAGGGAACTTTATCTCGGTGTCGCGGTGGCTCCGGATGTTGGTCAGCGTGAGCGAGTCGAGAATCATTCCTGTTCCTCCCCTCCCTCTCTCCCCCCCTCTCCGTCCAGCTCGAGCGCCGCCGCGGCCTCGTCGGCCACGCGCTCCCGGTAGACTGTGAGCGGCTCGTTCTCGAGGGCCGGCCTGCCCAGTATGTCAAGCAGCCTCTTTGCAAGTTCCGCCCCATTCCTGCCGGTCAGCCCCGCGGCCCCGGAGTCGACTTGGCCTATGTTCTCCCCAAAGGTGTTTACGGCAATCTCCTCGGCGGTCTCCCCCTTTGACTCCGTTATCTCGTACTCGGCGGAGGACAGCTGGCGCCTGCTGATCTTCACCTCGACTGCGCCCCTTCCCTGCAGGCTGCCCGATATGGCCGCAAAGTCGACGTCTGTGGTCTTTCCCTCCGACATCCTGCCTGACACGCTCAGTATTACTACCTTGTCGGCCGGCTCGACGCCCGCAAGCTTCTGGTCGATCTCCTCGCTTACGGCATGCGACGTCTTGTGGGTCGCGTTTACCCGTATCATGTCATACTCGCAGTTCTTTATCCCGATCTGCCGCACGTCCGTGATGCCGGTATCGTCAAACTCGGCCAGCACGTACCCGCGCGTGGCGCCGCGCGCATTCTCCTCCAGATCCGAGTGGAACCCGGCAAACGTCGTTCCGGGATACACCACGTGCGGGTAATCCTCAAACGACTCGTGGCGGAACCTGTGTATGTGGCCGCCCGCGTAATAGTCAAAATTCCGTGGCATGTACGACAGCGGCATGGCCGCGTCCGCCGCCTGGGCCGCGTCGTCGGCCGTGCGCATCTCGGAGACCGGCCCGTGGAACATGAATATGCGGAGGCCCCGCTCTGCCTCCAGCGGGCCGCGGTCGAGCTTTTCATAGTACGTGATGTCCTTTGACGCGCCAAGCCCGCTGATGCCGGCAAGCTTTGCGCCCGTCTTTTCGTCCGTGACAAACCCCAGTGACATGGTGCCGTCGTCGTTGCCCGTGAGCCTTTGGACGTTTGTGATGTAGCCCGTCTCCGCAAGCAGGTCGATGACGGAGGTGGCCGACGGGGAAAAGTCGTGGCTGCCGTATATCGCGTATACGGGAATGCCGGCCTCGTGCACCCTGCGCAGTGCCGCGAACGTGAACTTTTGCACCCGCATCTCCGGTATGTTGACGTGGAACGTGTCACCGCATACCAGGATAAAGTCGACTGAGCGCTCTATGCAGTCGTCCAGCGCGCGCTCAAAGACGTCCTGCTCCACGCCCTGGAGCGGCCTTGACTTTTGGAACCCCAGGTGGATGTCCGAAAAGTGCGCAAACTTCACTGCCCGAACACCCTCACCCGCTGGTTGTTGCCGCGCCCTGTGGCCCCCGCATCCGTCGCTGCCGCCCCCGCACCACCCGCCAGATCCTCGAACTTTGGGACCTTGATCGGTATCGCGAACGGGACGAATATGCTGGTTATGATGGCCTCGCCCCTGTCCAGACTCGCTATGTTCTTGTCGTCGCTTGACAGGTCCTGGGACGCGGACGCTATCAGGGCCTCCCGCTCCTGCTTCATCTCGTTGCCCAGTATGATCTTCGTGTTCATGTTGGCCAGTATGGACTTTGGAATCACGCTTGCAAGCTGCGTTACGGCCACGAGTCCCACCTGGAACTTGCGCCCCTCCCGCGCTATCGTGGCGTATATGTTGTCGTTCTTTGACGCAAGCACGTCCTCGCCTATCACGCGGGGCGCCTCCTCGATTACGATGGACGTGACGGGCTTCTGGCTCAGCGTGCCCTGGGTCTTGTAATACTTGTACCTTTCAAGTAGGCTCGTCGCGACTATGTTTCCGACCACGAGCTCCGCCGCGCTGTTAAGCTGCGACGTGTCAAGCACGACTATCTTGCCGGACTCCATGTCGTGCACGATGTCCTGGACGGTGGTGGCGCCCTTCGTGTCCGGATCAAACACGGCGTTCCTGGAGTGCATCGTGCGGCTTTTCTTGCCCGTTGTGTATATGTCAAGCGTCATCTCCAGCTTGCGCCGCACAACTGACATGGTGGAGCGCGCCGGACCGTCGCCGTCCCGGCTGCCCTTGCCGCCCTTGCTGTTGCCGCCGTCGCTGCTGCTGTCATTACTGTCATGGTTGTTGGCGCCGGCCTCCCTCAGGACGTCATCGTAATCGTCGCCGCCGTTATGGTCGTGCGGGCCTTCGGCCGCTGCAGCGGCGGCGTCATATCCGGGGCCGGCGGCCCCCATTATGGCCGCGATCCAGTCCTCGCCGTGCGTGGCGTAAAACCCGTGTATGGCCCTCAGCTGCGCGTCGGAGAACTCTACGATCCCCTCAAAGTGGCGCGGCTCCACGGCCCTGATGTTTATCGAAAACGTGCGCGCCCCGGGCAGCGTGCGGCGCTCCGTGGTATAGTACACCAGCCTGTCCGTCGCACTGCCGTGGTTCTTGAGCCCCATGCCCGTCTTGCCATAGTACTCGTCGTGGGCGTCAAGCACCAGGATCCCGACCCTGGTCCCCGAGTCCATCACGTTCCACAGCATCGACTTTACCAGGTTGGACTTGCCCCTGCCCGTGGTGGCAGGAATCAGCACGTGGTGCTTGAATATGTCCCTGACCGGAAGCATGACCCTGGCGTCCTCTATCACCTCCGAGCCGCTCCTTATGCTTCCGACAAAGAGGCCGTCCTGGTTCCTCTTCTCCAGAAACGCCAGATCCTCCCTCCTGACGGGCCTCAGCGTGCTGTGAAACGGGGGCAGCGCCTTGGGGGTGCTGACAGGCACGTCCCCGTCACCGTCGGGCGCCGTCCCCACCCGGGCAAGCGGCCTTATGCTTGCGATCACATAGTTTACAATGTCCGGCTCGTAGAACGTGGATTCCCCAGGCTGCCCCTCCTCCTCCTCCTCGAGCGCCACGCCCGATATCATCTCGTGCATCTTGTCGTCTATCTGCGACGCGTACCTCAGGTCAAAGACGGACAGGACAAGGTTGTCTCCCGTCTCCCTCTCCTCCAGGACCAGTATGTCGCCGATCTCCAGGGTCGCGCCCGCCTTCTGCCGCACCAGGATCTGGCCGAACCCGCCCCCGATCACCTGGCCCATCACGTCAAGACTGCCGGCCCGTCCCCTCATCACCCGGTCACCCTGTTGAGAATGTCATGGAATATAATCGAATCAGGGTGGCGCGCCAGCACGCGCCGCCGCTCCGGACGTCCCTCCATGCGGGAGTAGAGGGAGCGCCTGTACATCGCGGCCTCCTTTTTGCGCACCTGCGCGTGCTTGTCCGCGTCGATCAGCCCGTATGGATACCCCAGTGCCGCAACGTCGCCAGAGTTGGCCGCCAGGCTCCAGAACACGGCGTTTCGCTGGGCGCCGTCCATCTCCCGAAACTGCTTGCACAGCACGTCAACCCGGAATACGAACCGCGACCTTGGGTGGAGCTTTGCCGCAAGCATCGAGGTCAGGCCGTCACCGAACATCCCCTCGGCAACGGGTACGTACCACCGGTCGTGCCCCGCCTTGGCGGCGATCTCCGACACGCGCGCCAGCAGCGGCTCGCCGGACTCTGTAAGCAGCCGGGTGGTCTTTGCAAGCCCGCATACTATGACGCCCCTCCTCGCCGCCGTATCGTACAGCCTGCCGGCATACTGCCTCTCGACGTCAAGCGAGGTCTGAAGCGAGCCGTCCAAGACCAGTATGTCGCCGGGTCCAAGCTCGTCGGATGCTATCCGGGTCGCGAGCCTGATCTCGGCAAGCCGCCGGGCAAGCGAGGCAAGCGGGGCGGAGCCGTCAAGGGCCGTGGTCTTGCCGTCCGAGATTGAGAGGAGCTCGTCCCTGTCAGGAAGGCACCCAAGGAACCCTCGCCCGTACGGGTAGATCCGGGTGTCGAATCTCAGCGGTTCCGGGGGACTTGAGTTGCCGTCACTGCCATCGTCACTGCCATCGCTGTCATCATCATCGCGCGTGCCGCCGCGTGCGGCAGTATCGCCCGCGTGCGGCAGCACGCACGATAGGAATGTCGTCGTCCTCTGCCTAGTCAAACCGTCACCGTCGCGGCCGTTGCATTGGCCGCCATCTTCCATGCGATCGCGCAGTCCGAGCTTCTCGGCTCCCCGAAATACTGAATAATACACTCGATTAAGCACGATCAGGTAATCCGGCGCCTCGGCCAGTACCCTGTTGCCGCCGTCGACAAAGGCCGTCCTTCTGGGAGGCGACGGGTCGGGCCTTATGCCTACAAACCCCGACGGCCTCATCTCAAACCGGGTCTTTGCCACGGCCCGCACCCTGTCGTCGTGCGCACGCGCGGTGGCGTGCGCCTCAAGATCAGACAGGAGCAGCTCGAACGGACCGCCGTTGTTGCCATTCACAAGGTGGGAGCCATGCCCGGGCTATTAAGAGTGTGCAACGTGGATTCGATCACGGAGAACGCCCGCCACATCAATGCAAAAAAAATAACTGGCCAGAGTGCATCGCAGGAAAGCCCGGCGGCATCCTGCTAGTCAAGCAGGACCACCGGCTTCCGGGTCAGCCCGATCACCTCCATGGTGACGTGCCCCATCGGCTCGTCGGTGCCGCCGAGTCCGCGGCGGCCCATCGCCACGAGGTCGACGTCGAGCCTGTCGGCCGTCTCTGCAATCTTTTTTGCAGGCATGCCGAGCTTTACGATCCGGGTGCAGCTGTGCACCTCCTGAGGAACCGACACGCTACGGAGTACTATTCGGCCCTCCTCGCGCATCTGGCTGCTCAGCTGCTCGTCCATGTTCTCCTCGCCGCCGGAATCGTCCTCGTCGGCCCACTCCATCACGTACAGGAGGTACACCCTCAGCGCCGAGACGTCCCTCAGGAGCCGGTTTGCGTTGTTGAGCGCGCGCAGGGAACCGATGGAGCCGTCCACCGGAACCAGCACCTTGAGCAGGGACTGCGCTCCATCGCCGTCGCGTGCGCGGGCGTCTCCATGCGACGCCTCGGCGTGCCGCTGCCGTCGTGCATACTCAGAGTCCCCGTGCCCGCCCGCGCCAAACATCTTGGCTGCAATCTCCCTTACGCTGTGGCGTGCCTCCAGTATGGGCAGCACGATAACTGCAATGGCCGCGGCCGCGGCCCACACTATGGCCATGACCACCCATACGGCAAACGAGAACTCGGTGAACACGTACTCGGTAAGGTAGAGCGAGGCGGGCCACACTATCACCAGGAATATCGAGACCCCCACGCCTATCCGCTTTGACAGCGCGGACATGCGCGCAAGCCTGCGCTCGTCCGCGTCGCGGCGCAGCATGGAGCGGATCCTGTCATCGACAAGGAGTATGCGCTGTTTGAGGTCCCTAAAGTCGAACCTCTCCGGGAACATGATGCTGCCGACAACCGTAACGACCAGCCCCGTCAGCATGGACGCGACGTTCCCGGCAAGCAGGGGCATGGAGCTGCCGGTGGACAGTATACTGATCTCCCCGTGTATGGCCGACGCGGAGCCCAGCCAGGCCGCGACCCCGGCTACCAGCCCCGTCACGGCCGCCACGGTGGCGGCGTTCCTGTTCGTGCGGCCCCACAGTATGGACAGGGAGATGGGGGCGACGGCCGATCCTATCAGGATCCCCATCGTCAGGTACACGTACTGCAGGCTGACGCCCAGCTGGAACAGCATGGATGCCATCAGGCCCATCCCGGCCCCGAACAGCAGTATGGCATACCTGGAGACGCGCATCAGCTCCCTGCCCGTGGCCGACGGCTTGAGGTACGTCCGGAACACGTCGTATGTCATAAGCGACGAGACGCTGACCAGCTGCGAGGAGCCCGCCGCGGTCACGGCCGTAAACACGATGGCGAGTATCAGGATGGCGCCCATGTCCCCCATGATCTCCGCGGCCGCGGTGGGCGCGACGAGGCCCAGCCCGATCTGATCCTCGCTCAGTGTCACGCCGGTGGCAATGGCGGCCAACCCCAGCGTGGTGGCAAGCGTGAACGGTATCGCAAACCATACCAGCCCCCCGATGATAAAGCCCCCCACCACGGAGCGGGGCCTGGCCGCGATCGCGCGCTGCCAGTACGACTGGTCCACAAACACGGTGCCAAAGTTCCCCACGATGTTGATCACGCCAAACACGAGGGCCCCGGCCGACGCAAGCGTCAGGTAGCTTCCCATCGCGTTGCCCTCCACCGGGTTCAGTACGGACGCGGCGGACAGCTTGTCGTACATGCCCGATATCCCCCCTATGTCTGGCGACACAAAGTAGATCACCGACACGAACGCCAGCACGACCACGAAGATAAAGCCCGCGTTGATGTACTCTGCAAAGAACGTGGCCTTGAGGCCGCCGAATATGGTATACAGTACGATCCCGGCAGGTAGCAGGAACGCGGCAAGCGTGATGTCGACGCCGGTAAGCGAGTTGACGACGGCGGCCCCGCCCAGCACGAGCATGGCGGTCACGATCGTGTTTGTCATGAGCCCGAAGAACAGGAAGACCTTGTGCGCGTGCTTTCCGTACCTGACGTTTATCATCTCCGCGAACGTGTGGGTCATGGGTGCCCTCCGCTTCAGCTCGACGGCCAGTATCGAGAACAGTATGACCTGTATGCACGCGCCCGCCGCGTACCAGAACGAGCCGGCCACGCCGAACTCAAACGTTACAGTGGAGGACTGGAGCAGCGTGGCGGCCCACGTCCAGGCCGACACTATCGAGGCCGCGATCAGCCCGGTCTTTATGGTGCGGCCCGCGGTATAGAACCACTCGGAGGTCTTGCGCGTGCCAAGCCACTTGGTCTCGGCCTTTACCATCAGCGTGACGGTCAGGGCCATCACGAGTCCCACGCCTATCATCACCAGAAACCCGACGTTCTCGGGGAGTATCGCGGCCAAGCAGAGAATCAGGCACGCACTAGTATTAAAATGCGGCCCGGCTTCCAGAGTATGAGCTCACTTCTTCTGCAGTCAGGCGCAAATCCCATGCCGTAACCGTCCTTTACGCACGACGGACGGACTCATGCTTTCCCGCTGGTTGCCATGCCACGTTTGCCCGTGCGTCCCGTTGCCCGCTGCTGCGCATGCGGGGCATCACGCCATGCCGCTGCTGCTGCCGCCTACGCCGCACGCCATACTGCCGCCCGTTCGTACGGCCAACCGCCCGATTATGCGCGTCGAGCCCAGTCTAGGTACAGGGCGACAGGCGGCGCCGTGGCGGCAGCATGCGTGGGAGCTGCCGATCAAAAAAGTACATATGAGATGCCATACCATACCATACAGAAAGATCATGGTTGACAGGATTGACGAGATGATAATCTCGGCGCTGAGCCAGGACGCCAGACAGTCCGTGTTCGAGCTCTGGGATCGCGTCAGGGGGTTCGGATACAGCGTCACGGAAGAGGAGATAGAGTCCCGCAAGCAGGCCTTGGAGGACAGCGGCGTCATAAAGGGATACACGATATCGGTGGACACCAAAAAGCTGCCCGGCCGCATCATACGCGTCGACCTGGTCACGTTCAGGACGTCCCAGGCGCTGCAAAAGAGGCTGGAGGGGCTCAAGCGCTACCTGCAGGACGCGCCGTTCGTGGCGTTCTCCGGCAGGACCAGGGGCGGGTACGACTGGATCACCATAAAGTCATTTCTGAGCGCGGAGATGGCCGACGAGGAGAACGACATTTACCGTAACCTGTTCGGCGACATACTCCAGACCTACGAGGTCTATGACTTTGTGCCACAATCAGAGGCGTCGCTTTATTCCATGTCGTATACCGAAAAAGAATATCAAGAATTCCTCAAAGAGTGGATCCCGCCGTTCATCGGCAAATAACGTCGCCGCGTGCAAAAGGACTGTAGCATCTCGCCGCGCGTAATACTATCATAAGCAGGTCCTATGCGGCCGCTCGGTGCTCCCGCTTGTACCTCAGCGCGTCGTCTATCATCGCGTGCGCCTGCATCCTCATCTTCATCAGGAACTGTATCAGCTCAACCTGGCTGTGCGGGCCGTCCCTGCCCGCATCCTCTATCAGCTCGTCGATCCTTGAGAGCGTAATCCTGAGCGCGAGGATGCTGCGCTTTACGACGGCGGCCTCCCTTGTCTTGGCCGCGGCCGCGCCAGCGGCGGCGTCGTCGTGCGCGGCGGGCCGCGCTCCCTCCGACCACCCGGGGGGCGCCATTCCTGAATAGTCGTACGCCTCTGCCTGCTTTAACTGGCCCTTGACCCGACGTATCTGCTTGACTGTCATCTTGTTGTCTATGATCTCCTGCGCCAGCTCCGAGGCGCGGCCGCCCAGCGCGGCGTCGGTCAGCTCGAGGGCCTGGCTGATTCCCAGCACGCGATCCCTTACCCTGTTGCGCACATCCTCGGGCAGTCTCAGCAGCTGAATCCTGTGCGAGACGTACTCTTCGCTCTTTCCTATCCGCCTCCCAAGCTCGCTGACTCCGCCCCATCCAAAGTCATCCACATACCGCTGGTACGACATGGCCTCCTCGACCGGGTCGATCGTCTTGCGCTGGAGGTTCTCGGTAAGCTGCACCTCGTACGCCTCCTTGTCGTCAAACTCCACAATCTTGCACTGTATGAACCTCCATCTGAGCGACCTGCATGCGGCAAACCTGCGATGCCCCGCAACAATCTCAAAGCCCCGCTCAAGCGGGCGCACTACTATGGGCTGCAGCAGCCCGTGATCCCTGATGCTGGCCTTGAGGGCCTCAATCTCCGGGGAGTCCTTCGGGTCAGGGCTGCGGGTGGGGAACTTTGACGGCCTTACCATCCTCAACTCTATGGGTTCGACAAGCGAGTTATCGTACGGTTCCATAATTACAGCCAAACAATGTACGTGTGCGGAATATTTATCATTTTTATAGTCATATTGTGATCGGCCGCGCCGGCATGGCGCTCCCTTTTCTGGCACGGCGGGCCTTTCTCCGCGTTATTATATGGGAATCCTTCATGCCGTGTATGACCAGCTATATCGAGATCTACTGCTCCAGCTGCAAAAAGACGCTTGGCAGGTACAATACAAAGTTTTACAACGATGACAAGATAAGGGATCTGCTAAAGACCGCCCATTCGGTGCACGTAAGGGACGGCCACACCGTGGATATGAGGAGGACGGACTAGGGGATTCTGCCAATGCTGCGTCACCGTAAAGCCGTCGCCACGCGCACCGCAAGCATCGCCAGTAGGCGCCTTACTGGCTGCCGTTATGGCCACGTCTGGGCGCCATGCGGGCGGCGGCCTCCGCTGCCTGACTGAGGCTCGACACCCTGACTAGCCGCGGCGGGGATTCTGCAACCGTGGTGTTCCACGGCTGCGTGTACAGGATCACCCGCTTGCCGTTGCGCAAAAACGCCTCCGCGTTTACGGGCGAGTCATCTATGAACACGTCATAGTCCAGATCGGCCTTCATGTGTCCGGCCGCCACGTGCACGTACCTCCGGTACGATACGTCGTGAAGCTTGAGCCACATCCTTACGTGCCTGTTCGTCGCCGGCGACCGGGCCGTGACGATATCCACCGCGCCTATGCGCGACAGCCCTTCCGTCGCGCGGGCCAGATCCGGCTCCGTGGGAGGCAGGGAGTCCCATTCGTTCCAGCATGCGTCAAGCTGGGCGTAAAAGTCCCGCTTCTTGACGCCGTATCTTGACCAAAAGTCCCAGCCGGTCATGTCTGACTTGGAGAGCGGGCCGAGCCTGCCGGGGTTTGTCATGCGCAGCCACGCCTGCATCACGTCGGCCAGCACGCCGTCCACGTCCAAGGCTATCCTGCAGATGCCGTCATGGCCGCCGTCGTAGTTGCCACCACTGCTGCCGCCGCCGCCATTCATGGCGGCTAACCCTCCTTCTGAAACTCTTCGAGCAGCCGCCTCTGAGTGCGGTTGAGTTTTTTTGGTATCCCGACGGCAAGGTGCACCAGCATGTCGCCCTTGCCGCGGCTGCGGACGTGCGAGACCCCCTTGCCCCTCACCTTTATGGTGTCGTTTGGCTGGCTGCCGGGATCTATCCTTATGGTCTCCATGCCGTCAAGCGTGGGAACCCTCATGGTGCATCCGAGCGCGGCGTCCACCATCGGGACGTGCAGGCGCATGTGTATGTCCTTGCCGTCGCGCTCAAAGAGCTTGTGCCTCATGACCCTCACCCTCACTATCAGGTCGCCGTTCCGGCCTCCGGGCACCTCGTCGCCCTCTCCCTGTATGGTATAGTCCCCGTCATCGACACCGGGGGGTATCTTGAATGCAATGGGTTTCTTTCCCTTGCGGCTGCCGTTCCCCTTGCACTTGCCGCACGGGTCCTCTATGGCCATGCCCTGGCCCCCGCATGCAGAGCAGGGCATTGCGGTTACAAAGGAGGCAAACCCCATCTGGCGCGTCTTCCTGATCTGGCCCTGGCCCCCGCATGCAGAGCACGTCTTCCTCCTAGTCCCGGGGCGGCATCCCGTCCCGCTGCACTCCCCGCAGGTTATGCGCTTTTGGACCTCGATCTCCAAGTTCTTGCCGTGCAGAACCTCCTCAAGCGTAACCGACGTCTCAACTAGGCGGTCGGCGCCCTCGCGGCTCCGGCCGAAGCCGCCGCGGCCCCTGCCCCCAAAGATCTGCTCAAAGATGGACTCGAATCCGCCGCCGTCCCGGCCGAATACCTCGTCAAAGTTTCCGCGCGCCCCGCCAAAGATATCTTCCGTGCTGTACTGCCCGTCGACTCCCGCATGCCCGGCCCTGTCGTACAGCTGCCGCTTGGAGCCGTCGGACAGCACCGCATACGCCTCGGATATCTCCTTGAAGTGCTCGGCGGCCTCGGCCGTGCTGTTGCGATCGGGGTGGAACTTTAGCGCCAGCTTGCGGTACTGTTTCTTTATCTCGTCGGCGGGCGCGTCCTTGCCAACGCCCAGAACCTCGTAATAGTCACGCTTCGAACTCACGGCACGTCACGCTCCGAATGTTTTACGTATAAACGATATCAAGCCGCACCGCGTGCCGCAGGGTCACGACTGGCCCGTCTGGTGCGGATCCTTTTGCGCCGAGTCGTTGCTGTTGTTGTCGTTGCTGTTGCTATTGTTGTCACTGTCTGCACTGCCAGCGCCGTCACTTTCCCGCGCGCCCTCCGACTGCTGCCCTTCTGGATCCACCTTTTCAAACACGTTCTCGTCACCCTCGGCGGCCGACTGTTGCTGTTGCTGCTGCTGCGGGTCTGCCCCCGGAGCGGCATTCTTGTACAGCTCCACGGTCACCTCGTTTACAATCTTTTGAAGGGCCTCTAGCTTTATCTTTAGCTCCTCCGGCTCCCTGTCCAGGGCCTCCTTTACCTCCTTTGCCGCGTCGGTAATCTTGATGCCCTGCTCCTGTGTTATCTTGTCCTTGAGGTCCTGGGTTACCAGCTTCTCGGTGGTGTAGATATAGCTCTCCGCCTCGTTCCGGAGGTCTATCTTTTCCTTTTTCTTTTTGTCCTCCTCGGAGAACTTTTCGGCGTCCTCCTTTAGCTTTTCAATCTCGTCCTCGGACAGCTTGGTGGACGACTCGATCGTGATCTTTGCCTCCTTCTGCGTCCCGAGATCCTTTGCAGTCACGTTGATTATTCCGTTGGCGTCGATGTCGAACTTGACCTCTATCTGCGGCACGCCCCTTGGCGCCGGGGGCAGGTCCGTAAGGTTGAAGCTTCCAAGAGAGACGTTGTCCGAGGCCATCGGGCGCTCCCCCTGCACCACGTGTATGGTAACGGCCGTCTGGTTGTCCGCGGCGGTGGTAAAGACCTTGGACTTTGAGGTGGGTATGGTGGTGTTGCGCTCTATGAGCGGCTCCCTGACCCCGCCCAGCGTCTCTATCCCGAGCGTCAGCGGCGTCACGTCAAGCAGTACGATATCGCTTGTAACGTCGCCTGCTATGATGCCGGCCTGGATCGCTGCGCCCATTGCGACTGCCTCCATCGGGTCCACGCCGGACTCGGGCGTCTTGCCGACCACCTCGCCGACGAACTTTCTTACAAGCGGTATCCTGGTGGGGCCCCCGACCATCACTATCTTGCCGATGTCAGAGTCCGTAACCTTCGCATCCTCGAGCGCCTTTAGTATGGACGGCTTGCAGCGCTGCACTATCGGGTCGATGAGCTCGTCGAGCTTTGCCCTGGTGATCCTGATCTCGAGGTTCTTTGCGCCCGACGAGGGGTCGTTTGCTATGAACGGCAGGTTGACGTCAGTCTCCATTACGGTGGACAGCTCGATCTTTGCCTTTTCGGCCGCCTCCCGTATGCGCGTCATCGCAGTCACGTCGGATCCAAGGTCTATGCCCTCCTTTTTGCGGAACTCGTCGGAGATATAGTCGATCAGGGCCTTGTCCATGTCGGTCCCCCCGAGCTGCGTGTCGCCGGAGGTGCTCATCACCTCAAAGACGCCGCCGCCCATCTCCATTATGGTAACGTCCAGCGTGCCGCCGCCAAAGTCAAAGACCAGTATCTTCATGTCCTCCTTTGCCTTGTCCAGCCCGAACGCAAGCGAGGCGGCCGTCGGCTCGTTGATTATCCGGACGACATCAAGCCCCGCGATCGTGCCGGCGTCCTTTGTGGCCTGGCGCTGGTTGTCATCAAAGTATGCCGGGACCGTGATGACTGCCTTCTGGACAGGCTCACCGACGAACGCCTCCGCGTCCTTTTTGATCTTTTGCAGGATGAACGCCGAGATCTGCTGCGGCTTGTAGTCCTTGTCCTGTATGCGGAACGTGTGATCGGATCCCATCTTGCGCTTTGCCGCGACGATGGTGTTTGTGGGGTTTGTGACGGCCTGCCTGCGCGCCGGCTCCCCCACCAAGAGGTCGCCCTCCTTTGAGAACGCCACGACGGAGGGAAAGGCCTTGCCGCCCACGGTGGCGCCCTCGGCCGCCGGAATTATGGCGGGTTTGCCGCCCATCATTACGGCAGCAGCAGAGTTGCTGGTGCCAAGATCAATGCCGATAACTTTACTCATTATTTACCGCGCTACTCCTTTTTTGATATGACTACCATTGAAGGCCTTATAATCGTATTTTTCATCATGTAACCGCGGCGCAGCTCCTTTGTTATGGTGTTCTCATCAAGCAGCGGGTCCACCTCCGAGGAGACGGCCTCGTGCATGTTCGGGTCGAATATCTCTCCGAGAGCGTCGATGGGCCTGACCTCGTACCTCTCAAGCATCGAGTCCATGTTGCGCAGTATGGAGTCAAGCCCCTCCGTGTCAACCTGCTCCTTGGCAAACGTGTCGCGGGCCCTGACAAAGTCGTCCCGCACGCCGAGCACGTCGGACACGAGTCCCCCCAGCCTCGCGGCAATCCCGGCCTCGATCTCAGACGCCGTCCTCTTCGTAAGGTTCTGATAGTCGGCAAGCGCGAGCTTGAGCTTTTGCTCGTATCTGGAGGACTTGGCCGTCTCTGCCTGCAACAGGTTGTACAGCTGCGCGGGGTCCATGTCAGGCGACGACGTCGGCGGCGCCGTGCCGTCGTGCTTGGCATCACGGGTGCGGCTGCCGTCGTCTGGCTCCGACTCTGACTCTGCAGCGGCCGTGGCCGCATCCGCGGTCGGTTCGGGGCCCGTGGCGCCGCCGTCTGAACCTCCGTCGTCGTTTCCACCGGCAACATCCCCGCCGGCAACATTCTCAATTGTAATCTCCCCGTCGGCCGCGTAATCCGTTCCGGCCACCGCGCCGGGATCGCGGCCGCCGTCACCTCCGCCACCTGCAGGCGGCCCGTCGTTTTGTGACATCATCTAGCGCCACGGCGCAGGCGATTTATAATTTAACAACTGGCGCTCCTTTAGTTGGCTGCGCAGCCCTGCCTACGCCTCATTCTGCGGTTGAGGGCACACACCAAGAACTCGGGTTATGCAACTAACTACGATCCTTCAAACTGCTCGCACAGCGGGGTGGCCTTCACCACCACCAGGTTGGGCTTTTCGGCCTTGGCGGCCGCGGCCCGCTCAAAGTCCTTCAGGGAGCACGGGATGACGGCCATTGGCTTGTCAGTCGAAAAGATTCCCGGCGGCGGCTCCGCGTACACGTCCACGTCGGCCAGCCAGTCGTGCAGCCGGCTGGCCAGCACGTTGCATATCTCGTTGCGGTCGCCGCGCATCAGATGGTCATCAAACGACCACAGTATGACCACCTTGGTCTTGGTGGTACGCATGTCACAGTCCCGTATGATCTGCTTTGTGTTGTCCACCAGCCGCCGGACGTACGAGTCCAGGCCCTTTGCGTACAGCGTGGGCAGCCGCTGAAGCGACTTTGCATCCTCAAGGGACAGCCCGACGGCACGCATGTCAAGCAGTCCGCCGACCATCCCGTCCAAGTACGACTCCTGCATGCGGTCGTCGACTGCCATCTCCGGCACGCTCTCCCTTGGAACGAACTGCGCCACCTCGAGCATGGTGCATATGGACGCAAACCTGGATACGATCTCCATTGCGTGTATGTACTCCGACGCGGCCAGCGTCGCGAACTCCGCGGGGTTCTCGGGATCAGGCGAGAAGATTGCGGCAAGCCGGCCGTCGATCCTCCCGGGATCGACGGAGCCGACCATCCGGGGCGGCGGGCGGCCGCTCTCCAGCGGATAATAGTAGTAGGACACCTCCGAGCCCACCTCGAGCCCGGTATCGTGCTGCAGTATCGACACGTACTCGCTGCTCTCCCCGATGCCGACCGGCACGCAGAATACCACGGAGGCGCCCTCCTTGACGTGCTCTACCGCATCCTTGAAGAGCGAGTGCGTGCTTGCCTTTGTGCTGTGCAGCTGAGCGCGTATGCGCGGCGCAAAGAACAGATAGTCAGACCTTGAGACGGCCACGTGCAGCGGCTCGAGTGACATTATGGGCTCGTCATCCTGCAGGGAGGATATGTGCGGGTACGTCCTGGCGATCTCCGCGTTCAGTTCGATTGCAGTGGGGTTCGACTCGTCTATGATAAAGACGGTCGCGCCGTCTATGGCGGCCTGCCGCGCTATGTCGTAGCCCTCCGTGCTCATCCCAAACACGGACACGGTCATGGCGCGATCATGCGCGCCGTTGCCGGCATTGTCACCATCAGGGGCGGTCCTGCCGCCTCTCTTGCCGCCTCTCTTGCCGCTATCTTTTTTGCCACCTGTCCTTTTTGCCGCCATGATACACCGCAGCGGCTTCTTTAAAAAAACTTATTGCGCAGGCGGCCTAAAACGCAATCTAAAAAGTTCATTAAGGGATGTGCAGCTGCCCGTTTACTGTCAGCCCGGTAGTGTAGTCAGGTCAAGCATGGAGGGTTTTGGTCCCTCCGACCCCAGTTCGAATCTGGGCCGGGCTACCATCATCGCCATCATCATACTTGCGCGGAGGCCGCCGTTGCTGCCGTCACTGCAGTTGCCGCTGCCGTCATCGCCACCAACATTACAGTCACACGTTGAGCCGAGTAAGCAACCTGGACGCCACTACAAACAGCGCGCACGCAAGGACGGCCAGAACCGCCACCTCCACCGCGACGAACGCGTCGACGCTGCCGAATATGCCTGCCCTTATCACGTCCACCAGATATGTCAGCGGGTTGAGGTAGAACGCGGTCCTCAGCGGCTCCTGGACGCCCTCGGCCGGATAAAAGGCCGTGCTCACGAACGCAAAGAAGAGAAAGACCGTATTGATGATAACGTTGAACCCCTCGCTTGAGCGCAGCCTGGTCGATATTATCGACGCGAGCGACCCGAACAGCACGGATCCCGCAACCGCTCCAAACACGATGATCGGTATGGTAACAAGCGAGATCTCTGCATCCTCAAAGAAGACCGGATAGCCGACTGCCATGATGAACGCGGCGCTAACCAGGCCGACTATGGCAATCGTGCATATGTTGCTGATGATATAGTGACCCCTGGTGAACGGCCCCGACATTATCTGCTCAAACATGCCGTGCCGCCTGTCGTTCCAGATTATTATCCCAGAGACCAAGGTGCTGTTCATTATGTTGAATCCGATCATGCCGGACGCGAGGAACGCGGGATAGCCAAGATCCTTGTCCGCGCCAAACTGTATGCCCTGGACGAGCGGCGCGTATGCAAATCCCGCGATAAAGATGTAGACCAGCGGGAAGATCACCTGCCATATGAGGAACCCCGGGTTCAGCGAGATGGTAATGTTGCGGTTTACCAACCGGAGTATGGGGTGCGTCATGCCCGCCTGCCCCCGCGCCGGCTGTTCCGGCGGCCGCCGCCGTCGTCGCCCCCCGCGCCGGCATTCGGCCCACCACCCTGCTGCCCCCTCAGCTCTTCTGTCATGTTCAGAAATATCTCCTCCAGGCTGGTGGGAACGGCCGACAGGTCCTCTATCTCGATGCGGTTCTCGCGCAGTATCCCCAGTACCCTGAGCAGCACCAGCTCCGATTCGGAGGAGCGGATTGTAATGGTGGTGCGGTTGCCGGTGCGGTTGCCGTCACCGCCGCCAAAGCGGTGATCGCCGCCAAACTCGATGCGGCATCCGTCCATGCCAGAGAGCAGGTCGCGTATGTTAGGGGGCCTGTACGGCAGGTGTATCTTTATGGTCTTCTCGTCCCCCAGCTTCGCCTTGAGGGCGTCAGGCGTGTCCACCTCAAGCAGCCTGCCGCGGTTCATTATCGCGATCTCGTCGCACAGGTACTCGGCCTCCGTCAGTATGTGCGTCGTATAGAAGATGCTCAGCCCCGTCGCCCTTACGCGGTTCTGCAGATAGTCAAGCAGGTCGCGGCGCGCATTGGGATCAAGGCCGACCGTCGGCTCGTCCAGAAACAGCAGGTCCATGTCGTGCATGAACTCGCGGGCCACCTGCACGCGCCTGCGCTGCCCTATCGAGAGATCCTCGTTGCGCCTGCTCCGTACCCCCGCCAGGTCGAACTCCTCCAGAAGCGACTCGGTCCTGTCGCGGCGCATGCCCCTGGGCACGCCCCACATCATCCCGTACTTGTCGAGCGCCTTTTCCACCGACAGCGTGGGCTCGTAGCTCGGCTGCTGCAGCACCACGCCTATCCTCTGGCGCACCTGGAGGGGGCGCTTCATGGCGTCGATGCCCAGTATCGATATGTCGCCGGAGGTGGGCCTGACCAGCGTGGTCAGCATCTTGATGGTGGTGGACTTGCCCGCCCCGTTGGGCCCCAGAAACCCAAAGACGCGGCCACGCCGCACCCGGAACGTGACGTCGTCTACTGCGCTGGTTTGGCCGTACATCTTTGAGATGTGTCTGGCATCGATGCACGTGTCGGCGGTATCGGCGTGCGGCATTTTCTCCAACCTTCCTCCCGCCACCCCTACTAATAATATCCACCACACGCGCAGGCGGCCCGCGAGTGGGTGGCGGAGCCGTCCGCGCGCACCAGACGCATGCCGGCGAGGGGAGGGGGGCGATGCAGGGGCCGCCGCAAAAATAAGATCATAAAATATTGTGGTTTGGAACTTTTATTACACAGCATTCCTCCCACAAAATCGACGAGACGATGCAGAATATCGATGAGCTGATAGACGAGATCATCAGGCAGAGCCCCGGCGCAAGCAGGGAGGAGATAAAGGGCCGCATAGCGGCCAAGATAGAGGCAGTCGGCCCCGGGTACCTGACTGAGAGGGGTGCGGCATTCTTGGTGGCCGGAGAGTACGGCGCCACCATAGCGAAGCCGATCAAGTCGGACGTCAGCATAAAGGACCTGTACGCCGGGGCAAACGAGGTGACCCTGGAGGTCAGGCTGCTAAGCGTGTCGTCAGTCAGGAAGTTCACCCAGAAGGACGGCGGGCAGGGGGCCCTGAGGACCATGTCGGTGTACGACAGTCCGGACCATACGGCAAGCGTAAAGCTGTGGGGCGACAAGGCGACCCTGCCGGGCATCAGCGAGCTGAATCCGGGCGACTATATCAGGATATCAAAGGCGTACATCAAGGAGGACAGGGACGGCTCGCTGGCAATCCACGTCGGATCGGGCACCGACATAGAGCCGGTCGCAGAGCCGCGGCGGGAGATACCGTCCATCGAGTCCATAACGATTGACGTGAGCAAGCTGCCAGAGATGCAGGGCGACGGCGAAGGGCAGACGTCGGGAATGGGGGCCTCGAACCTCGCCGTATCGGGCAAGCTGGAGGGCGACATCACGCTCATGGAGTACACCAGGCAGCAGACCGGCGAGCGCGCCACGGCGCTAAAGATGAGGATCAGCGGCGATGACGGGGTGGCCAGGCGCGTAGTGCTGTGGGGCAAGGACATGTCATCGGTTCCAAAAAAGATAGTGTCCGTGTCGCCAAAGGTCGTACTGCTCGGCGTCTCGGCGAGGATGACGGATCAGCAGCAACAACAGCAGTCCATGGAGATACACGGGAACGACTCGACGCGCATAATCATACAGGACGAGGGCGGCTCAGACGGCAGCTCCATGGAGCCGATTACGATGCGCATACTGGCAAAGCCCCCTCCGTCCCAGACAGGCAGGCAGGCAATCCTGGGCATAGACGCAATGGGAACGCTGTACTCTGTCATCGACACGGACCAGATATCGGCCGCATACAACGAGGGCGAGATTGTAGAGTGCATGCCGGCCCAGCTGCACGGTGCCAACGTCGTGATAGACTCCAGCTCGTTTATCAGGAACGCGGAGGGCGACGTGGCCGCATCGATTCCGACGCTACGCGAGGCCGCGACCTCAATTACAGAGGCGAGGCCGGACGCCGGCCCCTCGCTTTACTGCATCAACTGCATAGTGATAAACGCGCCGGACACGAGGGAGATACAGACCAAGAGCGGCGAGACGATACCGCTTGCCGAGATGGTCGTAGCAGACGGCTCAGGCGAGGCCGTGCTAAAGGCGTGGAGAAACCACGCAAGGACGCTTGAGCGGTGCGAGATGGGGGGCAAATACGTCATAACGGGCGTCAGGGCGCAGCGCGGCATGGGCGAGGAGACGGACCTTACACTGACCGAGTACTCCGTGGTCAGGAACATCGAGGACAAGGGCGGCGCGGGCAGTGACGGCAGTACCCAGCCCCAGCCCCAGTCAGACAATCAGTGACGGATAATCGGTGGCATCAACGCGCCGGTTCCAACACGTGCACGTGACGCCGCACAACAGGATGCCCATGCGCCAAGGCCATCAGTCCTCAGGCTGGCGCCAGGCCGAACTTTCTCTTCAGACTAGCGCGCCGGAAGTTGGGCCTTTGCGACTCGTAGATCTGGGAGATGATGTCATAGCAGTGAAGCCTGAGCCGCAGGTGGTTTACATTGTCAAGATCGCGGGCGTGCCTTGCGTCGTTTCGAACGGACCTGATCACCTCCATCTTGTACGAGAAAACGTCCTTGCGCCTAAAAACCGGCTCAAAGTGGTTCCGCCAGTTGTCCCTCCGGGTTATTATCCTCTCATACGCGTCAAAGTTGACATAGTCAAACATGGAACGGGCTGGCTTGTTCAGCACGTCGCTCATCTTTTTCTCGTGCTGGTGCCTCTGCTCCGCGTCCTTCCTGATGTCGCCGGGCAGGCAGGCGCCCTCCCAGCCCTCAACGGAGGAGAGGGTCTCCACGATGAAGTTCCTCAGCAGGGGCTCGAACGCGTCAAGCACCTCCGAGCTGCTGGGGCCCGTTGCGGACTTGCCCGACGCTCCAGACGGCGCGGCCATGCCGTAGATACTCTAGAATCTTTAAAAAAATTCCGGCCAGGCTCAGCCGAGGGGAGGGCGGCCCCGTCCCGCGCGTATCAGTCCCAGAACCCGCGCGTCACGACATACTGCCTCTCGGCCTCGTAGATCTGCTTTATGAGGTTGTCCTCGTCGCCGCCTATCATGTTGCGCAGTATGCGCGCGGCCGTGTCGGCGCCCACCCCGTACCCGGACATCACCACGACGGCGGTGGGCCCAAACGACTCTATCAGCGACGCGACCTTCCATGCGCGCTCAAACTTTCGCTTCTCCTCGGCCGTAACCCTCTGGCCTGCAGCCCTCTTGCGCACTATGCCGGGCAGGTCCGTATCTGAATGGAACGTCACCGCTACCTGCCTGCCCCTGCAGTGCGGGCACGCGAGCGGCCCCACCACGTCGCGCGTCTCGACCAGCCGCTCCCACCTGCCGCAGCGGACGCAGACTATGCGGTGCTTTGTCTTTGCCAGCCTGGCCTTTACCAGCTCTATTATGCCGCGGTCGAGCGCGGCGGGAGACGAGTAGTACCTGGCAGTGTGGTCCAGGATGGGCGCCGCCAGCCCCGAGAACCCGTCCACCTCGGTCCACGACACCCGTATGCGGCCGCTGCGCACGCCCTCTAGGACTGCCCTGCACCCGTCCAGGTCGTACTTGTCATGGAACAGCTCCCTGAGCGCCTCCCTTACGACGGGCGTGCCTGTGTAGCGCTCGTACAGAAAGCGGGCCGACCTTGACTCGTAGACGGCGTCGCGGCCCAGCACGCCGAACCTCTTTGCCACGCACCAGACGCGCCAGTTGACGTTGTGCGTGCCCGCAAGCGAGGAGCCGACCATTCCGGCCAGATCGTCGTACTCGTCGCGGAGAACCCGCAGGAGCAGCGGCTCGTATATGCGGGCCGACGAGGACGACAGGACTATCCGGTACCCGTCAGAGCGCGAGTCTATTCTGGAGCCCGTGAGGCCGGAGAGCATGGAGGAGAGCAGCGTGGAGAGCGTCGCGTTTATCCTGCTGCCAAAGCACCCGTGCAGCACTATTACCCCGCGCGAGCGCTGCGACTCGACCGGTATGACGTCTGGAGGGGTGGTGGTGGTTTTGCTGTTTTTGTTTCCGTTTTCACCGCCATCACTGTTACTGCCGCGATCATCGTCACCGTCCCCTGACGCGGCCACCTCGAAGGTCAGCCCCCCCATCACCTTGTTCTGGACCTCCATCCTGCCGCTCCTTATCATGCCGCGGAACAGGCCGACCCTGCGGGCCGTCTCATAGTCCACCGGAATGCTCTCGCCCTCCCAGTACGGGACGGTTCTCGTGGCGGGGTCGCCGCCACCGCCGCCTGACCGCAGGGGCTCCACGTTCACCGCAAACGACTTTTCATCCACGTTGAGGATGCGCCACTGCGAGCCCCTGAGCACGAAGATGTTGCCCTGCTCGCCGTGGTCCCCCACGAACCTCTGGTCGAGCGTCCCTATTATGCGGCGGTTCGTGCTGTCAAACACCTTGAACCTCAGCATGTCCGGGATGGTCGACAGGTTCTCGTAGTGGTAGCGCATGTACCGGCCCGACTTTTCAAACGTCATGCCGTCCCGGTCATATGTGATCAGGCGGCTCGCGTCCAGCTGCTCGAGGACCTGCGAGAACTCATCAATCGTAATGTCGCGGTACGGATAGGCCCGCCTTACCACGTCGAGCGCGGCGTCCACCCTGATGCTGTGGGGGCCCGCCTGCATTGAGAGTCCCACCATGTGGTGGGCCAAGACGTCGAGCGGCGCCACGTGTATCCGCTGCTGCTCTATCGACCCCGCGCCGACACGCTCCATTATGGCGCGCGCCTCCAGCTCGTCGTCCGCGCTGTTCGTGATTATCAGGCCCCGCGCCGACGCGTCGCGCACGTGCCTGCTGCGGCCTATCCGCTGGACGAACTTTGAGACCTGCCGGGGGGAGCCGTAGTGCACCACCAGCTCGACTGAGCCGATGTCGATTCCCAGTTCAAGCGACGACGTGCACGCTATGATGCGGAGGCCGCCCCCCTCGCGGAGCAGCTGCTCGGTCTCCTCCCTGACTGACTTGGAGAGGGAGCCGTGGTGCAGCTCGACGGGCGTCTTGCCGATCTCCTTTAGCATGGACGCCAGAAATTCCGCCTCGCCGCGCGTGTTTGCAAACAGCAGGACGGGCGAGTCCAGCCCGGACTGCGCAATTTTCGCGTGTATGGCGCGGGCCGCGTCCGATATGGTGCCCTCCACGTACTCGATGTCAACGTCGTACTTTCTCAGTGACCTGTCCTGTACGATGCGGCAGCGCCGCTGCGCGCCGGAGACGAACTTTGCCGCGTCCGACACGTTTCCCACCGTGGCGGAGAGCCCGATGCGGGTAAGGGGCCTCTTGGAGTTGAGCTCGAGCCTCTCCAGGCTAAGCGAGAGCTGCGAGCCCCGCTCGCTTGCAAGCAGCTCGTGCACCTCGTCTATCACGACCCACTCCAGGCTGGCAAGGGCGGCGAGCATCTTCTCCTGGCTCAGCAGCACGACCAGCGTCTCGGGCGTGGTGATCATGACGTCCGGGGGGTTTTCGGCCATCTTTCGCCGGCGGCTCTGCGGTGTGTCCCCGTGCCTGACGCCGATCTCAAGCCCGCAGAGCTCCGCGTATCTCGAGATGCGCCGGAACACGTCGCGGTTGAGCGCCCGCAGCGGGGTTATGTACAGGGCGCGGATGCCCCCGCGGCCGCCATTGCCGGAACCCTCGGATCTGAGGATGGAGAATATCGGTATTATCGAGCACTCCGTCTTGCCGGAGCCGGTGGGCGCTACTGCCAGGCAGTCGCGCTTCTGCAGTATGACGGGCGAGGCCTTTGACTGGATCTCTGTCAGGCTCTCGAACCCGAACTCTGCAAACGTCTTTTCAAGAATGGCGGCGCGATCTTCTTCTTGCCCTGGATGTCCTTGGCGCTTTTTGCTTGCCAGTGGTGGTGGTTGCTGTCGTGGTGGTGGTGTTGACATCGGCGGTTTCTGCTGCGTCCCCGGCGTCTGCTGCTTTCTCTGCCCCGGTCTCCGTGGGGGGCGCGGCGGCGGTGTCGGCTGCTGTTGCTGCCGGTGCTGCTTTTCTGCCCCTCCTTCCTGCCGAACCATCAATGGGACTGGAGCGCGCCCGCTCATATAGGATTGCCCCCACTATCCCGGCGGCAAACAGTATGGTGCAGATAATCGGGATGTAATCAAATATGTCCGCCATGCCGTGCAGGCCATGCCTACCGTTAAAAATCTTAAGCTTGACGGCGGGGTACGCGACGGGTAGCGACGGGCCTCGCCTGCTACACGGCCCATCGCGCACGCGTTGCGCAGCGCAGGCAAAAAAACGTTAAAAATCTAGGACGGATCAGGGGCCAAACATAATGGGAGAGTACAGGTCCTGATGGCTACGGCTATGGTGACGATGACGACTGCTGAAGGGAGCCCCCCATAATGGAAGACCGGATACAGCCCTCAGAGGAGCAGCAACGGATAATCAAGTCCAAGGGCAGCGTCATCGTGGTGTCCAACCCCGGAACCGGAAAGACCACCACGCTTGCGCTCAAGGTAGTGCAGCTGCTGGAGGAGGGCGTCGACCCAGACGACATTGTATGCATAACGTTTACCAAAAAGGCAAAAAAAGAGATGTACGACGCGATCAACAGGCAGGGCAGTGGCAAGTTCCCTGCCCAGGTGAAAAAGGTCCACATACACACGTTTCACAGCTTCGCCTACGAGCGCCTTCTTGACTCGGGCCAGATCGACGAGATGGCAGTCGACGAGAACCGCATAAGATATTCCATATACAAGAGCTTCAAGGACAACGAGGCGTTCAATTACAGCAAAAAGTACGTAATAGACGAGATCGTGCCGGCCGCCACGAACGCCATCCAGTACATCAAGAGCTTCGGGGTGACGCCCGACAGGATAGGCATCCCGGAGGTGTCGGCCCTGCTGGAGCAGGTCCACAAGGACCACATCGAAAAAAGCTCGTACACGATGGAGGAGATGCAGGCGTTCCTGAAGTACTTCACTGCCGCATACAAGGACTACGAGGAGTCAAAGCGGGACGCGATAGACTATGCCGACATGCTGATCCAGTTCCTTGAAAGGCTCGACGGGCCCCTGTTCAAGCACGCGCTGATCGACGAGATGCAGGACATGAACAAGATGGAGGCCGAGATCGCAAGTCGGGTGGCCGAGAACGTGTTTCTCGTAGGCGACGAAAAGCAGGCCATATTCGGGTTCCAGGGAGGCTCGACAAAATACCTAAAGGACTTTCAAAGGACGTGCAAAAAGCTGCCGCTCTCGGCCAACAGGCGCAGCACTAACCAGATCCTGGACTATGCAAAACGGTACTACCTTGACAGGGCGGGCCCCGACGAGGAGTCTAGGAAGTACCTGGAGGCGTTCAGATCCGACAAGTCGGGGGAGATGCCGCTGGTGATCTCAACCGGGGCCCCTCACTTGAACATGCTGAGGCTGATAAGGGAGAACCCCGGAAAAAAGATAGGGATACTGACGAGGAGTAACTACCAGATCGTACGGATCTCCGAGTTTCTGGATGCGGAGAAGATGCCGCACAGGACCACCGCGTCAAAGATCACCGCCGACAGGGCAAAGGAGCACATCGTCGACTTTCTTGAGGGGATGCTGTACGATGACATGAAATACAAGATTCAGGCGGCCCTCACCGTCCTGTCCCCGTATCCGCTCGACGAGGTCCTCGAGCTGGCCGAAACCCTAGATGCGGGCGGGGGGGAGGGAGGGGGCGGCCCCGGCCTTGAAAAGCTGAAGAAGTGGGGGTGCGGGATGACGGCCGACGAGTTGGACGGGCTCTTTGACAGTACCATACTTCCCATATGCGTGGCGCACGGCCCCGAATGGTTCTCCACTGCAGGTTCGATAAAACAGAACATCGACCAGTACCTAACGTTTGACTTCCCCACACGCGAGGGATTGTTCGAATACCTTACCGTAGGCGCGGAGCCGGGGGCCGGCGCAGTGGGGAAGAAGGGGGGCGACGGCGACGGCGAGACTGACGGGGGCGGGAGAACGGGGGGAGAGGACATAACGGTCAGCACGGTCCACAAGGCAAAGGGCCAAGAGTACGACGTGGTGATATACCTGCCAAAGGACATCAGGGGCAGCAAGACAAAGTTCATCGACGTAGTAAAGACGGCCATACTGCAGTCCGTGGGAATTGACGTCAGCGGCGAGCTGGAGGGGGAGCAGGCAAGGCTCCATTTTGTCGCGTTCACGAGGGCAAGGGAGAGACTTGCAGTCATAGAGGATGCCGGAGGAGACTTTGGCATAAAGGGCCTGTGTAAAATGACGGAGGATGGGTCGACAGAGGAGGGAGAGGCAGGCCCGACGGCGGCAGAAAAAGAGCAGGCAAGATACAGGGAGGCGTACTCTATGTTCGTGGCAGGCAGGCTGGAGGAGTCGATGAGCCTGCTCGGCCGTGACGGCCGTGACGGCTGGATAGAGAAGCAGATTGCAGGTTATTTCGAGGATCTGGGGCGCCTCTCATACTCTGGCATCAAGGCCAAGCCGTCGGAGTTTCTGAGAAACATATTCAGGATACCGCGCGTCGAAAACAAAAGCGCAGAATTCGGCCGCAACTTCCACAAGGCTATGCGCAGCATACTCGACGGCAAACAAGATGCGGAGAGTATAATTCAAGATTACAACACTGACAGAGACGACGCAAACAAAAGCATGGAAAAGTCGATAAAAAACGCTCTAGACGCCATAAAGACGCTTAGAACCGAATACCGGAACCTGGCGGTGTATGCGCTTGAGAAAGGGATGGAGGTGCCCGTCAGCGACATGACCGATTATGACGGGGGCGGCATGATGTTCAGCGGCCAGATCGACGCCATATTCAAGCACGACTCCGGATACCTCGTCGTAGACTACAAGACGGACAGGGCGGCAACGTATGCCAGCGGCCACCGCAAGCAGCTGTCCGCATACAAGAGGATGCTGTCGCGTACGGAGGGCATACCGGAGGACGAGATCGACACGCACATCATATTTGCCTCCATGACGGGCAGCATCAACACGGGCAGAAACGACTACGCGGTATCCAAGACAAAGCGGGACGCCTACCCCAGGTTTGAAAAGGACCTGCGGCAGGTGCTCGAATGGAAGCAGGACAGCGGCAGGTTCGTAGACGACCTGCTGGAGGAGGACGCGGACATGGAGAGCCCCTACGACGCAATCATGGAGAATCTGAAGAGGTCAAGGGCGGGCCGGACGAGATCGACAGGCTGATGGCGCGGCAAGCGGCAACGGACACCGCGGTGGGGCCGGACTGCTGCCTCCCCTTGCCGCGGCTGCCTCTAATTAGGGCAGGTTGATGTCACGACTTGAACCAGGGTCGTAACCAAATGTCGTAATGCCGCCGGATTCTATCCTGTATGAGAATTTTACACCGTAGTCTTCTTCTTTGTCACCGCTGTTTCCTCCATGGTCGTGCGCCGGCCCATAATTGTCAGCGTGGGCGAGGCGGTCACTGCTGTCGTTATAATTATCAACATGATTGTTGTGGCCACGATTGTTATGGCGGCCGTCGCGGCCGCCGTCTCCGTTACGACATGAGGAGTCCAGCATGACGCACGACGCGTGTCCGTGGAGTACCTTGCTGGCGGCGCCTGCAGTGGCGGCAGCGGCAGAATCCAACTCCTCCCTGGCCAGGCGTATCCGGACGTGCGCAAACATGTCGACCTCGGCGGCCATGTTCTCCACCTCTGCATCGCCTGACATCCTCACGACGTTTGACGTCATTACGGTCACGCCACGATGCACGGCGAGCCGCGCAAGACTCCGCATGTATCCAAAGAACAGCCTGTTGCGCTCGCGCAGGTCACCGTACCTGCTGTACTCGTAGGAGAACAGGTCAGTCAGGCTGTCAACCGCGACGAATTCAAACTCCGCGGGCTCGTGTCGCGGTTGCTGCTGCAGCAGCCTTGCAACCACGCTCTCCTGCTCGGCCACGTTCTGAACCCTGGCAACCGATATCATGCCGAGTATGGCCTCGCAACTGGCCGAGGCGCCCGCCATCTGTAGCACGCGCTCGGGCCGGAACGTGCCTGCCGTGTCCACGAACAGGACTCTCTTGCCGCACGCGGCAAACTTGGCCGCTGCCTGCATCACAATCTGGGTCTTGCCCGTGCCGTGGCCGCCAAACACGTCCACTATGATGCCCGGCGGGATGCCGCCGCCCAGCATGTCGTCGACTGCGGCGATGCCGATCGGGACGCGCCGCGCATTGCCCAGGGCGGCAGCGGCCGAGGCGTCGGGGCCGTAGTCAGGGCCGGTTCTCCGCGGCGATTCTGCCGGGGCCGGCGCAGAACCCGCAAGCGAGTCGGGCCGGCGCTCCATGCGCAGACAGGCGCGGCGCAGCACATAAGGCTTTTATTCAAGACATCGATGCTCAGATCGATAGATATTGTCCCAGACCAGCGCAGCAAAACGCCCCCTTACGGCCCTGCAGAAGAGCACCAGGAGGCGGGTCACGGTCCGGCTCAAGAACGAGGTCGAATACAAGGGAAAGATGAGCAACATCGACGCGTACATGAACCTCATAATGACCGACGCAGAAGAGCGCCACGGCGGAAAGACGATAGCAAACTACGGCAGAGTCATCGTGAGGGGAAACAACGTTCTGTTCATAAAGATGGAAAACGAACTCTGATTGTCATGATGATGACGATGACAATGATGATAACGGCGGCAAGACGGGGCGCGGCATGATGTCCGACAACGAGAACTTTCTGTTTACATCCGAATCGGTAACCGAGGGGCATCCCGACAAGATATGCGACAACGTCTCCGACGCGTTTCTGGACGAGTACCTGAGGCAGGATCCCGACTCCCGGGTCGCGATAGAGACGCTCGTAACCACGGACTTTGTCATGGTGTCCGGGGAGGTCACGTCAAAGGCGGCACTTGACGGGCCCGCGCAAGAGAGGCTGGCAAGGACGGTAATCAGGGAGATAGGATACGACGACTCGGCCCTAAAGTTCGACGCCGACACGTGCGAGGTGAGACTGATGCTCCACGCCCAGAGCCCCGATATCAGCCGCGGGGTGGACGAGAAGGAAGGAGGAGAGCAGGGCGCAGGCGACCAGGGAATAATGTTCGGATACGCCACAAACGAGACGCCCGAGATGATGCCCATGCCCATCCTGCTCTCGCACAAGCTGACCAGGATGCTGTCCCAGGTCAGGAGGGACGGCACGCTGCCGTGGGTCAGGCCCGACGGCAAGTCCCAGGTGTCCGTGAGATACGAGGGCGGCAAGCCCGCGGGGATAACGGCGGTGGTCATATCCACGCAGCACTCGCCTGACGTGAGCCAGCAGGACATCAGGGAGGGGATCATATCCCGCGTGATCAAGCCCGTCTTGGGAGACCTGTGGAGCGACGGCATCAGGGTGCACATCAACCCGACCGGCAGGTTTGAGATCGGCGGGCCGCACGGCGACACGGGCCTGACCGGGCGCAAGATTATAGTGGACACGTACGGCGGCTTTGGCAGGCACGGCGGCGGGGCGTTCTCCGGCAAGGATCCCTCAAAGGTCGACAGGTCGGCCTGCTACATGTGCAGATACATCGCAAAGAACGTCATAGCCGCCGGCATCGCGGACAGGTGCGAGGTGCAGCTGGCGTACGCGATAGGTGTGGCCGAGCCCGTGTCACTCTACGTCAACACATTCGGAACCGGGAGGGTATCCGACGAGCGCATAACCGACATAATAAGGGAGAACTTTGAGATGCGCCCGGCCGCCATAATATCGCAGCTGAACCTGAAGAGGCCCATATACAGGAAGACGGCCGCGTACGGCCACTTCGGCAGGGAGGACGAGCGCGAGTTCACGTGGGAGAGGACGGACAGGGCAGAGTCGCTAAGGAAGGCGGCCGGCCTCTAGTATCGACGCCACCGAACGCGGCGAGATTCCGGTTGCGCGTACAAGCTTTCTGGGGTTTGCTGTGTACCCGCCGGTTATGATCCCAAGGTCGTCCACCCCGAACGTTGCATGCTCTGGATCCCTGAGGGCCTGCGCGTAGGCCTGCTCCATCGTAATCGGGTTCAGTGGGACGCGGCACGCGCGCGATACCATGCGCATGTAGTCGTAGAACGGGACCCGGTCGGGGCCCACCAGGTCAAGGGTCACGCGGGCGGGCGGCGCCCCGAGGGCGCCCCACAGGATTGCGGCCGCGGCGTCGTCGACGTGTATGGGCTGCATCTTGGCATAGCACTCGTAGACGTCGGCGGGCGCGGGCCTGATGCCGGTTCCCTTGGCGTGGGACAGCACGTATGACGCAAGATGGTCCCCGCGCCCCACCACGTAGGAGGGGCGGAATATCACATAGTCCAGGCCGGACCTGCCCACCGACGTCTCCGCGGCGTACTTGGATGCCAGGTACGCGATCGGCGAGCGCGCAGAGGCCCCCAGCCCGCTCACGTATACGATCCGCGGTATGCCGGCGTGCCTGCACAGGGACGCGGCGATGGACGCGGGGGTCGTTACGGAGTCCGAGAACGGCTCCGTGGCGGACTGGCGGCCCGAGCCCACCAGGTTTACCAGCGCGTCGGAGCCCCGTATGGCGTCCACTGCGGCCCCCAGGCCCTCGCTGTCGTCCCGACGCGGACCGCGGTCGACTGCGGCGTCGCCAGGATAGGACGCGCGCAAGTCGTCCCGGGACAGCGCGGCGATCTCCACGTCGTACAGCTTCGACGCGACGCGACGCAGGTTCCGCCCGATGTAGCCGCCGGCGCCCATGATTGCGATCTTCCTTGCCGCCATGTGGCGCGCATAGCGCGGTGCGAATTTTAAGAGTGCGGCGTGCCGCCAACGGCCGTCCCACACACATACGGTAAACAGAAAATAATACGTTCACGTACTGTTCACGTATGAGCCAGGGGGGGGACGCCCAAAAGCAGAGAACCGGATACACCACAGGAAGCTGCGCCACGGCCGGTGCGAGGGCCGCCCTGAGGGCGGTAGTCACGGGGGACTGCGCGGCAGGCAGCATGGAGATCACCATACCTAGGGGCGACACGATCATCATCCCGATCAGGGAGTGCACGAGGACCGGGGACGACCGCGCCAGATGTGTGATAACGAAGGACGGCGGGGACGACCCCGACGTGACACACGGCGCGGACATCGTGGTGGACCTGCACGTGACCGGCAGGCCGGGCGAGATAGAGATCGGCGGCGGCGAGGGCGTCGGTGTGGTGACAAAGCCCGGGCTGGGGCTGGAGATAGACAAGCCGGCGATAAACCCCGTGCCAAAGAGGATGATAGTCCAGAACCTCCGGGAGGAGGCCGCATCCCCGTTCTGGGAGAGCCGCGGCATCAGGGTGGTCATATCGGTCCCCAAGGGCAGGGAACTCGCACCAAGGACCGACAATCCCAGGCTGGGCATAATAGGCGGGATATCCATACTGGGCACGAGCGGGATCGTAATACCGTTCTCGACGGCGTCGTACGCGGCCGCCATCAGGCAGAACTTGGACGTGGCGGCCGCCATGGGCGAGGACACCATCGTGCTGACGACCGGCGGCAGGAGCGAGGAGTTTGCAAGGGACCTGATTACACGCGGCAGCGACGGTGACGATACGGGCGCCAAGCAGGAAGAAGCTCCTGTCCTGCCCGACCACTGCTTTGTGCAGATGGGGGACTTTGCGGGGTATTCCGTCCGCGAGTCCGCAAAGCGCTCCGCGCACTTTCAAAAGGTGTACGTGGTGGGGTTCGTAGGCAAGCTTGCAAAGATGGCAACCGGCGTAAAACAGACTCACGTAAAGGGCTCCAAGGTTAACATGAAGTTCCTCGCGGGCCTGGCGGCGGGCGCGGGCGCGCCCGACGACGTCGTGCGCGCCATCACCAAGGCGAACACCGCAAGGCACGTCTCTGAAATCATATCGGGTGCGGAGTGCGCGCCCAAGTTCTTTGAGATGCTGTGCGCGGAGGTCCACAAGCACATGAAGAACCACGCGAAAAATAACGACATCGCAATCGAGGTCGTACTGTTTGGGTTCGACGGCAGTATTCTTGCAAGAGCCGGAGCGTAAGTGACTGGTTTTTGAATCCGTAGCCAGCCACATCCGGATTCAAACCACGACACCGGCCGCCGGTTGGTTTACAAGCGCGCATCCAAACGGACACATCAGCTGAAGTGCAGGACGCATCCTACCTGTTCGCAAATTATTAATTTTTGCGACGCGATTCCAGTACGTGGGATACAGGCGGCGCGTCAGCAGGAACCGTTCGCATTACGGCCGAAACGGCAGCCGCCGCTGGGAGTCGCGTGGCAGAAGGGGCAGGGCCGGCGGCAGGAAGACTGCAATCGTCATGCTTGGAATCGCTGCCGCCGCTGCCGCCGCTGCCGCATTCCTGCTGCTTGCAGGACCGGCTTCATACGACGGAGGCGCCTGGCCGAATGCGGGCGCGGGAAATGCCGCGGAGACGCCTGAGCCGCCGCCGTTCCCAGAACCTGTCATCACCACTGCAGAGGAGGTGGTGGAACAGGCAGGGGCAAAGCTCGAGCAGTCCGGCGCGGACCTGAGGAAATCCACAGACTCCGGCACGCATGAAGCAGGATCAAAATACCAAGAACCGCCCTCCGAGGAGGAGCTCGCAGGGGCAAGGGCGTCCATGCTCGACATGATAAACGCCGAACGCGACAGGGCGGGGCTGGAGCCCGTTGCGCTGGGAAGCAACGGCGCGGCCCAGACCCATGCGGAGAACATGCTTGCCGGCTGCAGCTCCTCACACTGGGGGCTTGACGGCCTCAAGCCGTACATGCGCCATACGCTGGCAGGGGGAGACCAGTACAATGCGGAGAACATATTCGGATTGAATTACTGCGTGGACGAATCCTACATGCTCGAGTCGCCCACCGCCACGGTACTGGATGCCATGAACGGACTAATGCAGAGTCCGGGCCATCGAAACAACATCCTCGATCCGCACCACGCAACCGTAAACATAGGCATTGCAAGCGACTGGCGCAACGACATCGTAGTGCAGCACTTTGAGTACGAGGACGTGCTGTCGTTTGAGGCAGAACCGGCAATTGACGAAAACGGTGTACTGTCGTTTGCAGCCGCAGTGACGGCCCAGGTCCAGTTCGGCGACAGCATGTCGCTTACGTATGACCCGGCCCCGCACAGCCTTACGCAGGGCCAGGTCGCGCGAACCTACTGTTACACCGACGGCACGTCGGTGTCCCTGATCGTCGCGCCTCCCGAGCCCGGCTGGAAGTACGACGGGTTTGGCACCACGTATAGCAGTAGCACGTGTCCGGATCCATACGAGATACCGCGTGACGTCCCAGCCCCAAAGTCCCCTCAAGAGGCCCTGCGCCTGCAAGAGTCCGCCAAGGACGCCTCGCTGGAAGGCACGGCCGAGCTCAAGGTGCCCATCATAGTCGCAGAAGAATGGGGGGGCTTTGAGAATGGGAGGTTTGACCTAAAGGCGGACGTGGGGGATCTGGCGGATCTGCCCGGCGTGTATACCGTCACGCTGTACAAGAAGGACGGCCAAGGAGAGGTCCCAATCACGTCATATTCGATATTTCACAAGGTGGAGCGTCCGAGCGGATACGACTGACTGCATGGCAGATCTCTGCATGCCATGGCTCGTGCCATAATGACACATCCCCCCATTCCCCAAATGGACGGTACGGCTGCCATCCCGTCGTGCCGGACCAGAGCCCAGCTGCGGCATACAGTGACCACGGTTGCCCGACAGGGGGTCGTGCAGGCCAGCCCGTACACATGCAGCACGGCAGAAAGGAATACCGCGCGCCAGCCGCGCCTATGGGATGGCAAGGTATTTTACAAAACAGGCCAAAGGCTGCGCATGGAGAAGGTAGCCATACTGGCAATAACCAAGGACGGCATCAGGACCGGGCTGGACATACTAGATGCGTTTCCCGGATGGGAGGTATACGCCCCCGGCAAGTTTGCCGCCACATACGACAACGACGCGCGCATAAGCTGGTATACGGAGCAGACGTCTGTTGTTATATCCAAGCTGTTTGCGCAAAGCGACGGGCTGGTGTGCCTGTTCTCGCTTGGCGCCACAATCAGGCTGATTGCGCCCCACATCAAAGACAAAAAGACGGATCCGGCCGTAATCGTGATTGACGAGATGAGAAACTTCGTCATAAGCGTACTGTCGGGGCACATCGGCGGCGCAAACAAGCTGACCCGTGACATTGCAGGGAGGCTTGGCGCGCGGCCGGTAATCACTACCGCGGCAGACGTAAAGGGCACCATATCAGTTGACATGATAGGCCGCGACTACAACTGGGTGATAGAGGACGACTCGGACGTTACGGCGGTGAGCGCCCACATGGTAAACGAGGAAAAGATCGGCGTATACCAAGACGCGGGCAGGGCGGACTGGTGGCGTGGTGGTGACAGCAGTGGCAGCGGCAGCCTGCCTGCAAACGTCACCACATACGACACGCTTGACGCCCTGCACAAGTCAGACTCGAGGGCGCACCTCATAATATCGGACAAGACTGACATACCGGGAGCCCCTGCAAGCCGTGTCATATACAGGCCCCCCACCCTGGTAGTCGGGGTCGGGGTGCACCGCGACACCGCCACGGACACCATCATCGGCGGCATTACGGAGGTCCTCAAGGCGCACGGCCTGTCTGCAAGGTGTATCGCCAGGCTGGCGTCGATAAAAAAGCCGGCCGACGTGCCGGGGCTGGCAGAGGCCGCAGACATGCTGCAGGTGCCGCTTGACCTGTATGACCGGGACGATCTGGCGGGGGTTGCGGTGCCGAATCCCTCCGATACGGTAAGGGCGTACGAGGGCACGCCGAGCGTGTCTGAGGCCGCCTGCATCAAGGCGGGCGGAGGCCCGGATTCCTGCAGGCTCATAGTGCAAAAGCAGAAATTCCCGCCGGATTTGACGGTGGCCGTATCGAGGAGGGTGTCGGAGGCATGACTGCAGAGCAAGAAAAGGGGAGGAGGCGCGGGCTGCTCCTGATTGACAGGGGGAGCCGCGAGCGCGAGGCATCAGAGGAGCTTGACAGCATATGCGCCGGCATCATGAAAAAGGGGGGCTATGCGTTTGCCGAATACTGCTTTCTGGAGGTGGAGCCTCCGTACATCGAGGACGGCATGGCAAAGTGCCTCAAGCCCGACGAGATAGACGCACTTACGATCGTGCCGTACTTCCTATACCCGGGGAAAAAGGTCAAGAACGCCGTAGCGGATGCCATGACGTACCAGTCCAAGACGCGGATAAAGCTGCTCGTAACGAGGGCCATGAGCATGCACGGCACGCTGGTCGACATAGTTCAGAGCAGGGTGGCCGCCGCGCTAAAAGAGAACAACGTCACCATGCCGGATGACATGGTAGACGTGATGATAATCGGCCACGGCAGCGTGGATCCCAACGCGCAGCGCTCCATGGACTACATCGTAAACAGCCTCAAGGGAAGGTACCGCAACGTGAGCAGGTGCTGGCTTGAGATAGAGCAGCCCGACATAGCCGCGGGCATCAAGAGGTGCGAGGCGGACAGCCCCGAGGCATTGGTCATCGTATACTATTTCCTGCACGAGGGCGCTCACGTAAAGACGGACATCAACAACGATCTGATGCCCGCCTTGGAGTCGTCGTCGATAAGAAACGCATACATCACGAAGCACATCGGGGCGGACGAGAGGATGATAGATTTGATACTGCAGAGGGCGGCAGAGGTGGAGGCGGCAGACCATGTCGCAGGTTAGGGCGGGCCAGTCTATAGAGGATGCCAGCATGCGCATCATAGACGAGGAGATTGGCGGCAGACATACGTACAACGACACGGAATGGCCCATCGTGAGGCGGGTCATACACGCCACGGCGGACTTTGACTTTGCGGGGGCAAGCCGGATACTGTTTCATGAGAATGCCATCAAAGGCGGGATGGGCGCGCTCAAAGGCGGGCGCGCGATCATAACGGACGTCAACGGCGTGATCGGGGGCCTCAACAAGCAGAACCCAAGGGACTTTGGAAACGAGATCATATGCAGGATATCCGATCCCAGCGTAGCCGCAACCGCAAAGGAAAAGTCGCTTACCAGGTCGCAGGCGGCGATGCGCTCAGTGTCATCTGAGATGAGCGGCGGCATAGTGGTGATCGGCAACGCGCCGACTGCCCTGCGCGAGGTTCTGAGGATGACAAGGGAGGGCGCGGCAAAACCCGCCCTCATAGTGGGAATGCCGGTCGGCTTTGTGGATGCCGCAGAGTCAAAGGCGGAGCTGGCCCAACAAAATGACATACCGTACATCACCAATACGGGCAGGAAGGGCGGCAGCCCCACCGCGTCTGCCATCGTCAACGCACTGTACAAGCTGCTCAGGGCGCACAAGGCCGCATCATAATCACCCGAGCCACAGATGGGCGTTACAATACCAAGATCGTTTTTCATTCCGTAACTTCTTCAAACACGCCCTGCGGATCGCCGCAGTACGGGCCTCAGAGCCGCCTGTACCGTGCGCAGTTCGCGACAAAGTGCGACGCAAAGTCGGCCACGTCAAAGTAGATGTGCCCGTACGACGCAAGCGTGTTGTGTACCATCAGGCCGTCGTTCCCGTTTTGTATGCCCACTCCGCAGTTCTCCCCGCCGCAGTTCCCGTCGTACAGACGTATTGCAAGGCCCGAACCCCGCGGCAGGCCAGACATCCTGGAATAGTGGAACTCGTGCCCCCGGAACTTGCGATCGGAACTGCCCGTAATGGGAGTGCCAGAACTTATGACGCCTTCGGTATAATTTATGACGGGACGGCTTGTCATTACGACGCCGGCATCAAACAGTCCCACCATGCCATATTTTTTGCGCTGCTTGCTTGTTATGCTCTTTGAGAGATACATCAGTCCGCCACACTCCGCGTATATGGGCATCCCGTCCTCTGCCATCTTCTTGATCGATCTTTTCATGGACTGGTTCTGCTCAAGCGGGGCCGCCAGCACCTCCGGAAACCCGCCCCCGATGTATAGGGCGTCGCACGCGGGCGGCCTCTTGCCTGACACGGGACTGAAGAACTTCAACTGCGCGCCCTCGCGGCGCAGCGCGTCGAGGTTGTCCTGATAGTAAAAGTTGAACGAAGAGTCTAGCGCCACCGCTATGACTGGCCCGTCCTTGTTTTTCACCTCCTTGTTGTAATTTGCGACGAGCTCCCTGTTCCGCAGTACGGCGTTTGGCGTCTTGCGCGGCTTGGCATCATCAGCAGCAGTAGCAGCAGCCGGAACGGGCCCCGCCGAATAGGCTATAGCCAGCAGTCTCTTTACGTCCAGGCGCGGTTCTACGACGTCTGCAATCCTCTCAATCTTTTTCTCCAGCTCCGTCCTGTCAACGGTAGAGTGGAGTCCCAGATGGCGCTCCTCCATCGTCATTGCCGCGTCCCTGTATATGGATCCCAGAACCGGGATGCCTGCGCTGCGGAGCGCGTCCTGGCACGTCAGCGCGTGTCTGACGCTGCCAAGCTTGTTGAGAATCACGCCTGCAATGCGCGAATTCTTCTGAAACGAGCGAAAGCCGAGAGCGGTGGCGGCCACCGACCGCGCGGCCTTTGAAGCGTCCACGGCCAGTATGACAGGCGAGCGCGTGATGCTTGCCATGTGGTACGTGCTGGCATAGTCAGAGTGTCCGGAATGCCCGTCGTAATACCCCATGACCCCCTCTATCACCGACACGTCGGAACCCCGCGCGTGCATTGCAAAGCTTTCCAGAGTCCGACGGGTGCTCCCCATCACCCACACGTCGAGGTTGCGCGCATCGAGTCCCGCCGCTGCACCCAGGTACACGGGATCGATATAGTCCGGCCCCACCTTGAACGGCGACACGGTCAGCCCCTGCCTGCGCATGACGCGTATGATTGCGCATGTTATGGACGTCTTGCCGACCCCGCTTGAGACGCCGGCGACGACCACCCGTGGAAGCTTCAACGCATACGGGCCGTCCTGCCGATTAATAATAATAACACGCAGCCGCCACCACATCCGGGGAACAGGCATGAAACCACGCGACAAGAGAGACGATAGCGGCGGGATTGTCATCGTATACACGGGCGGGGGCAAGGGCAAGACGACCGCGGCCCTCGGAATGGCCCTGCGCGCGCTGGGCCACCGCAAGAAGGTGTGCATGGTACAGTTCATCAAGGGGTCGTGGAGCTACGGCGAGATGGAGTCATCCAAGCTGCTCGAGCCCGGCTTCGAGATGATCGCGGCCGGCAAGGGGTTTGTAGGAATAATAGACGACAAGAGCCCCCGGGAGGACCACGAGAGGATTGCGGGGGAGGCAGTCAGGCTGGCGTCAGAAAAGGTGCGATCTGGCGCGTACGACATAGTCATACTGGACGAGATAAACTACGCGGTGGACCTCGGGCTGGTGCCGGTGTCCGACGTGCTCGAGATACTGGATGCCCGCCCGCCAGAGGTCTCTGTGGTGCTGACGGGAAACCGCGCTACCGACCAAGTGGTCGAGAGGGCCGACCTCGTCACCGAGATGAGGGAGGTCAAGCACCCGTTCAAAAGGGGCATCAGGGCCAAAAAGGGGATCGACTTTTAGGCGCACGCAGCAGGCAAGAAAAGATCACCTTGGAATCACGGTAACAGACCGAGTTTCCGAGCCGCTAATGCGCATATGGCAGAGGGAGGAGCAGACCCGGCCGATGTGCGTTAAAGGCAGCCGCGCGCGGCAATCCTGACAACGGCGCCGCATGATCCTCGTCGGCGCTCGGTTCCGGACGGGCGCATCATGCGCCCGGCGCCAACCGCGGAGGCAATCCTGAAAAGCCGCGAAGCGTCACGGCTGCTGGGAGAGGAGATCCTCCCACTCGTCCTCGTCACTAACCTCGTCAAGCAGGACCGTCTTGAACAGCTCAAACGTGACATAGTCCTTGTCCCTGTACTTTTCTGCCATCTTGTTGTAAAAGTCGATCGCACACCTCTCGGCGCTGATCACGTCCTCGATGACCTGCTTCAGGTTGCCCTGATCCTCCGGAGGCTTGCTGTAGCCGCACCCGCCGATTTCTGCCAGCTTTGCAAAGTCCATGACGGGCGCGCCGCCAAGCTCCATTATCCTGTTTGCAAACTTTTCTGCATGCAAGAGCTCGTCGGCAGACTGGGCCGTCAGGCGGGAGGTTATCGCGTCGGCGTTGATCCCGCTTACCCAGTGGGCGGCAAGCCAGTACTGGTAGTGCGCAAGCCACTCGTCGGCGTACGCCTTGTTGAGGTCCGCAATCACCTCGTTTACGTCAATCTTTGAGGCGACGATCTCGGTTCCTTTCTTGCCCATATCCATCCGTGGAGCGCATCCTGATTTAACTATTGCCGAATCCAGTTCCCCCCCCCCTAGAAACCGTTTAATTCGAGGGGCCCACACGCACCGCATGCATGCAGACGAGATGCCCGAGCAGGGCGAGATTGTCATGGCGACCGTCACGAAGGTGATGGACCACGGCGCCTACGTCTCGCTTGACGAGTACGACGGCATGCAGGGGTTCCTGCACATATCGGAGATCGCCCCGGGGTGGATACGCTCCATAAACAAGCACGTCAGGAAGGGGGAGAAGAAGGTGCTCTTGGTCAAGAAGGTCAATCCCCGCAGGGGCGACATAGACCTGTCGCTCAAGCAGATATCAAAGGATCAGAAAAAGCAGAAGATCCGGGAGGTCAAAAAGTACGAGAAGGGAAACACGCTGATGCAGAGCGTGCGGGAAAAGGCGGATCTGTCAGAAGACGACATATCGGACGTGGAGGACAAGATATACTCAAAGTTCGACTCCGTGTACGACGCGTTCATCGAGATAGGCCGCAGGGGCGGCTCTTCTGTCGGTGGCCTGGGAATCGACAAGAACATAGTGAGCACAATGGAGGAGGTGGCCTCGAAAATAAAGCTGCCCTCAGTGGAGATCAGGGGCGTGATGGACATTGCAAGCAGCCGTCCGGACGGGGTGGAGGTGATCAGGAAGATACTGCTCGACGCTATACCGGACAGGAACGGCGGCAGCGCGACGGAGAACGCGGAGATCACGTACCTGGGCGCCCCGAAATACAGGCTGGCGGTCACGTCCGAGGACTTCAAGTCCGCGGAGAGGGTGCTAAAGCCCATCGTATCGGAGATACAGTCAGGGATAGAGAAGAAAAAGGGCACGTTCAGCTTTACAAGGGAAGAGTCGAAAAAGACCAGGGAGAACTAGCATGCGCTTTTTGCTGCGCAGGTGCGTCTCATGCAACAGGTACACCCTCAAGGCGCGGTGCCCCGCGTGCGACGCGGATACCGAGTCGGCGCATCCCGCCAAGTACTCGCCTGACGACAAGTACGCCAGGTACAGGCTTGCGTCAAGGTACGCCGGGCAGGATTCAGGTGGTGGTGACGGCAATGGCCTGCAGAAGACACAGTGAGCCGCGGAGACTGCATCAGCCAGGGGAGTACCTGCCGCGCATCTCCGCCTTTGCCATGACGTGCGGCCTTATGGCCTGCTCCAGCTGCTGCTTTGTCGCCGACGCGCCCAGTTCAATCTCGGCGTCCAGCGCGTAGACCGCAAAGACGTAGGTGTGCTCCGCATCGGGAGGGGCGGGGCCGCCGTACCCGGTGCTGCCAAAGTCAGTCGTGCCCTGCACGGCGCCTGCCGGCGGCGCCGAGCCCTCGCCGATCAGGGCCGTATCAGGCGGCATGTTCCACACGATCCAGTGCGACCACACCTTGCCTGCCGGCTTCATGGCGTCTGGGTCGTCCATTATGAGCGCCAGGGACTTTGCGCCCTCGGGCACGCCGGAAAACGACAGGGCGGGGCTGACGTTATCGTTCTTGTAGCCGTGCTTTTTTGGTATCCGGCCGCCGTCCTCAAAGGCGTCGCTTGATATGGCAATGCCCGTCATGCGCGCCATTGCGGGCGCGCCAAGTTAAGGGTTTCCTTCCGGCTTTCGGCGGCCTACGGCTCCAGAACTATGCGGTCGTTTGAGAACGACATTATCGAGCATCCGCGCTCGCGGAGCCGCCGCTTCAGCCCCCTGTCCATGGTGGCGACGATGCCGCCGCGCGCGGACGCGTGGGACAGTATTGCGTCGTCGGCCGTCGCCGCGCCGGCGCCCATCTGCACGGTCCGGAGGCCCCGCGCAAACTCCACGGTGCGCCGCGCGTCGTCACTCCTTGCATCGCCGCGCCGGAGTATGCGGTCCAGCTCGACAAGCACCACACGCGGCACCACGAACGACACCTCTCCTATCTCGTCGCCCAGGCTGTCTATGTTTCTGACCCGCGTGGTGGCCATGTGCATCAAAAAGCTCGTGTCGCATATCACGTCAGCCAGCGGCGACCACACCCGCGCCGATCAGCCTCCACCTGTCCGCAATCCTCCTGCTGATTGCCACGTGCCCGCCCTCGAACACGCACGCGGGGCGCTTGAGCTCCACCTCGATTCCGCCGTCCTTGGTGCGCGCCTGCTTTACCTGCCCCGGGATCGGGGCGGTCCCGATGTTGAGCCTGAGCATCTCGCCGTTCTGGATGGGCTTTACCTGCACGTCCTCGGTGGTGCCGACTGCCGAGTCAAACAGGCTCACGGACATCGCAAGCGAGGTGGTGTTCTCAGGCAGCGTGCCGGGGCGCCCTATCACCGAGCCGATAAACGAGTCGCTGCGCGTCATGGAGGGGTCGAGCTTTGTGCCGATGGCCACGAGGCCGCCCGGCTTTACGGAGTCCACGGTTCCGGCCGCGGTCCCAAGCGACGTGATCTCGGTGACTAGCGGCTCGTATCCCGCCGCGCCCCTGTTCTTCTCGGACGGCACGCCCGGCTTGATCTCTATCTCGTCGCCCACCTTGAAGATCCCCTGAGTCAGGCTCCCGCCTATCACGCCGCCCTTGATCTTCTTGATGCCGGTTCCGGGGCGGTTCACGTCAAATGAGCGCAGCACGTGCATCACGGCGTCCTTCCCCTCGTCCCGCTCGGGGGTCGCGATGGTGGACTCTACTGCGCCTATCAGCGCGTCCACGTTCAGGGACGACTGGGCCGATACCGGGATTATGGGCGCGTCCCCGTTTTCTGCGCGGGTCTCCCCAAGGAACCTCGCAATGTCGTCGTGGTTTGCCATCGCCTCCTCGTACGTGAGCAGGTCGACCTTGTTCTGCACCACCACGACCTGGGTTATTCCAAGCGTCTGCAGCGCCAGCATGTGCTCCTTGGTCTGGGGCCTCGGGACCTGCTCGTTTGCGGCCACCAGCAGCAGGGCGCCGTCCATCAGGGCCGATCCCGACAGCATGTTGGCCATCAGACTCTCGTGACCCGGGCTGTCGACAAAGCTAACGACTCGCGTAAGCTCGCTGGTGCCTCCGCAGTTGCCGCAGGTCGGGGTCGTCGAGTACCCCAGGGGCTCCTCGCACGCGCCGCACTTGTAGAACGCCGCGTCAGAGTATCCGACGCGTATGGTAATGCCGCGCTTTAGCTCCTGGCTGTGCACGCTGGTCCACGAGCCGGTCAGCGCCTGTATCAGCGTGGTCTTGCCGTGGTCCACGTGCCCCGCCGTGCCGATGTTCACGCACGGCTGGTATCCGTACTTTTTTACGTACCAGTCCGGTAGCGTGTCGCGCCAGTGCATAATCATAGTGTCGATCCGACGTATGTTAAGCTTGGTTTTGCAGGACTAGTCCTTGCCCTCATCTGACTGGCCGGCCTCTGCGCCGTCGTCTGAGGCCTGTCCGTCATCCGCGGCCGGCAGCTCGCCGTCATACCTACAGTTTACCTGGTAGGTCTCCTCGGATATGGTGTTGCCGCGCACAAGCTTGCGGACGCGCTGCCCCTTCTCGGCGTCCTGCAGCCCCACCCCCTTTGAGAGCAGCACGTACTTGCGGGCGGCCCCGTGCACGTCGCTGCGCATCGGGACTCCAGACTTGTCGCTCCCGCCCGTGAGTGTGAGTATGCCAGAGAGGCCGACGGCGTCCGCGTCCGCCTCGTCCCCAAGCTGGAGGCCCAGCAGCGGGACGGCGTCCGAGTCCTTTAGCTCCTTTGAGATGGACCTGCCCTTGGTATCGGATATGGTCACCTTGAAGCTTGCCATGCAGGCGGGGCGGATCTGAGGCTAATAATCCTTTGGCAGGCGGGACCCCCAGTTCGCAGGCGGCGATCTGTCCAGAGCCGACGCGCAGATCCTGAAATCAAGCAACTCCTAGGGGAGTTGGAATGACTAGTGGTACACTTATCTATTGCACGAAAAGTCGATCCGCATAGGTTCAGGAGGCCGATCGCCGATTATTTTAGGCTGCACCGATCACGAAAACCCGTGCCAGAGGGGCTCTCAGAAGACGCCAGACAGCACATAATCAGAAACCGCAGGAAGGGCGTACCTGCATCCCGGATAGCGAGGGATCTGAACATCTCTGCCAGGTGCGTGCGCATGCTGTGGGCAAGGTACCAGAAGACCGGCTGCACGCGCCTGAGGATGGGCAGGCCCAGGGACTACGTCACGGAGGCCCAGATACGACTGGTGACCGAGGCCTACGGAGAACAGCCGGTCGGCGCCGTGCGCGTCGCAAGGGCCCTGAGAAAGAATCATGATATAAGCTACGATCGGGTATACCGGATATTGAAGAAGAGCGGCATGGTGGCGGCGTCTGCAGCCAGGTCAAAGAGGCGCAAGTGGGTCCGGTACGAGCGGATGTACGCCAACGCCATGTGGCATACCGACTGGCACGAGATGAAGGATCATCGCTTTCAAGGCTACCAACTAATCACATACCTTGACGACGCGTCGCGGTGCGTCACTGGGGCCGCGCTCTTTGAGCATGCCACGTCCGAGAACGCGGTAATGCTGCTCAGGCTTGCAATCAGTAGGTTCGGCAGGCCGGCATCGATACTGTCAGACAACGGCTCCTGCTTCGTGGGCCGGAACGGCAGGAAGAAGGGACCGATGGGGACGTGGCAGCCGACGGTCTTCGAGGAGGAGCTGCTCGAGAGGGGCATCGCCCTGATAAACTCCAGGCCATACCACCCCCAGACGAACGGCAAGCTCGAGAGGTTCCACCGCAGCATCGAGGAGGAGATCTGGAACTACGAGAGCCTGGGCGCGTACATCGACTATTACAACGAGCGACGGCTGCACTTCTCCCTCGATATCGACAACTACGAGACCCCTCTAATGGCCTTTAGAAACAAAAAGGCCACCGAGGCGATCAGGAAAGAGGACACCGAATGGATGGAGAAGGATGCCCATGAGTAGCGGAACGACTTTTCATATACTACAACTAGTGGTACACTTACCAAACTGTTAATAACAAGTATTAACAGTGATGTATATGAAAGCATGGGCGGCCGTACTGGTAGCAGTGGCTATCACTGCCGCCGCCTCTTTGATGCACGGCGAGGCATATGCACAGACCGACATCAGGATCGGGGTGCTGACGTCGCATCCCACCGACATAGATGCGGGCCCGTTGGCGGCAATGGAGATTGCCAAGAGGGACCTGAACAGTGAATTTACTGCGATCAATAGCACGGTGGAGCTCGTGAGGATCGACGTGTCGGACTTTGCCAACCCCGAGTCGGTTGTACTGAAGATCATATCTGCTTACCAGCAGGGCTTGATTCACTTTATTGCGCCAAGCGACGAGGTCGCTCTTGGCGCCGTAAAGGGGACCGTAGACGCGCTTGCTGCAGGCGAGATCCAGGGCGCTGAAGTCCTGAGCCCGGTCGCGGCAAGTTCCATACTGATATCGCCAAAGTCCCAGACGGTCGTCCACGATCTATACAACTCCGACGACAACCTCTTCAGGCTCACCCCGAACAACGATGAATTGGCCAGGGTGACCACTCCGTTGTATGACAAGTACGGCACGGACAGGCTTATTATGGTGATAGATGCCGCAAGGGGGAGCTCCCCGTTCCCGGCGCCAGAGGCCGTGCGCGATCGCTTTGGCACTCCCTTCGAACCACTCCTGGTCTACAGCGAGGACACGCCGAACAGTGGCGAATTGAACCTGCAGGCCGCCACTGATCTCAATAATAGATTGGGTGCCCTGATTGACGTATACGGGCAGGACAGCGTAGGCGTCATGTTTGTCAGCGACGTGTACCACTACAACACCCTTGTCGGAGTGATCAACGACAACCCGAACCTTGCCAACCTTGACAGTGTAAGGTGGTACGGCACGGACGCGATACTCGTGGACAGGGTCGCGACGGATCCGTCGATGGCCGAGTTCTCCGCCAGGGTGAACATGACCATCCTCGCGTACGAGATATTTGAGACCCCCATCGTCAACGAGCTAAAGGCCCTCCCGAATCCAAGCAGGCTGCACAACGTATACGCCAACTATGCCGCGTATGACGCGGTCCACCTGCTGGCCAGCAGCATCTTGATAGCAGAAGCCGACAATCTTAACCTGAAGGAGACCATATTAGAGGTGGCCAACGACGACATACACGTGCTACAGCACACCACACGCCTTTTGGGCGAGGGCGCGCTGGGCGACTACAGCCTGGACCGTCAGACCGGCGATCTTGCCGTCGGGGCCGGGAACTTTAACGAGCACAGGATGGGCCAGAGCAACGGCGGCTACATATGGCTCGAGCTCGATGATAGGACCCCGCAGATGTGCCGCTAGGCAGGCCCGCGCCACGCACAATTATCACTTTTGCGCTATAACCCCCATCGGCCCTTGCATGGAGCTTGGGCAAGCCCATGGTTTCCCCGCGCGGCTGCCGGATTCGGGAACTGCCAGCTGCGGCGCGCAGGCAGACAACCTCATGGGCCAGTGCGTCCTGACACGCGGCGGACCGGCCGGAGCTTTCCGCCATGCTAATCGTGTGGATCCCACGCACTCCACCGCCATGGCCGTGGTTTGTGAACATGCCACGCATCAAGGCCTACGTGTATCTTGTGGAACCTGTGGCATCCAAAAAGCCGTTCTCCCCCGGGGCCGCAGCGCACTCATACTCGGAATGGAGATCATCTCGGAATATACATACGGAGAGACGCTGTGATGTACGGCATGTCTACAAACTGCTTGGACTCAAGGGTGAGTCTGCTTGGGCTCCACACGACGCCAACGGCGCGGCACATTATTTAGGATGTGCCATAATTGTACCTCATGCAAGTGGAGAACAAAGGTTCGGATGACAGTGGTGCGGTCGCATGCCCCAGGTGCAACCACGCCATGATAGAGATGCAGGCATGCCACTTGCTGTGCGGCAATTGCGGCTCCCATCTGGACTGCTCGGACAAGGGCAGCTACTGGTAATCAGAGGCGGCCGCGCGCCGCCGTCACGACCGCCATCACAAGCCAGGCCTGTCGGGAATGTAGTCGGTGGCCATGTTGACTGCCAGATCCTTCATTATCTCGAGGTACTCCTCGTATCCCTTTTCAAAGCCGCAGTGGGGGCACCTCACCACGGTGACGTCGTCATCAAGCACGGCCACGCCCTCGCACTCGGGGCACTTTGCGTCCATACCCACGTGACGTGGCCAAGATATTTAATCATAGGGTACAGCACAGAAAGCGCGGGCGGAGTTAGTTTAGCTCGGTATGACGTCAGCTTCCCAAGCTGAAGGCCGCGGGTTCGAATCCCGCACTCCGCACCACCATCAGTTAGACAGCTCCCTTATCGCCTGCTCTATGGCCCCCCTGTCGGGCGCGCTTGGCAGCTGCTTTAGGTACGCGTGCAGGTCCTCCAGCGTACCCTCCCGGTCGCCCTGCTTTTCGCGCAGGTACGCGCGGTTCTTGTAGATGCGGGCGGACCTCTTCGGGTTTATCCCTATCGCCTTTGTATAGTACGACTCGGCCTTGGCAGACTCGCCCCTCTTCAGATAATAGTTGCCGAGGCCGTTGTGCGCGAGGAACGCGCTGCCGTTTGCGCGTATGCACCGCTCGTAATATCCGACGCACTCGGGCAGGCCCTGCTCGTTGCACAGGCCGCCGAGCATCTGCAGGGCAGTCGGGTTCTCCGGATCCATCTCCAGCGCCTCCTTCAGCGAGCCTGAGGCGCCAGACTTGTCACCCAGTATCATCGCCCTCTCCGCGTCAAAGCACAGCCTGCACGCCACGCTTACCTGCGCCGAGATCCGCATCGGCAGGGGGGAGATGCTCTCCGGGGGCGCCACCAGAATCATCAGCCTGCCCTCCTCGGACCACTCCCGGTCAAATACATTGGCGGGTATCGCGCCCTCCTGCTGGTCGCCCTCCTCGTTTCCCTTTTGCACGTAGTGGTACACCGTGTCGTCCCCGTACCCGGATATCACGGACGCGTGCTGGGTAATCTCCGGGCTGCCCGGGATCCCGGGCAGCATCACTATGGGCGGGATGCCCGCGTCGATGGCGGTTCTGAGCCCCTGCATGTCTGAATGCAGCATCACGCACGCCAGGCCGTGCCGCTCGGCAAGCTCGACTCCCTCTATTATGATGCCGCCCTCAAACGAGGGATACCTCTTTGCGGCCTCGACTGCCTCTGCCATCGGAAGCGGCACGTTCCAGTACGTGGACACCACGTTGATCGGAAGCGGCAGCGACACGAGCTCCTCGCTTACCAGCGGCAGGAAGAGCACGCGGTCGCTACTGTTGCTGCCATTGTCATCTTCGGACGACATGGCATCCCGGCGCTGCGGAGTTATTAAAATCGTTCAACGACGCGTGGCGGTGGCGGCGTACGTTTGGCGGGGCCGCCGCGTCCATGACATCACAGTCCGCAGAACCGCTCCACCATACGGCGGCCGTCCCTGCTCATCTCGGGATGGAACTGCGTCCCGTAGACGTCCCTGCCCTTGTACCTGATTATCTCGTGCCTGCAGTCGGGAGAGCCGCCCACCGACTCGAACGCCGGAGGCAGCCTGGATATCTCGTACGCGTGGCTCTCAAAGACGTCGATACTGGCGCCCGCGTCCGGGGTGATCGGTGTCGGCTTTGACACCACGACGGCGCAGCGCATGTTTCTCTGCGGCACCTCGGAGCGGCGTATCGTCCCCCCCATGCACAGCGCCATGATCTCGGCGCCGTAGCATATGCCCAGCAGCTTTGCGCCCGACGATACCGCGTGCCTGACGACCCTGGAGTTCACCTCGTTTACCAGCCGGTCGTTGCGCTTCCGGCCCGACAGTATGAACCCGCCGTACGTGGGCAGCTCCTCGGCCGATATCTCGGAGGGGATCACCCTCCTGTACGTGCAGTCGAACTTTTCAAGCACCGCCGCCAAGTCGTCCGTATACGACGAGCCGTTGTCCACCACCAGCATCGTCGCGCCTGGCGCGGGCAACTAGATGCCGACCCCTACCGACACGTAGTGCAGCTCCGGCACGTTGTCCTTGATCACGATGGTGCCGATGTTTATCATGACGCCCTCGTCTGTCTCCTCCTCCCAGATCAGGACGCGGTCGGTCCTGGGCACCACGAAGTCGTCTATGAACTGCAGCAGCGCCTCCTCCGTCTCCTCGCGGTCCCTGTCCGAGTAGAAGAACAGCTCGCCCTCGTTGAACGACAGCGGCACCGACAGCCTGGTCGGCTCGTCGACACTCAGCTCGCTGTCTACGAAGACCTGCCGCACTATATCGGCGCGCTCGTCGCGGTCCAGCTCCACGAACCCGTCGCCGACCTCTATATCGGTGGGGGCCACGCCGGACACCTTGCTCAGGTACGCCTTGAAGGCATCCTCCTGCGTGTCGCCCAGCCCCACGAAATACTCGCCGTTGAACGCGGCGCCGACTGCCGCGATGGTGCCGAGCTGCGCCACCACGCCGCCCGCTCCCGCCGTATACACCGGGATGAAGTAGACGTCGTGCTCGCCCACGCGGTACAGAATGTTGTCGCCGATCCGCGGGTTTCTCAGCAGTGTCTTGAGCTGCGCAAACTCGGGGTCGCGGTCGAGCGCCTCCCTGACTGCCGTGGGCCCTATCAGCTTTGTCGTGGAGTTGAGCGGCACCTCGTAGAACTGGATCTGCCCCAGGTTCGACAGGTCGTTCTCTACTACGATGTACCCCGCCAGGTTCCTGCCCTGCGAGCCTCTCAGCTCAAGCGACAGCAGCCCCAGGAACTCGGTCTGGTTGAAGCCCGGCGGCTTTGCCTCCACGTAGTACGTGTCAAGCCCGCGTGGAATCTCGTAAAACTCGTTTGCCTGGATGAACGTGTCGACGTCGGTTACGTGGTATATGTTGTACATCTCAGTCTTCCAGTTGAACAGCTCGACGGGATACCTGATCTGCTCCTCGAGCCACGGCGGCATGGGGCTGAACTGGTCCGCGTACTGCGCGGCGAACATCTCCGAGAAGAAGTCATCCCCGGTCTTTAGCAGCTGTATGTCCCCGTCGTACGAGTCTATGAGCGCGTACCCGACCAGCCTCAGGTACGGGTTGCTTATGGACCAAGGCACGTTCTCCGTCTCGAATCCTATGATGAGCGGCACCAGCCAGTACGAGTTCTCGCCGTCCGTCACGGGCAGAGAGTCGAGCTCCTTGCCGAACAGGTCGTACAGGAAGTACGGGTAGAGTATCTCCATGCGGTCGTTGACGTCCTTGTACCTCATCACGTGCACCGACTCGGCCGGAAACTGCAGCAAAAAGTTGGGCTCGAATATCCAGCTGAGCGGGGGCCCCACGTCCAGGCCGCCCACCCCGGCGTACTGTACGTTGCCGAGCTCGTCGCTGCTCGTGCCCCTCGAGTTAGAGTAGCCGGACCACGTGAGCTCGAAGAGGCCGCCCTCCCCGTAGTATATCTCGCGCTGCTGGAAGAATTGGTCGCTGTCCACTATCTGGCCGTCCGTGGCCTCGAGCGTCAGGAAGGCGTCCGGCACGTGCGTGTATACCAGATGCTGGTTGTACCACTGGTTCTCCGCGGACACCGACGAGGGCAGGATGGGCTTCATCGACGCGGTCCAGTACAGCGTGTTGTTGAACCTCAGTATGTCGTTGTCCTCAAAGTCCACGTACGGGATCAGCCCGATCTCCGGCTTTAGCTTTGCAAACGCGGCCTCCCAGTCCCAGACGCGTATGACGTCGAGCACGTCGGCGTTGTCCACCGCGTAGTTGTTTATGTCGTTGGGCGAGACCGGGTTGAGCTTCACGTCGTGCGTGTTCTCGGTGATCTGGTCAAGCTGCCCCAGGTAGCGGTTCACGCCTATCTGCTGCGCCGTGTAGGGCCCCAGGTACTCTATCTTGCGGGCGTCGGCTATCGTGTCGTTCACCGCGACAAAGGCAAAGACGGCTATGGATATGGCGAGGATCGTGAGGAACCTGACGTAGACGTCCCGCTTGAACATGTGGGTCAGGACGCGGGCCCGTATGCGGTCGACGGCGGAGAACGCTATGAGCGCCAGTCCGATTATCAGGACGCCGCCTATCTCGTATCTGGTGTTGTAGTCTATCTCGTTTGTAAAGAACATGTTGAAGCCTGCCCACAGCACGGCTATGCCCACCAGCCCCTCTATGGTGGAGACGTAGTTGAGATATCTGGGCTTGCCCCCGTCGGTGTCCTGCACGAACGACGTGATGACGTGTATGATGCGGTGCAGTCCCACGTACAGCATGAGCCGCAGCCCGATGGCGGCCAGTATCGGTGGTATCAGCACCACCAGAGCAGGTATCATCGGGACCACGGTCTCGGCCGCGTACGCCGCGTCCTCCGGCGGTGTGACGAAGGGCAGCGAGAACAGCGTGGGCAGGTTCTCCACCCCGAGCATGTCGCCGTCGACCAGGAACGCGACTGCGGCAAACCCGAACATTATGTTGGCAAAGAAGGCGCCAAACAGCAGCACCTTTGTTATCTGCCAGACCACGAAGGATGCTGGCCCGAGCCTGTACTCCGAGTAGCTCTGCAGGGTCTCGGATATCTGGGACGGGCTTATTCCGGGGCCCCCGCCTCCGGTGGCGCCCGTGCCTCCGGTGGCGCCCGTGCCGGGGGCCCTGGGGCCCCTGGCGACGAACGCGATTGCGGTCTTGATCGCATACCAGAAGATGGATGAGCGCGCCGCCATGTTCACGCGCACCAGCGCTATGGCGGAGAGGATGATGGAGGATGCGAGCGTATAGTACAGCGGCTTTGTAAACTGGTCGCCGAATTCTGAAAAGTTCATGTACAGAATTACGCCCTGGTTTCCGACCACGAGCATGGTGGCCACGGCCACGGCCGCCACTATGATGAGCTTCATGTACTTGCCCGTGTCAGGAGGAGGTGCCTGCTTGTCAGTTGTGGCGCTATACAAAACCGAACTTGCTCATGGCTTGTTAAATTAATGTGTTGTCGGGGGGCCGACTATATAGATCGGGCGGCTATACCGGCAATGATTCGGGTACGGCGTGTGTGCGCCGCGGCTGCGGGGTCGTTGGTGTGGCAATATTCAGAATCCGCGGCCGCCGCGTCAGTCCGCATTCGCGGCGGCGGTGTCGGTGGTGCCGGCGTCGGCCGCCAGCCGTCCGAACCCCTTGCATATCGCATATGCGGCCGCGTACACGGGCAGCTCCGCGCTCTCGCCCGTCTTGTAGGGCCCGAACCTTTTGCTCCCGAGGCCGAACCTGACGGGACAGTCGCACTCGACTGATACGGTCTCGTCCTCGTCTAGAACCACCGCGTCCACGTACGGGTCAAACGAGTCCGCGTCTCCGGTGCACGCCGTCTTCAGCATCCCGCTCTTGCTGTTTATCGTGTGCGGCATGCGGAATATGCGGTGTATGTCGCCGGTAACCTGCGCGTCTATCCTGGCGCCGACGTCGCCTGACACCTCCCTGATTATCCCCTCGAATCTGGCGTACGCGGCCCCGGACGAGGTCTTGGACATCTCCGAGATAGTCTCAGCCCGCTTGGCCTTTGAACCAAACGCGGCCTTTGCAAACCTGCCGCGCCACCCCTTCTGGCCCAGGTCGGGCAGCTCGTCCCTGTCAAGCCCGGAGGTCTTGTGCATTCCAAGCGCCTCCGGTATCAGCCCGCTCAGCATCACGTAGCCCGCAAGGTCGGCGCGCGCCCTCGCGTCAAGTCCCCTGAACCTGGAATCCGACACGTGCACGTGGAACCCCTCGTTTCCAGAAAAGTACGTGGAGATGTGATCCGGCCCCACCCCGAGCTCGTCGCGCAGTATGCGGTTCAGCAGGGCCACCTGCTTTTTTGACGCTGCCATGCACTTTTTGCACGGCAGCGACTTGGGCCTCACGCGGCCGGCCTGGCCGCACGAGCCGCACTCGCGCCCGGGGCCTACTGCTCTTTCCTCACCTGCTCCCCTTTCTCCTTCCTTTCCCTGCTTTCCTTTCTCTTCCTCTTCTCTTTCCTGCTCCATCCAGGATCGGCCGCACGTCTCGCATACCGCAAGCACGTGGTCCCTGCGGCAGGGCAGATCCAGGTCCTTTGCGTCAATGTCGAACACGAGGTCGGCCCCCCGCCAGTCCTTCTCCCTCATGTCCAGGTTTGGAAACGAATAGTACGAGTTGGAGCAGTACGCGTCTGACGGTACGGTCTTCATGAACATGACGCGCATCTGCCCCGCGTCCTTCACCTGGATGTGTCGCGTCATGCCCCCCACCCCCAGCTTCTGGTACCCGAACTCGCGGTGCAGGATGTCGTCGGGCACGGGGATCTCAGATATATGGTCATAGTAATACTTCTTGAACGCGGACTCTAGAAACTGTATGTCGCGCTCGTTCATGCCGGCTCTCCCTCCGTAGGTTCCGTGTCGGAAGGCGGCTGCTGCTCATGCTGAACCGCCTTTCTCCGCCGCCCGAACTGCAGCGGCGTTATGATTCCGTCGCATTCCGGCACGGCAAAGCACAGGTTCTGGGTGCGCAGCTTGTCGCACGAGGGACAGTTGTATTTCACGCCTCCCGTCCTGCCGGACAGGTGGTTCAGCTGGTACATCGTTACCCGCTCGCTGTAGTCGGGCGCGTTCTTGAAGAGGGGCGCGATCTCCTCGACGGGGCGCCCCCTCGCGAGGAGGAACGTGGCCAGCATGAACCGGCCCGAGTGGGGAAGGTTCTCGCCGCTTTTGAGCACGTTGATGGCGTGCTTTATGCAGGGCGGGTTCTCGCCTGTGCTCTCGTATGCGGGCGTGAGCTTGTCGGCCACGGCGGCCAGCTCGGCGACCATCCCCTCGAGGCCGGGTATCATGTCCGGAACCGGCGAGGCCCTGATCTTGTCTGAGATGTACGTGGTCAGCGCGTGCCGGATCAGCCTGACCGTCTTGTCTGGCTTTAGTATCACGTGGCCGTCTTCGACCTGCCTGTTTACCAGCTTCCACTCGCGCTCGTGGAATACGGAGGAGTGCTTGAGATAGTCCGGCACGGGTATCAGGTACCGGTAGTCGCTCGCTCCTACCTCGAGCCCGAACAGGTCGTGCAGTATGCGCCGCGCCATGTCGGCCCTTGAGCGGTCGCGGCGGTCCGACAGGTCCCCGGCCAGGTACGACTCCGCCCTGCGGGCCTCGCTTAGCGCAAAGCGCCTTACGAGCGTGTGGCGATTGGCCAGCTTTATCAGTACAATGGCAATCAGAAACGAGAGTATCTCCACGTCCAGCATGCGGTCTTGCACCGCCCTGCCGTCGGCCAGCCCGGACCTGTACACGGAGCCGGCGGTAGCCGCCATCACCCGCTCGTGCGCCTTGTCCACGACGGCCTTGAGGGCGGGATCGGTGCCGAACTGCGGGAGCTCAAATCCGTACTCCTGTAGGTGCCTTCCGGCGTCGGCCAGAAAGGGATACTTTGCCTTTTCATCCTTGCCCAGCACAAGCATGGCATGGCTTGCATGCAGATACATAAAAAGAACAAGGACGCTGCAGGCCAGCCGTCAAGGCCAGCGGCGGAATGACTGCCAGTCGCGATGACGGGCCTAAGTGACATGCAACAGAACATCCCGGGCGGATCCTTTGGCGGGAACTGGACGGGGCGCCGGCGCAGAATATTCCAGCCGGCGTCTTTCTCTGCATGGGCTTGCCCGGTCCCGGGCCTTGAAGTAAAAGCTGCATTATTTCGTACACTCGCGCGGGTCGTAGTTTACCGCTATTATCTCCGCGCTGCCCCTTTGCGTCACATACTGCAGGGATCGGCGCAGCGCTATGCGGTAGATCCTGTAGGACTCGGGGATCCCTATCGCGTCCGGCTCGTTCTGCTCGGATATCATGACGCGGTTGTGCAACGTGGCCGCGCGTACGAACCGCGCAAAGCTATCTGTTGCGGGCACCCCGTTGTAGTGAGCGTTTGTGTTGTTCATGTACGGGGGATCAAGGTAGAGAAATGCGCGTTTGACGTCCTGGAACTCTTCAAAATTCTTGTTGGTTATGGCCATCCCTCTCACCGCGTCGCTGATGGTTCGCAGGCGCTCCTCTGAGAGCGAGGGGCACCTCGCACTCTTCCTCATCGGGGCGTTGAACTTGTTCTTCTTGTTGAAGCGAATCTTGCCGCTAAATGCGTTCTTTGCAAGGTACAGGAACCTCCCGGCACCTCTCAGGCCGTCTGTCAGGGACTCTGTACGCACCTTCAGGAAGTAGTCGGGAGACGACATGCTCCTGTGCCCTTCGTACTCCTCGATCAAACCTGCCACGTCATCGCGGACAAGGGTCACAAAGTTGGTCAGGACGGGGTTGTTGTCGTTGTAAACCACGCGATCCGAGCCGAACCTAAAGCAGCAGTATATGGCAAACGCCCCGGACCCGCCAAAGACGTCCACAATCTTCCCGCTGCCGGCATCGTCGGGCACCAGCTCGTCGAATATGTCCGAGAAGCCGGACTTGTTTCCTATGTAGGGGATCAGGTGGCACCGGTTGCGGCCGTTTCGCACCTCGTACTGCCGGACGGGCTGGGACGCTGTTGCCATAACACCGACAACAGGATAGGCGCCGCTTACTTAAACTTGCATGGCGCAAGGTGGCCTATCATCATACATCGATGAAGGCGGAAACAGGGAGATTATTTTTGAACAGGGATGGAAACGTTGCCAAGGGCAGTTCGAAGCGTTCGTACTGACAGAAATAACGGCAAAGAAGCCGACGTGCCTACAGGTGATGGAATTGTTTGTACGGGTTGCCCCATCTTTACGACAGAATACGGATCCGTCGAAGGCGGTATTACCTAGAAAGGAGACGGGCGTCAGTCTCTGCGATATACTGATTTGTGATCGCATACACGAAGCAATTCTATCGCGTTGCTGTCCCAGTTTACGTTGTAAATTATCCTGTATTTTCTACCCACATCATACGAAAAGATGCGCATGCCTTGTTTGTATCTGCCAAGCAGTGCCGGATTTTCTGATCCCTGCAGATCACGCATTGCATCGTCTACTTTTTTGCGCGTTATTGCATCAAGTCCTCTGTACTGTTTTTTAAACGGGGGTTTGATCTCAAACGTCCACACATGCCGCCAATCACTCATTTAGCCACCTGATGAGCTCATCGGCAGTCTTGAATGTTTTCAGGTCTTTTCTATCCTTGTAAAATTCTTCTACGGCTTTTATCTCCTCGTCATCAAGGTCGTCGAGCCTGCGGGTCTCTGACATGCCTCCATGTGCTCCGGCCGCATTAAAAAGCATTATGTGTCAAGGGGGCTGTCAGGTTGGTGCGTGACGATGTATTCATAACCACACACCAACTTGACAGCCCCCTTTCCATGCGGGTTTAAATTATCACGCGCACGACCGCCGCGTGTAATGACGGCAAGAATCGGGTGCCACGTGTCCATATCGGGCTCCATCGACATGGCAGTCGACAACGCCGTGCAACGCGGCTGCACCGCGTTCCAGATGTTCACGCGCAACCCCCGGGGGTGGCACGCAAAGGAGCTTGACGGACAGGTGACCGCCGCATTCCGGACCAAGCTTGAGGAGAGCGGGATCGACGGGGACGCGATCTGCGCCCACATGCCGTACCTACCCAACCTGGCATCTCCGGACGACGCGGGCTTTGCAAAGTCGACTGCCACGCTCACAGACGAGGTGCGCCGGTGCGGGCTGCTCGGCATCCCGTATGTAGTGACGCACCTCGGCAGCCATCTGGGCTCAGGCGAGGAGGCCGGCATGGACAGGCTGGTCAGGGGGCTCAACGGGGCGGCCAAGGCAACGGACAACGACGTGATGATACTACTGGAGAACACGGCGGGCCAGAAGAACTCGGTAGGCTCCGACCTGGGGCAGCTTGGCGACATACTGGGCAGGTGCAGGCCCGCCGGAAGGTTTGGGGTCTGCCTTGACACGTGCCATGCGTTCGCGGCTGGGTACGACTTGCGGACCAAAAAGAGCGTAAAAGAGACGTTCGGCCTGTTCGAGGAGCGCGTGGGAATGGACAGGCTCAAGATAATTCACCTCAACGACGCAAAGGGCGAGCTGGGATCAAGGCGCGATAGGCACTACCACATAGGACTCGGCGAGATAGGCGAGGAGGGAATGGCGGCTGCGGCAAGGACCGCCGACAAGAACGGCATACCGCTCATCTTGGAGACCCCGATCGACGAGAAGAGGGACGACGTGGGAAACATTGCCAAGACCAGGGAGCTTCTTGCGGCAGGAGGCGCCGGCAAGGCCCGGGCGTGATGGTTATATCAGGACGGCTACAACGCGGGTGAGATGCGATGAACTATGACGAGGTCGTAAAGCTTGCACTGGAGCGTGGCTTTTACTTTCCAAGCTGCGAGGTGTACGGCGACGCGCAGGCCGGGTTCTGGGAGTACGGGCCGTCAGGCGTCTCCCTGAAGAACAAGTTCGTCGAGCTGTGGCGGCGCGAGCTGATCAGGCGGGACGCCATGATGGAGATCGACGGCTCGCAGATAATGTCCGGATCGGTGTTCGAGGCGTCGGGCCACCTGGCAAGCTTTGCGGATCCCATAACGAGGTGCGAAAAGTGCGGCCTCACGGTCAGGGCGGACAAGGCCATAGAGGAGATATCAAACGTGACCATACCAGAGTCCGCAGAGCCGGCCGAGTTTGACGCCGCAATCGCGGAGAACGGCATAAGGTGCCCCAAGTGCGGCGGGCAGTTCTCCGCCACGGAGCGGTTCAACATGATGTTCAGGGTGGGCATAGGGCCCGAGCAGAAGGCGGCGTACCTGCGCCCCGAGACCTGCCAGTCGATATTCGTGGACTTTCCAAGGCTGTTCAAGTCCATGAGGGGGAGGCTGCCGGTCGGCGTGGGGCAGATAGGCAAGAGCTTCAGGAACGAGATCGCGCCAAGGCAGGGGCTCCTGCGCCTGAGGGAGTTCTACCAGGCGGAGATAGAGGTGTTCTGCAACCCCGACAAGCTGGACGATGCGCCGAACTTTGCGGAGGTTGAGAACACCATGCTCAACCTGCAGGTTGCAGACGGAGGTGACGCGCCGATCCAGACCGTATCGTGCTCCGACGCGGTACAAGCAGGGCTGCTGCCAAGCAGGCTGGTGGCGTACTATCTGGGGCTGCTGGCCGAGTTCTATGAAAAGACCGGCATCGACATGTCAAAGAGCAGGTTCCGGAAGCTGGGCCAGAAGGAGAAGGCGTTCTATGCGGAGGTTGCCTTTGACTTTGAGGTGGAGGTATCGACGGGGTGGCTGGAGCTGGTCGCGTGCAACTACAGATCCGGGCACGACCTGTCAGGGCACGCCAAGCAGAGCGGCGAAAAGTTCGAGGTCATGGACGGGGAGCAGAAGGTGCTGCCGCACGTCTTTGAGATCTCCATGGGCATCGACCGCAGCCTGTACACCATACTGGAGCACTCCCTCACGCGCGACGCGGAGCACGACGACAGAACCGTGCTGTCGCTCAGGCCGTACCTGGCGCCGGTCCATGTGGGCGTGCTCTCCCTGGTAAAGAAGGACGGGCTGCGCGAAAAGACCGACGAGATATACCGCATGATAAGGCGCAAGTGCGACGCGTTCCTGGACCACTCGGGCGCCATCGGCCGTAGGTACAGGCGTCTTGACGAGGTGGGCGCCCCGTTTGCCATAACGGTGGACCACCAGACCCTGCAGGACCAGACCGTCACGATAAGGCGGCGGGACAGCATGGAGCAGTCCCGCATCCCCGTATCTGAGATCGACGGCGTGATAGCGGAGCACATTGCGTATCCTTAGCAGGCCCTGTATCGTGCACGAGGCCTGCTGAGCAGGAAGTGCCGATCCGTACAACAGCAGGGGGCAAATCGGTTTTAAGACAACGTGGTAAGCAGGGGTTGTTGTTCCCCGTAGCGCTGGCCGTGCTTGACATGCTCGACGGGTTCCGGTGGGACGGCCTCCTGCAGGGGGCATCGTGGCCCGCCTCCATATCGGAGGTCATCGACATGCTCTCGGAGATTACGACGTCTGACGGGGCGATCGCGTCGGCGCCCGTCCTCCTGCTCGCGGCAGGCGTGGTCATATTTCTAGGCGTGACGGGCGAGGCGTTCTTCAAGAGGACGGGAATCCCGGACGTCGCGTTTTTGATGATCCTCGGGGTCGTGCTGGGCCCCGTCCTGGGGATAGTGCAGCCTGAGGCCGTCGCGCAGATCGTCCCGTACTTTGCGGCCGTCGCGCTGATCATAATCATGTTCGACGGCGGCCTGAACCTGGACCTGAAGAGCATAGCGAGGACGGCGCACTTTTCCATATTCCTCGCGGTGCTGGGGTTCGTGGTGTCGGTGGCCATAGTGGCGGCGCTCGCGTACTATTGGGCCGGATGGTGGCTGATGGACAGCATACTGCTCGGCACGATAGTGGGGGGGAGCAGCTCCGTCATCGTGTTCGGGCTGGTCCGAAACGTGCGCGTCTCGGAGGGGGCGAGGTCCATGATGAGCTTCGAGTCGGCGATTACCGACATACTGGCCACCATAATCGCGTTCATAATGTTCGAGGCCATACTGACGGGCGAGTTCAGCCTCGCCGTGCTCAGCGAGACCATCGGGACCGCGATGATGGTCGGGCTCGTGCTGGGGCTGGGGGTGGGGATCCCGTGGATGTATGTCACTACAAAGTTTGCAAACGCGCAGCACGGCTACATGCTGACGCTCGGGATACTCTTCGTGCTGTTCTTCATGGCGAACATGTTCGGCGAGTCGGGGGCGCTGACGGCCCTGGTCTTCGGGCTGATGCTGGGAAACAAGGACCGCCTCTCAAAGGTCTTCAGGTTCAAGATGAGGAGGATCGAGGCAAGCGACCCGACCCACAACCAGCTGACGTTTCTCGTGCGCTCCTTCTTCTTCGTGTTCGTGGGGCTGCTGGCCAGCTTTGGGCAGGTCGAGTATATACTGCTGGGCGTGGTCTCGACGGTCCTGATCTACGTGGCGCGCGTCGGAATGGTAAGGGCGGTCCTGACCAAGAGGTTCTCAAGGCTGGATAAGAAGGTGACCCAGGTGATGATGCCAAGGGGGCTTGCCGCGGCCGTCCTGGCGACGCTGCCGCTCACCATGGGGCTTCCGAACGCGGAGGCCTACCCGCAGATCGTCTTTTTCATAATACTCACGTCCGTCATCATAACGACCATAGGCCTTGGCGGCGCAAAGAAGATCCCCCCTCCCGAGCCGCGCGAGGGCGGGTTTGTGCGCATCACGGACAACTACGACGACGATAGTGGCGGCAACAACAGCAGCAGCAGGAACGGCAGCTCATGACTTGCCGTACAGCTGGATATCAGTCCAAACCTCCAGAGGGTCGGCGGCTGGACGGGCCGCGTCCTTTCTTACTAGTCCTGCGGCGGCGGCTGCTGCTGCTGCCGTCCCACCTCCTTTACCTGGCTCTTGCCTGACGGCAGAACCCTGACAAAGTCGTCAAGCGGTATCCTCTTGGCCGCGTCCTCGTCCAGCTTCAGGAACTCGGTCCTCACGCGCTTGGCGGCCTCCGACAGGTCGGGGCCGTGCGGCTCTATTATCGCGTACAGAACGGAGCGCGACACGACGGGCTCCGGCGGCCCGCACACCAGCACGGGGCTGCCGTTGTGGATCACCATGCCGACTGCCAGCCTCAGGGACTGGGGCCGGATGAAGTTGCGCTGCCCCGATATGGTAAAGGATCCCTTTGGCAGGAACTGCCCCGTGGGCGCCGACTTGCGGACCTGATCGGGGCCGACCCAGAACGCGCTCATCCCGTGCATCCCCTCGCGCCAGGCCCTGCTAAAGCAGACCGTCGCGTGGGCCACCTCGTTCATGCTGACATCGGAGGGCGCCGCGGACGGGTCGGCCCCCTTTAGTATGAAGAACGGCGAGCCGTGCACCTCGGCGTGGAACACGCGGTCGCCCGGGGCCATCTGCTTGCGTATGACCGCGGAGTTGGACGCGGCGTCCCTTCCCCCCACCGCGAGCGAGCCGTCGGACGTGTAGAACCACCTGTACCGCTCAAACCAGCTCTTCTTGCGTATCTCAGAGGCGATGCCGCTGCCGGCCCTGGCCCTGTCCGACTGTGCCTCGTCGTACAGCTTCTCAAGCCTGCTGCGCGCGCCTGCCATCGACTTTTCAATGGCCGGGGCCGCCCTTGCCTGCCGCTTTGCCTCGTCAAACAGCACGGACGCGACTGACTGCAGCGGGGCCTGCATGCTGACCTGTATCTTTTTGTCAGATATCCTCACGAGGTGCACGCCCTTCTCCTGCAGCAGCTGCGCCCCGCACCCCTCGAGTACGGGCAGGGCGCGCCCGTCGGACATGGACAGCGCGCCCTCCCCCGCAAGCCCCAGCAGTGACCTTGCAAGAGCGCCGACTGACTCGGAGCGGCGCATCACGGTATCTACCGCCTTTTGCTGCTCTGCAATCTGGGTCTCTAAGTCTCTGATTCGCGTGGCCGTGCCGGAGGCCCCCGCGTCGCGCGCCCTGGCAAGAAACGACTCGGTAAAGACCTTGTCAAGGCCGGCCATAAAGCTGGAGGCCCTGGACCTTTTGGTAGTGGTGCCGGCCGCGTCGCCGTCGCTGTTGTCGTCCATACCGCCTGCCACGTCGACGGGCATCACCTCCGGGCTCTTGCCCTCGGGCGTTATTATGACAGGGGTGTGGTTTCCCGACGTTACGTCGGACACTAGGCGCACGGCCGCGTCACATATCGCGTCTGCCTGCCCCTGGTCCAGCTGCGTGCCCGCGGTGCCGGACGGCACGCCGGCCATCCGAATTATCCCCTCGGCGTACTTTCTTGGCAGTCCCAGCGTGCGCCCAAGCCACCTGGCCGCGGCCATATCGGCCCCGGGCAGGGAGGCAAAGTCCTGCCTGTCCATGTTCAGCACGTCCACCGCGTTGTCTGACGGCGCGGGCGGCGGGGCGTACTTGGCCCCGACCTTGAGCGTCCGGTGCCTCACGTCCACCGAGTGCATCAGGGCCAGTATCTTCATGTCCGCATCGCACAGTATGACGTTGCCGTCCCCGAAGAGCTCCACGACCAGGACAAACTCGCTGCCAAAACCCTCGAACTCCAGATACGCGATGCGCTCGGCGCCGATCTGCCTTATCTGCCGGAACCTCATGCGCAGAAGTGTGCTGCGCAGGCGCCTCTGCATGCGGTTCTCCTCTATCTGGCCCAGCTTGGTGGACGTCAGCCATATGCCAAAGGTCGAGACCATCAGGAACAGGTCGTCCTTTGAGGTGTGGCGCAGCTTGAACAGCAGGCTGTCCCTCGTGACCCCGTAGATGTTGTTGACGTAGTACCCGTCTATGATGCCCGATATGTGGTCGACTATAAAGCGCAGCTCGATTCCGGCAAGTGCCATAATGGTGTGGCCTCCCCACCCTAGGATTAAACTCCTTTGCGCTTCTTGGTACTGCCGACTGCACCGATATGCGGGTGCGTCTCCTCCCAATCCACAGATATCCCGACACGCCGGCTACCAGACCGGCCACCGTCCACGCATACGGCCATCACAGAGGGGGGGGGAGGGGGGAGAACGGTGCACGAGGGCTAAACGACTGCCGGAATCGTCTACCAAAGGTATTAAACGAGGCGGCCCCAAAGCAGGCTAGAAATTCCTTGGCCAGGTTCAAGAAGAGAAAGTCAAAGCCGACTTCGGGTTCTGGGGGCGGCCGGAGTGACAGGCAGGCGGAACCGCCTGCAAAGGACGACGTGGTAGACGGCGCAGAGTCGGAGCCACCCCCCGCGGCCGCAAAGCCCGCATCGTCGGCGCCCACCGACGGCGGCGAGGATGCAAAGGCGCCGGAACCACCCCCCGAGTCGGAGCTCCAGAGGAGCGAAAAGGAGCGCAAGCTCAACCTGCTGTTCTGGATGCGCGTGACGCTCGCGGTAGCGGCGGGTACGGCCGCGACGTTCGTCTTTGCCGACATAGAGGGCGAGGACAGAAGGTGGGCGTCCATCGCGTTCATGATAATACTGTTCATCGGGACTGTATTCGTCGCAAAGGGCATGAAGATGCAGCTGCCCTCCTCGGACAGGAAGAAGATAGTGACGCAGGGGCTGGGAAGCTACGTGTTCCTGTACCTGTTCGTATGGATAGTGTCCTACACGCTGGTCAACCTGGAGAGGGTTCAGAGTGGGATCAACCTCTAGTGGGAAGGGCGGCGGCGGCGCTACGAAAAAACCACTCAACCCCTCGAAATGGCGCTCCGACGTGCCCGGGATTCCGGACGAATACTTTGAGAGGTCGGACTCCGTGCCGATCACAAAGGAGGAGGTGCGCGCAATCATAATCAGCAAGGCCAGGCTCAAAGGCGGGGATCACATACTGGACGTCGGATGCGGCTCCGGCTCCATAACGGTGGAGGCCGCGATCCGTGCAGCCGGAAGCGGCCTCGTAACTGCAATAGACCGCGACGGGGAGGCCGTCGCGCTGACCGAGAGGAACCTAGAACGGTTCGGCGTGCGGGGGTACGCCGACGTGGTACACGGGGACGCCCTGGACGTGCTTGGCGGAACCGGTGGCGGGGCGGACGGTTCGCCGCCTCACACGTCACCGTACGACGCCATTATAATCGGCGGAACCGGCGGCGACACCGCGGAGATCGTGGAGAGGTGCTCGCGCATGCTGGCGCCCGGGGGACGCATCGTGATCAGCACCATACTGATCGAGACCCTGCACGCGGTCCTGGGGATCATAGGCGGGATGCCATTTGAGGACGTCGACATAACCCAGGTGACCATATCAAAGAGCCGGAAGACCTCCACGGGCACCATGATGCTTGCAAGGAACCCCGTGACCGTAATATCGGCGACGCGCGGGGGGTGACGGCGCCGGGTAGCGGCAGCCGACGGGGGCGGCAGGGCGCTGTTCGTACTGCGGATATGCGGCCGGTATGGCTCAAGGCACAGCCACGGTAGCCACCGGCGAGTTCGTGCTGTGAGTACTGCGATACCCAAGCGCACCCAAAGAACAGAGCGCCGGCACGATGTGGACTACTTTATTCAGCAGGCGTGAGTCCAAGGAGGGACTGGGGGGTCTCTGACCATGACCTGTCAGCTCCTTCAAACTCACAGGAGACATCATTGTAACGCGCCGACCCTGCCCCAAGACAATTATCGATGCAGGCACGCTCCGTTGACTGCCCGTCGGTCATAGTGACTACCTCATCGACGACATATCGGATAACGGTGCAAGCCCCAACCGGTTCTAACATAAGCGCGCCATACGGTAACATCGCCGCTATTACAATCCCGCACATCATTGCAACTATGATCTTTTTTGCAAGGTAGGGGGGAACAAGGGAGGGCCTGACCCATGCAAAGGCCCCGTAAACCAGAATCAAAAGAACCGAGATTCGCATCAGAGAAAACATGTATGGAAAGTGGAAAAAATCAAGAGGGAGGAATATTGAGACAAGCGGAATCCAGACTGGCACGATATAGGACACAGCCGCGATTACCAGAATCACGATTCTTTTTTTGAGGTTCGGAATGTTCATCTTCTGCTCCAAACCGCAAAACCGGTTATCACGATTCCTGCATAAAGCGCCATCGACCAAAACAGCCAGTAAGGGTCAATTGCAGCCTCATCCAATGGCATATACCCAATTTGATATCTAATGCCCCTGCCCTCAGTGGCCACTACGTTGTAGAGACGCTCAAACGGAAATGGTTTGTTCCAGAACGAGGGACTGTATGTAATTGGCAGGTATCTGAAAAAGTTCGCGAGTCCAAACGCAAGCAGTCCGATCCCAGCTATCAAAAGCCTGTTTATCATTTCCTATACTCCAAAGTCGTGCCCAAAACTGTGCTTGATGATCTCGGGGCACTGGCAGGGAATGCCCTCATGCACGGGGAGTACCAGTTTGCCACCATGAACAGGTATAACGAGAAGACAGCAGATACCGTAGCCGAAACTGCGATCTTGTAACTTGCCTTCATTCTGCCGCCCTGAGTTCGACCGTTGCTTGCTTGCTGCCGTCTCCGGTGCCGGCAGCCCCCAGGCAGTCAGTGTTCCGGATAAAGTCCTCGGCAAAGAGTCCGTCCGCGTCCATTTCGCGATGATACTCGCCCACATTGCAGTAAACGTACGCTCTTATCCTGTCTTGGTATGGGGAGTAGTCCAAGTCTAGCATCAACTGGTTTTGTGTATCAAAGCTCATTACGCCTACCTGAAGATTTGCGTCCCCCCTGTCGCGATACACAAACTCTTCTTTTGCGTCCGGATACACCTCGTACATTGCCAAGTATGCCGGGTGCGCGCTCATCTTAGAGTATATCTCGTCTGGCGACATATCCATTCTATCCAGCCTCTTCCACCTGTCCCAAGAGTCTTCAATTATGAATGGCAGTACCGAAACCAAGAACAAGGCGAAGATAGTTATGCCTACGCCTATGGCCAGATACAGCGCAAACCTTGGCAGGCGTTCCATGGCACGAATGGTCTTCCGTGAGTATATAACGTCTGTTCCAAAACTGCTCTCGCATAACCCTCCGCTTGCGGATCGTGACAAAAGTGACATTATGGAGATGCCGCTTCCACATGCGTCCTCCCCGACCCACAGGGACGTCAGGTTACAAAATAGACAATATGCGTAATCGGCATATTTTTAATGAACATAAACATTTTCGTGCCTAGGATCTGCCCGGAAAACGGGTTAAGTGATCTCAATCAAAAGATCTATAAACAAACTCCCGCGATAATGCGGCATGGGAATGCGGATGTTAAAGGCCGCGGGGAAGGCCAAGGGGAAAAATGATGATCAATATTTCTGCGTCAGCGACGACAAGGAAGAAAAGGACTGGCTGTCTGACGTGCCCGTCGTTGATGATTCAACCCTGCTGGAAAGCGCCGGAGACACGGAACTGTGTCTTGCGAATATGAGAAGAGTGCTGGCGTCCGATGCAAAGCTGCACGCGATGACCGGGTACAGCAGTAAAGAGTTCGGGATGCTGTACCGCGCCTTTGCGGCGGGGTGGGAGGCCATGGAGGCCGAGGAGATCGAGAGGCGGCGCCAGTACGAAAAGGCGCGCGCAGGGAAGAGGGGCCCGCGCCCGGCCGCGGACGCGTACGAGGACTATATCAGGAACGTTCCGCTCGTACGCGACGACCCGGTCAGGGCGTCGGAGCCGGGCAACCGGTGCGCGCTCCATCCCGCGTACGTGCTGCTGCTAGACCTGACACGCAAATACCGCAACAACTGCCAGGACCAGTTGGGCGTCATCTTCGGCATCGACCAGGCCGCCGTGTGCAGGTACGTCAGGGTCGCGGACCGCATACTTGCCACCATGCTGCCCGCCCCGCACAGGTTCATGGACATCCTGCGGCACGTCCACTCGCCAAGGGAGTTCGCCGCACTGTTCCCCGGGGGCGCCGGGGCCGACACCATACTGCTTGACGGCACCCACGTCCGGTTCGTCAGGGCGGGGGACAAGGAGGTGCGCGACGCCATGTACTCGGGCAAGAAGAAGGCGTACACCGGCAACACCGTGGTCATGACCATGCCAGACGGCATGGTGATCGCGATCAGCCGCACGCTCCAGGGCAGCGTGCACGACATTACGATAACCCGGGAGTTCCTCGGCGACCTGGGGTCGTTCGCGGAGGACGTGCTCGGGGCGGACCTGCCCAAGGGGGCGGGCAGGATGGCGCTCCGCGTGCTCGGGGACTCCGGGTTCCAGGGGCTGGACAAGGACCTGCCGGGCGCCGAGGTGGTGACCCCGATAAGAAAGCCGAGGGGCGGGCAGCTCACCAAGAAGCAGAAGGCGCACAACAAAAGGCTGTCCAAGGAGAGGGTCGTAGTGGAGAACGCCATCGCGTCCGTCAAGCACTACCGGCGCGTATCCTCCGTATACGAGGGGACCCTCGAGGACTTCAACACCGAGTTCAACGTCGCATGCGGGCTTGCCAACGCGAGGCTCATGCTCCGAAACGGCACCTACGGCCACTGGCAGTCCGTCCTAGGCGGCGGCGGGAAGGGCCGCTAACGCGGGGCCGGCGGCAGCCTGCCGCCGGCGGCAGCCACCCAGAACACATCGCGGAAAAGGCCGGCTCTTGCCCGGGTTTTTTCCGCGGCCGCAGTTGCCGTAATTAATTGCATGTCACGTATTTTTCCGGCATTTTTGGCGCCATGATTAATTCGCGGCCCACGTTGCACTCACACACATGTAATTAATTCCAAAAAACTTCGCAAATTGCCCCGGCATGTGGTCATTATGCATGCCTGTGTGAATTTTTTCTTTAATTACGCATATTGTCTAATAACTATCAATCCTGCAAGCAGTCGTTATCATCCAAGAAATCAAATGCCGCTTCAAACGGAACTCCCTGCGGTTTTAGCCACCTGTCAGTACTACAAATCACCGAATAATAATATGGATGTATGTCATCACCCTTGAGGATCATCAAACTCAACGTATTGTTATGGTTGTCTGATTGTTTTACTTCAAGGGCCGGGCTTTCATACAAGGCATAGGATTCGGTGGAATTAGGATACATTGACTTGAATTTCTTGTAGATTTCGTGTTCCCGGAACTCGTCAATCATGGCCATCCGGACTTCTTCGTCCGATGGCGCAAGATTCAGGTAAACATACCATGAGGCGAGTACTACGACAACAGCACTCATCCCTAACAAAGTTATTTTATTCATGAGAAAAAACCTTGTTCGGCAGCACGATCACTGCGATTGAGACAACACCGTCCCTGATTTATTCCATGCTTTGATCCTTGACAACGCGATCAATCAACGCGCTAATGTAAGACAAGCTCCAAAACCTGTAATAGTGTTTGTTATAGTTGACGTATCTCTCGGATCTGGTGTCGTTTTTCATAATGCCCCACATCACATGAAGCCGCACCGTCCGGCTTCTTCATGTCGTCGCGCAACGTGGCGGTTCTGGACACGTGCGGGCTTGCGTCTGCCGTGTTCTACTGGATGCTGGTACCGGACAACGTAGGGCGGCGGCCTAGACTTATAGGATCATGCCGGATAGTCCAACCATGAAGGGAAGCCTGACTGGGATAGGCGTCGGCCCCGGCGACGCGGACCTGCTGACCGTGAAGGCCGTGAAGGCCATAGAGGGAGCGGACGCCATAATGTGCCCCGCGTCTGCAGAGGACAGGCCCAGCATAGCGCTGTCGGTGGTGTCCCACCTCGTGGACGAGTCAAGGCAGGAGATAACAAAGCTGATCTTTCCCATGACAAAGGACCGCGACGTGCTGGAGGAGACTTGGAGGCGCAACGCCGACATCATGGCCCAAAAGGTCGCCACGGGCAGAAACATAGTATACCTGACGGTGGGCGACCCGTACCTTTACAGCACGTGGATCTACATGCACAGGCACCTCAGCTCAGAGCACCCCGATATGGAGATATCCGTCATACCGGGGATAGTGTCCATGTTCACGTTTGCCTCAAAGGTGGGCGTCAGCATAGCGGAGGGCGCAGAAAAGGTCGCCATAATACCCTCGTGCTACGACCTGGCCGGCGTCAGAGAGATCGCCAGGTACGCGGAGTCGATGATATTCCTCAAGGACGGCAGGTACTTTGACCAGGTCATAGACGTGCTGCGCGAGTCGGGGTTCGGCGACGACTCGCTCTTCGCGATAGGCCAGTCCCTGGGCACCGACCAGGAGGTGATACAGAAGATGACGCTCGGCGAGGTCAGCGAGGAGAGCCTGGGCTCAAAATACTTTTCAATTCTGGTGGTAAAGCGTGCCTGAAAACACTGTATACTTTGTAGGATGCGGCCCCGGCGACCCGGAGCTCGTCACCCTAAAGGCCAAGAGGCTCATACAAGACGCGGACGTCATCGTGTACTCGGGATCGCTCATCCCGGAGCCCATAATTGCAATGGCGGGCAAGAACGCGGAGCTGCACGACGCGTCGGGGCTGGTCAGGGAGGAGATATCCGAGATCCTGTACAGGGGCGCCTCAGAAGACGGGAAAAAGACAGTGCTGCGCCTGCACGACGGCGACCCGGCCATATACGGCGCCATCAGGGAGCAGATCGACGAGCTTGCAAAGAGGGGCATAAGGTCGGTGGTGGTGCCCGGCGTAACGTCGTTCCTGGCGTCGTCGGCCGCCCTGGGCACGCAGCTCACGCTGCCCGGAGTCACGCAGACCATCATAATCACGAGGGCAGAGTCCCGCACAAAGGTGCCGGAGGCAGAGAGCATAGCGGGGCTGGCAAGGCACGGGGCCACCATGATATTCTACCTGAGCGTGCACCTCATAAGGGAGATCGTCTCAGAGGCCAAGAAGGGCGGGTACGGGGACACCACGCCGGCGGCCGTCATATACAGGGCCAGCTGGGACGACGAGAAGGTGATCAAGGGAACCCTGGAGGACATCGAGCAGAAGGTCAGGGACGCGCGCATAACAAAGACGGCAATCATAATGATAGGGGGCGTGCTGAACCCGGAGTCGTACGAATACTCGAGGCTGTACGACAAAGAGTTCAGCCACGGGTACAGGAAGGCAAGCGTTCCAGACAAGGGGGACGACTAGCTCTAGGGTGTGGCGTCGGCGCTAGGTCGGGGACGGCGCCAGCGCATCTTGCCGCCACGCGCACGCGCAGCCCCATCCGGTTACTGCAGCAGGAGCGGCCTGACCTTCCTGCGCACGCGCAGCCTCTGTAGGTTGTCCTGCAACGCGGCGTAATCGCCTGACGCGTATATCCTCAGGGAGTTCTTGCCGCGCGTCCCGTCCGGACACGCGCCAAGCACCGCCTTTGCCACATTGTGCGCGGGGTTTACAAACTGCACGCCGGGATACTCCGACCCCAGAATGCCGGCCAGAAACGGCAGGTGCGTGCTTGAGAGCGTGACTACGTCGATGCCATATCCTGATATCACGGGATCCAGTATTCGGCGCGCGGCCGCCCTGCACGCCGCGGCGTCCCTCAGGAACAGGCCGGTCTCCACCATGCGGACAAGCTCCGAGCCGTCGATCCGGAAGAACCGGGGGGCCCTGCGCGCGGCCGCCCTGTATTCCCGTATCATCCGCGACAGCCCCGCCCCGCGTATTCCGGACGCCGTCCCGAGTATCCCTATCCTTCCCGTGCCGGACAGCCGGGCGGCCTCGGCAAGCGGCGGCCTCACCCCGGCCACCAGCATGCCGTTATCGCGTCCGTCCCGTATGTCCAGCGCCAGGCAGGGCGTGTTTGAGGCAATCACGACGGCGTCGGGCGCAAACCGGCCGCGCAGGCCCGATATCGTCCTGCTTACTATGCGCCCCAGCTCCGCCCTCGGCTTTGAACCGTACGGAAAGCTGGCCGTGTCCGCATAGTATATGATCTCGGCCGTCCCGCCCCCGCTTCTGGCGACCCTGCGTAGCTCCCTGACTATAGACAGCGAGCCCAGCCCCGAGTCGAACACCGCTATCCTAGGCACGAACAGGCGGGGGCGGCGCTACCTAAGTTTGTTAGTAAAATTTGGCACTTTGGTTGACAAAAATATACACCGTCCATTAAGTGGGAAACGCAGCATGGGACGGCATGGCAAACAACTTCGAGAACAACTGGTCTAGACCAGAGACGCGAAGTGTAACCGAGAAGATTCGTGACGCTGCAAAGCCTCAGGGGGCCCTCAAGCCCCGGATCCAGGCCGCAGTCAACGGACTGCAGGTCCAGATCTCAAAGATGGATGGCATGCTGGGCAAGCTGCGCGAGAGGGACCAGAGGCTCTTTCAGCGCGTGGTGGCGGCCATGCAGCAGCACGACATCAACACCAGCAAGGTACTCGGCAGCGAACTGGCCGAGATACGCAAGGTTACAAAGATGCTAAGCAACATGAGGATGGCGCTCGAGCAGAGCCAGCTCAGGCTGACTACCGTCCACGACCTCGGTGACGCAATGATTGCGCTCCAGCCTGCCATGAACACCATGAAGGGACTAAAGTCGTCGCTTGGGAAGTTCATGCCGGAGGCAGACTCCGAGCTGAACGCCATGACGCAGACCCTCAATGGGCTCATGATGGACTCGCTTGCCGGCGACTCCTTTGGCATGGAATCCGACGTGTCCAGCGAGGAGACGGAGAGAATCCTGCAGGAGGCCTCGGCGGTTGCAGAGCAGCAGATCGGACAGCAGTTCCCGTCCGTACCGTCCTCGACGGGACTCTCGTCCCAGACGGCGGCTGCGACCAGCACCACAAACTATACCCCGTAGGAACGGGACCAACCCCTTTCCTTTTTCTTTATTCTCTTCTTACTTCATCTACCCGTTTACCCACTCATGTTCCTGAGGCCCTTAGTCCGCGGCCGGTTCCAAAAGGAGGCCACTCATACCGACGGATTGAACATGACGCGTGAGGTGGAAAATACGAACCACGAATTGTATGATTCTGATGACTATTGGCTAGGTTGAGTACAAGGTCAAAGCTTCCAGATCATCGGCCATCGTGCGGCCGCAGGTCGTCACCGACCGCATTCTGTGTGGTCTGTACTCCAGATCGCACAGCGCGGCCGCCCTCCTCCTGCTGGGCATGGATCTGACGGGTACGTGCTATGCACGGGCTATACTGTCCAGTCTGCCTAAGGAGTCCCGCCCGGCTGGGCCCAGCTGGCCCTTACCTGTATCAGCTTTCCCTCCTCGGTGAACTTGTAGCTGGCATACGGATGGGCGGATGTGTACTCGCCCTCCGCATGGCCAAACTCCCTTATCGTGACCGTGTCGTCGTACGCGTCACTCAGCTCCTGGCCTCTTGGCATGTCCAGCTTGAAGTGCTGATCGGCCACGAGCAGTATGTCCTCCGTTTTGACTGGCTCAAACAGGATCAGTGAATAGTCGGGCAGAACGTTCTCCACATCATAAACATAGTACAGAACCCAAGAATACACGGGGCTTGCAAGGACTGTGGCGCCGCTGTCAGAGAAGTTCTCCAACACGAAGGAGAGCGACTCGAACTGGGGCGATGACACATCTGACGCGATGAGCGTTCCGGTTACAACCATGCCGAATGCGGCTATCGCGCAGGCCGCTCCGGCTACTGCATAGTTCCGCACCGTGGCCCTGGCTATACGATCCGCGCACCTGTCGATTGCAAGCGCGGCGGCGATGCAGATGACCGGAATGAGCGGTATCCAGTGGAAGTACTGGACGTATCCGACCATCGCAAAGAACAGGAGCATCGGGGCAAACCACAGCAGCACGAATGTGTTTCTACGCACCGCGGCAAATACGAACCCCCCTGCGCCAAGCAACAGCAGGATGGGATCGATCTCAAACAGGTAGGCCGCAAGTCCCACGAGTCCCACGCTCTCCCGGCCCGCCACCTGCCACAGGACGTCTCCGGCCCACAGATCAAACTGCCCGGCCCACGCGGCATATGCGGGCCAAGCCAGCGGGATCAGTAACACGGGCGCGACCCACAGCACCGCGTCCCTGGCGCGCCTGCCCGAGGAATAGACCACAAACAGGACGAGCGGAATGAGCGTAAACGCCGGAACCTTTGTGAATATCGCCAGCCCCAGGCAGGCTCCCGACGAGACCAGCAGCGCTCCCCTTCTGTCCGAATCCTGCGCATAGAGCGCGAGCAGGATCGAGGACAGTGCAAACGGCAGGAATATCGAGTCGAGCAGGATCCTCCTGAACAGCCACGACATGGGCATCACGGCAAAGAGCAGAGCCGCAAGGAAGGCCGTCCTCTGACCGAACCTTTTCTCGGATATCCTGTAGATCAGAAACGTATCCAGTACGGCAAGCAGACCCATGAACACCCTTGGAACCATGTAGAGCGACTCAAGCGAGGCCGGGTCGGTGGAGGCGTCCAGCGAGGCCGGGTAGCCCGTAATCCACAGCGCGCCCGACAATACGAGCTGCCCGAAGAACGGGTGGTCGTAAAAATAGGCCTCCTGCGGGTTGCCCGTATCCAGAACGTGCACGGCGCGCCGCATGTATACGCCCTCATCAAAGAATACGTCCGGGAACCCTACGGGATTCCACAGGTGGGTGTATGCGGAGAGCACCAAGGGCGCCATGAGAAGCACAAGCGAGACGCGCCTGCGCCTTGACGGCGTGCGGCCCAATTATCCGACTCCGGGCGGGGTGCTCATGGGGGCGGGGAGGCGCCCCGCAGGCCACCGTTCTGGTGCCGCGTATACGGCCAGGGAGCGCCGGCATGCGTGGTGTGACGGCAGGCGCCGCACATCATGAGGACAGCACGCGGCAGATACGCTAGCGGCTGCCCTCATGCCTGTCACAGGCGCCGCCAACGGCGGCATGGCGCCACGTACGGCGGTCAGTCCCAGATGCCCTCTCTGAACGTCAGCTTTTTGTTCAGTATGAAGTTGCCGAACGCGGCGGCCGCAATGGCTGCAAAGAGCGCCAACGGGTACGAGACCCCGTGCGTGTCCACCATCCAGTATACGGCGCCGAGCTGGACCGCTGCGCCAACCGAGCTGAACGCGGCAAACCTTCCGTACTGCGACAGCGTCCGCTTCAACCCAAAGTCGCGGTCCTCAAACGTCCACACCTTGTTCAGTATAAAGTTGGTCGAGAGGGACGCCGCAATGCCTAGCGCGTTGGCGTGCACGTACCAGAACTCGGACAGCCCGGATGCAAAGAGCATGGACACCAGATAGTTGACCCCGAACCCGGACGCGCCGACCGTAAAGAACCGGGCCGCCTTTGAGACGAACCTTACGGACTTGCGCTCCCTTGCAGCGGCCTCCTGAATCCTCTTGCTTTTGTACAGCTTCCATACGGCGCGCAGGTACTCTGTTACGGTCTTGTACAGGGAGGCGTCGAGCTTGCTCTTTCCCAACCTGCGATTCTCAAACGTATACGGCACCTCGCGTATTGTAATGTTCTCGTTGGCCTTTACCAGCACCTCAAGCAAGAACTTGTAGCCCAATGCGTCAAACGTAAGGCCGTTTATTATGTTCCTCCGGAACGCAAAGAATCCTGACATCGGATCCTTTGTCTTGACGCGCAATCCCAGCTTTGCAATCAAGGCCGCACCCTTGCTTATCATCCTGCGCTTGAAGGGCCACCCCCTAGTTCCCCCGCCTCTCACGTACCGGGACGCCACCACCAGATCGCACTGGTACTGCCTGAGCGTCTCAAGCAGTCGCGGTATGACCTGAGGCGGGTGCGAAAAGTCCGAATCCATCACTATGATGGTGTCGGCCTTGGCCGACTGTATGCCGTTGAGTATGGCAGACGCAAGTCCCTTCCTTACCTTGCGGTGTACCACGTTTACGGTATCCTCCGCAAGCCGCCTGAGGCCCTCCACATAGTCCTCCACGAGGCGTCCCGTGCCGTCGGGGGAGTTGTCGTCGACCACGATCGTCTCGGCCAGCATGCCCTTGGGGATGTTCTCGCGTATGGATTTGAGCATGGATATGATGTTTTGCGACTCGTTGTAGGTGGGCACGATGATCGATACCTGCGGGTTCTGCCGTGGCACCATACACACTCAGCAAAATGAACGAATATTAAGTATGAAGGTGGACATGTTAATCCTATCGCTCATGAAAATTTGACCTTTGCGGCGGATGTGGCGCCCGCGCGCGACCGGGAGGCGGGCCTGCTGCGGCTCCCTGACGCGGCCATGCCCGTCTGGTAAAACCTGCAGTCTGATCGTATCCTGCACACCCCGCACATGGGCGAGACCGGCTTGCAGATGTTCTGCCCGTACATCACGAACGTGTCGTTTATGCGCAGCCAGTGCCTCCTCGGAACCAGCTTCATCAGGGCCTGCTCCGTCTCCTCCGGGGTCTTCGTCTCCACGAGCCCCAGCCGGTTTGATATGCGGTGCACGTGTATGTCGACCGGTATTGCGGGCTTTTCAAACGCGTACACGAGCACGCAGTTGGCAGTCTTGCGCCCCACGCCGGGCATCCCGACCAGCTTGTCGATGTCCTCCGGCACGACGCCGCCGTACTCGGAGTCCACTATCTTTGCGACCTCTATTATCCTCCTGGCCTTGACGCGGTAAAAGCCGATGGGCCTGATTATGCGCTCGACATCCCTGATCTTGGCGCCGGCAAGCTCCCGGGCGTCGCGGTATCTGGCAAAGAGGGCCCTGACCACCTTTGCGGTGTTCTCGTCCTTGGTCCTTGCAGACAGTATAGTGCCGATCAGTATGCTAAACGGCCCACCCGTCTCGGCCTCGTGCAGCTCCCTGAGCGCGGTCATACGGGGAGGCTTGACCGCGTTCATCGTGCTCATCATCCCGTCAAGAATCTTCTTCACGCGCACGGTGCGCTTATAGTATTATTATACCTGTCAGCGGCACATACGGCAATGCACCTTGAAGAGTCCGAGGAGGCCGCGCTTGCGGGGGAGCACGGCGAGATCATGCAGATGGCCTACCGCATACTGGTCGCAACCGGGGAGGCCTCTGACGCCGAGCGCCTCATACCGATAAGGTGGGCGCACCTGTCAGGCGTGAACTACAACACGATAGGGGGCGCCGGCGAGGAGTTCCTCAGGAGCATAAGCTCGCGGGGCGCCAAGGTAAGGGTAAAGACCACGCTGAACCCCATGGGATTTGACGCGGACAGTGTGGAGAAGTACGGCCTCGGCGACGAGTTCGTCTCGGGGCAGGCCTCCATAGCTGACTCGTACGAGGCGATGGGGGTGACGCAGTCGTTCTCATGCATACCGTACGAGATATTCGAGATGCCCCGGGGCGAACAGATCGCGTTCGCGGAGAGCAACGCGGCGATATACGCAAACTCGTTTGCGGGAGCAAGGACGAACAAGGAGAGCGCCTTTAGCGCGCTTGCGAGCGCCATTACGGGAAAGAGCCCCTACTCGGACCTGCGCAGGGAGGGGGAGGGGGCAACAGCCAACGTGACCGTCCGGATGAGCGCCAAGGAGCCTGACGAGCTCACGTACGGAATGCTGGGCTACTTTGCGGGGAAGGAGGCGGGCGGCGCGTCCTCAGTCGACATATCCGGCGTGTCCGCGTCCGCAATGGACAGGAGGCAGTGCAAGGCTATGTGCGGCGGGATGGGAACGTCGGGCACCTGCGCCAAGTTCCGGTTCGTAGAGGAGGATGACGGGGATGCCCGCGGTGGCGGCAGCGGCGGCAGGCCGGAAACCGTAGAGTTTGATGATGATGCGGCGCGGAAGGTCCGCGACGAGCTTGACACGGCCGAGAACGGGGACGTCATAGCGCTCGGCAGCCCCCAGCTGGGCCTGTGGGAGATGTCCGACCTGCTGGAGCGGCTGCGGGGCCGCTCGTTCAAGAAAAGGTGCATGGTGTTCTGCCCCAGAGCGGTAAAGGAGCAGGCCCGGAAGCTGGACTACGTGCGGGGCCTTGAGCGCGCCGGATGCGAGGTCCTGGCCGACTGCTGCACGTGCCTCTCGCCGCTGCTCGGTTCGGACAAGGTTGACGCCGTAACCACCAACAGCATAAAGGGCGCGTTTTACATGAACAACGCAAGCGGCGTCGGCGTGGACCTGAAACCGCTCGCCAAGATACTGGAGGACGAGACGGAATGAAGGTGCTGGTGGAGGGCAGGGCCCAAGGCACGGTGCTAAAGTCGGAGATGCCGATCAACTTTCTCGGGGCGGTGGACAAAAAGAGTGGCGTGATAACCGACCGCAACCACGATCTGTACGGGAAGAGCGTCAAGGGCGCGATACTGGTCTTTCCGTCCGGGGCGGGAAGCAGCGTCGGGGCATATACGATATACGCGCTAAAGTCGGGTGGGGCCGCGCCGGCGGGCATGATATGCAGGGAGGCCGACCTGACGGTCGCCACCGGGTGCGCCGTCGCAGGCATCCCGCTCCACATCCTGGATCCGGACAAGTTTGCGTCCATCAGGACAGGCCAGCAACTCCTGCTTGGCGCAGACTGAGGCCGTCGCGGATCGTGAGATGCGTGATGTGTGACGGCCTGCTTACATATTCGCCTCCCCGTCCAACCTATGAGAGGTGCTTGACCTGGCGGGAACTGCGTGAGTTCGGCAGGATGGTGTGTGGAACCGGTCTAGGCAAATTCCAAGCTGATTGTGTACGCCACGATGCCAATCAGAATTATGATGACGTGGTTCCTAGTCAGTATGCCGTATCGCACAGCCGCATAGGATATCGCGCCAAATATCACGCCAAAGACGGCCACGAACGTGAAGCTAAGGTGGATGCCCCAGTCCGTCCACACCCTGTCCCAAAAGGACAAGGTCCACCCTCCCATCATACCATCCACCTGCGCCGTCAGGTTCTGCGCGGCGATAAATCCGCTGATGCACATTGCGCAGACGCTCGGTATCATCCAAAAAAGGCGGGGGAGTTTGGTCATGGTGTCGTGGTCCGTCTAGTTGTAATATACTTTGGCCGTTGCCGAGTACCAGCCTTCACCGTTGGTGTTCCACATGTCGATACTTGGCTGCCTTGACGGAGAGTAGACGACGTGCCCCTCGTGCGTGATCTTGACTTGGTCGAATCCCTGATACATAAAGCAGTACGAGAAGACGAATTCATCCTCATTACTGAGCGCGTCACCGCTTCTTTGTCAGGTACAGCGCGCCCACAATAATGCCTATACCGGCCGCCACGTAGAACGGAAAGAGCGCAAAGGCGTTCTGCGACGGGTCGCCTGACAGGAACTCCACGAACAGGTCGCCGGAGACGGTGGCAGGCGGGTCAGTCGATCCCTCCATGCCGTGCACGGAGTACGAATCCGGCGCGAACAGCCCAATGTCGAGGTTGGAGACTACGATCCGGGCGCCGTTGTTGACGGTCATTCCCGCCCTTTCGGTATATGATACTATGACCTTTGCCTGCGGGTACCATCCCCGCTCGCCGTCCCTGTGCACCACCACGTAGCCCTCCTTGGGGGTCTGGACTGCCACCCAGAACCTGTTGTCCGGGTTCGCCCCCATCCCGACCTCTACAAACTCGTCCCTCGACTCCTGATCGTACAGCCTGAGCACGGCGCTGCCCCCGGGGTGCGCGTACACCAGATCGTTGTCTATCGTGGCCTGCCAGCTTACGATGTGGGGCTGCTCCAGCATTACGATCGGCGCGTCCCGCAGCACGCGGTTGAACTCTGGCGAGTCGACCGTAACGGCCTCGATTACCAGTGACGGGTTCTTCGTGTCGTGTTGTTGTTGCTGCTGCGCATCCTGGTCCTGGGCCCACACGTCCGCGCCATACAGTACCATCGCGGCCGCCACAACGGCCAAAAGCACCGACGATGCAACGCCTGCCACCCGCATGTCACGTGCCGGCCTCCATCCCGAATAAATGAACCGAGTCTGTCATGGTTGCCGCAGTTGTTGCCGCGTAAGCCTGCAACGTACGCGCAAAAGTCATTCCTCTACAAACGGGTTGGGGTGGTTCAGTATTATATTGGATACCTCCGGCCTCAGAACGAACTTTGAGGGCGGCCTGTGCTCCTGTATCATCTGCCTAAGCTGGGTGCCGCTTATCTGCTCCCTAGAGCCCTCGCCGTGCGGGCAGCACTTTCCGTTGGTATACGTGATGCACTCACCGCAGTAAAAGAACGCCGGAAAAAACACGGGCTGTATCTCCAGCTCGGGATACTCTGAGAATATCTCCTGGGCCGCAAACGGATGGTAAAAGGAGCTGACGCCGGCGTGATCCCTCCCTATGATGATGTGCGTGCAGCCGTAGTTCTGCCGCATTATGGCGTGGTGTATGGCCTCCCGCGGGCCCGCATACCTCATCTCGGTGTGGAGCGTGGCAAAGTGGCACCTGTTCTCCGGATAGTACAGCCGTATCATCTCCTTGTAGCATTTTATTATCACGTCGTCCACAAAGTCCCCCTTCTTCTTGCGGCCGACCAGCGGGTTGACAAAGACGCCGTCGCGGGTCGTAATCGATGTCTTCTGCAGCATCTCGTGGGCGACGTGCGGCGGGTTTCTCGTCTGAAACGCGCATATGGTCTTCCACCCCGCCTCCTCAAAGGCCTTGCGCGTCTGTACCGGCGTCATCCGGTCCGAGCGCAACGGCGTGTCCGCGGGCCTCTGCACGTAGTCTATCACGCCGGAGACAAAGTTGTCGTGCAGCGACATCGTGTGGGCCACGCCCGGGTGCGACCTGTCAGTCGTCCCGTAGACGCCTTGGGCCAGCGCCTCCTTTGCGGGCCTGTACACCTCCTCTGCATGCAGTATAGCGATACCCGTGCCCTGCGGATCCCTTAGCATGACGTCGCCTGCGTCTTTCACTGCAGACGCGGTCTCCTCCGTCACGTCAAGTACGATGGGTATGGTCCAGGCCGTGTCGTCCGCGAGCCTGCCCCTCTTGGCGACGCTCTCGACGTCCTCCTGTCCCAGAAACCCCTCAAGGGGGCTGAAGATCCCGTCCGCGATGTTCTCAACGTCGTTTGCCAGATCGGCCGATATCTGAAGCGAGAACATGTCGCCGTACGCGGAGCCGTCGCTGCCGTCGTCACGGGCGATCATGCGGTTTACAAGCCTGCCGCCGTGCGCCCCGATCGTCCCGCCGTTCTTGGACATGCACATGCTCCCTTGGGGTTCTATATGAAACCACGCCCTACCTACATCAGACGGGATCCACGTGTATCCCGCACTCCAAGTCGCTGCCTGACTCCCACCACCACCTGCCGTCGCGCAGCGACTGGCCGGGCTTTACGGGACGCGTGCACGGCTCGCATCCTATGCTCAGGTAGCCCCGGTCAAGCAGCTCGTTGTATACGACGTCGTGGGACTTGATGTAGTTCTGGACGTCCTCCCACGTCCAGTTTATGATGGGGTTTATCTTGACGATGCCGCCGTGCGCCGCGTCGAGCTGGAACATATTGGCGGCGTGGCGCAGCTTCGTCTGTTCGTGGCGCAGGCCCGTGATCCAGCCGTCAAGCGTGGCAAGCATGCGGTTTATGGGGTGCACCTTGCGCACCTTGCAGCAGAGCTTGCGGTTCTCCACGCTCTCATAAAACAGGTTGACCCCCTTTGCGTTGACCATCTCCTCGACCTCGGCCGCGTCGGGAAACACCACCTCCACCGCCACGCCGTACTTTTTGCGGATCCTGTCGATGGTGTCGTAGGTCTCCCTTGGAAGCCTCCCCGTGTCCAGGGTGAAGAACCGGAACTCCGGGTTTATCTTCAGCATGATGTCGATCAGGACGGCGTCCTCGGCGCCAAAGCTGGAGGCCTTTGCCACCCTCGGGTGCAGGTTCTCAGAGGCCCATCTGAGTGCGTCCTCGGCGGTGGTAATAGACGAGTTCAGCTCGTCCATGTCCTTCTGGGTGAATCTTGGCATGCGCCAAGACCGCGCGTTTGTTATATATTGATTACATCAATCCGTGGGAAGCCCGAGGATCCGGTCCACGACCGTACCAAACGGCATCACGGGGCCACTGCTGCAAACGATCTACCGGCGCCGGCCCCAGGTACATGACCCCCCCCCCAACATCACTTGGCCACGGAGAGCATGAACAAGCCTGCCGTTCAGACGCGACTGCCAATGAATACGGGCCCGTGAGAGGTGGGCGCGTCCTTAACGCATATAACATAATGCACCGGCCCCGTCTTGTGGCCAGGCGGCAGGCAGAAAAGGTCTCGGCATCATTATCGTCATCATCATCACCGGCATCATCATCATCTACGACGCGCACCACGCTGAGCGTGGTGATCCTCATATCCGGCAGGGGAAGCAACATGGAGGCGATAATACGGGCCGTGCAGGCGGGCCGCATACCCAACGTCAGCGTAAGACACGTCATATCAAACGTGGCCGATGCTCCCGGCATGGAGACGGCCCGGCGGCACGGGATAGAATGCAGCACCACATCTGACATGGGCGAACTGGCCACCAGGCTGCGGCAGCTAAAACCCGACATAGTCTGCATGGCCGGCTTTATGCGGATAGTGCCCCCCGAGATTGTCAGAGAGCACACCGTCCTGAACATACACCCGTCCCTGCTGCCGATGTATCCGGGGCTGCACGCGCAGAGGCAGGCGCTGGAGGACGATGCAAAGTGGTCCGGATGCACCGTCCACTATGCAGACGAGGGGGTCGACACGGGCCCGATCATAGTGCAGTATGCGGTGCCGGTAAGGCCCGACGATACCGAGGAATCCCTCTCAGGGAGGATACTCGAAAAGGAGCACGTGGCGTATCCCCACGCCGTAATGCTGGTCGCGGGGCGCATTGCAAGGGGGCGGGCGCAAGTGACTGGCGGGGGCGGGGGCGCCAGCACAAGGCAACGCTAGGTTAAAAACGCACACCGGCCTCAACACGGCGATGGAAGAGGCCCCCTCGTACGTGCTGGTCTTTCCAACCGTGTTTGCACGGAAGAGAATCCCGCAGCTGACTGCAAACATCAAGACAATCCTGAGGATACGCGGACAGGAGTTCAGGTCGGTTGGCCGCGACGGCGACATCATACTGGTGCACGCAAACGACCCGGTCTTTGCGTCGTCTGCCATAGGGCTGCTGTTCGGGGTCAGGAAGGTGGCCATAGCAAGAAGGGCCGGCAACGGCCTCGACGAGCTGGTCTCCAAGATTGTGTCGGTGGGCGGCAACCTCCTGCTGAGAGGGGAACGGTTCCTGGTTACGGTGGAGGGCACCACGAAGGGGTTCATCGCAAAGGACGCAGAGGTGGCCGCCACGTCAAGAATCATAGAGAGAAAGGAGGAGCTGGGGGCGGTTCCCGGGACCGAGAGCAGGTTTGACAGGGAGATCTACGCGTACGTGACGCCAAGGAACGCGTACGTCTGCATATTTTCGGACGGGGGCGCGGGGGGCGTGCCGACCCAGCGTGACGGCCGGAGGGACGCGGCGTGCGCCGTATATGACGAGCTGTCCGCCGCGTCGTGCCTTGAGTGCATGCGCCAGGGATACGACGTCTCGATAACCGTCTTTTACAAGAACAGGTCGGGGCTGCTGAACCTGGCAAGGCTGCTGAACCGGCTGATTCCAAGGATGCTGAGGCAGGAGGTCGAGCTGGAGTTTGTAAGGATGGGGAGCGGCGGCAGCCGGGACCGCGGAGGCCGCAGCGCCGGTGGAAGATACCGGGCTTTTGTCGGGGCCGTCACCGGGGCCATGCAGGCCATGCAGGGACCGGGCTCCAGAATAGCGCTTGCCACACCCCCCGCCGCGTTTCCGGCCGACGTCGTGGACGCCCACGTGCTGTACGTAACTGAGCACGGCATGACGCCGCTCGTGCCCCTTGCAGGAACGGGCGAGGACGGCATCTACGGGATCGCGCGCGAACTGGTGCTGGGGGACGCCGGCGTCAAGAGGCTGGAGAAGGAGATTGCAATGGCGGCCACGGCCGGAGGGACGGCCGACACAGGATGGCAGGACGGCGCGGCCAAGGCAGAACCGGTCCAGAAGGTCACCGTCCGGGTGGGCGCAAACAACACGCACGACATTCTCGACTCGCTGTATCCGGAATCATCCGGGTCGTCCTAGGGCACCAGGCAGATCACAATTTAAACGGGCAGTGGTCTTGGCGCCTCATGCGCAAGATAGGACAGTTCATCTACCCGTGGGGGGGCGGCCACTACTCTAGAATGATGAGGTTTGACAGGGCGCTGGCGGCGCGGATGGGCGGCGGCGGCGCGGCGGCGGCGGAGGTTCATTACTCAAGCAAGGGCCGTATATACCAGAGGCTTCTTGAGCGCTTTGGGGCGGATGGGGGCCAAACCGACAGGATACACGAAATTCTGATGCCGACCCCGATAGACGGCGACATGGGCCCCAGCCTCTCAAGGTCGCTTGCAAATCTGCTGCTCCCAGTGGAGGGAAACCCGGCCCTCGTATCCCAGATTGCCAACTACCTGCGCCAGGAGCGCAGGCTGTACGACGCGCAGAAGTTTGACCTGGTGGTAAACGACGGCGACGTGGGCTCAAACATACTTGCACGCAACAGGGACATACCGTGCCTGTTCGTCACAAACCAGTTCAGGCCCAGACTGTACAGAACGCGGGCATACCTGTACCCCGCAGTCGCATTCATAGCAAGGCAGATAGCAAAGGCCACCAAGATCCTAGTGGCCGACTCGCCGCCGCCGCACACCATATGCGAGCACAACCTCAACTTTCCAGACGAGGTCAAGAGGGAAAAGGTCGTGTACGTGGGCCACTTTACAGAGGATCGCGGCGGCGGAGGCGGCGGAGGACCGACTACAGCAGAGAAGCGGTCCGGCACGAACCTGGCCAGACTGCTTGGGCAGAACGGCACGGGAGGCTTTGGGTACTGGATGCGCACGGGCAACAGGTCCACCAACGACGGGACCGGTAGGAGGTACGAGGAGGCCTTTGCAAGGGACGAGATGAGGGCAGAGCGCAGGATAATCTCGCATGCAAGAAACGACGGCAGCATCGACTCGGTGACCGGTACGGACGGCAGGAGGTACACCATCGCAGAGGCCGCCGACAGGGGAGTGGACTGGATCCAGATCGACGTGGGCTTCCTGGCCGAGAACGACAAGGACGCGGTGCTTGACGCGTGCGACTATGCCGTGATCAACGGCTCGCACACGGTAATGGGCGAGATAATGGGGGGCAAGGCAAAGCCCATCATAGGGGTCCCCATATACGACGAGCACACGAACAACATAAGATGGGCCCACGAGCGCGGACTCGGGGCCCTGGCAAACAACACGGGACAGATCATCGAGGCCATACGCGACATAAGGCGCAACAGATCCGAGTACGCAGACAGACTGTCAGAGTTCTCCAGGAACTTTGACGGGAGCGGGGCCCAGAACGCGGCCAAAATCGCGTCTGACATCCTCGGGGAATAGGGATAATAAGACGCGGCGCATGGCCGACGTAGGTCCGGCGCGCGGCAATGTTCGATGGGCGAACGGACCGAAAGGGATGACGAGATGAGCCGCGCGTTGGACTGTCTATTATCATTATTATTATTATTATTGGAGATGGCCACAAATGCCTAGTTTGCGCACGAATCCACGTGTCCCGCATCATTAGATGGGCTGCGCCGTTTTTGAAAGATGTAAGAAAGGGGCAACGGGCATGCGCCGGTTGCAGTCCTTAGGGGGCGCCGGGCAGATCCCAGACCGTTCAAAAAGTATGTGGGCATAAAATTAGGGTACGGCCAATACTGACGGGCCGCGCCAAATTTTGATGCGGCCCTTCGGGCGCGTCCGATCTGACAAGCCGCGAAACGGTATCCGCGCCCGAACCGCTATCGGTAAGGCTTTTTAAGGAAAAAATTTGGCGTCAAGATACATGCCCAACTGTCCGGAATGCGCGGCAAAGGAGAAGAGGAAGATACAGGAGCAGTACGAGGAGGAGACGCCCGAGGAGGACAGGGGCAGGGACGACCTGTACAAGCTGTTCGACCAGATCGAGATTCCCATGAAGCTCGACACGGCCACAAAGCACTTCATATGCAAGCGGTGCGGGCTGTACGCCACGAGGGAGCAGGTGTCGGACATCAGGTACAAGCTGAACCAGCGTGAGAAGACGCGCGAGGACAGGCAGGACGACTACCTGAACTGGTGGCAGAAGAGCAAAAAGGAAAAGCAGGAAGAGTAATGCCAGACGAGCTTCCTGACTGGGTGGTCAGCGACATCGAGAATGCCGAGTTTACGGACGCCAGAAGGATGGATGGGACGGGGGTCATACTGGAGCTGTATGACAAGGACAACAAGGCCGACGTGCAGCTGTACGAGCCGGTGGAGGACGGAAGGCACATCATTACGATGGACGTGCCTGCTGGCACCGATACGAAGACCCTGGAGAAGGGCACGGTGTACTGCTTTGTATTTGAGCAGCACAAGGCTCCGCTTGGCAAAAAGACAGTCGAGTACCTGCTGAATGAAAAGGGCATAGAGATGGACGCAATCTACAGGTTCGGGCTGCAGTCGCTGGAGGCAGTCGACGCGGGCGGGGCGGCCGGCGACTAGGCGGCGGCGACGGACAGGGGGGAGACACGACGGACAGGCGGCGCGCTGCTAGCGCATGTATTTTTTGAACGCCCTTCCAAGTATGGGGTTTATCACGAACGGAAACGTGTGCTTGAGCCACACCGCGGCGCGGACGGGCGGCGGCACTATGATCTCGAGCCTTGGCGAGCCTGCGGCCTGCAGCACGGCCTTGGCGACGGTGCCGGGGCCCAGTGAGGCGGCCGGGCTGCGCGGCACGTTCTCAAAGCACGGATGATCAAAGAACTCGGTCCTGACCATTATGGGGCTGACCACCGTTACGCCCACGCCGGTCCCCCGCAGCTCGTGCTTCAGCCCCTCGGAGAACCCCAGCATCGCAGACTTGGAGGCGCAGTACGGCGCGATGCCGGGCAGCCCAAAGCTCGCGGCAACCGATGCCACGTTGACGATGTGTCCAGAGCCCCTCTCGAGCATGCGGGGCAGCAGCCCCTTCGTGCAGTATACCATCCCAAGGTAGTTGGTCTGCATCTGCGACTCGATGTCCTCGACTGACAGCGCGGACACGGCCCCGCTGATCGCAAAGCCCGCGTTGTTCACCAGAACGTCGATATCAGCGAACTCGTCGAGAGCCAGGCGGGTCATGCGCGAGACCTGTTCCCTTTGCGACACGTCGCACTGGTATGCCTTGGCGCGGACGCCGTATCTGGATTCGAGCGAGGACGCGGAGGCATCGAGCATGTCCTTTCTCCTTGCCACCAGGGCCAGGTCGGCGCCCCCGCGCGCAAACTGTATCGCGGACTCCCTGCCTATCCCGGATGAGGCGCCAGTGACAAGGACCGTCTTGCCGGTGAAATCCACAATGTCGTAATACATGGCGGGGATAAAGTGGTTTTGCCGGCGGTGCGTCTCTCACGCGGCGGCCCTTGCGGCGCCTCCTTGCACGTGACGCCGCGCCGCAGGGGAACGGCGGTTCATGCACGGAGGCGCCCTAGTATGTAGTCGGATCTGAGCAGGTACCGAATCTTCACGGACTTTTCTATCTCTTTTTGCTGCGCGTCGGATCCCCGGAACACCACGCACATCAGATGGTCGCACTCGTACCCCGCGTCGCGGATTATGTCTACCGCCCTGAGTGCCGAGCCGCCGCTTGTAACCACGTCCTCCACCACGACTGCAGGCGACTCTATCACGCCCTCTATCATCTTCTGCGTCCCGTGCCCCTTGCGGCCCTTCCTTACGAAAAAGGACGGCAGCGACGGCGACGACGGATCCCGCCTGTGGAGCTGCCCGCTCAGGTGCGATATGGCCGCGGCAATCGAGATGGAGCCGGACTCTATGCCGCCCACCGACCGCGGCGCGCCCGTCCGCACCATCATGTCATACAGGGCCGCGGACACGGCGCCTATGCCGTCCGGATCGCCGCACAGCAGCCTGAGATCAAAATAGTGGTCCGACATCTCGCCCGATGCCAGCCTGAACTCCCTCCTGTCAGAGAGCCTCAGGGCCCCCGTCCTTTGCAGCATCGCGACGAGCTCGTCCCTCCCGCCGCCGGGATCGCTTGCTGGCGCGTCGGACATCGCGTAACGGCGCGTCATTTTCAATTAAAGTATTCTCCGGCGGCGGCGCCGCAGGCCCGCCACGCGGCAGGCAGAGGGGCACAGGGCCCTAGTCTCCGCCGGGGCCGCCTGCGGCCGCCTGCTGGTTGCGGGGCACGCGGCTGAGCGCCAGCTTGACTAGCAGCAGCCAGGTGATCACAATCGGCACGTAATACGTGGCGATGCGCCACCCGATGACGGCGTCCCACGCCAGGGTGTCCGTCCCGGCGCCCGCCTGCAGGTTGAACGGGTCCAGGTTGTACAGGTACGCCACTATCCCAAACTCTGCCAGGCCGGAGCCGCCCACCGTAATCGGCAGGTTTCCTATCGCGTTTGCCGCCATCACGGCCATTATCGACTCAAACGCCCCGATTACATAGCCCGGCCCCAGCGCTATTATCATGAAGGATATGCCGTAAAACGACCACGACGCAAGCGAGATCAGAAACGACACGACAAACACCTTCTTTGCCTTCGGCGTCCTGAGGTGCTGCCTGCTCATACTGCAGATCTCCTCCATCCAGGTGTTGGTCTCCTTGACGTACTTGGCCGCCTTCTCCTTGCCGAGTCTGACCGAGAGCGACGCCAGGACGCGCGGCACCTGGAACGTGCGCTTGGATGAGAGCAGGAACAGCACCATCCACAGCGTGGTCACGAATATGCTGGTGCCAAGCACGACGGCCGCCACTAGGTACGCCCCGCTTGCGAGCGCTATGATGCCGGCCGCGATGGAGAGCAGCCCCCCCGCCAGCACCTCCGTTACTATGTCCATGATGGCAATCCAGGTCGACTTTGAGGGCTTTACGCCCTTCTTGTGCAGGTAGTATATCACGATGAACTCGGCGCCCACGAACATCGGGGTGGTGAACTTTATGAACTCGGAGCCGACCCTGACGCCGGTCAGCCTCAGCACGGAGTCAAACCCTGCAAGGTACCTGCGCGTGATGTACGCGAATTTTATCCCCTGCAGCCCGAGCTTTGCCATCATGGCCGCCACCGCCCCCACAAACGGCACTATCCCTATCGCGAGGACGTCGTCCAGCTCTATGTCGAACTGGACGGCGATGATGACTATGGGTATGAGCGTAACGGGCACCACTGCCAGCCTCCAGTTCATTGCAAAAAACCCCAGAAATGGAAAATATGAACTAAATTATTACGCAGGCACGGGCGGCGGCCCTGCAAGCTTTGAATAAAGGGCGGCAGGCACGGCCGTCCAGTTGAAGTCCGTCTTTATATCCGGGACCGCCGGAAGCGGCAAGTCCCTCCTCACCTCGAAGCTGCACGAATACTATACGAGAAACGGCGCGTTTGCGGCCATCCTGAACCTGGACGCGGGCGTCGAGAGCCTGCCCTACGCGTGCGACATAGACGTCAGGGACCACGTCGACCTGGTGTCCATAATGCGGCAGTACGACCTGGGGCCCAACGGCTCGCTGATAATGGCAAGCGACCTGATAGCCTCCAAGGTGGACGACATACGGGCGCAGGTCGACGACGTGAACCCGGACTATCTCATAGTGGACACGCCGGGCCAAGTCGAGCTGTTCGCGTACCGCTCAAGCGGGGGGTACGTGGTCGACAACATATCGGCGGGGGAGAAGACTAGCATCTTTTTGTTTGACGGCGCCCTGATCACCACGCCGGTCAACTTTGTGTCAATAGCCCTGCTCTCCACCTCCATAAGGCTGCGGCTCGGGCTGCCCGCCATAAACGCGGTCACCAAGACGGACCTGATAGGCCCAAAGATCAGGGAGATACTCAGGTGGTCCTCCAGCCTCAGCTCTCTTGAGGACGCGGTCGCGGCCGAGTCCGACGGCGAGACGTACACGCTTACCAGCAGCATACTGCGCGGGCTCAACATAGGCGGGTTTGCGCAGGGGCTTGTCCCGGTGTCTAACGTGACCGGCGACGGGCTGGTAACCCTGGAGGGGGCGCTCAGCAGAATACTTAACAGAGGAGAGGAGGTGGAGGACTGACATGATAGCGGCAGCAAGGTCACGGCCTCCGGCACGCGGCGGGGCGGCGGCGGCGGCGGCGGAGAGGTGAACGGCTTGGGCGCCACCACAAGGGCCCCGCGCGCCGCGAAGGGGACGCGGAAGAAGGCGAGGGCGTACTGCAGCTCGGCAAACCTGGGCCCCGGCTTTGACGCGTTCGGGCTTGCGCTCGACGCGTTTTACGACGAGGTCTCAGTATCCATAGCGGGGCGGAACTCGGGGGCAGGCAGGATATCCATTACAAGCACGGGCTCCAGGAGGGGGGGCCAAGGCAGGGGCGCGGTCCTGCCGCCTGCGGACCCCGACTCGAACACGGCGGGGCTGGTGGCAAGGCACATGCTCAGGGGGCGCGGCATAACCGACGACATCAAGATAGCAATCAGGAAGGGCGTCCCCACGGGGCTGGGGCTTGGAAGCAGCGCGACGTCGGCCGCGGCCGCCGCGGTCGCGTGCGACAGCCTGTTCGGCCTGGGTTTGTCCCCTGCCGAGCTCGTGGCCGCGGCCGGCGAGGGCGAGAGGGCGAGCGCGGGCACCGTACACTACGACAACGTGGCGGCCTCGGTCATGGGCGGGTTCGTGGTGGTCAGGCCCGGCAGTCCCATGGCGCTGGCCGGATTCAGGCCGTCCCCGAGGCTGCGGTTTTGTGTGGCAATCCCCACAATAAGGGTCCCGGACAAAAAGACGGCCGTCTCAAGGGGAGTGCTCCCCAGGAAGGTGCCGCTCGGGGACAGCGCAATCAACACGGCAAACGCGGCGCTGCTTGCGGCGTCCCTGGCGACGGGGGACAACAGCATGCTCGGCTCCGGGATCACGGCGGACGCGATAGCGGAGCCCGCAAGAAAGCACATGATACCGGGCTTTGACCGCGTCAGGGAGGCCGCGCTCGGGGCGGGCGCAAAGGAGGTGATGATAAGCGGGGCGGGCCCCTCCGTCATATCGATAACGACCGGCGCGCCCAGGACGCAGCAGAAGATAACGGCCGCGATGTCGGCCGGGTTCAGGTCCGCGGGCGTCCCGTGCAGGACCGTTGTCTGCAGGCCCGCAGGAAGGGCGAGGATAGTGTCCTAGGTGGCGGCGTGGTGCGCGTGAAGGCGAAAAAGAGGGGCGCGGGCGCCCAGAAGGGGAGTGGCGGTACCAAGGGCCACCCGCCAAGAAGGGCTGTCGTGGTGTTCAGCGGCGGGATCGACTCGACGTGTGTGGCCTCGATGCAGGCGGCCGAGTACGACGAGGTGTACGGCATAACGTTCTCGTACGGCCAGAGGGCGGGCCCCGAGCTGGACGCGGCCAGGAGGCTGGCAAGGAGGCTGCGGCTCAAGCGGCACAGGATAGTCGACATCGGCTTTATGAGGGGGCTGTACGGCGACTCGAACGTCCTGACGAGCTCAAAGAGCAAGCTGCCGGGCTCCTTCGAGTACTCTATCGTGGTGCCGATCAGAAACGCGGTCTTTCTCTCGATCGCGTCCGCGTGGGCGTTCTCGGTCGGGGCTACGCGCGTCGCGTACGGAGCCCATACCGGCGACGCGCACTATCCGGACTGCAGGCCCCCGTTTGCCCGAAGGCTCCAGGCCGCGTTCAACGCCGGCGAGTCGGACGGGATAAGGCTGGGCGTGCGGCGCGAGATAGAGATATGGTCCCCGTATTCGGCGGGGATTGGGAAGAGGGAACTGGTAAGGCTGGGGGCCGACGCGCTCGGGGACCGCATATACGAGACGTGGAGCTGCTACGCGGGCAGAAGGCGGCAGTGCGGCAGGTGCGAGTCCTGCATGAACCGCAGGCGCGCCTTTGCGGACGCCGGCATCGCGGACAAGACGGCGTACCAAGGCAGCTAACTCACATGGCGGAAGGGACGACGGGAGGGGCGTATCCCTAGTAGGTGTTCCGCAGGATCTTCTTTTTGAGCACGAGCCCCCTTATCCCGATATACCAGGCCAGGAATATCAGGCCCACTATCCCCATGAAGAGGTAGTTCTGTACGTCGGGCGCCAGCTCCTCGACGGAGTCGGTGATCTCGCGGGACACCAGCATGGAGGCCGCCAGCACTATGCCAAACTCAATCGAGTACCATATCCAGTTCGGCCACGACTCGCGGGGTACGTGCGCACTTGGAGGCAGGGTCATGGGGGTGCTCCCTGGCCTGATTATTTAATGATTAAGTTTCAGACGGGGGGACGTGCCCTGGCAGGCGGCGGCGAAGAGAGTACATTAAGGCCCGGGGCGACAAGATGATGGCCGGAGACAGTTGACATGCCAGGTGACAGACAGCGGACGACAGCAGCAGCGGGGAGGAAGGGCAAGGGGCGCCCGCCAAGAAAGACCGCGATGAGGGGCTTTGGCGGAACGGAGAGGGTAAACCACGACTCTGGGGGGTTTTACGCAAGGAGGATGTTCTCAGGCGGGGGCGGCAGTGCTGGCGATGGCGGCAACGGCGGCGCCCAGGCGGCGCGTGAGAACGACATCGGCGCGTGCAGGGACACGGTCATGTGCGGCGACAGCACCAGCCTAACAAAAATTCCGGACTCAAGCGTGCACCTCATGGTGACGTCCCCGCCCTACAACGTGGGCAAGGACTATGACGCCGACATGGACATGGACCAGTACCTCGGGATGCTTGACCGCGTGTTTGCCGAGACGTACAGGGTGCTGGTGCTGGGCGGAAGGGCGTGCGTCAACATTGCAAACGTGGGGCGCAGGCCGTACGTCCCGCTCCACTCGCACATCATAACGCTGATGCTAAAAAACCAGTTTCTCATGCGCGGCGAGGTCATCTGGGACAAGGGCAGGGGGGCCGGGACGTCCACCGCGTGGGGCAGCTGGATGTCGGCAAGCAATCCGACCCTGCGTGACACGCACGAGTACATACTGATATTCTCCAAGGGAAGGTTTGACAGGCGCGGGGACGGCAAGAGAAAAAGCACGATAACGAGGGACGAGTTTCTGGAATATACGAAGAGCGTGTGGAGCTTTGGCCCCGAGAGGGCAAAAAAGGTGAACCACCCGGCGCCGTTCCCGGTGGAGCTGCCGCGCCGGTGCATACAGCTCTACACCTTCGAGGGGGACGTCGTGCTAGACCCGTTCGGCGGATCCGGGACGGCGGCAGTGGCCGCCATACGGACAAACAGGCACTTTGTATCAGTTGACATCAACAGTGAGTACGCGGCGGCGGCCGAAAAGAGGGTAGAGTCCGAGCTCGCGCGGGCCGAACCGGCCTAGCTTCTTCGGCCCGGCGGCCTTGTGGTACAAGCCGCACGTGTAGGTCTTGCAAGGCGATATCAGTTGTCTGCCCCCGCCATCAGGGCGCCGTAGCCGCGGCGCGCTCAGAACTGGTGCCGCTCTGGCGCCTTTCTGCGTATGAGGGTTATTACCCCCTCCCTCTCGCCCTTTGCCGCGTATATGCCGCGGAACGCGGACGACGTCAGCAGCGCGTCGTTCCGGACGCCGCGCATCTTCATGCACAGGTGCTCCGCGTCGGCCACGACGGCGACGCCGCGGACGCCTTGGGAGTACAGCTCATCGGCGATGTCCTTGGTCAGGCGCTCCTGTATCTGGAGCCTCTTGGAGTATTTCTCGACGAGCCTGACGAGTTTTGATATGCCAAAGACCCTGCCGTTTGGGGAGTAGGCTATGTGTATCTTGCCGTAGAACGGAAGCATGTGGTGCTCGCACATGGAATAGAACTGTATGTCGCAGGCCACCACCGTGTCGGAGTCCTCTGAGAACTGCACGGAGAGCTCCGAGTCCGACTCGTACCCGCCGAATATCTCCCTGTACATGCTGGCTATTCTTGTCGGCGTCTCGCGCAGGCCCTCCCGCGTGGGATCCTCGCCGAGTTCTATGATGATCTCCCTGATCAGCTTTCTTACGCGTTCCTCGTCCATTCCCTGCAGCCTGATCTGGAACGGATGCGGGTGTATATGTACTTAGTTTGCGGCCTGCCGCCGCCTCAGGGGGCCCCGATCAGCTTGTGAAGCTGTGGAACCACGCGGACATCGGGGTGGATGGGGCGCACCGCGTCATACATTGACAGCAGGAGGCCAAGCGGCGGCTCGTCACGGCCGTATGCGGGCTGTATTACGAACCCCGACATGGCGCCGTCACGGCCGTCCTCCTGCCGCCCCGACGACTCCCGGCCCCTCTGCAGGACGTCACGTATGGCAGACGCCAAACCTAGTATCTCCTGCACGGCGGTCCTTGAACTGACCACGATCTTGACGTACGTGGTCTTGCGGGCGGAGACTGCACGCTCAAGGCACAGGAGGGCCTGCCCCGTCATCCTGTCATGGTGTCCGGCGTCGACAAACTCAGAGTCGGTCGTCTTGAACTCGACCTTTGCAACGTCGATGTGCGGCAGCACGTGCGCAAAGCGTTCCGCATCAAAGCACGACGACTCCAGATACGTCAGCACCCCGCGCGCGTGAGCATGCACGTGTCCTGCAAGCAGCGCGACGGCCTCGTGCTGCATGAGCGGGTCTCCCCCGGTAAAGTTGACCTTGTACGTGTGATCCTGCAGCGAGTCGTCGATCAGCCCGGCGGCCTCCTCAATGGAATACTCGGTTCCAGAGTCAAGCGGGAGGGACTCGGGCGTGTCGCAGTAAAAGCACGTAAACGGGCATCCGGCCAGCCGCACGAAGAGGGTCTTGGTGCCGTACAGGATGCCCTCGCCCTCGACTGACGTAAATACCTCAGATAGTCTGACCTTCAAGCAACGGTGTTAGCACTGGTGATTATTTATTTCAGTCAGTGCATGACGGGCTCCTTTGTGTAGAAGAGTCCCGCGATGAAAAAGGCGATTCCGAGTATTCCTATGGTGCTGCCCACCAGCTCGATCTGCGGCTGGTAGCTGTCCGTCTCGAACGGCGCCCACAGAAAGGCCATGAGCGCGCCCACCACAATCATGGGGATGCCCACGCCCACCGTAATCTCCCTTGATGCCATGTCCCGCGCTAGCCTCGGATTGTATATGAACTTTCTTGCCCGGAACGCGGGCGTCCCGTACAAGAGGTGTCCTCCCTTTTCCCCCAAGCATCACGCGGTACGGAGCGTTGCCGTGCGGCAGATGCGGCACGGCAAAAGACTGCGCGCAATGAAAGGGTTATTTGATTAGTAATCAGTGGTATGTCATGCCAGAGAGGCTCTTGCACGGCTGCACAGGACTAGGGCGGTGGCGGCAAGAGCGCCGCGGCGTCCGGCCCAAGACGGCGGCCCCGTTCCTCGCCGCGGCGGCCCTGCTTCTTTTGCTGGCGCCGTCCCTGCCCTTCGAACCGCCCGGCGCGGACCGGAACGCGGGGCAGTACCTGCAGGCCCCGGCCGGGCACGGCCATGATGATGCCTACGTGCAGTCCGCCTCTGCGGCCACCCACGACGGCGAGTATGGCGGCTTTGTCTCGTTTGGAAAAAAGGTGTTCAGCTGGACCGACACGGTCCACATAACCATAGTGGCGCCCGACCACAACTTTGACTCGAGGGCAGTGGACACCATAGGCGATACCGAGCACGACCCGATAAAGATCTCCACCAGGGAGGGCACGCTTGAAAGGTACAAGCTGGTCGAGACGGGTCCGAACACTGGCATATTCACCGGAGAGGTCACGCTGATCGGCTTTGACCACGACGCGGACGGCGACTCGCGGACGGGCGCGGGCGGGCGCGGGTTTGACAACCCGCAGCGGGAGACCGGCGGCAACGGGCCAACCAGCGGCCACATCAAGGCCGGAAGCGACGACGCAATCACGGTCTCCTTCGAGTATACCGACGGCCACACCATAGTGGACACCGCCCCGATAAGGTGGAACATAGGGCAGATAGAGTGGTCCGAGCGGTCATACCCGGCGTCCGGAACCGGGACTGTCAGGGTGATTGATCCCGACATGAACCTGAATCCGAATGCAATCAACAGCTTTGAGGTCGACGTGTGGTCGGACTCCGATGCGGGGGGCATCTCGCTTGTCGTAACCGAAAAGTCCGAGTCGTCCGGGATCTTTGAGGGCGCCGTAACGTTTACCACCGACGACCGGTCCTCCGGGCACCGGCTGAAGGTGGCAGAGGGCGACATTGTAACTGCAAGCTACAAGGACAACACGCTGCCTGACCCGTACAGTGAGGCAGACGAGCAGTCGGTCACGGCCGCGTCGCAGATAGGGGCCCTGGTGGCGCCGCTAGACAGGGTAAGGACGTCCGAGCTGAGGATTACGGACGGGTTCAACGCCGACATGGGCAGCTCCATATCGGAGGGCCAGCAGGTGCAGGTATCGACAAAGCTGACAAACCAGCAGGAGAGAAAGCAGCAGTTCGTGTACATCATAGTGGTCAAGGACGCCGAGAGCGGCGCGGTCTCCTCCCTGTCATGGGTGACGGGGCACATGGATGCCGGGCAGTCACTGAGCGTCTCCACATCATGGATGCCGGAGGCGGCAGGCCTGTACGACGTCACGGCGTTCGTGTGGGAGTCACTTGTAAGACCCAGCGCGCTGTCGCCGCCGTCCCAGATTATGGTGACTGTAAACTAGTGGCGCCGTTCGTGCCGTACCGAAGGGGCGGCGTCACGGCGCCCCGGTTCCCCTCCCCCCCCCCAAATACGGCCAGCGCTGTTTTTAAATTGGGACGCGTGCGCGTTGCCGCATGGCGGGCAAGTCCAGAAACCGGGACTCATACAACATGATATTTGCAAGGCTGAAGGAGCACCACAAGTGGTTTGCCGAGTCGATTCCACTCATAGCAAGCGAGAACATCCCGAGTCCGGCTGTCCGGGAGGCGATCGCAACCGACTTTGGAAACCGCTATGCGGAGGGCTGGCCCGGCGAGCGGGTCTATGCCGGATGCACCAAGATAGACGAGGTCGAGGTGCAGTGCATGGGCCTTGCAAAGAGGCTGTTCAGGGCCAAGTTTGCAGACGTGCGCCCCATATCGGGCGTGGTCGCGAACCTGGCCGTGTACTCTGCATTCTCGGATCCCGGGGACACCATGCTTGCGCCCTCGATACCGGCCGGCGGACACATCTCGCACGGCAAGAGGGACCACTCCGGCACGGCGGGACTGGTGCACGGGCTTGAGATAGAGTTCTACCCGTTTGACGCGCAGGAGATGACGATAGACGTGGACGAGACCAAGAGGCGCGTCAGGAAGCTCGCCTCAAAGAGGGCCGCGAAGGGCAGCAGGCCCAAGATAGCAATGTTTGGCGGCTCGCTCTTTCTGTTTCCACACCCCGTAAAGGAGCTGGCGGACTTTCTAAAGGGGTACGGCATGCACATAAACTACGACGCGGCCCACGTGGCCGGGCTCATCGCCGGCTCCAAGTTCCAGGACCCCCTCAGGGAGGGGGCGGACACCATGACGATGAGCACGCACAAGACCCTGTTCGGCCCCCAGGGCGGCCTCGTGCTGGGCGCCGCGGAGCACGAGGAGGCGATAAAAAAGGCGGTGTTCCCGGGCCTGACAAGCAGCCACCACATCAACAACATGGCAGGCAAGGCCGTGGCGTTTGCCGAGGCCCTGGAGTTCGGCAAAAAATACGCCGCCCAGGTGATAAGGAACGCAAAGGTCCTGGCAGAGGCCCTGAGCGCCGAGGGGTTCAGGGTGCTGGGCGAGTCGAGGGGCTTTACCAAGTCGCACCAGATCGCGCTCGACGTCCTAAAGTACTCGGACGGCGGGCGGGTCGAGGCCGACCTGGAGAGGGCCAACATCATAGTGAACAGGCAGCTCATACCCGGAGACATCAAGGCAAAGCGCAACTACTTCCGTCCGGGGGGCATAAGGCTGGGCGTCTCAGAGGTGACGAGGCTCGGCATGAAGGAGGCCGAGATGGCCGAGATCGCGTCCCTGATACGGCAGGTGGTAATCAACGGGAAGGATCCCAAGAGCATACTCAGAAAGGCAAGGGCGCTCAGAAAGGGCTACCAGACCGTAAGGTTCTGCTTTCCTGACGGGGCGCGGCGCGGGGCCTACGAGTACGTCAGGCTCAGGTGACTGCCGTCCGCACGGGCAGCTTGCAGGCTGCCGCGTGTTTGCATCTCACATGTAGTCGCTGAGCATGAGCTGATCCCCCTTGCTCTTGCCGAAGACCATCGAGATCTCGTCGGCAAGCAGGGCTATCCTTCCGCGGTTGTAGCTCCCGATGTCGTACCTTTTGGCCAGGCTCTTTGCAAGCATCAGGTACTTTTCCACGCCCGGCCTCGTTATGTTGGGCGTCAGCCTTACCCCGCACTGGGCGCACTTGCGCGTCAGCGGGATGCGCCTGAACCGCGTGCCGCATTCGGTGCAGCGGAACTCCTGCCTTGCGTACGCCCTCAGGTTGCCGGCCATGTCCGGCAGCAGGTGGGTCGTTATGACGTTCAGGGCAGTCTCGTCCGGGCTGACTGCCCTGATCATCTCCGCGTTCTTCAGCTGCAGGTCAAGCTTGTTGAGCATGGAGCCCAGCACGGAGTACGCGCTGCGCGACCTTGACGTGGTCAGGGTGGACGTCTCGTGGGTGAATAGATAGTCGTAAAACTGCCTCTCCGTGTCCAGCCTCGACTTTATGATCTCGACGGAGTCGACGCTGCCGGCCTTTTCCCTGCGTGCGGCCGACTCGAAGAACTCGAGCGGGAAGGACCGTGCGACCTCCAGGTTGTGCGCCTGCGGCTGCGACTCGTGGGGCAGTACGAGGGGCTGGACCAGGAGCGGCGCGTCCATCAGTCCGCCTATCCTCCCCGACAGGAACGCCTTTGAGAAGTTCAGCAGGCAGTCCATCAGCAGCATGATGGAGTCCGCGTCGCCGTCGGCGTCCCGCCGCTTGGCAGAGTGCCAGTTGGGGGTTGCAAAGCACACGTGCGTCTCGGCAAACCCGATGATTCTGCCCACTATGCCGACTGACGTGTGCGGCGCGAGCCCTATGACCAGATGCCCCGCCATGTCCTCCACGGCCCTGGCTTTGTAGTACGGCTCTGCGCCGTGAAACTTTGAGAGCAGCGCGTCGACGTACTTGGCCGCGGCCAAGAGGTAGCGGCCGCTCTCGTACGGTATGATTACGTCCTGCATGCGCATCTCTACCAGCTGGTCCGGGTCGGTGAGCGGCCTGCCGTCCATGTCGCGCGTGTAGCCGAGTTCGCGCAGCTTCTGGACGGGGGTGCCTATCCAGGAGGGCTTGAAGTGGGTAAGCGGGGAGTTCGTCGCGTCAAAGCGCACCGTCCCGTCCTTGAAGACGGTCAGCCCGAACCCCTGGCGCAGCAGCCCCTTCTCGATGGGCTCGGCCAGCTTGTCCGTCCCTGCAAGCCCCTTGACCCCCTTGAGCGGCTCCTGCGCCCGCAGTTCCATGCGCTCCTGGGCCTTGAGCAGCTGGGCCCGCAGGGGAAACTCCAGGTTTGCATACAGGACGGTCCTGCGCCCGCACCGGTCGCACTCCTCCAGGTCAGTCGACGCGCCGCATCGCGCGCAGCGCCTGGTCTCCACCGACCTTGTGCCGCAGTCGGGGCACGCCAAGCCCAGCGTGACGGCGCCGCAGTCGGGGCAGCGCCTGTTGCACAGGTCGGCGTAGAAGCGGTCGGAGGCCCTGGACGCCTTTATGACGTCCCTGGTGGAACCGCCCCCCTCGCCCACCGGGAACAGCAGGTGGGTCGGGGGGGACATCGCCCGGGCGGCGGCCTTTTCGGGCCTGCCTATACGTATGCCTATGCACGCCGACGACTTTTTCCTGACGGCAATGCCCGAACCTGAGAGTATGTCAAGGACGGTGGCGCCGGGGGCATCAATCCGGGGCGGCCTCTTGAGCAGGAGGTTGTAGAGGATCTTGGCCTCGGCGCCCCTCAACAGTACGGTGCCGAGTGCGGGCGGGGATCTTGGAGCCGGGACGAACTCAAAGTCTCCGTTTTTGGCTGCGGGCAAGGCGTCGCTGCCGTTGTCGCCGGGGCCGTCTTTTCCATGGCGAACGGCGGCGGCACCGGGGCCGCCGCCCCCTTGCCCGGCATGTCCGTCGCCGTCGGCGGCAACAAACTCGTGCGGCACGCCCGCCTTTTCAAGCGCCTTCTTCACAATACCGTCGCTGTAGGCGTTGCCGTAGGCAATCTCGGACTCGGATGCCGCGTCGGGTTCCAAGAGCGCCCCGAGCTCCGCGGGCCGGAGCTCGTCCCAGAAGTGCAGGTATCTGGGATGCAGGGCCAGCCCAAACTCGAGTGACAGCGAGATGGCCTCGTCAACCGTGGGGTCCCTGAGCAGAAACTCCTCAAGATGTCGTATCTTCCCGGAGACGGGCCCGTCAGGCGTCTGCCCCCGTTCCTGCTCCCGCTGCAGCAGCCTCCTCAGCTCCTCGGTCCAGATCTCCCCCACGTAGCCGGACGGCTCCAGCTTGGCGTTGTTCTCTATAAAGTCGCCAAACGAGATCAAGACGTCGCCGAGGTGCAGAATCTCGGCGATCTGCCCCTTTACCATGATCCCGTGCTCCGTGTCCCTAATCTTGACCACGCTGCCGTCCGCGAGCCGGACCGTGGGCGTCTCTATCGAGTCTACGAATGCGACCGACGCCCCCTTGCCCGGCATGTCCGTCTTGACCTGGGTGCCGACTGCTATGGTATGATCCAGAATCTCCGCAATCACCGGGTGAAACCCGACTGCCGCAAAGCCCGTGTTGCACGCCCGCCCGTACCGCAGCCTGAATCCGCCGGGCCTGCCCGGCATGGAGAGCACGGAGCGCCCGGTGAGCACCTCCCGCATCCTCTTTGCGCCGGCGTCCTCCTTGTCGTCATAGGCGTTGTCGCTGTCGCTGCCGCCCGCGCTCCCGTCCCCCGGCTGCACGGCTCCCTTGAGTTCGGCCAGCCATTCCCATCCGTCAAGCTTGTAGAGCTCTATGCGTTTGAGAAGCTTCTTGGACCTGCCGATCAGGCCGTCGTTGAGCACGCGCAGGGCCCCTCCGCGGACCTTCTCGGTCTTGATCCTAGTCATGTTACGGTGGTTTACCACCTCAAAATCGTCCGTGTCCACCCCGTCCAGCTCGACTGGCAGGTTCCGTATCGTGTGCTCTATGTCCTCGTCGTGGACGTGGTACTGAAATCCCAGCCCGTCCCTCTCATAGACCCTGAGCTCCTCTACGAACCTGCCCGGCTCGTCGTCGTACGACTCGGCCTGGTACCTGTCAAGCCCGACTGCCTTGCGCACGTGGTCCGCGATAAGCATGGTAACGGCCGACTCGGTGCCGCCCGCTGCGCGCATGGGCCCCGCTATGGAGACTGAGAGGTAGCTCGTGCCGTCGCGGTTCTTCTTTATGGATACGGCGCTGATGCCCTCAAGCGGGGCCATGGTGACCCCCTCCGTAACCACGGCAAGCCCCACCCGGACTGCCAGGTCGATCCTCTCCTCGAGGGGGGCGCCCTCCCTGTGATACTTGCCCAGCGCTATATCCCTTGAGAGCAAGAGCGCGGAGAGTTCCTTGCCGTTGCCTGCAAGCAGCTCCCGCAGCGGCTCGGCGATCTCAATCTCGTGCATCTTTGAGACGCGATCCGCCAGATCAAAGGCGATCTTGGGCCCTATCACGTCGTCGGAGTCCGCCCTGCTGCCCTTCTTGGCGGCCGAGGCCCACTCGAGGACCCTCGCAGTCTCCTTTGAGAGCCGCGTATAGTAGTCCCGGTATGCCTCTGGCATCTCTATGCCCTGCAGCCTGTAGCCGACGTCGTCCAGGGTCATCATTGCGGGGGTCTCAGGAGGATCTGCGGCCAATCACGGGCCACCCGTTCCGTCGCTGCGGCTGCCGCTGCGGCTGCCGCCAATCGCGCCGGTAATCTCCCCAAGCCTCCGCTCGCCCTCCGCCGAGTCGCCACCCTCGACCAGGGTTCCCACCACGAGGGCGTCTGCCCCCGCATCCGCCAGCGCGGCCGCCGTTCCGGCATCCCTGATGCCGCCGCCGACAATCAGAAAGCCGCCAAAGGCCTTGCGCACCGTCCTGACCATCTCAGGCGACACGCTGGTCTTTGCGCCGGAGCCCGCCTCCAGGTATACAAACCGCATGCCCAGAAACTGTGCGGCCAGCGAGTAGGCCGCCGCTATCTTGGGCTTGTCGTGTGGTATGCCCCGCGCGCCCCCAACAAACCAGGCCGTGGTTCCCTCCCCTATAACCAGGTATGCGGTGGGCAGGGGTTCGAGCCCGAACTTTGCCACCGAGGGGGCCCCCAGTGCCTGGGCCTGCGTCACAAAGTACGGATTCTCCGAGTTTAAGAGCGAGCTGAACAGTATGGCGTCGGCGCTGGGCACGACTCCCGTCACGTTTCCGGGAAACAGGATGACCGGTATCCGCTGCGTGCTCTTCTTAATCTCGCCGGTCACGACGGACAGCTCCATCTGATCCGTCGCGGAGGAGCCGCCCACCAGTATCGCAGAGGCGCCTGCCGACTCGGCCGCACGGACCAGGCGTGCCGACTCGTCGGTGTCCGACACCTCGGAGTCTATCAAGACAAAGAGCAGCGTTCCCCTGTTCCTCAGCTCCGACTGCAGATAGCCCTCTACCTGGCCCTTGCCTATCTTCTCTTCCGTGTCTGCGGCCACGCATTGCGTGGCAGCCCCTTTACTTTAAAGTTTAATTTACGCCGTATACAAGTTTGTATAGCTATGAGTGAATCCAAAAGACCGATTTTCAACAAAGTTATACAGAAAATGATTGAAAAATCACTGTTTACAGAGAGACAAATTGAAATTATTTTAAACCAGCGGGAACTCTTGGAGGCTAGGTTTCCCATAAGCCGGGGGGCATACTACAGGCAGGTAGGCCAATCGAGGGACAAGCTGGTCGCTCTCTTCTATACGGTGGTCGTTCTAAGGGGGTTGGGGATACTCCTGCCTGACGATGTGGACGTGATGATGGACCTTGCAGAGAGGGTTGACGTGATAAACAGTGGTGATATACAGCCTGAAAGTGCTGAACAGATGATTGATGTGATTGAAAAGTACATACGGCAGGCATGCAGTATGTGATGTACAGTGACGAATGGCCTGGTCTTGGCAGTCCAAGCTGTTGCAGATGGGTGATTTTTTTAACATGTGGTGTGAAAAAATACTGACCGAATATGATATATCACAGTACATATGATATACCGTGATGGCGGAGGAGGTTTTTGATCCGTGGGTGGCAATTAGCATTGCGGTTGCATTTTTGGCGGGGCTGCTGGCCCTCTTTGCATACTTTTGGCTGCGCACCATGGCCAGAGAGTCCGGTCTCGGGAGCAAGAGTGGCGAGATCACCGGCTCGGAGCGCCTCGAATACTATGAAAGGCAGCTCATAGACCTAAAGATACGCCTAGATGCGGTGGAGATGGGACGTGGGGAGGCTGCCAGGGCGGGAGACGGCAGTGGGGACGAGGCCGTGTCCAAGCTGGCGGCAGCCCTGAGCGAATTGGTGTCCAGGGAGCCGGCGGCCGCCGCCGCGGTGGCGGCGGAGGAAGAGGGCGTGGCGGCAGAAGAGCTGCATGCAGAAGGGCGGGGGGAGGATCTCGCGGGCGGCGACGGAGAAACCGTGCCCAAGACGGAGTTCCGTGCCTATCCCAACCCCGTTGACTATGTATTGCATTTAATCACGAATGATATCATAACATCACGTGATATACAAGTCACGATGGGGAAGAGCAGGGAGCATACATCACGACTCTTGAAAAAGATGTATGAGGATGGATATCTCCAGCGTGACGAGGACACCAGGCCGTACAGTTACAGCGTGACCCAGAAGGGCCTGGAAAGACTTCGACAGGGTGGGGCCGGTGACTGATCTTTTCATGCCACCTGCGCTAAGGGGCTCCGTTCTGCACCAAGCCCCAAGGACTGCCGTGGGGAGGGCTGGATGCATCGGGTCCTGGAACCGCTGGGCGCGTCTTGTCCGGGCGCAGCCGGTTGCGCGGCAGGATTGCTTCAGATATTATATTTACAATGAATATGGAAATTCATTATTTCTTCTATTATAGAATATTTAGTGTAAATTAAGAAAATTATATATTATAATATGCAGTGAAACACCCATGCGGGAGAACGAGGCGCTGGTAAAGATCACCTCGGCGGGGGCGATATCCATACCAAGGCAGTTTAGAAGATACATGGACATGCAAAAGGGGGAATACGTCAAGATAACGTATCAGAACAACGAGTTGATTGTACGTAAGGCAGTCATATCGTAGTCAGTGCTGCTGGGCGATCTTGTTGGTCTGATAGGTCCATTCCCTGCCTGTCCGGACCCTGTCAAGCCTGCCCCTTGCAGAGAACCTTGAGAGGTACGTCGATATCACGCTCAGTTTGATCGGCTCGTTGAACTCGTCCTCGTACTTTTCAAGCACGTCAGTCGACGTGAACTTGCCCAGTGAGAAGTACTTGTCTACGGCGTGCCAGATCTTGGCTCCGGTAGAGTCCATGTTGGGTGGTTCTGGGTGGTTCTGGCTGCCGCTCCCTGCCTCTATGTCCGCCATGTTCATGGCCTCAAAGACCATCCGGATCTTCTCAAGGGTGATGTTGCCCTCCAGCTTGATGTCATACTTGGCGCCGTCGGCGTCCTCAACGTCTATCCTGATGCGTTTCTTGACCATGCAAAGCATTGCTCACAATATCAGTATATTAGCATGCGCATGCAGTGTGTGTTAAGTAACGTGTGTGTTAAGCTGGCACGCCTAGCCCGTGCCTAGCCAGAGGGGCGGATCCTAACACTCTGGAGCCGGGGTGTGGTCCGGGGTGGGTCGATTCCATGACTGGAGTGGAAATGAAGGGGTCGATTCCAGTATGTTGACAGTGTTAAGGTGGATCTTGACGCTTGGAGTGGAAATGAAGGGGTCGATTCCGACCTCTTTTGGCAGTACCTTAACAGCACGCTAACAGTTGTGAATGGGCAGGCAGGAACCGCCGCTGTTCCCCTACCAGTCCCACTACCAGCCGGCAGACCCACACACCTTCATTTCCACTCCACACCTTCTAAAATTTTTCAAAAAGGAGCTTACATACTACATCACACTACACTACTACACCACACACTACACACCGGGCCGTATACTGTATGTTATATGCTGGAGTGGAAATCATGGTGTGTGAGTGGAACCAACATGGCAAGTGATCCGGTTGACAGCCTCCTTGATGCAGTTGCAGGCGGCAGGTCCATAATCGTGGACAGGGCCGTGCTACATTCCGCGCACATGCCGGATCTGGTACTGCACAGGGACGAGGAGCAGAAGGCCGTGGCCCAGGTGCTGATCCCGATACTAAAGGGCTCGAGGCCCTCCAACCTACTTGTGTACGGCAAGCCGGGGACGGGCAAGACGCTCGTGGTTCGCAAGGTGATATCCCAAATCCAGGCACGCGCGGCAGACTCCAAGTTCCCAATACGTCTCGTCTACACCAACGCAAAGGATGAGACGACGCTGGGCGGGCTGCTTGTGAGCTTGGGCAAGCAGCTCGGGATGGACCAGAAGAGGCTTCCCGTTACGGGACTGGCCATAGGGGAGGTGTTCAAGCGGATACTTGAAGAGGTCGACGGGCGCGGGCTGAACGTCGTGTTCGTGATAGACGAGATCGACCACCTGGCGCAGCTTGTGGGCAGGACGGGCAAGGACATCCTGTACCAGCTGACCAGCGCCAACATGAGGCTGGACCGTGGCACCCTTACCATAGTGGGCATATCAAACAACCTCTCGTTCAAGGAGAACCTTGATCCGCGCGTAATAAGCAGGCTGGCCGACGAGGAGGCCGTCTTTACCACCTACACCACGGAGCAGATCAGGAAGATACTGGAGGAGAGGGTCGCGGCGGCCTTTGCCCCCGGCGCGGTGGAGGAACCGGCGCTGAACCTGTGCGCGGCCCTGTCGGGCTCGGAGCACGGCGACGCAAGGCGGGCGATAGACCTGCTGCGAATTGCAGGCGAGATTGCCGAGAGGGCGGCAGGCGGCAGCGGCACCGACAGCCAGACCGTAACGGTCGAGCACGTAAGGGAGGCCTCAAAGAAGATGGAGGAGGACAAGGAGATGACCGTGCTGCAGTCGTACCCACTCCACGAGAAACTACTGATACTCGCGATAATGAGGAGCGAGGCCAGCTCCACCGGCGAGGTCTACTCGCACTACAAGTCCCTGTGCAGGGACGTGGCGGCAGGCCCGCTCACGCAGCGCCGCGTGACGCAGATGCTGAGCGAGATAGAGCTGTCGGGCATCGTATCCGGCAGGGTGGCAAGCCGGGGCGTGCACGGCAGGACCAAGAAGCACAGGCTGACGGTCTCGCCCCAGACGGTGAAAAAGGCGTTTGCCGAGGATCTGGCCCTGCAGGGGCTGCTCTGATCCGCTATCCGTTGTAGTTCTGGCTCTTGAGCTCGTACGTTTTGAGGTTGACCAGTGCGGCAATCCCCGGGTTGGGTACTATGCCGACGCTGGCCTGGAACGGCGTCTGGCGCTGCCAGGCTCCCGAGTTGACGAGCAGGGTGCCTCTGTACTTGCTGACTGCCCACCTGTGCACGTGCCCCGCGTGGAATATGTCGATGTCGTCCCCTATGACCATCCAGTCCTCAAGCTCGGGGGCAATGGGCGTCCTCTCCCCGTATATGGGGCTCAGGTGCCGCGCCCTTAGCAGGAGCTCCATTACCGCAATGGGCTCGTCGTAACTGAGGCCCGGCGTGACCCTGACTATGTCGTCGATCGACTGCCCGTGGAACATCAGGACCCTGACGCCGTTGAGCGAAACCACGGCGGGGTTTCCGACCATGGTTATGTTCTCGCGGCGCCACAGCCCCGGGCAGTACTTTTCTGGTATTGCCGGCTGGGGCAGGGCCCTTCTTCCGGGGTCGTGGTTTCCGGGGGATATTATGATCTTGACGCGCTCCGGTATCTCGGCAAGCATCTCCTCGAGGCGCCCCAGCTGCTCCTCGACAGTGTCCATCTCCAACTCCTTGTCCTGGTCCTTGTAGATCCCCACCCCGTCGACCACGTCGCCGCATATCAGGACGAACCGCACGTTCCTTGCGACCGCGTCCGCCTCCGAGAGCCAGCCCACAAACCCCCTGAACTCCTCCTCCATGAAGTATTTCGAGCCGACGTGAAGGTCGGAGATCAGGGCCGCCCAGGCGCCCGTCTCCGACCTGTTGGGCACGTGGGCCGGGGTGTCGGGCAGGATGATCTCCTTGGCAAAGACGCCCCTCTTGCCCCTTCCCAGCCTCACCATTGCCATCTGGTCCCGCATCAGGGAGCCGGCCTCCTTCTGCAGCTCCTCGTTGTACACGGGTATGGACAGCACTCCCGAGGGATCCTCCAAGAGGATCTCGGCCCTGCTGTCCCTGACCTCCCTATCGTTGATTAGTCCCGCCACGTAGGCATCCTCGTCGTCCTTTACGCCGCCCGATCTCCTGACGGACTCCACGGACTTGACCTTTTTGGACTCGGGCCTGGCAGCGATTATGGACTTTAACTTTTCATACCTGCTGGCGAAGAGGGCGCCGTACCCGTCGACCCCCTCGGCCGTGGTGGTGTGCCCCGTGGGATCCGACAGCACCCTGAGGTCCGCGTCCACCTCGGTGTCCACCCTGAGGCCCAAGTGCTCCTCAAGATCGTCTGCCGTCATCTGGGTCCGGGACTCCCTTTTGGCCGCGTGCACCATTGCCTTGACCACACCCTCAAGCGAGTCCGACGGGACGCTCCTTAGGATCTCAAAGGCGCGGGGGCTTACCTGGACGCCCCTGCTCAGCGCATACCCCAGCGCGTCCTTGCGATCCCACCCCATTGCAGAATAACTGCTGGTGCCGATAATTAATCTGTCCCCGCCGGAGCGGCGTGCCGTTGTGCCGTCGCCTCCGGCCGTTTTGCCAAACAACAAATAGAAAGCTCTCCGGGCCGAACCATGGAGAGGATCCCGGCCAGGACTGCGGCGTTCCTTGCCCTGCTTGCCGCCTTTACCGCCGTGTTCGTGCTGGGTACCACGTCTGACGTTTCCGACGCCGAGGCCGAGGCGCTGCTGTCCGAGTTCGAGGCATTGGTGGAGGACATAGACGCGTTTGGGATATTTCTGCACAACACCATGATCGCGCTGCTCATGTTTGTTCCGGGCGCCGGGTTGGCGTGGGGGTTCCTGTCCGCTTGGTCCACCGGGCTGGTGTTTGCGGCCTTGGAGACCAGCATGCCGGAGCTTGAGGGGGTGTCGCCCCTGGCCGTGCTGTTCCTCACCCCGTTCGGGCTGATGGAGATCTGCGCGTACTCGCTGGCAATGTCGAGGAGCGTACTGATGACGATTACGATTGTAAGGAGGGCTGCCCTGTCGGGGCACCTCCGCCCGCTGCTCTTGGAGGCGGGCATTGTGGTGGCGCTTCTGCTGGCAGGCGGCTACGTAGAGTTCTTTATGATAGAGGAGTCTCTGGATGTGGGGTTCCGCTAGCCGCCGCCGTAGCCGGCCGCACTACTGCAGCAGGCTCCGTCACGCGTCCCCCTGTCCCCCGGGGACGCCCCGCCCGCCCTCATCGTTGCCATGCCCGCCGCAGCCGTCGTCCCACTGCCACCTGTAGTTCATGTAAGAGTCTGGTTCTGACTGGTTGAACACCACCACGCACAGGTCGGAGAACTCCTTGCCCTCAAGCTCACTTACGGTTCCGTCAAACCTAGTCTGCTGCTCGGTGGTAAGGGATTCAAAGACGCTTACACGCATGGCGCCTGTGTCAAAGCCGTGCTCTCTGAGGTGCGCCGCCACCTCCGACGGCATGAAGTGCTTGTCCGGCCTCTTGGGCCAGGGCCGCGGGATGAGAACCACGCTCAGCCCCGACGCCAGCGCCTGGCGCATCTCCTCCTTTTTGCCCTCTATGGGAGACGTCACGTGCATGGTAATGACCCTTGACTTGTCAAGCGGCACCCCCGCCATGGCGGCCGCCACCTGCACCGAGCTGATTCCGGGTATTATCTGCACGCCGCCAAATATCTCGGCGAGCCTGTCGACCACCTCCGATTCTGAAAAGCTTGCGTCGCCGGTAAACGGGACCACCACCGTCTTTTCCTCCGCGCCCGCCCTGAGTTCGGCGGCGACTGACTGCAGCACCCCCTCTTGGCTTGACATCGTGACCGTGTGGACCGTTTTGCCGGGCCCCAGAAGGTGCCGTATGGTCCTGAGCGTGTATTCGTACCCCACCACGATGTCGCACCCCTTGATGATCTCCTCCGCTATGGCGGTCAGATACCTTGGCGATCCCGGCCCCACGCCCACCGCATAAACGCGTCCCTCTGCCACGGCGACCACACCCCCCTACGTCGTCAGCTGCCGCCGCCTCTTGTTTACAAACTCCACAAACGGCTCCCAGTCTACCTTCATGTACTTGGTGGGCTCCTTTGCGGGGTACTTGACCCAGTCCTGCGCGACAGAGTACTGGTGCTTCTCCCTTTTGTCGCCGGCGCGGTGTTCTAGGTGCAGGACGCTGCCCCACGCCTTCTCCCCGCTGCTGATCCCCACGACATCCTCGTACGGAACCTCCACGTTCCTGTCGTCGGCCAGGTCGTCGGCCAGGTCGTCCTCGCCGTAGCCGTCGTGTCGGATCATGGTGTTTTTCGACCTGATGAACTTTACAACCTGCCTCTGCGTTATCGCCTTCCACCAGTTCATGCTGGCCCCCGTCTTGTGTACAAACGCAATGTGTCTGTCGGTAAGAAAGAGCATCCCCTCCTTGCCCCCCAGCGCGAAGAGCCCCTGTGACTCCCTCCATATCGAGACTAGGTGCGCGTGAATCTTCTCGTCGGGACCCATGCTTTGGCAGGAACTCTGGCTTTTTATAAATAGAGTGCGGCGCCTGCCGTGGTTTTTGCCGTAGCCGCCGCCAGACAACGGCTTTTATGGAGGCGGGTGTCGATCCGTTGTTGTACATGAAAAATACTGGAATTTTACGGGCGCCTGTCGCGTGCGCCGCCTTGGCTGCCGTCTGCTGCTTGGCGCTGCTGCATGCGCCGTCGGCACTGCCTTTTGCAGAGGCCACTGCGGAGGCCTACGCCCAGGTTGCGGAGGCCGACGGCAGGGTGGCGGTACTGGAGACGCAGATGGGCACGATCATAATTGAATTCTTTCCGGCAGCAGCCCCCAACCACGTGTCCAACTTTGTCACCCTGGCAGAGTCCGGCTTTTATGACGGCACGCTGTTTCACAGGATCATACCCGGGTTTATGATACAGGGCGGGGATCCCAACACGGTCGATGGCGACCCCCGCACGTGGGGGATCGGAGGCCCCCCGCACTCCGTGGACGCCGAGTTCAACAACATACCGCACGACCGCGGCATAGTCTCGATGGCAAGGAGCCAGGATCCCAACAGCGCCGGGTCGCAGTTCTTCATAGTCCATCAGAACTCTAACTTTCTTGACGGGCAGTACACCGTGTTTGGGAGGATCGTAACGGAGCAGAGCTTCGAGACACTCGACGCCATCGCGGCAACGGAGACGGGAGCCCAGGACAGGCCCGTCGACCCCGAGTCCGTGAGAATCCAGAGCATACGCACGGTGGACCGCTCCACCATTGCGTCGCTGCCCGACGAGCCGGTTCCGCCGCCTGTTCCGCAGCAGCCGGCGCAGGACCCACTTGCCCCCACCGACTCCGGCGAGCAGATCTATGACAGCTCCCGCCTTGGCATCACGTTTGTAGCTCCCGCCGGCTGGCTCTTGCAGGAACCGGGGCGTTCGGATCCCGAAGTGCCCGACGTCGTTGCGGTGGGGCCGCGGGCCGCCGGGGGAACCCCACAGATCTACGTGTTTGTGAACGACGCGGGCCAGTCCACGCTGGAGCAGCTAGTCAGTGACCGAACGGCGGAGATCCGTGAGGTGCTGAGCGCCGAGGACTTTGCGACGTTTGAGCAGGAGCCGACCGTAGTGGCGGGCCTGCCGGCCCACGCCATGCGGGTGACCGAGACCATAACACTGAACAACGTGACCGCCAAGGTCTCGCTCATTGAGACCATCGTGTACGGGGACGGGCAGTACTATACCCTGTCATACGCCAACATCCCCGAAAGGTTTGATGACATGATGCCGCATTATCAGAGGATGCTGGAGACGTTTGCGGTAAAGGAGGAAGCGCCGCCGACTGCCGACCCGACCCCGGCCGACCCGACCCCGGCCGACCCATCACCGCCGCCGCAGGAACAGTCTGACGCCGCCCCGGCCGACCCTGAGGGCGGGGGGTGCCTTGTCGCGACTGCGGCGTTTGGCTCCGAACTTGAGCCCCAGATACAGTCCATGCGCGAACTGAGGGACGGCACCGTCATGTCCACCAGCTCCGGTGCGGCGTTCATGTCGGGATTCAATGCCGTATACTATTCATTCTCGCCCGCCGTGGCGGACCTCGAGCGCGAACATCCCGCGTTCAGGGATGCGGTAAGGGCGTTCATCACGCCCATGATATCCTCGCTCTCCATACTGGGCGCGGCGGAGGCGGGCTCGGACTTGGACGTAATCGCGTACGGCTCTGCTGTCATCCTGCTCAACGCCGGACTGTACGTCGCGGCGCCCTCCGCGGCGGTCATTGTAACCGTGAGGAGGCTACGCCGCATGGCGCCGTAGTGCGGCCGCCCCTTGTAACGCGCGCGGCCCGTTACCACATGTCGTCCACCTCGTCCAGCACCCTGTAATCCTTTTCGGCCCCACGCCTTGCCAGCTTTAGCCTGGATATGTCCCTGCTAAAGAAGAGGTCGATCACCCAGTCAAGTAGCACCCTGCTCTTCTTCTCCCCCGACGAGATCTTTGAGAGGTAGACGCCCCTCCATATGAGCCAGGCCCAGAACCCGGACATATTCACGCCAAACACGGACGCGATCGCGGACCTCTTGCCTATGACGGCCATCTGGCCTCTGGGCTTGAATTCAAATCTCTCCTTTTCGCGGTTTCTTATCAACGCAACCAGGTTCTTGGCGGCCGTCTTGCCCTGGGCCTCTGCCAGCTGCGCGGTGGGCGGGACGGGCCTGCCCGTGTCCGGTTCTACGAACAGCGCGCAGTCCCCGACTGCAAAGACACCCGGAAACTCGGGCACTTCCAGGTAGTCGTCCACTATGACCTTTCCCCTCTCCGTCTTTAGCATGGCCCTCTTGATCATGTCGACGGGCGTGACGCCAGCCGTCCAGATCAGGGTTTTTGACATTATCACCTCATCATCATCATCGCCGCCGTTGCCGTTCTCCTCCCCCCTAGGCCCTCCGCCGCCGTTGCCCCCATTTCCGTCCCCCGCCAGCCTCTTCACCGTTATCTCCTCCCCGTCAAACGCCCTTACGGCGGACTGCAGCCTGAACTCTATCCCCCTCTCCTCCATCCGTCTCTTTGCAAATGCGGCCAGATCCTTGTTGAACCCGGGAAGTATCTCCTGCAGCGCCTCTAGTATCACGACCCTTACGTCGTCCTTCCCTACGGAGCGATAGTGCTTGTGCGCGTCGTGAAGCAGGTCCATAAGCTCCCCCGCGGTCTCGATGCCTGCAAAGCCCGCCCCGACCACCACGAAGTTCAGCAGGCGCCTGCGCAGCGCGGGATCCGCCTCGTTCTCGGCCCTCTCAAGCATGTCAATCACCCTGTTTCTGAGCTCGGCCGCGTCGTTGAGCGTCTTCATCGTAAAGGCGTTCCTCTCGACGTCGGGCATCCCAAAGAAGTTGGCCTCGCTTCCGAGCGCCACCACCGCAAAGTCGTAATGCATGGTCAGGCGCCCGGCATCACCCCCTCCCCACACGGTTATGGTCTTCGCGTACGGGTCGATGCCCCTTACCCTGCCCTCAAAGAAGCGCGCCCTCTTGCAGATGGTCCGTATGGGCGTAACGATGTGTCTGGTCTCGATCATCCCCGACACGACCTGGGGCAGCATGGGCGTAAAGAGCAGAAAGTTGTCCTCGTTTATCATGACCAGATCGATGTCGGGATCGTCGCCGAGTTCGGACTCTAGCTGGCGCGCGCACGCGACGCCGGCAAAGCCGCCGCCGGCAATCACTATTCTTTTTCTGGGTTTGGCGGCCCCGCGTCCGCTGTCTCCGATGCCGCCGCCGCTGTCAGACACCAAGCAGCGCCCCGCGTCCGCGGTCACAATATATGCTGTGTGAATCTATATTCTCGCCCGGGACGCGCCGGCGCGCAGAACCTCGTACGCGCGCGCTGCATCCTTCTCTCTCAGTACGACCGTGATGCCGTCCTGGCCGAAATACGCGTTGACAATCTCTATTCCCGCCGCATGCAGTATCTCGGCCACATGGGACACAATGTCAGACGGGCCGCTTCCGGCCCGCGCGGCGGAGGGCGGCACGATCCTGATCTTGGCCAAACCCGTGCTGAACATCCTCTCTTCCTCCTCGTAGTCTCCCCGGCCCCCGGCCGTTGACTCCTTCCTGAGCATGCCCCTGAACATCTCCCTTACGTCCTCCATGTCCTCGGCAAGGAACCTAAACGAGTCCGACAGCCTGAAAAACTCGTAGTTGCCGCCCATCTTTGCAAACTTTGCAAGCATCTCGGGCGCCCCGCCCAGCCTGTCAAACTCCTCTGCTGAAAACCTGATGTCCATCATCCCGTCAGTCAGCACCACCCTTGCGTTCTTCAGCATGGACTCCTCCCCCCCGGCTGCGTCCTCCCGGACCGAGAGCCGGTCCGCGTACCTCTTGATGGCCACCACGATCGTGTTCAGGTTGACGGGGCCGCCGAGCATGCGCTCCACCTCGGGCTGGATCCTCACCGCCAGCGCCGTATAGTTGATCAGGTCCATCCTCATGCAGTCGTATACGGAGCGGTTCCTTGTTATGATCTCCCTTATGGCGTCCGGAACAGAGACTCCGACTGTCCGCATGCCATATTACAGCCTGTAAACTATAATAGTCTTTTGTAATATTATACCTTGGTTGGAATAATACTTATATTATGTAATATACATTACATAAACAGGTGAATATGACATGTTCTTCGAGAACGAGGCGGACAGGCTCCTGAAGAGGTTCTTCTCCGATCCATTCTTTGGGATGGGGGGAGGCTCCTGCGAGGGGGGCTCGTGCCGCACAGACCACGGAGAGGGTGCCGGCCGGCTCCAGAGCCCAGACGTGCGGTACTATGGCCTTGTAATGACTACGGGGCCGGACGGCCGCCCCGTCGTACGCGAGTACGGAAACGCCGGGATCGTGGGGCGCCGACCCGCCCACCTGCCCGGCGCAGAGGGCGCAGCCGAGACTAGGGAGCCCCTGGTGGACACCATAGTCGACGAGAAGGAGAAGGTTGTCAAGATGATAACCGAGATGCCCGGCGTAGAGAAGCGCGACATCAGGATCGCAGTCGAGGGGAAACACGTGTCAGTCTCCGCGGAGGGCGGGGGCGGCAAGAAGTACCAGGCGCGGATCCCGCTTGAGCGCAAGGTCAACGCCAACTCTGCCAAGGCATCCTACCGCAACGGCATTCTCCAGATCACCTTCGGCCTGGCCGAAGGCGCAAACCGCGGAAAGACGGTCAGGGTAGACTGAGTCCTCCGCACCACCCCTTCTTTTTCTTTGCCTGTTTGGCCGCCATGTGAAGAGTCGGGGAATCATGTCACCCCGACGCATAAGAGAGCCGACATGGAGGGAGGCGTAATGACACCTCAAACCAAGTATGACGAACATGTCCTCATACAGGAACAAAGGGAGGAGACCGAGCGCATACTCAAGACTGCCAGCGAGAAGGGCAGGAAGCCCATACGCAAGCTGGACACGCTTGACGCAAGGTTCATCGTCCGCGAAAAGAGGAGGGGGACAAGCAACAAGACGATTGCAGGCATCCTGAAGGTCTGCATAAGGCAGGTGCAGCGCATCTGGAGCCGGTTCAGGCGCCTCGACACGGGGCGGATACTGTACCTTCCAAGGCGCCCCGGCAGGCACCGGAAGGGCGAGCCGGGGCGCAGGGAGCACTCCGCGGTTTTGGCCGCGTTCGGCCGGGTCGTAAACGGCGCGTCTGCCACATACTGGCACATCAGGAACGCGGGGGACCACGTCCCAAAGGACGCCGTGCACCGGGTGCTGCTTGAGAACGGGCTGGCGCGCGAGGAGCACGCCAAGAAGAGGCAGCGCAGGTACGTGAGGTACGAGCGGAGGCACAGCAACACGCTCTGGCACACGGACTATACGCAGCTGGAGGACGGGAGGTGGCTGATCGTATACGTGGACGACTCGTCCCGGTACATCGTCGGACACGGCGTGTTTGACCGCGCCACGTCCGAGAACGCCACCGCGGTCTTCAAGCAGGCCTGCCTGGCGCACGGGACGCCGTACTCGGTCCTGACCGACCACGGATCCCAGTTCTACGCCATGGAGTCCGAGGCAAAGCGCGAAAGGGGGCGCACGCACTTTGAGGAGCACCTCGGGGACGCCGGCGTAAAGCAGATCCTGGCGCGCGTGGGGCATCCCCAGACCAATGGCAAGGCGGAGCGCGTGTTCAAGGAGTACAAGTACAAGGTCGGGCACTTTGCCGACGTTGCGGGACCGCCGGGCACGGCGGCCCCGTTTGGCGCCCCCGCCGCAATGGAGAGCGACCCGACTGCCAGGTTCGTCAGGAACCACAACAACAAGCCGCACGGCAGCCTGTACGGGCAGACGCCCGCGGACGCATACCGCGAGCGGAGGCTCCCAGAGGGCCGGTCATACAAGGATGACGACGGGTAAGACACCTCAGTCAACCCCGCCGTAGGACCCTCCAGCGTATGCTGCGCACGATCATGTAAAAGCGTACCTTTCGCGGCAGTTCGCGCACGTCGGGCACGCTGCCGGCCGCTTGGGCTGGCCCAGCGGAACCGGGAATTCAAAATTCATATGGAGTCCAGGCATGCGTGGAGCAATGTCACGACACACCGTGACATCATTTTCCGACTCTACATGTTTGGCCGCCATGCGCAATGCATGGATATCGGATCGGCTTTCCGTACTAGGCCGCCGCGCCCATTCCCCCCGGAATCCCCCCCTTGTCCTTGCAGTACTTCTAGCTGCCTTACAAGCGTCACCTGCGCCGCCGCACCGGTAGGACGACGACAAACCTGTAACACCGAACGACAGGACGCAGATATGATGATACGGGGATGGGCATTTTGCATAGCGTGCCGCTGTTAGTCCGTGCCCCGCCTAGCAGTATCGCCTGCATGCTGCCGGCATCTCCAGTTTGTCATACTGCTTTCTTAACTTAGAGTCGACAGTCAATCTCGCTTGACTAAATATTGCCGAGACCTCCGCGTTGGACCGGCCAAGGTTCAGGTTGGAGCCCGATATCGTGGCCGCGTCGAGGATGATGCCGCCCAAGTGGGCCGATGCGTCGTGCAGGCTTTCTTGGCACCCGGGCGCCGCGTCCTGGGACAGCTGCATGTGTGCGGTGCGCACCACATACAGCGCAGGCAGCAGCATGCGGGGCATCTGGCGCGCCGTGACAGGCGTCACCATTCTCTGGCGCGCGCGGATCAGCGCCTCGAGCATGACGGACATCACATGCTCCAGGCCCATCGACTTGGCGTGTACCTCGTTGCCGGGGTCGTACCTAGGGGCCAGCCTCCTGTTGCGCCCGCGTATGTCGCGCACCTGCCCCCTTATGGACGCAATCGCGGAGTCAAGCGCGTCCGTTGCAAGTTCCAGCCTCGTAAGTATACCGGAGGCGGTGATGGCAGCGCTGGCGACGGCGGGGTTCAGCCAGTACAGGTCGTCCGTGTCAAGCCCCACGTGCCCCATGGCGGCACCGCGCACGGCGCCCCCGCGTCTCTCCGCGCCCGCCTGCAAGTCCGGCGTCAGCATGGCAGCCATACATACCCTTACGCCCTGCGTTATATAAGGAGGTGTATCCAAATCTGGAGTGCCTTCTTGCATGCAAGATCCGACCCGTGACCTGCAAGGCGGATCTGTCCCCGTACGAGCGGTTGGCGCAAGGCACCGACCTGCAGTTGAAAAGTCGACATTGGTCTGGTAACTATTCTAGACCGGTGGGTGCCGGGAGCTTTATTGTTCGCGTACGGCCAACGAGCGCCCTGCAGGACTTTTAGAAATACCGCGCCTGTTCGACCAAGCCTTAGGATCTGGTCGCCGCATGCGAGCCCGCGCTCTTGCCAATGGGCTGGTCGTGGCGGGGGACCGGTGGCGGCGGCAACCCAAGACATGAATATACTGCCGCCGTACCGGAATCGCCTGCCATGAATGCGGACCCGTATGACGTACTTGGAGCCTCGCCGCTGGATCCCCCCGAGACGATCAAGGCCAAGTACCGCAGCTGCATACTGAGGTACCACCCCGACAGGCCCTCGGGCGACATTGAGATGTACAAGATGGTGGTATGGGCGTACAACAGCATAGCGGGTCCCCAAGGCGAGGTGCCGAGCATGCCGCGCAAGAGCGGCCACGTCAGGAAGCAGTCGGCCAAGTATACGCGCAAGGATCCGTCCAAGAAGGGCAGGGCCGCCCGCCAGAAGACACGCCGCCGCAGCAGATCCCAGGCCCGCCCGCCGGTGCGGTGCACCTCTTGCGGCGGGGACGGATATCTAGAGCGCAAGACGGGTATGCTGTTCCGCAAGACGCGCAGGTACGCGTGCACCTCTTGCGGCGGCACCGGCAAGGTGGATAATGCCGTTGCAGGCCGGGGACGGGGAAACGGAAATGGGGACGGGGCGCAAGACGCGCAAAGGCCATCTCCCTAGTCCGGGGGAAGCCGGATGACGAGCGGGGAACGGCCTAGCGCCTTATGGAGTCCAGCGTGTGCCCGCGGTTGGTCACCATCTGGATCACGGCCTCGGTGGTATAGTCTATCCCGTGCTCCTCCTCGAAATGATGCCTCAGTTTTTGAATGGTTTCTGCAGTCGCCTTGGCATTAAGGGCAAAACTGCACTCAAAGCCATAGTCTGCGCACCTCAGGTTGAGAACCATTGTCAGGGCGGAAAATTCAAACCTATAAAATTGTAGTTAAGGGACGCCGCCGCGCCTTTTATACGGCCTCTGCGCCGCGGTCATGCGTTGCTGGATCTAGACAGGAGGGTGTTCGGGCGCATCGTGGCAAGGGAGATCATCGGTGCCCGGCCGCCCGCCGTTCCGGACACTAGGGACATGCTTGCCTCCGAGCTTGAGGTGCTGCTGGTGGGACTTGCGGGCGCCGGCGCGGAGGAGCTCCAGCGGCTGCTTGCAGAACAGATGGATGCAGATTCCGCCGTCAACGGCAGGCCTGGAGCCATGGCGCTGGCCCAGGACAAGATACGCCTCTTCAACGAGTACAGCCGGAGGTATACGGATGCCATACGCGCAAGGTGCGACGGCGGGGCGCCGGAGCCGGACGGCGCCGGCAAGTGACGGCCGCGCCCGGCCCTGTTACCCTTTGCGCCTCCCGTCCCCACCGAACCTTCGCTTTAGCAGGATTGAGATGACTGCGCCCGCGGGGATCCCCGCTATCGTGCCTATGCTCACGTAGGGCGCGATGAAGATATTTCCCAGCCATATGCCCCCCTCGGCGGTAAGCTCCATGAACATCCTGGGCCGCAGCACGGTCGACACGGTCTGCGCGTCGGACTGCTCCTCCCCCACGTCGTCCACGTACTGGACCGTGATCTCAAACGGCAGCTTGTACTCTGTGGGTACCTCATCCGCTGGCGTGACTATTCTTGAGGTTATGCTGACGGGCACCCCCCTCTCTATCTTTGAGAACGCGTGCAGTGTCTCGCCCCGGAACTCGATGTCCGACGGCGGGATTATCCTGATCCGCACGTCCCTGAGATCAATGTCGTTTGATAAAACCTCGACCGTAATTGGGAACTCGGCGTTGCCGAATATCGACTCTGGCATCTGCGTGCGGATGCTGACGCTCGCGTCCCCCTTTATCCTGATCGGAACCGCTATGTCGTAAAAGAACGGCGCTTGGGGCTCCTCGTTGTTTGCAACCAAGACGTGAGTGTAACGCAGGTTCAGGTAGTGCGTGCCGGGGCCCGCGTCGTCGGCCGCGGATATGGATATGCTCTCGCCGTACGAACCGCCCTCGGCCAGCCGCCCTATGGCCAGGACGTCCGGGGGGTCGGCGCCGACCGCCCTATCGTCAGACAGCGATACCTCAAAGGAGATGTCCTGCTTGTCCTCCCAGCCGTTGTTCTTGACGAGGATGGAGACGGTCCCCTCCCTTCCCGCAACTAGGCCGTCAGGATATGTTATCTCTATGTTTATTCCGCCCTCCACGGAGTGCGCATCCACGAGGGATCCCACCTCTGCGTGCGCCGCGTGCTGCGCGGATGCTCCCGCATATGCGACGGCCACTGCCATTACCATGAGTGCCAGCACTGGAGGCGACGGCAATGACGACAGTGACCGTGGTGGTGACGGTGACGGTGACCCCAGCGTCCCTTGTGCACCCCCGCTCCCGCACCGCGACGGCAACCGATCCCTCATGCCTCCTTGTGGTGGCGGTTTGATAATAATACACTGCCTGCAGATCCCCTCCCGTGGCTGCGGACGCACGGGCGCCTTGGCATGTGCGTGCCTACAGCGCCCGCTGTGCCCCGAATGAGTTCATGATTAATAAAGACCACTTTTTGAGGTTAATAGCCATGGTAAGTGTATCAAAAGACCTGTGTAACAGGTGTAGGGGCGTTATGGTCACCGACAACGAGTCTGGAGAGATGTTCTGCTCCGCCTGCGGCTACGTGGTATCTGAAAAGCTGCAGGAGTCGGGCCCTGAGTGGCGCTCGTTTGCCCAAGACGAGCACGGCGATCGTGCAAGGGCCGGGGCCCCGACCTCGCTGACAATGCATGACATGGGGCTTGCAACCATCATCAATCCTCTGAACAAGGACGCCTCCGGGCGCCCGCTTGCCGCGACCATGAAGAGCACCATAGAGCGGCTCCGTACGTGGGACAGCCGCAGCCAGGTGCACGAGCCGGTTGATCGCAACTTCAGGCAGGCGTTCAGCGAGCTCAACCGCCTAAAGGACAAGATGGCAATCTCGGATCCCGTGATCGAGAAGGCCGCCTACATATACAGAAAGGCGCTCGACAAGGGGCTTGTACGGGGCCGTTCCATATCGGCCCTGATGGCATCTGCCCTGTACGCGGCGTGCAGGGAGACCGCCACGCCGCGGAACCTCAAGGACGTGGAGCAGGCCGCCAACATCAAGCGCAAGGACATCGCGAGATGCTACCGGCTGCTTGTCAAGGAGCTCGACCTGAGGATGCCCGTCACGGACTCGATCCAGTGCATTGCAAGGATCGCAAGCAGGATTGGGATAGAGGAGAAGACGAAGAGGTACGCAATAAAGGTCCTCAAAAAGGCGCAGGAGAACGAGGTCTCCGCCGGAAAGGATCCGATGGGGCTTGCGGCCGCGGCGCTGTACCTGTCGTGCGTCAAGAACGGGGAGGACAAGACCCAGCGCGACATAGCAGAGTCGGCAAACGTGACAGAGGTTACCATACGGAACAGGTACAAGGGGCTCAAGGACTCGCTCGACCTCTGACTCCGTTACCCGAGTTTTTCTTTACCGTCTTGACACGCGCGGCGCGGCATAGGTGCCGCCGCCCGATCATTATTAAGCCCCGCCTGCGCCCCGCGTGACGTTGAGCGCGACGGAGGAGCTGCGGCGTGACCACATACAGGTGCGCAGGTTCGACAGCATAGTCACAAAGTGCTATACCGCGCTATACGACGGCAGGAACGTCCCGTTCGGCGACGTTGAAAAGATCGCGCGCGTAATGGAGGAGTTCCTCGATGCCGTGCACTACTCCCGGGAGGAGGACTCGTACTTTCCGTGCGTCGCAAGCTACGACCACCTGAGGCGCGAGATCCACGTGCTGCTGGTAGAGCACGAGTTCTCCAGGCGCGTCGCGGTGCAGCTGCGGCGGTACATGCGGCGCTGGAAGGAGGAGGGGAGCGACCTGAACGCGCGCGAGCCCATTGCCCGGTACATGAGGGCGTACTCCGTATACATATCCGACCACCTCTCAAAGGAGGAGGACTTTTTTGACAGGGCCGAGGCGGAGATACTCTCAAAGGAGGAGGAGTTTGAGATGTACGAGCAGTTCCGCTCCGTAGTGGCCACGTCCAAGAAGCTTGACGATCTGATGGGCGACATAGACCATCTCGAGTCGCAGCCCTGGGCGGCCTGACGCCCGCCGCTGTCCCAGCTGCGCGCGGCCCTGTCGGTCACGGCAAGCTCTTTAAGGCCGGCCCTGTGCCAGTGCGTCATGGCAAGGCCGTTCGTACTGTGGATGACGGGGCTGCCGTGCTCCGGCAAGACCACCATAGTGAAGGATCTCCAGAGGGACATTCCAAACCTGGCGATGCTCGACGGCGACGAGCTGAGGGAGTGGCTGTCCCCCAAGGACTTTTCAAAGGAGGGGCGCGACGAGCACAACAAAAAGGTCGCGCACCTTGCCAAGATGCTGCTAAGGCACGGGGTTCCCAGCGTGGTATCACTGGTCTCCCCTTACGCGGAGAACAGGGAGAACGCCCGGAGCATAGTGGACTCTGGCGACCAGTTTGCCGAGTGCTACGTCAAGTGCTCCCTTGCAAAGTGCGAGGAGCGGGACGTCAAGGGCATGTACGCCAAGGCCCGCAGGGGCGAGATCAAGGGGTTTACGGGGATAGACGACCCGTACGAGGCGCCCGAGAACGCGGATCTCATAGTCGACACGGAGGACGAGCCGCTGGAGGACAGCGCGCAAAAGGTAAAGTCATTTCTCCGCGGCCGCGGCCTGATCTGAGTACAGCGCAAACTCGCTGACTATGCGCCCGTGCACGGCGCCGTTCGTGGCCAAGACACCGTGCCTGTGGTGGATGTCCTCGTTGTTGTACGTGAGGTCGCGCCCGCGCACGTCGGTCATCCTTCCGCCGGCCTCCGTTATGATGCAGTACGACGCGGCCGTGTCCCACTCCTTTATCCTGTCGGTGGTCGTAATGTACGCCTCGGCCCGGCCGGAGCTTATCATCCCGACCTTGAGGGAGCTTCCTATGCTCACAAACTCCTTTACCCCGAGCCCGGCTATGAACCCCCTCTCTTGGTCCGTGAGGTGGTGCCTTGAGCCGACCATCCTGCACTCGGACAGCGCGGACGTGCCCGTCACTGCGATCCTCCTCCAGCCCTCCGCGTCATGGCAGAGCGCGCCCCGGCCTTTCTGCGCGACAAATATGGTGTTGTCGGTGGGCCGCAGTATGACCCCCAGCACGGGCCTCTTTTCTTTTATGAGCGCCGCCATTATGGTAAACTCGCCGGTCCTGTCTATAAAGTCGGACGTGCCGTCGAGTGGATCCACTATCCACACCGTCTCTGATCCCGTTCTGTCCGCGCGCAGGATCCACCGGTCCGCGCCTTCTTCGGACAGTATGGCGTGTCCCGTCTTTGACAGCAGCTCTGTCAGTATTCTGTGGCTTGCAAGATCGGCCTCCGTGACAGGCGAGCCGTCCTCCTTCTCCTCGGAGCCGCCGGCGTTCTTGCGGTATATGTCGAGGACCGCGGCGCCCGCACTGGCCACTGCCTCGAGCGCGGCGCCGAGCTCCGGGGCCGCATCTTTTATCGGCGGTGGATCCGGCGCCAGCACAGGCCGGCTCATGTCGTCAGCTCCGGCTTTAGCGTCCAGACCACGCCCAGGACGACGAACGGTATCGACATGACGCCCACGATGCCAAGTATGGTATTGAACTGTGACTCGGAGACCTCCGGGTTGTTTACGATCCAGGGCAGCGGCAGGGTTATGATTACCCATATGATTCCCAAGAGTATGATCAGCTTGGCCTTTGCCTTTCTGTTCATCATGCGACTTGGCATGGCCCTGCCGTAATAAATGTCGGAGTGCGGGGACCTCGCAGGCCCGGGCGCGGCCGTTCCGCACCCCTTTCAGGCCGGCCGCCCAGATCCGTCTTGGCGGGCGTCGGAGTTCCGGAATTCGCGCGTGGCGCGCCAGGGGGATGAACGGCCTCATTCAGGCCCCTGAGATCCGTCCCTGCCGGCGCGTTGGCATGCCTGCAGGAATGATGCAATTTTTTCTAAAAACAGCCCCAGAGAATATGAGATGGTGGAAAAAATGTTAAATACCCAGATTTACTAGTTAGATTGATGCCGATGGATGCAAGTTCTATCGACTGACGGCGCGTAACCCCGCAGAACGAAATGGCCAAGGGACTTGGTTTCCCGAACGGAGAGGAAATCTCTCATTGTTCTGTAGCAGAGGGGTTGCGCCACCCCTTATCTTAATTCTCATACAGGTATACGGACACGGAGCCCAGTGTGTCACCGTGAGGGTCTATCGTAATGGAGACCGTGCCGCCGTCCTGTATGGCTACGTGCTTTTGTCCCAGATACTCCCACGTATAGTACTCCCCGAGAAGCGCCTCGTGCTTGGTTCCCTCCAGCACAAAGTCCTCGCGGTACTCGGGACCGCCGCCGCCCTCCAGCGTAATGGAGAGGATCTCGGGGCTGCTCCCGTTGGGCACAAAGTCAAACGCGTACTGGCCGCCGGGCGCCTCAAACGAGTCGGTGTACACGCCGCCCGAGTACATGCCGGGCTCTGCCAGCCTGACGTGAAAGACCTCGTCCCCGTCGCCCCGGGGCGCGCCGATGCCGGGCTCCGTCCCCCCCTCCGGTACGAGCGCCCCCACAATCAGGCCTGCCGCCAGCAGCACCACTATCACGACAAGTGCAGTCTTTGCGCGGCTCAAGGCTGCGCGGTATCCGGCGCCCGGAGGTAAAAGCCTGCCGATTGGCCTTGACGAATTCTGCATCGCCGGCACGGCCCTGCACCGGCCGCCGCCCGTACAGGGTTAAATACTAACTTTGAGATGGGGGTCAATGGCAAACTTCCAGAAGACCTGGTCGAGGCAGGAGACGCCAACCATATCCGAAAGGATAGGATCCGTCGTCAGGCCCAAGGGCCCGCTCAAGCCCCGCATACGGGACGCGACAAAGATGCTAAAGCCGCAGATCAGGAAACTGGACTCTATGCTTGGAAGCTTGCAGAAGCGGGATGCCGCGCTGTTCCAGAGGGTCGTTGACGCCGTACAGAAGAACGATCAGCAGACCAGCAAGATCCTCGGCAACGAACTGGCCGAGATACGCAAGGTTACAAAGGTGCTGGGTGGGGCCAGGACCGCACTGGAGCGTATCGAGCTGCGCCTTACCACGTGCAGCGACCTCGGGGACACGGTAGTCACTATAATGCCGACGGTAGCCCTGATGAAGAACATAAAGTCGTCCCTGGGCAAGGTCATGCCGGGGGCAGAACAGGAGCTGACGCAGATGGCCGAGATGCTCGACGGGTTAATGACGGAGAGCTTTGCAGGAGACGCAGCGTTTGGGACGGACTCGGTGACCAGTGCGGAGACAGACGAGATACTAAAGGAAGCCGCCGCCATAGCGGGGACCTCGACAGGACAGATGTTCCCCTCGGTGCCGACCCAGACGCAGGACGTGTCTACCATGGCAGCGTCGCCGTCGGCCGCCACCAATCAGCGCTTTAACCCGTAGCTTGCGCGCGTGCATGCTAGGCACCCACACACGACGGACTGACATCGCGCGGCACCCATACCCGAAGTGGCGGCTACCCTGCCGCTAGTCTGTAAATTCAGAGGCTGCCCCTACCGAGGCCTCCTTTGTTCCCTTTATCTTCCTGACCCTGTCGCCCTCTTCTTCTATGACCTGGTCGATTCCGGCAAGCTTGTTTCTGAGGTTGTTGATTATGGCGCCCACCTCGTCGGCCTCCTCCTCGACCTCCCTCCTCTTGAGGGCCAGCTTTGTAATCCCGGCGCTCTCGTCCTCTATGTACTCGTTGACCTTTTGGAGCTTTTCCTTGAGGTTCTTGATGTCGACTGACTCGTCCTCTATGTCCTTTTCAAGCAGGGTGCGCTTGTCCTTGAGGTTCTTTATCATGACCCCGACATAGTCGATGGCCTCCTCGAGCCTTGCACGTTTGTCCATCAGGTCCCCGATTCCTATGCGCCCGCCCGGGGAAGTCGGCGCCTCTACTACCGTCCCTTCGTTTGGCGGCCCGGCACTGTTCTCTTCTACTGCTGCCATCTCTACTTCTCCCTTCCCTTCCCTTCTGAATCTATTAAACATTACAATCGGCTCCGGCCGCTTGGCATAAAAAGATAGGCCCCGGTACCGCCCCCGCGCGGACACCGCGCACCTGTATACGGCCGGAAACTAGATTGTCCGGTGCAGTCCGGAACCATCGCCCGGCCCAGGAAAATGCCCCGTCCCTCTTCTGCCCCTAAAGCATGGGTGTACGTATTTTCAGTTAGAGTTGTATGGACCAAGTCCGGCGTATCTCACGACCCGGGCGTATGTGAAGGGCCGTCTCGGCGTGTGGCGGCGGCCGCAGTAGCAGTGGTGCGTCGGTAGGAGCACGCCGCCGCCGATTGTAGAGTCGGAAAATGATGTCACGGTGTGTCGTGACATTGCTCCACGCATGTCTGGACTCCATATGAATTTTGAATTCCCGGTTCCGCTGGGCCAGCCCAAGCGGCCGGCAGCGTGCCCGACGTGCGCGAACTGCCGCGAAAGGTACGCTTTTACATGATCGTGCGCAGCATACGCTGGAGGGTCCTACGGCGGGGTTGACTGAGGTGTCTTACCCGTCGTCATCCTTGTATGACCGGCCCTCTGGGAGCCTCCGCTCGCGGTATGCGTCCGCGGGCGTCTGCCCGTACAGGCTGCCGTGCGGCTTGTTGTTGTGGTTCCTGACGAACCTGGCAGTCGGGTCGCTCTCCATTGCGGCGGGGGCGCCAAACGGGGCCGCCGTGCCCGGCGGTCCCGCAACGTCGGCAAAGTGCCCAACCTTGTACTTGTACTCCTTGAACACGCGCTCCGCCTTGCCATTGGTCTGGGGGTGTCCCACGCGCGCCAGGATCTGCTTTACGCCGGCGTCCCCGAGGTGCTCCTCAAAGTGCGTGCGCCCCCTTTCGCGCTTTGCCTCGGACTCCATGGCGTAGAACTGGGATCCGTGGTCGGTCAGGACCGAGTACGGCGTCCCGTGCGCCAGGCAGGCCTGCTTGAAGACCGCGGTGGCGTTCTCGGACGTGGCGCGGTCAAACACGCCGTGTCCGACGATGTACCGGGACGAGTCGTCCACGTATACGATCAGCCACCTCCCGTCCTCCAGCTGCGTATAGTCCGTGTGCCAGAGCGTGTTGCTGTGCCTCCGCTCGTACCTCACGTACCTGCGCTGCCTCTTCTTGGCGTGCTCCTCGCGCGCCAGCCCGTTCTCAAGCAGCACCCGGTGCACGGCGTCCTTTGGGACGTGGTCCCCCGCGTTCCTGATGTGCCAGTATGTGGCAGACGCGCCGTTTACGACCCGGCCGAACGCGGCCAAAACCGCGGAGTGCTCCCTGCGCCCCGGCTCGCCCTTCCGGTGCCTGCCGGGGCGCCTTGGAAGGTACAGTATCCGCCCCGTGTCGAGGCGCCTGAACCGGCTCCAGATGCGCTGCACCTGCCTTATGCAGACCTTCAGGATGCCTGCAATCGTCTTGTTGCTTGTCCCCCTCCTCTTTTCGCGGACGATGAACCTTGCGTCAAGCGTGTCCAGCTTGCGTATGGGCTTCCTGCCCTTCTCGCTGGCAGTCTTGAGTATGCGCTCGGTCTCCTCCCTTTGTTCCTGTATGAGGACATGTTCGTCATACTTGGTTTGAGGTGTCATTACGCCTCCCTCCATGTCGGCTCTCTTATGCGTCGGGGTGACATGATTCCCCGACTCTTCACACGCCGCCGCCGATCTCAAGATATAAAAAGTGGATTTCCAAGTCGGCAGGCATGGCAATACAGGCGACGTCAAAGGGCAACATGCCCGTCGTACTCCTAAAGGAGGGCGGCACCGAGACCAAGGGCAGGGACGCGCAAAAGAACAACATTGCGGCGTCAAAGATAATCGCGGAGATAGTGCACTCCAGCCTCGGCCCGCGCGGCATGGACAAGATGCTGGTAGACTCGCTTGGGGACGTTACGATAACAAACGACGGGGCGACCATCCTAAAGGAGATCGACGTGCAGCACCCGGCGGCCAAGATGCTTGTAGAGATATCCAAGACCACCGACAACGAGGTGGGCGACGGCACCACCTCCGCGGTCGTTCTTGCCGGCGCCCTGCTTGAGAACGCCGAGTCGCTCCTGGATCAGAACGTCCACCCCACGATCATAGTGGACGGGTACCGCAGGGCGGGCAAGCAGGCCGAGGAGTTCCTCAGGGAGATTGCCGAGCCGGTCACGCCCGACGACAGGGACGTCCTGACGAAGATTGCAAAGACGTCCATGCAGACAAAGCTCGTGCGCAAGGACTCGGATCAGATTGCCGGGATAATAGTGGACGCGGTACTCACGGTCTCCGAGAAGAGCGGTGACGATTACGACGTCGACATAGACGACATAAAGGTCGAGAAGAAGGCGGGCGGCTCAATAAAGGACTCGTCGATAGTCCGGGGAATCGTCCTGGACAAGGAGATTGTACACGGCGGAATGCCAAAGGACGTCTCGGACGCGAAGATCGCCCTCCTCAACACGGCGCTTGAGATCAGCAAGACCGAGACGGATGCCAAGATCAACATATCCGATCCGCAGCAGCTAAAGTCCTTCCTTGACGAGGAGAACAACATGCTCAAGTCGATGGTCGACAAGGTGACCGGCACCGGGGCCAACGTGGTCTTGTGCCAGAAGGGAATAGACGAGATGGCGCAGCACTATCTGGCAAAGGCCGGGATAATCGCTGTCAGGCGCATAAAGGAGAGCGACCTTACAAAGCTCTCGAGGGCCACCGGCGGCAGGGTGGTTACGAACCTTGACGATCTGTCGGCAGACGACCTGGGCGCGGCCTCGCTGGTGGAGGAGAGAAAGATAGAAGAGGACAAGTGGGTCTTTGTAGAGGGGTGCAAGAACCCAAAATCCGTTACGCTGCTCCTGCGCGGAGGCTCGCAGAGGGTCGTCGACGAGGCGGAGCGCTCCGTCCACGACGCGCTGATGGTGGTCAGGGACGTCATACTGAGCCCGTCCGTGGTGGCAGGCGGAGGCTCGCCTGAGACCTTTGCGGCCACAAAGCTCCGGAGCTGGGCAAAGTCCCTGGAGGGCAGGGAGCAGCTTGCCGCAGAAAAGTTTGCCGACTCCCTCGAGTCGCTTCCGCTTACCCTTGCAGAGAACGCCGGGATGGACCCGATAGACACGCTGACGCTCCTGCGCTCAAAGCAGCAGCGCGGCGAGAGCTGGACGGGCATCGACGTGATGGAGGCGAGGATCGCAAGCATGAAGAACAGCGAGATAATCGAGCCCCTCTCAGTAAAGCTGCAGGTGACGTCGTCGGCGACGGAGGCCGCCTGCATGATTCTCAGGATTGATGACGTCATCGCCACGCAAAAGTCCGCCGGAGGACCCCCGGGAGGCGGGGAAGGCGGCATGCCCGGAATGGGTGGCATGCCCGGAGGAATGCCCGGAATGGGCGGCGGCATGCCCGACATGGGCGGAATGATGTAGTAGCGCCGCGGCGCTTGGCGGCTCAAGGTTTATTTGATTAGCCCAAGACCGGCCTGACGATGGCACTTGAGAAGGGCACCCTCCTGATGGGCGGCTTCAAGTATGTATACATTATAGTCTTCTTCATGTTCCTTGCCGGCTTCTTCCACCCGCTGATAACCAACACCAGTTTTGACATCGTGGTGATCGGGGTGCTGGTTCTCCTGCTGGGCCTCGCCGGCGGCATACTGTTGTACAGGTCGGCCACCGACAGCGGCAGCGGAAAGAGGGGCGCGATCCTCGGGGCCGGCTTTGGCCTGATGGCCGTATCCGCGCTGGCAATCTACTACATGACCGGCAGGGTCTGACGGGCGCACGCCGCGCAGCTAGACGTCAAAGTACAGGTAAAACTCGTGCGGGTGCGGCCTGATCGATATCTCGCGCTGGTCCCTCCTCTCCAGCTCTATCACCTTGTCTATCACGTCGTCCGTGTATATGGACAGCAGGAACTTTCTGTCGCTCTCAAGCTCGTTGAGCGCGTCGCCCAGGCTCTTTGGCAACACATCGATTCCGCGCTTTGCCCTGTCTGAGCGCGTCATCTTGAATATGTCGTCGTGTATCTGGTCGCCAGGCTCCATCTTCTTCTTGACGCCGTCCATGCCGGCCGCCGTTATGGCGGCGAACACCAGGTACGGGTTTGAGGACGGATCGGGCGCCCTGAACTCCAGGCGCTTTAGGTGGGCGTACTGCTTGCCCGTCAGGTGCCTCGGGACCCTGACTATTGCCGAACGGTTTCCAGAACTCCACGCGATATATGCGGGCGCCTCGTAGCCGGGCACGAGCCTGTGGTACGAGTTCGTGGTGGGGTTGCAGATGGCGGAGAGCGCCTTTGCGTGCTCTATGACGCCGCCGCAAAAGTAGCGCGCCGTCTGGCTCAGCTCGTCCTCGCTGCCCGAGTCGTAGAACATGTTCCGGTCCTTCTTCCAGAGGCTGACGTTGACGTGCATTCCGCTGCCCGAGTCCATCGCAATGGGCTTGGGCATCATGGTGGCCACCTTGCCGTACTTTTGCGCTATGTTCCTGATTACGTACTTGTATGACTGCGCGGCGTCGGCCGCGTTCGTCAGGTGGTCGTACCTGATGTCGATCTCGCACTGGCCCGCCGTCGCGACCTCGTGGTGGTGGTTGTCGCACAGTATCCCGAAGTTGTTCTGCAGTATGTTTACGCACTCGTTCCGGTATGGCGTAAGCGTGTCAGACGGGGTGCTCGGATAGTACCCCTCTTGGAGCCCCATCGGATACCCGTCACCCTCCTGGCTCCACGGGGCCTCCTTGGACTCTATGGCGTATGACTGGCCCTTGTATGGCGTGAGCACGTCCCAGTGCACCTTGTCAAAGACAAAGAACTCTACCTCGGGGCCCCACGTTGAGTAGTCAAAGCCCTGGGACTTGATGTACTCCTCGGCCTTTTGCGCGATCCCCCTGGGGTCACGCGAGAGCCTGCCGCGGTCGCCCCCCCAGTATACGTCGCACAGCAGGCGCGCCGTCTTGTTCTCCGTCATCCACGGGATTATGGCAAACGTGTTGGGGTCCGGCTTTAGCAGCAGGTCCGAGTCGTCTATGCTGGTGAACCCTATTATCGACGAGCCGTCGAGCTTTGGCAGGCCGTCCCTCATCTGCTCCGGCGTGAAGGTGGCGGCCGATATGGTGGTGTGGTGGAAGTGCCCGGTCAGTCCTGTAAACTGCAGGTCGATAAACTGGATGTTCTCGTGCTGTATCCTTGAGAAGACCTCGTCGGGTGAAAACTGAACCTGTATCGCCTTACCGTGACTGACTCTGTATGGCATATCTCTGCGCTTCAACCAAACACAAATAGAACCATCATTTAAGGTTTGGTAAGTAGTAACTGCAATGTCCGGCTCCCCCTCCTCCCCCTCCGCCGACCCCCCGCCCTTGGACATGGACGCACAGACCCGGCTTGGCAAGCTGTACCACATGGTGCTGCGCGAGGTGGAGGACGAGTCGGCCCTCACCGAGATTGACTCGGGGCTGTACAGGGAGATGTCCGAGTTCATAGGAAACCTGTCGCGGCAGGAGTATGCCGGGGTGGAGGACGAGGTCAAGGACCAGGCCATAGCGGTCTCATCCGGGCTGGTCTCCATGCTGCTGAGGACGAGACTTGAGAAGGCCTCCAAGCTCAGGGCCGCGTCCGGCGCCGAGGAGGCCTCGCATGTGATGCAGCGGCTGCTTGACGAGGAAAAGTACATCCTGGACTCCGAGGAGGAGCGCGACGAGCGCCGGGAGATCATACTGTCTGCGACCAAGAGCGGCAGGTCCAAGCTCCTCGAGTCGATATCCGAGAGGCACAAGGCAGGCAGGATCGTAGTCAGGTTCCTCAAGGACGTGGAGCAGATGGTGGGGGCGGACATGGGCATGTACGGACCGTTCAGGGCCGAGGACATCGCGACCATCCCGCACGAGAACGCGCAGGCCCTGATATCCGAGAGGTCGGCCGCGCGGGTGCGCTGGGAGGACTAGCCGCCACATAGGTAGAAATTACAAGCGCGCCCAGCGTACTGCATGTCGCACACGGGAGTCGACGTGATAGATTTTCTGTTTTACACGATATATCCGGTGATCGGACTCCTTGCCATAGAGGGGCTGGCCAGGCTCGTGCGCGCCCCGAAGTGGTCCAAGCTCTGGGCGCAGGCGGCCCTCTCAATCGGCTTTGGCGCGTACTACTGGTTCGTGCTGCCGGCGCCCCAGAACTTTCCGATGACCGCGCTCGTCCTGTTTGCGCTCGCCGCGGCACTCATCTACCAGGGAAAGCGCGCAAGGATATCGCCTGACAAGAGCCCGTACTAGTTGGCGGGCCTCTTCGGCGTCCCTGTTCGCGGCTGCCCGCCATGCCCGCGGCCGCCGTCAGAACCGTCCGAATATGCGCCTGAACACGCTTGGCTTGTCGCGGCCGCCGTCCCGTATCACGCCCCTCTCCCCGAACCTCCTTGCCCTTATCTGGCTGAGCTTTACGCAGCGGTGCTCCTCGGGCAGCCTGTGCTCGGCGCAGAACGGATCCTTGCAGTAGTTGCACTGGAACGGCATGTCAGTCAAGTCCCCGCAGTAGGCGCAGTTCTCCGCGTTCATGACATCTGTGTGACGCTGTGGCTGTTAATCAAGTTTTAGTAGCGCGGCGTCGCGGACGCGCCGCGCGCCAACGTCGTCCGGCGGTGGTGACGACGACATGTTGCAACACGGTGACTGCAACACGGTGACTGCAACACGGTGACTGCAACACGGTGACTGCAACACGGTGACTGCAACACGGTGACTGCAACGGCGCGCGACGGCGACACTTCTAAAGATTTTTAGCCGCCCGCGGCCCGCCGGCCCCGTATGATAAAGGACAAGGTCGCCATCGTAACGGGCGCCAGCAGCGGGATCGGACTTGCCACCGCGCTTGCCCTCTCAAGGGCGGGCGCCAAGGTGGCCATCGGGGCCCGCCGGACCGACAAGCTGGCCGACCTTGCAGGCGTGATAGAGAAGGAGGGGGGCAGCGTCATGTACCAGAGACTTGACGTGACGCAGCGGTCCGAGTGCGAGGGGTTTGCCGCGGCCGTCCTTGAAAAATGGGGCTCTATTGACATTCTGGTGAACAACGCGGGACTGATGCCGCTGAGCTTCTTTCAGAGCCTGAAGATAGACGAGTGGGACAGGATGGTCGACGTCAACCTCAAGGGCGTGCTGTACTGCACGGCGGCGGTCATATCCCACATGAAGGAGAAAAAATCCGGGCACATAATCAACGTCTCGTCCGTGGCCGGCAGGACCGTGTTCCCGTCCGGCAGCGTGTACTGCGCCACCAAGCACGCGGTGACGGCGCTAAGCGAGGGCCTCAGGCAGGAGTTCAGCACGCGCTCTAACGTGCGCGTCACGTGCATCGAGCCGGGCGTGGTGGATACGGAGCTGAACTCCACCATAACCGACGAGTCGCTTGCCGGCTTTGTGAAAAAGGCAAAGGAGATGGAGTCACTCAGGGCCGAGGACATTGCAGGCGCAATAGTCTACGCAGTCGGGGCTCCGCCGCACGCCAACATAAACGAGATTCTCATCAGGCCCACCACGCAGGAGCGCTGACAGGGCCTGTTTTCGAACCCGCACGCCAGCCGGCGTCCGGGCCGCAGGGATGAGCGCAGTCTTCTACTACGGTCTTCCTTCCCCGGCGCCTCGGCGCGCAAGGGGCCGCGCGTCACTTCTCTTCGGATTCGGCCTTCTCCCTTGCAAGGTGCTCCAGAATGGCCTTTATCTCGACACCGAGTTCACCGGGGTTTTTTGCCATGTCGAGCTTTTCTGGTATGGACTCCTTTAGGCCCTCGTCCTCCATCTCTATCCTTCTCTGCTGTACGCAGTCGGTGTGGTCCGAATCCGTCGCCGATATCCTGTTGCAGATGCGGCAGACCCTCATGTGTGTGATCTGCAATACGACGGTTTAATAATTTCGTGTTTCGGCCTTTTGCAAGGGATCGTCGTCTAGCTTGGTATGATACTAGTCTGGGGGGCTAGTGGTCGCAGGTTCAAATCCTGCCGGTCCCACCACTTATCACGTGCAGGCGCGCGCCCGCGGTGCAGCACGGCCCGTCGGCCCATCGGAATTCCGGGCGGGCGGCGCGCGGCTGCCTGCTACATTTTATAGCCGCGGCGCGCGCGGCAACAGCATGAGGGCGTTCGTGGCAGTGGAGATTACCGAACCCGGCATAACGGGCGCCATTGAGAACCTGCAGTCAGAGCTGCTGCGGGCAGAACCCGGGGGCGCAAGGCCGGTCGGCGCCGGCCTGCTCCACATCACGCTTCAGTTCCTTGGGGAGGTGCCGGAGGGTGCGGAGAGCCGGGTCATAGGCGCGCTCGGCTCGATCAAGTTTGACGCCTTTGACGTCAGAATAGGCGGGGTGGGGGCGTTTCCAAACGCCAGATCGCCCAGGGTGGTCTGGGTGGGGGCGTCACCGTCGCCGCCCATAACGGCGACCGCGGCGGCGCAGGGGGGCGGCCGGCCCAGTGGCACCGTCGCCGGCCGCGGTGACAACGGCGGGCCGGCCCCCGCCGCGGGTGCGGCGCCCAGCTGCCCGAAACTGCAGGATCTGGCGCAGAGGGTGTCAGGAGTGCTGGGCCCCCTGGGATACAAGCCTGACAAGCCGTTCAGGCCGCACTGCACCATATTCAGGATTAAAAGGAGGGTAGACATTGCCAAAGAGTTGAGGGAGATGGCCGGCAGATCATTTGGGGTGCAGAGGGTGAAAAACTTCAAGCTAAAACGGAGCCTGCTGACCCCCCAGGGGCCGGTCTACAGCGACCTTGCGGTGGTGGAGGGCGTCGAGAATTGAGCTGGGCGGCGGCCGTAAAAAAGGGGAGAGGGGGAAAGAAGGGAACCGACATCAGGAAGGCCATAGCAGACGCCCGCGACGCGGCACGGCCCACCGACGCGCAGGCCTCCCGGGCCAAGAGGCTGGCCGACATGGTGCTGGGCTTGGTCTCCGAGGAGGCCGCAAAGCATCCGGAGATACTGGACGTGGAGGTGGGGGGCTCCTACAGGAAGGGCACGTGGCTTGCCAAGCCCGAGATGGACGTCGACGTCTACCTCAGGTTTGACCGCGGCACGGAGCAGGACCGGTTCAAGGACGTTGCAATCGACGTGGGGCGCTCCGCCCTCAGGGACTTTGCGCCATACCTCAAGTTCTCGGACCATCCCTACGTGGAGGCCAGGCTTCAGAAGGGCGTCCTAGCAAACGTGGTGCCTTGCTATGACGTCGACGAGGGCCGGTGGCAGAGCGCGGCGGATCGCTCCAGATTCCACGTACGGTACATGACCAGAAAACTGACCAAGAAGATGAGGGACGACGTCAGGCTTCTCAAGTCCTTTCTAAAGGCAAACGGGCTGTACGGGGCCCAGGTTGCAACCAACGGGTTTAGCGGGTACGTCGCCGAGGTTCTGGTCTCGCATTACGGCAGCTTTGAGGGGGTCGTAGGGGCGTTTGCACGTGACGTGGTCCCCGGCCACGTCATAGGCCGGGCGGCAAGGGAGTTTACGGGAATCATATCGATAATCGATCCCATTGATGGCAACAGGAACTTGGCGGCCGCGATATCCAGCGCGAACGTGGTGAGGTTCGTACTTGCGTGCCGGGCATTTGTAAGGGCGCCCTCGGCCGACTTTTTTGACGGGCGCCGCGCCAAGAGGTCCGGAAGAAGGGTGGCCCGGAGATACTGGGACAACCTGCTGGTGGTGAGGTTCGGGTTCAGGAAGAGGGCGCCCGACGTGATATGGGGACAGACAAAAAAGTCCGCTGCAAAGCTTGCAAAAAAGCTGGCACAGGACGGCTTTGCCGTGCACAGGCATGGCGCGCACGTCGAGACCGGGGAGGGGCGGGGATACCTCTTCGTGCTGCTGGGCGCAACTGAGATCTCGCCCGTGTATGTGCAGTACGGCCCCGAGTTCTCCATGTCAGAGAACTTGGACGCGTACATCGGAAAGAACCTCGGGGGCTCGGAGATGATGTGGGTGGACGCCAAGGGAAGGCTGGCGGCGCTCAAAAAGTGGGACGACACGAGGGCCGACGCGCACGCAAGGCGCCTCCTGAACCGGGAGAGCGCGGGGGGAAGCGCCGACGCGCTGCTACCGCCGGGGCGGGAGGGCAGGCCAAAGGTATGGATTGGGAGAGCCGCGGATCTGGGCGCGGCGGCCAGGGGCGCGGCCGAGGAGCTGATTGCAACCGATGCGGCGATCGTACGTCTCAGTTGACGGCGTGTCCGGCGACCCGGACGCGCTGGCAGTCTTCGGGTATCCGCGCGCCACCCAGCGGCAGAAGAAGGCGCGGCTGCGGGAGCTCTCAAAACTCGGAATCGACTCCGTCTCGTTTTCGGGCCCCACGATTCTGAGCAGGACGCGCGTGCTCGGCAAGGGGTATGTCGGGGTAGTGATTCTGGGCAGGGATTCGGGCGGCAGGCGCCTTGCCATAAAGGCGCGGCGGACTGACTCGCCGAGGCCGCACATGAGGGACGAGGCGTCCCTGCTTGGCGCGGCCAACGCGGCGGGGGTGGGGCCTAGGCTGGTCTCCTACAGCCGGAACTTTCTTGTCATGCAGTACGCCGGCGGCAGGAGAATAGGCGACTGGCTTGACGCGCTCCGGGGCGCCGGCACGTCAGCAAGATTCAGGCGCGCCGCAAGATCGATAATATCTGACTGCCACAAGCTTGACGAGGCCGGCATAGACCACGGAGAGCTCGTCCGCATCTCAAAGCACGTCATCATCTCAGAGCGGGGCGACAGGCCGGTCATAATAGACTTTGAGAGCGCCAGCACGGCGCGCAGGCCCTCGAACGTCACGTCCATAACCCAGGCCATCTTCATCTCCCCGCCCCTGGCAGGAAAGGTCCGGAGAATCTGCAGGGCCCCGCCCAAGGACGAGGTGATAGCAAGTCTCAGGGAGTACAAGCACTCGCGGGACGGGCGCGCCCTTGCAAGGTTGCTTGGGAGGCTGGGCCTGTAAGGGCGTGGCGGTGCAGCACGCTCTGGCAGCAGCAACAGCAACAGCAACAGCAATACCCATGTTCAGTACGCCAGGACGCGCCCCGACGGGGGCCAATGACGCAAAACAGCGGGAGCGGCGGGACGTGCAAGCTGCCGGAAGGGGCACTGGCTCCGGCGTGCCAAGATCAGTAGGTAACTTCATAATGCAAGCGCGGTGAACACCGGCCGTTGAACCGGGGGAAGAAGGTGCTCATCGTGTGCCTGACCGGCATGCCGGGGGCAGGCAAGTCGACTATTGCGGACGGACTGCGCGCCCTGTACGGGTACGACACGGTGAACATGGGAGATGCGGTCCGCGAGGAGGCCAAGAGGCGCAACCTTGAGCCTACCCGCTCGAACCTTGGCAGGATAATGCTGGAGCTGCGCGAAAAGAACGGGCCTGGCGCCATAGCCGAGCTCGTGCGCCCACGGATCTCGCGGTCGGATTCTGACGTGGTACTGGTCGACGGGGTGCGCTCAAATGCCGAGATAAGATCGCTCTCAGAGATTGGCACGCTAAAGGTGCTGGCTGTCCACGCCTCTGCCGGCACGCGGTTTGGATTTCTGCAGGAGAGGGGGAGGCCCGACGATCCGCAAACGCGGGACCACTTTGAGGAGAGGGACACGCGCGAGATGGCAGTGGGGATAAGCGACTCCATAGCGCTGTCCGACTATGCCATATCAAACGCGGGCCTGACAAAGGAGCAGCTGGTCGGGGAGGCGTACCGCGTCGTAGGTATGTGGCTGCGCGAGAGCGGCAACGGCGGCAACGCCGATGCGACGCACGCCGATGCGGCGTGACGCCCGCCATTTTGAGCGCGGGATCGGCGCAAGTGATATTTGACGGCGGTAGCAGCAGCAGTAGCAGTGGCGGCGGTGTGAACAGTGTCCAAAACATCAGATGATGCGGTCATCCCTGCGGCCGTACCCAGGGCCAGGTTCAGGGCAGCTGCCCCCGTGTACCCGTCTGAGGATCCCGCAAAGGTGGAGGCGGCAGTCAACAACGTCTTTGACGGCGAGACGAGGCGGCAACGATTCTCAGTGGTATCCGACGCGTCGGCCGCATCCTCCCTTGAGCGCGTGCGCGAGGCGATCCGCACGGGGGCGGAATCCAGGAGCGCGTACAGGCGCAACCTGGCAGACAACGCCAACGGAGGCTCCGTCTGGTTCTACCTCAACAAGCAGGCCGCCTTTGCTGGCCGCGTGGCAATATGCCGCGAGTCCGACGAGTCCCCGCTCGGGCCGGTCAAGATAACCATCGAGTCCGCGAATCCCCAGGGGATAATCGACTGGCTTCTGGGATGACCTGTACCCCTGCGTGCAAGCCCCCCACGTCACTTCTACGAACTGCCACACCAGCACGGAGCCGCGTGCAGGATGCCGCACTGCAGGACCGTCAGGCCCATGCCCTGCCCGCGCTGGTAAAGAAAATTTATCCAATATACCTGATCTTTTTTAGCTGGGCCGTAATATCATGACGCGGCAACCACGTATCATGCTGATAAAGATTGGAATCGTGGCCGGGCTTGTGATTCTGGGAGGCATGATATTCTACAACGAGCTGGGCACGCTGTTTCCAAACACGGTCTCCACCGTGCCCGAGTCCCTGGCAGAGGACGTTGAGAAGCTTGGCGGCGAGGCCACCGGCTTTGTAGAGGAGAGGATCAACGAGTCGGCAATGCAGCTTGAGAGCATGACAGACGAGGCCACAAGCGGTATAGTCGAGAACATCCAAGGCGCCCAGGAGCGCATCATCGGAGGAGCCTCATCCATAAACCCGATCGAGCCGCTGCAAGAGGTCTTGGCAGGCGGCGACGCGCCGGCCGGGGAGACGTAGCGGCGCCCGCGTCGCGGCCGTCCTGCTGCCCGCCGGGTCGGTCACTCCGATGGAGCCTTCCACCACTGCCACCTGCGCATCATGGTCCACTTTACCGCGAGCGCCGTTATGACCAGGTATATCGTTATGCCGACGGGCTCTATCCAGTTGTCATTGTTGTCGTACCCGGCCGAGATTCCCAGCGCGGGCTCCACCACATAAAGGAACAGCACGCCCGCCGCGAGGGGCGCCATCGCGACGAAGAATATCATCAGCGTCCACGTGTCCCTGACGGCCTTGGCAAGATCGCGGTACGTGCCGTGCGGCTTTTTCCACCTGCCGGGGCCGACCCAGACCTGCATGCCGCTCACGTACCAGTATACCATGCCCTGGAATATCATGGCGCCTATGATGTTCCCCAGCGTGACCGGGACTAGGTTGTTGAACCACGCCTCCCCCCACGTATAGTCCGCCCCGGCCCAGATTCCGGCCGAGAGCGCAAAGTGGTTGACGATGCTGTGCTCAAACCCTATTGCAAAAAAGATCGAGACCGGTATCCCGATCAGGAGGAGCCGCCCCACGGTGTCCTTTGCCCTGAACGCGCCCCACACTCCCATCGCAATCAGCCAGTTCGCAAATATCCCCCTGTAGAAGAGCTGCTCCCACGTCAGATCGTGCACCTTTGTCGTTCCTATATCCTGGAGCACCTCCATCATTGTGGAGCCTATCGGACCGGCCTGCGCCGCCCCTATTACGATCATCCACGCGATCACAAACCCGCCTATCCAGTGTCCGGCGTGCGTTATGGTCCACTCCCAGAGCACCTCGCGCCACCGCGACCGCTGCGTCATCATGGCCAGGCCGCCGGTCATATAGTCCCCGGTCACAAGGTTTGATCCATAGAGTATCACCAGGCCCAGGGCCGAGAATCCGAACACCCCGAAGGCCAGGAACTTGCCCAGACCCACGGACAGGTCCACTGACACGTACGCCATTATCATCCACGCCAGAAACGCCGCAAACGCAAGGTATACGACGGCCTGCCAGCCCATGAGCAGGCCCTGCGCCGGGTTTATCTTCGTCTTGGCGACCCCGAGGCCGCTGAGGGTCCTGATCGTCTCCGGTATGTTGAAGATGCCCACCATTATGCGGGGCGGCCCAAAACCGTCTTCCTCCGCATCGGAACCCGCAGGTTCCGCGGCCCCTTTGCCTTCCTCCTCCCCCTTCTCTTCTGCCGGCCCAGGGACATCGTCTGGCATAGTCCGCGTGTCACTGCTGCGTTAATAAGGTGTTGCAGTCCTCCCGGACTTCACCTTCGGGCCACTCTATAGCGCGGCAGGCCGGCGCCGTCCCTCCTGTGCAGGCGGGTTGCAGTGACAGGATAGTGTACGGCGGCCCCCGCCGGCGCTCAGACTCCAGCTGCGGCCAAGCAGGTATTCCAAGAACGCCCCGCCGGACGACACTTTTTGCCTGCGGCAGGCACGCGGGGAGCGGCCTACCTTCGGGGCCAGTCAGAACAACCTTGTTTCATAAATTTTAATATAACACGGGTTTTGTCCCCTAACAATGGGCCGCAGCATTGGAACGTCGATTCCCGAGATGTTTCGTTCCGTTGATCTAAACGGCACCATAATTGACTGCAACCGCACGTATGCGGAGAGGCTGGGGTACCCCCTTGAGGAGGTAATCGGCAAGTCGTTTATTGACCACACGCCCGAAAAGTACCGCGACGATCTGGTGGCCAACTTTGAGAGATGGAAGGAGACCCACGCGCACTCGGCCGGGCACATATTCCTCCTGACCAAGTCCGGCGAGGAGTTCGAGGTCATGCTGGCCGCGTCGAGCCTGTATGACGACAACAGGAACCTCATAGGCCGCAACTCCACGATAAGGGAGATCGCGCACCTCGAGGAGATGAGAAAGATGTACGACGTCTCTTCAAGGGAGGGATACGAGCACCCGGAGATCCTGCACAGGTCGGTAAACTACAAAGGCATCATCATAGACTGCAACCAGACGTACGTTGACAGTCTGGGATACACAAAGGAGGAGGTGATAGGCGTCAACCTGCTGGAGCACACGGCCCCGCGCTCCCGCGGTAACATAAGCGCCCACATGGAGAACTGGAGGAACGGGATACACGACACGGCAAAGATCTGGATGCTGCGAAAAGACAAGAGCGAGTTTCTCGTGTCCCTTACCGCCACGGACGAGCGTGACGAGGACGGCGCTCTGGTCGGCAGGACCGTCGCGCTCAGGCCCGTCAAGCAGTGACGCGCCGCAGTAGCCGCCGCCACCGACGATAGCAACAGCAACAACAACAACAACGGTCGCGTCCGTCCAGTTTCTACAACGACGCGCTTTCACGCGACCCGTATCTCCATGCGGTCCGCCGCGGCGGTCACGCAGGGATGGATCCTCCGCGCCTCGGCCAGGTGCCCGGTGTCGTCCCTGTATCTGGCAGAAAAGTGCGTCAGGATCAGGTTCTTGGCGCCGGCAGACTTTGCCAGCGAGGCCGCCTGGGACGCCGTCGAGTGCCTGGTCTCCGCGGCCCTCTGCTGCTCCCCGTCAAGAAAGGTGGCGTCAAATATTAGATAGTCGCACCCCGCAAAGAACTCTTCGAGCTCCGCGCTTGGCATCGTGTCCCCGGATATGCCTATGACCTTTCCGGGGCGCTCCTCCCCCAGAACCTGCTCGGGCCTGAACGTCTTGCCGTCCACCACCACCTCGCGTCCTTCTTGGAGCAGCCCCCACAGGCGCCCCCTCGGTATGCCCAGCTTTGCGGCGTTCTCCTCGCTGAATCTTCCGGGCCTGTTCTTCTCGCGTAGCACGTACGAGAACGCCGCTATCGTGTGGCTTGCCCTGCATGCCAGAATCTCATAGTCGCCGCCTTGCCCGCCATCCCCGTGTCCGACCACCGCGCCGGGGCTGACCGTTCCGATGGTTATGGGAAAGGTCGGGGCAAAGCCGAGCATGCGGATGTTTGCCGTTACAAACTCCTCGATGCCGGCGGGCCCGAATATCTCAAGCGGCTCGGTCCTGCGCTGCATGGACATCGTCTGCAGGAGCCCCAGTATTCCTATGCAGTGGTCGCCGTGAAGGTGCGTGATGAGTATCCTCATTCTCTTGTTCCATCCCAGCCCCGTCTTGGCGTACGCGGTCTGGGCGCACTCGCCTGCGTCAAACATGATGATCTCGCCGTTCCTCTCTATGCAGGTGCATGAGAGGCCCCTTGACGCGGTGGGCTGGGCGGCAGACGTGCCCAGAAACAGGATTCTCATACACTGGTACCCGGCACGCGTGATGCTTTATGCATACCCATTTACCGCCGCTGTCGTCTCCTCTTCAGGACCCTGGCAATCTCGTCTGATACGTCGACTGATGCGACTCCCTTGCCGGCAGGCATGGTGTTGGCGCAGACTATCTTGCTGATCCCCGCCCTCCTTATCCTGGATTTGGCGCCGCCCGCGAGCAGGGCGTGCGTGCATGCGGCAAATATGCGCCCGCAGCCCTGCTTCTTTAGGAACTCCGCGGCCTTGACAACGCTTCCTCCGGTGCTTATCATGTCGTCAATTATGATGGCGTCCCTGCCCCCCACGGCCCCCGCCTTCTTGGTCTTTATGCTCACGGCCCCCGTCCTCCTGTCCCTTGACTTTTCGAGCACCAGCAGGTCGCACCCCATCTCCGACGCGAACCGTTCCGCCCTCCTTGCGCCCCCCTTGTCGGGGGACACCGCAATGGGCCTCTCCAGCCTGACGCCGTCAAAGTGCCGCGCCAGTGCGGGTACGGCGGACACGTTGGTCGTGTTCCGCGTGCCGAGCAGCGCAAGCCCCCTCTCACTGTGTATGTCGACTACCACGATCCTGGCTGCGCCGGCGCTTCTGAGCATCCTGCCGAGCACCTTTGCGGATATGATCTCACCCGGAAGGAACTCGGCATCCTGCCTTGCATACCCGACGTACGGGATCACCGCGGTTACATCCTTGGTGTCCTCGCTTATCCTTGATATGAGGCAGAGCGCCCTGAACAGGTTGGTGTCCACGGGCGGGTGGAGCGACTGCACTATGACCGCCCTGTCGTATCCGGAGGTTCTGCCCCCGAGCCTCATCTTGCTCTCCCCGTCGGAAAACACGCGCACCTCCGTGGTGATCAGCTTGGCGCCGATCTTTTCCGATATGCTCCTGGCAAGGCCGTCCGAGGAGCCGCCCGATAACACGCACGCCCCCCTCTTCTGTCCCATGTCCGGCCGTATCCCACACCGCATCTTAAATCTTGAGAGTAACAGCTCTGGAAAATGCGGTTGGTCACAGTCTGGCATGAGCCGCACCGAACGCTCCTGATACGGACGAGAAGCCGGCATCTTGTCTCCCTTTGGCGAACGGCAATCCGTCCGGATTCTAGGGCCTGGCAGGAGTCGGCTTGTAGGCCTCACGTCTGAGGGATGCGGCAGAAAGCATCTGCGCAAGGGACCGTCTGCAACAGCCCACCAATACCGTGCCCCAAAGACGGATCCTCGTGCCGGGGCCCGGACGCCGCACGGCATACAGCTTTCCGGGCTACGTTTCCGGCACCGGCGCGAGAGTCCGGGAAAGATCCACCCGCGGCTGGCTTGGCGCCCGCAGGCCGTCACGTGCGGCAGTCAAAGAACCCGGCCAGCGCGTCCCTGAACATGCGATTGAGCTCGGCAAGCCGCTTCCTGTCGGTCATTTTCATGGAGGCGCGGTCAAACCACTGCTCATCCAGATACAGAGCACGGTTCATCTCAATCTGCACCCATGGGATGGCGGGATCGTGCCTTGCCCCAAACCATTCTGTTATGTGTCCGCCCTGAAACGGGTGGTTCAGGAGTATGCGGTCCCTGGGTATTTCAAAGGACTCTGACATGCAGCGTGCAAGCACCTCCATCTGATCATCGGGACACGTCTTGCCGTTGCGGTTTGAGAGGCAGAACAGCGGTCGGGCCGTATTGCCACTGCCGCCCTCACTGCTGCTATTGCCGCTGACCGGGGGCGCGGTGGGCGCCATGGAGTGGCAGTCAAGGCACAGCCGCAGCCCGTTCTGCGGATCCGCGCACGCCCTCTCTATCGCGCCATAGTACGGATCATAGTACCTTTTGATGAGCCGCTCTGTAAGCTGCGGGCCCGGCTCCATACCGCTCATGTAGACGGGTTCGTTGTAGCAGGTGACGCTCTTGATCAGCCCGTCCGGGACGTCTGGCGGCAGCTGCTCCCTTGACCTGTTCAGGTCGACGTACGCCCTTGCAATCTCGGCCTTGATAACGTGGAGGGCCGATTCCCCGATGTCGTAGATCTCGGCCGTGAACGCATCCGAGTCGTCAAACTGCGCGGATTCTGTAATGCGGACGCGCCCGGCAAGCTCCTCTGGCACCTCCGTGCCGCCGTGCGGGATGGAGATCAGGACGGGAAGTCCGGTCAATTCATGCCACCCGCGGTGCCGTCGCGCCTGACCTCCGCTACGCCTTGGAAGCCGGCCCGCGTCTGGAGCCTCATGGCCGCGTGGATGGCCCCGTGATAGAACGAGTACCTCTCCCTGTCGGTGAGCTTGTAGCCCATCTTCTCAAGGTACCGCCTGACTGCCGCGTCAAACCCGCCCTCTTCCACGCTGATCGTGCCCCCGATGGTGCAGTGGAACCTGGGCCTGTCCATCGCCCTGTCCATCGGCATGTCTCCGTCGATCATGCCGGTGAGAAACTGGGTAACGGTGGAGAATATCCTCTGGCTGCCCGGGCTTCCGACCACCATCCAGAGCTGCCCGTCATAAAAGATCAGCGCGGGGGAGACTGAAGTCCAAGGTATCCCGTTCGGCCTGATGTAGAACGGGTTGGTCGGGGTCGAGAACTCGAACGCCGATATGTAGTCGTTGTATAGGAACCCCAGCCCCTCGGCCGCCGCCTTTGAGCCGTATGCCAGTTCGATGGACTGCGTGATGCCCACGGCGTTGCCCTCGCTGTCCATGACGGAGAGATGGGTGGTTTCCCCCTCCTTTTCAACGAGCCCGGGGTGGTACCTGAGCGGACCGCTGTCCATGACGGAGAAGTGGGTGGTGTCCCCCTCCCCGCCAAATATTGGATCTATCATTGGCAGCGTGGCGTCCATGGCGTTGTGTATGGAGTCCGCCATCTGCCTTGCAAACGTGCGTTGCAGGTGGTGCCTGCTCTGCATCTGGTCGTAGGTGTGCGGGTTGAACGGCCGCAGCACCCTGTGCAGGAATGCCTTTCTGAACGCCTCGGCCATAAAGTGGTAGGAGCTGGGCCTGTCGCCGTGCAGGAACTTGGACGGAAGGTGGTTGAGCATCATCAACGTGAGCAGCAGGGTGCTGCCTGCTGCGGGCGGGGGCATGGTCACCACGGAGACGCCCCGGTACTTTCGCATGATTGGAATGCGCTCGATGGGTTCGGGGACAAACGCCAGGTCCTCCTCGCGGATCAGCCCGCCGTTTGCCCTCATGTCGGCGTCTATCTGTTTTGCGATACTGCCGTGGTAGAAGCTCAGGTAGCCGCTCTCCGAGATGGCCTCCAAGGTGTGCGCCAAATCGTCCTGGACGAATCTGTCCCCCACCTCGTACGGCACTTGGCCGTCCTTCAGAAAGTATCGCGCGCCCGACCCCGAGTCTACGCTTAGAAACTCATCAAGCTTCTCCTTCTGGATACTGTGTTGCAGCATGGTGATGCGGTATCCCCTCTTGGCGATCCGTATGGCGGGGGCCAGGATCTTCTGCCACTCGAGCCGGCCGTAGCGCTCATGCATCTTGCCTAGGACGGCTACCGTGCTCGGGACCGTGGTCGCCCTGTAGCCGAGGAGCCGCCGGCGCTTTCTCCTCGCGTATATGGACGAGTGTGCCAGCGAGGGGGCCCGGCTTGAGCCGTCGACTGCTATGTTCTTTCCGTTGACGCGCATTATGCACATAGACTGCCCGCCTATGCCGGATGCCTGCGGCTCGCAGACGCCCAGCGCGAACGCCGTTGCGCACGCCGCGTCGACGGCGTTTCCGCCCTTCCTGAGCATCTCGACCCCGGCCCCGGTCGCGTCGGGAAACGCGGACGCGACCATGCCGTTTGCGGCGTACGCCGCCTTCCCGCTGCGTGAGGGACGAAACGACGACTCTATCTGCTCTATGTCCAATCCGTCCTTCCCTTGCCCGTTGAGATCTCGTTCATGGTCAGCGCCAGCAGCAGGGCCCTGTCTATCACGCTGTCCCTTATGACGTGCTCGTTTGGCGTCCTGCAGTCTATCCCTATCGGCCCCATCGAGCCCAGCATGGGTTTGTGGCCGTCGTCAGACACGTCCCCCAGGCTGGACGGTGCATACCTGTGGGCTGGGGAGATCTTGATCTCGGCCTCTCTTGCCAGCCCGTCGACTATCTTGTAGAAGCCGCGCCCGCCCTCGGTTACCACCACCGGATCCTGCTGGGTCTGCTGTATTATGTGGATATCGAGCTTGACCTTGCCCTTCTTCTTGGCGATCTTGCGCAGATCCGCATCGATATCCCTTCCCTGCTGCTTCGTGACGTATCTGGAGGTGAGGGTGAGGCTCCCGTAGTCCGGTGATGAGCCTAACGACGTGCGCGCCTTGAATTCCGATATGCTGACCCTTGCGTCGCCGTGGGCCAAGGCTGCCTTCTCCCAGTCCACGACCTTCCTGCACATCTCCGGTATGACGTCCTTTATGGCCTCTCCCGGGCTCCGTACATGAAGCATGTCTATGTGGTAGTTGGTGATGCCCGAACAGGAGGTCGCAACCGATCCGTCCTCCATGCCCCATTTCAGGTCCAGTATGTACCTTGAGGATTCCGCCGTATCGCGGACCAGCTTCTCGCTGAATCTTCCGCCTACGGAGTCGTCGCTGATCAGCAGTATGCCGCACCTGACCCTCTTCAGCCTGCGCGCGAACCTCAGGGCCTGGAGCGCGGAGAGCATCACGACGAGCCCCCCCTTGCTCTCCGCTATGCCCGATCCGTACAGCTTGCTGCCCACCTTGTGGAACGCGCCAAAGTCTTGGTTCGTGTACCAAGTGTCAAGGTGGCTCAGCAGCAGGACGTCGTTCTCCGCTCCGTCGTGGTTGGCGCAGTATATCATGTTCCCCACGTCGAACATCTGGTGCGTGCGCGTCGTGAACCCGAGGTGCTCAAGCCTCTTGGCGATCATGCGGCCGAGCTTGTTCACGTCCTCCAGATTGTAGACGCTCGAGTTTATGGTTACCAGCTGCTCCAGCAGCTTCTCGTTTGTGGTGTAGTGGCTCCGGAGGTAGCTCCGGATCATAGAGCGCAGCGACTGGGCGGACGACTTTTTGCCCGGTTCGGGGTGGGGGTGTATGTCCCCAAAGTACCGCATAGAGGCCACCTCAAAAATCTTGTTGATCAGCGTGTCGTAGGTGTAGCCGGCCGCCTTGGCCGCCGTATAGTACGAGCCCGTCTGCCCGAGGCTTGCCATCGAGTTGAGCTCCAGTATGTAGACCTTCCCGTCCTGGGACATGCGCAGATCCACCCTTGTAAAGTCGTTCAGCCCGAGCTTCCCGAACGCCGCAAGGCAGATCTTCTTTATGTGGGCCGCCTGTTCCTCGGTGAGTTCGGCTGGGCACACCTTGTCAAGCGGGTCCGACTTCTTTTCGGTTATGGTCTGGATCCTGTCCGGATCGCCCCCGAGATCCATCTCGACTATCGGCAGTACCTCGACGTGCGTGCCGTTTCCCAGTAGGCCTACCGCGAACTCCCTTCCGGGTATGAACTGCTCCACCAGTATCTCCTGCGAGTACTTCTCCATCTGGCCCCTTACCGCCCTGCGCAGGCTGTCCCTGTCGCGGACGACCTCCATCCCCATGGACGTGGACTCCATCTTCGGCTTTACGATGACCGGGAACGCGAGGTCCTCGAACTCGTCGTCCGGGCTGGTGAAGACCCAGAATCCGGGCGTGGGTATGTTGTTCTTCTGCAGCACCAGTTTTGTCATTACCTTGTCCTGCACTACCGCGTGGGCCTCGGGCCCCGATCCCACGTACGGTATCCCGAGCATCTCGAGCATGGCAGGAACGTGTGTGTATCGGTTGCGTCCCTGTATGCCGTACGCCATGTTGAATACCATGCCCGGCCTCTCGCCCGCCACGACGCGCGGCATAAAGTCCTTCATCTCGTCTATAAAGTTCATTCCGCCCTCTATGATCTTCACGGAGTGCCCCCCCTTTTCGAGCGCCTTTGCGACCTTCTCGACCGTCTTGTATGAGTAGTGCTCCTTTGTGGTCATGCCGAAGACGTTGATCACGTCTTGGTCGTCTATGCGCTTCTTGTTATACACGATAGCTACTTTCATCAACCTTGTCGGCCGTGACTTGTTAAAAAACCATTCAGTAGACGTTCTGCGTAGTTGAAGAAAAAACTCGTGCAGGCGTGAATAATGAACACATGCCGGGACAATTTACGGCGTTTTTGAGAATTGATTGCGCGCGGGCGGGCGCAGATGAAGGCGCGGGTTACTGCGGCGCCAAAAATGCCGGGCGCCCCGTCTCTTCCGTCTTGCGTACAACCCGTTGGCGCCGCCGCCTATTCTTCGTCCCCTTCGCGCCGCAGGTCACCTATGCCGTGCTCGTCGATGACGCCCTGCCTCTCCTTGTCGAGAGACCCGATCTCGGCGCCCTCCCGCTTTTCGTCTCCCTGGTATATGGTCCTGATGGGCCACGGGATCCTTATGTCATACTTTTTAAACTCTTCATATATCATGATCCGCATGTCGGTCTTCGTCTTGAACTGTGAGCCATAGTTTCGGACGTAGACCCACATCGAAAAGTCAAGCGACGAGTCGTTAAAGTTGTCAAACCTGACCACGGGCTGCGTCAGCTCTACGTGCAGGTCCCTGTCACACCCGCAGCTCGGCCTGTTCTCGTTTAGGTACGGGCAGCGCGCCTGCCTTACGAGGTGCCTGCCTTTTGAGTCTACGATCTCAGTCATGGCGCGCTTTCCGACCTTTACCAGTATGGCCGCGACCTGCTTTGGGTTGTTCAGGTATGACACCCCCACGTTTACGACGGCGGGCACCAGCTTGTTCTCCTTTGTGTAGTTTATGATCTGCGCGGTGACCAAGTCGCTTGTGGGGATTATGGCCACCGACTCGTACAGCGCGTCGATGACATACGTGACAAGCGGCGTTATCTTGTGCACGTAGCCGTTGTACCCGGACTCCAGCTGTATCCTGTCGCCCTCCACGAAGATCTTGTCCTTTCTGATCCTCAGGTATGCAAAGTAGTTCTTCATGGTCTCCTGCAGCGCCAGCCCGAGGCCTATGGAGAATCCGCCGGTCGCGGTGGCCACCACAAACAGGTCGACGCCCCACCACCCAAGCACGCCCAGTATGGTGGCCGCAAAGAGCCCTATTGGAAGGAGCTGCTTTATGGACTTTGGAAGCCCCTGCCTCTTCTTCTCTGCGTATCCCGGGGGGCGCGCGCTGGGGACCACCTTCTCGTACCCGTTGAGGCGCTTCTCCTCCCTCCACGTGTCGATCGGGTATATCTCCTCGGGCTTTGCCCCGGGCTTCAGCTTGAGCCCCGTCTCGTTGTTGCCGCTTATGCAGCCGCCGTAGTACTTGGAGTACTTTGCGCGCTCGGACCTCTTCCAGTCCTCAAACGGGCTCTTGACCCTCTTCTCGTACCCGCCTATCGGGTTTCCCTGCGCAGTCCGGAACTGCTCCAGCCTTTTTACGCCCTCCTCGGTTTTCAGCATGGCCTCGTACTCGTCCTGGCCCATGTCCTCCGGGGCGTCCTTTGGGGGAATCCACTTGTACAGCCTGTGGAAGAGGCCGTCCTCGTCGTCGGCGAACCCGCGCATCTCAAACCACTGCTCAAAGTCGCCCCTCTCCTGCAGGTAGCGCTCGTGCTTTGTCAGTATGATTGGAATCAGGTGGGAGACCGCGTACCCGATCACGAGTATGTTAAACGTGTTGAGGATCTTTGCAAACGCGTCGCCTGCGGTGAGGGCGCCGGCCGCTGCGGATTCTGCAGCGGCCCCTCCCTCCTCCGTGAGTATCCCGGCCTGCACGTACACGTTGACGGCGGTGATCAGGGCGATGGCAAGGAACGGGAGCATGACGCTGCGCAGGAACCTTGAGATGTGCGGCCTCTCGTAATAGAACCTCTGCGAGCGCACCCAGGAGGAGAACTTTCTGTATACTATCACGATGCTTATGATGCCTACTGCCAGTATGACAAACGCGACCTGCAGGGCCTCTGATGACGCCAGCAGCTGCGGGACGGCCTGCAGCTCGCCCGCAGTGAGCTGCGACAGCTCTTCCTCCCCCGCCACTACGCGTCACCGGTCCTGCCGCCCTGCCGCTGCATTGCTATCCACGCTGTCAACAACAGAGTCCTGCAAACCGCGTTAATATCGTTTGTCTGCGGCGGCGTCCGTCCCGTCCGTATGGCTGACCAGCGTCGGGGGCGCCGCGCGAACTAAAGCTTTAACATATGGCACGCGCGTACCAACTACAATGGCATCCGCTCAGCAGACCGTGTGGGACGACGGATCCGCGTCCCCCTCGCTCAAGTCGTACACGCTGGCCAACTTTCGGAGCCTCCCGCAGCTCGAGTCCGTCCCGGAACAGATGGTGTCTGAGATGGAGGTGGTCGGAAACGTGCTGCCGTTCAAGGCCAACAACTACGTGGTGGAGCAGCTCATCGACTGGGACGACATACCAAACGACCCCATGTTCGTCCTGACGTTTCCGCAGAGGGGCATGCTAAAGCCGGACCACTATGCAAAGATGGAGTCGACGCTCAACAGCGGAGCCGGCAAGGAAGAGATTGCGCGGGTCGCAAACGAGATACGCCTGCAGCTCAACCCGCACCCGGCCGGACAGATGGAGCTCAACGTCCCGTCGCTCCGGGACGGGACAAAGCTGTACGGCATGCAGCACAAGTACAAGGAGACCTGCCTCTTCTTTCCAAGCCAGAGCCAGACCTGCCACGCGTACTGCAGCTTTTGCTTCAGGTGGCCGCAGTTCGTCGGGATGGACGAGATGAAGTTTGCAATGAAGGAGGGCGAGCAGCTGGTCCAGTACGTGTCGGAGCATCCCGAGATTACCGACATCTTGTTTACCGGCGGCGACCCGATGATAATGAAGGCGCGCATATTTGCAAAGTATGCGGACGCCATAATAGAGTCGAGGCTCCCGCACCTCAAGACCGTCAGGATAGGCACAAAGGCGCTCGCGTACTGGCCGTACAAGTTCCTGACGGATCCCGACGCGGAGGAGATGCTCGACGTGTTCCGCCGCATAACCGAGAGCGGGCTGCACCTTGCGTTCATGTCACACTTTAACCACCTCAACGAGCTCTCGACTGACGCGGTGGCGGCCGCCATCAAGAAGGTCAGGGCCACGGGCGCGCAGATAAGGACGCAGTCGCCTCTGCTTGCGCACATAAACGACGACGCGCAGATGTGGGGGCGCATGTGGACCAAGCAGGTCAGCATGGGATGCATTCCGTACTACATGTTCGTGGTCAGGGACACGGGCGCGCAGCACTACTTTGGCGTGCCGCTTGTCAGGGCGTACGAGATATTCAGCAGGGCATACTCGTCAGTCAGCGGGCTGGCAAGGACGGTCAGGGGCCCCAGCATGTCGGCCACGCCCGGCAAGGTGCAGGTTTCCGGCGTCGCCACGATAGGCGGCCAAAAGATGCTCGTGCTCCGGTTCCTGCAGGGAAGGAACCCCGACTGGGCGCACACCCCGTTCTTTGCAAAATATGACGAGGACGCCATATGGCTTGACGACCTCAGGCCGGTGGAGGGCTCTAGGTTCTTCTTTGAGGACGAGCTTGACGCGATAAAGGCGGCAAAGCATCAGGCGGGGCATAGCAGTACGCGCTCGGGCCAAGACCCCCCAAAGCAGGCAAGCTGACCAATTAGTGTATGAAGACTGATCACAACCTAGACCGGTGACTTGACGTAGATGACTGCCAAACCCCGCTCGGCGTTCCCGGACAAGAAGGCCGCAAAAGCGATCAGGACAAATCAACCCCGACTGGATGGAGGAAGGGCCGGAACTACGGCGCGAAACTTTGTTTCCTAATTCGCCATCTGGATGCCTGCCGAGTCCCTATCGGACGGCGACATGGGCGTCATGCCATCAGGACGTCCCGCCTCCCGCCTCCCGCACTATCGACTCGTCCCTCCACTTGTTGTACTGGATCACCTTGAGTTTTACCTCCTGCACGATGTTTTCCCACTTGAGGGCCAACAGGTGCTCTCCGAACAGGCGCTTGAACGCCGAAAACACGCTCTCCACGAGCCAGCGAAAGCCGTAGCCTATGCGGGCCTTCCAGTACGTCTGGTTCTCCCTCTTCTGCTCCCTGCCCATCAGGTCCAGGCGCGTCGCGTCGGGGCTTCCGCCCATCTGGTCCCTTACCGACATGCCCCACGCGTCTCCGGATCCCTTGCCGCGCGCCGTCACGTTGATGGTGTGCGCAATGCCCGGTGTCACCCCGGCCCGCGCGCACGCGGATATGTTTTTTCTTGAGCCGTACGCGGCATCGCCGAGCAGGAGGTCGGGCGCGGTCCGGTCCCGGGGGGCGCCCGGGAAGAACGACGCGAGCGGGGAGACGCCGGACGCGAGCAGGTTTTCGTACCTCGGACCGCCGCCGTCGGAGCGGGGCGCGGCGGGCGGCTCCGCGTGCCGCGTGCCGTCCTCCGCATTGGCGCCGTCCGCGTCCACGACCTGTCCGAGCAGCGACTCGAACATGGTCGGGTCTCCCACGGAGTCGTCGGTGACCTCCAGCGCGAGTACCTTCATGGTCTCCGTGTCGACCAGCACGTGCATCTTTACAAAGCCCCGCCTCACCTTCCACTTGGCCCTCATCCATTCGCCCCTGTTGTGCTGCTTGAGCCCGCTCGCGTCGAGCGCCAGCACCCGCGGCCCCTTCCTGTCCGACACCGTCACCATCCCGTCCGGGCCCCGGCGGATGTCCGTGTCAAGCCCGTTGATCCGCTTGCACAGCTGGCTGAACACGGGCGCGTTGGACCTGCCTATCATCTTGCCGACCATCCCCTGGAGCTGCCTGTACCGGACCCCCTGCGCGACCCTGATGCCGGCGGCCAGCATGATGAGCGTGTCCGCGTACTGGTACGGGGCGCCCACCCTGCCCTCGTTTGCGCGCCTTACGTCATCCTCCCACTCCGGATCATATTCAATGACCAGATCCGCGCCGCGCCTGACGTACTTTTCGTTGTCAGTCTTTGCAGCCGCGCCGCGCCCGGCCCTGCTCACGGACAGTCCCCTCCTCTGCGGACGGACCGCGCCGCCGCGCCATGCTTAAAGCCATGCCCTGCAAGTATGCCTTGTGCCTGGCATCTTTGTCCCATCATTTGTGTGCGGTGGGACATCGTGTCATGCACACTTAACACCCAAGGCGAAAAATACCTGACTAACATGCAAAAAACACCCGGCCAGGCGGGTGCCTACTGGTGCAATTAGGAAACAGAATTCGGCGCGATATAATCTTTTATAGTACACTCATCAAAGCGACGGCATGTCCAGAAATAGCATGGGCCAGAGGCTCGTGCTATCAAGCTTTGGCGAGGCCAACGGGCAACAGATCGGCGCCATGCTTGACGGCTGCCCTGCAGGCCTAGAACTCTCAGAGGCCGACATCCAGCCCATGCTTGACCGACGCAGGCCCGGGCAGAGCATCCTCTATACCCAGCGCAAGGAGGGTGACGTCGTCAAGATTATTTCTGGCACGTATCGCGGGCGCACGACCGGCGCGCCCATTGCAATGCTCATGGCGAACCAGGACACGCCCTCGACCCACTATGAGCTTCTCAGGGCATACCTCAGGCCCGGACACGCCGATTATACGGCCATGGTAAAGTACGGCCGCTTCAACGATATCCGGGGCAGCGGCAGGTTCTCTGGCAGGATCACCGCCACGTATGTGATGGCGGGGGCAATTGCACGAAAGCTTCTCAGGATCTCGCTTGGTGTCGAGACCTGCTCGTACGTTCAATCGATAGGCACGACTGCCATGCCGGCGGCCACGGCGGAGACGCCCGCAGCTGCGCCACGCGGTGGTAGCGGGTCCGCCGTCACATATGACGACGCCACGATATACGGCAACGACGTAAGATGCCCCGATCCCACCACCGCCGCCGCCATGAGGGAAACCCTATTGGAGACAAAGAGGAGGGCCGACTCGATCGGGGGGGTCATACAATCCGTGACGACCGGGGTGCCGGTCGGACTGGGCGAACCTATCTTCGGCTCACTCGAGTCCGACATAAGCTCGGCCATGTTCTCGATTCCGTCCGTCAAGGGCGTGGAGTTTGGCTCCGGCTTTGCCGGCTCGAAGCTTTACGGCTCAGAGAACAACGACACGTACGCGGTCGTAGACGGCCATGACGGCAGCGGTGGCAGCCCGCGCATAATCACGCGCACAAACAACGCCGGCGGCATTCTGGGAGGGATATCAAACGGCATGCCCATCACGATGAGGGTCGCCTTCAAGCCGGTTCCCTCCCTGTTGAAGGAACAACCTGCCGTTAACGTAGACACGATGAGCGAAGCCCCGCTGACCATAAAGGGGCGGTTCGACCCGTGCGCGGTTCCGCGGGCCCCGCCCATAGTCGACGCGCTGGTCTCGCTTGTAATAGCCGACCACGCGCTTGTATCTGGGCATATGGGGCCGATACTTAGCGACGAGGGCTGACGATCTGGATACGCCACGCCGCGGGGCCGTGCAGTACGGAAGCTCCTGCAATCAGGCACAAGTTCCACGCCGCGGCTGCCTTTTACGCCCGACGCGAACTCGTGCGTTTCATTCAGACCGGCTTGAATCCTCCCCCCCCGAGGGTGGCGGCGGGGAGGCCGAACCCCTGGGTTGGCCGCGGCACGCTTGCCATTAAATAATACCTCTGCAACGGTATGTCATGAGCACGGGAAGCGAGGAGATGACGGCAGGCAGGGTTCTTGATGTCGTCGAGAGCGAGGGCATCTCCTTTATCGACTTTTGGTTTGTGGACGTCTTCGGCGAGCTGCACAATGTGGGGATGCCCACCTATGCGATAGACGAGGACAACTTTGTAAACGGGCTTGAAAAGCTGGACGGAAGCTCCATTGTGGGGTTCAAGACGGTCAACAAGTCCGACATGGTGATGCTGCCCGACCCGTCCACGTTCCGCATACTTCCCGACGACTATGACATGGGCGCAGGCAGCGGCGGCGGCCACGGCCGCAAGAACGCGCGGATAATATGCGACCTGTACGACGGGAGCACGCATCCGGACGCCAGGTACAACCGGGACTCGCGCGGAATAGCCGAAAAGGCGGCGGGCAAGCTGTCCGAGCTCGGGTTCACGCACACGAGCTGGGGGCCAGAGATAGAGTTCTTCATATTCGACGCGATAAGCGTGTATCCCTCGCCGTACGCGGCGACCCACTCCGGCGCGGGCTCCGGGTACTCGATCGAGTCCAAGGAGTCGCCCTGGTCCAAGGGAAACGTCAGCACCGCCATCGAGGTGCGCGAGGGGTACTATCCCTCGCAGCCAAAGGACACGCTTGACGGGTTCCGCAAGGACGTCTGCGTGGACCTGTACCGCCACTTTGGCATAGAGGTCGAGGCCGAGCACCACGAGGTTGCGACGTCCGGCCAGTGCGAGGTCAACCTCCGGTACGGGCGCATGATACCGATGGCCGACAACGTGGTCACGGTGAAGAACCTCGTAAAGGTAAAGGCAAAGCGCAAGAACAGGGTGGCGACGTTCATGCCAAAGCCGATATTCGGCGACAACGCGTCGGCCATGCACACGCACCAGAGCCTGTGGAACGGCCAGACAAACGAGATGTACGACGAGAACGACCTGGTGGCACAGATCAGCCAGGCCGGCAGGTACTACGTGGGGGGCATACTGGATCACGCAGAGGCGCTCTGCGCCATAACAAACCCCACCACGAACTCGTACAAGCGGCTCGTTCCGGGCTTTGAGGCGCCGGTAAACGTCTGCTGGGGCCTGGGAAACCGCTCCGCGGCCGTGAGGGTGCCCATGTACACCCGGCACCAGGAGAAGAGCAAGAGGATCGAGTACCGCGTGCCGGACCCGACTGCCAACATCTACCTGCTGGAGGCGGCTCTGCTGCTGGCCGGGCTTGACGGCATCCGGAGAAAGCTTGATCCGGGCGACCCCGTCGAGGAGAACGTATACAGGCTCACCCCCGAGAAGAAGCGCGAGTACAACATCAGCTCGCTGCCCGCGTCGCTGAAGGGCGCCCTCGACTCGCTTGCAAGCGACAGGGAGTTCCTCGTAGACGTGTTTACAAGGGACTTTCTGGAGGTGTACGCAGACCTAAAGTACAGCGAGTACTCGTCGTTTGCACAGACCCCCACCGCGTGGGAGATCTCCATGTATGCGGACGCCTAGCCGCTCTTCCCGCCGCCACCGTCACCGCACTGCGGCGCATCAAACCACAAATATGAAACCCGACTGACCCACTGCAGGTCTGGGATGGTCGAATCAAACTATGACATTCTGGGGGTGCCCGAGGACTCCACGGATAGGGAGGTCCGGGACGCGTTCAGGCAGCTTGCGCTCCGGCTGCATTCTGATCGCGGGGGCGAGAGCAAGCAGTTCATCCGCATCAAGCAGGCGTACGAGGACCTGAAGGCGGGCAAAAAGTATCCGGACACGGACGACGAGCGCCTGAGAAACTCGAGGGTGTTTGCGGGGGACACGGACGCCGACGTGAAGAGGCGCAACCAGATACTGGGCCAGCAGATACACAAGGAGATGATGGCCGCCGAGGAGTGGGCGGCCGCCCTGAACCGCGCCAACATGACCGCGTCAAAGCTGTTCGGCTCAAAGACGCTGGGGGAGATCGAGCTTGAGCGCAAGGCAAACGGAGCCCTCTCGATAAAGGGCAACTTTATGGCCGGCAGCCTGACGTATGACGGCCCCATTACGATGAGCGGCAACGTTACAAGCCCGTCGTGGGCCGAGGAGTACCGCACCCGGATACGGCTCACCCGGGGCGACTTCAAGCTGGTAAACCCGCTTGAGAACAAGTACAGGATAGAGAACGGGGCCTCCATTACGGTGGAGGACGGCAGCGCCATCGTCGGAAACGTGTTCGGCCGCAAGTACAGGGTGGACGACCAGGAGGGCAGGGTCGGCGTGTTCCACATGCAAGAGTACCGCACCAGGATCTCGGCCCCCCGGGGCAGGATAATCGCCGAGAACGTGGTCAATACGGTCTCGCTGGAGGCCGACACCGTGATGGTGCTCAACGTGGAGGACGACGTGGTGATATCTGCCCGCGAGCTGCTGTTTTACGGCGGCAAGCTTACGTACGATTCGGCAATCATACTGAAGCGGGGCGGCACCATCCGGTTCTTTGAGCAGTTCTCGATACAGGGGCTGAGCGGCGACGCCGTGATAAAACTGGAGGGTTCGGGCAAGGCCATACGCCTCTTCAACCTCAAGACCAAGCGCATAAGGACGCTTCCCGACGAGCTTGTCCGGGACAAGGAATCGTATGCAAAGGACGCGACCATGGTGGGGGGCGGGTTTACCATAACATACGAGATGCTTGAGAGCATATCGGTGGGCCAGAAGCCGTCAAAGAGGAAGGACAAGAAGGAAGAGAAGCCGTCGGGAGGGGGCTGGGCCGCAAGGTTCGGATTCGGGCAGCGGCAACAGCCGCCGCCGTGACCACTACGCCCAGGCGCGGCAGACCCGCCCAAAAATAAAATAAAAAAAGGTTTGGAACCGACTTAGTCAATCAGTTCAGTCCAGCCCTTTACAAAGACTGAGTTCTTGTAGAGCGGCACGGGTTGTCCGACGGTAAAGTCCATCGGCCTCATCCAAAAGATTGCCTTCGTCGGGCACACGCCAATGCATGCGCCGTCAGAGATGCATCTCTCCGGATAAAAGACAAACGCCTTGCCTCTCTTCCAGCCCTCGACTGGTTTTACTCTTAGCACATCAGGTCCCAGAGTTGTACAGATCTCCACACATAGTGCACAGCCTATGCACATCTGTTCGCTGATGTCAGGAATAATTCCTACTGGCATTGTGATTCAGAATCTCCATTCATTGTTAATAAGGCTTGCCGTAAAACCATGACCTATAACGGCGTTTGCCGTTTTATAACACCGTTATGAAAACGATCGCATGCCGTTGCGGCTACACCTCTACCTTGCCAGGCGGCGCGTCCGTGCCTTCGGGCGGCAGCAGGTAAGTGCTGTCGGCCGCCATGCGCGGAACCTGCCTTCCCCCGGGGTGCAGCACCCATTCCCCGGCAGTCGCCGCCGTGGGCTGGGCGGCATACGCCGCCTCTCTGCCGCCGCCGCCGCCGAACCCGTTCGCCTTCATACTCATCCTTCTCCTTACCCGCACCCCTACTATGACGGCCGAGCCGGCCTGCCCTGCAAGCGACGCGAGGGCCATTATGTGCGTGTTTGCAGTCATGGCCGAGTCAGCCCCACCGTACATCTCGTAGATCCCGTTCAGCGAGTCTATTATGACGGTCATCCTGCCGGCGGACGACGCGGATATGGCAGATGCAAGATCGCGGTGCCACGTGTCCTGGTCGGGGCAGACTAGGGTCGTGCGGTCGCGGATCCTTTCGAGGCCCGCCCTTGCGCACCCCGCGTACAGCAGATCCGTGTCCATGTACAGCACGGATCCGGCCGCCGCGCCGGCCGCCGCGCGCAGAAACCGCGTCTTTGCGGCCGCGCCGGTGCAGAGTATGACGCTCAGCGGGGGTCCCTCCCGGCCTGTCAGTCTTCGCGCGAGCAGTTCTGCATGCGAGGGCGCGGACGGCGGCGGCTGTCCCTCCTGCCCGGACCCCTTTCCGCCCGCCCCGCCATGGTTTTTATCCATCACGTGTGGTAGCTGCTTGAGACATAATAATGAGCTTGGATGATTCCACTGCCCGCCCCGCCGGAGGGGCCAAGAGTGATTTTGCAGACGACTTTGCATACACGGGAGACAGAATCTACCTGAACAGCGCGTCCGTCTCCGTGATGCCAGAGCCGAGCATAGACGCCATGAGGGACTTTCTGATAGAGTACAATTCGGCGGGACCGGACTCTGCCGTATCCAAAGAGCTCGTAACAAAAAAGATCCAAAACGTCAGGAGCATGATTTCAAAGATAATCTCGTGCAGCCCGGACGAGGTCGTGCTGACCCAGAGTACCACGGACGGGGTAAACATGGTGGCCAGCGGGCTCGGACTAGGCGCCGACGCGGCCGGGGTGATAATTCGGGGCATGGAGCACGAACACCATGCCAACCTGTATCCGTGGCTCCGGCTGGCCGAGAGAGGCGTCCGAATCAGGAGCCTCGGGATAGACCGAGACGGGCTCTTTGAGATGGGCCAGCTCGCGTCCCTTCTTGACGGGCACGCCGGACTGGTCGTCTTGAGCCACGCCCTGTACAACACAGGCGCCATCCTGCCGGTAGAGGAGGCGGGCGGCGTCATAAGGGAGCGCGCGGACGGCTGCAGATTCTTTCTTGACGCGGCGCAGACCGTCGGCTGCATAGACCCTGCAGACTGCGACGTCTCCCGCATAGGCTGCGACTATATGTCGTTTAACGGCTCAAAATGGCTGTGCGGCCCCATGGGCACCGGACTGTTTTACTGCAGCCGGGAGGCAGGCCGCACCTTGGATCCCATAATGATAGGGGGGGAGTCTGCCACACTGGATGGTCATGATGCTTGCTGCAGCAGTGGTGAAGGCGGCAATGGCCGCGACAGCAGCGGCAGCAGCAACAGCAACGACAGCGGCAGCAGCAATGACACGGCGCCCCGGCGCCTTGCCCTCAAGGACGCGCCAGACAGGTTCCAGGCCGGCTTTAGAAACTATGCCGGGGTGGCCGGGCTGGAGGCCTCCCTGGAGTATGTGACGGGTGTCGGCCTCGGCCGCATACGCGCGATAAACCGGAACCTAGCGGGCCTGCTGTATGACGAGCTAAGCCGGATGCCCGGCGTCGCCGTGTATGTGCCAGACGATCCCGCAAGGCGCACCAGCATCATATCATTTAACATCGGCGGCACGAGCCCGGGACAGGTGGTTGAGAGACTGGCGCGGCGGGGGATAATACTCGCCGTCCGCTCACAGGGAAGCCTCGAGCACGTGCGGGCGTCGCCCCATTTTTTCAATACCGAGGGCGATATGCACGCGCTGCTCGATGCGCTAAAGAGGCTGTAGGCCCTGCATGCTGCTACTGTCCCTGCCCCTCTATTACCATCATGGTCAGGGTGGACTGGACCTTGCCTATCTTCCTGATCCTGTCCGTTATTATTCCGCGCAGCTCTTCCGGATCGTCGGCCGTCAGCTTGAGGACTATGTCGTACACTCCATACACCCCCTGTATCTCGAACTTGGCGTTCTCCGACTCCAGTATCTGCTTTACCTCGTCGATTATGGACTCGTCGGATCCCAGATCAGAATTGAGCAGGACGTACGCAGTCGGCACGCTTGGACTCCGTCCAAAGTGTATTTAACCTTTCATGGATGCCCCCGCATGCTGTCGGCGCGGCAAGCGTGTACGAGGGGGCCGGCCGGCTGACGCAAGAGAAAGGACGGGCTCATGCGCTCCTCCCTGCCGCCACCCCGCCTCCCCCCCCCACCGCATGCCGCACCGGCCGGCATATGACATATTTACCATGGCCGCGGCCATTGCCACATGCAGGCACCGGGGAGGCCACTGAAGCCGCTTGACCTTACCCTCGCCATATCAAAGACGCTCCCGACGTTTCCGGGCTCGCCCAGGCCGCAGTTCATAGGATGGTCCACCCTTGACGAGGATGGATACAACCTAGAGCTGCTCCTTGCCAGCACTCATTCCGGGACGCACCTTGACGCCCCGTACCACTTTGCAAGGGACGGGCTCAGGGTCGACCAGATCAAGCCCGAGAGGCTTGTCGGGAGGGCCGTTCTGATCAGGACTGCCGGCGCCGCGACCGCCGCGCAGCGCCGGCGCCGCGACCGCCGCGCCATCACCAAAGACGACATCAGGGAGTTTGAGGAGTCAAGGGACGGCCGCGCAATACGGCCCGGCACGCCGGTGATATTCTATACCGGCTGGCAGGAGGGGCACCTCGGCTCCAAGGACTATTTTCTGGCAAACCCCGGAATTGACCGGTCGGCCGCAAGATACCTGGCATCAAAGGGGGTGGGACTGGTGGGGATAGACTCGCCCAGCATAGACGTGGGGGGCGACCCCGGATTCCCGGCCCACCGCGTACTGGCAGAGGCCGGGGCCGTAATAGTGGAGAACCTGGCAAACCTTGGGAAGATACGTTCAAGCGAGTTTGACTTTGTCATACTTCCGCTAAAACTGAGGGGCGCAAGCGGCTCCCCGGTCAGGGCCCTGGCGCTCAGCAGATGATGCGCGGCGGGGGGACGGGGCGCGTGCACCGCAGCAGTAGCAGCAGCAGCAGGGCCGGCAAGATAAAAATGAGCCGTCCCCTGCCGTACGCGCGATGAGCAGGCCGGGAAACATGTGGAGAAAGGTCCACGGACGCATTACGAAAAGACCGACCAACTTTTCATGGGTGGTCGACGGCAGGCTTGCAGGCTCGGGCAGGCCCACAAGCCGGGACGAGCTTGACTGGGCGGTAGGCTCACAGGGCATAAAGTGCATAGTTACAATGACTGAGGACCCGCTGCCTCCGCAATGGATAGCGTCCTCGGGCGCGAGGTACCTGCACGTTCCAACCCCGGACCTTACGGCCCCGGATCATGGGCGCCTGAACGACGCGGCCGACTTTATCGACGCGCAGATTAGGGAGGGCCGCCCCGTAATGGTGCACTGCGCGGCAGGGCTGGGCAGGGCGGGGACCGTCCTTGCCTGTTATCTGATTAAATACGGGGGGCGTACCGCCGAGCAGGCCATACGCGAGATCAGGGAGAAGAGGCCGGGCTCCATCCAGTCGGCAGAACAGGAGACCGCGGTGGCCTTTTTTGCAAGGCAGCATGCAGGCCCCGACGGGCGTGACGACGGGGAGCAACCGTGACCAACCACTGATGCGATCATGCCAGATCTGGCTGCCGCCCGGCGCGGCCGCTCAGTCCTCTGCAAACTCTGCCACGAGCCCGCCGTCGCCTGCTATGCTGATGTAGAGCGTCTTGCCGTTCTGAAAGACAAGTGTCAGCCTGCCGCCACCGCCACCGTCCTCCGGGTCGATGACCTTTACCAGCTCCTGCATCTTTATCGGATCAAACTTTTCCATTGTACGGCCTCCGCGTCACTCCGGTATCGAGATCGTGTCTATCTTGCCGTCCCTTGCCTTTATGAAGAGGAACCTGTTGTCCTTGAAGATGAACGTGATTCCGCCCTCCTTGTCGGGCTCTTCGACCTCTAGCACGGGCTGTCCCAGCAGTCCGTCGTACTTTGCCATGCGTCACGCTCCTGCAGAGTTCCTTATATCCCTAATTGAGAATCGTAATCTCGATTCCGTCCGAGTCGTTCTTTATGCTGCCTGCCTCGGCATACTGGTGCTTTTGCCACGACGCGTACACCTCGGCGCCTATCCTGTGAGTGCCCCCGCCTCCCAGCTCCGACGGCTTTATGACGAACGTCTCTGCAAAGTCGAACAGCTCGCCCCGGACCTCATCCTCCGACAGCCTGATGTACGGCTCGAAGTTCTTTGCCACTTGGACCCATATGCGCTTGTCCTTCATGGGGTTGACCAGCTTTGGGTTTCTGGTCCAGAATATGGATGCCTTGCGGTAGGTGTCGACGGGCCTTCCCACCGCCTTCTTTCTAAAGCCGCCTGCCGTGACCAGCCTTGCGCCGTACTTGAGCTTGAATGAGACGTCGTTTGCCTCGTAGGCCTTGGTCCAGTCGTCCTCGTTGAAGGCGTTCCTGATCCCTCCCTGTATGGAGAACTCTGCCGTTATCTCGACGTTCTCGCCGGGGGAGTATTCGGCCTTGGGCGACGTCAGCGTTACCTCCGAGAACCTGCTTTCTGCCATCCGACTGCGGTGGGCGCGTCCCTGCTTTATGTGTGCGTTGCGGGCGCGCATGGCACCCGTGCTAGGGAATAGTTGGCGTTTGAGCAAGGATCACTTGGTCAGTACGGCGGGGCGTGCGTGGAGGAGGGGGATGACCTTTGGCGCCGCAGGGACCCAAGCCCCCTGAAAGTTCGTGTCTGCCATCCCGCATCCTCAGACTTTGCGGGCGGGAGACGAGTCCGGCAACCGTTCGTCCCCTCCCTCGCGCAACACGCACGAATTCTGGAATCCTAGCATCCGATAAGATCGACCCAAACAGGCCGGTTCGTGGGGGTGGTGGTGGTGGTGGACGTTGCCATGTGTTCGGCCCCGGCGGCAGGGCGCTGTCCAACTCTTGTAAGCCGCGCCCCAATTTTATGGACAATTAAGCGGGCTTTAGGCGATGGGCGGGTCCGTTTCTGCCGCAATTGTGGCATGTCCGGCGGCAAGTCTCCGGTTTTTGGTTGCGTGTGGCGCATCAGTCTGCAGCGTACGCTGGGGGGGTGCACTGCCCCCCTGCGGGCGGATGCGGAATCAGGCGACGAGATTGTAGCAGACGCACTTTAGCGCGAGCTGCAGCTGCCTCATGCGGAACGTCTTTGCGCGCGCGACGGCGCCAAACCTCTCCTTGATGACGGAGAACGCGGTCTCGACCAGGCTCCGCTGGTGGTATGCCCTGTCAAACCCGTCACGGTCGCTCTCGTACCACTTCAGCATCTGGCCCATCGGATGCAGCCCCCTTGCCCGGGAGTTCCCCTTTGGGCATATGACCGGACTGCGCCCGCTGCGCGCGATCATCCTGCAGTTTGCCTTGCACAGGTACGCGGCGTCCAGTATGGTGCGGCCGCTTCCCTGCGGTATGCGCCCGTACATCTCCCGGAACACCGGCGAGTCGTGCCGCCGTCCCGCGGTTACCGCGCACGTCGCGATCCTGCCGTGCGGCGCGACCAGTATGTGGAGCTTGTCGAACTCGCGCCGGGATATGATCCCGCGCTTGGCGTCCTCCCAGTCCTCGTATTTCACTATGGAGAACCCCGACGAGTCGCCCAGCAGGGTGCCGCGCGCGTCGTCCCCGGCCTGTCTGGCGAGGAGCCCCAGCACGAACTCCATGTCGCCTGCAAGCTCCCCTGCCCAGCCGTGGAGGCCGGATTTCGAGGGAACTCTTTTTAGCCCGTACATGCTTACGGAGCCTGAATGCTCATCCAGGTACTCGACGTGTCTGCGGTACGAGTGGCCGCGGTATGTCATGTCTACGACGCACACGATCCTGGAAACGTTCGTATCTGTGGCGTCTGGCAGGGTGTCGCGGATCAGTTTAGCTAGCTGCTTGATCCTGATCCTCTTCACCCTGCCCTCGCCCCTTCGCTTTCTCTCATACGTCTTGTAGTCGCGGCACTCCTTGATCTTCTGCCTTCGCCGTTCCGCCTTGTATGCCCGCACATGGGCATCCTGTCTTTTCTTGTCGTCCTTCTTGCTTCTTTTGGAAGCCATTGACATGGCGATTACAATATGATCAATAAGCTTTGCCACCGGGGCGCGTCATGATCTTTAAGCTTTTCGTGACTTTGGCGGTGAAAAGTTGGACAGCGCCCGGCGGCAGCGTGAACTTATATACTCCACATTGGAATAGTGTAAAGTGAAGCTTCTAGGGATCCCAACACCCGCGCTGTGCGCAGTTGTTGCGGTTGCGGCGGCTCTTTCCATTGGCGGTGTGACGGCCGAGGACGGCCTGTTCGTGCACGACACCTCTGCCCAGACCGTCGACGGCGAGATCAAGATTGCGCTCTTGAGCGACTTTGGGCACAAGGATGCGTTCAATTATGCGGTAGAGGCATACAACCGCGAGCAGTCGGACATTACGACATCAAACTATTACATCACAAGCAGGGTGATCGACCTGACCGACGGAGATCCGTGCGACCCAAACAAGGTAGTCGTAGACACGATAAAGCAGCTGGAGTCTGAGGGGTTCCGGTATTTCATCGGACCAATGTGCAGCTCGACGGCTGACAGGGCCAAGGCGTATACCGACACCACCAACGACGTCGTCCTGCTCTCGCCGGCCTCCACCGCCGTACAGCTTGCCATTGAAGACGACAGCCTCTTTAGGCTCGTTCCAGACGACTCTGCACAGTCCGTCGTCATCTCAGAGAGCCTCATAGACGACGGCAAGGGGTACATAGTTCTCATATACCGGAATGACATATGGGGTGAGGGGATCCGCGACGCCATAGCCCAAGAATATGCAGGCAACGTGGCGCTCACCATCCGGATGGATGAAGATGGCACCAACGCACCTGCCGTGGCAGCGCAGGCTGCGGCAGAGGTCGACGAACTTGTCTCCGCGCACGGGGCAGACGCGGTTGCAGTCGTGCAGATGTCGTTTGTCGGCGATACGATCGCCCTAGTCGAGCACATTGCATCCAACGCGGAACTGTCCGACACGCTTGGTGCTGTAAAGTGGTACGGGGCGGACGGAACGTCCCAGAGCAGCGCCATTGCAGGCAACGCCGTCGTGGCTCAATTTCTGGAATCCGTAGGCTATGTGGCATCACAGTTTGAGGCCGTTCCGAATCCCACAAACCGCGCGATTCCAATCCAGTCATTTACGGATGACTCCACGTATGGGTACAACACATATGACGCGGTCTTTCTGCTCGCAGACACCGTAATCGTAAACGATGAGGAGCTTGCGATAAACTCCACGTCCACGGTCAGGTCACTCATACTCGACGTCGCGGCCGGGCTGGACACCCACGAACACCACCACTCAGACAGGAGCGTCGGCGACGGGGCGCTCGGCGAGTACAGGCTCGGCGCGGACGGGGACATGGACTTTCCGCTCACGTACACCCAGTATGAGGTATACCCAAAGTCCGACGGATACGGCTGGCGCCCTGTGGCGGATACGTCTGCCACGATCTGCCGCTGACCTTTAGCCTCCTTTTGCGGCAGGATTGATTTATATCCGCAACTGGGGCGGCGCATTCACATGAAGGCCAATGTGGTAAGCTCGGAGCCCAAGGAGGTCAACCTGTCAATCGCGGAGGCCGATATCGGAATCCTGTACATAATACAGCACGAGCTTCTCAAGGCGGCCGGAACCAGCTTTGCAGGCGTCATAGTAAAGCATCCGCTCACGAACGAGTGCTGGATGAAGGTCGGCTCGTCCTCGGCGCCGCTGGCCGAGATCCAAAAGGCGGCCGAGTCCGCGATAAAGACGGCCTCGGGCCTCAAGGATCTCTTTTATTCCACAGTCAAGGTCGAATGAGTTGAAGTTCTGCCCCACATGCGAGGTGAAGATGAGGCGCGGCGCGGACGGCCTGATCTGCCCGAAATGCGGGCATACCAACGCGCAGGGCGGGGAACCAGTGAATCCGGCCTCCGCCTCCGCTGCCGCAGACAATGGCGACGGCGCCCAAGGCGTCAGCGGCCTGAACGTCTTTGATGATTCAGACGAGGACGAGTCGCGCCCCACGATCAAGATAGAGTGCGAAAAGTGCGGAAACGACGAGGCCGTATGGTGGATGCTGCAGACCCGGAGCGCCGACGAGCCCACCACGCAGTTCTACCGCTGCACGAAATGCCAGTACACCTGGCGCGACTATTCGTGACCGCGCCGCGCGATGCGGGGGCGCCCGCCCGGGCAATCCCCCGCGCCCTGCCGCCCCTGCCACCGCCGCCGAGCTCCAGCAGCATGATTTTTAACAAGGGGTTGCGGCGCCCAAGTCACCTTGACTTTTACTGCAAAGACAAGCGGCTCAGACGACCTCAAGACCATCATATCCGCGATATCCACGCTGGTCGAGGAGGCCACCTTTGACGCCACGGCCGAGGGAATCACGTTCCGGGGCATGGATCCGTCCCACGTGGCGCTGATAGACATCTCGTGGCCCAACTCGGCCTTTGAAAAGTACGAGTGCGACAGCGACATAAAGTTCGGCGTCCGCATCGACGAGTTCTCCAAGATAATAAAGAGGGCCGACAAGAAGGACAGCATCGACATAAGCATCTCCGATGACAACAAGCTGCTCGTTACGGTCGGCCGCAACAAAAAGTACAGGATACGGCTGATAGAGAGCTCTGCCACCGACACGCCGCTCCCCAAGATACCGTACGACACCAAGATCGTGGTCCCCACCACAAAGTTTGACAAGGTGCTCGGCGACGTGCAGGTGGTCTCCGAGTACCTGACGATCCGCGTCGCGGGCAACATAGTGGAGTTTTCCGGCAAGGGCGACTCAGGCGAGGTCGCGATAGAGCTTGGGGTGTCCGGCTCGCGCGACTCCGGAAGCGACGACGCAAACTCCTCGGATAACATAATCGAGGAGGTGGAGACCAAGACGGAGAGCACCGGAACCTACTCGCTGGAGTACCTCAATCCGGTCATAAAGGCCGTCGGGGGAGCCACGTCCCGCGTGACGTGCGAGTTCTCGTCTGCAAAGCCGCTCAGGCTCGAGTGCAAGATTGCGAACATAGGCAGGATCCACTTTTACCTGGCCCCGCGGGTCGAGGGTTAAAGCATTTTAAGGCTGCAACCGGCCGGTGTGACATGCGGGAGCAGCTGCTCGTCCTCAAGTACGACGGGGCGTCAATCACGTCTGCAAAGGACATCCGCAACATGGCCGCATACGTCGCCGGACTCTCGAGGAGCAGCCGGCTTGTCGTGGTGTGCTCCGCGACGGGCGGCACCACGGACACCCTGCTGAGCATCGCAGACTCGATCAAGAGGGGCGACAAGAGGCCGGCAGAGCGCCTGGCCTCCGGCATGATCAGGAGGCACAGGCGCCTGGCAGTCCGGGTGGCGGAAAAGGCATCGGTCCAGAAGAGGATGCTTGCCGCCATCGACTCGGACTCTGCGGAGCTGATGGCGCTCATAGACGGCATGGTGCTGCTCGGCGAGGTGACGCCGGGCATGATGGACTACATGCTGTCGTTCGGGGAGAGGCTGTCAGTCAAGCTGGTTGCGGGGGCCATATCAGACCGCCGCGGGGTGCGCGCAGTACCGCTTACCGGCAAGGAGGCCGGTATCGTGACCGACTCCGAGTTCGGCCAGGCGAGGCCGCTGATGGACACCACCCGCCTGCGGGTTGCAAAGATCCTCGGCGCCGCCATGTCCGACGGCGTGGTTCCTGTGGTGGGCGGCTTTGTGGGCGCCGACCAGCACGGCCGGTTCACGACGCTTGGCAGGGGCGGCTCCGACTATACGGCCACCATAATAGGCTCGTGCATAGGGGCCGACGAGATCTGGCTCATGGGGGAGGTGGACGGCCTCCTGACCGCCGATCCGAGCCTCGTGCGCGATGCGAGGACCCTCAGGCACGTCTCGTACGTGGAGGCAGTCGAGATGGCGCTCTTTGAGGCAAAGCAGATACACCCGCGCACGTTTGAGCCCGTCCTGGCGCGGGAGATTCCGATGCGCATACGCAGCTCAAGGAACACCGGGGATCCCGGCACGCTGGTCACCGCCTCGCCGCCGCCCACGGTCAGGAACACCGTAAAGTGCGTAAGCCGCATCAGGGACAGCGGCCTGGTGGACATACAGGGGGGGAGCATGGTGGGGACGCCCGGCACGGCGGCCCGGATATTTGCCACGCTGGCGGAGGCCGAAATCAACGTGATGATGATATCGCAGAACCCGTCGGAGTCGAGCATTACCATAGTGGTCCGGGACTCGGATCTGGACAGGGCCGTAAGCTCGCTGGAGCTGAAACTGCTGGGCAAGATAATCAAGAGGCTGGAGGTCACCACCAACATGTCGATCGTGGCGCTCATCGGGTCCGGGATGCGCGGCACTGTCGGCGTGGCCTCCAAGGTCTTCGAGTCGATGGGTACCGCCGGGATCAACGTGGCCATGATAACCCAGGGGTCGTCTGAGCTGAATCTTGCATTTGTGGTGCGCAACGAGGACGCGGACGGCGCCGTGCGGGCCCTGCACGACATGTTCGGGCTTGGAAGGGCAGGCTGACCCCCCCGGATGCGGCTTTCCGCCGACGTCCAAAATCATTTATGGGAACATGCATTGGTGCGGGTATTGAAGAGGTTCCTGTCAGCTGCCGCCGTCGCGGCAGTCGCCGCTGTCGTCATATCCGGCGCGCTGTATGCAGTCCCGATGGGCGCGCTGGATCAGTTTGCAGACGCCAACACGCGCAAAAAGGTGCACTTTACAGAGACCCTCACGTCGTCGGCCGATCCCGGCATGCCTGGCGCGGACTTGGTGTCTGAGCAGCCACAGCAGCAGCAAGGGGAAAGGCACATCGCGTTCGTCCTGTCGCCCAACCCCGGCACCATATACGACGGCTCCATGACCTTTGCGTCGAGCGCGCCGGTGGACGTGATGATACTCCACGCGATCACCTCAGAGGACATCCAGGACGCCGCAGACTACGGGCTTCCCGTGTGGACTGTGGACGGGCAGACCAGGTACGCGGCCTCCGTCATTGGGACCGGCGCGGGCGCGGCCTCCGTCGAGTTTACCGGGGCGGCAGTCGCGCTGTACGGGAAGGACCGGTTTGCCGCAACCGTGAGCGTGGACGGCTGGGTGCGCGGCGAGCCCACCCCCGTGGTCATGCAGACCATCTCAGTGGAGACGCCGCCCGGCGATCCGCACCTGCCGCTCTCAAGGACCAGCGTTCCCGCGGTCATACCGATGCACGAGGGCATGTACGAGGGCGACCCGCTGCTGTACATCATAACCGACGCGGGGGACGCCGACTACGCGGCGGAGATCTCCGAGGCGCAGGGGTGGCGCGTGCAGCACTCCCCGGTTCTGGCCCTGCCGCCCGACTCGCCTGCCGCCCCGCTGCCGGAATCTGTCCTGCAGCAGGTCTACGTGTTTACAAACGGGATAGAGGGCGACGGGCTGTACGGGTACCAGACCGAGGTCTTTTCGTCAACGCCTGCCGAGGCGGGGTACAGCGCGCTGAGCGAGGTCATAAAGGTGGCGTGGAAGCCAGGACAGAACGAGATTACGCTTGAGAGCGTCGACGACATACTCAGGGAGGAGGAGGCCGGACGCGTATCCCTTGGTGATGACGTGGTTATAGTGAACATGCCGCAGGTCAGGTGGCCGGGCGACGGCACCAGCACCGGCAGCAGCGGCGGCGGGGGTGGCAACACTGACGGCGGCAAATACCAGCGACACGACCAGGCAGCAGTGCGCGTGGACGCCGACTTTTCGGGCCAGATGCCGTACGGCGGCGGCCAGATAACTGAGATTGACACGGAGAACATGACCGTGACGTTCGTGGCCCACCGCGGCTGGGGCCCCGACGGGCGCACCACGTACCACATAGTGACTGGCGCGACCCCGGAGCGCCCCGCCGGCATAATAGGGGTCGAGTCCGTACCCGCGTATGCAGGTTTGGTTGACCACGCCGCCGCCGCCGATCTCTACGTCTTTGAGAACGGCGTCACTGGCTCCGGCTCACTGGGGTTCCAGGCCCCGATATTTGGCGCCGAACCCGGGTGGCAGAACGGAACCGCGTACACGCCCCTGTGGCGCGTGCATACCGTGGAGTGGAACGATCCTGCCCACGCTACCGTGCTTGAGAACGTGGCCGACATAGAGTCGTTCCGGGACGAGGGGATGCTGACGGCGGGCCTCGCGCGGCCAACCAACAGCTACTATGTGATCAACGCGCCCCTCGTAGACCCGTTCCAGTAAATTATTGGCGCGGATGCCGCCGGCCGGCCGGCGCCGCAGCCGCCCGCACGGGGTCTGCTGGGAAACACCCTCTTGATCCTCGGGGGCGGCCGCTACGGATAAATTGCGACCGGCCCCTGCGTCACTACGTGGCAGGCAAGCTGTTCATAGTCGGCGTCGGGCCGGGACACCATGACCACATGACGTTTCGCGCAAAGGAGGCCATTGCCCAGAGCGACACCATAGTCGGATACGAGACGTACGTCAACCTGGTCAAGGGCCTCATCGACGGCAAGACCGTATACCGGTACGCCATGACGCAGGAGGTCGAGCGGGCCCAGCAGTGTATCGACCTTGCAAGGTCCGGCAAGACCGTGTCGCTCGTGTCAAGCGGCGACCCCGGAATATACGGGATGGCGGGCCTCATATACGAGACGCTTGCCGAGTCGGGCTGGAACCCCTCCGCCAAGGACGGGGCGGCCGACCCCGAGGTGGAGATTGTCCCGGGGATATCCGCGCTGAACTCCTGCGCGTCGATAGTGGGCTCGCCCCTTATGACGGACTTTGCCGTGGTCAGCATGTCGGACCTGCTGGTCCCGTGGGAGATCATAGTAAAGCGGGTGGAGGCAGCTGCCATGGGCGACTTTGTCCTCGTGATATATAATCCGGCAAGCAAGCGGCGCATACACCAGCTGCAGGACACGCGTGAGATACTGCTGCGGCACCGCAAGCCGGAGACGCCCGTCGCCATAATAAAGGGCGCGTTCAGGGACTCTGAGACGGTGGTGCTGACGGATCTCCAGAGCCTACCGGACCACTCCGACAAGCTTGGCATGATAAGCACGGTCATAGTGGGAAACTCTTCTACGTACACGTACGGCGACCTGATGATAAACCCCCGCGGCTATACGTCAAAGTACAGGCTCGGCGCGGCGCCATGAGCGACTCGGGCGTCGGCGCACCGGCCCCGGCAGGCAGACAGCCCCGGCATCCGCGCCGTGCGTCACTGGGAGCTGCCTCTGATGGCCTCTGCCGTCTCGTCTGACAGCGTAAGCCTGTCCCTTATCGGGGCCACGATTTTTGCAAGCTCATCGCCTATGGCGCGCTTCAGGTCGGCCGGATGCAGGCTGCGGGAGCCAAACGCCGACTCTAGCGACTCGTAGCTGTCGTACGAGACGTTTCCGCCGAATTTTTCCGGGCGCTCAACCGTAACGGCCCTGCCCGCGTCATGAAACACGATGCCCTTTGCGATTGCCAGCACCGGGTTGTTCTCTATGTCGCCCTCCTCGCACCACGCCTTTTTGATCTTTTTTTGTATCTGCTCGTCCGTGTCGTGCATGAAGACGCTGGAGTCGGGATCCGACTTGCTCATCTTGGCGCCCGCCTGCGGCCCGCCTGCGGCGACGCCGCCGCCGCCGCTGCTGGCAGGCCTTGAGAGTCCCGGCAGCAGCCCGTGGTGGACGGCGACGGGGACCTTCCACCCCATCTTTGGAAATATCTCCCTTACCAGCATGTGTATCCTGCGCTGGTCCATCCCCGCATGCGCGATGTCCACGTCAAGGGAGTGTATGTCGACTGCCTGCATGGGCGGGTATAGGAGCCTTGCCAGGCCCATGTTCTTCTCGTCCTCTGAGCGCCCCATTATGGTAAGGGCCCTCTTGGTGCGCTCAAGGGACATGTGCTTTGTGAACGCGACCAGCTCCTGCCAGTACCCGGGCTTTTCGTTGTACAGGTCGGTTCCGAGCCTTATCTCGGCGTCGGGGCAGACCAGCCTGAACGCGTCCCGGTAGTATCTGGTAACCCTTGATACGGCGTCCCAGCTTCCGCCCAGTTTGTCGTTTATTACGGTGTGCCAGTCGGCCAGAAACACGGTGCATCTGACGCCGGCCCTCGCAAAGTCGTTTATCTTGTAGCCGACGCTCAGGAGGCTCCCCAAGTGCAGGAATCCTGAGATCTCCAGGCCTATGTAGTGCCTCGGCGAGTCGTTCGTCTCGAGTATGGTCCTCAGGTCGTCCTCCGTTACGATCTCCTGGGTGGGCGGCGCGGCAATCAGCCTTATTCTATCCTCAACATCCAACCAAGTTTGGCTGACGGCGGTAAACGTATAAAGCTACGCGCGGGATCGCCCCCGGCCCGGCAGGCCGGCCCCGGCGCGGCCCGTCACGGCCGACAGCCTGCCCATCTTTCGCGCACGTTAGGCGCCCATGGTTGTGGCGCAGCCGCAACAACAGCTTCCCCGCGGGCGCGCCGCCGTGCGCGCTAGTCGAGCTCCTTTCTTGGTTTTGTGCTCAGGTACAGGGCGTGCGCGCTTATGATAAACCCTGCAAGGAATATCTTTGTCGCGAAGACCAGGTTCCAGGGCCTGTCCGGATCCGGATAGGCCACTGACAGGCGGTCTATGTCGGGGACCGCGCCGTCCGCCACCCCGGCCGTTATCTGGGCGTTGAGGACGGTAAAGTTGTACAGGACCTCGTACAGCGTGATGATGGCAAACCCGACAAGCATGAGTTGCAGCAGGGCCATCCTGGTCCCGGTGATCTTGCCCCCCGCGGTCTTCTTCCACCCTATCCTGGAGACGCAGTACCAGCCCACCACGGCGGAGAAGAATAGCCACGTGGAGACCCTTGCAAAGTTCTCAAACGGAATGGTGGTGTTGTGTACGACCTCTCCCATGACGTAGGTGCCGTTCTCGAGCCACTCGATAGTCGTTGCGTACGCCCCGTATGCGGCTCCCGCCGCCATGACGGTCGCGCACAGGTAAAAGACGTACAGGTACACCCTGTATGCCGCGTCAGTCTCCTGCAAGTGGCCAGACTCCATACGGCGCGTCTGGATCTTGAAATATAAGAATTCTTGCCGCCTGGCCAGTCTCAATTCGCGGGGACCGGCTCAATGCGCTTCCCCACGGGCAGGGCAAAGTAGAAATTACTTCCCTCCCCTTCCGTGCTCTCCACGTTTATCTTGCCGCCCAGGCTCTCCACCATCCCCTTGCAGATCGACAGGCCAAGTCCGGTTCCGCCGTGCTTCCTGCTGTGCGATGTGTCGGCCTGATAGAACTTTGCGAACAGCTGTTTCTGCTTCTCCGGCGGTATGCCGATCCCGTTGTCCTTCACTGAGAAGACAACGTCAGGGTCCTTTCGTTCCGCGGTTATCGTAATTCTGCCGGTATCCTTTGGCACAAAGTCAATCGCATTGTATACCAGGTTCGTGATCACCTGCTTGACCCTGTCAATATCGCTGACCATTTTGATCTCTTCTTTGCCTGCTACCGTACACTGTATCGTGACTCCCTTTTCCTGCGCCGTGAGCTGGAAGGACTTTTCTATGACGGCCATCAGGTCGTTTACCGACATCTCCTTGAGGGCGAACTTCATCTTTCCCAGCTCCAGCTTGTGCGCGTCGAGCAGGTCCCCTATCAGCTTCTTGAGCGTGGTGGCGTTCGACAGGATGGTGTTCAGTGCCTCCATCTGCTTCTCATTCATCTCCCCCAGCAGTTTCGGCCTGGCCAATGCCTGCGCGAATCCAATAATCGGAGTGAGTGGCGATTTTAGTTCGTGTGTAACCATCGACAGGAACTCTTCCTTCATCTTGTCGATCTTCTCCTTCTCGCTGAGCATCTTCTTGGTCTCGTGCAGCTTTGACGTGTCCTTTATGACCACGTTTCTTCCGATCATGAAGCCGTCGTCGTCGTAGATGTTGGTTGGCGTCAGGAGGGCCGGAAACTCTGTCCCGTCCTTGCGCTTCATCCATATTTCCGAGTCTTTCTCCCTGCCTGTCTTTCTCCAGGTTGCCATGTGTATGCGCAGGGTATCGACGCTCCTGTCTGCCGTATGCTCGAGCAGGTTGCTGCCCAGCACCTCGTCCTTGCTGTCGTATCCCAGGTCTTTCAGGTAGGTTCTGTTGCAGTCTACGATTGTGCCGTTGTAGTTCACTGTCCTGTACAGATCCGGAGATTTCTCGTACAGGCTCTCAAACTTTCTGATCATCACGTACTTTTGGAACGTCTTTAGCTCGACAAAATCCATCATGACATCGGACATGCCCGCTACCCTGCCCCTGCTGTCGATGCTGGTGCTTATGGATGAGATCGTCTCAATTCCCTTTCCGTCCTTGGATATGATCCAAGTCTTGAGGGTTTTTGACTTCTTCGTCTCCTTCCACTCGTCGAATTCCCTGCGCATGTCGGCCCTGTGGTCGGGAGGCGTATGCTCATCCATGCTCATCCCGATTACCTCGTCTATGGTGTAGCCGAGCTTCTCGGCATACGCTTCGTTGCAGTCTATGATGATTCCGTCCATGTTTATCAACCGGCGCATTTCGTGTACCATCTTCTTGAGCTTGGGCTTGTCGACGTGCGTCTGCTCGGCCGTCGTGGATTCCATTTATGCCCATATTTTGCCTTGTAGTATATTTAGATTTTGAACACCCCGTGCCGTTGCAAAAGCGGCGCGCGGCGAGTTATGGCAGAGACTGGGACCCGGCCGGCCGCGCGCGACTTGCCGCAATGCGGATTGGGATGTCACGACGTACCTGTGCAGCGTGCCTGTGCGCGCTGCATCCGCTCACCCCTGCCCATGCAGATCAACGCATGAACGCAGACGCCAGGAGCGCCGCCCGTTTGCCAATTCCGTCTATGCGCACGCCCGCGGCCTCTGCCGGGGCCTTGCCGCCTTTCCCGTGTGCGGCTCCGTGCCGCTTTGGAGCCCGTAGAAATTGCCGACGGCGTGGCCGAATGCCTCCGGCCCATCCTAGCTTCCGCCTCCCTGCCCTGTCATCGATTTTTGCTCAAGCGGATGTGACTTCAGACGCAACCTTCTCCAGCAGGTCTGTTATCTGATCTATGTCTGCCGGCTTTGCCAGTATGGAATAAACGCCCTTCTTGCGTAGATCGGCTTCTATGTCCTCTACGCCCAGATATGAAGCGGTGAAGAGAGTTACGCGCTGCTTCTTTATGATGCCGTCTTGTACAAGCGCGTCTATGACCTCAAGGCCTGTGAGGTTGGGCATTGACATGTCCAGAAAAACCAAGTCATATTCTTTGCTGCGTATAAGCTCGAGTCCCTCCTGGCCGTCGTGTGCAAGCTCGAGATTGTGCCCCATCGACTCTACGATGAGACTTATCAGATTTAGTATATCTTGGTTATCGTCAACTGCCAGTACCTTCATTGTTACAGATCCCCCGTTCTTGTGGAAAAGTGAAACCCGCCACTATTCTTCATTTTATCTTTCCCGTTTCCCTCGGGCGCGCCTGCCTCATACAGCAATACAGCACCCCGACGGATCAGCCATTTATTGGGATCTGCGTTTTCATATGCTGACGGTCTGCGCAGATTAAAGGACAACGTATCGCCCCCTGTGACATACCCGCCATTGAATTTGGACAACTTGATGCTATTTCGCCCCCTTGGTTATGTATATGCTTTGCCGCGTGGCGGCCGTTACTGGTTAGGTTGAACGCAAGGCCAAACTTTCCAGATCATCAGTTCTATGCGGTACTTGGCATACGCGAATGCAGTGTCAAACCCCTCAAGGTCAAGCTGTTGCGAGGCGGGCTTGCGCGGGTCATAGCGTAGGTCAAGGGAGGGACGAGGCCTTGGAGCGGCAGTATCCAGATTGAGCAGCTGGTGGGGGGGGGGAGGGGGCAGCTGGACAAGGGAGGCGGGGGCAGCTGGACAAGGGAGGCGGGGGCAGCTGGACAAGGGAGGCGGGGGCAGCTGGACAAGGGAGGCGGGGCGCTCCGCATACTACGAGAACCCGCACAGCCGGCCGTCGACGAACTTCCCGAAACGGAAGAGGGCCTCAAGGAAGGATCCGACAGACTACAAGAGGCCCAGACGGAGGCCGGGGCACAGGGGCGTCTCGCACGGCCGCAAGTCATCGCCGACCATACACCACGCCTCCAAGACGTGCCGGGGATGCAGCAGCGGCAGGTTGGAGGCGGGCCGCATCGCGGACACGAGGCAGGCCACCGACGTCCCGCTCGCGCGCGGGCAACGATCGCCTCCCGCGCGGCGCGCGACGGGGGTGCGCGGGATTGTCGGACGGGGCCCCTAACCCCGGGGCCGACGGGACGACGTACGGGTTTCTGCACGCTGGATCCGGCACGGTTCGTTCTTGGTCGGCATGTACCATATTATCTCAAGCGTGTGGCGCGCCACGGCAACCTTGTCTTGCTCGCCCCGCCCCGCTTCTTGTTTTCGCGCATGCCTTTGCCATCCTCGCGTCGCGCCGCATCGTGGTGGCGACAGCCTCGACTGTGGCGCTGCGTATCCACTTGGAGCCCCCCTTCATTATGCCGCTCCCGCGGTAGGTCGACGCGCCGTTGTGGCGCGACGGCATAACGCCGCAACCGCGTCAGCATAGGTGCGTGCTGACGTGGAGGAAGCGGAACCTCGGCGTGTCAGACATGCTGTTGAAGGACTTGGGCGGAATCGAATCAATAACCTGTGGGCCACGCCCATCGAAAATATATTCAAGACGTTTGCCACACGTTACGTGCGCCGGACTACGTATCTGTTGCTATCTGCATCACTACTGGTCGGCTTCGTTTGGGGTATACGCGCCCCAATAGTGCCAATCTTTGCCGCCAACGAGTTGGGTGCGACCTACAGTGATATCGGAATGATAGTAACTGTGACTTGTCTGCCGTATATTCTGGTACCGCTGGCGCTAGGGATCGTGCTGGGTCGCATAAACGACAAATACCTGCTTACGGCGGGCTTTGCAACGTCTGCCCTGGCGATGTACCTGATATCCACCTCGACCACCATAACGGAGCTCACACTGTACTGCCTCCTATTGGGCTTTGCATACTCCCTGATATGGCCACCGGCGATACACGCCATCTCCCAAAACCCCGAGACGAGGGTAAGGCTCACGGCGATGCTCACGATGTGCCGCGTGATAGGCTTTATGATAGGACCGCTGGTCGGATCGTTCATACTAGGAGCGTTCGGAGTGGATGACCGTACGCTCCTTCTGATTACAGCAATCATAACAAGTACCGGAATTGTCTTGATCGTACTAAATTACCCGCATCACAAGTCAAAGGGAGTCCAGCTAGATCTTCGCCTGTTCAAGGAGGTACTGAAATTTCCAGTACAGGTTACAGTACTGATATACAGCACCATCGCATTCGGCTTGGTTTTGTCACTGTATCCGGTATTTATACAGGAGCATGGATTCGACGCCGCCGCCGTAATGCAGCTGTATGCCGTCTTTGGGATCACCAGGATTTTAGGATCGTTTCTGGCAAAGAAGCTGGCCGAACACAGAAGGGAGACACTTCTGCTGTCCACGTCGTGCGTGATCATAGCCATGGCCGTATCAATGATGGCCACCACCTTTGCAGAGTTTGTCGTTGCTATGCTGTTGCTGGGATTTGGATTCATTTCCATATATCCGGTGACTCTCGACATGCTACTGGCCGGTTCCAAAAAGTTCACCGCTGGGAGAATGATAGGGACGTACGAGGGGCTGTACGGAATAGGGCTGGTGGTGGGCCCGTTTGTAAGCGGTTACATCGGGTACACCCTGGGTTCGGACAGCCTTTACTTGATTCTGATTGCTACAGGAGCAGCCGTATTGCTGTTGACGTTCCTGTATCGCAACCGAATGCGTACTACAATAGCCTTGATCAAATACGACGCCGAATCCCGGAAGAGCAGGGCCATATTCGTCAAGCAGGAGCTCAAGAACCAACTTGGAGTAATACTCATGAGTATCGGCCTGATAAACATGTGTCTCAAAAAGACTGGCACGTACGATTCCGTCCAATCTTCCATCGCAGACGCATCCAAGACCATGAACCTGACTACAACCCGCGCCAACGAGATGATAAGCGAGTCAAACGACATCATGCATTCCGAGCTGATTCAGGAGATACGCGACACCCTGTCCAAGATAGGCGAGATCGATCCAATGTCGGGAGTGGGCAAAGGTTATCCTGACTATGACAATATCAAAAAGATGGTGACGTACTGCTCAGACAGGTTAGATCGCAACATAACCGATGATGCTGTACTAAAGGACTATTGAACGCGTGACAAGCCCCTTGACGTGGCTGCGTAGTCAACGAGCCAGATAACAGAACATTATCACAGCCGGGATCCCTTCCCCCTGCAGCTGCGTTGGTGGATTCCTGCACCTATTCCGCGCTCTCCGTGGGCGCGGGGTGGATAAAAGAGGGAGGAGAGCGGGCGGTTGCCCTTTCCGGGGGGGTTTATAGTCAAGCAACTGACAATCCATGGTTGTCGGATACGCGATTTATACGTCCCCGTGCTGCAGTACACCATAATGAACGCGATAGGCGATGGACTCTGTCCAGTCTTGGTGACCTGAGCGGGACTGTCAAATAGGTGACCTGTTCGTAATCTGTTTCAAATTGGGTTGCTGACTACGAGTTATGCGCCGTTACTTGTCCGCGGATCTCGGCTCCCTGGCGCATGCAGAAGAGACGCCATCGGGAGGCGTACCGTCGTGGGTGAAGGACACAGCGGGCTTTTGGTCACAAGGTCTGATAGACGACGGTGCGTTTGTCGACGCCATCCAGTACTTGGTCGAACAAGGAATCATAACACTTTCAACAATGCAGGCGCAGAATCAGGAATCAGCAGAGACGATCTCGGCACTGTATGAACGCGTCGAGCGCCTCAAGGCAGACAACAAGAAACTTGAGGAGATGAACGAGGTGCTTGAGCACGAGATCGAGTTTTTACGGAATACCGAAGTGTCTAGTTGACTGCGGCGTTAACTTTGCGGTGACGTCCTGCGAGGCGACGTCCAGTTACGCGCACGTGAAAGGAGTCGTACAAAACACGGGCAAGGAGACACTTAGGCTGGAGTACACGGCCTATCTGACGGATGCCTTCAGTAACGGGGTGACGATTGACTCTGGAATGATAAATTCCCTCGAGTGCGCCTGCCTCATCCGGCAATACAGCACCCCCGACGGATTAGCCATTTATTGGAATCTACATTTCCATACACTGGCGGTCTGCGCAGATCAAAGGGCAGCGTGTCGACTCCTGTGACATGTCCACCATTGAATCTGGACAGCCTAGTGCTATTTCGTCTCCTTGGTTGCGTATATACTTGCCGCATGATGGCTGTTACTGCGCGCTGGCGTGAAGCGGAACCTCGACGTACCATACGTGCTGCTGAAGGCCTTGCGCGGAGCCTGCTCAATGGCCTGTGGTTCACACATCGAAAATATATTCAAGTGCTTGCCATACGTTACGTGCACCGGACTACGCATCTGTTGCTATCTGCATCACTACTGGTCGGCTTCGTTTGGGGTATGCGCGCTCCAATAATACCAATCTTTGCCGCCAACGAGTTAGGTGCGACCTACATTGATATCGGAGTGATAGTAACGGTGACTTGCCTACCATATGTTCTGGTGCCGCTGGCGCTAGGGATCGTGCTGGGTCGCATAAACGACAAATACCTGCTTGCGGCCGGCTTTGCAGCGTCTGCTGTATCGTTGTACCTGATATCCACCTCGACTACCATAACGGAGCTCACGCTGTACTGCCTCCTATTGGGCCTTTCATACTCTCTGATATGGCCACCGGCGATACACGCCGTCTCCCAAAACCCCGACACTAGGGTAAAGCTCACGACGAAGCTCATGATGTGCCGCGTGATAGGCTTTATGATAGGACCGCTGGTCGGATCACTCATACTGGGGACGTTCGGGGTGGATGACCGTACGCTTCTTCTGATCACGGCATGCATAACAAGTGTCGGAGTTATCCTGTTCGTACTAAATTACCCGCATCACAAGTCAAAGGGGGTCCAGATAGATCCTCGTCTGTTCAAGGAGGTACTGAAATTTCCAGTGCAGGTTACAGTACTGCTATACAGCACCGTCACATTCGGCTTGGTTTTGTCACTGTATCCGGTATTTATACAGGAGCATGGATTCGACGCCGCCGCCGTAATGCAGCTATACGCCATCTTTGGAATCACCAAAGTTTTAGGATCGTTTCTGGCAAAGAGGTTGGTCGTACACAGAAGGAAAATACTTCTGCTGTCTACGTCGTGCGTGATCGCAGCTATGGCCGTATCCATGGTGGCCACCACCTTTGCAGAGTTTGTTGTTGCTATGTTGTTGCTGGGATTTGGACTTGTTTCCATATATCCGGTGATTTTCGACATGCTACTGGCCGGCTCCAAAAAGCTCGCCGCTGGAAGAATGATAGGGGCGTATGAGGGACTGTACGGAATAGGGTTGGTGGTGGGCCCGTTTGTAAGCGGTTACATCGGATACACTCTGGGTGCGGACAGCCTTTACCTGATTCTGCTTGCTACAGGGTTGGCCGTACTGTTGTTCACGTTCCTGTATCGCAACAGAATGCGTACTGCGCTAACCGTACTCAAACAAGACGCCGAATCCCCGAAGAGGAGGGCCATATTCGTCAAGCAGGAGCTAAAGAACCAACTTGGAGTAATACTCCTGGGCATCGGCCTGATGGACAGGCGTCTCAAGAGTCCTGGCACGTACAACTCCATCCAGTCTGATATCGCAGATGCATACAGGACTGTGAACATTAATAGAACCCGCGTCAACGATGTGGTAAATGATGCGGACGACATCATACCTTCTGCACTAGTCAAGGAGATACGCGACACCCTGTCAAAGATAGGTAAGATAGATCCAATATCGGGGGCGGGCAAAGGTTACCCTGACTATGACAATATCAAAGAAATGATAGCGTCTTGTACAGACGGGTTAGAACGCAGCATAAGTGACGATGCTGTGCTAAAGTGACTGTTGAATGCATGATAAAGCGCCTTGACGCGGCTTCGTAGTCAGCGAGCCAAATAATAGAATATTTCCACAACCGGAATCTCTTCCACCTGCAGCATTGGATTCCTGCACCTCTTCCACACCATCATACGGGCGGTTCCCGCTCGCCCCTGTGAATGACCCTCGCTGTCCTTCCGCCGGATTTGTCCCCGGCGCGTACAGTACATGGAAGTACTGCCGGGACTGTCAAAGCTGCTTGACAGGCGGCAGGCGCTGCACGCGGCCGGCACAGCCGATGTGGCCAGGACGCCCGGCATCTACGATCAGTCCTGTCGGTAATCGGCGTGGCGGCCGGGAGGGAAGACCAGAAAGAGCGCCAACGCGTCCTCCAGCGTCCGCCCGCGCGTTCTGGACTGGCCCGTGCCCTAATCTGCACCCGCTCTCAATGGGCGCGGGGTGGATAAGAAGAGGGGGGGGGGGCGGCGGCGGAGAGTGAGGGGGGAGGCGCGGAGGGTTGGACGGTTGCCCTCCCCTGGGGGATTAGTCAAGCGAACTGACAATTCCCGACATGTCGGATACGCGATTTATACGCCCCCATGTTTGCAGTACGCCGTAATGGACGCGATAGGCGATGCGCTGGGAGAACTGTGCAAGATCGTACTACCCATACGGCCAGAGTCGTATCGCGGAAACCCACAGTCCGCGGTTGCCGTCTGCACCCTGTCTGACATTACTCTGCTTGACGATCTGGCCTCCGATCCCGGCGTACTCGGCCGAGTCAACATAGTGGGCCGCCTCCTGTCAGAGAACAGGGGCATTGACGCCATGCTGGGATACCTGCACGGCAACCCTCGCGTGCGCACGGTGATAGTATGCGGAGCAGACGGGGCGGGACACCGCGCGGGGCACTCCCTGCTCATGCTTCACAGGTACGGCGTTGACCATGACAGCGGCTACGGCAGCAGCGCAGCAAACCGGATATCGCGCTCGCGCAGCCCCGAGCCGTATATTACTGCCAGCCCTGATCAGATCGGACACTTTCGTAGCGACATATCCATAGTCGACATGACGGGCAACTCCGACCGCGCGGAGATCCTGGGGTGCATAGGGCGGTACTGCGCGTAGGCGCCCGCACGGCCAGCCCCCGCAGCTAGTACCCGTCCCTCTGCCTGTCCCTGTTGATCTCGTTTTTGCGCCTGTACTCTGCCAGTATGTCGTCCGGCGTCAGTCCAAGCTCTAGCGATGCCTGTATTACAAAGTGCCATATGTCTATCAGCTCCTCCCTTGCCTCTGTCGTGTCAAACTCAGTCGGCGTCTTCCACCACTTCCAGTTGGTGGTGCGCTGCAGCTCCACTGCCTCGTGCATGATCGCGGTGCAGAGGGCCGACACCCTGTCCTCCGTGCCCTCCGGGTACCTGCCATGCCTCATCATTGAGGCCAGCCCCCTCTGCAGCTCGAATATCTCCTCTAGGCGGTCCGCCGCCGCCAGAGCGTCAGGTTCGGTCCGCCGCCCGTCTCCGTCCTCATGCGACACGTGGCTCACCATACCGCGCCGTTTTCATCTCCGTCACCACCATAACCAATCCTCAATACGGAAACGAGCTTGTATACTTGTCTGCGCGCCCCATTATCGCGCCCTTTCCGCCTGCCCCAAGGAGCCCGTCCAGCCCGTACCTTTCAACTGCAAACGATCCCATGACGTTTCCAAAAATCATGGCGCGCTTGAGATCCCGCACCCGTATCACGCTGCTGTCCAGGCTTGCCAGGTACCCCATCATGGCGCCCGCAAAGGCGTCCCCCGCCCCGGTGGGGTCCACCACCTTTTCAAGCAGGTATCCCGGCGCGGCCACCACCTTCTGCTTGTAGAACATGAGCGCTCCGTGCTCCCCCTTTTTTATAATCAGGAACGGGACGCCGCTCTCCCTCCGGATCTTTTTTGCGCACCGCGCCAGGTTGTCCTCTCCTGCAAGCAGCCTGGCCTCCGAGTCGTTCATTATGGCCGCGCTCGTCCGCTTCATCAGCTTTATGACCGAGCTGCGCTTTGTCTTTATCCAAAAGTCGATCGTGTCGCACATGGAGAACCTCGCACGCCCAAACTTTTCAAGCAGCGCCAGATTCTGATCCGGGTCGTTGTTTGCAAGGTACACGTACCGCGACGAGGCATACGTGCCGGGAAGCGTGGGCCTGAACCCGTCAAGCACGTTGAGCTCGGTCTTTATCGTGGTTCTGGTGCTGAGCGTCCTGTCGTACCTGCCGTCGTACCTGAACGTCTTGCCGGGCCTGGTGACCAGCCCGTCAAGAACCGCGTGCCTGCCCAGGGTGCGGCGGTCCCTCTCCGGCAGGTCGGTTCCCACCACGGCGACGAGTCCCGTCTTTGCAAAGCGGCTTGCCGATACGGCGGCGTATGACGCGGCTCCCCCCAGGACGTTTTTGAGGGTCCTTTTCGGCGTCCTTATGGTATCAAGGGCCACTGAACCGAAGACGGTCAGCATGAATGCGCGCTAGCTCTGATGTATAAAATCTCTTGCCTGCTCGTCGGTCGGATAGTACTCAAACGGGATCCCGATGGAGGCAAACAGCACGTCGTACTCCGTACTGCCCGAAATCCTGATTGTCGCCGCGTCGCCGTCGCCGCCCTCCCCGTCACCGCTGGAAGTGTGGTACGTGCCGCCGACGGTCGTCCCGTCAAGCGGGGTCAGCGTAAACGGCTCCAAGACGCCCTGGCCCACGGCCCTGCCGTCTGACTCTATCACAAACTCGGTCTGGCCCGCCGTCAAGACAAGCAGCGACGGGTTATCAAACTCAAGCTCGATGTAGTAGTCAGAGCCGTCCCCGTCCGTGCTGAGCAGCTCGTTGTGAGTCATGTTGACCGATATGTGGGATGCCGACGCGTACTGCGCGTACCCGAATATCGCGACGCCGATGGCCACCAGCGCAATGATGCCAGCCTTTCTCGACGGCTCCATGATCTGTGTCTGCAAAGTTTCCTTTTAACCGCGCCACGGGAAAAGTCTAATTTTTTTGATCAGGCAATCAACATAGTTACATTACGCATACTATATCTTGGCGCGAGCATCATGCCATATGGCGCGAGTCAGGCTTAGAATGGGCCCAAGTGAGGTGGAGATAGACTCGCGTGACTTTTACGTGGACAACGAGACCGTACGGGCCGTCATAGAGGAGATGGCCCTGTGCATGCAGGAGGCGCCAGCGGCAGGCAGGCCGCCGGCGCCACTTCCAGCCCCCCCGCAGGCCGGATCACCGGAGTATCTAGACGCCACGGGACTGCGCAACATCAGGGAGGCCGAGGCGCCTGAGCCGGAATTCTCGGATCACGCCGCAGGCCCCGGGGACGATGACACTGAAGAGGAGCCGGCCCATGCCGGCCCACGCGCGCAACGCGCCCACTCCCGCGAGCAGGTCAGGGACGGACTGCTGATGCTGCTTGACACCGACGCCTTCTTTGACCATCCGCGCACCGTATCTGACATTGCCCAGCGCCTCCGCGAATGCGGCTGGCATGCCGGCTCGCTTGCGGTCTCGGAGGTCATGACGGAGCTGGCGATCTGCAAGAGGGTCACCAAAAACTCCGTCAAGGGGGCTGCCAGCACGTACGTCTCCGCCGGAGTCCGCGCCGGTTGCTATGAAGCATGCGACGGCCCCCCCGTCGCCGAAATGGCCGCCCCCGCGTGACCTGCACCGTCTCACCGCCCGCCTTCTGGAAAACCGCACGTCTGGCATTCGGAAAACGTTACGCCCTCCAGATGGTCAAAGTGCACGTTGCAGTCGGCGCAGGTGTGGTGCATGTCATAGTATCCGTCCTCCTCCGGCTCGCCGACCCTGTCCGTCTTTAGGTTCGTGCCCTTGCACTTTATGCAGTGGCAGCCGCAGTCGGCGTCCATGCCTCGTTTTTGGAGCTGACGTATATTTACCGTGCGTGCGGGGTGATAATGATATCAAATGCCAGCCAGCGAGAATCATAACGACGGCGACAACGTCGAGGATGCCGGCGCCGAGGCCGCGGCCGGGCCCGGCGCGGACGCAAAAGAAGGGGAGGAGGAGGAGGAGCGTGTAATACCGCTGGAGATTGACGATCACTTCCGCCTGTTTGGCAAGCATCCGTGGGAGGTAGAGTACGGTGAAAAGTGCCCCGAGTGCCAAAGCCGGATCGACGAGTACGGCTTCTGCTCGTGCGGTTCTAACGGCGACTGAACCTTCTTCTCGTGGTGAACACGGCAACAGCAGCTATCGCCGCCAGGCCAGCGACTGCCGCGGCAGCAACCCAAGCTCCGTCATCCGAGGACTCCGCGCCCACCGGCTGCTGCGCCTGCATCTGTTGCTGCATCTGTTGCTGCATGTACTGCAGTATGTGCTGCGCCGGCGCGCCCGATATGCTCACCAGGCCCCCCGACTCCAGATTTGCCGCGATTGATGTGTGCGTGCCGTTTGGGCGCTTTTGGTGGATTATCTTTTTGCCGTCAAGCGAGACCGTAAACGGCTCGCCCATCAGCTCAGTCGGGATCGCCATGTCCAGAAACTGGCGGCCCGTTCCGTCAGCCCAGAGCGAGATCTCCCCCTTTGGGGCATCAAATGAGAACTCGCCCACTCCCGAGCTTGACGCGATCCCGACTTGGAACGCCGCATAGCCCGCAATCTCGGCAGTCTCGGCCCCGCTTGAGATCTCCTCTGCATAGTACAGGGTCATGCTGCACCCGTGGCAGGCAATCTTGTCCTTGTCCCCCAGCTCCACGATCCTGTCGTTTACAAATACCATTGACGCGTCGTCCGGCAGCACAAAGACCGTGGTGTGCGGGTACGCATACTCCAGAGAGTATACGCCGTCTGCCAGGCTGATCGCGCCGGTGAGGTTGTATTCTGCTACCGCCGGCCGTCCGTCCGCTGCGCGTATTACGGCCACCGGCCCGCTCTTGCTCTCGGATGGCAGTGCCAGCACGGGTTGGTTCTCCCGGCCGACGTCATCCAGGCTCGACACGCGTACGGTGGTCTCGTAGACGCCCCCCGCGTCCACCAACGGCAGCAGTGCCGGCCCGTCTGCAGGGTCAAGCGTGTGCATGACGCGCATGCCCAGCCCGTCATCGCCGGTTCCAAGCGTAATCTCGATAGAGTCCTGGCTTGCCTCGGCCGGCATGCTGCCGCCCTCCTCCCCCTCTTGGGCTGCCGCCATGTTATGATATGCAAGGGCGCTCCCAGCTCCACCGTCCGTATAAGAACCGCCTACAGCCAGCAGCAGCAGCGGCGGAAGTAGTAGCACCAACGGCAGCAGGGACGGCTGCGATAACAGGCGTGGCGGTATCTTGGCGTGCCTCGTCATGCCTCGATGGCCACTCGCGTCATTCTGGCATCGTCTTCCTGCTTGGGGCAGTCGCCGGCGTCCCTCGGGAGCGCCACTATTTTGTCTGCCACGTCCATCCCCTCCGTGACCTCGCCGAACACGGTATACTGCCTGTCAAGAAACGTGCTGTCGGCGACTACTATAAAGAACTGCGACCCCGCGCTGTCGGGGTCCTGCGCCCTTGCCATTGATACGATCCCCCTCCGGTGCGAGCGCGAGCTGAACTCCGCCTTTATGTTGTGCCCGGGGCCGCCCATGCCCCACGAGCCCCTGTTGGGGGTCTTCGTGTTGGGGTCCCCCCCCTGTATCATGAACCCCGGTATGATCCTGTGAAACAGCGTGCCGTCGTAAAACCCGCTCCTTGCAAGGCTCTCAAAATTCCTGACATGCTCGGGCGCAAGCTCCGGCAGCAGTCTGAATTTAATTACGCCAAGCCCGGTCTCTATTTTTGCAGTAGACACGCGTTGCCTGCATATCGTATCCTAATAACCCTTTGGCAGAACCGCGCCGGACCGGATATATTATGATCATAGTTCAAAGTCTGCATTTGTTTTGGCTTTTTTTGATATAGTATTATATAGAACGGCCCATACCGAGTATCCGTTGATCAGTTCTAAGAACCAGAGCGCCAGAATAAAGGCGACGATAAACTCTTTTCTCGACCAGGGACTGACGGACAAGCAAGTCATCTACAACAAGGTGGTCGACGAGCTGGGCGTCCCGAGGCCCACGGTACGGCGGGTCGCAAGGGATCTAAGAAACGAGTTGCTAGAAAAGATAAACGTTCTACAGTCCACAATGCCGAGGGAGGCGGACGGCGGATCCCGCGGCGTCGGTGCGAAGAACTAGGGTTGCTTTGAACCCCTGTTTTTTAACTTGGGCGCGGGCCGGCTGCGGTGCGCTGCTTATCATATGATCATAAGCAGGCGTGAATCCGGGTTGTTGCGCGGGCCGGCGTTGCCGGCGGCGGCCCCCGCCTTGCGGGCGCAGACAAGGTTTTCGGGCATTATCCTCGATGACGCGCGCTCCGGAATTAATCGCGCATGGCCTGGTCTGCCTCCGCCCATGCGCTTACTAAAAAGATCATATCGATGGTGGGCCGAGTGAGATTCGAACTCACGATCACCGCCGTGTCGAGGCGGTATCCTAACCAGCTAGACTACCGGCCCATCGGATCACAAACCTTGGCGCAGGTATTATTAAGGTTTAACAGGGATGGCCCCTGACGCATCAGCATGGCCGGTAATTCTTCAGACGATTTCAGCGACGAGGAGAGGGGGGGCCTGTACAAGGCCATCTACACCAGGAGGGACGTGAGGTCGCACTTCAGGCCTGGCCGCATAAGCGACGAGACGATTGCCAGGATCCTCCACGCGGCGCACCACGCGCCGTCGGTCGGCTTCTCGCAGCCCTGGAACTTCATACTGATAAGGGACGCCGCGACCCGCCGCAGGATAAAAGAGTCCTTTGAGGCCGAAAGGAAGAGATCGTCGGACACGGTGCGGGATGACCCGGAGAAGAGGTCAAGGTACCTGTCCTTCAAGCTGGAGGGGATACTAGAGTCGGCGCTCAACCTGTGCGTGACGTACGATCCCGCGAAGTTTGGCCCGTTCGTGATCGGGAGATCGAGCATACCGGAGACGGGACTGTACAGCGTCTGCTGCGCCATCCAGAACCTCTGGCTGGCGGCCAGGACGGAGGGCATAGGGGTCGGATGGGTCAGCATACTCTCAAACGACGTTCTCAGGGAGGTGCTGCAGATACCCGGCCACGTCGTGCCTGTAGCGTACCTGTGCCTGGGGCACGTCGACAGGTTTGCGCCAAGGCCGGACCTGGAGGAGGCCGGCTGGCTTCCGAGGCTTGCGCTGGGGGACGTGACATACTTTGAGCGGTGGCGCAACGAGGATGCCGGCGGCGTCTGGGAGGGAATGCAGGACATGATCAGGGACATGGCCGCCGCCGACGGCGCGTCGGCGGGTTCAGGCGCCCGTGCCCCTTCGTCCTCCGAGTAGGCTTAAATAATTAGCGACATTTCTCACGCTGGGCTTGTGGCGCAGAGCCTCTTTGGCGCGCAGTATGGATAGCGTGGTAGCCTCCTAAGTTACAGGTCGAGGGATCGAAGCCCTCCAAGCCCGCTCTTGCTGATGCCGCCGGTGGGCCGCCCTGCGCCCCTGCGCTTACTTTGACTTAAATGAGACAGGCGCGGCGGCGTGACATGCGGGTGGTGGTAATATCAGGCAGTCCCAGAAGGAACGCCAACACTGAGACGATGATGAGGTACGTCTACGAGTACGCCATGGATAGGAACGGCGGCGACGGGAGCGACACCACGTTTGTCAACCTGTCGGAGGGCCAGGTAGAATGCTTTCACGGGTTTGACGTAGAGTATGGCGAGGCTACAAAGTCCGCCGCAAAGGCGATAACGGAGGCCGACGTCTGGCTTGTCGGAACGCCGATCTACAACTCCTTCTTCAGCGGGGCCCTGAAGAACCTCTTTGAGTATATAGACTACAAAAAGACGCCGGGGAAGACGGCGGGCATGGCCGTAATGGCGGCAGGCAGCATAGGCTTCACCGACGTGCAGACCGTGCTGACGCAGCTCATGTCGTATTTCGGCGTGGTTACAAACCCCAAGGCCGTCTTTATGACCACGGGCGACGTGGCCGACGGCGCCATAAGCAGCGCCGACGCGCAGGCAAGGCTCAGGGAGATGGTGGACGGGACGCTTGGGATGGCCTCGAAGCTTGCCCAGGGCAGGTAGCGGCGATGATGGATCCCGCCGCCGGGACGTGCGCGTGCAGGTGCCACTTCGGCGGGGCCGTAAGCTGCCCGTCCTGCAAAAAGAACCATCCTGACGGCCGCGGCAGGAAATGCTGCCACTGCTCCGAATAATCATACTTGGGGCATCGTGCGGTGGCTACCATGGCGCCGAGTCGCGCCTCTGCCGCCTCTCATTTCTTGTGCTTTGATGCCAGCATCTTCAGGTTTGCCAGCTCCGCCTTGAGGGTCTCAATCTGTACGAGCGTCTGCAGGTTTGCAATCTGCCTGTTGAGCCTCTCAATCTCGCTGTCCTTGAGCTTGAGGGACTCCTTGAGCCCCTCGAGGTCGGCTGCAAGCTCGCTCTGGACGCTCTGCAGGTCTGCTATCTCGCTCTGGGCGCCCTTATGGCTCCCGCCCGTCGCCGTCACCGTCAAGCTTTTTTTTTCGTCGTACTGCAGCACGGTTCCCGCAGGGGCATCGTCATTGTGGTGGTGGTGGTGGATCGAGTGCATGTAGTCGGCGCTCTTCTGGGCTATCCAGCAGGTAAATACCAGAAACCACATGATTGGAACCGCCATTATAAAGACAAAGTCCAGCACGGGCGCAAAGTCGACAAAGACCGGCCAGAGTACGGTCAGGACCGCCGCAAAGACGCCGGTCGCCACGGTGGCCAGATGGTTGCCCAGATAGCCCATGGACTGAATCCGGGTGCTCACTATTTATGTGGTATGCGGCCCTGTCCGGAACTGCCGGCCCCTAGTCTGCCACGCGTTCGCCGCACTGCACTCGTACGCGCCACCAAGCCGACAGCCTGTGCCTAGAATGACTGGTTCTCGGGTTTTTGCACACGCGGCGCCAATCGGCCCAAACATACGTATATCTTCTTTTAAAAACTTTTAAACGGATGCCTTGCCCTCTTTCTTATGTTGGGTGCAAGGGGCGCAGGCATGCTTGCCGCCATACTTGGAATCGCAGCGGTGTCCGGGCTGCTGCTTGCCGCGCCAGCGATCACCACGTCCGCGCAGGTCTTCGATGAGAACAATGAAAAGATAATCAGAATCGGCACAATCCTGTCGGCGACAGACCCGGGCGACCACAACCCGCACGACGACCGCTTCAAGGCCATGGAGCTTGCCCGGGACGACTTTAACGCCGCCCAGGATACCTACAGGCTCGAGCTGATGGACCTCAGGGTAACCGGCGAGTCCGACAGCCACGCCCACAGCCGCGCCGGAGCCAAGCTGATGGAGGCGTTTGAAAACTATAGCATCACGTACTTTGTCGGGCCCATGGGCAGTACGGACACGACATCCACCAAGGCCCAGCTGGCCCTGCTTGAGCCGGCCAACCCCGGCATCGACTTTATCGTCATCTCGCCCGCGTCGACCGCCCTGTCCCTGCGGGCCGACGACAGCGTGTTCAGGATGACCATTGACGACTCGGTGCAGGCCGTCGAGATTTCAAACCTGCTGCGGGTCGACGGCAAGACGCACGCGGTCCTGATAGGCCTGAACTCTCACCATGCAGAACCCGACGGGACGCCAGAGCGCGACATCTGGTCGGTGGGGCTGGAGGAAAGTTTTACTGCAAATTATGCGCGTCAGGGGACGATTGACTACCACCTTACCATCGCAATACGTGACAATGACGAAAACGAGCCGGGACGCGATACGTATGACAGCTTTGCATCGGATCTGAACGATAAGGTGTCCGGCCTGATTGACGATCATGGGGCGGACAGCGTCGCAGTCGTTATGATGGGCTATAGCGCGGACATATCACACCTGGTGCAGGCAATCAACAGGGACGCGTCACTCGACAGCCTTGGCGACGTAGCGTGGTACGGGCCTGACGGCATTGCAACCCGCAGCGAACTAGTTAACAACGTCGAAGTGGGGAGGTTCCTGGCCAAGGTCGGGCTCGCCGCGACCCAGTATGCGGGCGAGGACAACGAGCTAAAGTCCGATGTCGAGTCCAGGCTGGTCGGCGCCGGCGTCGCCTCGACTAGTTCCATCTACCTCTACTCGTCTTATGACGCGGTGTCGCTCCTGGCGCACGCAATAGCAGAGCGCGAGGACAACGGGCAGACGCAGACCGTAAAGGAGCTGCTGCACGAGCTGGCAGATGGGCCTGTAGGCGTGGGGACGCTGGGCGACTACAGCTTTGGCCCAAACGGCGATCTTGACGAGCCCCTCTCGTACAAGACGTGGAGGATCGTCCTGGACTCGGACTCTGTGCCGGTATGGACCGACAAATCCGTCCAGATAATGTGCAGATAACAGCTTGCTGGGGCAACCGGGCGCCGCGGCTGCCGCCGCAACGAGAGGCTAGACCCCCGCATCCAGCAGGGCCGCGAAGAGCAGTATGGCAACGGATATCGCCACGGTGACCTCCCCCAGTATTATGATCTTCTTTCGCAGCCTCTGGACCTCCCGCGTCGAGAGCGCGCCGGACATTATCCTCTCCTCCACGCCCTTGGAGATTATCCTCACGTGAGCCACGTATGCCGCGACGAGCGCGGCCACCAGCCCCACCTTGACTGCCAGAAACGTCCCATAGCTGGTGGCCATCAGGAGCTCCGGCCTGGCAAGCAGGGCGTGCGAGCTGTACAGCCCGGTGGCCACGAGTATCCCGAGCGCGGGGATGGCCACCATGTTGAACCTCCTGCCCACGCGTATCATTATCTTCATCCTGTCCTCCACCGAGTCGGCCATCGTCTTTAGCAGGGGGGAGAAGACAACCCCGATGAACAGCGAGCCGCCCACCCAGATAGAGGCCGATATGAGGTGGACCCATGTCAGGAGGGCCTGCTCCAACGCGGACATCGTGACGTCCAAGCGGCAGGGGATATTATCTATTTGGGGAGGGGGGATTCGGATCTGCGCCAAGCTGGACGCCGGGGCGTGGGGCCGCATGACCGGTGGGCCGCCGGTCGTCTTGAAACCTTTTTTAATAATTCACGGGCCGGTAGCGCATGGAGCTACAGAGCAAGACGACCGTGTACGTCGCGATAGGCAGCATGCTCGCGCTGATGGGCGGAATCATCTATTATGCAAGCCTGGACAACGAGTCGCTGGAGCAGGCGGAGATCGAGCTCGGCTCCGTGACGCTCAGGGACGTCAACGCCGTTACAAACCAGGCGGAGTTCGTGGTAGAGTTTGTAGTGTCCAACCCGAGCGAAAAGACGTTCACCGTCGCCAGCATCGGGTACCAGCTGTACGGCGACGGGACGCTGCTGGGATCAGGGCAGTACTCGGTGATTGACATCGCGCTTCCCGGCAGGGCGGTCTTCTACTCCGGGGCCGCTGTGCCCCTGAAAAGCACGTTCGTCCTGGACAAGGGTTCGGTCGGCGAGGACATATACGACGCGATGATAGACGGGCGCATCTCCAGCTTTGCGGCCGAGGGCGTACTGACCACCCAGACCGCGTGGAGCACCATCGACAAGGAGTTCAAGACGCTTGCGTCGGCATATACAATAGAGGAGAAGCGCGATACCGCGTACGAGGACTTTCTGACGCGCAACAACAAGCACATGGTCCGCGTCTCCGAGTACCAAAAGTACTGGGGAGACGGGCAGACGGACCAGCGCCTGAATGAGATACTGGATAACATACGCATGGAGCGCGAAAAGGTCAACGGGTTCGACCCCGCATCGGTCGGGGCGCAGCAGGAACGGCAGGAGTTCCGGGACGCCAACGACGCGGCGGTGGCCGGACTGGTCTCGCTGCTGGCAGACGAGTACGACCTGCACATACGGCACGCGCAAGACAGCGGACTGTCCGAGATTGCGTCATCACTTGAGGAGCAGAGGGAGGCGGCGGCGCGGATCACCGCCACGTCCTTTCCGGGAACGGGCGACCACGTGGAGATGACGACTGCCCACGGTGAGGAGACAGAGGGCCTAGTCGTGCAGATGGAGGAGGCCGGCGCGCAGGTGCGCGAGAGGCACGACGTGAGGGAGGTCGGAGACGACCAGAACACGATACAGGTTCTCTACTCGGTCATCACGTGCCAGCAGGAGCTCCGGATCAACGGCGAGGACTACATGGACGCCCTCGTGGAGCTTGGCGCCCGGTGAGGCGCAGGCGACATCATGCGCCGTCCGAGACTGCCTAATTCGAGCGCGCGGCGCGCTTGTGCCTGAAACGGTTCGATTATGGGCGCGGCAGGCCGGTTCGCACACCGACCCGGGGCAAGGGACAAAATTGTTATTTGGGCTCGCTCTGGCCCCTTTATGGCCCTACGGAACGCACGGGACGCGCCGCGCCCGTCGTGACGGAGGCGGCGGCGGGAGGGGGATCCCTGTACATGGTGGTAAGGACAAGAAAGGCCGGGGTCGCCGCTGCAGCCACGGAGCCGCAGGACGTACCTTCCGCGCCAAAAAAGAGGCGCAAGGTCGAGAAAAAGACGGACGAGCCGGCCGTCGTAAACTCAAAGGAGCTGTGCATGACGCGGTTCAAGGAGTGGTGGTCCACAGACGAGCTCTCGGCCATAATATCGCAGATCAACCCGGACATCATCATGATGTTCTCAGACGACAACAGGGACGTCTTCAACCCCGACAGGCTCTCGGAGATACTGTACGATACGGTCGGCTCGCGCTTTCTGCGGAACATAGAGAACGACACGACAAAGCGCAGGCTCTTTCTGGACCTGATACTTGCAACCGTAACCGCAAAGGGGCTTGCAGAGCCCGACGACATAATCGGGGCCGTACGGTCCGCGGTGCGCAGCGCAAAGAGGGGCTCTGTAAACCGCATAACCGACATACCGGCCCTGGAGATTACAAACAACCTCGGGCTGGCCCTCGCCGGCGTGCTGGGACTGCCGCCGTCGGTGGCAGAAAAGGAGTACGTCGAGTCGCTGCCGGACACTGAGATCATAGTCCCGCACACCACGCTCAACCCCCTGTACGACTACCAGTTTACGACCGGGATTGTCGTGCGCAGGATGCTGGAGGGGACCATGGTCGAGAACGACAAGGAGGCAAAGCGCAAGATGATATCCATCCCCACCGGCGCCGGCAAGACCCGTATGCTTGTCGAGACCATAATAGAGTGGCTCAACGACGGCAAGCCCTCAAAGAACGCGCAGCAGCGTGACTCTAGGTTCATACTCTGGATCGCCCAGTCCAACGAGCTCTGCGAGCAGGCGTTCAGCACGTTCAAGGCCGTCTTTGAGGACGTCGGCCGGCGCGGCACCACGCTGCACATGCACCGCTTCTGGGGCGCGGGGGGCGCGCTGCCCACCCTCGGCATGGACGACCTGCTTGACGAGAAGGGGATAATTGTGGCCACGATACAGTCGCTCCTCAAGATAATGGAGCAGCCCGAGCAGCTCCGGACGCTCGGCAGGCTGACTGCCTGCATCATCATAGACGAGGCGCACCACGCCGTCGCCTCGTCCTACTCCAGGGTGCTGCGGGAGATGGGCTTTAACTGGGACAACAGAAAGTCGGAGATATCCGAGTGGGGGATCATACTCATCGGCCTGACGGCCACGCCGTTCCGGGGCAAGGGCACGGGCCTGGACACTGACAGGCTCAAGCGGCGCATGGGCGGCACGTACTTTCCGACCATACCCTACTCCGAGGAGCTGAGGCGCTACAAGCCCCACGCCGTAGTGGACTGCCAGACCATCGCATACACGAAGGATCCGATAAAGATCATAGGCGAGAACTCGTACGACCGGGACGGGCACATCGAGGACGGGGACTTTAGGTGGACCATCACGCGCACCGCACAGCTCAAAGAGGAGAAGGAGGGGGAGGGGACGCTGCCTGCGGACGCCGCGAGGGAGGGCGGCGTCGTCACGTACGACGACAACACCCTGGAGGGCGCGGAGGACGGCCGCGGCCCCGGAGAGGACGCGGAGGGGCAGGCGGCCGACGCCGGCGGCGCGGATGACGACACGCATGACGGCGGCAGCGGCCCGGGGGACGGGACGGACACGCTCCCGACCTGGACGTACGACGGGCAGAGGAACATCATACACGAGTTCAAGAAGCCTGGGTACTACGAGGTGGCGCTGTCCGTAAGGGACAGCCACGGCAACGAGTCAGTCACGACGGCCCGGATTACAGTCGAGCCCAGGCCGACGGAGTCGAAGATGACGCCTGAGGAGCGCCAGAAGAACCTGTACCACCGGCTCATAATGCGCAACATTCTGTGTGACGTATACCACAAGGTGCTCTCCTCGAGCAACTACGAGCTGAGCACGCAGGACGTCAAGTATATGGCGACCTTTGGCGAGTTCCGCAGGGAGACGATCAAGGAGATAGGGCGCGACAGGTCCCGCAACTCCATGATAGTCAGGGAGATAAAGCGCCTCAACGGGCTGGGCAAGCGCAAGATACTGTTCTTCGGGTGCAGCGTGGCGCACTCGAGGCAGATTGCTATGCTGCTAAAGGTGCTGTACCACATGAAGGTGAAGTACGTGGACTCGAAGATGGACCTGGACTCCCGCGTTAACGCGATAGAGCAGTTCCGGTCGGGGGATCTGGAGGTGCTGTGCAACTTTGACGTCCTGACCACGGGCTTTGACGCGCCCAACATAGACTGCGTGTTCGTGGGCAGGCCCGTCAAGAGCACGCTGCTGTACACGCAGATGATAGGAAGGGGCATGCGCGGGACCAAGAGCGGCGGGACCGAGAACATGCTGCTGGTGGACGTCGATGACAACTTTCAGCTGCGCCAGAACTATGACGTGGTCGAGGTGGAGCTTGGATGGAAGATCTTCAAGAACTTTTGGAAGACATGGGAGGATCCGTACGACGAGGACGCGGAGGCGGCGGCCGGCGGCGACGACGTCGACGCAAGGAAGGGGGACGCAATGCTTGCCGTGAAGAGGCAGAGGGCGCGCGGCGGCAGGATAGAGGACAGCGACGTGTGGGAGGACGACGAGGACGACGAGGACGACGAGGACGCCGGCCTGACGTACGCCTGCTCCGGGTGCAAGAAGGAGGGGCGCGGCATACCGGAGATACAGAGCCTGTTTGGAATCGAGGGGGCGCGGCAGCTGCTGGCAGAGTGCCTGCGGTCCGGCGACCACTCCATGCTGCCGTCCGAATGCATGGAGTGCAGGAACAGGTAATCATCTGCCGGCCCGGGTGCCGCCGTGCCCGACCCCGCGGCGGCGGGCCTGACACTTTTTTTAGAGCTGCCGCGCAGTATAGCAGTGGCCGACGGTCTCTTGGTGGGCAGGTTCCAGCCGTTTCATCTGGGGCACATGTCCGCGCTCCGGTTTGCGCTCGGCACGGCGGACCGGCTCTGGATCGGAATAGGCAGCTCCAACAGGCCCCCGGAGGCGGCAAACCCGTTTACGGCAGCGGAGCGCAGGGAGATGATACTCTCCTCGGTGGACGCCGGCACGGCGGCGCGCATTGAGATATACGACATACCGGACGTGGAGAACCACGTCAGGTGGCTTGACCTGATCGACGAGATCGTGCCCCCCTTTGGCGTGGTGTTTACAAACGACCGGCTGACTGAGCGCCTCTACTCTGAGAGGAGGAGGGGCGCCGTCAGGGCCGTCCGAATCCCGTTCCTCAACCGGGGCGAGCTGTCCGGCACCCGCATCCGGAACATGATCGGGGGCGGGGCCCCACCGTCCGACTGGCAGCGGCTCGTCCCGTCCGGGACGCGGGACGTCCTGCGGCGGTGCGGCGCGGCGACGCGCCTGGCGGATCTCTAGTTATAAATAAAGCAGGACGGCATCCAGAGCAAACATGGAATATCTGGCGATGCTTCCGGGCCCCACAAACGTTCCCAACAGGGTCATGAGGGCCATGCTGGCGCCCATGATAAACCACCGCAGCGACGACTTTGTGGACCTGTACACGGACGTAATATCAAAGACCCAGCAGGTGTTCGAGACCACGAACGACGTGGTAGCCCTCTCCGCGTCCGGAACCGGGGCCGTCGAGGCGGGCGTCGTCAACCTGGTCAAGAAGGACGACAAGGTGATCATACCGGTAAACGGCGAGTTCTCAAACAGGCTGGCCCAGCTCATCGAGGGGCAGGGCGCAAACGTGGTAAGGCTGGAGACGCCGCCGGGACAGAACGCAACGTTTGATCAGGTAAAGGAGGCCTTTGACAACAACCCCGACGTAAAGGCGTTCTACGTGGTGCACAACGAGACCTCGACTGGGACCATGGTCAAGTATCTTGACCGGGTGTCCGACCTGACGTCGAGAAACGACGCGTTCTACGTGGTGGATTCTGTCTCGCTGCTGGGCGGAGCCGAGCTGCCCGTTGACAAGTGGAACGTGGACGTCTGCATGACGGGCGCGCAAAAGGCGATCGCGGCGCCGCCCGGAATATCCCCGATATCAGTAAGCCCGAGGGCCAAGAAGTACATGATCGAGAACCCGCCGAGCACGATGTACTTTAACCTGGCACGCTACTTCAAGTACTACGAGGAGTCGAGGCACACCCCGTTCACGCCGGCCCTGCCCCTGCTGCACGCCTACAGGGAGGCGCTCTCCATACTGCTGGAGGAGGGGCTGCCAAACGTGTTCCGGCGCCACCGGACGTGCTCCGACGCTCTGTACTCGGGGCTCAGCGCCATAGGGCTGACCCCGTTTGCAAAGGAGGAGGACAGGTCGATATCCATAGTGGCATTGAACTATCTGGAGGGGCTGGAGGACAAGACGTTCAGGGACACGCTTGCGGCAAAGTTCAAGGTTCTTGTGGCGGGCGGCTTTGGCAACCTCAAGGGCAAGGTCTTCAGGGTGGGGTGCATGGGTGAGGTGAGCCCCTATCACGTGATGCGGACCATATCTGCCATATCCTCCACGCTTGCCATGATGGGGTACGACACAGACCCGCAGGCCGGGCTAAAGGCGGCCGAAGAGGAGCTAAAGGCGCTCTGACGACGTACGCCGGAGCCACCCCCGGAGGGGTCTGGCGACGGCGCCGCAAGCGGGCGAGCGGCAGCCTGAGCGCGTTTGATTTAATATGTGGAAATTCGAGAGCAGGCCCGTTGACTTTTGAGAAGGGGTCGCTGATTCTAGTAGAGTATACGATGCGCGCCAAGGACAGCGACGCCGTCATCGAGACTACCAGCGAGGAGGACGCCAAGGCCGGTTCGATACACGATCCCGAAGTTCTGTACGTGCCCCGGCTCGTCTCTGTCGGGGAGGCCAACTATCCGGTCCTCAAGGGCTTTGCTGAGGGACTCGGGGAGATGTCGGTGGGAGAGAGCAGGGCCATAGAGGTCGGGCCAGAGAAGGCGTGGGGCGTGCGGGATCCGAAACAGGTGCGCACGTATCCGCAGCGGAAGCTCGGCAAGGACGCCGACCACTACTCGGCGGGGGATCGCGTGCTTATTGACGACAAGCCGGGTATAATCAGGTTCATGAGCTCCGGCAGGGTGCAGATTGACTTTAACCACGTGCACGCCGGCAAGACCCTTGTGTATGACGCGACCGTCAAGGCGCTGCTTGACAAGCCGGACGACATCATACGCAGCATACTGCTGGCCAGACTGAGCATCAAGGAACCGGAATTTGCGACGGATGCAGGCGTCCTCTCGATCACGCTTGCGGGGGACATACTGGAGTCCATGGAACTGCCCGCCGCAAAGCGCAGGATCGCGCGCGACATATTCAAGTTCGTGCCTGATCTGGACTCTGTGCGGTTCGTGGAGAGCTTTGAGAACAAGGCAAAGGCTGCCGCAAAGGCACCGCCACAACAACAGCCGGATACTCCGGCAGCCGATGACGCTGCCAGTGGTGACACTGCCGCCGATGACGCTGCCAGTGGTGACACTGCCGCCGATGACGCTGCCAGTGGTGACACTGCCAGTGGTGACACTGCTGCCGATGACGCTGCCAGTGGTGACAATACTACTGCTACCTCCACCCCGGACACCAACGCCGACTCTGGTGACGGCAGGACTGCCTAGCCACATTACGTGCCGCCTGCGTCCCCTTGGATGCCCCATTTTGACATAAATACAGAGGTCGCTTCCGTACTACGATGACGGGCAATATGCATACTATGGAGCTGCCGCGCCTCATAGAGATAGGAGAGAAGAACCTGGACGGGTTTGGGCGGTTTCTTTGCTCGCTGGCAGGCGGCGTAGGTTACGGCAGCAGCAGCAGCGCCGCGAAAAGGCCCGACGGCATATCCCTAGTGTCCGGCTCCAACGTGCGGCGCATCATCAGAAAGACCGTCGAGGAGTCGCTCGAGTCTGCCGGCATCGCATACGTGTGGCACAAGGCAGGCAAGAACAACCCCGACTCGCTTGACCGCATACGGGCCGAGATCGAGGAGGATGACACCGAGATGGTCGCCGGGATAGGAGGCGGAAGGTCTGTTGACACCGCCAAGATGATCTCGTTTGGCATACGGAGGCCGTTTGTCAGCGTGCCCACCGCCGCGTCCCACGACGGAATGGCAAGCCCGTTTGTCTCCATCAAGAGCGACAGGCCGCACTCGATAGTGGCATCCGCGCCGCTGGGGGTCTTTGTGGACATCAGCATAATCAAGAGCGCCCCGCCCGGGCTGCTTGCAAGCGGCTGCGGCGATCTGATCGCCAACATCATCGCGGTCCGGGACTGGCAGCTCGGGCACAGGCGCACCGACGAGTACTATGGGAGGTATGCGGCCGACCTGGCCACGATGAGCGCGATGATGGTAATCGAGAACTCGGCCGAGTTTGCAGAGAAGGGCACGGACGCCAGGCTGATCGTCGAGGGGCTGATCAGCGCCGGGGTCGCGTCATGCATAGCCGGCAGCAGCAGGCCTTGCTCCGGCTCCGAGCACCTGTTCTCCCACGCGCTCGACGCGATAGCCCCCGGTATAGGACTGCACGGCGAAAAGTGCGGGATCGGATCGATAATGATGGCAAAGCTGCACGGGCAGGACTGGCGCAGGATTGCAAGGGCCCTGAGGGATGTGGGGGCCCCCACGACTGCAGAGCAGGTGGGGCTTGACGCGGACCACATAGTAAGGGCGCTCTGCATGGCGCAGGGGCTCAGGCCGGAGCGTTATACCATACTGTCCGAGTCGGAGATGACCCCGCGAAAGGCGCTGAGCCTGGCAAAGAGTACCGGAGTCGTATGAGCCGGCGCCGGCGTAGCGATCCGGCTGCCGCGGAATCAGGCACGGGTTCGCGCAAGCCCCCGCCTGCCGCGGGCGTGTGCCTGCGGGGCTTGGCGGACTCTGTCAAATTGGTGACCTGAGCGGGGCTGTCAAATCGGTGACCTGAGATGCATTAACCCAAGCTTTATTTGGAATCCGACACATATGAAAGCCATGGGCATGCGCCGGCACTGGATGTAAGCAAACGGAGTTATGGTTTACGGGTGCGCGTAGGTTGAGGACGAGATGGGTTGACCGGTTCATAATAACCGCGATAATTCAAGGGGCAGTGATTACCGGGATGGCTCTGGCCCTTGTAGGGATGCAGGTGACATACGCCAACGTGAATATAATCCAGCACCTGTCACTGTCATTTGGAGGGGCCGCCAAGTGGTTCTTTCTGGGGATAGTGTTTCACTTGATCGTCATAGTTGCAATAGCAGTCACCGCGTTGTTTTACAGCCACTTGGAGATCACCCTCAAAAAAAAGTTCTCACGTGCGTCAAATACGCTGGCTGCCATACATCTAATCGGGATGAACGTCGGCGGCGCCGGGGCCATGATGATCATGACGTTTGCGGGCCTTGCAGGAAGCGGGCTGCTGGACGTGTTTGCCACGGGGAAGCCAGGCCCACAGTCCCCCGCAATCATGGATTCGTTTGTAGAGCCAATCGGCGGGTTTGTCGCACTTTTGGCAGTCGGCGTCATGTGTGGCGGCTTTTGCTTCATGCTGGCATATAGGAGCAGTCCAGAAGGGGCGGCATCCTAGCGCCCTAGGTTGGCGGCTCCGGACACGGATCCAACGCGGCGGCGATCTGTCTTGAAATGCCGATGGGATGCATTACTGCGCTGGCTTGCCCGGCAAGTAGTTCCACCTTTAATATGTGCCTATGTATGATCATATCAAATGTCGATAGTGCAAGTAGTTCCGCCTAAGAGGGCACATTTCCGCCTACCGGCTTGGCGGATAGTTATTTAAAAGGCCAAAACGTGCACGAGACAGGTGCTTTTTTGTCAAGGGCCAACATTGAAAACAAGATACTGCATGGTACCACCACCGTGGGCATCAGGGCCAGTGACGGGGTGGTGCTCTGCGCAGACATGAGGGCCTCGGCAGGCTATTTCATTGCCAACAACAACACCATGAAGATCCAGAAGATAGACGACCACGCCGGGCTGACCCTTGCCGGCGGCGTGGCCGACGCCCAGAACATAGTGGACATACTGAGGTACCACGCCGGGCTGCACAGGGTGGAGAGGGACGGCTCCCCCATAGGGATAAACTCGCTTGCCCGCCTCTGCTCGCTGATATTCCACCAGAACCGCGGCTATCCGTTCATCGCGGACATACTGGTGGGCGGATACGACGACTCGGAGGGGCCGGCGCTCTTCAACATAGACATGTTCGGCTCCGTCGAGCCAAAGCCGTACGTTACGACGGGCAGCGGCTCGCCCGTAGCGTACGGGCTGCTGGAGGACGAGTATTCGCCGGACATTACGGTATCGGAAGCCAAGACGATCGCCCTCAGGGCGGTCAGGGCCGCGATAGTGAGAAACATCGGGACTGGCGACGGAATCAACTTGGCCGTGATGGACAGCGGCGGGTTCCGGCTCCTGACCGACGAGCAGAAGAAGGCAGTAATCAAACTCTAGTGATATAATGCAAAGAAGGCAACAGTCACCACCCAGGGAACCGCCCCCGAGCAGCCAGAGCATCATGGCGACCATACTGCAGAGCATACCCAAGGACGCGAACGTCACGAAGATCGAGTACGAGGGGCCGCGCATCGCGCTGTACACCAACACGCCGCGGTTCCTGATGGAGAACAGCGAGCGCATCTCGAGGCTGGTCAACATCATAAAGAAGCGCATCGTGATCAGGACCACGGACTCCATACGCAAGCCCGAGGACGAGGCCCGCAAGATGATAGCCAAGTGCGTCCCGGAGGAGGCCGGGCTCCAGGGCACCATATTTGACACCGCCACCGGCGAGGTCTCCATAGAGGCAAAGCGCCCCTGGCTCCTGCAGCGCAACGCAAGGGAGTTTGACCACACGGACGTGACCGAGAAGATCGGGTGGCGGCTGCGCATACGCAAGTCCACCACGATACAGTCGCGCACGGTGCAGATGATAAACGCCACGCTAAAGCAGTCGTCGGCCGAGCGCAGCAGGCAGCTAAAGCAGGTCGGCGACGAGATATTCAGGCCCCGCCTCTCGCAGCGCACCGAGGTTACGCTGCATACGCTCGGCGGCTTCGGGCAGGTGGGGCGCTCCTGCATGCTTTTGTCCACGCAGGAGAGCAAGATACTGCTTGACTGCGGGATCAACCCCGGCGCCCGCTCGCCGATGGACGCGTACCCGAGGCTCGACTCGCTTGCCATGACCCTCGACGACCTGGACGCGGTGGTGATCGGGCACGCCCACCTCGACCACACGGGATTCCTGCCCGTGCTGTGCAAGTACGGGTACAGGGGCCCCATATACTGCACCGAGCCCACCCTGCCCATGATGAACCTGATACAGCTTGACGCAATCAAGGTGGCGGCGGCGCAGGGGCGCCTGCCGATATACTCCGAGCGCGACGTAAAGCAGGTCATGCGTCAGGCAATCACGCTCCCGTACGGGACCGTCACCGACATCTCGCCGGACATCAAGCTGGTCCTTGCAAACGCGGGGCACATCCTCGGGTCGGCCCTGTGCCACTTCCACATCGGCAACGGCGAGCACAACTTTGTGTACTCCGGCGACCTAAAGTTCGGCAAGTCCATACTGTTCGAGGCGGCCGACTACCGGTTCCCGCGCGCCGAGACCCTGCTGATAGAGAGCACGTACGGCCTCCGCGAGGACGTGCAGCCCAGCAGGCAGGAGGTCGAGTCCGCGTTCATCAACGCCGTGAACAACACGCTTGCCGACGGGGGCAAGGTGCTCATACCGATACCGGCCGTGGGGCGCGCCCAGGAGATCATGATGGTGATAGACCACTACATGAAGTCCGGCGAGATGGTAGAGGCGCCCGTGTTCACGGAAGGGATGATATCCGAGGCGTCTGCGATACACGAGTCGTACCCCGAGTATTTGGCGCGCGAGCTAAAGCAGAAGATACTGGAGACTGACGACAACCCGTTTGACTCGGAGTACTTTACCAACATAGAGCACGCCGACGACAGGGACGAGCCGCTCCGCGAGGACTCGCCGTGCATCATACTCGCCACGTCCGGAATGCTCGAGGGCGGGCCCGTGCTCGAATACTTTAGGAACATAGCGCCGGGCAAGAACAACAAGATGCTCTTCGTGTCCTACCAGGTCAACGGCACCATGGGCCGCCGCGTCCTTGACGGCTCAAGGCAGGTTACGATGGTGGGCAGGGGCGGCAAGGTCGAGGTGGTCAACATCGACTGCAGTGTCGAGAAGCTTGACGGGTTCAGCGGGCACAGCGACTACAACCAGCTGATGGCGTTCGTGCAGCGCCTGCGCCCCAAGCTGAGGAGGGTGCTTGTAAACCACGGCGAGCGCAAAAAGTCCGAGAACCTGGCGACCAGCATACGCCGCAGCTTTAGGCTGCCCGCGCACAACCCGCAGATACAAGAGTCGATCAGGCTATTTTAGGTCGTACTCTGGCTTCCAGATCTTTATGCCGGCCGGCGCCACTATGATGCGCTCCTCGCCCAGCCTTGCAATGTCGGCCCCGGCCGCCTTTGCCACGGCGTACAGCTCCTCGACGGTGCCCCGCAGCTGCGCCACGTCCTTTTGCGCCAGCGGCGTGACGCGCAGTATCAGTATCATGTCCCTCTTGATGTCCTCCTTGATGCCGTGTATGTCGCTTGGGTCCCTTATGGTCATCGCCTTGAGGTACGTGGGGCTGTCATGCTTTTGCACACTCTTCAATTACATCCTCTCACTCAAAAACTTTCTTTATATACAAAGCTGTGCCTGCCTGCCTGACGCATTATTTAATCCTGAACCTGGCGTATGACTCGTCTGCCGCCGGCCCCGCGTGTACGACGCGCTCTGCGGCCGCGGGATCGTCGTCGCCGTTTTCCCTGCCGCCGCGCACCCTCCTGACGGTTACGGCCCACTTCGCGTCCTGGTCCTTTGGCGCGTCAGAGTACCGCAGCGTGATGGACGCGGCAAGCGATACGTGATAGTCAGTTATTGCGCCACCGTTCGAGTCGCCGCGTATGACCGACACGGGCCCCATGTGGTCCCTTGCCTCTAGGAGCACGTCGCCGGGCAGCGCCAGCGCGGATATGACCCCGTTCTCGTCCTTGTTGCGGCCAGTCACAAGCTTTGTCATCTCGTCGAACCTAAAGTGCCTGCCGACCTTTAGCAGGTCGATGTCGTTTATGGTCGGCGTCTCCGTGTGGTCAAACAGGTCCCTGGTCTTGCGGCCAAACTGCGGGTCGGTCAGCAGGCACCCCCCGCCGGCGTTGGGGGGATCCTCTATCGCGTACTGCTCGGCCATCCTCAGCTGGGCCCTTCTCGTGCGGCCCCTTATCGTTCCCATGTCCTCGCGCCTTATGAGGCCGTCCCTCTCCGGGTCGGTCGCGGGAAGCAGCGCGGCCGAGAGGGGCCTTACGATCTTGCCCTCCAGGCGCGACTCCTTCTCTATAGTCCTTAGCGCGGGGCCGTGCTGGCTCATGGGCCTCTGGCCCAGGACCTCCCCTGATATCACAAACTCGGCGCCGATCTCCTCCATGCGCTTTTTTGCGGCCCCGAACATCATTGCGCGGCAGTCTATGCACGGGTTGAATCCGGCCCCCCTCCCGTACTTGGGGTTCTTTAGCATCTCGACGTACTCGTCGCCCAGGTATACGGTCTTGAGGTCCACGTTGAGGTCGTCGGCCCTCTCCCTGATCTCAAAGCCGCATCCCCTGCCGCAGTCAAAGTCGCAAAAGGGCGTCTTGATGGCCACGGCCGAGACCTCAAAGCCCCGCTCCTGCATCATCCTGACTGCCAGCTGGCTGTCAAGGCCACCCGAGAGCAGGGCTACCACCTTTTTCTTCTCCTTCTTATCCTGCGCATTCCCACTCCTGCTCTCCCCTGCGCCTGGCTCATATGCTGCGGGGCCCGCGCCGTTGCCGCCGCCCTCGCGCCTTGCCGCCATCATATCTGACATGTATGCGCGACATACCGGCCCCTTATACAGACTTTGGTTTTCCGTAGTCCGGCCGCGCCCCGCCATCTCAAGGTTAATACGGTTTGGTATCTGCGCCCCCGTGTGGGCGCAAGGTACGGGTCACTCCTGAGGAGTGCCAGCAGGATGAAGTTTGACACGCTGATTGCGTTTAGGCCCGAGAACATATCCTACATGACGGGCTTTTGGGGGGAAGCCGCGGCCGTACTGCAGAGGGGGCAGAAGCCCGTCATCGTGTCCCCCGAGCTGGAGGCGGCCAGGGCCGAGTCCGAGTCCGGCGGCTGCGAGGTCGTGGTGGCCGAGCGCGGCATGCGCGGGATTGCGTCGACCGCGGCAAGGGTGGCAAGGGCCGGACGCCGGGACGGCGCCGGCGGCGGCGGCACGTGCACCGACTGCCGGGACTACCGGACCATGACGTACCTCAAGAGGGCGGTCCCAAAGATCATACAGACCGAGGAGCCGTTTGACGCGTCCCGGATGGTAAAGGATCCGTCTGAGATTGCGGTCCTGAGAAGGGCCTCCCGGATCATAGACGGCCTGTTTGAGGTATGCTCGCAGAGGATGAGGGCGGGGCAGCGCGAGTCCGAGCTGCAGGCCGTCCTGATGGCCGAGGCCGCCGCGCAGGGCGCGTTTGACGTGGGATACTCCTCCACGCTGAACCCGCTCATAGTAGCGGGGGGCCCCAACGGCGCGCTCCCCCACGCCCAGGTCTCGCGGCGTAGGTTCAGGAGGGGCGACATGGTCGTGGTGGACCTGACCCTGAGGTACAAGGGATACGTCTCTGACGCGACCCGCACGTTTGCGGTGGGGAGGCCCGCCTCCGAGGAGGCGCAGAACGTGTACGATATAGTGCGGGAGTCGCAGCGGCTCGGGCTAGCAGCGGCCAGGGCCGGCGCCGCGTGCGGCAGCGTGGATGCCGTGTGCCGCTCGTACATAGAGCGGCAGGGGTACGGCAGATACTTTGTGCACTCCACGGGCCACGGCATAGGACTGGAGGTGCACGAGCTTCCCGCCGTCTCCAGGAACGTTGCGACGAGGCTTCGCAGGGGAATGGCGATAACAGTCGAGCCGGGAATCTATCTGCCGGGCAGGTTCGGTGTCAGGATAGAGGACTCGCTTGTGATCCGGGGGCCGGGACAGGCGCCCGGCGTGCTGCACAGGTTCACAAAGGATCTTGTCACGGTATGATCCGGTCAGTCGTAAAAGTTGACGACGTCCACCACGTGCCTTGAGGGCGGGTCGTCGGACGTCACTGTACCGGAGCCGGCGTCGACTGTCCACGTGTAGCGGAGCTGGCCCTCGTGCGTGTCGATCCCAAACTCGACGTCGTATGCCTCTTTTTCTGCCGCCGCCCCCCCGTCGTCGGCCGCGCTCACCACTACAGTGACCGCGGTCTCCTTGTGGCCGTAGATCCTGTCGCCGAACTCTTCGGTGATCCTGTCTGATATGGCCTCCCCCATGCTGAACCCCGAGCCGTCGGGCCCTCTGTACGACATCAGCATGTCGACCACGCGCGCGTCGCCTGCCTCCAGTTCGGGCATCACATCATTGAGGCTGCCCTTTGTGAGCTCCGGTACTACAAACACCAGAAAGAGCGCCAGCAGTCCGAGGTATATGGGGGCCCGCTTTTTGAGGAACGCCTTGAAGCTAGAGTCCGAGGAACCCGGGGGCTTTGCGCCGCCCTTGTCTGAACCCCTGGCTTTCTTGCGCTTGTCCCTGGCCATCATACCCGTAAGGCGGCCCCGTGTTATCAACGCATCGCCGTCAGTATCAAAACCTGCCAGGGAAACGTTATGACGCCACCGCCGCTGTCCCGGTCGGCATACGGCTCGGCGTTGCGCCGCACCTCCTCGACGAACTCCCTCCTCTCCGCGCGTCCCAGGGCGTCGATCTTTGCCCTGATGGGCTTGGCCACGTACCTCAGGTAGCCCCTCCAGTAGTCCTCAAACGTGCCGGGGCTGTACTGGAACGTGCGCTCCCTGACCGACACCTCTGAGAATCCGGCGCGCCTTACCTCCGCACCGAGCTTGCCCTTGGTGGAGTACCTGTCAAGCTGGGGCGTCCCCTCCGGGACGTAGTCGGGTATGTACTTTGCAGCGGCGTCGAATATCGCGCCGTAATACGGCACCCTGTCCCTGCCCCCGTGCACCACTATGCCCACCCTGCCCGACGCCTTGAGGCTCCTCCTCATCCCCCTCAGGGCCCTCGGGGCGTCGGGAAAGAAGAACAGCGCGTACTGGCACGTAACTACATCGAACCTTCTTGCAAACGACAGGTTCTCGGCGTCCGCGTTCACGAACAGAGCTTTTCTGTTCCCCCTCCTGGCTATCCTGATTGCAGAGGCGGACGCGTCGGCCCCGACGACCAGCCCGGAGTCGCCTACGGCCGGGACGAGCATTCTTGTGACAAAGCCGGTCCCGCACGCCACGTCGAGCACCGCGTCGCCCTCCGCGATCCCGACGTCCCTGATCAGGCTCGCGGTGCTCTGCAGGGGCCCGTCCACCCTGTTTGCCCACCGCCTGTGGTACTTGGGGGCCAGCTCGTTCCACGCCTCCATGTTTCTCTTCTTGTATCCCTCCTCCGCACCCATGTGGCTACACCCCCGCCTGCTCGGCCGCTGACGCCGCAAGCTCCGCCTCTATCGCCCTCCTGATGAATCCGGCCACCGCCTCCTTTTTGCGCCATCCGGACTCTGACTCGGATGACGGCGACACCACTATGACGTTGTTCGAGCCGGGCCTCCTTTTGTACTCTGATCCGACGTCGTTTGCAACCACGAGATCCGCGCCCGACTCCGCCATGCTGGCGCGCGCAGACCTTATCAGGGCCACCCTGGACACGTCGGCCTCGGCCTTGAACCCGACCAATAGCGCGTCCCTCTGCATCCTCCTTGCCATGCCGATGATCTTGGGCGCGCGCCTGAGCCTGATCGTGAGCCCGCCTGATCCGCCGCCGCTCTTTATTTTTGTGCGCCGCCGCCTGACGGGCGCATAGTCGGATACGGCCGCGGCCATTACAATGACGTCGAACCTCGCGCCCCCGAGCGCGGAGCGCACCGCGGAGCGCATCTCGGCGCCCGTCTCCACCCTGGTCGTCTTGACGCCCTTGGGCGGCTCGTGCGTTCCGGGGCCATACACCATGGTGACGCGGGCGCCCGCCGCCGCAAGCTCAGCCCCCAAAAGCACCCCGGTTCTGCCCGAGCTGACGTTTGAGATCACGCGCACCGGATCCACAAATTCTATGGTGGGGCCCGCAGTCAGCAGCACGCGCGCGCCCCTGAGCGGGGACTCTGGGGGGCCGAACCTCGAGATCACGTGGCCAAGCACGTGCTCCGGCTCGGGCGCCTTTGCCTTTCCCTCCGTCATCTGGGGCCCGACAAACGAGACACCTCTCCTCTTGCTCAGAAAGTCGATGTTCCGCAGGACCGCCGGGTTCTCGTACATCGACTCGTGCATGGCGGGGCATACCACGATTGGAATCTTTGAGCCGAGCGCGACGGTCAGCACGGTGGACACGGGGGCGTCGTCCATCCCGTTTGCGAGCCTGCCTATCGTGTTGGCCGTGGCCGGATACACGACTACGATGTCGGACCTGCCGTAGTCTGCAAGCCTTATGTGCTCCATGTCGCCTGTCAGGTCGGTTATCACGTCGTTTCCGGTGGCCCACTTGAGGTACGCGGGGCGGATCAGCCTGGTCGCGGCCTTTGTGGCCACGCAGGTGACGCTGCTGCACCCGTGCCTCATCAGGAGCCTTGCAAGCTCTATCGCCTTGTAGGCCGCCACGCTGCCCGCGATGCAGAGGACGATCCTCTTTCCGCGCAGCTCGCGGCCGTCCGACGATACGATGTCAAGGGACGGGTGCCTGACCTCTCCCTTCCGCCTGCCGCGACTTCTTTTTTTGCCGCTGTTTTTGCTATTACTGTTACTACCACCACCACCGGGCCTACCTGCCCCGCGCCTATCTCTTGCCGCCGTTCCTTCTCCTCTCCTCTCTACATGTCCGGTCACGTTGGTGTCCGCCCTTTCTCCAAATCCTCTGCCAGCCTGCCGCACTCGATCTCGTCCATCTCAAAACAGTTCTCTCGTGCGGGAAATACGCCGCCTGTGACGTCGCCCACATAGGAGGACACCGCACCTGCGATCTCGTCTGACAGGTTGCGGTATCTCTTTGCAAACTTTGGCTTTATCGCGTCGTACATCCCCAGCATGTCGTGTATGACGAGCACCTGGCCGTCGCATCCGGGGCCCGAGCCTATCCCGATGGTGGGTATGGAGATCCCTTCTGTAACGGCCTTTGCGGCCTGGCGCGTCACGAGCTCCAGCACCACCGAAAAGGCGCCTGCCTCCTCCAAGGCCGCCGCGTCGTCAAGCAGCCTGCGGGCCTCCGCGGCTGTCCTGCCCTGCACCCTGTATCCGCCGGCAAGCCCCGCCGTCTGGGGCCGCAGCCCTATGTGTCCCATGACCGGGATGCCGGCGTCCGTTATGCCCCTTACCTTTGACGCCATCTCGGCGCCGCCCTCCAGCTTTACCGCGTCGGCGCCCGCCCTGACCAGGCGGCCCGCGTTTGCAATGGCGTCGGATACGCCCGTCTGGTACGACATGAACGGCAGGTCGGACACTATGAACGATCTCTTTCTTGCGCGGCCCACCGCCCCGGTGAACATGCACATCTCCTCCATCGTGACCGGGACCGTGTTCTCGTACCCGAGCATGACCATCCCGGCGCTGTCGCCGACCATCAGGATGTCGGCGCCCGCCCCGTCGCACAGGGACGCGAGGGCATAGTCGTAGCTCGTAACCACAGAGATGCGCTCTTGGCGCCTCTTCTTTTCTGCAATGTCGCGGATCGTAATCCTTTTGCCGCCATTGCCGTTTCTGGATCCTGCCACCGCGTCCACCGTCCTGTTCCCGGCCGGTCACTCCGGTTGTGGGCCGTGCGCCGTAATGGCGGCGGGAGCCGTGGCGGCCGTGGCAGCTGCGCCGCTGCCGCTTGCCGCCGCCCGCACGCCCTGCAGGCGGCCCAGATTGCCGGTGATCTGGCGCACTGCCTGCGCTAGGTTCCACTCGTTGTCAAAGTCTCGCGCAATCCGGGCCGCCGCCTTGCCGCCTCCTCTACCGCCGCCGCGGTCGTCACCGCCGCCCTCCCCTGCAAGATTCCGGCACTCCTCCAAGAGCACGTCTATCGCCCTCGTGATGTTGTCTATTATGCTGATGTCCGCGGCCTGCGCGGTCCTGGACAGCGGGTTGAGATCAAACGTGATGACCGTCTTGCCCGCCCGCTTGAGCGCGGCAGTGCGGTCCCCGTCCTCAAGCGGCACCACCACCGTGTCGGCCGCGAAGATTCCGTCCCTGTCGACCATCCTGCGCGCAGAGTCCGTCCCGCGCAGCACGGCCATTCTCTCCGGGTCAAGTCCCAGCACCCTTTTGGCGCCGTATTGTCGCAGGCGCCCCGCTATCGCGCCCCTCCGCCCGGGGCTGTCATAAAACAGGTTCACCTCCAGCGCGGATCCCGTGCACTCTGCAAGCGATACAAGCTGCTCCGCGCACAGCGCGGCCGCGTTTCCGTTTACCGATATGACCGGCCTGTCCGACGCGCACAGCGCGGCCGCGGCCGCCCTGCACGCCTGCCTGGCCGCCCCGCCGGTCTCCTCGCCGAGCAGATAGTCGAGCGCCTCGCCCCTTCCGTGCGCCAGCAGCCCCTCCGCTGCGACCAGCCCCTCCTCAAAGCCACCTACAAGCCTGTGACGTATGCGGAGGGACTCGGCCCTTGGGTGGGACTCTGGCACCACCGCATCCTGCGCGGCGTGCTCCGCCCTACCCATTTCTGTCGTCACCCCCGCCAAGCCGCCGTCACCACCTGGCCCTCGGAAGGGGCCTTGCGCCCCGCCGGTCGATTCCTGATTTTATCACGTGGCCGGAGCCGTAGCCCCTGAGTATCCGCTCGGCCCTTGCCTCTGCCGCGCCTCCCGCCTCCACCATGCAGAATATCGTCTCGCCGAACAGCGCGACGCCGCACCTGATGCCCGCGCCCCGCAGCGCGCTTGTGACGCGCCGCATCCTCGGGGTTACCACCCCGACGTGCTCTGCGAACTCCAGCGACATGTCCTCAAAGTGCGCATAGTCCCTTGATCTCCTGAGCCTTCCTATCATCTCGCCCCCGAGCCCGTTGATGTGCGGAAGGCGCTCTGCGATGAACCGGCGCGTCGATATCGGCGCCATGCACAGTACCAGCACGGTGACATCGCCGGCCGGAATGGCCTCCACCATGCCCACCCCGGGCGCGCCGGGCTTGATGCGCACCTCGAACCCGCCGTGGTACGACGCCAGCACGTCCCCGAGCCCCGTCCTGCACTCTATCTCGGCCTCGTGCGCAATGCCGCCCAGCTCCTCGTGCGCAATGCCGGCGCCAAGCGCGTCATTGAGGGCGTATGCAAGCGAGAGCGCGACCGCGCCGCTGCACCCCAGGCCGTACCCGACGGGAACCGATATCTCGTGCCTGACGTCGAGCACCGAGCCTGCGGGGACCGCAGTGCCCCTGCGCCCCGCGGCCTGCAGGAACCGCCGGATTGTGGTCTCTGAGAGAGTCGTGTCGTCCGTGCCATACCCTGTGGTCGTTATGACGTATGGCGGCGTGGTGGTGTCGGTATCGACGGGGCCGCCGCCACCGGTACCTTTAGTGTCGAAGGCAGGCGCGCGCGCATCCGTGAGCCCGACCCTTGTCGTCACCCCTACTGCAAGCGAGAATCCCGCGCCCGTCGAGCCCGCCTCACGCATTCCGCCCGCGCGGTCTTCCACGCGCCGCCCCCGGTCGCCGCCCCCGCGGCCGTCCGCAAAGGCCTTGAAGAATCCGGTGATATGCGCCGGGCAGAACGCCGCCGCCTGCCTCCCTGCAGCCATGATCGTTGTTTAAATTGCAGATAAGATATAAAAATATGGATTAAATTACTATAACAGGTATAAATTGACTAAATTCACGCGGCGCCTGCAGAAGATAGGAAACAGCACGCTGGTCTCGCTCCCAAAGGAGTGGGTGGACTCGCACAACCTGAAGAAGGGCACTCGCGTCGATCTGGAGACCGTGGGGCGCGACTCGATATCGCTCTCCGTGTCGGAGGGCGGCGGCGCGGAGGCCCGTGCCACGGCCGACCTGGTCATATCGTACCCGCTGCCGGCAGAGGAGAACATAGTGGCGGACACGACGGGCGCGTACCTGCTCGGATACGACGTCATCAGGATAGAGTCCGGCGACTCCGGCGTCATACCCGTCGGCGACCGCGAGGAGATACGCAACTCGATGAGGCGGCTCGTCGGCATGGAGATCATAGAGGAGGACGCCTCGCACATCGAGATGCAGTTCCTGCTTGACGCGGCCACCCTGAGCCCGGCCAAGATACTCAAGCGCATGTCCTCCATCGCGGTCGGAATGTGCGGGGACGTCACGCGCGGGCTGGTCTCCGACGACAGGTCCAACCTGCAGACCATTCCGAACCGGGACATAGAGGTGAACAGGCAGTACTTTCTGCTCGTGCGGCTGATCAGGAGCAGCCTGGCCGACCGGCGGCTTGCAGGCGCGTTCAACCTGGGCAGCATAGACATCCTGGACTACAGGGTGGCCGCCAACCTGCTTGAGAACGCCGGCGACTCCGTAGTCGAGCTTGCAGAACTGGTGGCAGGCTCGTCCCTCTCCTCCGGGCAGTCCCAGATGATATTCGAGGCGGTCCAGGAGCTTGAGAGGACGGCCTCCCTGGCGATAGACGCGTTTACGGCGCCTGACAGGAGGCTTGCAATCGAGGCCATATCGCTGCACCGCCGCATGCAGGAGGGGCTGGCGGGGCTCCGCACCATGCAGCCGCCGTCGGGAGGACAGCTCCCGGTCGACTTTATAGACGTCATACACATGTACGAGAAGATCGCAAGGTCGTGGGCCGACGTGGCCGACCTGGTCAAGCCTATATATGACGACAAGGCCTAGCCGTTCTTGGACGCGTACGCCAGGGCCGCGCATATCGTCTTCGAGTCGCGTACCCTGCCGGTCCTTATCATCTGCAGCAGCCTCTTGAGGCTCACCCTGCGTACCGTGATGTCCTCGTCGTCGTCGGGGCTCTGCCCGCCGGGGGCCGGCCTCAGTTTCGTGGCCACAAAGCAGTGTATTATCTCGGTACTGTACCCTATGGACGGGTAGAACGAGACCAGGCGCTTCATGCTTCCCGCCGCAAACCCGGTCTCCTCGCGCAGCTCCCTCTTGGCGCACTCCAGGGGCTCCTCCCCCCTCTCAAGCGTCCCGGCGGGTATCTCGAGGGTGGGGCCGTGCGGGAACCTGTCCTGCTCTACCAGTATCACCCTGCCGTCGTCGTCAAACGCCAGCATGGCGGCCGCGCCCGGGTGCTCGACGATCTCGCGGCGTATCCTTTTTGACGCGGGGCCGCGGGGCCTGCCCTCGTACACGCGCACGTTGATTACCCTTCCGTCGTATATGTTCCTCTTCCTCATGTGGGTGCGGCCGCGGGGCCGTTATTTATTGGGTGGCCGCTTGGCTGCTACTGCCGCCGCCACCGCCGCCGTCAGATGACAGATACTTGTTTTGCAGCCACCACAAAAAACCAGCGGCCCGCACGCCCGGAGTTGGAGTCAGGCGGGGCAGGGCGTGCGTGGGGAGGCACCGGATCCACCTTGAAACCTAAGGTTCTGTCAAGTTAACGAGTCATCACGAAACACACAAATATGCACACTGACCAGATACCTGTCATTGAATGCATACAAGTCGGTCACGCAGCAAACCGCGCCAAACTCCGACCTGAGGAAGATGATGCGCGTGTTTACAAAAATGGTGAACCGGTGCATCAGGATAGGCATGAGAGAAGACACGCACAACATGAAAAGACTGTCCAGCCTCTGTTACCACGAGCTGCATGACTGTGACATTTTATCCTCGTACAAGCTGTGCGCCATATCAAGGGCCGCCGGGATCCTGTCAAACAGGAAACAGTCCTTGAGGCGCGGGAGACGGGTGCGTGACCCGGTTGTAAGAAAACCCTTCATCACGAACTGTTACGGCGTAAAACACAGCGGTTGCCTGCTGACGATACCGTACAGGAAAGGGAACCCGATAAGCATACTCTTGAACGACCACACGCAGAAAATACTGTCCGATCCCGCCCTGAAGGTGCGCTCGTTCTCACTGACCGAAAGCAGTGTCAGCATCTGCGTTTCCAAGGAAGCCGAAATGGTTGAATGCACCAATACGGTGGGTATCGACAGGAACCTGCGGAACGTCACGTGCGGTAACGCAAAAGGCGTTACATTCTACAAGACCAACAAACTGTTATCGATGGGGGAGAACACTATACACGCGAGGGCCGGCTTCAGGAGGAGCGACAGGCGGAAAAAGGAAGAGTTCTGGAAGGAGAGGCAGCGCAGGCTGTCCAACCGTACGAAACAATACATCCACAAGATCTCAAAGGACATCGTCGACAACGCCGTGTGTAAAAAGACCGCGATCATAATGGAAGACCTGAAGGGAATACGCAGGCTCTACAAGAGGGGAAGCGGCCGGGGCAAAAAGTACAGGCGCCGGATGAACGGGTGGCAGTTCTACGAGTTGCAGCGCCAGATAGAGCACAAGGCGGCCTGGGCCGGGCTTCCAGTCGCCTTCGTCAATCCAAAACGCACAAGCAAGCAGTGTCCGAAATGCGGAAAGAATCTCCAAGAGGACGCGCTACACAGACGAAAGATGTTGTGCAATAATTGCGGGTTGTTCATGGACCGCGATATAATAGCGGCCATGAACATATCGCGCAAGCTGCCCCCTAGGTTTAGGGGCAGTGGAGGGGACATAGGTGAAGCGCAGTCTGGCATTTTTGAGCCAGCGATGCCGGCACCAAAAATCCGGATAGTCGATATGTCCAAGTCAGGTGAAGCGAGGACTCGCTAACTTGACAGAACCAAACCTAAATAGAGATTTGTACTAGGCGTCCCGTGATCATTGTACGGCTTGGGGACATCCCCCGCTTTTCGAACGCGACACCACCGCTGCCGCCGCGCCGCCGTTCGGGGCCTGCGCCGCATGCAGCGGCAGCGGTTACGATGGCGGCGGCCTGCGCCATTGCAGTGGCGGCCGCCTGTGCTCCGGGTCTGGCGTTTGCCGATGCCGCTGCTACCGCCGCCGATACGGCAGCCGCCGCCGCGTCCATGTCCGGCAGCGTGCTCGACGAGAGCTGGGGCTGGTTCGTCGTGGTGGGCTTCGGGGCAGTCTTTGCAGTCGTGATCACGATCGAGACGAAGGTGGAGGAGCGGTACCTGGGGGTCTCCCAGACCTCCGAGTGGTTCAACACGGCGGGCAGGGTGATCAAGACCGGGCTGACCGCGGCCGCCATCGTGTCCGCGTGGACGTGGGCGGCCACCATCCTGCAGTCCTCGACGGTCGCCTACCAGTACGGGGTGAGCGGCCCGTTCTGGTACGCGGCGGGCGCGTCCATACAGGTCCTTCTCTTCGGCATACTGGCAATCGAGCTCAAGCGCAAGGCGCCCAACGCGCACACGTTCCTGGAGATAATACGGGCCAGGTACGGCGGCGGCGCCCACCGGGTCTTCCTGGTGTTCGCCCTGATGACCAACATGATCGTAACCGCCATGCTGCTGCTCGGCGGCGCCGCGGTCGTCAACAGCCTGACGGGCATGGACATCTCCGCTGCCGCGCTGCTCATACCGGTGGGCGTCATAGTGTACACGCTGGTCGGCGGGCTGAAGGCCACGTTTGTCGCAAACTACATGCACACTGCCGTCATATTCGTCGTGATACTGATCTTCGCCGGCGTGGTCTACTTTGCCAGCCCCATTACGGGCGGCATCGAGGGCATGTACGACAAGCTCGTCGAGGCCGCGCGCGCCAACCCGGTCGAGGGCAACGCGGCCGGCGCGTACCTGACCATGGCCTCGGTTGGCGGCCTGATATTCGGCGTGATTACCATAGTGGGCAACTTTGGCACCGTGTTCGTCGACCAGGCGTACTGGCAGAGGGCCATCGCCTCCAGGCCCACCGCCTCGGTCAAGGCCTTTCTGCTCGGCGGCGTGTGCTGGTTTGCCATCCCGTTCGCGCTGGCAAGCACGATGGGGCTTGCCGCCGTCGCGCTCGGGGTCGACCTGACGCCGGAGGAGGTCCAGCTCGGGCTGACCATATCGGCCGCGGCCTCCGTCCTGATGGGGGAGGCGGGGGCCGTGCTGGTGCTCGCCATACTGTTCATGGCCGTCACGGCCGCCGGGTCGGCCGAGCTGATCGCCGTCTCGTCGCTGATCACATACGACGTGTACCGCACGTACAAGAGGCCGAACGCGACTGGCAGGCAGCTGCTCAGGGTGTCGCGCATATCCATAGTGGCGTTCGGGGTGGGCATGGGGGGCCTGGCCGCGGTGCTGCTCGGCATGGGCCTCTCGCTTGGGTTCGTATACCTGGCCATGGGCGTGCTGATAGGCTCCGCCGTGATACCGATAGCGCTGACCATAACGTGGAGGCACACAAACAGGTATGCCGCCACCGCGGGCGCCGTTGCCGGACTGTTTGCCGCGCTCGGCGTGTGGGCGGGCGTGGCCGCGTCGCTGCCGGAGTTCGGGGGCGAGGTCTCGCTTGCCAGCCTAGGCCACAACTACTCGATGCTCGCCGGGAACATAGCGGGCATAGTTACGGGCGGCGCCATAACGTTAGTCGGGAGTCTGGCGTCCCGCGCCAGATTCGACTGGAACATGATGAGGTATAAAATCAAGCTCGTGGACACCGGCGGCGCCGGCGTCAGGGACGATGCGGCGGATCCCGACGCCGACGAGGCGACCCTGCAAAAGGCCTTCAAGTTCAGCCTCAGGGGGGGCGTGGCCATTACGCTGACCCTGACCCTGGCGTGGCCCATGCCGCTCTTCTTCACGGGGTACGTGTTTGGCATGGGGTTCTTCTACCTGTGGGTCGGCATAGCCCTGGTCTGGGTGTGCGTCGCGACCTCCCTCATAGTCGGCCTGCCCATAGCAGAATCGAGGCACGGGATCGCGCAGGTCATGCGGCGCAAGAGGACGACTGCCGAGGAGCGGTGGGAGGAGTACTTTATGAAGGAGAGGGGCGCGGCCGTATACGACTATGACTGGTGGGACGAGGAGGATGAGGACGGCGGGGACGGCGCGCGCGACGGCGCGCCAGTGACGGGGGAGGAGCCTGACGGGAAGGGGGAGGAGCCTGACAGCAGAGCGTGACCGCGCCGCGCGCTAGCGCTGCGCCAGGTGTAGCCTTGGCGACGCGCAGGCCTCTGCAACGGCGTCCCTCAGCCACCCGTCATAAAGCGAGATCTTTTTTGGTATGAACAGGTCGGCCGCGCTCACCGGCGGCGATTGCCTCACCTCCTCAGTCACCGCGTCCATCTCGTATATGGTCCTGCAGTACATGAACAGCACCACCTGGTTCCTTGCCACAAAAGGGGCCTGCAAATAGTGCCCCGAGAATCTCTTGTCAAGGTGCCGCAGCGCGCCGGACGGCTCGTCGTCCCCCGTCCACGCGAGCACCGCGTACGGTATGTACCCCTCCAGCTTCTCGGGATCATACGTCAGCGTGAACTGCACGTCGGGGATCGCGTGCAGCTTGTCCCTGCAGCGCGCGACGGTCTTCGGGGAGAGCCCCGTCTCCCTTGCAATGTCGTCGGTCCTGCGCCGCGGCGACTCGGCGAGCCTCCCGAGCACCTCCATGTCGGTCCTGGTCAGGCGGCCCGCGCCCCCCGCGCCCCCGGCCTCGAATATCGAGAGTATCCTGACGTCGCGCATGATCTCCCGCGCCAGCTTGATCTTCTGCTGCATCCGCGCGCCGTCCTCCATCTTCACCACCACCCCGCACACCGTTATGCCTCCCACGCACGGCACCACCAGGTACGGGCTTCCTATCAGGCTGCACTGTCCCAGTATCTCCTCCGTGTCCTGGCCCGTCACCACCACGTACAGGACGCCGTACCCGAGCAGGGGCGGCTCCACCTTTACCGCATATCCGTTTATCACGCCGGCGTCCTCCATCTTCTGCCTGCGCGCCCTCACGGCGCCGCCCGACACGCCGAGCCTCCTGCCTATGGCGCGGTCCGACTCCCGGCAGTTGTCAAGCAGCGCGCTCAGTATGCCTATGTCCAAATTGTCCATTATGATATGTATAGACCACTACCATAATATAGAAATATCTAATATGCCACGGAATTGTCCATAATTTTCTTAATTAGCATGAAATACATTATATATCAGACTCAGATATACATACCATGGGCTACAGGCCTCGTCTTGCCAAGAGGATGCTCTTCAACCGCAGGGGCAGCCTGATAGGGGCGGTGCTTGCCGTCACCATCGGGATACTCGTTATACACGTCAACTTTGTCATATTCCAGGGGCTCTATGACGCCATAGTCCGCGACATAGGCGACTACCGCACCGGGGACATCATAATCACGGACGAGGACAGCTTCATCACGAGGTCCGACCTGGCCGTCGCAAGCTGGTTTGAGCGGAACCCGTCGGTGGAGGCCGTCGCGCCCAGGCTCTCGGCCTCGGCCGAGATCAACATCACAAAGGGCGGCCGGCTGATCGAGGAGACGCGCGTGCCGATCGTGGGCGTCGACCCGTACCGCGACATCAGGGCGTCGACGGTGCACGAGACCATATCGGAGGGCAGCTACGTGTTTGCGCGCAACTCCGTGGTGCTGGGCACCAACGTGGCAAGGGACCTGGGAGGGGCAGCGGTCGGCGACAGCGTCAAGGTGATGATCGTCGACAGGTGGGGCGAGGAGCAGGTCAGGCGCCTAGTGGTGTCCGGCATCGCCAGCTCGCCGGGCGGCCAGGGGTTCGACTATACGGTAGTGATGCACATCGACACGCTCCGCGACATGATGGCGCGCGAGGGGGAGACCGGCTCGTTCATGGTCAGGATGGCCGACGAGGGGCAGGCGGCCGCCGTGCGCGACCTGTTTCTGCGCTCGTTCCCGAACGACGACTTTGTGGCCGAGACCATAGAGGAGGCCTCCGAGGAGCAGCTGCAGGGGTTCCGGTCCGGCATAGCGATGATAAACATGATAGGGTACTTTGGGATGATGTCCTCCGCGTTTGCAATAGTGACCATACAGATGATGATAGTCAACGGAAAGACGCGCGAGATCGGGATACTGCGCGCGCTGGGCGCCAGGCGCCGCGACGTGCTGGTGATATTCATCATGCAGGGCATGCTGATAGGCGCGATAGGCGCCGGGGTGGGGACCGCGGCGGGCCTGTCGTACACGTTTTACGCAAAGGAGACCAAGATGTCGTTCAACAACAGCCTGCCGCTGGAGGTGAGCTACGACTGGGCCAAGATACTGCAGACCGCGCTGACCTCGTTTGCGCTCGCGGTGGTGGCGTCGCTGTACCCGTCGTATAGGGCGACCAAGCTGGTGCCTGTGGAGGCGATGAGGGCTGTCTGACGGCGCGGGGAGAGGGGGGGACGTCGTGCTGCGGGCGCGCGGCGTCACAAAGTCGTACGGGCAGGACGAGACCCGCGTGACGGCGCTGCGCGGCGCGTCCTTTGACATACGCCGCGGGGAGTTCGTGCTGATCGTGGGCGCGTCCGGCAGCGGCAAGACCACGCTGCTCAACATGATAGGGCTCCTGAGCTCGCCGACCAGCGGCCGCGTCATTATAGAGGGCGTGGACACGACCAGGCTGGGCAGCTCCGGCCTGGCCGCGTTCCGCAACAGGCGCCTGGGGTTCGTGGCCCAGTTTGCAAACCTGCTTGTGGACCTGACCATACTCGAGAACGTGATGCTGCCCAGGCAGATTGCCGGCGGCGGCTGGGCGCGCGGCGGCAGGCCGCGGCGCGACGCGCTGGAACTGCTGAGGTCCGTCGGCCTGGAGGCTCAGGCGGCGCAGCGCGCAAACAAGGTCTCGGGGGGGCAGGCGCAGAGGGCGGCCATAGCCCGGGGCCTGATAAACAGGCCCTCGATCGTGCTTGCCGACGAGCCGACGGGAAACCTCGACTCCGTGTCGTCCGAGTCGGTCGTGCGGCTCATGAAGGACACGGCCAGGAGGCTCAACCAGACGTTCGTGGTCGTGACGCACGACAGGGAGTACTTTGGCGAGGTCGACAGGGTGATAACCGTCAGCGACGGAAGGGTGTACGAGGAGGAGGAGGGGGGCGGCCAGGAGGCGCCCGCCGCTACTGCCCCCACCGCCGCCGCCGCGGCAACAGCAGCGCGCAAGAGGGGGGTGCTCCCGTAGATGGGCGCAACGGCGGCCCCTCGTCTGCCAGCCGCCCCGCTGCCGCTGGTGCTGGTGCTGGTGCTGGTACTGCCCCTGCTCGCGTCTGCCGCGATGCCCGCGCCGGCGCACGCCCAACTCCCTACGTACGGCGGCTTTGGAGACTCGCCGTTTGAGCGCGACTTTGGCGACGTAAAGTTCCTTGACGCGTACTTTGGCACGGCCGACGAGAAGATAGAGGTGGAGGCCGGTGACAGCAACGTCCCGTTCACGGTGATATTCGCAAACGTCGGCACGCAGGATATAACCGGGATCCGGGGGCAGCTGTCGATGCCGCTCGGGTTCTCCCCCTCCGACGGCCCCGGGTCGGTCATATACGCGGACAGCGACTCGAACTCCAGGGCCGGCGAGAGCTTTGCGCTCACGTTCTTTGTCAACATAGACGCGAACACGGAGATACAGCAGTATACGGCCGCGGCCAAGGTGGACTATTCGAGGCTGCGCGAGTCCGGCACGCGCACCGCGTTTGAGACGTTTGACTTCAAGGTCACCGGCGACACGGTGGTCAACGTAAGGGCCCTGGAGCCGTTCCTGACGTCCCTGCGCGTGAACGAGATCGACGTACTGATTGCAAACGACGGGACGGCCCCGCTTGCGGGTGTCGAGGTCACTGCCGCGAACACGCAGACGGAGCGCGTCTCGACTGCAGCCTCCACCACCAACGTCGAGAACGTGGTGCTCTCCGCCTCGAGCTGGGACCTGGGGCAGATCGGGCCCGGGGGCTCAAGTATAATCACCACGACCGTGTACGTCCCGGAGACGCTCAGCGGCGAGACCCTGCGCATACCGCTTGAGGTGTCGTACTACAACGCACACGGGGACAAGGTGACCGTATCGAAGATCGTGGACTTTTTCGTAAAGGGGCTCATAGAGCTGTCCGTGTTCAACGTGGGGGTGATCGAGATATCCGGCGAGCCCATGATCATAGGCGAGATCATAAACGAGGGAAACGAGGACGGGCTCTTCGGGTTCGTGCACGTGACTCCCCTAGAGGGCTCCAACCTGAGGCCCGTCACGCAGTTCATCGACGAGATAGAGGTCGACGCGCCGGTTCCGTTTAACATACCCGCTGAATTCGAGGGCCAGCCAAGGTACGGGGAGCACGACATACGGATAGACGTGAGATACAAGGACAGCATAAGGGAGGAGCACGTGCTCAGCCACGACGCGCGGGTGGCCGTCCCGGAGCCGCCCCCGCCTGAGCGCAACCCGTTTGATTTGAGCGCGCCCGGCGACGGGGCGGGCGCCGGCCTTGGAGAAGGGGGCGGCGACGGCAGCCCGGTCAACACGCTTGTGGCAGTCGCGATCCTCGCGGTGATAGGCGTGGTTATCGTCCTGTGGCGCGTGGCCGCGAGGCGGCGCAGCAGGCGCGACGAAGCGTACCTTGACGACGATGCAGGCGCGGGCGACGCCGACGGCGACGACGACAGCGGCACCGCGGGCGGCCCCTCAGGTGCGGCCGCCAAGCTGTGACCCGCCCGCCACGCAACTGGTTGGTTATTAATGCGGGGGCCGCGCACAGATGCCGTTGGAGCTTCACAGACTCTTGGCGTTCGCGGGGGCCGCGCTGCTTGTCGCGACCTTTGCGATCAACACGGGCCACACGGAAAGCGACGATCCCGGCGCGTTCAACTATGCGTATGTCACGGGCATAGGCATGCTGGCCGCCTTTGTCGCGAGCTTTGCCGTATTCACAAAGCAGAAGATGAAGCGCGGGTTTGCATCCTGATTTATGGAACGCGCGATATACTTGTCACGTCTTAGTCTCGTTGCCATGTTCGTTCTTTGAAAAACCCTTGGGTAGGTTGTCCAACGATGTTATGCCTTTTGCCAACATAACAATACGAGTGCATTTTCCTCAGTACTGTAATCTCAATTTTGCTCATGCTGCAGACCGGCAGGAGTCACACATATGGTATCATTTTACCATATTGTGGGTAAAATTATATCTTATCTTCCCCTCCATACAGCATGGTAATGACTGCACATGCAGTAGACCAACAGTTGGAGGGGGATGTCGGGCCGCTAGCGAACATCCTTCCGTGCTCGGAGTCGCGCATACTGGATCACATGATAATCATGAAGGCGTTTGACTATTCCATCACGGACATTGCCAACATGTCGGGTGTCGGGATAAAGACCACGTTACGCATAGTCCACAGGCTTGAATCCGACGGCGTACTGCTTCGGACAAGAAGCGTGGGCAGGGCAATAATGTTCAAGATCAACCCCGACTCTGAGAGGGCCAAGACCCTAGAAAGGCTGTCGTTTCAGGTAGCACATGAGAGTCATGGGTACCATAAGTGAGCAGTAACTGAGGAAGAGGGAGTCGCTCGCGATCCGATTGTGGCGCGATCTGCGGGCAGCCCGATCTCTAAGGTTATAACCAACCGCAACCATGCATGTTGCACATGTATGACGCAGGCGATCATAATGAGATACGCGTCCCAAAGGAGGCGCGCGAGTTTATGCCCGACTGGGCCGAGGAGACCGTGCTGGGCGAGCCGCAGGGCTCCCGCCGGCAGTACAGGTATGGCAACCTGCACATACGGGAGTATGACGACTGCTATACCGTGCACGCGGACAGGGTGGATCCGCGCAGGGACCCGCTCGGGCACCTGATACGCGACGCGCCCGAGGTTCTGATCGGTGCCGGCTGCGGGCTTGCGGCGGGCGCGCTTGCATACGCCGCATCAAAGAGCGTAGGCTGCAGCGGCGGAAACGACAGCGGGAGGACTGGCCGCTCTCTGCTCGTGGCCGCCGCCGCGGCCGCCGCGTCGGGATGCGCGTCGTACGCGGCCGCAAAAGAGGTCCGCCGCAGGCTACGCCGCCGCGACACCGAGGTGTGACTGATGTCTGCAACGCTGCGCGCCGTCATGGTGCTGTTGAAGCTGCTGCCGTCCGTGATTGCCCTGCGCCGTGACAGGCGCAGGTGGGCCAGCCTCAAGGACGGGGACGGCGGGCAGGACAGCGCGATTGACGAGGACGCGTTCCGCTCAAACGCTCGCCGCATGCTAAACGCGCTCATATCGCTCGGGCCCGTCTACATCAAGCTGGGGCAGTGGCTCTCGTCGCGCGCGGACATACTGCCCCACCCGTACCTCGGGGAGCTGGCCAAGCTCCAGGACGACGTGCCGGCCGCGCCGTTTGAGGAGGTCAGACCCATACTTGAGAGGGAGCTGGGGCCGCTTGGCGACACGTTTGAGGAGATCGACAAGACGCCCATATCGGGCGCCTCGCTGGGCCAGGTGTACCGCGCCGTGTATGACGGCAGGCAGGTGGCAGTCAAGGTGAGGAGGCCCGGGATAGAGGGGATGGTCAAGCGCGATCTAGCCGCCCTCAAAAAGGCGCTGCCGCTTGCCCTGCGCTTTGTCGACCCGAACCTGAGGTACTCGGCGCAGGCCATGCTCTCCCAGTTTACCGAGAGCATCCGGGAGGAGATGGACTATACCGCCGAGTCGGACAACCTCAAGAGGATAAAGAGGGACATGTCCTCTGCCGGCGGCGGTAGCAGCAGCAGCCGCCGCCGCCGCCGTAACGGCAGCAACGGCGCCGCGTCGTCGTCATCGTCGGTGATAGTGCCGTCGGTGCTAGACGACCTGTCCTCAAGGGACGTCCTGACCATGGAGTACATACCCGGCATCAAGATAACGGACATCGCGTCGCTTGACGAGAAGGGAATCGACCGGCAGAGGCTGGTAGTCGACGTGCACAAGGTCTTCTTTACGATGCTGCTGAGGCACTCCGTATTCCACGCGGATCCGCACCCCGGGAACATATCCGTAACCGACGACGGCAGGCTGATCCTCTACGACTATGGGATGGTGGGCAGGCTCGACGACGAGACCAGGATGAGGCTGGTCCGCCTGTACCTGGCCCTGGTCGAGAAGGATCCGCCCCGGACGGTCAACGCGATGAGCGACCTTGGCATGCTCGTGCCCGATACGAACAGGGAGGTGGTGGAGAGGGGAGTCGAGATGACAGTCAGGGCCATGCACGGGCGCAAGCCCGACGAGATGGAGGTGCAGAGCCTGATGGAGATGGCAAACCGCACGATGAGCCGGTTTCCGTTCGTGCTTCCAAAGAACCTGGCGCTGTACATGAGGATGGCCTCGATCATAGAGGGCATATACAAGACGCACGAGGTCGACTTCAAGTTCGTGCGCGTGCTGCGCGAGATCCTGGAGGAGGAGAGCCTCATCAAGGACGCGTACGTGGAGGAGATAAAGCACTCCATAACGAGGCTTGCAAAGTCGATTGACGCGACGATATCGATCGCGCCCGAGCTCAAGCGGTATCTGGACGAGTCCAAGCCGCACGCGTTCGGCACAAGGCGGCGGGAGAACCGCGCCGACGCCAACATGATACTTTTGTCCGGCTCGATATTCTCCGGGGCCGTGTTTGCGGGATCGGCCGTCGTGTACGCGCTGCACGGCGCGGCCGAGCCGGCCGCGGCGGCGGGCATGGCCGGCTCGCTTGCAATAATGGCCGCGGCGGCCGTACTTGCGCACAAGAGGCGCCACCGATAACCGTGCCGCTACTTTACGGCAATCTCGAGCCCCTTTCTCTTCCTGACCGGTATCACTATGGTCAGGATCCCCTTCTCATACTTTGCAGTGGGGGACTGCCGCTTGTCTTCCTCCTTCTCCTCACCCTCTGCAGGCGCGCCGTCGTCCTCCCCGCCGCGCCTCGGACGGAACGCCGCGGCCGCCGGGAGGCGTACCTTCTTGTCCACAAAGCTGGGGCGCTGGGCGCAGATTACCTCGCTGCCATCCGGACCGTCCTCGCCGCCCCTGATGTCGAGCCACGCCTCCCTCTCCTTGCACGCCTGGATGCGGAGCATCCTGCCCCTCAGCGTTACACTGACGTCCTTTTTCTCAAACCCGGGCATGTCCGCTGCCACGATCAGGCTGTCGTCCCTGACGTACATGTCAATCGGGGGCAGTACGAACTCGTAGAACTCCCTGGTCTTGGCCCCGATCTCTTTTGCCATCTCCTGCGCCAACCTCTCTGCCGGACCCATCGACGTGTGTGGGCCGTCAAGCTATAAGTATTTGACCGTGGGTAGGAGCGCTCCCATGTTGGCACTTGGGCGTCTTGTCAGGAGCCCTCCTCTCTTTCGTCTTCTTCTGGAACTCATTGGGTGCATGCCACCCTGTATGATCAATAAGCTTTTGTATCCGAATCTGTCGTGATCTTTAGGCTTTTCGTCGTTTCTGCGTCTGGGAACTGGACAGCGCTTCGCGCGGCAATCGCTTTATAACGTAGTTAATAGATAGTAAGGTCAGAGCCACAAGCGTGTGACTTTAGGGAAGCAGCTTCTCCGCAACTGTGCGGACCTGCTTCCCGACACATACAGCTAAGGAAACTCCTTGAGGCCAAAACCGTCTAGTTTGCCGCCGTATCGGTACATTCTCGACTTTAACCGCTCAAACAATTCTCCGAATTCCGAGTCGCCCTTGTAGTGCTTGAGCATAACATATGCAATCATGTCTGCCAGCTGAATCAGGTTATGCGCGTGCGATTCTACAAAGATGGGATGCTCAATGACATGGTCGATACTCTGCCAGTTGCTACCGTTTTTCACTGCCTTCTGCAGAGCGCGCCTGATGTCTGATTCGGGGTTCTTTTGGCTGGCATCTACAAATAGCAGTCCGTTGTTGGTTTCCGCCGGCTTTTGCACCAAAAAATGCTCAAATCGCTCGGCAACAAACATCCACGAATAATCCATAACTGTCTGGGAACGGTACATATCCGCCATCTTGTCTTTGAACATTGTCACACCGACTATCGTGATGTCCAACTCGCATGCAAGGTCTGTGATCCTAGAGAAGATCTCCATTTTTTTCGCACGGTTCACCCTCATGCGTCTATCGTCAAAGAAATTCCTGCTATTCCAAATGTCATACGCGTGCAGCTCCCATGCGCACGGATCCAACCCGGGAAGCACCATGCTCTTTGCTTCTGAGATCCTGCCTTCGATCGGCCTGTAGTCTTTTTCGTGGACAATCACTCCGACTGTGATATACGGGTTATCGTGTCTGCCGAGCTTTATCTTTGTAAGGCCCGAACTGTCCGCGTAAAGGAAATACACTATGATGCCTTGCGGCGAATAAATAAAAGGCTGTTGCATTGGCGTCCTGCCTCCGCTTCGGTTGCCGGGCCGTCGTGTGCTCCGTATGCCGTCACTTTTTTGTGGCTTCCAGTGTGCGGAGTGGCTATTCCTGTTCCCACAGAAGACCAATACTTGCGCCCGGATTTGGTGTCGGGTATGAAGAAAGACCCGTCCTATGTCAGCGTCGTAGACTCCGCCATTTTCAGGCGTGAAATGCGCTTTTTTACGCGGTACCGCCACGAGTTTGCGGCCCTGCTGCCGGCGCGGACTGGCCGCTGCGCCCTCCCTCCCGCTTCCGCACCGCGCCCGCGCCGGGGCGCCAGACGCGCCCGCGCCCAATCCATTTTCCTTTTTATTATGCCCGTACCGTCACATCGTTGTTGATAATTGCAATAGAGGGGGTGGACCAGGCGGGCAAGCACACGCAGTCCGTAATGCTGCAGAGGGCGCTCAAAAAGCGCGGCATGTCGACGAAACTGTTCCATTTTCCAAGGTATGACACGCCCATCGGGCGCGCGATAAGCCACCACCTGGTTGCAAAGAGGCGCAAAAGGATTCCGCCCCAGGTCTTCCACTGCCTGCAGGCCGCCAACAAGTGGGAGTTCCTGCACGTGATCAAGGACGCGCTGCCGGGCCACGACGTCGTCATAATGGACAGGTACCACTCCTCCAACGTCATATACGGCGCCGCAAACGGCGTCGACCGCAAATGGCTTGAGAGCCTGGAACGCGGAATGCCGGAGGCCGCGTTTACCATACTCCTTGACATTCCAGTTGCGGTGTCCTTTGAGAGGCGCCCCGCCGACCGCGACAAGCTTGAGCGCGACAAAAAGTTCCTCGGGTCGGTGCGCGCAGAATACCTGTCCATGGCCAAGAAGAGGCGCTGGAAGGTGGTGGGCGCGGACAAACCCAAGGGCGACGTCCACGCGGAGATGCTCGGGTATCTCCTGCCAAGGCTGGAGGCGGCCGGGACCGGACGGCCTGCCAGGAAGGCGGGAGGGGCGGCGCCAGGCACGGCGGCGCGAAGCGCGAGGGCGCCAAGCAAGAAAGTGGCGCCGGCAAATAAGAACAATAAGAAGAAGAAGAAACCGGCGGCGCCTGCGGCAGCACGCCCCCCCAGGACCGCTGCGGGCGCCCCCCGGAAGGGCGGGAGGCGGGGCCGCGCATGACCGCCGCGCCCGCCAAGAGATACCTGGACATCATCGACCCCATACACGGGTACATCAGGGTCTTTGACCGGGAGGTCGCGGTCATAGACCACCCGCTCTTTCAGAGGCTGCGGCGCATAAGGCAGCTGAGCGGGGCGCACCTGACGTACCCGTCGGCGCAGCATACCCGGTTCGAGCACTCGCTTGGCGTGATGCACATCGCAAGCCAGGCGGGGCACATGCTGATGGACAAGGGCATCATGGACCCGGACAGGCTCGCCCTGCTGCGCATGGCCGCCCTGCTGCACGACATAGGGCACGGCCCGTTCTCGCACCTGTTTGAGGAGATACTGCACCTCAGCCACTCGTCCCACGAGCAGTTCGGCAGGCGGCTCATACTGGAGTCGGAGATCGGCGACATACTCTCCAGGCACGGCTTTGGCAAGAGGGAGGTGGTCGACGTCGCGTTCGGCACGTCCGGCCACCAGTACATGAACCAGATCATATCCGGGGCCCTGAGCGCCGACATGATGGACTACCTGCGCCGGGACAGCTACTTTACCGGGGCCCAGATGGGCCGCACGGAGCACCAGCGCATACTCCAGTCCTTTGACGTGCACAAAAGGGAGCTGGCGCTAGAGCGCTCTGCCCTGTACTCGTTTGAGTCCATGATGCATGCCAGGTACCAGATGTTCAAGGCAGTATACTTTCACCGCACCGTCCGCGCCGCGGAGGTGATGCTGCTCGAGGCCCTCCGCATATCGGACGCCGAGTTCGGGTTCACCACGTTTGACCTGGACGACGTGCCGAACCTTACAGACGAGCCCGTCCTGTCCATGATGGCCACCACCGATATCCCGGGGCTTGCCCGCGCAAGGTCCCTTGCTGTCGACTACCAGAACCGCAGGCTGCTAAAGTGCGTCTTTGAGCGCATCATTACAAGCCGCCGCAAGCTGCAGGGCATCAAGACCGGCAGGCTGCGCTCCGAGATATCCGACGCGTCGGGCGTCCCCGAGTCGGCCATATTCGTCGACAGCTCGGCCACCCCGTCCATACCGCTCGCGCCCTCAAAGAGCGAGTCGAGCCACATTTTGGTGGTCTCGCCGCGGTCCGGCGGCGGCAGCGGCGGCAGCAGCAGCAGCAGGAGGAGGAGGGGGAAGGAGGCAGAGCGCATGCCGATATCGGACATACCGTCGGTCCACGCAATATCCGGGTTCATGAACATCCTGCGCGTCTACACGACGTCCAGATACCGCAACAAGGTTGAAATTGCGACGCGTTCGACACTTGATGACATATCATGACCACGCCGCCGCCGACGCCCGCCCCCCAGACCACCCGGAAAAGAAAGAAGCGGATAGTCATAAAGCTCTCCGGCAGGGTCTTTGATCCAAACAACACCCGCGTCCTCAAGGACTATGCGTCGTTTTTTGCAAAGATAAGCAGGATATGCCAGCCCATAATAATAGCCGGCGGCGGCACCATCGCGCGCCACTACATATCGGACGCGCGCTTTTTTGGCGCCGACGAGTCCACCTTGGACGAGCTCGGCATAGAGATATCCCGGCTCAACGCCAAGCTCCTCATATACGCGCTGAGGAACCGCGCGTACTCGCACCCGCCCACCACGCTGCAGGAGGTGCGGCACGCAGTCGACGACGGGCTGATCGTGGTTGCGGGAGGGCTGCATCCGGGCCAGTCCACCAACGGCACCGCGGCCCTGATAGCCGAGAAGGTGTCCGCCGACATGTTCCTGAACGCGACTGACGTGGACGGCGTGTACGACATGGATCCCAACAGGTTCAAGCGGGCAAAGAGGTTCAAGCGGATCGAGCTCAAGGGACTCAAGAGCATGCTGGTCCACGAGGACTCCATCGCGGGGGGCTACGACCTCATGGATATAGTGGCGCTGAAGATAATCGAGCGGTCCAGGATAAGCACGCGCATCCTCAAGGCCGACCCCAAGCTTATCGAAAAGGCCATCAGGGGCACCGGGATGGTGGGAACCGAGATCGTCCTGCCGCCGGCCGCGGCCGCGGCCGCCGCCGGCGCCGCAAAGAGGCGCGGCAAGAAGAGCTGAGAGGGGCCGGTCAGACGTCCCGAATCGTGGGGCGCGTCTCAGACCAGATCTGTATGCTCTCCCCCGGATACCTGGGCATTCCGCCTTCCCCCCCTTCCCCGGCCGCCGTCAGCTTTTGGTATATGGCCGCGGCCTCGTCCCTCGTGACCGCCTTTGACTGCGCCTTTGTGTACCCGTCCGCGTCGGTTATTATCGCGACGAACCCGTCGGCGGACTCGACTACGGCCGCCATGTCCTCCTCGCCCACCGGCTCAAACGATCCGCCCACCTTCTTGGTGGTCAGGGTGAGCATCCCAAAGCCGGCCGCCTCGAACATCTTCATCTGGGACCTGCCGGCGCGCTGCTTGCCCTTCTGCACGGCCTGAAAGTACTGCATGGATATAATGCGCGCCAATGATATAATAACCAAGCACTGCCACATTTACCAGTGAATCCGAGGATCTTTGTAGGCGCGGCGGCGGGCGCGATGGTGGCCATCATAATAGGGATACTGTTGACGGGGCCCGCCATGGTGGCCGACAACGCGCCGCTAGTGCCCGGGATGCAGCAGGGGGACGGCAGCAGCAGCCCCGCCCAGATCCTGCCGCTGCAGGTCTCCCTCGAGGACATCGCAGTCGAAAAGATAACGGACAGGGCCGCCACGATCGAGATATCGTTCTCCGTGCACAACCCCAACCAGCGCTCCGTCATAGTCCAGACGCTCGACTACAGGCTCTTTGAGACCGCGCACACCGGCGGCGACGTCATACCCGTATCCGGGGGGCAGATAGGCACCCGCCCCGGGGGGATGGTCGAGTTCGGCTCCAGCTACTACACGCTGCTTGCAGGCGGCACCATCACCCTGAGGGACACGGTAAGCCTCCAAAACCAGGGCAGCCCCGGGCTGTGGCAGGCGCTGCAGGACGGCACGGCGTCCTGGCGCGTGACAGGCGACGTCTTCTACAACCTCAGCTCGATGACCAGCGGGCAGGAGAACGTGCTGAGCTTTGAGTTCGTGCGGTGACTGTATCACAGCATTTGCAGATCATGATACTTTCATTATATCAAAGGATTCCTGCCAAAGTTATAAAAGCGCCACGGATCGAATCTACCCAAATGGCAGAAGCAGGTATGGCCGCATACGGCGCAGCAGCCGGGGTCGCAATAGCACTGGCAGTAGTGTGTTTCGCTCTCCGTGGCAAGGGGCATCCCGAGCCCATTGAGTGAGCAGATCACCAATCTCTCTTTTTCGTTGTTTCCAGCGTGTGCTGCGCGGCGCATGCCGTTCGAGCGTCACGCCGGTTCTGCCGGTGGCGTCCGCGCCGGCTGGCCTACTTTGCGGACTTGTCGCCGCCGCCCAGCCCGAACATCTCGTGCAGGGAGATCTGCTTTGCGTTGCGCCGGGTCGTATAGCACCTCTCATAGTACTGGCAGGTGGCGCACTCCGAGGACGGCTCCAGAATCGGGGTCTTCTTCTCCTTGAGCAGGCTTGCCAGGACGCGCGTCCTGCGCACCGTCTCCTCGAACATCTTCTTGTTGCGCGCCATGGAGAACATCACCTCCTTCTGGTATCCGGACATGTACACGATGATGCCGCTCTCCTTGCCGTATATCCACATGCAGGCGTTCAGGTACAGGGCATCGGCCGCGTGCGGGGCCTCCATCCTCTGGCTTGCCTCCGCGTCGTCGCCGGCCGCGGCCGGGGGCGGCCTGAACAGTATCACTATATCGTCTACCACCATGTCCGCCCTGCCCTCCAGCGTGATGCCGCCGTCCTCGACTTGGAACCTCTTGGACTCGCTGCCGTACTGCATCTTGCGCAGCAGCCCGGAGAGGAGGCCGCTGAACTCGCGCGACTCGACCTCCTTGGCGTCCGTCCTGTCGTAGTATGCGCGGCGCATGCAGCCCGTCACCTCCTTGAGGTGGATGTTTCTGACGTCCTCCGCGTCTATCTCCAGCTCCAGCTCCCTTCCTATGGAGTCTATGGCGTTCTGGACTATGCTGCGATAGTCCCTGTCTCCCATCATTTGTCACGTGGTTCACGGCTTTGCTCTTATAGTTTGGGGATCATGTGGTACGGGCGGCGCGCCCGTCCTGCCGCCTGCTTGCACCCCCGCATGCGGATCGCCCCGCCCCGCCCCCATCGTGCCCGCCCCCATCGTGCCCGCCCCCATCGTGCCCGCCCCCATCGTGCCCGCCGCACCCGCTTTCGGCCGCCTAGGGGACGCCCGCCCTGCCGCCTGCCCGCACCGTGTGGCGGCCACTGTATGGTACAAACAACGAACCCTGTGTGGGTATTAAAGCCGGAGCGCGGGTCGAATCTTAAGTATTAAATACATGCAAAAGTCAGCATCTATTAGTATGAGTCTGATTCAGATCTCCAATCAGTCCGCAAAGAATCTGGGCAAAAAGTCCACGATCAGGTTCACCCAGTCCATATGCCCCGACTGCAACATGATCCTGGACGCCGAGGTGTTCGAGCGGGACGGCAAGGTGTTCATGACAAAGACGTGTCCGTCGCACGGCGAGTGCGAGGAGCTGTACTTTGGCTCGTACGAGATGTACAACAAGTTTTCAACTTACTGGCAGGACGGCAAGGGGGCGCACGCCCCGAACGTGATGATCGACAAGTGCTCGTGCCCCAACAACTGCGGGCTGTGCTCCAACCACCTGTCGCACAGCGGCCTGGCAAACATGATAGTGACAAACAGGTGCGACCTGACGTGCTGGTACTGCTTCTTTTACGTCAAAAAGGGGCTGGAGGGCGCATACATGTACGAGCCCTCGCAGGACCAGGTCAGGGCCATGATGAAGACTCTGAGGGCCGAGAGGCCCATACCAGGAAACTCGATGCAGATCACGGGCGGCGAGCCCATGCTCCGCGAGGACATCACCGAGGTAATCAAGATAATGAAGGAGGAGGGGGTAGACCACATCCAGATGAACACAAACGGCATAAGGCACGCCATGGATCCTGAGGCCGCAAGGGAGGTCAGATTGGCCGGATGCAACAATTTGTACCTGTCATTTGACGGAGTCACGGCCAGGACGAACCCCAAGAACCACTGGGAGATCCCGTACGCGCTCGACAGCTGCCGCAAGACCGGCACCACGGTCGTGTTCGTTCCCACCGTGATAAAGTCGATAAACGACCACGAGCTGGGCGGCATAATCAGGTACGCCCAGAAGAACATGGACGTTGTCCACGCGGTAAACTTCCAGCCCGTGTCGCTGACGGGAAGGATGGGCAAGACCGAGCGCGAGAAATACCGCATTACCATACCCGACTGCGTGCAGCGCATAGAGGAGCAGACCAACGGCGAGGTTACGATAGACGACTGGTTCCCCGTGCCGTCGTGCATGCCGCTTACAAACGTGATAGAGGCGTTCTCCTCAAAGCCAAAGTATGAATTGTCGATACACTTTGCGTGCGGCGCCGGCACGTACATCTTCGAGGACGAGGAGACCAAAAAGTTCGTGCCGCTCACAAAGTTCTGCGACATACAGGGCATGCTCGAGCTGTTCGAGGACAAGGCCGAGGAGATCAGGTCGGGCAAGAACAAGTACTTTACGATGCTAGAGGTGGTGCGCAAGCTAAAGTCGTTTGTCGACACCAAAAAGCAGCCGGCCGGACTGGACCTTGCAAAGATGTTCGGCAACATACTGATGAAGCGCTCCTTTGACTCGGTGGGCTCGTGGCACGTCAAGGGGCTGTTCCTGGGCATGATGCACTTTCAGGACAAGTACAACGAGGACCTGGAGCGCCTGCAGCGCTGCGACATACACTACGTGACTCCCGACCTGCGAATAATCCCGTTCTGCGCGTTCAACGTGATACCGGAGTGGTACCGCGACCGCATCCAGAAAAAGTACTCGATAACAGTTGAGGAGTGGGAGGAGCGCGAGGGCGTAAAGCTCGAGGACGGGCTGTACCGCGGGCTGATGAGGCGGGGCGCCGGCGACGAGCTTGCGGCCGGGTGCGCAAAGTCCGAGATGTTCCACCAGGCGTCGCAGGCCCTGGTGTGATTCTGGCAATAGTCTGCGGCACGCCGCAACCTGCTTGTGGCGTAAAACCGTCAGAGAAATTTAAGGTTCTTGGCAACCAATACCACTTATGGGATTCGACTACGACGGATACATTGAAAAACTGAAAGAGTGGAAGGCAGAGGATGAGGAGACGGCCGCAAGGGCCGAAGCCGCCGGCGAAAAACGAATCGCAGAATGGTGCAGAGAGTGTGCAAGCAGACGTGCCGACAGCATTGCCGAGGTAGAGGCCATACGTGACAGTCATTCAGCGTAAACTGCCAAGTCCCGCAAGTTCTCCTTCTGAATCTGGATCCTTTCATTATTTTTTCTGTTAAATTGTGACATTCATGGAGGGGAGGTGGGTGGGAGGAACGTAGACGGGAGTTGATGCAGTGTAAATTGGCGGCAAAAGCAACCGGCAACGCAGTGAGTTGGTGCTGCCGCAAAGGCGATCCTTTTAGTTTCCGTCGCTTGTGGGCGCGCCCCCGCAGCATGCTGCCGCGTAGGACGGCGCGCATCGACTCGGTTTAAATTATTCGTAAGTGGGAGTAATGATATCTGACATGTCCGAGACCGCATCATCCGCATCGTCACCGCCTCCCACCCCGCAGCCATCGCCACGGCCTCCCGAGCCGTCGGATATGATGAAGACCGTGGAGTGGAGCGACGACGGCAAGGTGGTGATGATCGACCAGACGAAGCTCCCAAACGAGCTCGTCTACGTCACGTATGACGACTACAGGGACGTGGCGCAGGCCATCAAGAACCTCGTCGTGAGGGGGGCCCCTGCAATAGGGGTGTCGGGAGCCTTCGGGCTTGCGCTGGCCGCGCGGCAGAGCAACGCGTCCGACGCGTCCCAGCTCCTAAGGGACCTCAGGACTGCCGCCACGGTCCTCGCGGCGACTCGCCCCACCGCCGTCAACCTGAAGTGGGGCCTGGACAAGATAATGCGCGTTGCCGAGGACGCGGCCGCCTCGTCTAACAGTGACTCTCCCGTCCCCGTAGCCACGGCGGTAGCGGACGCCGCAATGCGCATGGCGTCAGACGACATCGAGGTGAACCTGGCAATGGGGCGCAACGGGGTTGCCCTCTTTTCGGACAGCGACACCATAATGACCCACTGCAACGCGGGGGCCCTTGCCACCGTCGCGTACGGCACGGCGCTGGGGGTGATCAGGGCCGCGCGCGACTCCGGCAAGGCGGTCAGCGTGATCGCCACCGAGACCCGTCCTGTGCAGCAGGGCTCGAGGCTGACCGCATTCGAGCTAAAGCACGACGGGATCGACGTCAGCATCATACCCGACACCGCCGTCGGGTACGCGATGGCAAACGGACTGGTCGACCGCGTGGTGGTGGGCGCCGACCGCATACTGCGCACGGGACACGTCTACAACAAGATAGGGACGTACCAGGTGGCCACCATGGCGCGCCGGCACGGCATACCGTTCTACGTGGCGGCCCCGCTCTCCACGTTTGACATGGACAGCGACCCCGGCGACGTGGTGATAGAGCAGCGCAGCCCCGACGAGGTCACAGGCGTGGCGGGCCGCAGGACGGCGCCCGCCGGCGTCGGCGTGATAAACCCCGCGTTTGACATGACGCCCCCCGAGCTCGTGTCCGGGATCATAACTGAGAGGGGCGTGGCGGCACCCCCCTATGTAGAGTCCATCCCCCGATTGTTTGTCGCAGCTAATTTATAGAAACTTTTTATTTCTTGGCTGGACTGCGCCCCACATGAGCACTTCTGCAGTATCCGTCACTCCCGACGCGGTCAGGGCGTCGCTCAAGCAGTGCATGGATCCGGAGGTCCCGATCAGCATCGTGGACATGGGTCTGGTATACGGGATCGACGTCACGGACGGCAACGACGTCAACATAAGTATGACTATGACCACAAAGGGGTGCCCGCTGCACGAGACGCTGGTCTCCGACGTGACGCGGTTTGCCAAAAAGGTGCCCGGCGTCAACAACGTCAACGTCGAGATAGTCTGGGACCCGCCGTGGACGATGGACATGCTGACCGCCGAGGCCAGGGAGACGCTGCGGGGCATGGGCAGCCTCACCAACATGGCGACTCCGGCCCCCATAGACTATGCGACTGCCATGCCGCAGGGCGTGGGCAACCTGGTCAAGCAGGAGGACGGCTCGATGGTGCTTGCAAACGAGCACGACCAGGGGTTCATGGTCAACCAGGCAATAGTGGACTTTTGGCGGTCCTGCAACGGGCAGCGCAAGATAACCGACCTAGTGGAGGTGTTCGCCCAGCAGACAGGGTTGCAGCGCGGCCAGGTCGAAAAGGAGGTAATGCAGCTCGTAAAGCAGCTTGCCGACGGGGGGCTCCTGGTGATACCGCCTGCCGCCACAGGCGGCGGCACGGACGGCAGTAGCGGCGGCGGCAACAGTAGCAGCAACAACAACAGCGCCGGAAACTAGCCAGCCGGTCACAGCCTGCTCTTTACGAAATCTATGGACTCGACGGGAGACGGGTCGATCCCGTTCATTACGGCGCGGTATATGCTGGCATATCCCGCCACGTATGAAAGGCCCATGAGCTTTGCCAGTATCCCCCCCTCCCCCGACTGAATCTCCACGTATTCTATACCTGCCGACCCAAAGTACTCTTTTAGTATCTGCCACCTCTCTTTCGTCTTCGGGTGGTCGTCGCTTCCCGTGATCATGACAGGGCCGACCACATCGGAGGGCGCCTCCCATGCCACGACCCCGTTGTGGCAGGCCTCCAGGACGTCCTCCACCATGGCGTGCGTCTTTGCGTTCTCCTGCAGGTCGTTTTTGAACCTGATGGCCGCGGCCCGCAGCCCGAACGGGTGGTATATCAGCGGCACGGCGGCCATGCGCTCGGCGATGCGCAGCGACACGTTGTCGCCGCCCATGTTGTCAGACGATATCGCGCGGCCCACATCCCGCAGGCGCCCTATGGCCTCCGAAACGCCCCCCTTCCGCAGCGGCAACACGTCCTCAAGCGCCCTCAGCATGGAGAAGACGACCCCCGCAAACGACGCCCGGGGCGAGTGGTGCTGCCCGATGGGTATGTGTCCGTGGCCCCTGCTGCGGCACATCTTCTCCAGACTGCCGCCCGACGACACGCCGACGACCCGCGCGTCGGTTCTGGCGGCCGCCTCGAGCGCGGCCAGCGTCTCCGGCGTCTCCCCCGAGACGCTTGTCGCGACCACCAGCGTGTTCCTGTCGACCGTTTTTGGCAGCTCGTACCCCTTTGTTACGGTGACGTGCACTGTAGTCTTTGAGAGTACGGCGGCAAAGAGGTCCCCCACGGCGCCCGACCCCCCCATTCCAGCAAACACGATGTGCGTTATGTCGTCCCCGTACGTGACGGCGTCCTGGTCCGGGCGGGGCTCGTACGCGTCGGCCGCGATCCGGGGCCACCTGTCGTACACCTCGTGCATCCGGCCCGCGTCGACCCTCTCCAGCGTGCGCTTGTCAAGCAAGTGGATGTGGTCACGTGTGAAACAATATATGTTTAGGATCGACCCGCCGCGTTCCTGCGGCCGGACGGCCGCGCGCGGCGGCCGCGCCTAAAAGACGTGGCGCGAGCCGGCCCCGTCAAAGTTTACCACGGCGCCTGACAGGTACTTTATCCTGCGGCTCACTATGCCGGCCACGAACTGGCCTATCTCACCGGGCTCGCCGAGCCGCCCCATGGGCAGCTGCTTCTGGAACTCTTCCACGTCGTCGACGAGCTCGCGGGTGCGGTCCGTGTTGATCGGGCCCGGCGCTATCGTAACGCAGGTGACGTCGCGCCCCGCGTACTCGGTGCGGCCCTGTACCCTGAGGACCTCCGAGAACGCCGCGCGGTACGCGGCGGAGATGACGAGGCGCGGGTCGGGCTCCTTTATCACGCTTGAGCTGATCAAGAATATGTAGCCGCCGTCGTTCACCCTGACGTTTTGCAGAATCGTGCAGAATCCCAGGAACAGCTGGTTGTGGTACTTTTGCCAGTCCTGCTCCGTCGCCTCGGCAAACGTCTTCGGGGGAGGCCCGCCCGTGTTCAGCACCAGCACGTCGGTGTCGGGGTGCGCCTCGGCGAACTCTTTTGCGCTATCAAGGTCCGACGTGTCGACGTCGCGCCTTGATGCGGCATACACGTTGACGCCGGCGTCGGACAGCGCGTCTGCAATAGCCCTGCCGATCCCCCTGGAGCCGCCCATGACAAGCGCGTCCATGCTCATACCTCCCTGACGTCCGTTACGGTGCCCAGTATGGAGTCCATCCGTATGACGGCCCTTTTGCCGTCCCAGCCGAGTGCGACATACCAGTCCCCCGAGTCCGCGTCATACTTGGTTTCAAGCGTGCTGACCGTGCTTGCGGGATCCTCCTCCTTTCCTTCTCCGCCTGCCAGATTGCGCTCCTTTAGTATGTGTGACGTGGCCAGCGCCACTGCCTGGGCCTCCGTCTCCAGGCGCCGCTTGATCAGTCCTATACCCGGCATCACGTCGCGTAAGGCCGGGGGGAATTATATAGATAGTCTAGGGATAAAACTGAACATATGTCAATGGACATATATGTCAGCTGACATATCATCACACAGCTGCTCACTCCGCCATGGTGACACCCTCTCCACACGTGACGACCGGACGTGTCGCGCACGGCCGGTTTGGCGGATCGCCCGTCAGATATCTGACGAGTGGGGGGGGGGGAGTAGAGGCCGGAAAAGGGGAAGAGAGGAGAAATAGAAATTGCACGGTTACTATTTCCACATGACTGTCCGCCCATAGGCATATTTGAGCTGCTCCGGTTCCCATCGTGTGGACCGCACGCGTATGGAAAGAGGCACATCGATCCGAATACGCGCCTCCGGCCGGCGGTGCGTACGTTCATGACTGTGCAGCCCGCGCGGCCGCGCTCGCCCCTCAGGTACTGCGGCGGCAAGTCCAGGGGCGTACCCGAGATCTCCAAGCACATACCAGAGGGCACGAAAAGGATGGTCTCGCCGTTCTTGGGGGGCGGTTCGCTGGAGATAGCGTGCGCGTCGGTGGGCATCGCGGTCCGCGGGTACGACATATTCGAGCCGCTTGTCAACTTTTGGAGGTGCCTGCTGAAAAACCCGAGAAAGCTGGCGGATATTGCAAGGCAGTACCACCCGCTAGAGAGGTCCGACTTTTACGACCTGCAGGAGGGCCAGCACGGCTCACGCCCCTCGTACAGGAGGGCCGCGATATACTTTGCCCTGAACAGGGCGTCGTTTTCGGGAACCACGCTTTCAGGCGGGATGTCGCCGGGGCACCCGCGCTTTACCGAGTCCTCAATAGAGCGGCTGGAGCGCTTTCGCGTGAAGAACTTTTCGGTGGACTGCATGGGCTTTGAGGACTCCATAGCGGGGGCAGGCGACGCCCTGCTCTATCTTGACCCGCCGTACCTGCTGGGGGGCACCGGGCTTTACGGACGCAGGGGGGACATGCAGAACGGCTTTGACCACGAGGGACTGGCCAGGATCCTCCACGGCCGCGACAGATGGATCCTGTCATATAACGACACGCCTGAGATACTGTCGCTCTATTCGGGTTATGACATAGTCAGGCCCGAGTGGAAGTACGGCATGTCCAGCAACAAGAGTTCCAGTGAGATCCTGGTGCTCAGCCATGATCTCGACGGGGCGGCGTGACGCGCACGCGGATGCCCTGTCCCTGAATTAAGAGGAGGAGGAGGAGGAGGAGGGCTCGGAGGGCTTCGATCCCTCGACCTGGCGGTCCGAAGCCGCCCGCACTATCCAGACTGTGCTACGAGTCCGAAAAGATAAGGCTTTTAGACGTCTAAATACCTGCCTAGCGCCTTGAAGGTATCGAAGAGGGTGGCCGGCGTGGAGTACGCCATCAGGGACATAGTGCAGGCGGCGCGCGGCGTGCAGCGGCGCGGCGTTTCAATAGACTACCTGAACATCGGCGACCCCGTGCAGTTCGGGTTCCAGCCGCCGGACAACGTCAGGCAGGCGCTCATCGACGCCGTAAACAGGGGCGAGAACTATTACGCCCCGTCGGAGGGCCTGCCGGAGCTGCGGGAGGCCATCGCAGAAAAGGAGTCCGCAAAGGGGCTGTCCGTGTCGGCCGACGACGTGGTGGTGACAAACGGCGTCTCGGAGGCGCTCGACATGGTGATATCGTCCATAGTCGAGGAGGGCGACGAGGTGCTGCTGCCCGGCCCCTACTATCCCCCGTACGCGTCCTACGTGCGCCTGCGCGGCGGCACGCCGGTGGAGTTTGCAATGGACCTCGAGGAGTCGTCGGCCGACATGGAGGACATCAGGTCCAAGATCACGCCGAGGACGGTCGCCATATGCCTGATAAGCCCCAACAACCCCAGCGGCGTCGTGTTTGACGAAAAGAGCCTCACCGAGATGGTCCGCATCGCAGAAGAGCACGACCTGTACCTGATATGCGACGAGATATACGACCATATCACGTTTGACGGCGGCGGCGACGGCGGCCGCCGGTTCGCGGGGGTGGGCGCGGTGGCCGGCACGGCACCGGTCATAATACTCAACGGCTTCTCAAAGGTGCACCTGATGACCGGGTGGCGCATGGGGTACGTGGCGTTCAACGGCGCGTCGCCGCGCCTCGACGGCATCCGGGAGAACCTGCCAAAGCTTGCAAGGGTGCGCATAACCACGAACCTGCCGTTCCAGCACGCCGCGCTCGAGTCGCTGCGCGGGCCGCAGGACTATATCGGCAGGTTCGTATCCGAGGTGCGCAGGCGCCGCGACTATATCATCCCGAGGCTCAACGAGATTCCCGGCATATCGTGCGCCATGCCGAGGGGCGCGTTCTACGCGTTCCCAAAGGTGGAGGACTGCGCCAAAAGGTTCGGCGGCGACAAGAGCTTTGTCATGTCGCTGCTCGAGAGAAAGGGCGTGCTCACGGTCCACGGCTCGGGGTTCGGCGAGCGGTACGGCTCGGGGCACTTCCGTGTCGTGTACCTGCCCGACATACCGGTGCTGGAGTCGGCCATGTCAAAGCTCGAGGACTTTATGATCAATAGCTCCAGCTAGCCATGCCGTCCGGCACGATGCGTATGATGCAGTCGGTGTCCTCCAGCAGCTCCTGCGCGGCAGGGTCGTCCATCGTGTCATAGTATCTGGATAGTATCCTGGACGCGATGGCAACAACGTCGTCCCTGAGAAGCGAGGCCCTGCCGTGTCCGGACACCCCGAATATGTCCGGGGAGTGCACCCCGACGTCGACGCAGAACGCGGCCCTGCCCGTCCTCTCCACGTTCTTGGCCTTTGCGGTCCTGGTGTGGGTGCCGACGTAAAAGGCCCCGTTTTCGTACATGTACCACACCGGCACCACGTGCGGCGTTCCGTCCCCGCGTACGGTGGCAAGGCGCATAGTCTTCTGCGCCTCCAGGAACCGCTCCACCTGCTCCCTGGTGTGCTGTACAGTCACTGCGTGCCGGGCCCCCTTGTGGGCGCGTTGCGCCTGAATCCCATCGCGATCATAAAGGCGCCGAACCCGAGCATGCCGGCGGACACCTTCTCGTTGGTCACCTCGGCGTTTGTCAGAAAGTCCGACACGAACTCGGGGCCCCACACCAGCAGCTGCTGCACCAAAACTATGCACGCCATTATGACGAACAGCGCCCCGACTGCCGTATACCAGTTTCTGCCCCTGCGCCTGTACTCGCTGCCCCCGCCCCCGCTCATGATGATTCTGATATCGCCATGCGCCATATCATCTTGTCGAGCCAGCCTCTCTGCCCCGTGCCGCTGGTCATACCAGCTTTATGCCGGGGTTTCTCATCTTGTTGCGTATCATGGCGTTGAGCAAAAGCGGGGTGGCGATCTCGGCCATGTACGCCAGCTTGCCGGGGCCCAGCAGTATGGGCCGCAGCCCCTCCACCTCCGATATGAACCCGCATATCTCGTCCGTGGCCCGCTCGTCGTCGCCGCACACGAATATGTCATAGTCTAGCGTAACTGAGGGGTTTGCAAGCTTTTTTTCGGATATCACGTGGAACGCCGACACCAGGCTCCTGCCGCCGTCTTTCATGTGGGCGGCGACGGACTCGTGCGACGTCTTTGCGCCGCTGTCCCTGAACGGTATGAACTCGAACCCCGTGTCGGTCTTCTCCATGGGGACTATGGGCGACACCACGGTGCAGCCGTCCCTGACGCGCGAAAGTATCCCCGGGCACGTGGCGTCGATGTTGCCGTACGGTATGGAGAGTATCAAAATGTCGCTGTTCTCGGCCACCTCGGGGTTGGCGCCGCCGGTTATGCTGGTCTGTGTGCCGTATATGGCGTCGGCCTCCTTCTGGTATGACGCGGCCGCATCCGCGGCCCTTGCCGCGTCCCTCGAGCCCACCAGTATGGGATGGTTCTGGGCCCATCTGATGGCAAACCCCTTGCCCATTCCCCCGGTGCCCCCTATGATTCCGACGGTCTTGGCCATTCAACGGGAAAACATATGACTTATTATTATCTCTATTCGAGGGCGGATATCTTGGTGCGGCACGTCATAATGGTCCGGCACGGGCAGGCCCGGAACAACGTGGAGAGGATGCTTGCCGGCCGCATGGACGGCGTCCCGCTGACGCCGGAGGGCGTGAGGCAGGCGGAGCGCGCGGCCAAGATGCTCGCGTCGGCAGGCGTGTCTGCGATATACTCGAGCCCGATTAAGAGGGCCGCCGAGACGGCGCGGATGATATCCGAGGAGTGCGGGGTGCCCGTTACAGTCGACGAGAGGCTGACGGAGATTGACATGGGCAAGTTCACCGGCATGACGTTTGAGGAGGTGGTGTCGGGCCACGACGACATATTCGCAAAGTTCTACGGGGGGGACGTCGAGATCGCGCACAAGGGGGTGGAGACCTTCGAGCAGGTCAGGAGGCGCGTCACCGGGATAGTGTCCGAAGTGGTGTCGGGCGGCGGTGATGCCGCTGCGGGCAGCGGGGGCGGCGCCGATAGTAATGATGATGATAACGGAAACGCCGTGCTCGTCACGCACATGGACCCGATAAAGGCCATGCTCGGCGAGATAGCCGGGATATCGCCCGAGCGGCTGCTGCGCGCCGAGATCGCGAACGCCGCGCTCAACGTGTTCCGAAGGGAGCCCGACGGAGGCCTGTCGCTTCTGGCGCTCAACGTGATGGACGCGTCCAGGTTTGCCGCGTGACGCGGCGTGTACTGGGCGCGAGTCAAAAGTGACGCCGAAGAAGGGGTACCAGTCGCCGCCGCGGATGCCGAGGATTTGCCAGAACCGCCGCGTGGCAACGTTAATCCGTTGCGGCATTCGACGCTACCCGTTGGACACCGCAGCCAGGATCAGGGTACTGGAGTCGGAGGGGATGCACGCGGACGAGGAGGTTGTCAGGGGCATCTTGGACGCAAGGGAGGAGACGTTCCCGCACCTGGCCCGGATTGCGACGTACGACGAGTACTGGAAAGCCCACAACGCGTGGGCGCCGGTGTGCGCAATTCACCTCTTGGCCAAGATCGGCCACTACCGAGCGCAGCTGGCCGTAAACGCGGCCATCCTCGATCACTACGAGGAGACCGGCGACTGGCTGACGGATGACGCGCCATACATACTGGCGCACATGGGGACCGGGGCCATACCATCAACGACGGCGCTCATGCGGCATGTCGGTGCCGACACGTACGTGCGGTGTGCCGCGGCAGAGGCGCTGGTTATCACGGCCTCAAAGCACCCAGAGGCAAGGCCCGGAATAGTCGCGTCGATAAAGGACGCGGCGCAAAGGGAGGCGGACGACGGTACGAGAATGATGCTGGTCGACTCGCTGCTCGATCTGAGGGATCCGGACCTGTACGAATACCTAAAGGACGCGGTGGAGACCAGATTCATCCGCAGTGACTTTTATGACGTGTCTACCCTCGACCAAGTTTATGCGGGTAGCCTCCCAACGTCGCGGGTGGACAATTCGATGGATCCCATGGACATATTCTCGTACCGCGACGACTATCTCTACGGCCCGGGCCACGGCGGGCCCGCGGACGCGCCCTTGTCCCTTCCCGCAAGCCGGAAGACGGGCAGGAACGAGCCCTGCCCCTGCGGCTCCGGTAAGAAGTACAAAAAGTGCTGCATGCCCAGGGTGTGACGCGGAGGTTCCCGACGGCGGCGGGGCGCGGCGGGACGGCCGCGGATCATGCGGGGCCGCGCCCCGGACGGCGTCCAGCTCAACTTGGCGGTTCTGCGCGCGTCCGGCTGCCTGTGAATGCCGCCGCCTCTGCCTGCCTGCCTGCCTGTAGCCCAAAAAAGGCGGCAGCCGCGTCCGGCTTAACGAGCAATTTACGAGAATTTCGGCGTTATTCTCATAATAAGATTGCATTTAACATTATGATTCTACGAGCGAAAACAGAGAAAATATATAATATTCTCACATATTGCTCGTAATCATGGCGCGGACGATTCCCGTAGACATCACCCCTGACAAGAGCCTGATCAAGAAGTTGGGCCTCGTCGGATACAGGACCGAACAGGCGGTCGCAGAGCTGGTGGACAACTCGATTGACGCAAGAATCGAGGGCGAGACGTGCCGCATCCGCCTGCAGCTGGACTTTGGCAGGAGGCAGGTTACGGTGACAGACGACTGCTTGGGGATGAACCTGCCCCAGCTGCGGGACGCGCTGACCGTCGCAAGGGAGACAAAAAAGGACGGCAGTCTGGGCAGGTTCGGCATGGGAATGAAGGGGGCCTGCTCCAGCCTCGGCAAGGCATTCTCGATAGTTACGTCCAGGCCGGGCCCGGGGACAAAACTTGTGGCCAGATATGACGAGGATCAGTGGCTGGGGGACGGGTCAAGGGACTGGACCAACTTTGAGATCGAGGAGTCCGACAAGTCCGGCGACTGGCACGGCACCAAGATAACGATCAGCAAGCTCAAGGTTCCGCTGTATTCCAACCAGCTCTCGAACTTTAAGAAACGGTTTGCAATAAGGTACGGTCCGTACCTCAGGGACGGCAGGGCCCGCATAACGGTCAACTCCAAGGACTGCAGGCCCGCCGAACCGGAACTCGAGGAAGGCACGCGGCAGGACGTCGACGTAAGGCTCCCAAGCGGCGGCCGGATAGCCGGCTGGGTCGGACTCTTGAGGAGGCGGTCGATCAAGGGCGACTACGGGATGCACCTCTACCGGAGAGGGCGCCTCATAAGGGCCTTTGACAAGTTCGGCATAAGGAGCCATCCGGAGATGGCCAGAGTGGTCGGGGAGATATCCATCGACCACGTTCCGGTAAACTTTCACAAGACGGGGTTCTTGGAGGACTCGCTGGAATACGAAGAGGCCGTCAAGGGCTTTGGGAAGGACCCGGCCGTGCTGAAATGCATCCGTGACTCGCCGTCAAGGAGACAGGACTCGCTTGACATACGCCGCATATTCGCGGATGACGCGGGGAGTACCCCCCTCTTGGACGCAAGGATGAGCGCCGCAAACGCCAGGTCACTGCTGCGCAGGACGGGCCGCTTTGCCGTCCGGGGCGAGGCGGGGAGGATGGACGTCGCGTTCGAGGACGCCAAGGACGGCGGCATATACGGCCTGGACTTTGCCGACGACGGCCTCAAGATCACAGTCAACAGGTCAAGCGAGATGTTTATGATCTTCAAGAACCCGCTGTTGCTCCTGAGCCTGGTACGCGTAGAGTCGGAGCTTGTGGCCGGCAACCCGGCAAGGTATGCCGACTTTGTCCGCGACAGAAACAGGAGGTGGGGCGAGCTCGTAGGCAGGCTCGTGGCCGACCCGGCTCCAAGGAGAACCGGACCGAGAAATGGCGGCGGCGGCGGCGCGGTGCTGACGCCCGCCTACTCCCCCGCAGGCGAGCTCGTGGACCTGCACGGCCACCTGGCCGACGCCATAAGACACGGCTTTCAGTTTACCGGCCTGAGCACGCTGGCCCCCTTTCTGCACAACGCGTATGGCAAGATGGTCTACGTCATCCACACGGTGCCCGGGGCGGGGCAGCAGGTACTGGAGGCCGTACAGGACCACGCGGGGGGGAGGTTCGTCGCGCTGCTGGAGCCAAGGCCGGCCGAGGTGGATGCCGTCCTTGGAATCTCCGGCGTCGGCAGCAGGCTCATAATAATACGGGAGTACGCGGAGCGGCCGGCGACCACGTGGGCCCCCCCGGAAAAAGCCTGGCTCGACCTCTACTCCGAGGTGCGCAGGGGAACGCTGACCATGTACGGCGACGAGCTGGACGGGATACTGTCGGAGCTGCTCCGGAGCGGCCTTGCGTCGGAAAAGAGACTCCGGTCGCTTGCAAGGCGCAGAAAACTGCTGGACGGCGTCGACGGATACCTGGGAGGCGGACGCGCTGGACAGTCCTGAGTATTCCGCGCTGCTTGAGGAGGACAGCATCTCGTCCATATCGGAACGGTACGGGTTCAGGGACAAGCTGGCCATTGAAAAATTCATCATGGATTTTGAGGTGCACGCGCGCATAGCGCGGAGGGCGGACTGCGTCACGAGGGGGGGGGGCATGTGCATGCCGTTCCACACGGCCGACGGCGCGGCCAGGAGGCTGAGCGTGGACGTTGACCTTCTGACAGGGCTGACCGTCGACGAGACAAGGGGCGTCATGGGCGGCATAAGCGGCGCCCCGCCCGGAATCCTGTGCGAGGAGTACGTTCCACGGAATCCGTATCCGCTTGACAGGGGTTGGTACCAAATTCAGCCCTTGCGGGCCCCATTGGTCCTTTGACGTTCTTTCTCCATGCCCAGGTGGGCAAGGTGACGTGCAGGCACTTGGTTCTCGCGCCCCCTCGCGGGGCCCTCGACAAAACAATTGAGGCGCACGTCCAGTTCGCGTCTCACGAAGGGGTTCCAACCTCCGTCGGGGACTGCCTCCGGCGTGTCCTCGTCAGAAGGCGTTGGCAGTCCCTGCCTTCCGATGTTCAACGCGGCATTGACGTCCGCGTGCTGAATGTAATGGCACCCTGTGCACTTGAACATGTCGCGCGTGACCCTGGATTTCGCGTCCACGCGGCCGCAGCGCGCGCACGTCTGCGAGGTGTAATGCGGGCTGGTCGCGGTTACGCGGATCCCGCGCATCTCTGCGCGGTTGCGGATGCGCTGCTCGACTGCATGGTGTCGGACAAAGCGCATCTCGCGGTTCATGCCCTTTTTGCAAGGGCCGCCGCGGCGGGTCATCCCGGACAGGTTCAGGCTCTCGAGCACTATGGTGTGGGGGCTGTAGTCGTCCACGACGTGCTTTGCGGCCACGCACTCCGCGTATGTCCGGCGGTTTCGTACTCTCCGCAGCTGCCCCCTCGTCTTGGCGCGGAGCCGCCTGTATCTCCCGGAGCGCCTGTTCATCCTCCTGCTCATTCTGGACTGCCTCCTCTGATGCCCGGCCCTGTCGTCGCGGAAGGGCGCCGCCGTGTCATACGAGTCCTTGCTCCTCGTGCTGCCGTCCGGGTTCAGCGTGACGACGACGGTTGGCTCGACCGTACCGCGGTCGATGCCCTTGACCGTCACGCGCGAGGCGCCCGGCCCGCCGGACGGCGGCCGCTGCCCCTGCACGGCGACGCGGCACGACACGTACAGCAGATAGCCGCCCTTGTGCGGGACGAACTCATATGCGCGCGGCTCGTATTCCATGATCTCCTCCGGGATGCGCGCGCGTACCGCGCCAAAGCCGGGGAGTCTGATGCGGCACGGATCCACCACGCGGGGAGCCGACGGGCACCTGAGCGCGCCCGGGTCGCGCTTCCGGGAGCGGTACTTTGGCTCGCCGCGGCCGTACCGCGCCGACAGCTTGGAGGCCGTGAACGCGTCGCGGATTCCGGCGCGCTGTATGACAACCGGGATGACGCGGAGCCAGTCGTGCCTGCTCCTCTGCGCGGTGAGCTCCCCGTAGAGCCCGTACTCGTCATTCCGGGACCACCCCTCCCTCAGCCTTGAGACGGCCCAGTTGTACGCCTGGCGCTGCCCGTCGCGCAGGCGCTGGATCTCCCCCCTCTGCTCCGCGGTCAGCAACGCGCGCACGCGGTACTTTCGGTATGTAAACATAGTATTTGTACGGTAAATTACCGTTTATATCTTTCTGCACGCCCGCCGCTTGCGAGTGGTGGAAAATGAATTTGGCACCAACCCCCATTTAGAACATTTTTTGAATTCCGTACCAACCCCCGCTTGACAACCTGGTCTCGTACCGGGTATACTACGACTCCTGCCTGGGCGGGAGAAGGTATGTCAAGGTGGACTTTTTCTGCGATGTGGACGTGCACCCGGACTCGGAGCTGAAGAGATCCGGGTTCGAGCTCTTTGGCTTCGAGACCGCCCATGACATGCGCATACTCTCGAAGGGCTCCCTGCTGGGCGACAAGCTTACGACCCTGGCGCTTGGGACGATCGGGCTCCGGCCCTCTAAGCAGACTGAGATCGCAAAGCAGGTCTACGACCTAGGTCTTTTGTTAAAATCCTCCACAAGGCGGGATCTTGAAGTGTCACTTGGCGCGTTTGAGGTCATGACTGGTTTCAAGACGGAGCATTTTGCACGCGAGCCGAGGTATGGCATACCTGACATTATTGCAAGCGTCACCGGCTCCGTTTTCGGGCTCCTGAACCTAAAGTCCGCAGTCAGTGTCACTGACAGGCAGGCCAAGCGCTACAACAACTTTCAGGGGACGTACCTGGCAAAAAAGCACAGGTACAGAAAGACCGAGCACGTCACGGACGTGCTGCTGTTGCTGTGCGCATACTCCGTGCATGTGCGCAGGTGTCTGGACGGGGAGGTTACAAAGTCCGAGGCGGCGCGCATGTTGCATGACATACTGGAGCAGGTAAAAAGCATACGTGGAGGCGGCGTGCCCGATCCCGGACGCAGGGCCGCGTCATACGTGCGGGACATCCCGGACTCGGCCGGCTTTGGCAAAAAGATGCTGGGCAGTGCCCTTCTAGAGCACGTGTTCCTGGTGCGCGAGCTGTTCTCTGGCCGCGCATGACGGCCTGCCGGCCTGCGGCCCCGCACGGTCGCCGCGGCAAGGTCGGTGGCAAAGACCGCGTACACCCCAATGATCTTCTGGCCCCGCGTCCTTTTCCTGCCGCCCCTCTTTTCCGGCTCGTGGTCCCCCACCCCACCTCGGACCACTTCTTGACCCTCTGCATGGCCAGCCTGTACGCGACCGACTGCCTGCGGCAATATTTTTATGCCGAACGACGCGACATACGGCATGGCAAACTATGCCCTTGAAATCAACAGGTGCCGCAAGGTCGGGGACCTTGCAGAAAAGATGGGACACGCCGAACTGGCCGAGATGGCAAGGCGCCTTGCGGAATCATACGAGGAGCGGTCAAATGATTCGAGGGATTGACAGCGACATACGCGCGTTGGAATAATGCCAGAGGCACAATGACCATGAGATAGAGCGCCTTCTGGGATTATGTAACGCCCCTCTGCACAGGGAGGCGAACTCCGCAAACGCGTCGGAGATAGACGATATTGGGGCCGAAATTTCCGCGTACAGGGATCATATATCCAAGCACGAGGCCGACAATGCCGATACCGCTGCAAAGTTGCGCGAATTAAGGGACAGGGCTGGCGCGTGATCCCCGGGCCACGGGTGCGCCGGACGTCCCCGGGGTCAGCCACCTGGCAGCCTGTACGCCGTGCGCGGGTCGATCTCCGTCGCCTTGGCCTTGTAGCCGTCCGGGTACAGGTTGCGCAGGTACTCCAGCTCCTCGTCCGCGCCATCCTTGGTGCTGGTCCACCAGTACCTCTCCGTCTGGTTCCACTTGTATCCCCGGCCTTTTAGCTCGTCCTTGACGTCAAAGCTGTTGCCGTGGGCGACCACCCTTACGGACGGCTCCAGCATGAGGTGCAGGCTGCCCGGCACCACGCTCAGCAGCCACGCGGTCGCAAGGCAGTCCGCGTGCGCCCTGTGGTGGTCAAAGAACCACCCCTCGCGCATCAGGAGCTCGCCCAGCCCCCGCGTGCCGTGCCCCAGATCCCACCACGGTATCTCCTCCATGGTGCACTTCCACCTGTGGTCGTTTGGCACGATGCGGTCAAAGAACGGGCGGTCGAACTTTGCGTTGTGGGCCGCCATTACGGGATCGCCGCGGATCATGTCGCGCACTTTATCCGTGTCGATGCGCTTGCCCCGCACCATGTCGTCCGTTATCCCGGTCAGCTCGGTTATGTTGTCGGATATGGGCTCGCCGGGATCCTCGAACATGTCGAGTGCCTCGTCTATTCCGGCGAGCCTTCCCTCCGGGTCGTAACGGCACCGCACCATGCCGATCTCTATGACCTTATCCGCGTCGTGGCTGAGCCCCGTGGTCTCAAAGTCCACGATAACGACGGTGGTGTCGTCATCGCGAGGTTCTGCAAACCTTATCGGGACGTCGTCATAACGCAGGGGGACCCTCTCCAGCACGCGGTAGTCGTCCGGGTTCCTTGCGATGTTCTCGGCGTGCGTATCAGACGGCTTTTTCTGCGTTCCAGTCGGGGTGCGCCACATGTGGCCGCGCCGGCATGCGGTCAAAAAAAGTCTTTGCGGCCTCCCGCATGGCAGTAACCGCCTCCGCCTCCGCCGCCTGTACTGTATTCCGATTGCAGGCCGCGGCCGTCAAGCGCCGGCTACGCCGTCCGCGTCCTGCGCACCGTTCTCCCCCCCGTTTTGTTGCTGCCTCCTCTTTTGCATCTCCTCCACAGCATCCTTCAGCCTCTCGGCTGATACCATGCCCCCCTCCCTCATGCGCGCGAACAGCTCGGCGTACAGGAACTCCCTCTCCGAGTACTCCAGTATCCTTTCGTACTCGCCGTCAAAGTAGTGCCGTATCTCGTCGCCCCCGGAGGTCCCCTTGACGGGCAGCCCGTACGCGTGCATCAGCGTGTCGTGCCTGAGCCCCGCTATGTCGTAGTCGTTGAGCGGCAGATGCATCTGCAGCGTGTCGCATACCACCACCCCCTCCACCAGCCTGCGGTATACCTCGCGTTCGCCGTCTATGTTGTGGTGCAGCATCCTGGCGTACAGGAACGGCAGGTCGAACCGGGTCAGGTTGTGCCCTATGATCCGGAAGCCCCTGATCCTCTGGAACTTTGAGAGCATCCCGTAGAATTCGGCGAGTATGGTTTTTTCGTCCGACTCCCACTCCGCGAGGCGGCGCACGGGGCCGTGCTCGCCGAGCCGGTATGTAATCAGTATGACCTTGCCGTCCACCGCGTTGAGGGCCCCCTTTTTCGCCTTCCAGTACGTGTCGGGATCCGACTGTTTCGTGAGTATGCCCTGTTCCATGCGCCTGCCTGCGTCCGCGTACTCCGATGCGGTCATGTCCGGCGCGGTCTCGATGTCCAGGAAGAGGTCCATCGCGCGCCTGTACGGCGCGGCGCTCTAAAACATTGTGGGCCGTTTGCCATGCCGCAGGCGCGGCCGCCAAACGCGCCGCGCGGGGCGCGCCGCGCGACACCTATGGATCCTGCCTCCGTCCCTGCCATCCCGCCTTCCAGCCGCCGGAACCGCGCACCATCGTGCCGTGCATGCAGGTGGGGGGGGGGGAGCGTACCTAGCCGATTACGCCGTCCTGCCTGTCCCGCGCAAGGTCCCACTTGTCGAGCGCCATGCGAAGGTATGCTGCGCTCACGCCGATCCCCTCTGACATCCCCGTGAGCTGATCCCCGATTATTATCCTAAAGTTCTTGAACCTGCCCGTGGGCTCGGAATACTCTACCTGGACGTCGTCGACCCCGATTGGCTTTTCTGCGCTGCGCACCGCCTCGACAAACCTTTCGATGTCCCCCTCATCGCCCTCGCAGGTTATGCGCACGGTCTCGTCCTCCAGGTTCTCGACCTCGCCCCTGAGCAGGCATTGGCGGGCCGCGCCCCTTGCCATGTGTCGGAAGCCCACGCCCTGCACCAGTCCGGAGACGGTTATGTCGGCGCGGCGGTTCATGCCCTCGTTATGCGCGTCTTTGTTATTATGCTGCGCGATCTTGGGTCCTTCGCAGACGCGTCCTGATCGCGGCAGACCCGGCCGCGCGTGCGGTGCGGCGCAACGCGCAGGATCGGAGGATTTGTGCCGCCTTCCAGATCCCGCACGACGGTATCGCGCCATGTCGGACCCGTGACGGCCGCCCGCATGGCGGGCCGGCAGCGAGGAGCCGGATGCAGACGGGCCACGGCGGCTCGTACCGGACGTGAGCCCCCAAGGCCCGAAGCATCTCCAATCAGGCCAAAGATCTTGAGCAAGGTTGGAGCGCGCGCAAAAATGATCTGCCAGCTGAGGCCGGCGCGTAAATCGGCGCGACGTCCCGCGGATCCGAATCCGGCGCCGGTCTGCCGATGTATGTTTTTATATCAATAACTGAGTGACAAGCGCGTTGCGTGCAGCGCGGAAGGTCATGGTGGCGGCGGTGGTGGCAGTGGCATTCTGCGCCGTTGCGGGCGCCGCCTTGGCAATCCCGGCGCATGCCCAAAGTTTGGAAAACCCCGCGCGCCCCTCAAACCTTGCGGCCACGTCCACCTCAAGCACCGTCACGCTGACCTGGGATAACCCCGGCGACAGCACCATAACCGGGTACAAGATACTCTCCAGGAACACCGCGACCGAGTCCATACTCACCGTACTGGTCTCCGACACCGGCCGCGCCGGCACCTCCTACACCGTAAGCGGCCTTGAGCCGGGCACCACGTACCAGTTCGCCGTGCTGGCCGTCAATAACGCCGGGAATTCGGTACCCTCGCAGATTGTCACGGTCTCGCCCAAGGCCCAGACAGCCCCGCCGTCTGATGCCACTGCACTGGCCAGCATCATCGAGAGTCTGACAGGTATCATAGAGGGCCTCTCGCTGAAAATAACGGCGTTGGAGGCAGAAATCGTGGATCTGAGGGGGACTCTGGGCGGGCGGATCGTGGCGCCAGTCACCGACTCGGGCGACTTTGTCCCGGTTTATTACGCCGCGACGAGCCAGCACAACCTGGCGCAGAAATCATATTATGAGGATCAGTTGTTTCTTGAGAATCTCACGGGGCGCCTGACCCAGACGCTTGCCCTGCCCTACGACGTCTATCTCACAATGGATGAATGCGGCGAACCCGAGGCGGTTTATTATCCGTATTACGCGCGCATAGTCCTCTGCTACGAATTCGTCACGTTCCTTGAAGGGCGGCTGGCGCCGTACTACGGTACGAATGCGGAACTGTCCCGGGGCGTCAGCGATTTCGTTACGTGGGTCATGCTGTCCGAGCTGGGACGTGCCCTGATTGACGTGTATGACCTGCCGGTTACGGGAAACGAGGAGGACGCGGTGGATCAGTTTGCCACGGTAATCGCACTGGAATACATCCCGCCTGATCAGGCCGGCAACGTTCTTTCCTCGACTCTGCGCGCGTGGTCCCTGGGCCAAAACGACGTATCCCTTCCTGAACCGCATCTTGTAGGCTCCGACCCGCTGGCTTCCCATAGGCTACACAAGGTAGCGTGCTGGATATATGGAAGCGACGTGCATGCATTTTCGAACTTTGTCGACAGCGGCCTTCTTACGGAGGCGAGGGCCGGCCAGTGCCCGTCCGAGTATGAGCGCATGAGTGAGAGCTGGTACAGGCTGGCCGGCCAGTTCCTGATCAAGGGTGATCCGGTGATCAGACTCAACGGGGCTCCAGAGGTCGGGCTGAACGTGGGCGACCCCTATACGGAGGCCGGCGCCACGTGTACTGACGCGGAGGACGGCACCCTTGAGGTAGTCCAGACGTCGGCTGATCCTGACACTACTCGGGCAGGCACGTACACGCTGGAGTACTCTTGTACTGACGCTGCCGGAAACACGGCGACCGCTACCAGGGTCGTAACTGTCGGCGATCCTGCCGCACCTGATACTGACGACCCAGTGATTACCGTGAACCCGGGCACCGACACCATAACTGCCGGCGGCCAGTGGACCGACGCGGGAGCCACCTGTGTCGACGCCAGGGACGGGACACTGCCCGTGACCACGACTGGCATCGTCGACAACACCAGGGCGGGCACCTACACCATAACGTACGCCTGTGAGGACAATGCAGGAAACTCCGCAACCGAGACCAGGACCGTAACCGTAAATGCCAGACAGGCTACGATATCGCTAAACGTCGTTCCAGGCGACTGGGATAACGGAGTTCTCGAGCTGGCGATAAGCGGAACCACGGTCAACGTCACCGACGGCGACGTCACAGTGACGTCAGACACCATTCCCAACTTTGGCGAGTACGGCGTTCCAGTAACCGACAACGTGATATCCGGGACGATACCCTTTGCCAACGTTACGGTGTCCGGCACCCACACGTTTACGGCGACGTCTTCTGACGGTGCAACCACGGGCAGCGACACGGCAAACATACCGCCGGCCATCTTCCTTGCCAGCGTGATCCCCATAGGCTCATGGATCGATGCTGACACTGATAACGACCCTGCCTCTACTAACGATTACATTACGCTACGGGTCGCAGGTACGGAGTCCGTGTCTGGCGCCGTTACCTTGTCGGTACTCGACGAGGACGGCGAGCTGGATACTGCCGCGCTTAACGTAGTTGTACAGTTTGATGCCAACAACCAGGCGCGTATCAACATAACGAATACTGCCATACAGGGATCAACCCAGTTTGTCCTGACGACCACCTATGCTGGCGTAACTGCAGCTTCAAACAGCTGGACTGCTAGCATGCCCGTGCTGCTCACCCTGGACGGCGTCACCGTAGGTGAGTGGGACGGCGGGGGTAATCTTGCACTGGAGATAACGGGCAGCAGGCAGGCAATCGTGCCGGCTATCGACGACAGCATCGACGTCAACATACTTGGCACTGATACAACCGTAGGTACCGTTTCTGGTTACAGTGATGGTGTGGTAAACGGCACGGTAACGCTTGGCTCCGACGACCTCTCATTATCCGGCACCACCGTACAGTTCGTACTGGTGGAAGACACCGGGGCACCGGGTACGATCTTCACATCAAACCCCCTGTCCAGACCTATCCCCCCGATACTGGCCAACCTGCAAGTTGCCACAGCCGGCAGCAATGCGGGCCAGTGGAACGGCGGGAACTTTGAGGTAAGGGTGACGGGACTCAGCAGCGGTATTTCCGAGGCTACCGAGATTGACCTGCAGGCAAACGACGGCGATGGCTGGGAGACGGTCGTGCCATACTCAGCTACGGGACTGCGGATACTGTCTGGCGGCGACATACGCGCCACGGTATCCATAACGGACATATCCCTGTACGGACATACCGTGTTCAGGCTGGTGACTGGCACCGACAGAGGCAATGACTACGCCAACGACGCCGCATCATCCAACTCGACGGCCCTGCGCATCCCGCACGTACTCGCATCCCTGCCGACCGTCACGCCAGTCGGTGACTGGACGGCCGGTGGCGAACTTGCGATAAACGTAAGGGGAGCCTCCGGTCTGGGCGCTTCGGGCACGTCTCTGCAACTGCAGGCGGTGAAAGATAATGCGTTTGATGACGTGGGTGGCGCCTTTACCGGCGCCCTTGCAGGCGGCAACATCGACTACAGTGCAATCCTGAGCGACGTCTCGCTGTCCGGAACAACGACCGCGTTCAAACTGGTAGCCACTGAGACTACCGGCAGTACTGTGGCAGAGTCGGGTAACAGGACCGTAAGCATACCTGCGGCGCTGACCCTGACAGACGTGAGTTTCGGCAACGCAGGCTGGACCAACACGACTGCTGATAATCATAGGCTCAACCTGTTTGTAACAGGCAACGGTAAATTGGCTGCAGGCGCAATGCTCCAGGTGTCTTCCAACGACGGCGAGACATGGACCGACGTTGGCCCTGCAAGCACCGCAGCGGGTGACATATCTGACGCGGTGGTAGCTCTAACCGACACGACGCTGGCAGGCAAATCCGTCCAGTTCAGGCTGGACGCAGATTCTGGCGCAAACACGGCAGTATCGGCACCCGTATCAAGGGTCGTTCCGGCACTGCCATAGGGCCGCAGCGCCGACATGACACCGACGCCGGCATCCCTCTCCACGCGTGACGGGTTCCCGCCCACAACCAAAACGGTAACCAACGACATCCCGGAGATACCGGCCGTGCACACGGTGCAGATGACGCAGCCGCATCAGGCGCCTGCAATGCCGGCGAGATCGGTGGCAAGCCCGTAGCGTGTGACTCTGCGGGCACGGCAGGCGTGATGGGGCACTCCCGAACCGGGATTCGCAACGTACCGCTCGAAGCTGGCGAGGAAGGCATTCGGCAAAAACAAAAACGTCGGGTTCGCCTGCCTGCCCAAGGCACCGCAGTACCTCGACGCCTCGGAGCAATTCTGGCTCGGAGGAAAAACTACCTGTTAAATTCAGAATATTACGAGGCTTTTGACAACATGCGCAGGGCAGTATCAACGTACCTTGGAACAATACGATTTGGCCTTTACGCACACAAGTACCTCGACAGCAAGACTTCGGAACGCGCGCAAACCCTGGATCGGCACTATATCTTTTTATATCAATAATTGAGTGACAAGCGCGTTGCGTGCAGCGCAAAAAGTCATAGTGGTGGCGGCGGCAGTAGTGACATTATGCGCCGTTGCGGGCGCCGCTCTGGCAATTCCGGCATACGCCCAGAGTTCGGGCGAAGTCCCGCGCCCCCCCTCAAACCTTGCAGCCTCGTCCACCTCAAGTACAGTCACGCTGACCTGGGACAACCCCGGCGACCGCACCATAACCGGTTACAAGATACTCTCCAGGGCAGTCGCGACCGAGTCCATACTCACCGTGCTGGTCTCCGACACCGGCAGCGCCGGCACCTTTTACACAGTACGCGGCCTTGAGCCGGGCACCACGTACCAGTTCGCCGTGCTGGCCTTCAACGGCGCCGGGAACTCGGGGGTCTCGCAGATTGTCACGGTCTCGACCAGGTCCCAGACGGGGCAGCCAGATACGCCAACGACACCGGTCCCGCAGCCGCCAACGACACCGGTCCCGCCGTCGAGTATCGCCCTGCTGGCCAGCGTCATCGACAACCTGAGAAATATCATAGAGGGCCTCTCACTGAAAATAACGGCGCTGGAGGCGGAGATCGTGGACCTGAAGGGCACCCTGGGCGGGCAGATCGTGGTGCCAGTCACCGATTCGGGCGACTTTGTCCCGATCTATTACGCCGCAGCGAGCCAGCACAACCTGGCGCCGAAGTCATATTATCAGGACCGGCTGTTTCTCGAGAACTTCACGGGGCGCCTGAGCCAGACGCTTGCCCTGCCCTACGACGTCTATCTCACAATGGACGAATGCGACGAGCCCAACGCGTTTTATTATCCGGACTACAAGCGCATAGTCGTCTGCTACGAACTAGTCACGTTTCTTGAAGGGCGGTTGGCGCCGTACTACGGCACGAGTGCGGAACTGTCCCATGGGGTCAACGGCTTCGTTACGTGGATCATGCTGCACGAGCTGGGGCACGCCCTGATCGACGTATACGACCTGCCGGTTACGGGAAACGAGGAGGACGCAGTAGATCAGTTTGCCACGGTAATCGCGCTGGAATACATCCCGCCTGATCAGGCCGGCAACATTCTTTTCTCGACCCTGCGCGCGTGGTCCCTGGGCCAAAGCGACATATTCCCGACCGAAGGGCAGCTTGCAGGCCCCCACTCGCTGGCTTCCCAGAGGTTCTACAACGTAGCGTGCTGGATGTATGGAAGCGACGTGCATGCATTTTCGGACTTTGTCAATCGCGGCTTTCTTACGGAGGCGAGGGCCAGCCAGTGCCAGTCCGAGTATGAGCGCCTAAGTGAGAGCTGGTACAGGCTGGTCAGCCCGTTCCTGATCAACCCGGGATCGGTGCAGCCGCCCTGATCCGACGCTTTTTGCGGGCGCCCGCCGTGCCCCCCTTTTGCGGTAGGCAGATGCATGGGCCGTGGCGCGGCATGTACGTCCACCCCTCCCCCCGCAAAGGGCGGAGCCGCCAAGACCTGCAAGTCCAAGTGTGACGTGCCCGGCTCTTCCCGCGGTGGCAGGTCGGCTGTCCGCGGGGCGGATGCTTGGAGTGGCTGATGGATGTCCGGCCGGCCGCCGGACGGCAGCATATGGCCGTCCCACCGCCCCCAGACCCTCCGACGGCCGCCATATTGGTACAAACATAAAACCAACCGTGCAGCATCATACCTGCAGCCGTGAATCCGTGCCTATCTCATGAACCAATCGTCCATCACGCTTATAAGTAAATTTTTTTGACAGGCCATCAATAACATGCAAAACGAAATCTACAGAAAATATACTAGCATAACGCTAATGGCAATCATGGTCGCCGGGGGGCTGACCTTTGCCGTACCGGGCGCGGACCCCGTGTTTGCAGAAGTGAGCACGTCGAACCCGAACCTGTACGTATCGGCAGAGGGACAGGACCCCGACAACATGTTTGCCGAAGGAAACATAATCGAAGTAATCATAAGAGATGACTCAATAGGAGACACGGACGAGGGCGAAGCAGAGCCCGAAGTTACCGTAAACGGAGCGGACCTCCGGATGCTGCAGACTGCCAACGGCTACTGGACGGCGTACTTTGCCGAGGTGGACGCGCTGGCGGGCGCAGCTGAAAGCCTCCCCTACGGTGTATACTGTAGCGAGACTGCCGCGTCAGCGGTGACAGGTCTTCCGCTCAGCGACGGCAACGGCGTATACCTGCCGCCCGGCTCCAACTGTAATGATTCCAACACCAGCGCCAACGGCCACCCCCTGATAAGGGAGCCGCGCGACCTGACCAACTATGACGGCAACTCGCTGGGACAGCTTGGACTGTCCAACGCGAACCTTTGGCCCTTCATCCAGGTATACGACTTTACGTCACTGACTGACGTCGACATCGTCTACAACAAGGGCGGCGATCGCCAGACCGTCACCCTGACGTTTGACGACCCGTCAGAATCCCACTCGCTAGACCGCACCAAGTACCCGCAGGGCGCTCACGTGCACATCGAGCTGATGGACTATGCACTGAACATAGACCCGACAGACGAGGACACGTGGGTGTTCGACACCCAGAACGGTGGGGCGTACTACAACGTGTTTGACGAGGACGGAAACCCGAGCTCTGAGATCAACGCAGTTGGCTCGGAGGCCGGCATCGACGAGACCGTAAGCATAAACCGCGGCGCACAGGGCAACGACGTGATCGACTGCCAGGTGACAAAGGACTTTGGAATACAGGAGGAAGATAACGCGAGCCGCGACTACCTCGTGGTCGATGACTATGGCGCCTGCGTGCCCAACGTGGGCCTGGTCGCCGGCGCGGACGACGTGTTCACGCCCGGCAACTTTGCCATCGGATTCGTGGAGGACGGCTCCAACAACAACGTATTCATCAACTGGGCCGAGGACCAGAGGTCCAACATCGTCGTAAAGAAAGACGCGCTGAGGGGCAACAGCTTCGAGGTGGACTACAGCTCTCCGGACGCAAAGTCCGGGGTCATAGGACACTTCTTTGCCGAGCTCGCGCTCGACGTGCCTGACGACACCTGGAACTCTGGCGAACGCATACCCATAACGCTTACCGACGAGGACGCCAACGTCAACCCACTCGCAGAGGACAACCTCGAGGTGGCCAACCCGTACAGCCTGCTGGTGCCATCCATCAGGATCGGCTCGCCGGTCACGCTGGCGTCGGCCACAGGCGACGTGGTATGGTTTGACTTGGCAGATCCGCTTCCGCCTGACACCACAGATCCGGTGATCAGACTCACCGGACCCTCGGAGATCAGGCTGAACGTGGGCGACACCTATACCGAGCGGGGCGCCACGTGTACTGACGCGAGGGACGGCAACCTAACGGTCTCCCAGACGTCGGCTGCACCCAACACTAACGTGGCAGGCACGTACACGCTGATGTACACTTGTACCGACACTGCAGGAAACTCGGCTTCCGTTACCAGAGTGGTAACCGTCGACGATCCTGACAGACCCGATACTGACATGCCCGTGATTACCGTGAACCCGGGCACCGACACCATAACTGCCGGTGACACCTGGACCGACGCGGGAGCCAGCTGTACGGATGCCAGGGACGGGCCACTGACCGTGACCACGACTGGCACCGTCACCAACACTGCACCGGGCACCTACACCATAACGTACGCCTGTGAGGACAATGCAGGAAACTCCGCAACCGAGACTAGGACCGTAACCGTAAATGCCAGACAGGCTACGATATCACTGACCGTCGACCCAGGCCAATGGGATGACGGAGTTATCGAGCTGGACATAAGCGGAACCACGGTCAACGTCGCCGACGGCACCGTTACACTGACGTCAGACACCATTCCCAACTTTGGCGAGTATGACGTTGCAGTAACCAGCAACGTGATATCAGGGATGATACCCTTTGCCAACGTTACGGTGTCCGGCACCCACACGTTTACGGCAACGACTTCTGACGGCTCAATTAGTAACAGCGACACGGCAAACATACCGCCGGCGATATCCCTTACCAACGTGGTTCCCGTAGATGAATGGATTAATCCTGACACTGGTGATGATTACATTACGCTACGGGTCGCAGGTACGGAATCCGTGTCTGGCGCCGTTGCCTTGTCAGTACTTGATGAGGACGGCGAGCTTGATACAGCCACGCTTAACCAACCTGTACAGTTTGTCAACAACCAAGCGCGTATCAACATAACGAATACTGCCATACAAGGCCCAACCCAGTTTGTCCTGACAACCACCTACGCTGGCGTACCTGTAGCTTCAAACAGTTGGACTGCGCCCATGCCCGTACTGCTTACCCTAGACGACATCATCGTAAATGAATGGATCGCAGGTGCAACCACGGGTTCGCTCATACTGAACATAACAGGTAGCAAGCAAGCAATCGTACCGAATACCGACGGCGGTGGCGCATTCACTGTCCATCTAGTTGATACTGGAGCAGCCGTAGGTACGGTTTCGGTTTCTGGTTTCGATGACGGCGTGGTAAACGGCACGGTAACACTTGGCGCCGACGACCTCGCATTATCCGGCACTACCGTACAGTTTGTACTGGTGGAAAACTCCGGAGGTGCGGCGACGACTTTCACATCAGATCCCCTATCCAGAGACATACCCCCGATACTGACCAACCTGCAAGTTGTCACAACCGGCAGCAACGCGGGCCAGTGGAACGACGGGAACTTTGAGGTAAGGGTGACAGGACTCAGCGACGGCATTGCAGAGGATACCGAGATTGACCTGCAGGCAGACATCGACGATCAATGGACGACGGTTGTAGATGGCACAACTACGGGACTGCGGATACTGTCTGGCGGCGACATACGCGCCACGGTATCCATAACGGACATATCTCTGTCCGGAGATACCGTGTTTAGGCTGGTGACTGGCACTGACCAATCCAATGAATATGCCAACGATGCCGCGTCAAACAACTCGACAGCCGTGCGCATCCCGCACATACTCACATCCCTGCCGACCGTCACGCCGATTGGTGACTGGACGGATGCTGGCGCCCTTACGATAAACGTAAAGGGAACCTCTGGCTTGGGTGCTTCGGGTACGTCTCTGCAATTGCAGGCGGTGAAAGCTAATGAGTTTGTTGACGTAGGTAATGCCTTTGACACCGCCCTTACAGGCGGCAATTTCGACTACAATGCAACCCTGAACGACATCGCAATGTCCGGAATAACGACCACGTTCAAACTGGCAGTCACTGTCGGCGGCAATGTGGCAGAGTCAGGCAACAGGACCGTAAGCATACCTGCGGCACTGACCCTGGCAGACGTGAGTTTCGGCAATGCAGGATGGACTAACACAACTGATACTGATCATAGCCTCAACCTGTTTGTAACAGGCAACAGCAAATTGAGTACAGGCGCAACACTAGCGGTATCCACCAACGGCGAAACATGGATCCCTCTTACCCCTGCTGCAAGCGGCACAGCGGGTGACATATCTGACGCGGTGGTAACCCTAGATGATACAGAACTGGCGGGCGACACAGTCCAGTTCAGACTGCAAACAGGTAGTGACCCCGCCATAGCAGTATCAAACTCCCTATCAAGGGTCGTTCCGGCACTGCCATCTGGCAACAGCGTCGACATGGTACCGACGCCGATATCCTTCTCCGCACAGAACGGATTCCCGCCCATAACCAGGGCAGTAATCAACGACATCAGCGAGATACCGGCCGTGCACAACGTGCAGGCCTCATCACCGGTGGCAATATACACCTGGTCAGATGACGACAAGACCGTAGAGGCGTTCAGCGACAGGCTCAGACTATCCGAGCCTTCCGAGAGGAACACCATAACGGGCAACTCGAAGATCGTCATATACGGATGGGAGCCACCCACGTTTGCCGACGGCGTCACAACGCTGTTCAACTGGAACTTTGGTTCCATACTGAGCGACAGCATCGCGGCCGGCACGATCATAACCGAGATCAGGCTTGCAAACGCAGCCCACACCGAAAGTGTGCTACTGGGCGACGGTGAATCCGGCCTGGTGGACATCACTGCCATGAAGGACGACATCGAGGCCCTCGGAGATACCGTAGACCTGGTCATCATGATGGACAACACCAACATCGACCACGTGTGCGGCGACATTACGTTGGTTGCTGACTTCTTCACGTTCGGACAGAACGACGATGACGGTAGGGTGAACAACGCCATATACCGCATCGAGGTCGAGGAGGCCAGCAGCAACTCTGCCGACTTTGAGGGCACCGTGGAGTACACCATGCTCAACCAGCTGAACATCGACGATCCGGCCACGTACACGGGCCTGAGGACCATCTCAGACCAAGTGTCGATCATAGTCCACGAGGACTTTACCGACGAGGACTCCGTGAGGGTCAACTATCTCGACTTGGGCGCCGACGGCGTATCAACCCAGATAGCGATCCAGCAGGCGGCCCCGACGCACAGCGCCGTGGTCTCCTTTGACGCGGAGAGCTACAAGGTTGCCGACACCGTTACGATAACGCTGGAGGATGCCGACCTCAACGTCCAGAACGACGTGATAGACATCTACACGTTCTCATCTGAACTCACGGACTACATCGGAGACGACAAGGCCTACATCCTCGACGTCACATTTGACGACGAGCTATGGACCTCCGGAGAATGTGAGGGAGCCGACGGATTTGCATCCACCGGCTTCACGCTGCAGGAGACTGCGGCAGGCTCCGGCGTCTTTACGGGCGACTTCCAGATACCCGAATACTACTGCCAGTCGAGCACCACCACCATGGTCTCCGTAACCGGCGTGGACATTGAAGTCAACTATCAGGACTTCCGTGACGCGTCCGGCGAGGAGATCGAGGTCGGAGCGGGAGCGGCGGTTCGTGCCAACACTGGTACGGTATCGCTTGACCGCACCGTATACCCGGTGCCGTTCGCGGCAGACGTGTTCGAGCACACCACAGGCACGCTCGGCCAGCACGATCTGACGGTCCACGTCACCATAGACGATCCGGACTTTGACATATCGGCTGCCGGCGAGGACGTGATATCCAACGCCACCGAGTACCTGACCGTACAGGTCATACGCGGCTCGGCATCCCAGACGATCGACCTTGACGACGCGCAGATCCTCGAGACCGCGCCCGACAGCGGCGCATTCGAGCTTGACCTGCCACTCGCGTACGACGCCGGTCCGGACGGATCGATACTGCAAGGAGACATCCTGCAGGTCGAGTACCGCGACCCGACTGACGCGTCAGGCGAGGAGAACACCGTCACAGACTCTGCTACCTTCGACCTGCGCAACGGCGTGCTCCAGTCCGACAAGTCCGTCTACATCATCGGCTCAGACATGATCCTGACGCTGATAGAGCCGGACCTTGACCTGGAGAACGACGGCGCCGAGTCCTACACGCTCGACCTGATCGAGTGGGACTCTGACGCAGCGACGCTCGGCATGGACAACCCAGTGTTCGATCCAGAGCCATCCGAGCTCCGTGAGACTGGAGACTCCACCGGAATATTCCAGGTGATAGTCGAGATTCCCGCGGAGATCGACGGCGACCGCCTCGAGAGGGGTGAGGAGATCGAGCTCGAGTACGTTGACTGGGGTCCGTCAGGCGCCGACTATGTCGGCGACGAGAGTGAGGACGTCGGACTGACGGTATTCACCTCCAACTTTGGCGCGACCATCGAGCTGGACCAGAAGGTGTACACGTGGACCGACAAGGTCTACATCACCATCGTGGCGCCAGACCACAACTTCGACTCCGCACTTGTCGACGAGATAGGCGACTCCAACCTCGACCCGATACAGGTATCCACGCGCAGTGCCGACATCGACAACTACAAGCTTGTCGAGACCGGTCCTGACACGGGAATCTTCACGGGTGAGGTGATCCTTATCGGATTCGACCACAACGCGGACGGCGACACCGAGACTGGTACCGAGGCAGGTTATGACAACCCGCAGCGTGACACCAGCCCAGACGGCAGCGGACCCACCAACGGCTACCTCCAGACTGACGATGACGACGGCATCACCGTCTCATTCGAGTACTCTGAGGACGAGACCGTAGTGGGCTCTGCTCTCATCAGGTGGAACATAGGCGAAGTGCAGTGGCTCGAGTCATCGTACCCGGCATCCGGCACAGGAGTGGTCAGGGTCATCGACCCAGACATGAACTGGAACCCGGAGGCAGTGAACAACTTTGTGGTTGACGTGTGGTCAGACGCCGACAACGGCGGAATCGACCTCACCGTAACCGAGACCAACGAGGCGACCGGAATATTCGAAGGCACGGTGTTCTTCACCATAACCGACGAGTCGTCCGGGCACCGCCTCCGCGTCGCAGAGGGCAACACTGTAACGGCCGAGTATGAGGACAACACGCTACCAGACCCGTACACGACAGCAGACGAGCTCGACATAACGGCAACCACGCTGATCGGCACCATCGTGCCTCCGCTGGAGAGGGCGCCCGCAACCAACCTTAGGATTGTGGATGCCTTCGGCAACAGCCTAGACACGGTGTCTGCAGACCAGCAGGTGCAGATCGTGGCAGACCTGGCCAACGGCCAGGACCGCTCCCAGGCCTTTGCCTATCTGGTACAGGTCCAGGACGCAAACGGTGTCACGGTCGCGCTCTCCTGGATATCCGGAACGCTGGAGGCAGGACAGTCACTGAGTCCGTCAACATCATGGATTCCATCCGAGGCGGGAACCTACACGGCAACCGCGTTCGTATGGGAGTCAGTTGACAACCCGACTGCCCTATCGCCGCCGGTCACAACCGACATCACCGTAAGCTAGTATATACACAAAAACACACAGAAAAAAATTTCCCCTTTTTTCTTTTTTTATTTTGGACTAACAGCGGATGCTGTGACCGTCACATGATTGCACAAGCATGGCACCTCTATTCTGATTTGCCGGCGTTTGGGCGTAAAACTTGGCCATAATGTTGCTATGGCGGCCGCCGTTGTATCCGGCCGGCGACGGATTGCGGATAACGGCGGTGTTGAATACGGGGGTGGCTGCCCATATCATCTCATGGGTAGATGGACGCATCATTTAACCGCGGCGCATTCAAGCTGTCAGAGCGTCCACTAGAGTGACGCTCATTGAAAATTTCGCCTCATGATGGACAACCGCAGAAAAGCTTATTGATCGCCGGATCGCCGCCCCATCCATGATCGAGAACAGCAAGAAGATCTGGGAGCTGAAGGAGGCCATGCGTGCAGAGAGGGACGTCAGGATCCGCAACAGGATGATGGCTGTCCTGGGTGTGCTCAAGGGCCACTCGACAAGGACCGCGTCTGATTTTGCAGACGTGGACCAGCGAACGGTGCAACTGTGGGTTGCCCGGTTCAACGAGGACGGCATCGGTGGCCTCCGGGACGCTCCCGGGAGGGGCAGGGCTTCACGCGCAAGGTACGGCCAGATCAGGAGGGTGGCCGACAGGCTTGCAGGCAGGAACACGCTCACCCCGAGAAAGCTGCGGAACTGGATACGGGAGAGGCTGTACATCCGGTACAGCCTGTGCAGCGTGCGCAGGATCCTGCGACGCCTCGGGTTCTCGTCCAAGAGGTCGACCACCCTGTACGCCTCGGCTGCCGACGCCGACGCGGTAAGGCAGTGGCAGGCCGACGCCGCAGGCACGATATCGGGTGCAAAAAGGCGCGGATTGACGATCGCGGTGCAGGACGAGTCCATATTTCTCAGAACGGGGACGAACGGAAGGAAGCTGTGGTCGCGCGTCGGGGATTCCGTGACTGTCAGCCGGCACGGCAGGAGGGATCGGACCGTCGTGTTCGGCACGCTTGCAGAGGATGGAACGAGACTGATGCGGCAGTATGAGAAGTTCGACGGCCCGACGTTCGTACGGTATCTCAGGAAGGTGCGCCGCAAGTGGGGCAGGGTCCTGCTCGTAGCGGACAACGCAAGCCAGCACAAGCACAGGGAGGTGAAAAAGTACCTGAAGGAACACGACGGGGTGGAGATCCTGTACCTGCCCACCGCCACACCGAAGCTCAGCGCAGTCGAGTCCGTATGGAAGGATGCAAAGTACAGGCTTGTCACCTCAGAACACTACGAGACGCGGGAGGATCTGACGCATGCTGTGTCCGAATATTTCAGGACGTGCCCAATCAGGCTTGACATCTACAAATTTCTGTACCGCTGCGTGTGAAGCGAAATTTTCAATGATCGTCACTCTAGTGCAATCCTTCCATGACTTCAGAGGTTATGTCCAAGCCCAGCCCAAAAACCGTCGGTTGCCCACATGCAGAAAATAAAACGCGCAAAGAAAACTCGTCGCAGAACGGCGCGGTGGATGAACCCGCTTTAACATGGTCGGACGCACTCGTAGATCTTTCACGTTAGCTGGTCGGAAATTATTCCATATTTCGTTATCGTCCTACATGCAGCAAGGGACGTCACGTACTTGATTACCATTTTTGCTGCTCGTCGACCAAGTCTCTGGATACAGCATAGCGCGGATTTGCGCATGCTACAACCTGACGGTCACAGCATCCGCTGTTAGTCCAAAATAAAAAAAGAAAAAAGGGGAAATTTTTTTCTGTGTGTTTTTGTGTATATACTAGCTTACGGTGATGTCGGTTGTGACCGGCGGCGATAGGGCAGTCGGGTTGTCAACTGACTCCCATACGAACGCGGTTGCCGTGTAGGTTCCCGCCTCGGATGGAATCCATGATGTTGACGGACTCAGTGACTGTCCTGCCTCCAGCGTTCCGGATATCCAGGAGAGCGCGACCGTGACACCGTTTGCGTCCTGGACCTGTACCAGATAGGCAAAGGCCTGGGAGCGGTCCTGGCCGTTGGCCAGGTCTGCCACGATCTGCACCTGCTGGTCTGCAGACACCGTGTCTAGGCTGTTGCCGAAGGCATCCACAATCCTAAGGTTGGTTGCGGGCGCCCTCTCCAGCGGAGGCACGATGGTGCCGATCAGCGTGGTTGCCGTTATGTCGAGCTCGTCTGCTGTCGTGTACGGGTCTGGTAGCGTGTTGTCCTCATACTCGGCCGTTACAGTGTTGCCCTCTGCGACGCGGAGGCGGTGCCCGGACGACTCGTCGGTTATGGTGAAGAACACCGTGCCTTCGAATATTCCGGTCGCCTCGTTGGTCTCGGTTACGGTGAGGTCGATTCCGCCGTTGTCGGCGTCTGACCACACGTCAACCACAAAGTTGTTCACTGCCTCCGGGTTCCAGTTCATGTCTGGGTCGATGACCCTGACCACTCCTGTGCCGGATGCCGGGTACGATGACTCGAGCCACTGCACTTCGCCTATGTTCCACCTGATGAGAGCAGAGCCCACTACGGTCTCGTCCTCAGAGTACTCGAATGAGACGGTGATGCCGTCGTCATCGTCAGTCTGGAGGTAGCCGTTGGTGGGTCCGCTGCCGTCTGGGCTGGTGTCACGCTGCGGGTTGTCATAACCTGCCTCGGTACCAGTCTCGGTGTCGCCGTCCGCGTTGTGGTCGAATCCGATAAGGATCACCTCACCCGTGAAGATTCCCGTGTCAGGACCGGTCTCGACAAGCTTGTAGTTGTCGATGTCGGCACTGCGCGTGGATACCTGTATCGGGTCGAGGTTGGAGTCGCCTATCTCGTCGACAAGTGCGGAGTCGAAGTTGTGGTCTGGCGCCACGATGGTGATGTAGACCTTGTCGGTCCACGTGTACACCTTCTGGTCCAGCTCGATGGTCGCGCCAAAGTTGGAGGTGAATACCGTCAGTCCGACGTCCTCACTCTCGTCGCCGACATAGTCGGCGCCTGACGGACCCCAGTCAACGTACTCGAGCTCGATCTCCTCACCCCTCTCGAGGCGGTCGCCGTCGATCTCCGCGGGAATCTCGACTATCACCTGGAATATTCCGGTGGAGTCTCCAGTCTCACGGAGCTCGGATGGCTCTGGATCGAACACTGGGTTGTCCATGCCGAGCGTCGCTGCGTCAGAGTCCCACTCGATCAGGTCGAGCGTGTAGGACTCGGCGCCGTCGTTCTCCAGGTCAAGGTCCGGCTCTATCAGCGTCAGGATCATGTCTGAGCCGATGATGTAGACGGACTTGTCGGACTGGAGCACGCCGTTGCGCAGGTCGAAGGTAGCAGAGTCTGTGACGGTGTTCTCCTCGCCTGACGCGTCAGTCGGGTCGCGGTACTCGACCTGCAGGATGTCTCCTTGCAGTATCGATCCGTCCGGACCGGCGTCGTACGCGAGTGGCAGGTCAAGCTCGAATGCGCCGCTGTCGGGCGCGGTCTCGAGGATCTGCGCGTCGTCAAGGTCGATCGTCTGGGATGCCGAGCCGCGTATGACCTGTACGGTCAGGTACTCGGTGGCGTTGGATATCACGTCCTCGCCGGCAGCCGATATGTCAAAGTCCGGATCGTCTATGGTGACGTGGACCGTCAGATCGTGCTGGCCGAGCGTGCCTGTGGTGTGCTCGAACACGTCTGCCGCGAACGGCACCGGGTATACGGTGCGGTCAAGCGATACCGTACCAGTGTTGGCACGAACCGCCGCTCCCGCTCCGACCTCGATCTCCTCGCCGGACGCGTCACGGAAGTCCTGATAGTTGACTTCAATGTCCACGCCGGTTACGGAGACCATGGTGGTGGTGCTCGACTGGCAGTAGTATTCGGGTATCTGGAAGTCGCCCGTAAAGACGCCGGAGCCTGCCGCAGTCTCCTGCAGCGTGAAGCCGGTGGATGCAAATCCGTCGGCTCCCTCACATTCTCCGGAGGTCCATAGCTCGTCGTCAAATGTGACGTCGAGGATGTAGGCCTTGTCGTCTCCGATGTAGTCCGTGAGTTCAGATGAGAACGTGTAGATGTCTATCACGTCGTTCTGGACGTTGAGGTCGGCATCCTCCAGCGTTATCGTAACGGTGTCGGCAACCTTGTAGCTCTCCGCGTCAAAGGAGACCACGGCGCTGTGCGTCGGGGCCGCCTGCTGGATCGCTATCTGGGTTGATACGCCGTCGGCGCCCAAGTCGAGATAGTTGACCCTCACGGAGTCCTCGTCGGTAAAGTCCTCGTGGACTATGATCGACACTTGGTCTGAGATGGTCCTCAGGCCCGTGTACGTGGCCGGATCGTCGATGTTCAGCTGGTTGAGCATGGTGTACTCCACGGTGCCCTCAAAGTCGGCAGAGTTGCTGCTGGCCTCCTCGACCTCGATGCGGTATATGGCGTTGTTCACCCTACCGTCATCGTCGTTCTGTCCGAACGTGAAGAAGTCAGCAACCAACGTAATGTCGCCGCACACGTGGTCGATGTTGGTGTTGTCCATCATGATGACCAGGTCTACGGTATCTCCGAGGGCCTCGATGTCGTCCTTCATGGCAGTGATGTCCACCAGGCCGGATTCACCGTCGCCCAGTAGCACACTTTCGGTGTGGGCTGCGTTTGCAAGCCTGATCTCGGTTATGATCGTGCCGGCCGCGATGCTGTCGCTCAGTATGGAACCAAAGTTCCAGTTGAACAGCGTTGTGACGCCGTCGGCAAACGTGGGTGGCTCCCATCCGTATATGACGATCTTCGAGTTGCCCGTTATGGTGTTCCTCTCGGAAGGCTCGGATAGTCTGAGCCTGTCGCTGAACGCCTCTACGGTCTTGTCGTCATCTGACCAGGTGTATATTGCCACCGGTGATGAGGCCTGCACGTTGTGCACGGCCGGTATCTCGCTGATGTCGTTGATTACTGCCCTAGTTATGGGCGGGAATCCGTTCTGTGCGGAGAAGGATATCGGCGTGGGTGCCATGTCGACGCTGCTGCTTGATGGCGGCAGTGCCGGAATGGTCCTTGTTATGGGTGCCGATGCTGCCGTGGTTGTATCATCAGTTGAGACCAGTCTGAGCTGGACTGTGTCGCCCGCCAGCTCTGGATCATCTAGGATTACCTGCGCATCTGCTATGGCGCCGTCGTCAGGTATTGTACCCACGAGAGCGGGGCCATCGCCGTCGACCGGAACAGGAACCCAAGTTTCAGTGGCTTCGTTGTAGTATTCTAGTGATGCCCCGTTACCAACCGTCAGCGTGGTGCTGCCTGTTACAAACAGGTTGAGTACTTGAGAGCCTTCTTCACCCGTCCATCCTGCATTACCAAAGCTCACGTCTGCCAGGGTCAGTGCCGCAGGTATGCTTACGGTCACGTTGTCTGACATTACAATAATACCACTGGTAGTGGCTTGCAGTATGAACGTGGCTGATGTTCCGGACAGTGATAGGTCGGTCAAGGATCCAGTGTGGTTGATAGCGCCATTTGCATCGGCGGCAATGGTACTGGTGGCCCCTACGTCCGTAAATGCGCCGCCTGTCGACACCCGCAGTTGCAGGGTCGTGGCATCGGCCAGACCGGAGGTTCCCAGTGCGTTTATGTCGATGTTATTGTCGCCACCCCAGCCGTCAGAATCTGCCGTGATGACCGGCAGAGAGGTAAATACGGATGGGATGTTTATGGCAGTCGAGTTGTTGGATGTAGCGCCATTGGTAGCAGTCACCAGTCTGAACACGGTGTTTCCGGACAGGTTGATGTCATCTATGGATACCGTGGCGCGTATGTCGCCGCCAGCCAGTATCTGTAGTAAACCTGGTGTATTAGCACCGGTTACAACTGGGATCCATGCCTCTCCGTTGTCCGCTTCCAAGTTAATCAGGGTATCCTCGGGAATGCCGTCGCTGGATCCTGTCACCCTTACCTCAAAGTTCCCGTCGTTCCACTGGCCCGCATTGCTACCGGTTGTGGTAACTTGCAGGTTGGTCAGGATCGAGGGTATGTCCCTGGCTACGGGATCTGACGTGAAAATCGTCGGAGTATTTGTGTCTTCCACCAGTTCGAACTGTACGGTAGTGCCGGATAATGCCCAGTCGGTGTCGGCAAGTGTTACTGTGCCGTTTACCACACCGTCACTGTAACCCTCAACGCTACCTACGATTGTAGTAGTACCAGATACGCGGACATCGACATTGTCGCTGCCTCCGCCATTCGGTACGATTGCTTGCTTGGTACCTGTGATGTTCAGTATGAGTGAACCATTGTCCCATTCGTTTACGATGATGTCGTCTAGGGTAAGCAGTACGGGCATGTTCGCAGTCCAGCTGTTTGAGGTTGAAGTTACGCCAGCGTAGGTGGTTGTCAGGACAAACTGGGTTGGTCCTTGTATGGATGTATCCGTGATGTTGATACGCACTTGGCCGTTGTCGCCAAACTGTACAGGTAAGCCAAGCTTGTCAGTTAGCTCGCCGTCCTCATCAAGTACTGACAAGGTAACAGGGCCAGACACGGATTCCGTACCTGCGACCCGTAGCGTAATGTAGTCACGATCCGCGGTAGGAACATCGTCAGCATCGATCCATGAGTCTATGTGAACCACGTTGGTGAGTGACATAGCCGGCGGTATGTTTGCCGTGTCGCTGCCACTAATTGAGCCGTCAGAAGTCGTTGCCGTAAACGTGTGGGTGCCGGACACCGTAACGTTGGCAAAGGGTATCATCCCTGATATCACGTTGCTGGTTACTGTAACGTCATACTCGCCAAAGTTGGGAATGGTATCTGACGTCAGTGTAACGATGCCGTCGGCGACGTTGACCGTGGTTCCGCTTATGTCCAGCTCGATAACCCCGTCATCCCATTGGCCTGGGTCGACGGTCAGTGATATCGTAGCCTGTCTGGCATTTACGGTTACGGTCCTAGTCTCGGTTGCGGAGTTTCCTGCATTGTCCTCACAGGCGTACGTTATGGTGTAGGTGCCCGGTGCAGTGTTGGTGACGGTGCCAGTCGTGGTCACGGTCAGTGGCCCGTCCCTGGCATCCGTACAGCTGGCTCCCGCGTCGGTCCAGGTGTCACCGGCAGTTATGGTGTCGGTGCCCGGGTTCACGGTAATCACGGGCATGTCAGTATCGGGTCTGTCAGGATCGTCGACGGTTACCACTCTGGTAACGGAAGCCGAGTTTCCTGCAGTGTCGGTACAAGTGTACATCAGCGTGTACGTGCCTGCCACGTTAGTGTTGGGTGCAGCCGACGTCTGGGAGACCGTTAGGTTGCCGTCCCTCGCGTCAGTACACGTGGCGCCCCGCTCGGTATAGGTGTCGCCCACGTTCAGCCTGATCTCCGAGGGTCCGGTGAGTCTGATCACCGGATCTGTGGTGTCAGGCGGAAGCGGATCTGCCAAGTCAAACCATACCACGTCGCCTGTGGCCGACGCCAGCGTGACCGGCGAGCCGATCCTGATGGATGGCACCAGCAGGCTGTACGGGTTGGCCACCTCGAGGTTGTCCTCTGCGAGTGGGTTGACGTTGGCGTCCTCGTCGGTAAGCGTTATGGGTATGCGTTCGCCAGAGTTCCAGGTGTCGTCAGGCACGTCGAGCGCGAGCTCGGCAAAGAAGTGTCCTATGACCCCGGACTTTGCGTCCGGAGAGCTGTAGTCCACCTCGAAGCTGTTGCCCCTCAGCGCGTCTTTCTTTACGACGATGTTGGACCTCTGGTCCTCGGCCCAGTTGATGAATACGTTGTTGTTGGAGCCGTCCTCCACGAATCCGATGGCAAAGTTGCCGGGCGTGAACACGTCGTCCGCGCCGGCGACCAGGCCCACGTTGGGCACGCAGGCGCCATAGTCATCGACCACGAGGTAGTCGCGGCTCGCGTTATCTTCCTCCTGTATTCCAAAGTCCTTTGTCACCTGGCAGTCGATCACGTCGTTGCCCTGTGCGCCGCGGTTTATGCTTACGGTCTCGTCGATGCCGGCCTCCGAGCCAACTGCGTTGATCTCAGAGCTCGGGTTTCCGTCCTCGTCAAACACGTTGTAGTACGCCCCACCGTTCTGGGTGTCGAACACCCACGTGTCCTCGTCTGTCGGGTCTATGTTCAGTGCATAGTCCATCAGCTCGATGTGCACGTGAGCGCCCTGCGGGTACTTGGTGCGGTCTAGCGAGTGGGATTCTGACGGGTCGTCAAACGTCAGGGTGACGGTCTGGCGATCGCCGCCCTTGTTGTAGACGATGTCGACGTCAGTCAGTGACGTAAAGTCGTATACCTGGATGAAGGGCCAAAGGTTCGCGTTGGACAGTCCAAGCTGTCCCAGCGAGTTGCCGTCATAGTTGGTCAGGTCGCGCGGCTCCCTTATCAGGGGGTGGCCGTTGGCGCTGGTGTTGGAATCATTACAGTTGGAGCCGGGCGGCAGGTATACGCCGTTGCCGTCGCTGAGCGGAAGACCTGTCACCGCTGACGCGGCAGTCTCGCTACAGTATACACCGTAGGGGAGGCTTTCAGCTGCGCCCGCCAGCGCGTCCACCTCGGCAAAGTACGCCGTCCAGTAGCCGTTGGCAGTCTGCAGCATCCGGAGGTCCGCTCCGTTTACGGTAACTTCGGGCTCCGCCTCTCCTTCGTCTGTATCTCCTATTGAATCGTCTCTAATTATTACTTCGATTATGTTTCCTTCGGCAAACATGTTGTCGGGGTCCTGTCCCTCTGCCGATACGTACAGGTTCGGGTTCGACGTGCTCACTTCTGCAAACACGGGGTCCGCGCCCGGTACGGCAAAGGTCAGCCCCCCGGCGACCATGATTGCCATTAGCGTTATGCTAGTATATTTTCTGTAGGTCTCGCTTTTGCGCGTTGTTGGTGCTGATGATGATGATGGCCTGTATGGGTTCGCGCCTCCACCCGCTCCCCCCACCCCCAGCAGCCGGGCGCGGACCCCGAGCCGCGGGTGCCCCACGCACGGCGGGCGAACCCGTGCGGCGGCGAGCCTGTCAAAAAAAATTTATCCAGTTGCGAGTGTTTCTTGACACGGCGCATTAAGTAAGGTTGGCGCAACGCGTGGTGTGTGAACGGCAGGCCCGAGATCACGTACGCGGTCATACGCAGGCCGACTGCCGCCGACTATGAGCGAGCCAAGGTCCCAAAGAGGCTGGTGGGCATATTCGGGTCTTTCGAGCCCGGCAGGAGGCTCACCTGCAGGGAGGTCTACAGCGAGCACAGGCCCCGCCTGCCGGCAAACGACTCCACCGCCATCTCGGTTGTGAGCCGCGGGCTTGCCGCCGTCGCAAAAACCGGCGCCCTTGACAGGGTGGAGGACGGGCACATACCCGACGAGTTCCTGAGCCTGAGGACCGTCTCGTTCTGGCTGGGCCAGCTCCGCGGCAGTACAAGGACCAACGTCGGCGGCTCGGCCAACACCACGCGCTCGTCGTACGCGAGGCACCTGTGGCGCTTCAACAGGTGGCTCACAAGCGGCACGCACGAAGTCCACGTGGCAAGGCACCGGGGAGGCGGCAGGAAGAGGTGCTCCGGGGGGCGCATGCTGGCAGGCGGCTCCCATACCCGCGTGAGCCAGGCCGCCTTTGAGAGCGTCGAGGATCTGATAGAGCTGCTTGCCAGGCCGCTGGCAGTACGCTCGGACGTTGCCGTCATAGTGAAGAGGTACCTGATGGACCCGGCGCACCGGGGAAAGAGGGCGTCGACGATGGCCTCGACCCGCAACGCCATACTGTCATATTTCAAGCGCAACGAGCAGGGGATCGAGGTCTCATTCGACCCGGCCGCCACGTACGACAACACGGAGACGATCCAGACGCTCACGCTCGGGGACGTGCGCAGGATGCTGACTGCCGCGCGCCCCACCATAACGGAAAAGGCCGCGATGCTCTGCAAGCTGCACAGGGGGCTTGACGTCTCCACGCTGATAGACCGGTTCAACTTTGAGGCCTGGGGTCAGATGGCGCGCCACTTCGGGACGGAGGACCACCACGGATGGGACCTGGACAGGTGCCCCGTGCCCGTCACTCTGACGCGCCTGAAGACGGGGTACACGCACCTGGGGTTTTTGGAGCGGGACGCGGTGGCCGCCGTGCAGGAGTACCTGGACTGGCGCCGCTCAAGGACGGGGGGCGGCATGAGCGGGGATCTCCCGCTGTTCCTGTCGAGCGCGCTAAAGCCGATCGGGAGCGGGTGGGTGACCAACGCGTTCTCGAGGCTGGCCTGGGGCTCCGGCGTGCAGCAGAAGACCGGCAAGAACTCGTGGCGCGTGGACTCGCACGAGATGCGCTCCCTCCTAAAGTCCACGCTCATAGAGTGCGGCTGCCGGATGGACGTGGCCGACCACGTGATAGGGCACAAGCCAAAGGACGTGTACGAGAAGCAGTCCATTTTATACGGGGAGACCGTGCGGGCGGAGTACGCAAAGGCGGCCCACATGCTCAACATATTCAGCGGGCACCGGGGCGCCGCCGCGTCCGGGGCGGGTCGCGGCGGTGCCAGGGACGCCGCCGGCCCGGGCAGGGACGACCAGGCCGAGGTGCGCGCGGTGCGTAACAGGCTGCAGCAGATGCTGCGCGCGGGGGGCTCCCCGGACCCAGACGCGCTGATCGGCGAGGTCGCGAGGATCGTCTGCATGAGCGACAGGCACGCGAGGGAGATCCGGGACGCGATCGGGGCCCTGTGCGGCGGCACGGGGGACGGCGCAAACGGGCGCGGCCCGTGAAGAGAGGGGGGCGGGCGCCCGGCTGCCCCGAGGCCCGGCCAGCGGCGGACGCGTGATCACCGTTGCTACCTACCCCTCCAACCGGCTGTAATATTTTATGTAGCAATACTTCCTTTAAACGGAAGTTTCGTTCCAAGAACAAAACAGCTATAACCCTAGATGCCTCGTCTTATGGGATATGATCCAGAACAACACATCGGGAATTATATACATTAGTTCACTGCCGCCCACACTACTGCCACTGTCCCCGCCGCCTGCCCGCCCGAAAACGTTATTACCGTATAGTACCGTAATAATCTCATGTTTACGTATCGAAAGTACCGCGTTCCCGTCCGCCTGAGCGCGGAGCAGAAGGCGGATGTCACCAGGATGCGACACGGACAGCGCCACGCGTACAACTGGGCCGTCTCCAACCTCAGGGAGGGGTGGGATCCCAACGACGAGTACGGCCTGTCCGCAAGGTTCACCCAGCACAAGCGCGGCGGCGACGAATGGATGCGCTCCGTACCCCGAGCCATCCAAAGCGCCGGAATCAGGGACGCGTTTACGGCGGCCAAGTCAATGCTGAGGCGCGGCCGCAACACCATATCAGAACTGAGATACAGGACCAGAAAATCTGGCCGCGGCGCGGCGCTCAAGTGTCCCCTGGCGCCCACCGTCGTTGACAGGCGCCTGATAAAGCTCCCACGGTTCGGAACCGTCAGGTGCGACGTCCCCGACGCGCTGCTTGCAGGAGAGCCCAGGTCGTACGAGTTCGTCCGGATCGTGGGCGACAGATACACGCTGTACGTATCCTGCCGCGTCGGAGTTCCCGCCGCCCGCTCTACGGGCCCCGGCACGACGATCAAGGGCGTGGACCGCGGCGCGGTCGAGCCCACCGTTGTGGTAACTCTGGACCTCCGCGGCAGGCCGCTGGCCGCCGACTCGTACGATACGGCCTCCGCGTTCAAGGACGGCCGCACCTCGTACCAAAGGCATCAGAGCCGCCTCTCAAAACAGAACAGGAGGTCCGGGCGGTACCGTGACCACCTCTGCATGCTCAACAAAAGGCTCAGGCGCGCTCTCAACCGCCGCACGTACGCGGAGTGCGTCGCCGCAAAGGAGATCTGCCTGACCGGCCGCCCACGCGCAATCGTCATGGAGGATCTCAAGCTATCAAGCATGACCCGCAGGGGCGGCTCCCGCAAGAGGGGCCTGAACCGCGAGATGCGCTTTGTGCGCCACCACGCCATAGAGCAAAGGATCAGGAACCGCGCCGAGATGGAGGGGGTCGTTCTGGAGCATGTCGCGCCACACTACACGTCCCAGAAGTGCCCGGGGTGCGGCCATACGGACAGTGACTCCCGCGTGACGCGGGACACGTTCAGGTGCGTGTCGTGCCATTACACTCAGCAGGCGGACGTAAGCGCCGCCATAATAATCGGGAGGGCCGGCCTGCGCCCCGCCGACACCACGCAGGAGGCAGGCCCTCCGGAGGCGGGAATGGCCTTCGTGAGGCGCGAACTGGACGCGCGCCGCGGCAGGTTTTTGGCCGCGGGCTCCCCCGCGGAGGGGGGATGCGAAAACCAAGCATCGGCTCGTCACCACTCCAAAACGGAGCGGAGAAACAACGCCCAAAATATGCTCGGTTCGGGGCCGCCATTACAGCGGTAATGACGGCGATGAACTAATGCGTATAATTCCCAAGACGTCGCCCCGTTACCGCATGACAGTCGGGCTGTCGGACGGCGACTTGCTGTCTTGGAGGGGCAGCTGATGGACGAGATCACACTCAGGAAGCCGGCGCGCAGGAACCGGGTGCCGGTTGGAATATTTGAAAAGGACTATGTCCCAACGGTCCTGCTGTACAGAATCTCGAGTTTTCCAAGGCTGGGCGAGATGGTCTTCGGGGGGGGGGGGGGACGGCCCTGAAGAAGGCATACTTTGCGGACTTCAGATTCTCCGAGGACCTTGATTTTGCCTGTACGAGGGACGCGTCCGGGGAGTTTGCAGATTTCTTGGACTCTCCCGTGCAGGCCCCCGGGATCAGGCATCCTGCCGGGCTATCGACGCCGCCGTTTCCGGCATGCCGCTCCTGCGAGAATGGTTAATCTATAACATATAAAGAAGTTCAGGGTGGTTAATCTATAACATATAAAGAAGTTCAGGGTGGTTAATCTATAACATATAAAGAAGTTCCATATGAGTAGGACATGGCACAGGAAAGCTCCATGTGGGGCGCCAATCCGTGGTGGAGGGACCCTTCAAGCATACGGAGCGATCAGAAAATCAGGGATTGGGAGGAATCGGCAACAAGATACGTGCCCGGGCTGCTGCGCGCCATCAGGTATGACTTTGAGCCTTCCAATCCAGTAGTGTACTCGTTGCGGGGTCCAAGACAGGTGGGTAAGACAACGCTTGTCAAGCTGCAGATAAGGGAATTCCTGGACAAGGGCATATGCCCATGGAACATATTCTACTATACGCTGGATCTGGTAGGCACGGCGCAGGATCTGGTGGGGATTATAGAGAGGTACATGAAGATAAGCAGCGGGCTGCGCGGGGAGAACCGCTGCTATTTGTTCCTAGACGAGATCTCATCAGTGCCCAATTGGCAAAAAGGAATCAAATGGCTGATTGACAGCGGCAAGCTCGAAAACTGCACGGTCATGGTTACGGGATCGCACTCAGTCGACATAAGAAACGCGGCGGAGAGACTGCCCGGACGCAGGGGGGAAGTTTCTGACAATCATGACAAGGTCCTGCTCCCGATGAAGTTTTCAGAGTACGCATCAATGAGGAGTGACAGGATCAGGGACGTGTTAAAAAAACACCTGCTGCCGGCCCGGGACAGGAGAGGCGTATTTAAAAGGCTGCTGGGCAAGGAAATTGACGACCGAATTTACCAAGTGGGTGCGCATCGGGACGAACTGGACGATCTCTTGCGCGAATATATGATAACTGGAGGGATACCAAAAATTGTCAACGAGAAGATAAGGACGGGCAGCATAAATGAGAACTCATACAGGGCCTATCTGGACAGTATCGTGGGGCAATGGTCCGCATTTCAAAAGAACGAGTCAAAATTAAAGCAGTTCTGCAGGGCGGCAATCAAGAGCCAGGGCAGCCACGCGTCGTGGAACAGTCTGTCAAAAGAGGCAGACATTGGAAGCGCGGACACCGCCTCAAGTTACGCATACACGCTAAAGGATATGTTTGCCCTGTCGGTCATACACAGGTACGGGGACGATAAAAAGATCCCAATGATCAGAAGTGACAAGAAGCTCTACTTCCGCGACCCGTACTTCCTCCATGTGTTCAACGGCCTGGCAAGTGCAAAAGACAACTTCGGGGCCAGCCTGGACTACGTGGATCAGGAGGACAACCAGGGAAGGATTGTCGAGGGCGTGACGGCAGATCACCTGATTAGGTGGGCCTTTGCCCTGAGCAACAAAAAGCAGACTTTTGACTATTACAACCACGTGTTTTACTGGAAGGACAAGAGGAACAGGGAAGTGGATTTCGTACTGTATGGCGTGGATGATATAGAGGTCCCCATAGAGGTCAAGTATAGAAAAAGGATTGATTTCAGGGAACTGTCCGGGCTGGTGAGCTTTCTTGACAGCAGCCCTGGTACCAAAAGTGGGCTGGTTGTCTCAAAGTATGACTTGGAGGCAAGATCCGAATACGTGGTAATTCCGGCTGCTGTCTTCTTGCTTCTGATGTGAACCCGGCTGGGCCGGGGAAGACGGACACGCAGGCGGATGACGCAGGGCGCACGATCGCGCGGCAGGCATGCGCGTTTGTGGGCTATGGTGCCGATCCAAGGCTCGTGCGCATTCTGGTCCTCCAGCTGTGACACCTGCGTGCGTCGGGTTCGAGTCATACCATCAAGGCATCCCCCGCCGCCGCCGCCGCCGTCACCGTGGATGGGCCCGGCGCGCGGCCCCGCCCAGCGCGACAGCCCCCCGGTTCTGCCACAGCGGGCAGTCAGGGCCGCCCCCCGCGCGCCTTGGAAAAGCAGCCCCCTCTTACTTTATAAGAACCGCAGGGCACTCGGACTCATGCCTGCCGCGGGGGTCGACGAGCTGGACGTCTCCATTCTAAGGGAGCTTTCGGCGGACTCGTCGGTGTCCGTGCCGCGCCTCTCCGAGAAGATAGGCGCAAACCCGTCGGTGGTGTACTCCAGGATAAAGCGGCTGGTCAGGAACCGTTTGATCGAGGGGTATACCATCAAGGTCAACGGCGGGGCCCTCGGGTACGGCGTCAAGGCGGTGACCGGGATCAAGATGGACACCAACCGCCGCGACCACATAATAGACGAGCTGTTCAGGATAGACGGCGTCGCCGCCGTATCGGAGGTGACCGGCAGGTTCGACATGCTCGTCACGATGTACTCCGAGTCGCTTGACCAGATGCACAAGGTCGTGTCCGAAAGGATAGGCCGCATCGACGGGGTGCTGTCCTCCGAGTCCTTTGTGGAGATGAAGTCGCGCGCAAAGGCAATGCCATATATGAGAAGCGGCGCCGGGGATGACTGAGGAGCAATGCAGCAGCACGAAAAGTCCCAGTCCAGGGTGGCCGTATACTATGAGCTTACAAAGCCCAAGATATGGTATCTGCTGGTGTTCACCGCGTTCGGGGCCACGCTGACGGCGTCGAACATCTACGGGGTGGAAGTGTCGCCGGCCACTTGGGCTTTGGTGCTGTTCTCTGTGGCGGCGGGGTCGGCTGCCGCGAACACGCTTACAAACTACCACGACAGGGACATCGACGCCATAATGGAGCGCACAAAGAACAGGCCGCTCCCCTCAAAGAGGATACACCCGGCCACAAAGGCCAGGAACTTTGGACTCGTGCTGGCCGCCGCGTCCCTGGTGCTGGCCGCCGCGATCGCGCTCACCACGACCGTGGAGCAGGGGGTGTGGGCGGCCGGGTTCATCGCGTTCGGCCTGCTCAACAACGTGCTGGTGTACTCTTACGCGCTAAAGCGCACGTCCCGCACCAACATAATACTCGGCGGGCTGTGCGGGGGTGCCCCGCCCATGATAGGCTGGGTGGCAGTCACGACGTCGGACCTGTGGACCATGGGGCTTGCGATGGCGGGCCTCGTGTTCATATGGATACCCATGCACATCTGGGCGCTGACGCTGCACTTCAAGGAGGACTACAACAGGGTGGGCGTCCCGATGCTGACGGCGGTGCAGTCGGAGGGGACGTCGGCCAGGGCCATTGCGCTGTCCACGGTCGTGATGGTGGCGTTCTCCATCGTACCGTTCTTCCTTGTAATGGAGGACGGCACCGCCATGGTGGGGCCCGCGTACCTGTGGACGGCCGTGGCCTCCGGGGTCTTGATGATCGCGCTGTCCGCGTGGGTGATTGCCAAACCCATGGAGCGCGCGTCATGGACGCTCTTCAAGTTCTCAAGCCCGTATTTGGCGGTGCTGTTCATAGCGCTGATGGTAGACTCGGCGCTCTGAGGCTCGACAGGTCCTGGCAGCAGCCCGGCACCGGCCGAGCCGTCCGGCACGTCCGCTGCGGCACGCGTTGATCTCTTACCTGCAATGATTGCCGTCCGTTCTTCGGCCAACCGCTCGGTGACGTATTGTATAATTTTTATATACATATGTATATTAAAAGCATACAATGTTGGAGAGGCTGTTCACCTCAAAGACCCGCGTGGGCATACTGTCCCAGTTCTTGCTGAACTCCGGCTCGGAGTATCACATTAGGGGGATGGCCGGGACGATTCACGCTACCCCGATACTCGTTCAAAGGGAGCTGGAAAACCTTGAACAGCTGGGCCTCTTGAAGAAAAGGAGAGTGGGAAGGATGGTTCTGTACAGGCTGGACGAGGGCGCCTCCATCGCAGACGAGCTGAAGAGAATATTCCTAAAGACGGAGGGCCTCGGCGCGCAGCTGCTTGCCGGGATCAGCAAGAAGGAAAGGGAAAGGATACGCTTTGCCCTGATTTATGGATCCTTTGCAAAGGGCGTGGAGGTTGCGTCAAGCGACATTGATCTGCTCGTGATAGGCGGCGTTGATGAGGGCGCCGTACTGAAGTCTGTAATGCGGACGGAGAGGGAGACGGGCAGGCAGGTCAGCCTCGTGCTGTGGACGGAAGATGAGTTTCTGGAAAAGGCGGGGCTGGGTATCCCGCTGGTCAGGGAGCTGGCAGAGACCCCGGTCATTATGATTGTCGGTGATTCAGATGAGTTTAGACGACTTGTCAAGCAAGGATCATAGGGGAACTCAAGCACTGATCTTCATCAGATAAGAAACGAGATCGGCGAGTGGGGGTGGGCTCACAACGCCGCATACAACGCCATGCTGTAGTCGGGAAGGGCCCTGATGCTCTCCAGAGGTTATAGGCCAAAGGCGCAGGCGCGGACTCCTCGGAGAGACGGCGTGGAATGCGCAAGGGGCGGTGGAGCCGGTATCCGGGGAATGCGGATCCCGACGGATCTTTGCATGCTCATAATAGCGCAGTAATGTCAGGGCCCCCTGAATCCGGTAATCAGACGGCAAGATGTCTGCAAAGCTAGGAGTTTGTTGCAACTACAGGTAAGCGCTGTACGCTTTTATGTACTTTTTTGCAAGCCACTGGATAGACGCAAGCTCGTCTTTCCCCACCTGCGCCCTCTCCAGCGAGTTGTAGTAACCGCTTCTCCCCTCATACGGGATGTCGAGCATGGGATACTTGTTCCTGTTCAGTATGAAGTTCATCGCGAGCCTTGTGATTCTGCCGTTGCCGTCGCCAAACGGGTGTATCGTCACTATCTTGAGGTGAACCAACGCGGCGAGCATGACCGGGTGAACTCTGGACTTGTTGCTCTCGTACCACTCGAACATCTCGGCCAGCATCGGCCGCACCTCGTACGGCGGGGGCGGGACAAACTCGCTTCCGGTTATGCCCACCCGGTATCTCCTTATGTCTCCGGCAATGTCCGGCTTGGTCACGCCAAAGAGGTCCCAGTGCCAGTCAAGCAGCAGCTGCAGTGTCAAGTCGCCCTTGAACCCGAGCATCCTGTGGAATAGTTTGTTGTGCAGTTCGGCTTCCTGCACGTCTGCCATCGGCCTGTTTTTTGGGGTGATGCCCTTCTCGAGCAGGTCTGCAACCTCCCTCCTGGTGAGCGTGGAGCCCTCTATTTTCTGCGTGTCGTACGTGAACCGCACTGCAAAGGACCGGGCCTCTTTTTCCCGGACCGTCCTTGGCATGATCCTGCGTTCCTTGGCAAAGTTCCTTCTTATGGTGTCAATGTCCGCACGCCACCGCTCATTGTATATCTCGTGCACAAAGTCCTGCATGATCTCGTCCATGTTGGGTGGGAGCGCCCTTCCGACATAGCGCTCCTTTTTTCGTATCCTGCCCCCGTCCCTCATACTATGTTCAAGGTAATGGTAGGTGCTGCCCCCGAGCCGCCTTTTTCGTACCCGCACCATGTATGCTGCTACCCCTACATACCTATAAAACTATATCTTATTTTGTAAAATGTAGGGGTATAAAGCCGGCCGCGATCGCGCCAAGATGCGGCACGGGCCGCAACCCCGGGGCCGCATCGGGGTGGCTGCCTGCGGCGCGTGTCCTCTCCCACATCCACGGCGCGCCCCTCCATCTCGGCGGCCCGTCTGCACGCGGCATGGCGGCGCCCGGCTCACGCGCCCGCGTCCAGCCCGTTTATCTCCCCGGTGACCCGCGAGTGTTCCGCGACCAGGCCTGCCAGCTCCGCGCGCAGCGCGTCCGAGTCCCAGCCGTGCTCGCTTATCAGGCGCGTCAGCTTTGACGCGATGGCCTGCTGGAGCGTATTCTGCCTGTCTATAAGCTCTAGGAACCGCCTGCCCTTTTCCTCCTCCCTGATCGTGCCGCTGCCGCGGGTGCCCGCGTCGTCCATGCGGGGTGTGGGCGGGGCCTTCCATAATAGTGTCGTTTTTTTTGCAGGCTGCGGCGACGGCCGCGGTTGCGGACGGCTGTGATGCGCGTGCAGCAGGACAAAGTTTAAGGTTCTGTATGTGGCACCGCGGGTATGGCCGGCGGCAAGAAGGAGAAGGGCGGCAAGAAGAAGGCAAAGAAGTCCCCCGGCAAGAAATCGTCATCACCGATCCGGCAGGGCGCCGCGGCCACCGCCGCCGTAGCACCCGGGCCGCTGCTGCCGACGTTCCCCGCCGCCACCCCGGACCTCGAGCGCTCGTGGGACCTGTACCGCGCGGCCCTGGCGGGCTGGACCGAGTCGGCCGTAGTCCTGCAGGGGTCCGCGATACGCGCGGCGGCCTCCTACCTTGACCTGTGCCACCGGGCAGTCGGCCTGGACACGGAGCTGCTCAAGGGGGCCGGCCTGTACTGGGCCGGGAGATGGCAGGACGCCTGCTCGGAGAGCGCCATACAGCACGCGAGGGCCGCCGCGGCCGCCGCCGCGTCCCAGGGACACGCCCTCCGCCGCGTGCAGGCCGGGCTGCTTGCCGAATACAACAGGCAGTGGGAGCGGGCGCTCGGGTTGTGACGGATATCAATATACGCACCCGCGACATCACAGAGTCGTGCACGCGACCCAGTCCGACGCAATGCAGGAATGCCGCATGCGCGCCAAGCAGATCAGGCTGCACAACCCGGATCCGTACTATACCGGGCGCCACTTTGAGCAGTACCTGAGGGCCGCGAACGCCGCGGTCGACGGCATATTCCACACGGCGGGCACCGACTTTGGGCTGCTGCCGTGCATGGGCAGGCACGCCGCGCGCGACTCCTTTGAGGCCGCCATACGTGCAAGGGGGGGACGGGACGCGTCGGCCTCCGAATTCCTCGGGTGGTTCGACGCGCAGCATTCCGGCCCGTGGCACTCCGCGGTGTACACGCGTGCAGTAGGGGCGGCGCGCCGCATGGTAAAGACGCACGGGCGGGCCCCCAAAGTCCGGATAATGATCGGCGTATCGGACGGGTACGCGGACGACCCCTCGTACGAGGTTGACGCGGCGGGACTCACCTTCCGCGGCGGCAGGCTGCGCTCGCGCGACGAGCTGTCAGTAGAGGTCAGGAGGCGGCTGCCCGCGTTCCTCGACATGGCAAACGACAAGAGGCGCCGCGGCGGCGAGCCGGCCGTGTCGGCCAAGGACGTGGGGGCGCTCTGCTTTGCAGTGGTCCGGCACGAGGGGGGAGAGACGCATACGGTGGAGATGGCCCGCGCGGCGGACGTGTACGTGCAGGCCCTGCAGCGCATGATCTCCGAGTCCGAGGCCCGCATCAGGGATTTGGCCGCGCCGTCATAAGCGGCAGCAGCGGTCACCGGTGGTGCGCGTCAAAGCCGAAGATGGGATGCTGGTCCCTGACGGTCACTATCGGCATGTACACGTACCCGTGCTCTATCCTGTCTGACAGTTCGGGCTCCTGCGCCCTGTCGTGCCCGTACCTAAGGAACGGCTTGTCGGGCTTTGCGTCGCGCATCACGTGGTAGAACACGTAGTGGGACTCCTCCATGTCGTAGGCCACCACGTACCCCAGGGCCCACAGCCCGCCCACCGGCACCGCGTATATGACGGGATCCGGCTCGTCTGGGAAGTCCGGATCGTACGTGAGCCTCGCCAGGCTGCCCAGGTCCGCAAGCTCTATCGGGTGGAGCACGTCGGGTATGTCGTCTGCCGGCGGGTCGGCCTCCATGTGCGTCAGGCACGGCTCGCTGTTTACGTGTATTATGGGCGCATAGCTTGCGGAATTTGACGCCGCGTCCACCACGTCGGCGCGCTCCCTTCCTCCGTCGATTACATATGACACGTACCTGCCGTCCTTTGGAAGCGGGGCGTACATGACTACGAGGGTGTTTGCTAGGTTGAACACGGTCGCCGCGACGCGGGTGCCTCCGTCGTTGTTGCCGCCCCCGTCGCCACTGCTGTTGTTGCCGATGCCGTTACCGCCGTTGCCATCCCCGTCGCCTACGTCCGCACCGTTCCCGCCCCCGTCGCCACCGTCATCCCTTACGAAACTGAAGATCCTCCTCGGATGGGCCTGGTACGAGCACGCAAGCCTTGCCAGATCCTCGAAACTCTCAAGCTCTATGTGGCACTCCGCCGGTTCCTCGCTCACGGCGGGCGTACCATAGTGGTGCTTTTATTCTTGTCTCTAATAGTTGCTCTTCGGCCGGGGTTGGTACCAACTTCAGCCCTTGCGGGCCCCATTGGTCCTTTGACGTTCTTTCTCCATGCCCATGTGGGCAAGGTGACGTGCAGGCACTTGGTTCTCGCGCCCCCTTGCGGGGCCCTCGACAAAACAATTGAGGCGCACGTCCAGTTCGCGTCTCACGAAGGGGTTCCAACCTCCGTCGGGGACTGCCTCTTGCGTGTCCTCGTCAGAAGGCGTCGGCAGTCCCTGCCTTCCGATGTTCAACGCGGCATTGACATCCGCGTGCTGAATGTAATGGCACCCTGTGCACTTGAACATGTCGCGCGTGACCCTGGATTTCGCGTCCACGCGGCCGCAGCGCGAGCATGTCTGCGAGGTGTAATGCGGGCTGGTCGCGGTTACGCGGATCCCGCGCATCTCTGCGCGGTTGCGGATGCGCTGCTCGACTGCATGGTGTCGGACAAAGCGCATCTCGCGGTTCATGCCCTTTTTGCAAGGGCCGCCGCGGCGGGTCATCCCGGACAGGTTCAGGCTCTCGAGCACTATGGTGTGGGGGCTGTAGTCGTCCACGACGTGCTTTGCGGCCACGCACTCCGCGTATGTCCGGCGGTTTCGTACTCTCCGCAGCTGCCCCCTCGTCTTGGCGCGGAGCCGCCTGTATCTCCCGGAGCGCCTGTTCATCCTCCTGCTCATTCTGGACTGCCTCCTCTGATGCCCGGCCCTGTCGTCGCGGAAGGGCGCCGCCGTGTCATACGTGTCCTTGCTCCTCGTGCTGCCGTCCGGGTTCAGCGTGACGACGACGGTTGGCTCGACCGTACCGCGGTCGACGCCCTTGACCGTCACGCGCGAGGCGCCCGGCCCGTCGGACGGCGGCCGCTGACCCTGCACGGCGACGCGGCACGACACGTACAGCAGATAGCCGCCCTTGTGCGGGACGAACTCGTATGCGCGCGGCTCGTATTCCATGATCTCATCCGGGATGCACGCGCGTACCGCGCCAAAGCAGGGGAGCCTGATGCGGCACGGATCCACCATGCGGGGCGCCAACGGGCACCTGAGCGCGCCCGGGCCGCGTTTCCTGGAGCGGTACTTTGGCTCGCCGCGGCCGTACCGCGCCGACAGCCTGGAGGCCGTGAACGCGTCGCGGATTCCGGCGCGCTGTATGACAGCCGGGACGGCGCGGAGCCAGTCGTGCCTGCTCCTCTGTGCGGTGAGCTCCCTGTAGAGCCCGTACTCGTCGTTCCGGGGCCACCCCTCCCTCAGCCTTGAGACGGCCCAGTTGTATGCCTGGCGCTGTCCGTCGCGCAGGCGCCGGATCTCCCCCCTCTGCTCCGCGGTCAGCAACGCGCGCACGCGGTACTTTCGGTACGTAAACATAGTATTTGTACGGTAAATTACCGTTATATCTTTATCTGCGCGCCCGCCGCGCACACACCCGGATCGACTGAGGCATTGTACCTAAAATTTTTAAAACTCGGAGCACGTTCAGGCGCGAATCCCGAATCGACCCGAGGGTGTGCCATCCGCCCGCCGCTTGCGGGTGGTGGAAAATGAATTTCTCACCAACCCTATTTAGGGCATTTTTTGAATTCCGTATCAGACCCTCTTCGGCCACATCGCATTCCAGGTCTCGGCAAACCGCTTGAGCATCTCGCCGTACGAATTCATCTGCTCGAGGCCCGCAGTGCCCAGGGACTTTTGCCAGTTCTCTGCAAACTGCGTAAACCCGCCGGTTCCCGACTCGCTGAGGGCCCTCTGCCATCCCTCGCTGAACTCCCTGAACGACTTTATGCCCGCGTCGCGCATGGCGTCCTGCCAGTTCTCCGCAAAGAGCTTCATCGTGTCGGAGCTGGTGTCCACCGTCGTCTTCTTCCAGACGTCGTTGAACCTGGACTGCATCTCGGCGCTTGCGGCCTGGGCCTGCTCGTACATCCTCTTCCAGTTCTCAAGGGACCTTGAATACTCCCCCCACAGCTCGTCCCACTCCTTGGCCGCGGCGCCGTTGCCGTCGTCTGACATGAGCAGAGTCCCGTCCCCTCACAATTAAAGCTTGATTTTGTGGATTCCGCTTCCAGTTCGGTTGCTAGGCATGAGGGGGATATGGCAACTGACACAAGCCCCATATTTGGGCTGACGTTGTTGGGGTTTCTAGATGCCGCCACCGTAGCGTCAATAAGGTTGATAACTATTATATATCAAAATGCTGCATCACATAACATGACTGACACACAACCAAGGAGCCGGACGGATGGCGTGACGGAGAAGGGAATGAGCTGGTCGCCAGAGGATACGGCGTTCGTGAACAACATACTAAGGAAGAATAACAAGCCGATCAAGACCAGCTACAAAGAGATATTACAAAAGCACGAGTCACTCGGATACTGATGAAAATCACAGAGCGATCCAGCTTTTGACGGCAATCTGGAAAGCCACATGTATCCGAGGAGGGCGATTGTCATGTCGCTCATACACGACATCGAGGAGGCTTCAGGTATTGACGGACTGACATCGGTAGTCGCCTGTCCTAAGAATGAGACCTATTACGTGAGCAATCGCGTATGCTGGTTGTACTTTCAGCTCTTGGAGGGAAACCAGGTAAAGCTGCTGGGTTTCAGGCTAGCAGAAGATGGCAGGCCGCTGGAGGACTGACTAACAACCGAATTGGGCCTCGGCGGCCTCCCCGCGCCGCGTGGATGGTTATTATTTGGAGGCGTGGAGTGACGCCCATGGGCGACATATCCCTGGAGATCGACCCCGTGGAGATACGGCCCAACGCGGAGATCAGGGGCGTCATTACAGTCTCGTACCCCGGCAAGTACGACGGGGTGGTCGTCAGCGCCCAGATATCTGACTCCAACGAGCACATCACGTACAAGTCCTCAAACGGCAGGCCGATCTCCCAGAACGTGGCCAGGCTGTTCATCAGCAGGGACTCGATGAAGGAGGGGGGCCGCAGGGCCGAGTTTACCGCCGTGATCGCGTTTGAGCCCGAGTCCGAGCACGAGGTAAAGTTCAGGGCGTCGGCAATAGAGCAGCACAAGGAGATTGACAGCCGCATAGTCTTCGCGCGGTATGCGGCGGCAGGCTAGCGGCCGCCGCCCCGGCCCCTACGGCTGTTGTTCCTTGCCCTTCTGCGCCGTATCGGCGGCCGCGGCGTTGTCCGCCCCGGCCCCCTTGGCCTCCGGCTTTGACGCGCCGGCAGCAGCGCCGGCCGCGGGTATCTCCGGCGGGGCCTCAAGCTCCTTCTTCTTCTGCTGCGGCTCAGAGTCGAGCCTTTCGGCGGCCGCCGCGTCCCCCGCCTCTATCTCAGCTGCCGCTCCCGCCGGCGCCCCCAGCTGCGGCGCGCCGGCCGCCTCCGGCATCGGCGGCATCGGCGGCGGCGCGGCCTTCTCCTGGCTCATCCCGTACCTGTACACGTGGAAGAACCCGGCAAACACGATGAGTATCAGCCCGATGAAGAAGAGCGAGATGTTGTTCATGCCCGTCAGGGCCGCGTTGTACGCCGCGATGTTCAAAAAGACCTGGAACGCGAGCAGGGCCACCAGCACCCAGTTGATCCACTTCTCTGACAGGCTTATTGTAGCCACCTTTTGCGGGCCCGAGCTCTTTGCGAGCTTTGCCTTGCGCTCGGCCTCGTTTGCGAGCTTTATCATCATATATGTGAACCCGAATCCGAGCGGCACGAGCAGTATCATGGTACCATAAAAGAAGATCGGGTCGATGACCAGCCTCTCGACCAGCGGGACCGACACGTCCGGCGTGATGTAGAACCCCCAGTAGGTGGTCACCATTATCTGGGCCAGACTGGTGATGCCGAACGCCGTTATAATCGGGCGGTCCCGCCACGAGAACTTTTTGTACCTGTCTATGAACGGTATCAGCACGAACGATACTATGAACAGCAGGGGCCACAGGAGCCCTGTAACGAACTTGTCGTACTGGGTGCGCATGAACGCGTATATTCCGGTCAGGTACCACTCGGGGACCGTCACGCCGGGCGGGACGTCGGGCTGGAACTTGAAGCCCAGATCAATCGGGAAGACCCCTCCCGTGATCAGTATGGCCCCGCCGATGGCCATGACCATCGGCACGTCGAAGACCAAAAACCTCGGGAAGTGGACTGCCATGAGCCCGAGCATGACCACGGGCAGTATGAACACGTGCTGCGCGTAGAACCGCAGCACAAAGTCCGAGAACCCGCTGCCGAGCGCGGCGTCGCGTATCAGCGGCCCGACCACGGGTATCGAGGTCGTCAGCGAGGCCGCTATGCTGATTGCCAGCTCCGCCCTCTCGCTGAATATCACGTCATATCCCGTGAACGCCTCCAGTATGGTAACGACGCCCAGTATGACGCCTGTCATCCAGAGCACCTCGTTCCTTATCTTGTAGCGGCCGCTAAAGTACTGGTAGTACATGTGCAGGACCGCGAGCAGCACCATGGCATTCGAGCCGTGGTAGTGTATGTTGCGTATGTGGAACCCGAAGGGGACCTCGTCGTTTATGAACTGGACGCTGTCCCACGCCCTGTCCAGTATCGGCTGGTAGTAGAACATCAGCAGGGCGCCAGAGACGCCCAGTATGATGAACGTGATGAACGTGAGCATCCCGAGGAACCCGAACGGGCTGACGAACCTGGCCGGAAAGGAGAACTTTATCGCGGTGAATATGGTGCGGTCCACCCCCTCCCACAGCCAGTAGAAGAAGGCGACGGCGCCCGTCCTCCTCGGGAAGAGCGTCACTCCCTCAGGCGAAGCGGCCATATCCTACTACTCCGTTCTCGTTGGCGGTAAACGTGGGGGGAAGTATGTACACTAGCCCGTCGGCGTCCAAATCGAGCGTCAGCTTTGGCAGCGTGTTTGACGGCGAGGCCTGCACGGAGGCGGGCCCTATGTACGCTATGCCGGTCGACGCGTCGTACATGCTGCCGTGGCACGGGCACTCGCCCCTCTTCCTGCCGTCGTCGGGCCAGTACTTCCAGAGGCACCACAGGTGCAGGCATATCATGCTGAACGCCCGCAGCGCCGAGACGTCGCCGGCCTCGCCGCCCATCTCGGCCGGCAGCCTTATGAGCTGCCACTTGCGGAACGCCTCCGCGTCCAGGGCCGGGTCGCCGGTGGCCGGGTACGTGATCACCTCCGAGTGGTTCACCGGGAACGTGTTGATGTTGGCCTGGGTGCCGTCCGGCAGCATGGCCGGCACCCTCTCGAGTGAGGCCTGGTTGGGGTTGGGCATAAAGTTGCCAAACGGCACGAACGGAGCGAACGCGAGCCCGGTCCCCGCCGCCCCTATAAGCTTCAAAAAGTCCCTGCGTGATAAGCCGTCAGATCTGCGCTTTATGGTCTCTGACATCCTCAAGTCTGATACCTCAATTTCGCTTATAAACCTTCTAAAACGCGCCGCCGTCCGGGAGTAAAAAATGTTCATTTTTGACGGCGCCGCGTAGCCGGCGGCGCGCCGCCTGGCTTTAAATTGTCCATGCTGTGCACAGCCTGCACAGTATGGAGACAGAGTCAAAGCTGCGGGTGCACATAGCCCCTCTGGGGTTCGAGGTCGACAGGATAGTGCTGCCTGCCATACGCCTGAGGGCCGACGCGGTGTGGCTGCTCGTGCACAGCAACCGCTCCGAGGACAAGGCGGAGCCCTTCGAGGCCGAGATCAGGGAGCGCCTCGGGGGGGAGGGGATAGAGGTGAGGGCCGAGTACGCCGATCGGAAGAACCTCTTTGGCATGCTAAAGGCCGTAAGGGGGATAATAGCGGAGGGGGGCGGCAACGACATATACGTAAACGTGTCGTCCGGCTCCAAGATACAGTCCATAGCGTGCATGATGGCGTGCATGATGTGGAACGACACGGCGAGCATCACGCCGTACTATGCGGAGCCGGAGGGGTACACGTCGTCGGCCGCCGAGTCCCCGGGGCGGGCGCCCGAGCAGATGTCCAGCGGCCTCAAGTCCATCACCACGCTTCCCAAGTACAGGATACAGACGCCGCGGCAGGAGCTCGTAAGGGCCCTTGCGATAGTCAGTAAGGCCGAGGGGGGGCGCATAAGGAAGGGCGAGATGGCCGAGAGGGCCGAGGAGCTCGGGATAATCACGGTCAACTCGCGCGAGGAGAACAGGGAGTCGGCTAGGTTTGCGAGCCTGGCAAAGAACATCGTGGAGCCGCTCACCGACGAGTGGAACTTTCTGCACGTGGAGAAGGTAGGCAGGACCAGGTGGGTCTCGCTTACCGAGGAGGGCAGGAACGCGGCGGAGTTTTTGCTGTGACGCGCGCGGCGTGGACTCGTACTTCGTGTGGTGCCCGCGGCGCGCGCCGGCCGCGGCCCCTGCCGGCCCCTACCGGCTACCGCGTCCGAGCAGCTCGTTGTACAGCTTGGCGGCCCCCGCCTCGTCCTCTGTCCCGACCACGACGGCCGAGCCCTTCTTCATTATGCTGACGGACAGCTCGTCTGTGCGCAGTGACAGCCCCAGGTCCCCCTGGTTCTCCACGGTGAATCCTTTTTGGCGCGCCGCGTCGGATATGGCGCCAAGGTCCACGTCGAGCGCGGCGGGAGGCGTTATCGCAAACGTGCGCTTGCCCCTGTTGCGGCCGCACAGCTCCTCGAGTACGAGGCCGTCGGGATCTTTTTTCTGCTGCTGCTGCTCCAATGTCCCGGGATCCGTTTTCCCGGTGTCGCTGCCGCCACCGACGCCGCACACGGGGCACTCCGGCGCCCTGAACGTCCGGGTCTTGTGGAACTCCATCTCCTCCAGGTCTACGTGCAGTATCCGCTCTGAGAGCGACGGCTTCCTGCCCAAAATTACATTGACTGCCTCTGCCACCTCTATTCCGCCGACAATCGAGAGTATCGACGGGTGGACCCCCTCCACGCTGCAGGTCGGCATCGAGTCCTCGTCCAGGCCGGGAAAGACGCAGTGGTAGCACGCCGAGCTTCCGGGCATGACGGTGAATGCCTGCCCCGAGACGCCTACTGCCGCCCCCGTAACGAACGGTATGCCCAGCCTGACGCACGCCGCGTTGAGCGCGTACCTGGCCTCCACGCTGTCGAGCGCGTCGACTACCACGTCGCACCCCGCCACGGCATCGGCCGCGTTGGCCGCGCCCACCGACATGGGGACCGGCTCGATCTCGCAGTGGGGGGCCAGCTTGCGCAGCTTGCGCGCGGCTACCTCCACCTTTACCTGCCCCACGTCGTCCTCGTCAAACAAGGTCTGCCTGTGCAGGTTTGTCAGCTCTATCGTGTCGCGGTCGATTATCCTGAGCGCCCCCGCGCCCATGGCGGCCAGCCTGGTGGCGATGGGGTTCCCGAGCCCGCCGGATCCGACTATGCATATCTTGGCCTGCCTCAGCTTTATCTGCCCGTTGTATCCTATCTCCTCGAGCATCACCTGGCGCGAGAAGCGCTCCAGCTCCCGCGGGGTCAGCCCCTCTGATACGGTCGCCTGCGCGGCCGCGGCGCTGCTGCTACTGCCATTCTCGGTGCCGCCGCCGCTGCCCCCAGCGACGGCCGGCAGTATATACACCTCGTCCCCGTCCCCGAGCTTGGCATCCATGCCGCCGGAGAACTTTGCGTTCTTGCCGTTGATGTACACGTTGATCAGCTGCCGCGGCGTCCTGCCGTCCGGCTCCATGACGCGCCTTGCAAAGTCGGGGCCCTTGGCCTCGACTGCCCTTGCAAACGCGTCGGCAAGCGACGTTACATCCATGTCGATCCTCTGCTCGCCGCCCCCGCCGGGGTTCAGCACGGACGGTACCACGAACGTTATGGCAGCCGCCCCTCCCGCAGGCTCTGGCGCCATTACCTGCCTGCGACCTCCGCTATTATGGCCTGCGCGTCGGCCTTTACGGTCTCCGGTTTCTTGAGCGACCTCATCACGGCCTCCGTCGCCTTGAGCCCGTTGCCGGTCACATAGCACACCACGGAGTCGCCGGGATCAATCATTTTCTGCTCCGCCATCTTCTGCAGCGTGGCGACTGCAACCCCGCCGGCCGGCTCCGTGAATATGCCCTCGGTCTTTGCAAGGAGCAGTATGGCGTCTATGATCTCGCTGTCTGACGTCTCCACAGCCGTGCCGTCGTACTGCCTTAGCCGCTTGAGGACGTACCTGCCGTCGCCCGGGTCGCCTATCGCCAGGCTCTTTGCTATGGTGTCGGGGGACTCGACTGGCACGACTGCATCCTGGTTGTTTGCAAACGCGTCCACCACGGGCGCGCACCCAGTCGGCTGGGCCGCGTGCACCCTCATGCCCCGCACGCCCCCGCCCGGCACGAGCGACGCGGACTCCAGCTCCTCGAACCCCTTGCATATGGCGTTGAGCATGGCCCCGCTTCCGACCGGCACCACAAGGTTGTCCGGCACGCGCCAGCCCAGCTGCTCGGCTACCTCGTATGCCAGGGTCTTTGAGCCCTCCACGTAGTATGATCTCATGTTGATGTTGACCACGCCGATGCCCAGCCTGTCCCCGGCCTGGGCCGCTATCCTGTTCGCGTCGTCGTACGTGCCGTCCACCGATATGTAGTCGGCCCCGTAGGAGAGCGCCTGGGCGATCTTTGCCATCTCTATGTTGCTTGGCGCGAATATGTGGCACGGCATGCCGCCCCTTGCCGCGTGCGCGGCAGTCGCAGACGCCAGGTTGCCAGTCGAGGCGCACCCGACCCTGGACATCCCGAACTCTTTTGCCTTTGAGACCGCGACCCCGGCCGGCCTGTCCTTGAAGGAGAACGTCGGATTCACCGAGTCGTTCTTGATGTAGACGTTCCTGAGGCCCAGCCGCTCGGCCAGCGCGTCGGCCTTGATCAGCGGGGTCATGCCGGCCCCTATGCTTATGATGTTTGACGCGTCCTCGACGGGCAGCAGCTCCCTGTACCTCCAGTATGTCTGCTCGCGCCCCTCAAACGTCCCGGGCTCGAGCCTCGGCAGCCCCTCGTACCTCACGTCGAGCGGCCCAAAGCACTCGTCGCACACGTAGCGGAACTCCGTGCCGTACCTCTTCTTGCACTCGCGGCACTCCAGCACCATTGCGGTCATGGAGGGAGTTCATGCAAGGGATACTTAAAACATCCTGATGTTACATCAAGCAATAGTGGATTTTAGCGGCATATTATGGGCTTGGCGGGCACCCACGGGCTGTCGGGGTTCGTGGTGGATTTCAGCACCGTATACGTGACGGGCGTCTCAAGGTCGCCTGCCGCGTTGAGCGTGTATTCTCCCAGCGCGCCGTCGCCTATGGCCCTTCCCTCGTACACGAGGTGGTGGAATCCCCTGCCGCTAGACACGTCGAGTATCAGGTCCCTGGCGGTTCTCTCGTCGCCCGGTATGCTGCCGTCTGCCAGCCCGTCGCGCGTTACGATGGCGTCTACCAGGAGGTGTATCGCGTCGTATGCGGCGAACGGCCCGTACTCGTACCGGTCGCAGATCACCCCCTGCTGCAGCAGCGTGTTGCAGAGATCGGCGTTGACGGGGTTGTCAAGCACGGTGTAGCGGGTTCCGGAGAGCTCCACCTTTTTTGCAAACTCCGCCACGTCCGCGTCGCGTACGGCGGCGGACTCTCCCGTGATGGTGGCCGTGCTGTACCACTTTACGTCGTGGACGTTTGCGAGGCCGTCGCCGGCCGACAGCACGCCCTTTACGTGGTATTCAAAGTCAAGCGGGAATCCTATGAACATCACCGCCACCTTGTCGGCGCCCTCGGCGGCTACGAGGCGGCCCACGATGCCGTCGACTGTCTGCGCGACTGCCGCGTGGCTGGATACGGCCGCGGCCGGATCGGAGAACCTCTCGGCCTCCGTGTACGGTATCCGGTGTTCAAAGGAGCCGGCGAGCTCCGGCGCTATAAGGAAGTTGACGATCGGATGCCACGACTCGCGGACGACTATCACGACATTTGTCTTGCCGTCCTTGTTCAGTACGAGGTCGATCACGCTCGCCGCTTGGTGCGAGTCGTTTGGAATCAGCCTGAACAGGCTGTCCCCGGCCTCCACGAGGTTGATGGCGCCGCCTGGAAGCGGGATTATCGGGGCCGACGACCCGTAGGATACAATGGCCGCGTCGGGTATCGCGTCAAGCACCTGCTTGGCGGGCGTGACAGTCGAGCTGGAGTGGCCCACGAAGTGGGTTATTCCCTGGGCCTGGACCGCGGTCTGAACCACCCCGGCGATCTCCGTCGAGTTGAGGCCCGTGACGTCCAGCGGCACGAGCGTCACGCTGTATTTGGTGCTTATGACGGGATCGTTGTTTATGTCCTGTATGGACAGATCCATGGCCCTCTGGCTGCTGGTGTCGTCGTAGCTCGGCCCGTACTCCAGCAGCGCCCCTATCTTTATCTCTGTCAGCCCCTGGGTCTGGGCGTAGGCGGCCGTTCCGGCAGCAGCAGTAGGATCAAGCGGCATGGAAAGTGCGGCCGCTGTCGCGGCGACTATTACAGATGCTAGCACCAGCGTCGTGCGTATGTTGTAATTCACAGTTGACACTACGTCGCAAAGTGGGCTAAAAAGACTTGCGGTCGCGCGGCTCCCTTGCTGGGGTGGGAAAAACGCCGGTGCCAATCCAAGGCGCCCGATTGCCATCAACCGGTAGTCGTAATGGATGCTGTCGGGCAGGCGTGTCATGGAGGCCGCGCAGCCTCCGCGCCTCTGCAGGAGAGCCGTTCGCGCTACTTTTCTGCGGTACTCGCCGGGCGCCACGGCCGAGGGCCCTCTCAGGCCCAATGACAGGACTCGCAGCATCTTGGCCGCCTCAGGAAGGGGCTGGCAATTTCAGGCTTGCGTGGCTGCCGTGTTCTCCGGCGCCTCATACCTCGGCCGGTATCCTGCTTCCCCCACGTGCAAACACGAGGCCGCAGGCCGGGCACGGCCTTGCCGCCTCCGCCTTGGACTGCCCGATCCTTTGGAGCCCCGTGGCGGCGCACCTTTCACCGGCCCGCGACAGCCACTGATAAAAAAGTGGATGGGACTCACCTGCGTCCCAGGTTCTGCACGTCTTGCTCCAGCTGCGTCACCCTCTGCTCGAGTGAGGCAATGTCCGCTGTATGGTTTGGCGGCTTGCAGTCAAAGCCGTTGTGGCCGTGCGCGCACGTTTCTGAATACCTGGGGACTGACGCGTCCGGCGACTCCGATCCGTCAAACGAGTACGCCGTCGCCGCCGCGGCCATGCCCGCCACGAACACCGCGAGCACCCCCGCCATCAGGACTGTCTTCGATCTCATGCGGTAGCTGGGGCGTGTCTGTATTTATCTGTTTCTTAAAAATTGGAAATAATGGACTATTTCCACACACAATGTTTTATAGCGCCGGGGTGGGACTTGTTGTATGAACCCGCTTGACGTCATAATCGCGGACGGCGTGCGAAGCGTGCTGGAGGAGGACCTGGGCAGGGTGACCTACAGGAACGTCGAGAGGGAGGTCCGGGGCATGTACGGCCTGGGCGTGCGCGAGGCGGCCGGTGACTTTGCAAAGCTCGACCTGGTGCTGCGCAAGTTCTTTGGCAGGCACGCTGCCAACGTCGAATCCAAGGCGTTTCGGAAGATCATGTCACTGGAGAAGGGGGGCAGGGGCGGCGGCGGTGCCACGCTGAACATCACGCACGATGCGGTTACAAGGTACGTATTCGAGTCATACGGGGATCCGGCCAAAAGGGCCATACTCGACATGATGAGGCGCCCCATGACCGTGCCGGACGTCATAGCGGCGTCCGGGCTGCCAAAGGCGTCCACCTACAGCAGGATAAGGGACCTGCTGGACGGCGGGCTGCTGGCCGTGGCGGGCCGTGCGGAGGCAAGGGACGGCAGAAGCGTCAAGGAGTTCTCCGCCACGCTGCGCAAGGTGGCGTTTGACATGCGCGACTCGTGGATCAGCGTGAGCGCCGGGCTTGACGACGCCATACTGAGCAGGAGCTTTGCGTTCAACTCCATCGTGCAGACAAGGGCCAGGCAGTCAAAATGATGATGTCAAGGACGGTGGGAAGGAGGGACGCGCTAGTCCCGGTTGCCATACTGTGCGGATCGTTTGTGCTGCATGCGGCGGCGGTGCACCATGCCGCGGGCGGCGGCAACGACATGGTGATCAGGCTGTCAATCGTGCTGGCCCCGCTGCCGGTCGCGGCGTTCTGCCTTGTGACGGCGAGGCACTACGGCAACTCCAGGGTCTTTGGCAGGTCGTTTCTCGTACTGGGCGCGTCGTATGCGGCGGTCTTTGCAGGCGAGGTCATATTTTTCCACTTTGTCGACGCGCACGGGCTTGCGCAGTTCGCACGGGCCGGCGAGGCGCTCTTTCTCTGCGCGTATGTGTTGCTGGCAGCCCACATCACAATCAACGTGAGGTACTTTGCAGATAGGTTCACCGTGCGGCAGAAGGGGATGCTGGCATCGGTGCCGGCGCTGATCGTGCTGGCATACTCTGCAATGTTCCTGCACAGCGTCGACCATGCGCCGGCGGGCCTGTTCTACTACAACCTGGTGTTTGTCGGCGCGTCCTCGGTGGTTCTTGCGCTGACCCTGGTGGCGTTTTCGGTGTTTGTCGGCACCGCCATGACGCCGGCATGGCGGGCGCTGCTTGCCGGCATCGCGGTCGGAACGGTCGGGGATCTGGCGTACAACTATGCGTACACGCTTGGCGCGTACGAGTTTGGCGACGTGTCGGGGCCGCTGTGGAACGCGTCCCACGCCATCGTCATTTACGCGTTGTACCTGCACCGGCGCAGCATATGACCGGGTTCGGGGCGCGCTAGGCTACGATAGGAGCGGGTCTAGAGGGATTCGAACCCACGACAGCAGGATTAAGAGTCCTGAGCGCTACCTGGCTGCGCCATAGACCCACCGTTACAGACGGCGCAAAATTACTATTATAATCTTCAGATCCGCCGGGGCGCGGGACGCCGGAGGCGGGACACGGGCGTCGCAAGCGGGCTAGATACTCGCGGTTTGAAAACGTCAGAAACGCACGGCGCTGCCTATCCTGTGACGGCAAGCTCTTTCTGCTCTATCTGGTTGTACTTTTGTATGATGGCCGTCAGCGCGGTGGAGACCGGCACGTCGTTCATCTTTTTCTTCTCCTCGAGCAGCTTTTGGTACGCGTCAAGCGTGATGTATACGGGAATCGAGCCGTTGCCCTCCAAGAGTCCGCGGACGCTGTACAGGGCCGTCTCCATGCCCCTCTCGGCGGACTTTGCAAACTTTGCCTTGTTCAGGATGGCGCCCAGCGGGCCAAAGGGCATCTCATAGTCCACTGACATGGTAACCCTGGTCAGGTTGGCCCCGAGCTCCTCAAACTCGTTTGTGATGGCCCATTTCTTGAACGGGCCCTCAGTCTGCTCTGCGGATATGCGCTTGTTGCGCACAAACTCGGTGGTCTCGCAGTCCCATTCCAGCCGCTTGCCTCCAAAGTCGCCTATCACGCGAAACGTGGTTCCGACCCCCATCCCCTCCTTGATGTCCATGGGGATCACGGTCATGCCCACCGTCTCGCTCTTCATCTGATCCGAGACGTGCTCGGGCCGCGCAAAATAGGTAAAGACGCTGTCGACTGGCACCTTTATCTCGGTGGATTTCGTGACAAGTGTCAACGATCCGACTCTTGCCAATAAGGATTTAAAGCTTTTGAAGACGATCCCAGAGTATGATGACAAAACCGGCGGGAGGGCGGCAGAAGAAGAAGGCCCCGGGGTCCGCCCTCGTCCGGGGCGTGGCCGCGATCGCTCTGCTGTGCGCGGCGTGCGCCTTGGTGCCGGGCGCGCAGGAGGCGTCGGGACACTCCATGTTCAACTCGGCCGAGGAGTTTATGGCGGGGTACAGGGTGCAGGTTGCGACGGCCCCCGAGTTTCCCCAGATCGACGAGCCGTCGATGTTTCTGGTCCGGGTGACCGACACGGACTTTGAGGAGGTAGACAGGTTCACGATGGGAATCAGGTTCTTTTACAACGGGCAGCAGGTGGACGCGGTCCCGCCCACGGCCATAGAGGGGGGGCACTGGGACTTTGGGCACACGTGGCGGTATCAGGGAAACCACATCGTAAAGGTGGACCTCTATGACATGGTGGACAAGCCCGGGGTAACCACGTATACGTTCAACATGGGCACGCAGAGCCCGTTTGGGTACATCTTTATCATATCCATTACAGTCGGGGCGTTCTGCTTTGCAGGCGTGATGGCGTACATCTACCTTCCGAAGATGCAGCGGCGATGGCGGCGGCGAGAGGGGGGAGGAGACGGCGGGGCCGGCGGCAGGCATCCTCCGTTTGGCCGGTGATCTGTATGTGGTATGCGTGCGGGGCCGGCGGCGGCGGCGGCCGTCGTCGTCCCTCCAGTACCTAGTCAGTGCGCAACGTCCGCCGTTGCGGCATCCTGCATCATCTTGGCGCCGCCGCCGGAGTTCCGGCGTAGTCCGCGGCCGTTGCGGTTGGCGTTGCCGTTGCTGCTATCGCCACTGTCGCCAGTGCCATAGTTGTCGTCACTGCTGCTATTGTTGCCGTTGCTGCTACCGCTACCACCGCTGCGGCCATGCGCAACGGCCTTTGCGGGCGACTGTATGCGGAACGCAAACAGCGTCGTCAGCAGCACCATTGCAAACAGCAGTATCCCTATCCCCAGGTGTATCGCGACCAAGACGGCGTGCAGCTTTAGGTCGATGACGAGCGCCCCGAGCGTGATCTGGACTATGACAAAGACGGTCGCAAGCGAGCTCGTGACCCTGATCTTGGCATCGGCCCCCCTGTGCAGGAAGCCGGCGATCATGGTGGCGACCACGAGCGCGCCCGTGGTGGCGGCGGCCAGCCTGTGTATCCATTCTATCAGGTATTCTTCTGAGGGCATTATGCCGTCCGGGCACAGCGGCCACTCGGGGCACGTGAGCCCCAGGCCCGCGGCCGATATGTACCCGCCAAGGAACATGAGCGAGTACAGCACGATCATGCTCGATAGTGCAAGGTACTTTATGGCAGCCAAGGCTACTCGACAGTCAGGACCCCCTGCATCCCCTGCAGGGCGTGGCCTGGAACGGTACAGATGTAATAGTACTTGCCCGGCGCCCCGGCCGTGAACGTGACTGAGCCGCTCTCGCCGTTCTTCAGCGGGCTTGTCATGGACCCTATCTCCGAGCCCCACAGCACGTTTGCAAAGTCGGCGGGGTCTGCCACCACCCCGAACGAGTGGAACGAGACGCCCACGTTGACCGTGGTGACCGTAATCTCGTCGCCGGAGTTGACCACAATCTCGGGGTTTGCCCCCTCCTCGCCCTCAAGCCCGTTGAACCCGAACGTCCTAAAGTCGTCGGACTCTACATAGTCAAACTCAAACTCGTGCGATATGCCGGTCGGGGGGGCCGCCTCTCCTCCTCCTCCTCCGCTGCCGTCGTCCCCAGACTCGGGCGCGGGGCCCACCACAATGGTGCCCTCCATGCCCTGTGCCCTGTGCCCGGGGACCGTGCATATGTAATAGTAGGTGCCCTCCTCGCCGGCCACGAACTCAGCGGTGCCGCTGTCCCCCTTCAGCATCGGGCTGTTGGGGCTGCCGATCTCGGTGCCGGGTATGATGCCAGCGGTGCCCTCCTCCTCCTGCGTGACGCCAAACGCGTGCAGCGAGATGCCGTCGCTTACCACGTTGAACACGACCTTGTCGCCCACGTTCATGTTTATGGTCGGGTTGTTGCCCTCCTCGCCGGGCAGCGCGTTGAAGGCCATCGTGATAAAGTCGTCAGCCTCGATGAAGACTAGGTCCGAGGTTATGGTTTGGCCCGTCTGCTCCGCCTGCTCCGCGACGGGCGCCGCGGTGGAGGCCGCCATTATCGCCACGATCGGGGCCGGCTCGGATATCCAATAGTCCCACATCCCGAAGAAGATGGCGCCTCCAACTATGCATATGCCCAGCATTATGGCCATCATCTTGCCGGTCCTGGCCGGCGTGGTCATGTACACCTGCTGCTGCGTCCCGCTGCTTCTGCCGTCTGCCATCTCTTACCACACTACCATCATCATCATCAATGCGAGGGGTTCTTTGCCTCAAACGGGTAATAGTACCTGCCGCCCACGCCGAACGGGTCGTCCGTGTTTGCCGGCTCGCCCTTTGCGGAGCTGTGTATCATGTTTGCCAGGAACACCACCATGCTGACCCCGATTATCATAGCCCCTATCGACGCGATCTGGTTCATCGCGATCCACTCCGGTATGGGCGGGTAGTCAAATATGCGCCGCGGCATCCCGTACAGCCCGAGCACGTGCTGCGTAAAGAACACCAGGATGGTGCCGATGAACGACATTACAAAGTGTATCTTGCCCATCGTCTCGTTGTACATCCTTCCGGTCACGTACGGGAACATGTAGTAGAGGTACCCGATGGACCCGAACGCTATGGTACCCATCACAAAGAGGTGGAAGTGTCCGACCACCCAGTAGGTGTCGTGCGTGGTAAAGTCCAGCGGCATTGCGCTGTTGACGACGCCGCCGGCACCCGCCGAGAAGAAGAGCGCGATCCCGCCGACTGCCCACATCATGGGGGTGGAGAACCTGATGCGGCCGTTCCACATCGTGGCGATAAAGTTGAACACGTGCATGGCAGACGCGGGAACCGCCGCCAGCGTGCCGACCATGAACACGGTCTTTTCGGTAAACGACATGCCCGTCGCGTACATGTGGTGGGCCCACGAGGAGAACCCGACTATCGACAGAAGGACGAACGCGAACACCCCGGAGCTGTAGCTGTAGATCGGCCTCCTGGAGAACCTCGGTATTATCTCGTACATCATCCCGATCGCCGGGATCACAAGCACGTACACCTCGGGGTGGAACGTGAACCAGAACAGGTGCGCGTACGCTATCGGGTCGCCGCCGAGCGCGGGGTTGAAGAAGCCGCTCACGCCGAGGCGGTCGGTGAGCAGCATCAGCAGCGCGGCCGCAAAGGTCGGGATTGCGACCAGTATGATGAGCGACGAGGAGAGGAAGGACCACGCCAGCAGCGGGACCTGCCCTATCGACATGTCCGGATGCTTGCACTTTAGTATGGTGACGACGAAGTTTATCGCGCCCAGCACGGAGGATACGCCAAGGATCTTGAGGCCGAATATCCACATGTCGGCAGCCGGCCCCGGGGCGCTGATTATCGAGTAGGGGGGCGTCGCGTACCACGTAAAGTCCGCAAAGCCGAGCCATATCAGGGCGCCGGAGGGAGGTATCATCCAGAACGCGATCGCGTTGAGCTTTGGGTACGCCATGTCCTTGTACCTGACCATTATCGGGACAAAGTAGTTGCCGACTGCAGACGCGAAGGGTATGATGAACAAAAAGATCAGCGTGGTGCCGTGGACCGTGAATATGCGGTTGAACGTCATCGCGTCGCCTATGATCTGGGCCCCCGGCAGGAACAGCTCCGCCCTGATTGCGAGCGCCAGCGCTCCGCCCAGAAACAGGAACGCCAAGGACGTTATGAGGTACAGGAGCCCCACGTCGGTGTGGTGGGTCGAGAACATTATCTGCCATATGGGGCGCGGCTTTTGCAGCTCTAGAACCATGATGCGCGTGCACCTCCCGCCACATTATAATCGGTGGCATCGGCCGGACGCCCGGCCCGTACTGCTATAACCCTCATCATCATCATGTCCATACTCGTCTCCATCCCACATCCTCTCCGCGTCATGACGACGGCTCCTCCACGTACAGCGTGCCGCGCATGTTGTAGTGTATCAGCCCGCAGTACTCGCGGCACTGTATGTCGTGCACTCCGGGCGCGTCGGGCGCAAACCACACCGTGTTCACCCTGCCCGGGACCGCGTCTATCAGCACCACGTAGTCGTGTATGTTAAACGAGTGTATGACGTCAGTGGCCACCACCTCGAACTTGTAGGCCTTGCCCGCCTCCAGGTGCAGCTCGCCTATCTCCTTTGTGCCGTCCTCGTGCTCAAAGGTCCAGAACCACTGCTGCCCCGTCACCTTTATGATCTCCGCGTCGGCCGGGACGTGCTCGATGAGGCGCTCGACCTCCCAGGCCTCGGCCCCGACCCATGTCATGAGCGCCACCACGATCCCGATGTATATCCACTCGGGCCAGTTTGAGTGATGTCCGGCCATCTACCAGTCAGTCCCCTCGTACGGAGTAGGCTTTGCCTTGGGGTGTGACTCCCGGAAGCGCCACACCTGCCAGATTATCGTGCCGGATACGACTGCCCCGACCGTGAACGCGACTGTCATCATCCTAAAGAACAGGTTCCAGATGAGCACGCGGCGGTCGATGTACTCGCCGGGCTCGTCGCCGGCCGCAAGCGCGACGCCGGCGGCCGGTATGATCGCCACTGCCGCCGCTACTGCTATCAGTACCAAGGATATTCCAAGCATGCCCCTCATCAGTAATTGACTCACGTGGTTTCAGATTTCTATTTAAGGGTTTAGCGGTTGGATTTTGGTACAAACGTCGAATAACTGCGGCGCAGGGCGGGTTCGGACGCCGTGCGGCTCCGTCATGGGTTTGCTGCCGGCTGCGCGTGTGCGCCGTCCGGGGATGGCCCGAAACATGCGGTGCGCGCCGGACGGCGCCGCGATGCCCCAGATGTCACCGCGGCCCGCGCTTGTGAGTCTGGGGGGGGGGGGGGGAGGAGGGGGAGGAGGGAGGGAAATCGCTGACGGCGCCACTTGCCGCTTGGCTGTTCCTGTGTTTGGATCGGCCGCGTTGGGCCGTCGGCCGCGTGCCGGCGTCGAGCTGTTTGTCCCGTGAGTTATGGCGCGGCGGGAGGGCGGGCTTTTGGGAGAGCCCATGCTCAATAATTATAAGATGGCGTTGCCGTACCACTGTAAATGATAGGCAAGATCATAATAGGCCTCGCGGCGGTTGGTATAGTTGGCGGTATGTTCTTGGCGTCCAGCCTGTCGGACTACGATGAGCACAGAGCCGACACTGAGCGGTTCATACTGGACAACCCGCTGTCGGACTATGTAAGGGGCGGCTTGGAGCAGCCGGACGAGCCAGAGGAGGTCTGGAACACGGCAGGCGCCTTTGGAATCAACAAGGAGGCGTACAGGCTCGGCGAGGACGTGTTCTTTGCAGGAACGCTGAACCCGGGCCAGCAGGTGATAGTCAGGGTGGCAAGCCCGGAGGGCAAGATCTTTTTGGAGAGGGCGTACGACGGGTCCGAGCGCGAGGTGGCAAAGTTCTACTTCAGGCCGGACACGTCTGCAATCAAGGGCCTCTACGAGGAGGACCAGCTGGTGGGGCAGTGGATGATATGGTTTGAGGGGATAAACAACGACGAGATATTCTTCGAGGTGGTCGACGAGTTCGCCCCCGGCGCCGAGACGGACGTCGTGGACTTGCAGGGTCCGCCGGCCGGCGACCCGGGGCAATAGCCCGTGCGGCTCTCCGACTCGGCAGGTGTGATGCGCCCATGTGCCCTAGGCCGTTACTGTCTTGCAAGCCTGTTGTGAAAGCATGCGCGCTCCCCCTTGTGGCACGCGGGCCCCGCCGGCTTGACCAGGTATATGATCGCGTCAGAGTCGCAGTCCACCAGTATCTCGCTGACGTCCTGGACGTTTCCCGACTCCTCGCCCTTCATCCAGAGCTTGTCCCTTGAGCGGCTGTAGAACCACGACCTGCCCGTGCTGGCCGCGAGCCCGAGCGACTCGCGGTTTGCGTATGCAAGGGTCAGCACCTCCCGCGTGTCCGCGTCCTGGACTATAACGGGGACGAGCCCGCCGCCCTTCTCAAAGTCGATTGCGTCAATGTCGATCTGGGCCACTGCGCCCACGCGGCGTGCGCATCTTATAACCTTACAGGAATGCCTTTGTCCCTGAGGATCCGCTTTACGCCGGACACGCCGTACTCCTGGTAGTGGAATATGGAGGCTGCCAGCGCCGCGTCCACGCCGGTCGCCCCAAAGACGTCGGCCATGTCGCCGGGATGCCCGCAGCCGCCTGACGCTATCACGGGAATGGAGACCGCGTCCACCACGCGCCTGGTGAGCTCGTGGTCGTAGCCGTCCTTTGTGCCGTCCCTGTCCATGCTGGTCAGCAGTATCTCGCCTGCGCCGAGCCCCTGGGCCCTTCTTGCCCACCGTATGGCGTCCACGCCGGTGCCCTTCTTGCCCCCGTACGTGTGCACCTCAAACCAGAACCGGCGGCCGCTGTCATCCTCCAGCATGACCGGCGGGCCGCCCCCGCCCCCGCGGTCCGCGGAGCCCCCGCCGCTGCGCCCGCGGTCCGCGGGCTCCCCGTAGTTTCTCTTCGCGTCTATTGCGACCACGACGCACTGCCGCCCAAACAGGCCCATCATCTCGGTTATGATCGGCGGATTGTTTATGGCGCCCGTGTTGATCCCGACCTTGTCTGCGCCGCTCAGCAGTATGTTGCGGGCATCCTCCATCGTCGAGACGCCGCCGCCGACGGTAAACGGGATGTCTATTACGGACGCCACCCCGCGCACCAGCTCCCGGATGGTCTTGCGCCTCTCGTCTGACGCGGTAATGTCCAGGAACACGAGCTCGTCGGCCCCCTCGTCGCTGTACCGCTTGGCCAGCGCGACCGGGTCGCCCGCGTCCCTGATCTCCACGAACCTGGTCCCCTTTACCACCCTGCCATCCTTGACGTCAAGGCACGGGATTATGCGCTTTGTCAGGGCCGTTGCGGGTCGCCCTCCTCTTCCTCCCCATTTCCGTCCGCCGGGGAGCCGCCCCGCGCCATCCTCTTGGCGGCCGGTATGGTTATCTTTCCGTCGTACAGCGCGCGCCCCAGTATGACGCCCCACGCCCCCGCGTCCCCCACGGCCGCGACGTCGCGCTCGTGCGATATGCCGCCGCTTGCAATGACGTCGATGCCGCCGGATATCTGGCAGGCCCTGCCCATGTACGACGTGTCGGGGCCCTGCAATGTGCCGTCCCGGCCGACGCTTGTCAGCAGGTACTGGGTGACCCCGACCTCGCGATGCAGCGACGCGACGGACTCGACCATGTCAAGCCCGGTGTCGCTCTGCCACCCGCGCGTTACGATGCGGCCGTCCAGGTGATCCGCGGAGACCACCACGCGCTGCGGGCCCAGCTCCCGCACCAGCGCGGCAAGCGACTCCCTGTCGGAGAACGCAAGCGTCCCGACCACTATCCGGTCGGCGCCGGCCCCGGCCGCGTCCACCGCGGCCCGCA